>NZ_JAASQV010000002.1 GCF_011761945.1 Sphingomonas leidyi
GCTTGACTTTATCTGAGTATCCGACGCCTAGAAGCCGCCAGAACCCAGGGCCGCCGCCCACATGTCCCTTCATCTAAATCACTATGTCAAAGAGCGACAAAAACCGACGCACCGTCCAACCCCTTTTTCTCGGGGCGACCTGTGCGCCTGGATTTTGGTGACCGCCGCGTCGTTCCGGTGAGGAGCACCGCGTCGGTGGAGTGGCTTCTATGCGTGACCTTCCGGCCCGTCAACAGCCTTGTGAAACTTTCTGTCTTTTTTTCGAAACAGACCCGGAAACCCGCAGAAATCCGCGGTTTCTTGGCACTGGGCCCGGTGCCGGGATGACGGTTCCATGACCCTGGGGCCCGCGAATCGTTCGAATCGCCCCTCGAATCGCCCCCGAAACGCGAATCCGGGATGGGATTTCCCCTGCAGATCTGCGCAATTTCGTGCCCATTGGGCGGTTTACGGCGCATAAACGCGAACGGGCGCATAGCGCGCGGGATGAGCGATACCATGCGGGCCAGTTCCGAAGCCGAAAGTGCCGCGCTGCGCCAGCAGGTGCGCAGTGCCGTGATCTGGCGTTCCGGCACCCAGATCTTCGGCCAGCTGCTCACCTGGGCCTCGACCTTCATCGTGATCCGGCTGCTCGGCCCGTCCGCCTATGGCCTGTTCGCGATGACCCAGGTGGTCCTGGTCCTGCTCAACATGCTCAACGGCTACGGCCTCGCCAGCGCGCTCATCCAGCGCAACGACGCCGGCCGCCACGCGCAGCGCCAGCTGTTCGGCATGCTGATCCTGCTGAACTTCGGCCTGGGCGCCGTCCAGTTCCTCGCGGCCCCCGCCGCCGCCGCCTATTATCGCCAGCCCATGGTGGCCGACCTGCTCCGCGTGCAGGCGCTGCTATATATAGCCACGCCGTTCATCGCCCTGCCCCAGGCGCTGCTTTCGCGCGCGATGGACTTCCGCAAGCAGGCGCTGGTCAACTTCGTCTCGGCGCTCGCCGGCGCGATCGCCGCACTTGCCGGCGCCCTGGCCGGCCTGGGCGTATGGACGCTGGTCGCGGCGCCGATCGCGCTGTTCGCCACCCGCGCCATCGGCATGACGATCGCCGCGCGTTCCCTGCTCTGGCCGAGCTTCGACTTTCGCGGCGCCGGCGACATCGCCCGCTATGGCGGCGTGATGGCCACCGGCCAGCTCTTCTGGTTCGCCCAGAGCCAGGCCGACGTATTCATCGCCGGCCGCCTGTTCGACCCGCACACGCTGGGCATCTACACGACCAGCCTGTTCCTGACCCAGATCTTCGTTTCCAAGTTCGTGCCGCCGCTCAACGAAGTCGCCTTCTCCGCCTATGCGCGGCTCAGGGACGACAAGGCCGCGGTCGCCGCCGCCTTCACCAAGTCGGCCCGGCTGATCATGGTGGTCGCCATGCCCTTCTACCTGGGCATGGCCGCCACCGCCGACCCGCTGGTCGCGGTGGCGCTGGGGCCGAAATGGCTGGAGGCCGCCCCGGTGGTGCACTGGCTGGCGCTCGCCATGCCGATGATGACGCTGCAGGTGCTCTATGCTCCCGCCAGCGACGCCTGTGGCCGGCCGGGAATCAGCGCCCAGAATTCGGCCACCGGCGCGCTCTGCCTGCCGATCGCATTCCTGATCGGCGTGCACTGGGGGCTGATGGGGCTCGTCGCCGCCTGGTTCGCGGCCTATCCCGTCTATCTCGCGGTCTCGACCTGGCGGACGCTGCCGGTGATCGGCGTGAAGCCGGGCGCGCTGGTCGAGGCGATCGCCCCGCCGGTGCTCGCCGCCGTCGCCATGGCGCTGCTCGTCACCGGGCTCGATACGCTGCTGCCGCCGCTTCCCGCGCTCCCGCATCTCGCGCTGCTCGTGGGCGCCGGCGGCGTCATCTATGGCGGGCTGCTGTTCCTGTTCGCCCGCCCGGTCCTGATCGAATCGATCAACCTGATCCGCAATCGCCACGGATAGAAAGGCAAGCGCCCGCCCGGGATCACACCGCCTGGATATAGGCGCGCATCGCATCGGCTTCCGATTCGATCCGCTCGATCCGGTACTTCACCAGATCGCCGATCGAGACGAGGCCGATACAGGTATCGCCCTCGACCACCGGCAGATGGCGGATGCGCCGGCGCGTCATCAGCGCCAGCGCGGCAAGCACGCTCTCGCCGGGAGAGACGGTGATCGCCGGGGCGGTCATCACCTCGCCCACCGTGCGCGCAAGCGCCGCGGCGCCCTCGCGCTCGAGGCAGTAGATCACGTCACGCTCGGAAAATATGCCGGCCACCGCGCCGCCGGACATCACGGGCACGGCGCCGATCCGCTTCCCGGCGAGCAGCGCGACCGCATCGGCAACCGTCCGGTCCCCGTCGATCGAGACCACTTCGTGCCCCTTGCCCCCCAGGATCGCCGCGATCGTCATCGCCTTCACTCCGCATTCGGGTCCAGGCGGTTGAGTCTCCCACACATCGCCCCCAATTGCAAAAGATGGACGCGCCGCACGGCCTGGACGATCCCGAATATGCCGCCTTTGCCTGGGCGCGCTATCGCCGCATCCTGGGCTGGATGGCGATGGCCGCGGCGGCGGCCGCGATCCTCGCGATCCTGGTCCTGTGGCACTGGCTGGGCTGGCTCAACCTGACCGTGATCACCGCCACCGCGCTCGGCGTGTTCTTCACGATCCTGCTCGGTGCCATGCTGATGGGCTTGATGTTCCTGAGCTCGGGCACCGGCCATGACGCGCAGGTGGAGGATCGGCTGAAGGACGAAATGGAAATCGGCGACTGAGCCTTCGCCCAGCCGCCGATCCGTTTCGCTGAATCTTCAGGCGCGCTGTGCCGTTCAGGCAGTCGCTTCCGCATCCTCGGCGCGGGTGCGGCGGCGGCGCGGCTTCTTCACCGGCTCCTCCGCTTCCGCGGCCGGTACCGCGTCGATCGCGCCGAGCGCGGGCGGAAGCACCGCAGCGTCGATCGCATGGCTTTCCTCGGGCTGCGCCTCCTCGCGGCGGGGACGCCGGGCGCGGCGCGGCGCCTGCTCCTCGCGCGGAGCACGCTGCTCTTCGGCGGCCGCCTCGAAGCTCTCGGCTTCGACGGCATGGCCATAGCCATTGCCATTGGCGCGGCCGTTGCGGTCCTCACGATCGCGGCGGGGCTGGCGCTCCTCGCGCTCGCGGCGCGGCTGCTGGGCGCGCTGCTCCTGCTGCTCGTCCGCGTCGTCGGCACGATTGCCATCGGCCTCGACGTCGAAATCCTCGTCGTCGCCGTCGAAATCGTCACGCTGGCGGCGCTGCTGGTTCTGCTCCTCGAAGCGCGAGCGGCTCTCGCTCAGCACGCGGAAATAGTGATCCGCGAACTGGAGATAATATTCGGTGTTGACCCGATCGCCCTGCATCTGGGCATCGCGCGCCAGATTCTTGTACTTCTCGAGCAGTTGGGCGGCGTTGCCGCGCGCACGGTTGTCGATGCGGTTCCCGTTGCCCTGGCCGGGGTTGCCACCCTGGCGTTGCTGCTGCCCGCCACGACCACGACGGCGGCCGGCCTGACGATTGTTCATCAAGGTCTGTATGTCCTGTCTTGTTTACGCTGTCCGTCGGTCCAATTCCTGGGTCCCGGATGCAGTTTACAAATGCGCGCCAACGCCTCGGGAGGCGCAAGTCGCCTGCCATGGCCACCGGACTGCAGCGGCTATCATGACCTGAATCGGGGCTGTGCTTTTCACGGCCCAAGTTTCAACGGCTTGGTTGAAAGTGCCCTACCCCGTCGCTGTCTTAGCCGGTGCAGCACCAATGTCCAAGCAGAAATATGTGTCGTTTTAGCGTCTTTTCAAGTCAGGAGCAGCGCGCGTGGCCGCTCTCCCAGATCCTTGTACAGCGTCACGGCGAAACCGCCATTCCGGGCAATCGCGGATACCGGCTCGGCCTGGGTCCAGCCGATCTCCAGCACCGCGCCGCCGCCCGGCGCGAGCAGGCGGCGGAGATCGGGGACGATGCGGCGATAATCGTCCAGCCCCTCGGCCCCCGCGAACAGCGCCGAACCCGGCTCGTACCGGCGCACCTGCTCGGGCAGCGGCTCCCCCGTCCCGATATAGGGCGGATTGGCGAGAATCAGGTCGAAGCGGCCATCGAGCCCCTCCCCCCAATCGCCGCGCCGGAAGCCGGCGCGCGCCGCCATCCCCAATGTCGCGGCGTTGCGCCGGGCATAGTCGAGCGCGACATCCGAAGCGTCCACGCCCAGCCCCTGCGCCTCGGGCCATTCGGCGAGCGCGGCGAGCAGCAGCGTGCCCGGGCCGGTGCCGAGATCGAGGATCCGCGCCGGCGCTCGCGCCCCGAAATATTCGACCGCCGCCTCGATCAGCGTCTCGCTGTCGGGCCGCGGGATCAGCACGCCTGGGCCGACGGCCAGCTCGATCGTCCAGAAGGCGCGGCGGCCCGTGATGTACGCGACCGGCTCATACGCGAGCCGGCGGGCGAGCAGCGCCTCCAGCGCTTCCGGCGCGGGGTCGCCGAGATGGCGCAGGATCATCGATTCGCGGGAAACGCCCAGGGCATGGGCGGCAAGGAGCTCCGCGTCGAGCCGGGGCGAATCGGAAACGGCTTCGAGCGCACGGGCAGCCTGGTTGAGGGCGACACGAACACTCATCGGTTGTTGCACGAAAAGGCCCAGACCAGCGCCTTGGCCGCGCGATCATCGATCCCCGGATGCGCCTTCCGCAACGCCCGCACCGCCCATTCGCTGCCCTTCCAAAGCCCGAGCGGGCGCCAGTCGGGCTGCATATCGCCAAGCGCGCCGAGGATGCGAAGCATGGGGATTTCCACGGCCTGCGCCCGCGCGATACCCAGTGCCCCGACGACTGCGGGCCAATCCGTCTGCGGATGGCTCGCGCGCTGATAACCCAGATAGGCGGGAATGGCCGTGTTGATGTCGGCCGCTTCGCTCACGAATCGAGCTGTGCCAACCGGTCCGCTTCGTCCTGGGCGACGAGCGCGCCGATAAGCTCGTCCAGCTCGCCTTCCATCACTTCGGGCAGGCGGTGGAGCGTCAGGTTGATGCGGTGATCGGTCACGCGGCCCTGGGGGAAATTATAGGTGCGGATGCGCTCCGAGCGATCCCCCGAGCCGACCATCGACTGCCGCGCGCCCGCCCGCGCCGAGGCGAGCCGGTCGCGCTCGGCTTCGTACAGGCGGGTGCGCAGCACCTTCATCGCCTTGGCCTTGTTCTTGATCTGCGAGCGCTCGTCCTGCTGGATCACGATCGTGCCGGTGGGCAAATGGGTGATGCGCACCGCCGAATCGGTGGTGTTCACGCCCTGCCCGCCCGGGCCCGACGCCCGGTAGATGTCGATGCGCAGGTCCTTGTCGTCGATCCGGATATCGGCCTCTTCGGCTTCCGGAAGCACCGCCACCGTCGCCGCCGAAGTGTGGATGCGCCCGCCCGCCTCGGTGGCCGGCACGCGCTGCACCCGGTGCACGCCGCTCTCGAACTTCAATTTGGCGAACACGCCGGTGCCGGTGACGCTGAGCACCACTTCCTTGAAGCCGCCGAACTCCGATTCGGACGAGGAGATCAGCTCGATCTTCCAGCCCATCCGGTCGGCATAGCGCTGGTACATGCGCAGCAGGTCGCCGGCGAACAGCGCGGCCTCGTCGCCGCCCACGCCGGCGCGGATCTCGAGCATGGCGGGGCGCGCATCGGCCGCATCCTTGGGCAGCAGCGAAAGCGCAAGGCCGCGCTCGGCATCGGCCAGCGCCGTCTCGTTGGCGCGGAGCTCCTCCGCCGCCAGCGCGCGCATTTCCTCATCGGGCTCCTGCGCCATCAGCGCGAGCGATTCGGCTTCGGCACGCAGCCGGCGGACTTCGCCCGCGGCGAGCGCCACCGGCTCGATCTCGGCATATTCCTTGGAGACGGCGACGAACCTGTCGCCCGACAGGTCGCCGGTCGCCATCTGCGCCTGCAACTCGTCGCGCCGCGCCTCGATCGCGGCGATGCGGTCGGCGGGAATCTTCATCGCGCGGCGACCAATGCAGCCACGGCATCCGCATCGACCGCGTCGGCGCGGATCACGCGCTGGCCGATCGAGAGAGCGCCGTCGCGCGCCTGGAACGAAAGCGTCATCGCAGGCTCCGCCTTGAGCGCGCGGTCATAGCGTTTTTTGGCGCTGCCGGTCGCGAAGAGCTCGGCGCTGAAACCCGCATTGCGCAGCGCGGCGAGCAAGCCGATCGCCGCGCCCTCCGCGCCCGCGGCCTCGACCACCACGGCGACCTGCATCCGCTCCGCCGCCGGCTCGTCGATCAGCATCCCCAGCCGCTCGACGCCCGCCGCCCAGCCCACGCCGGGCGTCTCGGGGCCGCCGAGATTGCCGACCAGCCCGTCATAGCGCCCGCCCGCCAGCACGGTGCCCTGCGCGCCCAGCCGGTCGGTGACGAACTCGAAGGCGGTGTGGCGATAATAATCGAGCCCGCGGACCAGGCGGCTGTTGCGCGTCCATTGCACGCCGGCCGCGTCGAGCCCGTCGGTGACGGCCTTGAAGAAGCTCGCCGCCTCCTCGGTCAGATAGGCATCGATGTCCGGCGCGCTGTCGGCGATCGGGCGGTCCTGCGGGTCCTTCGAATCGAGGATGCGCATCGGGTTCTTCTCGAGCCGGACCAGGCTGTCCTCGCTCAGCTGGTCCCGGTGCGCCTCGAAATGCGCGACCAGCGCGGCGCGCCAGGCCTCGCGCGTCTCCGCGTCGCCCAGCGTGTTGAGCTGGAGCGTCACGCCCTCGATGCCGAGTTCGCGCAGCAGCTGATCGGCAAGGACGAGCAGCTCGACATCCGCCGCCGGCTCGGCGGCGCCGAGGATCTCGGCGTCGAGCTGGTGGAACTGGCGGAAGCGGCCCTTTTGCGGGCGTTCGTAGCGGAACACCGGGCCGCTGGTGACCAGCTTGAGCGGCGCATATTGCTGCCAGCCCTCGGTGATATAGGCGCGGCAGATGCCGGCGGTGAACTCCGGGCG
Source organism: Sphingomonas leidyi (assembly GCF_011761945.1). Lineage (GTDB taxonomy): Bacteria > Pseudomonadota > Alphaproteobacteria > Sphingomonadales > Sphingomonadaceae > Sphingomonas > Sphingomonas leidyi. Next base: position 6,984 of record NZ_JAASQV010000002.1, read on the forward strand.
CAGCGTGATCAGGTCGCCGCCCTTGTCCTCGAACGTGTACATCTCCTTCGAGACGACGTCGCTGGTCTCGCCCATCGAGCGGGCGAACACGCCCGTCGCCTCGAACACCGGGATGTCGACGCGCTGGAAGCAATAGAGCTTGCGGACATGGTCGAAGGTTTCGAGGACGCGGGCGAACCTGCGCTGATCCTCGCCGAAAATGTCCTGGGTGCCCCGGATGCGGTTGGGCGTTTCGATGCGTGCCATATTGGCGGGCGCCAATAGGCCGGTTCCGCGCCCGCCGCAACGCGGAGATTGATCGCCCCCATAACCGCAGGGAACCCCGCAACAAGCTGGCAATTGTTGCGCCAGGTAACCAATCGTGGAAACGTGCGGTCTGCCGGGCCCGCCTATCGCGTTTCCGGCATATTTCTTGTGTTGCACTGCACAGTGGGCTGCACAAGGAACATCGTCATCAAGCACCGCGCCGGAGTCGGCGCCTGATCCGGGTTGAAGAATTGCACCGAATCATCCCTGCCGGCTCGCGCCGACCTGCCTTTGCCCTGCTCTCGACCACGCTGCTCCTCGCATCCTGCGGCAGCGGCGGCCAGACTGCGCAGAAAAAGGGCGCGGGCGGACCGCCCCAGGTGGGCTTCGTGGTGGTCCAGCCGGGGCAGGTGCCGGTGGTCGCGGAGCTGACCGGGCGGGTGAATCCCTATCAGGTCTCCGAGATCCGGCCGCAGGTGGCCGGGATCGTGCGCAAGCGCCTCTTCACCGAGGGCACGATCGTCCGCCAGGGGCAGACGCTCTACCAGATCGATCCCAGCCTCTATTCCGCCAGCGTCGCCGAGGCGGCGGCCAATCTGCAGAACGCCCAGGCCAATGCCGAGGCGACCCGGATCAGGGCCGATCGCTACAAGCCGCTCGCCGAGGCCGAGGCGGTGTCGAAGCAGGACTATACCGATGCCGCGGCGGCCGCCCGCCAGGCCCGCGCGCAGGTCGCCCAGACGGGCGCGCAGCTGCAGACCGCGCGGATCAACCTGCACTTCACGCGCGTCCCCGCGCCGATCACCGGCCGCATCGGCCGCTCGCTCGTAACCGAAGGCGCGCTGGTGACGACCAACCAGGCCGATCCGCTGGCGGTGATCCAGCGGCTCGACCCGATCTTCGTCGACATCCAGCAGTCGAGCACCGAGCTGCTCGCGCTGCGCCGCGCGCTGGCGCAGCAGGGCGTGACGCCGGGCAGCGCCGACGTGCGCCTGAAGCTCGAGGACGGCAGCGAATATGGCACGACCGGCACGGTCGAATTCTCCGAAGTGATGGTCGACCAGAACACCGGCACCGTCACGCTGCGCGCGCGCTTCGCCAATCCCGAGGGGATGCTGCTGCCGGGCATGTTCGTCCGCGCGGTCTTCACCCAGGCGATCGACACCCGCGCCTTCCTGGTGCCGCAACAGGCCGTGTCGCGCGACGCCAGGGGCGCCGCCCAGCTCTGGGTGGTCGGCCCGGACAACAAGGCGGTGCGCCGCGACGTGACCGCCGAGCGCACCCAGGGCGCCTATTGGGTCATCACCAAGGGGCTCAATCCCGGCGACAAGGTGATCACCCAGGGCATCGCCAACCTGAAGCCCAATGCCGATATCCGCCCGGTCCCGGCCGACACGCCGCAGAAGATCGAGCAGCCCCGCAAGGGCCAGGACACCGGCGCATCCAAGTCGAAGGGCGGCTGAGCACCCATGTCGCGCATCTTCATCGATCGCCCCATCTTCGCCTGGGTGATCGCGATCATCACCATGCTGATGGGCCTGGGCGCGGTCTTCTCGCTGCCCATCGCGCAATATCCCGACATCGCGCCGCCCCAGGTCAACATCCGCGCCACCTATCCCGGCGCGTCGGCGGAGACGGTGCAGAACTCGGTGACGCAGATCATCGAGCAGAACCTGACCGGCATCGACGGGCTGCTCTATTTCAGCTCCTCGTCCACCTCGCGCGGCCAGGTGACGATCAGCGCCACCTTCGACAAGGGCACCGATCCCGACATCGCCCAGGTGCAGGTGCAGAACCAGGTGCAGGCCGCGCTCTCCCGCCTACCCAACCAGGTGCAGCAGCAGGGCGTGCGCGTCACCAAGTCCAACCCCGACACGCTGCTGCTCGTCGGCGTCTATGACGAGACCGACAAGCGCACCAATCGCGACGTGTCCGACTGGCTCTCGTCCAACCTCCAGGACACGCTGTCGCGCCTGCCAGGCGTGGGCGACGTCAACGTGTTCGGCTCGCCCTATGCCATGCGCATCTGGCTCAACCCCTCGGCGCTCGCCAGCTACGGCCTGATGCCGAGCGACGTGGTGAACGCGATCACCAGCCAGAACACCGAGATCGCCGCCGGCGAGATCGGCGGCCAGCCGATGCCGGCCACCCAGATGCTCAATGCGACGGTGACCGCCCAGTCGCGGCTGCAGACGCCCGAGCAATTCGCCAAGATCATCCTCAAGACCCAGACCAACGGCGCGCACGTGCTGTTGAAGGACGTCGCCCGGATCGAGCTGGGCGCCGAGAACTACAATGCGGTCAGCCGCGTCAACGGCCATCCCGGCTCGGGCATCGCGATCAGCACCGCGCCGGGCGCCGACGCGCTGAAGACCGCCGAGCTGATCAAGGCGACGGTGGCGGAAGCGGCCAAGGAGTTCCCCCAGGGCTTCAACTACGCCTATGCCAACGACACCACCGAGTTCATCAAGCTCTCGATCGACGAAGTGGTGAAGACGCTGGGCGAGGCGATCGCGCTCGTCGTCATCGTCATGTTCGTGTTCCTGCAGAGCTGGCGCGCGACGCTGGTGCCGATGATCGCGGTGCCGGTGGTGCTGCTCGGCACCTTCGCGGTGTTCTATGCGCTCGGCTATTCGATCAACACGCTCACCCTGTTCGGCCTGGTGCTGGTGATCGGCCTGCTCGTCGACGACGCGATCGTCGTGGTCGAGAATGTCGAGCGCCTGATGGAGGAGGACCCCGAGCTCACCCCGCGCGAGGCGACGATCAAGTCGATGGACCAGATCCAGGTCGCGCTGGTCGCGATCGCGCTGGTGCTGTCGGCGGTGTTCCTGCCGATGGCGTTCTTCGGCGGCTCGACCGGCGTGATCTACCGCCAATTCTCGGTCACCATCGTCTCGGCGATGGTCCTGTCGGTGCTCGTCGCCCTGATCCTCAGCCCGGCGCTCACCGCCACGGTGCTCAAGCGCAAGAAAGACATGGCCGAGCCCGGCTCCGGCTGGTTCTCGCGCCGCGTGCCTTTTGTCGGCCGCTGGGGCCGCATCGGTTCGCAGAAGTTCAACCGCGGCTTCGAATGGACGATCGAGCACTATACCCGCACCATCTCCTATGTCGTCGATCGCAAGTGGATCTTCCTGCTGATCTACCTGCTGGTCTGCGCAGTGCTGGTGCTGATGTTCTACCGCCTGCCCACCGGCTTCCTGCCGACCGAGGACCAGGGCGCCGCCAGCGTCCAGTTCCGCCTGCCCGCCGGCGCGACTCAGGCCCGCACCCAGGAAGTGCAGCTCGCGGTCGAGAAATATCTGCGCGAGCAGGAGGGCAGGAACGTCCGCACCATCTTCACCGTCACCGGCGGCGGCGGGGGTGGCGGCGCCAGCGGCCAGAATACCGGCCAGGGCTTCGTCAACTTCGTCTCCTGGGACGATCGCCCGGGCAAGGAGAACGGCGCCGACGCGATCGTCCAGCGCGCGGCCGGCGCCTTCCGCAACTTCCGCGACGCCCAGGTCTTCGCGCTGGTGCCGCCGGCGATCCGCGGCCTCGGCCAGTCGAACGGCTTCACGCTCGAGCTGCAGAACACCAGCGGCATGTCGCGCACCGACTTCGTGGCCGCCCGCGACAGGCTGCTCGCCGCGGCCAATGCCGATCCCGACCTCCAGGCCGTCCGCCTGTCCGACCTGCCCGACGTCTCGACGCTCAACATCCAGATCGACCAGGAGAAGCTCGCCGCGCTCGGCCTCACCCAGGCGGACGTCAACAACACGCTGTCGACTGCCTGGGGCGGCCGCTACGTCAACGACTTCATCGATCGCGGCCGCGTGAAGCGCGTCTATGTCCAGGGCGACGCGCCCTATCGCGCCGAGCCCCAGAATCTCGGCGAATGGTTCGTGCGCGGCAGCAACGGCACGATGACGCCCTTCTCCTCCTTCGCGACGATCAGCTGGGCGACCGCGCCGACCACCGTGTCGCGCTTCCAGGGCATCTCGTCCTTCGAGTTCCAGGGCCAGCCGGCCCCGGGCAAGAGCTCGGGCGACGCGATGAAGCGCATGGAGGAGCTCGCCGCGCAGATCCCCGGCACCAGCATCGCCTGGGCCGGCCTCTCCTATCAGGAGCGGCTGGCCGGCGGGCAGGCGCCGTTGCTGTACGGCGTCTCGCTGCTCATCGTGTTCCTGTGCCTGGCGGCGCTGTACGAGAGCTGGTCGATCCCGGTCGCCGCGATGCTGGTGGTGCCGCTCGGCCTGATCGGCGCGGTGTTCGCCGTGACGCTGCGCGGCCTGCAGAACGACGTCTATCTGCAGATCGGCCTGCTCACGACCATGGGCCTGGCGGTTAAGAACGCCATCCTGATGATCGAGTTCGCCGAGCGCGCCGAGAAGGAAGGCAAGCGCGTGATCGAGGCCGCGATCGAAGCCGCCCGCATCCGCTTCCGCCCGATCGTGATGACCAGCCTGGCCTTTATCTTCGGCGTGCTGCCGCTGGCGATCTCCACCGGTGCCGGCGCGAACAGCCGCATCGCGATCGGCACCGCGGTGATCGGCGGCATGCTGACCGCACTGATCCTCGCCATCTTCTACATCCCCCTGTTCTTCGTGCTCGTCCGCCGCGGCGTGCGCGACGCGCTGAAGGCGCTGCGCGAACGACGGGCCCGCAAGCGGGAGGCGCAGGCATGAAGCGCGCGGTTCTGACCCTGCTCCTCGGCACGGCGCTCGCCGGCTGCTCGATGGAGCCGAAATATGCCCGGCCCGAAGCGCCGGTGCCGCCGGGCTGGCCGGCGGGCGATGCCTATCTCAAGGCCGACGAAGCAGCGCTGCCCAGCGTCACCTGGCAGGACATCTTCAAGGACCCGCGGCTCCGGAAGCTGATCGAGCAGGCGCTGGCCAGCAATCGCGACCTGCGCGTCGCCGCGGCCAACATCGCCGCGGCGCGCGCGCAATATCGCATCCAGCGCGCCGACCGCATTCCCGAACTCGATGCCGGCGCGGGCGCGACCGTGGCGCATGGCAGCAGCACCGGCGCCGTCACCACCGGCGGCACGCGCACCAACTTCTCGGGCAATGTCAGCATCCCCGCCTTCGAGCTCGACCTGTTCGGCCGCGTCGCCTCGCTCACCCATGCCCAGCAGGACCGCTGGTTCGCGACCGAGGCGGCGGCACGCGCCACGCGCCTGACGCTGATCGGCGACATCGCCGCCGCCTGGCTCAACCATGCGGCGGACGCGAGCCTGCTCAAGATCGCTGAAGACACCGCCGCCAATGCCGAGCGCGCGGTGGCGCTCACCGATCGGCGCCTGAAGGGCGGTATCGCGCCACGCACCGACCTGGCCCAGGCACAGCAGATTCTCGCCACCGCCCAGTCCGACGTGGCGACGCAGAAGACTGCGCTGGCGCAGGACGTCAACGCGCTCCGGCTGCTCGTCGGCGCCGACATCGATGCCGCGCAGCTCTCCGCCGCGATCGAGGAAGCCGCTCCCACCGTCGCCGAGCTGCCCGCCGGCGTCGATTCGGGCGTGCTGCTCCGCCGGCCGGACGTGGTGCAGGCGGAATATACGCTGCGCGCCGCCAATGCCCAGATCGGCGCCGCCCGCGCCGCGCTGTTTCCGCGCATCTCGCTCACCGGGCTGCTCGGCTTCGCCAGCAACGCGCTGACCGGGCTCTTCTCGGGCAACGGCTTCAACTGGTCGGGCGGCGCCAGCGCCAGCTATCCGATCTTCAACGCCGGCGCCGGGCGGGCGGGCGTGCAGCTGAGCGAGGCCCAGCGCGACGCGGCGCTCGCCACCTATGAGAAATCGATCCAGACCGCTTTCCGCGAAGTCGCCGACGCGCTCGCCCGGCGCGGCACCATCGCCGACCAGCTGAAAGCCAATAGGAACAACCTGGCCGCGGCGCAGGACAGCTATCGCCTCGCCGAGGCGCGCTATCGCGGCGGGATCGACAATTTCCTGGCGAACCTGGTCGCGCAGCGCTCCTATTACACCGCCCAGCGCGGACTGGTGAACACCCGGCTGGTCGAGGCGACCAATCTGGTGACGCTCTACCGCACGCTGGGGGGTGATTCGCTGCTCACCGTCACGCCCTCGGGCCCGCAGCCGGCCGCGCCCTAGCGTCATTCAGCCCACCCTTCCGCCGGCTCCGCTTCGCCGCTATCGGTTGCGAAGCGAAACGGGAGTGGAAGATGGCCTACGAGACGATCCTGACCGAGCGCACCGGCGACGTGCTTGTGGTCACGCTCAACCGGCCCGATCGGCTCAACGCCGCCCCGCCCGCGATGTTCGACGAGATCCGCGACGCGCTGGCAAAGCTGGACGGCGCCCGCGCGGTGCTGCTCCAGGGCGCCGGCCGCGCCTTCTGCTCGGGCGCCGATGTGGCGAGCGGCGCGCTCGCCTCGGCCGATCCCGGCGTGGCGACGCATGCCGCGCTGACCGATCACTACAACCCCACGATCCTCGCCGTCACGCGCCTGGGCGTGCCGGTGGTGAGCGCGGTGCGCGGCCCTGCCGCCGGCATCGGCTGCAGCCTGGCGCTGGCCGCCGATTTCTGCGTGGCGAGCGACACGGGCTATTTCCTCCAGGCCTTCGTCAATATCGGGCTGGTGCCGGATGGCGGGGCCACCTGGCTGCTGCCGCGCCTGGTCGGGCGCTCGCGCGCGGCGGAGATGATGCTGCTGGGCGAGAAGCTGCCCGCGACGAAGGCGCGCGACTGGGGGCTGGTGCACAGCGTCGTCTCGGACGAGCAGCTCGAGCATGAGGCACTGGCGCTCGCCGCCCGCCTCGCCGCCGGCCCCACCGTGGCGCTCGGCATGATCCGCCGGGGCATCGCCCAGGCGCTCGAATCGACGCTGGAGGAAACGCTGGCAATGGAAGCGAACCACCAGCGCAGCGCGCGCGGCACTGCCGATTCCATGGAGGGTGGCCTGGCCTTCCTCCAGAAGCGCAAGCCGAACTTCACCGGGAAATAGCGTGCGAGGTTGACCGGCCGGGGGCGGCTGTGGCACTCGGCCCCCGGCTAGCGGGTATAGCACAATGGTAGTGCAGCAGCCTTCCAAGCTGAATACACGGGTTCGATTCCCGTTACCCGCTCCAACTTCCACCGTCCGGCGAACCCGTGTCCCCTGTGACGCTCCGCCCTGCCGGGCTATGCCGGGGGTTCGATTCCCGTTACCCGCTCCAAGCCTTTCAAGCGATGACCGACACCACCGCCCCTCTCGCACTCTATGTGCACTGGCCGTTCTGCGTGTCGAAATGCCCCTATTGCGACTTCAACAGCCATGTCCGCGAGAGCGTCGACCAGGCCGCCTGGCGCGCGGCCATGCTCGCGGATCTGGCGCATGAGGCGGAAGCGCTGCCCGGGCGCCGGCTCGGCTCGATCTTCTTCGGCGGCGGCACGCCCTCGCTGATGCCGCCCGAGACGGTGGCCGCAGTGATCGCGGCGGCCGAGGCGCATTGGGGTTTCGAACCCGGCATCGAGATCACGCTGGAGGCCAATCCCTCCTCCGTGGAGGCCGCGCGCTTCGCCGACATCGCTGCCGCCGGCGTGAACCGCGTCTCGCTCGGGTTGCAGGCGCTCGACGATACCGATCTGCGCTTCCTCGGCCGGGCACACGGCGTCGACGAAGGCCTGGCGGCATTGGCGACTGCCCAACGCGCCTTCGGCCGGGTCAGCTTCGACCTGATCTATGCCCGGCCCGGCCAGACGCTGGCCGGATGGGAAGCCGAGCTGCGCCGCGCCCTGTCCTTCGGCACCGAGCATCTCTCGCTCTATCAGCTCACCATCGAACCCGGTACGCGCTTCGCCACGCTGTTCGAGAAAGGCGAGCTCAAGGCCTTCGACCCGGACGAAGCCGCCGACCTGTTCGAAGCGACGCGGGCGATCGCGGCGGCGGCCGGGCTGCCGGCCTATGAAGTCTCCAACCATGCCCGGCCGGGCGCGGAGAGCCGGCACAACCTCACCTATTGGCGCTATGGCGACTATGCCGGGGTCGGCCCGGGCGCGCATGGCCGGCGGAACGGCGTGGCCACGCTTCGCCGCAAGAAACCCGAGAACTGGCTCGCGGCGATCGAACGCAACGGCCATGGCATCGAGCGCGAGGATCCGCTCGAAGCGCACGACCGCGGCGTCGAGGCGCTGCTGATGGGCCTGCGCCTCGCCGAGGGCGTCGACCTCGCCCGCATTCCCGATGCGCCGCTCGAGGGCCGCGCGCTGGCGGGGATGGCGGCGCAGGGCCTGGTGCGGCGCGAGGGCAGCCGCCTCCGCGTCACCGATGCCGGCATGCCGGTGCTCGAGGCGATCCTGCGCGAGCTGGTGATCGCCTGAACGCATGATTCGGGCTTGGCCCACCGCGCGGAAGTTCGGGAGTTTAGACTGGGTTAGGGACTCATATCCATTTCCGTCATCCCCGTGCGGGCGGGGATGACGAAGGAAAATCAGATACTGGTTTGAGTCCTCGACCTAGCCTCCGAACCCCGTCGGCGCGGGCGAGATCGTCACCGTCGTCCCCCCCTTCACTTCCTGCACTTCGAGCGCGCGCTCGGCGATGCCGTCGCGGCCGAAGCGGAAGGCGCCGTCCAGGCCGCCGAACCCGTCGGGCGCGACCAGACGGCGCTCGGGGAAGATGTCGCCCGGCCGCCATTCGCGGGCGATGCGCACGGTGAGCAGGACCGCGTCATAACCGAGCGTCGACAGGCGATAGGGCGCCGCGCCGAAGCGGGTGCGATACTTGGTCGCATAGGTCCGATAGTAATTGTCGGGCACGCTGGCGAACCAGGCGCCGTTCAGCACCGCGTTCGAACCAATCGCCGAATCGGTGTTCCACAGCTCGGTGCCGAGGATGCGCGACGCCTTGCCCCCCGCCGACTTGCGGATGATCGGCGCCGCCGTCACGCCGCTCGCGCCCGAGCCGGCGATCAGGATCGCCTGATAGGGAGTCCGCGAAAGCTTGGTGATCGCGCTCGTCATCGAGCCGGGGCGGCCATCATAGGTCTCCATCGCCAGCACCTTGCCGCCCTGATCCTCCACGGCGCGCAGGAAGCTGGTCGAGGCACGCTCGCCATAGACGCCCGAGGTCATCAGCCCGACGAAATTGGTGACGCCCTGCGCCCGGGCATAATCGACCACGCGCTCGATCGACTGGGCCGGCGAATAGCCGAGCAGATAGGTGCCGTTGCCGGCCACCGCCGTGTCGTTCGAGAAGCTGAGCACCGGCACGCGCGCGGCGCGGGCGATCGGCGCCACTTCGCGCGCCTCCTCGGCGAGCAGCGGGCCGAGGATCAGCTTGTTGCCGTCGGCGATCGCCTGGCGCGCGGCGTTGGCGGCCCCGCCGGCAGTGTCGTAGGTGGTGATGCGCAGCACGTCCGACTTGGTGTCGAGGATCGCCAGCTGCGTGGCATTGGCGAGCGACTTGCCGACGCCGGCGTTCGGCCCGGTCATCGGCACGAGCAGCGCGACGCGGTGGCGCTCCACATCCTGGGGCAGGCCCGGCGAGATCGGCCGAGTCGAGGGCCGCTCGCGCGGTGCCTCCACCGTCGGCGCGGGGCGCGTCTCGGGGATCACCCGCGGCCCGCTGGCGCAGGCGGCGAGGAGGGCGGCGAGGCCCAAAGCGGCCCAGCGGAGGATGCCCCGTTGCGGATTCACGGTCGCGTCTGCCATTTACTCTCCCCGATGCACGCTGTTCTCACGCCCGGCCTCTATATCGTCGCCACCCCGATCGGCAATCTCGGTGACTTGTCGCCGCGCGCCTCCGAAATACTCCTGGGCGCCGATCTGGTTGCCGTAGAAGACAGCCGTGTGACAGCCGGCCTGTTCCGGCACCTGGGCGCGAAGGGGAAGATGATCCCCTATCACGACCATAATGCCGATGCCGTCCGCCCCGGCCTGGTCGCGCGCATGGCGACCGAGGCCATCGCCCTGGTCTCCGATGCGGGCACGCCGCTGATCTCCGATCCCGGCTTCAAGCTGGTGCGCGACGCCCGCGCCGCCGGCCATCCGGTGACGACGATTCCCGGCCCCTGCGCGGCGATCGCGGCGCTGACGCTGGCGGGGCTGCCGACCGACCGCTTCCTGTTCCTGGGCTTCCTGCCGTCCAAGCAACAGGCCCGGGCCGAAGCGATCGCCGAGATCGCCGGCGTGCGCGCCACGCTCGTCCTCTACGAATCGGGGCCGCGGCTCTCGGCCTGCCTCGCCGCGCTGGCCGAGGGCCTGGGCGATCGCGAGGCGGCGGTGGCGCGCGAGATCAGCAAGAAGTTCGAGGAATGCGTGACCGGCTCGCTCACCCAGCTGGCCGCACGCTATGCCGAGGCGCCGCCCAAGGGCGAGATCGTGGTGGTGGTCGCCCCGCCGGGCGCGCCCGCGCCCGCCAGCGCCGATGATGCCGATGCCGCGCTCGCCGAGGCGCTGACTCGCCTGCCGGCCAGCAAGGCGGCGGGCGAAGTGGCGAAGAAGCTCGGGCTCGACCGCAAGGCGCTCTATGCGCGGGCAATGGAGATGAAGGAGTAGCCCTATGCCGCGAGGCCGCGCCGGGTGCGGAAGATCATGGCACCCGCCCGCGAATCCCGCGTTGCGAGCCAAGGACATCCATTGCTCCCCGGCGAAGGCCGGGGCCCGGTATCGGGCTGACGGGTGAGGCCGGCGAACCTCTCGAACGACATTGCGGCTGGGCCCCGGCCCTCGCCGAGGATGCTTGACGCAGGTCGCCGCGAAAGCCCTCAGGCGTATTCCTGCTCGAGCACGCGCATCTCGTCGGCGCCGGTAAGTTCGGCAAGGCGCTTGAGATAGGTCTCCGCGAGCTGGCGGCGGCGCAGCGCGGCGGCCTCCGTCATCGCCCGCTTCGCGGCAGCGAGTTCCTGAGCGGCGCGACGCCGATAATAGCGTTCGTTGGATTCCATCAGAATGCGACCCCCCGAAAGCACCGATAAACCCGGTTCGGTGCGACTCGGTCTGGCGATGGTAACCAAAGTTATCCACAGGTGCGAGTCGTGAAGGGTAAAAGACCAACGGATCGCCGCGCTGCGGAAACGCGTGGCCGCGAAGGCGAGCGCCGCGCCGCCTGGTGGCTATGGCTGAAAGGCTGGAAAATCCTCGATCGCCGGGTCCGCACCCCGGCCGGCGAAGTCGATCTGGTTGTGCGCCGCGGCAGCCTGATCGCCTTTGTCGAAGTCAAGACGCGCGCCACCGCGGCCGATCTCGATTTCGCGATCGACGAGCGCCGGCTTGCCCGCGTCGCCGCCGCGGCCGAAGTGCTGATGCCGCGCTATGCCGGCCCGAACGACGATATCCGGGTCGACGTGATCCTCATTGCCCCGGGGACGCCGCCTCGCCATATCGAGAACGCCTGGATGGGGTGACTTATTCGAATAAGTCACCTAAGGCGTTCCCGAAGGAGGCCGAATGTCGCTCAATGTCGCCGTGCAGATGGACCCGCTCGACGCGATCAACATCGCGGGGGATTCGACCTTCGCGCTGATGCTCTCCGCCCAGGCGCGCGGCCACCGGCTGTTCCATTACGGCGCCGAGGACCTCAACTATTCCGCCGGCCGCGTCTGGACCCGGGCGCATCCCGTGACCGTGCAGCGCGTGGCGGGCGATCATTTCCGCTTCGAGGCGCCGGTGTCGCTCGACCTGGGCGCCGACGCCGATGTCGTGCTCATGCGCCAGGATCCGCCCTTCGACCTGGGCTATATCACCGCGACGCATCTGCTCGAGCGGATCGCCGACCGGACGCTGGTGGTCAACGATCCCGCCAGCGTGCGCAACGCGCCGGAGAAGGTGTTCGTCCTCGACTATCCGCAGTTCATGCCGCCGACGCTGGTCACCCGCAGCCTGGACGAGGCGCGCGCCTTTCTGGCCGTGCATGGCGAGATCGTCATCAAGCCGCTCCACGGCAATGGCGGCAAGGCGATCTTCAAGGTGGGCCGCGACGGCGCCAACCTCTCTTCGCTGATCGAAGTGTTCAACACCGCCTGGCGCGAGCCGCACATGGTGCAGGCCTTCCTCCCCTCGGTGGCGGCGGGCGACAAGCGCATCGTGCTGGTCGACGGCGAAGTGGCCGGCGCGATCAACCGCATTCCGGGCGAAGGCGAGATCCGCTCGAACCTGGCAGTGGGCGGCAGCGCGGCCAAGACCGAGCTGACGGCGCGCGAACAGGAGATCTGCGCGGTGCTGGGCCCGGAGCTGAAGCAGCGCGGGCTGCTGTTCGTCGGCATCGACGTGATCGGCGGCGAGTGGCTGACCGAGATCAACGTCACTTCCCCAACCGGCATCGTCGCGATCGACCGGTTCAACGGCACCGACACCGCCGCGCTGATCTGGCAGGCGATCGAGCGCCGCGTCGCCGAACGGAACTGATCGAGGCGCTATGTGGGACGCGGCTTCCTGGGGCTATTGGGGCATCTTCTGGCTGATGGTGCTCGAGAACGTCATTCCACCGGTGCCGTCGGAAGCGATCATGAGCGTCGCGGGCATCGCCGTGGCGCGCGGCGAGATGAACCTGGCGCTCGTGCTGCTCGCCGGCACCGCGGGCACGGTGCTGGGCAATCTCTTCTGGTGGGAGATCGGCCGGCGGCTGGGCTACAAGCGCCTGCGGCCGCTGATCGATCGCTGGGGCCGCTGGCTGACGCTCGACTGGCACGAGATCGAGAAGCTCAAGACCTATTTCGACAAATGGGGCGGGCCGACCGTGCTGATCTTCCGCTTCATGCCGGTGGGCCGCACGATCATCTCGATCCCCGCCGGGCTGATGCACATGCCCTTCTGGCGCTTCGTCGGCTACACCGCCGTGGGCAGCGCGATCTGGAACATCATCCTGGTGGGCGTGGGCTATGCGCTCGGCGCCACGATCGAGGATATCGAGCATTGGGTGGGGCCTGCGATCATCGCCATCGTCGCCGGGATCGCACTGCTCTATGTCTGGCGGATCCTCACCTGGAAGCCGCGAGACTGATACGGTCGAGCGCAGCCGCGATCCGCTGGGCATAGGCTTCCATCTGCGGGGCAAGCGCGGCGAGGCCAAGGCGCGACGCCGGATCGACGGCGCACAGCGTACCGAAGAAGCTGCCGTCGCCGCGCAGGATCGGCCAGGAGATATAGCTGCGGAAGCCGTAGAGCGCGGGCGTGTGATGCCGGCGCCATTCGGGATCGGCATCGACATCGTCGATATAGATGCCCTGCCCGCTCGCGCGGATCTCGTCGCAGATCGTGGTCTTGATCGCCAGCTCCTCGCCGGGGTTCAGCCCGAACTCGATCTTGTCGAGCACCTGGCAGGCCACCCAGCGATCGGCGGTGACGCGCGCCACCGCGGCGAAGCCCATGCCGGTGCGCTCGCACAATTCGGCGAGGATAGTCTCGACTTCGGGGATGCGCTGGATGTCCGTGACGTCAGCGAGATAGGGATGGTCCATGCACCCGCCGTAGCGAAGCGGAGCCCCCCTGTAACTGATCGAAATCAGGCGCGGGGATGGGCGCTCCGATAGACGTCGAGCAAGTGCGCGGCATCGACGGCGGTATAGACCTGAGTCGAGCTGAGGCTGGCATGGCCGAGCAGCTCCTGCAGCGCGCGCAGGTCCGCCCCGCGGCCCAGCAGATGCGTGGCGAAGCTGTGGCGCAGCGCATGCGGCGTGGTGCGATCCGACAGGCCGAGCGCGGCCCGGGCGGAGCGGACCGACTTGCGGATCCCCCCCGCCGGCATCGGGCCGCCCTTCGCGCCGCGGAACAGCGGGGCATCGCGCGCGACGCCATAGGGGCAGGCACGGGCATAGGCCTCGATTGCCTCGCGCACCTGGGGGAGCAGCGGAACGATCCGCGTCTTGTCGCGCTTGCCGGTGACGCTCATCGTCTGGCCCAGCGGGAGCACGGCGCCGGTGAGCCCCACGGCCTCGCCGATGCGCAGCCCGGCGCCATAGAGCAGCAGCAGCACCGCCCAGTCGCGCAGCCCGATCCAGGGCTCGCGCGCTTCCTCGGAAACCGTCTCGGCCAGCGCGACCGCCTCGTGCGGGGCGATCGGACGGGGCACGCCCTTCTTGACGCGCGGCCCCCTGAGGCGGGGAAGCGCCGCATCGTCGCCGCCGGCGAACTTCAGGAAGCCGCGCACCGCCGAAAGCTCGCGCGCGGCGGAGGCGTTGGACAGGCCCTCGCCGCGGCGATGGGCGAGATAGGCGCGCAGGTCCGCGGCGCTCGCCCGGCCGAGCGCGTCGCGCGTGACCGGGCCGCCCCAATGTTCCCGGAGAAAGGCGACCAGCCGCTCGGCAGTGGCGCCATAGGCCCGCACCGTGTGCGCCGAGCGCCGCCGGTCACGCGCAAGGTGCTGGGCATAGAGGAGCGGGAGGGCGGGTTCGGTCATGGGGGGATAGTATATTTCCTCCCCGAGCTTGTCTCGGGGCGGGGGGCCGCCGGCCGCAGGTCGGTGGTGGGGGGCCGCGGCCGCCCCTCGACCACTCGCCCTGCCAGCGGTCCCCCTCCCCCGGCAAGCCGGGGGAGGAATTGGGAAATCACCCGATCTTCTGGCCGGTCTTGGCCCAGTCGGCCATGAAGGCGGCGATGCCGTTGTCGGTCAGCGGGTGCTTGACCAGCTGGCGGATCACGCTCGGCGGCGCGGTCATCACGTCGGCGCCGATCTTGGCGGCTTCGAGCACATGGATCGGGTTGCGCACGCTGGCGACCAGGATCTCGGTGTCGAAGGCGTAATTGTCGTAGATCGTGCGGATGTCGGCGATCAGGTCCATGCCCGGATAGCCGATATCGTCGTGCCGGCCGACGAACGGCGAGATGAAGGTCGCGCCGGCCTTGGCCGCGAGCAGCGCCTGGTTGGCCGAGAAGCACAGCGTCACATTGACCATCGTGCCGTCGTCGGTGAGCGCCTTGCACGCCTTCAGGCCGTCGATCGTCAGCGGCACCTTGACCGCGACATTGTCGGCGATCTTCCGGACGATCTCCGCCTCGCGCATCATGCCCTCGAAATCGAGCGCCACGACCTCGGCCGAGACCGGACCCTCGACGATCTCGCAGATCTCGGCGACCACTTCGAGGAAGTCGCGGCCCGCCTTGTGGATCAGCGAGGGGTTGGTGGTGACGCCGTCGAGCAGGCCGGTGGCGGCCAGGTCGCGAATGTCGGCGGTATCGGCGGTGTCGGCGAAGAACTTCATCGGGAATCCCTTATGACATTTGCTGTCAGTCGTGCGTGAGCATCAGCTTTGCACGGTCGCCCTTAAGCCGATTCACCGTGACGCGATAGGTGCCCGGGCGCATCCGGTAATAGAGGATCTTGTGGATCGTCGAGCAGCGCGGCCCCCGGCGCTCCGACGCCATGCGCAGCGCGCGGCGGTCCCCGGCCGCGAAGGCGTCGATCCACCCGGCGCGATCGATCGCGATGCCGACCGTGCCGGCCTTGCGGATGGCGATCCGGGTCTCGATGCCGCCGCCGCGGATCGGCAGCGTCACCGCATGGCCGGTATCGAGCCCGCGCCCCTCGCGCTTCCAGCCGGCGAGCGGACGCGGAAGCCGCGTGTCGAGCGCCGTGCAGCGCCCCTGCGCCGCCATGCCCAGAGCCAGCGCCGTCATGAGAATCATCACTCTTCTCCCCCCTTTGGATGGCAGCGATGTTCCACGAATGTTCCGGAGCCGGCAAGAAGAGCTTGCACCGGAATGAAGACGATGCGTTTAGACGCGATGCGCTCGTGCGTCGCCCTGCCCCTGCTCCTCGCCGCCGCGCCCGCGCTCGCGCAGCGGACCGACGACCAGCTCTGGCTGCAGGCGAGCGGCGTCGTCCGCGTGGGCGAGCATGAGGAAGCGACGGTGGAAAGCATCGCCCGTTTCGGCGACCGCGCCCGCGGCCTGGCGCATACCGAGATCGGCGGGCTGTTCGCCTGGAAGCTGGGCAAGGTCGAGCTCGCCATCGGCTATCGCCACGTCGAGGATTTCGTCGGCGACCGGACGCTGCCGAACGAGGAGCGGCTGCGCCAGCACGTGATCGTGCCGCTGGGCGCCGGCTTCGCCACGCGGATCCGGCTCGAGCAGCGCTTCAACAGCTCGGGCCCCGCGATCGGCCACCGCGTGCGCGGCCAGCTTCGCTTCAACGCGCCGCTGGGCCGGACCGGGCTCGGCCTGTTCGCCACGCACGAGACCTTCCTCAATCTCAACACCACCGGCTGGGGCCAGCGCGGCGGGATCGAGCGGGTGCGGGCCAATGTCGGCCTGGGGGCGCCGGTGGGCCGCCGGCTGCGCGTCGAGATCGGCTATCTCAACCAGTATCGCTTCGGCCGCGCCGGCGCGCGCGACCAGATGGACCATGCGATGACGATCGGGCTGACGCTGCGGCCCTAGTCCTGGCTCACCTGCCGGAGGATCGCGGCGGAATCGCGGGCGCCCCAGCGCTCGGTGATCTTTCCGTCCTCGAGCCGGAACCATTCCATCGCGGCCACCTCATAGGGCCGGCCGGTCGGTGCCATCCCGCCCATGCCGCGAAAGGGGCCGACGAAACGGCCGGTCTCGCGCAGGCGCACCGCCACCGAATCCCCCTCGGCGACCAGGTCGAGGATCTCGAGCCGCATCTCCATCCCTTCGTGCAGTTCGCGCCAGATCCCCATCGCCATGTCGAGTGGTCCGGCGCCCAGCACACCCCAGATCTTCGCCTCGGGCGCGAAGAGCCGGTTCAGCCGGGCGACATCGTGCGCGTTGAACGCATCGACATAGGCGCGGACGGCCGCCTTGTTCACCGCGCTCATTCGCCGGCCACCAGCATCGTCTTCACCTTCGACGCCGACAGCCCCGAGACATAGAGCCGGTAGATGCCGGGCCGGAGCTCGAAGCGGACGATCTTGCGGATCGTCGAGCATTCGGGGCCGTGGCCGTGCCTGACCGAGGCGAGCGCCGCGCCGCCTTCGATCCCGGGAAGCACGTCGATCCAGCCGCCCTGATCGAGCGCGATGCCGTAGACCCCCGCGGTTTCGATCTTGAAGCCGATCGTCGCCGCCTTTCCGGGCTTGCTACCGGCGGGCAGCCCCTTGAGCGCCGCGCCGTCGATCGCGTCGAGTGCCACTGCCTTGCCGGGCACGAATTCGTCGCCGGGCTTCACCCAGCCGAGCAGCGAGACGGGAAGGCTGGCGTCGGTCGCCTTGCACTGGGTGGTCTGTGCGGCCTGGGCGAGCAGCAGGACGGCGGCGAGCAGCATCTTCGGTCTCCTTGAAGCGCCAACCGGATACGGGGATTCCGTTTCCGGTGCAAAAGCCCATATGAGGGCGTCCCATGTCCCGCGCCCGCGTCCTCGTCCTCCATCCCGCGCTCGGCCCGCTCGACTATCGCGTGCCCGCCGGCATGCGGGTCGCGCCGGGGTCGATCGTCGTCGTGCCGATCGGCCCGCGCCAATATGCCGGCGTGGTCTGGGAAGCCGAGCGGCTGCCGACCGAGGAGATCGGCGACAATCGGCTGCGCAACATCATGGCCGTGGCCGACGCGCCGCCGATCCCCGCATCGGTGCGCCGGCTGGTCGAGTGGACGGCGGACTATTATCTGAGTCCGCCCTCGGCGGTGCTGGCGATGGCGCTGCGCACCTCCGCGGCGTTCGAGAGCGCGCCGACGATCACCGAATATCGCGCCACCGGCCAGGCGCCCGGCCGGCTCACCCCGCAGCGCGCCCAGGCGCTGGAGCGGATCGGCGAGCGCCAGGGGCTGGTGCGCGAGCTGGCCCTGGCCGCCGATGTGTCCGACGCGGTGATCCGGGGCCTGGTCAAGACCGGCGCGATCGAGGCGGTGGTGGTCGACACCGACACGCCCTATCCGCTGCCCGACCCCGATTTCGCCCCGCCCCGGCTCAATCCCGAACAGGCCGATGCCGCCGCGACCCTGCGCCGGGCAGTGGCCGCGGGAACGTTCCAGCCCTTCCTGCTCGACGGGGTGACGGGATCGGGCAAGACCGAAGTCTATTTCGAAGCGGTCGCGGCGGCGCTGGCGGCGGGGCGCCAGACGCTGGTGCTGCTGCCCGAGATCGCGCTGACCGAGCCGTTCCTCACGCGTTTCGAGAAGCGCTTCGGCTGCGACCCGGTCGCCTGGCATTCGGGCCTGCGCACTTCGCAGCGCCGCCGCGCCTGGCGCGCGATCGCCGGCGGCGAGGCGATGGTGACGGTGGGCGCCCGCTCGGCGCTGTTCCTCCCCTATCCGAACCTCGGCCTGATCGTGGTCGACGAGGCGCACGAGACCAGCTTCAAGCAGGAGGACGGCGTCCACTATCATGCCCGCGACGTGGCGGTGATGCGCGGTCGGTTCGAGGAA
Source organism: Sphingomonas leidyi (assembly GCF_011761945.1). Lineage (GTDB taxonomy): Bacteria > Pseudomonadota > Alphaproteobacteria > Sphingomonadales > Sphingomonadaceae > Sphingomonas > Sphingomonas leidyi. The sequence continues at coordinate 25,475 of NZ_JAASQV010000002.1, forward strand.
TGCCCGGTGATCCTCGCCTCCGCCACGCCGGCGATCGAGACGCGCCACCAGGTCGAGCTGGGCCGCTATGCGGAACTCAAGCTCCCCGGCCGCTACGGCGCGGCGGAAATGCCCGAGATCATTCCGATCGACCTGATCCAGGCTCCGCCCGAGCGCGGCCGCTGGCTGGCGCCGCCGCTGGTCAAGGCGATCGACGAGACGCTGGCCCGGGGCGAGCAGTCGCTGCTGTTCCTCAACCGGCGCGGCTATGCCCCGCTGACGCTGTGCCGGCATTGCGGCCACCGCTTCCAATGCCCGAACTGCACGGCCTGGATGGTCGAGCACCGGCTGCTCCGCCGCCTCTCCTGCCACCATTGCGGCCACACCATTCCGGCGCCGAGCCTGTGCCCCGAGTGCAAGAGCGAGGACACGCTGGTCGCCTGCGGCCCCGGCGTCGAGCGCATCGCCGACGAAGTGGCGGCGCTGTGGCCCGAGGCGCGCACCGCCATCATCACTTCGGACACGCTCTGGTCGCCCGCCAAGGCGGCCGAGTTCGTCGCGCGGATGGAGCATGGCGCGATCGACATCGTGGTGGGCACGCAGCTGGTGACCAAGGGCTATCACTTCCCCAACCTGACCCTGGTCGGCGTGGTCGATGCCGATCTGGGGCTGGACGGCGGCGACCTGCGCGCCAGCGAGCGGACCTTCCAGCAGATCATGCAGGTGGCCGGGCGCGCCGGCCGCGGCGAGAAGCCCGGCACCGTCTATATCCAGACGCATGCGCCCGACGCGCCGGTGATGCGCGCGCTCGTCTCGGGCGATGCCGAGAGCTTCTATGCCGCCGAGGCCGAGGCGCGCCGCGACGCCGACGCGCCGCCCTATGGCCGCTATGCCGCGATCATCGTCTCGAGCGAGGACCGCGCCGCCGCCGAGGAAACCGCGCGGATGATCGGCCGCACCGCGCCCGAGATCGGCGAGGACATGCACGTCTACGGCCCCGCGCCCGCTCCGCTGGCGATGCTGCGCGGCCGCCACCGCTACCGGCTGCTCGTCCATGCGCGGCGCAGCTTCGACGTGCAGCAGGTGCTGCGCGACTGGCTGGGCGGCCTGGCCTGGGGCCCCAGGGTGCGCGTGGCCGTGGACGTCGATCCCTATAGCTTCGTCTGATCCGAAGCGGACCCGATCGCCCCGTCCCGCAACGTCACCGATTGACGCGCCGGCCGCAGTTCATAAACTCGGCCGATCGGGGGGAAGAATCATGCGTCGTCATCTGTTGCTCGCCACTTCGCTGCTACTGCCGTCCTTCGCGCACGCCGCCGACTGGTACGAAGGCAGCTCCAAGCATTTCATCGTCTATTCGGAAGGCTCGCCCGAGCAGGTCACGGCGGCGACCGAGTCGCTCGAGCGCTTCGACCAGGCGCTGCGGACGATCACCGGCACGCCGGACAAACCGCTCAGCCCGAACCTGCGCGTCACCGTGTTCTTGCTCGACGACGTCGCGGCGATCCAGAAGCTCTCGGGCAACCACTCCATCGCCGGCTATTACCAGGCGCGCGCGTCCGGCCCGATGGCGTTCTCGCCGCGCAAGACCAGCGGCACGCTCGATGCGCGCTCGATCCTGCAGCATGAATATGGCCACAGCTTCATGTTCTCCAGCTGGCCGAGCGCGGTGTTCGCCAAATGGTTCGTGGAGGGCTTCGCCGAATTCGTCGGCACCGCCTATTACCGGAACGACGGCACCATGACGTTCGGCGCGCCGCCCGAGACGCGCAAATACGGCATCAACCAGGCCAACCAGATCCCGGCAAGCCAGATGCTGATGCTCAACCCGGGCAAGCTCGACGGCCTGCAGACCCACATCCTCTATGGCCGCGGCTGGCTGCTGACGCATTATGCGCTGCTCGGCGGCCACGGCAAGGAACTGGCCGACTACATCACGCTGAGCAACGAGGGGAAGACCGCCGAGGCGGGCCGGGCCTTCGGGAATCCGAGCGACCTCGACTACAGGCTCAACCGCTACATCTCGGGCAAGACGCTGCCGCTGCTGCGCCTTTCCAAGGAACAGGTCGTCGTCGGCAAGGTCACGCTGCGCAAGCTGGGCGTCGGCGAGGTCGCCACCCTGCCGGCGCGGATGCGCTCGAGCAGCGGGGTGACCACGGAGACCGCGCCCGAAGTCGCCGAGCTCGCGCGCCGGCTGGCCGCCCCCTATCCCACCGACGCCGCGGCGCAGAACGAGCTGGCCGAAGCCGAGTTCGACGCCAAGAACTATGCCGCCGCCGAAGCGGCCGCCGATCGCGCGCTGGCCGCCGATCCCAAGTCGATCCACGCCCTGCTCTACAAGGGCATGGCGCAGATGGAGGCCGCCAAGGCCGCCGGCGACACCAATCCCGAGCGCTGGAAGGCGATCCGCGGCTTTTTCCTCAAGGCGAACAAGCTCGACACCGATTATCCCCAGCCGCTGGTGCTGTTCTACGAGAGCTTCGCCGCGGCCAAGCAGGCGCCGACCCCCAATGCGAAGAACGGATTGCTCGGCGCCTATGTGCTGGCGCCGTTCGATACCGGCCTGCGCGTCACGGCGGGCAAGGTGCTGCTCGAGATGAACGATGCCAAGGCCGCGCGCGTCGCCTTCGAGCCGGTGGCCTATAGCCCGCACGCGCCGGCCGACAATGTCGCGCTGAAGGTCCTCGCCGCGCTCGACGAAAAGGGAACCGAAGGCGCGCTCGCCGTGCTCGCCGAGGCCGACGCCAAGGCGAAGAAGGCTGCCGAGGACGCGGAGAAGAAGAAAAAGGGCTGAGACCCCGCCATCTCCGCGGGCCCCGGCTTGAACCGCCGGGGCTTTTGCCCGAAAGCTGCCGGCCAAACGGAGGTTCGGGTTCGATGATGCGTCGGTTGCTTATCGTGGTGGCGCTGCTCTTCGCATGGGCCGCCCCGGCGCATGCCGACGACATCTCCGCCTCGGCGCGCGGCGTGGTGCGCATCGTCACCATCGCCGTGGTCGATGACGAAGTGGTCGGCTTCGGCCATGGCAGCGGCTTCGCGGTGGCGCCCAACCGCGTGGTCACCAATGCCCATGTCGTCGATCTCGCCTCGCGCTATCCCGACAATGTCGTGATCGGCGTCGTCCCTTCGGAGGGCGACAAATCCTATCAGGGCAAGGTGATCAAGATCGACCAGGCCCGCGACCTGGCGCTGATCGAGTTCACCGGCGTGCGCCTGCCGCCCCTCACCCTGTTCGGCGGCAGGATCTCCGATGGCGATTCGCTCGTCGCGCTCGGCTATCCGGGCAATGTCGACATCGCCACGGCGCGCTCGGCGGCGGATTTCATCAAGCCCCAGTCCCCCGTGCGCTCGCAGGGCGGGTTCGCCGGTCTGCGCCAGCTGAGCGGGGTGAGCGTGCTGCTCCACACCGCCAGCATCGCGCGCGGCAATTCGGGCGGCCCGCTGCTCGATCGCTGCGGCCGCGTGCTGGGCGTCAATTCGGCGATCACGCACAATGACGAAGGCGATTCGACCTTCGCCTTCGCCATTGCCGGCAGCGAGCTGGCCGCCTTTCTGGGCGAGGCGAAGCAGCCCTTCGCCACGGTCGACATCCCCTGCACCTCGGTCGAGGAGCAGATGGCGCAGGAACGCAGCGCCGACGAGAAGGCGCGTCTGGCCGCCGACGAGGCCTCGCGCGCCAATGCCGCCAGGGCCGAGGCCGAGCGCGACGACGCGATAACCCAGGCGCGCAATCGCGCCGAGACCGCGCGCGAGAACTATATGGCCGGGGCCGCGGTGCTGCTCGTGCTCGGCGCGCTGGCGGTGGGCGGCGCCGGGCTGCTGCTCTCGCGCGAGCGCAAGCGCGAGGCGATCTGGGTCGCCGCAGGCGGCGGCGTGCTGATGCTGGGCGCGGCCGCCCTGTTCCTCAGCCGCCCAGGCTTCGACGAAGCCACGGTGGTGCCGGTGCCCAAGGCCGTGGCGGCGGGCACCACGAGCACGGCGGCGCAGGGCAAGCTGGTCTGCACGCTCGTCCCCGAGCGCAGCCGGGTGATCGTCTCCCCGACCGACAAGGTCGACCTCGACATCGGTGAGGACGGCTGCATCAACGGCCGCACCCAATATGCCGAGTCGGGAACGCACTGGCAGCGCATCCTGGTGCCGGACCAGGAAGCCAATGTCTCGGTGCTCGATTTCGACCCGGCGACGGCTACCTACACCAATACGCGCTATCTGCTCTCCTCCGAGCAGATGAAGCAGGCGCGCGCGCTGCGGAAGGGCGTGCCGCTCAAGGAATGCTCGTCCGACCAGGCCAAGCGCGCCGAGCTGGCAACCCAGCAGCAATCGATCCGCACCGCGCTGCCGCCGGTGTACAACGAGAAGCTGGTGTACAGATGCTCGGCGTCGGACGGGACGGCGGCGACGACGCCGGCGACCAAATAGGCCCGTTCGCGCCAGGCCGCGCTTCCCAAGTCGATGGCGCGCCGGATCCTATTTTTGGAGCGGCCGGGCCAGGGCCCGACCGCGCGAGCCAAGCAGGCCGATTCCTGCATTGCAAGCCCGGCTTCCTTCATCGTCTCCGCCCAACGCGGGAGGACGGGCTTCGCTGAACGAGGTCTCACCCCGGGACGGATCGACATTCGGGCGCGCAATGAGAGCCGGACAGCCCTTCTTGTTCCCCGGCGAAGGCCGGGGCCCAGTTGCGACATCGTTCGAGGGGTTCGCGTATCTCGATAGCATCCCGATACTGGGCCCGGCCTTCGCCGGGGAGCCGCCTGGGACCGCCAGTCCCGTAAATGTCGATCGGCCCTAGCCCCGATCCACGCGCGCCGCGAAGCAGCCGGGCTTGGCATTGTGGACATGGAGATACGCCACCGCCGGATCCGCGAAGAAGCGCGCGATCAGCGGCTCGAGGTCGCGGCCCTCCACCACATCGGCGTCGGTCATCATGCCGGCATCGTCAAAGGCGCGGACCGAGAGCAGGCGGATCGCCAATTGCTCCGGCACGGCATTCTCGAAGCGCGCCGGCACCTCGGCGCCCTCGCGCACGAAGATGGCGTGCGCGCTGCGATAGGGCGAGGCGACGGGCAGATGCGCATGGTTGAGCAGCAGCACCGTCTCGCCCGGCTCGGCATCGGCGAGCGTCACCCGGCACGGCGCACCGGGCTTCTTCGCCACGGTCATGCGGACGGCATGCCGCGCCGCCAGCGCCGCATCCGGCGCGCCATAGAGATGGCGGAACGGCGCGGGGTCGATTCCCTGGATCACATAGTTCACTGGCCGGCGCCCTCGCGCTTCAGCAGCGCCTTCTTGCGGTCCACGCCATAGGCATAGCCGCCCATGCTGCCGTCCGAGCGCAGCGCGCGGTGGCAGGGGATGATCACCGGTACGTGATTGGTGCCGCAGGCCGTGCCCGCGGCACGCACCGCGCCGGGGCTGCCGGCGGCGGCGGCGAGCTGGGCATAGCTGCGCGTCTCGCCCGGCGGGATCGCGCGCAATGCCTGCCACACCGCTTCCTGAAAGGCGGTGCCCCGCACGTCGAGCGGCAGATCGGTGTCGCGCCCCGGGCTTTCCACTTCGGCGACCACGCGCGCGGCGAGTGCCGCCAGCGCCGCGCCGCCCTGGACGATCTCCGCCGCCGGGAAGCGCCGGGTCAGGTCGAAGGCATCCTCCTCGAAGGCGACGCGGCACAGGCCCTTGTCGGTCGCTGCGATCAGCAGCGGGCCCAGGCTGGTCTCGGCGACGGTCCAGCGGATCGTCACCCCCGCGCCGCCGCGCTTCCACACGCTGGGGCTCATGCCGAGCCGAGCATTGGCGGTCTCGTAGAAGCGGCTCGGCGCGGAGTAGCCCGCCTCGTAGATCGCGCCGGTCACGCTCTCTTCGCCCGACAGCGCCTCGGCGGCGCGCTTCGCCTTGAGCCCGCGGGCATAGGCAGCGGGCGTCACGCCGGTGGCGCGCTTGAACAGCCGGTGGAAATGGTGCGGCGCATAGCCGACCGCGGCGGCGATCCCGTCGAGCGAGACATTCTCCTCCGCCGCCTCGATCAGCGCCACTGCCTTCGCCACTGCGATCCGGTCGCGGCCGACTTCGTCGGGCTTGCAGCGCAGGCAGGCGCGATAGCCGGCGGCGCGGGCGGCATCGGCATCGTCGAAGAACTCGACATGCTCGCGCTTCGGCCGGCGTGCCGGGCAAGTCGGCTTGCAATAGATGCGCGTGGTGGTCACCGCGACGATCAACCGCCCGTCAAAGGCGCGATCGCGCGCTTCGAAGGCGGCCCAGGCCGCGTCTTCGGAGAGGGAGAGTGCGTAGGTCATGGAAGCGATATAGGCCCGGGGCGGACGGGCCACATCCCGGCAATTGCGATCAAACCAGACGCCCCAGCCCTCCGGCCGTGACGATTACTCAGACAAAATCTCTTGCCCTCCCCCGCCAAACCCGCCACCGTTAGCGCTAACGGGCGCGTGTTCCGACGTCCGCACGGGAGAGGCCATGTCCTTCTGGCGACGCACGCGCGCCCTGCGCTGGTGGATCATCGGCATCGTGATGCTGGGCACGATCGTGAACTATCTCACGCGCTCCACCCTCGCGGTCGCCGCGCCCGTGTTCATGCCCGACCTCGGCATCGACGAGCATCAATATTCGTGGATCACCGCCGCCTTCCAGGCCGGCGTGATGCTGCAGCCGGTGGTGGGCTATATCCTCGATACGATCGGCCTGCGCACAGGCCTTGCCGTCTTCGCCAGCTGCTGGGGCGTGCTGACCATGGCGCATGGCCTCGCCTTCAACTGGCAGATGCTGTTCGGCCTGCGCGGCGCGCTGGGCTTTGCCGAGGGCACCTCGCACACCGGCGGGCTGAAGGTCGTCTCCGAATGGTTTCCGGCGCGCGAGCGCGGCCTGGCGGGCGGCATCTACAATCTCGGCGCCTCGGCCGGATCGGCGCTGGCGGCGCCGCTCGTCGCCTGGTCGATCTGGATGTGGAACTGGCGGGCGGCCTTCGTGATCGCCGGTGCGCTCGCCCTGTTCTGGGTGCTGCTCTGGCTGCGCTTCTATCGCCCGCCCGCCGAGCATCCCGAGATCGGCGAGGAGGAGCGCGCCCATATCCTGGCCGGGCAGGAGCAGCACATCCAGGCGGCGGGGGCGCGGCCCTCGATCCTGTCGATCCTGCGCCAGCGCAATTTCTGGGGCATCGCCATCCCGCGCTTCCTGGCCGATCCGACCTGGGGCACGCTCACCTTCTGGCTGCCGCTCTATCTGGTGAAGGTCCGCCATTTCGACCTGGCCGAGATCGCCGTCTCCGCCTTCCTGCCCTTCGTCGCCGCCGATCTGGGCTGCCTGTTCGGGCCGGCGGTGGTGCTGTGGCTCCAGCGCCGCGGCATCGACCTGATCGATGCGCGCCGCTGGACCTTCACTCTGGGCGCAGTGCTGATGACGGGCATGTTGTTCGTCGGCACGGTGGAGAGCGCCTGGGCGGCGGTCGCGCTGCTTTCGCTCGGCGGCTTCGCGCATCAGACGCTCTCGGTCACCGTGATCACCATGGCGAGCGACCTGTTCCGCCGCGACGAGCTGGGCACCGTCGCCGGCCTGGGCGGCACCTGCGCCAATGCCTCGATCCTGATCTTCTCGCTGCTGATGGGCAGCCTGGTCGCCTCGATCGGCTATACCCCCTTCTTCATCGCGCTCGGACTGCTCGATCTCGTCGCGGCGGCCGTGCTCTGGACCCTGGTGCGCAAGCCCGCATGACCCGCAATCCCATCCTGCCCGGTTTCAATCCCGACCCGTCGATCGTCCGGGTGGGCGACGACTATTACATCGCCACATCCACCTTCGAGTGGTTTCCCGGCGTGCAGATCCACCACAGCCGCGACCTGGCGAACTGGGAGCTGGTCGCCCGGCCGCTCGTCCGCGCCCGCCAGCTCGACATGCGCGGCGATCCGGACGGATGCGGCGTGTGGGCGCCGTGCCTTTCGCATGACGGCGCGCGCTTCCACCTGATCTACACCGATGTGAAGCGCTATGGCCGCACCACGGTGGGCGGCGCTTCGGGCGCCAGCCTGCGCGACTTCCACAATTATCTCGTCACCTGCGAGACGATCGCGGGGGAATGGTCCGATCCGATCCACCTGAACAGCAGCGGCTTCGATCCCTCGCTCTTCCATGACGAGGATGGGCGGAAATGGCTGCTCAACATGCTCTGGGACCATCGGCCGGGCCGCAACCGCTTCGCCGGGATCGTGCTGCAGGAATATTCGCCGGCGGAGCGGCGCCTGATCGGCGAGCGACTCAATATCTTCCCCGGTACCGCGCTGGGACTCACCGAGGCACCGCATCTCTACAGGCGCGACGGCTGGTATCATCTCCTCACCGCCGAGGGCGGCACCGGCTGGAACCATGCGGTGACCATGGCGCGCTCGCGCAGCCTGACCGGCCCCTATGAGCTCCACCCCGACATCCACATCCTCTCCAGCCGCACCCGGCCCGACGCGCCGCTCCAGCGCGCCGGCCATGCCGATCTGGTCGAGACGCCGGCGGGCGAACCCTGGCTGGTCTATCTCTGCGGCCGGCCGCTCCCCAATCGCGGGCGGTGCGTGCTGGGCCGCGAGACGGCGATCCAGCCGATGCGCTGGGGCGAGGACGGCTGGCTCTACACCCTCGGCGAACCCGGCCTGCCGATGCGGGACGTGCCCGGCCCCGAAGGCCGCAGGCCCGCCGATACCCGCGCCGATTTCGACGATCCGGCCCTGCCGATCGACTTCCAATGGCTGCGCACGCCCGAGCCGGAGGCGATCCTCAGCCTGGGCGCCCGCCCCGGCCATCTGCGGCTATATGGCCGGGAATCGATCGGCAGCCTGTTCACCCAGGCCCTGGTCGCGCGGCGGCAACAGGCCTTCTGCTATTCGGCTTCGTGCCTGCTGGAGTTCGCGCCGCGCCATTTCCAGCAGGCGGCCGGGCTGGTCGCCTATTACAATGCGTCCAAGTTCCACTATCTCCACGTCTCGCACGACGAGGAGGTCGGCCGTCATCTCCGAGTGATGTCGGCGCTGCCCGATTCGCCCCAGGCCGATGCGTTCACCGCGCCGGTCGCCATCCCCGAAGGCCCGGTCGAGCTGCGGGCCGAAGTCGATTACGAGCGGTTGCGCTTCGCCTGGCGCGTGCCGAGCGGCGACTGGCAATGGCTGGCCGAACAGTTCGACGCCTCGATCCTGTCCGACGAAGCGAGTGCGCCCGGCCTGCCCAACTTCACCGGCGCCTTCGTGGGGATGGCCTGCCAGGACCTGTCCGGCGCGGGCCTCCCCGCCGATTTCGACTGGTTCGCCTATCGCGAGCGGGACTTCAGTCCTCGCGGGTCGGCCGCCTGATCAGCCGGCGCAGCGGCGGGATCGTCGGCTTCGCATGCGCCTTGCCCGTGCCGAACCGCGCGGCGAGCGCGGCCGAGAGATCGGCGAGCACATGCTCCTGGCCGCGAAAGGCGTGCGCGATCTCTTCCTCGGTCAACGCCTTCATGAAGGCGCAGCCATAAGTGTTGCCCGAGCGGCGCACCACCTTGGCGGCGCGCGATCCGGCACCCGAAAGGCCGAGCGAGACGAGCGTGCCTTCCGGCAGATCGAGCTCCGAAGTGAAGCGGAAGCCCGTGCGCGAGAAATCCTCGACCTGCACGTCGATCGGCCCGCCATCCGGCGTGCGCAATGTCGAGGGCGAATCCGTGTCGAACCGGATCGCACCGCGGCGGTCGATGTCTCCGAGGATCTCAAGCTTGGCGACGAGCAATTTGGGGCTCCATGGTTGGCGCCTCGAGCCTAGCGGGCGATGCGTTAACGAGTGCTTTGCGGAAGCGTTCACCGGCGTTAATTTCACCTGCGCAACGGCAAGGCCCGCGCCCCGCCATTTCGTCGCATGAAACTCCGTCCCGGTCGCAGTCCCGATTGGCGCCGCCGCCGCGCTCCGTCCTCCCTGCGCACGCACCGGACGAGGATGGAACATGTCACGACGCACATCGCTGCTCCTGCCCCTGCTGCTCGCCGCCTGCAGCGGCGGCGGGGGTGGAGGCACGCCGCCCGGGCCCGCCCCCACGCCGACGCCCAGCCCGAGCCCGTCGCCCAGCCCGTCCCCTACCGGCGATCCGCTCGACCAGGCGATCAACGACGCGGCGGCCGCCATCCTCGCCGACACTTGCCGGCCCGCCGGCCCCGATTGCGCCTGGACCGATCGCGCCTACAGCCCCGTCGAATTCGAGATGGCGCCGGGCAATGGCGAAGCGGTGCTGATCATCGACAATCTGCCGCGCCTGCCTGTCCGTGCGATCCGCTTTCGCAAGCACATCAAGGGCTATTTCCGCCTGGGCGAGGGCGGCGCCGCGAATGCCGCCACGACCGGCTGGCGCATCCCGACGGCGCTGTGGAGCGCGCTCGACCGCTTCTCGGGCCCCACCCATGTGCCGAGCCAGCGGCTCGCGCCAATCGGCGACGCGGCGAAACAGGCCTATCCCGACATCGCCTTCGACAATGTCGGGCATGGCAGCACCGTCTTCTCGCTGCTCGCCGACAACGTCCCGGCACAGCCGTTGGTGCTGCTCGATTCGATCGACCTCGAGGACATCGCGCCTACGCGCTACTGCGATGCGTCCGGCACGGCTGCAGTGCAGGCCGAGCTGGTGCAGGCGGCGCAGCGCGCGGCGGACGCGATCGTCGCGCTGATGCGTGCGAACAATGTCCGGTTCGTCAACTACAGCGCCGGCCACACCTTCCAGACGGTCCGCGACAGCTGGCAGGCGGCGTGCGCGAAGCCGCTTCCCGCCGAGGGCGTCCTGCGCGACAAGCTCGCCGCCTATGCGCCGATCTATGCCGCGCTGTTCGGCACGCCGGGCGTGCTGACGGTGCAGGCCGGCTCGGAGAATGACGGGCTCCACGACGCGCCCTACGACCAGCGCATTGCCGCCCATTACAATCGGGTCCGCGTGGGCTATTTCACCGCCCTGACCTCCGGGCTCGACGATGCCGGCCGCGGCGACATCGCCGCGCTGCAGGGCTGGCCGGCCAGGGCGGAAGCCGACATCTTCGTCAACACCGGCGTCCTGCCCGCGCGGCCATGGCCGTTCAACCGGACGCCGCTGCTCCAGTCGGACGACTTCTCCGCGGCGCTCATGCCCGTCACCGCGGCCCACACCTCCTGGGTCACGCCGCTCGCGCTGGCGCGGATGGTCCATCTGCGCTTCTCCCGCTTCCCGGACCGGCCGTTCGACGACGCGCTGATCGCCGCGATATTCGATGCCGCCACGCCGGCGCTCTGCCCGGGCCAGTGGGACAATCGCTGCGCCTTCCAGGACCCGATGCTCCACGGCCAGACCGAAGCGGTGCGGCTCGGCCATCGACCGCGCGAATATACGGGGATGCCATAGGGGCGTGCAGCCGCGCAGGCGTCGCGGCCCGGGGCCCTGGCGGCCGGCTTCCTTGACTAAAATCGTTTTCATCGCCATATGGCCGCCATCCGAGGCGTCATGCAGCGTGATCGGGCATGCGGGTTTACCCCAAGGGCCCAGGCTCCGCCTCGATTGTTTTCCACGGCTTCCCTAGTCACGCGGGTCGTCATTTTTGACCCCGCCTTCGCACCTGGGCTCCGTCCGGCGTGCGCCGGCCGTATGCACAGGATTTATAATGCAGTTCAATCAACTCGGTCTCTCGGAGACCGTTCTCGCCGCGCTTGCCGCCAAGGGCTATAGCGAGGCGACGCCGATCCAGGCCAAGGCGATCCCGTCGCTCCTCGAAGGACGCGACCTGCTCGGCATCGCCCAGACCGGCACCGGAAAGACCGCCGCCTTCATGCTCCCCTCGATCGACCGGCTGGTCGCATCGGGCAAGCGCGCCCAGCCGCGCGGCTGCCGCATGCTGGTGCTCGCCCCGACGCGCGAACTGGCCAGCCAGATCGCCGACCAGGCGCGCCACTATGCCAAGGGCACCCGCCTCACCGTCGCCACCATCTTCGGCGGCACGTCGATCCACAAGAACAAGACCGATCTCGCCAAGGGCGTCGACATCCTCGTCGCCACGCCGGGCCGCCTCGTCGACCTGATGGACCAGTGCTACGCGATCCTGATGGGCCTCGAGATCTTCGTGCTCGACGAGGCCGACCAGATGATGGACCTGGGCTTCATCCACGCCCTCAAGCGCATCGTCCGCGAGCTGCCGGCCAAGCGCCAGTCGCTGTTCTTCTCGGCGACCATGCCCAAGACGATCCGCGAGCTCGCCGGCCAGTTCATCAAGGAGCCGGTGGAAGTGAAGGTCACCCCCGAGGCGACCACTGCCGAGCGCGTCGAGCAGCGCGTCACTTTCGTCCAGCAAGCCGAGAAGCAGGCGCTGCTGACGATGATGCTCAAGGAGATCGAGATCGATCGCGCGCTGGTGTTCACCCGCACCAAGCACGGCGCCGACCGCGTCGTCCGCCTGCTCGCGGGCAACGGCGTCGCCGCCAACGCGATCCACGGCAACAAGAGCCAGCCGCAGCGCGAGCGCGCGCTCGGCGAGTTCCGCGCGGGCAAGGTGAAGATCCTCGTCGCGACCGACATCGCGGCGCGCGGCATCGACGTGTCGGGCGTCAGCCATGTCTTCAACTTCGAGCTGCCGAACGTGGCGGACCAATATGTCCACCGCATCGGCCGCACCGCGCGCGCGGGCAATGACGGCGTGGCGATCAGCTTCTGCGCCGATGACGAGCGGCCGTATCTGCGCGACATCGAGCGGCTGATCCGCCAGAAGCTCGCCGTCGTGCCGCTGCCCGAGGGCTTCGTTGCCGCTGCCGAGAGGATCAAGACCAGCCGCGTCAACGTACCGCAGAGCCGCGACCAGCAGAACGGCGCCCGTGGCCGCGAAATGCAGCGCGACGGCCGCCGCCCGGGCCAGCCGCAGCGCGGCCGCCCCGGCCAGCGCGACGATCGTCCGCGGAGCGATCAGCCGCGTCGCCATGACGAGCGCGGTCCGCGTCCCGAGGCGGCCGGCGCGGCCGCCGGCGAGCCGCGGCCGCGCCGCTTCGACGCCCCCCAGGGCGAGCAGCCCCGCAACTATGCCCGCCCGAAGCGCAAGTGGCAGCCGCGGCCGACCCAGGGCGGCGGCCAGCGCCAGGGCGGACAGGGCGGTGGCCGTCAGGGCGGCAATCGCGGGCGCTAACGCCCAAGGAGATAATCGCCGACGGCGTCGAAGAGCGCCCGTCGGCGATTCTCCAGGTGCATCCGGTGCGCGCCGCCGGCAAGCGTGACGCGGCGCGCACCGCCTGGCACGCCGTTCAGCCGGCCCGCCAGCCACGCCATGTCCGCGTCGCCCGCCAGCGGGTCCCAGGCACCGCGCACGATCATGGTCGGCGCGCGCACCACGCCGGGATCATAGGGAAAGCGCCCCGACCAGGCATCGGCGAAATCGGCATCCGGCCCGCTCGGCACCACGACGCCCGCCGGATCCCGCTCCGCGCTGCCCGGATCGCTGGCGAGATAGGCACCCGCCCAGGCGTCGAAACGCTCGGGCGCGATCGGCGAACCCCGGCCTTCGGGCAGGCCGGACTGGAAGCTGCGCCACTGGTCCTCGCGCGTGACGAGATTCGCGCCCTTGGCCGGCATGGCGCCGCCACCGGCCTCCCTCTGCGCGAGCGGGCCGAAGAGCACCAGCCGCTCGACCATTTCCGGCCACGCCCCGGCAAAGATGCCGGCGGGGATCGTCCCCCAGCTATGCGCGATCACCAGGAGCTTCGCACCGCCGCGCCGCGCCCGGATATGCGCCGCGACACGCGCGATCTGCTCCGCGGCGGCGCCCGCCCGGCCATAGGGCATATTCCCCTGCATCGCCGCCGGCCGCTCCGACCCGCCATAGCCGGCGAAGTCGAACGCCCAGACGTCGAAGCCTCGCGCCCGCAGGTCGTCCATCCACGACCACCCGTCGATCCGCCATCCAACCGACAGCGCCGATGGAAAAGTGGCGCCGTGCACATAGAGCACCGGAGCCCCCGGTCCGGCCATGCGCCGCATGCGCAACGCCGGCATGGCCGCATCGCCGGCCAGGCGAATCCCCTCCCCGGCAGGCGCGGTTCCGTGGGGCGTGGCGAGAATCGGTTCGAGCATCGGTTCCTCCAATCGGCCCGCCGGATGCGGCCGATCGGAGAAGCGACGCTTCGGCCCCTACCGAAGCTTCACCGCCACCGCGCGCGAATCGCCGCATCCTCCCGGCCGGCGATCAGCCGGATCGCGCGGTCGGCGCCCTCCCTGCCCTCGGACGCCCCGGCACGCGCAGCCGCGTGGTACAGCTCCAGCGCCTTCTCATACTGGCCCGCCTGCTCGGCGCAGAGGCCCAGGTCGAAGCTGATCGAGGGATGGTCCGGCACTTCCGCCGCGAGAGCCGCCCAGCCGGCGCAGGCGCCGCGCACGTCGCGCTTGGTCAGCTTCACCAGTTCCTTGAAGCGCTTCGCCTGGTCCCTGGCCATCCCCTTGTCGCTCTCGCGTACGCGGATGGTATAGGTCGAGACGGTCGGCGCGATGTCGCCGCGCACCGAATGGCCGAGATTGCGGATCGCATCGGCGATCACTTCCTCCACCGGCGCCGGGCGCCCCTCGTTCCCTTCGCACCAGCTGCTCTCCTGCGTGAAGGGCTTGGTCGTCGAATAGACGATCCGCCCGTCGCGATTGCGCACCAGGCGCAGATCGGCCTTCACGCTGACGATCCGGCGGCGGCAGCGCAGCTCGACTTCCTCCTCCCGGATGCACTTCTTCTGATTGGCGCTGTCCTTCTCGACGCAGCGCTTCTCGCGCCGCCGGAACGGCGATTCGTCGACGCCCGTCGTCACGCCGCCGGTGAGCGAGCCCTCGGCATTGTTCCGCCCGGCGCGGCCGCCCATCAGGCTGAAATGCGTGCCCGACAGCCCCTGCTCGATTGCCCGCGCCAGCGCTTCGCCGTCCTGCCCCTCGATCCGGTCGATCGAGATCGAGCGCAACAGGCTGGCCTCGCGGTTCGGCGCGGCCAGCTCGCCGCGGATCTCCAGCACTTCGGCATGGGCGATGCCGGCGATCAGGCCCGCGACTGCGATGCCGCCAAGAATCCGCTTGTTCACTTCACCCTTCCCCCAAAAGGTCGTCGCGGGCGCCGTTTACCACACGAAACGATTCGGTACATGCCCGGGGCGCCCCTTGTTTCGAGAGCCGTTCGTGGTGTGCGAATCGGACTCGGGTTGCATCCCCGTGACACCGATGCTAACCGCGCCGCGACCCATAGGGGGCCGTATGGGGCAGCCGTCAGAGTAATACTTTGATGGAGCCGGAAATCGGCCCCCAATTCATATGGGGCTGAAACCCGAACCTCCGAGAGGAACCCGATCGCGTGGAGAATTCCGCCGGTATCCAGGCAAGCCTAAGCGGACGCTACGCTACCGCCCTGTTCGAGCTCGCGCGTGATTCGAAGGCGCTGGGCCAGGTCGAGGCCAGCCTCGGCACCGTGGCCAGGGCGCTTGCCGAATCGAGCGACTTCAAGGCGCTGACCGCCAGCCCGCTGGTTTCGCGTGCCGACGCCGCCAAGGCCGTCGCCGCCGTCGCCGCGAGCCTGAAGCTCGATGCCACCACCACCAGCTTCCTGGGCGTGCTGGCGCAGAACCGCCGGCTGAACCAGCTGCCCGCGGTGATCCGCGCCTTCCGCCAGCTGGCCGCCGCCCATCGCGGCGAGACCACGGCCGAAGTCACCTCCGCCCACCCGCTTTCCGCCGATCAGGTCGACGCGCTCAAGCAGCAGCTGCGCGCGCGCATCGGCCGGGAAGTGGCCGTCGACCTCTCGGTCGACCCCTCGCTCCTTGGCGGGCTGGTCGTGAAGATCGGCAGCCAGATGATCGACAGCTCGATCAAGACCCGACTCAATTCCCTCGCGCACGCGATGAAAGGCTGAAGGCTAAGACATGGATATCCGCGCCGCAGAAATCTCGAAGGTCATCAAGGACCAGATCGCCAATTTCGGCTCCGAGGCCCAGGTCTCCGAGACCGGCCAGGTGCTCAGCGTCGGTGACGGCATCGCGCGCATCCACGGGCTCGACAACGTCCAGGCGGGCGAGATGGTCGAGTTCGCGAACGGCGTGCAGGGCATGGCGCTCAACCTCGAGGCCGACAATGTCGGCGTCGTGATCTTCGGTTCGGACGCCGAGATCCGCGAAGGCGACACCGTCAAGCGCACCGGCACCATCGTGGACGTGCCCGTCGGCAAGGGCCTGCTCGGCCGCGTCGTGGACGGCCTGGGCAACCCGATCGACGGCAAGGGCCCGATCGTCGCCGAGAAGCGCAGCCGCGTCGAAGTGAAGGCGCCGGGCATCATCCCGCGCAAGTCGGTCCACGAGCCGGTGCAGACCGGCCTCAAGGCGATCGACGCGCTCGTCCCCGTCGGCCGCGGCCAGCGCGAGCTGATCATCGGCGACCGCCAGACCGGCAAGTCGGCCGTCGCGATCGACACCTTCATCAACCAGAAGACCGTCAACGCCGGCAATGACGAGAGCAAGAAGCTCTATTGCGTCTATGTCGCCGTCGGCCAGAAGCGCTCGACCGTCGCCCAGCTGGTGCGCACGCTCGAGGAGAATGGCGCGATGGAATATTCCATCGTCGTCGCCGCCACCGCGTCGGATCCCGCGCCGCTGCAGTTCCTCGCGCCGTACACCGGCACCGCGATGGGCGAGTATTTCCGCGACAACGGCATGCATGCGCTGATCGTGTTCGACGATCTGTCGAAGCAGGCCGTCGCCTATCGCCAGATGTCGCTGCTGCTCCGCCGTCCGCCGGGCCGCGAAGCCTATCCGGGCGACGTCTTCTATCTCCACAGCCGCCTGCTCGAGCGCGCCGCCAAGCTCAACGACGCCAATGGCAACGGCTCGCTCACCGCGCTGCCGATCATCGAGACGCAGGCGGGCGACGTGTCGGCCTATATCCCGACCAACGTGATCTCGATCACCGACGGCCAGATCTTCCTCGAGACCGACCTGTTCAACGCCGGCATCCGCCCGGCGATCAACGTCGGCCTCTCGGTGTCGCGCGTGGGCTCCTCGGCGCAGACCAAGGCGATGAAGAAGGTCTCGGGCTCGATCAAGCTCGACCTCGCGCAGTATCGCGAGATGGCGGCGTTCGCGCAGTTCGGTTCGGACCTCGACGCCTCGACCCAGCGCCTGCTGAACCGCGGCGCGCGCCTGACCGAGCTGCTCAAGCAGCCGCAGTTCAACCCGCTGCCCTTCGAGGAGCAGACCGCGTCGATCTTCGCCGGCACCCAGGGCTTCCTGGACACCGTCGCTGTGCAGGACGTGGTGCGCTACGAAGCGGCGATGCTCGCCGACCTGCGCGCGAACCACGCCGATATCCTGAGCGCGATCCGCGACTCGAAGGACCTGTCGGACGAGGTGAAGGCAAAGCTCAAGGCCGCCCTCGAGGCGTTCGCCAAGACCTTCGCCTGATCGCCAGCCGGTGGCCGACCACTCCCTCCTCGCATGGACGCTGCTCAGCGTCGGCCTCGTGCTGACGCCCGGGCCGGACACCATGCTCGTCGCGGGTCACGCGGCGCGAGGAGGCGTGCGGGCCGGCCTGGCGGCGGTCTCGGGCGTGGTGCTCGGCGGGCTGTGGTACATGGCGCTGTGCGGCTTCGGCTTCCTCGCCGTACTGTCGGTCTTCCCGGCGCTGTTCACGGTGGTGAAGACCGCCGGCGCGATCTACCTGGCCTGGCTCGGCTTCAAGCTGGTCCGCGGCGCGGTTCGGCCGGCAGCGGCCGCCGCCGAGGCGCCCGCGCTGGGCAAGCCCTTCTGGCAGGGGCTGCTCACCACTGCGCTCAATCCCAAGGTCGCGCTGTTCTTCCTCGCCATCCTGCCGCAGTTCGTCGGCACCGGCCCTGACGCTCCGCTCAAGGGCGCGCTGCTGATCGCGGTGCCCTATGTGCTCGGCGGCTTCTGGCTCGCCGGCATCAGCTTCGTGGCCGCCCGTGCGGGCCGCGCCGCGAAGCAGAGCAGCGCGATGCGCTGGATCGAGGGCGTTCTCGGCGTCGCATTTGTTGGTCTCGCGGGCCGTCTGGCCCTTGCTCGGAATTCGTAAATGGCAAGTTTGAAGGCCCTCAAGATCCGCATCGGCTCGGTGAAGTCGACGCAGAAGATCACCAAGGCGATGAAGATGGTCGCCGCCGCCAAGCTGCGCCGCGCGCAGGAAGCGGCCGAGGCCGGGCGCCCCTATGCCCAGCGCCTCGAAGGCGTCGTCGCGAGCCTGGCCGGCAAGGTGACGGTGAGCGAAAGCTCGCCCAAGCTGCTCGCCGGCACCGGCAAGGACCAGGTGCACCTGCTCGTCGTCGCCACCAGCGACAAGGGCCTGGCCGGCGCGTTCAACACCAACATCGCCCGCCTGGCCCGCCGCCACGCGCAGGAGCTGGTGGCGCAGGGCAAGACGGTGAAGATCTACACGATCGGCCGCAAGGGCCGCGCCGTGCTCAACCGCCAGTTCCCGAAGGACATCGTCCATTCGATCGAGCCGGGCGACCTGGGCAAGCTGGGCTTCGCCGATGCCCGCGGCTATGCCGACGACCTGATCGCGCGCTTCGAGGCGGGCGAGTTCGACGTGGCGACGCTCTTCTACTCCACCTTCAAGTCGGTCCTCGCCCAGGAGCCGACCGCGCAGCAGATCATCCCGGTCGCCGTCCCGGCAGCGGCCGCGGAGACGCCGGGCAGCGGCGCCGCCGTCACCTATGAGCCCGACGAGGAATCGATCCTCGCCGACCTGCTGCCGCGCAACGTCGCCGTGCAGCTCTACCGCGCGATGCGTGAGAACGCCGCGTCGGAGCAGGGCAGCAAGATGACCGCGATGGACAATGCCACGCGCAACGCCGGCGACCTGATCAAGCGCCTCAACACGCTGTACAACCGTCAGCGCCAGGCCGCGATCACCACCGAGCTGGTGGAAATCATTTCGGGCGCCGAAGCGCTCTAAGACCGTTCGAACGAGGAAACAGCAATGGCAACCGAAGCTCCGACCGCAGAGAAGCCCGCCCGCAAGCCGCGCGCAACCAAGCCGAAGGCGGATGCCGCCGGCACTCTGCCGACGACGACCAACAATGTCGGCCGCATCAGCCAGGTGATCGGCGCCGTCGTCGACGTCGCCTTCGAAGGCGCGCTGCCGGCGATTCTCTCGGCGCTCGAGACCGACAACAACGGCAACACGCTCGTCCTCGAGGTCGCGCAGCACCTGGGCGAGAACACCGTCCGCACGATCGCGATGGACTCGACCGAGGGCTTGACCCGCGGCCAGACCGTGACCGACACCGGCTCGCAGATCCGGGTGCCGGTCGGCCCCGCCACGCTCGGCCGCATCCTCAACGTCGTCGGCGAGCCGATCGACGAGCGCGGCCCGGTCGGCACCGACCTGCGCGCGCCGATCCATGCCGAGGCCCCGCTGTTCGTCGACCAGTCGACCGAGAGCGCGATCCTCGTCACCGGCATCAAGGTCATCGACCTGCTCGCGCCGTACGCAAAGGGCGGCAAGATCGGCCTGTTCGGCGGCGCCGGCGTGGGCAAGACCGTGCTCATCCAGGAACTGATCAACAACATCGCCAAGGGCCATGGCGGCACCTCGGTGTTCGCCGGCGTCGGCGAGCGGACCCGTGAGGGCAACGACCTCTATCACGAGTTCCTCGACGCGGGCGTCATCGCCAAGGACGCCGACGGCAACGCGATCAGCGAAGGTTCGAAGGTGGCGCTGGTCTATGGCCAGATGAACGAGCCGCCGGGCGCCCGTGCCCGCGTCGCGCTGTCGGGCCTGACGATCGCCGAATATTTCCGCGACGTCGAAGGCCAGGACGTGCTGTTCTTCGTCGACAACATCTTCCGCTTCACCCAGGCGGGCGCGGAAGTGTCGGCGCTGCTCGGCCGCATTCCTTCGGCCGTGGGCTATCAGCCGACCCTGTCGACCGACATGGGCGCGCTGCAGGAGCGCATCACCTCGACCAACAAGGGCTCGATCACTTCGGTGCAGGCCGTGTACGTCCCCGCGGACGACCTTACCGACCCGGCGCCGGCGACGTCGTTCGCCCACCTCGACGCGACGACCGTGCTCAACCGCGCGATCTCGGAGCTCGGCATCTATCCGGCGGTGGATCCGCTGGACTCGACCAGCCGCGTGCTCGAGCCGCGCGTCGTCGGCCAGGAGCATTACGAGACGGCCCGTGCGGTCCAGTCGATCCTGCAGAAGTACAAGTCGCTGCAGGACATCATCGCCATCCTCGGCATGGACGAGCTCTCGGAAGAGGACAAGCTGACCGTCTCGCGCGCCCGCAAGATCCAGCGCTTCCTTTCGCAGCCCTTCCACGTCGCCGAAGTGTTCACCGGCATCGACGGCAAGTTCGTGCAGATCGAGGACACGATCCGCTCGTTCAAGGCAGTCGTGAACGGCGAGTATGACCATCTGCCGGAAGCAGCCTTTTACATGGTCGGCGGCATCGACGATGCCATCGCCAAGGGCAAGAAGCTGGCCGAAGAGGCGTAAGAGGAACACCTCCCTCTCTCCGCTTGCGGGGAGAGGGCCGGGGAGAGGGGCCTGAACGCCGGGCGCTCGATACTCCCCCTCTCCCCAGCCCTCTCCCCTGAAGGGGAGAGGGAGTAAGGTAAGAAAATGACCCTGCACTTCGAACTCGTCACCCCCGAAAAGCTCCTCCGCTCGGAGGAAGTGCACATGGTCGTCGTCCCCGGCACCGAGGGCGATTTCGGCGTGCTCGAAGGCCATGCCCCGCTGATGTCGACCATCCGCGACGGCAATCTCGAGATCTACAAGGCCGGCGCCACCACGCCGGAGACGATCCGCATCGAAGGCGGTTTCGCGGAAGTGAACGAGAAGGGCCTGACGGTCCTCGCCGAGAAGGCCGAAGGCTGAGGCCAGCCTGCGGGACGCGCCCGCCCGCTCCGTCATCCCGGTGAAAGCCGGGATCCCGGGGAGGCTCTCGTCCCGCCTAGAACGGCCCGGGATTCCGGTTTTCGCCGGGAGGACGCGTTACTTGGCGACCCGCCGATAGGCCCAGCGCATCGGCTTGCCGCCATCGGCCAGCGAAATCTCCGCCATCAGCACCTCGCCCTCGCGCCAATAGCGGATGCGCTGCGGGTAATCGTGTTCCGCGTTGACGAAGGTGACGCCCTGCGCCGCCGCGTCGCGCGCTGCCGCCCGGAAATCGGTCGCGGCTTGTCCGGCCGGCTCGGCATGGAAGACGAACCCGCCTGCATCGCCGCTGATCCGCATCGGCTCGCTCCGCTCACCCTTCGCGCTCGTCGTGACGGTGACGCCGCGCATCACCTGATCCGATCCCATCGGCTCCCAGGTCTCGCAGGTCGTGCGGCCGCCCCGCGGCTCGGTGCACCATTTGCCGACCAGCCAGCCGAACGGCATTTCCTGCGGACCGGCCAGGCCCAGTCCGGCGAGCAGAATGATGTTGGCGATCATCTCGATTCCTCCCTGTTCCGCGTCGCGCGATACGCTGCGCCGCCCGCACTGGCTTGAACCGACGCGACATGCGAGGCTGGCGCCATGGACTATGCCGAGCTGCCCTTGCCGCCCGCGCTCGCCGGCCTCGTCGCCGCGGTGTGGACGCTCGCCGCCAGCCAGCCGGGATGGGTGGAACATGAAGCGACGCCCGATGGCTGTGTCGAGCTGATCCGCCGCCATGCCGGCCGCTCCGAATGGCGGCGCGACCAGCCGGAATATTTCGCCACCGGCCTTTCGGACCGTCCGATCCGGTTCGGCTTCAGCGGCGACGCGCGCTTCACTGCGATCAAGCTCTGGCCCTGGGCATGGCACGCGCTGGGCGGCACGCCATGCCCCGGCTTCGCCGACGACTGGATCGCAGTCGCGCCCGATTCGGCGCTGGCGATGCTCCTGCAGGGCGATCCGGTCGCCAACCTTGCCGGCGCCTTGGCCAGCGCCGTGCCGCCGCCGCTAGCCCGGGCGATCCTGACGTCGGACAGCGTCGCCACGATTGCCGCGCGCACCGGCCTGCCACATCGTCGCCTGCAACGCATCTTCGCGCGCGAGCTGGGGCTGGCACCGCGCACCTATTTGCGACTGCTGCGCTTCCGCGAGGCCCTGCAGGACGTCCAGCAGGGCGCGGACACGCTCGCCGGCACCGCCGCCGCGCGCGGCTATGCCGATCAGGCGCACATGGCCCGCGATTTCCGGGCCCTTGCCGGCATGCCGCCCAGCAACGCCCGCGCCCGCGCACGCGGACCTTTCCTCTAGCCGCGGCCGCTACCCGGTCTTAACTCCGTGCTCCTATCTTCCGGCGAGCGAGAAGGGGGACCCGAGACGATGGCAATGGCGCGCTGGCAGGGCCTCGAACGCGCGCGCCCGGCACTGTTCGCCCTGTTCCTGCTCGTCGCGCTGGCGGTGCGCTGGCCCGCCTATGGCGAGTGGAACTATGCCGTGGACGACCAGTATTTCGCGCTGGTCGGGCGCAGGCTCCTTGCCGGCGACCTTCTCTATGTCGACATCTGGGACCGCAAGCCGCCGCTCCTCTATCTGACCTATGCCGCGATCGCCCGGATCCAGCCATCGGCGCTGGCCTATCAACTCGTCGCCACGGTCTTCGCCGCGCTCGGCGGCTATGGCACCGCGCGAATCGCCCGGCTGATCGCGCCCCTCCCGGCGGCGCTGATGGCCGGCATCGCCTATTGCGTGCTGCTCACGCGCTTCGGCGGCGGGAATGGCGAGGCGGCGGTGTTCTACAATCCGCTGATCCTCGCCACCGCCTGGTCGATCGCCGCCAGCATCGCGCAGTTGCGGCGCGGCGTACTGCCGCCTCGGGTGCTGCTCGGCATGTTCACCGCCGGCCTCGCGATCGGCTTCAAGCAATCGGCGGGGTTCGAAGCCCTGTTCTTCGGCATCGCCACCCTCGCGATCCTGGCGCGCAGCGGCATGGACTGGCGCGCGCTGGCGGTTCGCGCCGCGGCGATGGCCGCGCTCGGTGCACTGCCCCTCGCCGCGATCGGCCTCGCCTATTGGTGGATGGGGCATTTCCCGCAGCTGTGGCAGGCGCTGGTGCTGTCGAACTTCGCCCGCGCCTATGATGCCGGCCGGATGACGCGCGCGCTGGCGCTGGCCGGGCTGTTGTGCCTTCCGCTCCTGTTCGCGGTCCTCGGCTATCTGCGCGGCCGCGCCAGCCGGCCCGCGCCGCTCGACTTCCTCGCCTGCTGGGCAGTTGCGGCAACCCTGGCCGTCGCGATCTTTCCCGGCCTCTATCTCCATTATGCCCTGCCCCTGCTGGCACCGCTGGCGATACTGGGCGCCCCCTTCTTCGCCCGGCCGGGAATCGGCGCGCTCGGCTTCGCCGCGCTGCTCGTCCTGAATCTCGCAACGTCGGACATGTTCGACCTGCCCGTCCGCGCGCGCGCCCGGCCTGCCGCCGCCGCATTGGTGGAGCAGGTGCGTCAGGTAACGCCGCATGGCAGGCTGCTGGTGTTCGGCATGCCGAGCTATCTCTATGCCGCGATCGGCAGCGCCCCGCCCACTATCCTCGCCTTCCCCGCCCATTTCTACGAAGGCGCGGAATCGGGCGCGAGCGGCATCGACGAAGTGGCCGAGCTGCGCCGCGTGCTGCACGCGGAGCCCGAGACCGTCGTCGTCCAGGAGCCGCTTCCAGCCGCGCCGCTGAACGAAGCGAATGTCGCCCAGGTCATTCGCTATGTCCGCCGCTGCGAAGCCGTGCGGCGCATGACGATCTACGATCATGAGGGGGAGAAGCGCATGGCCGTCCATAGCGGCTGCGCCCGCGCCGCGCCCACATCGCCGCCGGCCGCGGAAGATTAGGCAAATCTCAAGCCTTCGCGGTTAACGCTCGCCGAACGAGGGGACATTGGATTCTGATGAGCGCTTTCGGACGACGCAGCGGATTGGGTGGTGGACCGGCAGGCCGGCCGGCGTTCGGTGTCGCACGGCCGATGCAGGGCGGCGGGCCGCTGCCGCGCCCGGTGGACCCCGCGCCGCTCGGCGGCGAGCAATTCCCGCCGATCAACTCGGTGCCGCTGCCCGGCCAGGGCGGCGCCGACGGGTTCGAGCAACGTGACCCGAGCGGCCCCAGCGTCGCCAGCGCAGAGGCGATGCAGCGCCTCGCCGATCGCCAGGCCGCGGCCGGCGAGCAGGGCAATTCGCGCGTCGAGGGATTCGAGGCCTCGATTCACCGCATCAAGGAACAGGTGCTGCCGCGCCTGCTCGAGCGCGTCGATCCCGAAGCGGCCGCGACGCTCAGCAAGGATGAGCTGGCCGAGGAATTCCGCCCGATCATCGGCGAGGTGCTCGCCGAACTGAAGCTCACGCTCAACCGCCGCGAACAGTTCGCGCTCGAAAAGGTGCTGGTCGACGAGCTGCTCGGCCTGGGGCCGCTCGAGGAGCTGCTCGCCGATACGGCCATCTCGGACATCATGGTCAACGGCCCCGAGCAGACCTTTGTCGAGCGCAAGGGCAAGCTCGAGCTGGCCAATATCCAGTTCCGCGACGAGGAGCATCTGTTCCAGATCGCGCAGCGCATCTGCAACTCGGTCGGCCGCCGCGTCGACCAGACCACGCCGCTGGCCGACGCCCGCCTGAAGGACGGCAGCCGCGTCAACGTGATCGTGCCGCCGCTGAGCCTGCGCGGCACCGCGATCTCGATCCGTAAATTCTCGGCCAAGCCGATCACGCTCGACATGATGGCCCAGGGCGGATCGATGTCGCAGAAGATGGCGACGATGCTGAAGATCGCGGGCGCCAGCCGCTTCAACATCGTCATCTCGGGCGGTACCGGCTCGGGCAAGACGACGATGCTCAACGCCCTGTCGAAGATGATCGACCCGGGCGAGCGGGTGCTGACGATCGAGGACGCGGCCGAACTCCGGCTGCAGCAGCCGCACTGGCTGCCGCTGGAGACCCGCCCGCCCAACCTGGAAGGCCAGGGCGAGATCACCATCCGCGATCTCGTCAAGAACGCGCTGCGCATGCGCCCGGACCGGATCATCCTGGGCGAAATTCGCGGATCCGAATGCTTCGACATGCTGTCGGCGATGAACACCGGCCATGACGGCTCGATGTGCACGCTCCACTCCAACTCCCCGCGCGAGGCGCTCGCCCGCATGGAGAACATGGTGATGATGTCGGACATCAAGGTGCCCAAGGAAGCGATCAGCCGCCAGATCGCCGATTCGGTCGACCTCATCATCCAGGTGAAGCGCCTGCGCGACGGCAGCCGCCGCGTGACCAACGTCACCGAGGTGATCGGCATGGAAGGCCCGGTGATCGTCACCCAGGAGCTGTTCAAGTTCGAATATCTGGACGAGAGCGCCGACGGCAAGATCATCGGCGAATATCGCTCGATGGGCCTGCGCCCCTATACACTCGACAAGGCCAAGCAATATGGCTTCGACCAGGCATTGCTCGAGGCGTGCCTCTGATCGCCTGACCGGCTAGACCATGCCGGTGCTCGGCTTCCTCCTGCCCCTCGCGCTCGCCTCGGTTCCTCCCGTTTCCAACGGCGCGGAAGCGAAGGACGGCATCACCCTGGCGTCCGACAGCGAGG
Organism: Sphingomonas leidyi; assembly: GCF_011761945.1. Classification (GTDB taxonomy): domain Bacteria; phylum Pseudomonadota; class Alphaproteobacteria; order Sphingomonadales; family Sphingomonadaceae; genus Sphingomonas; species Sphingomonas leidyi. The sequence continues at coordinate 50,974 of NZ_JAASQV010000002.1, forward strand.
CGCGCTGGATCGCGTTCGACCTGACGCCTTCCAACCAGATCCGCTTCGAGGCAGTGCTGAACGGCCGGCCCGTGCGCGCCGTGCTCGACACCGGGCTCACCAACACGCTCGCCACCCAGGATTTCGCCACCCGCGCGCGGCTCGCCGCCGGGCGCCGCCAGCCCGCCCTGGCGATCGGCGGCGGCGTGGAAGTCGCCTGGGCGCCCGGCGGCACGCTCGTCATCGGCGGGCTCACCCGGCGCGGCGGGCGCATCGCCATCCCGGACGCGCCCGGCCAGGAGCGGTTCGGCGCGGACCTGCTGATCGGTAGCGACGTGCTGAGTTGCTGCGCGCTCGACATCGACTATGCGGTGCGCCGTTTCCGCATCCTGCCGACGGGCCGCCTGCCCTTCACCGGCACCACCGCGCCGCTCGCGCTCCAGCGCGACGCCGGCGTACCGGTCACCGAGATCCGCCTGGCCGGCACGCGCCTGCGCCCGATGATCGTCGATACCGGCGACGGCGCTTCGGTGACGCTGAGCCGCGCCGCCTGGGCCGGTGCCGATTATCGCGGCGCCGCCATCTCCACCACCCTGGGCTGGGGAATCGGCGGCCCCCTGGTCAGCGAAGTCGCGGTGGTGAACGGCTTCACGCTCGGCGGCGCCGCCCTGCCCGAGACCGAGCTGCGCATCGAGGGAGAGGGCGGCTATTCCGCCGCCGCGGGCGTTGCCGGCCGGATCGGCACCGGGCTGCTGCTGCGCTACCGGGTGCTGCTCGATCCGCGCGCCGGGCGGATGGTGCTCCAGCCCGGTGCCATGGCCGCCGCGCCGGTGCTCCGCTCGACCAGCGGGCTGCTGCTCGGTGCCGAGGGCACGCATCTGCGCGTGCTGCACGTGATGCGCGGCTCGCCCGCCGCCGAATCGGGCTGGCACGAAGGCGAGACGATCTGCGCCGCCGACGGCGTGCCCGTCGCCGGGCGGCCGATCGAATGGAGCGCAGGCGCGCCCGGCCGCACCGTGGCGCTCACGCTGTGCGACGGCAGCGAGCGCAGGCTGACGCTGCGACAATTCTACTAGGGCATGCAGGGGCCGGGCACCCCCAGGACCGTTGACCCGCAATCGATATGGTGCATTATATCAGCAACACACTTTGGGGGGCTGTGCGATCATGGGCTGGAGAATGGCGCGAAACCTTGCCGCTTCGCTCGCCGTGGCGGGGATCGGATCGAGCGCGGCCCTTGCCGGCCCCGAGCGGCCGCCGGTTTGCGCGCTGGTGGAGAAGGCGGGCGCCGATGCCCTGCTGAGCGTGCCCTTCCGCGTCGTCGACGGGCGCATCTATGTCGATGCGCGCGTCAATGGCGGCGGGCCCTACAGCTTCGCGGTCGATACGGGCGCGAGCGGCATGGGCCGCGCCGATGCCAGCCTGGTCGCGAAGCTGAAGCTGCCGGTCACCGGAGCCGCCGAGACCTCGGATGCCGTTGCCTCCGCGCGAGTCGATACCGTCCGCCTGGCTTCGGTCGAGCTTGGCGGGCTGGTTCGCCGCGACATCGAAGTGATGACGCGCGACTATAGCAGCAGGATGATGCCCGAGGCGGCGTTCGCCGGGATACTGGGGCGTGCCTTCTTCGCCGACGGGCTGCTGGTGATCGACTATCCGAAGCAAAGGCTCACCTTTACCAGGGGCCCGGGCCTGGCGCGCGGCGCGGCGGGCGTGCTCGGATATGAGCGCGCCTTCCGCGTGCCCGTGACGATCGGCGCGATTTCGACCGAAGGCAATCTCGATACCGGCGCCAATGTAAGCTTCGTCCTGCCCAAGCCGCTCTTCGATCGCGTCGGCGGCGGCACGGTCGCGGCGGCGGGCGACGGAAAGCTGAGCAATACGGCCGTGAAGACCGGCAGCGCCACGCTGCGCGGCCCGTTCCGGATCGGATCCGCGACTCTCTCCGACATGACGGTGCGGGTTTCGGACAAATATCCCGAGCTTCTGGTGGGCGCCCATGCCCTGCAGCATTTCGCCCTGCTCGTCGATCAGCGTTCCTCCAGCGTCGCGCTTTGCCCGGCCGGGGCATCCTAGGCCGGCGGGGCTCAGCGCAGGTTGAGCGCCACGCTGGCCAGGATCACCGCGCCCAGCATCGCCATCACCTGGAGGAACTGCCAGGGCACATAGCCGACATCGTCGATCCGCGTGCGCCGGCGGCGGCGATGCTCGCCCAGCGCACTGACCACCGCAATCGCCGCCGCGCCTGCCGCACCGAACCATAATTGTTGTTGCATCGAACCGAAGAACCCCCACATGCGCGGACGACATCTAGGGAGGGAATTCGCGTGCGCCAGACCCTGACCGTTCTTGCGGTGCTCACCACTGCCGTCGCCGTGGCCAGCGTCGCCACCGGGGCCCCGCGCACCCAGCGCTCGGCCATCGCCGAAGCGGTCGCCTCGCCCAGCCGCTCGCCGGCCAATGTCGCGCGCGATCCCTATCGCCATCCGGTCGATACGCTCAACTTCTTCGGCGTTAAGCCCGGCAACACCGTGGTCGAGATCTGGCCGGGCGGCGGCTGGTATACGGAGATCCTCGCGCCGCTCACTCGCGCCAAGGGCCAATATTATGCCGCGGTCGGCCCCGATTTCCCGAATGGCGGCAAGGCGGTCGAGGCGCTGAAGGCCAAGGACCCGGCGCTCTACGGCCATGCCAAGCTCGTCGCCTTCCCCGCCGAAGCCGGCCAGCCCAAGGTGGCCGACGGCACCGCCGACATCGTCCTCACCTTCCGCAACGTCCATAACTGGCGGATGGGCTACAAGCGCGGCGACCAGGACTATGCGCCCGAGGCGTTCCGCCAGATGTTCGCGATGCTCAAGAAGGGCGGCACGCTCGGCATCGAGGATCATCGCCTGCCCGAAGCGGCGAGCGACGCGCGCGAGAAGACCAGCGGCTATCTGAAGGTCTCCACCGTCCGCCGCCTGGCCGAGCAGGCCGGCTTCGTCTTCGTCGCCGCGTCCGAGGTCAACGCCAATCCGCGCGACACCGCCGACTGGCCCAAGGGCGTATGGACGCTGCCGCCCACCTATACGCTCAAGGACGTCGACCGCGCGAAGTACGCCGCGATCGGCGAGAGCGACCGGATGACGCTAAAGTTCAGGAAACCCTGATTTTTTCGTGCTAAACGAGGCATTAACCGTCTCGTCTTATCACTGACATGTGCCACGCCGAATTCGAACCCTTCTGTCGGTCCTCCGCGAGGAAGTAGACAGCTATGCCGCGACCAGCGAGGAAATCGCCGCGCGTACCAACCTGCTTGCGCTGAACGCGGCGATCGAAGCCGCGCGCTCGGGCGAGGCCGGGCGCGGCTTCTCGGTGGTGGCGCAGGAAGTGAAGGCGCTGGCGCAACAGGCGCGCGGCGCCTCGATCGAGTTCCGCTCCGAAGTGCGCGAGCGGCTCGCCATGGGCGCCGGCATCGCCGACGAGATGGTGAGCGAGATCGAAGGCACCCGCCTTGTCGAGCTCGCCCAGGCGCTGATCCAGAACGTCTCCCGCCACCTTTATGGCCGCAGCATCGATCTGCGCGTGATGGCGACCGATGCCGAGGTGATCGCGGCGCTCGAGGATCCAAGCCCCGAGACGATCGCCGCGGCGGACGCCAGGCTGGCGCTGCTCACCGAGATTTCTCCCTATTACGTCAACGCCTTCCTTGCCGACGACGCGGGCAAGGTGATCGCCTCGTCCGATCCGCATGCGCGCGTGCGCGGTGTCGACCTGTCGAGCGCTCCGCAATATCTGAACGCGATCCGCAGCCACCGGCGCGACGAATGGTTCACCGACGAAGTGTGGCTCAACCCCTATTCGGACCATCGCGCGGTGCTCGTCTTCGTCACCGGCGTGCGCCCGCGCGGCCGCGACGGACGGCCGCTCGGCGCCTTCTATCTCGAGTTCGACTGGGAGGGGCACATCCCCGCGATCATCTCCGACCTGTCGCTCTTCAGCGAGCGCGACTGGGGGCGGACCAGCATTTCGATCGTCGACGAACAGGATCGGATCGTCGCCACGTCGGCGGGCAAGCGCCATGGCGAGCACGTCATGCTGCCGCCCAATGCGGTGCGCGGCGCCGAAGTGCGCGGCGACAACACGATCGCCTTCGCCAGCGCCACCGATTATCACGGATTCGGCGGGCTGGGCCTGCGCTGCGTGATCGAGCAGAAGATGCCCACGCTGGAGGAGATCCGCGCGGCGCTGGGCGTGCTGCGGGCGCGGAGCTGATATCCTCCTCCTCTCCCCGGAAGGGAGGGGAAGAAGCTATTTGGCCAGCTTCTCGATCTTGTCCTGCAGCCGGGCGAGTTCGGCCTTGAGCGCTGCGACGTCGTCCTCGCCGCTCGGCGCGGGCGCAGGAGCCGGAGTAGCCGCGGATGCCCCCGGCGCGCCCGGTGCCGTCCCGGGCTTGAATGCCTGAGTCGCCGCTTCGAAGATTTCCATGTTGCGCTTGGCCATCTCGGCGAAGGGCGAATTGGCGAAGGCGCCTTCCACTGCCGACTTGAACTGCTGCTGGTTGCGGCGGAAGCTCTCCATCGAGGCCTCGAGATAGCCGGGCACCATCGCCTGCATCGAATCGCCGTACAGGGCGATCAGCTGACGCAGGAAGTTCACCGGCAGCATGGTCTGGCCGCGCTGCTCCTCTTCCATGATGATCTGAGTGAGGACATTATGGGTGATGTCCTCCTCGGTCTTGGCATCGACGACCTTGAAATCGCGCCCCTCGCGCGTCATCGCGGCCAGATGGTCCAGCGTGATGTAGGACGAGGTTTCGGTGTTGTAGAGTCGCCGGTTCGCGTACTTCTTGATGATGACCGGACCGGTGCCAGCAGCGCTCTTCTTCATCTAAGGCCCCCAGGTGAGTGAAACATATCTATCATCGTTTCATTCTGCGGCGCAACACGGACCGCGCCCGCTGCCGCTGTTCCTTTCGCTGTTGCGCAGCGAGACCGCAGCATCGCCCGAGCGCCGGGCCGCCGCGCTTGCCGGACTGAAGGCCTATCAGCAGGCGGAAAGGCCACCGGAACGCATATTGCCGCCCGCGATCGCCACCGCCGGTCGCGCCGCGCTGCGCGACTATGGCGGAAGCGGTCCGCCGGTCGTCTTCGTGCCGTCGCTGATCAATCCGCCCTTCATTCTCGATCTCGCGCCGGGCAATTCGCTGCTCGAATGGCTGGCGACGCAAGGGCTTCGGCCGCTGCTCGTCGATTGGGGCGCGCCCGCGCCGGAGGATCGGGGCCAGGGCATCGATCATCACATCGCCGCGCTGCTGCTCCCCCTGCTCGATACGCTGGACGAACCGCCGCTGCTCGCCGGCTATTGCCTGGGCGGCACGCTGGCCATGGCGGCGGCGATGCTGCGGCCGGCACGCGGGCTGGTCACCATTGCCGCCCCCTGGCGCTTCCGCCGTTATGGCGATTTCGCGCGCGCAGCCATTGCGGCGCAATGGGAGGCCGCGCAACCGTCCTGCGCCCAGCTCGGCCTGGTGCCGATGGAAGTGCTCCAGGCCGGTTTCTGGCAACTCGATCCTGCCAGGACGATCGCCAAGTTCGAGCGATTCGCCCGACTGGCGCCGGACAGCGACCAGGCCCGCGCCTTCGTCGCGCTCGAGGACTGGGCCAATGCCGGCGCGCCGCTCACCCATGCCGCGGGGCAGGAGATGTTCGAGCGCTTCTTCCGCGCCGACCGGCCGGGCGCCGGCCGCTGGTGGGTGAAGGGCACGCGCATCCTCCCCGCGCGGCTCGCCTGCCCCGCGCTGGAGCTGCTCTCCACCACCGACCGCATCGTTCCCGCCGCCACCGCCGCCGGCCTGGCCGCGCGTCGGAGCCTCGCCCTCGGCCATGTCGGCATGATCGTCGGCAGCCGCGCGCGCGCAATGGTGTGGGAGCCGCTGCGCGACTGGCTTCTTGCCGCAGCGCACACTAGATAGCCGCCAAACGACAAAGACCATCCGCAGGAGTCCTTCCATGACCAGCCCGACCGACGTCGTCATCACCGCCGCCAAGCGCACCCCCGTGGGCAGCTTCCTCGGCGCTTTCGGCAGCACCCCCGCGCACGAGCTGGGCCGCATCGCGATCGAGGCGGCACTGGAACAGGCCGGCGTGAAGGGCGAGGAAGTCAGCGAAGTCATCCTCGGCCAGGTGCTCACCGCCGCGCAGGGCCAGAACCCCGCCCGCCAGGCTTCGATGGCCGCGGGCGTGCCCAAGGAAGTGCCCGCATGGAGCGTGCAGCAGGTCTGCGGCTCGGGCCTGCGCGCCGTGGCGCTCGCCGCCCAGGCGATCCAGACGGGCGATTCGACCATCGTCGTCGCCGGCGGCCAGGAGAGCATGTCGCTCGCCAACCACGCCCAGGCGCTGCGTGCCGGCGCCAAGATGGGCGACGTCGCCCTGGTCGACACGATGATCAAGGACGGCCTGACCGACGTGTTCAACGGCTATCACATGGGCATCACCGCCGAGAACCTGGCCGAGCAATATCAGGTCACGCGCGCCGAGCAGGACGCGTTCGCCGTCGCCAGCCAGAACAAGGCCGAGGCCGCCCGCGCCGCCGGCCGCTTCAAGGACGAGATCGCCCCGGTCACGATCAAGGGCCGCAAGGGCGACACCATCGTCGCCGACGACGAATATATCCGCGCCGGCGCCACGGTGGAGAGCGTCGCGGGCCTGCGCCCCGCCTTCAAGAAGGACGGTACCGTCACCGCCGCCAACGCATCGGGCCTCAACGACGGCGCCGCCGCGCTGGTGGTGATGTCGCGCGCCGAGGCCGAGAAGCGCGGCGCGCCGATCCTCGCGACGATCCGCAGCTGGGCCACCGCCGGCGTCGACCCGTCGATCATGGGCATCGGCCCGGTCCCGGCATCGCGCAAGGCGCTGGAAAAGGCCGGCTGGGCGATCGCCGACCTCGATCTGATCGAAGCGAACGAAGCCTTTGCCGCGCAGGCGCTGTCGGTGGGCAAGGAACTGGGCTGGGACGCGAGCAAGGTGAACGTCAATGGCGGCGCGATCGCCATCGGCCATCCGATCGGCGCTTCGGGCGCCCGCGTGCTCACCACCCTGATCTACGAGATGGCCAAGCGCGATGCGAAGAAGGGCCTGGCCACGCTCTGCATCGGCGGCGGCATGGGAATCGCCATGTGCGTCGAGCGCTGAGCGGCTTTCGTCGCGTTACGAAATGTTTCTAGCGGATGGGGCCTTAGCGTGTTGAAACGCTAAGGCACATTCTGAATGTTACATTAACGCGCGCCAGTTTGAAATTTGGCGCGCTTGATAGTCTCTTTTTTGCAACACCGCGGACACAATTGCGCTGGCTAATATTTCCAGCCCTTGCGGTGCAGAAACACGTCCGGCTCATTCCTCCCTTCGGGCATTCCGCCCGAGGGGCAAAAGAACCAATGAAAATCTCTCACTTGCTGAGCGCGACGGCGCTCGCCGGGTCGCTATTGGCAACGCCAGCCTTCGCCCAGGATTCGCAGCAGGCGCCGGCCACGAAGCAGACCGAAAAGGCGCAGGACGAGGAAATCGTCGTCACCGGTTCGCGCATCCGCATCCGCAACACGATCGACGCCGCCGTGCCGGTGCAGACGATCACGGCGACGCAGCTGCTGGGCACCCGTGGCGACGTGTCGCTCGGCGACGCGCTCAACCAGCTGCCGCAGTTCCGCTCGACCTTCAGCCAGGCGAACTCGACCGGCTCGATCGGCACCGCCGGCCTCAGCCTGCTCGATCTGCGCGGCCTCGGCACCTCGCGCACGCTGACCCTGATCAACGGCCGCCGCGTCGTGTCGGCCGTGCCGGGCAGCTACACGCCCGACGTCAGCACCATTCCCTACGACCTTGTCGACCGCATCGAGACCGTGACCGGCGGCCAGTCGGCCATCTATGGTTCGGACGCCATCGCGGGCGTCGCCAACTTCATCCTGCGCCGCGACTATGACGGCGTGCGCGTCCGCGCGCAGAGCGGCATCAGCACCTATGGCGACCGCGGCACCTATCTGGTCAGCGCGCTCGCCGGCAAGAACCTGATGGACGGCCGCCTGAACGTCACTGCCTCGGCCGAATACACCCACGCGAACGAGCTCTATTATGCCGATCGCGACTATCTGGGTGCCTATGGCGGCGTGCCGGGCTTCATCACCTCGCAGATCACCACCGCGCCGAACCGCAATTTCGACGGCATTCCGAACACCGCCTTCGTTCCGCGCGGCGTCGTGTTCGGCAACCGCTCGATCGGCGGCACCGTCATCACGCAGTGCCCGTCCACCGCGACCACGGCCAATGCGGCACAGCGCGCGGCGATCTGCACCGGCCAGAATTCGCCGACCGGCAGCCCGATCGCCTATAACTACATGTTCGAGCCCGACGGCTCGCTGATCAAGGACTCGCCCGCCACCACGGGCATGACCGACAATCGCGCGATCGGCGGCGGCATCCTGTTCGGCAAGTCGGCTTCGGGCGTCGAAGGCGCGATGCTCATGCCGAGCCAGGACCGCATCGTCGGCAACCTGCTGATCAACGGTGACTTCTCGCGCGCCTTCCGGCCGTTCGTCGAGCTCACCTATGCGCAGGTCAAGGTCCACCAGCAATCGGTGCAGCCGAGCTTCACCGGCGGCACGCTGAGCTCGACCTTCAGCGTCAACAACCCGTTCCTGACGACGGCCGCGCGCAACACGCTCACGACCATCCTGGCGCCCGGGGCGACGAGCTTCACGCTCAACCGCTTCAACAACGACCTCGGCACCCGCGCCGAGTTCCACAACCGCAAGACCTATCGCGGCGTCATCGGCGTTGGCGGCGACCTCAGCGACACCGGCAACCTGCGTTACGAAATCGCCGCCAACTATGGCCGCACCGAGAACTCCTATCGCACCGGCGGCAACGTGCTGGTCACCCAGTTCAACCGCGCAGCGAACGCGGTGCTTGCACCGGCCGGCTATACGGGCTCGAACTTCGTGCTCAACGATGCGGGCCAGAAGGTGGTCTGCGGCGTCAATGCCGACGCCATCACGACCAATGACGACGCGGCCTGCTATCCGATCAACCTGTTCGGCGAGAAGCGCTACGACCAGCGCGCGCTGAACTATATCCTGCATACCTCGACTCGCAACCAATGGGCCGAGCAGCTCGATTTCACGGCCTTCGTGTCGGGTGATTCGAGCGGGTTGTTCAGCCTGCCGGGCGGCCCGGTCGGCTTCGCGATCGGCGGCGAATATCGCCGTGAGGACGCCTTCTCCGGCCAGGATTCGGTCACCGCGTCGGGCCAGACCTTCCTCAACCCGGCGGCGACCTTCGATCCGCCCGCGGTGAAGGTGAAGGAAGCCTATGGCGAACTGCGCATCCCGCTGCTCGCCAACCTGCCGCTCATCCGCGAGCTGACCTTCGAAGGCGCCGCGCGCGTCTCCGACTATGGCGGCACCACGGGTTCGGTCTGGGCGTGGAACGGCGGCGTCATCTGGGCTCCGCATCGCGACCTGCGCTTCCGCGGCACCTTCTCGAAGTCGGTCCGCGCGCCCAACCTGAGCAACCTCTATGCGACGGCGGCGACCACCTTCCAGAACAGCTTCACCGATCCGTGCGATCAGGCCGGCGGCACCAACGCGTCGAACAACATCACGACCAACCCGAACCGCGTGAAGAACTGCGCCGCGGCCGGCATCCCGACCACGATCACCTACACCGATCCGGTCTCGGGCAACGTGCTGACCCGTCCCTGGACCAACCAGACGACGGCCGGCCTGGCGGGCATCAACTCGGGCAACCCGAACCTGCTGCCGGAAAGCGGCTACAGCTTCACGGTCGGCACGGTGTTCACGCCCAAATTCGCTCCGGGCTTCAGCATCTCGGTCGATTACTACAATGTCCGCGTGAAGAACGTCATCTCGGGCCTCACCGGCCAGGCGATCATCAATCGCTGCTATGACGATCCCAGCGGCATCAACAACATCTTCTGCGCCGCGGTCTTCCGTCGCAGCAGCTCCAACGCCGTGGAGAACTATACCTTCAACGGCCAGTCGAATCGTCAGATCGACCAGTCGACCTTCAACCTGGCGCTTGCCGGCAACGGCAACAGCTTCATCAACCAGCCCTACAACTTCGCCAAGCTGGCAACGCGCGGCATCGACATCGACGTGGCCTATGACCACAAGTTCAATGACGATATCTCGATCAGCCTGCGCACCATCGTAAGCTATGTGATGGATCGCCTGTCCTACAGCTACATCACCGAGCCGAACCGCTACGACCGTATCGACAGCACGCTGGGCGATCCGAAGTGGCAGGGCCAGTTCACGGCCAACGTCAAGCTGGGCAACGTCGATGTGAACTACAACGCGCGCTATGTCGGCAAGCAGATCGTCTCCGGGCTCGCCTACGAGACCTTCTTCCCGTCGCAGGGCCGCACGCCCACCAACCCGGATGCGCGTCCGTTCATCTATTATGATCCGATCATCTACCAGAGCGTGCGGGTCGGCGTGAACGTGACCAAGGACTATCGCCTGTACTTCGGCGTAGACAATCTCACCAATGAACTGCCGCCGTACGATGCGACCGGCACGGGCAACGATGCGATCTACCCGAACACGGGCCGCTTCTTCTATGCGGGCGCCCAGGTTCGCTTCTGATCCTTCGCTCCTGAAAACCGGAAAGGGCCGCTCGAAAGGGCGGCCCTTTTCTTATGCCCAGATCCGGTCGAAGCGCCCGCCGAGCCCGGTCAGCAGCTCATATTGCGAGAGGCCGCTCAGCGCCGCCGTCTCCGGCAGGCCATAGGACATCGCCACCCAGTCGCCCTCGCGCAGTTCGGGGAGCGCCGTCACGTCGATCGCAGTCAGGTCCATCGAGACGCGACCGATCACCGGCAGGCCGACGCCCGCCACCATCGCCGATCCCCTGCCGGAGAAGCAGCGCAGATACCCGTCCGCATAGCCAAGGTTGAGGATCGCCACTTCGGTATCGGCCGGCGCGATCCAGGTCGCGTTGTACCCCACGCTCTCGCCGGCGCGGACCCGGCGGCGCTGGAGGATCTGCGCCTCCGGCGTCGCCACCTGGCGGATCGCATCGTGCCCGGGGCGCTGCCGGCCGCCATAGAGCGCGATGCCCGGCCGGGTGAGATCGAAGGCATAGTCGGCCCCCAGCGCGATGCCCGCCGAATTGGCCAGGCTCATCCGCTTCGCCGGCGTCCTGCCCTTGAGCGCGCCGAAGGCGGCAAGCTGCCGGGCGTTGAGCGGCACGTCCTCGTCGGCCGAGACGAGATGGCTCATCAGCGTCTCGATCGCCAGCCCGTCGAGCAGGCCCGCGCCGATCTCCTCGGCCGAGACGCCGAGCCGGTTCATCCCGGTATCGACCATCACGTCGCACGGCCGCCCCGTCGGCTTCCAGCGCTTCACCTGCTCCGCCGTGCTCAGCACCGGCCGGGCATGGGGGGCGTCGAGCGGGTCTTCGGCGCGCACGCCGTGCAGCACCGATACCGGGACGCCGAGGCCCGCGAGCGCCGCCGCCTCGCCCCAGGTCGCCACGAAGAAGTCGCGGCATCCCGCCTCGGCCAGCCGGGCCGCCACGTCGCGCGCGCCGAGCCCATAGCCATTGGCCTTGATCGCCGCACCGCACGAGGCGGCGCCGCCGAGTTTGGCCAGGTGCCGCCAGTTCGAGACGAGCGCGGCGCCGTCGAGCCGCAAGCGCAGGGGAGCAGTCATGCCCTTGCGGTTACGGGGTGCGCCCCCATGCCGCAATGGCTCTGACCCATTCAAAGATGGGGATGGACCTTGCGCGGCGGTTTCACCGTCTCGGTCAGCCCCAGCGCCGTCACCACCAGCGCCATCGCCACCACGGCGATGGTGTACCACAGCCCCGCATAGGGATCGCCCGTGCGCGCGACGATATACTGGCTGATGAAGGGCAGGAAGCCGCCGAAATAGCCGGTGCCGAGATGATAGGGGATCGACATCGACGAATAGCGGATCCGGCTCGGGAACATCTCGCTGAGCAGCGCCGCGACCGGGCCATAGGTCGCGCCGGCCAGCGCCATCAGCCCCAGTATCGCCAGCACGATCACCGCGATATTGCCCGCCGAGGGCATGGTGCGCTCCAGCCTGTAGCCGGCCGCGGCGAGCGCGGCGTCGAGCCCGGCGGGGCTGGCATCCGCCACCGGCACGCCGCCGATCGTCACCACCACCGCCTCGGCCCGGTCGGTCTTGTAGGCGATGCCCTTCTTCGAAAGCTGGTCGAGGATCCGGCCACAGGCATCCACTTGCTTGGCCGCGAAGGGATCATAGGTGCAGTCGGGGCCCCGCACGACCACCGGCGTGCGCTTCGCCGCCTCCGCCAGCCCCGGATTGGCCGCGCCGCCGATCGCCCAGAACAGCGGGAACAGCAGCACCAGCGTCAGCGCATAGCCGATCACGATCGGCTTCTTGCGCCCGATCCGATCGGACAGATGGCCGAACAGGATGAAGAAGCCGCATCCGGCGAGCGCCGACCCGCCGCAGATCAGCTGCGCGGTGGTCGGGTCCATCCGCATCGGCCCGGTGAGGAAGGAAAGCACCGAGAACATCGAGGTGTACCAGATCACCGTCAGCCCCGCCGCGATGCCGAACAGCGCGACGAAGAGCCGGGGCAGGTTGCCCGGATAGGTAAAGCTCTCGAGGAACGGGTTGCTCGCCGTCTCGCCGGCGTCCTTGATCGCCTGGAACACCGGGCTTTCGGAAAGCTTCAGGCGCATCCACAAGGATATGGCGAGCAGCAGGATCGAGAAGAGGAAGGGCAGGCGCCAGCCCCATGCCTCCCAGGTCGCGGCCGGCATCGGCGCCTTGAAGGCGAGCACCACCGCCAGGCTGAGGATGAAGCCGCCGACCACGCTCGCCTGGATGAAGCTGGTGTGGAAGCCGGCGCGCCCGCCCGGCGAATGCTCGGCGACATAGATGGCGGCACCGCCATATTCGCCGCCCAGCGCCAGCCCCTGCGCCACCCGCATCAGCAGGATCAGCAGCGGCGCGGCGATGCCGATCGCGGCATAGCTCGGCACCAGGCCGATGCCGGCGGTGGCCAGGCCCATCACGGTGATGGTGACGAGAAAGGTGTATTTCCGCCCCATCCTGTCGCCCAGATAGCCGAACAGCACCGCGCCCAGCGGCCGGAACCCGAAGCCGACCGCGAACGCTGCCCAGGCGAGCAGGCTCGCCAGCACGTCGTTGCCCGCGGGGAAGAAAGTATGCTGGAGGATGCCGGTGGCGGTCAGCGTGCCCCAGATGAAGAAATCATACCATTCGAAGATGGTGCCCAGCGACGATGCGCCGATCACCAACTTGATGTCCTTGCCCGTCGGCTCCGCCATTGGGTCCCCTCCCATAATCTGCGCGCGAGCTTAGCGGCTTCGGGATGGGCGACAAGACGGGGCCCGCCCCCGCTTCACCGCCACACCAGCATCGCCACCGCCGCCGCGCCCATCACCAGCGTCGCCGCCCAGCCGAACCAGAGCAGCGGCCCGTGAATGTGGAAGGCGCCCATCAGGCTGCGGCGCGTCGCGATCACCATCATCACCGCCATGATCGGCACCGCCGCGAAGCCATTGACCACCGCGCTCCAGAACAGCGCCTGGATCGGCGGGATGCCCGACCAGTCGAGCCCGATGCCGAGCAGGGTCGCCAGCGCGATCACCCCGTAGAAGCCCGGCGCGTCGCGCACCCGGTATTCCAGCCCGCAGCGCCAGCCGCGCGCATCGCCCACGGCAAAGGCCGCCGAGCCGGCGAGCACGGGCACCGCGAGCAGCCCGGTGCCGATGATGCCGATCGCGAACAGCGCGAAGGCGAAGTTGCCGGCCACCGGCTTCAGCGCCTCGGCGGCGTCGGCGGCGGTGTCGATCCTGGTCACGCCCTGCACGTGCAGCGTCGCGGCGGTCGCCACGATGATCGCGATCGCGATCAGGTTGGAAAAGGCCATGCCGATGAACGTGTCGATCCGCATCCGCCGGATCTCGCCGGGCGCCTGCTCGGGTGCCTCGGTGAGCGGCCGGGCCCCGTCATGGTCCTCGACTTCCTCCACTTCCTGCGCCGCCTGCCAGAAGAAGAGATAGGGGCTGATCGTGGTGCCGAAGATCGCCACCACCGTGGCGATCGCCTGGGGCCCGTCGATCCTGGGCACCACCAGCCCCTTCGCCGCCGCCGCCCAATCGACATGCACCACCAGCACCACCGCGACATAGGCGAACAGCGACAGGGTCAGCCATTTCAGCACATGGGCGTAGCGGTGATAGGAGATGAAGACCTGCAGCACCAGGCAGAGCAGCGCGAAGAAGATCGTGAACCCATGGTCGCCCCAGCCCAGGACCAGCTGCGCCGCATCGCCCATCGCGGCGATGTCGGCGCCGATATTGATCGTGTTGGCGACGAACAGGATCGCGACGAGCAGGGTGAGCAGCCAGCCGGGCAGCACCCCGCGCATGTTGCGGGCCAGCCCGCGCCCGGTCACCCGGCCGATATGCGCGCTCACCAGCTGCACCGCCGTCATCAGCGGATAGGTGAGCACCATCGTCCACATCAGCCCATAGCCGAATTGCGCGCCGGCCTGGGAATAGGTGGCGATGCCGCTGGGATCGTCGTCCGCCGCGCCGGTGATCAGGCCCGGGCCGAGCTTCTTCGCGACCGAGGTTTCTTCCTGTCTGCTGGCGGTCATGCAGGCTCCGGCATCGTGACGAACAGGCGATGCTATCAGATAGCGCGCGATCCCGAACCAACCCAGATCGATGCGCCGGGCCGCACCGATCCGGACCGAATGCCGATTGCGCGGGCGCGGCTTACGCGGGAGCCTCCCCGCGGTTCGCCTCAGGGGACGCGAACCGCAAAGGGGAGATCCTATGTCTGGAGACAATCCGAGCTATCCGATCGGCACCTGCTCGACGAGCTGGTTCGACGGCGCGCACGCGCTGCACATCCGCGTCTATTCGAGCGACGGCTACACGATCACCGAACGATGCGCGGACGGCAATGGCTGGACCACCGGCGCGACGTTTCCCGGCTCGCAGGCATCGGTCATCACCTGGGCGGATTCCGCCGGACAGCACCTTCGCCTCTATGTGACCAACGCGAACGTCACCACCGAATATTGCTCCGACCCGGGCACCCCGGGCTGGACCAAGGGCCAGTACGTCCAGCCCTGAACGGCGGCGCGGCCGGCCTCAGTCGAGGTTCGGCCGCAGCCAGCGGGTCGCCTGTTCCAGGTCGACGCCGCGCCGCGCCGCATAATCCTGGAGCTGGTCCTGCCCGATCCGCGCCACGCCGAAATACTCGGCCTGGGGGTGGCCGAAATAGAAGCCGGAGACCGCCGCGGTGGGCAGCATCGCGAAGCTCTCGGTCAGCGAGATGCCGGTGCGCTTGTGCGCGTCGAGCATCTTGAACAGGATCGGCTTCAGGCTGTGCTCGGGGCAGGCCGGATAGCCCGGCGCCGGGCGGATGCCGCGATATTCTTCCTTGATCAGCGCTTCGTTGGTCAGCTGCTCGCCCTCGGCATAGCCCCAGATCGAAGTGCGCACGAACTGGTGGAGCCGCTCGGCGAACGCCTCGGCCAGGCGATCGGCCAGCGCCTTGAGCAGGATGTCGCTATAATCGTCGATCGCGTTCTTGAAGCGCGCGAGATGCGGCTCGATGCCGTGGATGCCCACTGCGAAGCCGCCGATCCAGTCGCCCTGGGTATCGATGAAATCGGCCAGGCACATGTTCGCCCGCCCCTCGCGCTTGGCGATCTGCTGGCGCAGCATCGGCAGCGTGACATGCTCCTCGTCGCCGACATGGACGATGATGTCGTCGCCTTTGCGGCGGCACGGCCACAGCCCGGCGACGCCGCGCGCGGTCAGCCATTTCTCCTCGACGATCCGGTCGAGCATCTTCTGCGCATCGGCGAACAGGCTGGTCGCGCTCTCGCCGACCACCTTGTCCTCCAGGATCGCCGGATAATTGCCCGCCAGTTCCCAGGCGCGGAAGAAGGGCGTCCAGTCGATATAGCTGCGCAGGTCCTTGAGGTCCCAATCGGGGAAGTCGTGCACGCCCGGCATGCGCGGCTTGCCCGGCTTGAGGCGCATGTCGGCCTCGAACCCATTGTCGCGCGCCTTGTCGAGCGGCAGCAGCTCGCTCTGCCCGCGCCCGGCCCGCGCCTGGCGGACCTGCTCATATTCGGCCGCGATCCTGGCGACATAATCGTCGCGCTGGGTATCCGAGACCAGCGCCGTCGCCACGCCCACCGCGCGGCTGGCGTCGAGCACATGCACCACCGGGCCGGTATAGGCCGGCTCGATCCGCAGCGCGGTGTGCACGCGGCTGGTCGTCGCGCCGCCGATCAGCAGCGGCATCGTCATCTGCGCGCGCTGCATCTCCTCGGCGACGGTGACCATCTCGTCCAGGCTCGGGGTGATCAGGCCGGACAGGCCGATCATGTCCGCGTCATTCTCGTTGGCTGCCTTCAGGATATCGGCCCAGGGCACCATCACGCCCATGTCGATCACTTCGAAGCCGTTGCACTGGAGCACGACGCCGACGATGTTCTTGCCGATGTCGTGGACGTCGCCCTTCACGGTCGCCATCACCACCCGGCCCTTGGCCTTGGCGCCGGCCTGCTTCTCGGCCTCGATGAAGGGCATCAGGTGCGCCACCGCCTTCTTCATCACGCGGGCGGACTTCACCACCTGGGGCAGGAACATCTTGCCCGATCCGAACAGGTCGCCGACCACGTTCATCCCGTCCATCAGCGGGCCCTCGATCACTTCGATCGGGCGGGCGCCGCGCGCCGCCAGCGCCGCACGGCACTCCTCGGTATCCTCGACGACATGCGCGTCGATGCCCTTGACCAGCGCATGCTCCAGCCGCTTCTCGACCGCCCAGCCGCGCCACTCCGCGGCCTGTTTCTCGGCCACCGCGTCGGTGCCCTTGAACTTCTCGGCGAGCGCGACCAGCCGGTCGCCGGCCTCGGGGTCCTTGTTGAGGATCACGTCCTCGCAGGCCTGGCGCAGCTCGGGCTCGATCTGGTCGTAGACGTCGAGCTGGCCGGCGTTGACGATCGCCATGTCCATGCCCGCGGGGATGGCATAATAGAGGAACACCGAGTGCATCGCCTTGCGCACCGGCTCGTTGCCGCGGAACGAGAAGCTCAGGTTCGAGAGGCCGCCCGAGATATGGCAATGCGGGCAGCGCTTCTTGATCTCGCGCGTCGCCTCGATGAAGTCGACGCCGTAATTGTTGTGCTCCTCGATGCCCGTCGCCACCGCGAACACGTTGGGATCGAAGATGATGTCCTCGGGCGGGAAGCCGATGCCGACCAGCAGCTTGTAGGCGCGCTCGCAGATCTCGATCTTGCGCGCCTGGGTGTCGGCCTGGCCGGTCTCGTCGAACGCCATGACGACCACGGCGGCGCCATAGGCCATGCACTTGCGCGCATGCTCGAGGAACTGGTCGACGCCTTCCTTCATGCTGATCGAATTGACGATCGGCTTGCCCGAGACGCATTTCAGCCCCGCCTCGATCACGTCCCATTTCGAGCTGTCGATCATCACCGGCACGCGCGCGATGTCGGGCTCGGCGGCGATGAGCTTGAGGAAGGTGGTCATCGCCTCGTGCGCGTCGAGCAGGCCCTCGTCCATGTTGACGTCGATCACCTGCGCGCCATTCTCGACCTGCTGGCGCGCGACCTCCACGGCCCTGGCATAGTCGCCGCCCATGATGAGCTTCTTGAACGCCGCCGAACCGGTGACGTTGGTACGCTCGCCGACATTGACGAAGTTGGTGGAGGAGGGAGTGTTCGTCATTTCTCTGTTCTTGTTCACGAGGAAAGCGGGCGGGCGAGAACGACATCGTCGAACAGCTGGCCGCCGACGTCGAAGCGGCGTTCGCCGATCCGGGCAAAGCCCTGTTTGGTGTAGAAGGCGATGGCGCGGGCATTGCTCGCATAGACGCCGAGCAGCAAGCGCGCATGCCCGGCTGCGCCTTCGACGGCGCTGGCCATCAGCCCCGCGCCCAGCCCGGTGCCGTGAAAGCGCGAGAGCAGGTAGATGCGCTTGAGTTCCACATCGCCCGGCTCGGCACCGGGCAGGTCGGGCGCGGTAAGCTGTGCGAAGCCGATCGGCGCGCCGCCCGGCTGCGCCTCGGCGATCCAGGCCCGGCTGCCCTTGGCCAGATAGGCGGCAAAGCTCTCGGGCGCATAGGCCCGCGCGCAATGCGCGACGATCGCCGCGCCCGGCAGCACGCCGGCGAAGGTCTCGAGGAACGTCGCACGCCCGACAAGGGCGAGCGCGGCGATGTCGTCCTCGCCCGCCTCGCGGATGCGCCAGCTTTCCCCATCGACCATGTCAGGCAGCCGCCATCGTGAAGGGCTCGGGCCCGGCCTGTTGCGGCGCGGCTTCCACCGCGGCTGCATGGTCGCCCGGCATGATCGGCTCCCTGGAGCGCCCGGAGCCGGCGGAGAAGGCGGTATTGTTCATTTCAGTCCGTTCTCTTCTGTCCTCAGCGGTATCGGTCGATACCGCCCAGCCTGAGTGCCGTGGCGACCTCCAGGATTGCCCGGCTCGTGGCACCATCGGTTCCCACACCGGCGTCCAGCGATCGGATGATGCTGAACCCGCGCTCGCTTTCGTCGCCGTCGAGAAAGCGATCGATCGCATCCAGCGCCTGCAGCCAGCCTGTGCGGCGGTCCCCCGTCCATTGCGGTTCGCCCGTCTCCGCCAATGCGAGGCGGGCCGCCGCTATCGATTTGCGAACCGCTGCAAAACCGAGCTCCATGCTCACGCCCCCATGACGAAGGGCTCGAGCCCGGCCAGCCGCGTCCGCACCTCCGGGGTC
Organism: Sphingomonas leidyi; assembly: GCF_011761945.1. Classification (GTDB taxonomy): domain Bacteria; phylum Pseudomonadota; class Alphaproteobacteria; order Sphingomonadales; family Sphingomonadaceae; genus Sphingomonas; species Sphingomonas leidyi. The sequence continues at coordinate 69,779 of NZ_JAASQV010000002.1, forward strand.
GGGATCGGGCGGGGGGGAAGGCTCGCCACTGCGTCCGCGATCGCCTTGATGTGCTCCGGGGTCGAGCCGCAGCAGCCGCCGAGCACGTTGACCTGGCCGGCATCGGCCCATTCCTTGACCAGCCCGGCCGTGGTTGCCGGCGCCTCGTCATAGGCGCCCAGCTCGTTGGGCAGGCCGGCGTTCGGATAGACCATGATCAGCGTGTCGCAGAGCGCCGACAGCGTCTTGACGTGCGGGCGCAGCTGCTCGGCGCCGAACGAGCAGTTGAGCCCGATCGTCACCGGCTTCGCATGGCGCACCGCGTGCCAGAAGGCCTCCACCGTATGGCCCGAAAGGTTGCGGCCGCTCAGGTCGGTCAGCGTCATCGACAGCATGATCGGCAAGTCGCGGCCCAGCGCCTCGCCCGCTTCGATCGCCGCCATGATGCCGGCCTTGGCGTTGAGCGTGTCGAACACCGTCTCGATCAGCACGAAGTCGATCCCGCCCTCGACGAGCGCGTCGATCTGCTCGCGATACACGTCCTTGAGATAGTCGAAGTCGATCTCGCGATAGCCGGGATCGTTGACGTCGGGGCTGAGCGAGAGCGTCTTGTTGGTCGGGCCCAGCGCGCCTGCCACGAAGCGCGGGCGCCCATCCTTCGCTTCGAACTCGTCGGCGATCGAGCGGGCGAGCTTCGCGCTCTCTACATTGATCTCGCGCACCAGATGCTCGGCGCCATAATCGGCCTGGCTGATCCGGTTGGCCGAGAAGGTGTTGGTCTCGGCGATGTCCGCTCCCGCCTCGAAATAGGCGCGGTGGATCGACGCCGGCACCTCGGGCATGGTCAGCGCGAGAATGTCGTTGTTGCCCTTCTGGTCATGGCTCAGCCCCAGATCGCCGGCATAGGCGGCCTCGTCGAGCTTCCAGTTCTGGATCTCGGTGCCGAACGCCCCGTCGGTGATCAGGATGCGCTTGGCGGCTTCGGCCAGCAGTTTCTCGCGTACAGTCATATCGTTCCTCGATCCGCCCCGGCACGGGGAGGGAGACCATGCGAAACATGGTGGAGGGGGCTCTCCGCATTCCGATCCGCTGGTGGAGAGCCCCCTCCACCACGCCGCCGCGCGGCGCGCTTCCCCTCCCCGCGCCGGGGAGGGTCAAATTCATGCCGCCGCCAGCGCCGCCACCTTCGGCCGCACGCCCAGCAAGTGGCAGATCGCGTAGCTCAGCTCGGCCCGGTTGAGCGTGTAGAAATGGAACTGGCGCACGCCGCCGGCATAGAGCTTGCGGCACAGCTCCGCCGCCAGCGTCGCCGCCACCAGCTGGCGCGCGGCGGGATGCTCGTCCAGCCCTTCGAACAGCCGCTCCATCCAGCCCGGCACCTGGGTTCCGCACATGCCCGCCATGCGCACCACGCTGGCGAAGCTCATCACCGGCATGATGCCCGGCACGATCTCCGCGTCGATCCCCGCCTTGGCCGCATCGTCGCGGAAACGCAGGAACGTCTCGGGCTCGAAGAAGAACTGGGTGATCGCCCGGGTGGCGCCCGCGTCGATCTTGCGCTTCAGATTGTCGAGGTCCGCCGCCTGGTTCGGCGAATCCGGGTGGCATTCGGGATAGGCCGCGACCGAGATCTCGAACGGATGGAGCCGGCGCAGCCCCGCCACCAGGTCCGCGGCATTCTCATAGCCGCCGGGATGGGTGCCGTATTTCTCGCCCGCCCGGGGCGGATCGCCGCGCAGCGCGACGATGTGGCGCACGCCGGCCGCCCAATATTCGCGCGCGACCTGGTCGATCTCTTCCCGTGTCGCCTCGACGCAGGTGAGGTGCGCCGCCGCCGGGATCGCCGTCTCGCGCGCGATCCGCGCCACCGTGTTGTGCGTCCGCTCGCGAGTCGAGCCGCCGGCGCCATAGGTCACGCTCACGAAACGCGGCCCAAGCGGGCCGAGCGTCTCGATCGACTCCCACAGCGTCTCCTCCATCTTCTCCGTCTTGGGCGGGAAGAATTCGAAGCTCACATCGATATCGCCCGCCACGTCCGCGAACAGCGGCGCCGCCAGCGGGTCCAATATAGTCATGCGGCCTTCACCCCTTGCTTCGCTTCGCCGGTCTTGCGACCGAGCCATAATTTCACCGTCAGCTCGCCGCCTTCCAGCGTCTCCACCTTCACCGGCGCGAGCCCATGCGCCTCGAACCAGCCGAGCACCTGCTCGTCGGAGAAGCCGAGGCGCGTGTGCGCGTCCTTCTGCCGCAGCTCCTCGCGCTCGTGCGGCGCGAAATCGGCGATGAGCAGCCGGCCGCCCGGCGCCAGCACCCGCGCCGCCTCGCCGATCGCCGCGCCGGGCTGCTGCGCGAAATGGAGCACATGGTGCAGGATCGCGAGGTCCGCCCCGCCATCCTGCAACGGCAGCGCATAGAGGTCCGCCTGCCGCAGCTCGGCATTGGCCAGCCCCTGCTCGGAAAGCTTGGCACGCGCAAGGCGCAGCATCTCGCTCGACCGGTCGATCCCCAGCGCCCGCTCGGCACGCGGCGCGAACAGCTCGAGCATACGGCCCGTGCCGGTGCCGATATCGATGAGATGGCCGACCGGCCCATCGCCCAGCGCCGCGGCCATCGCCGCCTCGACTTCGCTCTCGGCGACATGGAGCGAGCGGATCGCATCCCATTCGCCGGCATTGCTCTCGAACCAGTCCGCCGCCGCGCTCGCCCGGTCGGCGCGCACCGCGGCGAGCCGCGCCTCGTCGGCGACCATCCAGTGATCGACTTCGTTCCAGGCATCGAGCGCGGCGAGCATCGGCTCCACCCTGGCCGCATCGCCCAGGCCGACGAACACCCAGCTGCCTTCCTTGCGCCGCTCGAGCAGCCCGGCATCGCACAATATCTTCACATGGCGCGAGACGCGCGGCTGGCTCTGGCCCAGCACCTGGGCCAGCTCGCCCACGCTCAGCTCCATCGAGCGGACCAGCGCGAGGATGCGCAACCGCGTCGAATCGGCAAGGGCACGGAAGATGGCGAGGGCGTTCTGCACGGCGGTTATAGATATAAAGATATCTTTATATGCGGTCAACGCACCGCATGCGCCTTGCGCGCGAGTCGCTCCCTCGGTTAGCCCTTGCCCGAACCATTCCGGAAAAGGGGACGCATCCATGCGCAACGCGCTCATCCTCCCGCTCGCGGCAGTCGCGCTGCTCGGGCTCTCGGCCTGCGGCAACAAGGCGAAGAACGAAGCAGCCGAGGCCAATGAAGCAGTCACGGGCGACAGCAACACGATGGGCGAGGCAGTGAGCGACGTGAACGCCGCCGAGAATGCGGCGTTCGGCGCCGCCGAGAGCAATTACGACCAGGCCGTGCCGGTCGGCAATGCCGCCGGCGAGGGCTCGGGCGACGAGATCACCGACTGATCCATGCGGCTCGCTCCTCTCCTCCTCCTGCTCGCCCTCGCCGCCTGCGGCCGCGGCGGATCCGATGACGCGCAGGGCGGGCTGAGCGCCGGCGAGTCCCGCCAGCTCGATGCGGCGGCGGCCGCGATCGACGCGAATGCGAGCCAGTCGAACGGAGCAGCGGAATGATCCGGCGGGAACTGGGCGCGAGCGGCATCGAGACGCCGCCATTGATCCTGGGCGGCAACGTCTTCGGCTGGACCGCCGACAAGGCGACCAGCTTCGCCGTGCTCGACCGCTTCGCGGAAGCCGGCGGCGCGCTGATCGACACCGCCGACGTCTATTCGGCCTGGGTCCCCGGGCATCGGGGCGGCGAATCCGAGGCGATCATCGGCGAATGGCTCCGCGTCTCGGGCAAGCGCGGCAAGGTGAAGGTCGCGACCAAGGTCGGCATGCTCGACGGCGAAGGCGGCTCCAAGCTCGCGCCCGCGCGCATCGCCGCCGCCTGCGACGCCAGCCTTGCGCGCCTCGGCGTCGAGACGATCGACCTCTATTTCGCGCATCAGGACGATGACGCCGTGCCGCAGGAAGACGTGCTCGCCGCCTTTGACGGGCTGATCCGGGCCGGCAAGGTCCAGGCGATCGGCGCGTCCAACTTCCACGCCGCACGCCTCAAGTCCGCGCTCGACATCGCCACGCGCGACGGCCTGCCGCACTACCGGGCGCTGCAGAACGAGTACAACCTCGTCAGCCGCCACAAGTTCGAAGGCGAGCTGCAGGATCTGTGCGTCGAGCATAATATCGGCTGCGTGCCCTATTACGGGCTCGCCTCGGGCTATCTCACCGGCAAGTACCGCTCCGAGGCGGATCTCGGGAAGAGCGTGCGCGGCGGGCGGATGACGGCGTTCATGCAGGGCAAGGGCCCCGCCGTCCTGGCCGCGATGGACGAGATCGCGGCGGAGACCGGCACCACGCTCGCCCGGATCGCCCTGGCCTGGGTCGCGGCGCAACCGGGCGTGACGGCACCCATCGCCAGCGCGACTTCGCTCGCCCAGGTCGAGGAACTGGTGGGGAGCTGGAACCTGGCGCTCGACCGCGCGCAGCTCGACCGGCTGACGGCGGCAGGGGCCTAGGCAGGCGCCCCGGCCAGCCCGGCGATCCAGCGGGCATCTTCCGAGGCCAGGCGGTTGCCCATGCCGCACAGGATAAGGGTATTGCGCGCCACCGGCCCGCAGGGTTCGAAGCCGAAGGCGCGGGCGGCATCCTCGGGCGCGATGGTGAAGCCCCGCCCCGCGCGCACGCCGATCAGCGCCTCTTCCAGCTCGTTGCAGTGATCGCGAACCGCCAGGCCGGGCGGCTGCGCCGCCAGCACCTGGCCGAACCAGTGCCCGAACACATATTCATATTCGTCATAGGCGATGCACGGGGCCCGGGAGAGGCTGTCGCGCGTCGGCGGGCCGTCAGGCGCCCCGACCAGCCAGAGCGTTTCCTCGGCCACCGCGACGCTCTCGATCGGAGCGGCCACCACGCCGCGATAGGTGATCCCCAGGTCGATCACGCCGGCGCCGAGCCAGTCGAGGATCTGATCGTGCGAGCCCATGCGGAGAACGATGCGGCGCGTCCGCTCGGCCTCGCGGAAGACCCGGGGGGCCAGGCGATAGCGGCCGAAGCCGGTGACGCAGCCGATGCGCAACGGCACGGCCGCCGGAGCCTCGCTGCGGACCTGCTCGGCGGCATGCGCGACCTCGGCGAGCGCCCGATCGATCGCTTCGTACAGGGCCCGCCCCTCCGGGGTGAGGCGCAGCCGGCGACCGACGCGTTCGGCAAGCGGCACGCCCGCATCCCGCTCGAACCGCCGGAAATCGGCATGGATCGACGGCGGCGACCTGCCCTCGTTCCGCGCCGCCGCGTTGATCCCGCCCGCGCGGGCGACGGCATGAAAGGCAGCGGCACGACGCAGGTCGATCTTCATTCCATTTTTCCGAATAACGATGATCAATCTTACGAATATCGGAATGATCGAGCGAGGGCTATGCCGTCGTTCGTTGGTGAGGGACAAGATGATGCTGACGAATATGTTCGCTTTGCTGGCGATGCTGGCATCGGGCTTCGCGACGCCGGGCGCCGCAGTCGAAGCCTATGGCGCCGCAGTTGCGGCGAACGACCCGGCGCAGCTGGCGGCCGCGTTCCAGCCGAGCGCGATCATGTATTGCACCGACGGCGCGGCAATCCGCGCGACCAGCCAGGGGGAATGGAAGCAGCGCATGCGCACCGCCGGGATGCCCGCCGGCCCGATCTCCACCAGGATCGCCTGGATCGACAGCGGCGCCACCACGTCGGTCGCGCGCACGGTCTCGGTGCGTGGCGACAAGGAATATGTCGACTACCTCCTGCTTGCCCGGCTCGCGGAGGGCTGGCGCATCGTCGGCAAGGTCTGCGAGGCGGGCGCGCGCCCGGACGAGGCCGGCGAGGCGGGCGTGCGGCAGGTCGTCGGCACCAAGCTCGCCGCGGATCGCGCCTGGGACGCCAAGCTCCTCGCGGAGAGCATCGACTCCAGGGCATTGGTGATGACGGTCGACGGCGGCGAATTCGTCGCGGCGACGCTTGGAGAATGGCAGGCACGCTATGTCGCCCGAAGATCGGCCTCCGGCGGCAGCCCCGCGACGCCGACGTCGATGGTGATCGACGCCCGCGGCGGCATCGGCACGGCGCGATGGTCCTTCCGCGGCACCGACGGCAGCGAATGGACCGATCGCGCGCTGATGATCCGGACCTCGCAGGGCTGGCGCATGGCCGCGCTGGCCTTCGCCAGGGAAGCGCCGGGCGCGAACTAGCCGGCCCTATTCCCCGAACCCATATTCCCAGCGATAGGGGACACCGGTCTCGCCCAGCGCGGCGCGGACCAGCTTCGGAAACGCCCTTTCGATCCGCACGTCGTTGCCCAGGATCAGCACGCAGCGCCGACCGCGCTCGAGACAGACCATCGTGTTGGCGGTCACGTCGTTATGGCCGCCCTTGAACCAGCCCGGCCCCTGCGGCCCGGTGAAGGCGACCACGCCGAGCGCCGCCTTCGCATCGGTCCCCTCGCCCGGCCCGGCCGGATTGTCCAGGGTCGGGAACTGCGTCCTGCTCGCGATCGCCTGGGTCCCCCGCGCATATGCCACCCGCCACCGCTTGGGCAGGCCATAGCCGCGCACCATCGCCGCCGTCATTTCGGCGAGGTCGTGGATCGTGGTGTCCATCGATCCCGCCGCGCGCACCCGGCTGCGGTCGTCATGCGGCTCGGGCTTGCCCTGCGCGTCCCAGCCATCCGCCAGATTGGTCCCGAAGCCGTCCTGCCAGATCAGGCTCGTCCGCGTCATGCCGAGCGGGGCGAAGAAGCGGCGCTGCAATTCCTTCTCCACGCTCAGCCCCAGCCCCTGCTCGATGCCGAATTGGAGCAGCGAGATACCCTCGCCCGAATAGGCGTAGCCGGTGCCCGGATCGAAATGGAAGCGCAGCTTCCCGCCGGGCTCGAGGAAGGCGAAATTGGCGAAGCCGGTCGCATGGTTGAGCGCGTGGCGCGGCGTCACCCGGCGCCAGCGCGCATCGCCGGCCAGGTCGCCCCAATGCCCATAGGCGTCGAGATTGCCATAGTCGGGCAGCGGCTTCGGCAGCATCGCCGCGATCGGCGCATCGAGGTCGAGCCTCCCCTCCGCCGCGAGTTCGGTCACCAGATAGCCGAACACCGCCTTGGTCAGCGACGCGCCGTACATTATGGTGTCAGCGGTCAGCGGATCGCCCTTCGCGTTGCGCGCGCCATAGGCCCGCACCATGACCACCTTGCCGTCCGCGATCTGCGCGATCGCCACTCCCCTGGCGCCGGTCTCGGCCATCGCCGCGCGAACCGCCGGCTCCAGATCCACCGGCGGCGTATCCGCCGCAGCCGGTGCCGCGCCACCGAGCGCCAGCAGGCCGGCCAGCCCATATCGTACCGAACGACGCATCCCGCTTCCTCCCTGTTCAGGCCGGCATCCTGCACGATCGTTGCCGATCGGCAACACAAACCGAGCTTCGTGGATCGTCACTGAAACGTCGCACACTCGTAACGGTACCGACGCGAACCCTGCCTAGCGGCTCTCATGGGAGCGGCCCTCCGGTCGCTGGGATGGGAATGATCATGACCGATTTTTCGCGCCGGCTGCGCCACGGCCACGCCTACGCATTTCTGATGGCCTCGGCCGCCCTCGTCACGCTCGCGCCGGCCGCACATGCGCAGGACAGCGCCGCCGCCGCCGTCGACGCCAATGACGGCGATGGCGGCGACGAGATCGTCGTCATCGGCAGCGGCCAGACCCGCTCGGTCTCGACCCTGGTGCCGCAGAATCTCGACCTGCTGCCGCCCGGCACCAGCGTGCAGAAGGCGCTGAACTTCCTGCCGGGCGTGATGGCCCAGTCGATCGACGCGCTTGGCGTGAACGAGCAGTCGTTGTCGCTCCAGGTCCGCGGCTTCAACACCACCCATCTCGGCTACACGCTCGACGGCATGCCGCTCGGCGACGGCGCCTACAACAATTACAACGGCCTCACGATCAGCCGCGCGCTGATCTCGGAGAATCTCGGCCGGGCCGATCTCGCGACGGGCATCGCCGGCCTCGCCATCCCCTCGACCAGCAACCTGGGCGGCGCGCTCACCTATGTCAGCCGCGACCCGAGCAAGGACGCGGCGCTGGCGGTCAGCCAGACCGTGGGCAGCGAGAACAGCGTGCGCACCTTCGTGCGGCTCGACACCGGCGAGCATGGCGGCTTCTCGGCCTATGTCTCCGGCCAATATGTCGAGCAGGACCTGTTCGTGAACCAGCCGGCCTACAACAAGTCCACCGGCAAGCAGCTCAACGCCAAGCTGCAATACCGGGCCGACGGCATCCGGATCACTGCCTTTGCCGATGTCTCGCGCACCAATCAGGCCGACGACGCCTATCTGTCGAAGGACATGCTGAACCGCCTCGGCTGGGACTGGGGCGGCTATGCGCCGAACTGGCAGGCCTATGTCGGCGTCGCCGCCTGCACCGTGACCACCACGCCGTACAAGTGCGCCGCGGCCCCGGCGCCGCAGAAGAATGCCGACGTCACCTTCACCAACGGCCAGATCCTGCGCAACGACAATCTCTTCTACCTGGCCGGCGACTTCGAGCTGGCCAGGAACCTGAGCGTCCACACCCAGGTCTATCATCACAACGACAAGGGCGCCGGCAACAACTTCATCACCGGCCTTTCCAACCAGGGCACCACGACCACGGCGGACGACGTGCCGGTCCAGATCCGCGACACGCGCTACACGATCGATCGCACCGGCGTGCTCGCCAGCCTGAGCTGGAAGGTCGCCTTCAACGAGTTCCAGGCCGGCCTGTGGGTGGAGGACAATACCAGCAGCGCCGCGCGCTACATCTGGACCAACGTCACCGGCCCGTTCAGCCTGGCCCAGTATCTGGTCGGCCAGCCCAACACCGCCCAGTGGGTGCAGGAGACGCACTGGAAGACGCATCAATTCTATGTGCAGGACACGGTGCGCCTGTTCGACGATGCGCTCAGCATCGATTTCGGCTTCAAGAGCACCTATTCCAAATCGGATGCCCGCGCGATCCGCGGCATCGCCGTCGGGGCGCCGCCGGCCTCCAGCCAGTTCGCCAGCGGCACGCTGGTGGCCAAGGACAATTTCCTGCCGGAAGTCGGCGTGCACTGGCAGGTCGCGCCCGGGCACGAGCTGTTCGCCAGCTATGCCGAGAACATGGCCATGTTCCAGGGCGGCTTCAAGCTCGGCCCCCAGTCGGTCTCGCAGGCCGTGTGGGACGCGCAGGGCAAGTATCTGAAGCCCGAGACGTCGAAGAGCGTCGAGGGCGGCTATCGCTATGTCAGCGGCCCGCTCCAGGTCGCGCTGAGCGGCTATTACGTCAAGTTCGACAACCGCCTGCTCCAGTACAATCCCTGCCCGACCAACCAGCAGCAGAACCCGGGCTGCGGCAACAGCTTCCACAATGCCGGCAGCGTCACCAGCAAGGGCGCCGAGCTCGGCGTGCTGTGGAAGCCGACGCCGTGGCTGAGCTGGTACAATTCGGCTTCGTTCAACAAGTCGACCTATGACGAGAATCTCAACTGGTGCACCACCACCTGCGTGGTGAAGCTCACTGCCGGCAAGCAGCAGGTCGATACGCCGAAGACGATGCTCGCGAGCGTGCTGACCGTGAAGCAGGGCGGCCTCTCGGCCTCGCTGCAGGGCAAATATACCGGCCGCCGCTATTATACCTACACCAACGACCAGAGCTTCGGCGGCTACACCACCTTCGATCTGGGCGTCAGCTACGACTATGGCTCCTTCGCCTATGTGAAGGACCTCAAGCTGTCGCTGAACGTCACCAACCTGACCAACAAGCGCTACGCGTCGAACTTCGACAGCAGCGTCTTCGCGCCGGACGATGCGGCGGGCACCGTGCTGGTGTTCCATTCCTCGGCCCCGCGCCAGGCCTTCGTCACGCTCAGCGCCGGCTTCTGAGCAGCCGCGCTGCGCAAAGGGAAAGGCCGGGGTTCACGCCCCGGCCTTTCGCGTTTCCGGCGCCCTCGTCCGCGGCGCGGAAGCGTCGAGTGTTGCCAGCCATCGCGCGCGATGCCAGCATCCCGCATGCCCACGTGCTACCAGTATCTCCGACAGGCTGTGGCGCACCTCGCCGCGGGCGCGGATACGCAGCACGCCCATCTCGAATCGATCCTCGGCCATCTCACGCCCGACGGCGACGCCTCCGGCTATGGCAATGACGAGCTCGCGCTGGAGCTGGACGACTTCTACCATGCCGCCAACCACATGCACGAATGGGGCGAGATCAGCCGCGAGGAGATCGAGGCGATCCGCCCGCTCGACGCGATGCTGCGCACGCTGAGCGGAAAGGCGCACGCCGATTTCTGGCGCCGCGAAGCGCTCTGGTCGGATCCGCGCTGGGAGCAAGTGCGCGCGCTCGCCCGCCGGGCGCTGGCGCAGCTGCCCGACGAGGAACGCAGGAGCAGCTGGCAACCCGGCGCGGATTGACCCCGCCTCACAGGATCGCCTTCTCCGCCGGCTCCTGCCACCAGGCATTGTGCAGCCCGTCGGCATAGTTGACCGGTGCCGCCTCCAGCTCCGCGAGCGGCACGTCGTCGAGGCAGAGCACTTGCACCGAGACGAAGGCCCCGCCGATCTCCTCGACATAGCCGGACCCGAACGGCGCGATGCCGCAGGTCTTGCAGAAGCGGTGATGCCCGCTCTTGGTGCCGAACTGATATTCACCCAGCGCCGCCTCGCCCGAAAGCAGGCGGAACTGTTCGGGCTTGAGCAGCGCCCCCCAGTTGCGGCGCTTGCGGCAATAGGTGCAGTTGCACTTGCCCGTCCCCGCCGCGAGATCGATGTCCGCCTCGAACGTCACCGCGCCGCAGTGACAGCTGCCATGATAGGTCTTCGTCGTCATTTCCTGGCTCCCGTTTGAACTCACGGGACTCGACCTACTGCCATGCTGCTGACAGCATGGTGTCAGCAGCATGGCAGTAGGATTCAGCAATGCGAAAAGCCGATCGCCTCTTCCAGATCGTCCAGATCCTCCGGCGTACCGCGCGCCCGGTGACTGCCGACGCGATCGCGGCAGAACTCGAGACGTCGAAGCGCTCGGTCTATCGCGACATCGCGGCGCTGATCGGCCAGCGCGTGCCGATCCGCGGCGAGGCGGGGATCGGCTATGTGCTCGAAAGCGGGTTCGACCTGCCGCCGCTGATGCTCACCACCGACGAGATCGATGCGGTCGCGCTCGGCGCCACCTGGGTCGCGGGTCATGCCGACGAGGGCCTGGCGCGCGCCGCCGAGGATCTGCTCGCCAAGATCGCCGCCGTCCTGCCCGAGGAGATGCGCCCGTTCCTCGGCAACCCCGCCGCGCGCGCCGTCCCCGCCTGGGACCGGCCCCGGGACGGCATCGACGTCCCCCAGCTGCGCAGCTGGATCCGTGCCGGCCGCAAGCTTCACCTCGACTATGCCGACGAACAGGGCCGCGCCACTCGGCGCACGGTCTGGCCGCTGATGATCGGCTATAGCGACGCGACTCGCGTCCTGGTCGCGTGGTGCGAGCTGCGCGCCGGCTTTCGCACCTTCCGCCTCGATCGCATCGTCGGCGCCGAATTCCTCGACGCCGCGATCCCCGGCAGCCCGTCGCAACTCCGCGCCCGCTGGCTCAAGGAGATCCGGGAGCGCGGCTGAGGCTTGCGCGTGACACTAAATTGTAACAAACGCGGCACCCGCCATCCCGGCGCTCCGGAGTCCGCGCCATCCGCCAGATCGCCGCCCTGCCCTATCGCACCGAAGGCAATGCCGTCGATGCGCCGGTGCGCGTGCTGCTGGTCACGTCGCGCGAGAGCGGGCGCTGGGTGATCCCCAAGGGCAATCCCGAATCCGGCCTGCCCGCCCACACCGCCGCGGCGATCGAGGCGGAGGAGGAAGCCGGGGTGCGCGGTCCCGTCTGCCCGCTGCCGCTGGGCTCTTATCGCTATCGCAAGAAGCGCGGCAACGGCGCCTCGCTGATGATCGACGTCGACGTCTTCCCCCTGTCGGTCAGCCAGGAGCTGGTCGCCTGGAAGGAGCAGGGCCAGCGCGAACGCCGCTGGTTCAGCCTCGCCGAAGCCGCGGCCGCCGTCGACGAGCCCGATCTGAGCGATCTCATCCGGTCGTTCGGCCCGGCCGAGTTCAGGGCGGCGGCGCAGCGCAACGGCCTGCTCACCGCCGTCGCCCGCAAATCGAAAGTGCATCACATGTTCGCCTGGTTCCAGCGCCTGCTCCCCAAGACCGGCAATTTCTTCGAGATGTTCGAGCAGCACGCGCTCACCATCGTCGCCGGTGCCGACGCGCTTGCCCGGCTGCTCGCCGACGGCAACCGCGATCACATCCGCGAAGTGATCGAGCGCGAGCACGATGCCGACGAGATCATCCGCGAGATGCTGCGCACGGTGCGCGAGACGTTCCTCACGCCCTTCGATCGCGGCGCGATCACGTCGCTGATCGGCGCGATGGACGATGCGATCGACGAGATGCAGGCCGCCGTCCAGGCGATCGACCTCTACGAAGTCACCAGCTTCGACCAGGAGATGAAGGACATGGCGGCGATCATCGTCGATGCCGCCCGCCTCACCATGGAAGCGATGCCCCTGCTGCGCGACGTCGGCCGCAACGGCCCGCGCCTGCACGAACTGACCGAGCGGCTGGTGCGCATGGAAAGCCATGCGGACGAGATCCACGCCGCCGGCCTCAAGCGCGCGTTCAAGGAGCTCGGCCCCGGCGACCCGCTGGGCTTCGCCGTCCATCGCGAGCTGTTCAAGCATCTCGAGCGGATCGTCGACGCGTTCGAGGATGTCGCGAACGAGATCGACGGCATCGTGATCGACCATTCCTGACGCCGCCCGATGTACGAGCTCGCCTTTCCCCTGCTGGTCGGCCTGATCCTCGTCGCGCTGGCGTTCGATTTCCTGAACGGCCTGCACGACGCGGCGAACTCGATCGCCACCGTCGTCGCCACGCGGCTGCTGAAGCCGGTCCATGCCGTGGCCTTCGCCGCGGCATTCAACTTCGCGGCCTATTTCCTGACGATCGCCTTCCCCGCCTTGCACAAGGTGGCGGACACGATCGGCCAGGGGCTGATCGACAAGAACCTGATCACGCCCGCAGTGGTGTTCGGCGCGCTGATCGGGGCGATGTTCTGGAACGTGGTGACCTGGCTCAAGGGCATTCCGTCCTCCTCCAGCCACGCGCTGGTCGGCGGGATGATCGGCTCGGGCGTGGCGCATGCCGGGCTCACCGGCGTGAAATGGACCGGCCTCAACAAGACGCTGATCGCCATCGTCCTCTCGCCGACGATCGGCATGATCCTGGCCATGTTGGTGATGCTGGTCACCTCCTGGCTGTTCATGCGCGCCAGCTCGCGCACGGCCGAGCGCAGCTTCCGCATGCTGCACCTCGTCTCCTCCGGCGCCTATTCGCTCAGCCACGGCCTCAACGATGCGCAGAAGACGATGGGGATCATCACCGTGCTCCTCTATTCGACCGGCTATCTGCACGGGAAGTTCGAGGTGCCGCACTGGGTGGCGATCGCCTGCTATATCGCGATCGCGCTCGGCACGCTGAGCGGCGGCTGGAAGATCATCGAGACGATGGGCTCGCGCATCACCAAGCTCTCGCAGCACCAGGGGTTCAGCGCCTCGCTGGCGGGCTCGATCGTGCTGTTCACGGCCTCGGCGCTCGGCATCCCGGTCTCGACCACCCACACGATCACCGGCGCGGTGATCGGCGCGGGCACGGCGCGCCGGGCCTCGGCGGTCCGCTGGGGCGTCGCCGGCAACGTCATCGCCGCCTGGGTGATCACCATCCCCGCCTCGGCGGCGGTGGGAGCGTTGTTCTACCTGCTGACGACGTTGTTCTGATCTCGCAGTCGGAACTGCCTCACCCATCCTGACCGTCGCCCCGGACTTGCGCCGCGCGCCGGCATGCGCTAATACTGAACCATATGGTTCAGTATTTCGGCACCGCCCGCCTCGACGCTTCCTTCGCCGCGCTGTCGGACGCTACCCGGCGCGGCGTGATCGAGCAGCTCGCGCGCGCCGAAGCGTCGATCACCGATCTCGCCGAGCGTTTCCACATGACCCTCACCGGCATGAAGAAGCATATCGGCATACTCGAGCGCGCCGGGCTGGTCGTCACCGAGAAGGTCGGCCGGGTGCGGACCTGCCGGCTCGGCGCCCAGGACCTCGCCGAGGAGGCCGGCTGGATCGCCAGTTACCACCAGCGTTGGAGCGCCCGCTTCGATGCGCTGGACGACGTGATCGCGGAACTCAAAGCCAAGGAGAAAATGGATGGGCCTGAACGCCAATGACTTCGGCGCCACCACGGTAGCGCGCAAGTCGGATACCGAAGTCGAGGTCACGCGCGTCTTCGATGCTCCGCCACATCTCGTCTACCGGGCCTGGACCACGCCCGAACTGTTCCAGCGCTGGTGGGCACCCCGGTCGATCGGCGCGCCGATGCGCGTCCGCGAGCTCGATGTCCGCGTCGGCGGCGGCTACCGGATCGAGTTCGACGGGGAAGACGGTCAGATCTGGGCGTTCTTCGGCAAATATATCGAAGTCGTCCCGAACGCGCGCATCGTCTGGACCAATGAAGAAAGCGACAACGGCCCGATTTCCACGGTCACCTTCGAGGAACGGGATGGCAAGACGCTGTTGACCTTCCGCGAGCTCCACCCTTCGAAGGAAGCGCTCGACGAAGGCATTGGCGCCGCCGAAGGCATGCCCGAGCAACTTGCGCAGCTGGAGGAACTGCTGGCGGAATTGGCGGAGGGTTGAACGCGGGCACCGATCTCCCCCTGCCTGCAAGAGAGGGGGCGGGGCGGGCCGGGCGCCGATCCCTGCATGGGTTGGCACCATCATGCAGCGCATCCGCCGAGCGCCAATCCGCCCCCTAATCCCCCACGAACCCGAACGGCGTGACGCCGCTCTCGCGCTCATTGGCCAGGGTCGCGCGCCCCGCCGGCGGGGCGGAGCGCTGCGCGCAGTCCGGCCGGGTGCAGGCGCGGCAGCCCAGCCCCACCGGCACCGCTTCGCCCGCAAGGTCGACGCCGCGCGCCGCCGACAGCGCCCGCGCCTCGGCCGCGGCAAGCCCGATCCCCAGGGCGAAGCGCGCCCGCACTCCCTGCGCGCCCTGGGGCGTCCGCGCCCGCGACAGCGTGAACCAGCGCGCGCCGTCCTCGGTCTCGATCAGCTGGCCCAGCGTCTCGTCGGCCCGGCCGAACGCTTCGGTCAGGTTCCATAGCGGGCACAGCCCCGGCCCCTCGACGAGCGGCGACCCGCTCGCCCCGGCGAAGCGCTTGGAGACCTGCCCCGCCCGGTCCACGCGCATCACGAAGAAGGCCAGCCCCCGTGCGCCCACGCGCTGCAACGTGGTCAGCCGGTGCGCCACCTGCTCGAAGCTCGCGCCGAAGCGCCGCGGGAGCACCTCCATATCGTAGCCGGTCTGCTCGCAGGCCCGCAGGAACCGGCCATAGGGCATCATCACCGCCGCCGCGAAATAGCCGACCAGATGGCGCTGATAGAGCCGCTCGCCCATGCGATCGAGCCCGGCGCCGCGCACCAGCGCATCGATCTCGCCGCGCGCTTCCTGCGACAAGCGCTCGGCCAGCGCGAACGTGCGGCCCGGCATGTCGAGCAGTTCGGAAAGCTGCACCTGGCGCGCATGCAGGTCGAGCCGCTTGAGCAGCCCCGGCATCACGTCCGCCGGCAGGATGCGCACCGAAAGCTGATGCTTCACCCGCAGCCGCTCGGCCATCGCGCCATAGGGATCGCTCGCCGCCTGGCGCAGTTCGTCGGCCAGCGCTTCGGCCGCGGCGTCGAGATCGGCGAAATGGCCGCGCCAGCGCTCGATCTCGCGGCGCACCTGCCGCCCCGGGTCGCCCGCGCCCTGGTCCGGCGCCGCAGCGGCCCCGATCCGGTCATAGGCCCGCGCGAACGCCTCGGCCCCGCCGGGCGCACCGGCCAGCCACTCCTCCATCTGCTGCCGGTCGATCTCGAGGTCGGCGAACAGCGGATCGGCGAGTCGCCGCCGCAGCGCCTCCATCCCGCCGCCCGGCTCCGCCGCGGCAAGCTTGCGGGGATCGAAGTCGTATACTTCGGAAAGCCGCAGCATGAGCATGGCCGAGACCGGCCGCTGGTTGCGCTCGACCAGATTGAGATAACTCGCCGACACCCCCAGCGCCTCGGCCATCGCCGCCTGGGTCAGCAGCAGCTGGCGGCGGAGGCGCCGCACGGCATGTCCCGCGAAAAGCTTCTGTTCGGCCACTGTTCCCGCCTTCGATTCGCTCTCCCGCCTGCGGGAAAGCATTGGGTTGTCCCGCACGCAATGTTCCGATGCGTTCATATCGAACGAGTCGGGACGCTTTGTAAATAATTTACATCCTTTCAAATCAGAGAAAAGCCCCATGCACACCATGACCCCGCCAGGGGTCCATGGCCTCTCGCCAGGAACATCAGGGAGTATCCATACAGGCTCGGCAACCTAGTCAAGGAACACACAATGCCGACGCGCTTCGAAGACCTGATCCCCGCCCCCACCGGCCGGTTCGACGGCATCGTGCGCCCCTATTCGCCCGAGGATGTCGAGCGCCTGCGCGGCTCGCTTGCGGTCGAGCATACGCTCGCCCGCCGCGGCGCGCTCAAGCTGTGGGAGCTGCTGCAGACCGAGGATTACATCAACGCCCTCGGCGCGCTCTCCGGCAACCAGGCGATGCAGATGGTCCGCGCCGGGCTGAAGGCGATCTACCTGTCGGGCTGGCAGGTGGCGGCGGACGCCAATACCGCCGGCCAGATGTATCCCGATCAGTCGCTCTATCCCGCCAATGCGGGGCCCGAGCTCGCGCGCCGGATCAACGCCACGCTCCAGCGCGCCGACCAGATCGAGCATATGGAAGGCGGCGCCCAGCGCGACTGGTTCGCGCCGATCGTCGCCGATGCCGAGGCCGGCTTCGGCGGCCCGCTCAACTGCTTCGAGATCATGAAGGCCTATATCGCCGCAGGCGCCGCCGGGGTGCATTATGAAGACCAGCTCGCATCGGAGAAGAAGTGCGGGCACCTCGGCGGCAAGGTGCTGATCCCCACCCAGGCGCATATCCGCAACCTCGACGCGGCGCGGCTGGCGGCGGACGTCGCCGGCGTGCCGACGGTGATCTGCGCCCGCACCGATGCGGAGAGCGCGCGGCTGATCACGTCGGACGTCGACGAGCGCGACCGCGAATTCCTCACCGGCGAGCGCACGCCAGAGGGCTTTTTCCGCCTGAAGGACGGCACCGGCGTCGATCACTGCATCAAGCGCGGCCTGGCCTTTGCCGAGCATGCCGACCTGCTGTGGTGGGAAACCTCGAAGCCGAACATGGACGATGCCCGCCGCTTCGCCGAAGCGATCAAGAAGGAATTCCCCAACAAGATGCTGGCGTACAACTGCTCGCCCAGCTTCAACTGGGAGAAGAATCTCGACAAGGACGACATCGCCCGCTTCCAGCGCGAGATCGGCGCGATGGGCTACAAGTTCCAGTTCGTCACGCTCGCCGGCTTCCACCAGCTCAACTACGGCATGTTCGAGCTGGCCCGGGGCTACAGGGATCGCGGCATGGCGGCCTATTCGGAGCTGCAGCAGGCCGAGTTCGCGGCGGAGGCCAATGGCTATACCGCGACTCGCCACCAGCGCGAAGTCGGCACCGGCTATTTCGATGCGATCGCGACCACGCTGGCGGGCGGCAGCAGCAGCACCACCGCGCTCGCCGAGAGCACCGAAGCCGCCCAGTTCGTCACCACCGAAGCCGCCTGAACCAAGAGAAAGGAGTGATTGCCATGACCGAGCCCCAGCGCAGCCGCGCCGTCTTCTCGACCGAGGACTTCCGCCTCATCCGCGAGGCGGTGGCCACCCATCTCGAGAAGGTGAAGGACGCACCCGAGTCGACGAAATACGCCAATCTCTATCACCGCCTGGGCCGCGTGGCCTGAGCGCAGACTTTCCTGGGGAGGAAAGGATGTCCGTCGGAAGGTCAGCTTCCGGCGGACATTTCCGCATTGCGGCCGGCGAGCGCCGCGATCCGCGCCTCATGCTCCGCCTTGCCGAAGGGGAAGAAGCGGTAAAGGATCGCCGCGGCGATCGCGAGCACGCCATAGACGACGAAGAACAGGATGGTGAGCCGGTCGACCGTCGCCATGGGCACCTGGCCCGGTCGGGCCGCCGCGGGAAAGTTCACCAGGTCGAGCAGCAGGCCCGTCGCCCAGATGCCCAGTCCGCTGCAGCATTTCTGGATGAAGAAGGATCCGGCGAAGAACACCCCTTCGTTGCGCCGGCCGGTCTCGATCTCCGAATGCTCGACGACATCGGCCATCATCGAGGCGCCGAGGATCGTCGCCGAAATGCTGCAGGTGACGTTGAGCGCGTAGATGGCGAACAGCGACGGGAGCAGCCAGGGCGTGCCGGGCGCCGGGAACAGGCCGAGCAGGCGCAGCACATAGGGCAAGGCGACCCAGAAGGCCGCCGCCGCCATCAGCCACATCGCCGCCCGGGGCTTGCCTAGCCCCCGCGAAGCCCGCGGCGCGACGAAGAAGGCGAAAAAGGCGCCGACCAGCAGCGAGAAGGCGATGATCGTGAAGTCCTGGTTCTGGAAACGCCAGACATGGGCATAGAGATAGCTCGACAGCGCGAAGCTCACGCCCTGCGCGGAATAATAGCAGAGGCCGGCCGCCATCAGGATCAGAAAGGCGCGATTCCGCACCGTCTCGCCCAGTTCGGCGAAATGGGCGCCTAGCGACTGGCGCGTGCGCTCCTCCGGCTGAGGCAGCCGCTTGATCTCGCCATGCGTCCCCAGCGCCGAGACGAGAATGGCAAAGGCCATGATCAGCGCGCTCGCCAGCGCGAAACCGGGATAGTTCTCGCGGACCAGCTGGCCATTGGGATGGCCGGGCGAAGGCCCGAGCAGCCAGGCATAGGCCAGGATCATCATCCCCAGCCCGCCGGCCCAGCCGAACAGGAAGCGATAGGCCATGATCCGCGTCCGCTCTTCATAGTCGGCGGAAAGCTCGGGGGTCAGCGCCTGGCTCGGCACTTCATAGGCACTCACCGCGGTGCGGACGAGCACCGACATGGCGAAGACCCAGGCGAGCATGCCGGCGTGCGAGAGCGCGGGCGGATTCCACAGCAACAGCCAGCCGATCGCGATCGGAATGGCCGAGGCGTACATCCAGGGATGGCGCCGCCCCCAGCGGCTCCGCGTCCGGTCCGAGAGGAAACCGATCGCCGGATCGGCCACCGCGTCGAGCAGCAGCGCGCACATGATCGCGAAGCCCACTTCGGCAGCCGGCAGCCCGAGGACCTGGTTGAAGAAGAACAGCAGGAAGGTCGAGAAGCAGAAGTCCTTCACGCCATACGCCACGGTGCCGAAGCCATAGGCGAGCATGATCGGCGTGCGGATTCGCCGTGCGGGCGGCACTGCCGCCTGGTTGCCGTCCATGCCCCTATGCTCCCTTTCGACCCATTTTGCCGCGCACCATATGTGCCGCAATCCGGGGGTCAACTGCAAGCTGTTGGAATATCGGGTATGGCTTGCTCCGGACCATATGGTCGGTATAGCCTTTGGCTTCGAACCTGAGGAACGCGTGGCCATGGCGCTCGACCCCGAAATCTTCGACACGCTGATCGATACGATCCGCCGCTTCGTCCACGAGCGCCTGCGCCCGCTCGAAGCCGAGGTGGAGGCCGCCGACGCCATCCCCGCCGAAGTGATCGCCGAGATGAAGGCGCTCGGCCTGTTCGGCCTGTCGATCGCCGAGGATTATGGCGGCCTGGGGCTGACGATGCTCGAGGAATGCAAGGTCGCCATCGAGCTGGGCCGCACCACGCCGGCCTTCCGTTCCAGCTTCGGCACCAATGTCGGCATCGGCTCGCAAGGTCTCGTCATGGCCGGCACGCCCGAGCAGAAGGCCCAATGGCTGCCGCGCATCGCCAGCGGCGAGATCGTCACCAGCTTCGCCCTGACCGAGCCGGACGTGGGATCCGACAGCGGCGCAGTGAAGACCCGGGCGGTCCGCGACGGCGACGTCTATCGCCTCACCGGCACCAAGCGCTTCATCACCAATGCCGACAAGGCCGAGCTGTTCACCGTGATGGCCCGCACCGGCGATGCGCCCGGCGGCCGCGGCGTCTCCGCCTTCCTGGTGCCGCGCGACTTGCCGGGAGTCAGTATCGGCGAGCCCGAGAAGAAGATGGGGCAGAAGGGTGCCCGGGTGGCGGACGTGGTGTTCGACGGCACGCCCGTGCCCGTCGCCAACCGGCTGGGCGCCGAGGGCGAGGGCTTCCGCATCGCGATGCAGGTGCTCGATCGCGGCCGGCTGCACATCTCGGCGGTCTGCGTCGGCGTGGCCGAGCGGCTGATCGCCGACTGCGTCGCCTATGCGAGCGCGCGCGTACAGTTCGGCAAGCCGATCGCCGAGCACCAGCTGATCCAGGCGATGCTTGCCGATTCCAAGACCGAGGCGCTGGCGGCACGGGCGCTCGTGCTGGAGACCGCCGCCGCGAAGGACCGCGGCGCGAACACCACGATGGAAGCGGCGGCGGCGAAATATTTCGCCAGCGAGATGGTCGGCCGGGTGGCGGATCGCGCCGTGCAGATCTTCGGCGGCGCCGGGTACATCGCGGATTATGGCATCGAGCGGCTCTACCGCGACGTCCGGCTGTTCCGCATCTACGAAGGCACCAGCCAGATCCAGCAACTGATCATCGCCCGCGAGACGCTGAAGCGGGGCGGCTAGTCTTCCTCTCCCCCTTCAGGGGAGAGGATCGGGGAGAAGGGCAGTGCGAGACGGTGGCAACATGCCCCTCTCCCCTGCCCCTCCCCTGAAGGAAAAAGGGAGTTAAGCTATGGACACCACGACATTATTCCGCCTCGACGGCCGCATTGCCCTCGTCACCGGCGGATCCCGCGGCATCGGCCGGATGATCGCCGAGGGCTATGTCGCCCAGGGTGCCAGGGTCTATGTCTCCTCCCGCAAGGCCGAAGCCTGCGAGGAGACCGCCGCGGCCCTCGGCCCGAACTGCATCGCCCTGCCGATGGACGTCTCGACCGTCGCCGGCTGCAAGGCGCTCGCCGCCGCGCTGGCGGAGCGCGAGGAACGGCTCGACATCCTGGTCAACAATGCCGGCGCGGCCTGGGGCGAACCGTTCGAGGGCTTTCCGGAAAAGGGCTGGGACAAGGTGATGGACCTGAACGTCAAATCGCCCTTCTTCCTGACCCAGGCGCTCTTCGATCTGCTCAAGGCGGGCGGATCGGCCGAACGCCCGGCCAAGGTCATCAACATCACTTCGATCGACGGCCAGCGGCTGAACCCGTGGGAGACGTACAGCTATCACGCTTCCAAATCGGCACTGATCTATTTGACCAAGCGCATGGCCGCCCGGCTGGTCCGCGACCATGTCAACGTCACCTCGATCGCTCCCGGCGCCTTCGCCAGCGACATGAACAAGGCGGCGCGCGATCATGGCGGCGACGTCGCTCGGGCGATCCCGGCCCGGCGCATCGGAGTGGACGAGGACATGGCGGGCGCCGCCATCTATCTCGCCAGCCGCGCCGGCGACTATGTCGTGGGCGACACGATCACCGTCGATGGCGGGCTGGTCAATGCGTCGCTGGGCGTGAGCATCGACGGCTAGCGCCGATAATATCCGCGCCGCACCCTGTCGGGCATTTCGGCGACCAGCGAGAGCCGCACCATGTCGAAACAATATCCCGCCTTGTTGCGGATCAACTGGGGTGCCGCGTCCCGGTCGTTGGTCCGGCAATAGGTGCGGGCCGCGCCGTCCAAGCGCTCCCGCAAGGCGGCGCGGCCCGCCCTGGTGTCCAGCTGCAGGTCGCCATAGGCAACCCGCAGCGCCGGCTCGCCGACCGGCATGGGCGGATGCGAGGCGCAAGCGCCGACAAGGGCAACGGACAGGAACAGGATCGAACGCATCGTCATTCTCCCTTCAAGTCGCCGGGCAAGCCGGCCCCGTGGCGCGAAAGCCGCGCTTCGGTTCGGTGGTGCCGGGTTGGGGGGCTAGTAGACGCCCGCCATCTGCTGGGCCTGCCTCTCCAGCCGGTCGGCTTCGTCCGCCAGCGATGCCCCCACGTTGCGATAGCCCTGGCGGACATCGAGCGGCAGGGCGCGGTCATGGGCACGGTCGCGATATTCCAGCGCGGCCTTGCGCAGGCGCTGCACGGCGGCGAACCGCTGTTCCGTCGGCGGCGCGACTCTGCGCGCGGTGCCCGTGCCGGCCGGTGGAATTGCCTCGCCCATGGTCGGCATCGGCGCTTGGGCCCTGAACCGCGCCGCCGCCCCCGCAGCGCGCGGCACATCCCGGGTCGGGGCGGGAGTCGACGCGACCAGGGCCCTGGCCTTGGCCTTGGCCAGGACGCGTACCGACTCGTCATGCCGGGAAGAGGATGCCCGTGGCGCCGGCACCACAGGCGTCCGTGCCGGTTCCTCCCGCACCTGGGCAGGCGACATGGCGTGCGCCGGCCGGGCCGCCGCACGATCGCCTCCCGGCACGGCCGACGCCTGGGGCCGCTCGACGACCTGCATCGCGGCAACCGGCGCAATCCCCAGCGGGATGCCACCGATCAGCAGCGCGCATGCAAGCCCGCTCGCCGGCTTGCGCGGGGCCGCATCGAGCACGCGCCGGATCCGCCGCGCCATCGCACCGCGCGAGACCGCCATGCCGCAAGCTGCATGCGCCCCGCATCCGCCGGCGACCGCAAGCAGCGTCTGCGCGTAATCAGCACGCCCGACATGCTGCAGCGCGTCCTCGTCGGCGGCCAGCTCGGTTTGGCGAGCCAGCTCGGCGACGAGCAGCCAGGCGAGCGGGTTGCACCAGAACAGGGCCAGCGCCAGCCGAGCGGCGAGCATCGCCGGCCAGTCGAACCGGCGAACATGCGCGATCTCGTGCGCAATCACCGCGGCGGCGCGATCGGGGCACCGCTCGATATCCGGGCCGATCAATATCGTCGCCGGCGCGACCCCCAGGCTCAGGGGCGAGGCGATATGAGGTGAAACCAGTAGCCGCACGGGCCGCCTCAAGGGTTTGGCGGCCCGTGCGAACACCTCCATCCACACGGGATGGGAGGCCGGCACCGCATGGCGGGTCCAGCGGTGCAACAGGAAGAGCCCGATGGCGAGGCGCAGCAGCACGAACGCGGCACCTCCCAGATAGGCCAGGGCGATCCAGTCAATCTCGGGTACGACAGGCGCTGCGGCGACGGGCAGCGCCGCAGCTTCGGCAATGGCGGGCAAGGCGGATAGCGGCGCGGCCGCCGGCAGCACCGCTATCTCGACCGCGGGCATCGCCAGGAGGAGCGGCGGCAGCAGCAGCAGCGCGGCCACGCCGGCGCGCAGCACCGCCACGCGCTGCGAAGCGGGCCGGCCGCGCAACGCCTGGCTGGCGAGCAGCGCGACACCGCAGGCGAGCGCGGATTTCCAGCCGAGCGCGATCAGCAGCTCCACGATCATTTCGCTTCCCCCCGCGCCTCGTCGATCGCGCGCTGGAGTTCGTCGACTTCCGCGCGGGTGAGCGCCTTCTCCATGCCAAGCAACGCCGTCGCGGCGCGCGCCGCCGAGCCCTGGAAGAAAGTATGCACGAGGCGCTGGAGCGCGGTCTCGGCCACCGAGTCGGCCTGCTCCACCGGCCGGTAGACATAGGCCTGGTTGCGCGTGCTATGGCCGATCAGCCCCTTGGCCTCGAGCCGGCCGAGCAAGGTGCGCACCGCCGAATCGCTCGGCGGGTCGGTCAGCGCGCCGCGCACGGCGATGGCCGTGCCCTCGCCCAGGCTGCACAGCGCCTCGAAAACCTCGCGCTCGCGGCGCGGCAGCGATTCGATCACGACTCGACCTCCTCTGACCCGCTACATTTGTAGCATGCTACAAATGTAACAGGCAAGAGAGGTCGTACTGGCCTAGATCAGCGTGCGATCCCGCCGGCCGCGAGCACCGCCAGCGTCACCAGTTCGCTGGCGGTCGCCGTCATCGGAGCGATCTGCACCGGCTTCTCCATGCCGATCAGCATCGGGCCGATGGTGGAATCGCCGCCCAGTTCGCGCAGCAGCTTGGCCGAGATGTTGGCCGATTGCAGGCCCGGCATGATCAGCACATTGGCCGGGCCGGAAAGGCGCGCAAAGGGATAGTTCGCCAGCTGGCGCTTGTTGAGCGCCACGTCGGGCGACATCTCGCCCTCATATTCGAACTCCACCCCGCGCCCGTCGAGCACCTTGATGCCGCCGCGGACATTGTCGAGCCACTGGCCCTCGGGATTGCCGAAGTTCGAATAGCTGAGAAAGGCGACGCGCGGCTCATGGCCCATGCGGCGGGCGACGGCGGCCGCGCCCTCGGCGATGTCCGCCAGTTCCTCGGCATTCGGCCGCTCGTTCACGGTGGTGTCGGCAATGAACACCGTGTGCGACTGGCCGACCAGCACGTGCATGCCGAAGGGCGTGCGGCCCGGGGCATGATCGATCACGCGCTTCACCTGGCGCATCGATTCGGCCCAGGTGCGGGTGACGCCGGTGATCATCGCATCGGCATGGCCGAGCTGGAGCAGCAGCGCGCCGAAGATGTTGCGGTCGCGGTTGACCATGCGCTCGCAATCGCGGCGAAGGTAGCCGCGGCGCTGCAGGCGGCAATAGAGGAACTCCACCATCTGCTCGACCAGCGGCGAGTTGACGCTGTTGTGCAGCTCGAAATGCGCCGGATCGGCGCCGAGCGCCTTCAGCCGGTCGTGCACGCTCTCGCGGCCCACCAGCACCGGCGTGCCATAGCCGCCATCCTTGAAGGCGATCGCCGCGCGCAGCACGACTTCCTCTTCCGCCTCGGCGAAGATCACGCGCTTCGGATTGGCCCGTGCGCCTTCATACGCGAGCGAGAGCACCGACGTGGTCGGGTTCAGCCGCGCGCGCAGCGCCTGGCGATAGGCCGCCATGTCGGTGATCGGCTTGGTCGCCACGCCCGAATCCATCGCCGCCTGGGCGACGGCGGCGGGCACCAGCTCCATCAGCCGCGGATCGAACGGTGCCGGGATGATGTAGTCGGGGCCGAAGCTGTGCTGCACGCCATAGGCCGCCGCCACTTCCTCGGGCACCTGCTGGCGGGCCAGCTCGGCGAGCGCGGTCGCCGCCGCGATCTTCATCGCATCGTTGATCGTCGTCGCCCGCACGTCGAGCGCGCCGCGGAAGATGAACGGGAAGCCCAGCACGTTGTTGACCTGGTTCGGATAGTCCGAACGCCCCGTCGCGATGATCGCGTCCGGGCGCGCCGCGCGCGCCTCGGGCGGGGTGATCTCGGGATCGGGGTTGGCCATCGCGAAGATGATCGGCTTCAGCGCCATGTGGTTGAGCAGCTCGGCGGGCAGCGCGCCTGCGGCCGACAGGCCCATGAACACGTCCGCGCCCTCCAGCGCATCGGCCAGCGTGCGGCGATCGGTGGCGACGGCATGGGCCGACTGCCACTGGTTCACCCCTTCGCGGCCCTGATAGATCACGCCGGTCCGGTCGAGCATCAGCAGGTTGCCGTGCGGCAGCCCCATCGCCTTGATCAGCTCGGCGCACGCGATCGCCGCCGCGCCGGCGCCGTTCATCACGACGCGCGTGTCCTTGATGTCGCGCCCGGTCAGATGGAGCGCGTTGATCAGGCCCGCGGCGGCGATGATCGCCGTGCCGTGCTGGTCGTCATGGAACACCGGAATGTTCATCCGCTCCCGCAGCGTCTGCTCGATCACGAAGCATTCGGGGGACTTGATGTCTTCCAGATTGATGCCGCCGAAGCTCGGCTCGAGCAGCTCGACGCAGTTGATGAAGGCGTCGACGTCCTCGGTCTTCACTTCGAGGTCGATCGAATCGACATCGGCGAAGCGCTTGAAGAGAACGGCCTTGCCCTCCATCACCGGCTTGGAAGCCAGCGCGCCGAGATTGCCCAGCCCGAGGATCGCGGTGCCGTTCGAGATCACGGCGACGAGATTGCCCTTGGCGGTATAGTCATAGGCCGCCGCCGGATTCTCGGCGATCGCCAGCACGGGCACCGCCACGCCGGGCGAATAGGCCAGCGCCAAGTCGCGCTGCGTCGCCATCGGCTTGGATGCGATGACTTCGATTTTTCCCGGCCGGCCCTCGGAGTGATAGAGCAGCGCCTCGCGCTCCGAAAACTGGACGTTCGATTCCTCAGACATTCTTCTCTCCAGATTGCCTCCCCTTTAGGGGGGCCGTTCCGACGCCGCAATGTGCCGAATGCGATGGATTCCCATGCATCCGCCACGGATCGGCACGGATCGACCCGCCCAGATGTGCGGATTTCCGCACATCCGGCCTTTTCCCCAGGAAAATGCCCCGCCGGGGTGTTGATCGCGCACCGGGTTCCGCTAGGCCGCAAGCCATGTCCTCCGCAGCTCCCACCCCTATGATGGCGCAATATCTCGCCTTGAAGGCAGAAGCGGAGGATTGCCTGCTCTTCTACCGGATGGGCGATTTCTTCGAGCTGTTCTTCGACGATGCGAAGATCGCCAGCGCCGTGCTCGACATCGCGCTCACCGCGCGCGGCGAGCATGACGGCGAGCGCATCCCGATGTGCGGGGTGCCCGCGCATGCGATGGAGGGCTATCTCGCCCGGCTGATCAAGGCCGGCCACCGCGTCGCCATCGCCAACCAGACCGAGACGCCCGAGGAAGCGCGCAAGCGCATGGGCTCCAAGGCGCTGGTCAATCGCGCGATCATCCGCGTCGTCACCGCCGGCACGCTGACCGAGGAATCGCTGCTCGACAGCCGCACCGCCAATTGGTGCGCGGCGATCGGCGAGGCCGGCGGAAGCGTGGCGATCGCCTGCGCCGACATCTCCACCGGCCGCTTCGAGATCATCGAGAGCAGCGCCGACCGCGCCGCCGCCGAGATCGCCCGCCTCTCTCCCGCCGAGACGGTGGTCGGAGACGGCTCGGCCTTTGACGAACTCGCCACCGTCGTCCGCCCGCGAATCGATTTCGACAGCGCCGGCGGGGAAGCGCGGCTGAAGCGGCTGTTCGGCGTGGCGACGCTCGACGGCTTCGGCCAGTTCTCGCGCGCGGCGCTCGCCGCCGCCGGGGGCCTCGCCGCCTATCTGGAGCACACCACCAAGGGAGCGCTTCCCTTCCTGCGCCCGCCGCGTGTCACGCGCACCGAAGCCGCGATGGCGATCGACGCGGCGACCCGCGAGAGCCTCGAACTCACGATCAGCTCGGCGGGCACGCGCAGGGGCAGCCTGCTCGATAGCGTCGACCGCACCGTCACCGGCGCCGGCGCCCGCCTGCTCGGCAGCGATATCGCCGCCCCGCTGATGGACCGGCCAGGCATCGAGGCGCGGCTCGATCTCGTCACCCATTTCCACGACGATGCGGGCCTGCGCGACATGGTGCGCGGCGCGCTCCGGGCGATGCCCGATATCGGCCGCGCGCTGGGCCGCCTCGCCGCCGGGCGCGGTTCCCCGCGCGACCTGGGCCAGCTGCGCGACGGGCTCGACGGCGCCTGGCGCCTCGCCGAGCGGCTGGAGGCGACAGGCATCCCGCCCCTGCTCGCCGATCTCCTGCCCCAGATGCGCGGGCATGGCGCGCTGATCGACCTGCTCGGCCGCGCGCTCGTCCCCGAGCCGCCCATCGACGCCGCCAATGGCGGCTATATCGCCGAGGGCTATGACGCCGCGCTCGACGATCTGCGCGACGCGGGCGCCGGCGGCCGCCGCGCTATCGCCGCGCTCGAAGCCGAATATCGCACGCGCACCGGGATCGGCTCGCTCAAGATCCGCCACAACGGCGTGCTCGGCTATCATATCGAAGTGCCGGCGAAGAACGCCGATCCGCTGATGGCGCAGGACAGCGGCTTCACCCATCGCCAGACGCTGGCCGGCGTCGTCCGCTTCAACGCGCCCGAACTGCACGACGTCGCGGTCAAGGTCACCCAGGCCGGCGCCCATGCGCTCGCGGCCGAGGCCGCACATCTCGAGGACCTTACCACCCGCGCGCTCGACGCACGCGAGCCCATTGCCCGCACCGCCGACGCGCTCGCCCGGATCGATGTCTCGGCCGGCCTCGCCGAGCGCGCCGCCGAGGGCGGCTGGGCGCGTCCGCACCTCGTCGAGCATGCCTGTTTCGAGATCGAGGGCGGCCGCCACCCGGTGGTCGAGGAAGCCGTCGCGAAGTCGGGCGGGCGCTTCGTCGCCAATGACTGCACCCTCTCCGAGTCCAGCCGCCTGTGGCTGGTCACCGGCCCGAACATGGGCGGCAAGTCGACCTTCCTGCGCCAGAACGCGCTGATCGCCGTGCTGGCCCAGGCCGGCAGCTATGTCCCCGCCGCCCGCGCCACATTGGG
Source organism: Sphingomonas leidyi (assembly GCF_011761945.1). GTDB lineage: Bacteria > Pseudomonadota > Alphaproteobacteria > Sphingomonadales > Sphingomonadaceae > Sphingomonas > Sphingomonas leidyi. The sequence continues at coordinate 98,091 of NZ_JAASQV010000002.1, forward strand.
GCTGGTCGACCGGCTGTTCAGCCGCGTCGGCGCATCGGACAACCTCGCCCGCGGCCGCTCGACCTTCATGGTCGAGATGGTGGAGACCGCCGCAATCCTCGCCCAGGCGACGCCGCGCAGCTTCGTCATCCTTGACGAAGTGGGCCGCGGCACCTCGACCTATGACGGCCTCGCCATCGCCTGGGCCGTGGTCGAGGCGATCCATGAGGACAATCGCTGCCGGTGCCTGTTCGCCACGCACTATCACGAGCTGACCCGGCTCGCCGAGCGTTGCGACGCGCTCACGCTCCACCATGTCCGCGCCCGCGAGTGGAAGGGCGACCTCGTCCTGCTCCACGAAGTCGCGGAAGGGCCGGCCGATCGCAGCTACGGCCTTGCCGTCGCGCGGCTCGCCGGCTTGCCGCCGGTGACGATCCGGCGCGCCAAGTCCGTGCTCGACAAGCTGGAGGCCGGCCGCGCCGCCACCGGCGGCCTGGCCGCGGGCCTTGACGACCTGCCCCTGTTCGCCGCCGCCGCGATCGAGGAGGAGGAGTCCGTCGACGCGCTTCGCGCCGAGCTGGGCACGCTCGACATCGACAGCCTGAGCCCCCGCGATGCGCTCGGGGTCCTGTACCGGCTCAAGGGCCTGGCGGCGGAAGGCGCATGAACGCCGCCGACCTCATCGACCAGTTCCTCGCCATCCTGCTGCGCGAAGTCGGCGGCACGCGGCGGCGGTGGCGGAACGTGATCGGCCCGGTGAAGCGCTACAGCGCCGCGACGCATCCGCATTGCAACTGGTCGATCACCCCCGGCGGCGAGGCCGAGGAGAATGCGGCGGTCGAGCGCATCGCCGACCGGCTGCGGGACAGGCATCCGATCATCGATTGAGCCCATGTCGCCGTCCCGGCGACGCCCGGCCTCGTTCCTCGCTGGCGATATTCAGGACCGCCCCAGCTTCTCCACCAGGAAATCGACGAAGGCGCGCACGCGTGCCGGGCGGGTGGCGCCGCCGACATAGAGCGCGTGAATGTCCTCGCGATCGCCGGGGTTGAACGGCTCGAGCAGCGCGACCAGCCGCCCGGCGGCAACATGATCCTCGACATGGAAGCTCCCGACCCGGACGACACCGACACCGGCCAGCGCGAGCTGGACCAGCGTCTCGCCATTATTCGCCTCGATATTGCCGCCGACGGGCAAGGCATAGTCGCGGCCGTCGCGCCGGAACGGCCAGACCGGCTCGGCGCGGCGGAAGTTGAAATTGAGGCAGTTATGCGCGTGCAGGTCCTCGGGCAGCGCTGGCGTGCCCATGCGCGCCAGATAGTCGGGCGAGGCGGCGATGGTGCGGCCGGTCTCGCCAAGCTTGCGGGCCGTGAGCGGACTGTCCGCCAGCGGGCCGAAACGGATCGCGACATCGGCGCGGCCGCCCGCGACGTCCTCCAGCGTATCGCTGAGGCTGATGTCGACCAGGATGCCGGGATAGCGCGCGACGAATGCGCCGAGCAGCGGCACCACCGAGAGCCGGCCATGCGCCAGCGCGGCGCTGACCCGCAGGCGCCCGCGCGGCGCGGCCTGGTCGGCGAGCGCGCCCTCCACTTCGGCGATGTCGGCAAGGATGCGCTGGGCCGCGTGGAGATAGGCATCGCCCTCGGGCGTCAGCACCAGCCGGCGCGTGGTGCGCGTGATCAGGCGCACGCCCAGCCGGGCCTCGATCCGGCCGAGCGCGCGGCTGACCGCGGAAGGCGTGAGGTCGAGCCGGCGCGCGGCGGCGGAGAGGCTGCCCTCGCGCACTGCCGTCACGAAGATTTCCATCTCGCCCGATCGATCCGCCATGATGCGTGTCATTCGTGATTCCCAAGCACAGATGTTTCGCCTTTCGACGCTCTACTGGACGCGTGCATGCCGGTCCATTTGCATTGCCGCACAAATCCCGGAGCCCTATTCATGAGTCCTCGCCTCGCCCTCACTGCGCTCGCCATCGGTGCCTTCGGCATCGGCGTCACCGAATTCACGCCCATGGGGCTGCTTCCCGTGATCGCGGGGGATCTCGGCGTCTCGATCCCCGCCGCCGGCCTGCTCGTCAGCGCCTATGCGATCGGCGTGCTGATCGGCGCGCCGCTGATGACGCTGACCACCGGGCGGGTGCCGCGCCGCACGCTGCTGATCGCGCTCGCCGGCATCTTCACGCTCGGCAACCTGCTGGCGGCGCTGTCCGACAGCTATGCGATGCTGCTGGCGGCGCGGATCGTGACTTCGCTCAACCATGGCGCGTTCTTCGGCGTGGGATCGGTGGTGGCTGCCGGCCTGGTCCCGCCCGAGCGCCGGGCCGGGGCGATCGCGACGATGTTCATGGGCCTGACGATCGCGACGATCGGCGGCGTGCCGCTCGCCACCTGGGCGGGCGAGGCGTTCGGTTGGCGCGCGGTGTTCGCGGCGATCGCGGCGATCGGCGTGGTGACGATGGCGGCGTTGCGGCTGTTCGTGCCGGCGCTGCCCGGCCAGGCGGATGCCGATATGGGCGCGGAGCTGCGCGTGCTGGGCCGCGGACCGGTGCTGTTCGCGCTGGCGCTGACCATGGTTGGATTCAGCGCGATGTTCACCGTCTTCACCTATATCGCGCCGATCCTGCGGGAGGCGGCCCATGCTTCCACCTTCCAGGTGACGGCGGCACTGGTGCTGTTCGGCATCGGCCTCACCGCGGGCAATTGGCTGGGCGGGCGCTATGCCGATCGCTCGGTCGAGGCCGCGCTGGTCACGATGACGGCGGCGCTGGCGGTGCTGCTGGTGCTGTTCGCGCTCGGCATGTTCTCGTTGCCGGTGGCGATGCTCCTGCTGCCGCTCTGGGGGGCGGCGAGCTTCGCGCTGGTGCCGCCGCTGCAGATGCGCGTGATGGACGCCGCGCACGAGGCGCCCAACCTTGCCTCGGCGATGAATATCGGCGCGTTCAACCTGGGCAACGCGATCGGCGCGGCGCTGGGCGGCGAAGTGATCCGCCAGGGGCTGGGCTATCCGGCCGTGTCGCTGGCCGGCGCGGCGATGGCGCTGGCCGGGCTCGCGATGGTGCTCGCGCCCCGGCTGGCGCGGCGACGGCGGGCAGTGGCGGTCGGCTGAGGGGCGCGCTAGGGAAGGCCGATGACCGACTTTCCCAAGCCGCCCGTCGCCGCCACGCGCCCGCACAGCTTCACGCGCCACGGCGTCACGATCGAGGATCCCTGGGCCTGGCTCAAGGACCCGGCCTATCCCAATGTCGCCGACAAGGACGTGCTCGCCTATCTCGAGGAAGAGAACGGCTATTTCGAGAAGGTGATGGCGCCGCTCAAGCCGCTCAGCGAGACGCTGTTCACCGAGATGCGCGGGCGGATCAAGGAAGACGAATCCACCGTTCCGCAGAAGGACGGCGATTGGCTCTACTGGACCGACTACGAGACCGGCGGCGAATATCCGCGCTGGTGGCGGCGCCCCGTGGGCGGCGGCGCGGACGTGATGATCCTCGACGAGCCGGCACTGGCCGAGGGCAAGGAATATTTCCGGCTCGGCGCCTTCTCGGTGAGCCCGGACGGCCGGCTGCTCGCCTATGCCGTCGACGACAACGGCTCGGAGCGGTTCGAAGTCCGGGTGAAGAATCTCGAGACCGGCGAATTGCTGCCGGACACGATCCCCGGCATGCTCTCCGAAATCGTCTGGACCGCGGACTCCCGGGGCTTCCTCTACGGCCTCGCCAACGAGAACTGGCGGACCGACAATGCCCGCTGGCACAGGCTCGGCGAGCCCGTGGCGCAGGACGTCGAGCTCTTCAAGGAAGCCGATGAGGGCTACCGCGTGGCGGTGGGCGAGACTCAGTCGCGCAACTATCTGCTCGTCTCGACCGGCGACCATGTGACCAGCGAAGTCTATCTCCTCTCGCCCGAGGATCCTTCCCGGCCGATGGTCTGCGTCAGCCCCCGCAAGCCGGGCCGCGAATATGACGTGGACGAGCATGACGGCACGCTGTTCATCCACACCAACGACGTCGATCCGCAGTTCCGGCTGGTGACCGCGCCGGTGGCGGCGCCCGGCGAATGGACCGAGCGCATCGGCCCGTCGGCGCATTTCTACATGACCGGCGTGACCTGCTTCGCCGACTATTTCATCGTCGAGGGGCGCGAGGACGGGCTCGATCAGATCGAACTCCACCGCTACGACGCCGCCATCGCCCCGGTACGGCTGAAATTCCCCGAGGCCAGCTATGTCGCCGGGCTGGGCGACAATCCCGAATATGCGATGGACAAGCTGCGCATCGGCTATGAGTCGATGGTCACGCCGGGCACGGTCTATGACTATAGCGTCGCCACGGGCACGCTCGAGACGCTGAAGGTGCAGGAGATCCCGTCGGGCTATGACGGATCGAAATACCGCACCGAGCGGCTGAAGATCGCCGCCCGCGACGGCACCGAGGTGCCGGTGTCCATCGTCTATCCCAAGGACTTCCCCAGGGACGGCACGGGCAAGCTCTATCTCTATGCCTATGGCGCCTATGGCTATGCGATCCCGCCCGGCTTCTCGACCAGCCGCATCTCGTTCCTCGATCGCGATGTCGCCTTCGCCATCGCCCATATCCGCGGCGGCGACGATCTCGGCCAGCAATGGTATCTCGACGGCAAGCTCGAGAAGCGCACCAACAGCTTCAACGATTTCGTCGATGTGGCTAGGGGGCTGATCGACCGGGGCTTCACCCATGCCGGCGGCATCGCCATCGCGGGCCGCTCCGCGGGCGGCGAGCTGATGGGCGCGGTGATCAATTCCGATCCCGACCTGTGGGCAGTGGTCGTCGCCGACGTGCCCTTTGTCGACGTGCTCAACACCATGCTCGACGAGAGCCTGCCGCTTACCCCGGGCGAATGGCCCGAATGGGGCAATCCGGTGACGGATCCGGCGGCGTTCGCGCTGATCCGCTCCTATTCGCCCTATGACAATGTGACTGCCCAGGCCTATCCGCCGCTGTTCATCTCGGGCGGGCTCAACGATCCGCGCGTCACCTATTGGGAGCCCGCCAAATGGGCCGCGAAGCTGCGGGCGACGCGGACCGACGACCAGGTGCTGGTGCTCAAGACCAACATGGGCGCCGGCCATGGCGGCAAATCCGGCCGGTGGGAAAGTCTGCAGGAAGCTGCCGACGAGATGGCGTTCGTGCTGTGGAAGCTCGGGACCACAGCCTGAGTCCCGCCCGACTATCCCACCGGCCGCACCGCGAGGCGGGTCTCGCGGTGGCATTGGTGGCAGAAGGCGAAATCGAACGTCTCGCTGAGCGCCCAGGCCTGGGAACTGACGTCCCATTCTGCCCAGGCGTCGCGCGTAACGGCAACACCGCCGCAACGTTCGCACGCATACTCGACCCGAGGAGCTTCGCCTTCTGCCACGCCCGGCAGCATAGGGGATCTCCGATCCGTTTCGGCGGTAACCATCTCCATAATGGACAAGGTTGCGCGGCCGTTGCGGATCGGAGGAAGGAGGCCTAGCCTCGCCTTCTCCGACCAAGGGAGCGAATCCATGCGCACTTCCATGCTCGCACTCGGCGCCGCGGCGGCGTTGTTCACCGGCCTCGCGGCCACCGCCCCGACCAGCCGCGCCGTCGCCGCCGATCCGGCCGCGGACGTGATCGCCGGCCGCAAGGCCGCCTTCCTGCTGTCCGGCGCGCTGTTCGGCCAGATCAAGGCGGGCATCGATCGTGGCGATGATCCCAAGGCACTGGGCTTCGCCGCCCGCGCGCTGGCCGGCTGGGCCCGGGCGATCCCCGGCATGTTCCCCGCCGGCAGCGGCGCGGCGCCGTCCGAGGCGCAGCCCGCCGTGTGGAGCGACCGCGCCGGCTTCGAGGCACGCGCCGCCGACTATGCCGCAGCGGCGGCCAAGCTCGCCGAGCTCGCCAAGGCCGGCGACAAGGCCGGCTTCGCCGCGCAGTTCGGCGAAGTGGGCAAGGCCTGCAAGGCGTGCCACGATGCCTATCGCAAGCCCGACGACCATCATTGAGCAAGCCCGCCCGGGCGCCCGGTTCCGGTTCAGCGCAACGAAAGCGCGGCTTCGCGATTTTCGACTCCGGTGTTAACCCTAATTGCCTGTGCACCATCCGCCAGGGCAAGGTTGTATGGTTCGGGGAGTATTGCCGATGCACGACTGCATGAAACGCCGCCTGCTCTACGCTTCCAGCCAGGCCTATCAGCCGGCCATGCACGTCCATGGCCGCAATGTCGGCTGGATCGAGGCGCCCTTCGTCGTGCGCCGCGAGAGCGCGCTCGGCCAGCGCCAGATCGACCAGGCGCTGGTCGGCCGCACCTCCCAGGGCGTGGTGGTGGCGTTCCGCGGCTCGCTCCCGCCCTTTTTCGGCAGCGCGCATGACGGCTGGGACGTGGTGCTCGACTGGCTGAACGACGCCTTCTCGCTGTGCGTCGAGGATTCGCATTATGGCGGCGGCGTGCATTTCGGCTTTGCCGAATCGACGCGCCGGCTGTGGAACGACTTGGGCTCGGGCCCCGGCGTGCGCACCGCGATCCAGGCAATGCTCGACCAGAGCCTGCTCGACCGCAAGGCACGGCGGCATCTGTTCGTCACCGGCCATAGCAAGGGCGGCGCGCTCGCCAATCTGGCGGCGATGCGATCGGCCCAGGTGAAGGAATGGGCGGACCTGCCGGTGAGCGTCGCCACCATCGCCGCGGCGCGCGCCGGCAATGCCGATTTCGCCGCCAGCTATGACCGTACCCGCATCGCCTGCCTGCGCTACGAGATGCCGGGCGACGTGGTGCCGCATCTGCCGCTGAGCCCCGCCACGCCGGCCTGGGCGCGGGCGATCGCGCGCGGCGTGTTCCCCCGGCTCGCGACCGCCGATTATCGGCCGGTGGGGCTGCTCGTCGCGCCGCCGCCTGCGCCCAAGGCGGGCCACCAGGCCTGGGCCGGCTCGCGCCGCCCGGTGCGCAGGCTGCTCGACCGGCGCGGCGCGGGGCTCGAGGCGCTGACCCCGGCGATCCTGACTGCGCATGCCATCTGCCCGGGCAGCGGCTATGACCGGCTGATCTGCGACGGCGAAGCGGTGTGCGATCACGGCCAGGAGCCGAAGCGCAAGCGGGCCTGAGCGCGCGGGTTCGGCCGCTACGAGTCCGTTTCCGCACAAGGGCTTCCGAGCCCCGGATCGAGTCCGGCATCGGCATGACGAAGCAAGCGGCGGCGCGCGCTCCCGGGGAGCCGCGCCGCCGTTGCCGTGCCGTCAGAAGTGCGCGATCAGGCCGGCCATCGGGCGGAAGCTCTTCGCGTTGTTGAACGTGTTGATCTCCATGCGCAGGCGCACGCCGCTATTGCCGGTGACGCCGCCCAGGCCGATGTCCCTGGGCCCGACCTCGACGCCGGCGCCATAGGTCATCGCGTGATAGTCGCGGCTGTCGTTGCCGAGCGCGTCGAAATTGACCCATTGATAGCCGACCTTGCCATAGATCATGCCGCTCTCGCCCGCGCGCAGGCCGAAGCGGCCGGCGGCGCCATATTCCCAGTCGATATCGCCCTTGATGCCCTTGGCGACATTGCCCTCGGCACCGACAAAGACCGGCCCGAGCGGAATGTTGATGCCGGCGACGCCCTGGACCAGGGCACCGTCATAGGCCTTGCCGCTCGCGGGAATCGGGATGCCGGCGTTGGACTGGCGATCGAACCGCTCATAGCCGCCCAGGATGCCGATATAAGGCTCGATCCCGAAGGCGCGGGTGCCGTCGGGTGCGGTCCTGGCCGGCATGGCGGTGGTGGCCGCCTCGGCGGGAGCGCTGTCGGTGCCGGCATCCTGCGCCTGGGCGGCGGGGACGACGAAGGGCAGCGCGGCGAACGCCGCGGCGGCAAGGAGTTTACGCATGTCGGGGGAACCTCGTGGCTATTTCAAACACTCGCCCCGCCGAAGGCGACCCAGATACGCGGGCGCTGGCGGCGGGGCATGGGGTCAATGCACGAGGAGTCCGCCGGGTTGCATTGCAGCATGGAATTGCGGCGGGGGTGTTGCCTTGGGGACACGGTTGGGGCTTCGGCAGGAGTGCGAAGCTGGTATTTTCCTGACATGACCCGCGAACGCTCCCTGTTCGACGAACGTGACCCTGCTGCCGAAGCGGCAGCGGATGCGCGTGCCGAGGCCGATGTGGGGGCGGGCCGGCTGGTGGGGCATGATGCCGTGAAGCGCTGGATCGCTTCCTGGGGAACCGAAGCACCGCTGCCCCGTCCCAAAACCGGCGAATAGCTTGCGCAAGATCGTCTGGACCGAGGAGGCGATCAGCCATCTCGAAGCCATTCTTGCCTATGTCTCCGCATTCAATCCCGGCGCGCCATCGCGGCTGGGCGAACGTCTGATCGCGGTGGCGGACAGCTTGGCGGCGTTCTCCGAGCGTGGTCGCGATGCAGGCGAAGGCCGGCGGGAAATGACCAGCGTCTGGCCCTATATCCTGCGATATCGGGTGGAGAGCGACACGGTCATCATCCTACGCATCCGGCGGGGGCGCGGGATGAGGTGGAGGAATAGGAGGAGATTGGCTACCGGGTTGTTCCAAGCGTGTGTGGGCGGCCATTTCGACCACCCACACTTCACGCGGCCCCAACCTGGATCATGCAGGCCTTGGTCGCCTTGGGGCAATCACTCCGCCGCAATCCCCGCCTTGGAGAACATGTCCGGCCCGCCGTCCCCGCCATCCTCGTTGGCGACCGGCGTGATCTTGGCCTTCTGGCGCTTGTCGAACGAATCCCACACTTCGTTCCATGCACCCCGGGTCGCCGCCTTCGAATATTCCGTCGCGCGGGTCTCGAAGAAATTGGCGTGCTCCACGCCGTTCAGCAGCGGGGCGAGCCAGGGCAGCGGGTGCTCCTCGACCATGTAGATCGGCTTGAGGCCGAGCTGGCCCAGGCGCCAGTCCGCGATGTAGCGGACATATTTCTTGATCTCCTTGGGCGTCATCCCGTTCACCGGGCCCATCTCGAACACCAGGTCGATGAACGCGTCCTCGATGCGCACCGTCTTCTGGCACATGTCGAGAATGTCGTCGCGCACCGACGGGTTCAGGCAGTTGCGCTCCTTGCAGAAGGCGTGGAACAGCTTGATGATGCCCTCGCAGTGCAGGCTCTCGTCGCGCACCGACCAGGACACGATCTGGCCCATGCCCTTCATCTTGTTGAAGCGCGGGAAGTTCATCAGCATCGCGAACGAAGCGAAGAGCTGCAGCCCCTCGGTGAAGCCGCCGAACATGGCCAGCGTCTTGGCGATGTCCTCATCGGTATCGACGCCGAAGGTGCTCAGATAGTCGTGCTTGTCCTTCATCTCCTTATACTGGAGGAAGGCGGCATATTCGGTCTCGGGCATGCCGATCGTATCGAGCAGGTGCGAATAGGCGGCGATGTGGACCGTCTCCATGTTGCTGAACGCCGTCAGCATCATCTTGATCTCGGTCGGCTTGAACACGCGGCCATATTTCTCGTGGTAGCAATCCTGCACTTCCACGTCCGCCTGGGTGAAGAAGCGGAAGATCTGGGTAAGCAGGTTGCGCTCGTGATCGGTGAGCTTCTGGGCCCAGTCGCGGCAATCCTCGCCCAGCGGCACTTCCTCCGGCAGCCAGTGGATCTGCTGCTGGCGCTTCCAGAACTCGAACGCCCAGGGATATTCGAAGGGCTTGTAGGTCTTGCGGGCTTCGAGAAGCGGCATTGGGGTTACTCCGTGACGAACTGAGAATAGAGGAAGATCGAAGCGAGGATCGCTGCGGCGAACTGGAGGATCACGCCCCCGGTCCGGATGCCGCGCAGCCCTTCCGGGCCGGGATCGTCATTGCCGAGCAGGCGGGCAGCGACGAGACGTGGCGCCAGCGTGAAGACCCCGCCCAGAATCCCGAAGAACGAGAAGGCGCCGACCAGGGGGTTGCTCATGCCGCCCCTCCCGCCAGCGTGAACGCCGCCGCGAAGCCGCCGAGGAACAGGCCGAGCGCGAAGAGCATCATGCCGGCGATGCGCAGGGCATAGGCCGTCGCCTCGGCCTCGGGCAGGCCGAGCGCACGGCGGACCCGGCCGGGGCGAGCAAGCGCCGTCAGCCCCGCGGCGCCCGCGGCAGCGGCCAGCCCGGCCATCAAGGCGATGCTGCGCGTCATTCGTGGTCGATCACCCGGCCGCCGCGCTCGCGCACGATGCGGTCGCGATAGACGATGCGCGTCACCCGGTGCCCGCGATTGGCGCCGACGCCGAATACGCAGATGCCGAGGAAATAGCCGAAGTCGTACCAGCCGCCATTGTTGGGCACGGCATAGACGGCGACTTCGGGCATCAGCAGCGAGAGGAACCAGGCGACCGGGAAGATGAAACCGTGCCACAGGCCAAGCAGGAAGCCCGGCGCTTCCGGCTGTACGGCGCTCGGCACCTGCTTCGCGCAGGCGGCAAGCAGCAGGAAAGCGGCAAGCGGCAGGGCGCGCCAGGACGTGCGGACATGCTTCATGCGATCCTCCTTTCGGATGGGCGACGGGCGGCGCAGGCGGCTGCATCGTTTCCCGGCCGCGTGCGTTGAGCGAACGAACCATCCCCCCAAGGAGACCCGGCATGAGCGATGTGCGTGCAATCCAGGAGCATATGGAAGTGATCGGCGCCGACGGCGTCCATGTCGGCACGGTCGACAAGGTCGAAGGCAACCGGATCAAGCTCACCAGGAAGGACAGCGCCGTCGAGATCGAAGGCGCGACCGGCAGCCATGCCGGGCATCATCACTATGTCTCGATCGGCCTGGTCGCCGGCGTGGAAGGCGACAAGGTGCGCCTGTCGGCCACCGCGGCCAATGCGGTCGAGATCTTCGAGGAAGAGGCCTGAGGCCCGTAGGCGGCGCGCGGCCCCGGCCCGCACCACCGCATCACGGCCGGCGCGGCGCGGATCGCGCATGCAATGGCCGCGCGCGCACATCAGTCGCCTGCTTCGGCCGGCTGTCTGATCCGGCGCGATTCCGTGACTGGCAGACCGGCCTCGGTCGGCACGTAGATCAGCGACGCCTTGCTCGATTCGAGCGCCTGGATCTGCAGATAGCGCAGATAGCCCTCGGGCCCGCCCAGGCTGTTCTGCAGGATCGCATTGGCCTGTGCAGCGCCACGCGCGCGGATCACTTCGGCTTCGGCGAGTTGCGTCGCGCTTTCCTTCTTGGCACGCGCCTCCAAGATCGCGACCTGCCGCGAGGACTGCGCCTCGGCCAGCGCCGCTTCGCCTGCCAAGCGCTGCGAATAGACGCGATATTGCGGCCAGGCGACGAGTATGGCGAGCAGCAGCACCGCCGCGACACCCGCGGCGATCGCCGTACATCCCATATTCTGGTTCATGTCACCCAACCTCATCGGCTCATCCTTGCCGGATCCGGAATCCAGCCACACCCCCGGTGGCGCGCCGGCGCCCGGAACCATGGCCCGCCGTCGTCATTGGCAATATGGGACACTGCCACGCGTAAACTTTGTGCTGGAGAAGCGTATTTTCATCAAAAACCTCCATACAACCCACCCATCGGAGACAGCGTCGTAAACTTTGAAGAGTTTCGACGGCCCCGCTGGACCCAAAGGTTTACGTTGCGATCAGGCTACTCCAATCCGAATCCGCGTGTCACTCCCAAAGCGCCTCACCGGCGGCAAATTTGTGGGGATAACACCACATGTTGAGGAGCTTGCTATCACGCCAACCCCAAATATGGGGATTTCGAATGTTTTCTATATGTTCTAATCTAGCAATCGAAACGAAGGTTTTCAATCGCTTTCCACCGTCGGTGGTCACAATCTGAGCGATCGGTGGAGTTGCAAAGCGCCACTGCACTTTGCAACTCCACCGATCGCAACCCGGCCCGAAGCGCCGGGAAACGGGCGCTAGCCGAAGCTACTGCATTGTCGGCACGATGGGACGTTCGAGCCCATTTCCCGGACAGATTTCGTCTAGATCAGGACGATCCTGAAAGACTTTTGCGCTCCAGAATTCGTTCTGCAACGATCCCGACGCCGCTGGTAAATCCTAGTGGCGGGGCTTCAGAACCCCAGAGCTCACGGCCGGTCACATACATCGCGTGGCCGGGTGGCCGTCGAGCATGTTTAAGGCTTCGCCTAAAGGCGGCGGCGCCTTGGCGTGAGTTCAAGTTCTGAACACCCGGCTTCCGCCGGCCCGTCCTATACAAATGAGGAGGAGCGGAATGCGGATTAAATTCCCCAATCGAGTGGAGTTCCCGAATGCGCCCTCCGGGTTTTCGCACCTGTTGTACGTGTTCAATGGTCTCGGGGTCACTGCGCTAGGCGACCTGTGGATCAACGCGCATGTTTGGATTGGAGACCAACGCCTATCCTCGAGACCGAGGAAGCAGCGGCAGAGCCCGCCCAGTCGGCGAGGACGTCGGTGGGCCAATGGACACCGAGATAAAGCCGCGAGAGCCCGATCGCCACGACCAGGAGCACCGCGAAGGCCATCGGGAAGCGCTTGCTTGCAGCATTGGGCAGCCGCTCGGCGGCGACGACGGCGAGAGTTAGATATACGATCTCGGACAAGGCTGCGTGCCCATTCGGAAAGCTCGCCGCGCTGAAGGTCGCTTCAATGCTCCACCGCATCGGGCCGGGCGCGATCGGCCAGGGCCTTCACGCCCTGCACGACCAGCATTCCCAGGGCGGCTTGCGCGCAGAGGATTGCTGCAAGCCGGCGTGTGCCCACGGCGAGCAACAGCCCCGCCGCGCCGAGCATCACCAGCACCAGCACCAGCGTCGCGGTTTCGCCGAGCACGGTCAGATCGAGCATGACGGCGTGGAGGCCGGCGAACCCGCCGAGATGGTCGCGGATCCAGACCAATGCCGCGCGGTCATAGGCATCGAATTCACCCTAGAGGATCTCCGAAGCGAGCTTGAGCGTGGCAAGCATCGCCAGCGCCGTACCGGCCACCGCCGCAGCGATGACGAGATGCGGCCGCGCGACCCAGTCCTTCATGAACGGTGCCATCGAGCCACCCGCCATAGATACCAACCAAGCAGCAGGCCGGTCACGCCGATCGAACCCCAATCGACGACCGCGCGCACTTCGGGGAAGCGCTGTCCGGGGAACAGGCCGGCCAATGTCAGGGTGCTGGTCCAGGCAAAGGTGCCGAGCAGCGACCAGCCGAGAAAAGGGAGGAGCGGCATCGCCAGCAGCCCGGCGGGGATCGGGACGATCGAACGGAGCGTCGGAACCAGCCGTGCGAGGCAGACATAGAAGATGCCGTGCCGGTCGACCAGCCCGTGAAGGCGCTCCGCCCCGACCACACGCGCCAGCACATACCAAGCGATATTGCCGGCCATCGCCCCGGCGGTGCCGGCCGCGATCACGCCCGGCGTCGACAAGGCGCCGCGCCCGGCCTCCATGTCGGCCAGCGGCATGATCCCTTCGGAGGGCAAAGGCGGGAACAGCGTCTCGGCGAACATCAGCAGGGCGATGCCGAAATTGCGATCGCCTGGCCCCAGTCGCTTATTCCACCACCTGCTCCGCCGCTCTGCGACCGTCCTGCGGAAGCGTCAGGCGCAGCAGCGCCGGCATGGCGACCAGCACCAGCGGATATTGCAACGCCAGCCCCGCGATGATCGCCACCGCGAGCGGCTGTTGGATTCCCGATCCCTGGCCGATCGCCAAGGCGAGCGGCAGCAGCGTCAGGATCGCGGCAAGCGTGGTCATGGTGATCGGCCGCAGGCGGTTGCGGCTTGCCTCGCGCACAGCCGCGAGCGGCGGCATGCGATGGCGCAGCTCCTCGAACTCGGAGACATAGAAGATCGCCATCTCGGTGCCGATGCCGATGATCATCGTCATGCCCATCAGCGCGGTGATGTTGAGGTCGAGCCCGGCCAGCCAGAGCGCGATGAACACGGCGGTGGTCGAAAGCAGCGAGCAGCCGATGATGATCAGCGGCGTCGCGAAGCGGCGATAGAGTATCAGCAACAGGATGAATTCGGCGATCAGCGCGGCGACGAACACCCGCGCCAGCCCCGCAAAGGCAATCTGCTGCTGCTGGTAGAGCCCGCCCATCTCGTAGCGGATGCCGGGCGCGAGCACGCCCGGCGCGTCGATCGCCTTGGTCACGTCGCCCACGGCGGCACCGATACCGCGTCCGGTGATGCGCGCGGTGACCGCCACCATCGGCTCGAGATTCTCGCGGCTGATCTGCGGCTGCCCGCGGACGGGCTGGAGCGCGGCGACGCGCGAAAGGGCGAAGACATGCCCGTCGGGCGCACGGATCGGCAACCGGGCCAGCTCCTCCTGAGTCAGCGTCGCCACGCCCGGCAGGCGGACGCGCACGTCCACCGCCTTGGCAGGCTGCGCGATCGAAGTGGCCACCACGCCGGTCAATGCACTGTCGAGCGCAGCCTGCACGTCGCTCGGCGCGACCCCCTCGAAGCCCGCGCGCACCGGATCGATCTTCACGTCGATCGCGTCGCCGGCGAGCTGAAGCCCGCTCTTCACTTCGACCACGCCGGGGATCTTCCCGATCAGCGCCGCGACTTTCTCCGCCTGCGGGCCGAGCAGGCCGGCATCGGACGCATAGAGCTTGACTTCGATCGGCTGCGGCACCGCGGTCAGGTCGCCGATCAGATCCTCCATCAGCTGCGCGACTTCGACTTCGACGCCGGGAACCTTCTGCGCCACTTCCCCGGCCACGGCGTTCATCGCCTGCTCGGCCGGCATCGAATGGCCGGGCTTGAGCCGCACGAAATAATCGCCGTGATAGCTCTGGCCGAGATCGCCGCCCAGGCCGGTGCCCAGCCGCCGGGAAAAGGTCTCGACCTCCGGGTTCGCGCGCAGCAGCGCATCGACCTGGGCCATGCGCCGGTTGCTCTCGTCGAGCGAAGTGCCGGGCGGCGTGAAATAGTCCATCACGAAGCCGCCTTCGTCGACCTTGGGCATGAACCCGGTCGGCACGCTGGAATAGGCGACATAGCCGAGCAGCAAGAGCGGAACGGCGGCGAGCGCGAGCAGCCAGGGCCGGCGCATGGTGCCGTCGATCAGCTGGTCATGCCGCCGCGTCATCCACCCTTCGCGACCGGCATGCGCCGGCTCCCCGCCGTCGAACCTGAGCAGCCGCCGGGCGAGGACGGGGACGACGAACGCCGTCATCGCCCAGGAGATCGCCAGCGCCGCCGCCATGGTGAGCGACAATGCCTTGGAAAAGGCGCCGGTGACGCCGGTGAGGAAGGACAGCGGCAGGAAGACGATCAGCGTCGCCAGGCTCGATCCGGTGAGCGGCGCCAGGAACTCGCGCGCGGCGGGCAGGATCGCCGCCGCGCCGGCCGGCGCCTCCGGCGGCGATCCCTCGCCCTGGGCGCGGCGGACGATGTGCTCGATCATCACGATCACGTCGTCGATGAGGAGGCCCACCGCCGCGGCGATGCCACCCAGCGTCATGATGTTGAAGCTCATCCCCGCGATCATCAGGACCAGCACCGTAGCCATGAGAGTCGCGGGAACCACGATCAGCGCCACCAGCGTCACCCGCCAGCTGCGCAGGAAGACGAGCAGCACGATCGCGGCCAGCACCAGCCCGATCAGCACCGCGTCGCGCACGCTGGCGAAGGACTGGCTGACCAGCTCGCTCTGGTCGTACCAGTTGCGCAGCTGGACGCCCGGCGGGAGCTTGAACCCGGCGAGCCTCGCCTGCACGTCGCGGGCGATCCGCACCGAATTGCCGTCCGGCTGCTCGTAGATGTTGAACAGCACGGCCGGCCTGCCGTCTTCCGACACGCGCAGCCATTGCGGCAGGACGCCGTCCTGCACCGTCGCGACGTCGCGCACCCGGATCACGCCGCCGGGACTCGACTTGACGACGACGTCGCCGATGCGATCGGGCGAGGCGATGGCATGGTCGGCGATGACCAGCGACAGCCGCCCGCGGTCCTGGACCTGGCCGACGGCGCTCAGGACATTGCCGTTGGCGATCGCCGCGGAGAGGTCGCTCATCGCCAGGCCATGACCGGCGAGGCGAGCGGGATCGGCCAGCACCTGGACTTCCTGCGTCTCCCCGCCCTGGACGTCGACCCGGGCGAGGCCGGAGACGCCGGAGAGCAGCGGCGTGATCTGGTAGCGCGCCAGGTCCTGGAGCTGGGTCGGCGACATCCGGTCGGAGACGAGCGCATAGGAGATGATCGGGAAGACCGTGGGGTCCATCCGGCGCACATTGTAGCGGGTGCCCGCGGGCAGCCCCGCGACGGCGCGCGCCATGGCGGCGTCCACCTCGAGCGTGCTCGCCACCATGTCGCGGCCCCAGCCGAAGTCGATCGAGATCTGCGCCGCGCCGCGCGACGTCTCGGAACGGACATTCTGCACGCCCGGCACCGCCCGGATCGCCTGCTCGATCGGACGAGTCACGACGAGCGCCGTCTGGTCGGCCGGGCGGCTGCCCGCATCGATGTCGACCACCACCCGCGGGAAGGAGACTTGCGGGAACAAGCCGATCGGCAGCGACAGGGCGGAGACCAGCCCCGCCAGGGCCAGCGCCATCGCGACGACGACGAACGCGCGCGACTGGCTCGAGAGCAGCTTGCCGAAACTCACTTCGCAGCGCTCGTCCGGACCGCGTCGCCGTCCGCGACCTGATAGGCGCCGTCCAGGATCAACGGCTGGCCGGGCGCGACCGGTCCGGAAACCACATCCCGTTCCGGTGTCGAGGCCAGCAGCTGCACCGGCACCGCGCGCGCCTTGCCGCCGGCGATCTGGAACAGCATCGCCTTGCCGTTCGCATCGAACGCCACCGCCTTGTGCGGCACGATCCAGCCATGCGCCTCGCCGGTGACGGTGGCGACGCGCACCGCCTCGCCCGCCAGGAAGCTGCCCGCCGGATAGGCGATGTCGACATCGACCTGGCGCGTCACCGGATTGAGGATCGAATCGACCCGCACGACATGGCCCGTGACGGTGCCGCCGCCTTCCATCCGCGTCAGCCGCGCCTCGGCGCCGACGCGGATCCGGTCGCGCTGCGCGGGATCGACGCCCGTGGTGATCACCATCGCGCCGCTGCGCGCCACCGTCGCCAATGCCGCGCCGGGCTGGGTGCGATCGCCTGCGGCCACCGGCACCGTCGCCACCACGCCGTCGAACGGCGCACGGAACGTGATCGTCCCCGAGCCGGCGCCTTCGGCCCGCAGCGCGGCGAGCTGGGCGCGCGCATCGGCGAGCGCCTTCTCGGCCTGGGCGAGCTGGTCGCGCGTCGCGAGTTGCTGGCCGAGCAGCTGGGCAGTGGAATCGCGCTGCGACGTGGCGGCCTTCACTGCATCGGCCGCCTGGGCATAGGCGCTGCGGGCGGTCGGCGCGACTGCGAAGACCAGCAGCGGCTGGCCGGACCGCACGGCGACCCCCGCCGTCACCAGCAGGCGCAGCACCTGGCCCGGCTGCGATATGCTGATCGTCTGCTGGCCGTTGCCCGCGGCCGCCGCCGTGCCATAGGCTTCGACGAGCATCGGCAGGCTGCCCTGGACCGGGCGTACCACGGTCACCAGGGCCGAGGGCTCGGCCCGATCGTCGGGCCGGCCGCCGCCACAGGCCGCCAGGACCGCGGCGAGCGCCAGGGCCGCGGCATGTCGCACGGGGTTCACCGTGCCGCTCCCGCCGTGCCCGGATCGGGGAAGCCGAGCGTGTCGACCGCGGGCAGGTCCGCGCCGATCAGGGTCTGGATGGCGACCTGCCGGTCGATCAGGGCAATCTCGAGCGTCATCGCTTCCTGTTCCTTGGAAAATCGGGTGCCGAGCAGATCGACGAAGGCGCGTTCGTCGAGGTTCGCGGCAGCGAAGGCGGCCGCCGCGCGATCGGCGGCACGGCGCGCTTCGGCCAGGTCGTGGCGCGTGGCGGCGAGCTGGAGCGCGATCTGCGCATGCTCGGCAAGCAGCGCACCGACCTCGCCGGTCACGGTCGCGAGGCGCGCGGCATATTCGCGATTGAGCTGCGCGCGCGTGGCTCGCGCGATCGCGATATTGCCCTGGTTCCGGTCGAACACCGGCAGGCCGATCTGGGCGTTGGGGCCGCCATTGATCACCTTGGCATTATCGCTGCTCACCGAGGCGCCGAGCACGAGATCGGGGAATTGCGACAGGATCGCCACACGCAGCTGCTCATCCTGCGCGGCATAGCCGGCACGCAGCGCAAGCAGGTCGGGCCGGCGCTGCGGGAGCGTCGCCAGCATCGCGCGGATCTCGGTGGGCTGGAAGGGCGGCAGGTCGATCGCATCCGCGAGCGGCAGCACCACCTCCGGTGCGATCCCCAACAGCGCGTTGAGCTTGTGGCGGTTGGCGAGAAGCGCCTGGTCCTGCTGGAGCAGGGCTGCGCGCGCGGTCTGCAGCGCGACGGCGCTGGGCGCCAGCGTGGCGAGCGTCGAATTGCCTGCCTCCAGCGCCTTGCGCCCGGCGGCCTGGCGCTTGGCCATCAGCGCATAGGCCTGTTCGAGCATCGGCCGCAGCCGATCGCCGAGCACGATGTCCGCCGCCAGCTGCCGCGCCTGCCCCGCAACCTGCCATTCCTGCCAGAGCAGATCGGCCTCGACCTGGTGCAGGCTGTCGCGCGCCGAGCGGCGCTTGGGCTTCAGGACGATGAGCGACTTGATGTCCTGGGCCAGGCCCAGATTCCAAGCGGGCACCGATCCGGCGCCCGAGAGCAGCGGCAGGATCGCGCCGGTCAGGCTGGGATTGGGCAGCACCCCGGCCTGGACCAGCTGCGCCTCGGCCACGCCGCGCCTGGTCCGCGCCGCCTGCAGGTCCGGGTTGCGCGCGACGGCCAGCGCCGCGACGTCGCCGATCGTGAGCGGGCGCGCGGGCAGATCGGGAATGGCGGCGAGCGCGGGCGCAAGCGGCGCGGCCTCGGGCAGCGGCGCCGGCGCATAATGCGCGCAGCCCGCGACCGTCAGTCCCAGACCGAGCAGCAACGGAATGCGAAGGCCAAGGGCGAAGGGCACGAAACCTCTGGGAACGGAGGGAAGGAGACGCCGCCGCCCCGCGACAGGGATGGGGCGGCGCGGCGGCGTCCTGACCGATAACAGGGAGGATCGGTCAGTCGGGATGGGGCCCCTCCGCCACATTCTCGAGCACGCGGCCGGTCATCGCGTCGATGCCGACCTCGAAGGTCTTGGCGCCCGCCTTGATGTCGAAGGAATAGCGCAATCCGCTGCCGCCCTTCTCGGCCTCGAGCTCGTGATCGGTGACCTTGCCCGGCCGCGCCTTGAGCGCGATTACCTGGGCCTGGGCCAGAGTGAGGCGCGGCTTGGGCGCCCGTTGCTGCGGCGCCGCGAAGACTGCGGCGGGCAGCGCGACGGCACCGGCCGCCAGGATCAGGAGTCGGTTGGTGTTTCGCATCGTCAATGCTCCTCTGCCCCTGCCGCCGCCTTTCTAGCCGGCGCGACATTGGCAGAGCTTGAGGCGAACATTGGGAATCCCCAACTTGCACCTCGGGCGCGGCCGGGCATTGTCGGTGCGCCTGGATCAGGCTGGCATGGGCTGAATTCGTGAAGCTGCTTCTACTCGAGGACGACACCGAGACCCGCGTGCACATCGTCCGCCTGCTCGAGGCGGAGGGGCATATCGTCGACACTGCCCGCACCGGCCCGGATGCGATCTTCCTCGGCACCACCGGCGCCTATGCCGTCCTCGTGCTCGACCGCATGGTGCCGGACGTGGACGGCCTGGCGGTGCTGCGCGCGCTGCGTGCCGCGGACGTGCAGACGCCGGTGCTCTTCCTCACGGCAATGGGCGAAGTCGACGACCGCGTCGCCGGGCTTCGCGCCGGGGCCGACGATTATCTGGTCAAGCCGTTCGCCGCATCGGAGCTGCTCGCGCGCATTGCCGCCCTTTCGCGCCGCCGCCCCGTCGCGGAAGTGGCGACCGTGCTGCGCGCGGCCGACCTGGAGATCGACCTGCTCAAGCGCCGCGTCACGCGCGCCGGCCGGCGGATCGAGCTCCAGCAGCAGGAATATAAGCTGCTCGAATATCTCCTTCGCCACGAAGGGGAGATCGTCACGCGCTCGATGCTGCTCGAGAATGTCTGGTCCTTCCATTTCGATCCGGGCTCGAACCTGATCGAAAGCCATATGAGCCGGTTGCGGGCCAAGGTGGACAAGGGGTTCGACCGCGAGCTTATCCACACGATCCGCGGCGCGGGCTATCGGCTCGATGCGAACCCCTAGGCTGCTCGTCAGCGGCGCGTTCCGCTTCGCGATCGCGCTTGCCCTGGTGTTCGCGCTCGGCGCGGTTGCCCTGCTCGTGATCGTCGAGCACTCCGTCTCGGCCTATGCAGTGGAAGCCGCCGGCGACGGGATCCTCGCCGAGCACGACGTGCTGGTGAACGAGTTCGACGCGAGCGGCCGGGCGGAGCTGGTCGCCACAGTCAATCGCCACGCCCGTGCCGTGCGCGAGGATCAGTTCCATTATCTGCTCGTCGATTCCGCGGGTGCCAGGCTCGCCGGATCGCTCCCCGCAGCGGCGGCGCGCACGGGCTGGCATGAATTCGACGTCTGGGATTCCGATCAGGGCGGTTCGGGCAGACCGGCACCGGTGATGGCGTTCGGCTCGCGGCTTTCCGACGGCGCGCTCCTCGTCGTGGCGAACGACGTCTCGGACCTACGCGACCTGCGCAGCGGCCTTAGGATATCGACCATCTCGTTCGGAATATTGATCTCGCTGCTCGCGCTCGCCGGCGGCCTGCTGGTCGGCACCTTGTTCCTGCGGCGGCTGGACCAGGTGAACGGCGCGATCGCCCGGATCAACGATGGGCGGCTCAACGAGCGGCTTCCGCGCATCGGCATGGGGCCGGAGTTCGACCAGCTCTCCACCAATCTCAACCGGATGCTCGACCGGATCGAAGCGCTGATGGACGGGCTGCGGCAGGTATCCACCGACATCGCGCACGATCTGCGCACGCCGCTCACCCGTCTGCGCCAGCGGCTCGAACGGATGCAGCTCGGCACCGATCCCGCGCCGATCCCCGAACAGGTCGACGGCGCGATCGCGCAGATCGACGAGATACTCGGCATCTTCGGCGCGCTGTTGCGCATCGGCGCGATGGAGGCGCGCGGCGTGCAGGCGAGCCTGGCCACCGCCGATCTGAGCGAGATGCTGGAACGCCTCGGCCAGATATATGCGCCCGTCATCGAGGATGCGGAGCATGTGCTGCACGAGGCGATCGCTCCGGGCATAGCGGTGCGCGGCGATGTCGAGCTGCTGACCCAGGCCGTCACCAACCTGATCGAGAACGCATTGCATCACACGCCGCCGGGGACGCGCATCGACCTCGCACTGGCGCGCGACGGCGACCAGGTCCGCCTGAGCGTTGCCGACGACGGGCCCGGCATCGCCGCCGCCGAGCGCACGCGCGTGCTGGGCCGCTTCTACCGCATCGACACCAGCCGCAGCACGCCGGGCGCCGGCCTGGGCCTCGCGCTGGTCGATTCGATCGCCCGGCTGCACGGCGCGACGCTCACCCTGGCCGACAATGCGCCGGGCCTGCGCGTCGAGCTCCGCTTTCCGAGGCTCGCGGCCTGAAACTATCGCCAGGTCTTGCGGATGCTGAACCGAAAGGATCGGCCGAGCGGATCGAGATAGCCACGCTGATAGGCGAGCGGGACCGAACCCGACCGATCCCGCACCTCGGGCGCCCGGTCGAGCAGATTGTCGATCGCGAGGAGGAAGCGCACGCCCTCGATCCAGGGATGGCTGCGCCGCAACCCCTCCTGGCGATCGGGGAAGAAGAACAGCCGCAGGTTGAGCGTCACCGGCTCGTCGAAGCGCAGCTGCCCCGGCAGGCCGGGCGCGACGGTCTCGGCGCTCTTCCAGCTGGCATTCGCGCGCAGCCCGAAGCCATGATGGGTGGCGCTGAGCTGGGCATCCACGGCGTGGCGCGGCGCGCGCAGCCCCTCCCCGAGCCGATTGTCGCCCAGCAGATCGATCGGCGCCTGCCCCGCGGCAAGCACCACGCGATCCGACAGGCGGATCGTGTCGTACACCGCGAATTGCAGGGTCGTCCCGGCCGCGCCGAAATAATGGCCGCCGCCGAAGCCGCCGCCACCGGGCAGCTTCGGCCCCGCCCCCTTGCCCGGCGCGCCCCAGGACCGGTTGAAGTTGATGCCGAAGCGCAGGCTCCTGCGCGTCTCGCGGGCGATGTTGAGCGGGCGGGCATCCACGCTGACGATCGCCCCGCCCCCGTCGCGCACGATCCGCTGCGGAAACGCCGCCTCCATCGCCGGCGAGATGCCGGGAAAGGCAAGGATCGCGTCGCGCGTCGCGACATCGGTATAGGCGGCGATCAGCGACATCGTCTTGCCCGGCTTGAACGTCGCCTCGGCCTTGAACAGCGAGCGGAGATCGTGGCGCAGCCCGGGATCCCCGCCGTCCAGGCGCACGGCGGTGACGCTCTGCCCGCTGGCGCTGTCGTAGAAGCGCACCCCGGGCGTCGCGGTGACCGGATCGCCGAGCTGGCGGATCGTCGCCGGCGCCGCCTCGCGGCTCCCGGCGAGCAGCAGCCCGAGCTTCGGCCAGGGCGCCCAGCTCAGCGTCCACCCGCGATCGACCGGCACCGAGGCATCGGAATAGTCGTGCACAGCGAGATTGAGACCGGCGGCGAGCGCGCCGATCGGGCTCGCCTTGCCGAGCAGGGGAAGCTCGATCGCCAGCCGGCCGTCGAACATCCGCCGCGCGAGCCGGCGCGCGACCCCGTCCTCGTCGCGCGCGGAAAGCCGCTCCCCGCTCGCCCCCGCCTTCACGCTCAGCGCGACGTCGCCGGCGGGCACGGCGAACAGCTTCCCATTGGCGACGCCATCGATCGCTATCGCATCGTCGATGCCGCGGCTGTTCCGCGCCGGCGCGGCGCCGTCCGCGCCGGTCCGGATCACCGTCGCGACATGATCGGCATTGGAAGTGATCGACCAGTTCCAGCCCGAGAGCGAACCGTTGAACACGCCGCCCAGATGCCCGGTGTCGGTGCGCGTCGTCCGGGCGAGCGCGCGCGTCGGGTCCGACTGCATCGGGCCGAGCAGCGTCCGCGCGGTGAGGCGATCCGCGCTGGCATTGCCGGTAACGCCCAGCCCGCCGTCCAGCGCCCGGGCGAACACGCCGTTCGCGGTGAACTGGCGGGTGAGCGGCACCAGGGTGCGCAGCGCTGCCTCGCCCGGCGCGCGACCGGCGATGCCGCGCCGCGCCTCGGTCACATCGTCGCCGACCTGATATTGCAGGTCGAGCGTCATCCGATTGCCGCCCGCGATGCGGACCAGGTTCGCCTCGGTGTTGAAGTCGTTGCGCGCACTCGCCTCGGCAACCCGGTCCTCGAGCTCGCCGGTCGCCGAGGCGAAGTTCGGCAGCAGCACGACGTTGATCACCTTCTGGTGCGCCGGATAGCCGAAGCGGAGCGCCGCTTCCTCGGGCAGCACCTCCACCCGCGCCACTGCCTCGGGCGGCAGGTTGCGGATCTCGGCAAGCGAGGAAATGCGCCGCCCGTTGAGCAGCACCACGCTGCCCTCGCCCGCCCGGCCCTGGGTGCCCCCGGCCTGGGCCGAGAGCTGCGCGATCACGTCGCCGAGCGTGCTCGCGCCCAAGGCCTGTACGGCGCCGGCATCGATCGACGTCTCCGGGGGAATCGGTCCGCCGACCTCGCCGCGCACGCGGTTGGCGGTCACCACGATCTCGTTCGGATCGCGCGATGGTGCAGCCGCGCCGCCTTCCTGCGCCCGCGCCGCGCCGACATGCAGCATCGCCGGCACGATGCCCAGGCAGAGAAGGCCGGCGCGCCGAACCGGCCGCCAGGCACGCGGTGCCGACGTCATGGATCCCCCTTGCAGTGTTCGCGCCGGCTTATGGTTCGCCCGCCGCCCGCGAAACAGGGGGGTTTTCATTATAAGTTTGCAATCTTCGCGGCCCCGAAAGCCTTGCGCGCGCGCGTGCGTCAATTTGTCACAAATGCCCGCCAAGCAGGCCGGGCAAGCGGACGAGACCTCCAATGAACATATTGATCGTCGAGGACGACGCCGGGATCGCGCATTTCCTCCAGCGCGGTCTGCGACATCATGGCCTGGAGTGCGATATCGCGCTTTCGGGGCGCGCCGCGCTCACGCTGCTGACGAGCCGCAACTATGACGCGATGGTCCTCGACCGGATGATGCCGGTGGTGGACGGCATGGAAGTGCTGCGCCGCAAGCCAGGCCATGTGCCGGTATTGATGCTGAGCGCGCTCGGCACGCTCGAGGACCGTATCGAGGGGCTCGACGCCGGTGCCGACGACTATCTCGTCAAGCCGTTCGACATCGGCGAAGTGATCGCGCGGCTCAACGCGATCGGCCGCCGCGCCAAGGGCACCGACCGGAGCGACATGCTGCGTGCGGGCGACCTGGAGATCGTGCTGACGACTTTCCGCGCCTGGCGACGGGGCAAGCCGCTGCACCTCAACAAGAAGGAATTCGCGCTGCTCGCCGAGCTGATGCGCAATGCCGGCCGCCCGGTCACCCGCATGATGCTGATCGAAGCGGTATGGGGCTATTCGTTCGAGCCTTCGACGAACATCATCGAAAGCAACATGAGCAGGCTCCGCGCCAAGCTCACGATCCATGGCGATCCCGATCCGATCGAGACGGCCCGCGGCTTCGGCTATACGCTCCACGCCGACGATGCTGCCTGACCGGCTGCGGCCCCGCTCGGTCACCGGGCTGGCCGGCCTGTTCGGCCTTGTCTGCGCGCTCGCATCGGTGGCGATCGGCATGGCGCTCTATGTCCTGGCCGATCTCTCGTTCAATCGGGTGCAGGATGCCCGCCTGGCACGCGAGAAGGCACGGCTGCTGGCTCCGATCGACGGCCGCGCGCCCGGTGCCGGGGACGTCGCCGCGCGCATCGCCGAACGTGTGCGCCGGCGGGAGATCAGCAGCATCGGGCACCGCCTTACCGATACCCGCGGCACCCTCCTCGCCGGAACCGCGGAGCTGCGGGCGCCGCCCGGCCGGGACGGCGCGGTGCTGTTCCGCCAGCCGGGCGAAGCCTGGGAGGCCGCGCGCGCGGCCCAGTTCGCGCTGGCCGATGGCGGCCGGCTCACCATTGTCGCCGAAAGCGAATCGATCGAGGATCTGGGCAAGAGCGTCTGGCCGCTGTTCGGCACGGCGCTGGCGCTCTCGGCGATCTTCGGCGCGCTGGCGAGCCTGCTCCTCGGCCGGCTGATCTCGGCCCGCCTCGCGGCGATCGGCACTACGGCCAATGCGATCATCGCGGGCGACTATTCCCGGCGCGTGCCGGTCGATTCGCTCGGCGGCACCTTTGCCGAGCAGGCCCGAACCTTCAATCGCATGCTCGACCGGATCGAGGCGTTGATGGACAATCTGCGCCAGGTCTCGAGCGACATCGCCCATGATCTGCGCACGCCGCTCACGCGCCTGCAGGCGACGCTGCGGGAAGCCGCCGAAGCCGGGCTGGCGGAGGAGGAACGCACGGCGCTCATCACTGCGGCCGATCGCGAATGCGACGGTATCCTCTCCCTGTTCGCGGCGCTGCTGCGCATCGGCGAGGTCCAGGCCGGCCGCCGCCGCGCACAGGTCGCCACCATCCGCCTGGCCCCGCTGGTCGAGGACGTGGTCGAATCCTATGCGCCTGCTTTTGTCGACTCCGCGCGCACGCTGCGGCTGGAGGCGTGCGAGCCCTGTTTCATCCGGGGCGACGCCGATCTGTTCAACCAGCTGCTGGTGAACCTGATCGAGAATGCGCAGCTGCATACGCCCGAGGGCAGCGCCACGCAGGTCTCGCTGCGCCGCGACGGGGCTTCGGCCGTGCTCATGGTGCGTGACGACGGAAACGGCATTCCGGCGAGCGAGCGCCAGGAAGTGCTGGGCCGCTTCGTGCGCCTGGAACGCAGCCGGAGCACGCCCGGCCATGGACTGGGCCTCGCCCTGGTCGCCGCCATCGCCGGCTTCCACGAAGCGACGGTCGAGCTCGACGATGCCGGGCCGGGCCTGATCGTCCGCGTGCGATTTCCCGCGTCGGAGCAAGGCGCGACATTCTAATTTTGCAATGTAACGCTCCAGGTACGGTTTCGGACGGGACAAGTCACAAGACTGTCATTCGGCGAACCTAGCGCCACCCCTGCCAAGGCCGGCAACGCATCGCCGGCCCATATTGGGGTTGACTGGAACATGACTCGGAAATGCTGTGCTGCGGCGCTCGCCGTGGCAGGAATGCTTGCGCCCATCTGCAGCTGGGCGCAACCGGCGATGCACGCCGACTATCGGATCGTGGACCGGATCCCCGGCGCGGACGGCGGCTGGGACTTCGCCAGCGTCGATCCCGCGGCCGGCCGGCTCTATGTCGCGCGCTCCAACGGCATCATGGCGGTGGACCTGTCCGACCGGAAGGTGACCGCCGCGCTGGCGCCCGCGCATCGTGCCCATGCCGTCCTGCCCATGCCCGGCACCCGGGAGATCGTCGAGACCGACGGCGAGACCGGCCTGACTCGCTTCATCGACGGCGCCACCGGCGCAGTGACGGCGGAAGTCGCCACCGGCGCCAAGCCCGACGCCGCCTTTCTCGATCCCGCCACCGGCCTGGTCGCCGTGATGAATGCCGGCGACGGCACGATCGCGCTCGTCGATCCCGTGCGCCATGCGCTGGCCGGCAAGATCCAGGTCGGCGGCGGCCTCGAGTTCGGCGTCGCCGACGGCAAGGGCCTGGGCTATGTCAACATTGAGGACAGGAATGCGATCGCCGTCGTCGACCTGAAGGCGCGCCGCGTCCTCAAGTCGATCGCGCTGCCCGGCTGCGAGGGGCCGACCGGCCTCGCCCTGGTCGCGAACGGCACGCGGCTGATCAGCGCCTGCGCCAACAAGGTCGCGATGATCGTCGACGTCGCCGCCGCCAAGGTCGCCGGCAGCTTCGCGATCGGCAGCGATCCGGACGCCGTGCTCGTCGACCCCGCACGCGGGCTGGCCTTCATACCCTGCGGCGGCACCGGCACGCTGGAAGTCGTCGACATCGGCGACGCCCGGCACATCCGCCACGCCGGGACGATCCAGACCCAGGTCGGCGCCAAGACCGGCGCGATCGATCCGCGCAACGGCCGCATCTACCTGCCCGCCGCCACGCTCGCCGCGCCCGAGGCCGGCGCCAAGCGCGGCAAGCCCGTGCCCGGCAGCTTCGTCGTGCTGGTCCTCGCCCCCGTCCGCTCCTGAACGCCCCCTCGAAACGGAGACCATCCCATGTTCCTGCGCACTCGCTTCATGCTGCTGCTCGCCGGCGCCTGCCTCGCGGTTCCGGTCGCGGTAAATGCCCAGCAGGCACCGGCAGCCAAGCCGGCCAAGACCTTCAAGCTGCTCCGCGCCGAGGATTTCCCGGCCGATGGCATCGTCCCGGCGCCGCCGGCCCGCGGATCGGACGTCGAGAAGCTCGAGCTCGCCTATCTCCACGCGCTGATCGCCGGCACTTCGCCCGCGCGGATGGAGCAGGCGCGCCGGGACGACGCGCATGAAGACCCCTCGATCTTCGACCAGGCGATGGGCATCGACCTGAAGACGCTGCCGGCGACCTGGGAACTGCTCGGCCTGGTCCATAATGACGCCAACCTGGCGGCCAATATCGCCAAGGAGCATTTCGCCCGGGTCCGCCCCTGGGGCGTCGATCCCACCATGCCGAACTGCGATGCCGGCAAGGGCAAGCAGCCGACCCGCAGCTATCCGAGCGGCCATTCGACGCTCGGTTATTCGGTCGGCCTGATGCTGGCGACGCTGGCGCCGGCCAAGGCCAGGGCCGTGCTCGACCGTGCCCGCGACTATGCGCTCAGCCGCGAGATCTGCGGCGTGCATTTCCCGTCGGACACCGAGGCGAGCCATGTGATCGCCTCCATCGCGGTCGCGCGCATCCTTGCCAGCCCGGCCGCCGCCGCGCGCATCGCCGCGGCCCGCGCCGAACTCGCCCGCATCGCCCAGTGAATCCTTGCCAGTGAACCTTTGAACGTCCCGAGGGGGAAACGACATGAAGCCTCAAACGCGCATCGCATTGCTCATCGCCGGCAGCCTTCCGGCGCTCGCCTGCGCCACTGCCGCCCAGGCCCAGACCGCCGCGGTGGCCGACGACGGCCAGACCAAGTCGACCAGCGCCAACGATGCCGGCCAAGCCAACGACAAGCAGTCGCTGACCTCGTCCGACATCATCGTCACCGGTTCACGCACCGCGGAGAGCGCGCCGCTCACCGCGTCGCTCACCACCACCCAGCCGCAATCGGCGGTCAGCCGCGACTATATCGACAACACCACCCCGGCCGCCGACTTCAACGAGCTGATCGCGCTCACCCCGGGCGTCTCGATCACCGGCGCCGGCAACGGCTATGGCTTTGGCGAGACCAAGGCAGTCATCCGCGGTTTCCAGGACGGCGAATACAACATCACCTATGATTCGATCCCGTTCGGCGACACCAACAACCCGACGCACCATTCGACTGCCTTCTTCCCGTCGAACACGATCGAGACGGTCGTGGTCGATCGCGGTCCGGGCAATGCCAGCCAGCTCGGCCAGGCCAGCTATGGCGGCAACCTCAACATGTATTCGCGCGCGGTGAAGGACCAGATGGGCGGCCAGGTCCAGGCGATCGCCGGCCCGTGGAACTCGTTCATCGGCCGCGCCGAATTCCAGAGCGGCGCGATCCAGAGCCTGGGCGGCACGCGCATCGTGCTGACCGGCCAGATCATGCAGTCGGACGGCGCGCTCACCTACTCCCCGGTCGCCGGCAAGAATCTCTACGGCAAGGCAGTCGTGCCGATCGGCGCGTCGAACACGCTCACCGTGATGAGCACCTGGAACCGCAACCACTATTACCAGTCGGACGTGGCCAAGGGCGCCACCTGCGGCAGCGCTACGAAGGGCATCGCCGGCTTCGCCAACGCCGCGCTGGGCCCCGACGGCCAGCCGCTGACCCAGCTCAGCGGCACGAATTGCGCGGCGAGCTCGAACGTCGGCGTCTATGGCAAGAATTACGGGCTGACCAACGATCCCACCACGATGGACTATTGGCGCTACAACCGCACCGACAAGACCACCGATTTCTCCTATCTGCGCCTCCAGAGCGAGCTGGGCTCCGGCTTCTCGATGGACAATCGCGTCTACATGTACGGCTACACCAACAACACGCTGTCCGGGAACAGCGGCACGGTGGTGACCGGCTTCGCCGGCGCCGGCACGCCTGCCTCGCCCTATGTCGCGGTGACCAAGGCCGGCGACGTGCTCGGCTACAACAAGATGAACAAGTACCGGGTGCTCGGCTATATCGGCCAGCTCAACTACAGTTTCGCGCTTGGCAAGATCCGGTTGGGCGGCTGGTACGAGCATGCCGATACCGATCGCCACCTGGTCGATCTCGACATGACCACCGGCGCGCTGTCGTTCAACGAGAAGTTCAACAACGGCAACGGCTCCGCCGCCCAGAACGCGCTGCCGTCGACTGCGCTGGCCGCGATCCAATATGTGCAGCATTCGAACTGGAGCCAGTACCAGCTGTTCGGCGAGTTCGAGATCCGTCCGATCGACAGCCTGGCGATCACGCCGGGCGTCAAATATGTCCACTTCACCCGCGGCGTCGACGCGCTGGTCAACCAGAAGTCGCGCGGCCCGATCGACACCAGCCAGACCTGGACCAAGACGCTGCCGTTCCTGACTGCGAACTGGGAGGCGATGACCAACTGGTCCTTCTACGCCCAATATGCGCAGGGCATGTACGTGCCCGACCTGTCGAGCTTCTATTCGACCTCGGGCTCGCTCTCGACCGCGCTCGATGCGCTCAAGCCGCAGACCACGACCAACTACCAGGTCGGCACCGTCTGGCACGGCGACAAGGTCTCGATCGACGTCGACGGCTATGTCATCAACGTCAACAACAAGATCGGCACCTGCACCACGGTCGGCTGCGACACCACGCTACTCGTCAACATCGGCCAGGTCCGCTACAAGGGCGTCGAGGGACAGCTCAGCCTGATGCCGGTCCGCGGCCTCACCCTGTTCGCCAACGGCTCGTACAATTACGCGCGCAGCGTCACCACCGGCGCGCAGATCGCCAAGGCGCCGTTCGGCACCGCGGCGGCGGGCTTCGTGTATCGCGACCAGGGCTTCCGCTTGTCCTTCAACCAGAAGTACACCGGCCCGCAATATGCGACCGAGTTCAGCGGCAATCCCAATCTGCGCCTCTATCGCATCAAGCCCTACAGCGTCGGCGAGTTCGCGATGAGCCAGGAAGTCGGCGAGCACTTCCGGCTGGGAATAACCGTCCAGAACGTGTTCGACAGCCGCGCGGTCACTGCCATCTCGAGCAGTTCCTCGGGCGCGCCGACCACCGTCGTGAACGGCGTCAGCTACCAGAACGGCTATGGGCAGGGTGACCAGTTCAACTTCCTGCCGCCGCGTTCCTTCCTGGTCGACGCACGCATCAAGTTCTGATGGCCAAGGGTGCCTGCCGCGTCAGAGCGCGGTGGGCACCCCAGCCCGGACGGCTCGCGTTCGGTCCGAGATGGAGGAGAAGCGAGGCACAGTTTACCCCGTATTTCCTTCAGGAAAAGGCCAGGAAGGTTGAAATACCTTGCTTCCTGAAGCCCGGCCCCGACGAAGGTTTACGATTCCGTGGGATGTCCAGTTACTGGCAGGCTAGGCACTCATCATAATCCGTCGACTCGCCCAGGTTGAACTGCGGCTTCTCGATCGTGTTGTCGGCCTCCACGCCGCCCGCGAAGCCGGCGCGCTGCACCGACTTGGAGCGGAGATAATAGAGCGACTTGATGCCGAGCTCCCAGGCGCGGAAGTGGAGCATCAGCAGGTCCCACTTCTCGACGTCCGCCGGGATGAACAGGTTCAGCGACTGGGCCTGGTCGATATAGGGCGAGCGATCGCCGGCCAGCTCGAGGATCCAGCGCTGGTCGATCTCGAACGAGGTCTTGTAGACGTCCTTCTCTTCCGGGCTGAGGAAGTCGAGGTGCTGGACCGAGCCGCCCTGCTCGAGGATCGAGTTCCACACCGCATCCGAGTTCTTGCTCTTCTCGCTGAGCAGCTTCTCCAGATAGGGATTCTTGACCGAGAACGAGCCCGACAGCGTCTTGTGCGTGTAGATGTTGGCCGGGATCGGCTCGATACAGGCCGAAGTGCCGCCGCAGATGATCGAGATCGACGCGGTGGGCGCGATCGCCATCTTGCAGCTGAAGCGCTCCATCACGCCCATGTCGGCCGCGTCCGGGCACGGCCCGCGCTCCACCGCCAGCGCCATCGACGCCTGGTCGACCTGCGCCTTGACGTGCTTGAACATGCGCAGGTTCCAGCTCTTCGCCATTGCGCCCTCGAACGGGATGTTCCGCGCCTGGAGGAAGGAGTGGAAGCCCATCACGCCCAGGCCGACCGAACGCTCGCGGCTGGCCGAATAGGCGGCCTTTTCCATGCCCGGCTCGGCCCGGTCGATATAATCCTGCAGCACATTGTCGAGGAAGCGCATCACGTCCTCGATCATGCCGGTCTCGCCCTTCCACTCCTCCCAGGTCTCGAGGTTGAGCGAGGAGAGGCAGCACACCGCGGTGCGCTCATTGCCCAGATGATCCTTGCCCGTGGGCAGCGTGATTTCCGAGCAGAGGTTCGACGTGGAGACCTTGAGGCCCAGATCGCGATGATGCTTGGGCATGTTCGAGTTCACATGGTCGGCGAACACGATATAGGGCTCGCCGGTGGCAAGACGGGTCTCGACCAGCTTCTGGAACAGCGCGCGCGCATCGACCTTGCCCCGCTCGGACTGGTCCTTGGGCGAACGCAGCACCCATTCCTCGCCGCCCCGCACCGCTTCCATGAACGCATCGGGGATCAGCACGCCGTGGTGCAGGTTCAGCGCCTTGCGATTGAAGTCGCCCGACGGCTTGCGGATCTCGAGGAACTCCTCGATCTCCGGGTGCGAGATGTCGAGATAGCAGGCGGCCGAGCCGCGGCGCAGCGAGCCCTGCGAAATCGCCAGGGTGAGCGAATCCATCACGCGCACGAACGGAATGATGCCCGATGTCTTGCCGTTGAGGCCCACCGGCTCGCCGATGCCGCGGACATTGCCCCAATAGGTGCCGATGCCGCCGCCGCGCGAGGCGAGCCAGACATTCTCGTTCCAGGTGTCGACGATGCCGTTCAGGCTGTCCGGCACCGAATTGAGGAAGCAGCTGATCGGCAGGCCGCGGCCGGTGCCGCCGTTCGACAGAACGGGCGTGGCGGGCATGAACCACAGCTTCGAGATATAGTCGTAGATGCGCTGGGCATGCGGCTGATCGTCGGCATAGGCCGAGGCGACGCGCACGAACAGGTCCTGGAAGGTCTCGCCGGGCAGCAGATAGCGGTCGCGCAGCGTCTCCTTGCCGAATTCGGTGAGCAGCGCGTCGCGCGAATGATCGACCTCGACATCGAACGCGCGCGGCGCAACCGCCTTGCTGTCGTTCCGCTTGCGCGCCTTCGGTGCCGCCTTGGCGACATCGCTCGCGGCCGGCTTGCCGGCAGTGGCGGGGGCTTCGGCGACGGTCTCGTTCACGCTGTTTTCCGTGTCCCTGAATTCCATGACTCTCACCCCTGAAAAGCTTCACCGGCCTTCCCCCGGGGGAAGGCATCAAATCCCGACTCGAAGGGGCTGCCGATCCTAGCATCGACGCGGCCGCGCGCGAAGAACAAAACATGTCCATCGCACTTCGTCCCAGGCACGAATCGACCCCTTCCGCATATGGGTATGCGGCGGCGCGTCCACCAGTGCTTGAGCTTGCCCCTCAGTGCAACCACAACAGATTGTGCCAATCCGAGTCCGCGCACAAGACCCGAAATGGTTAATTTCCACAACGTTTCGTCGCTAAAATGACTCGGTTCGTGGCACCTGCATATCTGCTGCAATGCCGCGACGCGCGGACTTTCCTAGGGTTTGCGAAAGGCAAGGGAACGAACGCGGAACGTTAATTTTTTTCGCGTGGAGGAATCCGGGGGACCACAAGGGCTTGTGGTCGGCCGCATGATCGCACCGCAGAGGATGGCGATCGCGGCGCGGACGCATCCGCCTTCCGCCATCATCCCCGCAAAGGCCGGATGACGGATGGAATCTCGTAGTTCCGGGCTCCCTTGCCCTCCCGGTGCGCAGTTGCAGTCCACGCAACCGAGCGTTGCCGATTGCGCGATATTCAATCAGACTTGCCCGGGTCTAGAGGCAGTCCTTTGGCGGATCGTTTCGCCGCGAGCGGGATTATGTCGGGATGGCAACGAACGGGGCAGCGACGGGGGAGCAGCCGGCATGGCAGCCGGCCCCGCACGAGCGCTCGCCGATCCCCGGTTCGCCCCCTACCCCCTGGCACCCGCCGCTGCGGCGCGCGGCCTATATATCGGTGGCGGTGCTGGTGATCCTGTCGGGTTCGCTGGGCAATGCGATCGTCACCGCGAACCTGACGACCCTGCAGGGATCGCTCGGGCTCTATTCGGCCGAGATCCAGTGGCTGCCGACCGTCTATGTGATGACGAATGTCTGCGCCAACATGGTGCTGATCAAGTTCCGCCAGCAGTTCGGCATCCGGCTGTTCACCCAGATCTTCCTGGGTGCCTTCGCGCTGACCACCGCCGGACACCTGATCGCGCACAGCTTCGCGACGGCGGTGGCGGTGCGCGCGCTGAGCGGGATCGCGGCCGCCGCGTGCAGCACGGTGGGGCTGCTCTACATGGTGCAGGCCTGGACGCCCGAGCACCGGCTGAAGGGCATCGTGATCGCGATCAGCCTGCCGCAGATCGCCGTCCCCCTCGCCCGCCTCTTCCCCAGCGAAGCCTTCGAGCCGGATCGCTGGCAGACCATGTATCTGTTCGAGCTGGGCCTGGCCCTGTTCTGCCTGGCCGCGGTGCGCCTGCTGGTGCTGCCGCCGGTCGAGCGGATGAAGGTGTTCGAGCCGCTCGACTTCGTCACCTTCCCGATCTTCGCAGGCGGCATGGCGCTGCTCTGCGCGGTGCTGGGCATGGGCCGGGCGCTGTGGTGGTTCGAGGCGCCATGGATCGCGCCGGCGCTGATCGGGGCGATCGTGCTGCTGCCGATCGCCTGGCTGATCGAGCATCACCGCGAGCGCCCGCTGCTCAACACCCGCTGGCTGGCGAGCCGCGACATCGTGCGCTTCGCCCTCGTCTCGATCCTGGTGCGTGTGGTGCTTTCGGAGCAGACGATCGGCGCGTCGGGGCTGCTCACTGTGCTGGGCATGGGCAACGACCAGATGCGGATGCTCTATCTGGTCGTGCTGCTCGCGACGCTGGCCGGCGTGGTGGTCGGCGCGCTCACGCTCGATCCCCTGTTCCTGGGCAAGCCGATCCTGATCGCGCTGGCGCTGATCGGCCTGGGCGCCTGGCTCGATTCGGGTTCGACCAACCTCGTCCGCCCGCACGACATGTATTTCAGCCAGGCGCTGCTGGGCTTCGCCAGCGCGCTGTTCATCGGCCCGGCGATGCTGATCGGGCTGACCCGCGCGCTGCGCGAGGGCCCGACTCATTTCGTCAGCTTCTCGGCGTTGTTCGGCATCACCCAGAATCTGGGCGGCCTGTTCGGATCGGCGATGCTTGGCACCTTCCAGGTGATCCGCGAGCGGGCGCACGGCAACGCCATCGTCGCGCAGCTGGCGAGCGGCGATCCGCTGGTGGCGCAGCGGCTCCAGCAGAATGCCGGCGCCTATGGCCGGGTGCTGATCGATCCCGGCCTGCGCCAGGCCGAGGGCGCGGCGATCCTCTCGCAGACCGTGACGCGCGAGGCGAACATCCTGGCCTATAACGACACTTTCCTGCTGATCGCGGCGATCGCGGCGGGGACGATCTTGTGGGTCTTCATCCCCATCATGCGGATCCGGCGCGAGAACCTGGCGCGCGCCGCGGCCGAGCAGCAAGCAGGAGCAAGGAATGGCTGAGCCGACAACCCCGGCGATCGAAGCGGAAGCGAAGCCGGCGCCGGTGCCGGCCGCCGTGCCCGCGCCGAGCGAGGGTGCGGATCCGCCGCCCACGCCTGAGGTCGCCGCGCGCCGCTGGGTCCCGCCCCGCCTCTCCTGGACCGCCATCGCGATCGCCGTGCTGCTGGTGCTGGCGGGCATCGCGGCAGTGCTGATGGCGTGGCAGGTCTGGCCCTTTGCCGGGAACGTCCAGTCGACCGAGAATGCCTATGTGCGCGGGCAGGTGACGATCATCAGCCCCCAGGTGAGCGGCTATCTCACCGACGTGCCGGTCCAGGATTTCGCGACCGTGAAGGCAGGCGACGTGCTCGCGACGATCGACGAGCGCATCTATCGCCAGCGCGTCGACCAGGCGAAGGCGAACGTCGCCAGCGCCCAGGCGGCGCTCGCCAACAACCCGCAACAGGCGGCATCCAAGACCGCGGCCTATGGCTCGCAGGAAGCGGCGGTCGCCTCGGCCCAGGCGCAGCTCGCCAAGGCGCAGGCCGATTTCGGCCGGATCGACGCATTGGCGAAGCAGGGCTTCATCACCCGGCGCGATCGCGACGCGGCGCTCGCCGCGCTGCGCACCGCCCAGTCGGCGGTGGCACAGGCCCAGGCGGCGCGGACGGTGGCGAGCGAGGACATCCGCAGCGTGACGGTGAACAAGGGCGGGCTGGTCGCCGCAGTGGATGCGGCCAGGGCGGCGCTCCATCTCGCCGAGATCGACCTCGCCAACACGGTGATCCGCGCGCCGGTAGCAGGTCAGCTGGGCGAGATCGGCGGGCGGCGCGGGCAATATGTCACGGCCGGCACCCAGCTGATGGCGCTGGTGCCGCAGACCCTATGGGTGACCGCCAATTTCAAGGAAGCGCAGACGGCGAAGATCCGCCCGGGCGCCAAGGCGAGCTTCCGGGTGGACGCGCTGGGCGGCGCGAAGCTGAACGGCACGGTCGAGCAGCTGGCGCCGGCGGCGGGATCGGAGTTCGCGGTGATCCGCAGCGACAATGCGACAGGCAATTTCGTGAAGATCCCCCAGCGGATCGCGGTGCGGATCCGAATCGATCCGGGCCAGCCCGCGGCGGCACGGCTGCGGCCGGGCATGTCGGTGGAGGCAAGCGTGGAGGTGGGGCACTAGAGTCGCGGCACATCCGGCGGACCCCGTCCCCGCCATCCCCTCCCGCCCCACCACCCCGTCCCAACCCCGTCATCCCCGCGCAGGCGGGGTCCAGGTTTCTCTGCAGCATCGCCCGTGACTCTGGTTCCCCGCCTGCGCGGGGATGACGAAAAGGGGGTATTTGTCCCAAGCGATACGTGCCCCAAGGGGATAGACGCCCTTGCGATCCGCCCTCCGCTTGCAGGGCCCGGCGCACGCGCTAGGCTGGCCGCGCAACGAGATTCGGGGACGGCGCATGCGAACGGGAATGACGGCTCTGGCGGTGGCTCTGGCATGGACGTCGCCCGCATGGGCACAGGAAGCGGCCCCCGCCCCTGCCCCCGCCCAATCCGACATCGTGGTCCAGGAAACGCCCCGCCCGCTTCCCACCGTCGAGGAACAGTCGATCGATGCGCTGCGCACCGCGCTCGCCGACGGGAGCATGACCAGCGGCTATATCGTCGATGCCTATGTCGCGCGGATCGGGAAGCTCGACCGCGCCGGACCGACGCTGCGCTCCGTGATCGCCGTCGCGCCGGGCAAGGACCTGCGCGCCGATGCGCGCGACAGCGAAGACCGGCGCAGGGCGGGCAAGCCGCTCGGCCCGCTCGACGGCATTCCGGTGCTGATCAAGGACAATATCGAGACGCAGAACATGCCCACCACCGCGGGCAGCCTGGCGCTCGCCAACAACGACACCGGGCGCGACGCGCCGCTGGTCGCGCGGCTGCGGGCACAGGGCGCGATCATCCTCGGCAAGACCAACCTCTCCGAATGGGCGAACATCCGCTCGAACAACTCGATGAGCGGCTGGAGCGCCATGGGCGGCCTGGTGAAGAACCCCTATGCGCTCGACCGCTCCGCCTGCGGCTCGTCGAGCGGATCGGGCGCGGCGGTCGCGGCGAGCCTGGCGGCGGTCGCGGTAGGCACCGAGACCGATGGATCGGTGGTGTGCCCGGCGGCGATGAACGGGCTGGTCGGGCTCAAGCCGACGCTGGGGCTGATCAGCCGCACCGGCGTGGTGCCGATCAGCCACAGCCAGGATACGCCCGGGCCGATGGCGCGCTCGGTGAAGGACGCGGCGATCCTGTTCGGCGCAATGGTGGGCAGCGACCCCGCCGATCCGGCGACCAAGGACGCGGACAAATATCGGAAGGACTATGCGGCAGGGCTGTCTCCGGACGCGCTCAAGGGCATGCGGATCGGCTATTGGAAGCCCGAGATGGCGGCCGACCTCGCCGCGCGCTTCGACAAGGCGCTCGCCGAACTCGGCGCTGCCGGCGCGGTGCTGGTCGAAGTGAAGATGCCTGAGCTGAAGGGCCTGGGCGAGGCCGAGGGGCTGGTGCTCCACACCGAGTTGAAGGCCGACATGGCCGCCTATCTCGCCACCACGCCGGCGAGCGTGGGCGCGAAGACGCTCGCCGACCTGATCGCCTTCAATGCGGCGCACGAGGAAACCGAAATGCCGTTCTTCGGCCAGGAGACCTTCATCAAGGCAGACAAGTCCAAGGGCCTGGACGATCCCGAATATCAGGCGGCGCGCGAGAAATCGGCGCGCATGGCCGGGCCCGAGGGGATCGACGCGATGCTCAAGGCCGCGGATGCGCGGATCCTCGTCACCCCGACCTATGGCACGCCCTGGCTGAGCGACCCGGCGCATGGCGACCAGTTCCAGGGCCCCTCGGCAAGCGAGCTGCCCGCAGTCTCGGGCTATCCGCACCTCACCGTGCCGATGGGCCTGGTGAACGGGCTGCCGGCCGGCCTGTCCTTCATCGGCACGGCCTATGCCGACGGGCTGCTGCTCAAGGCCGGCTATGCCTATGAGCAGGCGACGCACGCCCGGGTGGCGCCGCAATATCTGCCGACGATCCCGGCGGACCTGGGGCCGCGGACGCCCTAGGTCCAGAACGCATTCGACGAACCCCGTCATCCCCGCCCGTGCGGGGACGACGAAGGAAAATCAGATACTTGCCTGGGTTCTCAACCTAGCGTTTCCCGTCCAGCTCCAGCAGTTCCTCGCGGACATGGATCGCCTCGAGCGACATGCGCACCTCGAAGAGGAAATAGATCAGGCCCGCCATCAGCAGCAGCATCGAGACGATGAAGGCGCTCGCCACCCAGATGCCGACATGCAGGTTGCTGAGCCGCGCGACGAACATCATCGCGACGACGAAGCAGATGGCGAGGGCGCTGGCCGTGCACAGGAAGATCGCGTTGTTGATCACCGATATGCGGCGATCGATGATCCGCAGCTCCCAGACGTGGCGATCATGCTCGGGCCCGGTGGATCGCGGGTGGAGCTGTTCGATGTTGCGCGCGCGATCGACGATGCGGGCGAGCCGGCCGACCATCACGTTCAGGAACGCCCCGATGCCCGCCAACAGGAACACGGGCGCGATCGCCGCCTGAATCGTTTCCGAAACCGTGGAGAGATAGGGTCCTTCCATGCGTCATGCGTTATGACCGGGGAACCGAACGGAGTGAAGCCCATGATGCAGTTCGAGACCGATATGGATGCCGGGGTGATCGAGTTCACCGTCGACGGCGAAGTCACCCGCGCCGAATATGACGCCGCGGCCACGGAAATGGAGGCAGTGATCGCGCGCCACGGCAAGCTGTCGGCGGTTGCGGTGATCCGCAGCTTCGCCGGCATGGAGCTGGCGGCGTGGTGGAAGGACATCAGCTGGGGCGTGGGGCATCTCACCAGGATCGGCCGCGTCGCGGTGGTCACCGATATCGGCTGGATCGTCGCCGCCAGCCGCGCCACCGGATGGATGGTGCCGGGCGAGCAGACGATCTTCACGCCCGAGGAGCTGGACGCCGCCCGCGCCTGGGCTCGCGGCGGATGACCGCCGGCGTCATCACGGCTTGGTAACGGGTGCCGCGCTAGAAACATGGCCATGTCGAAGCCGATGCTGCTCGAGGAATTCACGCGCCTGCCGCCGGCGCTCACCATCGATTGCGTCGACGGGCTGGCCGGCGCGATCGACGCCGTGGCCGCCCGCGCGCGCCCGTCGCACCGCTTCCTGCGCTATGGCTGGTTCGCCGCCGCGCTCCGCACCTATGGCGGCCATGCCCGCACGCTCACCGTGGCGCGCGAGGGCGAGCCCGTCGCCGCGCTGCCGATCGTCGCCGCCGGGCCGGCCTGGGCGAAGCTGGCCGCGATCCCCGGCTGCTACTGGCCCTTCCGCAGCTTCCCCGTCCGCGAGGATGCCGGGGTCGAGGCGATCGAGGCGCTGCTCCCCCGGCTCGCCCGCGCGGCACGCGCGCTGCGCGTCGGGCCGGTCTATGACGGCGATCCCGGGCTCGAGCTGCTCAAGGAAGCGGCGCGGAACCGGGGCTGGGCGGTGCTCGACCGGTTCGTGGCGGACAGCTTCCTGCTCGACATCGCCGCCGAGCGCGCCGAAGGCACCTGGCCGCGCAACTCGACGCTCAAGAAGAACCGCTTCCACGAGAAGCATCTGGGCGGGCACGGCGAACTCGACTGGAGCTTCGTCCACGGCGCCGGCTGGGACGAGGCGGCGTTCGAGGCACTCGCCGGCATCGAGGAGAAGAGCTGGATCGCGGCGCGGACCGACGGTTCCGACGCCAAGTTCACCGCGCGCGGCCATGGCGGCTTCTGGCGCGCCGCCGCCGAGGATCCCGTCATCGCCCGGATGCTGTGGACGGCGCTGCTCCGCGTCGACGGCGCCCCTGCGGCCTTCTCCTTCGACCTCAATGCCGGCCCGCTCAAATATGCGATCGCGAACAGCTATGACCCGCGCTTCGCCAAGCATTCGCCGGGCAAGCTGCTCTATTATCGCAACCTCGTCCGCGCGATCGAGGACGGCATCGCGGCCGTGGACTGGGGCGCCGGCGACAGCGGCTACAAGCAGGTGATCGGCGCCGCGAAGGGCCCGGCGATCCGCGACTGGCTGTTCGTGCGGCCGGGGATCGACGCGCTGGCCGGCAAGCTGCTGCGCGGCGCCTGGAAGCGCACGGGCCGCGCCGAGACCGGATCAGCGCCGGCGGAAGCGAACCGCGTCCTCGATGCTGAGGAAGGCGACCGCGGCGATGAAGAACGCAAAGGCAGCGGCAACCAGACAGAGATACATGGGGCACTTCCCGGCTCGTGACGTGACGTGCCGCGTGCCTGCCCCCTGGGACAATCCGTCGCTTTGACCTTCGTCAAACCACCTCCGATATGCGGCGCATGATTGCCGCCCATATCTGCTCCGGCTGCGCGGTGCGCGACCGGGCGCTCTGCGCCAGCCTCGACGATGTCGAGCTCGATACGCTCAATGCGCTCGGCCAGCGGCGCCGGCTGACGCGCGGGCAGACGCTGGTCTGGGCGGGCGAGGAGAGCCTGGTCTGCGCCAATCTGCTCTCCGGCGTGCTCAAGCTCAGCGCCGTCACGCCCGACGGGCGCGAACAGGTGGTGGGGCTGCTCTACCCGGCCGATTTCGTCGGCCGGCCCTGGGCCGAGCTGGCCGACTTCACCGTCACCGCGCTCGGCGACGTCGAGCTCTGCGTCTTTCCGCGCAAGCCGTTCGAGCGCGTGCTCGAGGACCATGTCCGCATGGAGCGGCTCCTGCTCCAGCGTACCTTGGCGGCGCTCGAAGAGGCACGGGGACGGATGCTCGCCCTCGCCCGGCTCTCGGCGCGCGAGAAGCTGGCCGGCTTCCTCCTCGACATGGCCGATCGCGTGCAGGGCTGCCGCGCCACCGCCTCCGGGCCGGTGACCTTCGACTTCCCCCTGACGCGCGGCGAGATGGCGGAGGTGCTGGGGCTGACGATCGAGACGGTGAGCCGCCAGCTGAGCAGGCTCAAGGCCGAAGGCGCGATCAACCTGATGGGCGCGCGGGGCATCACCATCCGCGACCGGGCGTTGCTGGAAGCAGCCTGAGACTTCCCGTTCCTCCCCGGCGGGGGGGAATCAGGATGCCACCTTCCGCAGCGCCGCGACGAAGCGGTCCACCTCCTCCATCGTCGTCGCCAGCGCCGGCGTCACCCGCACGCAGCTTCCGCTCGCCAGGCCGTCGCGGTGCACGGTGAAGATGCCATGCTCGTCGAGCAGGCGCCTGGCCAGCGCGACATTGGCTTCGTGCGATGTCCGGCCCTTCAGCCGGAACGCAGTGATCGCGCCATAGCTGCCGGGATCGTCCGGCGTGAGCACCTCGACATTCGCCAGCGCCCGCGCAGGGCGGACCCAGCGATCGCGCAGCGCCCGGAGCCGCGCCTGCTTGGCGGCGGCACCGATGCCTTCGTGGAAGTCGAGGGCCGCGGGCACCGCGAGCAGCGCCGCATAGTCGACCGTGCCGGTATGGACGCGGGACCGGATGTCCGCGGGGTTGGCGCCGGCTTCGGCGGGGTCGATATCGATGTCCGTCAGCCGGCCGTCCCGGATCACGATCGCGCCGACGCCGAGCGGCGCGCCGATCCATTTGTGCAGGTTGATGCCGATGAAATCGGCGGCGAGATCGGGCAGCCTATAGTCGATCTGGCCGACGCCGTGCGCGGCATCGACGATCGCATCGATGCCGCGGAGCCGAGCCATCGCCGCGATCTCGGCGACCGGCAGCACCAGGCCGGTGCGGTGGCTGACATGGGTGAGCAGCACCATGCGAAGGTTGGGATGCGCGGCAAAGGCCTGCGCATAGGCATCGATCACCGCCTGGCGCGTGGCGGGCAGCGGCAAGGCGATCTTGATCACTTCCGCGCCGCGCCGGCCCTTCAGGCTCTCCATGCAGGCCTGCATCGCGTCATAGTCGAGATCGGCATGAAGCACCGCGTCGCCGGGGCGCAGGCGGTTATAGCCCAGGATCAGCGCGCGCATCGCTTCGGTCGCGTTGCGGGTGAAGGCGATCTCCCCGGTTCCCACGCCCATCGCGGCGGCCACCCGGGCGCGGACCGCCTCGATCTCGCCGGGCATCTCGCGCCGGACATAGAAGCTGGTGTCGCGGTTCACGCGATCGACATGGGCGCGATAGGCGGCATGCACCGGCCGCGCCATCATTCCCCAATTGCCATGCTCGAGCTGCGCAACCTTGCGCGTGACGTCGTATTGCGCGGCGATGCCGGCCCAGCGCTCGTCGTCCGCCGCAAGGGCCGGGGCGACGGGCATCGCGGCCGCGGCGGCGAGCAAGGTCCTGCGGTCCATCATTCCCCTCCTCCCGATCCGGCGCCGCACGGATAGCAGCGGGGCCAGCGCCGCACCATGCAGCGGCCTATCGGCGGATGTAGCGGAAGTACCACACTTCATGGCCCTGGCGCCGCGCCTTGCGCTCGTAGCGCGTTTCGGGCCAGTCCGCCGGGCGGGTGAGGAAATCCTGCGCGGTCTTCGCCTGCCATGCGAAGTCGCGGCGCTGGTCCATGATCATCATCGACCAGCGGCAATAGGTCGGATCGTCGGTGCCCAGGCGGAACTCGCAGCCGGGCTTGAGCTTCGCGGCGATGATGTCGAGCGGACCATGGTTCATCATCCGGCGCTTGGCATGGCGGGCCTTGGGCCAGGGATCGGGATGGAGCAGATAGAGCCGCTCGAGGCTGGCATCGGGCAGCCGCTCGAGCACTTCGAGCGCGTCGCCCATGTGCAGGCGGACATTCTTGAGATCGCCGTCGCGGACATGGCCGAGCGCGCCGACCACGCCGTTGAGGAAGGGCTCGCAGCCGATAAAGCCGTGACCGGGGCGCATCGCGGCCTGGCCGGCGAGATGCTCGCCCGCGCCGAAGCCGATCTCGAACTCGAGGGGGCGATCGTCGCCGAAGAGAATGGCCGAATCGAGCGGACCCGATTCGGGCAGGCTCACCTGCGGGAGCAGCTCCTCGACAAGGGCGGATTGGCCCTGGCGGAGCTTGTGGCCCTGGCGGCGGCCATAGAGACGGCGGATGGAAACGGGATCGGACACGGGCCGCCTGTTAGCGCCCCGGACGCGGAGGACAAGCGTTAGAGCGCCTGGGCGAACGCGGCAGGCGCCGCCGGACGCATCGCGGCCATGCGCTGGTGCGCGGCAAGGCGGCGATGCTGGGGCACCGTCGCGCGCGGCTCGCGGCGGGCGAGGTGCGCGCGCGGCAGCGGGCGGCTGCGGGCCGGCGCGATCCAGTCGCCCTGCATGTGGCGGATGCCCATCGTGCACAGCAGAACCAGGTCCTCGCGGCGCGCGACGCCATTGGCGATCAGCGTCACGTCCATGTTGCGGGCAAGGCGCAGCACGCCCTCGACGATCACTCGGCGCGAGCTGCTGTCGGCGATGTTGCGGACGAGGCCGGCATCGAGCTTGACGAAGCGCGGCGTGAAGCGGCCGAGCAGGCGGACGGCAAGCGGGCCGACGGCGAAGTTGTCGAACGCGATGGCGATGCCGCGGTCCAGACATGCCTGGGCCAGTGCCGCGATACCGGCCAGGTCGCCCCGCTCGTCGGCGTCGATTTCGAGGACCATGCGGTCGAGCGGCACGCGATGCGCGATCGCGGCGCGGAAGAGATGGGCGAGCAGCACCTCGGGCGCGCCGCAGGCGGCGGCGACGGGAACCGCGAGCAGCGCCTCGCCGTCGAGCAGCCCGGCATCGGCCGCGCCGGCGATCGCGCCGCGGATCCGCGCCACTTCGAGCCGGAGACGGGCTTCGGGGGCGAGCGCCGCGGCGACCCGGCCGAAGCCGCAACCATCGACGGTGGCGATCGCGGCCCAGGCGAAGGGCTGGCCCGAAGTCGCGGCGATCATCGGCTGGAAGGCAATGGCGAGACCGGACTGAAGCGCGGCTGGAGCAGGTTCGGTATGCATGATGCTTCCTTTCTGCCCTTCGTTAAAAATGGTTAACGCCGCCCGCTCCATTCCGTGCGTCGCCGAAGGGGGATTCTCCCCATGGGGATTCTACCGGGGAAGGCGATGGCGGATTCCGCTTGCCTCACGCGAATCCGCGAGTCGTGCCGCGGGGAAAGAATCGGCGTCGAAACGACCCCGGGGCAAATTACCACCGAAATGGTTTCTTTTCTGGAGACCGATGCGGGAACTGCGCGCGGCGAAGCGCGAATCAGGCCGCGTTGCGCAGCGCCGGCTGCGGCAGGCAGCCCGTGGCAGGTGCGCCGACATGGGCGCCCTGGACGAGCGGCACGCCGAAGCTGCGGATGCGCTCATAGACCGGCTCGCTGTCCACGCCAGCCGCGACGATGCGCAGACCCAGGCTCTGCATGCGGCGAATGAGGTCCTCGATGGCGATGCGGCGCGACCAGCTGGACGCGATGGTGCTGACCAGCTCGGGCTCGATCGTCACCGCATGGGGCGCGAACTTCCCGCAATAGGCGAGCCCCGATTCGTTGGGGCCGACGCCGTGAAAGGCGACGACCGGGCCCAGCTTGTTGAAGACATGCATGATGTCGGCGAGTTCGGAGCTGGTGATCGCCTGATAGTGGTGGAGCGTGAACACCAGCCGCTCCGCGACGATGCCATATTGGCGGGCGGTGAGCAGCGCCGGCTGGATATGCTCCGCCGGATCGCCGATCGCCGGGGCGCTCAGCGGAATGGCAAGCCGCCCGCCCGAGCTGGCGAAGCCCGCCGTCGCGGCCCAGCGCACCGCGGCAACCGCGCAGCGGCGGTCGACGTCGCGGCGCTGCTCGGCCGAGAGCTGGTCGAAATCGCCCGTGGCGGGCGCGCCGTCGCGGAGCGCCTGTGCCTCATAGGCATGGATGCGCCCGCCAGCGATCTCGGCAATGGGCTGGAAGGCGATCGCGAGCCCGGTGCCGGCGCCAGGGGATGCTCCGCTCTCCGGAACCATCATCGAATTCTCCGACTCCACCGACTCGCTCCTTTCC
Organism: Sphingomonas leidyi; assembly: GCF_011761945.1. Taxonomy (GTDB): domain Bacteria; phylum Pseudomonadota; class Alphaproteobacteria; order Sphingomonadales; family Sphingomonadaceae; genus Sphingomonas; species Sphingomonas leidyi. Next base: position 142,904 of record NZ_JAASQV010000002.1, read on the forward strand.
ATTCCTTCCTGATGAAGAATTACGGTTGCCCAGTGCTTTATAGGATGGCCCGTACGAATACGTATCGAAGCGGCGCAACGAAAAGCCCCGCGCCGGCAGATGCGGCGCGGGGCTGTGATGTTCGGCAGGCCGAGGCCGGCGGGATCAGGCGGCGAGCGCGGCCTTCAGATCCTCGACCAGGTCGGTCTTCTCCCAGGGGAAGAAATCGCCCTCGGGCTTGCGGCCGAAATGGCCATAAGCCGCCGTCTTCGAATAGATCGGCTTGTTGAGCTGGAGGTGCGTGCGGATGCCGCGCGGCGTGAGGCCGCCCAGCTTCTCGATGCCCGCGATCGCCGCCTCGATCTTGTCGTCCGAGACCGTGCCGGTGCCGTGCGTGTCGACATAGAGCGACAGCGGCTTGGACACGCCGATCGCATAGGCCAGCTGGATCGTCACGCGCTTGGCCAGGCCGGCGGCGACGATGTTCTTGGCGAGATAGCGGGTGATATACGCCGCCGAGCGATCGACCTTGGTCGGGTCCTTGCCCGAAAAGGCACCGCCGCCATGCGGCGAAGCGCCGCCATAGGTGTCGACGATGATCTTGCGGCCGGTGAGGCCGGCATCGCCGTCCGGACCGCCGATCTCGAACGAGCCGGTCGGGTTGATGTGATACTCGGTCTCGCCCGAGAGCAGCTCGGCCGGGAGCAGGTCGGCGACGACCTTCCTCACATAGGCCTTGAGCTCGGCTTCCTTGTCGCCCTCGTCATAGCCCTTGCCGTGCTGGGTCGAGACGACGATCGCGGTGGCCGCGACCGGCTTGCCGTTCTCGAAGCGCAGCGTGACCTGGCTCTTGGCGTCCGGCTCGAGGAACGGCGCCGCGCCCGAATGGCGATCGGCGGCCATGCGCTCGAGGATCTTGTGGCTGTAGTCGAGCGTCGCCGGCATCAGGTCCGGCGTCTCGTCGCAGGCGAAGCCGAACATGATGCCCTGGTCGCCGGCGCCCTCGTCCTTGTTGCCCGAGGCGTCGACGCCCTGCGCGATGTGCGCCGATTGCGGGTGCAGGTTGTTCTCGAAGCGGAGCGTCTCCCAGTGGAAGCCTTCCTGCTCGTAGCCGATGCGCTTCACGGTGTCGCGGACGGCCTTCTCGACCTCTTCCTGCACGCCCGGCGCCCAGTTGCCCTCGGTGTCCATGATGCCCTTGCCGCGGATCTCGCCGGCAAGGACGACCAGCTGGGTGGTGGTCAGCGTCTCGCAGGCGATGCGGGCCTCGGGGTCCTTCGACAGGAACAGATCGACGATGGCGTCGGAAATCTGGTCCGCGACCTTGTCGGGATGGCCTTCGGAAACCGATTCGGACGTGAAGAGATAGTTGGAACGCATGGAAATTCCTCTTGTGGGGAGGAAAGCCGGGCCGTTGCCATGCCCATATAAAGCTTTCCTTATATCACGCCCCTAGCGGGCGAAGCGCCGAAACGCAATCGCGAACACCACCAGGGCCAGCGCAACGAGCAGCGCCAGCCAATTGCCGAGCCGCGCGAAGAAGGTGGGCGGCAGGGGCGCGGGGAGCGGCACTTCCACCGCGCCCTCCTGCCCCGCCGGCACCGTGCCGAGCAGGCGGCCACGGGCGTCGATCACGGCGGAAACGCCGGTGGGCGTGGCGCGCAGGATCGGCAGCCCCTCCTCGATCGCCCGCAACCGCGCCTGGGCGAGATGCTGCACCGGCCCCCAGCTGCCGAACCAGGCGTCGTTCGACGGGTTGAACAGGAAATCCGGGCGATTGCGCTGGTCGATGATCTGGCCGGAGAAGATGATCTCGTAGCAGACCGCGACGCCGGCCCTGCCGAAGCCGTCGACGGCGAGCGTGCGCGGGCCGGGGCCGGGGATGAAGTCGATCTCGCCCATCACCAGCCGGGCGAGGCCGAGCGGCGCGAGCAGCGTGCGCATCGGCAGATACTCGCCATAGGGCACGAGATGCGCCTTGTCGTAGCGCCCGCCGAGCATGCCGGCGGGATCCACCGTCCACACCGAATTGCCCGCGCCGGTCAGCCGGTCTCCGTCGAAGAACAGCGCATTGCCGCCGACCATCGCACGGTCCCGGGGGCCGAGCAGCCCGCCGATCCGCCCGCGCACCCAGCGCGGATCGCCTTGCTGGTAGAAGCGCTGCGGATAGCCGTCCTCGACATAGTAGTTGACCATGCCCTCGGGCCACACGACCAGCCGTGGCACGCCGCCGGGCTGGCCGCTCCATTCGGCCAGCTTGGCGAGGACGCGCGGGGCATAGTCCGGCCGGTCGACGCCTTCCTGCCCGATATTGGGCTGGACGACGCGGACATGCGGGCGCGTGAGGTCCTCCACCGGGCGGCCGGGATTGAGCGCGAACCCGCCGGCGAGCAGCAGCGCGGCGGTGGCCAGCGGCACGCGATACTGGTGCTGGCTGGCGAGATAGAGCGCGCCCGCGACGATCAGGGTGAGCCCCGACAGCGCATAGGTACCGGTGAAGGCGGCAAGCTGCGCGATCGGCGTCGGCACCCAGATCGCCGCCACCGGATTCCACGGATAGCCGGTGAACAGCGTGCCGCGCAGATATTCGGTGACGATCCAGGCCGAGGCGGCGGCAAGGACGAAGGCGAGGTCCGGCTCGTTCCAGCGCGCCTTCACCATGCGGGCGAAGCGCCAGGCGAGGCCCATCGCCACCGCCGGATAGACCGCGAGATAGAGCGCCAGCAGCAGCACGGCGAAATAGCCGAGCACGGGCGGCATCTTGTCCTGGAAATCGAAGGCGTGCTGGATCCAGTTGTTGCCCAGGGTGAAATGACCGGCGCCGAACACCCAGCCGCGCAGCAGCGCCGCCCTGGCGCTCGGCGCGTGCCAGGTCAGGTGCAGCAGCACCGCGAGGCAGATCAGCGTGACGGGCCACCAGTCGAGCGGGGCGAATCCGGTGGCGGAGAGAAAGCCGGCAAGCAGCGCGACGAGCAGGGGGCGGGACAGCATCGTCTGGATGCTTAACCGATCCATCCCCTTTCCGTCATCCCCGCCTGCGCGGGGGTGAGGGAAGGGAGCACTGTCTCGAGGAGATGGCGCCAAGCGCATCCAGGGTAACGAAGCAGCTCGACGACCGGCCGCGAAAATCGTGATCCCAGGTAGCGAAAATCACGCATTCCCCCTATGTGCCGCGCCATGACCGAGATCACCGTCGCCGCCCTGCAGCTCGCCTTTTCCAACGACATCGACGCGAACATCGCGAAGGTCTCCGCCCATGTGCGCGAGGCGGCCGGCCGGGGCGCGCAAGTGGTGCTGCCGCCCGAGCTGTTCGAAGGCGAGTATTTCTGCCGGGTGGAAGACGAAGGCCTGTTCGCCAATGCGAAGCCGACCGCCGAGCACAAGGCGGTGCTGGCGATGCAGGCGCTCGCCGCCGAGCTGAAGATCCACATCCCGACCAGCTTCTTCGAGGCGGACGGGCCGCATCATTACAACAGCCTCGCGATGATCGACCCCGACGGCCGGATCGCCGGCGTCTATCGCAAGAGCCACATTCCCGACGGCCCCGGCTATGAGGAGAAGTTCTACTTCCGCCCCGGCAACACCGGGTTCAAGGTGTGGAACGGCCCGGACAAGGCCACGCTCGGCGTGGGCGTGTGCTGGGACCAATGGTATCCGGAGACCGCCCGCGCGATGATGCTGATGGGCGCGGACATCCTGTTCTATCCCACCGCGATCGGCAGCGAGCCGCATGACGAGAGCCTCGACACCGCGCGGCTGTGGCGCCGGGCGATGGTGGGGCATGCGGTGTCGAACGTCGTCCCCGTCGTCGCCGCCAACCGCGTCGGCACCGAGCATGGCCAGACCTTCTACGGCACCAGCTTCATCACCAACGAGCGTGGCGACATCCTGGCCGAGCTGGACCGCGAGGAGGAAGGCGTGATCGTCGCGACGCTCGACCTTGCGCTGGCCAAGCGCCACCGCGCCGCCTTCGGCTTCTTCCGCGATCGCCGGCCGGATCTCTATGGGCGGCTCGCGCAGGACATCTGACCCCGCCTGGCGGCCCGTCACCGGACGCGCTGCGCGATCGCTGATTTCCCGCCCTAGGCCTCGGCCCTAGCCCAGCGCAAACTCCAGCGCGGCGAGCGCATGCAGGCGCGTCGTGTCGAACAACGGCACTTCGCTGTCCCCTGGGCCGACGAGCAGCCCGATCTCGGTGCAGCCGAGGATCACGCCCTGCGCCCCAGCCGCCGCCAGCTCGGCGATCACCCCGCGATAGAGGGCGCGCGATTCCTCGCGGATCACGCCACCGACCAGCTCGTCATAGATGACGCGGTGCACGGCGGCACGCGCCTCCGCGCCGGGCAGGAGCACTTCCAGCCCGAAGCGCCGCTCCAGCCGTTCGCGGTAGAATGGCTGCTCCATGGTGAAGGCCGTGCCGAGCAGGCCAATCCGCGCGATCCCCGCCGCGCGGATCGCCGCCCCGGTGGGATCGGCGATGTGGAGCATCGGAATGCCGATCGCGGCCGCGATCCGGTCGGCCACCAGGTGCATGGTGTTGGTGCACAATAGCAGGCAATCGGCGCCCGCCGCCTCGACCGCCCGGGCCTCGGCCGCGAGCTGCTCGGCGAGCGCATCCCAGGCGCCGGCGTGCTGGAGCCGCTCGATCTCCCCGAAATCGACCGACAGCATCACGCTGCGCGCCGAATGCGGATGCCCCAGCCGCGCGCGCGCCTCGCGATTGAGCAGCGCATAATATTGGGCCGAGCTCTCCCAGCTCATGCCCCCGAGCAGGCCGATCGTCTTCATCATCGGAATGCTCCCGGTCCCGCCAAGGCAATGGCCCGTTCCACCACCGCCTCGAGCATCGCGGGCGTCAGCCGCCCGGTATTCTGGTTGTAGCGCGAGCAGTGATAGCTATCGACCAGCCACTGGCCGCGATGCAGGCGGTGCTCGGCGCCATGGGCGAAGCGCACCTTGGGCAGCTTGCCGCCCATCGCCTTGACCGCCGACTGATGCGCGATCTGGCCGAGCGCGAGCACCACCGGCGCCCGGAGCTCCGCCGCCAGGAAGGGCCGGCAGGCATGGATTTCGGCGGGCTCGGGCTTGTTCTCGGGCGGCAGGCAGCGGACTGCGTTGAGGATCACCACGCCCCTGGGTTCGCCCTTCTCGGCCAGCCCGAACTTCTCCAGCGTCGCGAACAGCAGCGCGCCCGAATCGTCGCCGGTAAAGGCGCGGCCGGTGCGGTTCGCGCCATGCTTGCCGGGTGCCAGGCCGACGATCGCGATCGGCGCATCGGGATCGCCCAGCGCGGGCACCGGCGCATTCCACCAGTCGGGATGTTCGGCGCGCAATTGTTCGCGCAGCGTGACGAGGCGCGGGCAGAGCGGGCAATCGCGGCTTGGCTGGAGCATCCCCGCGCGATAGGCCGCCCGGCATGGCGAGGACAAGCTATGCCATCGCGATCGGATCGAACCGGCGGGGTCGCCATGGCAGCCCGGCGCGGGAAGTCGCGGCGGCGATCGACGCGCTGGGCGGCGTCACCGCCGTCTCCCCGATCCTGCACACGCCGCCGCTCGGCCCCTCGAAGCGCCGCTTCGCCAACGCCGTCGCGCTGATCGAGAGCGACGAGCCGCCCCCCGCCCTGCTCCGCCGGCTGAAGGCGCTCGAGCGCGGCTTCGGCCGGCGGCGGGGGCGGAACTGGGGCGCGCGGGTGATCGATCTCGACATCATATTGTGGTCGGGCGGCAGCTGGGGCGAGCCGGCGCTCACCGTGCCCCATCGCCTGTTCCGCGGCCGCGAATTCGTGCTGGCGCCGCTCGCCCGGGTCGCGGCGGACTGGCGCGATCCGGTGACCGGGCTTAGCGTGCGCCAGCTCGCGGCACGATTGCGGAGGAAACGATGATCTGGGCGTTGCTGGCGCTGGCCGATCCCGATCCGGGCCTGGTCGCCTTTGCCGATGCGTTCGACCGGGCGCAGCTGCGCCAGGATCGCGCGGCGATGGAGGCGATGATCGCGGACGACCTGGTCTATATCGACGGCTCGGGCAGGCGACAGGGCAAGCAGGCGTTCATCGATGGCTGGATGACGCCGGGCGACCGCTATGATCCGCTCGTGCTGACCGACCGGGTGATCGTGTCGCTCGGGCCGGATGCCGGCGTGGCCAATGCCGAGACGGTGCTGGGCGGCATCTCGGGCGGGCGGCGCTTCTCCAGCCATTTCCGCTTCGCCGACACGTTCCGCAGGACGAACGGCCGCTGGCAGGTCGCGCATGTTCAAGTGACGCGGATCGAAGCGCGACGTTGACCCGCCCGGCCGGCCCGCCTAGGGGCGACGCTGGTGTGGGTCCGTAGCTCAGTCGGTAGAGCAAGCGACTTTTAATCGAGAGGTCCCGGGTTCGAATCCCGGCGGACCCACCACCGAATGATCGCGCCGGTGCCCCGGAAGGGGCTTAAACGGGAATGCGGTGCGGACGGGCCTTCCGTCCAATTCCGCGGCTGTCCCTGCAACTGTAAGCGGCGAGCGCGATGCACTTGCTCCCCGATTCGAGGGAGCGGCCACTGGATCGCCGATCCGGGAAGGCCGTGCATCGTGCCCTGACCCGCGAGCCAGGAGACCTGCCGGCGCAACGGTCGCTCTTGCCCTGGTCCAGGGGATGGCCAAGGCACGGTATCTCTCCGTCTGAGCGACGACCAAGCGGCCGGGGCCGCTTCGGTGCCGTGCGACGGGCAAGTGCCCGCCCGTCGCCCGCATCGGCCGTTCGCGGCGGGCCCCGCCCTCGTTGCACGGGCGCAGGGGGGACTACCCATGTTGAAGACCAGTTTCGTCTCGCTGATCGCGATCGCCGCCGCTCTGCCGGCCCATGCGCAGGACGCCGACCAGGCCACCGATCCGCAGGACGCGATCATCGTCACTGCCTCGCGCTCGGGCGACGGCGTCGCGCTCAAGGACCTGCCCGCCTCGGCCACGGTGATCGACGCGGAAGCGCTCGACCAGCGCCAGACGCGCATCGTCTCCGACGTGCTGCGCGACGTGCCCGGCGTCGCGGTCAGCCGCATCGGCGCGATCGGCGGCCAGACTCAGCTGCGCATCCGCGGCAGCGAGGCCAATCACGTCCTCGTCCTGATCGACGGGATCGAGGCGGCCGACCCCTATTATGGCGAATATGACCTCGGCACGCTGATCGCCGATCCGTCCGCGCGGATCGAAGTGCTGCGCGGCCAGCAATCGTCGCTCTACGGATCGGATGCGATCGGCGGCGTGGTCAACTACATCACGCTCTCGGGCCGCGAGGCGCCGGGCTATGGCGCACGGGCCGAAGGCGGCTCGTTCGGCACCTTCAGCGGCGCCGCCCGCGCGGCCGGCGCTTCGGACGCGCTGGACTATGCGGTCTCGGGCAGCTGGTATCACACCAAGGGCTATCCGACGGCGCGGGGCGGCACGCGCGACATCGGCTCGGACAGCGTCGGCGCCAGCGCCAAGCTGGGCTGGGCCCCCGCTGCCAACCTGAAGGTCACCGGCGTGCTGCGCTACAGCCATACCGATGCCGAGACCAACAACAGCGAGAGCAATCCGGCGAGCCCGCGCTTCGGCTATACGGTCGACAGCCCGGGCGTGCGCTTCACCAACGAAGCGTTCTACGGTCTGCTCAGCGCCGAACTGACCGCGCTCGACGGCCGCTGGACCAACACGCTTTCCGGCCAGTTCGCCGACACCACCCGCACCGGCTACAAGCCGAGCGGGATCGACTATGGCGACAAGGGCCAGCGCTACAAGGGCTCGTTCGTGTCGAGCTTCCGCTTCGGCACCGACGCGATCACCCACCGGCTGACCGCCGCGGTCGACTGGGAGCGCGAGCAGTTCCGCAACACCACGCCGGGCACGGGCTCGCCCTATGACGCCTTTCGCGGCCGCCGCAGCACCGACAATCTCGGCCTGGTCGGCCAATATGAGCTGACCGCCGGCGATTTCACCGGCGGCGCCTCGGTGCGGCACGACGACAACAACCGCTTCGCCGACGCGACCACCTGGCGCGTCCAGGCCGGCTATCGCCTGCCGACCGACACGCGCGTCCACGCCGCCTATGGCACCGGCGTGAAGAATCCGGGCTATTACGAGCTCTTCGGCTTCTCCAGCGGCACCTATATCGGCAATCCGAACCTCAAGCCGGAACGATCCGCGGGCTGGGAAGCCGGGATCGAGCAGAGCTTCTGGGACGGCAAGGCGACGATCGGCGCGACCTATTTCGATTCGAAGCTGACCGACGAGATCTACATCGCCTATCCCGCGCCGACCTACACGGCGACGCCCGGCAACCGCACCACCGATTCCAAGCAGCACGGCGTCGAGGTGACCGCCAGCCTGCGCCCGATCCGCCAGCTCCGGATCGACGCGGCCTATACCCATCTGAAGGCGACCGAGGACGGCGTCACCGAAGTTCGCCGCCCGGGCGACATGGCCAGCGTCAACGCCACGCTGTTCAGCAAGGACGAGCGTTTCTCGACCACGCTGACCATACGCTACAACGGCCGGATGGACGACCTGGCCTATATCGACCCAAGCTATGTGCCGGTGCGCGTCTCGCTCAAGCCCTTCACGCTGGTGAACCTCAACGCGCAGTACAAGCTGAGCGACCGCTTCTCGGTATTCGGGCGCGTCGAGAACCTGTTCGACGTGAAGTATGAGGAAGTGTTCAGCTTCGCGACGCCGGGCGCCGCCGCCTATGGCGGCGTGCGCGTCGCCTTCTGAAGCAAAGGGGGAAGCGGCCGTGAAGCAGCGCACCGACGAAGAACACAATGCCAAGATGAGGAAGGTCCAGGCGGCCCAGGCGAAGAAGCTCGCCACCAAGACGGTGGAGAAGGGCCTGGTCATCGTCCATACCGGGCCGGGCAAGGGCAAGACCTCCGCCGCGCTCGGCATGGCGGTGCGCGCGATCGGGCACGGCATGAAGGTGGGCATGGTCCAGTTCGTGAAGGGCGCCATGGCCACCGGCGAGAAGGCGGTGTTCGACCGCTTCCCCGACCTGATCGCGTTCAAGCCGATGGGCGAAGGCTTCACCTGGGACACCCAGGACCGCGCGCGCGACATCGCCGTGGCGCGCGAAGCCTGGGAAGAAGTGAAGCGGATGATCGCCGATCCGGACTATGCGATGGTGATCGCCGACGAGCTCAACATCGTGCTGCGCTACGACTATCTGCCGACGGACGAAGTGCTCGCGGCGCTGGCCGCCAAGCCGGCGATGAAGCACGTGATCATCACCGGCCGCAACGCGCCCCAGGCGCTGATCGACGCGGCCGACCTCGTCACCGAGATGGCCCAGGTGAAGCACCCCTTTCGCGAGCAGAACGTCAGGGCGCAGGCGGGAATCGAGTTCTGATGATCGGTCCCAGCGCTCACCTACATCTTCCCCGGCAAAGGCCGGGGCCCAGTTGCCACGGCATTCGAGAGGCTCTCTCGGTTCACCAACTGCGCCGACGCCGGGCGCCGGCCTTCGCCGGGGAACGGGAAGGCTCTTTCTGATGGCTTCCCGCATCAGAATCGCAGCGCTCGGCCTACCACTGCTTGCTTTGGGTGGCGCAATCTCGTGGGCGAGCACCGGCGCGCCCACACCGCCATCGGCGGGCAAGCCGAAGCGGATCGTCTCGATCAACCTGTGCGCCGACCAGCTCGTCCTCGCGCTCGCCGATCGCGAGCAGATCGCCGGGGTGACCCGCAACGCCACCGATGCCGAGATGTCGGGCGAGGCGGCGAAGGCGCGCGGGCTGCCGGTGCTGAAGAATTCGGCCGAGCAGATCCTCGCGATCGATCCCGACCTGATCATCGGCATGCCGGCCAGCCGCAGCGCGCCGATGCGCGCACTGAAGGGCCATTCCTACAACCTGCTCGACCTCGAGACCGCCAACACGGTCGACGAGATCTACGTCTCGATCCGCCAGACCGCCGCGGCGGTCGGCCATCCCGAGCGCGGCGACGCGCTGGTCGCGCGCATGCAGGCGCAACTCGCCGGGATCGGCAGGCCGGGCGGCGGCAAGGTTGCCGCCTATTATCAGCGGCGCGGCTTCATGACCGGCACCGGCACGCTGATCGACGATCTGATGCGCCGCATGGGGCTGGTGAACCTGGCGGCGAAACTCGGCAAGCCGCCGCTCTCGCAGCTGAGCATCGAGGAGATGGTGGCGGCCCGGCCCGACTATCTGATCGTCGAGAGCGCTACCGACAAGGTTGCCGACCAGGGCACCGAGATGCTCCACCACCCGGCGCTGGCCGGCATTCCCCGGATCAGCATTCCCCAGGCCTGGACCGTGTGCGGCAGCCCCGCCTATGTCGACGCCGCGCGGGGGATGGCGCGGCAGCTGGCCCGTTTTCAGGATCGGACCCACGCCCGATGACGATTTCCCGCCCCTTGCTGATCGCCGGGCTGATCGCCCTCACGCTGGCCGCCGCGATCGGATCGATCCTGTTCGGGCCGGTCCATCTCTCGCTCGCGCGGATGATTGCCGCCTTCACCGGCCATGGCGACAGGATCGCCACTACCATCCTGCTCGAGCTGCGCCTGCCGCGCATGCTGCTGGGCCTGGGCGTGGGCGCGATGCTCGGCCTGGCCGGCGCCGCGCTGCAGGGCTATCTGCGCAACCCGCTCGCCGAGCCTTCGGTGCTGGGCACGTCCAACGCCGCGTCGCTCGGCGCGGTCGCCGCGCTCTATTTCGGGCTGGCCGCGCTGCACCCGGTGGTGCTGCCGGTGCTGGCGGTGCTGGGCGCGCTGCTCTCGCTGGCCGGCCTGTCGGCGCTGGCCGGCCGCTCGGAGAGCCCGCTCACGCTGATCCTCGCCGGCATCGCGATCGCCACCCTGGCCACGGCCGGCGTCAGCCTGGCGCTCAATCTTTCGCCCAATCCCTTCGCGGCGATGGAGATCATGACCTGGCTGCTCGGCAGCCTGGAGAACCGCTCGTTCGAGCATGTCTGGATCGCCTATCCCTGCATCGCCATCGGCGGGCTGCTGCTGCTCTGGGACGGCCGCGCGCTCGATGCGCTGACCTTGGGCGAGGACGGCGCGCAGGCGCTCGGCGTCGATCTGCGGCGCACGCGCATCCGGCTGCTGCTCGGCACCGCGATCGGCGTGGGCGGCGCGGTGGCCGTGTCGGGCGCGATCGGGTTCATCGGGCTGATCGTGCCGCACCTGGTCCGCCCGCTCACCGATCGCAGCCCCTCGGCGATCCTCGTCCCCTCGGCGATCGGCGGCGCGGCGCTGCTCACCTTCGCCGATGTCGCGGTGCGGCTGATCGACACCCGGAACGAACTGAAGCTCGGCGTCGTCACGGCCTTTCTCGGCGTGCCGGTCTTCCTGATCCACCTGATGCGGGAGCGCCGGCTATGGTGAGCATAAGCCTCGAACAGGTCGGCGTATCGCTCGGCCGCCGCACTGTGGTTCGGAATGCCAGCGCCACCTTCCGGGCCGGCACCCTTGCCGGCATCGTCGGCCCCAACGGCGCCGGCAAGTCGACGCTTGCCCGCGCGATGCTGGCGCTGGTGCCCCATATCGGGCGCATCCTGGTCGACGATGCGGAAGTCGCGACGATGCCGCGCGCCGAACTCGCCCGCCGCGTCGCCTATCTGCCGCAGGGCCAGACCCTGCACTGGCCGCTCACCGTCGAGCGGCTGGTCGAGCTCGGCCGGCTGCCGCATCTCGCCCCGATGTCGCGGATCGGCGATGCCGACGGTGCCGCGATCGAACGGGCGATCGCACGCGCCGATATCGCCGCACTGCGCGAGCGTGTCGCCACCGAGCTTTCGGGCGGCGAGCGCGCCCGCGTCCTGCTCGCCCGCGCGCTGGCGGTGGAGGCCCCCGCACTGATCGCCGACGAGCCGCTCGCCAGCCTCGACCCCGGCCACCAGATCGACGTGATGGAACTGCTCCATGGCGAGGCCCGCGCCGGCGCGCTGGTGATCGCGGTGCTGCACGACCTCACCATGGCCGCGCGCTATTGCGACCGGCTGGTACTGATCGACCGGGGCACCATCGTCGCCGACGGAACGCCCGCCGAAGTGCTGACCCCGGCCAATCTCAAGTCGGTCTACGGCATCGACGCGCGCGTCGAGCTGGCCGGCGACTGGCCGACGGTCACGGCCCTGGGCCGCAGCCGGTGAGCGACGACGCGGCCTTCTACCGCGACCAGGGCCATGTCGCGCTGCCGCTGTTCGATCCCGCCCTGGTGGAGACCGCCCAGGCCGACATCGCCGAGCATATCGACCGGCTCTCGCATGCCATGTACCTGCCCTTCGACAGGAGCTGCCCCGACGCGCCGCTCGCGGAGCGGCTCGACCGCATCTACGCGCACGACCGCAGCCAGGCGAACCTGCTGCGCGTGGCGATCTGCACCGATGCGCATCGCGGGCCCCGCCTCCAGGCAATCGCCAACGATCCGCGCCTGCGTGCCGAAGCCGAGCGGATCGGCGAGCGCGCGCTGGCCGGCCAGGTCGTCCGCGTCCGCGCCAGCATCGCGAGCTTTCCCGAGCATCGCCACGCCTGGCACAGCGACGTCGCCCGCGACGACGGCGTCGCCTGCGGCCAGGTCTGGACCACTGCCTGGATTCCGCTCTGCGATGCCGGCCCCGGCAATGGCGGGCTGGAGATCATCCCCGGCCGCCAGCCCGCCCCGCTCGCCAGCCAGACCGACAACGGCCTCAGGATCACCGAGGAAGCGATCGCCGGCCTGCCGCGCCTCCAGCCCGAATGCCCGGCCGGCACCGTGCTGTTCCTCGATCGCTTCACGCCGCACCGCACCCTGCCCGCCGACAGGGCGCGCTTCGCGCTTGTCGTCTGGATGAAGGCCGCCTAAGGCCACCCGCGCGACAGGTTCCCCGGAGACGGGGATGAAAAGGGAACGGGACAATCCCGGCTGCCCCTGCAACTGTAAGCGGCGAGCCATCGGCCTCATGCCATTGGGTGTTGCACCCGAGAAGGCGGCCGGACCGGCAACGACCCGCGAGCCAGGAGACCTGCCCGTCGCGGTCGTCTTTCGTGCGGACAGGGTGTGCCGGGCGGACGGGGGTGAACCCGAGCGACGACAAGGTTGGCCGCGTGCGTGCGCGGACGATGTCGTTCGCCCCTGGCGGCAGCGGCGTCGGCCTTGCACGGATGCGGCGTCGTCATGGGTTGCACGCAATGAAGTCCGTTCTCCGTTTCTCCGCCTCGCTCCTCGCCCTGGCCGCCGCGCCCGCGGCCTTCGCCCAGCAGGCCCCCGCGCCCGATGCGGCGGCGGCCGAGGACAGCGACCAGATCACCGTCACCGCCACCCGCGCGCCGGTGAACATCGACCAGGTCCCCGCCTCGATCACCGTGCTAGACAAGGCGGCGATCGACCGCAGCCAGGATATCGGCGCGACCGAGCTGCTGCTCCGCACGCCCGGCATCAGCGTCTCGCGCAACGGCGGCTATGGCACCTCCACGTCGCTGCGCATCCGCGGCGCCGAGGCCGATCAGACCGTGGTGGTGATCGACGGGGTGAAGCTCAACGATCCGGCGGCCACCGGCGGCGGCTACAACTTCGCCAACCTGCTGGTCGGCGACGCGTCGCGCATCGAAGTGCTGCGCGGGCCGCAATCGATCCTGTGGGGCAGCCAGGCGATCGGCGGCGTGGTCAACATCGTCACCGCCGCGCCGGAGAAGCCGCTGGAAGGCAGCTTCGACATCGAGGCCGGATCGCGCGAGACGGTGAGCGCCCGCGCCGCGATCGGCGGCCGCACCGGGCCGCTCAGCTGGCGCATCGGCGGCCAGAGCTTCACCACCGCCGGCATCTCGGCGATCGCCCCGGCGTTCGGCGGCAAGGAAACCGACGGCTATACCAACCGCAGCGCCACCGGCCGCGCCGAGCTGGCGCTGGCGAGCAACCTCAGCGTCGAGGTGCGCGGCTATTATTCGAACGGCCGCACCGAGATCGACGCGACCACCGGCGACAGCAGCGACTATTCGCTGAACGAGGAGTTCGTCGGCTATGTGGGCGTGAACCTCGCCCTGCTCGGCGGCCGGCTGCGCAACCGCTTCGCCTATGCCTATACCGACACCGATCGCGACAGCTACGGCCCCGCCCGCGCCCGCCCGCTGAGCTTCGAATCCAACGGCCGCAACCAGCGGCTGGAATATCAGGGCAGCTTCGCCTTCACCAAGCGCGTCTCGGCGGTATTCGGGCTGGAGAACGAGAATTCGAAATTCCGCAGCCGCTCGCCCGCGGCTTCGCTCGCCACGCCGCTCCCGGCCTTCGCGCGCGGCAATGCCGAGATCACCAGCGCCTATGCCCAGCTGAGCGTCGAGCCGATCGACGGCCTCACCCTCAATGTCGGCATCCGCTACGACGACCACAACCGCTTCGGCGGCCAGACGCTGTTCGCGGCGGGCGGCGTGTGGCGCCTGTCGACCGGCACGATCCTGCGCGCCAGCTATGGCGAGGGCTTCAAGGCGCCGACGCTCTATCAGCAGTTCAGCGAATATGGGAACACGGCGCTCGATCCCGAGCGGGCCAAGGGCTGGGAGGCCGGTGTCGAGCAGCAGCTGTTCGGCCGCAAGCTGACCTTCGGCGCGACCTATTTCGAGCGCACCACCACCAGCCAGATCATCTTCAACAGCTGCACCGCGACTTCGACCGTGCCGCTCTGCTTCGTGCCGGGCACCACCACGCGCCGCTCGGGCTATTATTCTAACGTCTCGCGCGCCGAGGCGCACGGCATCGAGGCCGCGGGAGCCCTCAAGCTGGGCGGCTTCACGCTCGACGGCAATTACAGCTGGATCGTCGCCGAGGACCGCTCGCCGGGCACCGCGAATTTCGGCAAGTGGCTGCCGCGCCGTCCGCAGAACAGCGCCAACGGCTCGATCAGCTACGCCTTCCCCTTCGGCCTCACCACTGGCGCCGCGATCCGCTGGTCGGGCCACAGCTTCGACAATGCGGCCAACACGACGCGGCTCGACGGCTACACCCTGGTCGACCTGCGCGCCGAGTTGAAGGCCGGCGACAATCTCAGCGTGTTCGCCCGCGCCGAGAACCTGTTCGACGAGACCTACATGACCGCCTATCGCTACGGCACGCTGGGCCGCAGCATCTATGCCGGCATTCGCGGGCGCTTCTGATGGGAGAAGACAATATGACGCAGGCACGCGCCTCCACCTTGTGGATCATGCTGCTCACCCTGGCGAGCATGGCGACCAGCTTCGCCCTTGCCTGCACGGCTCCCGTCGCGGCGCTCGCCGCGCTGGCGGCGGTGCACATGCGCCGGCGCGACGGGATCGCGCTGGCGCTCGCCGCCTGGGGCGCCAATCAGGCGGTGGGCTTCCTCTTCCTCCATTATCCGCACGACCCGAAGACGCTCCTGTGGGGCGTCGGGCTGGGTACCGCGGCGGCGGGGTCGGCGATCGGTGCCTATGCGGCGCTCGCCCGGCTGCGGGTGCGGTCGACCGCCGCCAGGCTCGCCATCGCCTATGTCGCGGCGTTCGTGGCGGGGAAGCTGGTGACCCTGTGCTGGGCGGCGGTGCTCGGCGGCGTCGCGATCACGCTCCATCCCGGCTATTCGCTCGACCAGTTCCTGCGCAACGGCGCGATCCTGATCGGGCTCTACGCCTTCTACCACCTCCTGCGCGCGCTCGGCATGCCCGCACCGCGGCAGAAGCTCGCCCCCGCCTGATGCTGAAGCGCGTCGCGGACGGCCCGGCGGTCGTCGCCTGCAACACCTGTCGCCACTCCGCCGATGCCCGCGAGGACGGCGACGGCGTGCGCGGCGGCGCCCGGCTGGTCGCGGCGCTGCGCAAGGTGCAGGCGAGCGACGCGCGCTATGCCGGTGTCGCGGTCCAGGAGATGCCCTGCCTGTTCGCCTGCACCGATTTCTGCACCGTCCATCTGCGCGCGCCCGGCAAGGTGGGCTATGTCCTCGGCCGGTTCGCGCCGGACGAGGACAGCGCGCGCGCCATTCTCGACTATGCCGTGCACCATGCGGCGAGCGAACATGGCCGGGTGCCCTTCCAGCAATGGCCGGAAGGCGTCAAAGGGCATTTCATCACGCGCACCCCACCACCTGGATACGTCGCCGAATGACCTTTGCCTCGCCCGCCGATTTCCGCGCCGCGCTTGCCGATCTCCGCGGCCCCGATCAGGGCGCTATCGCCGCCGCCCGTGCCCGCCAGGCCGAACTGACCAAGCCGGCCGGCTCGCTCGGCCGGCTCGAGGAGATCGCGCTCTTCCTCGCCGGCTGGCAGGGCACCGCCCGGCCGCGGATCGCCCGCGCCCGTGCCGCGATCTTCGCCGGCAATCACGGCGTGACCGTGCACGGCGTCAGCGCCTTCCCGGCGAGCGTGACCGCGCAGATGGTCGCCAATTTCGAGGCCGGCGGCGCGGCGATCAACGCGCTGTCGGGCGCGGCGGGGCTGGAGCTGGTGGTGACCGCGCTCGATCTCGACAAGCCCACGGCCGACTTCACGATCGGCCCCGCGATGACCGAGGCCGAATGCCTCGCCGCGCTGAATGCCGGCGCCGCGGCGGTGGCCGGGGATCTCGACCTGCTCACCATCGGCGAGATGGGCATCGGCAACTCGACCGCCGCCGCCGCGCTCTGCCTGCGCAGCTTCGGCGGCGCGGCGGCGGACTGGATCGGCCCCGGCACCGGCGTGGATGCGGAGGGGATCGCGCGCAAGACGGCGGTGGTCGAGCGCGCCCTCGCCTGCCACCTCGATGCACCCGCCGACGCGTTCGAGACGCTGCGCCGCGTGGGCGGGCGCGAGATCGCCGCGATTGCCGGCGCCGTGCTGCAAGCGCGCCGGCTCGGCATCCCGGTGGTGCTCGACGGGTTCATCGGCAGCGCGGCGGTCGCGCCGCTCGCCGCCGACAATGCGGCGATCGCCGCGCATTGCATCGCCGGCCATGTCTCGGCCGAGCCCGGCCATGCCCGTCTGCTCGCCCGGCTCGGGCTGGAGCCGCTGCTGGCACTCGGCATGCGGCTGGGCGAGGGCAGCGGCGCGGCGGTGGCAGTCGGCGTGATCCGCGCCGCGCTGGCCGCGCACGACCAGATGGCGACCTTCGCCGAAGCGCAGGTATCCGGATCGCTGTGACCAGCTTCGCGCTCCATCTGCTGCGCCACGGCGCACCCGTCCTGCCCGGGCGGCTGATGGGGCATACCGATGGCGAGCCGACGGCCGAGGGCATCGCGGCATGCGCGGCACAGGCGGCGGATCTGGGCGCCGCGCATCTCGTGAGCTCGGACCTGCTCCGTGCCCGCGCGGCGGCCGAAGCGATCGGAACGCCGATCCTGGACCCGCGCTGGCGCGAGCTGGACTTCGGCGCATGGGACGGGCTGGCGCCGGACCGGGTCGATCCCGACGCGCTCGCCGGCTTCTGGGCGGACCCCGATGCCAATCCGCCGCCCGGCGGCGAGCGCTGGTCGGAACTGGTCGCCCGCGTCTCCGCGGCGCTGGGCGCGCTGGCGCCCGCACCCACGCTCGCCGTCACCCATGGCGGGGCCATCCGCGCCGCGCTGCATCTGCTGTGCGGCTTCGAACAGCACCAGCTCTGGGCGCTCGACCTGCCCTATGGCGTGCTGGTCTCGTTGCGCGTGTGGCCGGGCGCGCGGCCGACCGCCCAGATCATGGGCCTCTATCCGTGAAGGGGCTGATCGTCGCGATCCAGTTCCTCACCCGACTGCCGACGCCGCGGATCGCGGTGAGCGGCGCGGAATTCGCCGCCTCGATGCGCTGGTTCCCGGCAGTGGGGCTGATCGTGGGAGCGATCGTCGCGGCCGGATGCCGGGCCGGCGCGGAGATCGATCCATGGACGGCCGCGCTTGCGGGGCTGGTGCTCTGGGTGGCAGTCACCGGCGCGCTGCATCTCGACGGGCTCGGCGACATCGCCGATGCCTGCGGGGCCGCGCACAAGGATCGCGACCGCGTCCTGGCGGTGCTCGCCGACCCGCATCTCGGCAGCTTCGGCGCGGTGGCGATCGGGCTGCAACTGCTCGCCAAGCTGCTGCTGCTGCACGCGCTGGCCGCGAGCAGCGCCTATGCCGCCATTGCCCTGATCCCGTTCGCGGCGCGCATCGGGCCCCTGTTCTGGACGCGCTGGCTGCCCGATCTACACGCCGGCCTCGCCGCGCGGTTTCGCGACGCGGTGCGCCCGATCGACCTGGCGATCTGGACGCTGGCGCTGCTCGCCGCCGCCTGGTTCTCGCCCAGCCTGCTCGCCACCCCGCTGCTGCTGTTCGGCTGGGCCGCATGGCTGTGGCGCAAGCTCGGCGGCATCTCGGGCGACGGCCATGGCGGCGGGATCGAAGCGACCGAGACCGGCCTGCTCCTCGCGGCGCTGCTCGTGGCACGGTTCGCATGAGCGGCTGGACCTGGCATGGCGGCGGGATCGAAGCCGCGCGGCGGCACTTCGGCGGGAGCGACTGGCTCGACCTGTCGACGGGCATCAACCCCCATCCCTGGCCCGGCGCCGATGCAGTGGCGATCGACTGGCGGCGCCTGCCCGAACGCCAGGAACTCGCCGAACTCGAAACCGCGGCCGCCGCATATTTCGGCCTGGACCCCCGCCATGTCTGCGCCGTGCCGGGCACCGAGATCGGGCTGCGACTGGCCGGCAGGTTGCTCGGGGGGGCGGCACAGTTCGCCGCCCCCAGCTATCGCACTCATGCCGAGATGATCGCGAACGCCGCGCCGACCGATCTCGACGACGCGGATGACGGCACGCTGATCCTCGCCAATCCGAACAATCCCGACGGGCGCGTTCTTGCCCCGGCGCTGCTGGGCGCGCTGCTCGGCCGGCGCACCGACGACGCATGGCTGCTGCTCGACGAGGCCTTTGCCGATGTCGATCCGGCGCCGAGCCTGGCCGGCCGGATCGGCGACGCACACCGCCTGGTGATCTTCCGCTCCTTCGGCAAGTTCTTCGGCCTGGCCGGCGTGCGGCTGGGCTTCGTGCTCGGGCCTGCCCCGCTCCTCGATGCGATTCGGGCGGCGCTCGGCGCCTGGCCGGTCTCCGCCGCCGCCATCGCCATCGGCACCGCCGCCTATCGCGACCGCGCCTGGATCGAGGGGATGCGCGGGCAGCTCCCCGCCCAGGCCGCCGCGCTCGACACGGTGCTGCACGAGGCGGGCCACCGCCCGGCCGGCGCCTGCCCGCTCTTTCGCCTGATCGAGGTGGCGGACG
Source organism: Sphingomonas leidyi (assembly GCF_011761945.1). GTDB lineage: Bacteria > Pseudomonadota > Alphaproteobacteria > Sphingomonadales > Sphingomonadaceae > Sphingomonas > Sphingomonas leidyi. The sequence goes on from NZ_JAASQV010000002.1 coordinate 162,037, forward strand.
GCATGGCGCTGTTCGAGCGGCTGGCACGCCGCGCGATCCTCACCCGTCCCTTCGCCGATCGGCCGCACTGGCTGCGCATCGGCCTGCCGCCCGACGAAGCCGGCCGCGCACGGCTCGCGGCGGCGTTGGCCGATGGCTGAGCCGATCGCCCTTGCCGCGCTCATGCTCGACGCCGCGCTGGGCTGGCCGGACGCGCTCTATCGCCGGATCGGCCATCCCGTCGGCCTGTTCGCGCAGATCATCGGCGCGTGCGAAGCGCGGTGGAACCGGCCCGAACGCAGCTTCGGCACCCGGCGCGCGCTGGGCATCCTCGCCTTGCTGCTGCTGATCGCGCTCGTTGGCGGCGCCGGCTGGATCGCCCAGCAGCTGCTCCTGCGGCATCTCGGCCCCTGGGGCTGGCCCGCGGTCGCGGCGCTCGCCTGGCCCGCGCTCGCCCAGCACAGCCTGTTCGATCATGTCCGCCCCGTCGCCCGGGCGCTGGCCCAGGGCGACCTGCCCGCCGCGCGCACGGCGGTGGGCAGGATCGTGGGCCGCGACACCGCGATGCTCGACCAAGCCGGGGTGTCGCGCGCCACGATCGAGAGCCTGGCCGAAAGCTTCTGCGACGGCGTGGTCGCGCCCGCCTTCTGGCTGCTGCTGCTCGGCCTGCCCGGAGTGTGGACCTACAAGGCAATCAACACCGCGGACTCGATGATCGGCCATCGCGAGCCGCGCTGGCAGGCGTTCGGCTGGGCCGCGGCGCGCGCCGACGACCTGCTCAACCTGGTTCCCGCCCGGCTTTCCGGCCTGCTGCTCTGCCTTGCCGCCCCCGGCGGCTGGCGGATCCTGTGGCGCGACGCCGGCAACCATGCCTCCCCCAATGCCGGCTGGCCCGAAGCGGCGATGGCCGGTGGACTGGGGCTGCGCCTTGCCGGCCCGATCGCCTATGACGGCGTGATGCACGACAAGTCCTGGATCGGCGACGGCCGCGATGACGCGGACAGCGGGGACATCCGCCGCGCGCTGCGCATCTATGTCCGTGCCTGCCTGCTGCTCTGGCTCGTCGCGGGAGGCATGGCATGGGCGCTCTGATGCTGCAGGGCACCGGCTCGGACGTGGGCAAATCGGTGCTGGTCGCCGGGCTCTGCCGCGCCTTCGCCAATCGCGGGCTCGCCGTGCGCCCGTTCAAGCCGCAGAACATGTCGAACAACGCCGCGGTGACGGCGGACGGCGGCGAGATCGGCCGCGCCCAGGCATTGCAGGCGATCGCCTGCCGCGTGGAACCGCATAGCGACATGAACCCGGTGCTGCTCAAGCCCCAGGCCGATCGCACCTCGCAGCTGATCGTGCAGGGCCGGGTGCGCGGCACGCTCGGCTCCGGCAATTTCCGCGAAGCGCGCGGCAGCCTGATCGCCGAAGTGCTGGCGAGCTACCGCCGGCTCCGGGCGGAATGCGACCTGGTGGTGGTCGAGGGCGCCGGCTCCCCGGCCGAGATCAACCTGCGCGCCGGCGACATCGCGAACATGGGTTTCGCCCGCGCCGCCGGGGTGCCGGTAGTGCTGGTCGGCGACATCGACCGGGGTGGCGTGATCGCGGCGATCGTCGGCACCCGCGCGGTGATCGAGCCCGAGGACGCGGCGATGATCCGCGGCTTCCTGATCAACAAGTTCCGCGGCGATCCGGCACTGTTCGAGGACGGCTATCGCGCGATCGAGGAACGGTCCGGCTGGCCGGGCTTCGGCGTGGTGCCCTGGCTGGCCGCCGCCGTTCGCCTGCCCAGCGAGGATGCGGTGGTGCTGGAGCGCGGCGCGCCGCGCGGCGGAGGGCGCAGGCTGGTCGCGTGCCCGATCCTGCCGCGCATCGCCAATTTCGACGATCTCGATCCCCTGAAGCTGGAGCCGGGCGTGGAACTGGCGATGGTGCCGCCCGGCACGCCGATTCCGGGCGATGCGGCGCTGATCGTGCTGCCCGGTTCCAAGGCGACGATCGCCGATCTCGCCTTCCTGCGCGCCCAGGGCTGGGACATCGACATCCACGCCCATCATCGCCGCGGCGGCGCCGTGCTCGGGCTGTGCGGCGGCTACCAGATGCTCGGGCGCAGCGTTGCGGATCCGCTGGGGATCGAGGGGCCGCCGGGGCAGGTCGAAGGGCTCGGCCTGCTCGATGTCGCGACCAGGCTCGCGCCCGGCAAGATGCTGCGCCAGGTGGCGGGCGTCGCACTCGGCGCACCCGTCCATGGGTATGAGATGCACATGGGCGAGACGACCGGCCCGGACACGGCGCGCCCCTTTGCGCTGCTCGACGGGATCGGCCCCGAAGGCGCGATCAGCCGCAACGGTTCGGTGATGGGCAGCTATCTCCACGGACTGCTCGCCGCGCCCGAAGCGCGCGGCACGCTGCTCGCCCGGATCGGCGTGGCCGGGTCGGGCCGCGACCATGCGGCGGACGTCGATGCCGCGCTCGACCAGATCGCCGCCGAACTCGAATGCCATGTCGATATCGACCGCTTGCTGCAACTGGCCCGGGGGACTTCATGACCAGGCTGTTCGTCCTCGGCGGCGCCCGCTCGGGCAAGAGCCGCTATGCCCAGCAGCGCGCCGAGGCGCTGCCCGGCCGCCACGTCTTCGTCGCCACCGCCGAAGCCTGGGACGCGGAAATGGCGGAGCGCATCGCCCGGCACCGCGCCGATCGCGACGCGCGCTGGGAGACGGTGGATGCACCGCGCGACCTGTCCGCCGCGCTCGATGCCGCGAGCGGCACCGGGGCGGTGGTGCTGGTCGACTGCCTCACGCTCTGGGTCAGCAACCTGCTGCTCGCCGATGCCGATATCGAGCAGGCGACGGCCGGGCTCCGCGCGGCCATTGCGCGCTTCGACGGCCGGCTGATCCTCGTCGCCAACGAAACCGGCCTCGGCATCGTGCCGGACAATGCGCTGGCACGCCGCTTCCGCGATGCGGCGGGGCGGGTCAACCAGGCGGTCGCGGCGGTGGCCGAGGAAGTGACGTTCATCGTCGCCGGCCTGCCGATGCGGGTCAAATAGCCCGTTCGGAGCGTTGGAGCCCCCGGGGATGGCATGATAATCGCGGAAGCGCAGTTCGGGAGTGCAACATGGGAGTGCCGGTCAAGATCCTGCTCCAGACCACGATCCCCATGATCGCGGACGATTGGAACATCGCGCGCTTCTCGATGCTGCGCGAACACCTGGCCGGGCTGGCCGGCGAGAACGGCATGCCCATCTTCGAAGTGACCGCGCGCAACCGCACCGCCCCCGGCGCGCCCGATCCGGTGCTCTCCACGCTCGACCGGTCCGACTATGCGGCGCTCTGGCTGTTCGCGGTCGATACCGGCGACGGGCTCACCGCCGAGGATTGCGCGGCGATCGGCCGCTTCCGCCGGAGCGGGCGCGGCCTGTTGGTGACGCGCGACCATATGGATCTGGGCTGCTCGGTCTGCTCGCTGGGCGGCGTGGGCGCGGCGCATTTCTTCCACAGCCACAATCCCGATCCCGAGGAAGACCGCCGCGTCGACGACGATCGCGAGACCGGCGACATCCGGTGGCCCAATTATCATTCGGGCGCGAACGGCGATTTCCAGGAGATCGCGATCCTCGGCGACGTCCATCCGGTGCTGCGCGACCCGGATGCGGCGGGCGGGCTGATCCGCTTCCTGCCCGCGCATCCGCACGAGGGCGCGGTCGGCGCGCCGGCGGACGATCCTTCGGCGCGGGTGGTGGCGATGGGCACCAGCAAGGTCAGCGGGCGCGCGTTCAACATCGCCATCGCCTTCGAGCCTTCGGAACAGGGCGGTCCGGCCTGGGCGGAATCGACCTTCCACCATTTCGCCGACTATAATTGGGATCCCGCCCGCGGCTGCCCCAGCTTCGTGGCCGAGGCGCCCGGCCAGGGTCTTGCCGCTTCGCCCGAGGCGCAGGCCTCGGTCCGCAACTATGCGCGCAACCTGGCCTTGTGGCTGGCCGGCCGCCTGCCCATCGACGAACGGGCCCGGCAGCGCGACCGCGAGCTGGACGAGGCGCTGAAGGAAACCTTTCCGGCCAGCGACCCGCCCGCGATCTACTGATCGCGCCAGGCCGCCAGCGCCGCGCGATAGGTGCGGCCGACCGGGATCGAACTCCCGTCGATCAGTTCGATCGGCCCGCCCCGGTGCAGCGCCGCGACGCTTGCGCCGTTGACGGCGTGGCTGCGGTGCACGCGTATCAGATGCGGTGCCGCCATCCGCACCAGCGCACCGAGATTGACGGTGACGAGCAGGTCGCGCCCGTCGGCGAGATGGACGCGGCAATAATCGTCCTCGGCCTGCGCGCGCAGCAGGTCGCCGCTCGCGATGCGGTGCTGCACATTGCCGTGCGGCAGCGTCACATAGGCCGGTACGACCGGCGCCGGCATCGGTGCTCCCACCGGGACCGCGCGCCTGGGGAACGCGACGGCGGCAAGGAAGGCCGCGGCCAGCAGGTAATAGCCGGAATCCAGAAAGCCCGGCACGAGCGACGACCAGAGCAGCGCCAGGCCATAGCCGCCCAGCAGCACCCGCATCCGCCCCCGCCCGAGTGCCGCGCCCGCCAGCGCGGCGCCCGCGCCGGCACGCAGCGCCCAGAGCGCCTTCGCATCCCAGGCCGGCAGCAACCATGCCCCGCCCACCGCGAGCGCCGTGGCCGACAGCAACAGCAGCCGCGCCCGCCGCTCCACCAGCGCGCCGGCCAGCCATGCCAGCAGCAGCGCGCCGATCCCCGCGAGCAGCGCCACGACGAAGAGCCGGGTCACCTGCCAGGGATAGGCATAGGTCAGCATCAGCTTCGACGCCTCGGCCACCGCCTGCGCCAGTACGACGCCGCCCAGCAGCGCGGCCACGCGCCCGGTTCCGGCGAACAGCTGGAGCAGCAGGGCCGCCACCAGCAGCCCCAGGGCGATCAGCGTCGGCAGATAGGCGCGCAGCACGCTGCGCAGCGGCTCCTGCGGCGGGCCGACCGCGAGCCGGTGCACCGGCCGGCCGACCGGCACCCAGCGATGATGCGCGGAGAACCGCACCTCGACCAGATTGTCCCCCGCGCGCAGCCGTTCCCAGGGCACCGGGAAGCTCGCGGTGAACCTGCCGGGCACTTCGCGCGCGCGATCCGGGCCGACTCGGCCGTTGACGCCGATCACCGTGCCGTTCCACCGCACCTCGGCACTCGCCATCGCCGTCACGTCGACCGCCAGCGCCTCCTCCCGCCGCGGATCGGCGATCCGCACCACGCGCCGCATCACCGTGACCGGCGCGGCGAGCGGCGCGCCGGTCGGCTCGCCCCAGCCGCACGCGGCATTCGAGGGGCAGATCCACCATGCCGGGCCCCTCGACTGCGGGGCCGGCACGGGCCGGGGCCACGCCGCGATCCCGAGCGCGGCCAGCCCGGCAAGGAGCAGGAACGGCGCGATCAGCGATGCGGGGATGCGTTCACCGACCGCCACGAACGCTCACCGATTGGCGGTGGCGATCCGGCGGAGCCGATCGCAGGAGTGGATGGAACGCCCCATGGCGCGTTCCTGACGTTCGCGCCGGGATCGCGCAAGGGGCCCCCAAGGGAGAATCGAGAAGTGGAGCATATCGATCGCCGCATGCTGATGGCCGGCATGATCCTGCTGCCCGTCACTGCCCGTGCCGCGCGCTTCGGGAGCGGTGCGGAGCAGGCCGGGCTCGACGCGCTGGTGCGCAAATGGGCGAACGAGCAGGGCTTCAGGGGCCTGGTCGCGCTCGGCCGCAAGGGACACGCAACCGCGAGCAGCGCCCAGGGCTTCGCCAATGTCGAGATGCGCCTGCCGTTCGATCTCGACGTGCCGATGGCCATCGCCTCGATCTCCAAGCGGATCACGGCGGTCGCGGTGATGCGGCTCGTCGAGCGCGGCCAGTTGGCGCTCGACACCCCGATCGCCCGCTATCTTCCCGCCTATCGCAAGGATATCGGCGCGCAGGTGACGCTGCGCCACCTGCTCTCGAACAGCAGCGGCATCCCCAACCAGTTCGGCGCCGTGGTGCGCGCCCGGCCCGAGCTCTTCGGCAAGGACATGCCCGCCGGCGAGGCGGTTTCCCTCTTCGCCTCCGGCGATCTCGTGTTCGCGCCCGGTACGCGCTTCGACTATGCGCTGACCAACTGGATCCTCGTGCTGGCGATCCTCGAAACGGTGTCCGGCACACGATTCCCGGATCTCGTCCGCAACCTGGTCACCGCGCCGCTCCGCCTGGGCGCCACGCGCCTCGAGCATCTCGGCGATTCCATGTCCTACCGCACGCTCGATCCGCCCACCGTCTGGGCCTCCCCCACGGCCGATTATCTTGCGGCCGGCGGCGGCTTCTGCGGCACGGGGCGCGACCTGATGCGGTTCGCCCATCGGGTCTATGGCACGTCCTTCCTCACCGCCGATTCGCGCCGCGCGCTGACGACAATCGAAGTGGCGTCCGATCATTATGCGCTCGGCGGCCGCGTCCGCGAGGTGACGATCGCGGGGAAGGCCGTGCGCTGCGCCTGGGATACCGGCAATCGCGCGGGCTATCGCTCGGTGCTCGGCCACCGGCTCGACGGCAAGGGCACGGTGGTGGTGCTCAACAACACCGGCTATTCGCAGAAGACGATGGACGAAGTCGCCGAAGCGGCGCTCCGCCTTCAGGCCGGATAGGCCGGTACCTTCCCCCGGCCCATGTCGCCGGGGGAAGGCGCGGGATCACGGCGCTTCGTCGGCGTCGATCACGCCATTGTGGTTGGCATCGGCCTTGTCGAACTTGGCGAGATCCTCCGCCGCCAGCTCCGCGGCGCTGACATAGCCGTCGCCATCGGTGTCGAGCCGCTTCAGGCGGCGATCGACCTTGGCCTGGTCCATCGTCTCGCCGCGCTTCTCGGCCGACTTGGTCATGAAGGCGAGCAGTTCGGCCGGGCTACCCTTGCCGTCGCCATTGGTGTCGAGGCTCCTGAACTTCTTGGCCGAGGCCGCCTGGGCCTCCGCGCGGGTCTGGCCGGCCTTCTGGGCAAGCGCCTGGCCGGAGACCAGCAGCGCCGCGACGGTCACGGCGATCTTCACATTCTTCATGATGTCCACTCTCCTTGCATGCTCATATCGTGATCAGAACCGGAAGCCGGCGCTGGCCCGGGCGCCGACGCTCGAGCCGCCGCCGCCGGTCTCGCCGCGCACGCCCAGGCCGAGCACGAAGCGGCCGACATTGGTCGCGGCGTCGAGCCGCCCGGTCAGCGTGGTCCTGCCGAACTGCGCGCCGCGCGCCACGAAGCCGTTGCCGGTGTCGATGAACCGGAACATCCGCCGGGTCTCCGGATCGTCGATATAGGAGCGCCCGCCAATGTCGCCGGTCAGCGTCACGCCGCCCATCGCCGCGGTGCCGCGCAGGCCATAGCCGGCCAGGCTGGTGGTCGTCCGCGCCTTGCCGGCGATCAGCGCCGCCGCGCCGCCCCATTCCTGCGCCCGATCGAACGTCGTCGCATTGACGCTTGCCCCCAGATAGGGCCCGACCCGTACGCCCTTCCCCAGCGGCGCGAGATAGGCCAGCTCGCCGAAAGCGGTATAGCCATGACCGTCGCCCGCCCCGCTCAGCTGGTTGGCCAAGCCGCCAAAGGCCACCCGGCGATCGGTCGAGAAAGTGTTCGCCGAATAGCCGAGGCCGCCGGCGATGCGCAGGCCGTGCAGCGTATAGCCGAAATAGGCGAAGGCCGAATTGCTCACCAGCTTGCCGTCGCTGGCGCGCGCATCCAGGCGGACATCGTTGCTGGCATAGCGATAGGAGAAGCCGTAGCGCAGATTGTCGCTGGTCATCTCGATGCCGCCCGCGAGCACCCGGCGGTTCGATTCGATCCCGGCCAGGCCGTCGCGCGCGCCGGCCTTGAGCTGGCCGACATCCCCCGCCATCCACAGCGTCCGCTTCTGCTCGCGCGGCCCGTCGATCCGGCCGATCAGCTCGCGCGCCGCGTCATGCCCGTCGCGCGCCGCCACCGTCATGCCCGCCGCGAACACTTCGCCGGAAAGCTGGTCGAAGGCGCCGCGCGCATCGCCGGCGTTGAGGCCGATCACTGCGTCGAACACCCCGCCCGAGCTCTGCGCGCCGACCGCGGCGGCGACCGCCATCTGGTTCGGCGTCTGCGCCACCGCGCCCAGGCTGACATCGTTGCGCAGCAGGCGCAGCTGCACGCTCGCCGCATTGTAGACCAGCGAGGGCGTGAGGAAGGCAAGGTCGGTGACGACGCTGCCGAAACTGCCCGTCACGCTCGATCCGGAAAGGATCGTATAGGTGGTGAGCGGCAGGAAGTTGGTCTGCCCCCCGGTCAACACCGACACGGCACCGCCGTTGATCGTCACCGCCCCGGTGGCGACGATCTGGTCCGAGAGCCCGGTGGGCGAGACTTCGACCTGATAGGTCGAGCCCGCTGCAAAGGTCAGGCTGCCATTCACGTTGAGCGTGCCGATCGAATTGCCCGGCGCCACGATGCCGGAGACGGTGAGCGCGCCCACCCTGCCCGAGCCGCCGATGCGGCCGGTCGCGCCGATCGTCACCGCTCCCGCGAGCGAGCCGTTCACCACCAGCAGGCCGTCGTTGATCGTCGTCGAGCCGGTATAGGTGTTGGCGCCGTTCAGCGTGAGCGTGCCGCTGCCCGACTTGACCAGGCGGCCGGTGCCCGAGAGCACGCCCGAATAGGCGGAGGCCCCGGCGGCGTTCACGGTCAGCACGGCGCTGCCGAGCGCGATGCCGCCGTCGCCGGCCAAGCCGCCCACGGTGGTCGCGAAGTTCGCCAGATTGACCGCGCCCGGCGCCGTCACGGTGAGCGTGCCGGTGCCGAAGGCATTGGCAACGCCCGCCGTCAGCGTGCCGCCGGTCACTGTCGTACCGCCCGAATAGGTGTTGGCGCCGCCCAGCGTGAGCGTGCCGCTGCCCGATTTCACGAAGCTGCCGGTACCGCCGATCACGCCGGTGAAGCTGCTGGTCGCGCCTATGCCGGCGGCGAGCGAACCGCTGCCGAGCAGGATGCGGCCCGCGCCGCTCAGGCCCGAGACCGATGCGGCCGCGCCGTTGACGTCCAGGGTCGCCCCGCTCGCGACGCTGAGTGCGCCGCCGCCGATCGTGCCGCCGTCGAGCCGCAGCGTGCCGGCCGAAACCGTCGTCGCCCCGGCATAGCTGTTCGCGCCGGCCAGGGTGAAGGTGCCGCCGCCCGTCTTGGTGAGCCCGCCGCTGCCGCTGATCGTGCCGGCATAGCGCGTGTCGGCATTGCCGCCGCCGGTGGTCAGGCTGCCGCCCGATAGCGTCACGCGGCCATCGCCCGCCAGGCTGGCCACCGTCTGCGAGGCGGCGAGATCGAGCGTCGCGCCCGCCGTGATCGTCACATTGGTGCCGCTGGGCAGCGCGCCGTCCACGCCCGCGCGCAACGTGCCGCCGGCGATGCCGGTGGCACCCGCATAGCTGTTGGCGCCGCCCAGGATCAGCGTGCCGCCGTCCAGCTTGCTGATCCCGCCGGCGCCGCCGATCCCCGCGCCGATGGTCGCGCGCACGCCCGGATCGACACGGATACTGGTCTGCGCATCGGCCAGGCTCAGGCTGCCCGTGCCCGCGACGATCGCATAGCCATCGGTCATGAACTGCATGCCGGTCACGCCGATCGCGCCGTCGACGGTGACGGTGCCCGCCGCGCCCTGGAACACGGCGAAGCGGCTGCCCCAGCTGTCGTTCGCCGTGCCGTTCGCGTTGGTCCAGTTGGTGCGCGTGCCGGTCCAGCTGCCCGAACCGCCGCCGACCGCGCCGTTCGCGATGGTGCCGGCACCGTCCCAGAACTGAATCTCGGGAACGATATTGTCATAGACCAGATTGACCTGCTGCCCGACCGAGGTCTGCAGGTTGATGTGCGGTGCGTTCGCGCCGGCCGGCAACGAGCCGATCGTCAGGCCGTTGTCGATGAGCCTGCCGCTATAGTCGATCAGGCGGTAGACGCCGACGCCGAAGCCGCCCAGGTCGGTGACGTTCAGCCTGCCGCCGAGCGTCAGGTCGCCGTTGACCTGGATGCGGTCGCTCGCGCCCGCCAGGTTCGGCGTGCCGAGCCCCATGTCGAGCACCGAGCCGGCGGACAGGACCAGTCCGCCGGTGGTGAGCGTTCCCGCCCCCGCGCCGCCGGCCGCGAGATGCGCGCCGTCGGCGATCGTCACCACGCCCGCCGCGCTGCCCGAGCCGGAAAGCGTCGCGCCGCCGGCGACGGAGACCGCGCCGGCAACGCTGCCGTCGAGCTGGAGCGTGCCGGCATTCACCTGGGTCGCGCCGAGATAGGCATTGGCGCCGCCGAGCGTCAGCGTGCCGCTGCCGGTCTTGGTCAATCCGCCATTGCCGCTGGCGACGCCGGTGAAGCTGTCATTCGCATCGAGCCCGCCAGTGGTCAGGCTCGCGCCGAGCAGCACGCTGCCCGCGCCGTTCAGGCCGCCCACGGTCTGGTTCGCGCGGATGTCGAGCGTCGCGCCGGTGGCGACCGAGACGTTGCTCGTCGCCGGCAGCGCGCCGCCGCTCAGCGCCACCAGCGTACCGCCCTGCACGTTGGTCGCCCCGGCATAGCCGTTCGCGCCCGCGAGGATCAGCGTGCCGGCATCGTTCTTGATCAGGCCGCCGGTGCCCCCGATCGCCGCGCCGATCGTGGCGGTCAGGCCCGGGTCCACGCGGATGTTGGTCAGCGCGGTGTTGGTGGTCAATGTGCCGCTGCCGGCGGCGATCGCATAGCCGTCGGCCATGAACTGCGCGCCGGTGAACAGGATCGTGTCGTCCACCGTCACCGTGCCCGCCGCGCCGCCGAACACGCCGAACGCGCCCGCCCAGCCGCTATTGCCGGTCCCGGCCGCATCGGTCCAGTTGGGGAAGCTGTTGGTCCAGCTGCCGCCGCCGCCCTGGGCCACGCCGTCCCCCGAATTGTCGGTGCCGTCCCAGAACTGGATCGTGGCCGCCGCCGGGGTGCCGTAGATCAGGTTCACCTGGGTCGCGACCGAAGTCTGGATGGTCATCAGGCCGCCATTGGCACCGGCGGGCACGCCGCCGATCACCAGGCCGTTGTCGGTGAGCGCGCCGCTATAGTTGATCAGCCGGTAGACGCCCTCGCCGAAGCCGCCGACGTCGTGCACGTTGAGCGTGCCGTCGAGCGTGAGGTTGCCGTTCACCTGGATGCGATCGCCGGTGCCGGGAGCGGCGAGGTCATAGTTGAGCACCGAGCCGGCGGACAGGATCAGCCCGCCGGTGGTGAGCGTGCCGACGCCGCCATTGCCCGGGGCAAGGGTGGCGCCCGAAGCGTCGAGCACGCCGCTCACCTGCCCCGCGCCGGAAAGGACGGTGCCGGCCGCCATGGTCACCGCGCCCGACCAGAGGCCGGAAAGCGCCACGCCGCCGCCGTTGATGGCGAGCACGCCGTTGGTGGTGTTCTGGCCCGAGAGAGTCAGCATGCCGCTGCCCACCTTGGTGAGGCCGCCGCCGATGCCGGCGACGCTGCCGTTCAGGCCGCGGACGACGCCCGAGAAGATCGTGTCGCCGCCGAGCCCGCCCGTGGTGAGCGTCGCCCCCGCGGTGCGGCCGGTATCCACCGTGCCGCTGCCCGAAAGATTGCCGATCGTCTGGTTGTAGCCGATCTGGGTGCTGCTGCCCGAGCCGTCGACGCCGTTCAGGTCGAGCGTGCCGCCGCTGCTCAGGACCACTGCCGAATTGGCCGAGAAGCTGTTGGCGAGCAGGCCGGTGCGCAGCATGCCGGTGCCGCTGATGATCGTGTCGCCGGCATAGCTGTTGGCGGTGGTCAGCGTCAGATTGCCGCTATTGGCCAGCTGCAGACCGCCGGAGCCGCTGATCGCTCCGGCGGTCTGCAGGTTGCGCGTGCGGTTGTAGATCAGCGTGCCGTTGTTGAGGATCGTGCCGTTCACCGAGCCGCCGCTGGTGGCGTCGTAATCGTCGAAGCGCAGCGTCGCGCCGGCAGCGATGGTCGCGCCGTTCGCCAGCGTCTGGCTGTTGATGATGCCCCAGGCGCCGCCCTGGACGTTCAGCGTCTCGAACCCGGAGGCATTCACCAGCACCTGCGAGCCGGTGCCGGTGAGGTTGAGGATGTCGGTGACGGTGGTGCCGCTGACCGGATCGCCGTTCCAGCCCGCCAGATAGCCGTTGATCGTCGCGCCGGTTTCCACCGTCAGCGTGTTGGTGACATTGGTGTTGGGGGCAGGCGCGCCGCTGAAGGTCACGGCGTTGGTGGAGGCGCCGGTGGTCGTGCTGCCCGCCGCCAACGTCACGTTGTTGACCGTGCTCAGGCCAAGGTTGATGCGGATCGCCTCGCGCCCCAGGGGGCTGGAGCCGCTGCTGACGCCGCCATTGGCGCTGCCGCTGATCGTGCCGCGATTGACGATCGTGGTATTGCCGGTACCGAACACGCCGAACGCGCCGGTGATCACGCCGGTCGCCTCGTTGGTGAGGGTCAGGGTGCCGCCACTATGGCCGCGCACGCCTTCGCCCTGGCTGGAGGGCGCGCCGTTGAGCAGGCCGGTGCCGGTGATCGTCCCGGCATTGGTGATGGTGGTCGTGCCGCTGCTCTGGATGCCTTGCGCGCCGGTGATCGATCCGCCGGCCTGATTGTTCAGCACCAGGCTGGCGGATGCCAGGCTGAACTCGATGCCCTGCGGCGCGGCCCCGCTGAAGGCAGTGCCCTGGGACAGGCTGACGATCGTGCCGGAATTGGTGATGGTGACCAGGCCCGTGTCGGGCCCCGTGTCGCCGGTCGAGCCCTCCGCGAAGCGGATCGCGTCGTTGTTCGCCCGGATGATGCCGGTGTTCACGATCGTCGCCGTGCGATCATAGAGTCCCGCGGGCGCGCTGTTGATCCCGCGCCCGCCGCCGGTGCCGTCGGTCGATTCGATCGTGCCGTTGTTGGTGACGACGACGCCGGCGCCCGTGCTCCCGTTGTTGATGTTGACTGCCTGGCTGGTGCCGGCGGGGGTCGAGATCGCCCCGCCCGCCGCCACGGTCACCGTGCCGGAGCCGCTGACGCTCACGCTGCTCGTGCGCGTCGTCCCCGCGCCGATGGTGGTGTTCTGCGCATAGGCCGTGCCGGGCAGCGCCACGAAGCAGGCCGACAGGAGCAGGCGGGTGCGCACATTGCGGGCGCGGATCGAAAAGGTCATGAGTCTTCCTCCCCATCGCGGCGCCTTCGGCCGCATCGGTCATCGCCAGTCGCCTGGCCGCTGGTGATTTCGTCGGGCCCTGCGCCGCAGGCGCCTGCCCCCACCGCCCCCCGGCGGCGGCGTGTCGGCTAGGCCGGCGTCCGCATCGTCGCTTGCACTCCCATCGCGCACCTCTCTGCTCGTTTCCGGCTCTTCCCGGCCTGGGCGGACCGGTTGCGGAATTATGGGCGATAAGGCCCGATCCACCATCCGGAGTCAATAGAATGGTTAGTCCAGAATAATGATATTGGTCCGGTTATAGCACGGACATCATGACGTGACATTGGTGCGCACCGGCATTGACGACCACGCGGTCGTACATGGGCGACGCGTAACGGCACTTGCAGCCGCATGCACGAACCCCACAGAGCACATGGCCGCGCGTGGTCAGGCCAGTCACTCCCCAGCCGATTCCGATTGTCCGAAGCATTTGCCCGAAGCCGCCCCGATATGGCGGCCGCCCGCTAGGGTCCCGGGCGATTGTCCTTCGCGTGTTTCAGCATCCCAACCTCTCCCCGTACCGGCGCTTGTCTGTCAGATGGTTTTGGTTACCGGTGTCATACCAATAGGGCGTAGTTTTGCACGGAAGTCAAGGGACTGGTCAGGCCAACTCCGGGACAAGGGCGCGCGACATCGCACCACGGCCCGTGCGACACGATCCGGGAGCTCGGGAAACGCGCCGCGGCGCGCGGCTCAGCTCAGCTGCGCGCTGATCAGGAAGCGGTTGCGGCTGGCCTCGGCCTTGCGGCGGAGCTCCAGGATCTCGCGCTCTTCCGAGGCCTTCAGCATCGCTTCGAGCAGGCGGCTGAAATGCTTGCGCATCGCCGTGCGCGCCGCCGCCGAATCGCGCTTCTTCAGCGCCTCGAGCACGGCGGCGTGCTCGTCGTGGCGGCTGTCCTCGTCCTTGCCGCAGACCGAGGCGTGAAGCGCGCAGATCTCGGGAATCTCGGTGCGCATCCGCCACAGGCTGTTGATCACGAACATGATCGCCTGGTTGCCCGAGGCGCTGGCTATGGTGAGGTGGAAGGCGCGATCCGCCTCGGTCGCGGCGGCGCTGCCCTCCTCCGCCTCGTCCATCGCGGCCATCAGCGATTCCAGCACCTGGATCTGCTCGTCGCTGATCGTCGGCGCCGCCAGCGCGGCCGCCTCCGATTCGAACAGCGAGCGCGCCTCGGTCAGCTCGAACGCGCTCACCGCCGGCAGCGCGCCCATGCCCTGCTCGCCCCGATCGCAGACATAGACGCCCGAGCCGGTCTTGATCCGCACCAGCCCCTGGGCCTGCAGCGCGATTTCCGCCTCGCGGATCGTGACGCGGCTCACCCCCAGCCGCTCCGCCATCTCGCGCTCGCCAGGCAAGCGCGAGCCGGGAGGGAAAGTGCCCTCCGCGATCATCGCCGCGATACGCTCGGCGATATCCTGGAAGAGACGGCGTTCAGCCATGTGGATCCTCGATCAGCTTGGTCTATCTCCCAGCAATGCCCCAGACCGGCAGCATTTGGAATAGGCAATTGGTCCGCACCGCCGCACTCGCCCAGATCAGCGCAGGCGGACGCGGAAGCTCAGGAAATATTGCGGCCCGTAATATTCGACGTTCCGGGTGCTGCCGACCACCGGCATGTACTCGACGCGCGGCGCGTTGAAGAGGTTGAGCGCCTGGAAACGGATATCGGCGATCTTGCTGATCCTGTAGCTCAGATTGGCATCGAAGGTGTTGTTGCCCTCGACATAGCGCAGCTGGGTATTGTCGCTGGTGAACGCCTGATAATAGCGCGAGCGATAGCGATAGATGCCCTGGAGCGAGATCGGCCCGATCTCGTAAAAGGCCTGGGCCGAGAAGACGTGCTTCGAATAGCCGCTCAGCCCCGCCGGCGGGATCAGTCCGGGGATCAGATTGCCCGTCCCGCTGTCCACCACGTCGCCGTAGCGGATGTCCTGGGTCTTGTAGTTCGACCAGGCGTAATTGTAGCTCAGCTTCACGCCCAGCCCGTCGAGCGGATGCGGCAGCCAGCTGAACCGGTTCGAGGCAGTGATCTCCAGCCCGTAGAGATCGGCCTTGTCGTTGCTGTTTGCCGTCTGGGTGACCGGCACGGCATAGTCCTGGCCCCCGATCGTGAAATTCTCGTCGGTGGTGATCGGGATCTTCCCGCCGCTGAAGCGCTTGTAATAGGCGGTCGCGGCGAACAGCGTGTCCTTGTTGGCATAATATTCGAACGCCAGGTCGCCGTTCCACGACATGGTCGGCTTCAGCCGCGGACTGCCGGTGGCGATGATCGAGTTGATCGCGTCGGTGACCGAAGTGAAGCCGTTGCCCACCTCGAGCGTGATGGTGCGGCCGGCGCCCAGTGCGCTCGGCGCGGGGCGCGACATGGCGCGATAGACGCCCGCGCGCACCCGCATCCGGGGCGCCACGTCGAAGATCGCGTTGACGCTGGGCAGCCAGCGCATCGTGCCCGCGGCGATCCTGGTATCGGTGAAGCTGCCATTGGCGCGCAGCGAGATGGTGCCGTCGCTGTTGTTGATCACGTCGAGCCCCGAGCGCAGGCCCCGGGCGGTCACTTGCGTGTGCACGCCGCGCACGCCGAAATTGCCGCGCACCGGAATGCCCGCGAACCGCCCCGAATAGGTCGCCATCGCATAGCCGGCCCAGGTCTCTTCGGTGACGTCCGAATTCTCCACGGCGCGCAGGTCGCCGCTGTTGCCCGGATCCTCGGTGCCCAGATAGTTGCGGAACTGGCAGAGCACGTCGAAGGTGGCGTAGCCGGCGATCCCCCGGCTCGGCGCGTCGGCGAAGAAGTTGCGCTCGGGAAAGGGCGTGCGGCAGGCCAGGTTCACTCGACGATCCACCGCCAGGTCGTTCTGGTCGATGTTCACGTCGTTGCTGTAGCCGAAGAATTTCCGCTTGGCCCAGCGCCCGCCGATATCGATCCGCTCGAGGAAGCCGTCGAGCTTGTAGCTCGCATCGAGCCGGGCCGAATGGATCTCGTCGTCGCGGCCATCCTGCGAGCGGGTCAGCCGGGCATCGTCGCTGAACACGTCATGGTCGGTCGGATCGAAGCGCGGATCATAAGTGAAGGCCGGCAGGAAACTCTGCGTGAAGTCGACATGATAGGGGATGCGCTGGTTGTTGATCGGCGTGCGCACGCCATAGATGTCGAACGGATCGGTGCGCAGGCGGACCTGGCGGGTGATGTCGAGCCGCGTCGTGTGCGAATAGCCGAAATCGGCGGTCACGGTGAGCCGATCCGCCGGCTTCCATTCCACATTGCCGCCCAGGCCCAGATATTTCTCGTCGCGCCGGAACAGGCCCGACACCGTCTGCATCGTCGCCGAACCGTCGGCCGAAAGCATCTGGTGGTTGTCGCCGATCACGACGTTGCGAAGGTTGTAGCGCCCCTCGGCGGTGCCGAAATCGTTGCGCTGCTCGCTATATTGGCGCCGCGAATATTGCAGGTCGAGATTGACGTCGATCGTCGGGCTCGGCTGCCATTGTACCGCACCGAACACTGCGTTGCGCAGGTCCGACGTGATCATCTGACGATAGAGATACGAGTTGGAGGCATGATAATAGGGCGTGCCTGCATTGCCCTGCTGGCGCGTCACTTCGGTGCAGTTGGTGGTAGAGACCAGGGCGGCGTTGCAGGTGAACCAGGTCGTACTGGTATAGAAGCGCTCGACCGGATCGTTCACGTCGTTGCGCTGATAGCCGATCGAGATGCCGAGCCTGCCCAGCGCGCCGATATCGAACTGGTCGATATAGCTTGCCGTCGCACGGTAGCCATAGGGGCTCCGGCCGGCGATCCGGTCCTGATAGGGATTGAGGTTGCCCTTGATCTCGGCCTGGATCTGGCGGCGCCTGTGGTCGAGCGGCTTGCGCGTCTCGAGCTCGATCAGGCCGGCCACGCCGCCCTCGATCAGGTCCGCCTGCTGCGTCTTGTAGATCTTGATCGCGTTGAACAGCTCGGACGGGAACTGGCCGAAATTCACTGCCCGGTCGCCCGAGCCGTTGGTCGCCTCGCGCCGGTTCAGCGTCGTCATGCTCAGGCCCGAGCCGAGGCCGCGGATCGAGACTTCGGTGGGACCGTAATTGGCACGGTCGATCGAGGCGCCGGTAATCGTCGCGATCACTTCGCCGACCGACTGGCCGGGCAGCTCGCCGATCTCCTTCGACGACACCGCATCGACGATCGCGTCCGAATCGCGCTTGGACTGGATCGAAGTCTGGATCGTCTCCCGGATGCCGGTGACGACGATCCGATCCTCCCGGCTCTGCTCCGTCTCGGGCGTGCCCGCCGGGGCGGGCGCGCCGTCCTGGGCCCGCGCCGGCACCGCCGCCAGTGCCGTGGCGATCGATACGCCCGCCAGCAACAGCGCGCGCGCGCGCACGCACGCCCGGATCGAGACCATAGCCATTCGAATCCTCCCCGATTGTATTCTTATACCAATTCTATGAACCTGTGGTGCGAATGATGTCAATGTTATCTTGATACCAATTATCCAATCCGCTTAGTGCGGCATCGCGGAACGGGATAGGAGGATTGGATGGCAACCGGATCGACCAGGGACGGACCAGCGCGAGTCATCGGCTTCGGCGAAGTGCTCACCCGGCTTGCGACACGGGGCCGGGTCCAGCTGCCCCAGGCGCACGGCCTCGACCTTCATGTCGGCGGGGCGGAGGCCAATGTCGTCGCCGCGCTGGCCGCGCTCGGGCACCGCACGGCGCTGGTCTCGGCGATCCCCCATGGCGGTCTTGGCGACGGCGCCTGGCGTGCGCTCGCGGCCGCGGGGGTGGATCTGGCTCCCAGCTTCCGCGCGCCCGGCCGCCAGGGCCTGTACTTCCTCAGCCCCGGCGGATCGCTGCGCCCCTCCGAGATCTTCTACGACCGCGCCGGCAGCGCGTTTGCGGCGCATGACTGGTCGGCATTCGACTGGTCCGCGGCGTTCGCGGGCGCCGAATGGCTCCACGTCTCGGGCATCACGCCCGCGCTCGGCCCCGCTCTCGCCGCGGCCACCGGCGCGGCAATGGCCGCCGCCCGGGCCGCCGGCATGCGCGTGTCGTTCGACGGCAATTATCGCGCACGCCTGTGGGAGAATTGGGACGGCGAGCCACGCGCCATCCTCACCGGCCTGGTCCGCCGGGCCGACCTGTTCTTCGCCAATCACCGCGACATGACGCTGCTGCTCGACCGGCCCTTTTCGGGCGATGGCGCGACGCGCCGGCGCGAGGCTGCGCTGGCCGGGTTCGCGGCCTTCCCGAATCTCGAATGGATCGCCTCCACTGCCCGCCAGGTCGAGACCGGCGACTGCCACCGCCTCGCCGCCCGCATCGACACGGCCGATGCCGGCTTCCAGACGCGCGAAGTGACGATACCCGGCATCGTCGACCGCATCGGCGGCGGCGACGCCTTCGCCGCGGGGGTGCTGCATGGGCTGCTCGAAGGCGTTTCGGCACCGCGGGCCGCCGAGCTGGGGCTGGCGCTGGCCTGCCTCAAGCACAGCCTGCCGGGCGACATGGCGCTGTTCTCGCGCGCAGAGGTGTCAGGCTTCTCGGGCGAAGGCGCGGACGTGAGGCGCTGACCGCGCTTCGGAAGCTAGAACCACCGCCAGATCGGGTTCGCCGGATCGGCCAGCAGCTTCACGGTCAGCGCCGCCGAAAGCAGCACGAGCAGCGGCCGCACCCCGCGCCCGCCATAGCGGATCGCCAGCCGCGCGCCGATCTGGTTGCCGGCCATGTTCGCCAATGCCATCGCGATGCCGAGCCCCCAGAGCAGCTTGCCGCCCGCGATCATCGCGAGCAGCCCGGCAAGATTGGTCGAGAGGTTGAGGAACTTGGTGTTGCCGATCGCGCGGACCAGCCCCAGCCCGGCCAGCGCGACCAGTACGGTGGTGAAGAACGAGCCCGTGCCCGGCCCGAAGAACCCGTCATAGAAACCGATGCCGGTGACGATCAGCGTGAGCCCCGCCGGCCCGATCCGGGCATGGCGATCGGCCTCGCTCATCTTCGGGGCGAGCAGGAAATAGAGCCCCATCAGGATCAGCAGGATCGGGACGAAGGCAGTGAGGAACGACGGGTTCATGAACTGCAGCGTCGTCGCCCCCGCCGCCGCGCCGGCAAAGGCGCCGCAGGCGGGCAAGGCGAAGCGGCGGAAATCGACATGGCCGGCACGGGCATAGGTGAACAGCGCCGATCCGGTGCCGCAGGCGCTGGCCAGCTTGTTGGTCGCGATCGCCGAGACGGGCGGGATGCCCGCCGCCATCAGCGCCGGCAGCGAGATCAGCCCGCCGCCGCCCGCCATCGCGTCGATCGTGCCGGCGAGCAGCGCCATGGTGACGAGGAAGGCGAGGATGTCGGGGGTGAGGTGCATGGCCAGCCCGATAGGACAGGCGCGTCCGGGGAAAAAGAGGGGCGCGGCCGAGGGAGTCGAACCGCGCCCCAGGGACGGAGCTCAGGGGAGCAGCTGGCTGCTCAATTCGGGAATGGCGACGGCGAGGTCGTACGCGACGATCCTGGCGAACACCTTGGCGCCTGCCTCGCCGACATGGGTATAGTCGAACTTGGCGGCGATCCGGCCGCGCGGGCCGGTCTTGGGCAGTGTCGAGGACGGCGGCGCCTCGGGCGCCGGGCGCGGGCGCAGCGTGGTGCCGGCCCTGGCCGCGGCCACTTCCTCGGCAAGCGGATCGGCCATCGCCAGCTTCATCGATTCGACCGCGCCGAGCTGCTCGACGGCCCTGGCGCTGTCGCGGTTGAGATCGACGAGCGGCACCTTGTTCTCTAGCGCGACCTTGCGGACGGCCTCGGCCCAGCCAGCCAGCGTGTTGTCGAGCCGGCCGCCCCGGAATTCGCGGCGCGACAGCGGCGTAACCAGTACCGGCACCGCGCCCGCGGCACGCACGTCGAGCACCATCTGCTTGAGGTTCGACGGGAATTCGTCGGCGAGGTCGGTCCAGCGCTCGGCCTTGGTCGACTGGTCGTTATGCGCGAACTGGATGAGGACATATTTCCGCGCATAGCCCGCCGCCCGCGCCTCGCTCATCGCGATCTCCCATGAGCCTTCGGCGCGGTAGCTGCGGGTCGAGCGGCCGCCACGGCCCAGGTTGAGGCACGCGAGGTTCGACTTGACGTGATAGGCGCAGAACGCGGACGCCCAGCCGCTGCCGGGCGCCATGGTGGAATCGCCGACCAGGATGATCTTGTAGGCGGAGATCGGCGGCGCATCGACGCGCTTCTCCCGCTTCTCGAGCGGAGGCTGGGCCTCCGCAGCCTGGGCGAAGGCCGCCCCCGGCAGCGCCGCCAGCGCGGCCAGCATGATTGCCGTCTTCAACATTCCCCATCCTCCCGGTTGCGGCGCTTCCTCCCCCGATCAGGAGAAGCCGAGCCCGCCATTGATGTCCATGTTCACTCCGGTCAGGAACGACGCGTCGTTCGAGGCGAGGAAGACCACGGCCGAGGCCACTTCGTCCGGATGCCCTTCGCGGCGCAGCGGCGTGTTGCCGGCCACCGCCCTGCGGCCCTCGGGCCTGGAGAAGATGTCGTGGAAACTGGTGCCGATCAGCCCCGGGCACAGCGCATTGACGCGGATGCCCTGCGGGCCCAGTTCCTTGGCCAGGCTGCGCGTGAAGGTCATCAGCGCGCCCTTGGCAGTCGCGTAGATCGCAGCGCCCGGCCCGCCGCCGTCGCGGCCGGCGAGCGAGGAGAGATTCACGATCGCACTGCCCTCGCCCAGGTGCGGCAGCACGGCCTTGGTGACGAGGAAGGCCGACTTCAGGTTCAGCTCCATGACCTGGTCGAAGAACGCCTCGTCCATGTCGGCCAGCGTCTTGCGGGCGACCATGCCGCCGGCGACGTTCACCAGCACGTCGACACGCTGGCCGAATGCCGCAACGGTCTCCGCGACCAGCCTCGACACGTCTTCGGGCCTGGTCACATCGGCCTGTACCAGGATCGCGGTGCCACCGGCCGCCTCGATCTCCGCCACGGTCGC
This sequence comes from Sphingomonas leidyi, assembly GCF_011761945.1. GTDB lineage: Bacteria > Pseudomonadota > Alphaproteobacteria > Sphingomonadales > Sphingomonadaceae > Sphingomonas > Sphingomonas leidyi. Next base: position 183,197 of record NZ_JAASQV010000002.1, read on the forward strand.
CTGCGCGGCCTCGGCGTCGCTGCGATAGTTGACCGCGACCCTGGCGCCTTCCGCCGCCAGCTGCAGCGAAACCGACTTGCCGATATCACGCCCGCCGCCGGTTACGATGGCGACCTTGTCCTTCAATTTCATGCTGGGTCCTGCTTGGTCTGGAGAGTTGCGTCCGCGATGCGCGGCACGCCGCGCCCGAGGATCAGAATGGCGAGAAGCGCGAGCGGCACGATCGCCGCGGCCAGCGCGAAGATCGGCGCATAGCCCTGGGCAGTCATCACCGGCACCAGCCAGGTCGTGATCAGCGTGCCGGCCACGGCGGCGGTGCCGCTGATGCCGGCAAGACTGCCGACCGCGCCGCCGGCGAAATAGTCGCCCGGCATGGTCTGGATGTTGTTGATCGCCACCTGGAAGCCGAACAGGATCACCGCGATCAGCAGCACCGCCGCCAGCGGGGTGGAGGCCTGGGCAGTGAGCAGCAGCGCCGGCAGCATGATCGCGCAGCCGATGGCGATGGCGAGCTTGCGCGCCGCCAGCGCGCTCCAGCCCCGGGCGATCAGCACGCCGGAGAACCAGCCGCCGAGGAGACTGCCCAGCATCGCGCCGACGAACGGCACCCAGCCGAACATGCCGATCTGCTTCACGTCGAAACCGAAGGTCTCGGCCAGGTAGATCGGCAGCCAGGAGACGAACAGCCACCAGACCGGATCGAGGAAGAAGCGCCCGAGCAGGATCGCCCAGCTCTGGCGATAGCGCAGCAACGCCAGCATCCCGGGCGCCGGCGCCGCGCCTTCCGGGGCCTCCGCCGTTGCGGGACGCGCAGCGATATGGGCGCGCTCTTCATCGCTCAGCCAGGGATGGCGATCGGGATCGGCGCGATAGACGAACAGCCAGGGGACCAGCCAGACAAGGCCGAGCACGCCGACCAGCACGAAGGTCGCCCGCCAGCCGAACGCACCGTAGAGCGCGGCCACCGCCGGTGCGGCGATGATCGCGCCGATCGCGGCACCTGCATTGAAGATGCCTTGGGCGAAGGCGCGCTCCTGCGGCGGGAACCACAAGGCATTGGCCTTGACCGCGCCCGGCCAATTGCCCGCCTCCGACACGCCGAGCGTGACGCGCAGGCAGAGCAGCGCTCCCAGCGAGCGGACCAGGGCATGTGCGCCGATCGACACCGACCAGACGGCGATCGCGATGACGAAGCCGATCCGCGTCCCGATCCGGTCGAGCAGCTTGCCGAACAGCGACTGACCCGCGGCATAGGCGATCATGAACATGGTCACGAGCAGCGCATAGTCCGCCTTGCCCGCGCCGATGTCCCTAGAAACTGCCGGCCACATCACGGCAAGCGCGTTGCGGTCGATATAGTTGATCACCGTGACCAGCCCGATCAGGCCGATGACGAGCCAGCGCAGGCCCTTGACCTTGGCCACGGCTCAGTTCCCCTTGCCCGTGTCGAACCGGGAGAAATGGCCCTTCCAGTCGAGCTTCCTGCCGTCGACCGTCGCCGAGTGGACGGCGCCGGCATCGGCCGAGAAGGCGATGGCGAGCGTGACGCCGCGGCCGTCGGCGAGCTTGATCGTGATCACGTCCGCATCCCCGGTACGGACATGGGTGAAACCCTTCACGCGGCTGTTGCTCGCGGTCGTCTTCTCCTCTCCCGCGTCGTAGTTGCCGTGCGGCTCGAGCAGGTTGACGAACCGGGCGCTGGCCGCCCCGCTCACCCGCTCGATCAACAGCGGCTCGCGGCGCAGGTTGAACCTGGGATCGTTCGCCCCGCTCTCGCCCAGGATGACGCTGGCGCCGGCCGGCGCGATCATGCGGTAGGTATAGAAGCGGTTGTCGTTGATCCAGGTAACCGCGCCATTGTCCGGCCCCGGCGCGCCGGTCGCGTCGACCCAGATGTGCTGATAGCCGTTCGCCTTGCCGAGCACCGGCCGCTCCGCGGCGTTCGACTGGAGCGGGAAGCCGATCGCGGTGATCTGGCCGGCATAGTGGAGCGGCAGGTCATAGGTGGCTGGCTTGTCGCCGGTCACGTCGAGCAGGTCGACGATCATCGGGCTCTCGATGCCGTCCACCGGCAGCTGGACCAGCGTACGGCGATAGCGCACCCCGGGATAGGCATCGGTCATCTCGGCGGTGCTCACCGTCGCCTGCGGCGTGCTTGCCCAGAACAGCTGCTTCGGCGCGAGCTTGTCGCCAACCTTCCACTTGCCGCCGAAATTGCTGGCCTCGTTCACGACGAGCGTGTTGTGCGCGACGGTCTGCTTCGCCCAGCTCTCATTTTCCTTGAGGTAGCGCCCGCCGTCCTTGCTCTCGACATTGAGGAAGCGTGCCGCGCCGTAATCGGTCACGATGGCATGGCCATTGTCGTAGAGAATCCAGTGCAGCTTGTCGAAATGGCCATGCCCCATGCCCATCGCGCTGTTCTTGGCGACGAGCACCTGGTCGGTGTCGGCGGGCCCCGAACGCATGATGGCGAGGCCGCCCATGTCGCCCCTGGGCCCATCGCGCAGGAACTGCGAGGCGAAGGGGAAGGACTGGGCCTTGCCCGCCGCCAGGTCGCGCGCCACCATCAGGCCGTCGGGCGTCAGCACGGTGCGCCCCTGCCATTTGGCGATCGAGAGCAGCGCCGGATCCCTGGTCGCCTCATAGCCGATCGCCACCGATTGATAGAGCTCGTCGGTCTTCAGGCTCTTGTCCGGCATCGCGTCGTTGAACGGGAAGAAATACCCGTCATAGGTCGTCTGGATCGAAGTCCGGATCGCCTTCAGCAGCACGCCGTCGCGGTGCTGGAAGATCTTCAGTTCGGGCTGGTTCGCCGCGATGAAGCGCGCGAACAGCACGAAGGGCAGCATCGCATAGCGCTGGTAATAGGGCCCTTCGACATAATAGCCGTCGGGCGAGAAGAGCTGGTCGATCTGCGCCAGGAAGCCGAACTTGCCGTCGCGCTTCAGCCCCTTCAGCGCCACCTCGACGAAACCCGCGTCGCGCAGCGTGTAGCCGATCATGCCCACCGCGGCGCAGGCCCAGGTGGCATGGTTGTGGATCTGGTCGAACTCCTCGGCCTGGCCGGCCGAGAGGAAGGTCGCCATCGGGCGGAACACCTTGTCGTCGATCGTCGCGCGGTCGTCGGCGCTCAGCGTATCGCGGATCGCGTCATAGCCCTGCACCGCATAGACCGCCCATACCGCGTCGTTGAGGCTCTGCCAGAAGAGCCGACCCGGCCGCTGGTCGCTCGCCGCCGGATGGTTGCCGAGCGTCGGGTAGAGCCTGGCATATTCGAGCAGTTCGGCCTTGGCGAAATCGGCATAGCGCTGCTCGCCGGTGATGCGGAACAGGAGCCCCGCGCCATAGATGGCGGTATAGTTCCGCTTGTGCTGCTCGTGCGTGTAGCCGCCGCCGGGATCCCTGGGCTGGGGCACCACCACGCCGGCCTTGATCGCCTTGTCGACTTCGCGGCGGACGCGCTTCAGCTCGGCGGCGAACAGCGGATAGGCTGTGGCCTCCGTCGCGGTCGCCGCCATCTCGGAAGCGCGAAACAGCGTGGGCTGCGCACCCGGCGCGGGCTGCGCAATGGCGGGCGCGCCGAGCAGACAGGTGCCGGCGAGGAGAAACGCGAAACGAGTCATCAATGGCTTCCCGGAAGCGGCGAGGCCGCAGGCTTGGCGTACCAGGAGACACCCGTCTCCTCGCGCGCGATGGGCTTGAGCGTGCGATCGACACCGAGTTTCGCCAGTGCCGGATCGGTCGGATAGAGCAGGCCATTGGCCGCGCGCGCGAGCGTCACCGTCCGGCGAGCCATCGCCACGGGCAAGGCGGCGGGGCCGGGCACGGACATCACGTTGCCGGCGAATGCGATTCCGGCGATGTCCGCCTTGGCAACGAAGGGATCGCCGCGCTTCGCGTTGACGAAGAGATTGTCTACGAACCGGGTCGAGATCGGCGGCAGCGACAGCTCCTCGTTCGCGCCGTTGCCCAGCGTCACCGCCGCCGCGTCGATCACGCTGTTGCGCGCGATCAGCGCATCCTCGACCTGGGCATAGCGGTTGAGCGGCGAATTGGGCACGCCGTTCATCAGCGAGATCGCGCTGTACGGCCCTTCGCCGGCCAACCCCTCCAGATAGTTGTTCCGCACGATCTGGCGGCGGTTGATCACGCGGATGCCGCCGGTGCGCTTCACCCCATTGCCGAAGAAGACATTGTCCTCGATCCGGTTGCCGTGCCCATGGCGCATCACGAATGCGCCCTGGCTCTCGACCACGGTGTTGCGACGCAGGATGTTCGCGCCCGACTTGATGGAGACGATCTCGGCTTCGCCATCGCAGCGCTCGAAGAAATTGTCCTCGACCACCGTGAATGAGTCGCTCTGCGATTCCTGGCTGGTGCCGATACGGATGGTCTCGCCCCCATTCTCGCCGAGTGGCGGACGGGGGCCGAAATAATTGTGATCGATGCGGTGATGGTTCTCGAGCGGCAGGTTCGCCGCGCGCACCACGACGAGCATCGCCCCGCCATGCGCCTTGCCGGCGAAATGCGAATGGTCGACTCGGTTGTTCCGCCCATAGAGCGACACCCAGTGATCGGTCCTGGCAGCGTCGGGCGGGCCATAGCCGTCGACCACCACGCCGGTCAGCCGCGAATTCTCCGCCCAGCGCTTCGCCCCGTCGCGAAAGGCGATCAGCTCCTCGTCGCCGCCATGGCCGTCCCTGAAGACGAGATCGGACACGACCAGCCAGTTGCCCGCCATGCGCAAGCTCGACCGACCGGTGAGGATCACCTTGCCCGGCGTCTCCGCCGTCAGCGTGATCGGCTTGTCCGCCTGGCCCGTGGCCGATAGGCGCACCGCGAAATCGCGCCACTCGCCATTGGCGAGCACGATGCGGTCACCCGGCGCCAGCAGCTTCGCCGCGGCGGCATATTCCTGCTGATCATGGACAAGCATGTCCCGCGCGCCCGCCGGAAGGGCGGAAACCGCAATCATGATCATCGACAGCGCCCAGGGTCTCAACGGATCCTCCCAACCGGCTCTGATGGCCGATGTGGGTGGGCTACCAGTCTGGCTCGCTATGTGCAAGCCAGTTTAAATACCAATTTACTGGACCAAAATTGGCATAATGGTTCTATACCATGACGGTCAGCCGCGAAGGCGGCCGGCGAAGAGCGGCGCGAGCGTCACTGCACCGGCGCCGAGCAGGATCGCGGCCACCGCCGGCTCCAGTTCGTCGGCGAGCCAGAAATAGGCCGCAGCCCCCGCCGCGGCGGCAAGGGCCAACCCCGCCAGCAACGATGCCGCGCGCAGCAGCGGGCCGGCACGGCGCGGCCAGCCGTCGACGATCCGGCGAACCCGATCCAGCGTCGCGGCGGAGAAGCCCGCAGCCTCGGCACGCATGGCCTCGCCGGCATCGATCGCCGCGCCTTCGAGCCGATACAGGATGGCGAAGCGACGAAGCGCCTCGAGCCGCGGGTTGGCAAGGCCGGATAGCCGGCGCGAGCCGAACAGCATCGCCCCCAGCCGCTCGATCCGGTGCGGCGCGCGCAACGAGGCACGGCCGTCCGCCTGGGAAAGCTGGAGCGTGCGCAATTCGAGCGGGCTCAGCACGGCCTCGGCCGGCACGGCCCCGGCCATGCCTTCCAGCAGCGCGGCCCGGCTATCGAGATATGCCATTGCAAATTCTCCTGTTCGACGAGCCGCTATCTAGGTGCGGTGCACGCGCCGGATTAGTCGCGCGCGCGGCATCGCAAGGTTTCCGCAAATGCAACGATCCCCAGACGGAGCGACGCCGTGCCGCCCGCAAGCGCCCGCGGCGGCCAGTCGGTCCGTAAGCGGGACAAAAGAACTTGATACCTTATATCATCGCGACTACCGCGACGCGGCAAGTTTCATGGTTCGGGAAGATTCGTCGATGTTGCGTCCGTTGCTGCTCGGTTCCGCCGCCCTGCTCGCCCTGCCCGCCCATGCCCAGAGCGATATGGGCGACACGGTGGCCGCAGCGCCGGCGAGCGACACCGGCAGCGCCGCGACGGCGCCGCAGGATCATGACCAGCCGGGCGCCCAGATCGTCGTCACCGGCACCCGGGCCCGCAACACCGCCGACGTGCTGGGCGGCACCGCCGTCCTCGCCAAGGAGGAGCTGACGCGCGACCTGCGACCGACGATCGGCGAGACGCTGGCGCAGCAGCCGGGCGTCTCGGCCTCGTCGTTCGGGCCCAATGCCTCGCGGCCGGTGCTGCGCGGCTTCATCGGCGCGCGCGCCCCGCTGCTCACCGATGGCATCGGCAGCATCGACGTGTCGAACACCTCGGCCGATCACGCGCCGATCATCAACCCGCTCACCGCCGATCGCATCGAAGTGCTGCGCGGACCGACCGCGCTGATCTTCGGCCCCTCGGCGATCGGCGGCGTGGTCAACGTGATCGACAGCCGCATCCCGCGCCACATGCCCCAGGAAACGGTCCATTTCGACGGCATCGCCAGCTATGGCAGCGCCGCCGACGAGCGCTCGGCCTCGGGCGCGGCGGACGTGCCGGTGACGAGCAAGATCGTCCTCCACGCGGACGGCAGCTTCACCCAGACCGGCGACCAGCGCACCGGCGGCTATGTCCTGTCGCCCGCGCTCCGCGCCCAGGCGGCGGCGAGCGCCGATCCTGCGATCCAGGACCTGGCCGACCTCAAGGGCAAGGTGCCCAACACCGCCGCCAAGACCTGGGACGTGGCCGGCGGCGCCGCGATCATCGACGGCAACAACAATCTCGGCTTCTCGGTGAGCCATTTCGACACTTTCTACGGCGTGCCGATCCGCTACTCGCTCGATCCGTCGATCGAGGCCGAGCAGGTGCGCCTCCATGCGCAGCAGACCCGCGTCGACATCCGCGGCGAAGTCGATACCGGCGGCGGCATCTTCCGCCAGATCCGCACGCGGCTGGCCGCGGCCGACTACAAGCATTCGGAGATCGCGGAGGACGGCGCCATCGGCACCACCTTCTACAATCAGGGCTATGAAGGCCGGCTCGAGCTGGTCCAGACCGCGCGCGGCGGCTGGGAAGGCATGATCGGCGGCCAGTTCAGCCTGCGCGACATGCATGTGGTCGGCGACGAGAAGTTCCTGCCCAAGAATTCGGCGCAGCAATTCGGCCTGTTCACGCTCCAGTCGCTCGACATGGGCCCGTTCAAGGCCGAGGCGGCGGCGCGCTTCGAGCATAACATCGTCGATGCCCAGGCCGATGCCGATATCGGCAACCCCGCCTATAACCGCACTTTCAACAGCTTCTCCGCCTCGCTCGGCGCCAGCTATGCCGTGGCCCAGGGCATGCGCTTCGGCATCAACGTCTCGCGCGCCGAGCGGGCGCCGACCCCGGAGGAGCTGTTCGCCGACGGCCCGCACGCCGGGACGCAGGCGTTCGAGATCGGCAACCCGAATTTCGGCACCGAGAAGAGCTGGGGCGTCGAGGCGACCTTCAAGGGCTCGGGCGACGGCTTCGCCTTCTCGACCGCGGCCTATTACAACTGGTTCACCGGCTATATCTACGACACGCCGACCGGCGCGACGCGGGACGACCTGCCGGTGTTCCAGTACAATCAGGCAAATGCCCGCTATTACGGCTTCGAGGCCGAGGGCTCGTTCCGCATCGCGACGGTGAAGGACTTCACGATCAACGCCACCGCGCTGGCCGATTATGTCCATGCCGAGATCGTCGGCACCGGCCCGGCACCGCGCATTCCGCCGCTGCGCATCAATGGCGGGATCGAGGCGACCTCGGACCGCTTCACGCTTCGCGGCGAAGTGGAGCATGTGTTCGACCAGACGCGCATCTCCGCCTTCGAGACGCCCACCAACGGCTTCACCTTCGTCAACGCCTCGATCTCGTGGAAGCCCTGGGGCGCTGGCTCGAACACCAGTCTGCAGCTCTCCGCGAACAACATCTTCGACGTCGAGGCCCGCCGGGCCGCGAGCGTGCTGAAGGACTATGCGCCCCTGCCGGGCCGCGACATCCGCGTGACCGCGCGCATCCAGATCTGACGGCGCCCAATCCTCCCTCTCCCTCTCCGGGGGAGGATTGGCTATGGCGGACCCGATGCACCCCGACCCCGAAGCCCCGCCCACTTCCCGCCGCCTGCCCTGGCCGGTCCTTGCCGCTTCGGGCTTCGCGCTGTTCCTCCTCGCGCTGCTCTGGTGCGGGCACGAACTGGTCGAGGGCGACGGCGCGGCAGTGGACCGTGCGATCATGCTGGCAATGCGGGCGGACGGGCATCCGATCGGCCCCGCCTGGCTGCCCTCGGCGGTGCGCGACGTGACCGCGCTGGGCAGCACCACGGTGCTGAGCTTCCTCGTGCTGGTCGGCGCGATCTTCCTCTGGCTCGCCGGCCGGCTGCGCACCGCGCTCCTCCTCGTCGGCGCCACTGCGCTCGGCTCGCTCACCGTGGAGACGATCAAGGCACTCGTCAGCCGTTCGCGGCCCGACCTGGTCGGGCGGCTGATGGAGGAGACCTCCAAGAGCTTCCCCAGCGGCCATGCCGCGCTGAGCGCGATCGTCTACCTCACGCTCGCCACCCTGCTCTTCCCGGTACTGCCCGATCGCCGCATCCGCGCCTTCGTGCTCGCCGTCGCGCTGGTCCTCACCCTGTCGGTGGGAATCAGCCGCGTCTATCTGGGCGTGCACTGGCCGAGCGACGTCGCCGCCGGCTGGGCGTTCGGCGGCGTCTGGGCGATGCTATGGTGGCGGATCGAGCTGGCGCTGCTGGACCGCCGCGGCCCTCAGCCCTGACGCTCGGCCAGCTTGCGCTCCCAGGCGAGTGCGTCCTTGACGATGCCCTCCAGGTCGTCGTGCTTCGGCCGCCAGGGCAGCGCCGCCAGGATCGCGCCATTGTCTGCGATCAGCGCATCGGGATCGCCTGCGCGGCGCCCCTCCAGCCTGCGCTCGATCGTTACATTGGTGACCCGGTCGACCGCATCGAGCACCTGGAGCACCGAGAAGCCGCGGCCATAGCCGGCGTTGAGGATGTGGCTCTCGCCCGGTCGCGCGATCAGCAGGTCGAGCGCATCGACATGCGCGGCGGCCAGGTCGCTGACATGGATATAGTCGCGTACGCCGGTGCCGTCGGGCGTATCGAAATCGGTGCCGAAGACCGAGACATGGCCGCGCTTGCCCGTAGCCGCCTCGACCGCGACCTTGATCAGGTGCGTCGCCCCCGCGGTCGACTGGCCGGAGCGGCCCTGCGGATCGGCGCCCGCGACGTTGAAATAGCGCAGCGCCGCATAGTTGACCGGATGCGCCGCGGCGACGTCGCCCAGCATGATCTCGGTCATCAGCTTGGACATGCCATAGGGGTTGATCGGCCGCTTGGGGCTGTCCTCGCGCACCGGCACGACCTCGGGAATGCCATAGGTCGCGGCGGTGGAGGAGAAGATGAAATGCTTCACCCCCTCGGCCACCGCGCTCTCGATCAGCGCGCGGCTGGCCGCAGTGTTGTTGCGATAATATTTGAGCGGATCCGTCACGCTCTCCGGCACCACCACGGAACCGGCGAAATGCATGATCGCGATCACGCCATGCGCGCGGATCGCGGCACGCACCTTCTCGTCATCGGCAATGTCGGCGACCACCAGCGCGGCACGCGGGTCGACCGCCCAGTCGAAGCCGGTGACGAGGTTGTCGACCACCACGACCTTCCAGCCGGCATCGAGCAGCGCCAGCACGGCATGGCTGCCGATATAGCCTGCCCCACCCGTCACCAGCACCGTGCCTTCGCGCATCTTCGACCTCGTCCCTTTGCTCGGGCCTCGCTCAATCCTATCTTTGCGCCGATAGCAAGGAGTTCACGATGACCATCGAGACCGCAACGCTGGCCGGAGGCTGTTTCTGGTGCACCGAGGCCGTGTTCAACGACGTGATCGGCGTGCAGTCGGTCGAAAGCGGCTATATCGGGGGAACCAGGGAGAACCCGACCTACAAGGAAGTCTGCTCGGGCACGACCGGCCATGCCGAGGCGATCCGGATAGGCTTCGACACCGACCAGATCAGCTATGGCGAGATCCTCGACATCTTCCTGGCGACGCACGACCCGACCCAGCTCAACCGCCAGGGCAACGATATCGGCACCCAGTATCGCTCGGCGATCTTCCCGCATTCGGCCGAACAGGAGCGCGAGGCGCTGGACGCTATCGACCGGGCCCGCCCCGACTGGCCGGAACCGATCGTCACCGCGATCGAGCCGCTCGGCCAATGGTGGCCGGCCGAGGACTATCACCAGGAATATTGGCAGGGCGACGGCCAGCGGAACCCCTATTGCCTGGCCGTGATCCCGCCCAAGCTGCGCAAGCTCCGCAAGAGCTTCGCCGCGCGGAGCAAGGAAGGCGCGACGGCCTGACGCCGCGCCTCCCCTCGCCTCATTCCGCGGGCAGCGCTTCGCCTTCGATCGGCGGGCGCTTGCCCGCATCGGCGCCGAGCGCCTTGTAGACGAAGCCGCCGAGCAGGCCGCCGACGATCGGCGCGATCCAGAACCAGGCGAGCTGCTGCAGCGCGATGCCGCCCTCGAGCAGTGCCGGCCCGGTCGAGCGCGCCGGATTGACCGACGTGTTGGTGACGGGAATCGAGATCAGGTGGATCAGCGTCAGCGCCAGCCCGATCGCGATCGGCGCGAAGCCGGCCGGGGCGCGGCTGTCGGTCGATCCCATGATCACCATCAGGAACATGAAGGTCAGCACGACTTCGATCGCCATGGCCGATTCGAACGAGAAATGGCCGGGCGAATGCGCACCGAAGCCGTTGGAAGCCAGGCCGCCGGCAAAGCCCGGCCCGCCGCTGGCGATATACCAGAGCAGCCCCGCGCCGATCACCGCGCCGATCACTTGCGCGATCACGTAGAGCGGGATGTCCCTGGCCGGGAAGCGGCCGCCGGCCCACAGGCCGAAGGTAACGGCCGGATTGAGGTGGCAGCCCGAGATATGGCCGATCGAATAGGCCATGGTGAGCACGGTGAGGCCGAAGGCGAGGCTGACGCCCGCCAGCCCGATACCGACATCGGGGAACGCAGCGGCAAGCACGGCACTGCCGCATCCGCCGAAGACGAGCCAGAACGTGCCGATCAGTTCGGCGAGCCCGCGTTGCACATTGCTCATGATATTGCCCTCCTGCTGTTTCCGGTCTCTCTCCCAAACCCCCAGACCTGCGCAGATTTGTAAGTCTTCGGCGCCCGGAATGCAAAGCGCGGCGGATCGCAGTTGCGGCACGGCGGCGGCTGTGGTGAGGGAAGGGCGATGACGCTTCCCGATCGCAGCTTCGCCGCCTTCCTGTTCGACATGGACGGAACGCTCGTGAACAGCCTGGCCGTGGTCGACCGGGTGTGGCGCGCCTGGGCGGCCCGGCACGGCATCGCGGCCGATCCGCTGATGGCGGCCCTGCACGGTGTCCGCGCGATCGAGACGATCCGCCGCTTCGCCCCTGCCGGGGTGGATGCCGAAGCGGAGACGGAGGCGCTCACCCAGGCCGAGATCGACGATGTCGACGGCCTGGCGGAGATCGCCGGGGCCGCGGCATTCCTGTCTCTCCTGCCCGCGGATCGCTGGGCATTGGTCACCTCGGCGCCGCGCGCGCTGGCGCTGCGCCGGCTGGCGGCAGCTGGCATGGCGCTGCCGGAAGTGGTGATCACCGCCGAGGACGTGGTGCACGGCAAGCCCGCCCCCGATTGCTTCCTCGCCGCCGCCGAGCGGCTCGGCGTCGCCATCGGCGATTGCCTGGTGTGGGAAGACAGCCTCGCCGGCCTCGCCGCCGCCGACGCGGCCGGTGCCGCGGCGATCGCGATCACCGAGGCGCATCGCGGCGCGCTCGACACCCCGCATCCGATGCGGGCCGACTATCGGGGCCTCGACATCCAGACCGACGCGCGGGGCTGGCTGAGGCTGGTGGATGCAAACCGGCTTCCCCGCCATCTCCCTTCGGAGCCGTCGGCTGGATGCCGGACCTAGTGCGCGGCGCGGCGCAACCGGTCGTTGATCGCCACGCCGATGCCGGATTCGGGGATCGGCGCCACGGCGATGGCCCGCGCGCCGCTCGCATCGGCACGGTGCAGCGCGTCGAACAGGTTGGCGGCGGCTTCGGTGAGGTCGCCGCCGGCGGACAGGGTTTCGGCGCCGGCGATCGCGCCGAAGCCGATCAGATACTCGCCGTCCTTCGCCTCGGCCGCGTTCAGCCGCACCGGCTTGGAGGGGGCATAATGGCTGTCGAGCTGGCCCGGCGCGGTGATCCTGCCGTCCGGCACGGCGATCGCGAGCCCGAGATCCTCGGCGCCGAGCGGGCCCGGGCGCAGGATGCGCTCGCCCATCACGATCGTCGACTCCACCCCTGCCGGGGTCGCGCCGTCGTCGATCACCAACGGGATCCGCCCCGCAAGGCTCCGGACGACATGCTCGGCCCGGGTCGGGCTGATCCCGCCGCTGGCATTGGCCGAAGGCGCGGCCAGCGGCTTGCCGGTTGCCGCCAGCAAGGCCTGCATCGCGCGGTGGCGCGGCACCCGGATCGCAATCGTGTCGAGCCCGGCGGTAACCAGCGACGCGATGCCGGCATCCGGGCGCACGGGCAGCACCAGGGTCAGCGGCCCCGGCCAGAAGCGCATGGCGAGATCGCGCGCGCGATCGTCGAAGACCGCGATCCGCTCGGCGGCGGCAAGGCTCGGCACATGGACGATCAGCGGGTTGAAGCTGGGCCGCCCCTTGGCGGCATAGATGCCCGCCACGGCACGCGAATCGGTGGCGTCGGCGGCAAGCCCATAGACGGTCTCGGTGGGTATGGCGACGCATTCGCCGGCGCGAATCAGCGCCGCCGCCTCGGCGATCGCGGCCATGCCGTAGGGTAAGGTGCGCGGATTTGTCGGGCTCACGCCCCGCGAGCTATACGGCGCGAAACCAGACCACAAGAGAGGCCCCATGTTCACTCCCGCCACCGCCGACCAGCGCTTCGTGCTCGAGACCATCGTCCGCCTGGGCGAGATCAGCGAGGAGGCAGGGGAGATGACCGATGCGGTGCTGGAGGGCGCCGGTGCGTTCGCGGCAGGCGAATGGGCCCCGCTCGAGCGGGAGGGCGACACCATCGGTCCGAAATGGACGCCGGAGGGCGTGAAGATGCCCGCCGGGTTCGCGGATGCGTACAAGGCCTATGTCGAGGGTGGCTGGGGCACGATCGGCTCGCCTGTCGAGCATGGCGGCCAGGGCCTGCCGGTGAGCCTGTCGATCGCGGTGCTGGAGACGTTGGGCACCGCGAACATGGGCTTCGCGCTGGCGCCGATCCTGACGGTCGGCGCGGTCGAGGCGCTGATGCACCATGGCACGCCCGAGCAACAGGCACTCTACCTGCCCCACCTCTCGACCGGCGCCTGGACCGGCACGATGAACCTCACCGAGCCGCAGGCCGGCTCGGACGTCGGCGCGCTCAAGACTCGCGCCGAGCCGGCCGGGAACGGCAAGTGGAAGATCACGGGCACCAAGATCTTCATCTCGTTCGGCGATCACGACATGGCCGAGAACATCGTCCACCTCGTCCTCGCCCGCACGCCGGGCGCGCCGGCCGGCACCAGGGGCATCTCGCTGTTCCTGGTGCCGAAATACCGGCTGCGCGAAGACGGCGCGCCCGGCGAATTCAACGATGTCCGCACCGTCTCGATCGAGCACAAGATGGGACTGCACGCCTCGCCCACCTGCGTGCTGAGCTTCGGCGACCATGACGATTGCATCGGCGAGCTGGTCGGCCCCGAGCTGGGCGGCATCCGGGCGATGTTCACGATGATGAACAATGCCCGGCTCAACGTCGGCCTGCAGGGCGTGCAGGTGGCCGAGCGCGCCACCCAGCGCGCCGTGGCCTATGCCCGCGAGCGCGTGCAGGGCTATCGCGGCGGCGAGCAGGTCGCGATCGTCGAGCATCCCGATGTCCGCCGCATGCTGCTGCGGATGAAGGCGCAGACCCAGGCGGCGCGGGCGCTGGTCTATTACGCCTTCGGCCAGCTCGACCGGGCCCGGGGCGGGGATGCGGCGGCGGCCCAGCGCGTCGAGCTGCTCACGCCGCTCGCCAAGGCGCATGGCACCGATCTCGGCAACGAAGTCGCCAGCCTGGGAGTCCAGGTCCATGGCGGCATGGGCTATATCGAGGAGACGGGCGCCGCCCAGCATTTCCGCGACGCCCGCATCACGCCGATCTATGAAGGCACCAACGGCATCCAGGCCGCCGACCTGGTCGGGCGCAAGCTCGGCATGGACAATGGCGGGACGCTGCTCGGCTTGCTTGGCGAGATGCGCGAGGATGCCGAGGATACCGGCCTGCTCAACCTGATCGACGCGTGCGAGGAAGTCGCCCGCAACCTGCTGGGCAGCGAGATGGATGACCGGTTGGCTGCCAGCTATCCGTTCCTGACGATGCTCTCGACGGCAGTGTGCGGCTGGCTGATGGAAGCGAGCGGCCGCGCCGCCGCGCGCAGCGAGGGCGATCCCGCGTTCCTGAAGATGAAGCAGGCCGCGACACGCTTCTATGTCGCTCAGATCGTGCCGGAGGCGATGGGGCTCAAGCCGGCCGCCATGGCCAGGGCGGAAATGCTCTACGCGATCGATGCCGAGGGCTTCGCCGCGTAGAGCTTCCCCCTTTAGAGCCTGGGAGCATAGCGGAAGCCCGCGGACAACTCGCCGGATTTTGGCGCCGAATTGGCTGGATTTACAATGCAATCCCGAACCAGCGCGCCAATGCCGCCTCGCCGGCGCGCGTCACTTCGAGTGCGCGCGTGCCCTGGCGGGGCCGCACCCAGCTGCGCGCGACGAAATGGCGGTAGAGCGCAGTGGCGGGCGCGCCGGCGAGATGCGGGCGGCGCTCGCTCCAGTCGAGACAGGCGCGGCACGGCGCATCGAGTGCCGCCTCCGCGACGCCGAGCTCGCCGAGCAACGCCACGCCCGCGCCGGTGAGCGCCGCGCCATCATGGCCGAGCACCAGCTGGCCGCGCTCCGCCATGCGCCCGGCGATCGCGACGGCGAGTTCGCCGGCGAGATGGTCGTAGCAGGTCCGCGCGCGGCGAAGGCCCGCGTCGCGCGGCCCGGTGACGGGGAGCGGGCGGCGCGACAGTTCCTCGGCGACGCTCATCACGCTCTCGACCATCTGCGCGACTCCGGACGAGGCGAGGCGGAAATAGCGATGGCGGCCCTGCGCGGCGGGCGCGATCATTCCCGCTTCGGCGAGCCGGGCGAGGTGGCCGCTCGCGGTCTGCGGCGTCACGCCGGCGAAGCGCGCCAGCTCGCCCGCGGTAAGCGCGCGACCATCCATCAGCGCGAACAGCATGTTGGCGCGCGCGGGATCGCCCATCAGCGCCGCGGTCTCGGCAAAGGCGGAAATGCGCTGCATGCCTGCATCATGCCCGTGCGGGCCGGGCAATGCTACGGCGCCGGCCGAAGCATCATGCGCCCCTCGGGCGGCAGAGGAGCGGTGGAGGAGAAATCCGATGCTGACCTGCTTCATCCGCTACGAGATCGAGCCCTTCGGGGCACAGGCCTTTGCCGAATATGCCCGTGCCTGGGGCCAGGCGATCCCGCGCTGCGGCGCCGACCTGATCGGGTATTTCGGCCCCGCCGAAGGCTCCGCGACGACGGCCTATGGCGTCTACGACATCGATTCGCTGGCTGCCTACGAGACCTATCGCGCGCGCCTCCGCGACGATCCGGTCGGCCGCGCCAATTATGATTTCGCCGCGCGCGAAAGGTTCATCCGGCGCGAGGACAGGATTTTCCTCCGCCGCGTCTCCGCACCGCACGCGCCGCTGGTGCGGCCATGATCGCAGTGCTGTTCGAAGCCTGGCCGGCGGAAGGCCAGGGCGATCGCTATCTCGCCATCGCCGCCGCGCTCGGTTCGGAACTGGCGGCGATCGACGGCTTCCTGGGGATCGAGCGGTTCGAGAGCCTTTCCGAACCGGGCAAGCTCCTGTCGCTTTCCTGGTGGCGCGACGAAGCCGCGATCGCCGCCTGGCGCGGCTTCGGCCCGCATCGCGCGGCGCAGGCCGAAGGGCGTGCGGCAATCTTCCGCGACTATCGGATCAGAGTCGCAGCGGTCGTGCGCGGCTATGGCATGCACGACCGCACCGGTCAGTTATAGCGACTGCCGCCCGGATCGGCGCGGAAGCCGTTGTCGCCGCCCGCGCAACGCGCGTCCTCGGGATGCTTCTTGCAGAG
This sequence comes from Sphingomonas leidyi, assembly GCF_011761945.1. Classification (GTDB taxonomy): domain Bacteria; phylum Pseudomonadota; class Alphaproteobacteria; order Sphingomonadales; family Sphingomonadaceae; genus Sphingomonas; species Sphingomonas leidyi. Next base: position 199,381 of record NZ_JAASQV010000002.1, read on the forward strand.
CTTGCGCAGTTCCTTGCCCTCGCGCGCTTCCTGCTCGCGCATCTTGCGGCCATAGTTGCGATCGGCCTCGTCCTGGCTGGTCGTCGCCCAATCGGCCGCCTTCGCGCCCGCCTTCACCGGCAGGGTGGCCACATCGACCACGGTCTTGGCGATGCAGCCGCCGCCGAGCAGCGGCAGCATCGCGCAGATCGGAACCAGAAGCTTGCGCATAGAAATCCTCATCCCCCCGCCCGCGGCGCATCCCGCGCCTCGACACCGACATGCGGGAAATCGGTGAAGAAACCGTCCACGCCCAGCCCGATGAAGTACAGGATCTCGTCCTTCAGTCGACCATGGTCGACCGGATTTGCGCCGGAACGGTAGTCGGGCAGGAGGAAGAAGTTCTCCGCCCGGAACGTCCAGGGATGGAGCCTGAGCCCCGCCGCATGCGCATCGGCGACCAGCGTGGTGGCCGGGCCGGAGGCTGGCTGGATCATCGTCAGCTCCGGGCCGATGCCATAGGCATAGGCGGCCACCGCCTTCAGCCCCTCGGGCGTGGCCATCGCCTTGTAGCTGGGCTGCGCGCCGTCCGCCGGGCCGCCGCTCCCCGCCATCAGCTGGATCAGCCGCACCCGTGTCATCGTCTTTAGCTTCTTGAGATTGTCGACTTCGAACGACTGGATAAAGACCGGCGCGTCGGCGCGGTCCCAGCCCGCCGCCTTGAGCTTGTCGACCAGCCGCTGCTCGAGCGGCAGGCCGATCGCGGCGAAATAGGTCGGGTGCTTCGTCTCGGGATAGATGCCGATCGTCCGCCCCGTCTCCTTCGACGCCCGCTTCGCAAGGGCGATCACGTCGTCGAGCGTCGGGATCCCGGCCTGGCCGTCATATTTGGTGTTGCCCGGGCGGAGCTTGGGCAGTCGCTCCTTGGCCCGCAGCGTCTTCAGCTCGGCGAGCGTGAAATCCTCGGTGAACCAGCCGGTGAGCTTCTCGCCGTCGATCGTCTTGGTCGTCCTGCGTGCGGCGAACTCGGGATGGTCCGCCACGTCGGTCGTATCGGCGATATTGTTCTCGTGCCGGGCGACGAGCACGCCGTCCTTGGTCGGCACCAGATCGGGCTCGATGAAATCGGCGCCCTGCTCGATCGCGCGCTGATAGGAAAGCAGCGTGTGCTCGGGGCGCTCGCCCGAGGCGCCGCGATGCGCGATGACGATGACCTTGTCGGCTTTCCCATGCATGGCATGATCCTGCCCCAACGCGGCGCCCGGCACCATCAGCATCAGCGCCGCAATCAGTGATCTCGTCACGAAACTCTCCCTTCGCTACGAAATCGGGCCTAGGCTCCGGATGTGACGGTTGCGAGGCGATATGGCGGATAACGACAGCGTGCTTGCGGCGGCCCGCGCCTGGCAGGGCGCGCGGCTGGCGCTGGCCACCGTCGTCTCGACCTGGGGATCGGCGCCCCGGCCGGCCGGGAGCCATATGCTGGTCCACGAGGACGGCCGGTTCGAAGGCTCGGTCTCGGGCGGCTGCGTGGAGGCCGACATCCTCCAGGCCGCCGCCGAAGTGATCGCCGGCACGCCCGCCATGGTGAAACATTATGGCGTGGCCGATCCGGCCGCCTGGGAAGTGGGCCTGCCCTGCGGCGGCAAGATTTCGGTGCTCGTCCAGCCCGCCTCCGAAATGGGCTTCCCCCCGGCCCTGTTCGACGCGATCGACGCCGCGCGCGGCCGGGGCGAGCCCTTCGATGTCGGCACCGACCTCGCCACCGGTCGCTCGGCGCCCGGCCCAGGCGGGTTCCGCAACCGCTACGATCCGCCGCGCCGGCTGCTGATCGTGGGCGCCGTCCAGATCGCCCAGTCGCTGGCCGGCCTGGCGCGCGAGATCGGCATCCGCACCCATGTCATCGATCCGCGCGGGAGATTTTTGACGCCCGAGCGTTTTCCCGGGGTGATGCTCGACGACCGCTGGCCAGACGAAGCCGTGACGGCGCTCCGCCCCGATCCGGCCACAGCGGTGGTGACGCTCAGCCACGATCCCAAGATCGACGACGCGGCGCTGGTCGCGGCCCTGGGCTTCCCGACCGGCTATGTCGCGGCGCTGGGTTCGCGCAGCAGCCATGCCGCGCGCCGGGAACGGCTGGCCGCCGCCGGGATCGCGCCCGCCGATCTCGATCGCATCCAGGGGCCGGCCGGCCTTGCCATCGGCGCGATCGGCCCCGCCGAGATCGCCCTTTCCATCGCCGCAGCCATGGTGAAGACCTTCCATGATCACCCCTGACCAGACCGCCCTGATCCTGCTGGCCGCCGGCCGCTCCCGCCGCTTCAACGACGGCGACAAGCTTGCCGAGCCGTTCCTCGACAAGCCGCTCGCCTATCATGTGGTGACGGCGCTGGAGCGCATTCCCTTCCAGGCGCGGATCGCCGTCGTGTCCGCCACCACGCTCGATTTCGCCGCCCTGGGCTATGACGTGGTCGAGAACCCGGATCCCGCGCTCGGCCAGGCGCGCTCGCTCGGCTTCGGCGTGGCCCGCGCGCGGGAACTGGGCTGCGAGGCGGTGCTCGTCGCGCTGGCCGACATGCCGCGGGTCACCGCCGCGCATGTCCACCGGCTGATGGATGCCGCCGACGGCCCGGCGACCATCGTCGCCTCTTCGGACGGCGTGCAGCCCATGCCGCCGGCCCTGTTCGGCAAGGACATGTTCCCCATGCTGATGCAGCTGGAGGGCGATCACGGCGCGCGCGACCTGATCCGGCGGGGTCACCACGTCATCGCCCCGCCTGCCGAGCTGGTCGATATCGACACGCAGGAAGACCTGCGCGCCCTGCGCGAGCGCTACGGCCTGCGTACCGACGGCCAGCCTGAGCAGCCGCCCGCGCGCGTCACTCGTGACGAAGCGCGTCGATCGGATTGAGGCTGGCCGCGCGGCGCGCCGGGAAATAGCCGAACACCACGCCGATGATCGCCGAGATCGCGAAGGCGATCACGTTGATCTGCACGTCGAACAGGAAGGGCAGCGAGCCCAGCCACGACATCAGCGCGACGGCGAACTGCGCGATCAGCAGGCCGATGACGCCGCCCAGCATCGACAGCACCACCGCCTCGACCAGGAACTGCAGCAGCACTTCGCTCGCCACTGCGCCGATGGCCAGGCGGATGCCGATCTCGCGCGTCCGCTCGGTCACCGACACCAGCATGATGTTCATGATGCCGATGCCGCCGACGATGAGGCTGATCATCGCCACCGCGGCGACGATCTGGGTGAGCAGCGTGGTGGTGCCGGTCAATGCCTGGCTGATCTGGGCGGTGTCGAAGATGTTGAAGTCGACATCCTTGCCGCCGGTGATGTTGCGACGTTCGCGCAGCAGGTCGGTGATCGACGACTGGACCTGGGCGCTGTCGTAATCGGGATCGGTGCCGACCAGCATCAGGCGCACGTCGGGATTGCCGGTGAAGCGGCGCTGCACCTGCTTGATCGGCATGATGATCACATCGTCCTGGTCGCCGCCGAACCCGGCCTGGCCGCGGGTCTGGAGCACGCCGATCACGTCGCACGAGATGCCGTTGACCCGGATCCGGCCGCCCACCGCGCTGCCGCCGCGGAACAGGTTGGTCCGGATCGTCGTGCCGATGATGCACACCGCCTTGCCCGCCTGCTCCTCCGGCCATGTCCAGTAGCGGCCCTCGACCAGCGGCCAGGGCTGGACCTGGAAATAGGCGTTGGTGGTGCCGTTGACCGTCGTCGACCAGTTGGCGCCGTTGTAGATCACCGTCGCGGTGGTCTGTGCCTGGGGCGCGACCGCGGTGACGCCGGCGACCTGGTCGCGGATCGCGGTGACGTCGTCCGCCTTGAAATCGGGCGGGCGCGGGCCGCCGCCGCCGCGGCCGAAGCCCTGGCCCGGACGGATCTGGAGGATGTTGGTGCCGAGCGCCGAGATCTGCTGCTGCACCGCCGCCGTGGTCGCCTTGCCGAGCGTCACCATGGTGACGACCGCGGCGACGCCGATGATGATGCCGAGCGTGGTCAGGAACGAGCGCAGCTTGTGGCGCAGGATCGACCGGATCGCGAGGATGAAGGTGGTGCCGAACATCAGTGCCCCACCGCCTCGCCCTGGCGATGCTTGTCCTCGATCCGCTCGACCAGCCCGTCCTTGAAATGCACGATGGTATGCGCGAACGCTGCCATGTCGGGCTCGTGCGTGACCATCAGCACGGTGATGCCGCTCGTCTTGTTGAGATCGGTGAGCAGTTCCATGATCTCCACCGAACGCTCCGAATCGAGGTTGCCGGTAGGCTCGTCGGCGAGCAGCACGTCGGGACTGGTGACGATCGCCCTGGCGATGGCGACGCGCTGCTGCTGGCCGCCCGATAGCTCGGCGGGGGTATGATCCCACCACTGCTTGAGCCCGACCTTGTCGAGCGCCGCCATCGCCGTTTCGCGACGCAGCTGCTTTGAATCGCCGCGATAGAGCAGCGGCAGCTCGACATTCTCGAGCGCGCTGGTGCGGGCGAGCAGGTTGAAGCCCTGGAAGACGAAGCCGAGATATTTGCGCCGCAGCAACGCGCGCTGGTCCCGTTCCAGCTTCTCGACATGCACGCCCTTGAACAGGAACTCGCCGCTGGAAGGCACGTCGAGGCAGCCCAGGATGTTCATCGTCGTCGACTTGCCCGAGCCCGATGGCCCCATCACCGCGACGAAGTCGCCGGCCTGGATGTCGAGGTCGATGCCTTTCAGCGCCTGGAACTGCGTCGCCCCCTCGCCATAGCTCTTGGTGACGCCGCGCAGGCGGATCAGCGGTGCCTCACTGTCCGCCACGCTGGCCTCCGGCACCGCCGCCGCCCTGGCGCCGCTGCCCGCCGGAGCGGCGCTGGCCCGAGCTGCCATCGGCGAGCTGGCCGGTGATGACCTTGTCGCCCGGTTTCAGATTGCCGCCGGTGATCTCGGTCACGGTGCCGTCGGTGCTGCCGGTCGTGACCGGCACCTCCTGCGGCTTGCCGTCGGCGCCGAGGATATAGACGTTCCGCTCGCCGGCACGGTCGCCGGTCGCCGTCTTCTGCTGCTGCCCGCCGCCGCCGCGCCGCGGGCGGCTGGGGACCAGCGCGCCGGCGATGCCGCCCTTCGCGCTGCCGCCACTCGCGCCCTGGGCAGTGGCGGCCGGCGTGAAGCGCAGCGCCGCATTGGGCACGAGCAGCACGTTCTGGCGCGACATCGTCACGATGTCGGCCGTCGCGGTCATGCCTGGGCGCAGCTGCTCGTTCGCATTCGAGACCGAGAGATCGGCGGCATAGGACACGACCTGGTTGGCGGTCGTGCTCGTGGACGAGGTCGAGGAGCTCGCATCCTGCACCGACAGGTTGGAACCGACCTCGACGCGGGTGATCTTCGCCGGGAAGGTCTTGCCCGGGAAGGCGTCGACGGTGAAGGTCGCGTCCTGCCCCTCGCGCACCTGGCCTACATCGGCCTCGTCGATCGCCACTTCCAGCTTCATCTGCGACAGGTCCTGCGCGATCACGAACAGCGTCGGCGTGTTGAACGAGGCGGCGACGGTCTGGCCGGGGTCGACCTGGCGCGCCAGGATGACGCCGGTCACCGGCGAGCGGATGATCGCCCGCGTGCGCTGCGTCTGGGCCGAGGACAGCTGGGCGCGCGCCGACGTCACATTGGCGTTGGCCGCATTGAGATTGGCCAGCGCGCGATTGCGATCGCCGAGCGCGCCGTCCATCTCCGTCTTCGCCGGCACCTTGCCGCCCGAGAGCCGGCTGACTTCCTGGAAGCGCGCCAGCGTGGCGTTGTTCTGCTCCAGCGTCGCCCGCGCCTGGCCTACTGCGGCGACGTTCGCCGCGAGCGTCGCCTCGGCCTGCCTGACCTGATCGTCGAACTGCGACGGATCGATCAGCGCCAGCGGCTGGCCGGCGGTGACCCGGTCGTTGACGTCGGCCAGCACCTTCACGACCTGCCCCGACAGTTGCGAGCCCACGGTCACCTGGTTGGTCGGCGCCAGCTTGCCGGTGGCGGAGACGGTGACGGTCAGGTTGCCCCGCGCGACATCGTCGGTGGCGTATTTGACTTCGTTGCTGCTGCCGAAGAAGTGCCAAAGCAGCAGCGCCGCCAGCAGGACGCCGATGCCGATCACGCCCCATTTGAGCCAGCGCCGCCACCAGGGGCGCGGGGGCGTGCCCAGAAAGGCGTCGAGATTCTGGTTGGGATCAGTTGCCATTCGCAGTGCCGCCTGTGGTGGGAACGGTGGGGGTGACGCTCGGATCCCAGCCGCCGCCCAGCGCCTGGTAGAGCTGGATCAGCGCCGTCGCCGCGTCCGAGCGCGCCGAGACGACGCCGTTGCGCGCCGAGATCAGCGCGGACTCGGCCTGGTTGAGCGTAGTGAAATCGGTGAGGCCCGAGCGATATTGCATGCGCGCCAGCAGCGCCTGGTTGCTCGACGCTTCCAGCGCGACCGCGAATTCCTGCTGGCGGCGCTGCGCCGTCTGCAGCGCGACGATCGCGTTCTCGACATCCTCGAGGCCGGTCAGCACGGTCGACTTGTAGGCGAGGAACGCACCGTCCGCGGCGGCTTCGGCCGAACGGACCTGGCTGGCGCGGCGGCCGCCGTCGAAGAGCGTCTGCGCGATGTTGGCGAAGAGGCGGCCGGTGATCACGTCGAAGATCGAGGCGAGCGCGGTGCTGCCCGCATCGATGCTGCCGCCGATCGACAGCTGGGGATAGAGCTGCGCGGCGGCGACGCCGATGTTCGCGGTGGCGGCGGCGAGGTTGCGCTCGGCGGCCCGCACGTCCGGCCGCTGGCGCAGCGTGTCGGCGGGAATGCCGGCGGCAACGCTCGCGGGGCCGGCGGGGATCGGCTTCACCGCTTCCATCTCGGCCTTGAGCGCACCCGGCGCCTGGCCGGTCAGCACGCCCAGGCGCGCGACATAGCCGTTATAGCTGGCCTCGAGCGTCGGGATCGATGCGGCCAGCTGCGCCCGGCTCGCCCGCGCCTGCTCCTGGTCGAGCGAGGAGACGAGGCCCGCCTGCAACCGCCAGCCGGCGATCTGGAGATTTTCGTCCGCGATCCCCAGGCTGTCGCGCGCATTGGCGATCTGCGCCTGCACCACCCGCGCAAGCACATAGTTGCGCGCCGTTTCGGCCTCAGCGGAGATCAGCACCGTCGCAAGATCATAGCCGCTCGCCGCATAGGATGCCCGCGCGCCTTCCACGCCGCGGCGCACCCCGCCGAACAGATCGACCTGATAGTTCGCATCGGCGCCGAGCGAGAAGCTGGTCGCGCCGCCCTGCGAGAAGCTCGTCACCGTACCGTCGGGCAGGGTCGTGGTGCTGGAGCCGCCGCGCAGCGGCTCGCTGCGCGACACGCCGCCGGAGACGCTGAGGCTCGGAACCAGGTTCGCGCGCTGCTGCACCAGCGACTCCCGCGCCTGGCGGAGCCGGGCCACGGCCTGGGCCACGTCGAGATTCGCCGCCTGGGCACGCTGTACCAGGCTGGCCAGCATCGGATCGTCGAACCGGGTCCACCATTGGCTCAGGTCTTCCCGGGCCTTCTGCCCGGCGGAGACGGACCAGCCGTCCGGCACGCCCAGCTCGGATGCGGGGCGCGGATGATAGTCCGGGCCCACCGCGCAGGCGGATAGCGACAAGGCGAGCAGGATGCTCGGGGTCAGCGGACGATTGGCCATGGCACTCTAGATGTTTCCAAAGCCGTTTCGGTTCCAGAAGAATATTGTCGCAGTCTGTCGCCGGCCATGCCGGATCATGCGCGGAAACATATTCTGCGCTTGGCGTGGCGCGCGGGCTTGGGCAGAGAGGCCCCAACGAAGCGAGGAGCCCGTAGCGATGAGCGATACCATCAGCGTCCACCCCGTACCGGAAAGCTGGGCGCGCAGCGCCCGGGTGGATGCTGAAGGCTATGAGAAGCTCTACGGCATGAGCCTGGCCGATCCGGGCAGCTTCTGGCTCGAGCAGTCGCGCCGGCTGGATTGGGTGAAGCGCCCGGAGATCGCGGGGGACTGGTCGTTCGAAGAGGCGGACTTTCGGATCAACTGGTTCGCGGACGGCAAGCTGAACGTTTCGACCAACTGCGTCGACCGGCATCTCGCGAAGCGGGGCGACGCGGTCGCGATCCTCTGGGAGCCGGACGCGCCGGACGAGGCGCCCCGGCGCTACACCTATCGCCAGCTCCATGCCGAGGTTTGCCGCTTCGCCAACGTGCTGAAGGCGCAGGGCGTCCGCAAGGGCGACCGCGTCACCATCTACATGCCGATGATTCCCGAAGCGGCCTTCGCGCTGCTGGCCTGCGCGCGGATCGGCGCGATCCACTCGGTGGTGTTCGGCGGTTTTTCCCCGGAATCGCTGGCGGGCCGCATCACCGATTGCGATTCCGCGGTGGTGATCACCGCCGACGAGGGCCGGCGCGGCGGCAAGAAGGTGCCGCTCAAGACCAATGTCGACGCGGCCGCCCAGCACGTCCGCTGCCTCGAGAAGGTGATCGTGGTGAAGGCCACCGGCGGCGACGTGCCGATGCAGGAAGGCCGCGACATCTGGTATCACGCGGCCGCCGCGGACGTTCCCGCCGACTGCCCGGCCGAACCGATGGGCGCCGAGGACCCGCTGTTCATCCTCTACACCTCGGGCTCGACCGGCAAGCCCAAGGGCGTGCTCCACTCCTCGGGCGGCTATCTGCTCTGGGCCAGCCTGACCCACGAGCTGGTCTTCGACTATCGCCCCGGCCAGGTCTATTGGTGCGCGGCGGACATCGGCTGGGTCACCGGGCACAGCTATATCGTCTATGGTCCGCTGGCGAACGGCGGCACCACGCTGATGTTCGAAGGCGTGCCCAACTGGCCCGATGCCAGCCGCATCTGGCAGGTGGTCGACCGCCACAAGGTCGAGATCCTCTATACCGCCCCTACCGCCTTGCGCGCGCTGATGCGCGAAGGCGACCAATATGTCGCCAGCACCTCGCGCCAGTCGCTCAAGCTGCTCGGCACGGTGGGCGAGCCGATCAATCCCGAGGCGTGGCGCTGGTATTACGACGTGGTCGGCGAGGGCCGCTGCCCGATCGTCGACACCTGGTGGCAGACCGAGACCGGCGGCCACATGATCACCCCGCTGCCCGGCGCTACGCCGCTCAAGCCCGGCTCCGCCACCCGGCCCTTCCCCGGCGTCGACCCGCAGATCGTCGACGGCGAGGGCAAGGTTCTCCACGGCGCGACCGAGGGGAACCTCGTCATCGCGCGCAGCTGGCCGGGGCAGATGCGCACCGTCTGGGGCGATCATGCCCGCTTCTTCCAGACCTATTTCACTACCTATCGCGGCAAGTATTTCACCGGCGACGGCTGCCGGCGCGACGAGGACGGCTATTACTGGATCACCGGCCGCGTCGACGATGTGATCAACGTCTCGGGCCACCGCATGGGCACCGCCGAAGTGGAGAGCGCGCTGGTGCTCCACCCCAAGGTGGCGGAGGCCGCGGTGGTCGGCATGCCGCACGACATCAAGGGCCAGGGCATCTATGCCTATGTCACGCTCAACGCGAACTGCACCGCCGACGAGGCACTGCGCGCCGAGCTGACCAGATGGGTGCGTACCGAGATCGGCCCGATCGCCACGCCCGACGCGCTCCAGTTCGCCCCCGGCCTGCCCAAGACGCGCTCCGGCAAGATCATGCGCCGCATCCTGCGCAAGATCGCCGAGGGCGACGTCTCGTCGCTGGGCGACACTTCGACGCTCGCCGACCCGTCGGTGGTCGACGACCTGGTGAAGAACCGGGTGGGATGAGCGAGGACCGCATCCGGATCGTCGAGGGGGACATCACCCGCCTCGACGTGGATGCGATCGTCAACGCGGCGAAGAACTCGCTGCTCGGCGGCGGCGGCGTGGACGGCGCGATCCACCGCGCCGCCGGCCCGGAACTGCTCGCCGAGTGCCGCACGCTGGGGGGCTGCGCGACCGGCGATGCCAAGCTCACCAGAGGCTATCGCCTGCCCGCCGGGCATGTGATCCACACCGTCGGCCCGGTCTGGCATGGCGGCGGGCATGGCGAGCCCGAACTGCTTGCCAGCTGCTATCGCCGCTGCTTCGAGATCGCCCGCGCCCATGGCTTCCGCACGCTCGCCTTCCCGGCGATCAGCTGCGGCGTCTATGGCTATCCGATCGCGGCGGCGACGGGGATCGCGGTGGCCGAGGCGCGCAGGGCGCTGGCCGGGGATCCCGAGCTCCAGCTGATCTTCGCGACCTTCGGGGCCGAGGTCACTGCCGCCTATCGCCGCGAATTATAGCCTGAAACCCGTTGCGAGTGTAACTACCCGGCGTTACATCCGGCTAACACAGTCTTTCGGGGGAATCCTCAAAATGAAGATCAGCAACATGGTGCGTCTCGCCGCCGGCGTGGCACTGCTCGCCGTCTCGCCGGCAATGGCGCAGACCGCCAAGCCGAAATATGGCAGCTTCGGCGTCGACCTCTCCGCGCAGAAGCCGGGCGTGAAGCCGGGCGACGATTTCTGGGCCTTCGCGAACGGCGGCTGGAACGACCGCGTCGAGATCGCCGCCGACCGCGCCTCGGCCGGCTTCGGCACGCTGCTCTCGATCGAGGCCGAGGCGAACGTCCGCGCGATCCTCGACGACATGGCGAAGAATCCCACCGCCTATGGCGCCTCGGGCAAGCGGGTCGGCGACTTCTATGCCAGCTGGATGGATGAGGCCGGCATCGAGAAGCTCGGCACCGCGCCGCTCAAGCCCTATCTCGCCAAGATCAACGGCGTGAACAATCTCGACGCGCTGCAGGTGCTGTTCGCCACCGTCGGCTATGCCTCGCCGGTCGAGCTGGGGATCATCCCCGACCTCGCCGATCCCACCCATTATACCGCGGTTACCGGCCAGGGCGGCCTGGGCATGCCGCGCGACTATTACCTGCTCGAAGGCGCCAAGTACGACGCGTTCCGCACGGCCTATCGCGCCTATGTCCAGAAGATCCAGGAGCTGGCGGGCATCCCCGGCGCCGCCGCCAAGGCCGATGCGATCGTCGCGCTCGAGACCGCGATGGCCAAGGTCCAGTGGTCGCCGGCCGAAAGCCGCGACATCGCCAAGCTCAACGACCCGCAGACGCTGGCCGGCCTGAAGGCCAAGGCGCCGGACTTCAACTGGGCGCTGATGCTCAAGACCGCCGGTCTCGAGAGCTCGCCCAAGGTGCTGATGACGCAGAACACCGCCGTCACCGCGCTCGGCAAGCTGATGGTCGCCACGCCGCTCCAGGCCTGGAAGGACTATCTCGCCTATCGCTTCGTCAGCGACCATGCGCAGTTCCTGCCCAAGGCCTTCGACGACACCCGCTTCGCCTTTTATTCGCAGACGCTGTCGGGCGTGAAGGTGCAGCGCGAGCGCTGGAAGCGCGGCGTGCAGCTGGTCAACGGCGCGCTCGGCGAGGCGGTCGGCGCGATCTACGTCTCGAAATATTATCCGCCCGCGGCCGAGAAGCAGATGGCCGAGCTGATCGAGAATCTGCGCGGCTCCTACAAGGAGCGCATCGCCGCCTCGACCTGGATGGACGAGGCCACCAAGCAGAAGGCGCTCGCCAAGCTTGCCGCCTTCGAACCGCGCATCGGCCACCCCGACAAATATATCGACTATTCGTCGTTCAAGGTCGTCCGCGGCGACCTGCTCGGCAATGCGATGCGTTCGGGCGAGTTCCAGCACGAGCTCGAACTGTCGCGCTTCGGCAAGCCGGTCGACCGCACCCTGTGGGACATGACCCCGCAGACGGTGAACGCCTATTACAACCCGCTCTCCAACCAGATCACGTTCCCGGCCGCGATCCTGCAGCCGCCCTTCTTCGATCCCAATGCCGATCCGGCGGTGAATTATGGCGCGATCGGCGCGATCATCGGCCATGAGATGGGCCATGGCTTCGACGACCAGGGCAGCCAGTTCGGCCCGACCGGCAAGTTCGAGAACTGGTGGACCGACGGCGCCAAAAAGGCGTTCGGCGAGCGCACCGCAGCACTCGTGGCTCAGTATGACGGCTATGAGGCCATTCCCGGCACCAAGGTGCAGGGCAAGCTGACGCTCGGCGAGAATATCGGCGACCTGGGCGGCGTCGAGGCGGCATATGGCGCCTTCCAGAAATACCAGGCCGAGCATGGCAAGGCGCCGGTGATCGGCGGGTTGACCGGCGACCAGCGCTTCTTCCTGGCCTATGCCCAGGCCTGGCAGACCAAGCTGCGCGAGGACACCGCCCGCCAGCTGGCACTGACCGACCCGCATTCGCCGGCCGTGTTCCGCGTCAACGGCATCGTCCGCAACGTCGACGCCTGGTACAAGGCGTTCAACATCCAGCCGGGCGACAAACTCTACCTCGCGCCCGAGCAGCGCGTGCATATCTGGTAAGCCCCCAAGGCTTCGCCCAATGCAGCGGCCCGGCAGCGATGCCGGGCCGTTTGCGTTCCTGCACGCGCCTTCCCGGCCCGGCGGCGATCGGGCCAAATCCTGCATTGCAACCGCATGCCCGGGCGCGGCAAAGGGGCGCATGACTCCACGCGAACTCATCGATACCGCGATCGTCCCCGGCGGGGGCGAGGCGCTGCGGCTGTTCCGCCGCGGGCGCGACTTCATGATCGTGCTCGATCGCAACGAGCTGATGTCGAGCCGGATGAGCGGTTCGGAGGAAGCGCTGGCGGTGATGAGCTGCGAGCGGCTCGACAACCCGGCGCCGCATCTGCTGATCGGTGGCTATGGCATGGGCTTCACCCTGCGCGCGGCGCAGGCGGCGCTGGGCCCGGACGCCAGGCTGACCGTCGCCGAGCTGGTACCGGAGATCATCGCATGGGCGAAGGGGCCGATGGCCGAGCTGGCCGCCGGCTGCCTCGACGATCCCCGCGTCGACGTGGTGCTCGACGATGTCGCCGCGGTGATCGGCCGGGCGCGCGCGACCTATGACGCGATCCTGCTCGATGTCGACAACGGCCCCGACGGGCTCACCCGCGACGCCAACGACCGGCTCTATTCGCCGCGCGGGCTGCAGAAGCAATGGGAGGCGCTCAAGCCGGGCGGCGTGCTCGCCGTCTGGTCCGCCGCGCCCGACAACGCCTTTGCCCGGCGGCTGAAGGATACCGGCTTCCAGGTGGAGGAAGTCGCGGTGCGCGCACGCAGCAACGGCAAGGGCCCGCGGCACGTGATCTGGTTCGGGCGGAAGCGATAGGCACGCGGCTTCGCTACGCCCGCGTCACGATTGCAAATCCCGCAATCCAATCCCCAACCCATTGCAGTTGCGGAAAGCGCAACCCTGAACCATCTGAGCATGCTGCATTGCAGCAAAGCAATGCTCGCATGAGGGTTTCACGATGTTCTCGCTTATCTCGCTCTTCCTTGCCGCGCGTCGCGAAGTCACGCTGCCGGTCGCCGTTCAGGCGCCGCGCGTCGCCGCCGACGAGCAGGCCGAGCTGCGCCTCGCCGCCTGAACGGGCGGCACCGCAGACGCAAAAAGGGGGAGCGTCGCCGCTCCCCCTTTCCGTTTGCGCGGAAGGCGCGGCGCCTATTTCACGCCGTGCATCCAGTATTTCAGCGGCCAGCTCAGCAGCAGGAGCAGCACGCCGAGGATGATCGCCGCGATCGAAATGGTGGTGAACACGTCGACATAGACGAGCAGGCTGGTCTTGAGGTTGGTCACCTGGCCACCCACCGTTTCGACGCTGGCGAACTGCGCGACGACGCCGGCGACATATTGCGCCACCGAGATCGACAGGAACCACACGCCCATCATCAACCCGACCACGCGCGCGATCGACAGCTTGGTGATCATCGACAGGCCCACCGGCGAGATGCACAGCTCGGCGAAGGAGTGGATGAAATAGAGGCCGGCGAGCCACCAGATGCCCACCTGGAAATTGGCATCGGCATATTGCGCGCCCCAGACGAGCAGCAGGAAGCCCGCCGCAACGCCGATCAGCGCGATGCCGAACTTCACCGGGATCGACGGCTCCAGCCCGCGCTTGGCCAGCGCGGTCCACAGCAGCGACATGAACGGCGCGAGCAGCACGATGAAGGCAGCGTTGAAGAACTGGGTCTGGCCCGCGGTGATGGTGAACAGCCCGAACACGGAGAGATCGGTGTTGCGGTCCGCGAACAGGGTAAGCGACGAGCCCGCCTGCTCGAACAGCGTCCAGAACACGACGTTGAAGACGATCAGCACCATCGCCGCCAGCATCATCTGGAACTCGGTCCTGCTGCCCGCGAAGAACGACCAGATCAGGATCGCCGGCACGCCGATCAGGAACGAGCCGAACAGCAGCTTGCCCATCAGCGGCAGCGAAACGACATAGCCGATAAAGCCCGAGCCCGCGGCGGGCGCGGTGGAATGCATCAGGTTGACGTAGAGCAGATAGAAGAGCGGCACGACGCAGAGGGCGACCGCATAGATGATCCATTGCTGCGAATTCACGCCGGGCTTGGCCGGCGGTTCGCCATAGCCGTCGAGCTTGCCGCCGTTGAACTGGATCAGCGACCACGAGATCATCATGCCGATCGCGGCGAGGCCGAAGCCCCAGCTCCAGCCATAGGCCACCGCGAGCCAGGGGCAGAGGATCTGCGAGAAGAGCGAGCCGGTGTTGATGCCCATGTAGAAGATGGTGAAGCCGCTGTCGCGTCGTCGGTCACCCTGCTCGTAGAGCTCGCCGACCATGGTGGAGATGTTCGGCTTGAAGAAGCCGTTGCCGACCGAGACCATCGACAGCGCGATCAGCATCACCATCACGTAGAAGGCATTGCGATCCGCGCCGGACTCGAACTTGCCCTTCTCGACCTTGCGCGCGACCGCACCGGCGTCGAGCAGGTCGACGCTGCCGTCGTCATTGCCCTTGATCTCGAGCTTCTTCGCGCCGTCGACGACGTAGCGGACTTCCTTGCCCTCGGCCGACTTGCCGATCGAGACTTCGTAGCGCTGGCCGTCGATCGTCGCATGGGGCTTGGCAGTGGGGCCGCCGAAGCAGAGGATCAGATAGCCCAGCGACATGACGATCGCGCCGAATTTCACCGCGCGCTTCGAACCCAGATACTGATCGGCCAGATAGCCGCCGATCAGCGGCGTGAGATAGACGAGGGCGGTATAGCCGCCATAGAGGCCGGTCGCCTCGCGATCGCCGAACATGAAATGCTGCGTGAGATAGAGCGTCAGCAGCGCGCGCATGCCGTAATAGCCGAAGCGCTCCCACATCTCGGTGGTGAACATGCGCGCCAGCTGGCGGGGATGCCCGAACCACGTCTTCTCCGCGGCGGGATTGACGTGGGTGATGTCCGGCTCTGCCGGACTATCGGCGGTTGGAGTGTCGACCATGCGGTTTATTGCCCTTTGATATCGGTTCCGGGCTCGGGGCCCGGCGCATGGGCGGCCAAACTAGACGGAATGAAGCCGCTGTAAAGCATGGGCGGGCGCGACATCGCCGCACCGGCGCCCGCCGCGCCTATCCTGCGGATCTCGGGTCCGCGCTCATTGGAGCAAGATGTTCGTGCCGGGCCGGAGGATCTGCTGAAGCACGGTGCGCGTCTTCGGGCCGTGATAGGTGAAGGGAAACGACGTGGCGCCGACCGTCGTCTGTATCTGGAACAGGATGCCCGAGGCGATGAAGCTCGAACAGGGACGGGGCAGCGCGGTGGCGATGCTGAGCGTCCCGCTCGTCCCCTGGCCCCAGCTGACGCTGCGCACCATGTTCATGACGGCGCCCAGCGCATGGGCCTGCGCTCCCTCCGGATGCCCATGGCCGTCGCCATGCATATCCTTCGAGGTTTCTTGTTGAGACATGACCGCGAGACTCCCGGACAGGTTCGTACCGGCGGCGATCTGAGCACCTTCATCGTTGCGCAGTCGAATCCTTTCTGGTCCGCGACGGTGGCGTTTGCGCGCGCGCCTTCCACTCCCTAGATGCCCGGCCATGGTCCTGAACGATAGCTCCAGCCTGCTCGCCCATCTCCGCACCCGCCGCTCGGGCAAGCCCCGCGACATGGCCGGGCCCGGGCCCAGCCCGGAGCAGCTCGACACGATGATCGAGATCGCCGCCCGCACGCCCGATCACGGCAAGCTCTTCCCCTGGCGCTTCGTGATCGTGCCCGAGACGGCGCGGGCCGCGCTGGGCGAGAAGCTCGTCGCGATATTGCGCAGCGAGAAGGCGGACTGCACCGCACGCGACGAGGAGGCGGCGATCCAGTTCGCCGCTCAGGCGCCGGCGCTGGTGGTGGTGCTCTCCGCGCCCGTGGTGCCGCACAAGATTCCGGCATGGGAACAGGAGCTCTCCGCCGGCGCGGCCTGCATGAACCTGCTCCATGCCGCGCATGCCCTGGGCTTCGCCGGCGGCTGGCTGACCGGCTGGGCCGCCTATTCGGATGCCGTGCGCGACCTGTTCGGCGAAGCGCCGCAGAAGGTCGCGGGATTCGTCTTCATCGGCACCCCTGCCGCGCCGCTGGAGGAGCGCCCCCGGCCGTCACTGTCCGAAATCGCACATAAGTGGAATCCGGGGTATGGACCCGCTGCCTGATTGGTGTATTATGGCAGCATGACAGCGCTAGAGCACGAGGACAGCCCGGTCTACCTCAAGCTGCGCGCCAGCATCGCCGCGGCGATCCTGCGCGGGCAATACCGGGCAGGGGATCAGCTTCCGTCGGTGCGCGCGCTGGCGGCCGAGCACGGCGCCAATCCGCTCACGGTGGCCAAGGCCTATCAGAGCTTCCAGGACGACGGCTATGTCGAGGTCCGGCGCGGCGTCGGCATGTTCGTGCTGCCGGGCGCGGTGGAGAAGCTGCGCATCGCCGAGCGCGAGCGCTTCCTCACCGGCTATTGGCCGCGGGTGAAGGAGCATATCGCGCTCCTCGGCCTCGACGCCCGGGAATTGTTCGACCGCGAAACCGTCTGAACCGGACGATGGCCCGCTGGCCCGGCGCGCGCGCGCTGCCGTTCATCGCCGCGCTTTCCTGGCTCTGTCTGGGCGCGCACGAGCTGGCGCATCACCTGACCGGCCGCATCGTCTGCGGCGCCTGGGGCGGCATGACGCTGGCCACCTTCACCTTGCCCGAGACATGCCCGGATTCGGCCGCCTGGATCGCGGCGCTGGCCGGACCGGCGCTGAGCTGGCTGCTGATCTACGCCGGCGTCGCGCTGCGCGGGCAGCTGGGCCTGTTCCTGATCTTCGCCAACCTGCCGCTCGCGCGCATCGTCACCGTGGCGACGGGCGGCGGCGACGAGCGGATCATCGGCAAGGCGCTGTTCGGCGAAGCCCTCGCCTTTCCCGCGATGGTGGCGATCACGATGGCGCTCGCGCTGCCGCCGCTGATCCTCGCCTGGGGCCGCTTGCCCCGGCGGCACCGACTGGCGGGCTTCGCGGCGCTCCTGGTGCTGCCGCTGCTGTGGGACCTGCTCTTCAAGCGCATGGCGATGGGCGCGCTGCTGCCCGCCGACCCGGTGTGGAACGGCGTGCCGGCCGTGATCCTCGCCAGCCATCTCGTCGCGGCGGTGCTCCTGATCCTCACCTGGCCGCGCACCGCGACGGAGCGATTTCCATGCTGATCATCACCGGCACCTTCCGCCTGCCGCCCGCCAATCTCGACAAGGCGCGGCCGGTGATGGCGGCGATGGTCGCGGCGAGCCGTGCGGAGCCCGGCTGCCTGCGCTACAGCTATGGCGAAGACGTGCTCGATCCCGGGCTGATCCATGTGACCGAGCATTGGGCGGACCAGGCCTCGCTGGCGGCACATGGAGCGAGCCCGCACATCCGGGAATGGCGCGCGACCTGGCCGGGGCTAGGCATCGGCGCGCGCGACCTGACGCTGTTCGAGGCAGGTGCCGGCCGGCCGATCTAGGCCCAGCCTCCCAATATCTCCGCCACGGCGCGAAGCACCTGCGGCTTCATCTGGACGAACAGATGGCTGCTGCGCACCTCGAGCGCACGGCACGCCGCGTCGTTGCCTTCGCGGCAGATCAGCCCGTTCACGAAGCCGTCGCTGCGGCTCCAGATCGCGGCGCTCGGCATGGGCAGCGGGCGCGCGGCCTCGGCCAGCCGCTCCACCACTGCCGGATCGGCGATCTTCTCGCCGGTGAGCAGTTGGAAAGGGCGCCAGACATTGGTGGCGCTGGGCGGTCCGGCAAAGGGCGAGCTGATGGTGAGCACCGCGCGCACCAGATCGGGGCGGCGATGCGCGACGATGCGGCTCATCACGCCGCCGAGCGAGACGCCGATCAGCGTGACCTTCCCGCCGGTCTCGCGCTGGATCTCCTCGACTCGGGCGATCAGCTTCTCGCACTCCGGCCCGACGGTGCGCACGCCGAAATTGCGGCCCAGCCGCCAGGGATAGGGACGATAGCCGAGCCGGCCCAGCATGGCGCGCAGCACGAAGTTGGAGCGATCGGTGTTGCACAGGCCCGGCGACACCAGCACCGGCCGGCCGTCGCCCCGGGCGAGCCCGGCGAGGCGGAAACGGGCGAGTTCGGCCAGAGTCATCGCGGCACGGGCCGGTTCGAGCGCAAGGGCAAGGCGGGGCGGCGGCTCGGCGGCCGTGCGCGGGATCATAGCCACAGCATCACGCCCCAGGGCAGCGGCGTCCAGATACCCATCCGCACGCCCGCCTCGCGCAAGCCCCCGCCCGTCCATTCGTTGCAGGTACGGAGCGCGCTATAGCCGCCCTTGGCCGAATAGAAGACGTCGCGCGTGCCATAGCCGCGCACCACCGGCCCGGCGGCAAAGGTGCCGCGGACATAGGCGACCAGCCGGCGATATTCCTCGGGCCGGAGCAGCACCGCGCGCACCGATCCGTCCGCGCGCGGCTCGGGCACATGCTCGACGTGGAGCACGGTCGATCCGGCGCCGGCCATTGCCTTGGCGGTGCGCCACAGGTTGATGTCGCGCCATCGGGCGGTGTGGAGGTAGAAATCGCGATTGCCCCAGCCGATGGCGAGGTAGGGCTCGGCACCGTAGCGGGGGTCGGCCAGATGCTCGGGCCGGGCGATGTCGCGGAAGGCGGCGGCGGGCAGGATCAGGTCGGTGTGCGCGCCATTGTCTGCCACATAGATGCGCACGCCCGTCGCAGGCGGCGCGCGCCCGCTATTGGTGGCGAGCCCGGCGCCCAGCGCCGCGGCGGCGAGATAGAGGACCACCGGCAGCACCAGCGATCCGATCAGTCGTACGAGAACCCGCAACCGGCCATCCCCCATTTCGCACCTGCACCATGGCATGCTATGCTATTTTCATGGCTCAAGACACGCATGTGCTCGATCGCCCGCCCGAGGGTGCATCGGCCGACTGGACGATCCCGCAGAACTGGCAGGCCTATACGGCCGAAGAGCATGCGACCTGGGACAGGCTCTATGCGCGCCAGGCCAAGCTGCTGCCGGGCCGGGCGAGCAATGCCTATCTGAAGGGCCTCGACGCGCTGCGCCTTTCCGAATCGGGCATTCCGAACTTCGAGGAGCTGAGCGAGCGGCTGATGAAGCTCACCGGCTGGCAAGTGGTCGCGGTGCCCGGGCTGGTGCCCGACGACGTGTTCTTCGATCACATGGCCAATCGCCGCTTCGTCGCCGGCAACTTCATCCGCCGGCCCGACCAGCTCGACTATATCCAGGAGCCGGACGTCTTCCACGACGTGTTCGGCCATGTGCCGATGCTCGCCGATCCCGTGTTCGCCGACTATCTCGAGGCCTATGGCCGCGGCGGCAACCGGGCGCTCGAGCTGGGCGCGCTGAAGCAGCTCGGCCGGCTCTATTGGTACACGGTGGAGTTCGGGCTGGTCCGCGAGGACGGCGACCTGCGCATCTATGGCGCCGGCATCGTCTCGTCCTTCGCCGAAAGCGTGTTCGCGCTGGAAAGCGACAGCCCCAACCGCATCGGCTTCGACCTGAAGCGCGTGATGCGCACCGATTATCGGATCGACGACTTCCAGCAGAATTATTTCGTCATCCCGAGCTATGCCGAACTGCTGCGCGCCACGGTGGAGACCGATTTCGCGCCGCTCTACGACGAGATTCTCCGCCAGCCGGACATCCCGATCGCCGAGATCCTGCCGGGGGACGACGTAGTCACCCGCGGCACCCAGGAATATGCGCGGTCGAAGGCCTCCTAGGGTCGAGGCTCGTTCGGCGAACCCCGTCACCCCCGCTCGGGCAGGGATGGCGAACGAAATCAAGGTCTTGATCGAGATTTGATCCCGGCTCCCCTCCGCAGGGCGGGGAAAGGATCGTCACCAGCTCCCGAACCCCGGCGCCTCGCCCTTGCCGCGGCTCAGCCGGGTCACCCGTTCCGTCCCATAGCGCACCCGCTTCGTCAGCGTCAGCGTCGGCCAGTCGCCGCGATCGGCGCGGTGGACCAGGCGCAGGCCCTGACGGCGATAGGCCTGGGCCACCGTCTCGGCCTGCCCCGCCAGCAGCCCCGCCAGGATCAGCGTGCCCCCCTCGGCCAGCACCGCGCCGATGCTCGGCGCCAGCTCGACCAGCGGGCCGGCAAGGATGTTGGCGATGACCAGGTCATAGGGCGCGCGGCCGATCAGCAGCGGATGCTCGACGCCCGCCGCGGCGGCCAGCGCCAGCGCGCCCTGCCCGCCGCCCAGCCTGATGCCGTTGCGCTCGGCATTCTCGGCAGTGACCGCGACTGCGCGCGCATCGATATCCGACGCCGTGGCATAGGCGCGCGGCCAGAGATGGAGCGCCGCGAAGGCGAGCAGGCCGGTGCCGGTGCCGAGATCGAGGACGTTCTCGAAGCGCTTGCCCTCCTGCTTCAGCCGGTCGAGCGCGAGCAGGCAGCCCGAAGTGGTCGCGTGCGTGCCGGTGCCGAAGGCGAGGCCGGCATCGATGCGGAAGGCCGTGGCACCTTCGGGCACCTTGCCCTTGTTGGTAGCGGTATGGACGTAGAAGCGGCCGGCATGGACCGGCTCGATCCCGGCCTGGCTGAGCGTCACCCAATCGGCGTCGCGGATCTTCTCGGCGACCGCCTTCACGCCCTTCGCGCTCGGCACCAGGGCGCGCACCGCGTCGAGCGCGGCGCTGTTGGGCTTCGATTCGAAGAAAGCCTCGAGCTGCCAATGGTCGGGATCGTCCTCGATCCGCTCGCTGGTCAGCAGCACGGGCATCGGCTCGATGCCGAACAGTGCCTCGTCATCGGCATCGATCGCCTCCGCTTCGGCGCGGGTGCAGGGCAGGATGAGCTTCCAGCTCGACATCAATCGATCTCCACGGGACGCGCGACGACCACCTTGAGATCGGGGATCTCGATCGCGCGATATTGCAGCTTGCGGCCCTGGCGCATCAGCAGCGCGAGGCGGGTCGGGCTCTGCATCCAGGCCTTGTCGATCCCGTCTACCCCGGCGAGCAGATAGGCCTGGCGCCCGGTGGCGAGATTGCCGACCAGCACATCCTGACCCGTGCCATCGGCGGCGCGGACGCGGAACACATAATAAGCGAGCGGGGCCTTTTGCGTGTCCACGCCTTCCTCCCCCGCACCGGCCATCGCCGGCAGATACTCGCGGGAGACGATCCGGCGGCCATTGTCCGGCAGCAGCTTGCGGCTGGCGCCGCTCGCCTTGTCGAGCAGGATCACGTTGCGCTCGTCCGGGGCGCCCCCGCCCGAATAGGAGCCGGCATCGCCGCGCCGGATCGAGGAATCGGTGGCGATCACGATCTCCTGCGCGTTGGTGCCGTGCAGCGGATTGACCGCCGCGACGGCGAAGACTTCCTTGGCGGCCTTGGCCTCTACCTGCGCCGGAGCATCGGCATTGCCCCGCCCGCGCGTGAGCATCACGCCGCCGACCAGGACCACCGCCAGGATCACGATGCCCGCCCCGACCACGGCCAGCGCGCCGACGAGGAGCCCGCCGACGAAGGGCGGGCGCGCGGCCAGGGGGAGCCGGGGCCCGGGGCTATCGGACATAGCTCGCCCCGTTGATGTCGAGCACTGCCCCGGTCATCGAGGGCGGCGCGGCAAGTGCGCAGAAACGGGCGAGCACGGCCACTTCGTCGGCGTCCGCCACCCGGCCGAGCGGGATGTCCGCGAGCAGCTTCTCGCCGCCGCGGCTGGCGAGATAGTCGTCGGCCATGCCGGTCATGGTGAAGCCCGGGCAGATCGCGAAGGCGAGGATGCCGCTGCGCGCATAGCCCCGGGCGATGCTCTTGGTCATGCCGACCATGCCCGCCTTGGACGCGGCATAGTGCCAGTGCGCCGGGCTGTCGCCGCGATAGGCGGCGCGGCTCGCCATGTTGACGATGCGCCCGGGACGCCCCCCGGCCTGCCAGTGGCAGATGGCGAGGCGGCAGAGTTCGGCCGAAGCGGTGAGGTTGACGCGCATCGTCCGCTCCCAGTTCGCCACCCAGTCGTCATGCTCGATGTCGAGCGGATTGCTCTCGAACACCCCGGCATTGTTGATGAGCACGTCGATCCGCCCGTCCAGCGCATCGAGCGCCTGGTCCCACAGGGCCCTGGGCGCCGCCGGATCGGCGAAATCGGCAGGGATGCCGCTCCTGGTGCCCTGCCCGATCAGGCGAACCGCGTCGTTCCGGAAGCTATCGGCGATCGCGGCGCCGATGCCGCGGCTCGCGCCGGTGAGGAGAATGTGGGTGGCCATGCGCCTGCCTAGCCGCTTCGCCCTGTCCCCGCCATCCCCGCGAAGGCGGAGGACCAGAGCAGCAAGTGCTGTCCCGCTTGCCCCTGGAGCCCTGCCTTCGCGGGAATGACGAAGCGCTTCAGGCGGCGACGCTGCTGGAGAAACTGTCCGCGGCAGCGCGCAGCTTGTGGAGACGATCGTCGACTTCGGCCACGTCCTTCTGGAGCGTGTCGATCTCATGGGTGACCGACTTGGTATCCTCGCGGATGGCGCCGATGGTGGCGGACATGGAGTCTGCGGCAAGCGCCGTCTCGTCGACCGCGGCAGTAATCGCAGTGACGGTCTGCGCCTGGACTTCCATCGCGACGCGGATGCGGTTGGCGCTTTCCTGCACCTCGCTCACCGTCGAGCGGATCGAGGCATTGGTCTCCACCGTGCTCCGCGTCGCCGACTGGATCGCCGCGATCTTCGCCGCGATGTCGTCCGTCGCCCGCGCCGTCTGGTTCGCCAGGCTCTTCACTTCCTGCGCCACCACTGCGAAGCCGCGCCCGGCATCGCCCGCCCGCGCCGCCTCGATCGTCGCGTTCAGCGCCAGCAGGTTCGTCTGCCCGGCAATGTCGCGGATCAGCCCCAGGATCGATTCGATCGACTTGGCATGATCGCTCAGCGCCTCGCTCATCCCCACCGCGTCGGTCGCCTGCGACGACGCACGCGTCGCGATCCCCGCCGCAGCTTCCACTTCCATCCGCGCATCCTCGATCGCCCGGATCAGCCCCGCCGCCGTCTGCGCCGCCTCGCGCATCGCAACCGCGGACTGTTCCGCCGCCGCCGCAACTTCCGATGCCTTCCCCAGCATCCCGCGCGCGGAAGCCGAAGTATGGCTGGCCTGGACGCGCAGCTGCTCGCCCTCGCGCGAGGCGCGCTGGACGGTGCCGCCGATCGAATCGCGGAAATCCTCGGCAAGCCGGTCGCGCGCGGCCTGGGCGCTGTGCTCGCGGTACATGTTGTAGATCTCGACCGTGATGTCGCCTTCGAGCGCGGAGAGCCGCATCAGCGTATCGATCAGACCGGCGAGTCGCTGGTCCTCGGTGCCGACGCGGCGGATCAGTATCTCGAGCGCCACCCGGTCGCTCGCGCTGATCATCGAGAGCAGCGCCATCGGCGGCACGTTCGCGGCATAGGCCGCCGCGACCGAGCGCTCGATCGACTCGATCCAGGCGCGGCCCTCGGCGTCGAGGAAGCGGTTCCTGAGGAAGACGACGCCGAGATCGATCATCTTCTGGGTATCGTCGGGCGCCCAGCTGCGCTCGTCGGCGAAGCAGCGCAGCCATTGCTGCCAATAGGCCTCCGAGACCGCGCGAATCTCCGGCTCCAGCGCTTCCCAGGCGGCGCGGCC
The DNA here is from genome assembly GCF_011761945.1 of Sphingomonas leidyi. Taxonomy (GTDB): domain Bacteria; phylum Pseudomonadota; class Alphaproteobacteria; order Sphingomonadales; family Sphingomonadaceae; genus Sphingomonas; species Sphingomonas leidyi. The sequence goes on from NZ_JAASQV010000002.1 coordinate 223,317, forward strand.
CGAAGCGGCGAGCGAGCCTTCGAAATCGAAGATGCGAAGCCGGGCGCGCACGTCGATGCGGGCGGCCGTGGAGCCCGGTGCCGGCAGATCCTCAAGCGAAACGGCGTTGGTCACGAAACTTGTCCCCTTTGCGGCCGCGGGACGATCGGCCACTTGCTCCGGGATATGCCGGCGAAGTGGTTAAGGCGGGGTTAGCCAAGCCGGATGCCGTGCATGCCAGCTTGCATCCGGCGGCATCGGGATTAAGGAGACGGCACCGACCGAGGAAGGACATAATCTTGGCCAATGTGCGCAACGAAGCGCGACCACTGTCGCCGCATCTGTCGATCTGGAAGTGGGGGCCCTCCATGGCGGTCTCCATCACCCACCGCGTCACCGGCAGCGGCATGGCGACCGTCGGGACGATCCTGTTCGTCTGGTGGCTGGTCGCCCTCGCCTCGGGCCCGGCGGCCTATGCGGCGTTCCTCGACCTGTTCACGGTCAAGTCCGGCGCGCTCAACATCGCCGGCTATGTCTTCGGCATCGGCCTGACCCTGTCCTTCTTCCAGCACATGAGCTCGGGCATCCGCCACCTGTTCCTCGACCAGGGCGCCAATTTCGAGCTCAAGGCCAACAAGACCACCGCGACGCTGACCTATGTCGCTGCGGTTCTCCTCACCGCGGCCTTCTGGGCCTATATCATCTGGGGGAAGACCAATGGGTAACGGCACCAGCATCGGCAAGGTCCGCGGCCTCGGCTCGGCGCATGAAGGCGCGCATCACTGGTGGCATCAACGGCTCACCGCCGGCGCCAACCTGATCCTGACCCTGTGGTTCGTGCTCAGCATCGCATTGCTGCCGGCCTATGATTTCGAGACCGCACGCCACTGGATCGCCCAGACCCAGGTCGCCGTGCCGCTGATCCTGCTGGTCCTCACCACTTTCTATCACTTCCGCCTCGGCCTGCAGGTGGTGATCGAGGATTATCAGCACGACGAGACGCACATCGTGCTGATGGTGCTGCTCAACTTCTTCACGCTGGCGGCGGGCACCACCGCCATCTTCTCGATCCTCAAGATCGCCTTCACGGCGGGAGCAGCGCTCTGATGTCCGCGTACAAGATCATCGATCACACCTATGACGCGGTGGTGGTCGGCGCCGGCGGCTCGGGCCTGCGCGCCACCATGGGCTGTGCCGAGGCGGGCCTCAAGACCGCCTGCATCACCAAGGTGTTCCCGACCCGCAGCCACACCGTGGCGGCGCAGGGCGGCATCGCCGCGAGCCTGGGCAACAACACGCCCGACCACTGGTCGTGGCACATGTTCGACACCGTCAAGGGCTCGGACTGGCTCGGCGACCAGGATGCGATCGAATATATGGTCCGCGAGGCGCCCGCCGCAGTCTATGAGCTCGAGCATGCCGGCGTGCCGTTCAGCCGCAACGACAACGGCACGATCTACCAGCGCCCGTTCGGCGGCCATATGCAGAACATGGGCGAAGGCCCTCCCGTGCAGCGCACTTGCGCGGCGGCCGATCGCACCGGCCACGCCATGCTCCACGCGCTCTACCAGCAGAGCCTGAAATACGACGCGGACTTCTACGTCGAATATTTCGCGCTCGACCTGATCATGGAGAACGGCGCCTGCCGCGGCGTGATCGCGCTTTGCATGGAAGACGGCTCGATCCACCGCTTCCGCAGCCATGCCGTCGTCCTCGCGACGGGCGGCGGCGGCCGGGTTTACCAGTCGGCGACGTCGGCGCACACCTGCACCGGCGACGGCAACGGCATGGCGCTGCGCGCCGGCATCGCGCTGCAGGACATGGAGTTCGTCCAGTTCCACCCGACCGGCATCTACGGCGCCGGCGTGCTGATCACCGAGGGCGCGCGCGGCGAGGGCGGCTACCTCACCAACTCCGAGGGCGAGCGCTTCATGGAGCGCTATGCCCCTTCGGCCAAGGACCTTGCCAGCCGCGACGTGGTCGCGCGCTCGATGGCGATGGAGATCCGCGAGGGCCGCGGCGTCGGCAAGGAGAAGGATCACATCTTCCTTCACCTCAACCACATCGATCCGAAGATCCTGCACGAGCGCCTGCCGGGCATCACCGAGACCGGCAAGATCTTCGCCGGCGTCGACCTGACCCGCCAGCCGCTGCCGGTGGTGCCGACCGTGCACTATAACATGGGCGGCATCCCGACCAATTATCACGGCGAAGTCGTCCACAACAAGGACGGCGATCCGGATGCCGTGATCCCCGGCCTGTTCGCGGTCGGCGAAGCGGCCTGCGTGTCGGTGCACGGCGCCAACCGCCTGGGCTCCAACTCGCTGATCGACCTGGTCGTGTTCGGCCGCGCGACGGGCCTGCGCCTCAAGGAGCTGCTCAAGCCCGGCATGAAGCACAACGAGCTGCCCAAGGGCTCGGAGGAGTTCGCGCTCGGCCGCCTCGATCACTTCCGGAACGCCAAGGGTTCGCGCCCGACCGCGGAGGTCCGCGCCGACATGCAGAAGACGATGCAGCGCCACTGCGCCGTGTTCCGCGACAGCGCGCTGCTCGCCGAGGGCGTCGGCCACATGCAGGAAGTGTACAAGGGCTTCCAGGACGTGGGCATCCAGGACCGCTCGCTGATCTGGAACACCGACCTGGTGGAGACGCTGGAGCTCGACAACCTGATCGGCCAGGCCGTCGTCACCATCGAGTGCGCCGCCAACCGCAAGGAAAGCCGCGGCGCGCACATGCACGAGGACTTCCCCGAGCGCGACGACAAGAACTGGATGAAGCACACCGTCGCCACCTTCGAAGGCTGGGGCGGCAAGGGCGGAAAGACCGAGATCGATTACCGCCCGGTCCACGACTACACGCTCACCGACGAGATCGAGTACATCAAGCCGAAGAAGCGGGTGTATTGATCCTTCCATCCAAGGTTCGAAGGGCTCGTTCGCCAGGTGCGAACGGGCCCTTTTCCTATCCGGTCGCGACTAGGCCGCCTTCCCGAACCGCTCGACCTTGATATCCTCGGCATGCGCGCGAACGCTCGCCAACGCATACGCACTCGGCATGCGGAGCAGCGCATCTGCCTTCACGCCGAACGCTTTCTCGAACCGGATCGGCATTTCGGCCGGCAAGCCCTTCGACCTGCCCGTTTCGACAAGGCTCGGCAGCGCCTTGTGCCGGATCGCCTCGATCTGCACTTGCGCAAAATGGGGACATGGCCGTCAAGCGTCACTTCACATTCATTCGCTTGACACCGCCCCTGCCGCCACGAGAGTGCGCGGCATAGGGGCACATCGATGAGCGGGTTCGAATTCAGCTTTTCCCTGTTCGGCCTGCTGCTCGGCCTTGCCCTGGCCGAGGGGCTGGGCGGGCTCTCGCGCGCACTCAAGGCGCGGCACGAGGTGCGGATCGGCTGGGCGACCGCGCTGCTCGGCATCTTCGTATCGTGCGACGTCGTCACCTTCTGGATGTATGGCTGGACGCTGCGCGACCTGCTCAAGCTTAGCTGGCCGATGCTGTTCGGCGGCTTTCTCGTCACTGCCAGCTACTATGTCGCCGCCTCGCTGATCTTCCCGAGCGACTTCGCCGAATGGCCCGACCTCAATGCCTATTTCGACAAGCATTACCGCAAGGTGATGGGCGCCGTCCTACTCTGCAACGTCGCGCTGATGGCTACGACCGTCGCGCTGTTGGGCCCGAAGGGCATGTTCACCGTTCGGGTAATCGTCCTCACATGGTCCTTCTTTCCGATCTCGCTGGTCGCGATCTCCGTCAGGAACCGGCATATCGTGATGGCCTGCCTGATCTGGCTGATCGCACTCTATCCGCTCGCCGCCATCTGGCATTGAGGCCGGGCACTCCCCAAATGCGGCAGCGGGACGGGATTTCCGTCCCCGCTTGACACCGCTCCCGCACCCGCGAGAGTGAGGCGTTAACGATCTCCGGGGGGTTCGGGCCTGCCATGCGTATCGCGTTCGCCATCCTCGCGGCGGCTGCCGCGCTCGCCGTCACGCCCGCTACGGCCCAGTATCGCGCGCCGGAGCACAAGGCGGAATGGCCCGGGATGGTCTCGGGCAGCGATGGCATCGAGGGGCTCGATCCCGGCCCCGAGCTGCAGCGCGGGCGATCGGCCAGGGCAATGCTCGCCGATGCCCGCAAGCTGAACGTCGCGCTCGCCGCGCTCCAGCCGCAGCGCAAGGCACTGGTCGACGCCTATGTCGTCTCGGTCGCGCTCGACAGCGATCCGGTGTTCGGGCGCGAGGCGCGCGAGGCGGGCAAGGTGCTCTCGCGCCGCTTCGATGCCGCCGGGCGCACCATCGTGCTCGCCGGCAGCACCGGCACCATGCCGAGCGAATTGCCGAACGGCTCGCTGACCAGCCTCACGCTCGCGCTCGCCCGGGTCGCCGAAGTGATGGACAGGGAGCAGGACGTCCTCGTCCTCTACACCACCAGCCACGGCGCCAAGGTGGGCATCGCCTATCATGACGGCGACGAGGGCTATGGCGTCCTGAGTCCCAGGCGGCTCCAGGCGCTGCTCGACGAACTCGGCATCCGGAATCGCGTGCTGATCCTCTCGGCCTGCTATTCGGGCATCTTCGTGGGGCCGCTGTCCAGCCCCGACACCGCATTGTTCACCGCCGCCTCCTCCGACCGGCCGAGCTTCGGCTGCCAGGCCGACAATGACTGGACCTTCTTCGGCGACGCGATGATCAACCATGCGCTGCGCAAGAACCAGCCGCTCGAAAAGGCGTCGGACGAAGCGCGGATGATGATCGGCGAATGGGAGGGTGCGGCGCGGGTGCCGCCCTCCAATCCGCAGGTGGCGATCGGCGATCATGTCGCGACCTGGCTGGCGCCGCTCGAGGCGCGCATGCCCCAGACCGATACGCCCCCCGTCGGCCGCCCGGCGACCGACGCGCTCAAGGCCGGCGGATGAGATGGCCGAGCAGGAGACCCTTCTGGAGCGATTGATCCCCGGCGAGCTGGAACACCAGATCCCCGCGGCGATCCAGAAGGCGCTTCCGGGCGGCTTCCGCAACCGGCTGCTGCAGCTCGGCCTTGGCCTGCTGATCACCTTCGGCTTCGCGTTCATGGTCCGCCGCTGGGTGGAGCGACGCGAGGCGCGGCGCCGGGCGCTTGCGCCGCGGCCGGCCGCCCCCGCGCTCCCGCCCATCCCCGAGCCCGAAGTGCTCGCGGCAATTGCCGGCACGCACGAACCGGAGCCCCTGCCCGACGACGGCATCCAGGCGACGCGCTACCCGCTCCTCGCCCGCCCGCACGTCGCGCTGTCCGGCCCGGTCGACCAGGCGATGTACGCCAGCTTCCGCGCGCAGCTCGGCGCCGCGCCGAAGCAGGGCGCGCTCGTCGTCTCGCTCTCGACGCCGGGCGGCGATCCCGAAGTCGCGCGGCTGATGGGCGACGAGATCCGGCTGCTGCGCGAATATTCGGGATGCGAGACCCTCTTCGTCGGCAAGGTCGCGGTCCATTCGGCCGGCGTCGCCTTCATGGCCGCCTTCCCCCCCGACAAGCGCTTCCTCACCCGCGGCACGCGGCTGATGCTCCACCCGCGCATCCTCGCCCGCAATGTGGAGATTGCCGGCCCGCTCGACAGCTGCGCCGCCAGCCTCAAGGCCATGCTGCACGAAATCGAGGAATCCGCGCGGATCGAGGAAGAGGACTACCGCGCCCTCGTGGCGGGCTCGCGCCTGTCCTTCGAAGACCTCCAGGCCCGCGCGCCGGCCGCCCGGGACATCGCGGCGGAGGAGGCGCGTTCGCTGGGCCTGGTGCTCGACCTCATCTGAGAGGTTGAGCGGCGCGGCGCGATTGGCTATCGCGCGCCCAAGCATAAGGAACCCCCTCGATGGCCCAATTCCGCCTTCCCAAGAACAGCCGCATCTCCACCAAGGGCCGGGAGCACAAGGCGGATCCGGGCGCGACGAACGTCAAGACGTTCAAGATCTACCGCTACGATCCCGACACGGGCGAGAATCCGCGCTACGACAGTTTCGAGATCGACCTCGACGAATGCGGCCCGATGGTCCTCGACGCGCTGATCAAGATCAAGTCCGAGCAGGACTCGACGCTCACCTTCCGCCGCTCATGCCGCGAGGGCATTTGCGGCTCGTGCGCGATGAACATGGACGGGCGCAACGGCCTCGCCTGCACCACCGCGATCGAGGATATCAAGGGCGACATCCGCATCACGCCGCTGCCGCACATGGACGTGATCAAGGACCTGGTGCCCGACTTCACGCATTTCTACGCGCAATATGCCTCGATCAAGCCGTGGCTGCAGACCGTGTCGACCACGCCCTCGGGCAAGGAACGCCTCCAGAGCCCCGAGCAGCGCGAGAAGCTCGACGGCCTGTACGAGTGCATCCTGTGCGCCTGCTGCTCGACTTCGTGCCCGAGCTACTGGTGGAACAGCGACAAGTTCCTCGGCCCGGCGATCCTGCTCCAGGCCTATCGCTGGCTGGCGGATTCGCGCGACGAGATGACCGGCGAGCGTCTCGACGAGCTCGAGGATCCCTTCCGCCTCTATCGCTGCCACACGATCATGAACTGCGCGAACGTCTGCCCCAAGGGCCTGAACCCGGGCAAGGCGATCGCCGAGATCAAGAAGATGGAAGCCGAGCGCACGCTGTAACGGATGGAAACGCCCAGCGGGGCCCGGCACCCGGCCGAGCCCCGCGTCGAGGATGATGGCTGCGGCCTTAGTAGGGCGTCCTGCAGCCGGCATCGCGATAGGGCGTCGGGCTTGCCAGTATCCATCCGCTTCCCGGCGAGGTCTGCGCGCAAGTGATGAAGCCGTTCAACTTGCTCGCCCAACGATAAAATGGCGCAGGAGGCGCGGCGGCGGCAGAACCCGCCACGAGAAGCGAGATCGCCAGAATGACTTTCTTCATTGCTTTCTCCTTTCCAATTGGAATGTTCAGCGAGATTCACGTCTTCGAATCTCGGTATCTATTCTTGTAGATAATGATGACCCCCTGAAGAAACGCACCGCAGATCAGTCCATAATGGATAAGCATCGGCATGATTTCTGATCCGGAATCCGATTTCATTCATGAAGACGCTGCCGACCACCCCGGCTGGAAGCGGTGGGAGTTGCGCGACCCGACGCGCTTCAACGCATTTCTCGGCCCGATCCTGACGCGGATCGAGGATGGCAAGGCGCTGGTCCGGATGGTGCCGGGGCGCGAGCATTCCAATCTGCGCGATTCCACCCATGGCGGCGCGCTGCTCGCCTTCATGGACGTGGCATTGTTCGCGGCGGCGCGCAGCTTCGGCATGATCTCCGCGGGCGGCGCAGTGACGCTCGATCTCTCCGCCCAGTTCATCGGCACCAGCACGATCGGCCGGCCGATCGTCGCCGAGATCGAATTGCTGCGCGAAACGGGGCGCATGCTTTTCATGCGCGGCGTGATACGGCAAGGCGAAGCGACCATCGCCAGCTTCCTCGGCACCATCCGCAAGAGTTCGCCCCCCGCATGACGCTTTCCTCCCCCATCCCCGCAGGAGCGAGGATCCAGAGCCACGACGGACATCGCCCGCGATGCCCGGCCCCTTGCCTGCGCGGGAGTGGCGGAGAGGGAAAATGACCAGCGTGATCGAACGCTATCGCGCGCTGGTGAAGGCCGGCGAGCTTCGCCCCGATCCCGAACAGGCGATCGCCGCCGAGCGGCTGCACAGGCTCGCCGGCGAGCTGGAGGCGGTGCCGAAAAAGGGCAGCATCCTGTGGCGCGCGCTCGGCCGCCTGCCCGAGCCGCCGCGCGGGCTCTATATCTGGGGCAGCGTCGGCCGCGGCAAGTCGATGCTGATGGACCTGTTCTACGAGAGCGTGAACATCCGCCGGAAGCGCCGCGTCCATTTCCACGAGTTCATGCTCGAAGTGCACGAGCGGCTGAACGAGGAGCGCAAGAAGGACACGCGCGATCCGGTGGTGAAGGTCGCCGATGCGATGGCCGAGGACGTGCGCCTGCTCGCCTTTGACGAGATGGTGGTGAACAATCCCGCCGACGCGATGATCCTCTCGCGCCTGTTCACCGAGATGATGGGCCATGGCCTCACCATGGTCGCGACGTCGAACCGCCCGCCGCGCGACCTCTACAAGGACGGATTGAACCGCACGCTGTTCATTCCCTTCATCGAGCTGATCGAGACCAGGATGGACGTGGTCGCACTCAACGGGCCCACGGATTACCGGCTCGACCGGCTCGGGCGGATGGACACCTGGCTGGTGCCCAATGGCCCGGAGGCGACGAAGCAGCTCTCCGCAGCCTTTTTCCGCCTGACCGACTATCCGGTCGAGGATGCCGCGCATGTGCCGAGCTGCGCGCTGCCGGTGCAGGGCGGACGCGAGCTGCACGTGCCGAAATGCCTGAAGGGCGTCGCGGTCTTCTCGTTCAAGCGGCTGTGCGGCGAGGCGCGCGGCGCGGCCGACTATCTCGCCATCGCCCGGCGCTTCCACACCGTGATCCTGGTCGGCATCCCCAGGCTGGGGCCCGAGAACCGCAACGAAGCGGCGCGCTTCGTCACGCTGATCGACGCGCTCTACGAGCACAAGGTCAAGCTGCTCGCCGCCGCCGATGCCGAGCCGCAGCATCTCTACGAAGCCGGCGACGGCCGCTTCGAGTTCGACCGCACCGTTTCCCGCCTCATGGAAATGCGCTCGGATGCCTATCTGGCGGAGGGCCACGGCGAACGATAGGCTGCCGACTCCGGCCAGCGGAGACGGCAAATGACTCGGGATCAGCGCGACTTCGTCACCAAGGTGCCTGCGGTCACCCTGGGCTTCTGGATCATCAAGATCCTCGCCACCACGCTCGGCGAGACGGGGGGCGACACCGTCTCGATGACCTGGGAGATGGGCTATCTCGCCAGCACCGCGATCTTCGTCGTTCCCCTGGTCCTGCTCGTCGCCTGGCAGATCGCGGCCAGGCGCTTCCACTCCTTCCTCTACTGGGCGACGATCATCGCCTCGACGACGGCGGGCACCACCATGGCCGATTTCGCCACGCGCTCGCTGGGCATCGGCTATACCGGCGGCTCGGCCCTGCTGCTCGCCTGCGTGCTCGGCGCGCTGGGCCTGTGGCACGCGGCGCTGGGATCGGTCTCGGTGGACACGGTGCGCTCGCCCCCGGCCGAGGGCTTCTACTGGCTGACCATCACCTTCTCGCAGACACTCGGCACCGCCCTCGGCGACTGGGCGGCGGACGATGGCGGCCTCGGCTATGCCGGCGGCGCGATGCTGTTCGGCGGCGCGCTCGCGGGGCTGGCATTGCTCTATTACCGGACCCGGACGAGCCGGGTCGCGCTGTTCTGGGCCGCCTTCATCCTCACTCGGCCGCTCGGCGCAACGGTGGGCGACTTCCTCGACAAGCCGCTCGCCAAGGGCGGGCTCGATTTCAGCCGCCCCCTCGCCTCGGCGGTGCTCGCCGCGGCGATCCTCGTGCTGATCCTCGTCATTCCGCAGCGCCCGGGCACGCATCCGGGCGGCGCATCCCAGGGAGAGTAAGTTGCAGCCGATCACCATATCATGGTGCGCGCTCGCGCTGGCGCTGACACCGTTTACCGCCTCCGCCCAGACCCTGGCCGCCGCCGATATGCGCCCGGGCCGGAGCCTCGACGGTGCCTGGCACTGGTCGGTCGACCCCTATCGCGACGGCGTCGCCGGCTTCCATGGCGGCCCGCCGGGCGAGAGCACCGCGCGCTTCCAGGACAGGATCCAGGCCGACGAGGCCGAGAAGCGCCCGAACGCGCTGTTCGAGTTCGACATGCAGCGCTCGCCGGTCACGCACCTGCCCGGCAGCTGGATCGGCCATGCGCCCGAGATGCGCTATTATCAGGGGCTGGTCTGGTATCAGCGGACTTTCGACTGGCAGCCCGCCGGCCCGGGCAAGCGCGTGTATCTCCGCTTCGGCAGCGCCGACCATGCCGCCAGCGTGTTCCTCAACGGCAAGCCGGTGGGCAAGCACGTCGGGGCCTTCACGCCGTTCGCCTTCGACGTGACTGCGCTGCTGCGGCCCGGGAGCAACCAGATCACGCTGGGCGTCGATTCCGCCCGGACCGACAGGGACGTGCCCCCGCCGGTCACCGACTGGGAAACCTATGGCGGCATCACCCGTTCGATCCGTCTCGTCACCGTGCCGGAGACGTTCGTCGACGATGCGTTCGTGCGGCTGGGCAGGGACGGCCGCATCGCCGTTTCCGCCCGCCTGCTCGGACCCCAGGCCGCAGGCATGCCGATCCGCCTGGCGATCCCCGCGCTGGGTGCCGCACTCGAGGGCCGCACCGATGGCGAGGGAAACTGGACCGCCAGCCTCGCCGCTCCGCGCGCGCTCCGGCGCTGGTCGCCCGACAACCCGACGCTCTATGACGTCGAGATCGCCGCCGGCGCGGATCGCTTCACCGACCGGATCGGCTTCCGCACGATCGCGGTGCAGGGCGACAGAATCCTGCTCAACGGCAAGCCGATCTTCCTGCGCGGCATCTCGATGCACGAGGAGGAATTGGGCAAGGATCCGGTGCGCGCGATGAGCCCCGCCGCCACCCGCGCCCTGTTCGCCGAGATCAAGCAGGGGCTCCATGGCAATTTCGTACGCCTGGCGCATTACCCGCACGACGAGGGCACCACGCGCCTCGCCGACGAGATGGGGCTGCTGGTGTGGAGCGAAGTGCCCGTCTATTGGCGCGTCGCCTGGGACGACGCCGATACGCTGGCGACCGCGCGCCGGATGATCGCCGAGAATATCCGCCGCGACCGCAACCGCGCGGCGATCATGCTGTGGAGCGTCGCCAACGAGACGCCGGTAAGCGACGCCCGCAACGCCTTTCTGCGCACGCTGATCGGCGACGTCCGCGCGCTGGACGACAGCAGGCTGGTGACCGCCGCCCTGCTCAGCACGCGCCAGGGCAAGGTGATGCGGATCGACGATCCGCTGGTGGCCGACCTCGATGTGATGGCGATCAACACCTATAATGGCTGGTATTCGGACGACCCGCTCGCCGCGCTCCCGAGCTTCGAATGGCGGAGTCCGGTCGACAAGCCGCTGATCTTCTCCGAATTCGGCGCGGATGCGCTCCATGGCTATCACGACGCCGCCGCCGCCCCGCACAAGTTCAGCGAGGAATATCAGGCCGAATATTATCGCCGTACGCTCGAAATGGCGGCCAGGGTGCCGTTCCTGCAAGGGCTGAGCCCCTGGATCCTCAAGGACTTCCGCTCGCCGCGCCGGCAGCACCCGGTCTATCAGCAGGGCTGGAACCGCAAGGGCCTGATCTCCGAGACCGGCCAGCGCAAGCTGGCGTTCGCGGTGCTGGCCGAGGACTATGCGAAGCGGGAGAAGGCGGAGCGCCGATGCCCCTCTCCGAACGCTACCCGGCCATTGCCGCCGCGAGATCCGCGCCCTTGCCCGTGAGCGCGTAGAGCGGCAGCGGCGGATAGCGATCCTCGAGCTTCCGCCGCACCAATGCCTCGTCGATCACGGCCTTGAGCGTGGTCGACAGCGCACGCGGCGTCACCGGGGCGAGGCGCGCCTGGATCTCGCCGAAGCGCGTCCAGTCCGGACCCAGTCCGACGACCAGCGGCAGCGACCAGCGCGGCAGGTCGCCCGGCCCCAGCTTCAGCCGCGCCCGCGCCACCTCGATCCGCGCACACAAGGCGGCCACCGCCAGCCCGGCTTCGGTCAGCACATATTCCGGGCGCAGCGGGTGGCCATGGCCGGAATTGGGCACCACCCAGCCGCACGCCTTCAGATGGACGAGGCACCGCGTCAGGCTGTTGTGCGGCAGGTCGAATGCCCGCGCGATCACGGCGAAGCGCGAGCCGTGCTCGCGATGGAGCAGCGCCAGCACCGGGATCGCCCAGCGATTGGCCTCGAGCATGCGCAGCAGCGGCACGGGTTCGGGGGGCATTGACTCCATCGTCAAATTCATATCGACTATATAAATGGAACTATAGATTCGGAGATCGGAAATGGCAACCACGCTTGCGGCCCCGGCCCGCGCCGCACTCGGCTATGACGGCGCCCTCACTTGCGCGATCAATGTCAGCGACCTCGATGCCGGCATCGCCTGGTATCGCGACACACTCGGGATGGAGCTGCTCTACCGAGTCGATGAGATCGCCTGGTGCGAGTTCGAGAGCCCCGTCGCGCGCGTGTCCGTCGGCCTCGCCCAGGTCGAGCAGGTGATCCAGGGCGGCGGCGCGACGCTCACCTTCGGCGTGGTCGATCTCGACGCGGCGAAGGCGGTGCTCGATGCCGCCGGCGTGCGCCAGGATGGGCCGGTGCAGGAGATCCCCGGCATGGTCCGGCTGCTCACCTTCTATGATCCCGACGGCAATGCCCTGATGTTCGCCCAGGACCTCTCGGGGCAGGGCTGAGGCCTCAGTCCTCGATGACGTGCGGCACGAAGCGCGCGGTGTTGCCGGTGATGAGGCCGTCCTCGCGGATGCCCATGCCGGCCGGCGCCCCGTCGACGATCCAGGCGCCGATCACGGGATAGCCGCCGCCGAAATCGCGCAAGGGGTAGAGCGCCTGGTAGATCCAGCCGCTCTCGTCATAACGCCCGCCGGTTTCCGCGACGACCTCGCCCCCGCGCAGGATCGAGACATTCGCCCCCTCGCGCCCGAGCAGCGGCTTGGCGACCTGGTCGCCACCGGGCAGCCGGCGGCGGCTGGCGGGGAGCAGGTTGGGATGACCGGGAAACAGCTCCCAGAGCACCGGCAGGATCGCCTTGTTGCTCCAGATCATCTTCCAGATCGGCTCGATCCAGCGCGTGCCGTCCAGGCTCTCCAGCAATGCGGGCGCGAACTCCTCGGCGAGCAGCCATTCCCAGGGATAGAGGTGGAAACAGTTCTCGATCGCCCGGTCCCCCAGGTCGACGAAACGCCGCGCGTCATGGCTCCACCCGATATCCTCCATGCGGATCGCCGTGGTGGCGAGCCCGGCCGCCTGCGCCGTGTCGCGCAGATAGGCGATGGTGACCGTGTCCTCGCCGGCATCGTCCGCGACATGGGCGAAATGCACATGCCCGCCCGGCAGCAGCGGCGCGATGTCGCGCCATTTGTCGACGAGCTTCTCGTGCAGGCCGCTATATTGGTCGAGCGCGGGGAAGACGGCTTCCTTCCAGTCCCACTGGATCACCGCGGCCTCGATCAGGCTGGTCGGCGTGTCGCAGTTGAACTCGAACAGCCTGGGCGGGCCGTCCCCGGCATAGCCGAGGTCGAAACGGCCGAAGTTGAGCGCGGGCGGCTCTTCGCCCCAGGCCCGCCGGATCGCGGCCCAGGCCGGCTCGGGAATGCCGAAGCTGCCGAGCAGGTCGTTGGCGAGGACATGCTCGCCCGCCGCCAGGAACAGCCGGTAGAGCTCGGCGGTCGCCGCCTCGATTTCGTCGATTTCCCGGCGTTCGAAGCGATAGCAGGCGCTTTCGTCCCAATAGGGGCGCCCGTCCATGCTGTGCCAGACGAGGCCCAGCGCCTCGACCCGCGCCTGCCAGTCCGGCCGCGGGGCGACCGGGGTGCGTCGCATTACGCGCCTCCGAAGCCGCCATGGAAGCCGGCCGAGCGCCCGAAGCCCCCGCGCGAGACCGAGCCCCTGCTCACGCTCGAATAGGAGACGCCGGCGCTGGGCCGGGTGGAGCCGCCCCGGGCGACCTCTCCCATTTCGGGCACGCGCTGGCCGCGCCCGACATAATAGGCGTGCGCGCCGCCCGCGCCCCCGCCACGGGCGCTGCCGCAATTCGCATCGGCGATGCGGCGGCCGGCACCGTCGACGCACATCCGGGTGGGCTGGTTCGCGACCAGCGCCCCGCCGCCGCAGCCGCTCGCCAGCAGTGCGGCGGACGTCGCCACCGTCACCCTGAGCGCCGAGAAATCGATCTTTCCGTGCATCCCAACCCCCGCTCGGGCAGAGAGCTATCAGCACGGCGTGGCGCTTGGCAATCCATCCGCACGCCGGCAGGATGCAGGCAACGACTCAGGGGATGGAACCATGATCGTCACCACCACCGAGAATATCCCGGGCCACAGCGTGGTCCGCACCTTGGGCCAGGTGTTCGGCGTCGTCGTCCGCAGCCGCGGCATCGGCGGCAACATCAGCGCTTCGCTACGCTCGATCGTCGGCGGCGAGATTCCCGAATATACCCGGCTCGTGGAGGATGCGCGCCGCCACGCGATCGACCGGATGGTCGCCAACGCCCATGCGATGGGCGCCAATGCGATCGTGATGATGCGCTTCGATTCGGGCGAGATCGCCCAGGCGATGAACGAAGTCGTCGCCTATGGCACTGCGGTGGTGCTCGATCCGGCTCCGCTGGACTGATCCCGATGCTCCGCCTGGTCGTGACGGTCGTGGCGGTCCTGTGGTTCGTCGCGGCGGCCGCGATGACCGTGCTGGACACTGCCGCCTGGCCGATGCTGGCCATGGCCGGCGTGCTGCTGCTCGGCACCCTGTTCGAGCGCTTCCATTATCGCGGCGCCGACGGCCCGTTCGACCCGGCCGGCTGGCACCCCACCACGGAGCGCTTCCGCGACGAGGAGACCGGGCGGCTCGTGACCATATGGTTCAATCCCGCCACCGGCGAACGGCGTTATGTCGATGCCGGCGACGAAGCGTAAGTCACTTATTGCACTTGCGAATTAGTTGCAAAGATAATCCGGCACCCACGGTTTTCATGGGTTGCGACTCTCCTATTATAGGCCTAAGCCGCCGTCGCTTTCACCGGCGCGCCGGTACGCGCGTCTGTGTCCGGTTGAACCAGACCCATAGGGAGTTTCCATGGCCCGCAAGAAGATCGCGCTGATCGGCGCCGGCAACATCGGCGGTACGCTCGCTCACCTCGCCGCACTCAAGGGCCTGGGCGACATCGTCCTGTTCGACGTGGTCGAGGGCGTGCCCCAGGGCAAGGCGCTCGACCTGAGCCAGTGCGGCCCGGTCGAGGGCTTCGACGCCAGGATCACCGGCTCGAACGACTATGCCGACATTGCGGGCGCCGACGTGATCATCGTGACCGCCGGCGTCGCCCGCAAGCCGGGCATGAGCCGCGACGACCTGCTCGGCATCAACCTCAAGGTCATGAAGGCCGTGGGCGAGGGCATCGCCGCCAACGCGCCCGACGCGTTCGTGATCTGCATCACCAACCCGCTCGACGCGATGGTCTGGGCGCTGCGCGAATTCTCGGGGCTGCCGCACACCAAGGTGGTCGGCATGGCCGGCGTGCTCGACTCGGCCCGCTTCAGCCACTTCCTCGCCGAGGAATTCCAGGTCTCGGTCAAGGACGTGAATTCGTTCGTGCTCGGCGGGCACGGCGACACCATGGTCCCGGTCCTCGAATATTCGACCGTCTCGGGCATCCCGGTCAGCGACCTGATCGCGATGGGCTTCTCGACCAGGGAGCGCATCGACGCGATCGTGCAGCGCACCCGTTCGGGCGGCGGCGAGATCGTCGGCCTGCTCAAGACCGGCTCGGCCTTCTACGCCCCCGCCACCTCGGCGATCGCGATGGCCGAGAGCTATCTCTACGACAAGAAGCGCGTCCTGCCGGCTGCCGCGCACCTGACCGGCCAGTACGGCGTCGACGATCTCTACGTCGGCGTGCCGATCATCATCGGCAAGGACGGCGTCGAGAAGATCATCGAGATCAGCCTGACCGACGAGGCCAAGACCAACCTCGCCGTCTCGGTCGACGCGGTGAAGGAACTGCTGGTCGCCTGCAAGGCTATCGACGGCTCGCTCGCCTGATATGCTGAAGCGCCCTCTCGCGCTGCCGTTGCCGGCCGTGATCCGCAAGGGGATCGCGGCCGACACCGCGTCGCGAGGTGCGTTCGAACGACGATGGCTGGGGGAATGAGATGAAGCGGATCGCGCTGTTCGTTCTTGGCCTCGGCGTCGCCCTGCCCGCCGCCGCGCAGGAGGCAACGCCCACCGCACCGGCCGAGCCGGTGCCGCTGTTCCAGGCTGCCTGCGTCAGCGGCGCGGTGCGGCTCAACAAGAGCGTCGCCGAGGCGATGACCTTCGCGACGCTCCCCGCCGCCGCCCAGCGCGCGCTCGGCGCGAGCACCGTCGCGACGCGCGGCGAGGCCGAGAAGCTGCCCGTCCCCGTCGCCGGCCAGGTGGGCAACCCCATCTATCGCATCGCCGGCGGCCAGCTCTATCTTATGCCGCCCACCGCCCAGCCCAGCGGCACGCCGATCGGCGACAGCTGCATCGTGCTGTGGCACGCGCTGTCCGACGAGGATTATTTCGCGGCGCGCAAGCTCGTCCTGCCGAACGAGGAAGCCGTGCCGCTGACCGCGCGCCCGACCGCGAGTGCGCTCGGCGCCTCGGTCGCCACCGCCCCGCACGACAGCGTTCGCCTGACCGCCGCCGCCTTTGGCGGCTGGGTCGTGCTGCGCTCCTCCCCGCTCGACGCCAAGACGGGGCAGTGAGCGCATGAGCCCGGGGCCCCGCATCCATTTCACTGCCCCCACCACGCGCGGCGGACCGCAGCCGGTCCGCCTGTCGGTACAGATTCTAGAGAAGGACAGTAATCGGTGAGCATCCTCATCAACAAGAATACCAAGGTCATCACCCAGGGGATGACGGGTGAGACCGGCACCTTCCATACCCAGCAGGCGCTCGCCTATGGGACGCAGATGGTCGGCGGCGTGACTCCCGGCAAGGGCGGCACCGAGCATATCGGCCTGCCCGTGTTCGACACCGTCGCCGAAGCCGTCACCAAGACCGGCGCCGACGCCTCGGTCATCTATGTGCCGCCGCCCTTCGCCGCCGACTCGATCCTGGAAGCGATCGACGCCGAGGTTCCCCTGATCGTCTGCATCACCGAGGGCATTCCGGTGCTCGACATGGTCAAGGTGAAGCGCGCCCTGTCCGGCTCCAGGTCGCGCCTGATCGGCCCGAACTGCCCCGGCCTGCTCACGCCGGGCGAGTGCAAGATCGGCATCATGCCGGGCTCGATCTTCTCGAAGGGCTCGGTGGGCGTCGTCTCGCGCTCGGGCACGCTCACCTATGAGGCGGTGTTCCAGACCACCAATGCCGGCCTGGGCCAGACCACCGCGGTCGGCATCGGCGGCGACCCCGTCAACGGCACCAACTTCATCGACGTGCTCGAGCTGTTCCTGGCGGACGACGAGACCAAGTCGATGATCATGATCGGCGAGATCGGCGGCTCGGCCGAAGAGGAAGCCGCCCAGTTCCTGATCGACGAGGCCAAGCGCGGCCGCAAGAAGCCGATGGCCGGCTTCATCGCGGGCCGCACGGCGCCTCCGGGCCGCCGCATGGGCCATGCCGGCGCCATCGTCTCGGGCGGCCAGGGCGGTGCCGAGGAAAAGATCGCGAAGATGGAAGAAGCGGGCATCCGCGTCGCGGCCAGCCCGTCCGAGCTGGGTTCGACGCTTGTGGAAGTGCTCAAGGGTTAACCCTTCTCTCCCTGGGAGAGAAGGCATGGAGGCCTGGCGGCTCGCTGCCCGGCCGGAGTTGGATGAGGGGGATCTCAGTTCCCATATCCCCCTCGACCTCCCACTCGGCCTTGCCGAGCGGGCCCCTCCCTCTCCCCAGGGGAGAGGGAATGAAGGAAGCGCTATTATGGGCTATGAAGGCCTGGATTTCGAGCAAGTCGCCGGCGGGGTGAGCCCCGCCTTCGTCGAGACGCTGTACCGCCGCTACAAGGCGGACCCCACCGGCATCGAGCCGCAGTGGCAGCAGTTCTTCGAAGGCCTCGAAAGCACGGCCTCGGGCCCGAGCTGGGCCAATCCGCGCTGGCCGCTCGACGAGACGGATGCCCTCACCGCCGGGCTCGACCCGACCCAGATGGAACCGGCGCCCAAGCCCGCCAAGGGCGGGGCCGCGCCTGCCGCCAAGCCCGCCGGGCCGGCTGCGTCGGAAGCCGACATCGCCCGGGCCGCCGGGGATTCGATCCGCGCGATGCTGCTGATCCGCACCTATCGGGTGCGCGGCCACCTCGCCGCCACGCTCGATCCGCTCGGCCTCGCCCGCCAGGACGTGCCGGCCGACCTGACGCCCGAATATCACGGCTTCACCGGCGCCGACCTCGATCGCCCGATCTATCTCGGCGGCGCGCTGGGCCTGGAAAAGGCCACCGTTCGCGAGATCGTCGACATCCTGCGCGCCAATTATTGCGGCAATGTCGGCCTCGAATACATGCACATCGCCGATGTCGAGGAGCGCCGCTTCCTCCAGGACCGGATGGAAGGCAAGGACAAGGCCATCCAGTTCACCCCGGACGGCAAGAAGGCGATCCTCTCCAAGGTCATCGAGGCCGAGGAGTGGGAGAAGTTCTGCGGCAAGAAATATGTCGGCACCAAGCGCTTCGGCCTCGACGGCGGCGAAGCGATGATCCCGGCGATGGAAGCCATCATCAAATATGGCGGCCAACTCGGCGTGCGCGAGATCGTCTACGGCATGGCACATCGCGGCCGGCTGAACATGCTCGCCAACGTGATGTCGAAGCCCTATCGCGCGATCTTCCATGAATTCTCGGGCGGCTCGTCCAACCCGGATGACGTCGGCGGCTCGGGCGACGTGAAATACCATCTCGGCACCAGCACCGACCGCGAGTTCGACGGGATCAGCGTCCATATGTCGCTGGTCGCCAATCCCTCGCACCTCGAGGCCGCCGATCCGGTGGTGCTCGGAAAGACGCGCGCGATCCAGACGATCGCCGGTGACCTGCAGGAGCATACCGGCTCGCTGCCCGTGCTGCTGCACGGCGACGCGGCCTTTGCCGGCCAGGGCATCGTGTGGGAGTGCCTCGGCTTCTCGGGCATTCGCGGCTACAATACCGGCGGCTGCCTGCACTTCGTCATCAACAACCAGATCGGCTTCACGACGAGCCCGCAATTCGCGCGCTCCTCGCCCTATCCGTCGGACGTCGCCAAGGGCGTCCAGGCGCCGATCTTCCACGTCAACGGCGACGATCCCGAAGCGGTCACCTTCGCCTGCAAGATGGCGATCGAGTTCCGCCAGACCTTCAAGCGCGACGTCGTGATCGACATGTGGTGCTATCGCCGCTTCGGCCATAACGAGGGCGACGAGCCCTCGTTCACTCAGCCGCTGATGTACAAGGCGATCCGCCAGCATCCGTCGGTGAGCGTGGTCTATGCACGCAAGCTGATCGGCGAAGGCGTGATCGACCAGGGCTTTGTCGACGAGCGCACCCGGCAGTTCAACCTGCTGCTCGAGGGCGAGTTCGAAGCGGGCAAGTCGTATCTTCCCAACAAGGCGGACTGGTTCGGCGGCCGTTGGTCGGGCCTGTCGGCGCCTGTCGATACCGAGAATGCGCGGCGTTCGGTCGACACCGGCATCGAGAAGAAGCTGTTCGACAGCCTCGGCCGCACGCTGACCGAGGTTCCCGCCGATCTCGAGATCCACAAGACGCTGGGCCGCGTACTCGACGCCAAGCGCGCGATGTTCCAGACCGGCGAGAATTTCGACTGGGCGACGGGCGAGGCGCTGGCCTTTGGCGCGCTGCTGTCGGAGGGCTATGGCGTGCGCCTGTCCGGCCAGGATTCGGGCCGCGGCACCTTCTCGCAGCGCCACGCCGTCTGGGTCGACCAGCGCGACGAGCATCGCTACATCCCGCTCAGCACCATTCCGCACGGCACGTTCGAAGTGCTGGATTCGCCGCTCAGCGAATATGGCGTGCTCGGCTTCGAATATGGCTATGCGCTGGCCGATCCGAAGACGCTGGTGCTGTGGGAAGCGCAGTTCGGCGACTTCGCCAACGGCGCGCAGATCATGATCGACCAGTTCATCGCCGCGGGCGAAGCCAAGTGGCTGCGCGCCAACGGCCTGGTGATGCTGCTGCCGCACGGATATGAGGGCCAGGGCCCCGAGCACAGCTCGGCGCGCCCGGAGCGCTATCTCCAGCTCTGCGCGGAAGACAATATGCAGGTCGTCAACATCACGACGCCGGCCAACTATTTCCACCTGCTGCGCCGCCAGATGCACCGCAACTTCCGCAAGCCGCTGGTGCAGATGACGCCCAAGTCGCTGCTGCGCCACAAGATGGCAGTGTCGAAGGCCGAGGATTTCCTGGGCGACAGCCATTTCATGCGCATCCTGTCGGACCCCAATGCGCCGGCGGATACCGATGTGAAGCGCCTGGTGCTCTGCTCGGGCAAGGTCGCCTACGACCTGATCGAGGCGCGCAACGCGGCGGGCGACGGGAACACCGCGATCGTCCGTATCGAGCAGCTCTATCCCTTCCCGGGCGAGGCGCTGGCCAAGCGCCTGGCGCGCATGCCCAATGTCGAGGAAGTGATCTGGGCGCAGGAAGAGCCGAAGAACAACGGCTATTGGACCTTTGTCGAGCCCTTCATCGAAGCCAGCCTGGCCGAGGCGAAGTGCAAGGTACGGCGTCCGCGCTATGCCGGCCGCGCGCCGGCCGCGGCGGTCGCCACCGGCCTGATGAAGCGCCACCAGGCCGAGCAGGGCGCGCTGATCGCCGATGCCCTTGGCCACAATGTCCGCGACGAGATCCGTCGCACCCGCAACAACTGAGACCGTCCCCAGGGAACGAGGAAAGACAATGGCAGACGTTAAAGTCCCGACACTGGGTGAATCGATCACCGAAGCCACGCTTGGCGAATGGCTGAAGAATCCGGGCGATCCCGTGCAGCTCGACGAGCCGATCGCGAGCCTGGAGACCGACAAGGTCTCGGTGGAAGTGGGCAGCCCGGTCGCCGGCGTGATGGGCGAGCAGCTCGTCAAGGTGGGCGACACGGTCGAGGTCGGCGCGGTGATCGCCCTGGTGAGCGAAGGCGGCGCCGGCGCCGGCGCCGCGCCGAGCCCGGCTCCCGCCGCGGCACCGGCCCCGACGCCCGCTCCGGCCGCCGCGCCCGCGACCGAGGCCGCCGCGCTCTCGCCCTCGGTGCGCCGCGCGGTGCTCGAGACCGGCGTCGATCCGTCGACCGTGCAGGGCACCGGCAAGGACGGCCGCCTGACCAAGGACGACGTGATCGCCGCGGCCAGCAACAAGCCGGCCCCTGCCGCCGCTCCGGCGCCCGCCGCCGTGCCGGCCGCCTCCTCGGCCAATGGCCGCAAGGAAGAGCGCGTCAAGATGACGCGCCTGCGCCAGACCGTCGCCAAGCGCCTGAAGGAGGCGCAGAACACCGCCGCGATGCTGACCACGTTCAACGACGTGGACATGACCGCGGTGATCGAGGCGCGCGCCAAGTACAAGGATCTGTTCGAGAAGAAGCACGGCGTCCGCCTGGGCTTCATGGGCTTCTTCGTGAAGGCCGCCTGCATGGCGCTCAAGGACATCCCGGGCGTCAACGGCTCGATCGAGGGCGACGAGATCGTCTATCACGATTATTGCGACATCTCGGTTGCCGTCTCGGCCCCGCAGGGCCTGGTGGTGCCGGTGATCCGCGACGCGGAGACGCTGAGCGTCGCCGGCATCGAGCGGACGATCGGCGACTTCGGCAAGCGCGCCAAGGACGGCACGCTGAAGATGGAAGAAATGAAGGGCGGCACCTTCACCATCTCGAACGGCGGCGTGTTCGGTTCGCTGATGTCGACCCCGATCATCAATCCGCCCCAGTCGGCCGTGCTCGGCCTGCACCGCATCGAGGACCGCCCGGTGGTCCGCGACGGCCAGATCGTGATCCGCCCGATGATGTATCTCGCGCTCAGCTACGACCATCGCCTGGTCGACGGCCGCGAGGCAGTGACCTTCCTCGTCGCGCTGAAGAACGCGATCGAGGATCCGACCCGACTGCTGATCGACCTGTAAGGCGGTCGCAAAACTGACTTGCTCCGCCACTAACCCTCATGGGTTGCAGGCGGGGCGGGTCATCCTATGTGGTTGTGGAAGCGCAAGCGGAGGCAGGAAGAAGCAGCCTCCCCGATGATCGAGCCGGCCCCGGCGCCCGCGGAAACTCCTCCGCCCTCGCCGCCGCCAGCTCCCGTCGCAGAGACGAAAGAGAAGCAAATGGCCGATTATGATTTCGACGTGCTGGTGATCGGTTCGGGCCCCGGCGGCTATGTCGCGGCGATCCGCGCGGCGCAGCTGGGCCTCAAGACCGCATGCGCCGAGAGCCGTGCGACGCTGGGCGGCACTTGCCTCAACGTCGGCTGCATCCCCTCCAAGGCGCTGCTCCACGCCTCCGAGCTCTATGAGGAAGCCGCCAGCGGCAAGCTCGCCAAGCTCGGCATCAAGACCCCGACGGTCGAGCTCGACCTCGACGCGATGCACGCCCAGCGTATCGACGCGGTGAAGGGCCTGACCGGCGGCATCGAGTTCCTGTTCAAGAAGAACAAGGTCGAATGGCTGAAGGGCCATGCCAGCTTCACCGGCAAGGACAGCGTCAAGGTCGGCGACGGTGAGGTGCGGGCGAAGAACATCGTCATCGCCACCGGCTCCTCGGTCACTCCGCTGCCGGGCGTCGAGATCGACCAGAAGGTCGTGGTCGACAGCACCGGCGCGCTCGAACTGGCCAAGGTCCCGCAGCATCTCGTCGTCATCGGCGGCGGCGTGATCGGCCTGGAGCTCGGCTCGGTGTGGCGCCGCGTCGGCGCCAAGGTCACCGTGGTCGAGTTCCTCGACCAGCTGCTGCCGGGCATGGACGGCGAAGTCCGCAAGGAAGCGGGCAAGCTGTTCAAGAAGCAGGGCATGGAGCTCAAGCTCTCCACCAAGGTGACCGGCGTCGCCGTCAACGGCGGCAAGGCCACGCTCACCCTGGAGCCCTCGGCCGGCGGCGCTGCGGAAACGCTCGAGGCGGACGCGGTGCTGGTCTCGATCGGCCGCCGTCCCAACACCTCGGGCCTGGGCCTGGAGGCCGCCGGCCTCTCGACCAACCAGCGCGGCCAGATCGAGATCGACCACGACTTCCGCACTTCGGTCCCCGGCATCTGGGCGATCGGCGACGTCGTTCCCGGCCCGATGCTCGCGCATAAGGCCGAGGACGAAGGCATTGCGGTGGCCGAGAACATCGCCGGCCTGACCGGCATCGTGAACCATGACGTGATCCCCTCGGTCGTCTACACTTGGCCCGAGATCGCCGGCGTCGGCCTGACCGAGGAACAGGCCAAGGAGCGCGGCGAAGTGAAGGTCGGCAAGTTCCCGATGATCGCGAACTCGCGCGCCAAGACCAACCACGAGCCGGACGGCTGGGTGAAGGTGATCGCCGACGCCAAGTCGGACCGCGTGCTCGGCGTGTGGATGATCGCCTCGGTCGCCGGCACGATGATCGCCCAGGCCGCCCAGGCGATGGAGTTCGGCGCGACCAGCGAGGACATCGCCTATACCTGCCACGCGCACCCGACCCATTCGGAAGCGTTCAAGGAAGCCGCCATGGCGGTCCAGGGCAAGCCGATCCACATCTGACCATCGCCTCCCTCTCCCGATGGGGGAGGGAGTTGAAGGCGCTTCCATTGCGTGTTAGTGAACTAACACACTTTGGGAGGAACCTTCATGCGCCATTTCGTCCTCGGCTTCGCGCTCGTCTGCGCCGCGCCTGCCTTTGCCCAGGACGTGGCGCGGATGGACAAGGTCGCCGCCGCCGAGGCGGATAGCGGTGCCTTCATGGGCGCGGTGCTCGTCGCGCAGGACGGCAGAATCCTGTTCGACAAGGGCTATGGCTCGGCCAATCTCGAATGGAAGATCCCGAACGACGGCGAGACCAAATTCCGCCTCGGCTCGATCACCAAGCAATTCACCGCCGCTTCGATCCTGCTGCTCCAGGAGCGCGGCAAGCTGCGCCTCGATGCGCCGGTGAAGACCTATCTGCCCGATGCCCCCGCGGCCTGGGACAAGGTGACTGTCTTCCACCTGCTCACCCATAGCGCCGGCATCCCCAACTTCACGTCGTTCGACGAATATTCGGCATCGAGGACACAGGCGACCACGCTCGATGCGCTGATCGCCCGTTTCCGCGGCAAGCCGCTCGATTTCGCGCCGGGCGAGCGGCACAGCTATTCCAATTCGGGCTATGTCCTGCTCACCGCGATCATCGAGAAGGCGAGCGGCCAGCCCTATGCCGCCCTCGTTGCCGAGAACCTGTTCAAGCCGCTCGGCATGGCCGATAGCGGCTATGACAGCCATGCGCAGGTGATCCCGCACCGCGCGTCCGGCTACAGCCCGCGCGCCGGGCTGGTGGTCAATGCCGACTATATCGACATGTCGATTCCGCAGGGCGCGGGCGCGCTCTATTCGACCACGCACGACCTGCTGAAATGGGAAACGGGGCTGTGGGGCGGCAAGCTGCTCAAGCCCGAATCGCTCGCGGCGATGCGGACGCCCTACAAGGACAATTACGCGCTCGGCATCGTCGCCGTCGCTAGGGACGGCAGCACCACCTTGTCGCATGGCGGCGGCATCGAGGGGTTCAACACCTGGCTCGGCTATGATCCGGACCGCAGGATCACGGTGGTGGTGCTCGCCAATCTCAACGGCAACAGCGCGGACAAGCTCGGCGCCACGATGATGACGCTGGCGCGCGGCGGCACGATCACGCTGCCGAGCGAGCGCAAGGCGGTGAAGCTCGAGCCGGCCCTGCTCAAGGCCTATGAAGGCACCTATGAAGCGAACCCCAATTTCAGCTTCACCCTCCGCGCCGAGGGCGACCGCCTGATCGCCCAGGCGACCCGCCAGCCGCCGCTCGACCTGCTTCCCGAAGCGAAGGACCGCTTCTTCTTCCGCGCGGTGGACGCGCAGATGGACTTCACCCGCGATGCGTCGGGCAAGATCGTCGGCGCGGTGATGCACCAGAATGGGCGCGACCAGAAGGCCGTGCGGAAATAGGGCTCCGGCCCGCCATCGTCGCGCCCGCGTCTCGAGCAGCGCCCCTCAGCCTGCCGAGTCGACGTGAAGACGGACATGCCAGGCCGGGCAGCGCCCCTCTATCAGCGAACCGCCCAGGGGCCGGCCAGCTTCGGCCGGATCCGCATCAGCGCGAAGGCGAGCACCGCGCTGGCGATCGGCGCCAGCCACAACGCCGTCCAGCCCCAGCGAAGATGGCTCGCCGCCCCCATCACCGCACCGGCGACGAAGCCGAGCCACAGGAACAGATAGCGCGTCCAGGCCCAGCGATCGGGATCGCCCATCAATGCGCCGGCCAGCTTCTGCCCCATCTTGACCAGCGATCCGGTCATATAGGTGACGCCGATCGTCGCTTCGCCCTCGCGGTGGAGGATGCCGTTCTCGCAGCCCATCGCCATGGCGAGGAAGATCAGCACGATCGGCCCCGGTGCCAGGCTGGCGAGCGTTGCCGCGGCGACGAGCAGCGCCGTCACCACCAGCATCAGGCTTTCGCGGAACCGCGCCTGGCGCCAGCGCGTCACCACACTGGCGAGGATCACGCCGCTGACGAAGCTCATCACCAGGCCGCCGGCCACCGCCGCGTCGCCGGGCAGGTTGCCGCCCAGGCCCACGCCCAGCCGCGTGCTGTTGCCGCTCATGAACGAGGCGAAGAAGCCGCCCAGGCTGGTGAAGGCCAGGGCATCGACGAAGCCGGCAAGCGCGGCGAGGCAGATGGCGATGACGACAAGCGGAGACTCGGTACGCTGCATGGCCGCAGTCATGCCCCGGATGCGCGTTTGACAGCAAGCCGTTGCCGGAGAGAAACAAGACGGATGGACGCCGCTCTCGCCGCTGCCCGCATCGGGCCGATCCTGCCCTGGCTCGACATGTTCGGCATCGCGCTGTTCGCGGCGACCGGCGCGCTGGCCGCCGCGCACCGGGCACAGACCTTCGTCACCGCCGCCTTCTTCGCGCTCGTCACCGGGGTGGGCGGCGGCACGATCCGCGACCTGCTGATCGGAGCGCCGGTATTCTGGGTGCACGACGCGACCGTCGCCGCGCTGATCCTCGCCGTCGCGGTGCTGGTGTGGAGCACGCCGCAGCGCTGGTGGAACGACGCGACCTTCGCGTGGCTCGATGCGCTGGGCCTGGCCGCCTATGCCGCGTTCGGCGCGGCCAAGGCGCTGGGCTATGGCATTCCGCCGGTGCCGGCGGCAGTGATGGGCGTGGTCACCGCCTGTGCGGGCGGCATCATCCGCGACGTGCTGGCAGGCGAGCCCTCGATCCTGATGCGGCCCGAGCTTTACGTCACCGCCGCCGCGCTCACCGCCACGCTGCAGGTGGCGCTGGCGCTCGCCGGGCTGCCGGTCTTCGCCGCCGGGCTGCTCGCTGCCGGCGCCGGCTTCGGGCTGCGCGCTGCCGCCATCCGGTGGAAACTCGGCCTGCCCGCCTATCGCGGCCGGCGCTGAGGAAGCCGGGGCTATTCCTCCAGCAACCAGGCGATCGCTTCCTCGCGATCGCCGAAGATGCCGATGTCGGGACGAACTTCGCGAAGCCGCTGCACCTGCAGCCGGGCCAGCGCAGTGACGACGACAAAGGCCACCTTGCGCGCCCATAGCGGACGCACCGCTTCGTTGTTGAAGGTGTTGATGATCAGCTCCGCCGTGGCCTGCGGGACGACCGGGATGCTGCTGGCATCGTAGAGCGTGACATGCTGCCCCACTTCCGGGCCGAAATCGCGGACGGCGGCACGCAGTTCCTCGCCGATCCAGGCCGCATCCTCGGGCGAGAGCATGGCTTTCAGCCTGAGATCGATCAGCTTGCGCTCGCGATCGACGCGAAGGCTGTGCAACTCGGAATCAGGCATACGCTACTCGTATCCGGCACAAGGACGGTGCGAGGATAGTCGGCGCCGCGCGACCCTCAATCCCGGACAATCCCCATATCGGCGAATTTGCGGGGTTCGACGGGGGGCACGCGCGGCTCGTTCAGCTCGCACTGCCAGAAGCCGACATCGATCCATTGGCCGTGCTTGAAGCCCACTTCGCGATAGACGCCCTGGCGGCGAAAGCCGACCGCTTCGTGCAGGCGGATCGAGCGGTCGTTCGGCAGGGTGATCGTGCCGATTGCATGGATGAAGCCCTGGGCCCGGAGCGTGCCGACCAGCGCCTCGTAGAGCAGCCGGCCGACGCCCGATCCGCTCGACGCGTCGGTCAGGTAGATCGACGTCTCGCAGACATAGCGATAGGCCGGGCGGTCGCGGAACTTGCCGGCATAGGCATAGCCGATCACGCCGGCATCCGGATCATTGGCGCTGGCGCCGCCCGTCGTCGCCACGATCCAGGGATAGAGGCCCTCGCTCGCATGCATCCGCTTGCGCATCTCCGCCTTTTCGGGCGGCTCGATCTCGAACGAGGCGGTGCCGGTGAGCACATGCGGCGCATAGATCGCGGCGATGGCGCCGGCATCGTCCGACGTGGCTGCGCGGATGCCGATCACAGGCCGAGCCGCGCCGCGATCGCGTCGAACAGGCGGGCATCCTCGAGGCTGCCGGTCGCCGGGCCGAAGCCGCCGCATTCGAGGCAGCGCGCCTGGACCGAGCCGCCGGTGGCGAGCCGCTTGGCATCGCCCAGCGCCTGGGCGAGCAGCGCGCGCTGGCCGATGGCGGCGCGGGCGAACAGGTCCGCCCCGGCCGGCTGATCGGCCCAGTCGCCGTCCTCGTCCTTGTCGTCGGCGAAGCTCGCGATCAGCTTGGCCCAGCTCGAAGGCTCCTTCTCGAGATAGACGGCATGGACCTTGGCCGGGTCGAGCTTGGCGCGCCGCGCGGCCTCGGCGATCGCATCGTCGATCCCGCCGAACCGGTCGACCAGCCCGATCTGGTGCGCGGTGCCGCCGATCCAGACCCGGCCCTGGGCGATCTCGTTGACGCGCTCCGGCGTCAGCTTGCGGGCGCCCGCGACCAGCCCGACGAAGCGCGCATAGCCCGCCTCGATCGCCGACTGGAGCAGCGTGTCCGTCTCCGCATTGGTGCCGCCATAGATATCAGGCTGGCCGCTGAGCGGCGTGGTCTTCACCCCGTCCGTGCCGACGCCGATCTTGGCGAGCGTCTTCTCGAACGTGGGGATCACGCCGAAGATGCCGATCGAGCCGGTGATCGTGTTGGGCTCGGCAAAGATCGTGTCGCCCGCGGTCGACACCCAATAGCCGCCGCTCGCCGCGAGGCTGCCCATCGAGACCACCACCGGCAGCCCCTGCGCCTTGGCCTGGAGGATCGCCTGGCGGATCTGCTCCGAGGCGAGCGCCGAGCCGCCCGGCGAATCGACGCGGACCACCAACGCCTTCAGCTTCTTGTTCGCCAGGCCCTTGAGCAACGCCGCGCTCACCGTGTCGCCCGCCGCCCTGCCGGGGCCGCCCTTGCCGTCGACGATCTCGCCGGCGACGGTGATCACGCCGATCGCGTCGCCGCCGGTGGGCAGCGGATGCGCGGCCACGAAATCGGCCAGCTTGATCCGGTTGAAATTGCCTGCCGGCTTGCCGCTCGGCGCGCCGGCGATCTCGGCGACGCGCTTGCCGAAGGCAAGCCGGTCGCCCAGCTTGTCGACGATGCCCATCGCCAGGTTCGCCTTGGCGATGTCGCCCTTTGCCGCCGTCACCGTTTCCGCGGGCTTCGCCAGATAGTCGGCGATGCGCGCCTTGGGCCGCGCCTTGGCGATCTCCTGCCGCCACTGGTCGAGGATCTGCTGGTACATCGCCAGATCGGCTTCCTTGGCCTCGGGCGACATGTCGCTGCGCATATAGGGCTCGACCGCCGACTTGAACTTGCCGACGCGGTAGATGTGCGCATTGACGCCGAGCTTGTCGATCAGCCCCTTATAGTAGAGCCGCGTGCCGCCCGGGCCCGCGAACATCGCGCCGCCCAGCGGATTCACCCAGATCTCGCTCGCATTGGCGGCAAGCGCATAGCTGTCGTCGGTATAGGCGGTGGCATAGGCGAGCACGGGCTTGCCCGCCGCGCGCACCTTGCCGACCGCTGCGGCAACTTCGCTGATCGCGGCGGGATAGCCGCCCGTGAAGCGATCGAGATCGAGCACCACCGCCTTCACATGGTCGTCGCCCTTCGCGGCATCGAGCGCGCGCACCACATCGCGCAGCCGTTGCTGCTTCACCGTGCCTGCGCCACTGAGCCGGGAGAAGGGATCGGCCTCCTCGGGCTGCTCCACCAGCGCGCCGTCGAGCGCCACCAGCAGCGCGCCGTCGCGGATCGATCCGGGATTGGGCTTGGCGGACAATGCCGCGAACAGCATCGTGAAGAACAGCAGCATGAAGACCAGGACCAGAAAGTCCTTGATCCCCACCAGGATCTTCCAGGCGCCCCGAACAAGCTTCACGTGCCGCTCCCATGCGAAGGAATATGCCCGTGGTGCTAGAGGATCGCGGGGGACGCGTAAATGCCCCTGCCATTGCGCGGGAACGACCATTTGTCTCGCAGCGAGAGCCCTTGCGTCGCTTCGCGGGTGCCGGACCGGGGGTCGGCGCCACCTAAATTTGCAACGGCGCGCCGCGCCCTGGTTGACGCGGGCGGATCGGCTTCGCATATCGCGCCGGCTGGCACTCACCCCGAGCGAGTGCCAAATCCGAGATCAACCCTGAAGTAAGGATCAGGCAATGAACTTCCGTCCGTTGCACGACCGCGTGCTCGTCCGCCGCGTCGAGGCCGAAGCCAAGACCGCCGGCGGCATCATCATCCCCGACACCGCCCAGGAAAAGCCGCAGGAAGGCGAAGTCGTCGCCGCCGGTTCGGGCGCGAAGAACGAGAAGGGCGAGATCACCCCGCTCGACGTCAAGGCCGGCGACCGCATCCTGTTCGGCAAATGGTCGGGCACCGAGGTCAAGGTCAATGGCGAAGACCTGCTGATCATGAAGGAATCGGACATCCTCGGCATCATCGGCTGAACCCGGTTCCCGGCCCCGCCGCATGCGATGGGGTCGTGGCTTTTATGATTTTCTGAACGAATTTTGAGAGGTAGGAACAATGGCTGCGAAAGACGTCAAGTTTTCGCGTGACGCCCGTGAGCGCATCCTGCGCGGCGTCGACATCCTCGCCGATGCGGTGAAGGTGACCCTGGGCCCGAAGGGCCGCAACGTCGTGATCGAGAAGAGCTTCGGCGCGCCGCGCATCACCAAGGACGGCGTCACCGTCGCCAAGGAAATCGAACTCAAGGACAAGTTCGAGAACATGGGCGCGCAGATGATCCGCGAAGTCGCCTCGAAGGCGAACGACACCGCGGGCGACGGCACCACCACCGCCACCGTGCTCGCCCAGGCGATCGTGCGCGAGGGCATGAAGTCGGTCGCGGCCGGCATGAACCCGATGGACCTGAAGCGCGGCATCGATCTCGCCGTGACCAAGGTGGTCGAGGACGTGAAGTCGCGCTCGAAGCCGGTTGCCGGCACCAATGAAGTCGCCCAGGTCGGCATCATCTCGGCCAATGGCGACAAGGAAGTCGGCGAGAAGATCGCCGAGGCGATGGAGAAGGTCGGCAAGGAAGGCGTGATCACCGTCGAAGAGGCGAAGGGTCTCGAATTCGAGCTCGACGTCGTCGAGGGCATGCAGTTCGACCGCGGCTATCTGTCGCCCTATTTCATCACCAACCCCGAGAAGATGTCGGTCGAGCTCGCCGATCCGTACATCCTGATCCACGAGAAGAAGCTGTCGAACCTCCAGTCGATGCTGCCGATCCTCGAGGCGGTCGTGCAGTCGGGTCGCCCGCTGCTGATCATCGCCGAGGACATCGAGGGCGAGGCGCTGGCCACCCTGGTGGTCAACAAGCTGCGCGGCGGCCTGAAGGTCGCGGCCGTCAAGGCGCCGGGCTTCGGCGATCGCCGCAAGGCGATGCTCGAGGACATCGCGATCCTCACCAAGGGCGAAGTCATCTCGGAAGACCTGGGCATCAAGCTCGAGTCGGTTACCCTGGGCATGCTCGGCACCGCCAAGCGCGTCACGATCGACAAGGACAACACCACCATCGTCGATGGCGCCGGTGAAGCCGATGCGATCAAGGGCCGCACCGACGCGATCCGCCAGCAGATCGAAGTCACCACCAGCGACTATGACCGCGAGAAGCTCCAGGAGCGTCTCGCCAAGCTCGCCGGCGGCGTGGCCGTGATCAAGGTCGGCGGTGCCACCGAAGTCGAGGTGAAGGAGCGCAAGGACCGCGTCGACGACGCGCTGCACGCAACCCGCGCGGCCGTGGAAGAAGGCATCGTTCCGGGCGGCGGCACTGCGCTGCTCTATGCCACCAAGGCTCTCGAGGGCCTGAAGGGCGCGAACGACGACCAGACCCGCGGCGTCGACATCATCCGCAAGGCGATCACCGCGCCGCTCAAGCAGATCGCGCAGAACGCCGGCCATGACGGCGCCGTCGTCGCGGGCAAGCTGCTCGAGGGCACCGACACCTCGCTCGGCTTCAACGCCGCGACCGACGTGTACGAGAACCTGGTCGCCGCCGGCGTGATCGACCCGACCAAGGTCGTCCGCACCGCGCTGCAGGATGCGGCCTCGGTCGCCGGCCTGCTCATCACCACCGAAGCGGCGGTGAGCGAGCTGCCGGAAGACAAGCCTGCCATGCCCCCCATGGGTGGCGGCATGGGCGGCATGGGCGGCATGGACTTCTAAGTCCCGCCACTCAGGCAAGAAGACGGGCGGGCCGGGGAGCGATCCCCGGCCCGCTTGCTTTGCGCCGAACTGGAATGGTTAAGCGCTTGACCCGCCAGAAACAGTGGGGAAATGAATGGAAAACTTGTTTTGGGGGTCTGCAAGTGTTCAGTTGGGTTGGTGGTCGTGTGCGTTGCCTGGGGGGCGGCACGAGCGTTCCGAGAAACATGCCCAGCGCATCGGCGAGGGCGAGAAATTTGTGAGCAAATGCCGGTATTGCGGCGTGCACATGACCCGGCGTGCCAAACGCGACTGGATCGTGACGCCCAAGGGCGCCCGCTGAGCCGCGGCGTGCTGGCGTCATAGGACGACAAAGCACTTCCTTTCATCTCGAAATCGCGACAGATTGGCCGCCTCACCACGGCGCCGGCCTACAGGCGCGTTCTCGGGGAACTGGAACATGACCGAACTTTCTCGTCGCGAGGCGCTGGCTGCCGCCGCGTTCGCCGGCGCCGTCGCCGCCTTGCCCGCATGGGCCCGCCAGGCCGCCGCGCCCGCCGGGGCGCAG
The DNA here is from genome assembly GCF_011761945.1 of Sphingomonas leidyi. Lineage (GTDB taxonomy): Bacteria > Pseudomonadota > Alphaproteobacteria > Sphingomonadales > Sphingomonadaceae > Sphingomonas > Sphingomonas leidyi. Next base: position 255,275 of record NZ_JAASQV010000002.1, read on the forward strand.
TGGGACCTGAGCGAACTCTATCCCAGCGAGGCCGCCTGGGAAGATGCCCGCAAGCAGGCGCTCGCCGCAATTCCCGCCGTCGCCAGGTTCAAGGGCCGCCTTGGCGAAAGCGCCGACGTGCTCGCCGAGGCGCTGGTGCTCCAGTCGGACCTCGGCCGCACGATCGGCCGCATCTACACCTATGCCAGCCTGAAGGGCGACGAGGACGTCCGCATCTCGGCCAACCAGGAGAAGCTGGCGCAGGCGCGCGACCTCTACACCGCGTTCGGCGAGGCCAGCTCCTGGACCTCGCCCGAGCTGCTGACGCTCGGCAAGGCGAAGATCGACGCCTTTCTCGCCGCCAATGCGACGCTGCGTACCCGGTTCGACTTCGCATTGGCCGATACGCTGCGCCAGGCCGAGCACACGCTCTCGCCCGAGGGCGAGGCGATCCTCGCCAGCGCCAGCTCGCCGCTCGCCGCGCCGGGCGAGATCTCGGGCCAGCTGCGCTCGTCGGACATTCCCTGGCCGACGATCACGCTCTCCACCGGCAAGCAGGTCCGCCTCGATTCGCAAGGCTATTCGCTCAACCGCGACGCGCCGAGCCGCGAGGACCGCAAGGCAGTGTTCAACGCCTTCTGGACCGCGCACGGCAAGTTCCAGAACTCGTTCGGCGCGACCTATGGCGCCAAGGTGCGCGGCGACATCTTCTATGCCAAGGCACGGAAATACCCGACCTCGCTCGCCCGCGCGCTTTCCGGCAACAACGTGCCCGAGACCGTATACCGCACGCTGGTGGCCGAGGCGAACAAGGGGCTGCCCCAGCTCCACCGCTATTTCGAGCTGCGCCGCAAGATGCTCAAGCTGCCGGACATCGGCTATTACGACATCTATCCGCCGCTGGTATCGATGGACCGCAGCTACACGCTCGACCAGATGCGCGCGACGACGCTGGAAGCCGTGAAGCCGCTCGGCCCCGACTATCAGGCGCGCATCGCCAAGGCGACTGCGGCCAAATGGATGGATCCCTGGCCCCGCGAGGGCAAGCGGCCGGGGGCCTATATGAACCCCGGCGCGTTCGACGTGCACCCCTATCTGCTGCTCAACCTGAGCGACAAATATGACGGGATGAGCACCTATGCCCATGAATGGGGCCATGCGCTCCACTCGCTGCTCGCCAATTCGACCCAGCCCTATGACAAGGCCGACTATCCGATCTTCCTCGCCGAGATCGCGTCGACCCTGAACGAGCAGCTGCTGTTCGCGCACCTGATGAAGAACGCGAAGACCAAGGAGGAGAAGCTCTTCTATCTCGGCCAGCAGATGGAGAATTATCGCGGGACCTTCTTCCGCCAGACCATGTTCGCCGAATTCGAGCTGAAGGCCCATGATATGGCCGAGGCGGGCGAAGGCCTGTCGGGCGCCAAGTTCACCAAGGTCTATGGCGAGCTGCTGCGCACCTATCACGGGCCGAACATGATACTCGCGCCCGAATATGCCAACGAATGGGCGTATATCCCCCATTTCTACAACAGCTTCTACGTCTACCAATATGCCACCTGCATCTCGGCGGCGACCTTCTTCGCCCAGTCGATCCTGAAGGGCGGCCCGAAGGAGCGCGACAACTACCTGTCGGTGCTGAAGGCGGGCGGGTCCGACTATCCGACCGAGATCCTGAAGCGCGCCGGCCTCGACATGGCCAGCCCGGCTCCGTACCAGGCGCTGGTCGCGGACTTCAGGAACGTGCTCGACCAGGCCGAGGCGCTGATCGGCTGAACCCGTTCCTCCCTCGGCGCCTTGCTCCGGGGAGGAATCAGGATGCCTTCCGCCGCGTCGGCGCATGGAAATCGGGCGGCTTGTCCGCGATCCATGCGACGAAGCGGCGGATGTCCTCCGACCGGAGCAGCGCCGCCATCGTGGGATAGACCCGCGCCAGCTCGGCGTTGCTCGCGCAGGCATGGATGGTGCGGTGGCAGATCGGATGGAGCGGCACCGTCTCGCGGCCGCCCTCGCTCTTCGGCACGACATGGTGCCATTCGGTCCGCCGGCCGAGCGGGCGGGCGCAGAGCGCGCAGGCCTCCGCCGGCGGCGCATCCGCCGCGGCCGCCATCGCCGCCGCGACCTGCTTGCGCCGGACGCGCCCGCTCATCCTTCGAGCTGGCGCAACAGCCAGTCGTCCACCACCAGGTCGAGCACCAGATGGACGCGCGCGCTCCGGCCCCGGTTCGCCACGCTGTGCGGATCGGCGAGGCGCAGATACCAGGCCTCGCCCGGCGCCATCGTCACGCGCGTGCCGTTCAGCCGGAAATCGACATCGTCGCTGGTTAGCACCGGCACATGAATCCGCGCAAAGCCCTGGGCGGCGTCGAGATCGAAATCCGCATGCTCCTTGATCACCGATCCCGCCGCCAGCCGCATCAGCCGCACCGATCGGACCGGACAGGCGAACGCGTCGATCGCCGCCGACAGGGCCGGCATCCGCGCGCGCCACGGCGTATCGACGAACGCAGTGACGCCGGGCGCCGAGTAGATCTGCTGGACCGGATGGGCGGCGCCGGCCGGCGCGCGCAGCGGCAAGGCGCTCCACTCGCCCTCATAGTTCCGCTGCACGAAATGCGCGGTCCAGTCGCCACGCTCGAGCGCGGCGATGTCGGCGGCGAGCGGCGCGGGATCGAAGGCAAGCGGCAGTCGCACCCGATCGGGCCAGGCGGATTGTACGGATATGGTCGCCATATTAGCCTGCCTCTCCCTTCCGCATGAGCCTATCCCGGCCCTCGATGATTGCAATGCCACCAACCATGCTCGACCGATTCCGCGCCGCCGTGATGGCCGACCCGCAGGCGCAGGCGCACCTCGCCGAACCCCGCGAACCGGCGATATTCGAAGCCCGTGCGCTCGCCTGGGCCGCCGCGCGCGGCATCGCGCTCACCGCGGCCGATCTGATCGAGGGCGGCCGCCCCGACCCCGCCGGAATGCATCGTTTCCTCCAGGCGCCGGTCGCCCGGCACGATTGGCCGGCCCGGGGCTGGCTGCCCATCGGCTTCGCGGCTTTGCCCGAACCCGCGGTCGATTGGTTCAACTTCGCCAACATCTCCCCGGGCAGCCCCTTTTTCGAGGATGCGGTGCGCGAAGCGGCGGGCCGGCCGTTCAACCGCCTGTTCCGCACCGCCACGCCGCTCGCCAGCTTCCTTGGCCGCGCGGATCCCCGGCCGCCTTCGGGCTTCATCTTCCACATGTCGCGCTGCGGCTCGACGCTCGTCTCGCAGATGCTCGGTGCCGCCCCGGGGCATGTCTCGATCTCCGAGGCGCCGCCGCTCGACGCAATGATCCGGCATCGCTTTCCCGATCCGGAGATGCAGGTCGACGCGCTGCGCGCGCTGGTCCATGCCTATGGCCGCGGCGCAGGGCATCTCTTCGTCAAGCTCGACAGCTGGCACACCCGCGCGCTGCCGCTGCTCCGCCGCGCCTTCCCGGAGACGCCCTGGATCTTCCTCTATCGCGAGCCGGTGGAAGTCCTGGTTTCGCAGCTGCGCCTGCGCGGCGTGCAGACCGTGCCCGACCTGGTGCCGCTCGAATGGTTCGGCCTAGCGCGCGAGGATGCGCACCTCCCCGAACGCGCCTTCATTGCCCGGATACTCGAGCGGACCTGCAGTGCGGTGATCGAGCAGGGTACGGACAAGGGGCTGCTGGTCAATTACGCCCAGCTGCCCGAGGCGTTCTTCGACCAGATCCTTCCCCATTTCGGCATCGCCCCCGACGCGGCGGCGCGCGACGCCATGGCCGCGATGGCAAGTCGCCATTCCAAGGCCCCGTCCGCGCGTTTCCATGCCGATGGCGAAGCGAAGCAGCGCGAGGCCGATGCCGCGCTGCGCGCCATCGCCGACCAGTATCTCGCCCCGATCTTTGTCGAGCTCGAGGCCCGGCGCCTCGCGACCTAACCGCCCTTCTGCATCGCCTCGATGATCTTCTTCACTTCCTGGCTGCGCCCGCGCGGGAGGACGAGCACATCGTCGCCCGAAGCGACCACGATCAGGTCCTCGACGCCGACCAGCGCCACGCGCTTGCCGGGCTCGGCACGGACGAGGCAATTGCTCGATTCGATCACCACCGCATCGCCGCGCACCACGTTGCCGCCGGCATCGGCATGGCTGATCGCATGCAGCGCATCCCAGCTGCCGACGTCGCTCCAGCCCATCGTCACCGGCACCACCGCCACGCGCGGCGCCTTCTCCATCACCGCATAGTCGATCGAGTCCGACGGGCTGGCGGCGAAGCTCTCGGCATCGGGCCAGATCCGGGCGCCATCGCGCCGGCCGTTCGCCATCGCCTGCTGCGCCGCATGCAGCATCTCGGGCGCATAGCTCGCCAGCGCCCCCAGATAGGCATCGGCGCGGAACAGGAAGATGCCGCCGTTCCAGGTATGGCCGCCCTGCGCAAGCATGGCCTCGGCCTTGTCGCGCGCCGGCTTCTCGACGAAGCGCTCGACGCGGTGCACGCCTTCGGCCAGCACTTCGCCCACCTTGATCCAGCCATAGCCGGTCTCGGCCGCGTCGGGCGTGATTCCGAAGGTGATCAGCCACCCCTCCTCCACCAGCGGCAGCGCGGCTTCGATCGCCAGGTGAAAAGCGTCGACATCGGCAATCACGTGATCGGACGGCATCACCAGCAGCGGCTCGGCGCCGCCGCCCGCGGCGATCGCGGCGAGGGCGATGGCCGGCGCGGTGTTGCGCCCCATCGGCTCGAGCACCAGTGCGCGCGCGGCGCTGTCCGCGGCGGCGAGCTGTTCCTCGACCATATCGGCGTGATGCGCGTTGGCGACGACGATCGGCCGGCCGAATCGCTCGCCGGCGGCGCGCCGCGCCGTGAGCTGGAGCATCGTTTCCTCGGCGGTCAGCGACAGGAGCTGCTTGGGTTTCTCGGCCCGGGACATCGGCCAGAGTCGGGTGCCCGATCCTCCCGACAGGATGACAGGAACGATCGGCTTCGAGTCCGGCATGTGTTTCGAACCTCCTGAAGATTTCGCAATGCTGCGATTTGCCCCCGGGGTCAAACACATGGGTTGCGGCATTGGTGCCGGCGCGCGACGGATTTTTCCGCGAGCCCGGCCGGCGTCGCCATGTCGGATTTGTTTACACTTCTGCACTAGAGCGGGTCCCATGATCCGGCTGTTCAAGCATTACGTGCCCAACGCGGTGCTGTTGCTCGGCTTTCTCGACATCCTGCTGCTGGCGATGTCGGGCGAGCTCGGCTGGATGCTGCGCGCGCACCAGCTCGGCATCGGCCTGCCGCTGATGCAGGAACGCTGGCCGCAGCTCGTCAGCTATGCGCTGTTCCTCGAAGTCGCGATGGTCGCGGTCGGCGTCTATGGTGCCGATTCGCTCCAGTCGCTGCGCTATGCGATGGCACGGCTGATCGTGGCGATCTCGCTGGGCGTGATCGGCTTGAGCGTGCTCTATTTCCTGATCCCCGAGATCGGCTTCTGGCGCTCGAACCTGCTCTACGCGATGGGCTGCTCCATCGCGTCGCTGATCGCGCTGCGCATCCTGCTCGGCAAGGCGCTGGGCAGCCAGGCGTTCAAGCGCCGCATCGTCGTGCTCGGCGCCGGCGCGCGGGCACAGCGCCTGAAGGATCTCTCCAAGACTCCCGGCGCGGGCTTCGTCGTGGTCGGCTATGTCGCGATGAGCGAAGCCAATCGCGTGATCCCCGAGGCGATCGCCCGCGATGCGATCTACAATCTCGCCGACCATGTCGTGGTGCTCAACGCCAGCGAAGTCGTCCTCGCCCTCGAGGAACGCCGCAACGCGCTGCCGCTCAAGGACCTGCTGCGGATCAAGACCACCGGCGTGCACGTCAACGAGATCTCGACCTTCCTCGAACGCGAGACCGGTCGCGTCGACCTGGACAGCGTCAATCCCAGCTGGCTGATCTTCTCCGACGGCTTCTCCTCGGGCCGCATGCTGTCGAGCCTGTTCAAGCGGCTGTTCGACATCGGCGCCAGCCTGGTGCTGCTCATGCTGATGCTGCCGATCATCCTGCTCACCGCCATATTGGTGAAGCTGGAGAGCAGGGGCCCGGCCTTCTATCGCCAGCGCCGCGTCGGCCTGTACGGCACCGGCTTCGACGTGATCAAATTGCGCTCGATGCGCCAGGACGCGGAGGTCGACGGCAAGGCCGTGTGGGCGGAGAAGGACGATCCGCGCATCACCCGCGTCGGCCGCGTCATCCGCAAGACGCGGATCGACGAGCTGCCGCAATGCTGGAGCGTGCTCAAGGGCGAGATGAGCTTTGTCGGCCCGCGCCCGGAGCGCCCCCAGTTCGTCGAGGATCTCGAGGCCAAGCTGCCCTATTATGCCGAGCGCCACATGGTGAAGCCGGGCATCACCGGCTGGGCGCAGATCAACTATCCCTATGGCGCATCGATCGAGGATTCGCGCCAGAAGCTGGAATACGACCTCTATTACGCGAAGAACTATTCGCCGTTCCTCGACGTGCTGATCCTGCTCCAGACCATCCGCGTCGTGCTGTTCCCCGAAGGCGCACGCTAGATGGGGGCGCTGCTGCTCTGGCTGCACGCGCTCGCGGCGCTGCTGTTCGGGGCGCTCGCGCTCTGGGCGTGGCGCACCGATCTCGCCGGGCTGCCGCGCCGCCCGCTTGCCTTCGCGCTGGCCGCCACCGCGTTCTGGGCGCTCGCCATCGCCGGCATCGGATCGACCGATTTCGCCAGCTGGTTCGCCGAGACGCTGCGCAACCTCGCCTGGCTCGGCTTCATGCTGGTGCTCCACCGCCGCGACGCGCAGACCCGCCCGCCGATCGCGCTGGGCACGGTCTATGGCGTCGTCGCGCTCGTACAGATCGGCGCATTGGCGCTCACCCTCATCGCCTATGCCGATCCCGAACCGATAGTGGCGGCGCAGACCGCCAATGCCGCGGTGCTGCTGCGCATGCTCGTCGCCGTCGCGGCGCTGGTGCTGGTCCAGGCGCTCTGGTCGGCGCTGAGCCCGGCCGCCGGCGGGCCGCTGCGCACGCTGGTGCTTGCGCTTGCCGGCATCTGGTGCGCCGAGCTCGGGCTCTACACGATCGCCTATCTCGCCGCCGAGTGGCGGATCGAGCCGCTGGTGCTGCGCGGGCTCGCCTATCTCGCCGTCGCCCTTGCGATCGGCGCCGTGCTCCAGCGCAAGGGCGAATGGAAGATCGAGGTGTCGCGCGCCGTCACCTACCAGTCGCTCTCGCTCGTCGCGGTGGGCGTCTATTTCGCGCTGCTCGCGCTCGCCACGTCCGCGATCGCCACCGTCGGCGGCCCCAATGCCCGCATCCTGCAGACCGCCTTCGTGCTGGGCTCGACCGCGGCGATCCTCACGCTGGTCGCCAATAGCTGGCTGCGCGCCTGGCTGAAGGTCAAGCTCGCCAAGCACCTCTTCCGACACCGCTACGACTATCGCACCGAATGGATGCGCTTCACCGAAACGCTCGGCAATCCGCAAGGCGGTGCCGCACTCGACGAACGCATCGTGAAGGCGATCGCCGACCTGACCGAGAGCCCCGCGGGGGTGCTGCTCGTCCCCGATGCGGGCGGGCTCGGCGTCGGTGCGAGCTGGAACTGGGACCGCGCGACGCTGCCGATCGCCAGCGACACGGCGCTGGGCGGCCATCTCCAGGCAAGCGGCCGGATCATCGAGCTCGACGCGGTCCGCCGCAGCGAGGACCATCTCGACGCCGCCGTCGTGCCGCAATGGATGCTCGACCTGCCCGAGGCCTGGGTGATCGTACCGCTGCCGCATCTGGCCGAGCTCGCGGGCGCGATCCTGCTCGCCCGCCCACCGCTCGACCGCGCGCTCGACTGGGAGGATTTCGACCTGCTGAAAGTGGCCGGCCGCCAGGTCGCCTCCTATCTCGCCGAGGCCCGCGCGCAGGATGCGCTCGCCGAGGCGCAGCGCTTCGACGAATTCAACCGCCGCTTCGCCTTCATCCTGCACGACATCAAGAACCTGGTGAGCCAGCTCACCCTCACGGCACGCAACGCCGAGCGCCATGCCGACAAGCCCGAGTTCCGCGCCGACATGGTGGCAACGCTGCAGAGCTCGGCCGAGCGGATGAACGGGCTGCTTGCGCGCCTCTCCCAGCATCATCGCGGCCGCTCCGAGGCGCCGCATGCCATCGAGATCGTGGCGCTGGTCGAGCGAGTCGCCACCCAGCGCAGGGGCCAGCATCCGGTGGTCACTTCCGGCGTGCGCAGCGCCATCGCCCATGCGGATCCGGCAAGCCTCGAGCAGCTGCTCGGCCATCTCGTCCAGAACGCGATCGATGCCAGTCCGGCGAACGAGCCGGTGACGCTCGCGGTCTCGGCCGATGGCGAGCGGGTGGCGATCGACGTGATCGATCTCGGGATCGGCATGTCGCCCGGCTTCATCCGCGACAAATTGTTCAAGCCCTTCGTCTCGTCGAAGGAAGGCGGGTTCGGCATCGGCGTCTTCGAGGCGCGCCAGCTCGCACATGCCATGGAGGGCCGCATCGAAGTGACGTCGCGCGAAGGCAAGGGCACGCGCTTCCGCGTGATCCTGAAGGCCGCGCACCCCGCCGATCTGGGCATGGGGAGGGCCGCATGAGCGACGCCCCCGCCCCGACCAGGCTGCTGCCGAAACTGCTCGTCGTCGAGGACGATGCCGGGCTCCAGCGCCAGCTGCGCTGGGCCTATGACGGCTATGAGATCTTCACGGCCTCCACGCGCGAGGAAGCCATCGCAGTGCTGCGGGCCGAGGAGCCGCCGGTGGTCACGCTCGATCTCGGCCTGCCGCCCGATCCCGACGGCACCACCGAGGGCTTCGCCACGCTGGAGACGATCCTGTCGCTCCGCCCCGACACCAAGGTGATCGTCGCCTCCGGGCACGGCGCGCACGAATCGATGCTGCGCGCGATCTCGCTGGGCGCCTGGGACTTCTACCAGAAGCCGATCGACATCGACGCGCTCGGCCTGATCGTCGCCCGCGCCTTCCATGTCCATGCGCTGGAAGCCGAGAATCGGCGCCTGGCCGAACGGGTCGAGGCCGGTGCGGTACTGGGCGGCATGCTCACCGGCGCGCCCGAGATGCTCAAGGTCACCCGCACGATCGAGCGCGTCGCCAGCGCCGACGTGTCGGTGATGCTGCTCGGCGCCAGCGGCACGGGCAAGGAACTGCTCGCCCGCGGGCTGCACGACAAGAGCGGGCGCAAGGGGCGCTTCGTCGCGATCAACTGCGCGGCGATCCCCGAGACCCTGCTCGAAAGCGAGCTGTTCGGGCACGAGAAGGGCGCCTTTACCGGCGCGGTGAAGACCACCGAGGGCAAGATCGAGCTGGCCCAGGGCGGCACGCTGTTCCTCGACGAGATCGGCGACGTGCCGCTGCCGCTCCAGGTCAAGCTGCTGCGCTTCCTCCAGGAGCGCGTGATCGAGCGCGTCGGCGGGCGCCAGGCGATCGCGGTGGACACCCGCATCGTCTGCGCGACGCATCAGGACATCGACGCGATGGTCGCCGACAACCGCTTCCGCGAGGACCTTTACTACCGCCTTGCCGAGATCGTGGTGCGCATCCCCAGCCTGGCCGAGCGGCCGGGCGACGCCGGGCTGCTCGCCCGCCATTTCCTCCGGAAATACGCCGGGCAGATGAACACCGCTGCCCGCAGCTTCGCGCCCGACGCGCTGGCCGCGATCGATGCCTGGGGCTGGCCCGGCAATGTGCGCGAACTCGAGAACCGCGTGAAGCGCGCGGCGATCATGGCCGAGGGCAAGCACGTCACCGCCGGGGATCTCGATCTCGACGCGCAGGCGGGCATCGAGCCCGTCAACCTGAAGGCAGCGCGCGAGCTCGCCGATCGCAAGGCGATCCGTCATGCGCTGGCCCGCGCCGAAGGCAATATCTCCGGCACCGCCCGGCTGCTCGGCATCAGCCGCCCCACCCTCTATGACCTGATGAAGGCCTATGACCTCCAGCCATAGGCGCGCCCGCGCCAGATCCTCGGGCTTCGGCGTGCGCGGCGTGCTGGTGATCGGCGTCGCGCTGGCGGTGCTGTTCGCCGTGCTGATCGGCTGGTTCACGCTGGCCCCCGGCCGGATGGGCAAGGCCGAAGCCGCCCAGGCCACCGAGCGCGCCGAGGCGATGCTCAAGGCCGACGACGCCACCGGCGCACGCGATCTCGCGGCGGAAGCGGTGCGCGGCGACCCCGACAATGGGAACGCCCATATCGTCCTCGCGCGCGCACTGCTCGCGCTGCAGGACGGCGTCGGCGCCGAGGGAGAGATCCAGCGCGCGGTCGATGCCGGCTACGACGCCGCGGCCGTGCCGCAATGGCGCGCCGAGGCATGGGTGCTCCAGGGCAAGACCGACAAGGCACCCGCCGAGGCCGACAAGGCGCCGCAGAAGCTGCGCCCCTATGGGCTGCGCATCCGCGCGCGGGCGCTGACCGCCACCGGCGACTATGCCGGCGCGCAGAGCGCCCTCGACCAGGCCGTGCATCTCGCACCCGACGATGCCGGCCTCTGGACCGATATCGCCCGCTTCCGCTTCGCCGCCGGCGACCTTCTCGGCGCCGCCGAGGCTTCGGACCGTGCGGTCAAGCTCGCGCCCGGCTCGGTCGACGCGCTGGTCGTGCGCGGCGAGGTGGTCCGCAGCCAATATGGGCTGGTCGCCGCGCTGCCCTGGTTCGAACAGGCGCTCAAGCGCGATCCCGCCCGCCACGCCGCGCTGATCGAATATGCCGCCACCCTGGGCGACGCCGGCCGCACCGTCGACGCGCTCGCCGCCACTCGCCGCGCGCTCGCCGCCCGGCCGGGCAGCCCGCAGGCGCTCTACCTCCAGGCAGTGATCGCCGCGCGGGCCGGCAATTTCGACCTCTCCCGCTCGATCCTCGAAAAGACCGGCGGCGCCATCGACGACCTTCCCGGCATGATGCTGCTCGGCGGCACGCTCGACCTGGAGAAGGGCGATTACGAGCAGGCGATCGAGAAGCTGACCGACCTGGTCGGCATGCAGCCGATGAACATCACCGCGCGCAAGCTGCTCGCCATCGCCCTGCTGCGCACCGACCGCGCCCGCAACGCGATCGACATGCTGCGCCCCGTGGTCGCCCGCGCCGATGCCGACAGCTATGCGCTGACCCTGGCCGCCCGCGGCTTCGAGCGGATCGGCGACCGCGACAGCGCTTCGCACTTTCTCGACCGTGCCGCCTTCCCGGCGACCGGCGAATCGGCGGCGTTCAGCGCCGACGACAGCACCGCCACGCTCGCCGCCGATGCGGCCCGGCAGCCGGGCAACCCGGAAGCGGCGCTGCCGCTGATCCGCGCGCTGATCGCTGGCGGCGACAAGGCCGGCGCCCTCGCCCGCGCCCAGGAAATCGCCGCCAGGAATCCCGGCGCCGCCGCCGCGCAGGTGGTGCTCGGCGACATGCTGATGCTGCTGAACCGCCCGGCCGATGCCGCCGCGGCCTATCGCCGCGCCGCCGACCTGCGCTTCGACGAGCCGACCCTGCTCCGCCTGGTCGACGCGTTCGATCGCGCGGGCCGGCGCGAGGATGCGGCCAACGCACTCGCCCTGTTCCTGTCGCAGAACCCGGCGAGCATCCCGGCACTGCGCCTCTCGGCCCATTGGCAGCTCGCCGGCGGCGACTATGACGCGGCGATCGATTCGCTGGAGGACATCCGTGCCCGCATCGGCGACGGCGACGCCGTGCTGAACGCCGAACTGGCCGCCGCCTATGCCGGTGCCGGCGAAACCGGCCCCGCAGTCGATTTCGGCGAGGCGGCCTATGGCCTCTCCCCCGCCAACCCCGCGGTGGTCGACGCCTATGGCTGGGCGCTGTTCCTTGGCGGCGACAAGGACGGCGCGCTCGAGCTGCTCCGGAAGGCAGTGATCCTGGCTCCCCGGCATCCGGGCCTGCGCTGGCACCTGGCCCAGGTCTATGCGGCGCTGGGCCGCAAGGCCGAGGCGAAGGAGCACGCCCAGGCCGCGCTGGCCGATCCGGGCTTCACCGACCGGGCGGCGGCCCTGGCGATGGCCAACGGCTGACCCGACGCCTGACAAGCCGCACCCACAGGGGCTGAAAGCGAAGTTGGGGGTGAGCCGGCGACGGCACCTCGCTATAGCCACCCCCATGAACGAAGAGATCCTCGCCCGCATCGCCGATGCGCTCGACCGGCTCGCTCCGCCGCCGCCGCCGCCCGCCGATCTCGAGGCGCATCCCGCCTATGTATGGCGCGGGCATGGCCTGGCCCCGGCGCGCGTGTTCGATCCGCTTCCGATCGAGATCCTGCGCGGCGTGGATTCGCAGCGCGAGGCGCTGGTGGCGAACCTCGCCCGGCTTTCCGAAGGCCATGCCGCGCAGGACGTGCTGCTCTGGGGCGCGCGCGGCACCGGCAAGTCGGCGCTGGTGAAGAGTGCGGTCGCCGCGGTTCAGGCACGGGGCGGGCGCCTCGCCCTGGTCGAGGCGGTGACCACCGAACTCGCCACCCTGCCCGAACTGTTCGGACTGCTCGGCACGACCGGCCGGCCCTTCGCCGTGTTCCTCGACGATCTCGGCTTCGACGGAGCAGGCGATGCGCGGGCATTGCGCTCGCTGCTCCAGGGCGGGGCCGAGGCCCGGCCGAACAACGCGCGGCTGCTCGTCACTTCGAACCGCCGCCACCTCGTCGTCCGCGACATTGCCGAGCAATCGAGCGCGATCAATCCGCGCGATTCGGCGGACGACGGCCTGGCGCTGGCCGACCGGTTCGGGCTCAGTCTCGGCTTCCATGTCGTCGACCAGGACACCTATGTCGACATCGTCCGCGCCTATGCCGATGCGCATGGCCTCGGCTTCGATCCGGTCGACGCGATCGGCTGGGCAACGCGGCGCGGCAGCCGTTCGGGACGGGTCGCATGGCAATATGTGATTGACCTTGCAGGAAGATCGGGGCGCAATCTGTAATTGCACTGATCCAGATCAAAAAGACCGGCGAGGACGCTTGACTCTCATCGGCGGCCAGTCCCTGCTCGTGCCATGGGGCGAATAGGCGAAACCGATCTTCTCGACCGGCTGGCGCCGAGCGGGCGTGGCACATGGATCGTGCAGCTTGGCCTGGGGTTGCTCGCCACCGCCATGGCCATCGGGCTGCGCACCGCGATCGACAGCTTCGCGCCCGCCGCCGGCCCGTTCGTGCTCGGCTTCCCCGCCATCCTGATCGCGACGCTGTTCGGGCGGTGGCAGGCGGGGCTGCTGACCGGCGTGCTCACCTTGCTCTACAGCTGGTATTTCGTGCTGCCGGTGCGGCACACGCTGGCGCTCAAGTCGCCGGACGAAACCGCGCGGCTGGCGCTGGCGGCGATCAACTATCTGGCGGTGATCGTGATCGCCGAGCTGTTCCGCCGCGCCGTGCGCCGCGCCTCCGACGAGCGCGACCGCGAGATAGCCGAGCGCGACCTGTTCCTCGAGGAATTCGATCACCGGGTGAAGAACAATTTCACGCTGGTCGCCGCCCTGCTCGACATGCAGCGCCGCCGCGCACGGGAGGCGGAGACCCAGGCGGCCCTCTCCTCGGCGCTCGCCCGGGTGGACAGCATCGCCCGGGCGCACCGGCACCTCTATCGCGGCGCGGCGGCGTCGCACGGCGCAGTCGACATGGCGGTCTATCTCGAGGAACTGAGCGCGGCACTGGCCGATGCGCTGTTCCTGCGCGGCGCGATCACGCTCGACTGCGCGTGCGACCATGGCGCGATCCCGCGCGACCGCGCCGTCTCGATCGGGCTGATCGTCAACGAACTGGTGACCAACGCCGCCAAGCACGCCTTTGCGGGGCGCGAAAGCGGGCGGATCGAAGTGCGGTTCGAAGCGACGCCGCAGGGCTGGAGGCTGGTGGTGCGCGACGACGGCGTGGGCATGCCCGCCGATGCCAGGCCCCGCAAGGATGGCGGGCTCGGCCAGAAGCTGATCGACGGCTTCGTCCGGCAGGCACGCGGCACGGCGACGACGGAGACCGGCCCCGGCGGGACGGTGGTCACGGTGGTGCTGGAAGCTTGAGCCAGGCAGATCATGCCCAAACCCCCGTCACCCCCGGGACAAGGCCGGGGTAACGGTCGGGATTGCGGCGCCGTCGCGCCTCAGCCCAGCGCTTCCACCATCTCCGCCAGCTCCAGCCAGCGCATCTCCGCCGCGTCCTTCTCGTCCCGCAGCTTCGAGATGCCGTCGCTGAGCTTCGAGAATCTGCCCGGGTCCTTCGCATAGAGATCGGGATCGGCCAGCGCCGTCTCGTCCCTGGCGATCTGCGCCTCGATCTCCTCGATCCGCCTGGGCAGCAGATCATAGTCGCGCTGGTCCTTGTAGCTGAGCTTGGTCGCCCTTTTCGGCGCTTCGGCCGCCGGCACGGGCTTGGGCGCGGCCTTCCTCGCCTCGATCTTCGGCCGGCGCTTGGCTTCCCAATCGGCATAGCCGCCGACCACCACGTCCACCATCCCCGATCCGTCGAGCCCGAGCGTCACCGTTACCGTGCGATCGAGGAAATCGCGGTCGTGGCTGACGATCAGCACGGTGCCTTCGTAATCGGCGATCACCTCCTGGAGCAGGTCGAGCGTCTCGAGATCGAGATCGTTGGTCGGCTCGTCGAGCACCAGCAGGTTCGAATGACGAGCGAACTCGCGCGCCAGCAGCAGCCGCGAGCGTTCGCCGCCCGATAGCGTGGCGATCTTCGCCTCGGCGATCGAGGGGTCGAACAGGAACTCCTTGAGATAGCCATGGACGTGCTTCCGCACGCCCAGCACCTCGACCCAGTCGCCGCCGTCCGCCAGCACGTCACGGACGGACTTGGCGGGATCCATGAGACTCCGCTGCTGGTCGATGATCACTCCGTTCAGCGTGTTGGAGAGCTTCACGCTGCCTTCGTCGGGCTGGATCTCGCCGGTCAGGAGCTTGAGCAGGGTCGACTTGCCCGCGCCGTTCGCGCCGACGATGCCGATCCGGTCGCCCCGGGTGACGCGGAAGGTCAGGTCCTTGATGATCGTGCGCTGATTCTCCCCGGCGCCGAAGCGCTTGGTGACGTGCTTGGCGTCGATCACCACCTTGGTATTGCTGTCGTCGGCGGCGGTGGCCAGCTTGGCGGCCCCCTGCGGCCCCATCATCGCGGCGCGGGTGGCGCGCATTTCCTTCAGCTTCTCGAGCCGCCCCTGGTTGCGCCGGCGCCGGCCGGTGACGCCGCGCTGGAGCCAATGCTCCTCGATCTTGAGCTTGGCATCGAGGCGCTGCGCGTTGCGCTCCTCCTCGGCATAGACCTGGTCGGTCCAGGCCTCGAACCCGCCGAACCCGACTTCCGCGCGGCGGATCGTGCCGCGGTCGAGCCACAGGGTCGAGCGGGTGAGGCGGGTGAGGAAGGTGCGGTCGTGGCTGATCACGATGAACGCGCCGGTGAAGCGGCTCAGCCAGTCCTCGAGCCACTCGATGGCGGCAAGGTCGAGATGGTTGGTCGGCTCGTCGAGCAGCAGCACGTCGGGGTTCTGCGCCAATGCCCGCGCGATCGCGGCGCGGCGGCGTTCGCCGCCCGACGCCGTCTTCGCGTCGCGGCCCAGGTCGATGCCGAGCTGGTCGGCGATCGCCTCCGCCTCGTGCCGGGGCGGGGCGTCGCTGCCGGAGAGCACATAGTCGAGCAAGGTCGCGCAGCCTTCCATCCGCGGCTCCTGCTCGAGCAGCACGACATGCGTGCCCGGCACGATGGTGCGGCGGCCCTCGTCGCCGTCGATGCTGCCGGCGATCAGCTTGAGCAGCGTCGTCTTGCCCGCGCCGTTGCGGCCGATCAGCGCCAGCCGGTCGCGCTCGCCGATATAGAGGTTCAGGCCGCGGAACAGCCAGCCATGGCCCTGGACGAGACCGAGATTTTCGTAAGCGAGGACAGGTGCAGCCATGCGCGCCACCTAGGGGCCCGCGACGGGCCCGGCAAGTTACCGCCGGCTGAAGCGTGCGTTCAGGGGCTATTCAATGCCCGGACCCTATGCCATCTGCCATGAAGATGTTGGTGACGCCCATCCTTTGCGCCTGTCTGGCGGCGTTCGCGCCCGCCGGGACTGCGGCTGCGCAGCCGGATGGGCATCAGGATTCGGACGGCCGCCCCCGGCGCCAGGCCGGGCCGCCGCTCTCGGTACGCGAGATCGAGCGTCGCGTGGTGCCGCGGTTGCCCGGGGCCCAATATCTCGGTTTCGACTATGATCCCGCAACGGAAGTTTACACGCTGAAGTTCCTGCGCAATGGATCGGTGATCTGGGTGGACGTCGACGGCCGGACCGGCGCGATCGTCCGCAAAACGGGCGATTAGGGCCCGGCGAGGGGAATGACATGCGACTGCTGATCGTCGAGGATGAGCCGAACCTGGGGCAGCAGCTCCGCAACGCGCTGGAAGGCGCGGGCTATGCGGTGGATCTCGCCACCGATGGCGAGGAGGGCCTCTATCTCGGCTCCAACGAGCAATATGACGCGATCATCCTCGATCTCGGCCTGCCGGAGATCGACGGGCTGACCGTGCTCGACCGCTGGCGCAAGGAAGGCAAGACCACGCCGGTCCTGGTGCTCACCGCGCGCGACAGCTGGTCGGACAAGGTGGCCGGCCTCGATGCCGGCGCCGACGACTATGTCGCCAAGCCGTTCCAGACCGAGGAACTGATCGCCCGGCTGCGCGCCCTGATCCGCCGCGCCTCGGGCAATGCCTCCGCCGAGCTGACCGCGGGCGACATCCGGCTCGACACGCGCTCGGGCAAGGTCACGCGCGGCGGCGAGCCGGTGAAGCTGACCGCCCAGGAATACAAGCTGCTCAGCTACCTGCTCCACCACAAGGGCAAGGTGGTGAGCCGCACCGAGCTGATCGAGCATATCTACGACCAGGATTTCGATCGCGATTCGAACACGATCGAAGTCTTCGTCACGCGCATCCGCAAGAAGCTGGGCGCCGATGTGATCACCACCATCCGCGGCCTGGGCTACAGCCTGGAAGAGCCGGCCGACGCCTGAGCGGATGGCACGGCTCGCCCAGACTCTAGGCGGGCTGCGCCGGCGCCTGTTCGGTCGGCCCCTCACCGAGCCGGAGCCCGTCGCGCCGGGCGAGGTGCCGTCGCGCCATTATATGCGCACCACCGGATCGGTGAGCCGGCGCATGCTGCTGGTCGCGACCGCCTGGATCATGCTGCTGCTCGTCGGCGGCGGCATCGCCCTCGACCGGGTGCTGGTGACCACCGTCACCAAGAATTTCGACGATCAGCTCGACTATCTGCTCAAGGCGATGATCTTCTCCGCCGAGCTCGACCAGAATGGCGACGTGATGCTCAACCGCGAGCTCGCCGACCAGCGCTTCCTCGAATATAATTCCGGCGCCTATTGGCAGATCAGCGGCAAGGGCCACGAAGCCTTCCCCTCGCGCTCGCTCTGGGACCAGAAGCTCAAGGTCGACCAGCAGCACAGCGACACCAACGTGCACGTCTATGACAGCCGCCAGCTTCCCGGCCAGCTGCTGCGCGTCGCCGAGCGCGACGCCGTGCTGCCGGGATCGAACGTGCGCTGGCGCTTCCAGGTGGCGCAGAGCCGCGAGACGCTGGACGGGCAGATCGCCCAGCTGCGCCGCACCCTGGTGCGCAGCTTCGTGCTGCTCGGGCTCGGCCTGGTCATCATGGTGGCGCTGCAGACCTGGTACGGGCTGCTGCCGCTGCGCCGGGTGCGCCAGGAGATCGCGCGGCTGCGCGCCGGCGAATCGACGCGCGTCGAAGGCGCGATGCCCGCCGAAGTCGCGCCGATGGTCGAGGAGCTCAACGCGCTGGTCGAGCATAACGACCGCCAGGCCGAGGAGGCCCGGCGCCATGCCGGCAACCTCGCCCATGCGCTCAAGACGCCGCTGAGCGTGATCATGAACGCGGCGGCCGCCGGCCAGCCCGACCTTGCCCAGGCCGTGATCCGCGAGGCGCGCACGATGCGCCGCCAGATCGACCATCACCTCGCCCGCGCCCGCGCCGTCGGCCGCCGCGGCTCGGCGCACAGCCGCGCCCAGGTCTGGCCGTCGATCGAGGCGGTCGAGCGTGCGGTCGCCCGGCTCTATCCGAATGTCCGCATCGACATCGACGGACAGAAGGACCTGGTCGCCCATATCGAGCGGCAGGACCTGGACGACCTGCTCGGCAACCTGGTCGAGAATGCCGCCAAATATGGCGGCGGCAGCGTGTTCATCACCGCCGGGGTGCAGGCCGGGTTCGTCGAGATCCTCGTCGAGGACGACGGCCGCGGCATCCCCGAGGCCGATCGCATCCGCATCTTCGATCGCGGCGTGCGGCTGGACAGCGGCAAGCCCGGCACGGGCCTGGGCCTCGCCATCGTGCGCGACGTCGCCGAAATCTATGACGGCACCGTCAGCCTCGAGGAAAGCGAGGATCTGGGCGGCCTGCTCGTGCGCCTGCGCCTGCCCGCCGCCAGCTGAGGCGATTGCAACAAACTGAAATTCGGCTGCGACGAACCGGACGCAGAGCGTTCGCGAACTCGCGGATTGCCCTCTTTTGTCCGTCGGGTCACGTGGCGGCGCCGGTTTCTGGGGCCGGCGCCGCCCAATCGCGATCCGCCACCATATAATCCTTTGTTTACAACATATTAGCACTCATGTGCTAGACTCCACTCCGGGGATTGTAGACGCGAAGGACCAGCGATGACTTCCATTTCCTCGATAGCGCAGCGGATGGATGCGCGGATCGCGGCGGCGGCCTCGGCCGGCACGATCAGCGCCGACGATCGGGATGCGCTGCGCGGCGCGCTCGGCACGATCGATTCCAGCCTCGCCTCGGATCATCCCGGCAGCGGTACGGGCGGCATGAAGGGCCGGATCGACGGACTGATCGACGCGCAGACGAGGCGCGGCGCGCTGACCGACGACCAGGCGGCCGAGCTCAGGCGCTTCTTCGCGGAGGGGCCCGATGACGGCCCCGGCAGCCCCCCGCCATCGGGCGACGAGATCCCGGGCGACGACACCGGCACCCCGATCAGCGAAGCCGCGGCGCGCCGGCTCGATGCGATGTCCGCCTTCCTCCAGAAGCTGCGCGATGCCGCCGCGTCGGGCACCACCACCTATGGCGGCAATGCCGGGACGCGAGGCAATGGCGATTCGGCGACCGGCTGGGTGATCGACCGGCAGGCGTGATCGCCTGCCACTATGCGTCATACCCCGCTCAAATCGACCTGGAGCCCCCGCATCGCCTCGGCGGCGAGCGACAGGCTCTTCCTGCGGGCCTGGTGATCGAACATCGCGCTGGTGAGCATCAGCTCGTCGGCGCCGGTGCGGGCGACGAAGGCGGCGAGCTGCGCGCGCACCCTGTCCGGCCCGCCGATCGCACTTGCCGACAGCACCTGATCGAGCATCGCATTGCCATGCCCGCCCAGGGTTTCGCGATAGCCCTGCACCGGCGGCGGCAGCTGGATGCCCTTGCCGGTGGTGCGGATCGCGACAAAGGCCTGTTGCTGCGAGCTGGCGAGATACTCCGCCTCCGCATCGGTATCGGCGGCGAAGACGTTGAAGCCCAGCATCAGATGCGGCTTCTCCAGTGCCGCGGAGGGGCGGAAGTTGCGGCGATACGCATCGATCGCCTCGTCGAGCAGCCCGGGCGCGAAATGCGAGGCAAAGGCATAGGGCAGCCCCAGCATCGCCGCGAGCTGCGCGCCGAACAGGCTGGAGCCGAGAATCCAGATATCGACCTTCGCTCCCGCGCCCGGCGTGGCGCGGATGCCGGTGCGGCCATCATCGGCGAAATAGCTCTGCAGCTCGGCCACGTCGCGCGGGAACTCGTTGCCGTCGCTGCCCAGGCCCCGGCGGATCGCGGCGGAGACGCGCTGGTCCGATCCCGGCGCGCGGCCGAGGCCAAGATCGACCCGGCCGGGGAAGAGCGCGTCCAGCGTGCCGAACTGCTCGGCCACCTGCAGCGGCGCATGGTTGGGCAGCATGATCCCGCCCGCGCCGACCCGGATCGTCGAAGTCGCCTGGCCGACATGCGCGATCACCACCGCGGTGGCGGCGCTCGCGATGCCGTCCATCCCGTGATGCTCGGCCACCCAGTAGCGGGTGAAGCCGAGCCCTTCGACATGGGCGGCCAGATCGGCGGCGTTGGCAAGGGCCTGGGCGGCGTTCCCGCCCTGGACGATGGGAACGAGGTCGAGCAGGGAATAGGCAGTCATGGAGCGCCAGATGGGGAGGCCCAGCACGCTCTGCCATAAAGTTTTCATCGTCGCCGCCGAAGCAATCATCCGTCGCCGCGGCTCATATCCGTCGCCCCGGCGAGAGAAGCCTTGATAGCCCGGCCCGCTCGGCCTAACCGCCCCGGACATGGACCCCGCCCTGTCGCACATCCGCAACTGGATCTTCGATCTGGACAACACGCTCTACCCGGTGAGCGCCAACCTGTTCGCGATGATCGACGCGCGGATCGGCCAATATGTCCAGAACCTCCTCGGGCTCGACGCAGCCGAGGCGCACAAGGTGCAGAAGGGCTATTTCCACGCGCACGGCACCACGCTGGCCGGGCTGATGGCCGAGCACGGCACCGATCCCCACCATTATCTGGCGGACGTGCACGACGTCGACATGAGCGTGCTCGAAGTGAACGAGACGCTGGTCGCGGCGCTCGCCCGCCTGCCCGGCCGCAAGCTCGTCTTCACCAACGGCGACGCCCCCTATGCGACGCGGGTGCTCGACAGGCTCGGCCTGGGCGCCACTTTCGAGGCGATCCACGACGTCCATGCGACCGGCTATCGCCCCAAGCCGGATCCGCTGGCCTATCGGGGCCTGTGCGACGCGTACGGCCTCGACCCGGCGCATAGCCTGTTCGTCGAGGACATGGCGCGCAATCTGGAGCCCGCCAAGGCGATCGGCATGACCACGGTGTGGATCGACAATGGCTCCGAACAGGCGCCCGACACGGAGCGCGGCTTCATCGACTATACCGTCAACGATCTCGGAGCCTGGCTCCACAGCATCCTGGAGACTTCCGAATGACCGACCTGCAGACGACCATCGACGCCGCCTGGGAAGACCGCGCCAATCTGGGCTTCGGCACCGAGGGCGCGGTACGCGAGGCGGTGGCCGAGGCGCTGAACCTGCTCGACCGTGGCGAAGCGCGCGTCGCCGAGCCGGTTTCGGATGGCTGGCAGGTCAACCAGTGGCTGAAAAAGGCGGTGCTGCTCAGCTTCCGCCTCAACGACAACCAGGTGATCCAGGGCCCGGGCGGCGCCAACTGGTTCGACAAGGTGCCGTCGAAGTTCGCCAATTGGGGCGAGGACGCGTTCCGCCAGGCCGGTTTCCGCGCCGTGCCCGGCTCGGTCGTCCGCCACGGGGCGCATATCGCCAGGGGTGCGGTGCTGATGCCGAGCTTCGTCAATATCGGCGCCCATGTCGGCGAGGGCACGATGGTCGACACCTGGGCCACCGTGGGCAGCTGCGCGCAGATCGGCCGGAACGTCCATCTGTCGGGCGGCGTCGGCATCGGCGGCGTGCTCGAGCCGCTCCAGGCCGATCCGGTGATCATCGGCGACGGCGCCTTTATCGGCGCGCGCGCCGAAGTGGCCGAGGGCGTGCGCGTCGGCGAAGGCGCCGTGCTCTCGATGGGCGTCTATCTCGGCGCCTCGACCAAGATCATCGACCGCGCCACCGGCGAAGTGCATCGCGGCCATGTCCCGCCCTATTCGGTGGTGGTGCCGGGCACGATCCCGGGCGAGGCCGGCAAGCCCGGCCTCTATTGCGCGGTGATCGTGAAGACGGTGGACGCCCAGACCCGCTCGAAGACCGGGATCAACGAGCTGCTGCGCGACTGATCCTCGCCGGATGCCGGTCACGGTGGCCGCCATGCGCAACCCATGGGCCGGGTCGGCGGCGACCGATCGGCGGCGCGCGTGCGCACGAATGCCGTCCCCTTGCCCCGGGGACGGTAGAAGCGGCGGGTGATGCCGGTCAGGTCGGCGGATCGATCGCGCCGCGGGCGAACGGCCGGAAAGGGCCATGGCGCGACCTCGCCCCGCTCGATCGCTAGGGCCACGAAAACGGATGCAGGGGCCACCGCCAGGCGATATGCCGGGGCATGACCGAAAGCATGACCTATGGGCGCTATCTCGCCCTCGACCAGCTGCTCGCAGCCCAGCATCCGCTGTCGGACCGGCATGACGAGCTGCTCTTCATCATCATCCACCAGACCAAGGAACTCTGGCTCAAGCAGATGATCGCCGAGCTGCGCGCGGCGCTCGATCTGGTCCGCGCCGACAAGCCGGTGGAAGCATATAAGTCGCTCGCCCGGGTCAGCCGCATCCAGGCGGTGATGACGCTCAGCTGGGACGTGCTCGCGACGATGACGCCCACCGACTATACGCGCTTCCGCGAAGTGCTGGGCACCAGCTCGGGCTTCCAGTCGGACCAGTTCCGCGCGGTCGAGACGATGCTGGGCCTGCGCGGCGGCGGCGTGCCGGGGCCGCTCACCACGCAAGTCGCGGTGCTGCCCAGCCTGTGGGACGAAGCGAATGCCGCGCTCGCCCGCGCTGGCTTCGCCGTGCCGGCCGAGGCGCTGGAGCGCGATTGGCGCAAGCCCTATGTACCCAGCAAGGCAGTCGAGGATGCCTGGGCCGAAGTCTATCGCGACACCACGCGCTGGTGGGAGCTGTACCAGCTCGCCGAGAAGCTGGTCGATATCGACGATGCGCTCGCCACCTGGCGGCACAAGCACGTCATCACCGTGAGCCGGGTGATCGGCATGAAGCCCGGCACCGGCGGCACGCCCGGCGTCCCCTATCTCGAATCGACGCTGGCCAAGCGCGCCTTCCCCGAACTCTGGACGCTGCGGACCCAGCTGTGACCGGCTACAAGCACCTGTTCCAGCGCGCGCTGGCGGCGGCGCCCGAGCGGCTGCACTTCGCCGCGCATTCGCATCATCTGTGGCCCGATGCCTCCTATGTCGGCCAGCTCGCCGCCTGGGAGGACGGCGTGCGCCTTGCCGACCGCAAATGGGAGCGGGTGATGGGCGAGATCTGGCCCGCGGCCCAGGCGCATGTCGCGGCCGAACTCGGGCTGCCCGATCCGGGCACCCTGGTGTTCGCTCCGAACACCCATATGCTGCTGCTCGCCATCGCCTCGGCGCTGCCGCGCCGGCCGTTGCGCATCCTTGCCAGCGACGGCGAGTTCCACAGCTTCCGCCGCCAGGCCGCGCGCTGGGAGGAAGCGGGCACGGCGATCGTCGAACGCGCGCCGCTGGACCGGATCGCCGAGCGCGCGAAGGCGGGCGGGCACGACCTGATCTTCGTCAGCCAGGTCCAGTTCGGCACCGGCCATGTGCTGAAGGACATCGCCGCGCTCGCCGCGCTCGCCCGGCCCGACGGCCCCTGGGTGGTGATCGACGGCTATCACGGCTTCATGGCGCTGGAGACCGACCTGTCGGCGGTGGCCGACAAGGTCTTCTACCTCGCCGGCGGCTATAAATACGCCATGGCCGGGGAAGGCTGCGCGTTCCTCCACGCCCCGCCCGGCTTCGGCCCGCGGCCGGAAGTCACCGGCTGGTATGCCGAGTTCGAGGACCTGTCGCTGCCGCCGGGCAGCATCGGCTACGCCCCGGACGGCCGCCGCTTCCTGGGCGCGACCTTCGATCCTTCGGGCATCTACCGCTTCGTCGCGGTGCGCGACATGCTTCGTGAGGAAGGCCTCACCACCGCGGCGATCGCGGCGCATGTCGATGGCCTGCGCGCGCAACTGCTCGCCGGCCTGCCGATCGCGGCCGAGCTGCTCAATCCGGGCAGCCCCGCGCGCTTCCTGGCGCTCCGCTCCCCGAACGCCCAGCGCTGGAAGGCCGTGCTGGAAGCCGAGGAAGTGATCACCGATGTGCGCGGCGACGTGCTGCGCATCGGCTTCGGCCTCTACCAGGACGCGCGCGACGTGGCGCGGCTGATCGAGGCGCTTTCCGAACTCCGCTAGAAAAAGCGGCCGGGCGGGCAATGCGCGGCCCTGCCCGGCCGTGAGGAAGTTCAGCGGCGCGCGACTCGCGCGGCGCCCCAGCGAGCGGCCAGCTGGCGGCCGACGTCGCGCTCGACCGTGGCGCGGCAGCGCTGGATCCGGCCCGCTTCGTCCTGGTCGGCGCCCGCATAGGAACCGCAGACCTGCTCGGTCGCGGCGGCGAGGCGGCGGTCGAGCGCGGCGCGCCCGGCGGCGCTGTTCAGGTCGAGATCGGCATGGCGAACGGTGGCGCTTCGCTCCGGCCGGCCCTCGGCCAGGGCGGGGACGGCGAGCAGCGTGGCGGCGGCGAGGGCGGCGATGAACCTGGGCATGTCTGGCTCCCTTCCATGGGGATTTCCGGCATCGTGCCGGGACCTCGATCTGATCGCCCGGAAAGCGCCCGGCAGAGAGGATGACGAGCCGATGAAGAGCTGATGAAATGCCGATGATTCGCCGATAGGGTGGCGCGCGAAGCGAAATACGGAGATGGGAGGGGCGTGGAGGGCCGCATCGATCTGGCACATGAAGCGGCGTTTCGGCTGGGCGGGCTCGAAGTGCGCCCGGCGCTGCGCCAGCTCGCCCGCGACGACGGCACCGAGGAAGTGCTCGAACCGCGGGTGATGCAGGTGCTCGTCGCGCTCGCCAGGGCAGACGGCGCGATCCTGAGCCGCGACGACCTGACTCGCTCGTGCTGGGAGGGGCGCGTCGTGGGCGAGGACGCGATCAACCGCGTGATCTCGCGCCTGCGCCGCGCCGCCGAGGGGATCGGCCAGCGCAGCTTCCGGATCGAGACGGTCACCAAGGTGGGCTACCGGCTGATGCGCGCGGGCGATGCCGCCGATCTTCCCATATCGCGCGACGCCGCGCTGGAGGGGATGCGCACCGAACTACACCGCCTGAAGCTCGATCGGCGCGCGATGTTCACCGGGGCCGGCGTGGCGCTGGCCGCGAGCGGCGGGTTCCTCGCCTGGCGCCGCTTCGGCATGGCGCCCTCCGTGCCTGGGCAGCAAAAACCGCCCGAGGACATTGCGCCACTGATGATCCAGGCGCAGATGGCGATGACCCAGGGCACGGTGGAGGGCAGCAACCAGGCGATCGGCCTGCTGCGCCGCGTGGTGCTGCTGCGGCCCGACTATGCCGATGGCTGGGGCCTGCTCGCCCTATCCTACTCGGCGGCGGCGGTCGGCTGGCCGCAACGGTTCGAAGCGGACATGCGCACCCGCGCCGCCGAGGCGCGTCGCCGCGCCCTGGCGCTCGATCCCCGCAATGCCTATGCCCTCGCCGCGGAGGGGCTGGGCAAGCCGGTGCTCGGCAACTGGCTCGCCGCCGAGCGCGGGCTGCGCACCAGCCTCGCCCAGCATCCCGGCAACGAGATGCTGACCAGCGCGCTGGCCGGCATGATGCTGGGCGTGGGCCGCTGCGCGGAGGCCGCCAACCTGCTGGACGGGATCTGGAGGCGCATGCCGCCCAATCCGGGCCTCGCCTATACGCACATCCAGACCCTGTGGGCCACCGGCCGGCTCGACGAAGCCGACAAGGCGATGGACGACGCGGTCGCGCTATTCCCCACCCATTTCGCGGTGTGGTTCACGCGCTTCTACGTGCTGATGTATACCGGCCGCGCGCGCGAGGCGATCGCGCTGGGCGAAAATCGCGAGACGCGCCCGACCGGCATCCCCGACTGGAATTTCGCACAGGTGCTGACGGTGGCGCGCGCGATGCTCAGCCGGGCACCGCGCGATATCGACGCTGCCGTCGCCGCTGCGCTCGAAGGCGCGCATCGCGGCGCGGGCTTCGCCGAGAACGGCATGCAGTTCCTGTCCGCGCTCGGCCGGCCGGACGAGGCCTTCGCCGTCGCCGACGCCTATTTCTTCGCCCGCGGCTTCGATCCGGGCGAGCTGCGCTTTTCCACCGAACAGGGCACCTATACGCGGCGCAGCGCCCGGCGCACCCATATGCTGTTCCTGCCCTCGACCACGGCGATGCGCGCCGATCCGCGCTTCCTGCGCCTTGCCGAGGAGATCGGGCTGGTCCGCTACTGGAAGGACGCGGGCGTGCGACCCGACTATCAGGCGACGGGCTGAATCCCCAGCCGGGGGATCTCGATCGCCGGGCAGCGATCCATCACCACCTTGAGGCCCGCCGCCTCGGCGCGGGCGGCAGCTTCGGCGTTGATCACGCCCAATTGCATCCACACCGCCCTGGCGCCGGCAGCGATCGCCTCGTCCACCGCCTCGCCGGCGGCCTGGGGGCGGCGGAAGATGTCGACCAAGTCGATCGGCTCGCCGATCTGGGAGAGCGCGCGGAACACGAACTCGCCATGCACATGCTCGCCGGTGATCTGCGGATTGACCGGGATCACGCGGTAGCCCTGGCGCTGGAGAAAGGCCATCACGCCATAGCTCGGCCGATCGGGCCGATCGGATGCGCCGATCATCGCGATGGTGCGCACGCTCTCCAGCAGCGCCCTGATGTCCTCGTCCCGCGTCAGCGGCATCGCTTCATCCTTTCAGCCAGTCGTCCACCCGCCCCGCCAATCCGGCAAACAGCTGGGCCGCGGGTCCGTTCCCCGCGGCCGGCGGCTCGCCCGCGTCGGAAGCGGCGCGGATCGCCATCTCGAGCGGCACGCGGCCGAGGAACGGAATGCCGAGCTTCGCCGCCGCCGCCTCGGCGCCGCCCGCCCCGAACGGATCGGAGACTTCGCCGCAATGCGGGCAGGCATAGCCCGACATGTTCTCGATCAGGCCGATCACCGGTACGCCGGCCTTGTTGAACAGGTCGATCGCCCGGGTGGCGTCGATCAGCGCCAGGTCCTGCGGCGTGGAGACGATCACCGCGCCCGCCGGCTTGTGCTTCTGGATCATCGTGAGCTGCACGTCGCCGGTGCCCGGCGGCAGATCGAGCACCAGCAGCTCGGCATCGCCCCAATCGGCATCGACCAGCTGGCCGAGCGCGCCGCCCGCCATCGGCCCGCGCCAGGCGATCGCCTGCCCCTCGGCCACCAGCCCGCCCATCGACAGCATCGGCACGCCGAAACGGGTCTCGACCGGCAGCAACACTTTCTCACGCGCCTGGGGCCGCACGCCCTCCACGCCCATCAGCCTCGGCTGCGAGGGGCCGTAGATGTCGGCATCGACCAGCCCGACCCGGCGCCCGCGCGCGTGCAGCGCGATGGCGAGGTTGGCCGCGACGGTCGACTTGCCCACTCCGCCCTTGCCGCTCGCCACCGCGATCAGCCGCCGGGTGCGGCGCTCGCTGGTCATCAGCACGCGCACCGCGTCGATCCCCGGCAGGGCGGCAGCGGCGGCGCGGACATCGGCTTCGAGCTCTGCGCGCGCGGCTTCGCCGAGCCCGGTCACGTCGAGCACGATGCTGGCGCGGGCCCCTTCGAGACGGGCAGTGGCACGGCCGGCGGAGACGGGTTCGAGCGCGGCCGCAAGGGCTTCATTGTCGGTCATCGCGTGCCAGATAGGCGCACAATCGCCGCGCGCCACTGTAAATCCGCGCGCACGCCCCTATAAAGGCGCAATGGCAAACCTGATGAGCTGGCTGGGCAAGGCCGGTATTCTGCAGAACGAAGCCCCCAAGAGCCCCTGGGGCTCCGGCGGCGGCAGTGGAAATGGCGGTGGCTCGGGCGACGGCAAGGGCGGCTCCGGCGGCGGGCCGCGCAACCCCTGGTCCTTCCCGCCCGAGGGGCGGCGCCCCCGCTCCGGCGGCGGCGATGGCGGCGGCGGCGGTGGCGGCCTGTTCGAAGAGCTGTTCCGCCGCGCGCGCGGCGGCGGCTTTCCCGGAGCGCCGGGCGGCGCCCGGCTCTGGGCCCTGGTGATCGTCGGCCTGTTGCTGATCTGGGTGATCTTCACCAGCTTCCACACGATCGGCCCGCGCGAGCGCGGCGTGGTCACCACGCTCGGCCGCTATACCGGCACGCTCGATTCGGGCGTGAAGTTCACGTTGCCGGCACCGATCCAGATGGTCGACGTCGTCGATGTCGGCAGCGTGCGCACCGAGAAATTCCCCGAGAGCGGCGCCAACCTGATGCTCACCGGCGATCAGAACATCGTCGATCTCGCCTATTCGGTGAACTGGTATATCACCGACGCAGCCGACTATTCCTTCCAGATCAAGGATCCGAAGGAAACGGTGAAGGATACCGCCGAGAGCGCGATGCGCGCGGTGATCGCCACCACCACCCTCACCGAGGCGATCGGCGAGGGCCAGGGCAGGATCTCGTCCGACGTGCAGGCGGCGATGCAGAAGATCCTCGACGAATATCATGCCGGCATCCGCGTCCAGAGCGTCGCGCTCACCAAGGCCGCGGCGCCCGAGCAGGTGGACGACGCCTTCAAGGCGGTCCAGGCCGCGCAGCAGGGCGCCCAGGGCGCACGCAACAATGCCAATGGCTACGCCCAGCAGGTGATCGCCGTCGCGCAGGGCGAGGCCGCCGAGTTCGACAAGATCTACGAGCAGTACAAGACCGCTCCCCAGGTCACGCGCCGCCGCCTCTATTACGAGACGATGGAGCAAGTGCTCGCGCGTACCAACAAGACGATCGTCGAGGCGCCCGGCGTCACCCCCTATCTGCCGCTGCCGGGGATCCGCCCCGATGCCGGCAAGGCCCAGCAGGGAGACCAGAAATGACCTGGCTGCGCAGCCCCATCGGCATCGCCGTCGCGCTCATCGTCGCGGTGATCGTGGTGATGAGCACCGTCGCGATCGTGCCCGAGACCAAGCAGGCGGTGATCCTGCGGCTCGAACAGCCCAAGCGCGTGGTCAATGCCTGGCGCTCGGGCGAGACGTTCGGCCGCACCAATGCCGGGCCGATCTTCCGCATTCCGTTCATCGACCGGATCGTCTGGGTCGACAAGCGCGTGCTCTCGGTCGACCTGCCCAACGAGCCGGTGCTCTCCACCGACCAGCTGCGGCTCCAGATCGATGCCTATGCCCGCTTCCGCGTCACCGATCCGCTCAAGATGGTCGTCTCCATCGGCACCGAGGAGCGTGCGCGCGACCAGCTCCAGCCGCTGTTCCGCTCGGCGCTGCGCAACGAGCTCGGCAAGCGTCCCTCGGCGGTGCTGCTCAGCCCGGAGCGCGGCCAGGTGATGGACAATATCCAGGGCGCGCTCCAGCAGCTCGCCGCGCAATATGGCGTCTCCATCGTCGACGTGCGGATCAAGCAGACCGAGCTTCCCTCGGGCTCGCCGCTCGACAGCGCGTTCGAGCGGATGAAGACGGCGCGCTACCAGGAAGCCAAGACGATCGAGGCCCAGGGCATGAAGGACGCGCAGATCATCCGCGCCAACGCCGATGCCCAGGCCGCGCAGATCTATGCCCAGGCCTTCAACAAGGATCCGGAATTCTATGATTTCTGGCGCGCGATGCGCTCGTATCGGACGACGTTCCTGAATACCGATCCGGCCAAGGGCGATACGTCGATCATCCTGTCGCCGAACAATTCCTATCTGAAGGAATTCATGGGGCAACGATGAGCCTTTCGATCCGTTCATATTCAATCGCCGTTCAGCATTTCGGCGCAAATATTCCGTTCGAACGCTTTTCCTTCGTCTGAGAGGACCGACTCACGTGCGTTACGCTTACGCTCTCACTACCGCCATCCTGCTGAGCGGCGCCGCCGCGACGATGACGCTCAACCAGCCGGCCGGTGCGCAGACCGCGCAGAACGAGCCCGGCGCGATCCAGGCCGCCGCGCCCAAGGCCGGCGCGCCGATGAGCTTCGCCGACATGGTCGCCAAGCTGCAGCCGGCGGTCGTCAACATCTCGACCACGCAGCGCGTGACGATGAACGCCAATCCGTTCGCCGGCACGCCGTTCGAGGCGTTCGGCGGCGGCAACCAGCCGGTCACGCGCCAGGCCGAATCGCTCGGCTCGGGCTTCCTGATCTCGGCCGACGGCTATGTCGTGACCAACAATCACGTCATCTCGGCGGGCGCGCGCGGCGCCACCGTCGAATCGATCACGGTCACCCTGCCCGACAAGCGCGAGTTCAAGGCCAAGCTGATCGGCAACGACGCGCAGTCGGACCTCGCCGTGCTCAAGATCGAAGGCACCAACCTGCCCTTCGTGAAGTTCGGCGATTCGACGAGCGCCCGGGTGGGCGACTGGGTCGTCGCGATCGGCAATCCGTTCGGGCTGGGCGGCTCGGTCACCGCCGGCATCGTCTCGGCCCTGCACCGCGTCACCGGCCAGGGCGGCGCCTATGACCGCTTCATCCAGACCGACGCCTCGATCAATCGCGGCAATTCGGGCGGCCCGATGTTCGACCTGAACGGCAATGTGATCGGCATCAACTCGCAGATCCTGTCGCCCACCGGCGGCAATGTCGGCATCGGCTTCGCGATCCCGGCGGAAGAAGCCAAGCCGGTGATCGACACGCTGATGAAGGGCGGCAAGATCGCCCGCGGCTATCTCGGCATCGGCATGCAGGACCTGACCGACGACATCGCCGACGGCCTTGGCGTGCCCAAGGGCCAGGGCACCGTCGTCGCCCGCGTCGAGCCGGGCCAGCCGGCGGAGAAGGCCGGGCTCAAGCAGGGCGACGTGATCGTCAAGGTCGACGGCAAGGCCGTCACGCCCGATCAGACGCTGTCCTATCTCGTCGCGAATGTGAAGCCGGGCACCCGCGTGCCGCTCGAGCTTTACCGCGACGGCAAGCGCCAGACGCTGAACATCGTGGTCGGCACGCGCCCCCCCGAGGAACAGCTCGCCCAGTTCGATCCGAACGACGAGAATTCGGGCCCGGGCGGCGGCGACACGGAGACGATGGCCGCGGCTTCGCTCGGCGTGCAGGTGGCACCGCTCACCCCGCAGATCGCCCAGAGCGTGGGCGTCAACCCGAGCACCACCGGCGTGGTCGTGCTCCAGGTGAGCCAGGCGAGCGACGCGGCGGGCAAGGGCCTGCAGCGCGGCGACGTGATCACCACGGTCAACCGCCAGCCGGTGGCCAGCGCGGCCGATGTCGCCAAGCAGGTCCAGGCGGCGAAGAGCGCGGGCAAGGGCAATGTCCTGCTCTGGGTCCAGCGCCGCGCCCTTGGCCGCTTCGTCTCGGTCGGCATCAACTAAAACCCTGCCCGATCGGGCTGACGAATGCCCGTTTCTCCTCTATCCCGGACTCCCAGGTTAGGAGTCGACGGATGGCGGGAGAGACGGGCATCTTCATTGGCGCGGGCGCCGGCGGCGCGAAGCCGCAGTTCCTGGTCCTCAGGCGCGCCAACCGGCACGGGCTGATCGCGGGCGCGACCGGCACCGGCAAGACGGTGACGATCCAGGGCATCATCGAGGGCCTCTCGAACGCCGGCGTCCCCTGTTTCGTGGCGGACGTGAAGGGCGATCTGTCCGGCCTCGCCATGGCCGGCTCGCCCACCGCCAAGACGCACGAGATCTTCAAGGCGCGCGCCGCCGAGATCGGCCTGACCGACTGGGCCTATGCCGATACGCCGGTGCAGTTCTGGGACCTGTACGGCGAGCAGGGCCATCCGATCCGCACCACCATTTCCGAGATGGGCCCGCTGCTGCTCGCCCGGCTGATGGACCTCAACGAAGTGCAGGAAGGCGTGCTCACCATCGCCTTCACCGTTGCCGACAAGGACGGGCTGCTGCTGCTCGACCTGGACGACCTGCAGGCCATGCTCGCCCACTGCGCCGAGCGGGCGGACGAGCTCACCGCCACCTATGGCAATGTCTCGAAGCAATCGGTCGGCGCGATCCAGCGCTCGCTGCTCCAGCTGCGCAGCCAGGGCGGCGCCAATTTCTTCGGCGAGCCGGCGCTCGCGATCCAGGATTTCCTGGGCACCGACGACAAGGGCCGCGGACTGGTCAACGTCCTCGCCGCCGACAAGCTGATGTCCAGCCCCAAGCTCTATGCAACCTTCCTGCTCTGGCTGCTCTCCGCGCTGTTCGAATCGCTTCCCGAAGTCGGCGATCCCGACAAGCCCAAGCTCGCCTTCTTCTTCGACGAGGCGCATCTGCTGTTCGACGATGCGCCCAAGGCACTGCTCGACAAGATCGAGCAGGTCGTCCGCCTGATCCGTTCCAAGGGCGTCGGCGTCTATTTCATCACCCAGAACCCGATCGACGTGCCCGATACGATCGCCGGCCAGCTGGGCAACCGCGTCCAGCACGCGCTGCGCGCCTTCACCCCGCGCGACCAGCAGGCAGTGAAGGCGGCGGCCACCACCTTCCGCGCCAATCCCGGTATCGACGTCACCACCGCGATCACCGAGCTCAAGGTGGGGGAGGCGCTGGTCTCGCTGCTGCAGGAGGACGGCGCGCCGAGCCCGGTCGAGCGCACGCTGATCCGCCCGCCGGCCTCGCGCGTCGGCCCGGTCACGCCGGAGGAACGCAAGGTACTGATCCAGACCGACGCGATCGGCACCCGGTACGACACCGTGGTCAACCGCGAATCCGCCGAGGAACTGCTCGCCGCCAAATCGGCCGAGGCCGCGGCGGCCGCCGCCGAGGCCCAGGCCAAGGACGCGGCGGAGAAGGCCGCCGCCGCCCAGGCCAAGGAAGATGCGCGGGTCGCCAAGGAAACCGAGCGCCAGCGCCTCGCCGATCAGCGCGACGCCGATCGCCAGGCCCGGCTCGACGCCCAGGCCCAGCGCCAGGCCGAGCGCGAGGCGGCGAACAACCCCTGGAACCGCGCGATCAACTCGGCCACGCGCTCCGCGTCCTCGGCGGCGGGCCGGGCAGTGGCGAACGAAGTCTCCAAGGCGATCTTCGGCGGCTCGCGCGGCACGGGCGGCGGGATCGTCGGCGGCCTGGTGCGCGGCGTGCTCGGCGGGCTGTTCAAGGGGCGGTGAGAACGGAGCCCCTCTCCTTCCGGGAGCGGGGCCTGAAGGTCACTCCCCCGCCCCATTGGCCAGAAACTCCCGCCACAGCATCACCAGCACCGCCATCACGGCGGGGCCGATGAACAGACCGAACAGGCCGAGCGTCTCGACGCCGCCCAATATGCCGATCAGCACCCAGAGGAAGGGCAGCTGGGTCGCGCCGCCGATCATCGCCGGGCGGATGAAATGATCGGCGACGAAGATGATCGCGGTGCCGATCGCCACCACGGCGATCGCGCCGCCCACCGAGCCCTGGAGCAGCAGGAGCAACGCCGCGACGGCGAACATCGCCGGCGCGCCGAACGGAATCATCGCGGCGATCGCCGTGGCGCCGCCGAGCAGCAGCGGGTGCGGCACCCCGGCGACCAGATAGACGATCGCCATCAGCGCGCCCACGCCTAGCCCCACCAGCACCAACCCGTCGATCGTGCCGCGCACCGAGCGGATCGCCTGCGCTCCCACGCGCTCGCCGGTGGGGCCGAAGAACCTGAGCACCGCGCGCCGGCCCTGGGCCAGCAGCGCATCGCGGTCGCGCAGCACGAAGAACAGGGTCAACAGCGTGAACCCGAACACCACCGCGCGATGGGCGACATTGGCGCCGATCATGCGCGAATGGATCAGCCACTCCCCGCCGCGGATCGCGCGGAGCTGCTGCGTGGCATCCTCGGGCCGGGCGAGATGCGTCTGCCACCAGTCGCGCACCGCTTCGCCGCCGATCGGCAGGCGCGCCACCCAGTCGGGCACCGGCACACCCTGCGCCTGGGCCTGGGCGATCCAGCTCGAAATGTCGTGCGCCTCGCGCAGCGCCTGGGCGATGCCGAAGGCGAGCGGCACCAGCACCACCAGGGCCGCCAGCGCAGTGATGATGAGCGGGATGACGATGCGGTGGGTACCCTTCATCCAGACGCGCAGCTTCAGATGCAGCGGATCGACCGCGATGGTGAGCACCACCGCCCAGAGCAGGGCCGGCACGAAGCCGTGCGCGATCCAGAGGCCGATGAGGAGCAGCGCGCCGACGAGCGCGAGGCGGGCCGCACGCTGGGCGGTTTCGGTTCTGGCGTTCATGGGGGGAGCGTAGCAGGACGCGGGCGCACCTCAACTCCCCCTCTCTGGTCCCGTTCTCGTCATCCCCG
Organism: Sphingomonas leidyi; assembly: GCF_011761945.1. Classification (GTDB taxonomy): domain Bacteria; phylum Pseudomonadota; class Alphaproteobacteria; order Sphingomonadales; family Sphingomonadaceae; genus Sphingomonas; species Sphingomonas leidyi. The sequence goes on from NZ_JAASQV010000002.1 coordinate 289,198, forward strand.
TGCAGGCGGGGACCCAGGGGTGCGGAACGGCGCCTTTCGTGACTCCGGATCCCCGCCTGCGCGGGGATGACGGATATCGGGAGACCTCACGCCAGCCCCGCGGCCACCCCTTCCAGCCGATCGAGGAACATGCCCCAGCCATAGCGCGCGCCACCATAATTGGCGGCATTGGCGAAACCGGTCTGCTCCATGCGCAGCCGCGTGCCGCCCGCCACCGGCTCGATCGTCAGCGTCACTACCGATTCGAAGCGCGGCATCGCTTCCCCCTCGCCGCCGGTATCCCAGCTATAGCTGAGCCGCCGCCCCGGCTCGATCTCGCGCACCGCACAGTCGATCCGCCCGCTCCAGCCCGGCGCGCCCGGGCTTTGCAGCGTGAAGCGATGGCCGTCCTCCAGCGCGAAATCATTGGGCAGCAGCCATTCCGCGATCAGGTGCGGCTGCGTGAGCGCGCGCCACAGCCGCTCGGGCGGATGGGGAAATTCGCGCTCCATCACCAGCGTGCGCGCCTCGGTCATTGGTCCATCCTCTTCAGCAGATCGTCGAGCCGGTCGAAGCTGCCGGCCCATAGCGTTTCGTGCAGCCGCATCCAGTCGAGCAGCGGCGCCAGCCCCTTGGGATCGGCCCGGTAATGCGTCTCGCGGCCCTGCGGCCGGTCGAGCACCAGCCCCGCGCCCTTCAGTATCGCGAGATGCTTGGAGACCGCCGGCTGCGAGATCCCCGCCCCGTCGGTCAATGCACGCACGGTCAGCTCGGACCGCGCGAGCCGCTCGAACAGCGCGCGGCGCGTGGGATCGCCCAATGCGCGGAACAGCGTATCGAAGGCACTCGGCTCCATGCGTTAATTCATAACCCCCTGGTTATAACAATCAACCTCCGCGTAAAAAACGCTGTCCTACCGGGCGCGCAGATGCCACGCTCCGCCGATGACCAACGCATTCCTTACCAATCCGGCCGCCCCGTGCGCCTTGCCGCGGGGAAAGACCCCCGCGTGCGATGATGTCGCGACCTTTGCGACTTCCCGCGCGGAGATCTGACCCGATGGCCACCCAATCGCCTCGCCCGATGGCCGAGCTCACGCTGCGCGGCATCGTCCTCGGCGCGCTGATCACCATCCTGTTCACCGCCGCCAACGTCTATGCCGGCCTCAAGGTCGGCCTCACCTTCGCCACGTCGATCCCCGCCGCGGTCGTCTCGATGGCCATATTGAAGGCGTTCAAGAGCGGCACGATCCTCGAGAACAACATCGTCCAGACGATCGCGTCCGCCGCGGGCACCCTTGCGGCCATCGTGTTCGTGTTGCCCGGCCTGATCATGGTCGGCTGGTGGTCGGGCTTCCCCTATTGGACCACGGTGGCGGTGTGCATCACCGGCGGCGTGCTCGGCGTGATGTTCTCGGTGCCGCTGCGCCGCGCGCTCGTGACGGGCACCGACCTGCCCTATCCCGAGGGCGTCGCGGCCGCCGAAGTGCTCAAGGTCGGCTCGGCCTCGGGCGCCGGCGACCGGGAGAACGCCGCGGGCCTGCGCACGCTGATCGCCGGCACGATCTTCTCCGGGCTGTTCGCGCTGCTCGCCAAGATGAAGCTGGTGGCCGAGGAGGCGGGCAAGAATTTCGCGGTGGGCGGCACCGCCACCGGCTGGTCGACCAGCTGGTCGATGCTGCTGATCGGCGTCGGCCATCTCGTCGGCATCTCGGTCGGCGCGGCGATGTTCTTCGGCATGCTGATCTCCTGGACGGTGCTGGTGCCCTGGTTCGCCCATGGCGGCGATCTGGGCGCGGTCGACGCGCTGGTGAGTTCCACGTTCCGCGGCCAGGTCCGCTTCATCGGCGCGGGCACGATCGGCGTCGCGGCGATCTGGTCGCTGCTCAAGATCATCGGGCCGATCGTGGCGGGCCTGCGCTCCGCCCTCGCCGCCTCGCGCGCGCGCCAGGGCGGCCAGGTGCTCGACATCACCGAGCGCGACATGCCGATCGGCGTGGTGGCGCTGATCACGCTCGCGACGCTCCTTCCCATCGCCTGGCTGCTCTGGACCTTCTCGGCCGGCGGCCCGGTCCATGACCATCCGTTCGCAGTGATCGGCGGTTCGCTCGCCTATGTGCTGGTCGTCGGCGTGCTGATCGCGGCGATCTGCGGCTATATGGCCGGGCTGATCGGCGCGTCGAACTCGCCGGTCTCCGGCGTCGGCATCCTCGCGGTGCTCGGCGCCTCGCTGCTGCTGGTCGCGGTCTTCGGGCACGAGGCCGATCCGGCGCGCACCAACGCGCTGATCGCCTATGCGCTGTTCACCACCGCGATCATCTTCTCGATCGCGACCATCTCGAACGACAATCTCCAGGACCTCAAGACCGGCCAGCTCGTCGGCGCGACGCCGTGGAAGCAGCAGCTCGCGCTGATCCTGGGCGTGGTGTTCGGCAGCCTGGCGATCCCGCTGGTCCTCGACCTGCTCAAGAACACGCTCGGCTTTGTCGGCATGCCCGGCGCCGGGCCCAATGCGCTTTCGGCGCCCCAGGCCGCGCTGATCTCCTCGATCGCCAAGGGCGTGCTGGGCGGCGATATCGACTGGAACCTGATCGGGCTGGGCGCGCTGATCGGCGTCGGCGTGATCATCGTCGACGAAGTGCTGGGCAGGGCCGGCAGGATGCGCCTGCCGCCGCTGGCCGTCGGCATGGGCATCTATCTGCCGATGGGCCTCACCTTGCTGATCCCGGTCGGCGCAGTGATCGGGCATTTCTACGATCGCTGGGCCAAGCGCCAGGCCAATCCCGAGTTCGCCGAGCGGATGGGCGTGCTTGCCGCCACCGGCCTGATCGTGGGCGAGAGCCTGTTCGGCGTCGCATTCGCCGGCATTCTCGCCTGGGCGAACCGCAACGCGCCGATCCCGCCCAACGATGCGCCGCTGGCGGTGATGGGGGAAAGCTTCGAGAGCGTGGCGATGTGGATCGCGCCCTTGCTGTTCTTCGGGCTGATCGCCATCGCCTATGCGATGACGCGCAAGCTGGTGCGCGGCACGCCCGCCGGCGCCGGCCCGGAAAGCCCGGCAAAGGACGAGGCGAACTATCGGTGATGGGGGAAGGCGGCGGGGATCGCCCCGCCGCCGTTCACTTCATCTGATCGAGGCCGTTCACTTCATCTGATCAAGGATCGAGCGGATCGGCACGAAGGCGAAGGCGACCGAGCTGTCGGCCACGCCATAGGGGATGAACAGCTTGTCACCATGCCTGATGGCGCCGCAGGTATAGACGACATTGGGCACATATCCTTCGCGGTCCTGGTCCGCCGCGGCGAGCAGCGGCTCGCTCGAGCGGGCGAGGACCCTGGACGGATCGTGCTTGTCGAGCAAAGCCGCGCCGATCGAATATTTGCGCATCGCACCGACGCCGTGGGTGAGGATCAGCCAGCCCTGGTCGAGCTCGATCGGCGGGCCGCAATTGCCCATCTGGACGAGCTCCCAGGGGAATTTCGGCTTGATCAGCAGCTCGCCGCCGTCCCAGTTGGTGATGTCGTCCGAGGCGTGGAGGAAGATGTTCTCGCCGTCCTGCCGGCCCAGCATCATGTAGCGGCCGTTCACCGTGCGCGGGAACAGCGCCATGCCCTTGTTGCGGCTCGCGCTGCCCGACATCGGCACCAGGTCGAAGCTGCGCCAGTCGCGCGTCCGCAGCAGCTCGGACTGGATCACCGACCCGTTATAGGCGGTGTAGGTGCCGATCCATTCCTCCTGCCCGTCCTCATGGCGGAAATGGGTGATGCGCAGGTCTTCGAGGCCGTTGGACTGGGCCTTGGTGATCGGGAAGATCACCGTGCCCGAAAGCGTCGAATCGCGGTGGCGATAGACCGTCACCGGCCCTTCGGGGATATGCTCCTCGTCCTCCTCGCGGGCATCGGCGGCAGTGGCGAAGGGCGGTTCCGGCGCGAGTGTCAGGTCGTTCCGATCGGTGATGATGCCTTCGCGAAAGGCAACCGAGGAGATGTGCCCCTCGCCCACGGCGCGCAGGCTCATCAGGATGCGCAGCGATCCCGGCGGCATGCCGGTCTGATCGTAATGCGGCACGGCGCTGGGGTTCATCAGCGCAGCGGCGGCATAGCTGTATTCGTGGCAGAAATAGGCGCCGATCAGCTGGCGCTTCTCGTCACCGATCTGGCTGCCGTCGAGGCCGAGCATCGCCTCGATCTCGTCATAGCGCGTCATGAACACGCGGCGCGTCTGCCAGTGGCGCGCCTCGAAATCCTTGAGCACGATCTCCAGCTGGCTGCGCGCCTCGCCGGGCGACATCGCCAGCACTTCGCTCACCAGCCGTTCGGTGCGGCTCGGCGCCGATCCGTTCGACGCCCAGGCAATGTGGAAGGGCCGCACCACGACGCGCGAAGGATCCGCACGCAGGCGCAGCGCATGATTGAAAAGTTCGAGCATTCGGCTCCCAGCCATTGTCCCCGCACCGATGCCCAGGCTGACGCTAGGCGACGGCGGCTCGCACCGGTGTTGCCACGTTTCCGGTTGCCTTTGAAAGAGCCGAAATCGCGCAATTGGCGAGCTGGAGCGCCAAAATGGACTCGGCGCCCTGGTTGCGGTTGAGCCCATGCGGCATCAATCCGTCGAAACATCCCCCGTCCTGGGCGCTGGCGAGCGGCAGCTCGAGGTCGTTCGCGCCAAGGTACCAGCGATAGGCACGCATCGCCTCCTCCACCCAGCGCTTGTCGCCCGTCGCCTCATGGGCGGCGACGCAGGCCTCCACCGTCGCCTGCGCCTCGAGCGGCTGCTGGTCGAACTGGAGCGGCGCGGCATAGGCGCGCCCGAAGCTCTCCGTGCCGACGGCGCGGAAGCGGCCCTCGGGCGAGGTCTGCCGGCCGACGATCCATTCGAGCGTCTCGAGCCCGACGCCGGTGAAGTCGCGCCGGCCCAGCGCCGTGCCGGCGCGCAGCAGCGCTTCGGGCAGGCGGGCATTGTCATAGGCGAGCACAATCTCGAACCATTGCCATTCGGGGCGGCGATTGCGGTCGAGCAGCGCGATCAGCTCTTCGCCGAACCGGGTGAGGATCTCGCGGCCGAGCGCATGGCCGGGATGCGCGCCGAGCATCGCGGCGCCCCCCAGCATCGCGAAGGCGCGCGCCCGCGGGCTGCCTAGCTCGAGCGCGATCGGAGCGGTGGCGTCGAACAGGGCCGAGGCCCAGTCGCGATGCTTCTGCGCCCGGGCGTCGCGCGCCGTAACGCCCAGCGCCCACAGCGCGCGGCCGTTCGAATCCTCGGAGCCGGCATCCTCGCACCAGGTCCGGTCGAAATTCATGAAGTTGCGGAAGCGGCGCAGGTCCGGATTCCAGGCATATTGAACGAACGCGGCATAGACGCTGGTCCATTTGTCGCGCAGGCCCTCGTCCATCGCCTCCACCCTGCTCATCAGGATGAGCGCTCGGGCATTGTCGTCGATGCAATAGCCATGGCGGCGATCGGGCACCGAATAGATCGAGTGCTGCAACATGCCGGTCGCGTCGCTCATCCGCTCGACCGCGGCGAGGTCGGGCTCGAGCGGCACCAGCGCCTTGGCCGGCCGGGCGAAGCGGCGCGGCCGGGCGGCGACGATGGCTGCCAGGGCATCCATCGCGGCTTCGGCGAGGCGCGGCCACAACATGGTGCGACCACGGGCATAGGCGCGCGCGGCCAGCGCCATCCGCGCCGGTTCGTCGGCGAGCAGGCGGACGATCTCGCGGGCAAGGGCGGCACTGTCCTGGAAGGGCACCAGCACGCCGTGACCGTCCGCCAGTATCTCGGCCGCGTGGATATAGGGGGTCGAGACCACCGGCTTGCCCACCGCCACCGCATAGGAAAGCGTGCCCGACGTGATCTGCGCGGGATTGGGATAGGGCGTCGCATAGACCTCCGCCGCCTGGAGATAGTCGAGCAGCGCGCCCTGCTCGACGAACCCGTCGACAAAGGCGACGTGCCCGGCCACGCCGAGATCGGCGGCCTGCGCCTTCAGCCGGTCGCGATAGGCTTCGCCCTCGCGCACGACGAGGTTCGGATGCGTCGCGCCCAGGATCACATAGAGCGCGTCGGGCCGTGCCGCGGCGATCGCCGGCATCGCCTCGATCATCGCCTCGATGCCCTTGCTCGGCGCCAGCAGGCCGAAGGTGAGGATCACTTCGCGCCCCTGCCAGCCGAAGCGCGGCTTGAAGTCCCGCGGATCGGCGAAGGGGCGATCGGGCACGCCATGCGGAATCGTCGCGATCTTCCTGTCGTCGGCGCCGTGCACGCGCTTGAGGATGTCGCGGCCCTTGTCCGCCATCACGATCACGCGCGCGGCGCGGCGCAGCAGCGCCTCCATCACGCGCCGCTGATCGGGATCGGGATTCTCCAGCACCGTGTGCAGCGTCGCGATCACCGGGATCGACAGCCGGTCGAGCAGCGCGATCAGATAGTCGCCGGCGGGACCGCCATAGATGCCATATTCATGCTGGACCCACAGCGCCTGCGCGCCCGAAGCCTCGATCGCCCGGGCGGCACCGAGATAGGCGACGCGGTCCTGCTCGGGGATCGCGGCAGTCACCGCATCGGGATAGTCATACCGCCCCGGATGATCGTCCATCGCATAGACGTCGACCTTAAGGTCCGGGAAACGCTGCTTGAGCGCGGCATGGGTGTCGGTCGTGTAGGTGGCGAGCCCGCATTTGCGCGGCAGGAAGTTACCGATCAGTGCGAGGTGCTGGATATTCGGGGCTTTCATGCGCCGATCTTTCCCTTCGCTATCGCAAACTCAATTGCGCGTAAGCCCCACGCTCGCCCTTCCAAACCAACTGTTTTCAATAAGGTTTCATCTTGCTGCAACGCAGCATGCTACGACCGTCCGGTCGCCTTGTAAATCTGGCGTTCAGCCGCGGCCGCGATAGCCGGAAACCCCCTGATCCGGTATCCAGACACCCTCCGGCGGCGCACCCGACTGCCAGAAGACGTCGATCGGTATGCCGCCGCGCGGGTACCAATAGCCGCCGATCCTGAGCCATTCCGGCTGCATCTCGTCGAACAGCCGCTGGCCGATGCCGACGGTGCAATCCTCGTGAAAGGCGCCATGGTTGCGGAAGGATCCGAGGAACAGCTTGAGCGACTTGGATTCGACGATCATGTCGCCCGGCACATAGTCGAGCACCAGATGCGCGAAATCCGGCTGGCCGGTGATCGGGCAGAGCGAAGTGAACTCGGGCGCCGCGAAGCGGATGAGATAGCGCGTGCCCTTGCGCGGATTGGGCACATAGTCGAGTTCGGCCTCCTCCGGCGTGGCGGGAAGGATCGAGGTTTTTCCGAGATGCTTGGCGTCCATCCCGGCCATGTAGGCGTTTGCGGAGCGCTTTGCATCCTTCTAGGACGCTTTCCATGGACGGGCTCGTTACGACCGAATGGCTGGCCGGCACCGATGGCGTGCTGGTGCTCGATGCAACCTATAGCTCGACGATCCCCGGATCGCCGCCGCGCGATCCCCGCGCCGAGTTCGAGGCCGAGCATATTGCCGGCGCGCGCTTCCTCGATCTCGACACGCTGGTGGACGAGACCAGCCCGCTCCCCTCGACCGTGCCGACCGTCGCCAGGATCGCCGAGCGGCTGCGCGCACTGGGAGCGGACACCGAAACGCCGATCATCCTCTACGACAATGGCCCGCACCATACTTCGTGCCGTGCCTGGTGGGTGCTGCGGCTCGCCGGCGTCGACGTGGCGCTGCTCGACGGCGGCATGGCCAAGTGGAAGGCGGAAGGCCGTGCCGTGGCGAGCGGCCCGCATCGGGCCGAGCCCGGCAATTTCCAGCCCCGGCCGCCTCGGGCCCAGATGCGCACGCTCGAGCAGATGAAGGCCGAGACCGGGCAGATCGCCGATGCCCGCTCGGCCGCGCGCTTCACCGGCGCGGAAGCTGATCCGCGCACCGAAGTCGCCGCGGGCCATATCCCGGGATCGCGCAACGTCCCCTATCCGAAATTCTTCAACCCCGACGGCACCTGGAAGGCCCCCAATCATATCCGCGCGGTGTTCGAGGAGCACGGCATCGACCTCGCCCGCCCGCTGGTCACCACCTGCGGCTCGGGCATCACCGCCGCGATCCTGGCGTTCGGCGCGCACCTGCTCGACAACGAGGCCGCGCTGTACGACGGCAGCTGGACGGAATGGGGTAGCCGGCCCGAGACCGCCAAGGCATTGGGACCGGCATGAGCGAGAAGCAGGACAAGACCAAGGTCGTCGCCGCCGGTCGGCGCAAGGAATGGACCCAGGGCATCGTCAACCCGCCGGTGTGGCGCGCCTCGACGATCCTCTATGACGATGTGGCGCATCTGCGCGCCAGCGGCGCCAGCGATACCCATCATCGCCTGTTCTACGGCCGGCGCGGCACGCCGACGCAATGGTCGCTCGCCGATGCGCTGACCGAGCTCGAGCCGGGCGCCGAGGCGACTTTGCTCTACCCATCCGGCGTCGCCGCCATCGCCTCGACCCTGCTTGCCCTGCTCTCCCCCGGCGACCATCTGCTGCTTCCCGACAGCAGCTACGACCCGACGCGCAACTTCGCCAACGGCCTGCTGCGGCGGATGGGAGTCGAGACCAGCTATTATGATCCGCTGATCGGCGAAGGCATCGCGGCGCTGTGCCGCGCGAATACGAGGGTGATCCTCCTGGAGAGCCCCGGCAGCCTGACCTTCGAGGTGCAGGACGTGCCGGCGATCGTCGCGGCGGCCAGGGACCGCGGCATCGCGACGGTGCTCGACAATACCTGGGCGACTCCCCTGCTCTTCCCCGCGATCGCGCGCGGGATCGACTATACGATCCTCGCCGCGACCAAATATGTCGTCGGCCATTCCGACGTGATGCTGGGCTCGGTCACCGCGGCCCAGGGCAGATATGCGGCGCTGCGCGACGCCAGCTATCAGCTCGGCCAGACGGCCAGCCCCGACGACGCCTGGCTGGGCGCGCGCGGCTTGCGCACCATGGCGATCCGGCTGGAACAGCATGGCCGCGCGGCGCTGCGGATCGCCGAATGGCTGAAGACTCGCCCCGAAGTGGCGCGCGTGCTCCACCCGGCGCTGCCCGATTGCCCGGGGCACGCGCTCTTCCAGCGCGACTTCAAGGGCGCCTCGGGCCTGTTCTCCTTTGTCCTCGCCGGCGGCGGCGAGAAGGCGCGCGCCGCGCTGATCGACGGCCTCGAGCATTTCGGCATCGGCTATAGCTGGGGCGGCTATGAGAGCCTGGCCCTGCCGGTCGACCCCCAGCGCTTCCGCACCGCGACCGAGTGGAAGGCCGAGGGACCGGTCGTCCGCCTCCAGATCGGGCTCGAGGATCCGGACGACCTGATCGCCGATCTCGCGCAAGGGCTCGCGCGCTTCGCCGGGATGCGCGGATGATGCAGCGGTTCGGCGACTGGCTGGCGGGACACGACCTCCCTTCGCCGCCCGAACTGTCCGAAGCGGGCATCGCCGCCGCGCTCGCCATCGTCGCCCTGGCGCTGGGCTGGTTCGCCGGCCGCAGGATCGGCGGACGCATCGCCGAATATTGGTCGCGCGACGCCGATCACGGCCCGCTGTTCAGCGGGCGCATCTGCGACGTGATCCGTCACGGCGTGGCCACGCTGCTGCTCGGCGTCATCCTCTCCGCCTGGCCCTGGCACCCGCTCGCCGCGCTGGGGCTGGGCTTCGCCACCGGGGCCGCCGCCGCCATGTTCACCGTCGCGGTGCTGCGGGGCCTCAACCTGCCGCGCTGGATCGCCTGGAGCGTGGCCGCCATCGCCTTCGCCACCATATTGAGCCACGCGATCGGCGGGTTCGCGGCGACGCAGGACACGCTCGACCGGGTCGGCGTGCAGATCGGCCAGCGGCGGCTCACCTTGCTCTCGCTGCTCAGCATCGCCGTCACCGTGCTGCTGCTCTTCGCGGGCGTGCGCCTGTTCAACCGGATGCTGACGCGGTGGATCGGCGGCGCGCGCGGCTTCGATCCCACCCAGAAGCTGCTCTTCCAGAAGCTGGCCGCGATCGCCGCGGTGATCGTCGCCTTCTTCGTCGGCATCGACTTGCTCGAAATCGACCTGACTGCCTTCACCGTCTTCTCGGGCGCGTTCGGGCTCGCCATCGGCTTCGGCCTGCAGAAGACGATCGGCAACCTGATCGCCGGGATCATCCTGCTGATGGATCGCTCGATCAAGCCGGGCGACGTGATCGTGGTGGGCGACAGCTTCGGCTGGGTGAACAAGATCGGCGTACGCGCGGTCAGCGTCGTCACCCGCGACGGCAAGGAGCATCTGATCCCGAACGAGATATTGATGACGCAGGAAGTGGAGAACTGGTCGTACACCGATCGCAACGTCCGCGTCCGCATCCCGGTGACCGTCGCCTATGACTGCGACCTCAAGCTCGCCCAGGCGCTGATGCTGCGCGCCGCGAAGGAGAGCCCGCGCGCGCTCGACGATCCGCCCACCAATGTGCGCCTCGCGGCGTTCGGCGAAAGCGGCGTGGAGCACGAGATCCTCACCTGGATAAGCGACCCCGAGAGCGGCGTCGGCAATGTGAAGAGCGACGTGCTCAACCGGCTCTGGGTGATGTTCAAGGAACATGGCATCGCCCTCGCCCTGCCGCAGCGCGAGGTGCGGCTTCTCGGCGACGGGACGAAGCGAGACTAGACTAGCCCATTGCCCTTTGCGGGGCGCGATCCCTATCTGGACGCCGTGCCCGCCGCTTCCGTAACCGCCCGTATCGCCGATGGAGTCAGCTCGATCCTGCCGGGCGACTGGGACGCGTGCGCGGGAACGGGCAACCCGTTCGTCAGCCATGCCTTTCTTTCGATCCTCGAACGCTCGGGATCGGTGAGCCCGCGTGCCGGCTGGCAATCGCTGCCGATCGTGATCGAGGACGCGCAGGGCATCCCCGCGGCGATCGCCCCGGCCTATGCCAAGGGCCACAGCCAGGGCGAGTATGTGTTCGACCATGCCTGGGCCGATGCCTGGGAGCAGGCGGGCGGGCAATATTATCCCAAGCTCCAGGTCGCCGTGCCCTTCACGCCCGTACCGGGCCCCCGGCTGCTGCTGCGCGACCATGCGCTGGCGCCTGGCCTGATCGCCGGGATCGAGGCGGTGACCGACCGGAACCGGCTCTCCTCGGCACACGTCACCTTTCTCGAGCCGGACCAGCTGCCCCTGTTCGAGCAGGCCGGCTGGCTGATCCGCGCCGGCACCCAGTTCCACTGGGCGAACGAAGGCTATCGGAGCTTCGACGAGTTCCTGGGCGCCCTTGCCAGCCGCAAGCGCAAGGCCATCCGCAAGGAGCGCGCGGCGGCAGTGGCGGGCCTGACCATCCGCCATCTGTGCGGCGCCGAGATCACCGAGGCGCATTGGGACGCCTTCTGGGCCTTCTACCAGGACACGGGCAGCCGCAAATGGGGCCGCCCCTATCTCACGCGCGACTTCTTCTCGCTGCTCGGCGCCGAGATGGCGGACAAGGTGCTGCTGATCTTCGCCGAGCGGGATGGGCAGCCGATCGCCGGCGCGCTCAACCTGGTCGGCGCCGACGCGCTCTATGGCCGCTATTGGGGGGCGCTCGAGGAAGTGTCCTTCCTGCATTTCGAGCTCTGCTACTATCAGGCGATCGACGCCGCGATCGCACGCGGCCTGAACCGGGTGGAGGCAGGGGCCCAGGGCGAGCACAAGCTTGCGCGCGGCTATGCGCCGGTGACCACCTGGTCGGCGCATTACCTCCCGGACCCGGGCTTCCGCCGCGCCGTCGCCGACTATCTCGAGCGCGAGCGCGAAGCGGTGGCGCAGGAGCAGGAATATCTCGGCGAGCTCACGCCCTTCCGCCGCGGCTGCTAGGCGCGGCGCGGATCTGGAATGGGGCGGCGGCCCATTTGCCGGCGGCCCATTTGCCGGCGGCCCGGGTGACGCGGCAGTCGCAGGCTAGTGCTTCTTCCCGTGCCTCGCCTTGTGCGCCGGGCTGGGCGAAGGGGACGGCGTGGGCGTCGGCGCCGGAGATTCCTCCGGCTCCGGCACCGGGCTGGCCTCCGGATCCGGCAGGCTGCTGCCACCCTGATGCCCTTCGCGCAGGATGATATCCCGCTCCCAGCGCGGCACCGGCAGCTCGCCCGGCTCGATCACCGGCGCGGGCACCGAATGGTCGATCTTGAACAGCGCGCTCGACCCGTCGCGCCAGAGCGGGATCAGCCCCTGTTCGAAGCGCGGGTTATAGGCGGGAGTCTCGATCATCCAGACATAGTCGAACGCGTCGCGCGGGAAGCGCGCCAGCGCCCAGGCCACCGGGCGCCAATATTCGCGCGGGCATTGCACGTCGGTGACGATCTGCGACGGATCATGGGCGAAGCGCCTGGCGGCGGCATAGCGCACGGTGAGCAGCTGCCCGCCCGCCATCGACCATTGGTCGTTGGTATAGGCGAGCTTGCGCTCGAGCGCGAGCGCGGGGACGTGCTGGAGACGCGTCTGCTTCCATTCGTAGCGGCAGGTCTCGCCGACGAAGCTGATCAGCCGGGCGCCCTGGGGCAGATGCTCGAGCGCCTTGAGCTCGCGGTCATAGGTGCCGCTGTAGAGCAGGAAGCTCCAGGTCGTGGCGGCGATGCGCACGCAGAAGAAGCTCATGCCGAGCACCGCCACGGTGGCGGCACCGCGGATCGACAGGCCGGGCTTGGGCCGGATCGCAAGGATGCCGATCGCCAGCAGGAAGGGCACCAGCCGCATGTCGGCATAGGCCGATCCGAACACGACGCGCGGCAGGAAGACATAGACCAGCGTCAGGAAGATGCCCGACAGCGCCAGGTTGCGCGAATATTGGATGTTCGGATCGCGCACCGCCTTGAACAGCAGCAGGAACAGCACGCCCACCGAGGCCAGATCGAACAGCTGCCAGCGATCGCGGAAGACCTGGGTGATCCACAGCATCTTCGCGCGCCAGTTGAACATGTCGAACGTCTGGCCGGTGACGTGCCCGCCCGAACGCCACAGCACCATCAGCAGCGCAGGCGGCGCCAGCACGATGCACTGGAGCCCGGCATGGAACCAGGGCAGGATCCAGCCGCCGATCAGGTCTTTGTGCCACGGCACGTGCGGGTTGCGGCGCAGATCGTGCTGGCGGATCAGCTCGGCCGAGAAGGCGAGGATGCCGAGCAGGCCCCAGCCATAAGTGTGACAGACCCAGATCAGCACCGAGATCGGCAGGAACACCATCGAGCGGAAGACGAACTTGCCCAGCCGCGCCAGCCGCAGCCACCAGCCGAACGCCAGCAGGGCGAACGCCATCGACAGCGCGAAATTGACGAAGCCGAAATGGAAGGGAAAGGCATAGGCGAGCGGCAGCGCGAACAGCGCGGTCGCCGGGATGCGGCCATGCACCTCGCGCGCGATCCACAACATGCCCGCGACGGTCATCGCCGGGATCGCGATGACGATCAGCTTCACCGCCAGCTCGAGCCCGAAGACATGGTGCAGCGGGATGACCAGCAGGTCGACGCCCAGATTGCCCATCAGGCTCCAGCGGAAGTCGTACCATTCCTTGAGGAAAGGATATTGGTCATAGGTGAACTGGACGCGATAGCGCCCCATATGGCCAGGCAGATCGACCAGCGGCGGGATCTGGGGCCAGAGCAGCGGAATGATGGCTATTAAGGTGCAGAGCGCCACGAACCATCGTGTCTGCCACCATTGCAACGCGTCGCCCCTGTCCATCCGCGCCTTCTAGTGCGCAGGGGCGCCGCCCGACAAGCGGTTCCTGTCGATCTCGTACAGCCCGCTGGCGCCGTCCCGCCAGACGGGCGTCGTGCCGGCGAGCAGCCGCGCATCGAAGGGCGGCGGTGCGATCAGCCAGACATAGTCGAACGCGTCGCGCGGGAAGCCGCGCAGCGCCTGGTCGATGGTCATGCGGTCCTGCTTGTCCCTGCAGGGGCTGGCGAGGACGACTTCGGACGGATCGATCGCGAACGCGCCCATCGCGGGCGCGTCGATGGTGAGCAGCGCCGAGCCGGCGAGCTCCCACTGGTCGTTGGAGAAGGCGGCACGGCGCGCCATCGCCAGGCCGGAGAGGTGATCGAGCCGGCCGAGCGCCCAGGGATCGACGCAATTGTCGCCGACGAACGCAACGATCCGCGCCCCGCGCGGCACATGGTCGAGCGCGGCGAGCTGCCGGTCATATTCGCGGCCATATTGCCAGAAGCTGATCGTGGTTCCCGCCGTCCGCGCCAGGAAGAACGCCAGGCCGGCCACCGCCAGCCAGCGCAGCTCGCGCGCGCCGATGCCCTTGTCGACGCGAATCGCGAGCAGCGCGAACAGGACGATGAACGGCGCCAGCCGCATATCGGCATAGGCGGAGCCGAACAGCTTGTAGGGGATCAGCACGAAGGCGCAGGCGAGCATCAGGCACGCGCCCACCAATGCCGCCGAATGGCCGAAGCGCGGGTTGCGCGCGCTTCGGTAGATCAATCCCCAGAGTAGCAGCACCGAGCAGAAGTCGAACGGCCACCAGCGGTCGCGCAGGAAGATCGCCAGCCACGAGACCTTGCGCAGGCTGAAGAAGCGCTCGGTGATCCCGCCGCCGCCGTCGGGCCGCCAGAGCAGCAGCGGCAGCAGCGGGGATGCGAGCGGAAGGCAGGCGATGGCGGCGCGCATCGCCGCATCGATCCATCCGCCGCCATCCCGGCGCCGCAACCCCAGCTCGGCACCGAAGACCATCAGCCCCAGCATGCCCCAGCCCATGACGTGCGCGACCCAGATGCCGCATGCCAGCGGCAGGAACAGCGCCGCGCGCAGCCCGGTCCGGCCCAGCCGCCCGAGCCGCAGCCACAGGGCGAAGCCGTTGAGCGCGAGCGCCGCCGCCAGCGCGAAGTTCAGGAAGCCGAAATGGAAGGCGTAGTTGTAGACGAGCGGCAGCGCGAACAGCGCGAAGGGCGTGACCCGGCCATGGATCTCCCGCGCGATCCACAGGATGCCGGCAGCGGAAAGCGCGACCGTCGCGATCGTGACCAGCTTCACCGCCGGCTCGAGCCCGGTCAGCGGGGCAAGACCGGCGACCAGCAGATCGGCGCCGAGATTGCCGATCAGCCGCCATTGGAAATGATACCATCGGCCCAGCATGTCCGCATCGGTACCCAGCATCACCCGGAACCGGCCGATATGCCCCGGCAGATCGGTGAGCGGCGGCACATCCGGCGCGAGCAGCGGCACGCACGACGCCAGGATCGCGGCGAGCGCGAACCAGCGCGTCTCCCACCAGCGGGCCGCCGGCGGTTCCATCAGTGGCGCGACGCCAGCCTGTAGGTGCGCGGCGCATCCCCGCCATCGATCGGCACCAGCCAGTCGGGGATCGATCCGGCGCGCAGGCCGGCGGCCAGGCTGCGCGGATCCCGCGCTTCCCTGGCGAAGCGGTCGAGATCGTCGGGGCAGAAGGCGACATAGTCGATGCCCCATGCCCGCGCGATCGCTTCGGATTGCGCGGGCTGGCTCAGGAAGAAGTCGTACATGGCACGGTTTCCCGGATTGTTTCGGTGATAGGGCGCGGCGAGCACCGCGTGCGGCGTGGCGGCGAGCGCATAGGCGCCGAGGTCGAGTGGCGCGAGCAGGTGTCCGGGCGGCAACGCCGCGAGCCGGGCGAGGCTCTCCGGCGTGGTGCAGCTCGGCCCGGCGGCGGCGCGCGGCGGAAAGATCGCGGTGGCGGCGATCGGGTAGAGGATGCCGGTCGCGGCGATCCAGGCGGCGACAAGCGCGAACGGGCCACGCGCCCGCGCGGCGCCGATCGTCACCGCCAGCGCCGGCGCGGCGAGCATCGCCCCGGCATAGGCCCCGCGCAACTGGAACAGCGTGATCGCCAGCGCAGTGAACTGGAGCGCGGCCACCACCCACCAGCCGGCCTCGCGCCGCCGCCGCGCGATCGCGAGGGACGCGATCAGCCCGGCCAGTGCGAGCCCGGCATAGGCGATGGCGTTGGCGGGCGGCGCGCCGAACAGCGGCTGCGCCTCGCCGACTTCGGCGAGCCAGAGGCGCGCGAGCAGCGGATCGACTTCGCCATAGGGATCGAGGCATTGCGGCGCGAGCAGCAGCACCGCCCCCGCCGCCGCCACGCCGGCGATCCCGGCGGCGCCCGCCCGCGCGCGCGCGGTCCGCGGCCCCGCGACCGCGAACAGGGCCAGGCCCATCGGCGCGATCGCGGCACATTGCACCGCCCGCCACAGCAGCCCGGTGAAACCGTCACAGGCCGGCACGCTCCAGCCGCTCGTGCGGAACAGGATGCCCGCTCCGGCAAGCGCGATCGGCAGGACGAAGCCGAAACCGAGCAGCCGGTCGCGGCTGCCCGGCCTGTCCGCCACCCACAGCAGCACCAGCGCCGCACCGGCGACGCCCAGCAGCGGCAAGGTCTCGAGGCCGATGACGAGCGACGCCGTCACGGCGAGCGCCGCGACCGCGCCGGCCCGGAAGCTGCCCGTGCCGAGCAGTACGCGCACCAGCAACAGGATCAGGACGAGCTGCAATCCGTGATGGTCGATCCGCCCCGGCAGGAACAGGCTGGTCGCCGGATAGGCGAGCGCGGCGAGCAGGGTCGCCGTCGCCGGCGGCGCGCCCAGGCGGCGCGCGACCGCGCCGGTCAACGCCAGCGCTGCGCAGAACAGCGAAGCCGGCCACAGGATCACCGCGGCCAGCGCCGCGCCATGGCCGCCGAGCCAGGGCGTGAGCGCCACGATCCATGCCGCGGGCACGAGGTCGGCCAGTCGCGACCAGTGCATCTCCAGCCCGGGCACCGGCCCGAGCCGATGCTGGGCAAGGTCGCCGAAGGACTGGCCGGCCAGCCAGTCGCGGATCTGCTGGAGCCGCACCATGTCGTCGGTATCGGGGAGCCGCAGCGCGGCCAGATCGTGCCAGTCGCGCAGCGTCCAGGCGCCGCACAGCACCACGGTCAGCAGCAGCGCGACGCCAGGGTCACGCCATGCATACCGGGGCCGGCTCGTCTCCATGCCACCGCAGCTAGGCCAGTTTGGTTAATTGCGCGTTAGGCGCCTGCCGCCGACGGATGCGCGCGGCACCCGCCGGATACCCGGCCGATCAGAGGCGATCGCGGCGCCCGAGCAAGCGGAGCCGCAGCGCGTTGAGCTTGATGAAGCCCGCGGCATCGCGCTGGTCGTATGCGCCCTGATCGTCCTCGAAGGTCACCACCTTCTCCGAATAGAGGCTGTACGGCGACTTGCGGCCGGTGACGATCACGCTGCCCTTGTAGAGCTTGAGGCGGACGGTACCGGTCACCTTCTCCTGGCTGTGATCGATCGCGGCCTGGAGCATCTCGCGCTCCGGCGCGAACCAGAAGCCGTTATAGATCAGCTCCGCATAGCGTGGCGCCAGCTCGTCCTTCAGGTGCGCCGCGCCGCGATCGAGCGTGATCTGCTCGATGCCGCGATGGGCGAGATGATAGATGGTGCCGCCCGGCGTCTCGTACATGCCGCGGCTCTTCATGCCGACGAAGCGGTTCTCGACCAGGTCGAGCCGGCCGATGCCGTGCTTGCGGCCCAGCTCGTTGAGCGCGGTGAGCAGCGTCGCCGGCGACATCGCCTGGCCGTTCAGCGCCACGCCGTCGCCCCGCTCGAAATCGATCGTGATCGTCTCGGGCGCGTCCGGCGCGTCTTCGGGGTTCACCGTGCGCGAATAGACATAGTCGGGCACTTCCTCCCACGGATCCTCGAGCACCTTGCCCTCGCTCGACGTGTGCAGAAGGTTCGCGTCGGTCGAGAAGGGCGATTCGCCGCGCTTGTCCTTGGCGACCGGGATCTGGTGCTTCTCGGCGAACTCGATCAGCCTGGTGCGGCTGGTCAGGTCCCATTCGCGCCAGGGGGCGATCACCTTGATGTCCGGGTTGAGCGCGTAATAGCCCAGTTCGAAGCGCACCTGGTCATTGCCCTTGCCGGTGGCACCGTGGCTCACCGCGTCGGCATTCACCATCTTGGCGATCTCGATCTGGCGCTTGGCGATCAGCGGGCGCGCGATCGAGGTGCCAAGCAGATACAGGCCCTCATAGAGCGCGTTCGCGCGCATCATCGGGAAGACGAAGTCCTTGACGAACTCCTCGCGCAGATCGTCGATGAAGATGTGCTCGGGCTTCACGCCGGCCATCTCGGCCTTCTTGCGCGCCGGCTCGAGCTCCTCGCCCTGGCCGAGGTCGGCGGTGAAGGTGACTACCTCGCACTGATATTCCTGCTGGAGCCATTTCAGGATCACGCTCGTGTCCAGGCCGCCCGAATAGGCGAGCACGACGCGGTTGATCTTGTCCGACATGGGGCGACTCCAAAGGATGTGCGGGGAAACGGCGTGCGCCTTACGGGCGCGGGACCGCTTCCGCAAGTTCTGTAGCTGGGGCATGCTCCCCCGGCATCGACTCGGGAGGGGCAGATGGCCGAGCTCAAGACCAGGGCAACGGAGATTCAGGTCGCCGACTTCATCGCTGCGGTGCCCGATGCCACGCGCCGCGCGGATGCCGGGGCGGTCTGCACGATGATGGCACGGCTGACCGGCGAGCCGCCGAAGATGTGGGGGCCATCGATCATCGGCTTCGGGCGCTATGCCTATCGCTATGACAGCGGCCGCACCGGCGAGATGTGCCGGATCGGCTTCAGCCCGCGCAAGGCCGAGCTGGTCCTCTACGTGCTCGACGGCAATGCCGATCAGGGCGAGGTCCTGGGCCGGCTGGGCAGGCACCGGACCGGCAAGGGCTGCCTGTACATCAAGCGGCTGGCCGATGTGGACGCGGACGTGCTCGAGGAGATCGTCCGCGCCAAGATCGCGCGGATGGACGCCGCCTACCCGGCCTGACCGGCCTGGCGCAGCGTCACCTTGTGCGGCTCGCGCAGGGTTCGCTCCTCCTCGACCATATAGTCGCGGGTGAGCGGCAATGCGTCGCGCGAGCGCGAGAACTGGAGCTGGTAGTTGACCAGCCCGCCATATTTGAAGCTCACATGGCACCCCGCCAGGTAGAAGCACCACATGCGGTAGAAGCGCTCGTCGTACAGGGCGACGATCGCGTCGCGCGCCGCGACGGTGCGCTCGTACCAGTGCCGGAGCGTCTCGGCATAATGGAGGCGCAGCACCTCCACGTCCGTCATGAAATAGCGCAGCCCCTCATAGCCCTTCGCGATCTCCGAGAGCGCCGGGATATAGCCGCCGGGGAAGATGTACTTCAGCGTGAAGGCATCGGTAACGCCCGGCCCGCCTGCCCTGCCGATGGTATGGAGCAGCATCACGCCCTCGGGCGTCAGCAGCTCGCGCACCTTGCGGAAGAAGGTGCGGTAGTGCGGCGTGCCGACATGCTCGAACATGCCGACCGAGACGATCCGGTCGAACTGGCCGGCGACGTGGCGATAGTCGATCAGCTCGAACTTCACCTTGTCCGCCACGCCGGCATCCGCCGCCCGTTGCCGCGCGACCTTGAGCTGCTCCTCCGACAGGGTGACGCCCAGCACCTCGGCGCCGGTCTTCTGGTGGATGTAGAGCGCCATGCCGCCCCAGCCGCAGCCGATGTCGAGCACCTTCATCCCCGGCTTCAGCGCCAGCTTGGCGACGATGTGCGCCTTCTTGTCGAGCTGGGCCTGTTCGAGGCCGATGCCCGGCGCGCTGAAATAGGCGCAGCTATATTGCCGGTCGGTATCGAGGAAGAGATCGTAGAGCTTGCCCGACAGGTC
This sequence comes from Sphingomonas leidyi, assembly GCF_011761945.1. Classification (GTDB taxonomy): domain Bacteria; phylum Pseudomonadota; class Alphaproteobacteria; order Sphingomonadales; family Sphingomonadaceae; genus Sphingomonas; species Sphingomonas leidyi. The sequence continues at coordinate 308,854 of NZ_JAASQV010000002.1, forward strand.
GTAGTGATGCGCGACGTTCCGCTTCGAACGGCGCTCCATGTTGATCCGGCCGAGCCGGAACATCACGGCGTCGACCGCCTTCTTGAACGCGCTGGGGAAGAGCACCGAATCATTGTCTTCCCAGCGATTGTTCGATGCGAACAGGATCAGCAGGTCGAGGATCTCGCCCTGCTCGACCTGAATGTCGCCGTCCATGAAGGCCTCGGCCGCGCCCAGCGAGGGATCGCGCAGGATGCGGCGCGTCGCGCCTGCTCCGAAACGGATCGTTACCGGCTTGAGCGCCGGATCGGCTTCGCCGAAGCTCTGCCGGGTGCCATCCGCGTGGATGACGGTGAGTTGTCCGCGCTTGATTGCGCGTGCGAAAAAACGATCGATCAACGCCATTAAGCCGTCACCACCACCCGATGTAACAGCCCCCCGGCAACCACATTAGGGAAGCGCGCGATTTCCGCAATATTTCCGCAGCTGCGAAATCAGATTCCGCCGTACCATTCATAGCCGGCGATATCCTCCCAGAAGCCGCCCTTGCCGCGGCCGATCCCGGCCAGGCTCGCCACCGCCTCGATCCGCATCACATATTTCGCGTGCTTGTAGCCAAGCTGGCGCTCGACCCGGAGGCGCAGCGGCGCGCCGTGCCCGATGCCGAGCGGCGCGTCGTTCATCGCCCAGGCCAGGATCGTCTGGGGGTGGAAGGCGTCCACCAGGTCGATCGATTCGTAATAGGGGATCCGCCGCTGGCCGAACGCGTCGGCGCAGTGGAAGACGATATAGCGCGCGCCGTCGCGCAGGCCGGCGAGCCGGAGGATCGTCTCCAGCCGCGGCCCCTGCCATTTGCCGATCGCGCTCCAGCCCTCGACGCAATCGTGCCGGGTGATCTGCGCCCGTTGGGGAAGCGAACGCAGCTGGGCGAGACTGAGCGAGAGCGGCCGCGCGACCAGCCCGCCGACCTGCAATCGCCAGTCGGCGAAGCGATTGGCGGCAAGCGCGTTATATTCGGGCGTATTGGGATTGGCAGTGCCGTTGGTGCGGAAGCGCGGGCTGCGCTGCTCCGGGCGGAACTCGCGGGCGAGCGCGGCGCGGCCGTTGATCGATCGCTGGAGATAGCGGTGCGCGTCCTCGGCGCTCAGCAGCACCGGGCTGCCGCTCCACGCATCGCAGCCGGCGAGCAGGGTCGCCCCACCGGTGACGATCAGGCCGCGCCGGGTGATCATTCCCCCGGCTCCGCTTCGGGCGATCGCCACCAGCCGGTGATCATCGAGCGCACTTCGTTCACCGGGCCGGCCAGGATCACCAGGGTCAGGTGCACCACGACGAAGCCGGTCAGCAGCGCCATCGCGATGAAATGGAGCGAGCGCGCCGATTGCCGCCCGCCGAACAGGTCCGCCAGCCAGGGCCACATGCCCGGCGCCAGCGCCAGGCCGGTGAAGATCAGCAGCGGCAGCAGCACGAACAGGACCAGGGCATAGCTCGCCTTCTGGAAGAGATTGTACGCGCGCGGGTCCTCCGGATCGTGGAAGCGCATCTCCCAATGCGCCCGGAGGTCCCCGGCGAGGTGCGCGGCGCTGAGCTCGTCGCGGCGGAAGCGCAGGTCGCGCTGGAGGTGCCGGTTGGCCAGGCTCCAGAGCAGGTAGATCAGCAGCGAGAAGGCCAGCACCAGCGCGAAGAACAGATGCCAGTGCCGGGCGCCGGCCAGGTCGTAGGTGGACGGCAGGGTCAGCCAGCCCGGCCAGCGCGGCAGGCTGAGCCAGGCATGGTCGAAATTCGCGCCGTAATTGCCCCAGTAGAGCCGCGGATGCGCATTGAAGATCATCAGCCCGCTCGGAATCATCACCAGCACGGCGAGCGCATTGACCCAATGCCAGATGCGCGTGATCAGCCGGTGGCGATAGACCTGCATGGCCCTATCCTAGCCGATCATCCATAGGCGCGCACGAAGAAGACGAGGGTAGTGCCGCCGGTGACGAGCAGGGTCCAGGCGCGCACCATCCGGTGCGAGAGCCGCTTGCCGATCCGGGCGCCCAGCCAGCCGCCCAGGATCCCGCCGGCGAGCATCGGCAGGCAGGCCCACCAGCGCACCATGCCGATCGCGATGAACACCAGCGCCGCCGCGAAATTGGCGACCGCGAGCATCAGCGTGCGGATCGAGAAGAGCGAGCGCGGGTCGGCACCGGCGAGCAGGCCATAGACCGCGGTGGTGATCAGCCCCACCCCGCCGCCGAAATAGCCGCCATAGATGCCGAGCAGACTCTGCGCGGCGACGAGCGTGCGCCGCCCGATGGTCACCCGCGCATGCAGCCAGTCCGAGGCGCGGCGGCCGAACGCCATCACCACGAAGGCGAAGAGCAGCAGCCAGGGGATGATCATGTCGAATGCCCGGGTCGGGGTGAGCACGAGCAGCATGCTGCCGACCAGCCCGCCGGCAAAGGTGATCCCGGCAAGCGCCCGCACCGACAGGCCGCCCACCGGCGCCAGTTCGTCGCGATACTCCCATGCGCTCGCGCCTGCGCCCGGCAGCAGGGCGACGTTGGACGTGGCATTGGCGATGTTCGAGGGCAGGCCGAGCGCGATCAGCGCCGGCAGCGTCGCGAAGGTGCCCCCGCCCGCCAGCGCATTCATCGCGCCCCCGAGCATGCCGGCGGCAGCGGGAAGGATCAGGGCGGCGGGATCGATCACTCCGCCTTCCTTCCGCGCCCGCCCCGCCTTGTCGAGGGCAATCTCGCGCGCGCCGGTCCGCGAGGGCAAGCTACCGGAACGGCGCGACCGCGATACCGGGCCTTACCCCAGCGCCGCCAGCTTCTCCTCGGCCTCGCGGTCCATCTGGGCGCGGCTCTTCTTCTCGGCCGCCGTCTTGAGCTGGCCGCAGGCGGCGTCGATGTCGCGGCCGCGCGGCGTGCGCACCGGGGCCGAGATGCCCGCTTCGAACACGATGTTGCTGAACGCCCGGATCCGCTCCGGCGTCGAGCATTCGTACGGCGCGCCCGGCCAGGGGTTGAACGGGATCAGGTTCACCTTGGCGGGCAGCTTGTACTTCTTGAGCAGGCGGACCAGTTCGCGGGCATCGGCGTCGCTGTCGTTCTTGTCCTTCAGCATCACATATTCGAAGGTGATGCGCCGGGCATTGTTGGCGCCCGGATAGTCGGCACAGGCCTGGAGCAGCTCCTCGATCCCGTATTTGCGGTTCAGGGGCACGATCTCGTCGCGCACGTCCTTGGTGATCGCGTGGAGCGATACCGCAAGATTCACTCCGATTTCCTCGCCCGCGCGCGCCATCATCGGCACCACGCCGCTGGTCGACAGGGTGATGCGGCGCTTGGAGAGCGCGAGCCCGTCGCCGTCCATCACGATCGCCAGCCCGTCGCGGACATTGTCGAAATTGTAGAGCGGCTCGCCCATGCCCATCATCACGATGTTGGTGAGCATGCGGCCCTCGGGCTGGCTCGGCCATTCGCCCAGCGCATCGCGGGCCAGCATCACCTGGCTGACGATCTCGCCCGCCGTAAGGTTGCGCACCAGCCGCATCGTGCCCGTGTGGCAGAAGCGGCAGTTGAGCGTGCAGCCCACCTGGCTCGATACGCAGAGCGTGCCGCGGTCCGCATCGGGGATGAAGACCATCTCATAGTCCTGGCCGTCCGCCGAGCGGAGCAGCCATTTGCGCGTGCCGTCGGTCGAGACCTGCGCCTCCACTATCTCGGGGCGGCCGATCACGAAGCGCTCGGCGAGCCAGGGATGCTGGGCCTTGGCGATGTCGGTCATCGCCGCGAAGTCGGTCGCGCCGCGATTGTAGATCCAGTGCCAGATCTGCTTGGCGCGCAGCTTGGCCTGTTTCGGCTCCAGCCCGGCATCGGCGAGCACCGCGCGAAGCTGTTCGCGCGAAAGGCCGATCAGGTCGACGCGACCGTCCTCGCGCGCCACCGCGGGTCGGGGCACCGGCACGGGGTCGATGTGCCCGGGAATGGGCATAGGCTCGATGTGCCCGTGAACGGGCGTGGGCGCGGCCGAGACTGTCTGCATGGCCGCGCACATAGTCGATCTCGCGCGATTATTCCAGTGACCCCAGCGCGTTGAGCGTGGCCCGCAGCGATTCGACCAGCCCGGTGTGCGGCTCCTCCCCCAGAAAGGCCACCAGCTCGCGATTGTCGAGACGCACGGGATGGTTCCAGAAGGGGCGCATCTCGATCAGCTCGCGCAGGGTGGGATTGAACGGTGCGGCGAGCGGCAGCAGCGCCCAGGGCAGGCGGGCATGCTTCACCTTGCCGCCCGCCGCCGCCGCGATCGCCGCGGGGAAGCTGCTGCCGTCCGGGTCCCAGTGACCGGCGAAATGGAAGCGGGCGAAGCGCGGCAGCTCCGCCTCGCGATCGAGCAGCCGGGCGAAGGCCTCGCCGACATCGGGCAGATAGGCCCAGGCATGCCCCACCCCGCGCCGCCCCGGATTGGTCACGCGCGTCACCGGCTTGCCCGGGGCGATCATCCCTTGCGAGAGCCAGCTGTTGCCCGGCCGCGGCCCATAATAGTCGCCGGCGCGCAGGATCAGCGCGCGCACCCCCGATTCGGCGATCCGCGCCTCCATCGCCTTGCGGATCGCGCCCTTGCGCGTGCCGGGCTCCTGCGGCGAATCGGGCCGGGCGACCGGGGTTCCGGCGGGGTCGTAATTGTAGATCGTGCCGGGCAGCGCGAGGCGGGCGTCATTGGCCCAGGCCGCCTCGATGCTGTTCTCCAGCATCGGCAGCACCCGCTTGTCCCATTCGCGATACCCCGGCGGATTCACCGCATGGACCAGCGCCGCCGCACCCTCGGCCGCGGCCAGCACGTCGCTGCGCACCATCGCGTCGCCCTCGCGCCAGTCGATCCGGGGGTCCAGCCCGGGACGGAGCCGGCGGACCAGCCCGCGCACCTGCCAGCCCCTGGCGAGCAGCGCCCGCGCCGTCTCGCCGCCTACGCCGCCCGTCGCCCCGAGCACCAATGCGATCCTGTCCATTCCAGCCTCCGTTGCTATCGATGTTCACGGGGTTGGACCAATCGAGCCTATAAGAAAATTGTCGAACCTTTTCATATCGTGTATAGGAATTTTATGAACCCCATCGACTGGGAGCAGCAGCGCGCCTTTCTGGCGGTGCTCGAGACCGGCAGCCTGTCGGGCGCGGCGCGGCGGCTCAACCTTGCGCAACCGACGGTCCGGACGCGGATCGAGGCGCTGGAGGCGGCGCTGGGCACGCCGCTGTTCACGCGTTCCCCCGGCGGCCTCACGCCCACGGAGAGGGGATCGGCGCTGCACGAGCATGCCCGCGCGATGGCGCTCGCTTCGGACGCGTTCGTCCGCACCGCCTCGGCGGCGCCGGACGAGATCGCCGGCACGGTGCGCGTCACCGCCAGCGAAGTGATCGCGGTGGAGGCGCTGCCGCCGGTCCTCACCGCCCTTGCCCGCCGATATCCGCGCCTGGTGATCGAGCTGAGCCCGAGCAACCGCAACGAGGACGTGCTGCGCCGCGAGGCCGATGTCGCCGTCCGGATGGCGCCGCCCCGCCAGGAAGCGCTGGTCGCGCGGCGGATCGGCACGGTGCCGCTCGGCGTGCACGCGCATGCGGACTATCTTGCCGGCCGCCCGCATCCCGTCCACTTCGCCCATCTCGCCGGCCACCGGCTGATCGGGCCCCAGAGCGATTCGCCGACGCTGCGCGCGGTGCAGGCGGCGGGCTTCCCCGTGAAGCTCGGCGAACTGGGCTTCCGCAGCGACAGCGACCATGCCCAGCTCGCCGCCATCCGCGCGGGGCTGGGCATCGGCATCTGCCAGCTGCCGATCGGCACGCGCGACGGGCTGGTCAGGCTGCTGCCCGACTTCCGGCTCGACCTCGAGACCTGGGTGGTCTGCCACGAAGACCTGCGCGGCCTGGCCCGCGTGCGCACGGTGTTCGACGCGCTGGTTGCCGGGCTCCAGGCCTATCTCGGTTAGCCCCGGGAGAGCCACGACGCACCGCGTTCGGGTTGTCCTGTTGCATCCGCGCACCGCAGCGTTGCGTTCGAGGGGTGAGTTGGTTGCTTTTTGGAGTGCAGTAATGAAGCTTATCGGAACGATCCTCGCCGGCGCGACGCTGGCCATCGCCCCGGCCGCGCTGGCCCAGACCGCGCCGCAGACCGCCGATCCGGCCGCCCCCGCGCAGACCGCGCCGGCACCAGCCGCGCCGCAGGCCGCCGGGCCGGTGACCGAGGCCGAAGTCGGCCAGTTCGCCACCGCGGCGCTCGAGATCGACAAGATCCGCAAGGACACCGCCACGCCCGAGGCCGACAAGGGCGCCAAGATGGCGGCCGCCGCCACCGCCGCCGGCCTGACTGCCGAGCGCTTCAACGCCATCGGCCAGGCCATGCAGACGGACACGGCGCTCAACAAGCGCATCCAGGCAGCGGCCAGCGCCAAGCTCGCCGCCTCGGGCGGCGCGCCGGCGGCGAAGCAGCCGTAGGGATTGGTCGTCAGGACAAGGACGGAAGGCCGGGGTTCCACGCCCCGGCCTTTTCATTCTTCACCGGCATCTCCGCGTTTTCCAACGTTACCCCCGCCTGCGCTGGGATGACGGCGAGAAATGGGAATGGCGGAAATGGTGTCCGAGACCCGGAGCCCGCTCTATCGCCCCGCGCAGCCCAGCGCGGCGGCGTCGATCGCGGTCGCCGCACCCCGGAGGGCATAGCCGTCGGCGAAGGGGGCGCCGTTCGCGCCCATCGTCTCCACGCTCATGCTCCGTCCCGCGCGCATCGCCGCGACGATCGCGGCATCGGTGCGCGCATCCGGCGCCCAGGCATCCGCATCCCCCGCCTGCAGCTCGAAGCGCCGCTCGCCGATCGACAGCGTCACGCGCGCATCGGGCGCGCGCGCGCGGCTCAATCTTATGTGCAGCTGGTTGCGCACCCCGTCGCGCGGCCAGGTCGCCACGCTGGCAAAGGGTTGCGCATTGGCATGCTTCTCCACCGGCCGGGCGATCGCGAAGCAGCGCAGCGGCGAGGGATCGCGGAACGCTCCCCAGCCATCGAACGTGCCAAGCGGCGCGCGCGCCTGAAGCAGCAGCAGCAGGAGCGCCAGCCCGCTCATGCCGGCGCCGCGCCGCGCCCGGTGCCGATGTGCACCACCGTCTCCACGCCATGCTCGATCCGCACGATCGAACCCTGGGGCAGGTCGGGCGCCACCGGCGCGGCGAACCTTGGCTGCACCGGCAACCCGGTCATCACGCCGCGCAGGACGCGGCTCGACATGCCGTGCATGATCACCAGCCGGTCGCCCGGATCATCGTCGGTGTCGGCGAGCCAGGACGAGACGCGCGCGGCGATGCCGTCATACCATTCGCCGCCCGGCGGCGGGCGCGTGTAGAGCCCATGTTCCAGATCGAGGAAGCCCGGCACCTCGGCCATCAGATCGGCATAATAGCGCCCGCTCCACTCGCCCATGCCGATCTCGACCAGCCGGTCGTCGCGGCGCGCCTGGTGCCAGTCGAGCTCAAGATGCTCGGCGATGACCGCCAGCGTCTGCAGCGCGCGCCCCGCGCTCGACGACCAGAGGGTGAGCTTCGGCCGGGGCCCCAGTATCTCGCGCAGCGCCGCGCCCATCGCATCCGCCTGGGCGAAGCCGGCCCGGGTCAGCGGGGTGTGCGGATGATCGCCCTGCATGCGCCGGGCAAGGTTGAACACGGTCTCGCCGTGGCGGGCGATGAAATCGCGGCCTTTGCGCTGGTTCGTCATCGGCCCCGCACAAGCATTGGCGGCAAGAGAAAGGCAAGTGCCCAATTTGCGCCCCCTTTCGTTCAGCGGGGAATCAGGTGCGCTATTCCAATAGGACACCAGCCCGCTCGCGGGCAGACGATAAGAGGGAGTGACCATTGCGGGGACATTGTCGCCGTTAAGGGCCAGGCGTGGCCGGCAATCGCAACTGTTGCGGATAAGCCACGCTTTTTTCTGTTTATCGGGGGTTCATGAAACGGCGTCCCTCGCGCCGGGTTGATCTCCCCGCCCGCACTGCGAAGCGCGGGTGTGTACCCAAGGAGTTCAGTTATGCGTACCAAGTTCATCGCCGCCGCCGCAGCGCTTCTCGCCGGCTCGGCCTTCGCCGCTCCCGCCTTCGCGCAGAGCACCGATTCGGGCTTTACCGGCCCGCGCGCCGAGGCCGTGGTCGGCTGGGATCACGTCAAGCCCTCGGGCAGTGGCGTCAAGGGCGCCGACGGCGTGCTCTATGGCGGCCAGATCGGCTATGACTTCCAGGCCGGCAACGCCGTGTTCGGCGTCGAAGGCGAAGCCACCGGCTCCACCGCCAAGCGCACCGACACCAGCGTGCTCGTCGCCGGCGACCGTGCGCGCATCAGCACCGGCCGCGACCTCTATGTCGGCGCCCGCGTCGGCTTCACCGTGGGCGGCAATGCGCTGATCTATGCCAAGGGCGGCTACACCAACGCCAAGTTCGACAGCCGCTACGTGTCGGGCACGACCAACATCCGCACCTCGGACAATGCCGATGGCTGGCGCCTGGGCGCGGGCGCCGAGGTGAAGCTGAACGACAAGGTCTATCTGAAGGGCGAGTATCGCTACTCGAAGTACAATAACGACGACGCGGGCATCGATGCCAAGCGCCACCAGGTGCTCGCCGGCGTCGGCGTGCGCTTCTAATACCCTTAACCGCGTATTTAAGGTGTGAACTATAGGGCCGGGGCGCTTGCTCCGGCCCTTTTTGCCGTTAAGGGTAAAGGTCGGAAAAGTCCCGGTACCGGGTTAGATTCGGGCGACACATGCCCCGGGGGTTCTTGATGAAGGCGACGATCGAACGCGCAACTCTGTTGAGGGGCTTGAGCCACGTCCAGTCCGTGGTCGAGCGGCGCAACACGATCCCCATCCTGTCCAACGTGCTGATCGAGGCACAGGGCAGCGGCGCGCTGCGCCTGATGGCAACCGACCTCGACCTGCAGATCGACGAGACGATCGCAGCCGCGGTGGACCAGCCCGGCGCGATCACCGTGCCGGCGCACACTTTGTTCGACATCGTCCGCAAGCTGCCCGAGGGCGCGCAGGTGGAACTGTCCGCGGCCGAGGGGCGGATCACCGTCAATGCCGGCCGCGCGCGCTTCACCCTGTCGACGCTGCCGCGCGACGATTTCCCGATGATCGCCGAGGGCGAGCTGCCGACGGTGTTCGAGCTGCCGGCCGAGACGCTGAAGCAGATCATCGACAAGACGCGCTTCGCGATCTCGACCGAAGAGACGCGCTATTATCTCAACGGCATCTATCTGCACGTCGTCGACGAAGCGACGCCGGTGCTGCGCGCCGCCGCGACCGACGGCCACCGCCTCGCCCGCGTCACCGTGGCGCGGCCGGACGGCGCCGATTCGATGCCGGGCGTGATCGTGCCGCGCAAATGCGTGGGCGAGCTGCGCAAGCTGCTCGACGAAGTGGACGGTTCGATCGGCGTGTCGCTCTCGGCATCGAAGATCCGCTTCGACCTGGGCCAGGCGATCCTCACTTCGAAGCTGATCGACGGCACCTTCCCCGATTACACTCGCGTCATCCCGACCGCGAACGACAAGCTGCTCAAGCTCGATCCGAGGAGCTTCATGGAAGGCGTCGACCGCGTCTCGACCATCGCGACCGAGAAGACCCGCGCAGTGAAGATGGCGCTGGAGCGCGACAAGGTGATCCTGTCGGTCACCAGCCCCGAAAATGGCGCGGCGGCCGAGGAAGTGCCGGGCGACTATGCCGCCCAGGGCTTCGAGATCGGCTTCAACAGCCGCTACCTGATGGACATCCTCAACCAGATCGAAGGCGATTCGGTGGAAGTCCATCTGGCCGACGCCGCGGCGCCGACGCTGATCCGCGAGAACGACAAGTCGCCGGCGCTCTATGTGCTGATGCCGATGCGCGTCTGATCGCGCAGCGGACACAAGGCAGGAATGCCGGCGCGGAACCGCTCTGCGCCGGCATTTTCGTATCGGGGGCGACTGCTCCCCGGCGAGAGCCGGGGCCCTGTTGCAATGTCGTTCGAAAGGCTGATACGCCTAGCCAACTTCGCCGGGGAACAGCATCCGGCGAACCCCGCGTCAGGCGAACATGCCCCGGCGCAGCGCCACGACGATCGACACGGCCAGATAGATCGCTCCCGAGATCGTCATCAGCGTCCACAGGCTGACATTGGCGACGAGGCCGAGCCTGGCGAGCGCGGCCCAGCCGAACAGCCCGAACTGGAGCAGCCAGAAGCTGGCGATCGACGCCTCGGCAAGTGCGGCGCGATTGAGCTCGTCACTGCCGCGCCGGATCCGGGCGCTCAGCCAGGTCTGGAGCGCGAGCAGCGCCGCGATGCCGATCGCGACGGGAATCGCCGCATCGCCGGTGAAACCGAAACGGACGGCGAGCGGCGGCACAAGCAGCAGCGCGGCGCCCAGGAGCAGGGCCGCACCGTTCATGCGCAGATAGCGCAGCACGCCGGCGTCGAGCGGGTCGCCCTCCTGATAGTTTTCGGCCATGCGGCGATAGAGCGTGCTGCTCGACGCGGCGATCAGGGCGAACAGGCCGAGGGACAGCAGCAGGACGGCGAGCGCGGTGGAGGCCATGTCCTCGACCGGCATCTCCGCCAGCCAGGCGATCAGGCCGCTCCGCCCGGCGGCAAGGGCGATGACGAATCCGATTGCGGCACCATAGGCGGCGTGGACCAGCCGGCGGCGAGGCTTGCGATCAGCCATGGGGGAGCTCGGGCGGGGTCCAGTCGTCGAGGAAAATGGCATCGATGGGCACTCCAAAGATCTTCGAAAGCCGCATCGCCAGCGGCAGGCTCGGGTCGTATTTGTCGGTCTCGACCGCATTGATCGTCTGGCGCGACACGCCGAGCAGCCCGGCCAGGTCGCCCTGGCTGAGATTCGCCTCCGCTCGCAGCACGCGCAGTCGGTTCTTCATGCGGCCTGTCCAGAACTCTGTACCATATGACAAGAGCTCTTGTCATTCCGAGCCAGGATTGTCAAGAACTCTTGTCATGCATGGCCATATGGCCACAGGTTGATTTTGCGATCCGACTCCTATATTGACACTATTGTCAGTAAGGGATTCGCTTCCATGGCCACGCAACCCGCGCCGCAGATCTTCAACCCCGGCATCCCGATGAAGCGGGAATGGGGCACCGCGTTCCGTGCACTCGGGCGGCTGCTCGCCAATGGCGACGATACCGAGCAGGTCTTCCGCATCATGCGCGCGCTGAACGGCGATGCGACGCAGAAGAGCTATCGCAAGCTGCTGACCATGCCCAATGGCGGGCGCATCGCCTTCCAGCATGTCGAGATGGCCGAGAAGCTGTCGGACCGTGCCTGGATCGATGGCTTCGCCGAAGGCACCGTCGGCGCCGCCTATCGCAACTTCCTCGACCGCACCGGCTATTCGGCCGACGGGCTCGTGGCCGTCAGCATGGCCGAGGGAGCGTTCCAGAATGCCGACATCCAGCATCCCTATGCCTGGATGGGCCGGCGCGAGCGCGACATCCACGACCTGTGGCACGTTATCACCGGCTACCAGGCCGACGAGCATCTGGGCGAGGCCTGCCTGGTCGCCTTTTCCTATGCGCAGACCGGCGGGCTCGGCTGGGGCTTCATCGGACTGGGCGCGGCGCTGAAGAGCATCCGCATCACCCGCAGGCTCGATTTCTTCCGCGCGGTGGTCGAGGGCTATCGCCACGGCAAGCGGGCCGAATGGCTGCACGGCGAGGATTACGAGACGCTGCTCGCCGAACCGCTCGACCAGGTCCGCCGCCGCCTGGGCATCGGCGACCCGGTCCGGTACCGGGCCGCGCAGGCCAGCCTCGAAGCGGCCGGCCTGAAGGGCATCTGATCTCCGCCTGCCCGCTCAGGGCAGGTTCTCGATCTTGCCGCCGCCGCCCGGCGGCGCCAGCCCATCCATCGCCCCGAAGACTTCCTCGGCCGAAGCGACCGGACCGGGCAGCTCGAAATGCTTCGGGTCGATCGCCGCGGTGTCGACCGAACGGAGTTCGAACACGATCTTGCCCGGCACGCCGGAATCGACCGGCTGGATACGGAGCAGCGTGCCCTTGGCGAGGAGCCCCCGCGCGGTGGCGCCGAACTGCGTCGATTCGGGGATGAAGCCGGCCATGAAATCGAGCGCGAGATCGGCGGCGCGGGCGACGATCCGTCCGATCGGCGCCAGTTGCGGATCGGCGCTCGTCACGATCTCGATATGGCGCTTGCGGTCCTTCCCCGGCCCCGCGAGCATGCGCATCAGCCAGACCGAGCCGGTGTGCCCGGCCACGGTGGCGGAGGCGGGCCCCGCCTCCAGGCCGAACTCGACCTTCTCCTTCGCCGCCTCCGCGGCCTTGGGCAGCATGGCCTTGAACAGCGCGGCCATCGCCTGGAGTTCGAACACCTTGGGGCCGGTCTTCCCGTACAGCACGACATAATCGGCGCCGTCGCGGCGGACGATCGCGAACTTGCCGGCCAGCTCGACGCGGGAATTCCCGCCTTCGTCCGCTTCGACGACCAGTTCCTTGCCGTCGACGCCGTAGCGCGCGGTCATATCGGCCAGCGCGGGCAAGGGCGCGAGCGCGAGCGGCACGGCCAGGAACAACATGGTGCGGAGCATCGTGCCTTCTTTCCCCGAGGATGTGGACGGGCGCGATCATCGGGCAAGTCCCGGCGCGCCGCAAGCCGGGCGCATGCGGGCAGGTGATCCCCGTCGCGCGATCGGCTATCGGCGGGAAATGGCCGCAACCCGCCTCGTCCTCACCGATTTCCGCAACCATGAAGATGCCGTGCTGGCGCCCGGCCCCGGCTTCGTGGTGCTGAGCGGCGAGAATGGCGCGGGCAAGACCAACGTGCTCGAGGCGCTGTCGCTGCTCGCCCCCGGCCGCGGCCTCAGGCGCGCGCCGCTCGCCGAAATGGCGCGCCAGGGCGGCAGCGGCGGCTTCGGCGTCGCCGCGCGGCTGGGCGAGACCGACATCGGCACCGGCACCCAGGCCGGTGCGCCCGAGCGGCGGCTGGTGCGGATCAACGGCGCCACCGCCGCGGCCACTTCGCTCGCCGAATGGGTGAGCGTGCTGTGGCTGACCCCGGCGATGGACCGGCTGTTCGTCGATGCCGCGGGCGAGCGGCGGCGTTTCCTCGACCGGCTGACCCTCGCCCTCGCCTCGGGCCATGCCCATCATGCGACGCGCTACGATGCGGCGATGCGCGAGCGCAACCGCCTGCTCGCCGACGATGCCGCGCCCGATGTCGACTGGCTCGCCGCGCTCGAGGCGCGCATGGCCGAACATGGCGCCGCCATCGACGCCGCCCGGCGCGAGGCCGTATCGGCGCTCGCGGAGCGGCTGGCGGCACAGCCCGAGGGGCCGTTCGCCCGCGCCGGCCTGGCGCTGGAAGGCTGGCGAGGCGATGCCGACACACTGGCCCGCGAACTCGCCGCCGGCCGCCGGCGGGATGCCGCGGCGGGACGCACGCTCGCCGGCCCGCACCGGGCGGACCTGCTCGTCACCCATCTCGGCAAGCGGCAGCCCGCGCATCTCTGCTCCACCGGCGAGCAGAAGGCGCTCCTTCTCGGTCTGGTCCTCGCCCATGCCGAACTGGTCGCCGAGCGTGCCGGGCGCGCGCCGATCCTGCTGCTCGACGAAGTCGCCGCCCATCTCGACCCCGGCCGCCGCGCCGCGCTGTTCGCCCGACTCGAAGGCCGCGGACAGGTGTGGATGACCGGCACCGAGCCGGGCCTGTTCGAAGCGGTGCCCGGCGGCGCCACGCGCTACCACGTCGCCGACGGAACGGTGCTCGCAGAATAGGACTGGACGCCGCGGCGATTCCTACGCACCCTTCCGCACGCAACGGGAGGGGGGAAGATATCATGCCCGCTTTGTTCATGCTCGGTGCCGCCGCGGCGGTGCTCGCGCCCGCGCCGGGCGCATCCGGCGAGAAGCTGCGCGCCTGGCCGGCGATGCGCCACGAAGGCGCCACCTATGCCGTGGCGACCGACCGCAGGAACCGGATCATTTCCTGCCTGCCGCTCGATCCCGCCACCGACGCGGCCAGGACGAAGGCGGCCTGCGCCGCCATCGCGGCCCGGGGCGTGCCGGCGGCGATCACGCCAGCGCTGGCCAAGGGCCCGACCGACGAGTGGTTCCCGTCTTCCGACTATCCCGCCATGTCGATCCCGGAGCACAGCTCGGGCAGCGTGACCATCGTCTACGAGATCGACGAGCGCGGCGCGGCGACGCACTGCATGGTCCAGCACAGCAGCGGCATCGCCAGGCTCGATCTCGCCGCCTGCGCCGCGGTGCTGAAGCGCGCGCGCTTCACCCCGGCCAGCTACCAGGGCAAGCCGGTGCACGCGGCCGCGATCGCCACCTTCGAATATGACAGCGAATAAGCGCGCCCAGGGGGGCCGCCGCGCCCCCCTATTTTGCTTCCGTTTCGTGACGCCAATTCCTATATGCTGGGCATGGCAATCGACGACACCACTCCCGAAAATACCCCGAACCAGAACAGCTACGGCGCAGACTCGATCAAGGTCCTCAAGGGACTGGACGCAGTGCGCAAGCGCCCCGGCATGTATATCGGCGATACCGACGACGGCTCGGGCCTCCACCATATGGTGTTCGAGGTCTCGGACAATGCGATCGACGAGGCGCTGGCCGGGCATTGCGACAAGATCATCATCCAGCTGAACCCGGACGGCTCGGTCTCGGTCGAGGACAATGGCCGCGGCATTCCCACCGGCATCCACAGCGAGGAGGGCGTCTCGGCGGCCGAGGTCATCATGACCCAGCTGCATGCCGGCGGCAAGTTCGAGAACACCAGCGACGACAATGCCTATAAGGTGTCGGGCGGCCTGCACGGCGTGGGCGTCTCGGTGGTGAACGCGCTTTCCGAATGGCTCGACCTCAACATCTGGCGCGACGGCGAGGAGCATTACATGCGCTTCGCCTATGGCGACGCGACGGCGCCGCTGAAGGTGATCGGCACGGCGCCCGAGGGCAAGAAGGGCACGCGCGTGACCTTCCTCGCCTCCACCGAGAAGACTCCCGGCGACGGCGGCACTTTCAAGAACCAGATCGAGTATGACTTCGAGAAGCTCGAGCATCGCTATCGCGAGCTGGCGTTCCTGAACTCCGGCGTGCGCCTGTTCCTGCGCGATGCGCGGCACGAGGACGTGAAGGAAGTCGAACTCTATTACGAGGGCGGCATCGCGGCCTTTGTGAAGTGGCTCGATCGCAACAAGCAGCCGCTGATGCCCGATCCCGTGGCGATCGCCGGCACCCGCGACGACGTGACCATCGATGTCGCGCTGGAGTGGAACGACTCCTATTACGAGAACGTCCTCTGCTTCACCAACAACATCCCGCAGCGGGACGGCGGCACCCATCTGGCGGCGTTCCGCGCCGCGCTGACCCGGACCATCAACAACTATGCGGACAAATCGGGCGCGCTGAAGAAGGAGAAGGTGACGCTCACCGGCGACGACATGCGCGAGGGGCTCACCGCGATCGTCTCGGTCAAGCTGCCGGATCCGAAGTTCAGTTCCCAGACCAAGGACAAGCTGGTCTCGTCCGAAGTGCGCCAGCCGCTCGAGAGCCTGATGGCCGACAAGCTGGCCGAATATCTGGAGGAGAATCCCGCCAATGCCCGCATGATCATCCAGAAGGTGATCGACGCGGCGGCGGCGCGCGAGGCCGCCAAGAAGGCGCGCGAGCTGACCCGGCGCAAGGGCGTGATGGACATCGCCAGCCTGCCCGGCAAGCTGGCGGACTGCCAGGAGCGCGATCCGGCCAAGTCCGAGCTGTTCCTGGTCGAGGGTGACTCGGCCGGCGGCTCGGCCAAGCAGGGCCGCGACCGGCATTTCCAGGCGATCCTGCCGCTGCGCGGCAAGATCCTGAACGTCGAGCGCGCGCGCTTCGACCGGATGCTGTCGAGCCGCGAGATCGGCACGCTGATCCAGGCGATGGGCACCGGCATCGGCCGCGACGACTTCAACCTGGAGAAGCTGCGCTACCACAAGATCGTCATCATGACCGACGCGGACGTGGACGGCGCGCACATCCGCACGCTGCTGCTCACCTTCTTCTACCGGCAGATGCCCGAGATCATCCAGGCGGGGCATCTCTACATCGCCCAGCCGCCGCTCTACAAGGCGACCAAGGGCCGCTCCGAAGTGTATCTCAAGGATGATGCCGCGCTCGACCAGTATCTGGTCGAGGCCGGAGTCGGTGCGACGCGGCTGGAAACCAATGAAGGGCCGATCTTCGGCGACGAGCTGATCAAGCTGGTCGACCATGCCCGGCGCACGCGCACCCTGATGCGCTATGTGCCCCGGCGCTACGCGCCCGACATCGTCGAGGCGCTGGCGCTGGCCGGCGCCTTCGATCCCGAGGCGAGCCGCGAGCAGCGCGCCGAGCGGCTGGGCGCGGTGACCCGCCGGCTCGACCAGACCGACGAGGATGCGCGCTGGTCGGCCCGCGTCACCGACGAGGGCGGCTTCCATTTCGAGCGGCTGTGGCGCGGCGTGACCGATCACCACATCATCGAGGCGGCGTTCCTCACTTCGGCCGAGGGGCGCAAGCTCCACGCGCTCGCTGCCGAGCAGGCGGCCAGCTATGGCGCGCTCGCCAAGCTGGTGCCGGCCAAGACCGCGATGACCGAAGAGGCCGCGCCGGCTTCCGAGGAAGGCGATGGCGAGGAACTGGTCGCCGCCGCCAAGGGCGAAACGCTGGTGGCGCGCCCGAGCGAGCTGCTCGATGCGATCCTGGCCTCGGGCCGCAAGGGCCTGTCGATCCAGCGCTACAAGGGCCTTGGCGAGATGAACGCCGAGCAGCTCTGGGAGACCACGCTCGATCCGGCCAATCGCTCGATGCTCGTCGTCCAGGTCGACCAGGCCGATGTGGCGGACGAGATCTTCACGCGCCTGATGGGCGACGTGGTCGAGCCGCGCCGCGAGTTCATCCAGGAGAACGCCCTGAGCGTCGCCAATCTCGACGTGTAGGGTTGGGCCCCGATCGGCAAACTGGTCTGTCACTGAAAGTGCGAGACTCGTCTTAAAGAGTTGGAGACTCATCTCGTAATTGCTCGGGCGGTATGACCTCCCCCATCTGCCGCCCGCGTAATCTATTGCTCGCAGCCCCTAAGTACTCAGATGATATATTGACGGCGAGGATGCTGTGCTATGTTTCAATTGCACAGCCCCTCGAGGTCAACCATGTGTCATCAGACCATAGTCGTCCGAAGCGCGCCGACTGCAGAGGAGCGCCTTCCCGGCTATCTTTTACGCATTGCGGACATCAACGGCTACAGCGGGCCGAGGGATGTACTATCCAACGCGCTAACAAAATTCGGCAATATCGCTGCTCCGCACGCGATAGAGGAGGTGGCGAGACTTCTCGGATTACCTCTCGCGACTGCCACTAATTTGGCGTACATTCGATCAGGTAAATCAAATTTGCGCTTTTTCGGCCACGAGGTCCCGTGCCGACGGGTTTCATGGGTAAATCCGCGACTATGCCCACTCTGCCTGCGGGACCAAGAAGTGATTTCTTGCCTGTGGGACCTCCGTTTTATTCAGGCGTGTCCCTTTCACGGTTGCCAGCTACTCCGCCACTGCCAAACCTGCGGACAACCTCTCACTTGGCACCGAACAAGCCTCGTGCGGTGTCGTTGCGACTCTGACTTTCGAAAGCAACAAACGCCTCGTGCATCGCACTCCGCAATTCAGGTCAGTCGGCGGTTAGCGATTGCGTGCGGCCTTAATGGCGTTCCCGCGCCCACGGGTTTCGACACGGCTCTGCTTGACCTCAACGACCTGCTGTTCCTAATCAATTTCTTTGGTGGACGGGCTCGCGGAGCCTCTGCCGACCAAGAGCACACCCAACGGCAAACGCTCGGACAGGAGGCCATCGTCGAATCTGCCGGCCGTCTTTTTGAGAACCCGGCACCCATAATCATCGAAATAATAGATCGAAGAGCGGAAAATCAACCAAACTATAAAATAGGCAATTTGATAAAATTCTATTTTAACAGCGTCAATAAATACAACCACCCCCGCGCAAAAGATCTATTAGATCAACTTCAATCAGCCGCTAGATCATATTTTAACGTCAGATAAAATCGGATTTCCCATATTTGCTTCGGTTTCAGCGCACGCTTCGCGCCGACGGTTCTACCGGCATTCCAGACTTGACGCTTGGTGGCGGTGGGTGCGGTTTCAGATATCTCCATGATCGTTCTCCGATGGCCAAAGTGGCCATGGGAAAACGCTTTCGGATTTCATGGCATTGAGACCCCAGGAGCACCTGCCGACCAGAAAGTGCCGTTCGCACGGCGGGCGTGAACGTCAGCTAATGGCAGGAGCGCTCGCTCGAGCTTTGGCAAACCGCTCCGAGCAAATCTCCTGCATTACCTGCCCGAGCGGGGCCAGCAGGGTCGTCGCGTAGAGCGGCATCGCATTCATCTCGGTAGCGCGGCGATCCTCTACAGCCTGCGTTCCGGCGTACTAAGACTTGCCAGCGATCCTGTCTTGATCGTGCTGATGCAGGATCAGCCCGGATACCGCGGCAGAGGCATCGCGTGTAAAGGTTATCCGGGCATCACTGCCACGAAGAACAAAGACGTCGCCCGATTTTGCATCGAGCGGAACAGGGGGCTGCCCGCTGAGCTGGCTCACCAGGCGGCCTTGTACGACTGAAATGGAAATGGCCGAACCCGGCGTCAGACTATAGGCGCCGGCGTAGTCTTGCAGGACCGAAGCCGCAGGAGACACCTTCCCTCGCGCATCCCCGACATCTTCGCGTGCAAGCGCCATGAGCGATCCGCCCAGCAAATCCGGCGCAGCACCGTTGAGATTGCCCAGCACGATCACGGTCGTGCGACGGTCAGGATCGTAGGCCATGAACGTGTTGAAGCCGTTCAACCCGCCCGAATGGGCAATTGTGGTGTTTCCCGCCGCCTTGGTGGCGAACACGCCAAAGGCGTATCCGTCGCGGACGGGCGTCGTCAGCAGCGTGGAGGAGGCGGGTCGCAACACGCGTCCTCCGAACAGTCCCTGCTCCCACTTCAGAAGGTCATGGCTCGTCGAATAGAGCCCGCCTGCGCCTTGCGGGATGCTCATGTCCCAGTGTTCGGCGTTGATCACGCCGTTTGCGGTCGGCGTATAACCGGACGCACGACGAGACAGGACAACGGCGTTACGGTCGTAGCCAGTATCGCGCATACCCAGAGGCTGGAAGACAGCTTCGGAAAGGAAATCGGCATAGGATTTCCCGCTGGCTTTCTCGATAACGGCGGTCAGCAGCACATAGCCGGAGTTGGAATATTTCCGCCCCTCACCGGGCCGGAAATCGAGTGGGCGATCCCGAAACCGCGCGATCAAGCTGTCGATCGTCGCCGGTAGCGCTTTCGTCGATTGGAAGTCGTCGAAGCTTGTGAAATTGGGGACTCCGGCGGTGTGCGCCAGCAGGCGTCTTACCGTGACCTGATCCCAGGCACTGGGCGCATCCGGCAACCATGTTTTCACCGGCGCGTCCAAATCCACCAGGCCGCGCTCGTGCAGGATCATGATCGCGACGGCGGTGAACTGCTTGGTGATCGATCCCAAGCGGAACTTGGTGTTGCCGTCGTTGGGAACCTGCCATTCGCGATTGGCGAGACCATAGCCTTTATCGAGTAAGACCTGACCATCGCGAGCGACCAGAACGGCCCCCGAGAACTCGTCCGCCTCGGCCGAGGCTCGCACGAGCCGATCCATACGTCCCGAACCCTGCGCCATGGCAGGGACGGCAGAGAAAATAAAGGCGACCAGGCCGACGAGGGCGCTGTTACCAATATATGCGCAAAGGCTGTTTCTCGACAATCTGGACCCCATGGAGCAATGCCACCGCGCTTCTACGGCGGGAGCGGCCAATGCACGCGGATTGATGCACGCGCCAGTATCAAATCTGCGTTCGACACCTCGCTCAGGAATGGCGGCTAAGTCCCACACCCCTCCGGCCGCTGGCGACCAAAGTCGGTCGTTCATATCAGCTACCGCGAACGTCTCCTCCTGACAGAAGTTACCGATGGATCGCTCGGATGCAGACCGTCAGGAAGGCGCCCCAATAGCGGTCGTTTGCTGGCGCCGACGGCTACTCCGAAATCGGCCGTTCCTTCAGAAATCAATTGCAGCCAATTCGTGTGACCAACCAATGAAACTCTGTATGCGGCCAGTTGTACCAGAGGGCAGCGCGTGGGAGCAGGTTGCCGCAGTCAAGATCATTGATGCGGTGCATCATCATCCGAATGCGAGATGGCAACTATCAACCTGTCCGCGAGCCATTGACCGAGCATTTCGCCAGCGCGGCTAGTCCCGTCCTCTTGCCCGAATCTGTCGACTAGCTCTGCGCACAGGTCAGCAAACGACAGGCCAGCCCGAGCTGCGAGCAGTGCCTGACGCTCGATTTGATCGATGGCGCGGAAGTGCGCGGTTTCCGCTTCGCGCCAGACGAGGATCGCACCTTGCTCCGGCAGATAAGCCACGCCCGGCGGCTCCACGCCTTCTGCCAATGCGGACCAGATCGCGGTTGCGTTCGTGGTCAGGTCGCGGAGGTCAAGCGTCGGAGTGAAATGCAACACGGCGGCGTCCCAATCGACTTCGGTGATGTCCGCCGCTGTCAGCGCCGCGGCGTCGGGGCCGACAAAGGCTTCGCCTAGCGCGAAGTCGATCCAGGCCAGCTCGGCGACTTCAGGGTCGCCGGGGTAGAGCAGCGCCAGCGTGGGGGGAAAGTCGCGCGGATAGGCGTCGAGGGTCCAGCTACTCGGCGGCACGCGCAGAATGTGCGCGGCCACGGCACGCGCAAAGGCTTCGTCGCCGATCCAGTCGCGGGTGCGGGCAAAGCTCTCCTCCAGACAAGCGGCGAGCGAGGCCCGGAAATTGTTCCGGTGGACGCGCAGCCCCGGCGCTGCATCCTCGCCGCCGAGGCGCGTCGCGGCCGCGTCATCTTCGCGCGCCAGCCATGCCCGCATGTCGCGCTGGAGATCGATCAGGGTCATGCCGCGGTACGCACGGTTTCGCGGGCGATCCGTCGGGCGGTCCCCAACTCGGCAAGCAGTTCGTGCAGTGGCGGGATCGCGTCGTCCCGCTCGATCATCGTCGCGACCGGGCCGAGCTTCGGCAGGACGTGCGCATAGAGGCTCCATACCGGATCCGGGACGGGCTGGTCGTGCGTGTCGATCAGGAGCTCGCTGCCCTGGCTGTGGCCGGCAAGGTGGATCTGGCGCACCCGGGCATGCGGCAGGCCGTCCAGATAGGCGATGGGATCGAAGCCGTGGTTGCTCGCGCTGACGAAGACGTTGTTGACGTCGAGCAGCAGCCCGCAGCCGGTGCGCGCGCACAGCGCGTCGAGGAATGCCCATTCGGTCGTGTCGGCGGGTGCGAAGTCGATATAGGTGGAGGGGTTCTCGACCAGCATCGCCCGGCCCAGCGCGTTCTGCGCGCGATCGACATTGGCCGAGACCAGGTCGAGCGCCTCTCGCGTGTAGGGCAAGGGCAACAGGTCGTGCGAATTGAACCCGTCGATCCGCGACCAGCTCAGATGGTCCGAAACGAAGAGTGGGTCGATCTCGTCGATCAGCGCGCGAAGGCGGGCGAGATAGGCGCCGTCGAGCCCGTCGGCCGAACCGATCGACATCGACACGCCGTGCAGCGCGACCGGATAGCGCTCGCGGACCTCGCGCAGGATGCGGCGGGGCCGACCGCCCGGGATCATGAAGTTCTCCGAGATCACCTCAACGAAATCGACCGCGACCTTGGTCTCGAGGAATTCGGCATAATGCGGCTTGCGCAGGCCCAGGCCGAAGCCGGCAAAGGGAGCGATCATCAAAAGGTCCTCGCCAGGAAGGAAGCCCGGCCCGGCGCTGGGGACGCCGGGCCGGTGCGCCGGTCACTTCGGCGCGGTCAGGCTGCCGCCGGCGGCCGTGCATGCCTTGGCGGTAACTTCCTTGAAGCCCTGGCCCTTGCAGTCGTTCTGGCCCTTGCAGTCGTTCTTCGCGGTCTTGCAGTCCGACGTGCCCTTGCAGGTGTTGATGCCATAGCAGTGGACGACCTTGGCGGCGGTCGCGCCCATGCCGGCCTTGGCGATGGCGGCAGTCGGCGCCGCGGCGCTGATCGCGATGACGGCGGCGGAAGCGGCGATGCTGGCGCCGGTGCGGATGAGGGTCATTGGGGATACTCCGAAAGGGGTTCAGCCGAATTGGCATCCCCAGTTCGCCCACCCGGGCCTGACGGTTACAGGCTCCTGCGAATTACCAGCGCAGCAGGCGCGGACCGAGCAGCGCGCCGATCGAGGCGGCGAGCAGAATGCCGAGCGAATACCAGGTCAGCACGAAGATCGCCGATACCTCGGGGCAATGCATGCAATAGACCGTCGCCGCGAAGGCACCCGCCGCCAGCCCCGCCGCAGCTCCCGCCGCGCGCAGCCGGGTCGGTGCCAGGCGCCGGAACGACCAGAGCAGGCCGATGAAGATCGGCATGGCCAGCGCCAGCACCAGCCAGGGGCAGATCATCCAGCTGTGCCCGAGCCACATGGCGAGCCACAGGCCGGGCGGCGTTCGGGCCAGCTCGGCCACGCCCAGCCCGCCAAGCAGCACCACCGGCACCGCCAGCAGCCAGGTCCAGCGCAGCCGCGCGCTGTCGGGCCGCGCGAGCTGCACGGTCATCACGATCGCGGCGAGCGCCAGCGAGAAGGTATAGCCCCATTTCATCCAGAAGGCGGGCCCGCGCATGGCGAGGCCCAGATCGGGGCGGATGCCGAGCACCAGCACCAGGGCGGTGCCCGAAACCAGCGCGCCGAGCAGGATGCCGAGCACGAGCCGCAGCCCGACGGCGCCCCGGCGCACCGGCGGCACATCTTCCGAAAGCTGCGCGATCAGGTCGTCGGTGTTCATCGCGCGCCTCCCTGGATCCGCGCGACCAGTGCCTTCAATCCCCGGTGCACCGATACCTTCACGTCGGATTCGCCGATGCCGCCGGCCTGCGCCGCCTCGGCGACGCTGAGGCCGTCGATCCGGGTGGCGCGGATCGCCTGGGCCTGCTTGCCGGGGAGTGCTGCCAGAAGCTCCTCGACATCGAGTCGCGCCACCAGGGCATTCTCGAAATCCGGCTCGATCAACGTCTCCTCGAGCCCTTCGATCGGCTGCAGGCGGCGCGTGCGGCGAAAATGATCGACCATCTTGTAGCGGGCGATCGCGAACAGCCACGCCGTGAAGGCGCGTTCGCGGTCATAGGTCGCGCGGCGGGTGTGCACCGCGATCAGGGTTTCCTGCACCAGATCCTCGATATCGTCGTCGGAGCCGTTCGCACGACGCCGATAGAAGCCGCGCAACAAGGGGACGAGCAGGCGCAGCAATGCGGCATGGGCCGCGGCGTCACCGTCCAGCCCATCGATCATCAACCCGCGCAGCGCTTCCTCGTTCGCTCGCATCCCTGCTCCTCAAGGCAGAGTTCGGCATGGCCGGGCCAAAGGTTACACCGCTTCGCGAAAAAAATTCGAGGGCGATTTGTAACGCCGCCCGCGCCCGCGCCGAACTGGCGATGTGACATGGGCTTCCGCCTCCTCCCCGGTCACCGCGTGGCCCGGTCTCCCCTCTGCCGGGCCGCGCGACGGAGGCACCGTCTTCAAAGGATCAGAGACATGCGTTCGACCAATGCCACCCTTGCCGCCACGCTCGCCATCGCCGTCGCGGGCGCCGCGCTCGCGCCTGCCGCCTCGGCGCAGACCAAGCCCGCGATGGAGAAATGCTACGGCGTCTCGCTCGCCGGCAAGAACGACTGCAAGGCCGGTGCCGGCACCAGCTGCGCAGGCACGTCGAAGGTCAATTATCAGGGCAACGCCTGGAAGCTGGTCAAGGCCGGCACCTGCACCACGATCAGGACGCCCAAGGGCAATGGCTCGCTGAGTCCCAAAGCCTGATGTGCCGGCCGGGGCACGCCCTGTCCCGGCGGCATTCCTCCGGAGATCGTCGATGACTTCCCCCGCTGCATTCTACACACGCCTCACCGATCGCGCGTCCACGCTGGTGCCCGACGCCCTGCTCCTGCTGATGGCCCGGCTGGGTATCGCCGGCGTATTCTTCATGTCCGGCCGCACCAAGGTGGACGGCATACTACACATCACCGACGGCACCTATGAGCTCTTCCGTACCGAATATGCACTGCCGCTGGTTCCGCCCGAGATCGCGGCGGTGGCGGCGACCTGGTCCGAGCATGGTTTCTCGATCCTGCTGGTGTTGGGTCTGGCAACGCGCTTTTCGGCACTGGCGCTGCTCGGCATGACGCTAGTGATCGAGATCTTCGTCTATCCCGATGCCTGGCCGACCCATCTGAGCTGGGCGGCGATCCTGCTTCCCCTCATCTTTCGCGGCGGAGGCGCCTGGTCGGTCGACGCAATCATGCGACAGTCTGGCTCTACCGGCGCGGGCCGCTAGGGAGCGGCAAATCGCCCAGTCAAGGGAAAGCCGCTGCCAGGGGGATCCGGGCAGCGGCTTTCACGGCGCGCCGAGTCAGCGTTTACCGATGGGACCAAGGCGCGCCGCCGGGCACGATCCGGCGCGAGAGGGTTCGCGCCGGAACCGGCGTCACGGCATCAGGACGCCGTCGATCACGTGGATCACGCCGTTCGACTGGTTGACGTCGGCGATCGTGATCTTTGCCTTGCCGCCCTTGGCGTCGACCACCCACCAGGCGCCGTCCGGCCCCTTGGTGACAGTTAGCTTCTCGCCCTGCACGGTGGTGAGCATCGCCTTGCCCATATGCTTCTTCGCATTGGCCGCGAGCATCGCCGCGCTCATCTTGCCGGGCACGACATGATAGGTGAGGATATTGGTGAGCGTCGCCTTGTTCTCGGGCATCACCAGCTTGTCGACGGTGCCTGCCGGGAGCTTGGCGAAGGCGGCGTTGGTCGGTGCGAAGACGGTGAAGGGGCCGGGTCCGGACAGGGTATCGACTAGGCCCGCGGCCTTGACGGCGGCGACGAGCGTGGTGTGGTCCTTCGAGTTCATGGCGTTCTGGACGATGTTCTTCGTTGGATACATCGCCGCGCCGCCGACCATGGGATAATGCTGGACGGCCGCGACCGCACCGGTGGCGAGCAGCGCCGAACCGGCCATTGTGAGACTGAGCTTCCTGAGGCTGGGCATCTTGGCTTCCTTCTCCAGCACCCGAGGTTCGGGTGCGAAGAAGCTACGGCGCCGGTTGCCTGGCGGATGCAGTCACGGCTCAGATCGTTGAAATTTTTCCGGCGGCGATCGGGGCGCTGCTCGGCGCCTTATGCGGCGCGCCATCATGCGGCTCGAATGTGATGGCCAGCGTCGCGCCATCCGAGAGCAGGGCGCGATGCGGCGCATCGACCACAACGCGAGTCACGCCATCCGCTGCAACCAGGCCGAGCGAACGCGGCACGCCGTCCGCGGGGATCACCCAGAGCTCGGGGGCGAGCTTGCTGTCGGGCAGCCGGACCGCGCGGATGCGCAGCACGCCACCGGCGGGATCGTAGCTTGCGGCGAGCAAGCCGGGAGCATCGCCGCTGCCGAGCTGCGCGATCACTGTCCTGTCGGGCGCCCGGACGATCTCGACCGGTGCGGGCGCAGGCCGCAGCACAAGCACCGCCGCAAGCGATGCCGCCAGCGCGCCGCTCGCGATCGCGCCGATCCGCCAGCGTCGGAGCGCACGGTGGCTGTCCCGCTCGCCCGGACCGCCCAGGCGGTGCTCGATCGCCGGCCAGAGCGCGGGCGAAGGCTGTTCCTCGAACCCTGCGCACAGCGGCTCGAAGCGCTTGCCCCAGGCATCGACCGTGGCCGCGAAATCGGGATCTGACAGCCGCAAGCGCATCGCCAGGGCACGCTCTTCGCCTTCGAGCAGGCCAAGTGCGAGCTCGGCGGCAAGTGCATCGCGCTCCTCGGGAATGATCGGCTCAGGCATCGTCCAGGCACCCCTTGAGCTGGATCAACCCCCTGCGGACCCAGCTCTTGAGCGTGCCGAGAGGCACCGCCATTGCCTCGGCGAGCTGCGAATAGGTGAGCCCATCGAAGAACGCTGCGCGGATCGCGTGTCGCGGGCGCTCGTCCAAGGCATCCAGGCAGTCGAAAATCCGCGCGCGCTGCGTGGCGGCATCGATCACCTCGGGCGCGAGGGGGCTGTCGTCTTCAACTATCGCCGCCGCGCTCTCCGGCAGGTGCGCCGTGCTGCCATTGGCCCGCCGCCAGTCGATCGCTGTATTGCGCGCGATGGCGCACAGCCAGGTGATCGGGCTTGCACGCTCCGCATCGAAACGCCCGGCGCGGTCCCAGACCTTGAGATAGACTTTCTGCAAGATATCCTCGGCGGCCTCACGATCTCCGGAGATACGGAGGCAAACGCCAAAAAGCTTCGCGGCGGTCGTATCATATACGGCGCGCAGGGCCGCCTGATCGCCTTTGGCGACGCGAGCCAAGTTGGCAACGAGCCTTTCCCTGTTCGCGCTGGCTGGCGTATCGACCATGGCTGCGAAGCTATCCGACCGAGCTCGGACTGTCAGTACGCTTTCGGCGGCAAGGGTTTGATCACGCGGTAATATGACGAGCGCAATCCGCGCTTCGAACCTAGGAACGGTAGGTCCACTCTCGGCCCTTCTCCAGTCGCGCTCTGATGGCCGGTCCGGGAAGCGCCGGGCGTCCGCTGGCGAAACCTGCCGTTCGACGCGTCACTTGGTAAGGGCAGAAAAGTCCCACAACCCTCCGGCCGCTGGCGACCAGAGCCAGTCGCTTAAATCAGAATCCGCGAACGCCTGCTCTCGACAAAAGCTGCCGCTTGACCGGTCCGACGCGAGCGTCGGAATGTCCCATCTACCGTTCACGGCGACTGCCCCGATGCACTTTAAGAACCTGCCCATAAATGCCGTTGGTGCTCATCAGCATTGTCGCTCTGCCGGGAAAATCTACAGCGACTGGCAATATCATTGGCAGCCACTGCCAGATCATAACTTGCGCCTATAGGGTTCGGATGCCGCTATGCGCTCCTCGATCGACTTGATCGTCCATTCGAGCTCTCCGGATGAGCATTGGGCGTATAGAACTGGTTGCATCGCCTTCCAATACGCCCTCTCGCTCTTGGAGATTAATTCAACCGCACCCCGAAGTAGCTTCGGGAACAGCGGTTCCAACTGCGCCAACGCCTGATCCAGGGTCAGTTCGTGGAGCATGACGAAGTCATCCTGGAAAACCTCGTGATCACGCCTGTGCAGTTCATTCAGGGAGTCGACGGTCCAATTCACGCCAAGAAAGTAGGCCACCATCTCGCAGGACTGGTAGAGGCTCACGAAGCGCAGATGCACCTCCGATGCGACCTCCATGTGCGCATCTCTTCCCTGATTACCGTCGATGAACTGATGAAAGTCGCCCGCATTGGAAACGATGTTCGTCAGATGGAAGACGAAATCGCGTTGGAGCCGTTCGCGACGGCCAAACACTTCGACGAGCGCAGGCCCGACCTTGCTCCGGAGGCGCAGCTTTTTCTTCAACCCGAAGGTCATGGTCTCCTGATCAGACAACTTCCCATACTCGCGGCGGATCGTAGGCTTGACCGGCGCAAACCAGATGTCTTTGGCCTGCACGTCGGCCACGAAGAGAAACACCGGCACCGGCAGCCGTTCCCAATAGTTCGCCGTGCTCGTCGCAATGGAGGGCGAGGTCGCAATGCGGTTTCCCTTCTCCCCACGCCAAGTGATGGAATCCGTCCCCTTGAGCTGGATCGAAATCAGATCGCCGGTAACGTTGCCTTCCCGGTCGGAGATCTCGACGTAGGCATCAATGCCGTA
Organism: Sphingomonas leidyi; assembly: GCF_011761945.1. GTDB lineage: Bacteria > Pseudomonadota > Alphaproteobacteria > Sphingomonadales > Sphingomonadaceae > Sphingomonas > Sphingomonas leidyi. Next base: position 336,659 of record NZ_JAASQV010000002.1, read on the forward strand.
ATCGCGCTCGGTGACCTCGCGCACGATCCACGTGCTCGGCGCGCATGTCTGCAGTATCTTCCACGCCTCCGCCTCGGTCAGATGGGCCTTCGGCCTCTTCGGCAACTTCATCGCCATGGCGCGTCTCCTTTTCGGACAGGATGGAGCGCCAACCAAAGCAGTTCAACGCCTTGCGAATATCGGCGCGGATTCGGGCGGCCGATTTGGCTGGCCCCTGCGATCGCGTAGAATGGCGCGATCGAAGCGCGACGACAGGTGACCAATGCCGCACATGAACCTCTCAAGACGAACGACGATCGCAGCTACCGACGTGCTTGAGGAGGCCTGGTATCAGTCGGACGTCACAGCATTCCTGATGGAACTGGGCCCGGCGGTCTACACGCAGGTCCGGTCGGAGCCGGTCAGCAAGAAGAACCGGCTTAGCGACCTGAAGCGGTTCGTGAACCTCAATCCTGGCATGCAGATCGACGGGGAGTCGATCGAGTCCCTGCTCGTCGAGCGCGCCGCGCGGTCCATTCCTCCGGAACCGGAGCACTCCTGGTCAAAGGCCCGTCAACTGACGCCCCTGATGGCGACCTTCCTTCGCGTGCTGGAACTCGACGGTTTCACCGTGTCGGACGGTGTGCTGCGCCGCGTGCTTCCGAGCGACATCGGTCTGCCGGAAACCGAATCCGATCTGATGCGGCTGCTCGCGGTCCATGGACTGGGCGTCGCCAAAGGTCACCTCATTCAGGCTATCGATGCCCACGCGCGCGGGAATTGGGCCGGCGCAAACGGCCAGATCCGAACGTTTCTCGACGCACTTCTCGACGGACTGGCAGAACGAGTTGACCCCGACGCTGCCGCACTTCCGACGGGGCAGTCTAGAAGGGCTAAGCTGGCTGCGAGCGGATTCCTCAGCCGACCGCTCAACGAATGGTCGGACGACGGCAAGGGGTTCGTAAACGGCCTGGTCAAACGTCTCCATCCCGAAGGGCCCCATCCTGGCCTCTCCGATGAGGATGACAGCACCTTCCGACTGCACACCGTCCTGTTGACGAGCACGCTGCTTTTGCGGCGATACGACAAGGGACCGGTATGACTTCGCCCCGAGGGTAAACCTATGTCGACCGCGTTTGGGAAACCACGTAATTTCCAATAATTCTGGGCGAGCCCGATCGGCAGATTCTCGTGGCAGCTTAAGACCCGAGCCGGTCGTTTGAATCAGAAACCGCGAACGTCTGCTCCCAACAAAAGCCGCCGTTGAACCGGTCGGGCGCGAACGTCGGAAATGTCCCAAACTCAGCCATCCGGCCACTGTGCGAACAGACGGTAGCTTTCGGGATCGACCTGACGGGTTAGGAATGACCGGGATTGGGGCGCATTCCCGACTGGCAGCGCCGGCCGAAACCGGCCCGACGGCTCGTGGGCCGACAGCGGACTGGCAGCTTCCGGGAACGGAATGCCCGACAGTCGCCATCGCCAGACAAGTTGGCGCCTATGACCGATAGCCCAGAATTGCCTCCGTCCGCCGGCTCAGCCACCTAGCATGGGCCGTTAATCAATAGGCGGAATAGTCCACCAACTCGGCCGGTCTACGCTTCGCGCTTTCAAGCGGCGAAAATCAGTTTTCCCGCATCGCCACAGTTCCTCGCTCAACTCCTGAATACGACCGTCTTCCGCCCGTTCATCGCCACCCTGTGCGTCACATGCCAGCCGACCGCGTGGCCAAGGACATGGTTTTCTATCTCCCGCCCCTTGCGGACCAGATCCTCCGGTGAGTCCTCATGGGTCACGCTCTCGACCGCCTGATGGATGATCGGCCCCTCATCCAACTCCGCGGTGACATAGTGCGCCGTGGCACCGATCATCTTCACGCCGTGCGCATAGGCCTGGTGATAGGGTTTCGCCCCCTTGAAGCTTGGCAGGAAGCTGTGATGGATGTTGATGCAGCGTCCGGACAGATAGGCCGCGAGATCGTCCGATAGAATCTGCATATAGCGGGCTAGGATCACGAGTTCTGCACCGCTCTCCTCAACCAGCGCCTTGATGCGCGCCTCCTGTTCGTCCCTGGTTTTGGGGGTAACCGGCAGGTGATGAAAGGGAACGTCCCGGATGTCGCTCGCGGTGAGCGCGGAGGCCGGATGGTTGGATGCGATGCCAACGATCTCGATCGGCATCTCCCCCATCCGAACCTTGTAGAGGAGATAGGCCAGGCAATGGTCGAACCTGGAGACTAGGATCAGCACCTTGACCGGCTGATCGGTTCGCACCAGCTTCCAGTCCATTCCGAAGGCGTCGGCGAGCTGGGCGACCGCGTCCGCCATCACGGAACGCTCGCTGTCGCTCTCGAAGACGATGCGCAGGAAGAAACGCCCCGTCTCACTATCCTCGAACTGGCGTGACTCCAGGATGTTGCCGCCGTGCTCGAAAATGATCCTGCTAACATTGTAGACAATGCCCGGACGGTCCGGACAGTTGACGACCAGCGTGTAGGACTGCGTCATTCAGCCTTCTCCGGGGTGCGCCAGCTGGGCGATGGGCGCCAGGGTATGAAAATCGCTGGAGTGGAAGACCAACGGCATGGTCTCGTCGGCAGCCGCTGCCCGGTGAAGGCGGAACAGGACGATGTCATGATCGCCGGCGGCGATTTCCTGCTCGACCGAGCATTCGAGCCAAGCCGCCGCATTCGCCAGGAATATGGCGCCATCGGGCGTCACTTCATACTCCAGCCCGCGGAAGCGGTCCTCACTCCACTGGGCCAACTGGCGCGCGGTTGCGGCATGGCTGTTGCTGAGGAACGAGATTCCGACGCGCTCAAGCGTCCGCAGCTGCCGCCAGGTTCCGGAGCCGCGCTTGATGCACACCGACACCAATTGCGGGTTGAGCGAGATCGCCACGAAGGCGCTTGCGGTCATGCCCACGGGCTTGCCCTGATCCAGGGCGCACAGGGCGGTGACACCGGTCGGAAACCTCCCGAAGAGACGGCGCAGCTCGGCATCGTCGCTGATGGTGCTCAGAATGTTCATCTATTGGATCCTAGATTGCCGGCTCAGGAACCGTGGTCATTAGAACGGCTTCCTCCGGTCGCTGTGCGTACCGTCGGGCAAGCGCCGCGCAGACCATCAGCTGCATCTGGTGAAACAGCATGAGCGGGAGAACGATCAGGCCCACCGTGCTCGCCGAGAAGATGATGTTCGCCATCGGCAAACCGCTCGCCATGCTCTTCTTCGAACCGCAGAACACGATGGCGATCTCGTCCTCGACCGTGAAGCGCAGGAGGCGGCTGACTGCCGTCGTGAACACCAGCACGATCGCGAGGATCACGAGATCCAGGACTATGACCAGCGCAAGGCTCTGCGGCGTCACCTTGCTCCAGATGCCCGCGACGACACCGGCGCTGAACGCCGAGTAGACGACGAGCAGGATCGATCCGCGATCGAAGAGCATCGTCAGCGTCTTCTGGCGGCTGAGCCAGTTCCCGATGAGCGGCCTCGCAAACTGGCCGACGACAAAGGGCAGAAGTATCTGCACTGCAATGTCCCGCACCGCGTCGAGCGACATCCCGCCGGAATGGGCGCTCAGCAGCATCGTCGCGAGCAAGGGCGTGATCACGACGCCGGCCAGGTTCGAGACGGAAGCACTGCAGAGCGCCGCCGGGACATTGCCGCGCGCGATCGAAGTGAAGGCGATCGACGACTGCACCGTCGAGGGCAGCAGGCACAGGAACATCAAGCCGGTGGCCAGGCCGCTGTCGAGATAGCCGCCGGTCAGCTTCAGGACCACGAAGCCGACCAGGGGGAACACGGCGAAAGTCGTGACGAACACCAGGCCCTGCAGCCGCCAGTGCGTGATGCCGGTCCAGATCGCCTTCGGGGAAATCCGGGCGCCGTAGAGGAAGAACAGGATGGCGATGGCGGCGCGCACCACCTGATCGAGCACATCCTTCCCCACTCCCCTCGCGGGAAGGATGGCCGCAACCGCCACCATGGCCATGATCGCAAGGATATAGGGGTCCAGCCGCAGCCGGCGCAGGAGAGCAGTCATCAAGGGTTCCAGAAGTTGGGCACACGGCCAGGCGGGGATCGTCGCGCGCTCGGGCTGGTCACCCAATGCGCGCGACGTCTCCGTCGACCTGTCAGGCCGAGAGTTCTTTCCGAACGATCGCCGCGCCCGCGCCCAGCGCGTACAGCTTGCCCCTCGCCACATGCCGCGACAAGGGCGCCATGCCGCAATTAGTCGACGGATAGAGCTTGTCGGCATCCACGAACTGAAGCGCCCGGCGCAGCGTGTCGGCAACTTCCTCGGCGGTCTCGACGGTGTCGGATGCGACGTCGATGGCGCCCACCATGACCTTCTTGCCCCGGATGAGCTCGATCAGATCCATCGGCACATGGGAGTGATGGCATTCCAGCGAGATGATATCGATCTTCGATTTCTGCAGGTTGGGGAAGGTTTCCTCATACTGGCGCCACTCCGCCCCCAGGGTCTTCTTCCAGTCGGTGTTGGCCTTGATGCCGTAGCCGTAGCAGATGTGGACCGCCGTCTCGCACTTCAGCCCTTCAGTCGCCTTCTCCAGGGTGGCGATGCCCCAGTCGTTCGCCTCGTCGAAGAAGACATTGAACGCCGGCTCGTCGAACTGGATGATGTCGACGCCTGCGGCCTCGAGCTCCCTGGCTTCCTGGTTGAGGATCTGCGCGAATTCCCAGGCCAGCCTCTCGCGGCTCCGATAGTGGGCATCGTAGAGCGTATCGATCATCGTCATCGGACCCGGCAGCGTCCACTTGATCGGCTGATCGGTCTGCGCGCGCAGGAACTTCGCATCCTCGACGAAGACGGAATTGGGACGAGAGACGGCGCCGACGACCGTCGGCACGCTCGCATCATAGCGGTTGCGGATCCGGACAGTCTCGCGCTTCTCGAAATCGACGCCGCTGAGATGCTCGATGAACGTCGTGACGAAGTGCTGGCGCGTCTGCTCGCCGTCGCCGACGATGGTGATGCCCGCCTGCCGCTGATCCTCCACGGCCAGGCGCAAGGCATCCTGCTTGCCCGCGACCAGCTCTTCACCCTCCAGTTTCCACGGCGACCAGAGCTTCTCCGGCTCCGCCAGCCAGGAGGGCTTGGGCAGACTGCCAGCTGTCGAGGTGGGCAACAATGTCGTCATGATGGGTAACCTTGTATTTTGTCGGGGGATCAGGCGGCGAAGCTGGCGGACCACCTCGCGAGCACGGCCTGATAGGGCTTGATGAAGCGCTCCTCGGCAAACTTGCCCTGCTCAACGGCCAGCCGGCTGCGCTCCTCACGATCGTAGACGATGCGAGTCAGCGAATAGTCCTGGTACTTGAGGCTGGGCTGATAGAGCTCCGCCGCCGCCGAATTGGCGTTGTAGATTTCCGGGCGGTAGATCTTCTGGAACGTCTCCATCACGCTGATCGTGCTGACCAGCTCGAGGCTGGTATAGTCACCGAGCAAGTCGCCGATGTGGTAGAAGGCATAAGGTGCGACGCTGTTCGGCGGCATGAAATAGCGGACCTTCATGCCCATCTTGGCAAAATACTCGTCGGTCGCGGAGAATTCGTCGTTGCGATATTCGACGCCGAGCACGGGATGCTCGTTAGTAGTGCGATGATAGGTCTTGCTGCTCGACACGCTCAGGCAGATGACCGGCGGCTTGCTGAAATTATCGCGGTAGGCGCTAGAATTCAGGAAGTGCTTGAACAAATTGCCATGCAGGTCGCCGAAATCCTGCGGCGCCCCAGCATTCGGATGCGCCTTCATGTACGCCGGCAGGACGACGCTGAAATCGTAATCGCGGACATAGGAGGAGAAGTTGTTGCCGACCATCCCGTCGATCCGCTCGCCGGTCTTCTTGTCGACGATCGTCGTCTGAAGGATCTCGATCAGGGGGAAGACCTCGTCACTCCCCTCTGAAGCCATGCTCATCTCGGCGGTGATGATCTTGAGCTCGACCGAGTAGCGATCGCCCTTGGGGTTGTCCCAATGCGCCAGCGAATTGAAGCGGTTGTCGATCATCCGCAGCGTGTTGCGCAGATTCTCCTGGCGGCTTTCTCCGCGCGCCAGATTGGCGAAGTTGGTCGTGATCCGCGTGTTATCGGCGGGATGATAATCCTCGTCGAACGCGATGCTCTTTATGGAGAACGTGAATTCGCTTTTGCTCATGACCGACCACCTGAATTGCCGGGCGGAGGGCCGAAGGAAGAGCGCGCGAGATGGGCAGCCCAGACGCCGCGCGACCGCGCGTCCTGCTTCAAGCGCGATCCACCGGAGGAACCCCCGTCCGAGGAAAGTTATGGCGCCGAAGGCAGGTCTCCTGGCTTGCGGGTCATCGCGGCGGTTCCGGCCTTCCCGAGCCTCTTGCGGAAGCTCAGTGACACGAATTGGAACCGCCACTCGCCGCTTACAGTTGCGGGGGCAGCGCCGGACTCTGCCCTGAAAGGACACCACCGGCTTCCCGTCTTAGCCCCGATCCACGCCTGAATCGGGGAACCTCGACGGGCTGCTTCAACACCATCGTAGGCGGTCTGTCAATGATGATATAAAGATATCTTTATGTCGTTATTTCATGCTCTCTTCGCCGTAGAACAGCTCGCCGAGCCGGATCTCCTCCCTGCCCTGCGAGACGCGATGCGCATTGGTATCGCGCAGCGAATAGACGCAGCCGCAATATTCCTGCTGGTAGAAGCGCTCGCGCTTGGAGATTTCGATCATCCGGCTGGCGCCGCCGCCCTTGCGCCAGTTGAACGTCCAGTAGCTGAGATCCGGGTAATGGCTTGCCGCGCGCTCGCCGGAGCCGTTGATCTGGTTCATATCCTTCCAGCGCGAGATACCGAGCGACGAGGTGATCACCGGGAAGCCATGCTCGTGCGCATAGAGCGCGGTCCGCTCGAAACGCATGTCGAAGCACATGGTGCAGCGGATGCCGCGCTCCGGCTCCCACTCCATGCCCTTGGCGCGCTTGAACCAATTAACCGTGTCGTAGTCGGCATCAACGAACGGCACGGCGTGCGCCTCGGCGAAGCGAATATTCTCCTCCTTGCGGAGGATATATTCCTCCTTGGGGTGGATGTTCGGATTGTAGAAGAAGATCGTGTAGTCGATGCCGCTGGCGGTCATCGCTTCCATCACTTCGCCCGAGCAGGGCGCGCAACAGGAATGCAGCAGCACCTTCTTGTGCCCGTCGGGCGGCGTCAGGATCGGGCGGTCGATTTCGGTCGTCATTTCGTTTCCAGATATACAACGGGCCGCGAGGACTCCCCAGTCCCCGCGACCCGTAGCCACCGCAAGCGGTAGCCGGTTCAGATCTGCGGCATGCCCTGGGGCACGATCGTCTTGATGATCGAGGCGTCGAGCTCCTCGAAATCGTGCAGGCCGATCACGTCGTACAGCTCCTGACGGGTCTGCATGCAATCGACCATCTTGTGGGTGCCGCCATTGGCCTTGATCGACGCATAAAGCTCGGCCTGCGCCTTGTTGGCAGCGCGCAGCGACGAGACCGGCCAGATCACCATCTTGTAACCCATCTCCTCGAATTCCTTCGCGGTATAGAAGGGCGTCTTGCCGAACTCGGTCATGTTGGCGAGCAGCGGCACGCCGGGCATCGCGGCGGCGAACTTCTCGAACATCTCGCGGGTATTTAGCGCCTCCGGGAAGATCGCATCGGCGCCGGCATCGACATACATTTTGGCGCGCTCGACCGCGGCATCGAAGCCCTCGACGCCCGCGGCGTCGGTACGGGCCATGATGACGATGTCACGGCTGGCCTTACGCGCGGCTGCGACCTTGGCCGCCATGTCGATCGCGGGAACCAGGTTCTTGCCGTTCAGGTGCCCGCACTTCTTGGGCAGAATCTGGTCTTCCAGATGCACCGCGCCTGCGCCCGCATCCTCGAAGGTGCGGACCATGTGCATGACGTTCAGCACCTCGCCATAACCCGTGTCGCCATCGACGAGCAGCGGAAGCCCCGAAGAGCGGGCGATCTGGCGGATGAAGAACGCCACCTCGTCCACGGTGATGATGCCGAGATCGGGCAGGCCCATGCTCGCCGTCATCGCTGCGCCAGACAGGTACAGGCCATCAAAGCCCGCATTGCGCGCCTGGATGGCCGCCTGGCCATTGTGGGCGCCCGGCAGCTGGTAGATGCCCGGTCGGGCGAGCGCGGCGCGAAAGCGCTTGCCTGCAGATTCGGTCGGCAGGTCGTCGGCTACGAGATACGGCAAAATCTATACTCCTTCAGGCAGCCCAATCAGGCGGCTACGTCTTCGCCGCGCTCGGCGAGCGGCACCCAGGTCAGGTCCTCAGGACCGGTATAATGGGCCGAGGGGCGAATGATCTTGTTGTCCTCGCGCTGCTCGATGACATGGGCTGCCCAGCCCGAGGTGCGCGAGATGACGAACAGCGGGGTGAACATCGCGGTCGGCACGCCCATCAGATTGTACGAGACCGCCGAGAACCAGTCGAGGTTGGGGAACATCTTCTTCGCGTCCCACATCACGCTCTCGATCCGCTCGGCGACCGAGAACTGGCGCTGCGCGCCGGCTTCGTCGGCAAGGCCCTTGGCGACGCGCTTGATCACCACGTTGCGCGGATCGGAGACGGTATAGACCGGATGGCCGAAGCCGATGATGACTTCCTTGGCCTCGACCCGGCGCCGGATGTCGAACTCGGCCTGGTCCGCGCTCGAATAGCGCTTCTGGATCTCATAGGCGACTTCGTTGGCGCCGCCATGCTTGGGCCCGCGCAGCGCGCCGATCGCGCCAGCGATGGCGGAGTACATGTCGGACCCGGTGCCGGCGATCACGCGCGCAGTGAAGGTCGAGGCGTTGAACTCATGCTCGGCATAGAGGATCAGCGAGGTGTGCATCGCGCGCACGAAGCTCTCCGACGGAGGCGTGCCGTGCAGCAAATGGAGGAAATGCCCGCCGATGCTGTCGTCGTCGGTCTCGACTTCGATCCGGCGGCCGTGATGCGCGAAATGGTACCAGTAGAGCAGGATCGAGCCGAGCGAGGCCATCAGCCGGTCGGCGATGTCGCGCGCATCCGGCAGATTGTGGTCGTGCGCCTCGGGCAGCACGCAGCCCAGCGCCGAGACGCCCGAGCGCATCACGTCCATCGGATGCGCGGCGGCCGGAATCGCCTCCAGCGTTTCCTTCACCGAACGCGGCAGCCCGCGCAGCTTGCGCAGCTTCTTCTTGTACGCGACCAGCTGAGTCGCGGTCGGCAGGCTGCCATGGACGAGCAGATGCGCAATCTCCTCGAACTCGCTCGTCTCGGCGAAATCGAGAATGTCGTAGCCCCGGTAATGCAAGTCGTTGCCGGTGCGGCCGACGGTGCACAGCGCGGTGTTGCCGGCGGTGACGCCCGAAAGGGCGACCGACTTCTTCGGCTTGAAGGCAGGAACGTCGTTCATCGGATCCTCTCTCAGAAACTGTCGGCCGGCACGCGCACCCAACCTTCCATCAGGATGCGTGCGCTGCGGCTCATGATTGCCTTGGTGACCGTCCACTGGCCGTCGACCTGCCGGGCCTCGGCGCCGACGCGGAGCGAGCCCGAGGGATGGCCGAAGCGGACCGCGTTCCGCGCGCCACCGCCTGCGGCCAGGTTGACCAGGGTGCCGGGGACCGCCGCCGCAGCAGCGATCGCGACCGATGCGGTGCCCATCATCGCGTGGTGGACTTTGCCCATCGACAGCGCGCGGACGAGCAGGTCGATCTCGCCGGCCAGCACTTCCTTGCCGCTAGAGGTGCGATGGTCGATCGGGGACGCGATGAAGGCGATCGCGGGCGCGCGGCCCGTCTTGACGATGCCCATGCGGGCGGCGCCCGCGGTGCGCAGCGCCTCGAAGCGCTCGAGCGCGGCCGGATCGGAGTTGATCGCCTCGCGCAGCTCGGCGCCGGTGTAACCAAGGTCCTCGGCGTTCACGAACACCGCTGGGATGCCGGCATTGATCAGCGTTGCCTGGATCGGCCCGTCAGGTCCGTCGAGCGTATCGACCAGATTGCCGGTCGGGAACATCGCGCCTCCGCCGTCCGCCGGGTCCTCGAATTCGAGCACGATCTCGGCGGCCGGAAAGGTCACGCCGTCCAGCTCGAAATCACCGGTCTCCAGCACCTCGCCGCCCGACACCGGCACATGCGCGACGATCGTCTTGCCGATATTGGCCTGCCAGATGCGGACGGTGCGGATGCCGTCGGGGCTCCCGTCATTGGCTTTGGCATCGACATAGCCGGCCTGTATCGCGAAGGCGCCGGCCGCGGTGGAGAGGTTGCCGCAATTGCTCGACCAGTCGACCAGGTCCTCGCCGATGGCGACCTGGCCGTAGAGATAGTCGACGTCGTGATCGGGCACGCTCGCCGGGCCGATGATCACGCACTTGCTGGTGCTCGACGTCGCCCCGCCCATGCCGTCGATATGCGCGGCATAGGGATCGGGGCTGCCGATCACGCGCTGGAACAGCCGGTCGCGCGCGCGGCCGGGCACGCGCACGGCCTCGGGCAGGTCCTCCGCCTTGAAGAACACGCCCTTGCTGGTGCCGCCGCGCATATAGGTGGCGGGAATGCGGACCTGGCCGGTCATGCTACCGCCTCCGCCTGGCCGGCGAGGAAATCCTGGGCGAAGCGCTGGAGCACGCCGCCCGCCTCGTAGATCGAGACTTCTTCGGCGGTATCGAGCCGGCAGGTGACGGGCACCTCCTCGGTGCCGCCGTCCTTGCGGTGGATGAGCAGCATCAGCGTCGCGCCGGGGCGGCGCTGGCCGACCACGTCATAGGTCTCGGTGCCGTCGAGCTTGAGGCCGAGACGTGTCGCGCCGAACTGGAACTCCAGCGGCAGCACGCCCATGCCGATCAGGTTGGTGCGGTGGATGCGCTCGAAGCCCTCCGCCACGATCGCCTCGACGCCGGCCAGGCGCACGCCCTTGGCCGCCCAGTCGCGCGACGAACCCTGGCCGTAATCGGCGCCCGCGATGATAATCAGCGGCTGGCGGCGGCCGAGATAGGTCTCGATCGCTTCCCACAACCGCACGACCTGGCCGTCCGGCTCGAGCCGGGTAAGCGAGCCCTTCTTCACCGCGCCGTCGACCACCGCCATCTCGTTCTGGAGGGTTGGATTGGCGAAGGTCGCGCGCATCGCGGTTAGGTGGTCGCCGCGGTGGGTGGCGTAGCTGTTATAGTCTTCCTCGGGTACGCCCATCCTGGTCAGGTATTCGCCAGCCGCCGAGGTCGGCAGGATCGCGTTGGACGGCGAGAGGTGATCGGTGGTGATGTTGTCCGGCAGGATCGCCAGCGGCCGCATGCCGGTGAGCGTGCGCGGGGACGCTGCGAGCGCGCCCAGCCCTTCCTTGTCCCAATAAGGCGGGCGACGGATATAGGTCGACTTCGGCCGCCAGTCGTAGAGCGGGCTCACTTTCTCGCCGCCGTGGAGGCGCTGGCCGAACATCGGCTCATAGACGTTGCGGAACTGCTCGGGCTTCACATGCGCGGCGACGATCGCGTCGATCTCGGCATCGCTCGGCCACAGGTCCTTCAGCCGCACTTCGCTGCCGTCCGCCGCGATGCCCAGCACGTCCTGCTCGATGTCGAAGCGGATCGTGCCCGCGATCGCATAGGCGACGACCAGCGGCGGCGAGGCTAGGAAGGCCTGCTTGGCGTATGGATGGATGCGCCCGTCGAAGTTGCGGTTCCCCGAGAGCACGGCGGTGGTGTAGAGATCGCGGTCGACGATCTCCTGCTGGATCACCGGATCGAGCGCGCCCGACATGCCGTTACAGGTCGTGCAGGCGAAGGCGACGATGCCGAAGCCCAATTGCTCCAGCTCGCCGAGGAGACCCGCTTCCTCCAGATAGAGCCGCGCAACCTTGGAGCCGGGCGCGAACGAGCTCTTCACCCAGGGCTTGCGGAGCAGCCCAAGCCGGTTGGCGTTGCGCGCGACGAGGCCGGCGGCCACGACATTGCGCGGGTTCGAGGTGTTGGTGCAGCTGGTGATCGCAGCGATGATCACCGCGCCGTCGGGCATCAGCCCCTCGCGCTCCTCGGCCAGCGCGCCTTCGAGGTCGACTGCAATGCCACGCTCATTGAGTGCGCTCGTCGGCAGGCGGCGATGCGGGTTGGACGGGCCAGCGAGGTTGCGCACGACACTGCCCAGGTCGAACTCCAGCACGCGCTCATATTGAGCGGTCTGCAGTGCGTCGGCCCATAGGCCCGTGGTCCTGGCATAGTTCTCGACCAGCTTGACCTGCTCGGCCTCGCGCCCGGTGAGCAGCAAATAGTCGATCGTCTGCTGGTCGATGTAGAACATCGCGGCGGTGGCGCCGTACTCCGGGCACATGTTCGAGATGGTCGCGCGGTCGCCGATCGTCAGGCTGTCAGCACCTTCGCCGAAGAATTCCAGCCACGCGCCGACCACGCGTTCGGTGCGCAGAAACTCCGTGAGCGCCAACACGATATCGGTAGCGGTGATGCCTTCCTGGCGGCGGCCGGTGAGCTTGACGCCGACGATGTCGGGCAGCCGCATCATCGAGGCGCGACCGAGCATCACCGTCTCGGCCTCGAGCCCGCCCACGCCGACCGCGATCACGCCGAGCGCATCGACATGCGGCGTATGGCTGTCGGTGCCGACGCAGGTGTCCGGGAAGGCGACGCCGTCGCGTGCCTGGATCACCGGCGACATCTTCTCCAGGTTGATCTGGTGCATGATGCCATTGCCGGCCGGGATCACGTCGACATTGTCGAACGCCCGCTTGGTCCACTCGATGAAGTGGAACCGGTCCTCGTTGCGGCGGTCCTCGATCGCGCGGTTCTTCTCGAACGCTTGCGGATCGAAGCCGCCATGCTCCACCGCCAGGCTGTGATCGACGATCAGCTGAGTGGGCACCACCGGATTGACCTTGGCCGGATCGCCGCCCTGATCGGCGATCGCGTCGCGCAGCCCCGCGAGATCGACGAGCGCGGTCTGACCGAGAATGTCGTGGCAGACGACGCGGGCGGGATACCAGGGGAAATCCATGTCGCGCTTGCGGTCGGCGATCTGGATCAGCGCATCGTCGAGCATCGCGGGATCGCAGCGGCGTACCAGCTGCTCGGCGAGCACCCGCGACACATAGGGCAGCGTGTCATAGGCGCCCGGGCGGAGCGCCTCGATCGCGGCGCGGGTATCGAAATAATCGAGGTCGGTGCCGGCGAGCGGCGTTCGGAACGCGCTATTCATTTCGTCGGATAATCCAGGCGTGCAAGCCGCGTCAGGATCGACGCGCTCGGAGCCACAAATGTTGAGAAGGTGAAACGGCCCGAGGCGACCATGCATTCGCGGCCGCCTTCATCGTACGCGGTGGCGGTCGCCACAACGACAAGGCCTTCCTCGCCCTTGCGGACGCACCAGGTCTCGAAACGCAGGCCTTCGATTTCCTCGCGGATCTCAATGTCACTGCACCGACGCAGCACTACCGGCTCGCCGAGCCCGGCGCGCGCGTGGGCCGAGGCCGCATCCAGGAGGCGGTCAAGCAGGTCTGCATCTTGCGGATGGGCGCGGCTAAGCATATTCGCATAATCCGCAAACCGGCGCGCAATCGGAAGTACTGAAAGAGCGAAGGTCTGCGAACTCGGATTTGCGAATTAGCAAATCTTGCGAAGATCGGACGATTATGCGCAAGGCTTATATGGGCGTGCGGCTGCGGCGGCTGCGGGAAGAGCGGAACCTGAAACAGGTCGAACTCGCGCAGGCGCTCGGCATCTCGGCGAGCTATCTTAACCAGCTGGAACAGAACCAGCGGCCGTTGACCGTGCCGATCCTGCTAAAGCTCAATGCGGTGTTCGGGATAGACGTCCAGCTTTTCTCCGAGGACGAGGAAGCACGCCTGATCACCGACATGCGCGATGCCGTTGCAGAGGGTGGGGAAAGCATCGCGCTGGCCGAACTGCGCGAGTTGGCCGCGAACATGCCGGCTGTCGGCCGGACGCTGATTGCGTTGCACCGACGCTATCGCGACGCCGTGGAGCGCGGCGACGTGATGGCCGCACAACTGGGTGATGATTGGACGTTGGGTACCAGAGTGCGCCAGCCCTTCGAGCAGGTTCGCGATTTCTTCTATGCCCGGCGCAACCATGTCGAGGTGCTGGATGAGGCGGCCGAGCGCATCTACCGAGACGCTGGCCTTTCCCCGCGGACTATCCATGCCGGACTGGTTGCCTGGCTGAGAGGGAAGCACGGGGTTGAACTGGCAGTTGGTGAAGCCGGTCCGGTGCAGCGAAGCTATGATCCGGCCACCCGCCTGCTGCACCTGTCCGCCGGCCTGACACTGGGGCAGCAGGTATTCCAGATGGCGACCCAACTCGCCTTTCTCGAGCTAGACGAAGCGATTGGCACCCTGACCGTCGACCCCATTCTGATCGATGACGAGGCACGTCGCTTGGCCCGGATCGGGCTGGCCAACTATTTCGCCGGGGCACTCGTACTGCCTTATGGCGATTTTCTCGCTGCCGCGGAGGCCGAGCACTATGATATCGAGCGGCTTGGCGAGATCTTCGGGGTGGGGTTTGAAACCGTTTGCCACCGGCTATCCACGCTGCAGCGCCCAAGCGCGCGCGGAGTTCCTTTCTTTTTCGTCCGTGTCGATCGCGCCGGCAACATCTCGAAGCGCCAATCGGCCACCGACTTTCACTTCTCACGGGTTGGGGGCACTTGCCCGCTCTGGAAGGTGTACGAGGCATTTGCCCAGCCAGGCAGGGTGCTGCGCCAGATCGCGCAGATGCCCGACGGGCGTACCTATCTCTGGGTGGCGCGCACGGTGATGAGCAGCGGCGGCGCCTTCGGCAAACCCGGCAAGACCTTCGCCATCGGCCTCGGCTGCGACATCCGCCACGCTGGCCAGCTCGTCTATTCGCGCGGCCTTGACCTGTCCGATCCGGCAGCGGCAACTCCGATCGGGGCGGGCTGCAAGGTATGCGAACGCCCTGCTTGCCCGCAACGCGCGTTTCCGCCGATTGGCCGGGCGCTGGCAATCGACGAGAACCGAGCTGCGCCTGTTCCCTATCCCGTAGCGTGAAGGCGCAAGGCATCCTGCTCCCGCCAGAGCGCGATGATCGAGGGGTCCTCGGCCAGTTCCGAGATCGTCTCGACCGCATAGGTTGCCACGGAGATCGAATGCGCGCGCCGGATCGTCACCGCGCCCGCTTGGAGTAGGCGGCCATCCTTGGTCCAGCGCAGTCGCTCCTGCGCGCTGATCGGGAGTGCACTAAGAACCAGCCGCGGTGTCAGCGGGCGGCTTGCGGGAAGGACCAGCGCACAAGCACAGCGCTCGATGACCTCACCCAAGCGCAGGTCCCCATCCGGAACTTCGACTTCGAGTGAGAGGCCGATCCATTTCCGCATGGCCTGGCCTTGCAAGAATGTCAGGACGCGGTGACGGGCTTCCGGCCAACGCAGCGACAGGCCGAGATGTTCGTCGTGCGCCGGTTGAAAATCGAGCAGGACCTTCGAGCTCGATCGATCACGGACGAGCAACGCATCTGCGATGCGCCACGCCAGCCTGATCGATCGTTCGTCCTTCAACTCCGTCCAGCCTGGTCTTTGATTCACACCCTGTCCTCACGGTCAGCCCGCGCATACCCGTGGCTCCCGGCATGCAGAGCGCACGCGGGACACCGCAGGCCGTGCCCACGCTTGCTTTTCGCCGTTCGGACGCTCGTCCGCGCCTCGACCATCCCCTGGACCAAGGCAACAGCGACCCGCGCCGGCAGGTCTCCTGGCTCGCGGGTCGTCGCTTCGAGTGCACCTTCCCAGGTTCATAACCCAGTGGTCAGCGGATTCATTACATCCGCCCAGCGCCCTTGCTCGCCGCCTACAGTTGCAGGGACAGCATGGATTTGGGGGACGCCCCCTTACCATGTTCCCATTTTAATCCCCTCGCGGGGAACCAGCACGGTGTTCTTGCCCGGCAAGGCCGAGCGGTTGGTGCTTAGCATCAGTTAGGGCACAACAGGAATGGCCCTTTTCTGCACTAGATCAAAATGCGGGCGCCTCGGCCAATGCGCGAACTATCGCTATGCGGCTATCAAATCTTTCAGACTGCGCGTTGGCGAAAACCCGATTTGCGGGCCAATCAGGGGGGGCGGCTATTTTTCGGCTCATTGGTGCCCAAGGCTCAGAAGGCTCGCAATCCGACCATCAGGCTTGAAGATCGAGGATATGTGTCGCAGCCTCCTGGTTGCTTTTCCGCAAGCCCAGCCGCTCGTAAAATGCCGCAGCCTCTGGCGTTGCGGTACGCAGACGTAGAGTCGCGAATGAACGGGAAGCATCGAATATGATGCGCTTCACCAGAAGCGATCCGACACCGTTTCGCCGAGCGGCGGACGAAACATACACATGACGAAGTCGACAAATGCGTGCGTCTGCAGCGTAAGGGTCCAGGTTGAGGCCGCCTATGGCAGCGATCTGCCCATTAATGTCGACGCCGAGCAGGAACTCTCCGTCACCGTTGAAACGATTTGCGCCGGAGCACCATTCATCCAGAAGGCGCCGCATGAAGCGGTGACCTTCGGAGTCCGCCTCTCCAGCCAACCGCGCAATACCGCCGTCAAGCGCATGGACCCGGCGGAGCGTGACCGATTCTGAACCCAAGACACGAGACTCCCTGGATGCGATTCCGCGATAAGCGATCCCGCGCTGTCGCAATCCGCTCGATGCGGCAGCGCTGCAAGGGGCGGATCAATTCTCTGCCGCAAGCAGGTCCTGCAGGCGATCCAATTCATTGTCGGACATCCTCGCTTGGTCGCGGTCGTGTTCGACATCGCACAGTCTTACGACCGGGATGGTCTCTTCGAGGATCTCGAAGCCAAGCTTTGCATTGAAGGTCATTGAACGACGCCAGGCGAACCCCAAACGGTTGCAGGCAGCAGGCTTTCCCAGCCCGGACTGGCGTATGACGCGCTGGCTGCGTCATCGCCCCGCCACTGCGCCATTGACGAGCACATGTAGGTTGGAGACTTGTGCGCACTTCGACCCATCGTCGGTCGCGTCTGGCTACGGAGTTCGCTAGCGGCCGCTTTCGGGATCAGAATCGCACGCGTTGAATGTCAGGAACTGGGGCGCTTTGCCGACCATTGATATGCCGGTGAAATTGCCCCGAGACTCGAGTCTCTGAGATTTTGAGACAAACACGCTAAAATTAGTTCGCATTGAGCGACGAGAGTCTCCGAACGACACGCTCATGTCCCGATAAGCTATTGATTTAGCTTAGCCCCAAGTCTCTCAGTTTCAGCAACGGACCACAAACACCGTCATCCCCGCCTGCGCGGGGATGACGAAGAAAAGCGGGGATGACGAAGAACAAGGGCCTGCCGGAGCAAATCGAAACGCGCCGGGCTCTTGCCCCAGCCGCGCATCGCCGACCGTAATGGACCCGAACGCGGGAAATCGCTCTTTACAAAAGCGGCATGATCGCGATCATTCGCGCGTGGCGTGACGGGAGTTCTGTCGATGCGCATCCTGGCGTTGTCGCTGCTATCTACGCTTTCCTGTGCATCGCCCGTCTTCGCGCAAACTTCCGAGCCGCTGGGGCTGGACTATCGCGCGGCGCAGGACAGGCTGCTCCAGCGCTCCGACGCGATCGAGGCCGCCGCCGCCAATCTGCGCGGCAAGGAAGCGCAGGAAGGCGCGACGCGCACGCTCGGCCGGCCGGACGTGGACGTCGAGGCGCAGCTGCTCGAATATCAGAAGACGCTCTATCTGCCGCTCGGATCGCTGGCGCCGGTGGCGGAATCCTTCGGCATCCGCGATCCGCTGAAGTTCCGCCAGGAACGGACTAGCACCCGGCCGATCGTCACCGCCACCCTGCCCTTCTACACCGGTGGCCAGATCTCCGGGACCCGGGCCGGCGCCAGCGCGCAGGTGGCCCAGGCCAAGGCCGATCGCGACATCGCGGTGGACAATGCCCTCGTCCAGCTGGTGCAGGCCTATTACGGGCAGCAGCTCGCCGAGCGGGCGCTGGGCATCCGCCGCGACGTGCTCGACGGGCTCAACCGCCATGTCGCCGACGCGACGAAGCTCGAACAGGCGCGCTTCATCAGCCGCGCGCAGCGCCTGCAGGCGGAAGTGGCGCGCGACGATGCCGCCCGCGAATATGAGAAGGCGATATCGGACCTGGGCACCGCCAATGCCGCGCTCGCCGGCATGCTGCGCGCGCCGGCCGGCGTGCATCCGCTCAGCCCGCTCGGCGTCGATTCGCAGCCGCTGGAGCCGCTCGAGAACTTCAAGGCCGCCGCGCTCTATGCTCATCCCCAGCTGGCCCGGATGCAGGCGCTGGAAGACCAGGCGCGCGCCGGCGTGACGATCCAGCAGTCCAAGCTGCGGCCGACCATCTACGGCTTCGGCCAGTATAATTTCGACAGGCGCGACTCGCTGCTCACCGACCCCGACTGGTCGGTGGGCGTCGGCCTGAAATACAAGCTCATGTCGGGTGCCGGCCGCCGGCAGCAAGTGGATGCCGCGCGCGAGACGGTGGCGCAGGCCGAGGCCGGATTGCGCGAGGCGCGCACCCAGCTCGAAATCGGCGTGACCAAGGCCTGGGGCGAGACGGAGGCGGCGCGCAGGCGCTTCCTGCTGCTGGACAGCGCGCTCGCCTCGGCCACCGAGAATCTGCGGCTGCAGACGCTCTCCTTCCGCGAACAGCAGGTCACGTCGCTCGACGTGATCGACGCACAGCTCGGGCTGGGCCGCGCCCGCGTCCAGCGGGCCCAGGCCGCCAACGACTATGTCCAGGCGCTCGCCCAGCTGCTCAGCCTGAGCGGCCAGATGGCCCGGATGCCCGAGTATCTCGCCCGGGCCGACAAGGTGATCCCATGACCGATACCGTGATCGAGGACGAAGCCCCCGCACCCGCACCCGCCCGGCGGCGACCGATCGCGCTGATCGCGGGGCTGGTGGTGGCGGTGCTGCTCGCGCTCGGCCTGTGGCTGGCCTATCGCCCCGCGCCGGACCAGATCCAGGGCATGGTCGATGCGCGCGAGATGCGCATCACCAGCAAGGTCACCGCCCGCATCGCCGCCTTTCATGTCGAGGAGGGGCAGCCGGTCAAGGCCGGGCAATTGCTCTACACGCTCGACAGCCCGGAAGTCGCCGCCAAGTCCGAGCAGGCGGGCGGAGCGCTGGCGGCGGCGCAGGCGGTGGAGAGCAAGGCGGACGAAGGCGCCCGGCCGGAGGACATCCGCGCCGCCGAGGCGCAGTGGCGCCGGGCACAGGCGGCTGCCGAACTGGCCCGGACCACCTCCGCGCGTACGCAGCGGCTCTACGAGCAGGGCGTGATCGCCGGGCAGAAGGCGGACGAGGCGCGGACCAACGCAGTCGCTTCCGCCGAGCAGGCCAAGGCGGCGCGGGCGCAATATGATCTCGCGCTCGCGGGCGCGCGGCGGCAGGACAAGGCGGCGGCGACCGGCCAGGTGCAGCAGGCGCGCGGCGCCGTGGCGGAGGTGCAGGCGGCGGCCGACGAGACGCGCGTCACCGCGCCCGCCGATGGCGAGGTCGGCAAGCGGCTGGCCCAGCCCGGCGAGCTGGTGCCGCAGGGCTTCCCGGTGTTCGTGCTGACCGACACAGCGCATCCCTGGGTGACGCTCAACGTCCGCGAGGACCAGCTGCGCGGGCTGGCGCGGGGCAAGGAGATCGGCGGCACGATTCCCGCCCTCGCCAACCGGCGCGCGCGCTTCCGCGTGATCTACACCGCCCCGGCCGGCGACTTCGCGACCTGGCGCGCGACGCGGCAATCGACCGGGTTCGACATCAAGAGCTTCGAGGTGCGGGTGGTGCCGGTCGCACCGGTCGAGGGGCTGCGGCCGGGCATGACCGTGCTGTTCGACTGGCCGGCCTGACCGGCATGGCAAGCGCCTTCGGCAGCGCGCTGCGGCGGGAGGTGCGGTTCCTGGCCACCAGCTTCTGGGATCTCGCGCTGGTGTCGTGGGTGCCGCTGCTGCTGATGGCGGTGGTGGCGATCCAGCTTTCCGCCGGGGTGATGCGCGACTTGCCGATCGCCGTGGTCGACCAGGACGACAGCGCCGTCTCGCGCGAGCTGACGCGGCGGCTGGAGGCGGCGCCGGGCCTGCGCGTCGCGGCGCGGCCGGGGGACATGCGCGAAGCGGAACGGCTGGTGCGATCGAACCGCGCCTATGCCGTGGTGCTGATCCCGGCCGACAGCGAGCGCGCGGTGCTGCGCGGCGCCACTGCCAGCGTCACCACTTTCTACAATGCCAGCTATTCGACGGCATCGGGCGCCGCGCTGCGCGAAGTGGGCAATGTCGTGCAGGGCTATGCGGCAACGCTTGCCGCCACCCAGGCCGCCGCCGTGCTCGGCCCCGGCAGGGTCCGCCGCCCGCCGATCGCGGTGCAGAGCGCGGTGCTGTTCAACCCCCAGGGCAGCTACGAACTGCAGCTGGTCGCGCTGATCCATCCCGCGCTGCTCCACCTGGTCTTCATGGTCGCGATTGCCGGCGGGCTCGGTCGCGAGCTGCGCGACGGGACGATCGGCGCCTGGATCGGCGGCGAGCCCCCATTGCGCGCCGCCGCCGCCGTGGCGGGCAAGCTCGCGCCCTATCTCGCGATCTTCACCGGCTGGGGGCTGCTGGCGATCGGCTATGTCGCCGGGCTGCGCGGCTGGCCGGTGGCGGGAAGCGCGGCGATGCTGCTCGCCGGCTATGTCGCCATGTACCTCGCCTATGTCGGCGTGACGCTGCTGGTCGTCGGGCTGACGCTGACGATGGGCAAGGCGCTGTCGGTCGCTGGGCTCTATGCCGGCGCGTCCTTCGCCTTTGCCGGCGCGATCTTCCCGATCGAATCCGCCTCCGGCTTCGCGCGGCTGTGGAGCGCGCTGCTGCCCTATTCGGCCTTCGCCAAGCTGCTGGCCGAGCAATGGATCATGGGCGCGCCCGCCGCCCAGTCGCTATGGCAGGTGCTGGCGATGCTCGCCTTCCTGCTGGTCGGCGGCGGCATCGGGCTGCCGCGCTACCTGGCCGCGGCGCGGCGCCCGGAATGCTGGGGCCGGCGATGATCGGCCGCGCCTTCCTCGCCACCTTCCGCGCGATCTTCGCCGACAGCTCGGCGCTGATGCTGCTGATCGGATCCTGCATCCTCTATGCCTTCTTCTATCCTTCCGCCTATTCGGGCGAAGTGCCGGTGCGAATGCCGATCGCGGTGGTCGACCTGGACCATAGCGGCACCAGCCGCGCACTGGAGAACCGGCTCGGCGCGGTGCAGCAGGCGGAACTGGTCTCGCGCCCGCCCTCGCCCGCCGCCGCGCTGCGCCAGCTCCAGGAGCGGCGAGTGAGCGCCATCGTCGTGATCCCCGCAGGCTTCGAGCGGCGCATCCTCTCCGGCGGCCAGGGCGTGGTCGCGCTCTATGGCAATGGCGCCTATCTCCTGCGCACCTCGACTGCGCTCGCCGGCGTCGGCGCGGCGCTGGGCGCGGCAGGGCGCGACGCCGCGCTCGACCAGGCGATGGCGCAGGGCGCACCCGCCCCGCCGCCGCTCGCGATGATCCAGCGTCCGCTGTTCAATACCCGCGAAGGCTATGGCAGCACGATCTTCCCGGGCGTCGCCTTCCTGATCATCCAGCAGACCCTGCTTATCGGCCTTGCCATGCTCGCCGCGACGATGCGCGAGCAGCAGGGCAGGCAGGGCATTGCCCCGGCCGGCCTGCTCGGCATCGCGCTGGCCTTCTTCGTCATCGGCTGCGCGAACATCGCCTGGTTCACCGGCTTCGTCTTCTGGTTCCAGGACTATCCGCGCGCCCGGGCCGATCCGGCCGCGCTGCTCGTCTCCGCCGCGTTGTTCGTGGCGGCCACGGTGGCGGGGGCCCTGGCGCTCGGCAGCTTCTTCCGCACGCGCGAGCGGCCGATCCAGCTCTGGATCGTCACGTCCGTCCCGATATTCTTCCTTTCCGGCCTGTCCTGGCCGGCCGAGGCGACGCCGCATTGGCTGACACTCCTCGCGCGCCTGCTGCCGACGACGCCGGGCATCCGCCTGATGGTGGGCATCAACCAGATGGGCGCGACGCTGGGCGAGCAATGGGCCGAACTCCTGAACCTTGCCCTGCTCACGCTGCTCTATGGCGGCATCGCGGCCTGGCGCTACCGCATCCGCAAGCCTGCTCGAATATCTGCTATTGAAAGTTAATCGCAATAATATTAGCGCAAGCCCGCGACATTCGAACGGGGGCCGTCATGCGATTTGCCAAACTCACGCTGCTGGGCGCGATCGGCGCACTGGTGCTGGGCACCGCGGCCCAGGCGCACATGCCCTATCTGCTTCCCACCCTGTTCGACATCGGCAAGGGCGATCACGTCACCGTCACCGCGTCGTTCGGCGAGGATGCCTTTGTGCCGGAGATCGGCATGAAGGACGCGCCGTTCCATTTCATCCGGCCCGACGGCACGCGCGGCGAGGTCGGCACGCCGACCTATCTGCGCGACCTCACCATCTTCGAGGCCGACCTCTCCGCCGAGGGCACCTATCGCCTCACCACCGGCCAGCGCCTCGGCCGCAAGGGCAGGATGTACCAGGCGGGCGGCAAGTGGATCATCGCCGGCGAGGACGGCGCCCCGCCCGCCGGCGCGCGCACCGTCGATGTGCAGAGCACCACCCTCGCCGAAGCCTATGTCACGCGCGGCGCGGCCAGTGCCGGCGCGTTGCGGCCGATCGGCACCGCGCTGGAGATCCAGCCGCGCACCCATCCGGCCGAGATCGCTGCGGGCAGCGACGCCAGGTTCCGGCTGTTGTTCGACGGCAAGCCGCTTGCCGATACCGAAGTCACGCTGTTCCGCGCCGCGGGCAATTACGACGGCAGGAAAATCGCCGCGACGGTCCGGTCGGACGCGCGGGGCGACTTCACGCTGCGCCCCGGCGAGGCCGGCATCTACCTGATCCTGGTCCGCCACCGCACGGCGGCGCCGGCCGGATCGGAAACGCCCTATCGCAGCTATACCTACACGCTGGCCTTCGACGCGGCCTGAGCGGCTCGTCGCCGCCCAACCACCATATGGCGCAGTATCGGCCCGTCGGTGTGGATTTGTTCGGCGATCGGCGGCAGGCCCGCTCCCGGGCGACACGAGGGGCGTGCAATGGGGGCAAGGTCTGAGCGGGGAATGGCATTTGCCGTTGCGGCGATGCTGCTTTCGCCCTGCGCGATCTCCCATGCCAACGCCCCCGGCCTGGCGCCCGCCGCCGCGATCGCCACGGGCGAGGCCAGCTATTATGCCGACCGTTTCGCCAGCAAGCGCACCGCGAGCGGCGAAGCCTATGATCCCAGCGACTTCACCGCCGCGCACCGTAGCCTGCCCTTCGGCACGCGCGTACGCGTCACCAATGCCGCAAGCGGGCGCAGCGTGGTCGTGCGGATCAACGACCGCGGCCCCTGGGACAAGAGCCGGCTGATCGACATTTCCCGCGCGGCCGCAAGCGAGATCGGCCTTGTCCGGCGGGGGCGAGGCACCGTTTCGCTCGCCCTGGCGGAAGAAGAAGAAGCCGAAGCCGGCCAGGATTAACGGAATGCCCAGCGCAGCGTGCCGGCGATACCACGCGTGCCCATGCGCAGCGCCGGCGTCGCCAGCCCGGCGCCGGAGAGCCCGTGCATCGTCCGCGCCCAGCCGGGCAGCAGGTCCACCGCCGCACCGAAGGTGAGCGCCTGCACCGGCGCCACCGCCAGATTGGGCGCCGGCTGGTCGAGCACCATGCGCGCCACTTCGCGGGTGCGCGCATCGACGGCCAGTTCGGGCCGCATCGCGGCGATCAGCGCATTCGCCTCGGCCCGGCTGCGCGGGATCGGATCGCTGCCCAGCGCCTCGGCGATGCGCGCGAAATCGGCGAAATAGCGGTCCTGATCGGCCAGGCCCATGCCCGGCTCGGCATAGCGGATCCAGGCATCGAGAAAGCTCACCGCCTCGGTCACGTGCACCCAGGCGAGCAGGCGCGGATCGTCGGCGGCATAGGGCGTGCCGTCGGGCAGCACGCCCTTCACGCGGGTGTGCACCTCGCGCACCTTGTCGATCGCCGCTTCGGCTTCCTCCGCCGAGCCATAGGTGGTCACCGCGATGAACCGCGCGGTGCGCCGCAGCCGCCCCAGCATGTCGCCCCGGAAGCTGGAATGGTCCCATACCCCCGCCAGCACCGCCGGATGGAGCATCTGGAGCAGCAGCGCCGTCACCCCGCCCACCATCATCGTGGTAACGTCGCCGTGCACGCGCCACACCACCGATCGGGGGCCGAACAGGCTCTCCTCCGGCTTGCGCTGGACCGGCTTCTCGCCCCGGGCCTGGTCGTTGAACACCGCGCGCACCTGGCCGATCAGCGCGCCGCGCAGCCTGTTCGCAATGCCATCGGCGGGATTCATGGTCCCAAGCTAGGGACTAACCGTTTTCCCGCAACCGCCCGTTTTCGCCGGAGCGCCACGCTGATAGGATGTCATGACGTCATCGCATGGGTGAGTCTTGCTCCGATCGAAGCGCATCAAAACACTGTCCCTTGCCGCCGCAACGGGCCTGCTCGCCACCGCGGGTGCGGCCCAGATGCAGCCGATCCACGGCGGCACCGTGATGGCATCGGTCGAGCGGCTCAGGCCCGGCCAGTATATCTGGGTGCCCGAGATCGCCCCGGCAGGCCCGATGCTGGTGGTGGTCAACATCGCCACCCAGCGGGTGGTCGCCTATCGCAACGGCGTGCCGATCGCCGTCTCCACCATCTCGACGGGCAAGGCCGGCCATCGCACACCCACCGGCGTCTTCACCATCCTGCAAAAGGCGAAATGGCACCGTTCGAGCAAATATTCGAACGCGCCGATGCCCTTCATGCAGCGCCTCACTTGGTACGGCATCGCCCTCCATGCCGGGAACCTGCCCGGCTATCCGGCCTCGCATGGCTGCATCCGCCTGCCCCATGAATTCGCCCGGCTGCTGTTCGAGGAGACCGATCTCGGCATGACGGTGATCGTCACCAACCAGGCCCCGGCGCTGCGCATCGGCGCCGATCCGGTGGCGCCCGCGCTCCCCGCAGGCCCGGCGGTATGGCGGCCCGAGCTTTCGCGCGCCGGCCCGGTCTCGATCGTGGTGAGCGGTGCGGACCGGCGGATGGTGGTGCTGCGCGGCGGCGTCGAGATCGGCTCGGCCCCGGTGGCGTTCGACGGCGTGATCGACCGGGTCCAGGCCTATGTGCTGCAGGACGTGGTTGCCGGCGACTATCGGTGGCAAAGGCTGGCGCTGCCGGGCGAGGGCCCTGCCGCCGCCGGTCTCGCCGCGCCGGATGCCGGCCGCTTCCAGGGCAGCGATCCCTTCCGCCGCGCGCTCGCCGGCGTGGTGGGGCCCGGCACCACCCTGGTGGTGATCCCCGATTCGCTCGGCCTTGGCAGCGATCTCGCGCAGCCCGCCGCCGTCGCGCCGGAAGCGCTGATCGAGAATGATCCCGGCGTTGCCGGATGGCTGGAAGACGACGAAGTCACCACGCGCTGAGCCGGAAAGCGAAACTAAACGCGCGCCCAAGCGCTTTCGCATTGACCCCGTAACATTTCGCAGTGCAGCAACGCGCCCCATGGCTAGCCTCGCGATCGCAAACAACGAGGACGTTCGCTTCCTCGGTCGGCTCCTCGGCAACGTAATCCGTGCCTATGGCGGCGAGGAGCTGTTCAAGCGCATCGAGTATATCCGCTCCACCTCGGTGGATCGCGCACGCGGCGTCGCGGGGGCGGGTGCGGTGGACCGCGGGCTCGACCGGCTGACGCTGGACGAGACGCTCGATTTCACCCGCGGCTTCATGCTCTTCTCGATGCTCGCCAACCTGGCCGAGGATCGCCAGGGCGTGGAGACCGAAAGCGATGCCGACATCGCCTCGGCGCTCCGGCGGCTGGAGGGCGAAGGCATCGGCCGCGACGCGGTGATGGCGCTGCTCGACCAGGCGCTGGTGGCTCCGGTGCTCACCGCGCACCCCACCGAAGTGCGCCGCAAGTCGATGATCGACCACAAGAACCGGATCGCCGAGCTGATGCTGCTGCGCGACCGCGGCGTGGCCGAGACCGAGGATGGCGACAAGGTCGAGGAAGCGATCCTCCGCCAGATCGCGCTGCTCTGGCAGACCCGGGTGCTGCGCCGCGAGAAGCTGGGCGTCGCCGACGAAGTGGAGACTGCGCTCTCCTATCTGCGCGACATCTTCCTGCCCGTCCTCCCCGCGCTCTATGCCCGGTGGGACCGGGCGCTGGGCGGCCGGGCGCCGTCCTTCCTGCGCCCGGGCAGCTGGATCGGCGGGGATCGCGACGGCAATCCGTTCGTGACCGCCGATTCGATGCAGTTCGCGCTCGCCCGCGCCGCCGAGGCGGTGCTCGGCTATTATCTCGACGCGGTCCATGCGCTGGGCGCCGAGCTTTCGATCTCGACCGAGCATGTCCAGGTCGGCGAAGCGCTGCTCAAGCTCGCCGAGGCCAGCCATGACGAGGCGAGGAGCCGCGCCGACGAGCCCTATCGCCGGGCGATCACCGGCATCTATGCCCGGCTCGCCGCCACCCATCAGAAGCTCACCGGCAAGGCCCCGCCCCGCCCCGCCGCGATCGCCGCCGAACCCTATGCCAATCCCGGCGCGTTCCGCGAGGAACTGGTGACGATCGCCCATGCCCTGGCCGACGAGGGCAATGGACCCTTGGCGACGGGCGGCGCGCTCGGCCGGCTGATCCGCGCGGTGGAGACGTTCGGCTTCCACCTGGCCACGCTCGACATGCGCCAGAACAGCGCGGTGCACGAGCGCGTGGTCGCCGAACTGCTCAAGGCGGGCGGCGTGACCGAGGATTATGCGTCGCTTCCCGAAGAGAAGCGGGTCGAGATCCTCCGCAGGGAACTGGCCAGCGCCCGGCCGCTCACCAGCCCCTATGCCGAATATTCGGAGGAGACGGCGTCCGAGCTCGCCATCGTCCGCGCCGCGGCTCAGGCCCATGCCAGATACGGGCGCCAGTGCATCACCCATTACATCGTCTCGATGGCGCAATCGGTGTCGGACCTGCTCGAGGTGCACATCCTGCTCAAGGAAGCCGGGCTCTACCTCCCCGGGGACGAGCCGCAGGCGCACGTCATGGCGATCCCGCTGTTCGAGACGATCGGCGACCTCGAGGGCGCGCCGGCGATCATGGACGCCTGGCTGGGCCTGCCCGAAGTCGCGGCGATCGCGGCGAAGCGCGGGCATCAGGAAGTGATGATCGGCTATTCCGATTCCAACAAGGACGGCGGCTATCTCACCTCGACCTGGCAGCTCTCGCGCGGATCGACCGCACTGAAGCCGGTGTTCGAGAAGGCAGGCCTGGGCATGCAGCTGTTCCATGGCCGCGGCGGCGCGGTGGGGCGCGGCGGCGGCTCGAGCTTCGCGGCCATCCTCGCCCAGCCCAAGGGCACCGTGCAGGGCCGCATCCGGGTGACGGAGCAGGGCGAGATCATCGCCGCGAAATACGGCACGCGCGAGAGCGCGCGCACCAATCTGGAGGCGATGGCCTCCGCCACGCTGCTCGCCAGCCTCGAGCCCGAGAAGCTGGGCAAGGCCGATGCGACACGCTTCGCCGCGGCGATGGACCAGCTCTCGGACAGCGCGTTCAGGGCCTATCGCGGGCTGGTTTACGAGACCCAGGGCTTTCGCACCTTTTTCCGCCAGGCGACGCCGATCGCCGAGATCGCCGGCCTGAAGATCGGCTCGCGCCCGGCGAGCCGGAAACAGTCGGACGCGATCGAGGACCTGCGCGCCATCCCCTGGGTGTTCAGCTGGGCGCAGGCGCGGATCATGCTGCCGGGCTGGTACGGCGTCGGCCAGGCAATGGAGGCGTTCGCGGACAAGGGCCTGCTGCGCGAGATGGCGACGGCCTGGCCGCTCTTCGCCTCGACCCTGGCGAACATGGAGCAGGTGCTGGCCAAGTCCGACATGGAGATCGCCGCCCACTATGCCGCGCTCGTCGAGGACGCGGGCCTGCGCGATGCGATCTTCGGCCGGATCCGCGAGGGGTGGCAGAAGACGCATGACGGATTGCTCCAGGCGACGCGCCAGACGCGGCTGCTGGAGAAGCATCCGGGACTGGAGACGTCGATCCGCCTGCGCCTGCCCTATATCGAACCACTCAACCTGCTGCAGATCGAGCTGCTCAAGCGCCACCGCGCCGGCGAGGACGATCCCCGGATCGGCGAGGGCATCCTGCTCTCGATCAACGCGATCGCGACGGCGCTGCGCAACAGCGGGTGATGCTTCAATCCTCCTCCAGGCAAGCTGGGGGAGGAATCAAGAGAGAAACGGCGCCGCCACTTCCGCCGGCACGCGAATGAGCCGCCCGCTCGCCCGGTCGAGGATCGCCCAGGTCGTCTTCGCCTCGACGCGGACCTTCCCGTCCGCGCCGGTGAACTTCATGTGCCGGTCGAACCGCGCGCCGCGCGGCGGCTCGGGAACCCAGGTGAGTGCCGTCACCGTATCGCCCTCGGCCACATTGCCGCGATAATCGATCTCGTGCCGGGTCACGACCCAGATATAGGCTTGCGCGTGCTCGGGCGCGGCGACCGCATGCCAGTGCGCCACCGCCACGTCCTGGATCCACTTCACCCAGACCGCATTGTTGACATGGCCGAGCTCGTCAATGTCCCCGGGGCCGGCGGTGATGGTCGCGCTATAGGAAGCCATGCCGCCCTTCTAGCTTAACCAGTTTCGGAAGCGCAGCCTTCATCGCTTGCGGATATTCCGGTGCAATGATCCCGCGCCGCCCCTCCCGGATCTTCCGCAGCCGCTGGGCCGCCCTGTTCTGGGCCGCGGGCGTGATCTTCACGGCCGTCACCTTCATCGGCTTCGGCGACAAGGAAAGCCATCAGGCCGCCGCCATGCTCGAAGACGCGACCGGCACGAACGTCAGCAACAGCGACCTGGCGGTGCTCGAGAATTTCGTCAACGGATGACCGTACAGGCGATCGGCGGCTGGCCCGGCGCCTCGAACGACATGGCGTCGCCCTTGCCCTCGAAGGTCGTGCTCCCGTCCGAATAGCGGATGCCGGAGGCCATGCGCTGCTGCGGCAGCACGAACGTCCGCCCGTCGCGGGTTACGGTTGCGATGTCCTTGTCCGTATCGAAGCGGGCGGCGATGCGCACCCCGTCCATGCAGCGGAAGCGCACGGCCGAGCCGGCATCACCGGCGATCGGCGCCTTGTCCACCGGCGCGGGCGAGGCGTCGTCGGTGATGTTGGTGGTTTCCGCCTGCACGACGTTGCGGTCGACGGCGGGCTGCGGGCTGGAGCAGGCGCCGAGCACGAGCAGGGCGGTCAGGGTCAGGCGCATCGGGATTCCTCTTTCGTCCGGGAACGTAACGAATAGCCCGATGCGCCCGTTCCGCCAGCCTAGTCTTCGAGCGGCCGATTGCCGACGAAGCCGAGCCTGGTGATGCCTGCGCGCTTCACCGTGGCGAGAATCCGGTCGAACCGCTCGTAGCGCGCCTCCGGATCGGTCTGGAGGTGAAGGACCGCGCCCGATTTCTGCAGCGCCGCCAGCCGCTCGGGCAGTGCCGCGTCGGCGAGCGCCGCGCCGTTCCAGTGGAGCGCGCCCTGCCGGTCGATCGCCAGCACCGCGGGCGGCAGCGGCACCGGCGTCCCCCGCCCGGCGGGAAGATCGACCGGCACTTTGTGCGAGGCGATCGGAATGGCGATGATAATCACGACGAGCAGCACCAGCATCACGTCGATCAGCGGCGTGATGTTGATCGCACCGATCGGAGCGGTATCGGGAATGCGGCGAGCGCGGACGGCACGGGTCATGGCACCTCTCCTCGTTATGATGATGTAACATCACATAGCCGGGAGAGGATGGCAACGCGTTTCTCCCGCTCCCCGCCGACGGAGAGAGGGAAGTCGGCCGTCCCTCAGCAATTCTCGTATTTCCAGTTCCGCCGCTTCCCCTCGCGCATCCAGGCGACTGCCTCCGCGACGCGCTTGGCCTTGGTCTCCGGCCGCTTGGCCTCGGCGATCCATTCGCAATATTCGCGCCGGCAGCTCGGCGGGAAGGCGTTGAAGGCAGCGGCGGCGGCATCGTCATCCGCCAGCGCCTCGGCCAGCTCGGGGGGCACTTCCGCTTCGTCCTTGCGCGCGGCGCGCGTGCGGGCGGGCTTCGCTTGCGCCATCAGCGCCGCCGCCTCGCGGATCAGCCGCTCGACCTCCGCCGCCCCGGGCAAGTCGTCCAGCGACTCGATGCGGCCGAACTGGCCCATCGCCTCGCCTTCCTTGCCGGTCTCATTGTCCTGCCGGTTCCAGAAGCCGAAGCTCGCATGCGCCTTGAACGCTGCCATGTTGGCGAAGGGCTTGCCGCCGAGCGTGAAGAAGGGATGCGACCATTTGATCGTCTCCTCCACTTCCGGCACGGCGGCATGGAAGCGCGCGCGGATCCAGTGCAGGATCGGCCGCGCGAACGCGGCCCGGCTCTCGATATAGGCGTCTATCCGGGGATCGCTGGCCATGGGGCGGCATGTTCCGCCGCCCCCGGCCGGACGTCAATAGCGGCGCTCAGGGCTCGAGCGCATCCCCGTCGGCATCGTCCAGATCGTCGTCGCCCGCCAGGTCGTCCTCGTCGAACCCGTCCTGGATCTCGTCCTCGGAAATGGCGCGCGCCTTCTGGCCGCCCTCCTCGTCCTCCTCGCCGATCTCGTCGTCGACCATGCGCAGGTCGTCCGCGTCGGCATCGTCATCCGCGCCGAAATCGGGTGCCATGTCGGTCAGGACATTGCCGTCGCTCGGGCCGTCGTTGGTCGCCTCGAGGATCTCGGCACGCTGGCTCTCGTCATAGCCTTCCTCGTCGAACCCGTCATCGCCTGGGCCGCGCCCCGGAACCTGATAGCCACCCATCATCCGTCCTCGCATCACGCGCCCGCCACGGCGGCGGACCTTCGAAGTGCGAACGGCGATCGTGCCCGAGCGTTCCCTAGCTGGGGCGGAACATGCGTCCGCGCTCGGTCACCGCCACTACCACGAAAGCGATGAGGCCCATAAGCAGGAATCCGGTATAGAGCGGCACGGTGGTGCCGTCGAACGCCTGGCCGATCGCGGCGCCGATCAGCGCCGAGCCGAGCGTGGTGACGAAGCCCTGCAGGCTCGAGGCGGTGCCGGCGATCTCGCCCATCCGCTCCATCGCCATCGCCGAGAAATTGGACGTGGACAGGCCCACGCATCCCATCATCAGCGCCTGAAGCAGGGTGAAGCTCCAGATCGATTCGAATCCGCTCCACGCCACGGCGAGATGGATCGCGGCGAAGACGATCATGCCGGCGAGCGCCGTATGCGAGATGCGGCGCATGCCCATCTTCATCACCAGCCGCGAGTTGAGGAACGAGCCCAGCGCCATCGTCGAGGCGACGCAGGGGAAGACGACCGCCAACAGCCCGGGCGCGTGGAACACGTCCTCCATCACCTGCTGCACCGATCCGATGAAGCCGAACATGCCGCCCGACAGCAGCATGATGCCGATCGTATAGCCCACCGCCTGGCGATCGCGCAGCATCAGGCCGTAATCGGCGAACACGCGCGCCGGGTTGAGCGACAGCCGTCCCTCCTGCCCCAGCGTCTCGGGCATGCGCAGCCAGAACCACAGCACCACCAGGCACGCCAGCGCGGCGACGGCCCAGAAGATCAGCCGCCACGATCCGGCATAGAGGATCAGCTGCCCCAGGGTCGGCGCGACGATCGGCGCGGCCATGAAGACGATGAAAGCCAGGCTCATCACCCGCGCCATCGCCCGGCCGGCGAAACAGTCGCGCACCAGCGCCACCGAGACGACGCGCGCGCCCGCCGCCGACGCGCCCATCGCCGCGCGGGCGACCAGCAACAAGGTGAAGCTGCCCGAAAGCGCCGCCACCGCGCTGGTCACCACATAGGAAGTCAGCGCGATCGCCAGCACCGGCCGCCGCCCGTACCGGTCCGAGAGCGGGCCATAGGCGAGCTGCGCGAAGGCAAAGCCGATCAGGAAGGCAGTGACGACATATTGGCGATGATTGGGCGCGTCGACGCCCAGGCTCGCGCCGATCGCGGGCAGCGCGGGCAGCATCGAATCGATGCCGAGCGCAGTGAGCGCCATCATCGCCGCGACGAGGCTGACGAACTCGCCGAACGCGAGCGGCGCCTTGTTCTGCGCTTCCGTTGTGAGGTGCGGCTCTTCCATGCCGGCGCAAATGGCGCATCGGGCGGCGCGCGTCACCCCCCAAAGCCAATGCCATTGTTGCGCCGGCCATGCGCTTCGGCTAGTGTATTGCGTTTATGATACACCAATGGAGAGCGCCGATGCGTCGTCTGCCCCTTCTGCTGCTTCCCCTCGCGCTGGCCGCCTGCAACGGCGGCACGGGAACGCCGGTGACGATCGACGTGAAGTCGGACGATGGCGACAATGGCAGCTTCAGGATGGAAAACGGCACCGTCTCGATCAAGGGCGACGGCTTCCAGGGCAATTTCCGGGTGCCGCAGATCAAGATGAAGGCCGACGACGTCGATCTCGACGGCGTGAAGCTCTACCCGAAGTCCGAGATCGCCGGCTTCCACATCACCGGCGGCGACAAGCCCGGCAACGGCAAGGATGGGGGCAAGGATGGAAGCAAGGGCGGGGGCAAGGACGACGGCAAGGTGCGGATCGACTTCACCAGCCCCGCATCGCTCGCCGCCGTCCAGAACTGGTTCCGCGACGGCTTCACGAAGAAGGGCTTCACGTTCGCCTCCCGGGGCGACGGCTTTGCCGGCACCACTTCGGACGGCGGCACCTTCACGCTCGACCTGAGCGCGGACGGAGGCCAGAAGGTCAAGGGCCGCATGGAGATGACGGGCAGCTAGCCGCGTTCGAGACGCCACGCGATCCGCGCGCGCCCGGGCCCGGGCCATGCCGGCACACCCCTTGTCGCGTCGGCACCGGCGGGGCTAACTGGGCCCAAGGAGACTCATAGATGGCTACTGTTCTCGACGAGGTGCCCCTCGTCTCGATGGCCGAACAAGCAAACGATCCCGATGGATTCGCGCGGAAGTTCGGCCAGTCCTTCCGGCGCTTCGGCTTCGCGATGGTCGCCGATCACGGCGTGCCGCAGGATCTGATCGATCGCGCCTGGTCGATGACCAAGGCCTTTTTCGACCTGCCCGAGCAGGAAAAGCGCGCCTATTTCGTCGAAGGCGGCGGCGGCGCGCGCGGGTATACGCCGTTCAAGACGGAGATCGCCAAGGGCGCGCAACATGTCGACCTGAAGGAATTCTGGCATGTCGGCCGCGAACTGGCCAAGGGCCATCGCTTCGAGAAGGACATGGCCGCGAACATCTGGCCGGACCGCCCCGAGGGCTTCAGGGAGACGTTCCTCGAGCTGTTCCAGGCGTTCGACGATGCCGGCGACCGGCTGCTCTCGGCGATCGCGCGCTATCTCGGCCTCCAGCCCGACTGGTTCGATCGTGCGGTGCGCGACGGCAATTCCGTCCTGCGCCTGCTCCACTATCCGCCCGTCGCCGCCGATGCGCCCGAAGTCCGCGCCGGCGCGCATGAGGACATCAACCTGATCACCCTGCTGCTCGGCGCCGAGGAAGCCGGGCTCGAGCTGCTCGACCGCGATGGCCGCTGGCTGCCGGTCAAGCCGCCCGAGGGCGCGATGGTGGTGAATGTCGGCGACATGCTGCAGCGCCTGACCAATCATTACCTGCCCTCGACCACCCACCGGGTGGTCAACCCGCCGGTCGAGCGCCGCGGCACCCCGCGCTACTCGATGCCCTTCTTCCTGCATCCGGCGCCGGACTTCCTGATCGAGACGCTGCCGTCGACGATCACCGAGGCGAATCCCAATCGCTATCCGGAGCCAATCACCGCGCACGACTATCTGTTCGAGCGCCTGGTCGAGATCGGGCTGATCAAGAAATAGGGCGGCGCAAAGAAATCCTCCGTCACCCCGAACTTGTTTCGGGGTCCAAGGTGCCGCTAGGGCCGAACGCGCGGCTTCGGCCGCGGGCTGGATGCTGAAGCGAGTTCAGCATGACGGAGGATTGAGCCGAATGACCGAACCGCTTCGTATCGCACTTGCTGGCCTGGGCACCGTCGGCGCGGGCGTGATCCGCCTGATCGACGCGAATGCGGAGCTGATCGCCCGCCGCGCCGGCCGGCCGATCGAAGTGGTCGCAGTCTCCGCGCGCGATCGCGCCAAGGATCGCGGCGTCGACATCACGCGCTTCGACTGGGTCGACGACACCGCCGAGCTGGCGCGCCATCCCAGGGCGGATGTGGTGGTCGAGCTGGTCGGCGGCTCCGATGGTCCCGCCCTCGCCCTCGCCCGCGCGGCGCTGAACGGCGGCAAGAGCTTCGTCACCGCCAACAAGGCAATGATCGCGCATCATGGGCTGGAACTCGCCGGTGCCGCGGAAGATGCCGGCCTGGCGCTCAAGTTCGAAGCCGCGGTGGCGGGCGGCGTGCCGGTGATCAAGGGGCTGCGCGAAGGCGCCGCCGCCAACGAGATCGCCCGCGTCTATGGCATCCTCAACGGCACCTGCAATTTCATCCTGTCCAAGATGGAGGCCGAGGGCCGCGACTTCGCCGAGATCCTCGCCGAGGCGCAGCGCCTCGGCTATGCCGAAGCGGACCCGAGCTTCGATATCGACGGCGTCGATGCCGCGCACAAGCTTTCGATCCTCGCCAGCCTCGCCTTCGGTACGCAGCCGGCGTTCGACCGGGTGGCGATCACCGGCGTGCGCCACATCCTTGCGGCGGACATCGCCGAAGCCGCCTCGCTCGGCTACCGCGTCCGCCTGCTCGGCATCGCCGATGCCGGTCCCGGCGGACTGTTCCAGCGCGTGCACCCGCATCTCGTGCCGCTCAGCCACCCGCTCGCCCATGTCACCGGCTCCACCAACGCCGTGGTCGCCGAAGGGAATTTCGTCGGCCGGCTGCTGTTCCAGGGCGCCGGCGCCGGCGACGGCCCGACGGCATCCGCCGTGGTCGCCGACCTGATCGACATCGCCCGCGGCGAATTCGGCCACCCCTATGCGATGCCCGCCGCCGCACTTGCCCGGCAGGGGGCCGCCGATGCCGGCGAGCGCACCAGCCGCGCCTATGTGCGCTTCACCGTGGCGGACAAGGTGGGCGTGCTCGCCGAGATCGCCGCGGCGATGCGCGACGCCGGCGTCTCGATCGAAAGCCTGATGCAGCGCGGCGCCAACCCCGATGGCAGCGTGCTCGTCGCCATCGTCACGCATGAAGGGCCGGAACGCGCGGTGTCCCAGGCGCTCGACCAGCTGCGCGGCTCGGCCAGCCTGATGGGCGAGCCGATGTGGATGCACATCCTGGCCGGCTAGAACCGGCCAGGGTCCGTACTCAGTCGATGCTGCTCTTCAGCAGCTGCGTTCCCTTGTGCGGACATACCGGCGCGCCGGTGGTGCCGCACGCCATGCCCGTGCTGCGCACGGCATCGCGCTTGGCATCCGTCACTTCGCTGCTGGGGAGCGGCAGGCGGTAGCGCTTGTCCGGATCGGCGGGCACCGTGACGGCCAGGTTGCGCGGCCGCGGCGCGGCGCGGGCGGGGATATTGGTGACGCGCGTCACGCGCGCCCTGGCCTTGCGGCGATGCTGCGGCGGCTCGGCAGCGGGCAGGGCATTGGCGAGGGCGAAGGCGAGCAGCAGCATCCGGGTCTCCGAAGGAAAGGCACCGCGCTCAACGCGCGGCGCGCCGCCGGTTTCCCTCGGCCGGCGTCCTTCAGGGCGCCAGTTCGCGGCGCACGGTGCGCACGCCGCGCGCGCTGACGCTCATCGTCACCCCGGCAAAGCCGCAGCGCACCAGGAACGCGCCCTCGCCGCATGGCGGGCGCCCGTCCGCTCCGTCGAACAGCCGGTTGAGCCGCCCCTGGTCGGTATCGGGTCCGTTGTATGTCGTCGTCAGCGGGACCCGATATTTGTCCGCTTCCCGCCGCGAGCAGACCACGATCTCGCTCTCGTCGCGCGCGCGCCGGCATGCGGGATTGGCCGACCAGCGCTGGCGGTGCGCCTCCATCACCTGGACCGGCGACGGGTCGTTATTCTGGGCAAGCAGAAGCAAGGCGAGCATAAGCATTTGCACATCCTCCGCCCCCGGGGATTCGTCCGGTAGCGTAATGATGTGACCGAATTGCGGATACCTTGCGCTGACAACGTTAGCGGAATCGACAAGCGCCACCACCCTGCCTAATCGCGCCTCCAAGTCCAATCACCGGGGTATCCCATTCCCATGCAGCAGACCGCCAGCCACGCCCTCGATCGCGTCCTCGTCCTCGAAATGGTGCGGGTGACCGAAGCGGCGGCGATCGCCGCCTCCACCCTGGTCGGCCGCGGCGACGAGAAGGCGGCCGACGCCGCTGCGGTCGAGGCGATGCGCGACGCGCTCAACAAGCTCTATCTCGACGGCACGGTGGTGATCGGCGAGGGCGAGCGCGACGAGGCGCCGATGCTCTATATCGGCGAGAAGGTGGGCGCGGCGCAGGGCAAGGGCCCGGCGATCGACATCGCGCTCGATCCGCTCGAGGGCACCACCATCTGCGCCAAGGCCGGCCCCAATGCGCTGGCGGTGCTCGCGGTGGCCGAGAAGGGCGGCCTGCTCAACGCGCCCGACGTCTATATGGACAAGATCGCGGTCGGCCCCGGCTATCCCGAGGGCGTTATCGACCTGAACAAGTCGCCGACCGAGAATGTGCATGCGATCGCCGCCGCCAAGGGCGTGCAGCCGCACGAGATCATCGCCTGCGTGCTCGATCGCCCGCGCCACGAGAAGCTGATCGCGGAGCTGCGCGACGTCGGCTGCGGCGTGGTGCTGATCGGCGATGGCGACGTGGCCGGCGTGATCGCCACCACCGATCCCGAGACGACGATCGACGTGTATATGGGCCAGGGCGGCGCCCCGGAGGGCGTGCTCGCCTGCGCGGCGCTGCGCTGCGTCGGCGGCCAGTTCAAGGGCCGGCTGATCTTCCGCAACGACGACGAGCGCCAGCGCGCGCGGAAATGGGGGATCGAGGATCTCGACAAGATCTACGACCTCACCGAGCTCGCCAAGGGCGACTGCATCTTCGCGGCGACGGGCGTGACCGACGGTTCGCTGCTCGAGGGCGTGAAACGCTTCGCCACCAAGATGACCACCGAGAGCGTGGTGATGCGCGCCCATTCGGGCACGGTCCGCTGGGTGAAGGGCGAGCACCGGCTGTAATCCTCGTTCGCTTCGCAAGCGAGGATTTCGAGAGTTCATCCCGGCGCCGCCAGCCCGTGCGCCGTCGCGAAGGGCAGCCAGAGCGAGATGCGCGCGTCGTCCGGCAGCGGCACCGCGCGCGCCGGATCGTCCGGAAGCACGGCCAGCCAGTCATATTGCCAGGGTTCGAGCGGCAGGCAGGCGATCCGATACTGCGCGCGGACGACCGCGAGCAGCATCGGCTCCGGACGCGGGGGGATCGGCTCGCCCGTGGCCAGCATCTCGCCGAAGTCGAAGGGCAGCGCCAGCAGCCGGGCGCTGTCCGGCCGATACCAGCGCCGAGTCGCGGCCAGCGCGAGCAACTCGGCCAGCACCGGATCCATGCCCGGCCAGGCCGGGGCGCCGCGCTCGATTCCACGGGCGCGATGGACTTCGGCCTTGGTCCGCTCGATGCGCGCCAATGCGGCGGGAATGGCGCCGACATCCTGCGCTCCGCCCGCCGGCCGCGACGCCTCGAGCCACGCCGGGAAGCCGGCGCCGAAATCGTAGAGCGTATAGCTGCGCGAGGGCCGCGCGGCGACATAGCCCTGGGCGAACAGGCCGAAGGCAGTCGGCCCGGCCAGCGCGGCGAGCAGGGGATATTCGCGCTCCAGGCACTCGATCAGCCGCTGGCGATAGCCGCGCGCATAGATCTGGACCCGCTCCTCGGCAGTCAGCCGGTTATCGCCATGGACATGCGCGCGCGCGCCGCGATCCGAGGCGGCGAGGATCGCCTCCTGCATCCAGTCCTGCAGCGCGGCGAGCTCAGGCGGCAAGCGACAGCCCCTCGCGCACCCGCCGCGCCTTGGCGAGCTCGGCGGCGACCACGTCGAATTCGGGGATGCCGGCATCCCATTCGACCATCGTGGCGACCGGCCCGCAGCGCTCCCAGACCCAGGCATAGAGCGGCCACACCGCATCGGGCACCGGCGCGTCGTGCGTGTCGATCAGGTGCGTGCCATGGTCGCTCGGCCCGGCGAGATGGACCTGCACGACATGCGCCGCCGGGATCCCCTCGAGATAGGCGATCGGATCCTGCGCATGGTTGAAGCTCGATACATGGACGTTGTTGACGTCGAGCAGCAGCCCGCAGCCGGTCGCCTCGCACAATCGGGCGAGGAACTCCGCCTCGGGCATCTGGCTGGCGCGGAACTCGAGATAGGTGCTGGGATTCTCGACGATCAGCGGCCGGCCCAGGAAATCCTGCACCTGGTGAACCCGGTCCGCGACATGCGCCAGCGCCGCTTCGGTGAGCGGCATCGGCAGCAGATCGTGGCTGTTCACGCCCTGCACTCCGGTCCAGCACAGATGGTCCGAGATCCAGAGCGGCCGGAAGCGCTCGGCCAGCGCGCGCAGCTTGCCGAGATAGGCCATGTCGAGCGGCGCGGTGCTGCCGATCGAGAGCGACACGCCGTGGAGCACCACCGGCCGGTGCGCCGCGACATGCTCGAACACGCGCATGCCATAGCCGGCATTGTCGAGCAGATTCTCGGTGATCGCCTCGAACCAGTCGACGCCCCAGGATTCCGGGGGCGTCGACATCAGGTGCGGGAAATGCTCCTCGCGCAGACCCAGCCCGTCGCCGGGATTGGGCAGGCCGAGCCGGGGCAGCGTCATTGCCATCCTTCTCCTAGGTCGACGGCGGATAGGCCAGGCGCAGATCGTTCGGCGCCTGCTGGACTAGGCCCGGCACCGGTTTGTCGGGATCGCCATTGACCTTGTAGGCGACGACCTTGGCAAAGGCCTGGAAGGCGATGTCCTCCACCTTGTCGCCTTCCTTGAAGTCGATCGTGGCGATCTTCTTCGAGGAAGGCGCGCCGCAGCCCGAGGGGGTAGGCGACGGCGAAGGCGACGGGGTGCCACACAGATTCTTGTCCGCCTTGGCCTGCGGGGCCCCGCAGCCCGAGGGCGACGGCGTCGGTTTGGGCGTGCCGCAGAGCACCGGCTTGGAGCTGCCGACCAGCGCCCAGACCTCCATCGTGCCCGCCTTGGGATAGAGCTGGAGCGCGGAGATCGGCACTGCGCAGCCGCCGAAGCCGCCGCAGATATTGTCGCTCGGCGCAGTGTACATCGGGCCGCTCGGCGTGGGTGTGGGGGAAGGCGTGGGCGTGCCGCACAGCCCGCCATAGGCACGCATGGTCACCGCCGAGCAGCCGCCGCCCTTCACCGTGGTGGGCGTGCCGCAGCCGCCCCCCGCGACCGGGTTGGCCTTGGGTGCGTTCGAGGTCTTGGAGGCGGCGGCGCCGCAGCCGCTGCTCGCCCCGCCGCAGCTGCCGCCGCCGCTGGTGAGCTGGACGAAGCCGCAGCCGCCCTGGCCCTTGCACAGGTTCGAGCCGCGGCAGGTGTGATAGATCGAAGTCTGGGCGCAGGCGTTGGTGCCCCATTTGCCCCCGACTTCCGCCACGTCGAGCCCCTGGCAGGCATGGTTGACGATGCGCGAATCCGGCTCGCCGACGCCGACCGAGAGGTCCGGCGTCCTCCCGAATACCGCCCAGGCGGTCGACATGCGGTCGCCCGATCCCGCCATCGACGGGAAGGGGAAGGACACGGTGGCGCCGGCCGGGTTCCAATAGCTGTCGAGCACGGTGGTGACGCCCTTGATCGCACCGCACACCGCCTGGCTCATCTTCTGGAAGCTGGCCGCGCTGCCCGCGCCGTTCTTCAGGCTGTTGAGCGCATGGGCGATCTGCTCCGGCGTGGCCAGGCCGTAGGGATTGTCCTTCGGGTCATAGCCTTCGGTGGTCAGGTCCGCCGCGGTCCATTTGCCGATCCTGGGCGACTGGTCCCAGGTCTCGAGCCCGCCGCTGCCGCGAATGTCCTCGATCTGGCGGAAACGGGTGTAATGGTCGATGCCGTCATTGTCGGCGCGGGCCGCAGCGTCGGACGAGGGGATCAGCTTGCCGGTCTGCGAATAGCTCGGATAGTCCGAGGCGAGCGCGTCGCGGTCCGGGCAGTAATGCGGGCTGACCGCGCCCTGGACGAGCTTGGCGGCATCGTCCTTCAGCCGCTGGCCCTTGTCGTCATAGCGCGCGCCCAGCGTGGCGCCTTCGCCCTGGTCGGTGATCGCGTTCATCATGTTCAGCGCCTGGCGGAGCGCGATCTCGGGATCGGTGAGCGCGATCGTGGTCTCGAAGCCCATGAACTCGCGCATCGGGTGGCCGGGGAAGCTGAAATTGTTGAACAGGTCGTTCTGCTGGCCCGAGGCGTCCATCACATGGTCCCAGAGCCGCGACCCGTCCTCATAGGTGATCAGCAGATAGTCGCGATAGCATTGGTACATATAGCCGATCGAGCCGAACATGATGTGCGCGTCGAGCTCCGCCACGGTCGTGTACTTGAACGGGACCTTGGGGAAATATCGGTCCTGGTTGCGGACGATGTCCTTCTCGGCCGTCTCCTGCGGCTGCTCGATGGCGAGGAACAGCTTGATTCGCTCCTCGTCGAGCGGGCCGACATTGACCTTCACGTCCTTGAACCGGTTGGTGTCGGTCAGGTCGACGACGCCGGGGATCCTGGTCAGCTTGGGGCCGTAGCAGGTCCAGCCATGATCGCCGCTCTGCAGCGCGGTGGCGGTGAAGCTCGGCACGGCGCCGATCGACGTGGCGAGATTGGCCGCCATCTGGAGATGCAGCATCTCCTGGATGAACACCGAGAAGACGATGTTGAACGCCTTCTTGTTGCCCCAGCCCTTCTTGCCGGGCTTGTGCTCGAAGGTCGCGCTCGTCTTGGCGCCCGGCCATTGCCGCCCCTTGTAGAAGCTGTTCCCCTGGCTCGTGATGGGGTGCATGCCAGTGATCGAATAGAGCGAGGTCATGTAGAGCGGGATGGTGAACAGCTCGACATTGACCGCCGCCTGCGCGATCCAGCGCACCACCAGCGTGTCGGTCTCCAGGAATTTGAGAGGGCGCGCCGACAGCTCGCCGGCCTTGTGCGTCAGATGCATGGCAATTTCCCCCAAGCTTCGCACATATCTGCGATGACATTGGGTTCCACCAACGCAATTGGGACGTCAATCGACGAAAGAACCAATATAGTTGCATGCGATATTTGTCGTGGCTGACAGTCAATTTACGCTTTTCTTGAACCACCTCCTCACCCTTGCCTCGCGCCGTGCCGCCGCTATTCCGCTGGACGGTCACAAGGGGGGCAGGACATGCATGCGCTCGTTGCGCCGGCGCTGTTGATCGCATCGCTGGCCGCGCTCGCCCGGTTCCAGCGCAGCGACGTCCGCAGCTTCCGGCGTTTCCGCGCGATCGAGGACACGCAGCGGCGCCAGCGCACCTTCCTGCGCTGGGCCCGCAACGCCTGCGCCATGTATCTGGGCGTGCCGCTGCTCGGGCTGGCGCTGCTCGGGCGGGTGGAGGCGCTGTGGCGCTTCCCCGGCGAGTTCGCCCCGCTGACCCCGGCAATGCCCGACTTTCGCATCGACAGCCCGCTGGTCCTCGGGCTCATGGTCGGGGCATTGCTCGGCGGGGGAGCGTTGGGCGCGCTGCTGCAGCGCAGGCGGCGCGAACCCGTCAAGCCCGTGCCCGGGCTGGACATCACCGCGATGCTGCCGCGCAACCGGGCCGAGTTGCTCCGCGTCGCGCCGCTGACCATCAATGCCGGGATCAGCGAGGAGATATTCTTCCGCCTCTATTTGCCGCTCCTGATCGTCCTGAGCGGCGGCGCCCCGGCATTCGCCTTCATCGCCTCGACGCTGATCTTCGGACTGCTCCACCGCTATCAGGGGTGGCTGGGCATGGCGGTGACGGGGCTGCTCGCCGCATTCTTCGCCGCGCTCTATCTGGGCACCGGCGGACTGGCGGCGCCGATCTTCGT
This sequence comes from Sphingomonas leidyi, assembly GCF_011761945.1. Lineage (GTDB taxonomy): Bacteria > Pseudomonadota > Alphaproteobacteria > Sphingomonadales > Sphingomonadaceae > Sphingomonas > Sphingomonas leidyi. Next base: position 378,674 of record NZ_JAASQV010000002.1, read on the forward strand.
GCACTTGCTGATCGACTTCAACGCGCTGGTTCTGCGCCCCGCCATCGCCCTCCGGTTTCGCCGCAGCGCCGATTGACACCGGCAACACACCGGTTACGCCCTCTCAATTCCGGTTCCGATGGAGGTGTGCATGCGGTTGGTCAGTCTCTTCGCCCTGGCGGTCGCCGCCGCGCCGGTCGCCGCGCTGCCCGCGCGCCAGGCCGCCCCCGCCGCGCCGGCCCAGGCCGAGGGTTCGCCCTTCGTGATGGAGGAGGCGATGATCCCGATGCGCGACGGAGTGAAGCTCCACACGGTGATCCTGCGGCCCCGCGACCAGAAGGGCCCGCTGCCGATCCTGTTCGGCCGCACGCCCTATGGCGCCTCGGCGCGTGCACCGCAGAACGTGCCGGCCAACTGGGCGGCGCTGGCGCGCGACGGCTATATCTTCGTCTCGCAGGACATGCGCGGCCGCTTCCAGTCCGAAGGCGGCCCCTTCACCCTCTCCACCGAGATCAAGACCGGCAAGAACGCCGTCGACGAATCCACCGATGCCTATGATTCGGTCGACTGGCTGGTGAAGAACGTGAAGCCGAACAACGGCAAGGTCGGCATGTGGGGGGTCTCCTATCCCGGCTTCACCGCCGCGGTCGCGCTCGCCCGTCCGCATCCGGCGCTCAAGGCGGTGAGCCCGCAGGCCGCCTGGACCGACTATTGGAAGAATGACGACCTGCACCGCTGGGGCGCGATGCGGCTCACCTATGCCAGCGACTGGGTGAACAGCCTCCAGGCCGACAAGACCAATGCCGGCATCGACCTGTACGATCGCTACGACACCTATGAATGGTTTCTCAAGGCCGGCTCGCCGGCGGACATCGAGGAGAAGTATTTCAAGGGCCGGGTGCCGCGCTACCGCGAGATGATCGAGCATCCCGACTATGACGAATTCTGGAAGAAGCAGGTCTGGTCGGACACGCTGAAGCGCACCACCGTGCCGACGCTCAACGTCGCCGGCTATTGGGACCAGGAGGATCCCTGGGGCAGCTGGCAGATCTTCTACAAGCAGCGCGAGAACGATCCGGACAAGCTCTCGCTGATGGTCGCCGGTCCGTGGAACCATGGCAGCTGGCGCTCGCCCGGCAATGCGCTAGGCCGTATCCCCTTCGGCGTCGACAGCGGTACCCAGTTCATGGAGCAGGTCGAGGCGCCCTTCTTCGCCTATTGGCTGCACGGCAAGGGCACCAAGCCCGACTTTGCGCTGAAGAGCTTCCAGTCGGGCAGCTGGCAATGGAAGACCTATGCCCAATGGCCGCTCGCCAATGCGGCACGCCGGAGCCTGTTCCTCCATGCCGATGGCAGCGTCTCGTTCCAGGCACGGGCCGCGGGCGAAGGGTGCCGCGAATATATCTCCGATCCGGCCAATCCGGTGCCCTTCCGCCCGCGCCCGATGTCGGCCACCTATGCGACGCCGGACTGGCGCTGGTGGGAGACCGAGGATCAGCGCTTCGTCGAATATCGGCCGGACGTGCTGAGCTATGTCAGCGCCCCGCTCGACGGCGACCTGACGGTGACCGGCGCGATCACCGCCAGCCTGATGGCCGCGACCAGCGGGACCGACAGCGACTTCGTGGTCAAGCTGATCGACGTCTTCCCCGAGGACTATGAAAAGCCGCCGACGACGCTCGGCGCCTATGCCAAGGGGCTGAGCGGCTATCAGCTGCCGATCGCGATGGAAGTCCGCCGCGGCCGCTATCTCCAGTCGTTCGAGAAGGCGACGCCGCTGGTCCCCAACCAGGTGACCGACTGGTCGATCCCGCTGCGCGACCACGACCATGTCTTCAAGAAGGGCCACCGGATCATGGTGCAGGTCCAGTCGAGCTGGTTCCCCATGATCGACCGCAACCCGCAGACCTTCGTGCCGAACATCTACAAGGCCAGGCCGGGCGATTACCAGAAGGCGACGCAGAAGGTGTGCGCGGGCTCGGCGATCATGCTGCCGGTGGTGGGGAGCTAGGCCCTCCGATCGATTCCAGCCCGCTCCCCGGCAAGGGCCGGGGAGCGGCAAGAAGAGGGCAGCTATCCCTGCCCCTTGGCCGCCAGGATCTGCACCCATGGGTTCGGCCGCGCCTCGCCCACCCGGTGCAGCGTGTTGCGGTCGTGATGGTCGAAGCTGCCCTGGCCCTTCACCGCGAGCGTGGTGTGGATGTCGTAGCGCCAGCCGCCATCGTCATCGAAGACGATGTCGATCGTATAGGCATCGGTGCGGAAGGCATATTCGAGGAAGTCGGTCGAGCAGATGCCGTAATTGGTCTGCCCGCGCGTCGCCTCCACCCGGATCGCCTTGTCGCCCGGCGCGCCCTTGCCGGCGGCGAGCAGCACCTGGCCGCGCGGGATCGCCAGCGTCTGCAGGATCAGCCCGGTCGCCGGCTCCCACAGCCAATAGCCCACCTGGTCGTGGAAGGTGATGTCCTCTTCCGCGGTGGTGATGTGGATGTGGTAGCGCAGGCCGTAGAAGAGCTGCGGCCCGTTCGCCTGGGGGTCGATCGGCACGAACTCGATCCGCTCGATGAATTCGCGCTGCTCGGGCCCGTCGGCCTTGGGGTTGATGTCGATGCCCTTCCTGCCCTCCCAGCGGCCGGCCAGGCGCGCCAGGGGGCCGAGATTGGCCAGCGTGTGCGGATCGACGTCCTCGGGCTCGGTGAAGATATCGAGCGGGAAGGGATTCATCAGTTCTTGAGCCTGTAGCCGGTGCGGAAGATCGTCACGATAAGGCCAAGGCACAGCGCGAGGAAAGCCGCGACGAAACCCAGGCTCCAGCGCACGTCGATATCGCCGACATCGCCGAAAAAGGCCCAGCGGAAGCCGCTGATCAGATAGGCGACCGGATTGAACAGGCTCACCGTGCGCCACGGCTCGGGCAGGAAGCTCAGCGGATAGAAGCTGCCGCCGAGGAAAGTGAGCGGCGTCAGGATCAGCGCGGGCACCAGGTTGAGCTGCTCGAAGCCCTTTGCCCAGATGCCGATGATGAAACCGAACATGCTGAAGCTGATCGAGGTGAGCAGCAGGAAGGCCAGCATCGCCAGCGGATGATCTACCCGCAGCGGCACGAACAGGCCCGAGGTCAGCAGGATGATCAGCCCGATCACCACCGATTTGGTCGCCGCCGCGCCGACGAAGCCGATCACCAGCTCCACTGCCGAGATCGGCGCCGAGAGCAACTCGAACACCGTGCCGGTGAACTTGGGAAAATAGATGCCGATCGAGGCATTGGCGACGCTCTGGGTAAGCAGCGACAGCATGATCAGCCCCGGCACGATGAAGCTGCCATAGGGCACGCCTTCGATCGACGGGATCCGGCTCCCCATGCCGCTGCCGAACACGATGAAATAGAGCGAAGTGGTGATCACCGGCGTCGCGATCGACTGCCAGAGCGTGCGCAGCGTGCGCGCCATCTCGAACTTGTAGATCGCCCAGATGCCGTGGAAGTTTACGAAGTTCACGCCACACCCCCCTCGTTCGACGCTTCCCGATGCTCGACCAGCCCGACGAAAATGTCCTCAAGGCTCGACTTGGACGTGTCGAGATCCTTGAACGCGATGCCCATCTCGCCGAGCTTGCGCAGCAGCGAGGGGATGCCGGTGCGCTCCGCCTGGGCATCGAAGGTGTAGCGCAGGCGATGGCCCTCGTCCTCGAGGCTGAGGTGCCATTCCTCGAGCCCCGCCGGGATCGCGGCCATCGGCTCCACCAGCGACAGGTCGAGCTCGCGCTTGCCGAGCTTCTTCATCAGCGCGGCCTTGTCCTCGACCAGCAGCAGCCTGCCCTTGTCGATCACGCCCACCCGGTCGGCCATCTCCTCGGCTTCCTCGATATAGTGGGTGGTGAGGATGATCGTGGTGCCGCGCTCGCGCAGCTTGCCGATCATCTTCCACATGTCGCGCCGGAGCGACACGTCGACGCCCGCGGTGGGCTCGTCGAGGAACAGGATGTCGGGCTCGTGGGAGAGCGCCTTGGCGATCATCACCCGGCGCTTCATGCCGCCCGACAGCTCCATGATCTTGGCACCCCGCTTGTCCCAGAGCGACAGGTCCTTGAGCACCTGGTCGCAATAGGCCTGGTCCGGCGCCTTGCCGAACAGGCCGCGCGAGAAGCGCAGCGCCGATCCGACGGTGGAGAACATGTCGACCGCGATCTCCTGCGGGACCAGCCCGATCCTCGAGCGGGCGGCGCGCGGCTCATGGACCGCGTCGTGCCCGTCGACCAGGATGGTGCCGGTGCTCGGCGTCACGATGCCGCAGATGATGGAGATGAGCGTGGTCTTGCCCGCTCCATTGGGCCCGAGCAGCGCGAAGATCTCGCCGCGCCTGATCTCGAGATCGACATGATCGAGCGCCCTGTGGCCCGAGCCATAGGTCTTGCTCACGCCATTTATGGAAAGAATGGAAGTCATCGTGCCCCCGGCCGGGAAAGGACCCGCTAAGTAGGCGCGGCAGCGCGGCGCGGCAACCGGTCGGTACAAAAATCGGGAAACTTGAGTCCTCCCCCAGCTTGCCGGGGGAGGATCTGGATCGTCACTTCTTCCGCGCCTCGGCCACGGCGGCGGCGAGCCCGTCATAGTCGCGCATGCCGTAGAGCAGCTTGCCGCCGATCACCCAGCTCGGCGTGCCGGTCATCGCCAGCTTCCGGCCGAACTTGTGGTTGGCGATGATCTCGTCCTCCACCGCCTTCGAGGCTATCGCCTGCTTCGCCTGCGCCAGGTCGAGCCCGGCCTTCTGCGCCGCGGCTTCGATGTTGCCCGCGCTCGGCCCGTCGGTCGCGAACAGCGCATCGTGGAAGGCGCGGAACCTGTCCTGCTCGGCCGCCGCCAGCGCCCAGCGCGCCGCGACGAGGCTGTCCGGCCCCAGCACCGGATATTCGCGATAGACGACCCGCACGTTCGGATCGCGCTTCAGTAGCTCCGCGATCGCGGGCAGGCTCGCGCGGCAATAGCCGCAGGCATAGTCCATGAACGCGACCAGGGTGACGTCGCCCTTCGGATTGCCCGCCCAGGCGCCGGCATAGGGCGACTGCAATCTGGGCAGCTCGCCCGGCAGCGCCTTGCTGGCCACGGCCTCCGCTTCGGCCTGGACCTTCTCGGCCCTGGCGCTCTGCTTCTGATTGTAGCGCTCGACCGATTCGAGCAGCACTTCGGGATGGGCGAGCAGATAGTCGTGCACCACCCGCTCCACCGCGCCGCGCTGGCCCATGCCGGGAACCAGCGCCTGGATGCCCGCGAAGATGCCCGCGCCGAGCAGCGCGCACAGCATGAATGCGCCGGCCAGCGCCAGCGGCGACCGCAGAAGCCGTTCGATCATTGCCCCTATCGGTCCTTCTTCTTTTTCCTGATTTCGTCCCAGGCGGTCTGCGAGACCATGTTGATGTCCTGTGCGCGCACCCAGTCGGGCGAGCCTTGCGGGAGCCCGGCCATGGCGGCGCGCGAACTCATCAGCGCGGTACCGACATCGCCCATCAGATGCGCCCGCTCGGCCGTGGCGAGCGCGGTGCGCGGCTCGTCGCCCTTGCGGTCGTAGACGGTGCCCAGGTTCATCCAGGCAAAGGGATTGTCGTTGTCGCGCGCGACCGCCTGCTTGAGCACGCGCTCGGCCTCGGCGAGGTTCGCCTTGTCCTCGGTCGCGAGCAGCGCATGGCCGAACGTGCTGGCGATCAGCGGCTGGTTGCCGGAGAGCGCAGTCGCCTCGCGCAGCGGCTCCAGCGCTTCGGTCGGCTTGCCCGATTCGAGCAGGATCTGCCCCTCGAGCTCCAGGAAATAGGGGTCCTTGGGCGCCACCTTCACCAACGCCGTCGTCTCCGTCGCCGCCTGCTCGGGATAGCCCGATTTGTGATAGGCATAGGCGCGCGCATAATGCGCATAGACCGACTGGTCCCTCGGCGGATATTTGGCGAGCGTGTCCTTGGCCTCGTTGACATAGCCGCGCAGCTTGGCCTGGACGCGCTTGAAGCGAGTCTCGAGATCCCGGTCGAGCGGCTTCTGCCAGCTCGGCGCGTTCATCAGGTCCGCCTTGAGCGTCTCGACGCGATCCTGCGACATCGGGTGGGTCTGGGCGAACGGATCGACTTCGGGATTGGTGGTGTAATAGCCGTAGCGGTGCATCTGGGCCGTGAGCTTGTCGAAGAAGCTCAGCATGCCGCGGCCACTGATCCCGGCGCTGTTGAGGAACTTGGCGCCGGCCGCATCGGCCGAGCTTTCCTGGATGCGGCTGAAGGAAAGATACTTGCCGATCGCCGCACGCTGGCCGGCGGCGAGGACGCCCATCCCCGCCTCGCCGCTGCCCGCCGCCATCGCCGCCACGCCGAGCAGCAGGCTGAGGATCGAGATGCTGGTATAGCCGCCATCGCGCTGGAACACCGCATGGCCGCCGACGATATGGCCGATCTCGTGCGCGATCACGCCCTGCACTTCATTGGCGGTGTCGGCGGCGTCGAGCAGGCCCGAATGGACATAGACGATCTGCCCCCCCGCGACGAAGGCGTTGATCGAACTGTCGTTGATCAGCACCACCTTGGCATTGGCGGGCGAGAGGCCGGCCGCGACGAACAGCGGCCTGGCCATGTCGTTGAGCAGCGCCTCGGTCTCGGCATCGCGCAGGATCGACTGGGCGGCGGCGGGCTGAATCCAGAGCAGCAAGGCAGCCGAGAACAGGGCGAGGATGCGCTTCATGGCCGTCCGTATCCTCCGATTTCCGACTGCGATCAATGGCATTGGCCGTGCGTGCGCACCGATGAACCGCGCGTGAAGCCACGAAAAAGGGGCGCCGGCCCATCGGACCGGCGCCCCCTTTCCCTCGCGTCCTGGAATCAGGCGCCGAAGGTGCGCTGCCACCAGCCGCGACGCGGGGTGCCGTCCTCGTTGTCGCCTTCTTCGCCTTCACCGGCTTCGACCGGGGCGGTGTCCTGCGCGACCGGAACTTCGACCGCGGGCGCGGCTTCGGCCTCGACTGCTTCCGCCTTCTTCCGGCGGGTGCGCTTCGGCTTGGCCGGCGCCTCTTCCGCCACCGGCTCAGGCGCCGGCGCGACCGGAGCCTCGACCGCGGGCGCGGCTCCGGCCTCGACCGCTTCCGCCTTCTTCCGGCGGGTGCGCTTCGGCTTGGCCGGGGCTTCCTCCGCTACCGGCTCGGGCGTCGGCGCGACCGGAGCTTCGACTGCAGGCGCGGCTTCGGCCTCGACCGCTTCCGCCTTCTTCCGGCGGGTGCGCTTCGGCTTGGCCGGAGCTTCCTCCGCAGCCGGTTCCGGCGCCGCCTCGGCCACTTCCGCGACGTCGCTCACCGGTGCCTCGGCCGCATCGTCACCGGCTTCCTCGCCATTCTCGACCCGATCGCCGCGGCGCCCGCCACGACGGCCGCGACGACGGCGCTTGCGGCCGTCGTGGCGCGCCTCGCCCTCGGCGACGGGCGCTTCCTCGCCGTCTTCGCCTTCGCCGGCGTCGCCAGCCTCGGCTTCGGCCTCGCCTTCGGTTTCACCCTCGGCGCCCTCGCCTTGCTCCTCGCGACGGCCACGGCCACGGCCACGGCGCCGGCGCCGGCGCTTGCCGCGCCCTTCGCCTTCGTCGCGCTCGCCGCGACGGTCGCCCTCGGCCTCCGCTTCGAGCTCCTCCTCTTCCTCGTCGAGCTCCTCGACGTAATCCTCGTCCTCGGGCTCCTCGACCAGCTTCTCGAACCTCGGGGCGTGCGCCGGCGGCGGGCCCGAGGCCTCGACCGACATGCGCGCACCCTCGAGCTCGCCGTCCGACAGGATCTCGACGGTCACGCCGTAGCGATCCTCGATCTCGGCGATGTCGGCGCGCTTCTTGTTGAGCACGTAGAAGGCGGCTTCCTGGCTCGCGCGCAGCGTGATCAGCGAGCCGCGGCCGCGCGCGGCCTCGTCCTCGATCAGGCGCAGCGCGGACAAGCCCGCCGACGAAGCGGTGCGGACCAGGCCGGTGCCCTCGCAATGCGGGCACTGCACGGTCGACGCCTCGAGCACGCCGGTGCGCAGGCGCTGGCGGCTCATCTCCATCAGGCCGAACGCCGAGATGCGGCCGACCTGGATGCGGGCGCGATCGTTCTTCAGCGCCTCCTTCATCGCCTTCTCGACCTTGCGGACGTTCGACGAGTGATCCATGTCGATGAAGTCGATCACGACCAGGCCGGCCATGTCGCGCAGGCGCAGCTGGCGAGCGATCTCGTGCGCGGCCTCGAGGTTGGTCGCGGTCGCGGTCTGCTCGATATTGTGCTCGCGGGTGGAGCGGCCCGAGTTGATGTCGATCGAGACCAGCGCCTCGGTCGGGTTGATCACCAGATAGCCGCCGCTCTTCAGCTGGACGACGGGATTGTACATCGCCGAAAGCTGGTCCTCGACGCCGGCGCGCTGGAACAGCGGCACCGCATCGGCATATTGCTTCACCTTCTTGGCGTGGCTCGGCATCAGGAGCTTCATGAAGTCCTTGGCCTGGCGATAGCCGTCCTCGCCCTCGACGATCACTTCGTCGATGTCGCGATTATAGATGTCGCGGATCGCGCGCTTGAGCAGATCCGAATCGCCATAGACCAGCGCCGGCGCGGTCGACTTGAGCGTGTTCTCGCGGATCCCGTCCCACAGCCGGGCGAGATAGTCGAAGTCGCGCTTGATCTCGACCTTGGTGCGCTGGAGGCCCGCGGTGCGGACGATGCAGCCCATGGTCGGCGGCAGCTTGAGGTCCGCCATGATGCCCTTGAGGCGCTTGCGGTCCGCCGCCGACGAGATCTTGCGCGAGATGCCGCCGCCATGCGCGGTGTTCGGCATCAGCACGCAGTAGCGGCCGGCGAGCGACAGATAGGTGGTGAGGGCAGCGCCCTTGTTGCCGCGCTCTTCCTTGACGACCTGGACCAGCAGCACCTGGCGGCGGCGGATCACGTCCTGGATCTTGTAGCGGCGGCGCAGGTTCATGCGGCGCTGGCGCAGCGCCTCCGCCGGGCTGTCCTCGCCGCCGCCCTTGCCGCGGCGCTTGCGCGAACGGCCGCCCTCGCGGGCTTCCTCGCCCGCCTCGGCATCGGCCTCGTCCTCGCCCTCCTCGTCGTCGTGCGGACGCTCGAGCACTTCCACGCCACCTTCGTCATGGTCGTGGTCGTGATCCTCGTCACCATCCTCCTCGGCGCGCAGCGCGGCTTCCTCGGCGGCGTGCTCGGCCTCTTCGCGGAGCAGCGCTTCGCGATCCTCCTTGGGGATCTGGTAATAGTCGGGATGGATTTCGCTGAAGGCCAGGAAGCCGTGGCGATTGCCGCCATAGTCGACGAACGCCGCCTGGAGCGACGGTTCGACGCGTGTCACCTTGGCCAGATAGATATTGCCCTTGAGCTGCTTGCGCTCGGCGGACTCGAAATCAAACTCCTCGATTCGGCTTCCCTTGACGACCGCCACGCGGGTTTCCTCCCGGTGGCGTGCGTCGATCAGCATACGCATGGTCATTTATTGTTCTCCGGGCGCGCCGGCCCCAGCCCTCTGGATTGGTGTTGCGGAGGGCTCGCGCAGGCGCGCGATATGCAAAGCGGCCCTGGCCGGCGGATTCGCCGGCTGCGGTCTCGCGGGTTTCGAAAACTGCTGCTGCTCGAAGGGCACGCGCGAACCGGTGGTCCGCCGACTCCGCCGCCAACCCGCGGCCGGCCATCGGGGCCGGTCGGTGCGAGCGTTGCGGAAATTGCCTCATGCGAGCGTCAACCTGAACTGTCGCGGCAAGATGTGGCCGCGGGAAAGGGCCGGCGCAAGGGCCGGCCTGGGGTTGCCTAGCATTACCGCGGCGGCGCGGCAACCTTGGCGCCAACCGGCAAGCCCTTGCCGCCTTGCCGGCAATAATATGCCGAATCGCAAATTAACCGCATCGTTTCACGGCGATTTGAGACGCGCCGCCTAGTCCGGACTCGTCAGGGCAGACGCGTAGTCAGAGTATCTAATCATGGTTTTGGGCTGGACCCCCGGAGCCCGGGCGCGGCATAGCGTCAGGGTGCTGTTCCTGCTCGCCTTGCTCTCCGGCTGGTTGACCGGAGTTCCAAGCTGGGCGGGCGTCGTGCAGGAAGTGCGAGTCAAGGGTGACCGGGTGATCGTCAGGTTCGACGAGCCCGTCTCGCAGGCGAGCGCCTTCATGCTGGCCGGACCGCAGCGGATCGTTCTCGACGCCAGGGGCGCCGAGCCGGGCAATCGCGCCTATGCCGACGGGCCGGTGGCGGGCATCCGCCAGGGCTCGCAAGGCGCCGAGGGCGCGCGGATCGTGCTCGACCTCGCGCGGCCGGCGATCGTGACCGAAGGCAGCTTCGGGCGCGACGGGCGCACGCTCACGCTGCAGCTGCGCACCGTGGACGACGCGCAGTTCGCCCGCGCCGCGGCCGAGCGCCGGATGCGCTTCCTGCCGCCCTTCTCCTATGTGCAGCCCGCCGGGCACAGCCGCTATAGCGAGACGATCGCCCTGCCCCGGCGCGCGCCGCCGGCCGCGTTGCCGCATGTCTATGGCGCGTCCGATCGCCCGCTGGTGGTGATCGACGCCGGCCATGGCGGGCACGATCCCGGCGCGATCGGCGCGAATGGCCTGCGCGAGAAGGACCTTACGCTCAAGACCGCGCTGGCGATCCGGGACGCGCTGATCGCCTCGGGCCGGGTGCGCGTGGCGCTCACCCGCGAGGACGATCGCTTCCTGGTGCTCCAGGAGCGCTACGGCCTGGCACGCAAGCTGAACGCGGACCTGTTCATCTCGGTGCACTGCGACAGCGCGGGCAATGCCGAAGCCTCGGGCGCGACCGTCTACACGCTCTCCGAGGTCGCCTCCGACAAGGAAGCGGCGCGGCTGGCGGCACGCGAGAACAAGGCCGACATCATCGCCGGCGTCGACCTCGGCACGCAGAATCCGGACATCTCCTCGATCCTCATCGACCTCACCCAGCGCGAGACGATGAACGCTTCGGCGAGCTTCGCCCGGCTGCTCGGCCGCGAGGCCCAGCCGCTGATCCCGATCAAGGCCAACTACCACCGCATGGCCTCGCTCATGGTGCTCAAGGCGCCGGACATGCCCTCGGTGCTGTTCGAGACGGGCTATATCTCGAACGAGGGCGATGCCGCCTTCCTCGCATCGGACGACGGGCGCAGGAAAGTGGCGCAGAGCGTGCGCAAGGCCGTGGAGATCCATTTCGCGACCCGCATGGCGTCGCGGACACTGGCCTCCCGTTGAACGCATCCCCTTCTTCTTCCTCCCCTCGGGGTTCATTATAGAGGGTGCGCGGGGAAGTGGTTCCGAAGGCGGCATAAAAGGGTTTCGGCGCGATTCACCCTTGCCGCCACCCCCGCCTGCACGGAGAGACCGGAGGACGGTGCGAAGCCGGCCGCCAGACTCCCCGCTTCCTTCCGCTCCCAATCCTGCTAAACCGCGAGCCGCATGTCCGACGGTTCCACCACTTCCAGCGTTAAGATGCGCATCAAGCGCGAGATCGGGGGCTTCAAGGGGCTGTTCGGCCGCGTGCGCCATCGCTGGTGGTTCCGAATCCTGGCAGTGCTCGCGCTGCTGGCCGGCCTGTTCGTGTTCCTCGTCTGGCTGTTCATCGCGCGCAACCTGCCCTCGGTCGACACGCTCAAGAACTACGAGCCGCCGCTCCCGACGAATGTCCGCTCGGTCGAGGGGCTGCCGATCCACAGCTATGCGCGCGAGCGCCGCGTGCAGCTGAGCTTCGCCGAATATCCCAAGCTCCTCGTCGAGGCGTATATGTCCGCCGAGGACAAGACCTTCTTCGAGCATCACGGCGTCGATTTCCCCGGCCTCGCCCGCGCCGCCTTCCAGGGGCTGATCAGCGGCTCCACGCCGCGCGGCACCTCCACGATCACCCAGCAGGTCGCCAAGAACCTGCTGGTCGGCAACGAGACGAGCTATCTGCGCAAGGCCAAGGAGGGCATCCTCGCCTGGCGCATGGAGGACACGCTCACCAAGCAGCAGATCATGGAGCTGTACCTCAACTCGATCGAGCTGGGGCGCAACGCCGGCGGCGTCGAGGCGGCGAGCCAGGCCTATTTCGGCAAGGAACTCGACAAGCTCACCTTGCCGCAGATGGCCTATCTGGCGATCCTGCCCAAGGGCCCGTCCAACTATGATCCCGAACGCCACACGCAGCGCGCGCTCGATCGCCGCAACTGGGTGCTCGGGCAGATGCTCGACAACGGCTTCATCGACCAGGCCCAGCACGACGCGGCGGTCGCGGCGCCGCTCGGCACCGTGCCGCGCCAGACGCCCCGGTTCGAGCGCCTCGGCGGCTATTTCGTCGAGGAAGTGCGCCGCCAGCTGATCGACAAGTTCGGCGAGACCGACGAGAGCGGGCCCTACAGCGTCTATTCGGGCGGCCTGTGGGTGCGCACCTCGCTCGATCCCAAGCTCCAGCAATATGCGCAGAAGGCGCTGCGCGACGGCCTGCTGCGCTATGATCGCGGCCGTGGCTGGTCGGGCCCGATCGGCCGTGCCGATGTCGGCAAGAGCTGGCTCCAGTCGTTCCTCAACACCAATATCGGCGTCGACTATGAGGATTGGCGCGCCGGCGTGCTGATCGATCGCACGGGCGACGTCTGGCAGATCGGCTTCGACGACGGCACCACCGGCACCTTGCCCAGATGGGCGGCGACCATGCCGGTGCGCGGGCAGGGCGGCCAGGCGTTCGATGCGCTCAAGCCCGGCGACATCGTCGCGGTGGCGCCGGAATCGGGCAGCCAATGGTCGCTCCGCTCGATCCCCAAGGTCTCGGGCGGCATGGTGGTCGAGGATCCGCGCACCGGCCGCATCCTCGCCATGCAGGGCGGCTTCGATTCGCGCCTCCAGGCATTCAATCGCGCCACCCAGGCCCAGCGCCAGCCGGGCTCGACGATCAAGCCGATCGTCTATGCCGCCGCGCTCGAACAGGGCATGACCCCGACCTCGATCGTGGTCGACGGCCCGTTCTGCGTCTGGCAGGGCGCCAATCTCGGCCAGAAATGCTTCCGCAACTTCGGCAATGCCCGCGGCGCCGGCCCCAAGACGCTGCGCTGGGGCATCGAGCAGTCGCGCAACCTGATGACGGTGCAGATCGCCAACCAGACCGGCATGGACCATGTCGTCGACCTGATGCAGCGCATCGGCGTCTCGCGGCAGAAATTCCCGCCCTATCTCAGCTATGCGCTGGGCGCGGGCGAGACGACCGTGCTGCGCATGGTCAATGCCTATTCGATCCTGGTGAACCATGGCCGCGCGCTCAATCCGTCGCTGATCGACTTCGTCCAGAACCGCAAGGGCGCGGTGGTATGGCCCGAGAACTGGCGCCCGTGCGAAGGCTGCAACGCGCCCGACTGGAAGGGCGGGGCGATGCCGCGCCCGGTGAACCGCGCCAAGCAGGTGATCGACGCGCTCTCCGCCTATCAGATGGTCCATATCGCCGAGGGCGTGGTCCAGCGCGGCACCGCCACCGTGCTGCGCGACCTGAACCGGCCGATGATGGGCAAGACCGGCACCACCTCGGGCCCGACCGACGTGTGGTTCGTCGGCGGCACCCCGCAGATGATCGGCGGCCTCTATATCGGCTATGACACGCCGACCAATCTGGGCGGCTATGCCCAGGGCGGCTCGATCGCGGCGCCGATCTTCAAGGAATTCGCCATCCCCGCCTTCGAAGGCATGGAGAAGGTTCCCTTCACTGCGCCGCAGGGCATCCGCATGGTCCGCATCGACCGCGCCTCGGGCAAGCCGGTGACCGGCGCCTGGCCGTCGAGCGACCCGCTCTCGGGCGTGATCTGGGAAGCCTTCAAGCCCGATACCGAGCAGCGCCGCGGCCGGCGCGGGCAGGACGAGACGCAGGAAACCAAGGCCGTCGAGAAGAAGGTCGCGCCGAAGAAGCAGGAAGGCGACAGCGACTTCTTGCAACGCGAGGGCGGAATCTACTAGCGCGCATTCTCATATAGGTCGTCATCCCCGCAACGGCGGGGATCCAGAGCCAAAGGCGACGCCGCTTGTTACCCTGGATCCCCGCCGTTGCGGGGGTGACGAAGTAGTTAGTTCGAAAGGTAAAACCCATGCGCGCCGAAGCGCAGGCTCATGTCGACAACATCAAGGAGTCGCTCGCGCTGCTCCGCCGCTTCCTCGATTGGGATCGCGCGCTGCGCCGCCTCGACGAGCTGAACGCGCGCGTGGAGGATCCGACTCTCTGGAACGACGCGAAAAAGGCCCAGGACGTGATGCGCGAGCGCCGCCGCCTCGACGAGGCGATCAGCGCCACGCGCGCGATCGAGACCGAGCTCAACGACACCGCCGAGCTGATCGAGATGGCCGAGGCCGAGGGCGACGAGGAAATGGCGAGCGAAGGCACCGCCAGCCTCGCCGCGCTGGCCGAGCGCGCCGAGAAGGACAAGGTGATGGCCCTGCTCTCGGGCGAGGCCGATGCCAACGATACCTATATCGAGATCAACGCGGGCGCCGGCGGCACCGAGAGCAACGACTGGGCCGGCATGCTCCAGCGCATGTACACGCGCTGGGCCGATCGCCACGGCCTCAAGGTCGAGCTGATCGACTTCCACGCCGGCGAGCAGGCCGGCATCAAGTCCGCCACGCTGCTGGTCAAGGGCGAGAACGCCTATGGCTATGCCAAGACCGAGAGCGGCGTGCACCGCCTCGTCCGCATCAGCCCCTATGACAGCGCGGCGCGGCGCCACACCAGCTTCTCGAGCGTGTGGGTCTATCCGGTGATCGACGACAATATCGAGGTCGAGATCAACGAGAGCGAGCTGCGCATCGACACCTATCGCGCATCGGGCGCCGGCGGCCAGCACATCAACACCACCGATTCGGCGGTGCGCATCACGCACCTGCCGACGGGCATCGTGGTGCAGTGCCAGAACCAGCGCTCGCAGCACAAGAACAAGGCCGAGGCCTATAACCAGCTGCGCGCCCGCCTCTACGAGCGCGAACTGGCCGAGCGCGAGGCGGCGGCCAACGCGACCAACGCCACCAAGACCGATATCGGCTGGGGCCACCAGATCCGCAGCTACGTCCTCCAGCCCTATCAGCTGGTGAAGGACCTGCGCACCGGCGTGACGTCCACCGCGCCGTCGGACGTGCTCGACGGAGACCTCGACGCCTTCATGGCGGCTGCGCTATCGCAGCGCGTGACCGGCGAGACGGTCGAAGTGGAGGATGTCGATTGAGATCGGGCCTTGCCCTGCTCCTGGGATCGGCGCTGGCCGCGTGCAGCGGCGGGCCGGCGCTCGACAATCGAGAAGAGGGCGCGCCCGCGATCAACAGCGGCTTCCCCGCCGCCGACCGTCCGGTCGCCACCATCCTATCCCCGCGCTGGTCGACCGAGGAAGCGCGCGACCGGCTGAACGAAGCGGCGCAGGTGATGGACCTGGCCGGGATCAAGCGCGACATGACCGTGGCCGATATCGGCGCGGGCGAGGGCTATTACACCGTCCGCCTGGGCACGCGCGTCGGCAAGAAGGGCCGGGTCGTCGCGGAGGACATCGTACCCGACACGATCCAGAAGCTCGCCGGCCGCGTGATCCGCGAGCGGCTCGACAATGTCAGCGTGCGCCTCGGCCTGCCCGCCGATCCGCGCCTGCCCGAGAACAGCTTCGACCGCGTCCTCATGGTCCATATGTACCATGAGATCGAGAGCCCCTATGAGTTCCTGTGGCGGCTGCGCCCTGCGCTCGCGCCCGACGGCCAGGTGGTGGTGGTCGACGCCAATCGCCCGACCCAGGATCACGGCACGCCGCCGGCACTGCTCAAATGCGAGTTCGCCGCGGTGGGCTACACGCTCGTCTCGATCCGGCCGATGCCCTCGGCCGGCGGCTATATCGCGATCTTCGAGGCGCAGGGCGACCGGCCCGAGCCGAGCGCGATCCGCGCCTGCAAGAGCGGCAAGACCGCGACGCCGGCCAGCATGTCCAGGGAATCAAAGGAACCCTAGGCTGCGGAAGCTGGTGGTGCCGCGGGCCGCGACCACCAGATGATCGAGCAACCGCACGCCCAGCGTGTCGAGCGCCCGGGCGAGCCGGTCCGTCGCCGCGCGATCGGCCGGGCTGGGCGTCGGATCGCCGCTCGGATGATTGTGCGCCATTACCACGGCAAAGGCATGGAAGGCGATCGCATCCGCCGCCACGTCGCGGATCGGCAGGTCGAGCCGGTCGCGATGCGCCGAGCGGACATGGCGCATGCCCAGCACCTGCTGGTGCCGGTCGAGATAGGCGAAGGCCAGCACCTCCACCGTCTCGTGCGCGAGCGGTGCGAACAGCGCGCCCGCGGCCCGGACATCGGCCAGGCGCAGGGGCGGGTTCTCGGCACCGGACAGCATCGCGCGGCGCTGCCACTCGCCATCGGCGCGCCGAAGCGCGAGCCGGTCCGTTCCGGACGGGCGCCCCGGCCCGCCGAGGGGCGCGTTTCTCCACAATGGAGATATCTCGCCCGCTTGGCGCCGGCCCGGCGCGGCACTAGGTTGCGGATATGCAGCAATATCTCGACCTGATGGCGCGCGCGCTGAACGACGGCGCCGAGCAGATGGACCGGACCGGAACGGGCACGCGTAGCGTGTTCGGCCATCAGATGCGCTTCGACCTGTCCCAGGGCTTCCCGCTGCTCACCACCAAGAAGCTGCACCTGCGCTCGATCCTCATCGAGCTGCTGTGGTTCCTGCGCGGCGACACCAATGTGAAGTGGCTGCAGGAGCGCAAGGTCAGCATCTGGGACGAATGGGCCGACGAAGCGGGCGAACTGGGCCCGGTCTACGGCAAGCAGTGGCGCGACTGGGAAGCGGCGGACGGCCGCCATATCGACCAGATCGCCGAACTGATCGAGACGCTGAAGACCAATCCCCATTCGCGCCGGATGGTCGTCTCCGCCTGGAACCCGGGCGAGCTCCATGCCATGGCGCTGGCGCCCTGCCACTGCCTGTTCCAGTGTCATGTCGCGAACGGCAGGCTGAGCCTCCAGCTCTACCAGCGCTCGGCCGACATCTTCCTCGGCGTGCCGTTCAACATCGCCAGCTACGCGCTGCTCACGCACCTGCTCGCCCAGCAGGCGGGGCTGGAAGTGGGCGACTTCGTCTGGACCGGGGGCGACTGCCACCTCTATTCGAACCATCTCGACCAGGCCCGCGAGCAGCTCTCGCGCACGCCGGGCGCGATCCCCCGGCTGGAGATCCTCCGCAAGGCACCGTCGATCGACGCCTATGAATATGAGGATTTCGCGATCCACGGCTACGCGGCCCAGCCGCACATCAAGGCGCCGGTGGCGGTGTGATCCGGCTCGCCGCCCTCGCCCTGCTGGCGATGGCGCCGGCGGCGGACCCGGTGACCGGCTATCAGGTCGCTCCCTCCCGGGCCGACCCCGCGGTCAAGGCGTTCGACGATCCGAGCTACGTCTTCGCCGCGGAGGGGCTGCCGGCCGATGCGCCGCTCGCGGTGTTCCTGCCCGGCACCAACGGCAAGCCTGCCTACAACGCCAACCTGATGCGCTTCGTCGCCGGGCTGGGCTATCGGGCGATCGCGCTCGGCTACGACAATGATCCGGCCGTGGTGCAGGTCTGCACCGCCGACCCCGATCCCGACTGCGCCAGCGACTTTCGCGAGATGCGGACCTTCGGCACCGGCAAGTCCAGGACGGTGTCCAATCCCCGGGCCGAGGCCATCGTGCCGCGCCTAGTCGCGCTGCTCCGCCTGCTCGACAAGGAGCAGCCGGCCAGGGGCTGGGGCCATTATCTCGACGGCGACAGCCCGAACTGGGAAGCGATCCTCCTCTCCGGCCAGTCGCAGGGCGCGGGCATGGCGGCGTGGATCGCCAAGCGCCACAAGGTCCGCCGCGTCGTGCTCTTCTCCAGCCCCTGGGAGACCAGCGGCCGCGAGCGCCGGCCCGCGCCCTGGATCTCCGGAGCCAGCGCCACGCCGATCGCGCGCTGGCAGGCGGCGTACAACAGCCGCGAGAACACCGTGCCGCTGATCCGGGCGGCCTATGCGGCGCTCGGCCTGCCGGCGGCGCAGGTGCATGTGCTGACGCTCGACCTGCCGCCGGGCTTCGGCGCGAACAGCCCCAACCCCTATCACGGCGCCGGCATCCGCGACCCGCGCTATGCCGAGGTCTGGCGCGCGATGTTCGGCAGGGGCAGCGACGCACCCGAGTGACGCCGCGACATCCGGGGCCCCGGCGGGGCCGCATCGGCGAAGGGTTCCCATATGGGGCCGCATCTGCTTGTGTCGGCGGATGATCCCTGCCTCGCGTCCGTCCCCGCCCCGTTCCGACCGCGCCGCGCCGGCCCCGCGATGCCGCTGATCTCCTTCCATCTCGCCCGGGCCGACAATGGCGTGATCGGCGTCGACGGCAGGCTGCCCTGGCATCTGCCGGCCGATCTCCGGCGCTTCAAGGCGCAGACCATGGGCAAGCCGATGATCATGGGGCGCAAGACCTTCGAAAGCTTCCCCGCGCCGCTGCCCGGCCGCCGCCACATCGTGCTCACGCGCGACGCCGCCTGGCGGGCCGAGGGCGCGGAGGTTGCGCATTCCCCGGCAGAGGCGCTGGCGCTGGCCGGGCCGGGCGAAGTCGCGGTGATCGGCGGTGCCGAGATATTCGCGCTGTTCGCGCCCGACCGGATCGAGCTCACGGAAATCCATGCCGCGCCGCCGGGGGACGCGATCGTCCCCGCTTTCGGGGTTGAATGGCGCGAAGTTGCGCGCGAGGATTTCGCCGAGGAAGCGGGGCGCCCTGCCTATAGCTTCGTGACGCTGGAGCGGGTGCGATGAAGAAGAAGATCCTCTGGGGCGTGCTGATCCTGCTCCTGCTGGCCGTGGTCGGCTTTTTCGGCTTCGCGCCGGGCATCGTCGAAGGCAGCATGAACAAGGTGGTGCCGGTCAAACTCGCCAAGCCGAGCGACGCGGTGAAGCAGCTCCACGCCTCGCTCCAGATCGCCGACATGCATGCCGACACGCTGATGTGGCGCCGCAGCCTGCTCGAGCGCTCGAACACCGGCCAGGTCGACTTGCCCCGGCTGATCGAGGGCAATGTCGCGCTCCAGGTCTTCTCCTCGGTCACCAAGACGCCCAAGCACCAGAATTACGACGCGAATTCGGGCGATACCGACAACATCACCCTGCTCACCATCGCCCAGCTCCAGCCGCCCAAGACCTGGACCTCGCTGCTCGAGCGCTCGCTCTTCCATGCCCGCAAGCTCGATCGGGCCGCGGCCGGCTCGAACGGCAAGCTGCGCGTGATCCATACGCCCGCGGAGCTCGACCAGCTCCTCGCCGATCGCGCCGCGGGCCGGAAGGTGGTGGGCGGCATGCTCTCGATCGAGGGGCTGCAGGACCTGGAGGGGCAGCTCGCCAATCTCGACAAGCTCCATGCCGCGGGCTTCCGCATGGCGGGCCTCGCGCACTTCTTCGACAACGACATCGCCGGATCGATGCACGGCGTCCACAAGGGCGGGCTCACGCCGCTCGGCCGCCAGGTGGTGGCGCGGATGGAGCAGCTCGGCATGATCGTCGACATCGCCCATTCGAGCCACGAATCGGTCGCCGAGATCCTGGCGATGGCGAAGCGCCCGGTCGTCTCCAGCCATGGCGGCGTCCAGGCGACCTGCAAGGTCAACCGCAACCTGACCGATGCGGAGATCCAGGGCGTGGCGCGCACCGGCGGCGTGGTCGGCATCGGCTATTGGGACGCGGCGGTGTGCGGCACCGAGCCGGCCAATGTCGTCCGCGCGATCCTGCACGTGCGCGACCTGGTGGGGATCGACCATGTCGGCCTCGGCTCGGATTTCGACGGCGCGGTGACCACCGGCTGGGATTCGTCCCAGCTGATCGCGATCACCGGGGCGCTGGTCGATGCCGGGCTCTCGCCCGAGGACATCCGCAAGGTGATGGGCGGCAACGTCCTGCGCGTGATCCGCGCGGGGATCGTGCCGGGACAGTAAGGCCTGAACGCGTTGACCGGCCTGTTCCCCGGCGATGGCCGGGGAACAGTCCCGGCACATGCAGTTAGGTCGCCGAGCCTCTCGAGCGATATGGCGACTGGGCCCCGGCCTTCGCCGGGGAACAGCTGAGCATGTTGGCAGACCAAGCCTCCCCCCCTATAGGCCGCCCGATGGAGCGGCTGGACGGCGGCTCGGCGGTGCCGCCCGGCTATCGGGGGGCGATCGTCGCGCTGGGCAATTTCGACGGGTTTCACCTGGGGCATCAGGCCGTGGTCGGCCGCGCGGTCGCGCGCGCGCGGGCCGAGGGGCGGCCGGCGCTCGTCGGCACCTTCGATCCCCATCCCCAGCGCTATTTCCGGCCGGACAGCCCCTGGTTCCGCCTCACCACCATGGACCAGCGCCAGCGCCTGCTCGCCGAAGCCGGGATCGACGCGATGCTGGTCTTCCCGTTCAACGCCGCGCTGGCGGCGCTCAGCGCGCGCGGCTTTGCCGAGGAGCGGCTGGTCGGGTTCATCGGCGCGGGCGGCGTAGTGACCGGCGGCGACTTCACCTTCGGCAAGGGGCGCGAAGGCGATGTGGCGACGCTCGCCGCGCTCGGCGCCGAGCTGGGCTTCTCCGCCGAAACGGTGGCGCCGGTCCGCCTCGACGGCGAGATCGTCTCCTCGAGCCGCATCCGCGCGCATCTGCGCGAGGGCCGGCCGGGCGACGCCGCGCGGCTGCTCACCCGCCCCTTCGCGATCGAGGGTACGGTCCAGCATGGCGACCAGGTCGGCCGTACGCTGGGCTTTCCTACCGCCAATCTCAGTCTCGCCAACTATCTGCGCCCGGCCTATGGCATCTATGCGGTGCGCGGGCGCCTGGCCGACGGGCGCGTGCTGGACGGCGTTGCCAGCCTGGGCATCCGCCCCAGTTTCGAGCCGCCGGTCGAACTGCTCGAGCCCTTCTTCTTCGATTTCTCGGGCGACCTTTATGGCCAGACGATCGAAGTGCAGCTGATCGACTATCTGCGCCCCGAGGCGAAGTTCGATTCGCTCGACGCGCTCAAGCGGCAGATGGCCGCCGATGCGGCCCGCGCGCGGGAGCTGCTGGCCCGATAGCCCTCCGATACCTCTCCCGAAACCGTTCGTCCGGCGCGGCATCAGAACATCTGCTTTGCATGCCGCGCGGCTTCCTCTAATTCCCGCGCACCCATGAGCGACCAAAAAGACTATCGCGAAACCGTCTTCCTGCCGAAGACCGAGTTCCCCATGAAGGCCGGACTGGCCCAGAAGGAGCCGGCCATCCTCGCGCATTGGGAGAAGATCGGCCTCTACCAGAAGCTGCGCGCCCAGCGTGCCGGCCGCACCCGCTTCATCCTGCACGACGGCCCGCCCTATGCGAATGGCGACATTCACATGGGCCATGCGATGAACAAGGTCCTGAAGGACATCGTCGTCCGCTCGCAGAGCCTGATGGGCAAGGACGCGCCCTATATCCCGGGCTGGGACTGCCACGGCCTGCCGATCGAGTGGAAGGTCGAGGAAGCGTACCGCGCCAAGAAGCTCAACAAGGACGAAGTCGACCCCGTCGCCTTCCGCGCCGAATGCCGCGCCTATGCCGAGAAATGGGTGGCCGTGCAGCGCGGCCAGTTCGAGCGGCTGGGCGTGATGGGCGACTGGGCCAACCCGTACCTCACGATGAACTATGAGAGCGAGGCGATCATCGCCGGCGAGCTGCTCAAGTTCGCCGAGAGCGGCCAGCTCTATCGCGGCGCCAAGCCGGTGATGTGGTCCCCGGTCGAGAAGACCGCGCTGGCCGAAGCCGAGATCGAATATGAGGACATCGTCTCGACGCAGATCGACGTGGCGTTCGAGATCGTCGAGGCCCCGAACGCGCCCGAGCTGGTCGGCGCACATGCAGTGATCTGGACGACCACGCCGTGGACGATCCCGGTGAACCAGGCTTTGGCCTATGGGCCGGAAGTTGAGTACGTCTTGGGTTGGTTCCAGAGTGTTGAAGGTGAACTGGTTCCCGAGGGACTTCAGGGCAAAAAGTTTATCGTCGCGGAAGCTCTGGTTAGCCCCTTCTTGAATCGAGTGCAGCAGGTCCATCACGACACGCCCCGTCTCGGGTTCGTGACAGAGCCAGCCGTCAAAGGCACCCGACTCGCCGGCGCCGTCGCCCGGCACCCGATGCACAAGCTCGGCGATTTCTTCGCCAGGCCGCGTCCGTTCCTTCCCGGCGACTTCGTCACCACCGATGCCGGCACCGGCCTGGTCCATATGGCGCCCGATCACGGCGAGGACGATTTCCTGCTCTGCAAGGCGCATGGCATCGATCCGGTGTTCGCGGTCGATGCGGCGGGCATGTACCGGGCCGACTGGCTGTGGCTCGGCGGCCAGGGATCGGTGATCAACAAGAAGTTCGTCGCCAGCGACGGCCCGATCTGCTCGGACCTGCGCGAGGCCGGCGCCCTGCTCGCCGCCTCGGACGATTTCGCGCACAGCTATCCGCACAGCTGGCGCTCCAAGGCCAAGGTGATCTTCCGCTGCACCCCGCAATGGTTCATCCCGATGGACCGCCCCAGCACCGCCACGCACGACACCAGCTGGGACGAGGAATCGCGCGACGCCAGCGCCTCGAACGGCGCCACGCTGCGCGGCATCGCGCTCGATGCGATCGCGAACACCCGCTGGGTGCCCGAGCGCGCGATCAACCGCATCCGCGCGATGGTGGAAGGGCGGCCGGACTGGGTGATCAGCCGCCAGCGCGCCTGGGGCGTGCCGATCGCGCTCTATGTCCATCGCCAGACCGGCGAGTATCTGCGCGATCCGGACGTGAACGCCCGCATCCTCGAGGCGTTCACCACCGGCGGGGCCGATGCCTGGTTCCAGGCGGACCACCAGGCGCTGCTCGGCCCGCGCTACGACCTCGCCCATTACGAGGTGATCACCGACATCCTCGACGTGTGGTTCGATTCGGGCTCGACGCACAGCTTCGTGATCGAGGCGCGCTACGGCGCCGGCACCCGCGCCAACCTCTATGTCGAGGGCTCGGACCAGCATCGCGGCTGGTTCCAGTCGTCGCTGCTCGAAAGCGCGGGCACGCGCGGCCGGGCGCCCTATGACGCGGTGCTGACCCATGGCTTCGCGCTCGACGGCCAGGGCAAGAAGATGTCCAAGAGCCTGGGCAACGTCGTCGATCCGCTCAAGATCATCGGCGAGAGCGGCGCGGACATCCTGCGCCTCTGGGTCGCCCAGACCGATTATTTCGAGGATGTCCGCATCGGCAAGGAAGTGCTGGCGGGCACCGGCGACACCTATCGCAAGGTCCGCAACACCTTCCGCTACCTGCTCGGCGCGCTCGACGGGTTCGGCGAAGGCGAGCGGATCGCGGTGGCCGAGATGCCCGAGCTGGAGCGCTACATCCTTGCGAAGCTCGCCGAGCTCGATGCCGAGCTGCGCAGTGCGGCCGACGCATTCGAGTTCAACCGCTACAGCCGCGCGCTCACGGATTTCATGAACGAGGACCTGTCGGCCTTCTTCTTCGATATCCGCAAGGACTGCCTCTATTGCGATGCGGAGGACTCGGCCAAGCGCCGCGCCTATCGCACCGTGCTCGACGTGCTGTTCCACGCGCTAGTCCGCTATGCCGCGCCGATCCTCGCCTTCACGGCCGAGGAAGTGTGGCAGGCGCGCTTCCCGGGCGAGGACGAATCGGTCCACCTGCTCGAATGGCCCGTGCTGCCCCAGGGCGCGGCGGTACGGAGCGACTGGAACGCGATCCGGGCGCTGCGCCAGCAAGTGACCGAGGCGATCGAGCCCTATCGCCGCGAAAAGCAGGTCCGCTCCAGCCTGGAGGCGGAAGTGACGGTGCCCGATCTGCCGGCTTCGGCCGAGGATCTCGCCGAATTGTTCATCGTCTCGGCGGTGACGCAGGGTGAAACGGTCACGGTCGTGCCCACCCAGCGCCATAAATGCGGCCGGTGCTGGCGGCATCTCCCGGAAGTTGCGCAGGACGGCGCCTTGTGCGACCGCTGTGCCGGGGTGGTGGAATGAACGTGACTCGTGGAATCGGCTTCGCGGTGGCGGCCCTGGTTTTCGTCATCGATCAGGTGACGAAGCTGCTCGTCGTGCGCGCGCTGGGCGTCGACCTCAAGTTCGTCCAGACGCTGATCGGCCAGAAGCTGGGGCTCGACGGGCTCAACCATGTCCAGGAAGTGCTGCCGATCTTCGACCTGCGCTTCGTCGCCAATATCGGCGTGTCGCTCGGCCTGTTCGCCGCCAACAGCGATGCGACTCGCTGGCTGCTGGTCGCGCTCACCGGCGCGATCGCCGCGGGCGTGGTCTGGTGGATGTTCCGCGAGAGGAAACTGCCGGACATCTGCGCGCTCGGCATGGTGCTGGGCGGGGCGCTCGGCAACATCCTCGATCGCGCGCGCCTCGGCTTCGTCGTCGATTTCGCCGACCTGCATTTCGGGGCGTGGCGCCCGTTTTTGGTCTTCAACGTCGCCGATGCGGCGATTACCATCGGCGTGCTGATCCTGTTGATCCGCGCCCTTCTAGTGCGCGATAAGGCCGCAGGCGACAGCCCGGCCGCTGTGGAGAATGAAGTCAATGCGTAAGACCGTTACCATCGTGAGCGCCATTGCGCTCGCGGCATCGCTCTCCGCCTGCGGCAAGCGCGGCTATGACCGTTCGCGCCCCGACGAGTTCGCCGTGGCCCGCCAGGCGCCGCTGGTGATCCCGCCCGATTTCTCGCTGGTGCCGCCGCAGCCGGGCGCCCCGCGTCCGCAGGAAGGCAACCCGGCCAACCAGGCGCTCGACGCGATGTTCGGCGGCTCGGCCGCGCGCAGCCCCGGCGAGCAGGCGATCATGGACCAGTCGGGCAGCACCAGCGCCGATCAGAGCGCGCGCTCGACTGCTGGCAGCCCCGGCACCACGGTGGTCGACAAGGGCTCGACCACGCGCGACATCGTCGCGGCGCCGGAGGGCGACGGCAAGGACGCCAAGGCCAGCACGCCGAAATAAGGCGTCCCGCCTTTCCCGAACGAAGAAAGCGCCGGCCCGCATCCCCATGCAGGCCGGCGCTTTCGCATGGCGGGGAGCAGCGTGCCGCTCCCCCTCCCCCCAATCTAGAAGGCGACGCTCACCGAGCCGAGGATACCGCCCTTGGCGGCGTCCTTGCCGCTCGGCGTGATGAAGTTGGTGTCGGTATCGACATAGGAGACGCCGAAGGTCAGCGACTTCCAGGTCGCCGTCGCTCCCAGCGACCAGTCGGTATATTCGTTGGTCGGGCCCGACAGCCAGCTCGGCCCCCAGGTGTGGCCGAGATGGGCGGTGAGGCCGATCGGCGTCTTGGGGATCGCGACCGACAGATCGCCGGCCAGGTAGAAATTGTCCTGCTTCCGGAGCAGGCCGCTCTGGCCCTGGTCGATCGCCAGCGCCTTCTGCTTCGGCGCATAATTGCCGGTGATCTTCGCGGTGGCCGGCCCGATCGCATAGCTGACCGAGGCATAGGGCTCCAGGAAGTCCGACGAGCTCCGGTCGCCCGCAAAGCCGGGGCGCGTGCCCGGATAGACATAATAGAGCGCGCCGACATCGACGGTGACGCCGCCGTCGAACGCATGCTTGTAGCCGGCGATCAGGTCGAGCTCCTGATGCGCGGTGCCGTGGACGGTGACATAGTCGTCGATCGAGGAACCCCAGACCGAGACGTAGAAGCCCGATTGATGGGCAACGGTGATGCCGCCCTGCACGGCGAAATTGCCGTCGGTCTGCGAGATGCCGCGGAACTTATAGTCGCTGACCACGCCGACGCTGCCGCTGATCGTCACGGCAGGCGGCGGATCGGTCTGGTCCTGGGCCCTTGCGGGGGCAGTTGCGGCCGCAGCCGCGAGCGCGACGAAGCTGATCATGGTGTAGCGCATGGAATACCCTTCCCGTTGTTCAAAAAAGGGTTCCCGCCTGCTGCTCCGGTACGGCGTCGACTTGAGGCTCGTCGGCCTGCGCTGCTTGCGAAGCACGACTTCCTTGCCGCACCACGCTGCACCGCACAACATTAATTGCTGTTCCGTCACGGGATCGTGACAAACTGTTGCTGGGTAGCAACAGCGCGATCCCCGCATACGAAAACGGCCCGCTCCCCGATGGGAACGAGCCGGAATCGAAGGCCCGGGAAAGCCGGATCAGCGGATCTGGACGACCGCGTCCACTTCCACGGCCACGCCCAGCGGCAGGGCGGGCACGCCCACGGCGCTGCGGGCATGGCGGCCGGCATCGCCGAACAGCGCCTGCATCAGTTCCGAGGCGCCGTTGGCGACCTTGGGCTGGTCGGTGAAGTCCGCGGCGGAATTGACGAACACGCCGAGCTTCACGATCCGCTCGACGCGCGACAGGTCGCCATCGAGATATTTCTTGATCTGCGCGACCAGCATCAGCGCACAGCGCTGCGCCGCCTCGGTCCCGAACGCCAGGTCGCGGTCCTCGCCCAGCCGGCCGGTCATCAGCACGCCGTCCTTGAAGGGAATCTGGCCCGAGACGTGGAGCAGGCCGTTCGCCTCCACCACGGGGACATAGGCGGCGACGGGCGCCGCGGCTTCGGGAAGGGCGAGGCCGAGCTCTTCGAGCTTGCGATCGACATGGGTGGTCATGGCCTTGCTCAACCACTCGCCGCGTCGGCGGTCAAGCCCGCGTCGAAGCGCGCCTCGATCCAGCCCAGCGCCTCGCGCCAGTCGTCGATCCGGGCATGGGCATGCGGCGCCTTCGCCACGCTCGGCGCCAGGCTGGGTTCGGCGACCATATGGAGGCGGAACACGCCCGGCGCATGCTTGGCCACCGATTCGTGGTGCACCGCCAGATCGTCGACGAACACGGTGACGCTCGGCCGATATTCCTCGATCAGCCGCACCACGGGCGAGCCCTTGCCGCCCTGGTTGCACTCCACCCGATGTTCGATCCCGTGATTCGTCAGCTGGGCGATCCGGTGCGCGCGGCAATGATCCTGCAGGTTGGTCAGCACGACGATGTCGGCGCGCGCGGCAAGCGCGGCCAGCGCCTCGCGGGCATGGGGCACCAGCGTCTGGCGATCCATCTCGGCGGGAAAGAAGCCATCGAGCAGGCCCCACATCTCCTCGCGCTCCACCACGGCCGAATCGGCGCGACGGCGCATCGAATTGGCGAAATCGCCGCCATTGGGAGTGAACTCGATATCGTGCGTCTCGCCCAGCCACACGCCGAAATGGCGCACCATATGGAGCAGGACCTCGTCGCAATCGGTGATCAGCAGGGGCTTCATGATCTTTCCAGCGTCGCCCGGGCGGCGACCAGTTGTTCGGGGCTTATGTCGAGTGCCGCCGCGCAGGCGACAAGATCGGGCTCGTATGATTCGAGGAACGACAGAGTCGCGGCGAGCAGCATTGCCTCGCCGGCCCGCGCGCGCAGCTCGGCGGGATCGAGGCCGGTGAGGTCGAGCAGGCGCCGCGCCCGCGATTCCTCGCCCAGCGTCCAGACAAGTGCCTGCAGCGCCAGCGCTTCCGCATTTGTTTCCGCGCCTGCCATACCCTACATCACCCGAGAGTCGATCCGGGGGTAGCGCGTGGCAAAAAGGGTGCTCGTTGTCGAGGACAACGAACTCAATCTGAAGCTGTTCTGCGACCTGCTGCGCGCGCACCAGTTCGAAGCCGAGCCGGTGCGCGACGGGCGCGAGGCGGTGGGGCGCGCGCGCGATTTCGATCCGCAGCTGGTGGTGATGGACATCCAGATGCCGCACGTCACCGGGCTCGAGCTGATCCAGCACATGAAGCTGGACCCCAGGCTGCGGACCATCCCGATCATGGCGGTGACCGCCTATGCGGGCCGCGACGACGAGGAGCGGATCCGCGCGGCCGGGGCCAATGCCTATGTCTCCAAGCCGATCAGCCTGGTGCGCTTCATGGAGGAAGTGCGCGCGCTGATGCCGGCCGAATCGCCGGCGGCACCGCTCGAAGCCCCGGGCACCGGCACAGAAGAAGCCCCGCAGCCTTGACGGCCCGGGGCTTTCTTGAAGATCGGCCCCGCATGCGCGGGGGCAGGGCAAGCCGGGCTCGCGCCCGCCTTACTTGATCTTGGCTTCCTTGAACTCGACGTGCTTGCGCACGACGGGATCGTACTTGCGGAACGAGAACTTCTCGGTCTGGGTACGCGGATTCTTCTTGGTGACGTAGAAGAAACCCGTGTCCGCCGTGCTGACGAGCTTGATCTTGACAGTGGTCGGCTTGGCCATGACCCAACAACCCTTGAAACTGCGAAAAGAAAAGAGCGGCACGCCAGAGCGCGCCGCTACCAGACGCGGGCAACTGTGCGATTCTCGGCCAAAAGTCAAGGCTGGGCGTGGCAGGGCGCGCATTCCCTTCCCGCCCTCTCCGCGCAGGCGGGGAGGACGATGGGATATGTCCTTCACGCAGGCTTAACCGAAGCGCCGCATGATGCCGGCCGAAAGGGAAGCGCATGGAAGCTCTGGTCCCGGCCTTCCTGCTGGCCGCCCTCACCCAGCTTTGCGACAAGCCGGCCATGCTGACCGCGATCCTCGCCGATCGCTATGGCCGGCCGCTCACCGTGGCGATCACGGCGGGCATCGCCCATGCCACCCTCAACCTCGCGGCCGCCCTTGGCGGATCGCTGATCGGGCCGATGATGACGCCCAATGCGCGTGCGCTGCTGCTCGCCATGGCGCTGATCTTCGGCGCGCTGGGAGCGGCCGGGTCGAATCGCGTGAAGGACCGGCTCGATGGCTGGAAGCTCGGCGCCTTCTTCACCCCTCTCCTTGGCGTGCTGATTCTTGCCTTCGGCGAAAGCACGCCCTTCTTCACGCTTGCGCTCTCCACCGGCGGCCAGCCCTGGTTCGCGGCGGCCGGCGCTTCGATCGGCACGTTCGGCGTGGCATTCGTCGCCGCGCTGCTCGGCGAGCGGACCTGGGCGGCCATGCCCTGGCGCTGGCTGCGCATCCTGAGCGGAATCGGCTTCCTGATCGCCGGCTGCTGGATCGGCGTGAACGCGCTGCGCCTCACCTGATCGATCTCTGAGATCGGAAGAATGCGCATGCGCCGGGCGGAGCCGATCCCATATCCCGTTCGTTGACCCTGCGAACCGAATCCCGGGAGGACGAACATGGCTGATACGAATGCGGCGCTCCGCACCCCTACCGATCTCAACCGCAACGACGCAAAGAGCGTGGCGGACGCGCTGAATTCCGCGCTGGCGGATTGCTTCGCGCTCTATCTCAAGACCAAGAACTTCCACTGGCACGTCTCGGGCCCGCATTTCCGCGACTATCACCTGCTGCTCGACGATCAGGCGGCGCAGATCTACGGCATCACCGATGCGATCGCGGAACGGGTGCGCAAGACCGGCAACGTCACGCTGCGCTCGATCGGCGACATCGCCCGCCGCCAGACGCTGACCGACAATGACGCCGACTATGTCGCGCCCGGCGACATGCTCGCCGAACTGCGCGAGGACAATCTCAAGCTGATCGAGAGCTTCCGTACGGTGAAGCAGGCGGCCGAGGATGCCGGCGACAATGCGACCAGCGGCATCGTCGACGAATGGACCGATCAGGCCGAGGAGCGCGCCTGGTTCCTGTTCGAGGCGTCGCGCAAGGGCTGAACCCGCGTCCGCGCGAATCGGATGAAGGGGGCCGGACGGCGAGTCCGGCCCCCTTCCACGTCACTTGACCTTGGCGAGGTCCGCGTCGAGCTTGGCCAGCATCTCGTCGGTGAGCTTGCCTTCCGAGAAGGGCTGGATCGCGCGGAAGCTCATCGCCTTGAACTGCTCATAGGCGGGATGCTTGTCGATATCGCCCAGGCCGTCGGCGACGAGCACGGCCTTGGCGCCTTCATTGGCGAACAGCGTTTCGATCGGCGTGTCCGCGCTGAACTTCGCCGCTGGGGCGGGCGCGGCGGCCGGCGCCGGAGCCGCGGCAGTCGCAGGCGCGTTCTGGGCAAGGGCGGCAACGGGTGCGCAGGCGAGCAGGGCGGCAGTGAGAACGAGCTTCATTGTCGGGAGACCCCTCCGGTGGTGGAGCGGCGAACCTAACCCGCTTTTCATGTCCGCACCATTGCCGGCGGCACAAGCGTGACCAACCAGATATCGGGTCGCGCGCCCAGGCGGAACGGCACGCCGCTGGTGCCGAGCCCGGCGGTGACGATCACCGTCCGCGCGCCTTCGCGCACCAGCCCGCAACGATAGCGGGCGCCGTAGCGGCTGACCGCGGGCGCGATATTGCGGCCGAAGATCAGCACCTGCCCGCAATGGGTGTGCCCGGCGAGCAGGAGATGCGCGTCGGGGGGCAGACCGGGCGCGACGTCGGGCGAATGCGTGACCAGCACGATCGGCCGCCCCAGGGCCCGTGCCGCGCGCAGCGTCGCCGGGACATCGGCATGGTGGGAGAAATCGTCGCTGATGCCGCCCAGCGCGATCGGCCCGCGCAACGCGGCCTGGTTCTCCAGCACCGTCACGCCGGCCTGGCGCAGCTGGTTGCGCACCGCCTGCGGACCGGTCCAATAATCGTGATTGCCGAGCACCGCCGCCACGCCGAGCGGCGCGCGCAGCTGTCGCAGCGGCCCCACCATAGGCGGCCCCAGCTTCGCCGCGCCCTGGGGGTCATGCCCGAAGATGAAGTCGCCCGCGATCACCACCAGGTCCGGCCGGAGCGCATTGACCTGCGCGACGATTCGCCCGAGCCGCGCCGGCCCCATCGCCGCGGTGCCGATATGGATGTCGCTCAGCAGCGCGATTCGCACCGGGCGCTCCAGCCCCGGCATCGCCACGTCGGCGCGACGGACCACCGGGTCGCTCGTCGCCTCGCGGAAACACCAGCCGAGAAGGGCGGCGAGCGGCAAGGCCAGGCCGGCGAGGATGAGGAGGAGCTTGCGCATGCGAACATCGTAACGGGAGCGCATCGGCCGCGCTATGCGTTGCGCCATCATGCGTGCCTTTGCCGACCTGCTCGATGGCCTGATCTACACGCGCTCGCGCAACGCAAAGCTCAAGCTGATCGGCGACTATCTGCGCGCCGCGCCCGATCCGGACCGCGGCTGGGCGATGGCGGCGCTCACCGGCAGGCTCGACCTGCCCGCGGTGAAGCCCGCCCTGATCCGTGCGATGGTGGAG
Source organism: Sphingomonas leidyi (assembly GCF_011761945.1). Lineage (GTDB taxonomy): Bacteria > Pseudomonadota > Alphaproteobacteria > Sphingomonadales > Sphingomonadaceae > Sphingomonas > Sphingomonas leidyi. Next base: position 409,734 of record NZ_JAASQV010000002.1, read on the forward strand.
GAACGCGTCGATCCGGTGCTCTATGCGATGAGTCGCGACTTCGTCGGCGATTCGGCTGAGACGATCGCGCTGCTCTGGCCCGAACCCGCGGCAGCGCCCGAGACCATGGCCCCGCTCACCGTCTCGCAGGTGGTCGCGACGCTCGGCGGCATCTCTCGGTCCGATGCGCCCGCGGCGCTCGCGACGATGCTCGATCGCCTCGACGCCGATGCGCGCTTCGCCTTGCTCAAGCTCTCCACCGGTGCGCTGCGCGTCGGCATCTCGGCCCGGCTCGCCAAGACCGCGCTGGCCCGGGCCTTCGGGCTCGATGTCGAGGCGGTGGAGGAAGTGTGGCATGGCCTCGCCCCGCCCTATGCGCCGCTGTTCGACTGGGCCGAGGGCCGCGCCGCGCAGCCCAGCGCGCGCGACCTGCCGGTCTTCCGCCCCTTCATGCTCGCGCACCCGCTCGAGCAGGAGAGCGTCGATCTCGCCGATTATGCCGCCGAGTGGAAATGGGACGGGATCCGCGTCCAGCTCGTCCATGTCGCGGGCGAGACCCGGCTCTACAGCCGCGCGGGCGACGACATCACCCACAGCTTTCCCGAAGTCGCAGGGGCCTTCGCCACGCCCGGCGTGCTCGATGGCGAACTGCTGGTGAAGGGCGCGTTCCAGGGCGGCGAGGCGGCGAGCTTCAACACGCTCCAGCAGCGCCTCGGCCGCAAGCTGGTCAGTGCGAAAACCCTGGCCGACTATCCCGCATTCGTCCGCCTCTACGACATCCTCTTCGACGGCGCGGAGGATCTGCGCGACTTGCCCTGGTCGGCGCGCCGCGCCCGACTCGAGCGCTTCGCCGCGCGGCTCGATCCCGAGCGGTTCGACCTCTCGGCGGTCATCGCGGCCGCGGACTTCGCCGCGCTGGAGGAGCTTCGCGCCGGCGCCCGCGACGCGTCGATCGAGGGCGTGATGCTCAAGCGGCGCAGCGCGCCCTATGTCGCCGGGCGCCGGGCGGGGCTCTGGTACAAGTGGAAGCGCGATCCGCTGGTCGCCGATTGCGTGCTGATGTACGCCCAGCGCGGCTCGGGCAAGCGCAGCAGCTTCTATTCCGACTATACGTTCGGCGCCTGGACGGCGGAGGGCGCGCTGCTGCCCGTGGGCAAGGCCTATTTCGGCTTCACCGACGAAGAGCTGAAATGGCTCGACCACCATGTCCGTACCCATACGGTGAATCGCTTCGGGCCGGTGCGCGAGACCGACAAGAGCCTCGTCCTCGAAGTCGCCTTCGATTCGATCCACGAATCGCGGCGCCACAAATCGGGCCTGGCGATGCGCTTCCCGCGAATCAGCCGCATCCGCACCGACAAGCCTGCCCGGGAAGCCGACACGATCGAGACGTTGCGCAAGCACCTCACCTGAGCCAAGATTCGCCCCATGGGGCCAGAGGATCGCGTACCGGCGCTGCCGCTCGTCGCCTGCGTGCTCGCGGGCCCGGTTCCCGCATCGCTGCTCGCTGCCTTTGCCGGCAGCGGCGGTGCCGATTCGCTGCTGCGGGTCTGGGCCACGCTGGCGCTGTTCGGCCTTTGCTATGCGCTGGTCGTCGGCACCCCTATCGCATTGCTTTTCCTGCGCGATCCCGCGTTGCCCTGGCGGCGCTGGATCGGCGCCGCCCTGCTCGCCGGGCTGATCACCACCGCGATCGTCCTGGGCTGGACGGCGCTGAGCAGCGCCCGGCATCTCGTCGCCGGGCAATGGGGCGCCTTCCAGGTGCTGATGCTCTGGCTGGTCGTTCCGCTGATAGTCTTCTCCGGAATCGTCTCGCGCATCCTGCTCGCGTTCTGGCTCCGGCACGTCCGCGACACCGCCTGGTGAAGCCCGAGCTGCTCGCCCCGGCGATGATGATCGCCTCGGGCTCGATCCATGCCGTGGTCAACGCGATCCTGAAGGGCGGCCGCGACAAGATGGCCGGCCGCGCGATCATCGACGGATCGAGCGCGCTGATCCTGCTGCCGGCGACGCTGCTCGTGCCGCTGCCGGCCGCTGCCTGGCCCTGGATCGCCGGCACCGCGCTGGTCCATTGCCTCTATCTCTATTCGCTGGTCCGCACGTTCGAGACGAGCGACTATTCGGCCGCCTATCCGATCCTGCGCGGCACCGCGCCGCTGGTCACCGCCGCGCTCTCGATCGGGCTGCTCGGCGAGCCGGCCGGAGCGCGCGAGCTGGCCGGCATCGCGCTGATCGGCGGGGCCATGTTCGTGATGGTGCTGGGCCGGCACATCGGCCGGGCCGGCCTGGGCTGGGCGCTGCTGACCGGGCTCACCATCGCCGGCTATACGGTGATCGACGCGCATGGCGTGCGTGCCGCGCCGACGCCGCACAGCTACATCGTCTGGATGTTCGTGCTGATGGGGATGAGCACGGTCACGATGTTCGCCCTGCTCTCCCGGGGCGCGATCTTCGCTGCGGCGGCGCGGCAATGGCGCCCGGGCGTGGCGGCGGGCGCGCTCTCGATCGTCACCTATGGCCTGGCGCTCTCGGCACTGGCGATCGGCCCCACCGCGCCGCTCGCCGCCCTGCGCGAAACCGGCATGGTCACCGCGCTGGTCATCGCCACCCTCTTCCTGGGCGAGAAGGTGACGGCCGGCCGGGCGCTGGGCGTCGCCGGAATCCTCGCCGGCGCGGTGCTGATCCTGCTCTAGCGCCGACCCGAAGCAGCGCCGGCGGGGGCCGCGACTATCCCCTGGGCACCGGATTGCCCGAGCCGTCCGCGCGCTCGATGATCACGCCGGTCACCGCGCCTTCGCCGGTGAAGCGCACCCGGGTAGCCGGGTCGAATTCGAGCGCGAACAGGTCGCCACCCAGCGGCACCATCGCCGATTTGACGCCGCCGTCGCGCTGCCAGGTGAGCGCGCCATTCTCCACGGCCACCGTGCGCGCGCCATAGCGCCCGGCATAGGCCGCGAGCGCCCGGGCGGGCGCCACCGGCGTCGCGCGCGCCGCATAGAGCGCGGCGGTCCATTCCAGCTCGGTCCTTTGCGGCCCCTGCGCCTTCTCGGCGAGCTTCTGCGCCGCATCCTGCTGGGCGCGGTCGAGCGCCCGGTCCGCCGGCACCGCGATCTTCGGCGGCACGCCCTTGCCTTCCCAGTTGCCGCCGCCCGGCAGCTCGGGATAGCCGATCGACACGCTCATCACGAAGCCGCCGGGCACCGCGAAATGCTCGTTGCGATAGGCCGCGCCCGCCGTCGTCTCGCCCACCAGCGTTCCGAAGCCGAGCCGCGCGACGTGCGAGACGAACTCTTCCGCGGCCGACGCCGCGCGATTGCTGGTCAGCACATAGAGCGGCAGGCGGAGCTGCCCGCCGGGCACCGCCTCGCTCGTCGAGCTGGTCGGCGCCGCGCTGCGCAGATGGAAGGTCACCAGCGGCGTGCCGGCCGGCACGAAATAGCTGGCGATGCGCTTCACCGCCTCGGGGCTTCCGCCGCCATTGCCGCGCAGGTCGAGGATCGCCGCGTCGCCTTCGCGCAGGAACGCCATCGCAGCATCGATCGCCGCCTTGCTCTCCGCCCCGGTCCAGCCGAATCCGTCATAGCGGATATAACGGACATTGCCGGGCAGCAGCTTCATCTCGGTGATGCCATAGTTGCGCTGGCGCATCATCGCCTTGAAGAAGGGGGTGTCCTCGATCTCGTCATTCTGGCTGCCGCGGCCGGCGATCTCGGCCGACAGGCGCGGATCGAAGAACAGCGAGAGATGCTTGTCCTGCGCCACCGCGTAGAGATCCTCGTTCAGCCGGCGCGTGAATTCGCCCGGATCCGCGACGTCGTAGCGCCCGGCCTTCAGGCCCTTGGCAAGCGCGGCGTCGAGTGCGGCCCGCTTGCCCGCGACCACATAGTTCCCGGCGATCGCCTTGCGGATGCCCGTGACGATCTCCGCCTTGCTCGCCGCCGGTGCGGCCATCGGCGCGGGGCCTGGCATGGGGCCCGGCCCCTGCTGCGCCTGCGCGCCGGCGGCGAGGCCGGCGGAAAGCGCCAGCGCGGCAAGTGCGATCTTCATGAGTCTCTCCCCAACTGTGTTATCTGCATAACACTGCATGACCTGAAGCGCGGGCGCGTGGCGCGCAATTTCGGCTGCGCGCTTGCCAGAATCTGGCATAGTCGCCGGATGACCAACGACGCCATCGACCTGCGCATTCTCGCGCTGCTGCAGCAGGACGCGCTGATGACCGCCGACCTGCTGGCCGAGCGGCTGCCGCTCTCGCCCAGCGCGATCGCCCGGCGAATCCGCCGGATGCGCGCGGACGGCACGATCGCGGCCGATGTGGCCATCGTCTCGGAGGAAGTGGGGCCGTTCCTGTCGGCACTGGTCCATGTCCAGTTCGACCGGCACTCGCTCGACGCGCTCCAGGCCTTTCAGCGCCGGGTCCTCGCCAGCCCGCACGTCCAGCTGATGCTCGAAGTGACCGGCAATTTCGATCTCGTCCTGCTCGTCTCGGCGCGCGACATGGATTCGTTCAACATGCTGGTCGATTCGCTGCTCGGCGGCGATCCGGTGGTGCGACGCTACGAGACGAGCTTCGTGAAGCGCCGGCGCAAGTTCACGCCGGCGCTACCGCTCCACGAACTGCTGGAGGGATAAGCCGATTCGCGATTCGCTTCGCGAAGGCGCGGAGATTGGTTCGCGCTGAGGACGCTCAGGCTGTCCCGCACTGCGCCGAGGGCGCTCTAGCCATCGTCATTGCCGATGCCGACACGGTGCATGCGCTTCCCGCACCTGCTCCCCTGCGTTCCCGGCGCCCGTTGCGCGGACAAATTCTCCTTCTTCTCCGCGCAAATCAGAAAGCAAAAGGGCCGGACGTTTCCGCCCGGCCCCTTCGATCTGCTGGCCCGAAGGCGCGCCTCAGCTCGACGGCGTGAGGTTCACCGCGGCATATTTGCCGCGACGATCGACTTCGAGTTCGAACTCGAGTCGGTCGCCTTCATTGAGCGTCGGCATGCCCGCACGCTCGACGGCCGAGATGTGCACGAACGCGTCCGGCTGGCCGTCATCGCGCTGGATGAAGCCGAAGCCCTTCATCGCGTTGAAGAACTTGACCGTGCCGGTCGCCTTCTCGCCCGTCAGCTGGCGCTGCGGGCCACCGCGCTCGCCGCCGCCAAAGCCGCCACGATCGCCGCGATCCTCGCGGGGTGCGCGCTCTTCGACCGGCATCGGCTCGCCATCGATCTTCAGCTCGGTGGCCGAGATGCGGCCGCCGCGATCGACGAGCGTGAAGCCGAGCGGCTGGCCTTCGGCCAGGCCGGTGAGGCCCGCCTGCTCGACCGCCGAGATGTGCACGAAGACGTCTTCGCCGCCATCGTCACGGACGATGAAGCCGAAGCCCTTCTGGCCGTTGAAGAACTTAACGACGCCGGTGCCTTCGCCGATGACCTGCGGGGGCATGCGGTTGCCGCCGCCGAAGCCGCCGCCACCACCACCACCGAAGCCGCCACCGCCGCCGCCGCCGCGGAAACCACCGCCGCCACCGCCGCCGAAGCCGCCACCGCCGCCGCGATAGCCACCGCCACCGCCGCCGCCGAATCGGTCACCGCCGCCGAAACCGCCACGATCCTCGAAACCGCCGCCGAAGCCGCCGCCACCAAAATCATCGCCGCCGAAGCCATCACGCTTGTCGCGGCCACGTCCGCCGCGATCCCCACGGCGCCCTCTATCGAAACTCATGCCCTGTTCGTCTTCCCGGTTCGCCCATAAATCAAATCAAAAGCCAAGCGCCGGACGAAAAACGCAGGTCTTCCAGCGCAAAATCTTGCGCCATGGAATCGGCATAGCCCAAAATCGGACAGCGAGCGAACGAAATTCGACTTGATCGGGGCGAACAATCGTTAACCGCGGCGCTTGCGCCACAATCGGGGGCACGGCAGAGGTAGGCGCATGGACGCGATCGCCGAATTGCTCGCCAGTCCGGCCGCCTGGGCCGCACTCCTCACGCTCATCGTGATGGAGGTGGTGCTCGGTATCGACAACCTCATCTTCATCTCGATTCTCTCGAACAAGCTGCCCGAGGCGCAGCGCCGGCGCGCGCGCCGAGTCGGCATCAGCCTGGCGCTGGCGATGCGGCTCGCGCTCCTGACCGCGATCAGCTGGATCATCAGCCTGAAGACCACGGTGTTCAGCCTCGGCATCCAGGGGCCGCCCGATGCCAACGGCATTCCCACCTTCGAGACCGATTTCTCGTGGAAGGACCTGATCCTGCTGGCCGGCGGCCTGTTCCTGATGTGGAAGGCGACGACCGAGATCCACCATTCGGTCGATGCCGACGCGCCGGGCGAGGGCGACCAGCTGCTCGACAAGAAGAAGGTCGCCTCGATCACCTTCACGGCCGCGATCGTCCAGATCCTGCTGCTAGACGTCGTCTTCTCGGTCGATTCGATCCTGACCGCCGTCGGCATGACCGAGCATGTGCTGATCATGTACGTCGCGGTGATCGTGGCCGTGGCCGTGATGCTGGCCGCCGCCGATCCGCTCGCCAATTTCATCAATCGCAACCCCAGCGTCGTCATGCTCGCCCTGGGCTTCCTGCTGATGATCGGCATGGTGCTGATCGGCGAGGCGTTCGGCGCCCATATCCCCAAGGGCTATATCTATACCGCCATGGCCTTTTCGGCCGCCGTCGAGGGGCTCAACATCTGGGCGCGGACCGCGCGCGCGCGCAAGCGGGCGGCCGCGTCGGAAGCGCCGGCCATTGAGCCCGGCGGCGATCGGGTCTAGGCGGCGGCCATGACTGTGCATTTTCATGAAGAAGACATTCCCGAGGACCTGTTCGCACCGGGCGCCTCGATCGCCGTCGACACGGAGACGATGGGGCTGATCACGCCGCGCGACCGGCTGTGCGTCGTCCAGCTCTCCGACGGTTCGGGCGACGAGCATCTCGTCCGCTTCGGCTCGCGCTCGGCCTATGATTCGCCGAACCTGCGCATGCTGCTCGCCGATCCGGAGCGGCTGAAGCTCTATCATTACGCGCGCTTCGACCTCGCGGCGATCCGCTTCTATCTGGGCGTCATCGCCGGCCCGGTCTATTGCACCAAGACCGCCTCGCGCCTGGTCCGCACCTATACCGATCGCCACGGCCTCAAGGACCTGGCCCGCGAGCTGGTCGGCGTCGAGATCTCGAAGCAGCAGCAATCCTCCGATTGGGGCGGCCCCGAACTTTCCGAGGCGCAGCGGGAATACGCGGCGTCCGACGTGCGTTACCTGCACGCCATGAAGGAAGAACTCGACAAGCGCCTCGAGCGCGAAGGCCGCACCGACCTCGCCCAGGCATGTTTCGACTTCCTGCCCTGGCGCGCGGAGCTCGACCTGGCCGGCTGGCCCGAAACCGACATCTTCGCGCACATCTAGATGTCGGAAGTCGCCACCCGCCTCCAGTCGCAGAAGCGCAGCTGGGCGCATCCCGGCAGCGCGCACGATCGGCTGATCCGGCTCTCGCTGATCTTCCTGCCGGTGGGCATCGGCGTGCTCTCGGCCTTTCTCGTGCTCGCGCCGCTCCTCACCAAGGGCGATGTCAGCTTCGTGCTCGACAAGAACAAGGTCGACATGGCCACCGAGCGGCTCCGCCTCGAATCGGCGGTGTATCGCGGCGAGGACAGCAAGGGGCAGCCCTTCCAGCTCAACGCGGGCTCGGCGATCCAGAAGAGCTCGGCCGAGCCGATCGTGCAGCTGCGCGACCTCGCCGCCGAGATCCGGCTGCCCGAGGGGCCGGCCACGCTCAAGGCGGATCGCGGCCATTACGATCTCAACAAGGAACAGGTCTCGGTCGACGGCCCGGTCAAGTTCCAGACCGCCGACGGCTATGTCCTCGACACCGAGAATGCGACCGTCGACCTCAAGACCCGCAAGATGGAAAGCGGCGGCGCCGTGACCGGCAAGACGCCCACGGGCGTGTTCAGCGCGAACAAGATGACCGCCGACTTGGAAAACCGCACCATCTCCCTAGATGGCAATGCACGCTTGCGGATCGTCCCCAAGCGCGCGAATAGGCGCTAGACATGATCCGTGCGACCGCCCTGCTTCCGATCGGCTTCTCGCTGGCGCTCGCCGTGTCCGCTGCCCCCGCGGCCGCGCAGCAGCGCCACGACAGCAACGCGCCGATCGACTTCAATGCCCAGCACATGGAGCTGCAGGACAAGGCCAATCGCGTGCTGTTCAGCGGCAGCGTGCAGATCCGGCAGGCCGAGATGATGCTCGAGGCGGCACGCGTCACCGTCGCCTATACCGGCCAGATCACCGACGGCTCGCCCGAAGTCTCGCGGCTCGACGCGGCCGGCGGCGTCACCGTCACTCGGCCCGATCAGCGCGCGACCGGCCAGTTCGCGGTGTACGACGTCAACAAACGGATCATCACCATGGTCGGCGGCGTCACGCTCAAGCAGGGGGCCAACACCGTCTCGGGCGGCCGCCTGGTGATCAACCTCGACACCGGCCGCGCGACGATCGACGGTTCGGGCGTAGGCGGCTCGACCGCCGTGCCGGGCACGCCCGGGGTGCAGAGCCGCGGTGGCCGCGTAACCGGCCGCTTCTCGGTGCCCAAGCGCGCGGCCGCGCCGGCAGCCACGCCGACGCCGGCCCCAGCGCCCGCGGCAACGCCGGCTCCGAAACCGTAATCGCCCTTTTTCCACGGCACGCCGCGCGGCCCCTTCCCTTCCCGGCCCAGTTCATGCAGGAATCCTGCCAAACTGCCGGGGAATAACCCGCCAGTAACGCGAGCCCGTCCATGCAGGGACCGAGTATGACCGAAGTCGCCACTCTCGAAACCCCCGTCGCGGACCCAGCGCCGCTGCCCGACAAGGGGCTCGCGGTCGTCTCGATCGCCAAGTCCTACGACAAGCGCGTGGTGCTGACCGACGTATCGGTTTCGGTCGGCCGCGGCGAAGTGGTCGGCCTGCTCGGGCCCAATGGCGCGGGCAAGACCACCTGCTTCTATTCGGTGATGGGGCTGGTGAAGCCCGACAGCGGCCGCATCATGCTGGACGGCGAGGACATCACGCGCCTGCCCATGTATCGCCGTGCGATCCTGGGCCTGGGCTATCTTCCCCAGGAGACTTCGATCTTCCGCGGACTGACGGTGGAGGGCAACATCCTCGCCGTGCTCGAGCTGTCCGAGCCCGACAAGGACGCGCGCAAGCGCCGGCTCGACGAGCTGCTCGACGAATTCGGCCTCACGCGCCTGCGCGCCGCGCCGGCCATGGCGCTGTCGGGCGGCGAGCGCCGCCGCGCCGAGATCGCCCGCGCCCTGGCGGCGGACCCGACGATCATCCTGCTCGACGAGCCGTTCGCCGGCATCGACCCGATCTCGATCTCCGACATCCGCGACCTGATCATCCAGCTCAAGCAGCGCGGCATCGGCGTGCTGATCACCGATCACAATGTCCGCGAGACGCTCGACATCGTCGATCGCGGCTACATCATCTATGACGGCCGCGTGCTGTTCGCCGGGGCGCCCGCCGATCTCGTCAAGGACGAGAATGTCCGCCGCCTCTATCTCGGCGAGAGCTTCGAGCTGTGACCTGGCCTTCGGTCCCGGCCCGCTCCCCATGAGCCTCGCGCCCCGCCTCGATCTGCGCCAGTCGCAATCGCTGGTGATGACGCCGCAGCTCCAGCAGGCGATCAAGCTGCTGGCGCTCTCCAATCTCGAGATCGAGACCTTCATCGCCGAGGAGCTGGAGAAGAACCCGCTGCTCGAGAATGGCGGCACCGGCGGCGACGAGGAGCGCGGCGCGTCCGAACCGGCCGACGCCCCGGAGCCCGATTTCGAGTTCGAGGAGCGCGACGGCCCGGCGGACGCCAGCGAGCTGATCGCCGGCGGCGGCGAGGCTGCGGGCGAAGCCGCGCTCGACGTGGATTTCGCCGCCGAGACCTTCCACCACGACAGCGGCAGCGACACGATCGGCGCGGGCGGCGGGCTCGACGGCAGCCTGGGCCTGACCGGTGCCGGCAGCGGCGCCGCGCCCGAGGACGGGCCGGATTTCGACAATCTCGGCAGCGCCGACCTCAGCCTCGCCGATCACCTGACGGCACAGGCCGGCGCCAGCGTGGCCGGGCACGACCTGTTCATCGCCGCGCACCTGATCGATCAGATCGACGAGGCGGGCTATCTCACCGCGGCGCTGCTCGACATCGCCAACCGGCTGAACGTGCCGCTCGCCCGGGTGGAAGCGGTGCTCGCGACGATCCAGACCTTCGATCCCACCGGCGTGGGCGCGCGCAACCTTGCCGAGTGCCTCGCGCTGCAGGCGAAGGAGGCCGATCGCTACGATCCCTGCATGGCGCGGCTGATCGACAATCTCGATCTGGTCGCACGCGGCGACCTCGCGCGGCTCAGGCGCATCTGCGCCGTCGACGACGAGGACCTGGCGGACATGATCCGCGAGCTGCGGGGCTATGATCCCAAGCCCGGCTGCCGCTATGGCGGGGAGCCGACGCTCGCCGTGACGCCGGACATCTTCGTCGCCCGCCGCGGCGCCGGCTGGGCCGTGGAAATCAACGCCGCCACGCTGCCCAGGCTGCTCGTCAACCGCGCTTATTATGCCGAAGTCTCGGCGGGCCCGCAGGACAGGACCAGCAAGGCCTGGCTTTCGGACATGCTGGCCAGCGCCAACTGGCTGGTAAAGGCGCTCGACCAGCGCCAGCGCACGATCATCAAGGTCGCCAGCGAGATCGTGAAGCAGCAGGAAGCCTTCTTCCTGAAGGGCGTCGCGCATCTGAAGCCGATGACGCTGCGCCAGGTCGCCGAGGCGATCGAGATGCACGAATCGACCGTCAGCCGCGTCACTTCGAACAAATATCTCAGCTGCGCGCGCGGGCTGTTCGAGCTCAAATATTTCTTCACCTCGGCGATCCAGTCGGCGGACGGCGGCGACGCGGTCTCGGCCGAGGCGGTTAAGAACGCGATCCGCACGCTGATCCAGGCCGAGGACCCCCGCAAGATCCTGTCGGACGACACGCTGGTAGAGCTGCTCAACGCCAAGGGCTTCGACATCGCTCGGCGCACCGTCGCCAAATATCGCGAGGCGATGGGGATCGGCAGCTCGGTCCAGCGCCGCCGGCAAAAGGCGCTGGAGGGCGTGGGTTGATCCGTTTTCTCGCATTGCTGCTGGCCCTGCTCGCCCCGGCGATGGCGCAGGCCCGGGACGGCCTCGTGGTGATGAGCTTCAACGTGCGCCTGCCCTCGCCTTCGGACGGGGCGAATATCTGGGAGAATCGCCGCGATCTCTTCGTCGAGACGATCGCCGCCGCCGATCCCGACGTGATCGGCACGCAGGAGCTGTTCCGGATCCAGGGCGATTATCTCGTCGCCAAGCTGCCGCAGTACAGCTGGTTCGGGATCGACCGGCGCGGCGGCCATGCCGACGAGCATATGGGCGTCTTCTATCGCCGCGACCGGCTCAAGCTGATCGAGCAGGGCGATTTCTGGCTGTCGGACACGCCGGAGCAGGTCGCCAGCATCAGCTGGGGCAATCTCTATCCGCGCATGGTTACCTGGGGCCTGTTCGAGACGCGCTCGGGCAAGCGCTTCTACCTGCTCAACACCCATTTCCCCTATCGGGCGGAAGATGCCTCCGCACGGGAGAAATGCGCCGCGCTGCTCCGCAAGCGCATCGCCGCCCTGCCCCGGGGCGTGCCCGTGGTGCTGACCGGCGATTTCAATACCGGCCCCGATTCGGCGCCGCATGCCCTGCTGGGCGAGATGCTGGCCGATGCCCGGGACGCCGTGGCGAAGCCGCTGGGCCCGGAGGCGACCTTTCACGGCTTCAAGGGCGTGCCCGACCATCGGATCGACTGGATCCTGACGCGCGGCTTCAAGGCGCGCGGCTATCGGACGATCGATGCCCATCGCGGCGCGCTCTATCCGTCGGATCATTTTCCCGTGGTCGCGACGCTCGCCTGGCCGGGCGTCGAACGTCCTTAGGATTTTGGTAGGCCAGTGCGGGCTATCGCCGTTTCCATGTCTGCCGATTTCACTATCGACGTCGACCCCGCGCGCGATCTCGTCCGCATCCGAATGGGTGGCTTCTTCACTTCCGCGGACATCGACGCCTTTCTCGCGGAACGCGCCAGGGCGCATGCCCAGCTCACCTGCGGCCCCAACCGGCACCTGACGCTCAACGACCTGCGCGACATGAAGATCCAGGCGCAGGAAAGCGTCGAGATGTTCCGCGCGATGCTCGCCGATCCCGCCCATCGCTCGCGCCGGCTCGCCTTCGTGATCGGCCGGACGCTGGCGCGCACCCAGCTCCAGCGCGCGCTCGACCGGCGGATCGCGCGCTGCTTCGACGATCCCTGGGCGGCCGAGGCGTGGCTGTTCGCCGGCTCGGACCGCGCCGCCGCCTGAGCGGCCTGCGACACAGGATTTCGCCTGCCGTGCGCGCGCCCGCGCAAGCATGGTGCGCGATCGCCGGTGCCCCGCTGGCGCGACTCGCATGACCTTTCGCGGCGATTGCCCCGAGGAACGGACAAGGGAGCCAGTTTTCCGCCGCGATTCGGCCTCACGCGGCAGGATCAATCATCCTCATCCTCGAACCCGGCGAGATCGAGCGCGCGCGCCTTGATCTGGTGTAGGCGGCACCAGTGGACGAGCGCGTCCTCGCGGCCATGGGTCACCCACACTTCGCGCGGTTCCAGTTCCGCGATGGTGCGGGTCAGCTCGTCCCAGTCGGCATGGTCGGAGAGGATCAGCGGCAGCTCGACGTTGCGCTGCCGGGCGCGCTGGCGGATGCGCATCCAGCCCGATGCCATTGCAGTGATCGGATCGGGCAGGCGGCGCGACCAGCGATCGTTGAGCGCGCCCGGCGGGCACAGGACGACCCGCCCCCGCAGCTCGGCCTTCGGCACCCCGGTGGCGGGGCGCAGCTCGCCCAGGTCGATGCCCTGCTCGACATAGAGATCGCAGAGCCGCTGGAGCGCGCCGTGGAGATAGACCGGATCCTCGAACCCCATCACCCGCAGCTCGCGGATCACGCGCTGCGCCTTGCCCAGCGCATAGGCGCCGACCAGCACGCAGCGGTCCGGATTGGCGCGCAGGGCCGCGAGCAGCTTGTCGAGCTCGTCATGCGTCTCGGGATGGCGGAACACGGGCAGGCCGAACGTGGCCTCGGTGACGAACACGTCGCAGGGCACCGGCTCGAAGGGCGCGCAGGTCGGATCCTCGCGGCGCTTATAGTCGCCCGAGACGACGATCCGTTCGCCGCGATGCTCGAGCACGATCTGGGCGGAGCCGAGGACATGGCCGGCGGGCACGAAGCGGATGTCGATGCCGTGCAGCGTGATCCGCTCGCCATAATCCACGGGCCGGCCGTTCTGCGGCCCGTAGCGCGCTTCCATGATCGCCAGCGTCTGCGGCGTCGCCCACACCGCGCCATGGCCACCCCGGGCATGATCGGCATGGCCGTGGGTGACGAGGGCGCGGCGGACCGGCTGGGACGGGTCGATCCAGATATCGGCCGCGGGCAGATAGATGCCGGTGGGCCTAGGATCGATCCAGTCGCCGAGCTTCGCCATGAAGGCGATATGCCTGGACGGGCCACGCGGTTCCAGCTGGATCGAATCGCTCACCGCCTTAGTTGGGTGCGTGATGAGCGCGGCGACCTTGACTGGCTTTGCGCCGAGGATACTCTTGCAACCCACTGCATAGGGAAACATCGTGAAGTTTTTGATCGCCGCCTTGATGACCTGTGCATTCGCTTCGCCAGCGCTGGCACAGGCGCTCACGGCGGATCGATTTGAGGGGAATGATTGGTGGCTTGTTCAACCCGGCGGCGCCGATAGCTGGAACGTAATTTCCAACGGGCAGCCGAGGCGATCGGGCGACAGCGCGGTTCTCTGGCTTGTCGCGTTGTTTTCAAAACCCCAAGCCAACGGCGCAACTGGCGTTGCATTGAGTTTAATAGTCCGGTGCACGACGAGGACAACGTCGAGGATGGAACCGTTCACCCTGGACGCTAATGGCGATCTAAAACACAATAGCACGATAGCCAGCATGTCCGGGCCAATGTCTATCACGTCCCCATTGTATCGCTTCGCATGTACCGACGACCGAACCCTGTTTACGCATTTTGAGCAGCGTGACCGGCGTGCGGTGATAGCGGAACTGCTGGCCAGAAATCCTGACAAGTGACTCCTTGCGCGTGTCTGCACGCGACCTTCCCGATCCTCTCATAAGCTGGTTCGCTGCGCGCGGCTGGGCGCCGCGTCGGCACCAGCTGGAGATGCTCGCCGCCGGCCGCCGGGGCGAGCATGCGCTGCTCGTCGCGCCTACCGGCGCGGGCAAGACGCTGGCGGGCTTCCTTCCCAGCCTGGCCGAGCTGATCGAAGCGCCGGTCGATGGGCTGCACACGCTCTACATCTCGCCCCTGAAAGCGCTGGCGGTGGACGTGCAGCGCAACCTGCTCACGCCGATCGAGGAGATGAGCCTACCCATCCGGGTAGAGACGCGCACGGGCGACACGCCCTGGGATCGCAAGGTCCGCCAGCGCGCCCGGCCGCCCCAGATCCTGCTCACCACGCCCGAATCGCTCAGCCTGCTGCTTTCCTATGAGGACAGCCTGACGATGTTCTCCGGGCTGAAGACGATAGTCATCGACGAGGTCCATGCCTTTGCCACCGGCAAGCGCGGCGACCTCCTCGCCCTCGCCCTTGCCCGGCTCCAGCGCTTCGCCCCGGAGCTGCGCCGCGTCGCGCTCTCGGCAACCGTCGCGGATCCGGACGGCTATCGCGCCTGGCTCGCCCCGCATGGCGATATCGGCGGCGTCACGCTGGTCGAGGGCGAGAAGGGCGCCGAGCCGAACATCGCCATCCTCCTCCCCGAGGATAAGGTTCCCTGGGCGGGCCATTCGGGTGTCTATGCGATCCCGCAGGTGATGGCCGAGATCGAGACGCACCGGACGACCATCGTCTTCTGCAACACCCGGGGCCTTGCCGAGCTGGTCTTCCAGCAACTGTGGAAGGTGAACGAGCTGAAGCTGCCGATCGGCGTCCACCATGGCAGCCTCAGCCTCGAGGCGCGGCGGCGGGCCGAGCAGGCGATGGCCGACGGCAAGCTGCGCGCCCTGGTCGCCACCGCCAGCCTCGACCTGGGCGTCGACTGGGGCGATGTCGACTGCGTGATCCAGATGGGCGCCCCCAAGGGATCCTCGCGCCTGCTCCAGCGCATCGGCCGCGCCAATCACCGGCTGGACGAGCCGAGCGAAGCGGTGCTCGTCCCCGGCAACCGCTTCGAGTATCTGGAGGCCCGCGCGGCGCTGGACGCCGTCGAACAGGGCGCGCTCGACCCCGACGTCTTCCGCCCCGGCGCGCTCGACGTGCTGGCGCAGCACGTCATGGCCTGTGCCTGCGCGGCACCGTTCGATGCGCGTGAATTGCTGCAGGAGATCCGTGCAGCATTGCCCTATTCCGCCCTGCCCGACGAGACGTTCGGCAAGATACTGGGCTTCATCGCCGATGGCGGCTATGCGCTGCGCGCCTATGACAAGTTCAAGCGGCTGACACTCGGCAGGGACGGCCTCTGGCGCGTCACCACCCCGGCCTTTGTTGCGCAGCACCGGCTCAACGCCGGGATCATCGTCGAGGCGCCGATGCTCGAGGTGCGCTTCCGCAACGGCCGCCGCCTCGGCAAGGTCGAGGAGAATTTCGCCGCCGCCCTCTCTCCGGGCGACACGTTCTTCTTCGCCGGCCTGGCGCTGGAAGTCGAGCGAGTCGACACCACCGACCTGGTCGTCCGCGCCACTTCGAAGACCGCGCGCATCCCCTCGTACATGGGCGCCCGCCTCGCCATCACCGCGAACCTTGCCGATCGCGTCCGCCGCTTCCTCCACGATCGGGACCAGTGGCCGCGCTTTCCCGTCGACGTCCGCGAATGGCTGGAGATGCAGGCGCGCCGCTCCGCGATCCCGGCGCCCGGCCAGCTGCTCGTCGAGACCTTTCCGCATGAGGGCCGGCACCACATGGTGATCTACAGCTTCGAGGGCTGGAACGCGCACCAGTCGCTCGGCATGCTGGTCACGCGGCGGATGGAGGCGCTGGGGCTGAAGCCGCTGGGCTTCGTCGCCAACGACTATGCGCTCGCGGTCTACGGCCTGGAGCGGATCGAGGACCCGCGCGCCCTTTTCTCGCCGGACATTCTCGAGCACGAGTTCGTCGAATGGGTGCAGGGTTCCGCGCTGCTCAAGCGCGCCTTTCGCGAAGTGGCGATCATCGGCGGGCTGGTCGAGCGCCAGCATCCCGGCAAGAAGAAGACCGGCCGCCAGGTCACCTTCTCGACCGACCTGATCTACGACGTGCTGCGCAGATATGAGCCCGACCATCTGCTGCTGCGCGCCGCCTGGGCCGATGCGCGTGCCCGCATGACCGATGTCGGCCGCCTCGGCCATCTCCTCGATACCGCCGCCGACACGATGCTGCACATCGACCTGCCCCGCGTCTCGCCCCTGGCCGTGCCGGTGCTCATCATGATCGGCCGCGAGAACGTCGCCCAGGGCGTCACCGAGGACGCGCTGCTGATGGAGGCGGAGGACATCGCGGCAGAGGCGATGCGCCTCGACTAGAGTCGTCTTCGGCAGGGCGGCACCGGCCGCTCCCGATTCGGCGAAGCCGAGAACGACGCCAGACACAATGCGGACAGATTGCTGCGCAGCATGCGAAGGTGTATCTTCGTATCCATGAACAGGCTCGCCGCGCTTCTCCTGCTCCCGCTGGCCGCAACCGCCGGAGCGCATGACCGCCAGAATCCCCGCGAGGGCACGCCGCCCCCGCCCCAGGATCCCGCGCTGACCATGCCCACGCCCGAGAATGTCGAGGCGACGCTCCTGGCGCTGGGAGAGATCGACAAGCGGCTCACCGTTCCCGTCGCGGTGGGCAATAGCGGGCCCTACAACTTCATCATCGACACCGGGGCCGAGCGCACCGTCGTGTCGCGCGAGCTCGCCGGATCGCTGCGGCTGGGGGCCTCGGCGCCGGTGGTCATCACCTCGATGACCGGGCGCGACCGGGTCAACACCGTCGTCGTGCCCGGTCTCTCGATCAAGTCGATCGGCGAGCAGCATACGATCATCGCCCCCGCGCTCGAGGCTCGCAACCTCGGCGCGCTCGGCCTGCTCGGCATCGATACGCTGCGCAACCATCAGGTGACGATCGACTTCGAGAAGGGCATCATGGCCGTGCGCCCGAGCGTCAAGCGCAAGACCTTCGCGAAGCGCGATCCCGACGAGATCGTGGTCACCGCCAAGAACGTGTTCGGCCAGTTGATCGTGACCGACGCCTATTACGACAATACCCGGATCCAGGTGGTGCTCGACACCGGCAGCCAGGTGACGATGGGCAACAACGCGCTGCGCAAGCGCGTCGGCCGCGACGCGCCCAAGGCCCAGCCGATCACGCTCACCAGCGTCATCGGCAACCGCACCACCGCCGACTATACCGAAGTGCCCAACATCACCGTGGGCAAGGTGCGCTTCGGAGCCATGCCCGTGGCCTTCGCCGAGGTGGCGCCCTTCGAGCGCTTCGGCCTCACCCGGCGCCCGGCGCTGCTGCTGGGCATGGACGCGCTGCGCAGCTTCCGCCGCGTCGACATCGACTTTCCCAACCGCCAGGTCCGCTTCCTGATGCCGGTGGACCGCAGCCCCAAGGAACGCACCACCGGCTCGATGATTCCCGGCGTGAGCGGCAGCTCGCCCCTCACGCGCTATTGACGCCGCGCCGCTGACTCGGGCCCATTGACTTTGGCGGTGCGGGCGGGTTGGTCGCGCCGCATGACCAGCCTCTCGCGCGCCGCGCTCGCCTCGCTTCCCCCCGCTATCGCCCGGCCGGGGCACGACCCCGCCGCGATCCGGACCGGCGTGGTCCATTTCGGCCCCGGCGCCTTCCACCGCGCGCACCAGGCGGACGTGTTCGACCGAGTGCTCGACACCGATCCGCGCTGGGGCATCGCCGCGGTCTCGCTGCGCAGCGCGGGCACCGTCGACGCGCTCAAGATGCAGGACGGGCTCTACACGCTGGCGGTGATCGATCGCGAGCCGGGCACGCGCATCATCGCCGCGCATTCGGATGCGATCGGCCCGGGCGAAGGCGCGCGGCTGCGCACCCTGCTCGCCGATCCCGCAGTGCGGCTCGCCACCAGCACGGTGACGGAGAAGGGCTATTGCCTGGCCGCCGACGGCAGCCTCGACTTCGCCCATCCCGACATCGTCCACGACCGTGCTCGCCCCGCCGAGCCGGCGAGCGTGATCGGCTGGATCGTGTCGGGCCTCGCCGATCGCCGCGCGGCGGGCGCGCCGCCCTTCGCGATGCTCTGCTGCGACAACATGACCGGCAATGGCGCGAAGCTGCGCGCGGCCTGTGTCGCACTGGCCCGCGAATGGGATGCCGGGCTGGCCGACTGGATGGCGGGCGAAGTCGCCTTTCCCGATTCGATGGTCGATTCGATCACTCCGGCGAGCGACGCCGCCTTCCTCGCCAGGATCGCGGCCGAACTCGGTGTCGACGACCGGGCGGCGGTGCAGCGCGAGCGCTTCACCCAATGGGTGCTGCAGCGTTTCGACCTGGCCGACGGGCCGGACCTTGCCGCCGCGGGCGTGACGCTGACCAATGACGTACGCGGTTATGAGCAGGCCAAGCTGCGCATCCTCAACGGCGCGCATTCGAGCCTGGCCTATATCGGCCTGGCGCTCGGGCACGAGACCGTGTTCGAGGCCGTGCGCGATCCCGCGCTGGGCGGCTTTGCCAGCCGGCTGATGCACGAGGACATTGCGGGCGCGCTGAAGCCGGTCGAGGGGCTCGACGTGCCGGACTATGCCGATGCGGTACTGGCCCGCTTCCGCAACCCGGCGATCCGCCATTTGCTCAGCCAGATCGCCTGGGACGGTTCGCAGAAGCTGCCCTATCGGTTGCTCGACACGGTCCGCGACCGGCTGGCGGCAGGACATGACGTGGCGCGGCTGGGGGTGCCGGTGGCGGCGTGGATCGCCTTTCTGCGCCGCAAGGCCCAGGCGGGCGAGACGATCACCGATCCGCTGGCGGAAATGCTCGCCGGCGCCGCTTCGGGCGCCGACCCGGCGGCCGCGGTGCTGGCGCTTCGCCAGGTGTTCCCGGCACAGCTTGCCGAGGATGCACGCTTCCGCGATGCGGTGACGGCAGCGGTCGCGGCGTTCCTGGACGGGCGGGCGGCGGAGCTGCTCGCGCGCTAGTTCGCCGCGAGCCCGGCCTGGATCGTCTGCGGCGCCCCGTCGCGCAGGACATGGGTGCAGAGTTGGGCCTCGGGCGTGTCGTCCGCTTCGAGCGCGGCAACCGTCACCCAGCCCTCTTCGCGCAGCTTGGCGCCGATGCCGGCGGGCGTGCCGAAGGGAAGGAACAGCCGGCGTCGCGCACCCGCGCCGATGCCGGCGTCGAGAATGGGATCGGCATAGAGCGAGAAGCCCACGGCCGCTTCCTCCCGGCCATTGCCGTGCAGGATGGTGTAGGTGCCGCCCCGGCCGATCTCGCCGCGCACGCCCTTTGCGAACAGCGAGAAGCCGAGCCAGCTTTGATATTCGAAGCCGTGGCGTTCCGTGGGATCGAGGGTGAGCGCAGCCTGGCCCCGGATGCTCGCGGCGATCTCGACAAGGCCGTCGAGCCGGGTGGCGAGCGCCTTGCCCGCATCGCTCGCGCGCAGGCGCTCGATCGCGGCATCGAAGGGCCCGGCGGCTTCGATCAGGGGCAGGTACCGCGGCGCGATCGCTGCGACGCCGGCGGCGTCCTTGGCGTCGAGCCGGTCGCGCAGGGTTGCGAGCTGGGCAGGGGTGAGGCTGTCGCCCGCCAGGCAATCGACCAGATCGGGCAGCGTGAAATCGAGCGCGATGCCCTCGACGCCGGTCGCCCGGAGCGCTTCGATCGCGACGCGCACCACTTCGGTGGCGGCGGCAACGGTGTCGAGGCCGATCAGTTCGGCGCCGATCTGCCGGGTCGCGCGCAGCGGGTCGAGCTCCGAGGCGGCAAGCTTCATCACCGGGCCGGCATAGGAAAGGCGCACCGGGCGGGGATGGTGCCCCATCCGCGTCGCGGCGATGCGGCCGATCTGGGCGGTCAGGTCGGGCCGGATCGCCAGCGTTCGCTGCGAGACCGGATCGACGAAGCGCACCGCGTCGCGCAATCCGCCCGCGGCCTTGAGGCGCGCGCTCAGCTCGTCGGCGAACTCGGCGAGCGGCGGATCGACCTGTTCGTACCCATAGCCGCGGGCAACGCCGAGCACATGGGATTCGAGCCGCGTCGCCGCATCCGCCGCGGGGGGGAGGCGATCGTGAAAGCCTTCGGGTAACAGTCCGCTCATCCCGCTCCCCTAGACCAAAGCGCCATCCCGGCGAAAGCCGGGATGGCGCACCGTGCGCGTCAGAACGTCAGCGCCATCGCCGTCTTCACGCCGGGAAGCGCCCGGACCGTGGCCAGGAGCGCCTCGCCCACCACATCGTCGACCGAGAGCAGCAGCACCGCCTCGCCGCCCGCTTCCCGGCGGCCCAGATGGAAGGTGCCGATATTGACTCCCGCCGCGCCCAGCGTGGTGCCGAGCCGGCCGATAAAGCCCGGCGCGTCCTCGTTGACGATGTAGAGCATGTTGCCGGCCAGATCGGCCTCGACCTTGATGCCGAACAGCTCGACCAGGCGCGGCGCGGCATTGCCGAACAGCGTGCCCGCTACCGAGCGATCGCCCTGCGCCGTGCCCACGGTGACGCGGACCAGCGTGTGATAATCGCCCTCACGGTCGTGCCGCACCTCGCGCACGTCGAGCCCGCGCTCCTTGGCCAGGAACGGCGCATTGACCATGTTCACCGTATCCGAATGGACACGCATCAGGCCGGCGAGCACGGCGCCGACGATCGGCTTCTGGTTGAGCTCGGCCGCCGCGCCTTCGCTCTCGATCGCGATGTTGCGCAGCTCGCCATGCGCAAGCTGGCCGACCAGCGAGCCGAGCTTCTCGGCCAGCGCCATATAGGGCTTGAGGCGCGGCGCCTCCTCGGCCGAGAGGCTGGGCATGTTGAGCGCGTTGGTAACTCCGCCCGAGACGAGGAAATCGGCCATCTGCTCGGCGACCTGGATCGCCACGTTCACCTGCGCCTCGGTGGTCGAGGCGCCGAGATGCGGCGTCGAGACGAAGTTGGGCGTGCCGAACAGCGGATGCTCCTTGGCCGGCTCCACCTGGAACACGTCGAGCGCCGCACCGGCGACATGGCCGCTCTCCAGCCCCTGCTTCAGCGCCGCCTCGTCGATCAGGCCGCCGCGCGCGCAATTGATGATGCGCACGCCGCGCTTGGTCTTGGCGAGATTCTCGGCCGAGAGGATGCCGCGCGTCTGATCGGTCAGCGGCGTGTGCAGCGTGATGAAGTCGGCGCGAAGCAGCAGGTCGTCGAGGCCCACCTTCTCCACGCCCATCTCGATCGCGCGGTCGGGCGTGAGGAAGGGATCGAAGGCGACGACCTTCATCTTCAGGCCCTGGGCGCGGTCGGCGACGATCGAGCCGATATTGCCCGCACCGATCAGGCCGAGCGTCTTGCCGGTGAGTTCGACCCCCATGAAGCGGTTCTTCTCCCACTTGCCGGCCTGGGTGGAGGCATCGGCCTCGGGCAGCTGGCGGGCGAGCGCGAACATCAGCGCGATGGCATGTTCGGCGGTGGTGATCGAATTGCCGAAGGGCGTGTTCATCACCACCACGCCGCGCGCCGAAGCGGCGGGGATGTCGACATTGTCGACGCCGATGCCGGCGCGGCCGACGACCTTGAGGTTGGCGGCGGCATCCAGGATCTCCGCGGTCACCTTGGTCGAGCTGCGGATGGCGAGGCCGTCATACTGGCCGATGATGGCCTTGAGCTCCTCGGGGGTCTTGCCGGTGATTTCGTCGACTTCGACGCCGCGCTCGCGGAAGATTTGCGCGGCCTTGGGGTCCATCTTGTCGCTGATCAGGACTTTGGGCATTTCGGTTCTCCACCCCCGTCATCCCCGCACAGGCGGGGATCCGGGGTTATTGCGTGATTCGCTGGTGACTCTGGATCCCCGCCTTCGCGGGGGGATGGCGCCTAGGCGCTGCGTGCCTCGGCATAGGCCCAGTCGAGCCAGGGCCCGAGCGCGACGATGTCGGCAGTGTCGACGGTGGCGCCGCACCAGATGCGCAGGCCCGGCGGGGCGTCGCGATAGCCGGCGACGTCGTACGCCGCGCCTTCCTTCTCGAGCAGGCCGGCGAACTTCTTGATGAAGTCGGCATCGGCGCCCTCGACGGTGAGGCACACGCTGGTCTTCGAGCGGATGCCGGGCTCGGCCGCGAGATGGCCGAGCCAGCCCCGCTCCGCCACGATCGCGTCGAGCGCCGCGGCATTGGCGTCCGACCGGGCGATCAGCCCCTCGGCGCCGCCCAGGCCCTTGGCCCATTCGAGCGCGAAGATCGCATCCTCGACGGCGAGCATCGACGGCGTGTTGATCGTCTCGCCCTTGAACACGCCCTCGGCGAGCGCGCCCTTGGAGACGAGGCGGAACACCTTGGGCAGCGGCCAGGCCGGCGTGTGGCTCTCGAGCCGCTCGACTGCACGGGGGCCGAGGATCAGCACGCCGTGCGCACCCTCGCCGCCCAGCACCTTCTGCCAGGAGAAGGTAGCGACGTCGATCCTGTCCCAGGGCAGGTCATAGGCGAACACGGCCGAGGTGGCGTCGGCGAAGCTCAGCCCTTCGCGGTCCGCAGCGATCCATTCGCCGTCCGGCACGCGCACGCCGGAAGTGGTGCCGTTCCAGGTGAACAGCACGTCGTCCGCCCAGTTCACCGCGCCAAGGTCCGGCAACCGGCCGTAATCGGCGCGGACGATCGTCGGCTCGAGCTTCAGCTGCTTGACCGCATCGGTGACCCAACCTTCACCGAAGCTTTCCCAGGCGAGCGTGGTGACTCCGCGCGCGCCGAGCATCGTCCACATCGCCATTTCGAAGGCGCCCGTGTCCGAGCCGGGGACGATGCCGATGCGGTGCGTCTCGGGCAGGCGGAGCAACTCGCGCATCAGGTCGATGCAGTATTGCAGGCGGTTCTTGCCCAGCTTGGAGCGGTGCGAGCGGCCGAGCGACGCGGTTGCGAGCTTCTCGGGCGACCAGCCGGGAGGCTTGGCGCAGGGACCGGAGGAGAAATGGGGGCGTGCCGGCTTGGCGGCGGGCTTGGCAATGGACGCAATTCCGGCGTCGGCGGCAGTCGTATCAGTCATATAGACTCTCCTTGCAGAGAGCACGCGCGGCGTTGGGACCGCGTGGCCCGCCGACGGCCCTAGCGGCGCGCCCGCGAAAGTCAATTGCGCGAAAGGGCGGGCCCGCGAACATTTGTGGCGTTGACCATGACGCGTGCCGATGATGCTATGCGTGCATCATGCGCGTTTTTGCCCTGTTCCTGCCCCTGCTGCTTTCCGGCTGCCTGTTCGGCGGCGGCGGCGATCGGCCCGCTCCCGCACCGATTCGCGAGCGCCCCGGCGGCCCGGTCACGCTGAACGGTCCCACGCCGCGCGAGACGCAGCAATGTTTCGCCGACCTTTCGCGCGAGCAGGTGCGCTATTCCGCCCTGCCCGACCGCGACTTCGGCGGCGGCTGCATCGTCACCGGCGCGGTGCAGCTGCTCGACATCGGCGTGCCGGTGACCGGGCTCAAGTCGATGAAATGCGGGCTGGCGCGCAGCTTCACTGCCTGGGTGCGCTTCGCCGTCGCCCCGGCGGCAGGGCAGATACTGGGCAGCGACCTGGTCCGGGTCGAGACCTATGGCACCTATTCGTGCCGCGGCATCATCGGCAACGGCGCCGCATCGGCGCAGCGCATGTCCGAGCACGGGCTGGCCAACGCCGTCGATGTCTCGGGCTTCGTCCTGGCGGACGGGCGGCGCGTGACGATCGAGCGCGACTGGCGCAGCGGCGACCAGCAGGTCCGCGCCTTTCTCGAGACGATCCACGGATCGGCCTGCAAGCGCTTCGCCACGGTGCTGAGCCCCGACTATAATGCGGCGCATTACAACCATCTCCATCTCGACATGGGGCGGGGCCCGTTCTGCCGCTGATTGCAGCGCGCCCGCATTGGGCCTAAGCCGGGCGAAATGAGCGATACGAGAGTTCCGAGCCGCGTTTTCCGCCCTGCCCAGCAGGAAGTGCAGAACGCCAACACCGCCACCGGCACCCCGCAGACCGAGCACCCCGCCTACCGCCTCGCCTTCCAGGACATGGACTTCCTGCTGCGCGAGGACCTGCGGCCGGTGCGCTTCCAGCTCGAATTGCTGAAGCCGCAGCTGCTGCTCGACGAGGCGCACATCAAGTCCACCTTCGTCGTCTACGGATCGGCCCGCATCCCCGAGCCGAGCAAGGCGAGCGCATTGCTCGCGCTGGCCGAGACCGAGCAGCAGAAGAAGATCGCCGAGCGGCTGGTCGAGAAGTCGAAATATTACGAGGTCGCGCGCGCGCTTGCCCAGCTCGCCTCCAACTTCCCGCTCGACGAGGCGGGGAACCGCCACTTCGTCGTCACCTCGGGCGGCGGTCCGTCGATCATGGAAGCGGCGAACCGCGGCGCGCGCGACGTGGGGGCGGACACGATCGGCCTCAACATCCTGCTGCCCCATGAGCAGGCCCCGAACCCGTACGTCACGCCGGGCCTGTCGATGCAGTTCCACTATTTCGCGCTCAGGAAGATGCACTTCCTGCTGCACGCGCGCGCGGTGGCGGTGTTCCCCGGCGGCTTCGGCACGTTCGACGAATCGTTCGAGCTGCTGACGCTGATCCAGACCGGCAAGATCGCGCCGATCCCGGTGCTGTTCTACGGCAAGGACTTCTGGAACCGCGTCGTCGATTTCGAGGCGCTGGTCGAGGAAGGGGTGATCTCGCCCAAGGATCTCGACCTGTTCCATTTCTGCGAGACCGCGGAGGAGGGCTGGCAGATCGTCCAGGACTTCTGGAAGGGCAAGGACCACACGGTGATCGCCCGCCCGCGGCCGGGAATCGACAAGCCGGAGTGATCGCTCCGCCCGTTCAGGGCGCGCTGAGGAGGATCACCACGCGGCGATTCTCCTGCCGCCCCTCGGCGGTGCGATTGTCCTCGATCGGATAGCGGTCGCCCAGCCCCTCGGTGCGGATGTTGCCGCGATCGAAGCCCGCGCCGACGAACACGCTGGCGACGGCCCGGGCGCGCTGGCCCGACAGGATCAGGTTGTGGCGGCGCGTGCCGGTGATGTCGGCATGGCCCTCGATCGTGGCGTGGCGGATATCGACCGCCTGCAGGTTGCTCGCGATGCGCGCGATCGCCACGGCCTGCTTCTCGTCGACGCGGCTCTCGTCGGAAGCGAAGAGCAGCCGATCGGCGACGCTGAGCTCCCAACCGCGATCGGTCTGCACGAAGCCGGCGGCGCGCATCACTTCGAGCTGGGGAGCGGTCCACAGCGGCTTGGGGTGCATCGACGCCTGGCAACCGGCCAGCAACAGGGCCAACAGCGCGAACGCGGGGCGATACGCAGCGAACTTCATTTCCTGCCTTCCTTTCGATGTTGGGGCCGCCCCTGCTTGGCAGTGAGCATCTCCAGGTCCGCATGATGGACCAGGGCGGCCAGGTCCTCGCCGTCGCGCGGATAGACGGCGGCACCCAGGGTCAGTCCCACCACGACCTGTTCGCCGCCGGGAAGCGCGATCGGCGCGGCCATCTGGAGCGCAATCCCCTCGCTGGCGCGCGCCACGGCCTCGGCTCCGCTCGGCGCGGCGAGCAGGATGGCGAATTCGTCGCCGCCGAGCCGCGCCGCGACGTCGCTGGCCCGCAGGCCCTTGCGCAGCCGGCGCCCGATCGCGACCAGCACCGCGTCTCCCGCCGCATGGCCATATTCGTCGTTGATCGCCTTGAAGCCGTCGCCATCGGCATAGAGCAGCGCGAAGCTGGTGCCCTCGCGCCGGGCGCGCTCCAGCACGGCCGAAAGCTCCTGTTCCAGCAATGCCCGGTTGGGCAGCCCGGTGAGCGGGTCGTGCGTCGCCTGGTGGCTGAGCGCGGCATTCTCGTCGCGCATGCGATGATGCCATTCCTCCAGCTCGGCGAGCAGGGCGTTGAAATCGTCGCGCAGCGTATCGATCTCGCGGATGCTCGCCCTGGGCGCACGGCGATCGAAGGCGCGCCCCACGCGCACCGCATGCGCGACGGCGGCCATGGCCTGGAGCGGCACCGCGATCTCCTCCTGCAGCCGCCGCGCGAGCAGCGACGTCGCGATCGCAGTGAGAAGGAGGCAGGCCAGGCCGCCGAGCAGCCCGGCACGGATATAGCCGGCGACGATCGCGGCATCCCCCTCGACGCGGACCTCCCCGATCACCCGGCCGCCCTGCGTGACCGGCGCGGCGACCGGCCGGGGAAAGAACAGCGACTTCGCCACCCATCCGATCGACGAACCGGCGGCCGGGGTCGACTTGATACGCGCGGCAAAGGGGCGCGCGGACGGGCCGAATACCGCGATCCCGGCCACGCCCGGGCTCTCCGCCAGCGGCTCGATGGCGAGCCTGGCCGCGTCGGGATCTTCGAACACCAGCGCCGGCGCGACGCTGTAGCTCGCCGTCTGGGCGATCAGCTCGAGATTCTGCCGGGCGTAGATGCCGAGCGCCGCGAAGCCGGTGAGCATCACCGTGAGACCGGCGATCGCCACGGCGACCAGAGTGACGCGGAAATGCACCCTCGAGAGCACCTGGCGCACGCTCGGCAATTGCGTAGGACCCGCCATCAGTTTCCCCCTCCCGCCAGGGTTGCCACGCGCTGCACGCGCGGGTCGACGCGCAGGGTGCTGCGCGAGATCGCATCGATGTTGATCCGGAAGCTGAGCGACGCGGCGCTCACCGCGAGGCAGAACATCGCGCCGCCGCGGCACGCCGGATCCGATTCGGCGATCGACAATATCGCGCGGCCATGCGTCGCGCGGATCATGCCCAGGCTCTCGGCGGGCCGCATCGGCCCAAGATAGAGGAGGTCGCAGCCGGTCGGCGCCGCGCCGATGCCCAGGCGGCGCACCGTTGCCGGCCGCCCCGCCGTGCGCGCCGCCTCGCTCAGCCGGTCGGCATGGCGCGCCGCGCCGGAGACGCAGATGCGCAGCGTCGCCATCGGCTCGGGCCAGCGCGTGTAGCTCGCGATTCCGCCGACGGTACGGGCGACGGCCGAGTCCTCGGTGCCCGGCGCGAAACGCGTGTCGGACGCGGGGATCGGTGCCTCAGGAGATCCTGGAACTATCGCCGACAGGGCGAGAGCAAGCAACAAAACGACCCGATCCTTCCGGCCTTTACGGCGCAATAACCATAACGGTACCGAAAGCGTTCGCGGCAAGTCACGCGGAATCTGCGGAACGGGAGAGGGTTTTTATGAAAACCCATGCTTCGCATCCGGTTACCGCGCGTTACATCTGCCGCACCGCACCATTCAGGCAAGCGTGAGGTAGAGCTCGGCCTCGATCAGCCAGTCCTCGCCGGATCGACGCCATTTGGCAGTATAGGCGCCCGCCGCCTCGACCGCGCCGTTCCGCGACGACACGCCCTGCCAGGCCCCGTGCTCGAACGCGATCGGCGCCACCGGGGAAAGCGTGATCGCCTCCGGCGTGCGGGCATAGACCGTGCGATCCGGTGCGGCGAATTCCCGCTTCCAGGCGAGCAGCTGTGCCTTGCGGCCCGCGATCACTGCCGAATCGGTGCCCGCCACCAGCACGACGTCGGGCGCGAGGAGCGGCCCGATCGCGGCGAGATCGGCCTCCGCCAGCGCCCGGTTGAACGCGGCGCGGCGCATGCGGATGGCGAGTTCGGGCGCAAGGTGCGAAGCCATCGCCTTCCCTAGCCGGGCCGGGCCGAACGCGTCCAGCACCGGCGCCGAAGCCCCGCACGCGATCCGGCCGGGAAAGAAAAAGGCGCCGCGGAATAATCCGCGACGCCCGTGCATTCGATCCTCGTGGCGCGCGCTCAGGCGCCCTTCTTCTCCGCCGGCGCCTTGGCGGGCGCACCCGCCGCCGGGGCCGGGGCCGCTTCGTTCGAGATGTTGCCGCCCGCGGCGTGATCGTCGGTCGCATTGCCCTCGGCCGGGGCGGCGCCGGCGGCCGGAGCGGCCGGCAGCGGCAGGTTCGAGCCCTGGGCGTTGAGATAGGCGATCACATTGGCGCGCTCCTGGCCGTCCGCGATGCCTGCGAAGGTCATCTTGGTGCCCGAGGCGAACTTGCGCGGATTGGAAAGCCACGCGTCCATCTTGTCGAAGTCCCAGCTGCCGCCCACCGCCTTGAGCGCATCGGAGAAGGCGAAGCCCGCCTTGCCCTGGGCGATGCCCTCGCCCATCGTGCCGTAGAGATTCGGGCCGATGCCATTGGCGCCACCCTGGTTGATCGTGTGGCAGGCCATGCACTTCTTGAACGAGGCTTCGCCCTTGGCGGCATCGGCCTTGCCCAGGCGCACCGCGATCGGCTCGACCACCGCCGCGCCGCTATCGCCGGCTTCCTCGACGCCCTCGATCACATAACCCATATGCTCGGGGCGCTCGCCATGGAACAGCATTCCCCCAGCGATCGAAAGCCCGAGCGCGGCAATGCCGCCCGCAAGTGCCCAGCCCGCGATCGTATTGAAGCGATTGTCCATGAAATGCCCCTGCGGAAAAATTGCGTTCCTTTAAAACCGGCACCGCAACTAAAGCAAGCGGGGCTTGCGAGTGCGAGGTTCGGCGGCTAGCGCCCGGCCGTTATGGAGAATTTCGCGAGCCCGGCGAGAAAGCTCGTCGCGGAGATGACCGAGGCAGCCGCCAAGACCCCCGTGCGGGCCGTCGCCTTTCAGGGCGCGCCCGGCGCCAATTCGCACATCGCGGTGCGCGAATGCTTCCCCGACGGGCTGCCGCTCCCCTGCTTCTCGTTCGAGGACGCGATCGACGCAGTGAAGGAGGGCCGCGCCGGCTGCGCGATGATCCCGATCGAGAATTCCCTGCACGGCCGCGTCGCCGACATCCATTTCCTGCTGCCCGAATCGGGCCTGTCGATCATCGGCGAGCATTTCCTGCCGATCCGCTATGCCCTGATGGGACTTGGTCCGGTCGAGGGCGTGCGCCAGGCAATGAGCCATCCCCAGGCGCTCGGCCAGTGTCGCCACTGGCTGAAGGCCCAGGGCATCCAGCCGCTCGCCTATCCCGACACCGCCGGTGCCGCCGCGATGGTGGCGGAGGCCGGCGATCCGGCGGTCGCCGCGCTGGCCCCTCCGGGCGCGGCCGCGCTCTACGACCTGCAGACGCTGGGTGCCGACATCGCCGATGCCGAGCACAACATGACGCGCTTCGTCATCCTTGCCCGCGAGCCGCTGGCCGCCGAAGGGGCCGGGGAAGCGGGGGCCCCGTTCATGACCACCTTCGTCTTCGAGGTGAAGAACGTCCCCGCCGCGCTCTACAAGGCGCTGGGCGGCTTCGCGACCAACGGCGTCAACATGACCAAGCTGGAAAGCTACCAGCGCGGCGGCAGCTTCGCGGCGACCGAATTCTATGCCGATATCGTCGGCAGGCCCGACGAGGCGCCGGTCGCCCGCGCGCTGGAGGAGCTGAAGTTCCACACCAAGTGGATGCGCGTGCTCGGCACCTATGCCCAGGCGCGCGAACGCGCCTAGCGAACGCCGACGGCCACTGGATCGCCACCGGAACGCGTCTTGCGGCGCCATGGCGCGCGCTTGACTCATGAGATGATTTGTTGTGTATAGACAACATATCATCATCCGAGTCGCCAAATTGCCGCAGATCCACAACCGTATTGCCCTGTTCCGTGCCGAACGCGGGATGAGCCGGCGCGCGCTTGCCGAAGCCGTGGGGGTGAACCCCCAGACCATCGGCTATCTCGAGCGCGGCGATTACAGCCCCAGCCTCGAGCTCGGCATGAAGCTCGCCGCGGTGTTCGACGCGCCGGTCGAGCTGCTCTTCTCCTTCACTCCTTTCGAATCGGTCGCGTCGGCGCTGCGCCGCGCGGCCGAATGATCCCGGAGGCCGACATGTCCCGTTTCAACCAGCGCCTGTTCTCCCGGCTCGACGCCGCCGCCGACCGCACCGGCATCCCCGCGCTCGCCAGGGCCGAGGTGCGCCGGCGCCACCTGCGCTGGATACCGATCCTCGCGCTTGCCCTGGCCCTGGGCGGCTGGGCCTGGGGGCTGGCGCAGCCCGGCGGGACCTATCCGGGCTATGCCCTGATCTCAGCGGGGTTCGTGCTGGGCACCTTCCTGCCGATCTTCGGGCCGATCAAGCCCTGGGGCGGCCCCAGGCTGGTCGACGAGTTCGACCGGCAGGTGCGCCAGCGCGCCTTCCTCGCCGGCTTCGCGACGGTGAGCTTCGCGACGTTCCTCGGCATCTGGCTGATGCTCGGCCTGACGCTGCTCGACCATTGGAGCCGCGAGGTGCTGATCGCGCAGCTCGCCAACTTCACCTATATGCTGTTCGTGCTCTACCTCACCGTGCCGACCCTGCATGCGAGCTGGGCGACGCGACCGGTGGAGGAGGAGTAGGACGGGGCCTAGCCCCCACCCTCCACCCAGGCCGTCAGCAGCGTATGGGCGATCGCATAGGGCGGCGGGCCCAGGAAGGGCGCGGCGGGATCGCGGGCGAGCGCCTGGCAAACCTCCTCCCGCGTGAACCAGCGTGCGTCCTCCAGCTCGTTGGCATCGACGCGGATATCGTCGTTCAGCGCCTCGCCGATACAGGCGACCATCAGCGATGCCGGGAAGGGCCAGGGCTGGCTGGCGACATAGCGGACTGCGCCCAGCCGGATTCCGGCTTCCTCGAACGTCTCGCGGCGCACTGCCTCCTCGATCGCCTCGCCCACTTCCAGGAAGCCGGCCAGCGCCGAATAGCGGCCCGGCGGCCAGCTCGGCTGGCGGCCGAGCAGCGCGCGGTCGCCCTGCTCGGCAAGCATGATCACCACCGGCTCGACGCGCGGGAAATGCTCGGCGCCGCACTCGGGGCAGTGCCGCGCCCACCCGGCATGGGTGATGCGGGTGGGCGCGCCGCAATTGGCGCAGAAGCGGTTGCGACCATGCCAGAAGACGAGTCCGCGCGCCGATGCATAGTTCGCGGCATCGGGCGCGGCGAAGCGATCGAGCAGCGCGAACATCGCCGGCGAGCGGCCCAGCGGCACCGGCATGCCGTCGGGCAGCGCCGAGACGAAGCGGGGCACGCCCTGGTCATGGCCGAGGAACAGCAGCTCGCCCTTCGCCTCCGCCAGGCCGGTCCAGGTCAGCCGGCCGTCCGCGTCGAGCACCGGATCGAGCGAATCCAGCACCAGCAGGCGCGCGCGCGGATCCGCCAGCGCGGCGGCGAGCAATTCCGGCTCATGGCGAACCCGGTCGGCACGATCGAGCGTGCCGCCGGTGAAGCCGGGCGCGCGCGTCACTTGGCGATGTCGGCGTAGATCGCCTTGGAGACTTCGCGCTTCAGCGGCGTGTCGCCGAACAGGTTGATCATCCCCACGCCGCGCACCTTGTGGACGGGATCGACCCAGGCGATCGTGCCGGCGGCACCGCCCCAGCCGAACGTGCCCTTGCCCGGGCCGCCCGGAACGTCGCCGAGATAGATCGAGCCGCCGGCGCCGAAGCCCATCTGGGCGCCGGTGTCCTTCGCGGTCTCGTTGAGGACCGACGTGTCGGCGCCCGCCGGAAGCAGGTTCGACATCGCGACGGCCACCGTCTCTGGCTTGAGGATGCGGACGCCGTCCAGCTCGCCGCGGTTCAGCAGCATGTGGAGGAACCGGTCATAGTCGCGCGCGGACATGACCAGGCCGGCGCCGCCATAGGGGAATTCGGGCTTCTTCAGATAGATCGAGCTGGCGGCCGGGTCGGCGGGCACGCGGGTGGTGCCCATGAAGACATAGTTGCTGGCGAAATTGCCGACCTTGTCCGCCGGCACGGTCCAATAGCTCTGCTCCATCTTGAGCGGCTTGAAGATGCGCGTGTTGACGAACTGGTCGAACGGCATGCCGCTGGCGACCTCGATCACCCGGCCGAGGATGTCGAGGCTGATCGAATAGCTCCACTTGGCGCCGGGCTCGGCGATCAGCGGCAGCGAGGCGGTGCGGTTGGCGAACTCCTCGAGGCTGCCCGGGCGGAGCGCCGCCATCTGGACTTCCATCTGCTCGTTCACCTGGGCCGGGTTGATGCCGAGCCTGTTGTACTCGTCGAGCAAGGGCCCCTTGGTGATGATGTTGTAGCCCAGGCCCGCGGTGTGGGTGAGCAGGTTGCGCACCGTGATCGGCCTGGTCGCCGGGCGGGTGGTCAGGTCCTTGGCCGGATCGACCAGCACCTTCATGGTCTTGAACGCCGGGATGAAGTCGCCGATCGGCTGGTCCAGCTTGAGCTTGCCTTCCTCGATCAGGATCATCGCGGCGATGCCGGTGATCGGCTTGGTCATCGAATAGACCCGCCACAGGCTGTCGCGATCCGCCTTATGTGCGGTGGCCTCGTCGGCGACGCGGCCTTCGCTGACCACGGTGACGGAGCCGTCCGGACGGCCGGCGAGGATGACGATGCCGGGCACCTTGCCTTCGGCGACATAGCGCTTGGCGAGCGCAGTCTCGGCCGCGACATCCGGCGCGGCGGGCGGCTTGGGCGCGGTCTGCGCCAAGGCCGGCGACGCCAGCACTGCCAAGCCAAAGCCGAAACCGATCAATCCGCGCATAGCCGCCTCCTGAATGTCCGTGCCGCCTTGGCGAAGACGGTGGGCAATCCGGCCGATTCCAGATCGGCGATCGGCCACCATTCGCCGGCGACGGCGGCGCCTGCATGCGACGGGATCGTTGCAGCCGCAAGTCCGACGTCGAGGTTGAAATGGGTGAAGCCATGGCCGACCTGCGCGTCGAGCATGTGCCATTCGGCCGGGGCCGGCGCGCCGGCCAGCCCCGGCGGCGAATCGGCCCAGGGCCCGGTGGGCAAGGCGCGCATGCCGCCGAGCAGCCCCTTGTCCGGACGGCGGACGAGCAGCACCTGCCCCTCCCGCTCGAGCCAGAACATCGTGCCGTGGCGGCGGGGCTTGGCGGGCTTGGCGGCCTTGACCGGGAAACGTTCGGGCGCGCCGCCCGCGAATCCGGCGCAATCCTCGCGCAGCGGACAGAGCAGGCAGCGCGGAGAGCGCGCGGTGCAGGTCCCGCTGCCCAGGTCCATCATCGCCTGGGCGAAATCGCCCGAGCGCAGATCGGGAGTGATCGAATCGGTGCGGGCGTAGATCCTGGCCCTGGCGCCGGGCAGCGCCTCCTCCACCGCGAACAGCCGCGCCACGACGCGCTCGACATTGGCGTCGACCACCACCGCGCGCCGGCCGAACGCGATCGCCGCGATCGCCGCAGCGGTGTAGCCGCCCACGCCGGGCAGCTCGCGCAGGCCCGATTCGCTGTCGGGAAAGCCGCCCCGCCGCGCCACTTCGCGGGCGCAGGCGAGCAGATTGCGGGCGCGCGCATAATAGCCGAGCCCGGCCCAGGCGGCCATCAGATCGGCATCCTCGGCCGCCGCCAGCGCCGCGACGCTCGGCCAGCGCGTGGTGAATTTGTCGAAATAGGGGATGACGCTGGCGACCTGGGTCTGCTGGAGCATCACTTCCGAGAGCCAGACGCGATAGGGATCGGGTGCATTGGCGCCGGGCCGCGCGCGCCAGGGCAGGTCGCGGGCGTTGCGGTCGTACCAGTGGAGCAGCGCGGAGGCGATTGCGCGAGGGGCGTTGTCGGGCACATGCCCCTATGGCATGGGTTGGCGGAAATGACGAAGCCCCCTCGCGCCACCACCCGCCAGCCGGCCCCCGCGCCGCAGCGCGCGCTCCGCGCCCGCCCGGTATCCGAGCTGCTCCCCGATGTCGGCCGCGCGACCTTCCGCAAGTTCGGCTTCGTCCAGCATTCGATCGTCAGCCGCTGGGTGGAGATCGTCGGCGAGCGCTATGCGCGCGTCTCGATGCCCGAATCGATCCGCTTCCCCCAGGGCAAGCGCGAACAGGGCGTGCTCCACCTCGTCGTCGCGGGTGCGCATGCCCCGACGATGCAGCACATCGCGCCCGAGATCGTCGAGCGGGTGAACCGCTTCTTCGGCTATGCGGCAGTGGCCCGGCTCGCGATTCGCCATGGCGAAGTGAAGCGGCCCGAAAAGGCGGCGCCGCCGCCCAGCCTCAAGCCGCTCAGCGAAGCGATGGGCGAGAGCCTGCGGGGCATCGGCGATCCCGAGCTGAAGGCCGTGCTCGAGGCGCTGGCCGCGGGCGTGGCGGCGAGCGACGACCGCCCCAAGATCGGCCGGATCGACTGATGCGGAACCGGTACCTGGTCGCCGGCGCGCTGGCGCTGGCGCTGGCGGGCGGCGCATCGGCGCAGCAGGCCCGGAAACCCGCGGCAAAGCCGGCCGCGGCGCCGGACTGGGTCGCCACCGTCGTCATCACGCCGCAGGGCGGCTTTCGCCAGGGCAATCCCGATGCGCCGGTGAAGCTGGTCGAATATGGCTCGCGCGGCTGCCCCACCTGCGGGCGATTCGCCGCCGAGGGCGTGCCGCCGCTGCGCCGTGACTTCATCGCGAGCGGCAAGGTCAGCTACGAATATCGCGACTTCCTGATCCATGGCGCGCCCGACCTCGCCATGGCGCTGCTCAACCAGTGCGTCGCGCCCGCGCGCTTCTTCCCGGTGCTCGATGCGATCTACGCCAATCAGCGCCAGTTCGAGGACAAGCTGGCGGCACTGCTCAAGAGCCAGCCCCAGCAGGTGGCGGCCTGGCAGAAGCTGCCGCCGCCCCAGATGGCGACGCGCCTCGCCGAGGCGCTGGGCCTGATCGCCTTCATGAAGACCCAGGGCCTGCCCGAAGCCAGGGCCCGCCAGTGCCTCGCCGATCCCAAGCGGATCGAACGCATCGCCAAGACCAATGCCGACGCGGTGAATGTCCACCAGGTGCGGGCCACGCCCACTTTCATCGTCAACGGGCGCAAGGTAAGTGCCTATAGCTGGGAACGATTGCTGCCCGAGCTGTGGGCGAACGGCGCCTGACATCGCGATTTCTGGAGAAAGCAGACCTATGCGTATCAAATTGGCCCTGGCCCTGATCCCCGCGCTGTTCGCGCTCGCTTCCTGCGGCGGCGGTGGCACGGGCAACAGCTCGGCACCAGTGACTTCCTCGACGCCGATCGCCGCCGTCACCGCACCCGCCGGCAAGGCCTGGGTCGACACGATCGGCAAGACCAAGGACGGCGGCTATATCCAGGGCAACCCCAACGCGCCGATCAAGCTGGTCGAATATGGCTCGCGCAACTGCCCCTATTGCGGGCTGTTCGGCCGCACCGCGCCCGAGCCGCTGCGCAAGAACTACATCTCGACCGGCAAGGTCAGCTGGGAGTTCCGCGACTTCCTGATCCACGGCGCGCCCGACCTCGCCGCCGCGCTGCTCAACCAGTGCGTGCCCGACGAGAGCTTCTTCAGCATGCTCGACCAGTTCTTCGAGAACCAGGAGAGCTTCCTCACCCGCACCGAACAGCTGGTGAAGAACAACCCGCAGCTCGCCCAGCAGCTCCAGCAGCTGCCGCCGCCCCAGGCCGCGGTGGGCTTTGCCGAGCAGCTCGGCATGATCGACTTCATGAAGCAGCGCGGCGTGCCCGAGGCCAAGGCGCGCCAGTGCCTGGGCGACCAGAAGAAGATCGACGAGATCGCCAAGGTGAACGCCGATGCCGCCACCGTGCATGGCGTGAACGGCACGCCGAGCTTCTTCATCAACGGCAAGAAGGTCGATGCCGGCTCGTGGGAACAGCTCGAGCCGCTGCTCAAGGCGGCCGGGGCGCGCTGATCCTCATGACGCTGCGGGGGTAGGCGAGCGTGCAGATCAAGCGGCTGCGGCTGACGGGCTTCAAGAGCTTCGTCGACCCGGCTGACCTCCGCATCGAGCCGGGGCTGACGGGGATCGTCGGCCCCAATGGCTGCGGCAAGTCGAACCTGCTCGAAGCGCTGCGCTGGGTGATGGGCGAGACCAGCGCCAAGTCGATGCGCGGCGCCGGCATGGAGGACGTGATCTTCGCCGGCACCGCGACTCGCCCGTCGCGCGACTTCGCCGAAGTCTCGATCCTCGCCGACCAGGTAGGCGAGGACGACGAGATGGAAGTCGTCCGCCGCATCGAGCGCGGCGCCGGTTCCGCCTATCGGATCAACGGCCGCGACGTCCGCGCCAAGGACGTCGCCCTGCTCTTCGCCGATTCGGCGACGGGCGCGCATTCGCCCGCGCTGGTCAGCCAGGGCCGGATCGGCGCGATCATCCAGGCCAAGCCCGGCGAGCGCCGCGCGATGCTGGAAGAGGCGGCGGGCATCGCCGGCCTGCACGTCCGCCGCAAGGATGCCGAGCAGCGCCTGCGCGCGACCGAGGCCAATCTCGCCCGGCTCGACGAAGTGATCGGCGATCAGGAGACCCGCGCCGCCCAGCTCAAGCGCCAGGCGCGCCAGGCCGAGCGCTATCGCGAGCTTTCCGACCGGATCCGCGTCGCCGAGGCGCGGATGATCTTCGCGCGCTGGCGCGATGCTGCTGCGGCGGCGGATGCGGCCAAGCGGGAAGCGGCGGCGGCCGAGGCGCTGGTCGCCGAGCGGACCGGGGCGCATGATTCGGCGGTGGCGGTGCAGCAGGCGGCGGCCGAGAAGCTCGCCACGCTGCGCGCCGAGGCGCTGGCGCTGCGCGACCGGGCGAGCGAGGCCATGCACGGTCTCGCGACGCTGCGTGCGGACAGGGCCGCGGTCGAACGGCGGATTGCCGAGATGCAGGATTCGGTGCGTCGGCTGGACGAGGATCGCGGCCGCGAAGGCGCGCTCGCCCGCGATGCGGCCGAGGCGCTGGCCCGGCTGGAGGAAGAGGGGAAGGCGCTCGACACGCGCATCGCCGAGACGACCGCGCGCATGCCCAATCTCGATGCCGCGCTGGCCGAGGCGGAACGGGCCGCGCGCGATGCCGAGGTGGCGCTGGCCCAGGCGCTCGCCGCGCAGGCGAGCGAAGCCGCCGAGGCTCGCGTCGCCGAGGCCGCGCTGGCGGCGGCACGCACCCGGGCGGAACGCGCCGAACGCGATCGGGCGCGGATCGACGCCGAGCTGCGGGCGCTGCCCGACCCCGAGCCGCTGCAGGCGGAGAAGGCCCGCGCCGCCGAGGCCCGGGCACAGGCGCTCCGCCAGGCCGAAGGCGCACGCACCGGCCTGGCCCGCGCCGATGCCGAGGAACGCGCCGCGATCGAGGCGCGCAACCATGCCCAGGCGGCCCGCGCCACTGCCCATGCGGAGCTCGCCCAGCTCGACAGCGAAGCGGCCGCGCTGGCCAAGGCGACCCGGCCTTCGGACAAGGACCGGCTGCTCGACAAGCTGAAGGTCGACGCCGGCTATGAGCGCGCGCTCGCCGCGGCGCTGGGGGACGATCTCGAGGCCGGGCTCGATACCGGAGCCGAGCGCTATTGGGCCGGTGCCGCGCCGCAGCCCGGCGATCCGGCCGCGCCGCCGGGCACGGCGCCGCTGGGCGCGCACGTCCAGGCGCCGGCCGGGCTGTCGCGCCGACTCGCCCAGGTGCTGGTGGCGGAAGCGGATGACGGCCAGCCGCTCGCGGTCGGCCAGCGGCTGGTGACGCTGGGCGGCATCCTGCGCCGCTGGGACGGCTATGTCGCCAGGTCCGGCGGGGCGGCGGCGGCCGAGCGGCTGGTGCGGGTCAACCGGCTCGCCGCCATCGAACGGGCGCGGCCGGCGGCGGTGCGCGCGGTCGAGGGCGCCGATGCCGAGCTACGCCGGATCGAGGAGAATATCGCCGAGGCGCGCCGCGCCGCCGCCGACTGCCGCCGCGTGCTCGACCATGCGGAAAATGCCGGGCGCGAGGCCGGCCGGGCCGAGGACCGCGCCACCGCCCAACTCGAACGGCTCGATTCGCAACGCGCCGATCTCGACGCCCGCATCCGCCGCATCGCCGCCGAACAGGACGAAGCGGCGGCCGAGCTGACCCGTGCCGAGGCCGCCAAGGCCGCCCTGCCCGACGGCACCGAGACGCGCGCCCGCGTCGCCGCGCTCTCCGCCGACGCCGAGGGCAAGCGCGCCGCCGCCGCTTCGGCCCGCGCCGAGCGCGGCACGCTGGAGCGCGAGATCGGCAGCGCGCGCGAACGCCACGCCGCCGCCGGTGCCGAAGCCAAGGGCTGGAAATCGCGTGCGGGCGAGGCCGCCCGGCGTGCCGCCGAAATGGACAAGCGGGCCGCCCAGCTCGCCGAGGAGAGCGCGGCGCTTGCCGGACGGCCCGCCCAGCTCGACGCCCAGCTCGACGAGGCCGAGGCCGCGGCCGGAAAGGCGCGCATCGAAAGCGCCGCAGCCCAGGCCGCCGAGCGCGAGGCGGAGCTGGCGGTGCGCGAGACCGAAGGCGCGGTGCGCGGCGCCAACGAGATTCTCGCCCAGGCGCGCGAGGAACGCGCCGGCGCCGCGGCACGCGCCGAGAATCAGGAGGCGCGCCGCATCGAGATGGGCCGCATCTCCGGCGAACGCTTCGAATGCCCGCCGCCGCTGCTGCCCCAGAAGGCCGGGTTCGACGAAGCCATGGTGCGCACGCCCGAGGACGAATCGGCCGCACACGAGCGCCTGAATGCCGAACGCGAGCGGATCGGACCGGTCAACCTGGTCGCCGAGACCGAGCTGGCCGAACTGGAAGCCGCCTTCACCACCAACGCCGCCGAGCGCGACGAGCTGGCCCAGGCTGTGCACCGCCTGCGCGGTTCGATCGGCACGCTCAACCGCGAGGGGCGCCAGCGGCTGCTTTCGGCCTTCGAAGCGGTCGACCAGCATTTCCGCCGGCTGTTCACCACGCTGTTCAACGGCGGCCAGGCGCATCTGGAGCTGATCGATTCGGACGATCCGCTCGAAGCCGGTCTGGAGATCATGGCGCAGCCCCCGGGCAAGAAGCTCCAGTCGCTCACGCTGCTTTCGGGCGGCGAGCAGGCGCTGACCGCCGTCGCGCTGATCTTCGCCCTGTTCCTCACCAATCCCGCGCCGATCTGCGTGCTCGACGAAGTCGACGCGCCGCTCGACGATGCCAATATCGATCGCTTCTGCGACCTGCTCGAGAAAATGACCGAGGAGACCGCGACGCGCTATCTCATCGTCACCCATAATGCCGCGACCATGAGCCGCATGCACCGGCTGTTCGGCGTCACCATGGTGGAACGCGGCGTCAGCCGGCTGGTCTCGGTCGATCTCGGCGGGGCCGAGAGCCTGTTGGCGGCGGAATGAGCTTCGTGATCGAGACCGTGATCCAGGAATGCCTGGAGGCGACGGCCTGGCTCATTGCGAAGCGCTATGGAATGGCCGGCTGCCTGGTGGCGATCGTCGGCATCGCACTGCTCGTCGCCCTTCTCTGGTGGAACCTGTGATCGATACGCGCGTCGAACGGTTCGACGGGGCGGGCAACAGGAGGAAATGCATGCGATCGAGCCTTTGGATCGGCCTGGCCGTGGCGGCGCTCGCCGCCGGCCCCGCCTTCGCCCAGGACAAGCAGCAATCGACGGGCGATCGCGCCGGCGAGATCGCCGAGCAGCCCGCCAAGGATGTCGGCGTGGTCAAGACCAAGATCCCACCGGTGCTCCAGCGCGCCGCCGCCGCGCCCTACAGCCTGTCCGGCCTGTCCAAATGCACGCGCATCGCAGCCGCGTTCGACGAGCTCGGCGAAGCGCTGGGCCCCGATTTCGTCGGCGGGGTCGATCGCAAGAAGAGCCGCAAGGTCAAGGTCACGGGCGACACCGTGGCCGGGCTGATCGTGCCGTTCCGCGGCATCGTCCGCGAAGTCAGCGGCGCGGCATCGGCGCAGCGCGAGCTCAATTCCGCGGTCGACGCCGGCTTCGCGCGCCGCGGCTTCCTGCGCGGCGTCTATCAGACGCGCGGCTGCAAGCCGGCGCTGTAGCGACAGAAACGGAATGGAGGGAACGCGGCGGTGTGGAAGCATCTTTTCGGCGGCAGGAAGCAAGCGGAGCCGGCTGAGTCGCCCCCGCCCTTCGCGCCGCACAACGCGCTCGAGGCTGCGCTGATGACGGCGGCGCGCGACCCCGCCGCACGCCCCGATTTCGAGCGGATGCTGCTCGAAGCGGAGCTTTACGTCGCCACCCCCGAAGCGCCGGCCGAAGCCAGCGTGCGCACCGTCGGCGCCGGAGAGACGCTGCAGATCCTCAACGTCGCCGACCCCCAGGGAAATCCGATCCCGGCAATCTTCACCAGCGAGGCGCGGCTGGCCGAGCTCTTCGGCGCGGGAAGCGGCTATGCGCGACTGCCCGCCAAGACGCTGTTCGAGATGTTCGCGCGGAGCGGCGCCTGGCTGAATCCCGGGCTGGCCTATGGCGTACTCTGGTCGGCGGACGATCTCGCGCATCTGCTCGGCAAGCCAGTGCGCCGGACCATCGCCAAGGAGACGAGCATCCTGCTCGGCACGCCGGCACGACGGCCCGAGGCGCTGATCCGGAGCATCGTCGCGACCGTCGCCGATTCTCCCACCGTACAGGAAGCCTGGCTCGCCCTGGCCCAATGGCCCGAAGGCAATGCCAGCTGGTATCTCGACATCCGCAGCGCCGCCGAGCCCGACGCGATCGCGGCGCTGCTGCGCGAGACGCTGCAGAGCGGCCCCCATGAGGGCATGCCGGTCGATCTGGTCGTCAACGCGCCGGGTTCCGGCCCCGGACACGGCATCCGGCTCAAGCCCGGGGAACTCCATTGACTCGCCAGCTCGACGCCTTCCCCCGCATCCCCCTGTTCGACGCGCCGACTCCCATCCAGCGGCTGGAGCGGATCGAGGCGGCGCTGGGGCTGCGGGGCGTGCGCCTGTTCGTGAAGCGCGACGACCTGATGGGCCTGGGCGGCGGCGGCAACAAGCTGCGCAAGCTCGAATTCCTGCTCGGCGCGGCGATCGACCAGGGCTGCGACACCTTCGTCACCACCGGCGCGCGGCAATCCAACCATGCGCGGCTGAGCGCGGCGGCGGCGGCGCGGATGGGCCTCGCCGCCGAGCTGATGCTGACGGACACCGTGCCGCGCGAGGACGACAGCTATCGCCACAACGGCAACCAGCTGCTCGACGGGCTGTTCGGCGCGAGGGTGCATCACCTGCCGCGCGGCGCCGATGCGCTGGCGGCGGCGCATGCCCGGGCGGCGGCGCTGCGGGCCGAGGGGCGCAAGGCCTATGTCGTCGGTGCCGGCGGGTCCTCGCCGGTCGGTGCGCTCGGCTATGCCTCCTGCGCGGAGGAGATCCGGGCGCAGGAAGTCGCGCTGGGGCTTTCGTTCGGGACGATCATCGTCGCCAATGGCAGCCATGGCACGCATGCCGGACTCGCGGCGGGAATGGACGATCCGCGGCGCGTGCTTTCCTTCACCGTGCTCGCCGAGCCGGCGGAAGCCGAGCGGGGCACGCTGGCGCTGGCCAACGCGACGCGCAGCCTGCTGGCGCGCGCCATGCTGAACGCCGAGGACATCCGGATCGACGGCTCCCAGCGCGGCGAGGCCTATGGCATCCCGACCGAGGCGATGCTGGCCGCCGTCCGGCTGATGGCGCGGACGGAAGGGTTGCTGATCGACCCGGTCTATAGCGGCAAGGCGTTCGCGGGCGCGCTGGCGGGGCTGGCCGAGGGGCGCCTCACCGGCGACGTGCTGTTCGTGATGACCGGAGGCACGCCGGGGCTCTACGCGTATCAGCCGGCGTTCGCTTAGGGCGGGGACTCAAGGTCCTTCAACCGCCCTCCCCGCCTTCGCGCGGACGACGGGCGCACTTGACCCACTGGGCACGCCCGGGCGCCGGGGCGACGGCTATTGGTCCAATATCCGCCGGTACAGTTCGATGTAGCGATCCGCCATCGCCTCGACCGAGAAATGCGCCGCCACCCGCGCGCGGCAGGCGGCGCGGTGGATCGCCTCCACTTGCCCGAGCGCAGTGATGGCGGCGCCCACCGAATCG
Source organism: Sphingomonas leidyi (assembly GCF_011761945.1). GTDB lineage: Bacteria > Pseudomonadota > Alphaproteobacteria > Sphingomonadales > Sphingomonadaceae > Sphingomonas > Sphingomonas leidyi. Next base: position 451,646 of record NZ_JAASQV010000002.1, read on the forward strand.
ACCAGCATGCCGGTTTCGCCGTCGACGATCAGCTCGGCCATGCTCCCGCGATCGATCGCGATCACCGGGGTGCCGCAGGCCATGGCCTCGACCACCGACAGGCCGAAGGGTTCGTCGAAATTGATCAGGTGGAGCAGCACCTGGGCCTTGCCCAGCGCGCGCAGCCGCTCCGGCCCGCCGACCGGCCCGTGATAGACGATATGCCCGTCGAGAAAGGGCGCCACCTCGCGGTCGAAATAGCCCTGGTCCTGGATGATGCCGTAGAGGTTGAGCCGCCGCCCGGTGGCGCGCGCCACATGGATCGCCTCGGCCGCGCCCTTGTCGGGATGCATCCGGCCGAAGAACAGCAGGTCCTCGCCGCCATCCGCCTCGAACGGGAACTCGTCCAGGCGGATGCCGTGATGGATCGTCGCGGCATAGCGGAGCGCCGGATGCCGGTCGGCTTCGCTGATCGCGACATAGTGCACCCGATCCTCGAACGGCTTGTACATCGGCAGGATGCGCGGGCTGGAGAAGCCGTGGATCGTCGTCACCATCGGCGTGGCGACCAGTCGGGAAAAGGCATGGGCCGGGAAATCGGCCTGGTTGTGGATCAGGTCGAACCGGTCCGCCCGTTCGAACAGATGCGCGAGATGGGCATATTCCCATATCTTCGCATCGATCCCGGGATCCTCCTCGTAACCGGCGGGCACCACGCCATCGAGCCTGGCGGCGGTGATCGAATCCCGCGTGGCGAACAGCGTCACGTCGATCCCGCGTGCCACCAGCGCCTCGGTGAGCAGGCTCGTCACCAGCTCCCATGGCCCATAATGCCGCGGCGGGGTGCGCCAGGCGATCGGGGCGAGCATCGCGACCTTCATCCCAGCACAAAGCCTTCATTGGGGGAAAGCAGCGCGGGATCCGTGCCCCCGCGCGCCGCTGCGAGCACGGCGAACCCCTCCGCCCATTCGGGAATGGCAAAGCCCTGGGGCCGGTCGCCGAGATTGAGCACCACCAGCAGCCGGTCGTGCCCGAGCCGGCGTTCCCAGGCGAGCAGATCGCCCTTCGCCTCCACGGGACGATAGTCGCCGAGCGCCAGCGCGGGATGGGCATGGCGCAGGGCCAGCAGCTTCCGGGTCAGCCGCCACATCGATGCCGGATCGCCGCGCTGTGCGGCGACGTTGCGCACGCGCCAGTCGGGGTGGAGCGGCAGCCAGGGCGCGGCGGCGCTGAACCCGGCGTTCGGCGAATCGTCCCAGGCCATGGGCGTGCGCACCGGATCGCGGCCCAGGCCGATGCCGGGATCGTTCAGTTCGCGCGGGTCCCGGATCAGGTCGGGCGGGATCGCCACGTCCTCCATGCCGATCTCGTCGCCATAATAGAGCGTCGGCGTGCCGCGCAGCGTGAGGAGCAGCATCATCGCGACGCGCGCCTGCGCCGGGCCCACCCGGGTGGCGATGCGCGGGCGATCGTGATTGCCCAGCACCCAATTGGGCCATCCGCCCGCCGGCAGCGCGCCTTCATAGGCATCGATGATCGCCGCCAGGCCGCGCGCATTCCATTCCGCGCCGATCAGCTGGAAATTGAAGGGCAGGTGCACGCCCGGCCGCTCCGCGGTTCCGTAATAGCCCATGAGCCTGGGCACCGGCAGGTAGATCTCGCCGATCAGTACGCGGGCGCCATATTCGTCCGCGATCGCGCGCATCTCGGCGGCGATGTCATGCACTTCGGGCTGATCGGCGGAATGGAGCTGGTGGACCCGGGTATAGTCGGGCTCGCCCGGCCGCCATGCGGCGTTCACCGGATTGTCGGGCAGGTCGGCGTGCTTGACCATGTGCCACAGCACGTCGATCCGGAACCCGTCGATCCCGCGCGCGAACCAGAAGCGCAGCACGTCCATCATCGCGGCGCGCACCGCCGGGTTGCGCCAGTTGAGGTCCGGCTGCTCCTTCAGGAAGGCGTGGTAGTAATATTGGCCGGTCGCCGCGTCCCATTCCCAGGCCGGGCCGCCGAAATCGCTGATCCAGTTGTTGGGCGGCGCGCCGCCGGGCCCGGGATCGCGCCAGATGTACCAGTCGCGCTTCGGATTGTCGCGGGAGGCGCGGCTCTCCTCGAACCAGGGATGCGCGCTGGAGCTGTGGTTGGGCACCAGGTCGAGCAGCACGCGGATGCCGCGTTCATGGGCCGCCGCCAGCAGCGCGTCGAAATCGTCGAGCGTGCCGAAACGCGGATCGACGTCGCGATAATCGGCGACGTCATAGCCGAAATCGGCCATCGGCGAGGGAAAGATCGGCGAGATCCAGATCGCATCGATGCCGAGCGCCTGCAGATCGTCGAGCCGGCGCTCGATGCCCTTCAGGTCGCCGATCCCGTCGCCGTTCGAATCCTGGAAGGAACGCGGATAGACCTGATAGATGACGGCCGATTTCCACCATTCGCTCAACGGAAGCGCTCCTTTGCGATGCGGGTGATGCGGCAGGCGAGATCGGCCTCGCCGCTGGCCACGACATAATGGTCGCCGGCATCGGCGATGCCGGTGGTGAACACCACGGGGCTGGGCAGATAGCGCTGGTGGGCGATCGGATCGGTGAGCGCCGGATTCGCCTCGAGCAGCGGCGTCTCGTCTTCCAGCCGCAGGATCCGCGAGGGATCGTCCCGGTCGAGCAGCGCCCAGAAGCTGCGATAGACGCCGACCGCGCCGCGCTTCTCGACGCCGTGATAGATCAGCATCCAGCCTGCCGGCGTGAGCACCGGCTGGCTGCCGCCGCCGATCCGCTGGGTGGCGCTGGTGCCCTTGCGCGCGCGGATGCCGGGCGTGTCGAGCGGCTTCCAGTGCAGCCCGTCGGGCGACTGGGCCAGGTTGATCGACGGGCCGCCCAGCCAGGGGCTGTCCTCGGGATAGGCGAAATAGACTTCGCCGAGCGGGCGGGTGAGCGCCATGTATTTCCCGCCCGGCTTGCCCTCGAACAGGACCATGTCCTTGTTCTGGTGGTCGAGCACCACGCCGAGCAGCTTGTAGTCGAGCCCGTTCACCGAATGGTACATCGCGGTGCAGTGACGCTCGGCGGAGACGCCGCACACGGTCATCCACCAGCGGCCGCCGACCAGGCTGATCCGGGCGTCCTCCACCCCATAGTCCAGGAAGCTCGCGGAAGGCTGGATCGCCTTGTCGTAATGGACCTTCACGACCCGGGCGGCGTCTGGGCTGAGCTCGACGGGAAGCAGCCAGGAGAGCGAAGTGAGGCCGAGCAGGCGCGGGCTGCGGCCCTTCAAGGCGAACTGGCGCGGATCGTCCATGTCGATGCCGGCGAGCGGATGGCGATCGAGGACATAGCCGTCCGGCGTCCAGCGGATCGCCCGGGCATGGTCCCCGTCCACGGGATCGCGCAGCGCCTCGGCCACGCGGACCATCAGCAGGATATTGCCCCCGGGCAGCCGCGCGAAGCCGGGGTTGAAGGCACCGAGCACATGCGTCGCCTCGCCCACGCCGCGCCGCAAGGGCGAGCGGGTCAGGTCGACATCGTCGGGGCGGAAGATCAGGAAATCATCGTCCGCCACCACGTTCGTCCCCTCAACAGGTCGGTATCCGGCTTTCCCCGCCTTCGCGCTCGTACTTGCCGCCACGCCAGACGTATCGCTCGGTGAAGGATCGGGTTCCCTCGAACTTCACGATGAAGCCCTGGCCCTTGCGGATATCGGCGATCCTGCCCCGGATCGACTGGGGCCTGTCCTCCACCGCGCCGCCATCGTCATAGAGCGACGGGAAGGACGCGATCTCCGCCGGTCCTTCGGGGCGCAGCTCGACCAGGGTGGTGACGCTGCAGGTATAGCCCTGCCAGGTGCCGCCGCCCTCGACCTGGATCACCGGCCGGTCGAGGAACTTGTCGCTGACCGACCATTCGGCAAGATCGCCGAAGCTGCCGCTCTCGGCCGCCTTGGGGAAGCTCTTGCGCAGCGTGAAGCCCGCGCCGTCGGCATCGAGATAATGGACGGCGATCGTGCCGGCATCGGCATGCGCGGCATCGCGGACATGGCCGTGGCTGACCAGCACCGGGCCGAAGCCGGTGTCGACCAGCTTGCTGTCGTCGAAGGTGATCGGCCCCTGCTTCACGCCGTCGGGCCAGGCCGCCTTCACCGCGGCGGCAAGGCGTGCGGCGGGATCCACCACAGGTTCCGGGCGCGTGCTGGGCGTCGGCGTGGGCGCAGCGGCGGGCTTCCGCGCCTCGTTGCCGCCGCATCCCGCCAGCACCAGCGCCGGCAGCAGCAGGGCGGCGGCCCGCCTCATTTCTCGTCCCGCAGCTGCTCGTGGTGGCGGATCACCTCGTCGATGATGAAGCGCAGGAACTTCTCCGAGAATTCCGGATCGAGGTCCGCGGTCTTGGCCAGTTCGCGCAGCCGGGCGATCTGGCGATCCTCGCGGCCCGGATCGGCCGGCGGCAGGCCGGACTCCGCCTTGTAGCGCCCCACCGCCTGCGTCACCTTGAAGCGCTCGGCGAGCAGGAACACGAGCGCGGCATCGATATTGTCGATGCTCTGGCGATAGCGATTGAGAGTCTCGTCGGCCATGGCCGGCCTTTTGCGCATAGCCGTAAGGTCACGCAAGCCTTGCCTTTGCCCGCCGCACCCGCCAGAGGCTTTGCCCATGAGCGCCACGATCCATCGCCTCGGCGGCGGCCCCGCCCCTTCGCTCGATCCGATGATGGCGCTGGTCGCCCCGGACATGAACCTCGTCAACGCAGTGATCCTCGATCGCATGCAGTCCGAGATTCCGCTGATCCCGGAGCTCGCCGGCCATCTGATCGCCGGCGGCGGCAAGCGGATGCGCCCGATGCTCACGCTGGCGAGCGCCAGGCTGCTCGGCTATTCGGGCACGCGGCACCACCGGCTCGCCGCCGCGGTGGAGTTCATCCACACCGCGACGCTGCTCCACGACGACGTGGTCGACGGTTCCGACCTGCGCCGCGGCCGCCGCACCGCCAACATCATCTGGGGCAATCCGGCGAGCGTGCTGGTCGGCGACTTCCTCTTCTCGCGCTCGTTCGAGCTGATGGTCGAGGACGGCAGCCTCAAGGTGCTCAAGATCCTCAGCAACGCCTCGGCCGTGATCGCCGAGGGCGAAGTCAACCAGCTCACCGCCGTGCGCCGGATCGACCTGGCCGAGGAACGCTATCTCGACATCATCGGTGCCAAGACCGCCGCCCTGTTCGCCGCCGCCTGCAAGATCGCCGCGGTGGTGGCCGAGCGTTCGGAAGCCGAGGAAGCGGCGCTCGACGCCTATGGCCGCAATCTCGGCATCGCCTTCCAGCTGGTGGACGACGCGATCGACTATGTCTCGGACGCGGGCACCATGGGCAAGGACGCGGGCGACGATTTCCGCGAAGGCAAGATGACCCTGCCGGTCATCCTCGCCTATGCCCGCGGCGACGCGGCGGCACGCGCCTTCTGGAAGGACGCGATCGCCGGCCATCGCACATCGGACGAGGATTTCGCCGAGGCGATCCGGCTGGTCCAGGCGAGCCGCTCGGTCGACGACACGCTGGCCCGCGCCCGGCACTACGGCCAGCGCGCGATCGACGCGCTGGGCGGGTTCGCGGCGGGCGCGGCCAGGGATGCGATGATCGAGGCAGTGGAGTTCGCGGTCGCCCGGGCCTATTGAAGCTCAATCGTCCTCGGGCTCCGCATCGTCGTCGTCATCGCCGGCGAGCGCGTCTTCCTCGTCGCCTTCGATCACGTCCTCGATCGCTTCCACGATCAGGTCGAGCTGCTCGAAGCTGGCGGTGAACTCCAGCGTTTCGCCGTCGTCGTCCTCCAGGTGCAGCGTATAGTCGCCGTCGCTGTCGGGGGTGATGCTGAACTGTGCCAGGGTCCTCGCCATGTCTTCGCTCCTCACGCTTCGCTTGCGCCAAACCCGCCTTCGGGGAATTGGTTGCGCGTGATGCGTGAGACATTGCCGATCCATTCCGTCCTGCCGGCCCTGCTCGGCGCCCTGCGCGCGGGCAGCAACGCCGTGCTGGTCGCCCCGCCGGGCGCGGGCAAGACGACGGCGGTGGCGCCGGCGCTGCTCGGCGAGGGCTGGTGCACCGGCGAGGTGCTGCTGCTCTCCCCGCGCAGGCTGGCCGCGCGCGCGGCGGGCGAGCGGATGGCGGCGCTGGCGGGCGAGAGCGTCGGCCACACCTTCGGCTATGCCACGCGGATGGACAGCAGGCGTTCGGCGGCAACGCGCGTGACCGTGGTGACGGAAGGCATCTTCGTCAATCGCATCCAGGCCGATCCCGAGCTGGCGGGCGTTTCCGCCATATTGTTCGACGAAGTGCATGAGCGCAGCCTCGACAGCGATTTCGGGCTGGCACTGGCGCTCGATGCGCAGGCGGCGCTGCGGCCGGACCTGCGGCTGGTCGCGATGTCGGCGACGCTCGACGGCGTGCGTTTCTCGAGCCTGATGGGCGATGCGCCCGTGGTGGAGAGCGAAGGCCGCAGCTGGCCGCTGGAGCTGCGCCACCTGGGCCGCGCCGCCGATGCACGGATCGAGGAATCGGTGTCGGCCGCGATCCGCACGGCGCTGCGCGAAACCGATGGCGGCGTACTCGCCTTCCTGCCCGGCGTCGCCGAGATCGAGCGAACGGCGGAGCGGATCGGCGACGTGCCCGGCGCCGTGGTCCACAAGCTGCACGGTTCGCTCGAGCCCGGCGCCCAGCGCGCCGCGATCGCGCCGGACCCCGAGGGCCGGCGCAAGATCGTGCTGGCCACCTCGATCGCCGAGACTTCGCTCACCCTCGACGGCATCCGCGTGGTGGTCGATTCGGGCCTTGCCCGGCGGCCGCGCTATGATCGCGCCGCCGGCATGACCCGGCTGGTCACGGAGCGTGCCAGCCAGGCCGCCGTCACCCAGCGGGCCGGTCGCGCCGCGCGCCAGGGCCCGGGCACCGCCTATCGGCTGTGGGAGGAAGCGGCGACCGCGGGCCTGCCGCGCTTCGATCCGCCCGAGATATTGGAAGCCGATCTCTCGGCGCTGGTGCTCGACTGCGCGCTCTGGGGCGTGCGCGATCCGCGCGACCTCAACTGGCTCGATCCGCCGCCCGAAGCCGCGGTGTCCGAAGCGCGCAGGCGGCTGGGGACGCTGGAAGCGCTCGACGAGGACGGTCGCCCGACGGCGCATGGCAAGGCGATCGCCGGGCTGCCGCTGCCGCCCCGGCTCGGCCATATGCTGGTTCGCGCCGCCGAGCGCGGCATGGCGCGCACCGCCGCCGAAATCGCGGTGCTGCTCGGCGAGCGCGGGCTGGGGGGCAATGATCCGGACCTCGACCTTCGCCTCCGCCGCTGGCGAAGCGAACGCGGCCCACGCGCGGAGAATGGCCGGCGGCTGGCGCAGCGCTGGGCGAGGCTGGTCGGCGATGACGGCGCCGGCGACCCCGCCGCCTGCGTCGCGCTCGCCTTCCCCGATCGCATCGCCAGGCGCCGGGACGCCGGCGGCGAGACCTGGGCCTCGGCCGGCGGGCGCGGATTCAGGCTCGACCCGGCATCCTCGCTCGCCCGCGCCGAATGGCTGGCGGTCGCCGAGACGCAGGGCATGGCCGCGGGCGCCCGCATCCTTTCCGCCGCGCCGATCGATCCGGCCGAGGTGGAAGCGCTGTTCGCCGATCGCATCGAAACCCGGCGCAGCGTGCGCTTCGATCCCGCCACCGGCCGGATCGAGGCGCTTCGCGAACGCCGGCTCGGCGCGATCCGCCTGTCCAGCGGGCCCGACACGGCCGCCGATACCGCCGAGATCGAGAAGGCGCTGCTCGAAGGCGTGCGCGAGCACGGCCTTGCGCTGCTGCCCTGGTCCGATACCGCCCGGGCGCTGCGCACCCGCGCCGCCTATGCCGGGAACGATTCGCTCTCCGACGCGCGCCTGCTTGCCGATCTCGACACCTGGCTGCCCGGCCTGCTCGCCGGCAAGCGCCGGCTCGACACGGTCGAGGGGCTCACCACCGCGCTGAACAACCTGCTCGGCTGGGACGGCCAGAAGGCGCTCGACCGGCTTGCCCCGGCACGCTTCGAAACGCCCGAGGGTTCGACCTATGCGATCGACTATGCGGCCGAGGGCGGCCCGACGGTCGAGGTACGGGTCCAGGCGCTCTACGGCCTCGACAGCCATCCGACACTGGGCGACGGCACGCCGCTCGTGCTCAGCCTCACGTCGCCCGCAGGCCGGCCGATCCAGACGACGCGCGACTTGCCCGGCTTCTGGAAGGGCAGCTGGGCGGCCGTGGCCAAGGAGATGCGCGGGCGCTACCCCCGGCATCCCTGGCCCGAGGATCCCGCCGCCGCCTCCGCCACGTTGCGCACGAAAAAGGCAGATGCAAGGGCCGCCGGCCCGCGCTAAGGGGTGTGGCCATGACCAAGATCGCCCGCATCTACCAGAAGCCCAAGAACGCCATGCAGTCGGGTCGTGCGCGCACGACGATCTGGATCCTCGAGTTCGAGCCGGTCCGCCAGCAACAGGCCGACCCCCTCACCGGCTGGGCCGGCGGCGACGCCACCGCCACGCAGCTGCGCATGAGCTTCCCGACGCTGGAAGCCGCCACCGCCTATGCCGAGCGCGAAGGCCTTGCCTTCCATGTGGTCGCCGCGCCCGAGCGCAAGCTGAAGCTCCAGGCCTATGCGGACAATTTCCGCTGACGAAATAGCGGCGGCCCAGGTCGGCGCCGGGGCGACCGGCCTGGCCTAATCCCCCAGCAGCGCGCCCGACAGCAGCAGCAACAGCTTCACGTCGATCGCCAGCCCCTCGGCGCGCTTGGCGGCGACGAAGGCGGCGATCTCCGCGCGCGGCACCCGGTGGACGAGGATGTCCTCGTCCGCCAGCCCGCCGCCTTCGCCGACCCTGGTCAGCCCCGTGGCGCGTACCAGCGTGAAGCTTTCGCTGACCAGGCCCGGCGAGGAATGATATTCGCCCAGATCCTCTATCGCGGCGCAGTCATAGCCGGTTTCCTCGATCAGCTCGCGGCGCGCGGCATCGAAGGGCGAATCGTCCTCGTGTCCGGCCTCGTCGCCGATCAGCCCGGCCGGCAGTTCGAGACAGCGCTTGCCGAGCGGCACGCGATACTGGTCGACGAGCAGGACATGGCCGTCCGCGTCGATCGCCACGATCGCCGCGGCGCGGATGCCCCGCGCGCGCGCGACATATTCCCACTTCCCCCGTCGCTTGGCCGTGATCCACTTGCCCTGCCACGCGACTTCCTCGGGCGCATCGCTCACAGTTCGATCACCCGGTCGGGGAGTTCGTTCACATCGTCCGCGCTGCGCGGGAAATGCTCGGCCAGGACCAGGCCGATCTGGCGCACCGCCTCGGCCATGCCCTCGCCCGCGCGATCCGCCTTGAGACCGCCGACCAGCGCCGTCATCGCCGCGCCCCAGACATCGGCGGTCACCTTCGAATGGATTCCCTCATCGGCCAGGATCACGGCACGATGCTCGGCCAGGCTCAGATAGACGAGCACGCCGGTCGATCCGCGGGTGCGCTTCTCGGCCGCGGCGCGGAACAGCTCCAGTGCGCGGCGGTGGACGCGGCGGGTCTTGGTCGCGCCGGGGGTGAGGAACAGCCGCAGCGCATCGAACGCGAGCGCGACCCGCGCGACGAGGAACGTCGCCGCCATCAGCACCAGCGCGATGGTGAGATACCAGCGCGCGGGCACCACCTGCGCCCAGCTGTCGACGAAGCGGGTGTGCAGCCACTCCGCCGGCCAGGGCTGCCAGGCGAGCAGCGCGAGGACGAGGAGCATCGCCAGCACTGCCCAGTGCAGCGCCACGTCATGATAGGCATCGGAACGCCCGGCGACGACCGTGACGATCTCGCCATTGGTGGTCAGCTCGGCCGTCGTGACGGCCGCGGTAACGGCCTCGCGGTCCTGATCGGTCAGTCGCATCTCACCAGCTCCCCGAGGCGCCGCCGCCCCCGAACGATCCGCCGCCGCCCGAGAAGCCGCCGCCCCCGCCGCCGCCTCCCCAGCCGTCGCCGCCTCCACCGCCCCAGCCGCTGCCGCCGCCGCGGCTCGCTTCGCGGCCGATCTCGCTGGCGATCGACCAGAGGATGATCGGCAGTGCGCCGCCGTCGCCGCGATAGGGCCGGTCCCAGGGCCCGCGCCGCCGGCGCCGGCCGAAGATGCCGAGCATGGGCAGGATCACGAAGACCAGGATGATGCCCCAGAACACCAGGCCGACGGGAAAGCCGCCGCCGCCATGGCTCTTCTGGCGCGTCTGGGTGACCTGGGCCTGTTGCTGCTGCGCGCGCTGCTCGGCGGCTTCGAGCGGCAGCTTCATCTGCGCGCCGATCGCCTGTGCTCCCGCCACGATGCCGCCGGCCATGTCGCCGGCCTTGAACCTGGGGATGATCGTCTCGTTGATGATCTGGCTGGACAGGCCGTCGGTCATGATCGGCTCGAGCCCATAGCCGACTTCGATCCGCACCTTGCGCTCGTTCGGCGCGACGAGGAGGACGATGCCGTTGCTCACGCCCTTCTGCCCGATCCCCCAGGCGCGGCCGAGCTGATAGCCGTAGCTCTCGATGTCATAGCCCTGGAGATCGGGGATGGTCGCGACGACGAACTGGCGCGACGAGGCCTTCTCCACATCGTCCGAAAGCTGGGTGAGCTGGGCGACCTGCTCGGGCGAGAGCAGGTGCGCGTCGTCGACCACGCGGCCGGTCAGCTTGGGGAAATTGGGCTGCGCCTGGGCCGAGAGCGGCACCAGGACCAGCAGGAAGGCGAGCAGGCTACGCAACAATGTCATCGGGTGATCTCGCGAATGATGGCCTCGCTGCCGGCGGCGATGCCTTCGGGGTATTTGCCTTCCTTGAAGCGCGGCAGGATCTCGTTGCGGATGATCTCGCCCGCTTCCTCGTCGCGCAGCGCCTTTTCGAGACCATAGCCCACTTCGATCCGGACCTTGCGCTCGTTGGGTGCCACGATCAGCAGCACCCCGTCGTTGAAGCATTTGCGGCCGATGCCCCAGCTACGCCCGAGATTCAGGCCGTAATCGGCGATGTCATGGCCGCCCAGGCTCTTCACCGTCACCACCACGAACTGGTGCTTCGACTGTTTCTCGACGTCGACCAGCCGGTTCGAGAGCCTGCGCCGCTCGCTGACGGACAACAGGCCCGCCGCATCGACCACCCGGCCGCTGAGCACCGGGAAATCATATCCCTTCGGCGCCGTGTGCGACTGGGGCGGCCCGGGCTTGCAGGCCTCTTCCGCGCGCGCCGCCGCCGCCGGAGCACCGGGTCCGGCGGCATTGGACTGCGCATCGAGCGCCGCGGGCTTGCAGGCCGCGAGCGCTCCGCAGAGGAGGAGCGCCCGCAGGATCAGTTGCTGTTCCCGAAGCTGACCTCGGGCATCTTCTCCGCACCTGCCTGCGCCTGGAACGGGACGATCGGCTTGGCACCGTAGAAGATCTTGGCGCCGATCGCGTCGGGGAAGGTGCGGATGCGGGTGTTATAGGCCTGCACCGCCGCGTTATAGTCGCGCACCGAGACGGTGATGCGATTGTTGCTGCCCTCGATCTGATCCATCAGCGTCTTGAACGTCTGCTGGCTCTGGAGCTGCGGATAGGCCTCGACGCTGGCGATCAGGCGGCCAAGCGAGCCGCTCAGCTGCTGCTGCGCCGCCTGGAAGGCCTGGACCTTGGCCGGATCGGTGAGATCGTTCGCCGAGACCTGTACCGAAGTGGCCTTGGCGCGCGCCTCGACCACGTCGGTCAGGATCTTGCCCTCGGACGCGGCGGCACCCTTCACCGTGTTGACCAGTGCGGGAATGGTATCGGCGCGGCGCTGATAGGCGGCCTGCACATCGGCCCATTTCGCCTTCGCATTCTCTTCCGCGGTGGGCACGCTGTTGAGCCCGCAGGCCGAGAGCAGGGCGGCGCCGGCAAGGGCGAGAACGGCACGAAACTTCATCACGTCATGATCCTCCGGATCTGGTTCGGAGTGTCTTATACCGTGGCCACACCGGGGTTCGAAAGCGAAATCGGACAGTCGGCATTTGCGAACGGTCCGCATCCGTGCATCATGCCATGGATGCCGCACCTCGGCGGCAGGAGACGGGAGCCGAAGGGATGTTCAAGGAATTCAAGGCGTTCGTTTCGCGCGGCAACGTGATCGACCTTGCGGTGGCGGTCATCATCGGCGCCGCCTTCAGCAAGATCGTCAGCTCGCTCACCGACGATCTGCTGATGCCGCTGATCGGCAAGATCTTTGGCGGGCTCGATTTCTCCAGCTATTTCATCGCGCTGGGCCCGATCCCCGCCAACCTGGCCGGATCGACCGACTATGCCGCGCTGAAGAAGGCCGGCGTGCCGCTGTTCGGCTATGGCGCGTTCGTCACCGCCGCGGTCAATTTCCTGATCGTCGCCTTCATCATCTTCCTGCTGGTGCGCGCGGTGAACCGCATGCTTCCCAAGCCGGAGGAAGCCGCGGCCGCCGAACCGGCCGACGTGACGCTGCTGCGCGAGATTCGCGACGAGCTGAAGAAGAAGAACGCGGCCTAGAGTCGCTTTCAGCTTCGCTGGGTCAGTGCCGCCCTGCCCAAGACGACTTTAGGCGGCGGCAAGGTCTTCCGCGACGGCATCGGCCAGGCTGGTGCCGTCGAGGATACGCGCAGTCTCGTCGCGCACGCGCGCCATGGCGTGGCGGATCGCGCAGCTCGCCTCGTCCTTGCAGTCGTTGCACGGGCGATAGGCGGTGCGGCTGACGCAGGGCACCAGCGCCAGCGGCCCCTCGATCACCCGGATGATCTCGCCCAGCGAGATGAGGTGCGTCGGCCGCGCCAGGCGATAGCCGCCGGCCTTGCCGCGCGTGGAGCTGAGGAAGCCCGCCTCGCGCAGATCGGCGAGGATCAGCTCGAGGAACTTGCGCGGCACGTTCGCTTCGGCGGCGATGCGGTTCATCGGCGTGGGCGCGCCGGCAGCGGGCCGTCCGGCAAGGAAAAGCATCGCGCGCAGCGCATAGCGGGAACGCTGGGTCAACATGATGCAGCCTCCATGCCAATTGTTTGCGGCACTGTGAAGGCCTTAGGGAATGCAGCCTGACCTTTTCATTAATCGCCGAGCCCCTATATAGGGGCTGCCGGCTTCGGCCGGCTATGGGGATAAACGACGGCGTGCAATAGGCGCAGCGGACCCGGGGGCGGTACCCGGCGGCTCCACCACCAGCTACCTGCCAAGGCAGTTGATGACGGGGCCGAACTAGGATCGACGTGTGTTGAAAAGCGCTGACTATCTCTCGGCATGGGCCACCGCGACGGTCCGTTACACAAGTGCCAACGATAACGAAGCACTCGCTATTGCGGCGTAACCCCACGGCCTAACGGCCCAAGGTTACTCTAAAATGCGCGGTTGGACCGCACCGGGCAACAGAAGCGGAATCCAGCGGCCACCAGGGGGGCCGGGCAACAGAACCCCCTGGACCTTGCAAGAGGCCCGGAGCACCGCGCAGCGGAAGCTTCCATTGCATTGCCGCGGCAAGATATCGGCGCATTGCAAGAAATGCAGCCCCCGCCGCTTACAAATTCGCCGGGCAGCATTATCGTTATCCCAAGCGACGGGGGGATGACGATGACCATTTATTGCCAGGAATATACCGATGCGCTGCATCGGCTGCGCAGCCAGTACAACAATAACTATCCCATCATGGCGACCATTGCTCGCTTCGTCGTGGAGGAGATGCGTGCGATGCTCGCCGGCTATCATCGCCCATTGATGTTCGAGAGCCGGGTCAAGGAGCTTGACAGCCTGCGCGGCAAGTTCACTTCGATCTACGACAAGCGGTTTGCGGCGCTGAAGGAGAAGCGCGGCAACCAGATGGAGGCCGACCTCGCGGCGGAGCGCCTGCACCGGCTGTTGGAACATCCCTTCCATCACATTCCCGACGCGATCGGTTGCCGGCTGATCTCGAGCTACAGCGCCGAAATTCACCTTGCCGGGGCAATCACCGAACGCCTGCGCATGGCGTTCCGATCGGCGACGAGCGACTTGCGGGGCGCGGACGGCCAGGAAGTCAACTATGCCGGCCCCTCCGGCGGATGGACCGGGGTGCATCTGCGCGGACGGCTGACTTCGGATCAGGCGCAGCGGCTGGCAAACGCGTATCACGAACTCGAACTCCGGGTCGAAGACCTGATGCGGTTCCCGTTCGAGATCCAGCTCCGCACCGTGACGGTGCATGCCTGGACAGTGATCAGTCACGAGCGGCTGTATCAAGTGGAAGGCCGCGAGGGCGCTACGGAGGAAATGGGCCGCCTGATCGGCGAGATCCTGCAAATCCAGAATGATTTCGATCGGCTGGCCGGGCATGCCGACCTGTGGCTCGACGACCTGATGGACAGGCTCTCCATCGACAACAGCGAGGGAGCGCCCCTTGCCCAGCACGAGATCGATCGCCTCTTCGGGATGCGATGCACGGACCAGGAGGCCCTGTCCGCCTATGCCATGTACCGATTCTTCGATCGAAACGCCTATGGCCCGACAAATGCCGTCAGTCCGCTGTGGATCCGGCACATCGTGCGCTGCCTCAGGATGAGCGACCATGCACTGATCGGCGACGTCGATCGCGCGCTATGTAGTTCGGACGCGATCGGCAAGGTTCGCGCCTATCGCAAGGAATGCGATGCCCTGGGCAAGACCAACATGTTCAAGGACGCGACCGACTGGCTCTCCAAATGCCTGATCTTTTCCAATCGGACATTCCAGGAGCATTACCCGTTCGGCAGTGAAACGCGGAAGAAGCTCGGCGAATTGGGCATCCGGCTTCCCGACGGCATCTCGCTCGACGCGCTGAAGCGGCTCTGATCCGGGCGGCCGGCGGCGGCGCCGCGCCGGAAGGACTCCGGCGCGGCCAATGCCCTCACGCCCCCTTCAGCGAAGCCATGTCGATGACGAAGCGATACTTCACGTCGCTCTTCGTCATGCGCGCATAGGCCGTCTCGATATCCTGCATCCGGATCCTCTCGATATCGGCGGTGATGCCGCGCTCGGCGCAGAAATCGAGCATCTCCTGCGTCTCGACCATGCCGCCGATCGGCGAGCCGGCGATCGCGCGGCGATTGAGCAGCAGGTTGAAGATGTCGGGGGAGGGATGCGGGTGCTCGGGCGCGCCGACCAGCGTCATCGTGCCGTCGCGGCGGAGCAGCACCAGGAACGCGTTGAGGTCGTGCGCCACGGCGACGGTGTTCAGGATGAAGTCGAAGCTGTTGGCGTGCGCCGCCATCGCCTCGGGATCGCGCGAGACCACGACTTCATGCGCGCCCAGCTTCTTCGCATCCTCGATCTTGTCGGGCGAAGTGGTGAAGGCGACGACGTGCGCGCCCATCGCCGCGGCGAGCTTGATGCCCATATGGCCGAGGCCGCCGATGCCGACCACGCCGACCTTCTTGCCCGGCCCCGCATTCCAGTGGCGGAGCGGCGAATAGGTGGTGATGCCGGCGCACAGCAGCGGCGCGACTGCGGCCAGGTCCTTCTCGTCGTGGCGGATGCGCGCGACGAAGACGTCCTTGACGACGATATGGTCCGAATAGCCGCCGAACGTGTGGCCGCCCAGCACCTTGTCCTCGCCATTATAGGTGCCGACAAAGCCGGTGGTCTCGCAGAACTGCTCCTCGCCGGCATGGCAGGACGGGCAATGGCCGCAACTGTCGACCATGCAGCCCACGCCGACGAGATCGCCGACCGCGAAGCGAGTGACGTCGCCGCCGACCGCGGTCACCCGGCCGACGATCTCATGGCCGGGGACGGAGGGATAGAGCGTGCCGCCCCATTCGCCGCGCACGGTGTGGAGGTCCGAATGGCAGACGCCGCAATAGAGGATGTCGATCGAGACGTCGTCGGGCAGCAGGTCGCGGCGCGCGAAGCTGAAGGGCGCGAGCGGCGCGGTCGCCGACTGGGCGGCATAGGCCTTGGCTGGGCTGGGCATGATGGTCCTTGCTTGGTCTTGGGGGAAGGAAATGGGGTCAGAGCGTGTAGCCCGGCGGCCTGAACAGCAGCGCGGGCCGGACGGCGATCTCGCGCCGATAGAATTGCGGCCATTCGTCCATCGGCACGTCCTCGATCGCGACGGAGATGCTCTCCGCCGGCGATCCGATCGCAGCCGTCACGGCATCGGCCAGCGCATCGGCCAGGCGCCGCTTCTCCGTATCGGAGCGCCCGGCGGCGAGGTGGAGCATGACGTGCGGCATCAGCGCTCGCCGGCCGGGCCGGCGAGATATTCGGCGTCGGCCACATGCTCCATCCATTCGACCATCTTGCCGTCCAGCGCTTCCTGGATGGCGATGTGCGTCATGGCGGTGGTGGGGCTGGCGCCGTGCCAGTGGCGATGGCCGGGCGGGCACCAGATCACGTCGCCGGGGCGGATCTCGACGATCGCCTCGCCCTCGCACTGGGTCCAGCCCAGCCCCGCAGTGACGATCAGCGTCTGGCCGAGCGGATGCATGTGCCAGGCGGTGCGCGCGCCGGGCTCGAAAGTGACGCTCGCCACCCCGTAGCGCGGCTCCGGCGCGATGGTGAGCGGGTCGATGCGCACCGATCCGGTGAACCATTCGGCGGGGCCCTTCTGCGAAGGCTGGGAGCCGCTGCGATTGAGCTTCATGATGCGCTTCTCCTGCGAAAGGGACTGGGCGCCCGCCGGCCCGGCCATGAGGGCGAGCGCGGCAAGCGCCAGTGCCGGCTTCACCGGCCGACGACTTGCATCAGCGGGGCCGGATAGCGCTCGCCCTCGATATCGATCTCGGCGAGCGCGGCGGCGATGCCGGCAAGATCCTCGGGCGTGAGCGTCACGGCGGCGGCGCCGAGATTCTCCTCGAGCCGGTGCAGCTTGGTGGTGCCCGGGATCGGCACGATCCAGGGCTTCTGGGCGAGGATCCAGGCAAGCGCGACCTGGGCGGGCGTCGCGCCCTTGCCCTCGGCGATGCGCTGGAGCAGGTCGACCAGCGCCTGGTTCTTCGCCATCGCCTCGGGCGTGAAGCGCGGCAGCTTGCTGCGGAAATCGCCTTCGCCGAACGCGGTGCCTGCGTGCATCGCGCCGGTAAGGAAGCCGCGGCCGAGCGGGCTATAGGGCACCAGGCCGATGCCCAGTTCCTCGCAGACCGCGAAGATGCCGTTGGTCTCCACGCCGCGCGTCCACAGCGAATATTCGTTCTGGATCGCAGTGACGGGCTGCACGGCATGCGCGCGGCGCACCGTTTCGGCGCCCGGCTCGGACAGGCCGAAATGCTTGACCTTCCCTTCCGCGATCAGGTCCTTCACTGCGCCGGCGACGTCCTCGATCGCCACATCGGGATCGACGCGGTGCTGGTAGAACAGGTCGATCCGCTCGATGCCGAGCCGCTGGAGCGAGGCCTCGGCAACCGCGCGGATATGCTCGGGCCGGCTGTTCAGGCCCGCCCGCTGCACGCCGTCCACGATGTCGAAGCCGAACTTGGTGGCGATCGCCACCTGGTCGCGCACCGGGCGCAGCGCCTCGCCGACCAGCCCTTCGTTGGTGAAGGGGCCATAGACTTCGGCGGTATCGAAGAAAGTGACGCCGAGATCGACCGCGGCGCGGAGCAGCGCGCTGCTTTCCGCCGCGCTCAGCTTGCTGCCATAGGCGAAGTCCAGCCCCATGCAGCCATAGCCGATCGCCGAGACTTCGAGGCCGTTGCCGAGAATGCGCTTCTGCATGTCCTGTCTTCCTGAGATGGGGTGGCCCCGTGCCCAACAGAGATAGGGCGGATCGCCCCGCCGATTAGGGGCTGCAATCTGAACGGGTTTATGAGAAATTCTCAGCAATGAACCGTCAGGACCTCGCCGATCTCGCTGCCTTTGTCGCGGTGGCGCGCGAGCGCAGCTTCACGCGCGCGGCGGCGCAGCTGGGGGTGACGCCATCGGCGCTCAGCCACTGCATGCGCGGGCTCGAGGAGCGGCTGGGCGTGCGGCTGCTCAACCGCACCACCCGCAGCGTCACCGCCACCGAGGCCGGCGAGCGGATGCTGCGCTCGGTCGCCTTCCATCTCGACGAGATCGAGACCCATGTCGCGGCGCTCAACGACCTGCGCGAGCGGCCCGCGGGCAATATCCGCATCACCGCCGACGAATTCTCGCTCCAGACCGTGCTCTGGCCCCGGCTGCGCGGCGTGCTCGCCCGCTATCCGGACATCCGGCTGGAGATCGAGACCGACTATCGGCTGGTCGACATCGTCGCCGAGAAGTTCGACGCGGGCGTGCGGCTGGGCGACATCATCGACAAGGACATGATCGCGGTGCCGATCAGCCCGGAGATGCGGATGCTGGTGGTGGCGACGCCCGGCTATTTCGCAAGGGCCGGCCGCCCGCGCACGCCGCAGGAACTGGCCGGCCATTGCTGCATCAACCTGCGCCTGCCCACGCTGCGCGGCCTCTATGCCTGGGAATTCGAACGGGGCGGGCGGGCCCAGCGCGTGCGGGTGGACGGGCAGCTGACCTTCAACAGCATCTTCCATATCCGCGAGGCGGCGCTGGACGGGTTCGGGCTCGCCTATCTGATGGAGAACCTCGTCCGCGAACATCTCGACAGCGGCGCGCTGGAGGCAGTGCTCGAAGACTGGTCGCCGCCCTTTTCCGGCTATCATCTCTATTATCCGAGCCGGCGCCAGCCGACCCCGGCCTTCGCCGCGATCGTCGAGGCGCTGCGCTACCGCGCCTAGCCCGGGGCCAGTGGATTTTCGGTGCAGTGGCATTGAAATGAAACAGGGGCCCGGTTTCCCGAGCCCCTGTCCCATTAGCCAGCCTGGCGGACGATCAGTCGTCGCCGCCGGTGAGGAACGCCGGCAGGCCGATATTCTCGCCGCCCTCGTCCTTCGATTCCGAGCGCTCGCGGCGCGGGCCACGATCGCCACGATCGCCGCGCGGACCGCGATCGCGGTCGCCGCCTTCGCGACGCGGACCACGATCGCCGCCGCGGCCGCCGTCACGACGGCGGTCGCCACGGTCGCCGCGATCGCCACGGTCGCCGCGCGGTTCGCGCGGCTCGCGGGCCGGACGCGTGTCCTCCAGCTCTTCGCCGGTCTCCTGGTCGACGACGCGCATCGACAGGCGGACCTTGCCGCGCGGATCGATCTCGAGGACCTTGACCTTGACTTCCTGGCCTTCGCTCAGTGCATCCGAGACCTTCTCGACGCGCTCGTTCTTGATCTCCGAGACGTGGACGAGGCCGTCTTTGCCGCCCATGAAGTTCACGAACGCGCCGAAATCGACGAGGTTGACCACCTTGCCGGTGTAGATCTTGCCGACCTCCGCTTCCTCGACGATGCCGAGGATCCAGTTCTTGGCGGCCTCGATCTGCGTCAGGTCCGACGACGAGATCTTGATCACGCCCTCGTCGTCGATGTCGACCTTGGCGCCGGTGGTGGCGACGATCTCGCGGATCACCTTGCCGCCCGTGCCGATGACGTCGCGGATCTTGGTCTTGTCGATCGTGATCGTCTCGATGCGCGGCGCGTGCGCCGACAGCTCCGAGCGAGTCTCGCCCAGCGCCTTGTTCATCTCGCCCAGGATATGGGCGCGGCCTTCCTTGGCCTGGTTGAGCGCAGCCTCGAAGATCTCCTTGGTGATGCCGGCGATCTTGATGTCCATCTGCATCGTGGTGATGCCTTCGGACGTGCCCGCCACCTTGAAGTCCATGTCGCCCAGGTGATCCTCGTCACCCAGGATGTCGCTCAGGATCGCATAGTCCTTGCCCTCGAGGATCAGGCCCATGGCGATGCCCGAGACCGGGCGCTTGATCGGCACGCCGGCGTCCATCATCGCGAGGCTGCCGCCGCACACCGACGCCATCGACGACGAGCCGTTCGACTCGGTGATGTCGCTGGTCAGGCGGATCGTGTAGGGGAACTCGTCCTTCGACGGCAGCACCGGGTGCAGCGCGCGCCACGCCAGCTTGCCATGGCCGACTTCGCGGCGGCCCGGCGCGCCGAAGCGGCCCACTTCGCCGACCGAATAGGGCGGGAAGTTATAGTGCAGCATGAAATGCTGGTACGACAGGCCGTTGAGGCCGTCGATCATCTGCTCCGCATCCTTGGTGCCCAGGGTGGCGGTGGCGATGGTCTGGGTCTCGCCGCGGGTGAACAGCGCCGAGCCGTGCGCGCGCGGCAGGAAGTGCGTCTCCGCCACGATCGGGCGGATCTGCGTGGTGGTGCGGCCGTCGATGCGCTTGCCGTCCTTCAGGATGGCGGTGCGGACGATCTCCGCTTCCAGCTTCTTGGTCAGCTTGATGCCGGCCATGACTTCCTGGGGCGAAAGGCCGTCCTCGGTGAACTGCGCCTTGGCCTTGGCACGCGCCTCGTTCAGCGCGTTCGAGCGGGCCGACTTGTCGGTCAGCTTGTAGGCGGCGGCGATGTCCTTGCCGATCAGCTTCTTGATCTTGTCCTTGAGCTTGGCGTTGTCGTCCTGCGACGCCATTTCCCAGGGATCCTTGGCCGACTGCTCGGCGAGCTTGACGATCGCCTTGATCACTTCGCGGCAGGCGTCGTGCGCGAACAGCACGGCGCCGAGCATGATCTCTTCGGAAAGCTCCTTGGCTTCCGATTCGACCATCATCACCGCGTCATACGTGGCGGCGACGACCAGATCGAGCTCGCCGGCGGCAACCTGCTCGTCGGTCGGGTTCAGGATGTACGCGCCATCGACATAGCCGACGCGGGCGGCGCCGATCGGGCCCATGAACGGCACGCCCGAGATGGTGAGCGCGGCGGACGCGGCGACCATCGACAGGATGTCCGGCTCGTTCTCGCCGTCATAGCTCAGCACCTGAGCGATGGCGTTGATCTCGTTGTAGAAGCCTTCCGGGAACAGCGGGCGGATCGGGCGGTCGATGAGACGCGAGACCAGGGTCTCCTTCTCGGTGGCGCCGCGCTCGCGCTTGAAGAAGCCGCCCGGAATGCGCCCGGCGGCCGAGAATTTCTCCTGATAATGGACGGTGAGCGGGAAGAAGTCCTGGCCTTCCTTCACGCTCTTCGCGGCCGTGACGGCGCAGAGCACCACCGTCTCGCCGAGAGTCGCCATCACGGCGCCGTCGGCCTGGCGGGCAACCTTGCCCGTTTCGAGGGTCAGCGTCTTGCCGCCCCACTCGATCGATACAGTCTTCTTGTCGAACATTGGATTTCCTTCACTCCCGCTACCCGATGCAGCGGGGGCCTATGAGGTGAGCCATACGTGGCTCCAGGATCGGCCGGATTGCCGATCCCCGTCGTGCCTCCGATGCGGAGGCGGTTCGGCACGGTAGCGTGCCCGAATGACAAAAAGGCGACCCGGGGGCCGCCTTTTCGGTTACTTGCGAAGCCCGAGCTTCGCGATGAGGTCGGTGTAGCGGCTCTCGTCCTTCTTCTTCAGATAGTCGAGCAGGCTACGGCGCTTGTTGACCAGCATGAGCAGGCCGCGGCGCGAGTGGTTGTCCTTGGCGTGCGTCTTGAAGTGCTCGGTCAGGTTCGAGATGCGCTCCGAGAGGATCGCGATCTGCACTTCGGGGCTGCCGGTGTCGGTGCCGCCGCGGGCGTGTTCCTTGATGAGCGCTTCCTTGCGCTCGGCAGTGATCGACATGGTGTTTCCTTCGACATCGCTTACAGATTGAAACCGCGGACCACCCGGACCTGGCCGGATAGAGCCTCCACCAGCGCGATCGGAATATCCTCCAGACACGCGAAATATTGGCCGTCTTCCTTGGCGATCCCGATCAGAACCTGCCCCTGTCGGAGCAGCCCTGCCTGATCGGGGGTGAGGGATAGAGCCGGGATGTCGTCCAGCCCCGCCCTCAGCGGCAGGAGGATTTGTTCAAGGGTGCGGCCCTTAGCGGCTTCGTCCAGTTTGTCCAGCGAAATCGCTTGTTCCAGGGTGAAGGGCCCGGCCTTCACCCGGCGCAGCATCGTGACATGGCCGACGGTGCCGAGCGCATGCGCGATGTCGCGGGCGAGGCTGCGGATATAGGTGCCCTTCGAAACATGGGCGCGCAGGGTGATTTGATCCTCCCCGGAACGAGGAGGGGAACCAGCCGCAGGCTGGTGGAGGGGGAGCTCCACGAACGGAGTCCTTGATGGAACGCCCCCTCCCCCACCGGCTTCGCCGGCGGTCTCCCTCCCCGTTCCGGGGAGGATCTGAAGGGCATGGATCGTCACGTCCCGGCTCGCCAGCTTCACTTCCTCCCCCGCCCGGGCGAGATCATAGGCACGCTCGCCATCGACCTTGAGCGCCGAATAGGCGGGCGGCACCTGCTCGATCGGGCCGGTGAAGCGCGCCAGCACCGCTTCGACCTGCTCGCGCGTGGGGCGCACCTCCGACGTGGCGACCGGCTTGCCTTCGCGATCGAGCGTGTCGGTCTCGACGCCGAAGGTGACTTCGAAGTCGTACACCTTGTCGCTGTCGAGCATCCGCCCCGCCAGCTTGGTCGCCTCGCCCAGCGCGATCGGCAGCACGCCGGTCGCCAGCGGGTCGAGGGTGCCGCCATGGCCGACCTTGAACTTGCCGTACTTGCCGTCGCGCAGCGCGCGCTTGACCGCGCTCACGCCCTGGGTCGAGCCGAGGCCAAGCGGTTTGTCGAGGATGATCCAGCCATGCATCGGCGGCCCCTAGCCGAGGCCGGCCGCCGGAGCCAGCGTCAGGCGCCCTTGGCCTTCTTCACCTTCGCGGGCGGCGGGCCGCTATGGACGATGTCGGCGATCCTGCACCGCTCGCGCCCGGCGATGATCGTGTCGCCGCGATCGATCTGGAAGCCGCCGGCAAAGGTCTTGAAGCCCACGCCGATCGCCCAGGGCAGCTCGTTGCAGCGGCCGAAGAAGGTCACGTAATACCAGTTGCGCCGGACATCCTGGATATAGAGGCCGTCGCCATCATCGGTGGAGTCGAACGTGCGGATGTCGTTGCGGGTCATGAACGGGATCGTCGCCGGCTCGCCCGACTTCGGCCCCGGCGTGGGGCCGGCCTGCTGCGCCGCTGCAGCCGAGGTGACGAACAGCGCCGGCAGCGCCAGCGCGAGGACAGTCTTGCGGAACATGGCGCGTCTCCTTTCGAAGGCCATGTGAAACACTCCTGCCCCCGCCACTAGCACAGTCAGGCTGTACGCTGCATGAAGTGGCGGCGGCACAGCGCGACATAGCGCTCGTTGCCGCCTACTTCGCGCTGCTCGCCCTGTCGCACGGCATTGCCTGCGCCATCGACGCGCAGATTCATCGTCGCCTTGCGCCCGCATTCGCACACCGACTTGATCTCGACGAGCGAGTCCGCGAGCGCGAGCAGCTCGGCCGAGCCGGGGAAGAGCCGGCCCTGGAAATCGGTGCGCAAGCCGTAGCAGAGCACCGGGATGCCCACTTCGTCGGCGAGATGGGCGAGCTGGCGGACCTGGGCGGGCGAGAGGAACTGCGCCTCGTCGACCAGGATGCAGGCGAGCGGCGATTCGTAATGCGCGTCCTCGGCGATGCGGCGCAGGTCGGTCGCTTCCTCGAACGGCGTGGCGACGGCGCGGATGCCGAGCCGCGAATCGATCACGCCCTTGCCGCCGCGATCATGGATGCCGGCCGTGAACAGCAAGGTGCGCATGCCGCGCTCGCGATAGTTGAAATCGGCCTGGAGCAGCGTGGTCGATTTCCCCGCATTCATCGAGGCATAGTAGAAATAGAGCTTGGCCATCCGGCTTCTTCGGAGCCTCAGGGCCGCGAGTAAAGCCCCCCGCGCGGCTCGCGAAGCCCGCGCGCGTCGCGGTTCGGCTGGATCGACCGCGCTTCCACCCGCCCGGTCCGGGCATCGCCGATCATCCAGAGCGGCTGCCAGCTGCCCGGCCTGCTGGTATAGTCGGAGCTACAGGCATCGGGACGGCTGATCGTCACCAGCACGATGCTGTGGCCGCCGCGCGCCCAGCGCAAGCCATTGGGCAGGATCATGTCGCGCCTCAGGCAGGGATAGCGCAACGACGCGATCTTCGCCGCCGCGCGCCCCAGCGCCGGGCGCTCGATCACCTTGCCGCCCGCGATCTCGAAGACCCGCAGCACGTCCATGAACGAGCCGACATGGTGGTTGACGAAGAACCAGCGCGAATTGGGCGCCCAATGGACGCTGAACGGCATGTCGTCACTGATGCTGGAGAGCCGGGCGACCACGCGCCCCCGGGCATCCTGCACCTCGATCGGCGGCTGCTTGTCCCGATAGGCGCGCTGGACCACCGCGAAATGCCCGTCGGGCGACCTCGCCCGCCCGGCACAGGTTGCGACAAACTGGTATCCGCTCGGGCCGCCGCCGCCCAGCTTGCAGTCGGTCTGGAGCGCGCCGACCTGCGCGCGGGCGGGCACCGTCCAGGCCGAGCAGAAGAGGAAGAAGAGCAGCAGCGCGCGCATCGCACGATACTGCACCGCGCGCGGGCGGAATCAATCCCTGCCGGGATGCGGCGCCGTGCGCCCGGCTCAGCCCTTGGCGGGGTCGTCGCCCAGGTCGCGCGCCACTTCGGGCGAGCGGAGCAGCTGGTCGATATGGCTGCCCTCGTCGAAGCTCTCGTCCGCCAGGAACTTGAGCCTGGCCGCGTATTTCATCTTCACCCGGTGCGCGACTTCGCGCTGGAGATAGGCGGTGTTGGTGCGGAGCGCCTTGATCACCACTTCCTCGTCCTTGCCGAGCAGCGGCTTCACGAACACCGTGGCATGGCGCAGATCGGGGGACATGCGGACTTCGGTGATCGAAACCATGTGGCTGGCCAGCGTGTCGTCATGCACGTCGCCGCGCTGCAGGATCTCGCTCAGCACGTGGCGCACCTGCTCGCCGACGCGCAGCAGGCGGACGGAACGTTCCTCGGTGGTGGTCTGCGTCTTCATTTCTCACCCCGGCGCGCCATCGCGCCTTCCATCGCACGGCCCGTGAAGGTGCCGCGGGCGACCATGTTGCCGCCTTCGTCGAACAACTCGGCCTCGGTGACCGCGATCGTCTTGCCCAGGCTCACCACCCTGCCCCTGCCGGTGAAGCGCCCGGGCCGCGCGGGCTTCAGGCACACCACATGGAAATCGATCGTCGGCGCATAGACCCGCCCGTCGCTCGCCGCGAACAGGCAGGGGCCCTGCGTGTCGTCGAGCATCGCCGCCAGGAATCCGCCCTGCACCGTTCCCGCCGGATTGAGGAACCGGTCGTCGATCGTGAAGCCGATCTCGATCGTCCTGGCTTCCGCGTCGAAGGCCCGCATCTCCCAGCCAAGCAGCCGGGCCGAGGAAGGCGACGGGAAATCGTCGAAGATCGAAGCCATATCTCCCTCTCCCCTTCAGCGGAGAGGGCGGGGAGAGGGGCAAGTGCGACGCACCCTCGACAACCCCCTCTCCCGGCCCTCTCCCCGCAAGCGGAGAGAGGGAGAGACTTACAGCGTGCGCTCGCGCATCTCGACTTCGAAGGTCTCGAGATAGTCGCCGGCCTTGATGTCGGTGAAGTTCTGGCTGAACGTCACGCCGCACTCCAGGCCCGCGCGCACTTCGGCGACATCGTCCTTGAAGCGACGCAGCGACGCGATCTCGCCCTGGTAGATGATGACGTCGTCCCGGGTGATACGCGCCTTGAGCGCCTTGCGGATCGCGCCCTCGGTAACCAGCAGACCGGCGGCCTTGCCGTGCTTGCCGGCCGAGAAGACTTCCTTGATCTCCGCGCGGCCGACGACGGTCTCGAACGCTTCCGGACCGAGCTGCCCGGCCATGCCCGCGCGGACTTCGTCGGTCAGGTCATAGATCACGTCATAATATTTGAACGCCACCTTGTTCCGCTCGGCGATCTCGCGCGCCTTGGCATTCGGGCGGACGTTGAAGCCGATGATCGGCGCCCCGGCAGCGGCCGCGAGCGTCACGTCGCTCTCGGTGATGCCGCCCACGCCCGAATGGAGCACGCGCGCTTTGATGTCGTCGGTGCTGATCTTGTTGATCGCCGCGACGATCGCCTCGACCGTGCCCTGGGTATCCGCCTTGACGACCAGCGGATATTCCATCGCCTGCTTTTCCTTGAGCGCCGAGAACATGCTCTCGAGGCTGGCCGGCGCCTGGGTGGTGCGCTTCTGCAGCGCGACGCCCGAGCGATATTCGGCGACTTCGCGGGCACGCGCCTCGTTCTCGACGACCTGGAGCGGATCGCCCGCCATCGGGACGCCGGAGAGGCCGAGCACTTCGACCGGAACGGCCGGACCGGCTTCCTTGACCTGCTGGCCCTTGTCGTTGATCAGCGCGCGGACCTTGCCGCTCTCGGCGCCGACGACGAACACGTCGCCCACCTTGAGCGTGCCACGGTTGACGAGGATCGTCGCGACCGGGCCGCGGCCCTTGTCGAGCTTCGCCTCGATCACCGTGCCTTCGGCCTCGCGGTCCGGGTTGGCCTTGAGGTCGAGCAGTTCGGCCTGGAGCTGGATCTTCTCGATCAGCGCGTCGAGGCCGATCTTCTTGAGCGCGGAGACTTCGACGTCCTGCGTCTCGCCGCCCATCTCTTCCACGATGACCTCGTGCTCGAGCAGACGCTCGCGCACGCGCTGCGGGTTGGCGCTGTCGAGGTCGACCTTGTTGATCGCCACGATCATCGGCACCCCGGCCGCCTTGGTGTGGTTGATCGCCTCGATCGTCTGCGGCATCAGGCCGTCATTCGCCGCCACCACCAGCACGACGATGTCGGTGATGTCCGCACCGCGGGCACGCATCTGGGTGAACGCCTCGTGGCCCGGCGTGTCGAGGAAGGTGATCTTCGACTTGTCCTTCAGCGTGACCTGATAGGCGCCGATATGCTGGGTGATGCCGCCGGCCTCGCCCTTCACCACGTCGGTGCCGCGCAGGGCATCGAGCAGCGAGGTCTTGCCGTGATCGACGTGACCCATGATCGTCACCACCGGCGCGCGCGGCTGCAGCGTGTCCTCGGCATCGGCCTCGGCCACGTCCAGATCGACGTCGCTCTCGCTGACGCGCTGCAGGTTGTGGCCGAATTCGGTGACGAGCAGTTCGGCGGTATCCTGGTCGATCGTCTGGTTGACGGTGACCGGCATGCCCATCTTGAACAGCGCCTTCACCAGGTCGGCGCCCTTCTCGGCCATGCGGTTGGCGAGCTCCTGCACGGTGATCGCCTCGGGGACGACTACGTCGCGGACCTGCTTCTCGCGCGGCGCCGACGAACCCCCGTACGAGCGGCGATGCTCCTTCTCGCGGGCGCGCTTCAGCGCGGCGAGCGAGCGGGCACGCGCGCCATCCTCGCCGCCCAGGGCGCGATTGACGGTGAGCTTGCCCGACTGGCGGCGATCGTCGCCCTTGCGGTCGCGCTGCTGCGGACGCGCAGGCTCGGGGCCGCGCCGCACCGGCGCGCCGCCCGTGGGCGCGGGACGCGATGCAGGCGCGCCGCCACCGGCCGGACGCGCGGCCTGGGCGGGCGCCGGAGCGGCAGCCTCGGGCTTCGGCTCGGGCTTGGGCTGCGGCTTGGGGATCTCGGGGCGCTGCACCGGCGTGAACAGGCGCGGGGCCGGGCGGCTCGGATCGAGCTGCAGCGCGACCGGGGCCGGGGGCGGCGCGGGCGTCGGTGCGGGCTTGGGAGCCGGGGCCGGCGTCGGCGCAGCGACGGGCGCCGGAGCGGCCTCGGCGGCCTTCTCGACCGCGGGCTCGGGCTCGGGCGCCGGCGGCGCCTCGGCGGCTTCCGCCTCGACACGGGCCTTCTCTTCGATACGGCGGGCTTCCGCTTCGGCCGCTTCGGCGCGCTCGCGCTCCTCGCGGCGACGCGCTTCCTCGTTCGCCTGCATGCGCTGGTCTTCCGCCTCGCGCAGCAATCGGGCCTGACGCTCCTGCGCCGTCTCGTTCGACGGGCGCGGCGCGGGCGCGACGGGGCGCGGCGGCGCGGGCGGCGCCGGCGGCTGGGCAGGCGCGGCGACGGGCTCGGGCGCGGCCTGTGCCTCGTCCTGCGGAGTGCCATGCGGCCCCAGGACCCGGCGGCGCTTCACTTCCACGACCACGGTGTTCGAGCGGCCATGGCTGAAGCTCTGCTTCACCTTGCCCGTCTCGACCGTGCGCTTCAGCCCCAGCGGTGCGCGCATGCCCAGTTTCGGCTTATCGTTATCGGTGTCGCTCATGCGCCTGCCTAAAGTCCTTCAGTCTGTCGTTCGTCTTCGGACGCTTCCGACGGAAGCGCCGATGCGCCTTGCGAAGCGGTTTCGCAAGGGCGAGGGGTGGAATCGAATCCGATAAAGCGCAGCCACCGATCGAGCGCTTCGCTCGTCCGCGCAGCCGCTTTGGCGTCGGTCAGGCCGGCATGTACCACATTTTCGCGGCCAAGCGCCAAGGACAATATGGTGCGCGGGATCGGCAATGTTAAGCCCTTGAGCCCGCTGCCTTCGCGATCGCTGCCCACGCGCCAGGCCTGGGCGAGCTTGCGCGCGCCGTCCTCGCCCGCGTCGCTCGCATGGAGCAGCAGGTGGAGCCGGCCGCCGCGCGCGGCTTCCTGGATGCGGTCGCCGCCGATCGCGACATGCCCGGCCTTGAACTCGAGGCCGAGGCGATCGAGCGCGTTGCGCTGCAGCTGCTCCTCGATCCGCGCGCCGATATCCTCGGGAATGCGGAGCTCGGCGCCCTTGAAGGCACGGGCGAGCGCGCCCTTGAGCTTCTTGCCCGAAGCGTCGAGCTCGGCGCGGGTCACGCCGATCCAGGCGCCGCGGCCCGGCGCCTTGGCGCGGACATCGGGCAGCACTTCGCCATCCGGCGAGAGCGCGAGTCGGATCAGCCCGTCGCGCGGAGCCTCCTCGCGGCTCAGCACGCAGGTGCGCATGGGATCATGCCCCTCCCGCGCGGCGGAAGGGGGGGTCGCCTTGGGCTTTAGCCGTGCCGTGTCATTGTGAGGGTTCCGCATGCGCGTCTCCCTTCACCGGCGCGTCGCGGTCCGCGATCAGCTGACCGCCCGCGCCGTAATTCTCCAAGCTGAGCTCGGTGATGTTGACCTGCACGGCACCCGCCGACTTGCCCAGGCGCGCGACCATGGAGGCCGTTACATCGGCGACGATGCCGGCCTTTTGCGCGCGGGTGGCCGGGCCGGCCAGACGGATGTCGATGAATGGCATCAGGCCTCGCCCTCCGCCGGCGCGACTTCGGCCGCGTCCTCGTCGGCGAACCAGTGCGCACGCGCCGCCATGATGATCTCGTTGCCCTGCTCGTCGCTGAGCCCGTACTCGGCCAGGATCCCGCCCTTGTCCTGCTCGCGCTTCGGCGCGTCCTCGTTGCGGCGGCGCGGCTCAGCGCGCTTCTTCTGCACCAGCTCGTCGGTGGCGAGGTCCGCCAGGTCGTCGAGCGTCTTGATGCCCGCCTTGCCGAGCGTGACCAGCATCGCCTCGGTCATATAGGGCATGGTGGCGAGATCGTCCTCGACGCCCAGCGCGCGGCGCTCGGCGCGATTGGCTTCCTCGCGGCGCTCCAGCGCTTCCTGGGCACGGCTCTGCAGCTCCTGGCCGAGCTCCTCGTCAAAGCCCTCGATCGACGCGATCTCGTCGAGCTCGACATAGGCGACTTCCTCGAGGCTCGAGAAACCTTCGGCGACCAGCAGCTGGGCCAGCGTCTCGTCGACGTCGAGCTCGTTCTGGAACATCTCGCTGTTCGCGACGAACTCGGCCTGGCGCTTCTCGCTGGCGTCGGTCTCGGTGAGGATGTCGATCGCCTTGGCGGTCAGCTGCGAGGCCAGGCGCACATTCTGGCCGCGGCGGCCGATGGCGAGGCTGAGCTGATCGTCGGGAACGACGACTTCGATACGGTCCTCTTCCTCGTCGATCACGACGCGGCTGACATTGGCCGGCTGCAGCGCGTTGACGACGAAGGTCGCGGTGTCGGGCGACCAGGGGATGATGTCGATCTTCTCGCCCTGCATCTCCTGCACGACGGCCTGGACGCGCGAGCCCTTCATGCCGACGCAGGCGCCGACCGGGTCGATGCTCGAATCATGCGAGATCACGCCGATCTTGGCGCGCGAGCCCGGATCGCGGGCAGCGGCCTTGATCTCGATGATGCCGTCGTAGATCTCGGGCACTTCCTGCGCGAACAGCTTCTTCATGAACTCGGGGTGGGCCCGGCTCAGGAAGATCTGCGGGCCGCGGTTCTCGCGGCGGACGTTGAGGATGATCGAGCGGACGCGGTCGCCGACGCGGACCACTTCGCGCGGGATCTGCTGGTCGCGGCGGATCACGCCCTCGGCCCGGCCCAGGTCGACCACGACATGGCCGAACTCGACGCGCTTCACCACGCCGGTGATGATCTCGTTCTGGCGGTCCTTGAACTCTTCATACTGGCGCTCGCGCTCGGCGTCGCGGACCTTCTGGAAGATGATCTGCTTCGAGGCCTGGGCCTGGATGCGGCCGAACTCGATCGGGGGCAGCGGATCGACGATATAGTCGCCCACGGCCGCGCCCTTCTGGAGCTTCTGCGCCTGGTTGACGTCGACCTGCTTGAAATAGTCGTCGACCGCCTCGACCACTTCGACGACGCGCCACAGGCGCAGGTCGCCGGTGTTCGGGTCGAGCTTGGCGCGAATGTCGTTCTCCACGCCGTAGCGGTTCTTCGCGGCGCGCTGGATCGCGTCCTCCATCGCCTCGATGACGATGGCCTTGTCGATCAGCTTCTCCTTCGCGACCGAATCGGCAATGGCGAGCAGCTCGGCCTTGTTGGCGGAAATGGCGGTGGCCATCAGTCGTTTTCCTCTGCTTCGTATTCGTCTGCGCCTTCGGTGGAGAGCGGCGCGGTTGCGTTGATCAGTCGGTCGGTCATCAGCAGCTTGGCGTCGGCGATGCTGCCGAACGGAACGCTGACCACCTTGTACTTGCGGACGTCGATCGAGACGAGGTCGCCCTCGATGCCGATCAGGTCGCCGGTCAATTGCTTGCGACCGTCCTCGAGCGGCTCGGCCAGGTTCAGCCGCGCCTCGTGCGTCTTCCAGTCCGCATAGTCCTGGAGCCGGGTGAGCGGCCGGTCGATCCCCGGCGAGCTGACCTCGAGCCGATAGGCATGGTCGAACGGGTCCTTGCCCGCCTCCTCCAGCGCATCGAACACATCGGAGATGCGGCGCGACAGGTCGGCGCAATCGTCGATGGTGAGCTGGCGGGTGTCGGGACGCTCGGCCATCACCTGCAGCGTCGGATCGCTGGTGCCGCCGAACATCTTGACGCGCACCAGCGCGAGCCCGAGCGCCTTGGCTTCGGGTTCGATCAGCTTGGTGAGGTCGGCAATATTCGCCACGCGGCACTCCGGAATTGGTCAAGCAGCTTCGGCGCCGGAGCCCTGCGGGCCCCGACCTCGGCATGTTTGACGATGTCGAGAAAGCAGGTGCGATATACGCACTCGGCGCCGCGGCGGCAAGAGCAATCGGATTCGGGCCGGAGCGGGATCTTTCCGCGCCGCGGGCGAAGGGCCTTGCGCATCGCCAATGGCGACACGCCCCAGTCCCGCGAAGGCGCTTGCCCCCGGTTCCCGCCTTCCGCCTTCCTCACTTGGCAGGCGCCCGGGATACAAGCAGAATTGGCACCGGGAACGGCGCCCGGGGCCGCAGCGGACTCCGGCGCGTCGACGCCGCGACAACGGAAGAGAGGGATCGACCCGATGCAGAAAAGTCTTCGCCTGGCCTTGCCCGCGCTGGCATTGCTCGCCGCCTGCAATGCGGGCTCGGGGCTCTCGGCGCGACAGGCAAGCCCCTCGTCCGCGGACGACGGACCACCCTTCACCCTGACCCAGGTCACTGCGTTCGATGCGCCCTGGGCGATGGCCTTCCTGCCCGACGGACGGATGCTGGTGACGGAGAAGGCGGGCAGGATCCTGCTCGTCTCGGCGGACGGCAGGCAGCGGCAGGTGATCGCCAATGTCGACGTGGTCTTTCAGGGCCAGGGCGGGCTGCTCGACGTGATTCCCGCCCCCGATTTCGCGAAGAGCCACCGGGTCTACTACACCTATGCCGAGCCGCGGCCCCAGGGATCCAGCCTGGCGATGGCCCGCGCGACCCTTGTCGACGGCCCGGCGCCCACGCTCGTCGACCCGCAGGTGCTGTGGCGCGCAGGGTCGGACGGCAAGGGCGGCCAGTTCGGCGCGGTCATCGCCTTCGCGCCCGATGGCAAGTCGCTGTTCCTAACCTCGGGCGAGCGCCAGCGCTTCACCCCGGCACAGGATCCGAACCAGGCGCTCGGCAAGATCCTGCACCTGACGCTCGACGGCAAGCCGGCGCCCGGCAATCCCTGGGCGGGCAAGACCGGTACGGCGACGGTGGCCGTCACCGATCCACCCCGGAACACCGAGCTCGCCAAGACCGCGCCGGCCCGCACCCAGGCAGTGGACGGCCCCAATCTGGTCCCCGCCGAGACCTGGACCCTCGGCCATCGCAATCCCTATGGGCTGGTGTTCGATGCGAGCGGCCGGCTCTGGGAGAACGAGATGGGCCCCAAGGGCGGCGACGAGGTCAACCTGATCCGCAAGGGCAGGAACTATGGCTGGCCCCTGGTTTCCGACGGCGACAATTACGACGGCACGCCGATACCCCGTCATGCGCCCGGCGACGGCTTCGAGGCGCCGGCGGCATATTGGAACCCGTCCATCTCGCCCGGCGGGATGATCTATTATTCGGGCGGCATGTTCCCGAAATGGAAGGGCTCGCTGCTGATCGGCGCGCTTTCGGGCCGCGGGCTGATCCGCGTCGCGCTCGACGGCGACAAGGCGAGCAAGGCCGACCGATGGGACCTGGACATGCGCATCCGCGACGTGGCGCAGGGTCCCGACGGCGCGGTATGGCTGCTCGAGGACGCCGGCAAGGCCAATGGGCGGCTGTTCAGGCTGACGCCCAAAGGATCCTAGCGCACGATCAGATAGTTCATCCGCGCCGCGGCGATCGGCCGGTCCGGCTCGTCCTGCCAGGCGATCGCCTCGACATTGGCGACGCGCGTGCCCAGCCGGGTCACCGCGCCGCGGGCCCGGGTCGGCTTGTCGCGGCCGCCGCGCATATAGTCCACGGTCAGGTTGATCGGCTTGACCTGGGTCTGGTCGGAGCCGAGCGCTTGCCAGAGCGCACCCACCGCCGCCATTTCGAGCAGCCCGCCGATCGCGCCGCCGTGCAGGAAGCCGGGGCGGCCGAGCACGCCGTCGCCAAAGGGCATCACCAGCACCGGCGCTCGCTCGCCGGGTTCGACCGTGAGGCCAAGCAGTTCGGCATAGGGAGGCAGGATCACCGGTAGCGCTCCGTCGCCATGAACGTGCCGGCGACATGGGCGATCGGATCGTCCGGATCGCCGTCATGCGCCTGGCCGCGCACAAAGGCGATCGAACGCGTCAGCCGATAGCATTCGCCGCGGCCGACCACCGTGCGGCCCGGCGTCGCCGGGCGCAGATAGTCGATCCTGAGATCGAGCGTCGCCTGCGGCACGAAGGCGCCGGCCCGCAGCCAGACCGAAACCGCGGTCGCCATGTCCATCAGCGCCAGGATGGGCCCCGAAGCGAGCACGCCCGAGGCCGGATCGCCGATCATGTCCTCGCGATAGGGCAGCTCGAGCTCGGCCCAATCGGGGCCATGGGTGCGATAGCCGATGCCCAGCCGCGTGCCGTGGCTGGCATAGCGCAGCTCGAAGAAGCGCAGCGGGTCGAAGGCGGAAGGGGCCGGTTGGCGCATGGCCGCCCCCTAGCGCGGCCGCGGAAAGCACGCAAATGGCGGCAATTACATCGTTGTAAGATGCACCATTCCCGTCCCGCCCTAGCGTGGCCCCATCGGGGAACCTTCGGAAGGGAGGGAGGCATGGGATTGCTGAAGATCGATCTGGGAGAGATCCCGGAGCTGGGCACCAGCGTGGCGCTGCATGGAACGCTGCGCACGGCCCTGAACGATGTCGACGATCTGTTCGAGCTGATCGTCGGCATCGCGATCCTGATCTACGAGATCGCGCCCGATTTCGCATGAACGGGATGGATGCCGGAATGCGCGCGGCGCTCGTCGCCGCGCGGGAGGCTGGGCGGGGTACGATCCGGAAATGGCGGCATGGCGATGCGCATCGCATGCTCGAAACGGTCTTCGCCGATTGCGCCGCGGAGGATGCCGAGGCCCTGACGCACCGCGCTACGCGGCTGTTCGGCGACGGTGGCTGGGCCGGGGCACTGCTCCAGCCGCTGATCGATGCGATCGCCGCCGACCCTTTGTTCGAGCCGCCGTTCAAGGCGAACCGTGACGGCCTCCGCATCGGCGCGGTCCTGTTCGATTGCCCCGCGGTGGCGATCTCCGCCTGCGTGACCAGCGCGGCGGCGATGCGCCGGCGGCCACCGCCGACCGCCTGCACCTTTTCCGGCCGGATCGCCGTGACGCGCTTCGTCCGAGCGGGAGGCGCGACGTTGCGGCGCTGGCGGACCGCGCCTGCCGGGCCGGACTTCCGCGCCGCCGAAGCGCCGCCGTGCGAAGAGCGGGAATCGCTGCGGCTCGCCGATGGCGAGGTCCACGCGATCGACGGACGCTGCGAGGCACAGCTGCTTGCCGATGCCGGCAACGACGTGGTCACGCTGGTGGCGACCATCCGGGCCGGTGCCGCGCCGTTGATGCGCGAGCATGCGATCGGCGACGGCAAGCTGCTCCGGGTCGCGAGCGGCGACGACCAGGCCTCGCGCGCCGAGATGCTGCTCGCCTTTCTCCGCCTCGCCGGGCGGGCGGATGCGGGCCCGCAATTCGACGCGGCGACGCGCGATCCGGCCTTCCATCTGCGCTGGGCGGCGATGCGCGAATGGCTGGCGCTCGATGCGCACGCCGCCCTGCCCCGGCTCGAAGCGATGGCGGCAGGCGATCCGCATATCGAGATACGCGAGGCCGCCGAACGGACACTCGCAGCAGTGCGCCCGCGGCTGAGCACGGCATGCCGCGCCTGATCGATCCCGGCCAGGGCGGCGCGATCGAGCTGGTCGAGCTGGTCGAAACGCTCGACGCCTATCCCGTCGACGCGCGCGACGAGGATGCGTTCGCGAGCTGGGGGCCGCTGCTCGCGCGGCTGGGGCGCAACTCCGATTTCCTCGCCGACCTCGCGATCGCCGAACTCAAGACACGCTGCGCCGCCCAGCATGCCGGCAATGGCTATGGCGCGCAGGTCTTCCTGCTTCGCCCGCCCAATGGCCGCTATGTGCTGCGCGCCAATTTCTGGCCGGCGCGCGCGGATTCGGCCACCCGCCGCAGCGGGCCGGCGGCCTTCTTCTACGACTTGCCGCACGACCATAATTTCCATTTTCTTACCTATGGCTATCTCGGCCCGGGCTATTGGAGCGACTATTACGAATATGATGCTGCGCCGCTCACGGGCCTGCCCGGCGAGCATGCAGGGCTTCGCTTCGTCGAGCGCGCGCGGCTCGAACCCGGCAGGCTGATGCTCTACCGGATGCGGCGCGACGTGCATGTCCAGCTGCCGCCGGACAGCATGTCGGTCTCGCTCAACATCCTCGCCGCCGATCCCGCCCAGCCCTGGCTCGACCAGTATCGCTTCGATATCGGGCGCGGCACCATCGCCGAGGGCCTGACGGTGACCGCCGCGGAGGCCCTGGTCGCCATCGCGGTGCATGTCGGCAACGGGCTGGACCTGGCCGAGCACTTCGCCCTGCGCCATCCCTGCGCAAGGATGCGGGTGACCGCGCTCGACGCGCTCGTCTCGGCGCTGCCTGGCGAAGCGCCGATGCTGCTCTCCCGCGCGACGGACGATCCCGACCGCTTCGTCGCCGGCCATGCCCGGGCGAGACTAGCTCCGTAACGGACATGGTTGCCGCCGAAACGGTGTCATCGCCGCTAGCTTCGGTGCCGTGACCCTGCGTGTCGCCTGTACCGTCGAACTCCCTGACCTTGCCCGAGCCACTGCGGCGCGCGGACTGGGGCTCGTCCCCTATGCACCGGGGGTGGAGGCGGCGGCGGGCCTGTTCGCAGGCACGGGCGAGAGCGTGGCGCGGATCCGGGCACTGGGTTGGCAGGAGCCGCTCCTCCTGCTCCTGCCGATCGAGGGCAGCGTGGCGCAGGCGCTCGATGCCGGTGCCGACGATGCGATGCCCGCTTCCGCCACTGCCGAGGAAGTGGCGGCCCGCCTTGCCGCGCGGATCCGGCGGCGGCCCGAAATCGTGCTCGGCGAGCTTCGCATCGATCCCGTCGAGCGCCGGGTGACGCGCGCCGGCCGGCCGATATCACTGCTGCCCCGCGAATATGCGCTGCTGCTTCACCTGGTCCGCCAGGGCGATCGACCGGCGGGGCGCTCCGAATTGCTGGCGGCGGTCTGGGGCCTCGACTTCGATCCCGGCACCAATGTCGTCGAGGTGCATGTCTCGCGGCTGCGCGCCAAGCTCGACCGGGGGTTCGCCATGCCGATGCTGCGCACCGACAAGGGACGCGGCTACCGGCTTTGCGTGGGCTGATTGCACGCTATTCTGTTCGCAAGGCAAAGGAGAGAAGGCATGGAAGAGCGCGTCAGGATCGAGATCGAGGACGGCGTCGCGGACGTGCGGCTGGCCCGGCCCGACAAGCTCAACGCGCTCGATCCGGCGATGTTCGCCGGGATCATCGCCGCGATCGCCCGGCTGGAGGGCGAGGCCGGCATCCGCGCCGTCGTGCTGTCCGGCGAGGGGCGCGGCTTCTGCGCAGGCCTGGACATGGCCAGCATGGCGGCGGGGGGATCGGGAATCGATCTCGCCCGGCGCAGCCACGGCCTGGCCAATGATTTCCAGCAGGTCGCCTGGGGCTGGCGCGCCCTGCCGGTGCCGGTGATCGCCGCGGTGCATGGCGTCGCTTTCGGCGGCGGCCTCCAGATCGCCAGCGGCGCGGACGTGCGAATCGCCGCGCCGGGCACGCGGCTTTCGGTGATGGAGATGAAATGGGGCATCGTGCCCGACATGGCCGGCTATGCGCTCTGGCGCGGCAATGTCCGCGACGACGTGCTGCGCGAACTCGCCTATACCGCCCGCGAATTCGACGCGGAGGAAGCAGTGGCGCTCGGCTTCGTCACGCGCATCGCCGAGGAGCCGCATGCAGAAGCGATGGCGCTCGCCCGGGCCATCGCCGGGCGCAACCCGCATGCGATCCGCGCCGCCAAGCGGCTCGCCAATCTCGAGGCCGGAGCCGCCGACATTCTGCTCGCCGAAAGCCGGGAACAGGCCGCATTGCTGCGCACGCCCAACCAGATCGAAGCAGTGATGGCCAATATGCAGAAGCGCCCGCCGGCGTTCAGCGATTGACTTCGATCGCCTCCACCCGGTCCGGATAAAAGGCCAGATGGTCGCGGATTTCGGCGACCGCCGCATAGGGCGCCTCATAGCTCCACACCGCATTCCCGGCCCCGCCGCGGATCGAGAAATAGCTGGCCTCGCCCTTGTACGGGCAATAGCTCGCATGGTCGGTCCGCTGGAGCGAAGCCATATCGGCATCCGCGCGCGGGATGTAGAGGACCGGCGGGTAGTTCGCCTCACGGAGCTCCAGCGCGCGGCGGGTGTCGGCGATCACCCTGCCGGCGGCCCGCACCACCACATGCGCGTCCGACCGTGCGATCGCGATCGGATGATCGGGCCCGGGAATCCGTGTCGGCCTGCTCGCCATGGCGCACCTCCGCCGACGGATATGGGACGGCGCGGAGCCATTGCAATCGCGGCGACGCAAGGCCATACCGCATCTTCGAAAACAGGAGGGTGCCGCAATGCGTGAAGCTGTGATCGTCTCGACCGCGCGAACGGGGATCGGCAAGGCGGGTCGCGGCTATTTCAACGACACCGAGGCGCCGGTGCTCGCCGCCCATGTGATGAACGCGGCGGTGGAACGCGCCGGCATCGATCCGGCGCGGATCGACGACGTCTTCTACGGCATGGGCAACCAATGGGGAACGCAGGGCGCGAACATGGCACGGATGGCGCTGTTCGCCGCCGGACTGCCGCACAGCGTGCCCGCCTTCAGCCTCGACCGCAAATGCGGATCGGGCCTCACCGCCATTGCCCTGGCCGCGCGCTCGATCATGACCGACGAGATCGACGTCGCGCTGGCCGGCGGCATGGAATCGATCAGCCTGACGATGCGCGACGCGCCGCGCTATCCGAACAAGTCCGTCACCGACCGGGTGGCCGCCGCCTATATCCCGATGATCGAGACCGCCGAGATCGTCGCCGAGCGCTACGGCATCAGCCGCGCGGCGCAGGATGCCTTCGCCGCGGCGAGCCAGCAGCGCGCGGCGGCCGGTCTTGCAAGCGGCGCCTTTGCCGAGGAGATCGCGCCGATCACCGTGGCGAAGGCGCTCTTCGACAAGGAAGGCAACCGCACCGGCAGCGAGACCGTCACCGTTACCCAGGACGAAGGCATCCGTGCCGGCACCACCGCCGAAGTGCTCGCCACGCTGAAGCCGGTATGGAAGGACGGCCGGTTCGTCGCGCAGGGCCGGCACGTCACCGCCGGCAATGCCAGCCAGCTTTCCGACGGCGCCGCCGCGCAGATCCTGATGGACCGCCAGACCGCCGAGGCCGAGGGCAAGGAGATATTGGGCATCTATCGCGGTTTCCAGGTCGCCGGCTGCGAGCCCGACGAGATGGGAATCGGCCCGGTCTTCGCAGTGCCCAAACTGCTCAAGCGCGCCGGCCTGCGGGTCGAGGATATCGGCCTGTGGGAAATCAACGAGGCATTCGCCAGTCAATGCCTCTATTGCCGCGACACACTGGGGATCGATCCCGACCGGCTCAACGTCAATGGCGGCGCCATCGCGATCGGCCATCCGTTCGGGATGAGCGGATCGCGCCTCGTCGGCCATGCGCTGATCGAAGGGCGCAAGCGCGGCGTGCGCCATGTCGTCGTCTCGATGTGCACGGCCGGGGGCATGGGCGCGGCGGGGCTGTTCGAGCTGCCCTAGGTCGGGGCTCACATTTCTCCATTTCCGTTCGTCATGCCCGCACAGGCGGGGATGACGGTTATGGCACCACCGTTGTCTCAAGGGGATAGTCGCCCACGCACGGCTTGCGATCCCGGCTTCTCGCGCGGCGACATGCCCGGATCGGGGAGTTCCCCGCATTCTACCCGTCGAGCAAGCGCAGCCGGGCGGGCGGCCCGGCCGCACGAGCCAAGCAGGCGGAACCCATATCGCAAGGCCGGATGGCCGCGCCCTGCCTCAGCCGAGCCCCACCGCTTCCGCCGCCCGCTTCTCCGCCTCGGTATGCAGGTCCCAGAAACTGGCGACATGCGCGCCCGCCAGGCGCTTCTGCAGCACCGCAAGATGCGCGGCCCAGCCGCCGCCGAAGCTGCGCGCATCCTCGGGCCCGCGCAGGCGGTTGTGCGTGAGGACGAGGCGGGTGCGATCGGAAGCGAAGGCAAACAGCTCGATCGTCACCTCCCCGGCCTCGCCATTGTCCCAGGTGAAGGCGAGGAGATGCGGCGGCTCGATCTTGAGGATGGTCTCCGACCAGGCCTTGCCCTCATATTCGGCGTAGCGCTCGGGATTGGGCACATCGTCGTCGGACAGGTCCTGATGGTTGAAGGTCAGGCCAAGCTTGCCGCCCACCTGCGGCTCGGTGGGTCCGCCCATGAACCAGCGGGCGCGCAGCTCCGGATCGACCAGATATTGCCACACCGTCTCGATCGGCGCGGCCAGGTCGCGCTCGAAGCGGAGCATCTGCGGGGTGATCGTGTCGGCAGTCAGCGTGTCAGCCATTTTCCGTCTCCGTGATACGGCCCAGGCTTTCGAGGATCATCGTCCAGCCCTTGCGGGTCTGTTCCTCATAGCTTGCCCAGGCGGGGTCCATTTCATGGGTGAGCGTCAATGTGCAGCCCATGGGCGTGGGCGCGATGTCGATCGCGACGCGCGTCCACTCCCCCTCCTCCGCCGGATCGGCCGAGAAGAGGAAGACGAGGCGGCGCGGGCGGTCGATCGCCTCGAACCGGAGGCGGTGATGGGCATCGCCTCCGGCGCGCCGTTCGACGATCAGCCCCCGGCCGCCGATCCGGGCATCGATCTCGCAGCGGACCATCTCGCCCTCGGGCGTGGCGAAGAGGAAGCGCGCCGCCTGCCCGGGATCGAGCCAGGCGTCGAACACCCGCTCCGGGTTCGCCGCGAACGTGCGGGTGACGGTGAGGATCACCGGCGCGCTCATGCCAGATTGACCTGCCAGGAGACGCCGAACCGGTCGTTCGCCCAGCCGAACCGGCTGCTCCAGCCATAATCATCGGGCGGCATCAGCACGCCGCCCTCCGCGGACAAGGCCGCGAACAGCCGGTCGAACGCCGCGCGATCCTTCACGTCGAGGAAGAAGGACCAGGACGGCGTGAAATCGAAGCCATGGGCGATGAAGCTGTCATGGACCATCACCTTCTGCCCCGCGATCACCGCATGGGCGCGCAGGATGGTGCCTTCGGGCCCCGGCCCGTCGGGGCCGAAACGCTCGACCGATTCGATCCGGCTGCCGGGCACGGTCTCGACATAGAAATCGAGCGCCGCCTGGCCCTTGCCGCCCTGGAACATCAGAAAGGGCGTGGCATGCGTCATTCGGGCTTCTCCCGCTGGTCCGCGGCGATGATCGCTTCGAGCGCATCGAGGCGGACGGTCCAGAACTTCTCCCATTGCTTCAGCCATTTATCGGCCTCGGCAAGCGGATCGGGCTTCAAGGCACACATATAGCTGCGTCCCACCTTGCGGCGGGCGACGAGGCCCGCCCCTTCGAGCACCTTCACATGCTTGGCCGCCCCGGCGAACGTCATCGAGAAAGGCTCGGCCAGCTCGCCGATCGATTTCTCGCCGAGCGAGAGATGCGCGAGCATGCCGCGCCGCGTGGGATCGGCAAGGGCGTGAAAGGTGGCGTCGAGTCGATATTCAACCATGTGGTTTAATATCTCATCGGCAGCAGGAATAGTCAACCGATCGGTTGAATATTTTCGACAGGGCTGCACCGCTTCCGCGGCGACACGGCTTCGGGCGCGACAAGGGGCCCGGCGGAGTCGCGCATGCGCGGACCCCGTCGGCGACAATCCCGGATTTGAAGCGGAGTCTAGGCGTCTGTCGGCATGGGCGCGCGGGCAGCGCGGAGGCTGTCCCAGGCATAGAGTGCGCAACCCGCCCAGATCAGCGCGAAAGTGATCAGGTGGACGGTGCGCAGCGGCTCGCCCAGCGCGATCGCGACGAAGAACTGGATGGTCGGCGCGATATATTGGAGCAGCCCCAGCCTCGAGAGCGGCATCAGCCGCGCGGCGGCGGCGAACATCAGCAGCGGCGTCGCGGTGATCACGCCCGCGGCGAGGAGCAGCGCGTTCTGCCCGGCCGACACGCCGAAGCCGCTCGTCCCCTGTCCCGCGGTGTAGACCAGCCATGCGGCGGCGAAGGGGACCAGCAGGACTGTCTCGACGGTGAGCCCGCCCAGCGAATCGATCGCCACCACCTTGCGGACCAGCCCGTACAGGCCGAAGCTGAAGGCGAGCGCAAGCGAGATCAGGATCGCCCCGCCGCCGTCGAGCGCCATCACCAGCACGCCGGCACCGGCCACCGCGATCGCCGCTCCCTGCCAGCGCCGCAGCCGCTCGCCGAGTACGAGCATGCCGAGCGCGACATTGACCAGCGGATTGATGAAATAGCCCAGGCTCGCCTCCAGCACATGGCCGGTCTCGACCGACCAGATATAGACGAACCAGTTGATCGCGATCAGCGTGGCGCTGGCGCAGAGCAGCAACAGGGTGCGCCCGCGCGCCGCGCGCCAGATCGGGCCCGCCCGGCCGAGCGCGAAGACCAGCACGCCGAGGAACAGCACCGACCAGACGATGCGGTGCGCCAGGATCTGCAGCGCCGGCACGCTGGCCAGGACGTGGAAATAGAGCGGCAGGAAGCCCCAGATGCCATAGGCGCCGATGGCGAGGGCGAGGCCCTTGTGCCCGGATGCGCGTCCGGTAGCGGTGGTGCTGGTCATGCGGGCTCCTTGCGCGGGCGGGCGCCGCGGCGCAAGCAAGGCCGGCTTGGGACCGCCAAAGCGATTGCACGGAAACGCTTCCCCGCTAGGCTGTCGCCGGGAACTGGGGGAAATCATGTCGGACAATTGGGATGAGGAAGGCCCGCACGGCCATCCGCTGATCGCGACTCTGGCCGGGGGCGCCGTGCTGGTGCTCGCGGCGTTGCTGGGGCCGCGCTTCGGCTCGCCGTTGCCGTTGCCGGCGCTGCTGATCGGCGGCGCCGCGGCGGGGCTGGTGCTATGGCTGATCGGCTTTCTGGCGACGACGCGGCACGCGAATCTGGGATGGAAGCTCGGCTCGCTGGCCTTGCTGATCGGCGCCGGCGCCGGCGCGGCGGCGATCGCGCACGGCCAGTTCCAGACCCAGTCGCGCGCCGACGCAAGCAGCTTCGCCGAGATCGAACTGGCAGCGGACGGCACCCCGCTCCTGCCCGCCGGCGCCGCCGGCCGCGGGCCCGTCTCGCAGCTCTATGCCGATGCGCTGCAGGCCGATGTCGTCGCGCAGCGCGCCTTTGCCGATGCCTTGGCCAAGTTCGGCGCGGGCGCGCTCAACAGCCCCTATCTGCTTCAGCAGAACCCGCATGCGATCGGCAACTGCAAGGCGATCGAGCCGATCCGTGCGCTTGCCGGCGAGCAGAGCCTGGCGCGCACCGCGCGGCGCAAGGCCCTGGCCGAAGCGATCGGTAGCGCGAGCCTGCCCCGGGCGGCCAAGCTGGGCATCGCCAGGATCGCCGGCGACGCGGCGACGGATCCGCTGCTCGCCAACCAGCAGGCGATGCTCGACGCCACTGCCGAGCTGTGCGCGCTGCTCGCCCGCAGGAGCTGGTACAACGCCAATGGCTATTTCGGCTTCCGCAACGGCGCCGATGCCGCGGCCTTTGCCGCGCTGGGCGCCAGGCGCCGGGCGGTGGCGGAGGAAACGGGCGCGATCGACCGGGATGCCCGCGCGCGCATCACCGCCGGCCGCGACCAGGTACGCGACGCGCTCAGCCGCTCGATCTACGCCAGGGAGTAGCGGGGTTCAGGCAGCGGGCCGCACCGGGTTCGCCGCCTCGCGCCCGAGCACCGTGTTCCAGGGCAGCACGTCCCAGCCCGTCACCAGTCCGTTCGCGACATAGGGATCGGCCCGGGCAAAGGCCCGCGCGGCTGCCTCGCTGGAAAAGAGCAGCAGGGCGCTCTCGGGCGGATCGCCGACCGCGCCGCCCAGGATCAGCGCGCCCGTATCGGCGCTTTCCCAGGCCAGGGCCAGATGCGCGTCGCGGAAGCCGGCGCGGCGTTCGAGATAGTCGGGCGCGATGGCGTAGCGCAGGATCCAGTGCATCTCAGCCTCCGATGCGGAGCCACAGGGCCGTGGCGTCGTCCGATGCCTTGAACCGCGGAAAGCGCGCGCAGGCGGCATCCGCGCGCTCGATCGCCCGCAGCTCCTCCGCGATGGCGGCAAGGCCGCGGGCGCGGATCGCCTCCACCAGCGCGGTATCGTCATAGGCGGCATAGCTGTCGATCAGCGCGGCATAGCCGTCGCTCATCAGGAAGACCTCGTCGCCGGGGGCGCAGGCGATGCCGGCGGTATCGACTTGCGCCATGTGCTCGGGATCCACGCTGAGCACGCGCATGCCGGGCCGGCCGCGCGTCGCGCGGAGATTGGCGAGGATCGGCGCCGAGCGCTTGGGGCTGCCCAGGCCATGCTCGGCCAGGCTGGCGGCACGCTCCGCCTCGGAATTGCGGATCTCCCGCTCCGGACCGAGCCGCACGACCCCGCCGCCCGAGCGGAGAAAGCCGACGCAATCGCCCAGCCAGCCGATCTCGAGCCCCTCCGCGCCGAGCCGGACGGCGAGCGCCGAGGCAAGGGGATATTCCCAGCGATCCTCGGGATCGCGCGTGCGATCGCGTTCCCAGGCGGCCAGGATATGCGCGGCGACATCGGCATAGAGCGTGCCGATCGTCGCAGCGCCGGACCCGGTGAACGCCGCCTGCGCCACGCTCGCCAGCCAGGCCGCGCCGCCCTGGGCGCCGACCAGCCCCGGCGGACCGAGATCGGTGGCGCCGTCGATCACCCAGGCATGGGCGCGCGCGAAGCCCGCACGGTCGTCATTGGGAACGGAGACATCGCCGGCGAGGCTGATCGACTGGAGGAGATCGAAGTGCATGGCCCCGGTCTACACCGGCTTTGGGACGCTCCGCACCATGTAACGCGCATGCGGGCCATAACTGGAAAGCTTGGCCTGGAGGGCCGGGCTGCCCATCGGCGCGAAGCCCTGGGCCTGCCAGAAGGCGGCGGATTCGTTCACCGACACCAGCGCGATCGGCGCGTCGATCCCGGCGAACAACAGGTCGAGCCCCGCCCGCGCATTGCCGCCGCCGCGCGCTTCGGGAAGCAGCGCCAGGTCGTGGAGATACCAGCTGTCCCGATTCGACGGCAGCGCCCCCAGCAGCGTATCGAGCGGCGGGATCGCCTCCAGCGGCCAGGGATAGGCGATCAGATAGCCGGCCACCCGCCCCTCGCCCGCCAGCACGAAACAGGTGTCGGGCGCAAGCGCGAGCCGCTCGACGAAACAGGCGCGGCCTTCGGGATGGTCGGGAAAGGCGACACGGGCCACCGCGACGACACCGTCGAGATCGCCCGCCGTCATCGGCCGCCACTGAAGCAAGTCCTGCATTGCCATATCCTAGCGGCGGAGCACCCGGAAGAGCCAGAGCTCGATCAACGCGAAGGGGCCGAGCAGCGCCGCCACGCCGGGCCAGCCGGCCAGATCGAACCCGAATCGACCGACGCCCCAGAGCAGCACGACCATCCCGAGGAACATCGAATAGACGCCGAGCCCGCGCCACAGCGGATGGATGTGATAGCCGACCCACCATGCCCAGCGCCCGAGCGTCCAGACGATCGCGGTGGCGGCGATGAGGCGCAGGTCGGGCTCGTAATGGGCGAGCAGGAACAGGCCCGGCAGCAGCACCGCCAGCTGCTCGAGCGTGTTCTGGATATAGCGCTGGTTGACGACCAACCGCGGCGAATCGGCGCCGGCCAGCGGATCGATCGAGCGGTGGAACAGCCGCTCATGCGCGACCGCCTCGATGCCGGGCACGAGCGCGAGCAGCACCACCGCGCCCGAGCA
The DNA here is from genome assembly GCF_011761945.1 of Sphingomonas leidyi. Classification (GTDB taxonomy): domain Bacteria; phylum Pseudomonadota; class Alphaproteobacteria; order Sphingomonadales; family Sphingomonadaceae; genus Sphingomonas; species Sphingomonas leidyi. The sequence continues at coordinate 496,641 of NZ_JAASQV010000002.1, forward strand.
TTGGAGCGCGAACAGCATCGGCTGGGCCGCGATCGGCGGCAAGCCGTGGCGCAGCGCCAGCCACAAGCCGATCGCGACGGGGAGCGAGGCGGCGACGGCACCGGCGATGGTGGCCCGCCCCGCCATGCTCAGTCGGCGAACAGGAGGACAGGGGTTTCGAGCAGCTTCCGCACCGCCTGGACGAAGCTCGCCGCATCCCAGCCATCGACGACGCGGTGGTCGCAGCTGATCGACAGGTTCATCAGCTTGGCGCGGACGATCTCGTCGCCCTGGAAGATGGGACGCTCGACGATTTTGTTCGGCCCGATGATCGCCACTTCGGGCCGGTTGATCACCGGCGTGGTGGCGATGCCGCCGAGCGGGCCGAGCGACGTGACGGTGAGGGTGGAGCCCGACAGCTCCTCCGACTTGGCCTTGCCGGTGCGCGCCGCCTCGGCCAGGCGGCTGATCTCGGCGGCGAGCTGCCAGACATTCTTGTCCTGCGCGTCGCGGATCACCGGCACCATCAGCCCGGCATCGGTCTGCGCCGCCATGCCGAGATGCACCCGGCCGTGGCGCGTGACCACGCCGGCCTCGTCGTCATAGCGCGCATTGATCATCGGGAAATCGGGCAGCGCCCGGCAGATCGCGACGATCAGGAACGGCAACATGGTCAGCTTGGGGCGCGCCCCGCGATTGTCGTTGAGGTCGCCGCGCATCGCCTCGAGCGCCGTGACGTCGATCTCGTCGACATAAGTGAAGTGCGGGATGGCGCGCTTCGAGGCGGCCATGTTCTCGGCGATGCGGCGGCGCATGCCGATGACCTTGATCGGCTGGTCGTCGCGGGCCCGCGACGCGTGCGGAGCGTGATAGCCCTGGGCGCTGCCATAGCGCAGATAGGCGTCGAGATCGGCGTGGCGGATGTGGTTGCCGTCCGCCTTCACCACGGCGAGATCGATGCCGAGATCCTTGGCGCGGGCACGGACCGCGGGCGAGGCGAGGACCTGCCTGTGGGCGGCGGGCTCGGGTGCCGCGACCGGCACGGGTTCCGGAGCGGACGCGGGCACGCGTGCCGGAGCGGCCTCCACGACCTCTTCCACGCGGGGCGCCTCTGCCTCGACCTGCCGCTCGACCGGAGCCTCGGCAGCCACCGGCGCAGTCTCGGCGGCGTCGCCCTCGACTTCGATCACCATCAGCGCCGAGCCGATCGCCACCATCTCGCCGACTTCGCCGGCCAGCTCGACCACCACGCCGGAGACGGGCGATTCCATCTCGACCGTGGCCTTGTCGGTCATCATGTCGGCGACCTGCTGGTCCTCCGACACCTTGTCGCCGATCTTGACGTGCCAGGCGACGATCTCGGCCTCGGCAATGCCTTCGCCGATATCGGGCAGGCGGAAGGTGAAGCGTGCCATGCGGGTCAGTCCTTCAGGATCTTCTTGAGGGCGGTGCCGATGCGCACCGGCCCGGGGAAATAGGCCCATTCCAGGCTGTGCGGATAGGGCGTGTCGAAGCCGGTCACGCGTTCGATCGGGGCTTCGAGATGGTAGAAGCAGCGCTCCTGCACCTGGGCCGAAAGCTCGGCGCCGAAGCCCGAGGTGCGCGTCGCCTCGTGCACGATCAGGCAGCGGCCGGTCTTCTTCACCGATTCCTCGATCGTGTCGATGTCGAGCGGCACCAGCGTGCGCAGGTCGACGATCTCGGCATCGATGCCGAGTTCCTCGACCGTGTTGGCGACGACGTGCACCATCGTGCCGTAGCAGAGGATCGTCACTGCCTCGCCCGGGCGGACCACCGCGGCCTTGCCCAGCTCGACGCGATAATGGCCCTCGGGCACCTGGGCACCGGGATGATCGGCCCAGGTCTTGGCCGGACGATCGTAATGGCCGTGGAACGGGCCGTTGTAGATGCGCTTGGGCTCGAGGAAGAGGACGGGATCATTGTCCTCGATTGCCGCGATCAGCAGGCCCTTGGCGTCGTACGGCGTCGAGGGGATCACCGTCTTCATGCCCGAGACATGGGTGAAGATGCCCTCCGGCGACTGCGAATGGGTCTGGCCGCCGAAGATGCCGCCGCCATAGGGCGAGCGGATCGTGATCGGCGCAGTGAAGTCCGCCGCCGAGCGATAGCGCAGCCGCGCCGCTTCGGAGACGAGCTGGTCGAGCGCCGGATAGATGTAATCGGCGAACTGGATCTCGGGGACCGGGCGCAGGCCATAGGCGCCCATGCCGATCGCCACGCCCATGATGCCGATCTCGGTGATCGGCGTGTCGAAGGCGCGCGCCTTGCCATATTTGGCCTGGAGGCCGGCAGTGGCGCGGAAGACGCCGCCGAAATAGCCGACATCCTCGCCCATCACGATCACGTTCGGATCGCGCGCCATCATCACGTCCATGGCGGAGTTGATCGCCTGGATCATGTTCATCTGCGTCACGTCGCCCACGATCTCGTCGCTCACAGGCCGGCCGCCTTCTGCTCGTCCAGCATCTGCTGCTGCTGTTCCTTCAGGTGCCAGGGAATGGTCTCGAACACGCCTTCGAACATCGATTCGAAGGGCTGGTGCATGCCATGGCCGAGGATGCCGTTCTTCTCCGCTTCCTTCTGCGAGGCCTTGACCAGCTCGGCAAGCTCCAGGTCCTGCGCGGCGTGGCGCGCCTCGTCCCATTCGCCGATGGCGATGAGATGTTCCTTCAGCCGGCGGATCGGATCGCCGAGCGGCCAGGCATTGGGCTCGCCGGCCGAGCGATAGGCGGTGGGATCGTCGGAGGTCGAATGGCCCTCGGCGCGATAAGTGAAATGCTCGATCAGCGTCGGGCCCTGGTTGGTCCGCGCGCGCTCGGCGGCCCATTCGGTGGCCGCGTACACCGCCAGCGCGTCATTGCCGTCGACGCGCAGGCCGGCAATGCCATAGCCGATCGCGCGCGCGGCGAAGGTGGTCGCCTCGGCCCCGGCGAAACCGGAGAAGCTCGATATCGCCCATTGGTTGTTGACGACGTTGAAGATAACCGGCGCCTTGTAGACCGTCGCGAAGGTCAGCGCCGAGTGGAAGTCGCCCTCCGCCGTCGAGCCTTCGCCGCACCAGGTGGCGGAGATGCGCGTATCGCCCTTGGCCGCGCTCGCCATCGCCCAGCCGACCGCCTGGGGATATTGGGTGGCGAGATTGCCCGAGATCGAGAAGAAGCCGAACTCCTTCGAGGAATACATGATCGGCAGCTGGCGCCCTTCGAGCGGATCGGCCCTGTTCGAATAGATCTGGTTCATCATCTGCACGATCGGATAGCCGCGCGTGATGAGGATCCCCTGCTGGCGATAGGAGGGGAAGCACATGTCGTCGCCGGCCAGCGCCATCGCCGCTCCGATCGAGACGGCCTCCTCGCCGGTGGACTTCATGTAGAAGCTGGTCTTGCCCTGGCGCTGGGCACGGAACATGCGCTCGTCGAACGCGCGGGTGAGCGCCATCGAGCGGAGCATGCGGCGCTTGGCATCGGCATCGAGCCGCGGATCCCAGGGGCCGACCGCATTGCCCTCGTCATCGAGGACGCGGACCAGGCCGTACGCCAGCTCATGGAAACTGGAAGCCGCATCGGCGGTGTCGGGGCGGCGGGTGACGCCGGCGGGCGGCACCACGATGTCGCTGAAGTCCGCTTCGTCCCCCGGGCGGAATCGCGGCTCGGGCACGTGCAGCGCAAGCGGGGGCAGATTGGCGCGATCGCGCTCGCTCGACATGGGCTCTCCGGACATAGGCTCCCGTCGCCAAACGCGCGGGAATCACGTTTCGCGCTATTGTTATAAAATTTCAAAGCCCGGCGCAAGTAGGTCAGGGGTGCTGACCTGAAATGCCGCCCGAAATGCTGGGAATTCGCGTCGAAGCGAGGGTCAGGGCATCGGGTCGCCGCGCTTCCCATCGGGCACGATATCCGCCGCATTCAGCATGGCCGCCACCAACGCGCGAGTCTGTACGTCGAGGGTGCATTCGTGGCGGGTGACGACATGATCGCCGGCGGCGTCGAGCAGCTCGAATACCAGTTGGGTGCCGTCCATGCAGATCGCCATCTCCTCGTCGCGCGGGGCGTCGGCGAACTCCTGGCCGCCCCCATTGTCGGGCAGGCGCGCGGTGAAGCGAGCGGCGGCGAGCGCATCCGTCACCCGCGCGAAGCGATCGGCATCGAGCGCCTGCGTCTTGCGGCGGATGGCCACGCCCGGGCCATAGCCGCCCCTGCCGTTGGTAAGCGTGTAGTGGATCAGCGCCCGGCCATCGGCCCGCTGATCAATACGGATCACATAGGGCTGGGAGAAACTGGGCAGCACCAGCATGCGGAAGCGGCTGCGATAACCGTCCAGTGCATGCGGCGCCCACAGCACCGGCTCTTCCATCGAGGCGAGATGCTTGCCGAACCAGCCTTCGAGGAACCCGTCTTTGTTCGGCGCGAAATCCGGCGGAAGATAGTGGGTTTTGGGCACTGGCGCGTCCTGCGCCCAGGCAATACCGGGCGCGAGGAGCATCAGGGCGATGGCGAGCGCAGCCTTCATGCGACCGGGAACCCGCGCCGCCTGAACAGCGCCGACACGTCCGGATCCCTTCCCCGGAACGCACGATAGGCGAGCTTGCGGTCGGTCTCGTTGCCGGTGGAAAGCAAAGTCGCGCGGAAACGATCGGCGGTCGGTTTGTCCCAGACATTGCCCGCCTCCTGGAACGCCGCCCAGGTGTCCGCGTCCATCGTCTCGGACCAGAGATAGGAATAATAGCCGGCCGAATAGGCGTCGGACGAGAAGAGGTGGCCGAACTGCGGCATGCGGTGGCGCAGCACGATCTCCTTCGGCATGCCGAGTGCCGCCAGCGCTTCCTTCTCGAACGCGGCGATGTCGGTCACCGGCACTTCGCGGTCGTGCAGCTGCATGTCGAGGATCGCGCAGGCGAGATATTCGACCGTGTCGAAGCCCTGGTTGAAGGTCGACGACTTCTCGATCTTGTCGACCAGCGCCTGCGGCATCGGCGCGCCGGTCTTGTAGTGCTTCGCGTATTTATCCAGCACGTCGCGGGTGAGCAGCCAGTTCTCGTTCACCTGGCTGGGATATTCGACGAAGTCGCGCGGCGTGCCGGCCAGCCCCGGATAGGTGACGTTCTGGAGCAGGCTGTGGATCGCATGGCCGAATTCGTGGAACAGCGTCGTCGCATCGTCGAGGCTGATCAGCGTCGGCTCGCCGGCGCCGCCCTTGACGAAATTATTGTTGTTCGAAGCCAGCGTGTTGCGCACGCCGCCGAATTTCTGCTGGCCGCGATAGCGCGTCGCCCAGGCGCCCGAGCGCTTGCCCGACCGGGCATAGCCGTCGAAATAGAAGATGCCGATGTTCTTGCCGGTGCGCGTATCGGTCACTTCGAAGGTCCGCACGGCGGGATCGAAGACCGGCACGTCCTTCACTTCCCGGAAGCCGAGATCGTAGAGCCGGCCGGCAGCGTAGAAGGCGCCCTGGAGGATGTTGCCGAGCTCGAGATACGGCTTCACCTCGCTCTCATCCAGGTCGTACTTCGCCTTGCGGACCTTCTCGGCATAGAAGCGATAGTCCCAGGGCTCGATGGCGATCTTCGCCCCTTCCCGATCGGCGAGCGCCTGCATGTCGGCGACTTCCTGCGTGACGCGGGCGCGGGCGGCGGGCCATACCGCCATCATCAGCTTCATCGCATTGGCCGGGGTCTCGGCCATGGTGTCGTCCATGCGGTAATAGGCATGGTTCCTGAAACCGAGCAGCCTGGCGCGCTGCTGGCGGAGCTTCAGTATCTCGGCGATGCCCGCCTTGTTGTCGTTCGCATTGCCATTGTCGCCGCGCGAGACGAAGGCGCGCCACACCTTCTCGCGCAGCCCCCGGTCGGTCGAATAGGTGAGGAAGGGCGCGACCGAGGAGCGGGTGTTGACCACCGCCCATTTGCCGGCCAGCCCGCGATCGGCGGCGGCGCTGGCGAGCGAGGCCTTGAAGCTGTCCGGCAGCCCGGCGAGCTGGGCTTCGGAATCGAGGACGATCCAGGTCTCCTCGTCCGCCAGCAGATGGCGGCTGAAATCGGAAAAGGCCGAGGCGAGCGCCTGGTTGAGCCGGCTGACCTCGGCGCGATCGGCATCGGAAAGGGCGGCGCCGCGGCGGACGAAGCCGCGATAGCTGCGCTCGAGCAGGCGCAGCTGCTGCGCATCGAGCTTCTGGCCGGCGCGCGTGTCGTACGCGCCCTTTATCCGCGCGAAGAGCAAAGGATCGAGGAACAGCTCGTCATTCGCCCTGGTGAGCCTGGGGCTCCATTCGCGATCGATCGCCTGGACCTGCTTGTCGGCCAGGTTGCTCTCATAGACGCCCCAGGCCGATTCGACACGGTCCATCGTGTCGCCCGCCTTCTGCATCGGCTCGATCACGCTGTGGAAGGTGGGGGCGGTGCGCGCGTCGCGGATCGCATGAATCTCCCGGCGCTGTTCGGCGATCGCCGCTTCGAAGGCGGCAGGGAACATCTCCACCTTGAACTTGTCCCAGGGAGGCACGCCGCCATAGCCGCCCGGCCAGGGCTTGAGCAGAGGCGCGGCGTCCACGATGTCGGCGGCTTTGGCCATCAGGCTCCCCATGAAAGGCGTTGCGAGCAAGGCGCTGGTGCCGAGAAGCGCCTGGCGGCGGCTGAGGTTGCGGATCAAGTTCCGAAGGCTCCCTGGAATCGGTGAATCGAGCCGAGCTTAGGGAGGTGCCGCGGAATGGCAATTGACTCGTCGGCAATAAGGAACAGAATAGGAACATTCTGTTCTCCGAGTCGTGCGCCCTATGGCCGATCCTGCCGTCCTGAAGCAATTGCGCGACACGCTGCGCGGTCTCGAGACCGGTGGATTCCGCCGGCGGCCTTCGCTGCCCTTCGGCATCGAGGCAATCGATTCGCGCCTCGCCGATGGCGGCTTCAGGCTCGACGCCCTGCACGAAGTGGCGGCGGGCACGAGCGACATGGCCGATGATTGCGCGGCCACCCTGTTCCTCGCCGGAATCGCGGCGCGCGCCTGGGGCCCGGTGCTCTGGGTGGTGCGGCGGCGCGACCTGTTCGCGCCCGGTCTCGCCCAGTCGGGGCTCGATCCCAAGCGCCTGATCTATGCCGAGGCGAAGGACGATGCCGAACTGCTGGCGATCATGGAGGAAGGGCTGCGCCACCGCGGACTGGGCGCGGTGATCGGCGAGGCCAGGCGCGCGGACATGACCGCGACGCGCCGGCTCCAGCTGGCGGCCGAGGGCGGGCGGACGATCGCGCTGCTGCTGAAGCGCGCCGCGCGCGAGGGGAGCGACCCGATCGGCATGCCTTCGGCGGCGGTGACGCGCTGGCGCGTGACCTGCGCCCCTTCGGCGCCGCTGCCGGTGGCGGGCGTCGGGCGGCCGCGCTGGCGGCTGGAGCTGGCGCGGCAAAAGGGGGGCGAGGGTTTCGAGACGATAGTGGAGGCATGCGATGCAACGGGTCGCTGCGCTCTTCCTTCCCCTGTGGCCGATCGAAAGGCTGTGGCGGGCGGAACGGCGCGCCGGCGCGCGGCCTGACGCGCGCGCGCTCCCCGCTCCGCAAGCCCCGCTCCGCAAGCCCGCGCAGCACGAGGGGCATTGGCGGCCGGGCGCCAGATGGGCGCAGGAGGATGAACCTCAACTCCTCCCCGGAACGGGGAGGGGGGCCACCGCCTCAGGCGGTGGTGGAGGGGGTTCTCCTCAAATGCTGTCGCCGGTGGAAGCCCCCCTCCACCAAGCCGCTTCGCGCCTTGGTCCCCCTCCCCGTTCCGGGGAGGAATTAAAGCCCCTCGTCACTTCCCTCCGCAACGGCAGCCGTATCGAGATCGCCGCCGCCTGCCCCGCCGCCCAGGCGCTGGGGCTGAGGCCCGGCATGGCAGTCACCCAGGCACGTGCGCAGGTGCCGGGGCTCGACATCCGCCCGGCCGATCCGGAGGGCGATCTCGCATCGCTCGAGAGCCTGGCGATCCTTGCCGCGCGGCGCTGGTCGCCGGTGGTGGCGGTGTCCGGAACGGAGGGACTGATGCTCGACCTTTCCGGCACCGCGCATCTGTTCGGCGGCGAGGAAGGGATGGCGCGGCGCATCGTGACGCTGCTCGCGCGCGCCGGCTTCGCCGCCCGCATCGCCATCGCCGACACCCCCGGCGCCGCCTGGGCGCTCGCGCGGTTCCAGGGCAACTGCATCTGCCCGCCCGGCGAGCAGGCCCGCGCGCTCGACGACCTCCCCACCCCGGCGCTGCGCATCGACGCGGCGGCAGTGGAACTGCTCAGGCGCCTGGGCATCGACCGGATCGGCCAGCTCGCCGCCCTGCCCCGCGCGCCGCTCGTCCGCCGCTTCGGCGCCGCTACGGTGCTGCGGCTCGACCAGGCGCTGGGCCGCGTCGCCGAACCGCTCGCCCCGGTGATCCCGCCCGAGGCGATCGCCGTCCGCCAGCGCTTCGCCGAGCCGATCGCCACCGCCGAGGCGATCGAGCATTGGCTGGGCGTGCTCACGCCGCGCCTCGCCGCCGCGCTCGAGGCCGAGGGGCTGGGCGTGCAGGCGCTCGAGTGCATCGCCGAACGCGTCGACGGCGTGCCGCAGCGCATCCGCATCGGCCTTGCCCGCCCCAATCGCAACGGCGCCCATCTGCTCCGCCTGCTCAAGCGCCGAATCCAGGATGTCGAGCCGGGTTACGGCATCGATGCGATTACCCTCCATGTCCGCCGCGCCGCCATGCTCGGGCCCGAGCCGGCGATCGAGCGGCTGGACGAGGAAGCCGCGCCCGACCTCGCCACGCTGGTGGACACGCTGGCGACGCGGATCGGCCCGGCGGCCATGTGGCGGATGCGGCCGGTGGAAAGCGACGTGCCCGAGCGATCCCTGATGCGCGCGCCGGTGCTCGATCCGCCCGCGCGCGGAGCGCTGCGCGCGAAGCTCGACGATGTCCGCCAGCTCGATCGCAACCCGCCCTTGCCGCCCTGGCACCCGGGCTGGCCGCGCCCGGCGCGGCTGCTCGCCCGGCCCGAACGACTCGATCACGTCATGGCCGAGCTGCCCGACCATGCCCCGCGCCGCTTCACCTGGCGCGGGCGCGCCCATCAGGTGATCCATGCCGACGGGCCCGAGCGCATCCAGGGCGAATGGTGGAAGCGCGATGCCGAGCGGATGAGCGTGCGCGACTATTTCCGCGTCGAGGACGAGACGGGCCGCCGCTACTGGCTGTTCCGCTCGGGCGATGGCGAGCGCGCGGTGACCGGCGATCTCAGCTGGTATCTCCACGGCGTGTTCGGATGACCTATTCCGAACTCCAGGTGACCACGCATTTCTCGTTCCTGCGCGGCGCCTCCTCGCCCGAGGACCTGTTCCGCACGGGCGCGCTGCTCGGCCTGCCCGCGCTCGGCATCGTCGATCGCAATTCGGTGGGCGGGGTGGTGCGGTCGCTGGTCGCGGCAGAGCAGTTCAGCGATCTCGGCGTGCCGATCCGGATGATCGCCGGCTGCCGGCTCGACCTGGCCGATGGCAGTTCGGTGCTGGTCTGGCCCGAAGACAGTGCCGCCTGGTCGCGGCTCACCCGGCTGCTCACCCTCGGCAAGTCGCGGGCGGACGCGCAGAAGGGCGAGAAGGGGCAGTGCTTCCTCCATTGGGAGGACCTGGCCGAGGCGGCGCAGGGGATGGTCGGCGCGCTGGTGCCCGGCCTCGCCGATCGCGGCGACCCCCAGGCCCTCCAATGGATTGCGGACCTGTTCGGGGAGCGCGGCCATGTCTGCCTCACGCAGCATCGCCGCCCGGGCGACGCGATGCGGCTGCACGAACTGAACCTCGCCGCCCGCCGCTTCGGCCTCACGCCGCTCGCCACCGGCGACGTGCTCTACGACACGCCCGACCGGCGCATGCTGCAGGACGTGGTCACGGCGATCCGCGAGAAATGCACGATCGACGAACTCGGCTTCCGCCGCGAACGCAGCGCCGACCGGCACTTGAAGTCGCCGGAGGAAATGGCGCGCCGCTTCCGCGACTATCCGCAGGCGCTCGCCGCCTCCGAGGCGATCGCCGAGCGCTGCACCTTCACTCTTCGCGACCTCAGGCACCAATATCCCGAGGAAGAGGTCATCCATGGCCGCAGCGCGCAGGAGGCGCTCGCCGCGCTCGCCTGGAACGGGCTCAGGCAGAAATTCGCCGGCAAGCCCTCGCAGGCGCACCGGGACCTGCTCGCCCATGAACTCGGCCTGGTCGAGCAGATGGGCTACGCGCCCTATTTCCTCACGGTCAATTCGATCGTCCAGTTCGCGCTGAGCCAGCAGATCCTCTGCCAGGGGCGGGGAAGCGCTGCCAATTCGGTGATCTGCTTCGCGCTGGGCATCACGTCGATCGATCCGATCGAACACCAGCTGCTGTTCGAACGCTTCATCTCGACCGAGCGCAAGGAGCCGCCCGACATCGACGTCGATTTCGAGCATGAGCGGCGCGAGGAAGTGATCCAGTGGATCTACGACACCTATGGCCGCGATCATGCCGCGCTCACCGCGGTGGTGATCCGCTTCCGCGCGCGCAGCGCCTTGCGCGAGGTCGGCAAGGCGATGGGCCTGCCCGAGGACATGACCGCGGCGCTCTCCTCCCAGGTCTGGGGCTGGTCGAACGACGTCGACGACCGCCATGCCGATACGCTCAACCTCGACCGCAACGATCCGCGGCTGGCGCTGACCCTGGAGCTCGCGCGCCAGCTGGTCGACACGCCGCGCCACCTCTCCCAGCATCCCGGCGGCTTCGTGCTCACCCGCGACCGGCTGCACGACCTGATCCCGGTGGAACCCGCCGCGATGATCGATCGCCATGTCGTCGAATGGGAGAAGCTCGATATCGAGGAACTGGGCTTCATGAAGGTCGACATCCTCGGCCTCGGCATGCTCGGCTGCATGCGCCGCGCCTTCGACCTGCTGGCCGCGCACAAGCGCATCCATCTCACCCTCGCCGCGCCGCTGATGCAGGGCGAGGACGCGCCGACCTTCGAGATGATCCGGCAGGCGGATACGCTGGGCGTGTTCCAGATCGAGAGCCGCGCGCAGATGTCGATGCTGCCGCGGATGAAGCCCGTGAATTTCTACGACATCGCGATCCAGGTCGCGATCGTCCGGCCCGGGCCGATCCAGGGCAACATGGTCCACCCCTATCTGAAGCGCCGGCAGAATCCGGAGCTGGTCGACTATCCCTCGCCCAGGCTGAAGGCGGTGCTGAAGAAGACGCTGGGCGTGCCGCTGTTCCAGGAACAGGCGATGCAGGTGGCGATCGTCGGCGCCGGCTTCACCGCCAGCGAGGCGGACCGGCTGCGCCGCGCGATGGCGACGTTCAAGTCGAGCGGCGATATCGGCGAGTTCGGCCCCAAGCTGATCGAGGGCATGCGCAGGAACGGGATCAGCGAGACCTTCGCCGCGCAGATGGTCGAGCAGATCAAGGGCTTCAGCAATTACGGCTTTCCCGAGAGCCACGCCGCCAGCTTCGCCAAGATCGCCTATGCCTCGAGCTGGATGAAATGCCATCACCCGGACGTGTTCTGCACGGCATTGCTCAACGCGCAGCCGATGGGCTTCTATGCGCCCGCCCAGCTGATCCGCGATGCGCGCACGCATGGGGTGGAAGCGCGCGCCGTCTGCATCAACGACAGCGACTGGGACACGCGGATGGTGCCCGAGGGATCGAACCCGCGTGCACGGGATTCACGCTTCTGCGGCACCGAAGCGGACTGGGCGGGCCTGCAGCCGATCCGGCTCGGCATGCGGATCGTGCAGGGGCTGTCCCAGGAAGATGCCGAGGCCATATTGAAGGCGCGCGCACAGGCCCGCTTCGCTTCGATCGAGGACGTCTGGCGCCGTGCCCGCGTGAAACCCGCCGCGCTCGAACGGCTGGCGCGCGCCGATGCCTTCCGGGCACTCGGCCTGGACCGGCGCCAGGCGCTCTGGGCGATCCGGGGATTGGGACAGGCGCCGCTCGACCTGTTCGCCGCCGCCGATGCCCGCATGAATGCGAGCATGGCCGAGATCACCGAGCCGCAGGTGGCGCTGCTGCCGCTCACCGAGGGGCGCGAAGTGGTGGAGGATTATCGCGCCACCCAGCTGTCGCTGCGCGCCCACCCCCTCTCCTTCCTGCGCGCACGGCTCGCGGCCCGGCGGATCGCACGCTGCGCGGACCTGCTGGACATGAAGGACGGGCAGCGGGTGGAGGTCGCCGGCCTGATCCTCGTCCGCCAGCGGCCGGGCAGCGCCAAGGGCGTGGTGTTCGTCACGCTGGAGGACGAGACCGGCATCGCCAATGCCGTGCTCTGGGCAGACCGGTTCGAAGCCGATCGCCGCACCGTGATGTCGGCGACGATGCTGGCGATCGCCGGCCGGGTGCAGCGCGAAGGCATCGTCATCCATCTCGTCGCCGAACGGATCACCGACCTCACGCCATGGCTGCGCGAAGTCGGCGAACTCGACCTGCCCCGCGCGACCATGCCCGGCGACGGGGCGACGCATGGCGGCGAGATCGACCCGCGCGAGCGGCCCGCGCCCCGCCAGCGCCCCGCCGACAGCGGGCCGCCGCGCCGCAGCCTCAAGGCGCCGGACCTGATTCCGGTGCGCTCGCGGGACTTCCACTGATGCCGATCCACGGACACCGCCTGTTCTACGCGCTGCGCCCGGCACCGCTGGCCCGCAACCTGATCGGCGTCCAGCGCGACCGGCTCGGGCTGGCCGATGCCCTGGTAGGGAATGACCGGCTGCACATGACTCTCGGCATCACCGAGGATTTCGACCACCGCCCCTATGCCGAGGCCAAGCAGCTGATCGCGATCGGCGCGCAGGTCGCGGCGGCGCCGGTGCCGGTCATGCTCGACCGCGTCTCGGCGGGCGGCGACTCGATCGCATTGCGGCCCGCCCGCAAGATCGACGCGCTCGCCGAGCTGGGCCGCCAGCTGCAGCGCGGCCTGGCCGCCGCCACGCTGCTCCGCCGGGGCTGGGAGTTCCACCCGCACGTCACCTTGCTCTATCGCAAGGGCCGCCCCTTCACGCAGAGGATCGAGCCGATCGGCTGGGATGCGACCGATTTCGTGCTGATCCACTCGATCCTGGGCGCGCACCAGCATATCGAGCTGGGCCGCTGGCCGCTGATCGACCGGCAGGGATCGTTCGGCTTCTAGAAGCCCAGGCCCAGCTGCGGCATGTCGCGGGTGACGATGCCGTCCTGCACCTCGACGCCCTCGAGGGCGAGCATGTGCGCCTTGGACAGCGACCCGCCAGGCGCGGAGAAGCCGCCGATGCGCCCGTTCGCGGCCGTCACGCGGTGGCAGGGAATGATCAACGGCACCGGATTGGCCGCCATTGCCTGGCCGACGTCGCGCGCGAATTCCGGCCCCGCGTCGAGCGCCCTGGCGATCGCGCCATAGGTCGCCGTCTCGCCCCAGCCGAGCTGGCGCACATGGGCATAGACGCGGTCGAAAAAGGGCTCCTGCCGCCCGAGATCGACGGCCACGCCCGCAAAGTCGACGCGCTCCCCGGCGAAATAGCGCCGCGCATCATCGATCACGGCCTGCACCTGCGGCGGCGGCGGCACCGCCTTCGCATCCGGCAGGCGGCGCAGCAGCGAACGCTCCGCCTCCCGCGCCGTGCCAGGGGGCAGTCGGAAGCTGCGGATGCCGCTGGCGTTCCAGCCGATCGCGGCGAAACCCGCGGCGGTCTCGAACACCGAATAGCCGTTCTCCATCGTCATGACACGGAGATCGGGAGGCCGGGCCGGGTTCGCAACCTATCCCCCGACGGTCTGCTCGATCACGCCGAAGATCGGGTGGTGCCGGTCGTCCTCGGCCCAGATGCGCACCGTGTCGCCGGCCTTGAGGAAGGGCGTGACCGGTGCGCCGCCGCGGATCGTCTCGATCGTCCGGATCTCGGCGATGCACGAATAGCCGACGCCGCCTTCGCCCACCGGCGTGCCGGGCCCGCCATCCGCGCCGCGGTTCGAAACCGTGCCCGAGCCGATGATCGTGCCGGCGCCGAGCTTGCGCGTCTTCGCGGCATGGGCGACCAGGGTGCCGAAGTCGAAGGTCATGTCCACCCCGGCCTCGGCCCGGCCGAAGGGCTTGCCGTTCACATCGACCATCAGCCTGCGATGGAGCTTGCCGTCCTGCCACCAGTCCCCCAGCGAATCGGGCGTGGCGAAGACCGGCGAGAAGGCGCTGGCCGGCTTGGACTGGAAGAAGCCGAAGCCCTTGGCGAGCTCGCCGGGGATCAGGTTGCGCAGCGAAACGTCATTGGTGAGGCCGACCAGCCGGATCGCGGCGAGCGCCTCCTCGCGGCTCGCACCCAGCGGCACGTCGCCGGTGACGACCACCACTTCGCCTTCCAGGTCGCAGCCCCAGGCTTCGTCGGCGAGCGGGATCGGGTCGCGCGGGCCGAGGAACCCGTCGCTGCCGCCCTGATACATCAGCGGATCGTGCCAGAAGCTCTCGGGCATCTCCGCCCCGCGCGCCTGCCGCACCAGCGCGACATGGTTCACATAGGCCGAGCCATCGGCCCATTGATAGGCGCGCGGCAGCGGCGCGGCGGCAAGCCGTTCGTGGAAACGCTCGCGCGGGATCACTTCATGGTCGAGATCGGTGGCGAGGTTCCGCAGATCGGCCTCGACCCGGTCCCAATTGTCGAGTGCCGCCTGCAGCGTCGGCGCGATCATGTCGGCACTGGCATACCAGGCCAGGTCGTTCGATACGACTACCAGCTTGCCGTCACGGCCGTTCTTCAGGCTTGCGAGCTTCATCGGTCTCTCCTTTGCTCCATCCATAGCCGCCCGCGCGGGCAAGTCGAGTTGACTCGGTCGGTTGACTCGCGCGCCGGGCCCCCGCATCGGTTGGGGCCATGGACGCCGCCCCGCGCTTTCTGGATCACGAAGGCGAGATGGCGGAACGAATCCGCACGTTCGACTGGGCGAACCACCCGCTCGGGCCGCCCGAAACCTGGCCCGACGCGCTCGGCTTCGCGCTCGACCTGGCACTCGCCTCGACCTTTCCCACCGCCATCTACTGGGGCGAGGATCTCCACCTCCTCTACAATGATGCCTGGGCGCCGATCCCGGCGGAGCGCCATCCCGGCGCGCTGGGCCGCCCGGCGCGCGAAGTGTGGCGCGACATCTGGGACGTGGTGGGCCCGCAGATGGCAAGCGTGACTGCCACGGGGCGGGGCTTCGCGATCTACGACCAGTTCCTGGCGATGGAACGCGCCGGCCGCAGCCAGGAGACCTGGTGGAACTACAGCTTCACGCCGATTCGCGACGGCGCGGGCCGGGTATGCGGGCTGATCAATCAGGGCAACGAGACGACGCGCTCCGTGCTGGCCGAGCGGGCGCGCCTGGCGGAAGCGGCGCGTCTGCGCGACCTGTTCGAGCAGGCGCCCGGCGCGATTGCGCTGCTCCACGGCCCGGAGCATCGCTTCGAATTCGCCAATTCGGAATATCTCGCGCTGGTCGGCGGGCGCCCGGTGCTCGGCAGGACGGTGGCCGAGGCGCTGCCGGAGCTGGTCGACCAGGGTTTCGTCGCCCTGCTCGACACCGTCCATGCCAGCGGCGAGCCCTTCCGCGCGGACGGCGTGCCGGTGCTGCTCCAGCGCAGCGCCGATGCGCCGCCCGAGACGCGCTTCCTCGATTTCGTCTATCAGCCGGTCAAGGACGAGCGCGGCAACACCACCGATATCTTCGTCGCCGCCAACGACGTGAGCGAGCGCGCGGCGGCGGAAGAGGCGCTGCGCCGGAGCGAGGAGCAGCTGCAGCTCGCCCTCAACGCCTCGCTCGGCGTCGGCACCTGGGTATGGGACGTGCCTGCCGACCTGGTCGCGGCGGATGCCCGCTTCCTGCGCCTCTACGGCGTCGACGAGGGGCTGGCCGGCACGGGCACGCCGATCGCGCAGTTCTTCGTCAACGTGCATCCCGGCGACCGCGCCCGGCTGGAAGCGGGCATCGCCCGCACGCTTGGCGAGCGCGTTCCGTTCAACGAGGAATATCGGCTGATCCAGCCCGACGGCACGCTGCGCTGGGTGAGCGCCCAGGGCCGCGCGACCTTCGACGACGAAGGCCGCCCGCTACGCTTCCCCGGCGTCGCCTTCGACATCACCGAGCGCAAGCTGGCCGAGGAAGCCGCGCGCGACGCCGCAGAGGAATTGCGCGAGGCGAACGAAGCCCAGGCGTTTCTCGGCGCGCTGGCCGATCATCAGCGGGCGCTCGATTCGGCCGACGCGGTGATGCGTTTCACTGCGGCGGCGCTGGGCGAGCAGCTGGGGCTCGACCGGGTGGGTTTCCACCGCGTGCAGGGCGACGAAGTGCGCTTCGGCCCGCATTGGAGCAATGACGTGCTGGCTCCGCTGGAAGACACGCTGGCGATCGACGCGCTGGGAGACAATGCCCGCGCCTATCGCATCGGGCGCACCGTGGTGCTCCACGACGTCGCGCGCGAGGCGCCGGGGCTGGCGCACATCGCCGGCGCGGGCGTGGGCGTGCCGCTGCTGCGCGGCGGGCAATGGGTGGCGGTGATGTCGATCAACACCGCCGCCCCGCGCCGCTGGTCGGCCGAGGAAGTCGCCTTTGTCGAAGCGGTGGCGGAAACGGCCTGGGACGCGGTGGAACGCATCGAGGCAGTGGCGGCGCTGCGGGAAAGCGAAACCAAGTTCCGCGCCATCGCCAATTCGATCGACCAGATGGTCTGGTCGTCGCTGCCCGACGGCTATCACGATTATTACAACGACCGCTGGTACGAATATACCGGCGTGCCCCCGGGCAGCACCGATGGCGAGGCGTGGAAGAACATGTTCCACCCCGACGACCGCGAACGCACCTGGGCCGAGTGGCACCACAGCCTGGAAACGGGCGAGCGCTATCGGATCGAATATCGGCTGCGCCATCGCTCGGGCCGGTATCGCTGGGTGTTGGGCAGCGCCCAGCCGGTACGGGACGAGCGGGGCCGGATCACCCGCTGGTTCGGCACCTGCACCGATATCCAGGACATTGTCGATGCGCGCGAAGTGCTCGCCCGTTCGCGCGAGGCGCTCGAGGCGGCCGTGCGCGAGCGCACCGAGCAGCTGATGGCGGCAGAGGCGCGGCTGCGCCAGGCGCAGAAGATGGAAGCGGTCGGCCAGCTCACCGGCGGCATCGCGCACGACTTCAACAACATGCTCGCCGTGGTGATCGGCGCGCTCGACCTGCTCGAGCGGCGGCTGAAGCAGGGCAATCGCGACATCGGCAAATACATCACCGCCGCGCGCGACGGCGCCACTCGCGCTGCGGGCCTCACCCAGCGGCTGCTCGCCTTTTCGCGCCAGCAGCCGCTCGCTCCGGTGGCGATCGACACCAATGCGATGGTGGAGAGCATGATCGAACTGCTCGTCCGCACCCTGGGCGACGACGTGACGGTGGAGACCGTGCTGCCGCCCGGCATCGCGCCGCTGCTGGCCGATCCCAACCAGCTCGAGAATGTGATCCTCAATCTCTCGGTCAATGCGCGCGACGCGATGCCGGGCGGCGGCAGGCTGGTGCTCACCACCGCCAATGCGCGGTTCGACGCGGCCGAGGCGGCGGGGCTGGAACTGCAGCCGGGCAGCTATGTCGAGATCGCCGTGGCCGACAGCGGCACCGGCATGACGCCCGAAGTCGCCGCGCGCGCCTTCGACCCCTTCTTCACCACCAAGGGCGTCGGCAAGGGTACCGGCCTCGGGCTCAGCCAGGTGTTCGGCTTCGTCCGCCAGTCGGGCGGCGCGGTGCGGATCGAGACCGCGCCGGGCCGGGGCACCACCGTGCATCTCTATCTGCCCGTCCACCAGGGCGAAGCACCGGCGGCGCGGTCCGAGCGGGCCGCGTCGGCGCCCGCCGGCGGCCGGCCCGGCGAAGTGGTGCTCGTCGTCGAGGACGAGGAACGGGTGCGCAACTATTCGATCGAGGCGCTGCGCGAGCTCGGCTATCAGGTGCTCGGCGCGCGCGACGGCCCCGAGGCGCTGCGGCTGATCGACCGGGTGCCGCACGTCTCGCTGCTGTTCAGCGACGTGGTGATGCCCGAGCTGACCGGCCATGAGCTGGCCGCCCGCGCCCGCACGAAGCTGCCCGGGCTCCGGGTGCTGCTGACCAGCGGCTATGCCCCGGAAACGGCGCGCGTGGCGGGCGAGACGATCCTCGCCAAGCCCTTCGATCTCGATCGCCTCGCCACCGCCGTTCGCGCCGCGCTGGACGCATAGGGTCTTGACCGAATCGCCGGCGCGGGCCATGCGCGCCGCGGCTCCGGCGCCCCGCGCCCCGGCCTCCGTACCGCCCAGCCGCCGAGTCCTGTCGAAGGGCGGCTTCGGGCCCGCCCCGGCAGGCGGAGACGTGTATCCATGGCAAATGTAGCGGTTATCGGCGCCCAATGGGGCGACGAAGGCAAGGGCAAGATCGTCGACTGGCTCGCCGAGCGCGCCGACATGGTCGTGCGCTTCCAGGGCGGCCACAATGCCGGCCACACGCTGGTGGTCGGCGAGAATGTCTACAAGCTCTCGCTGCTCCCCTCGGGCATCGTGCGCGGCACCCCTTCGGTGATCGGCAACGGCGTGGTGCTCGATCCCTGGGCGCTGCGCGACGAAGTGGAGCGGATCCGCGCCCAGGGCGTGGACGTGACGCCGGACACGCTGATGGTCGCCGACAATTGCCCGCTGATCCTGCCCTTCCACCGCGACCTGGACGGGCTGCGCGAGGATGCGAGCGGCGCGGGCAAGATCGGCACCACCCGGCGCGGCATCGGCCCCGCCTATGAGGACAAGGTCGGCCGCCGCGCCATCCGCGTCTGCGACCTGGCCCATCTCGACGATCTCGGCCCCCAGCTCGATCGCCTGACCGCGCATCACGACGCACTCCGCGCCGGCTTCGGCGAGCCGCCGATCGACCGCGCGGCGCTGGTCGAGCAGTTGCGCGAGATCGCCGGCTTCGTCCTGCCCTTTGCCCAGCCGGTATGGCGCGCGCTCAATGCCGCCCGCGAGCGCGGCCGCCGCATCCTGTTCGAAGGCGCGCAGGGCGTACTGCTCGACATCGATCACGGCACCTATCCGTTCGTCACGTCGTCGAACACGGTGGCGGGCACCGCCGCTTCGGGCTCGGGCATGGGCCCGGGCGCGGTCGGCTTCGTGCTGGGGATCGCCAAGGCCTATACCACCCGCGTCGGCTCGGGCCCCTTCCCCGCCGAGCAGGACAATGACGTGGGCGAGCGGCTTGGCACGCGCGGCCGCGAGTTCGGCACCGTCACCGGGCGCAAGCGCCGCTGCGGCTGGCTCGACGCGGTGCTGCTGCGCCAGTCGGCCGCCGTCTCCGGCATCACCGGCATCGCGCTGACCAAGCTCGACGTGCTCGACGGCTTCGACGAGATCAAGGTCTGTGTCGGCTATCGGCTGCGCGGCGAGGCGATCGACTATTATCCCTCGAACGCCGCCGATCAGGCCGCGGTCGAGCCGGTGTGGGAGACGATGCCGGGCTGGCAGGAAACCACCGCGGGCGCGCGCAGCTGGGCCGAACTGCCGGCGGCCGCGATCAAATATATCCGCCGCGTGGAGGAGCTGATCCGCTGCCCGGTGGCCCTGGTCTCGACCAGCCCCGAGCGCGAGGACACGATCCTGGTCCGCGATCCCTTCGCGGACTGATCCGGCCCGGCCCGCGATCGACGCGCGGACCGCCGAGGCAATGCGCTACCCGTCCGGCCAGAGCGGGTAGCGCATCCCCTGCGTCAGGAGCCCTTAATGGGGCTTCTTCTTGTCCTTCTTGCCACGCTTGTCCGAATCTTCGGACATCGCCGGATCCTGGCTGGGGGAAGCCGGATCGGGCGCGGGCGTGGCCGTGGCGGCATCCGGCGCGGGCGCCGGGGGATTGGCGCTCGGATCGGGTGCCGGCGCAGGAGCAGGGTGCTCCGTCGGCGAGGTCGCGGACGGATCGGTGGGGGAAGTCGTCTGGGCGAAGGCCGCGGGGGCAGCCAGCAGCGCCGCGGCGCCGATCAGGGTCTTGAGCAACATAACGGGGCAATCCTCCTTCGGTTTTTGCCGAAGACCCTTCGAGCCGCCGCGCATGTCCGGATTGTTTCCCGATGTTACGGCCAGCCCCGGCCCGCGCACGGCTGGGCAGCGAGCCGAGCCGGACGAGGGACGGGCCGAAGACGCGAAGATTGCCGGGAGGGGAGGATCGCGCCCCGCCCCGGGCTGCGGAGCGCTCAGCCCGTCTGCGCGCGGTGGAGCAGCTTCTGGTCCGCGAGGACGAGTGCGACCATCGCCTCGACCACCGGCACGCCGCGGATGCCGACACAGGGATCGTGGCGCCCCTTGGTCATGATCTCGGTCGCCTCGCCTTCGCGCGTCACGGTCTCGACCGGCGTCAGGATCGAGCTGGTCGGCTTGAACGCCACGCGCACGCGCACCGGCTGGCCGGTCGAGATGCCGCCCGCGATGCCGCCTGCATGGTTGGCGAGGAAGACGGGCCTGCCGTCATTGCCCGGGCGCATCGCATCGGCATTCCGTTCGCCGGTGAGCGCGGCGGCCGCGAAGCCGTCGCCGATCTCGACGCCCTTCACGGCGTTGATCGACATGCAGGCGGCGGCCAGCTCGCTGTCGAGCTTGGCGTAGAGCGGCGCCCCCCAGCCGGCGGGCACGCCGCTCGCCTCGCAGGCGATCACCGCGCCGAGCGACGAGCCTGCCTTGCGCGCGCCGTCGACCAGCGCCTCCCAGCGCTTGGCGGCTTCGGCGTCGGGGCAGAAGAAGGGGTTGTTGCCGATCTCGGCCGCATCGAAATTGGCGGGGTCGATCGCGTCGCCGCCGATCGCCTCGACCCAGGCGAGGATCGTGACTTCGGGAATCACCAGCCGCGCCACCGCGCCCGCCGCCACCCGGGCCGCCGTCTCGCGCGCCGAGCTGCGCCCGCCGCCGCGATAGTCGCGAAAGCCGTATTTGGCGTCATAGGCATAATCGGCATGGCCGGGGCGATAGGCCTTGGCGACTTCCGAATAGTCCTTGGAGCGCTGGTCGACATTGTCGATGTGGAGCGCGATCGGCGTGCCGGTCGTGCGCCCCTCGAACACGCCCGAGAGGATGCGGACCTGGTCCGGCTCCTGGCGCTGGGTGGTGAAGCGCGACTGGCCGGGGCGGCGCTTGTCGAGGAAAGGCTGGATATCGCCTTCGGACAGGGCCAGCCCCGGCGGGCAGCCGTCCACGACCGCGCCCAGCGCCGGGCCGTGGCTCTCGCCCCAGGTGGTGAAGCGGAAGACGCGTCCGAAGGTGTTGAAGCTCACTATTCCCCGCCCAGCTGTGCGAACGCCGGTGCGTGCGTCGCGGCGCCGCGCACCCCGCACGGCATGGCGCCGCCCTGCAGCGGCAGCGCCATCAGATAGTCGCCGGCATAGGGCGAGGCAAATCCGCGCGCCCATTCCGCCGCGAAGCCGAATCGGCCATAATATGCCGGATCGCCGAGCACGAAGGCGAGCATCGCGCCCGCATCGGCAAGCTGGGCGATCCCGGCCTGCACCAGCGCCTCGCCCACGCCCTGCCTGCGCCAGGCCGCCCCGACGGCCAGCGGCGCGAGCGCCACCGCCGCGATCGGCTTGCCGGCGATGGCAACGTCCATCCGGCTGAACGCGATCATGCCGGCCAGCGCGCCGGTCTCCTCGTCGTCCGCCACCAGGGTCAGCACCATGTCGCCGTCGATGCACAGCCGCTGGACCAGCCTGGCCTCGTCCTCCGCCGGAAAGGCCCGGCGGAGCAGGGCGTCGATCGCGGCGACGTCCCCGCCCGTCGCAGGGCGAATGGCGATGCTCACGAAAGCGCGATGTCCGGCGCGTCCTCGGCCTTCATGCCGATCACGTTATAGCCCGCATCGACATGGTGGATCTCGCCGGTGACGCCGGCCGCCAGGTCCGAGAGCATGTAGAGCCCGGCGCCGCCGACATCCTCGATCGTCACGGTGCGGCGGAGCGGCGAGTTCAACTCGTTCCACTTCAGGATATAGTTGAAGTCGCCGATCCCGCGCGCAGCGAGGGTCTGGATCGGGCCGGCCGAGATCGCGTTCACGCGGATATTCTCCGGCCCCATGTCGACCGCGAGATATTTCACGCTGGTCTCCAGCGCGGCCTTGGCGACGCCCATCACGTTATAGTGCGGGATCACCTTCTCGGCCCCGTAATAGGTGAGCGTGAGGATCGAGCCGCCGTCCGGCATCATCTCGCGCGCGCGCTTGGCCACCGCGACCAGCGAATAGGCCGAGATGTTCATCGTCATCAGGAAATTGTCGAGCGTGGTGTCGTAGAACTTCCCGCGCAGCTGCGACTTGTCCGAGAAGCCGATCGCGTGGACGACGAAGTCGATCGTCGGCCATTTCGCCTTGAGCGTGGCGAACGCCGTGTCGAGCGCGTCCATGTCCGACACGTCGCAATCGATCAGCGTATCCGAGCCCAGCTGCTCGGCCAGCGGCTTCACGCGCTTCAGCAGCGCATCGCCCTGATAGCTGAACGCCAGCTCGGCACCCTGTTCGCTGAGCTTCTTCGCGATGCCCCAGGCGAGGCTCTTGTCATTGGCGAGGCCCATGATCAGCCCGCGCTTGCCCTGCATCAATCCGGTCACGACGGCGTATTCTCCCTTTCTCTGGGTTCCTCTAGACCGTTCTCGGGCGTTTCCGCCAGAGCCGCGTTCAACTCCGCGCCGACGACGAGCCCCAGTCCGACGAGAAAGAAGAAGATCAGCGCGATCATCACGCCGGCCAGGCTGCCATAGGTGAGGTCGTAATTGCCGAGCGTGCCGAGGATCTTCGGCAGCAGGGCAGTGACCAGCAGCCACCAGGCCGCGGTGAACAGCGCGCCCGGCCATTTGGGGCATCTGCTCTTCCGGTAGCGGCCGGGGGTGAGCGAGTAGAACAGGATGTAGAGCGCACCGAACAGCGCGATGGCGGGCGCGATCTTGCTCAGCGAGACGATGCGCTGCGCCTCGGATGCCCAGGGGAAGATGGTGTAGAGGAACTGCTCGACGGCGGTCAGGATCACCTGGAAGCTGAACGCCGCCATGGTGATGATCACCGAGGCGATGATCATCCCGATCGCCCCCAGCCGATATTGCCAGAAGGGCGTGCCCGAGCGGACGCCATACGCCTGGCGCAAGATGCCGCGGATGGTCTCGATGAAGCCGGCCACGGTCCACAGGCCGACGATCGCGCCGAACCAGAGCAGGTTGCCGGTCCGCGCCATCAGCACGTCGGACACCGGCTTGCGCAGCAGCTCGGCCACGTCGGGCGGCACGGTACGCAGGAACGCATCGAGCGTGTGGATGCCCTCGGAGCTGCGGCCGATCAGCTGCGCGATCGCGGCGGCGACGATGAAGAAGGGGAAGAGCGTGACCAGGCTGAGATAGGCCAGGTTGCCGGCATAGGTGAATCCGTCCTGGAACGTGCCGACCAGCACCCGCTTGACCACATGCCAGAATCGGGGGCCCAGTCCGATGCGGGCGAGCAAGGCGAGGATGCGGGATCCAAGCCCCGGCCCCGCTTTCGCGTCACCCGAATCTTCCCCTGTTGTCACAAGGTGTTAGACGCCCATGCGGCCACGCGGGTTCCCCTTGTCGTGCCAGCCCCTGGCAAACTCGATCAGCGCATCGTCGTCCACCGGCAGCTCGACCATCAGCGTGACGAGCAGGTCGCCCCGCCCGCCAGTGGATCCCGCGGCCTTCTTGTGGAAGCCGCGGCCCTTGAGGCGCAGCGTCTTGCCCGAGGAGGAACCCTTGGGCACCTTGAGCATCACCGCGCCATCGGGCGTCGGCACGCGCACCTCCGCGCCGAGCACGGCCTCGGACAGGGTCACCGGCAGGTCGAGCCGGATATCGTCGCCGTCGCGCTGGAAGAAGCGGTGCGGCTGGATCTCGATCGTCACGATCGCGTCGCCCGCACCGCCCGGCCCTTCCTCGCCCTTGCCGGCAAGGCGCATCTGGGTGCCGGATTCGAGCCCGGCGGGAAGCTTCAGGTCGATCGTCTTGCCGTCGCGCAGCGTGATGCGCTGTGCCGCCAGCCTGGCCGCATCCTCGAAGCTCACCGCCAGGCGATAGGCGATGTTCGCGCCCTTGGGCGCGGCGCGGCGGCCGAAATCGCCAAAGCCCCCGGAGAAGCCGCCGCCGCCACGCCGCGCCCCCATCCCGCCGAACAGCCCCTCGAAGATATCGCCGAAGCCGCCCGCCTCGCCGCCGCCGCCGAAATCGGCGCGGAAGCCGCCCTGACCGCCGCTGCCCATGCCCGAGCCGAAGCCGCCGAACGGATTCACGGGATTGCCGTCGCCATCGATCTCGCCGCGATCGAAGCGGGCGCGCTTGTCCTTGTCGGTCAGCAGGTCATAGGCCTGGGTGACCTGGCTGAACTTCTCCGCCGCCTTGGGATTGTCCTTGTTGCGGTCCGGATGCAGCTCCTTGGCGAGCTTGCGATAGGCCTTCTTGATATCGGCCTCGCTCGCGCCACGCGCCACGTTCAGGACGGAATACGGATCAGCTGCCATCAAAACCCCTTCGAACGCGCCGTATTTCGGCGTGTCCGCCCGCTAACGCAAGGGCCGGGGAACAAACTCCCCTCCCGGAATACAGGCCATGCCGCCGTCTCCTCCAGCGGCTCGACATCGACCGAGACGTGCATGTCCTGCGCGCCCGATCCCAGGACGATGCCGTCGATCGGCGCGATCTCGGCATAGTCGCGGCCGATCGCGACCACGACATGGTCCTCGGCCATCCAGATGCCGTTGGTGGGATCGACGCCGACCCAGCCCAGCTCGGGCCCGGCCCAGACCAGCACCCAGGCATGCGTCGCATCCGCGCCCACCAGCCGCGGCCGGCCGGGCGGCGGCAGGGTGCGGAGATATCCGGAGACATAGGCGGCAGGCAGGCCGGCGGCACGCAGGCCAGAGATCATGATCTGCGCGAAATCCTGGCAGACGCCCCGCCGCTTGTCGAAGGCGGCACGCGGCGGCGTGTCGACCAGCGTGGCGCTGGGATCGAAGTCGAAACTGCGCTGGATCCGCACGGCAAGCGCATGGGCGGCATCGAGCACGCCGCGATCGGGCGCCAGATCGGGTGCGCACCATTCCGCGATCGCCGCGTCGAGCGGGATCTGCGGCGAGGGGAAGAGATAGGCGGCCGGGCCCGCCGGCGAAACGTCGCGACTGGCCCGCGCCAGCCCGGCGATATCGGCGAGCGTGCGGTCGCCCGGCGACGGCACCGGGATCGGCCGGTCGACCCGGATGCGCGCGCTGCTCTCGATCGTCAGCCTGTTGGTGGGCGCCTCGAGCACCAGCCGCACGACATTGGCGAGCCCCGCCTCGGCCCGCGCCGGGAAGATGCGCCCGCCCGGCTCGACCGACAGGGCATGGTCGAGCACGTGCTGGCCGGACCACAGGATCGGCTTCAATCGCAGGTTGCAGCGCGCGAACGCCGCCGGCTGGGCATAGTCGAACCGCGTCACATGGCGGATGCGATAGAGCATCAGGCGAGGACCAGCCCGGCCGCGCGCAGCGGCTCCGCCCCCTGCAGGAAATAGCGCCGCGCGACTGCATCGGAGAGATGGGCGAGGCGCAGCTCCAGCCCCGCGAGCATTGCATCGTCGATCCGCGTGGCATGGGCGGTCACCAGGATCGCCGCCAGTTCGCGCGCCTGCTCCTGCTGCGGCTCGGCCAGCCCGTCGTCGGAGAGCACCGGCAGCGCGTCCAGATGGCCCGAGATTGCCGCCACCTGATGGGCGATGCCGCGCGGGTTGCCCGGATCGAGCGCGACCAGGTCGAGCACCGGCACGCGGGCGATGCCGGTCAGATAGCGCTGGCGATAGCTGATCTGGCTGTCCGCCAGGTCGAGGAGCGTGCCGAGATCGTCGCCGGTCGCGTCCGCCCGGCCGAACGCCCGCAGGAAGCGGAGCGTCGCCAGCGCCCGCTCGATCCGCCGGCCCATGTCGTGGAACCGCCAGGCATCGGTGCGCCCCATATGCTCGGCGGCGAGCCCCGCCAGCGCCGAATAGCGCCGCTGGAGCGCGCCGGCCTTGTCCAGCAGCTCCCCGCGCGCCGGAAAGGGCGCGTCGAGCAGCCGCACCATGTCCGCCGCCAGCCGGTCGCGCGAGACGCCGCCGATCATGCGTGCCTGCGCGTTGATCGCGGCGACGCTGTACCATCCCTCGCCACCCTCGAGCGCGGCGCGGGCGAGCTCGGTCAGGTCGGCGCGGCGGAGCGCCTTGGGCGCCGGCGCGGCATTGCCGGCGACCAGGATGTCGGCGAGCCGGCGCACCGTGTCTGCCGCAAGGGCGGCGCCGGTGTCCGCGCTGATCGAATTGCCGAGCAGCACCCGGATCACGCCCAGCTGCGCCTCGCCGCGTTCCAGATAGCGGCCGAGCCAGAACATGTTGTCGGCGACGCGGCTGGGCAGCGTGCCCGGGTTGCGCCGCAGCCGGGTGGAATCGCCCGCGGGCAGCAGCGAGACCGGCTCGACCGGATCCGCGCCATGGACGCAGACGTCCGCCGACCACATGCCCTCGCCCATCACCGCGGCACGGGCATCGGCATGTTCCCCGATCCGCGCGAATCCGCCGGGGAGCACCGTCCAGGCGCCGTCCGCCCCACGCGCCGCGAACACCCGCAGCGTGAAGGGGCGCGCGACGAGCCGGCCCTCGGCCACCACCGGCATGGTCGAGAGGTGGGCGACTTCCTGGCCGACATAATCCTGCGGCCGGCGCGCCATGTCGGCGCGCAGGGCGGCGCGCGCCTCGCCCTGGAGCGCCGAGCCGAGCACCGGCCTGCCTTCGGGCAGGCCGAGCGGCGCGACGCCGAAGGCCGGCGCGACAAGCAGGGTGTCGAGCGCCGCCTCGACATGGTCGCGCGCCGCATCCTGGCCGCACCACCAGGTGGCGATGCCGGGCAGCTTCAGCGCCTCGCCGGTCAGCAGCTCGGCAAGTTGCGGGAGGAAGGCGGCAAAGGCGGGCGCCTCGAGCAGGCCCGCGCCGGGCGCATTGGCGATCACGACATTGCCCGCGGCCATCGCGTCGACCAGCCCGGGCACGCCGACGGTCGAATGGCTGTCGAGCGCCAGCGGATCGAGCAGCCGCGGATCGAGCCGGCGCCACAGCGCATCGACGCGCTTCAGCCCGACGATGGTGCGGACATAGAGCCGGTCGTCGAGCACCGCGAGATCGCCGCCCTCGACCAGCAGCCAGCCGAGATAGCGGGCGAGATGCGCCTGCTCGGCATAGCTCGGGTCGAGCCGGCCGGGCGTGAGCAGCGCGATGCGCGGCTCGGCGCGCCGGCAGCGCTTGGCCAGCCCGTCGCGAAAGGCGGCGAAGAAGGGCGCGTGCCGGGCGATGTTCAGCCGGAGCTGGAGCCCGTCCAGCACCTGCGCCATCGCCAGCCGGTTCTCGAGCGCATAGCCGGCGCCGGCCGGCGCGCGCAGATGGTCGGCGAGCACGCGCCATGCGCCGTCCGGGCCGCGACCCAGGTCGATCGCCACTGCCTGGAGGTGGCAGCCGCCCGGCGGCACGAGACGCGCGAGCGGGCGCAGGAAGAACGGGCTGCCGGTGACGAGCGCGGCGGGCACATGCCCGTCGGCGACCAGCCGGGCCTCGCCATAGAGATCGGCGAGCACGCGCTCCATCACTTCGGCGCGCTGGACGACGCCCGCGGCGATGCCCCGCCATTCGGCCTCGGGGATCAGCAGCGGGACGGGAGAGAGCGGCCAGGGGCGCTCCTCGCCTTCACCGGCGACGCGGAAGCCGGTGCCGATGTCCTCGGCATGGCGGCGCGCCCGCTCGCGCGCGCCTTCCAGATTGTCGCCCGAGAGCCCGGCCAGCTCCTCGAACGCGGCGCGCCAGGCGGCATCGTCGCGGGCATGGGCGCAGAGCATGTCGTCCGCCGTGCCGGAGGCGCAATAGTCCGCGATCCATCGATCGGCGATCCTTCGCGCGTCGAACAGAGGTGCGGCGCTGCTCGCCAAGCTTCGTCCCCAGCTATCCCGGGGGACCTAGTGCGGGAATCCCCGCTGCGTGGCAACATGGGATGCGCCGCGCGGGCCCCGCCCCGACGCGCGCACCCCGCCCCCTCTCAGCGCACGAAAGTGAGCGTCGAGATGTGCATCACGCTCGCCACGTCCTGCCCGCCCAGCTTCGCCGGCGCATTCTCGACGTGCGAGGCGCCGACCAGATAGCGGCCCCTGCCGAGCCGGGGCACGGTGATCCGCCCCTCGGCATCGGTGGCGAAATGCTTCTGCCAGCGATCGGGCGTGACGATCGCGAGCTTGGCATGGGCGAGCGGCTTGCCGCGGAAGAGCAGCGTGAACGTGTCGCCGTTCGCCGCCACGGGCACCAGCTCGAGATCGAGCTTGTGGCCGGTCTCGGCGCGGCCGGCACGGGCATAGAAGATCGCGCCCTGCTTCGCCTCGCCGGCCTGCCAGGGGGCGAACACCGCATCGTCGCGCACCCGCAGGTCGCCGCTGCCGGAAACCGCCGCCTCGATATGGTTGGCCCGGCGCGTCAGCGTGCCGGTGGCGCCGATCAGCTGCGGCTGCTGGAGATGGTGCCATTCGGGGTCGCCGTCGGCGGGCACCGCCTCGGCCGGCTCGCCCAGATAGATGCGCGCCGGGCCCGTGCCATCGCGTTCGATCCAGACCTCGTGCGCCGCCGCGGGGATGGCCGCCAGCACGGCGATGACAGCAAGGAACAGCGTCTTCATTTCGTCTCTCCTGTCCGGATTGCCTAGAAGCGGTAATTGGCGCTCACGGTGAAATTGCGCGGCGCGCCGTAGCGATACTGGCTGAAGAAGCCGACCTGGCTGTAATAGGTCTTGTCGAGCAGGTTCTCGACATTGGCCTGCAGCTGGAGCCGCTCGGTCACCGCGAAGCGCGCCATCAGGTTGACCAGCGCATAGCCGTCCTGCCGGAAGTCGAACGGCGCCAGCGTCACCGGGTTGGTGCTCGGCGTATAGGCCTGGCTGCGATAGTTGACGCCGCCACCGAAAGTAAGGCGGTCCACCGTATAGGTAGTGAACAGCTTGAGCAGCCGGCGCGGCTGATCGGTGTTGGCGGGCACGTCGTTGCGGTCCTCGGCCTTGAACTGGCTATAGCCGAAATTGACGTTCCAGCCGGGCAGCGGCCGGCCGGTGACCTCCACTTCGAAGCCCTGGCTGGTGACGCCCTGGGCCGCCACATAGGTCTGTTGCGGCAGCCCGCCATTGGGCGGCGTGACGACGATGTCGTTCTGCGCGACATTGTCCTGCTCGATGCGGAACAGCGCGAGCGAGGTCTGCAGCGCCTCGCCGAAAAAGGCGCTCTTCAGGCCGATCTCATAGGCCTTGCCGTTCAGCGGCGCGAGCAGGTTGAAGTTGCGGTCGCGGGCGTTCTGCGGCTGGAAGATCCGCGTGTAGCTCGCATAGAGCCGGTGGTTCGGCGCGATGTCGTACAGCGCGCCGACATAGGGAATGAACTCGTTGCTGTTGCCATAGTCGGTGGCCACGCCGAACTGGACGCCGGTGATGTTCCAGCTTGCCAGGCGCCCGCCGCCGATGATCTTCAGCTGGTTCGAGACGTTCAGCCGCACTGCGCCATAATAGCCTTCCTGCGTGATCTTGGTCTTCTCGCCCACCGCCGGCGTGGTCGAGAAGCCGGGATAGGGATAGGTGCTGCCGCCGAACCGCTCGAAATCGGTGCCCGGCGGGAAAGCGAGCGCGGCGAAGGTCGCGGTGTCGCGGTCCTGCGTGCTGCGCAGCGCCCCCAGCACCACCTCGTGGTCGCGCCCGAACAGATTGACCAGGCCCTTGATCTGCCCGTCGAAGCTGTTCTGGATATTGTTGCCCTGGTCCTTGTAGGGAAAGGCGAACTGGATCCGGCCGGTCGCCTTGTCGACCAGGCCCGACAGATAGAGCAGCTCGGTCTGCTGCGCGTTCTTCACGCGGTTGTAGTTGGCGACGATGCTCCAGCGGTCGCTGAATTCGTGGCGGATCGTGGCGAAGATGTTCTGGTTGGTGGTGTCCCAGCGCGTCCAGGGCGCCGCCGGCGTCTTGTCGCGCGGCCAGTCGGTCAGGCTGCCGTCGCTGTAGAAGGTCGGCAGTGCGCCCCAGGTCGCGCCCTCGGGCCTGGCTTCTTGGTGGCTGATGCCGATGCGCAGCAGCGTATTATCGGTCACATCGGCGTCGATCACGCCGTAGAGCACGAACTTCTTGTTGCGGTAGAGGTCGATATAGGAATCGCCCTGCTCGTAGCGGCCGACCGCGCGGACGCGGACGCGCCCGTCGGCGGTGATCGCCCCGCCCACATCCCCCGAGATGCGCCAGGTGTTCCAGCTGCCATAGCTGGCGTTGACATAGCCGCCCCAGTCGCGCGCATCGGCATGTTTGCGGACCAGGTTGACCGAGGCGGAGGGATCGCCCGCGCCGCTCAGCAGGCCGGTCGCGCCGCGCACGATCTCCACCCGCTCGAAGATCGACACGTCGATATTGGTCTCGCCCGCGCTGCCGGCCAGCGTCCAGTTGGTGGGAACGCCGTCCAGCTGCGTGTTCCGAATCTCGAAGCCGCGCGCATAGAAGCTGTTCCGCACGTCGTCGACTTCGTTCACGGTCACGCCCACGCCGTTCTGGATCACGTCGGCGATGCTGATCAGATTCTGGTCGAGGATGCGCTGCGCGGTGACGATGCTCACCGATTGCGGCGTCTCGCGCACGGTCAGGCCCAGGCCGGTCGCGGTATCGATCTTGTCGGGCAGCGTGTAGCGGCCGCTGACGACGATCTCGCCATCCTCGGCCGGTTTCGGGGCATCTTCCGTCTGGGCGAAGGCCGGATTGGCCAGCCCGGCCAGCGCCGCACCCAGCCAGAGGGAAAGCTTCAGGTTCAAGTCGACGACCCCTTTTTCAGATCAACGCGCATGCCGTTCCGCGCGCCCTGCCGGGCCATTAGTGATATTAAGAATCGTTTGCAACTAACAACGGACGCCTTCCGCGGGCGGCGATCGGCCTTGCAGTTTGCCCGGCGAGCGGACACCAATCCGGACAAAGCACCAAGGAGGGGGACCGGGTGACCGACAGCGCTGACAGGACGGCAGGCGAAGCGATCGCGACGGCGCGGGCAGACGCGCCCGACAGGACGGCCACCGGGAAAGCGCATTTCGAAGTGCTGGACGGCCTGCGCGGAACCGCCGCGCTGATCGTGGTGCTCTTCCACATCCAGGGCATCACCGTGAAATGGGACGGCGCCCGGGTGGCGCTCCACCATGCGCCGCTCGCCGTGGACTTCTTCTTCGCGCTGTCGGGATTCGTGATCGGCTATGCCTATGACGATCGCTGGGGGAAAATGCGCACAAGAGGGTTCCTCGCGCTGCGCCTGATCCGGCTGCACCCGCTCGTCATCCTCGGCGCGCTGCTCGGGCTGGCCAGCTATCTGCTCGATCCCTTTGCCGGCCAGGCCCAGGCGGTTCCGCTGCGCGCGGTGCTCGGTGCCTTCGCCCTGTGCCTGTTCGCCTTGCCCAGCTGGTCGCTGCCCAATCGCTGGACCGACACCCATCCGCTGAACGGGCCCATCTGGACGCTGTTCCAGGAATATATCGGCAACCTCGCCTATGCCCTGGTGCTGCGCCGCCTGTCGGCGACGGCGCTGGCGGCACTGGCGCTGCTGAGCGGCGCGGTGCTGGTGGTCAGCGCAGGAATGCTGGGCTCGCTCGACCAGGGCTCCTATTGGGAGACTTTCTGGATGGCGCCGGTGCGCCTGTGCTTCCCGTTCGTCACCGGCCTGTGGCTGTACCGGGTGCGCGAGCGCCTGCCGAACATGCGCATCGGCTGGCTGCCGCTGTCGCTGGCCATGCTCGCCGCCACGGCCTTCCCGACGCTGCCGGCGGTGGGCGGCGTGAAGCTCAACGGACTCTATGAGGCGGCGTGCGTGGTGCTGCTGTTCCCCGCGATCATCGTTGCCGGTCGCCATTCCGAGCCTGGGCGCGGCATGCTGTGGCTGTGCAAGGCGAGCGGACGCATCTCCTATCCGATCTACATCACCCACTTCCCCTTCCTCTATGTCTGGATGAATTTCGTCGCGAACGGCCGCGCTTCGCAGGCCGGGTTGGTCGCGATCGGCGTCGCGCTGGTGCCGTTCCTGCTGCTGGTCGCCTGGGCGGCCCATGCCTGGTGGGACCTGCCGATCCGCACGCGGCTGCGCGGCTGGCTGGGCCGGGATCAGATTTCGGGTAGTGTCTGATCCGCCAGCCCCCAGCCCGCGAGCGCCCGCCCGGTCGCGCGCTCGATCAGCGCGGCGCGGTCGCGAAGAGTGAAGTGTCCGGGGCCGTCGATGTCGCGCAGCTCGCTCCAGCCGACCGGCGCGGCCACCGGGGCGCCTTCGCGGGCGCGGACGACATAGGGCAGCACCGCCGTGCTGCCGCGCTGGTTGCGCAGATAGTCGATGAAGATCCTGCCCTTGCGGTGGACCTTCTTGAGGTTGGCGGTGAAACGGTCCGGCTCGGCTTCCGCGAGCGCGCGGGCAAAGCGCTCGCAAAAGCTCTTCGCCTCGGGCCATTCCGCCTTCGGCGCCAGCGGCACCACCACATGCACGCCCTTGCCGCCCGACAGCATCGGCCAGCTGGTCAGCCCCAGCTCGGCGAGGCGTTCCTTCAGGTCGGCCGCGGCCTTCCTGACATCGGCCCAGTCGAGCCCCTCGTCGGGATCGAGATCGAACACCAGCCGGTCGGGCTTCTCGATATCGGCGACCAGGCTGCCCCAGCCATGGAATTCGATCGTCCCCATCTGGACGCAGGCCATGATCCCATCGGCATCGTCGACATGGAGATAGGGTTCGATCGAGCCGTCCTTCTCGCGCACGTCGACGTGATGGACATGCTCGCCGAAGCTGCCGGCGTCGTGCTTCTGGAAGAAACAGGCCCGCCCCCGGCCCTGGGGGCAGCGGACCAGGCTGACCGGCCGGCCGGCGAGCCAGGGCAGCAGGATGGGAGCGACGGCGAGATAATAATCGGCCAGGTCGCCCTTGGTCAGGCCGTCGCCGGGGAAGATCACGCGCTCGCGGCTGCTGATCGCCACGCGCGATTCGAGCGGTGCCGGCGCCGCAACCGGCTTCTCCGCCACGACCTGCCACGCCGGCTTGTCCTCGCGCAGGCCGAGGAAGCTGGCGTGGCGGACGACATTGTCGGCAGTGAATTCGCCGAACGCGATCTCGGCGACCAGTTCGGGCTTCACCCAATGCGCGCCGCGCCCCTCTGCCCGGGGCACTTCGGCAGCGGGATCCTGCACCGCGATCCGGTCGAGACGTTCGCGCAGATCCCGGAGCGCCGCCATCCCGAACCCGGTGCCGACCTTGCCGGCATAGGCCAGCCCGTCCGGCCCGTTCGTTCCGAGCAGCAGCGAGCGGAAGCCGCGTCCCCTGGCGGAGGACGGCAGCCAGCCCAGGATCACGAATTCCTGGCGGCGAAGGCATTTGGTCTTGCGCCAGGCCTTGGTCCGCGCGCCGCGATAGGGCGCGTCGGCCCGCTTGGAGGCCACGCCTTCATAGCCTTCGCGGCACATCGCCTCGAACAGCTTCTCGCCGCTGCCCAGCACATGCTCGGAGAAGCGGATGCGCGGATCGGCGCCCTCCAGCAGCGCCCGCAGCCGTTCCTTGCGGGCGAGCTGGGGGCGCTTGGCCAGATCCTCGCCGTCCGCTTCGAGCAGGTCGAAGGCGAACATCGTCAGCCCCTCGCCGTCGCCGCGCGACAGCACTTCCTGCAACGTCGAGAAATCGGGCCTGCCGCCCTTGAACGCGACGATCTCGCCGTCGATCAGCGCCGGGCCCGGGAGGCTGGCGGCCGCTTCGGCGATGCCGGGGAAGCGATCGGTCCAGTCGAGCCCCGTACGGGTGTAGATCCTGGGACCCTTGTCGCCGAGACTGAGCAAGGCGCGATAGCCGTCATATTTGACCTCGTGCAGCCACTGGTTGCCCGCGGGCACGCTGTCGACCAGCGTGGCGAGCTGGGGCTTGCGGAACTTGGGGTTCCTGCCGCCCGCCTTCTTCTTCGCCGGGCTCGACGGCTTCGCGCCCTCGTCGATCTCCTGCATCGTGCGCCCGGTCTTCACGCTGGTCAGCCCGGTCTCGACCAGCGCGTCGGTGGCGCCCGCGAACCGGTCGTCGAGCTTGCGGAGCAGCCAGTTCTCGGCCTTCTCCCTGCCGCGCGGCTTCAGCCGGATCAGCAGCCATTCGCCCTTCATCCGCTGGCCGTCGAGCGTGAAGTGAAGGTGCCCCTTCGCCAGGTCCTTCCCGCTCTTTCCGTCGACGGGCGCCCAGGTCCCGTCGTCCCACAGCATCACCGTGCCGCCGCCATATTCGCCCTCGGGAATCGTCCCCTCGAAATCGGCATAGGCGAGCGGATGGTCCTCGGTGCGCACCGCGAGGCGCTTCTCGGCGGGATCGAGACTCGGTCCGCGCGTCACCGCCCAGCTCTTGAGCACCCCGTCCATCTCCAGCCGGAAATCCCAGTGGAGACGCGTGGCGTCGTGCTTCTGGACGACGAAACGATGCCCGCCGGCCCGGGCCGGCTTGCCCGCGGGCTCGGCCGTCTTCGCGAAGTCGCGCCTGGCATTGTACCGGCCGAGCGGATCCCGGGCCATCAGGCGCGCTTCCTGGCCGGCGCCTTCTTCGCCGCCCGGCGCGGCTTCGCCTCCGGCTTCTCGAGCGATTTCTTGAGCGCCGCCATCAGGTCGACCACGTTCGCGCCGCGTCCGGCACCGGCATCCTCCTTCTCCTCGACGATCTTCCTCCCGTGCGCCTTCTTCTTCCGCTCGATCAGGTCCCTGAGCGCATCGACATAGCGGTCGTGGAACGTCCTGGGGTCGAACTTCGCCACTTTCTTCCCGATCAGGCTCTCCGCCAGCCCGAGCAGCTCGGGATCGGGCGCATCGTCCGGAATGTCGCGGAAATAGCCCTGCGCCTTGTTCACCTCATCGGCATAGCGCAGCGTCTCCAGCACCATGCCGCGCCCGCACGGCTTCAGGCTCACCAGATATTCGCGCCCGCGCATCGCCAGCTGACCCAGCCCCACCTTGCGGGTGCGCCTGAGCGCCTCGCGCAGCACGATGAACGCTTCCTCGGCCAGATCGTCCGCAGGCACCACGAAATAGGGCCGCTCGAAATAGAGCACGTCGATCTCGTCCATGTCGACGAACCGGGTGAGCTCGAGCGTCCGCTTCGATTCGAGCTTCACCGCATCGATCTCGTCCTGGGCGAGCAGGACATATTCGCCCTTTGCGACCTCGAACCCCTTCACGATCTCCTCGGGCTCCACCGGCCCAACGCCCGGCGCCACCTTCTCGTAGCGGATCCGCTTGCCGCTCGGCGCGTGGATCTGGTGGAAGGCGATCTGCGCGCCCGATCGGGTCGCGGCGTAGATCTCGACCGGGATCGAGACCAGCGCCAGCCTGATCTGTCCCTGCCAATAGGCACGCGCCGCCATCCTCGCCTCCTCGTTGCGAAGCCGATTCAATGTGCCAGCAAGGGAGTCGTTCCTCGACACCCGTTCGGGGGACGATTAGAGCCCCCTGCATGAGCACCGATCCGTTCGAACTGTTCGACAGCTGGTACCGCGAAGCGCGCGAGAGCGAGCCCAACGACTCGAATGCGATGGTGCTGGCGACGGTGAACGCGGACGGCCAGCCCTCGGCCCGGATGGTGCTGCTCAAGGGGCATGGCCCCGAAGGCTTCGTCTTCTACACCAACCGCGAGAGCCGCAAGGCGCAGGACCTGGACGAGGGCGCGAACGTCGCGCTGCTATTCCACTGGAAGTCGCTCCGCCGCCAGGTCCGCATCGAAGGCAGAGTGGGCTTCGCCACCGATGCAGAGAGCGACGCCTATTTCGCCACCCGCGCCCGCGATTCGCAGCTCGGCGCCTGGGCCTCGGACCAGTCGCGCCCGCTCGATACGCGCGAGACCTTCGAGACCCGTTTCGAGGAAGTGAAGGCCCGCTTCGAAGGCCGGGACGTGCCGCGCCCGCCGCACTGGGGCGGCTACCGCGTCACGCCGCACCGGATCGAATTCTGGCAGGACCGCGCCCACCGCCTGCACGAGCGCCGGCTGTTCGCTCGCGCCGGCCAGGGCTGGTCCGAAGGCCTGCTCTACCCGTGAGCGGCCGGCCATGACCAACCTCGCCCGCCGCGCCGCCATCGCCAGCGTGTGCAGCGCGATCCTGCTCGGCGCGCTCAAGGCCTGGGCTGCGGTCGAGACGGGCTCGGTGGCCGTCCTTGCCAGCCTCGCCGATTCGGTGCTCGACCTGTTCGCCTCGCTGGTCACGCTGGGCGGTGTCCACTGGGCCTCGCAGCCCGCCGACGAAGAGCACCGCTTCGGGCACGGCAAGGCCGAGGCGCTGGCCGCGCTGTTCCAGGTGGTGGTGATCGCCATCTCCGCGCTTGCCATCCTGATGCGCGCGATCACGCGGCTGCAGGGCGGCGACGTCTCCGCCTCGCCCGAATCGGGCATCGCGGTGAGCATGATCGCGATCGTCGTCACGCTCGCGCTCACCCGCTACCAGCAGCATGTCATCAACCGGACCGGATCGGTCGCCATCGGGGCCGACCGGATCCACTATACGTCCGACCTGCTGCTCAATGGCGCGGTGATCGTCGCGCTGGTGCTCGATGCCTGGGGCATGGTCGGCGCCGATCCGGTGTTCGGCATCGCCATCGCCTTCTGGCTGCTGTTCGGCGCCTGGCGCGCCAGCGAGGCGGCGATCGACCAGCTGATGGACAAGGAATGGCCGGAGGAGAAGCGCCGTGCCTTTGTCGAAGTCGCCGCGCGCCACCCCGCGCTCAAGAGCCTGCACGACTTGCGTACCCGCAGCAGCGGCGCCGCCGACTTCGTCCAGTTCCACATATCGATGAACCCGGCGATGACGATCCAGCAGGCGCATGACGTGGTCGAAGCGCTGGAGAAGGAGCTGGGCGCGGCCTTTCCGGGCACCGAGATCCTGATCCATGTCGATCCCGAAGGCCATTGCGACGCCCCCGAGAACCCGATGATCGAAGCCAATTTGCTGAAGGATAGCTGAGTGAACCTGCCTTTCGCCCAGATCGACGCCTTTGCCGACCGCCCCTTCACCGGCAATCCCGCCGCGGTCATGCCGCTGCGCGAATGGCTGGCGGATGCGGTGCTCCAGCAGATCGCGGAGGAGAACAACCTCTCCGAGACCGCCTTCCTCCTGCCCGATGCCAGCGGCGCGGCCGATTTCGAGCTGCGCTGGTTCACGCCCGCCGTCGAAGTCGCGCTCTGCGGCCATGCGACGCTGGCGAGCGGGCATTTCGTCCTTTCCGCCGAGCCGGCGCGCGATCGCGTCACCTTCCGCACCCGCAGGGCCGGCATTCTCGAAGTGCGCCGCGACGAAGCCGCCGGCGGCTCCGGCTATGCGATGGCCCTGCCCGCCTATCCGCCCGAGCCCGCCGAGGTGCCCGGCCTGCTCGCCGCGCTCGGCGTCGGGCTCGCCGAGACGCTGCGCCATCCCAACGGCTATGACCTGACCGTGCTGGAAAGCGCCGAGGCGGTACTGGCGCTGCGCCCCGATTTCCCGGCGCTCGCCGCGATCGGCGACACGCTCAACATCGTGACGGCGCCGGGCACCGACACCGACGTGATCAGCCGCGTCTTCGCGCCGGCCGCGGGCATCGACGAGGATCCGGTCACCGGATCGGCGCATTCGGTGCTCGCGCCCTATTGGGCGAAGCGCCTCGGTCGCGACACGTTCAGCGCCTTCCAGGCCTCGAAGCGCGGCGGCCATCTCGCCTGCGGGCTGGCCGGGGACCGGGTGATCCTGGGCGGCAAATGCGCGACGGTGATCATGGGAGAATTCGCGCTTTAGGGTGAGAACCCAAGCAAGTATTTGATCCTTCATCGTCATCCCGGGGCTCAAGGCCGGGATGACGGCCATGGAGGCTATCGGCGTCAGTCCACCGCCCGATGCGCGTAGCTGAGGATCCGCGCTACCCGCCAGCCGTCCGGCGCCTTCTTCCACAGCTGGACGAAATGCGCGCGGCCCACCAGCTTCTCCGGCCCGTCGCCGTGCCGCTCGTAGAAGAAATGGTCGCCTTCCTCGATCGCGCCATAGCCCGGCACCGGGTCGACGCGCAGCGACGCGGGCAGCAATGCCCGGCGGCTGCGCCAGGCGCCGGGCGCCTTCCGGGCCTCGCATTGCTTGGCATAGAGCGCCACGAACGCTGCGCCGCTGGTCGCCACCACGCCGTCCTTGTCGTGATACATCTCGAAATCGGGCGTCACCAGCGATGTCAGCCGGGCGGGGTCGCAACGCTCGAAGAACGTGTCGAACAGCGCGGCATCGGCGGCCTTCACTTCGGCGAGCAGCGCGGAATCCGGGGAAGCGGGCGCGGACTGGGGAACGAGCAGCACGAGTGCGGCGGCCAGGAACATGCATTTCTCCCTTGTGTGTCACCCATATAACACACAACATCCCGCCTGCGCAAAGCGCCGGCGCCGGGGAGCAGCCGGCGGGATTGGCGTGCGGATCGTTTCGGAGTCATCATCGCGGCCCGGGCGAATCATCGTCCCTCTGCGGAGGAGAAATGCGATGTGGAAATTTGGCTTGGCAGCTCTGGCGCTTGCATGCGCCATGCCGGCGGCGGCGCAGGTGGCGCCCTATCCCGCCGAATTCAGCACGCGGGAAATCGCGACCAACGGCACCACCCTCCAT
This sequence comes from Sphingomonas leidyi, assembly GCF_011761945.1. Lineage (GTDB taxonomy): Bacteria > Pseudomonadota > Alphaproteobacteria > Sphingomonadales > Sphingomonadaceae > Sphingomonas > Sphingomonas leidyi. Next base: position 535,291 of record NZ_JAASQV010000002.1, read on the forward strand.
GTCCGCGTCGGCGGCAGCGGACCGGCAGTGCTGCTGCTGCACGGCTATGGCGAGACCGGCGACATGTGGGAGCCGCTGGCCGCACGGCTGGTGCGCAACCGCCGGGTGATCGTCCCCGATCTGCGCGGCCTGGGCCTCTCGGCCAAGCCCGCGGGCGGCTATGACAAGAAGACCCAGGCGGAGGATGTGGCGGGCGTGCTCGCCGCACTCGGCGTCGACCGGGTGGACGTGGTGGCGCACGATATCGGCAACATGGTCGGCTATGCCTTCGTCGCCCGCTATCCGGCGCGCGTCCCGCATTTCGTGCTGATGGACGCGCCGATCCCCGGCATCGGCCCCTGGGAGGAGATCCTCAAGAACCCGCTGCTCTGGCATTTCCGTTTCGGCGGACCGGACATGGAGCGCCTCGTCGCCGGGCGCGAGCGCATCTATCTGGATCGCTTCTGGAACGAATTCTCGGCCGATCCGGCAAGGTTCGACGAGGCTTCGCGCGTCCATTATGCCGCGCTCTACGCGCTGCCGGGCGCAATGCATGCCGGGTTCAGCCAGTTCGCCGCGTTCGACCAGGACGCGATCGACGACCGGGCGCTGCTCGCCCGCGGCAAGCTGACCATGCCGGTGCTGGCGATCGGCGGGGAGAAGTCGTTCGGGCCGACCATGGCAACGGTGGCGCGCGCCGCGGCGGCGAACGTGACCCAGGTGGTGATACCGGCATCGGGCCATTGGCTGATGGAGGAACAGCCCGAAGCCACTTCGGACGCGATCGTGGCGTTCCTGAAATAGGCTGGCGCCTGTCCCCCGGAAGGCCTGTCCCTTGGAAGGATTGTCCGGCAACCGTCCTCCCCGCACAGGCGGGGACCCGGGGTTTCCTTGCCGTATCGCCCGCGACTCCGGATCCCCGCCTGCGCGGGGATGACGAAGAAGGGGTAATTATTCCAGCGAGATGCGCCTCAAATGGGGCGGGGCGCCGCGCGGCTCAGGCCGGGAGCAGCTCGGCCCGCTCCGTCTCGGCGATCCAGCCGCCGCCCAGCACGCGATCGCCCGCATAGAGCACGGCGGCCTGGCCGGGCGCGACGCCATATTCGGGGGCCTCGAACGCGACCCGGTCGCCCTCCAGCCGTGCCGGCACCGGCTTGGCGAGGCTGCGCACCTTGGCGGTAAGCGGCCCGGCATGATCGCCGCCCAGCCAGTTGATCCCCTCGATCCGCGCCGCGCGCACCGCCAGCGCCCGCTTGGGGCCGACGACGACCTGGCGGGTCTCGGGATCGAGGCGCAGGACATAATAGGGTTCGGGCGCGCCGCCGATCTCGAGCCCGCGGCGCTGGCCGACGGTGAAATGGATCAGCCCCCGGTGCCGCCCCAGCAGCTTGCCGGCTTCGTCGACGATATCGCCGCCCGCCTCCGCCTCGGGACGCAGCTTCTTCACCAGGCTGGCATAGTCGCCATCGGGAACGAAGCAGATGTCCTGGCTGTCGGGCTTGGCGGCGACGCCCAGGCCCAGTTCGGCGGCGAGTTCGCGCACCTGCGGCTTGGGCATGCCGCCCAGCGGAAAGCGCAGGAAATCGAGCTGCGCCGCCGTGGTCGCGAACAGGAAATAGCTCTGGTCGCGCGCCGGATCGTGCGCGCGGTGCAGCTCGGCGCCCTGCGGCCCCATGACGCGACGGACATAATGGCCGGTGGCGAGGCAATCGGCGCCAAGGTCGCGGGCGAGCGCGAACAGATCGGTGAACTTGGGCCCCATATTGCACTTCACGCAGGGTATCGGGGTGCGGCCGGCAAGATATTCGTCGGCGAAATCGTCGATCACGTCGGTCTTGAAGCGCGAGGCGTGGTCGAAGACATAGTGCGCGATCCCCAGCCGGTCGCACACCGCCCGCGCGTCGCGGATGTCGCGGCCGGCGCAGCAGGAGCCGGCGCGGCCCACCGCCTCGCCATGGTCGTAGAGCTGGAGCGTCACGCCGATCGTCTCGGCGCCGGTGGCCGCGGCGAGCGCGGCGACGACGGAGGAATCGACGCCCCCGGACATGGCGACGACGATGCGCCTGGCCTTGAGCGGCGCTTCGAGCTGGAAGTCTCCTGCGATCATGATCGCGCGCATTTAGGCGTTCGCGGGGCGGCGCGCCACCCCGGTGGGATTCCGGTAACGCTGGTTAAGCGCGCGTTTTCACCTGCTTTACGGACCCTTCAAGACTTTGGGCTAGAACGCCTCATCCGAAATCGACCTGTCGGATGGGTAAGAGAGCGTGGACCTGAGTTTCGCCAGACTGGAACGCGATGTGGCCATCACGGCCATGCCGACCGAACTGGCGGTATTGCTGGTCGGCGTGGCGGCGCGCCAGGCGGCGAGCCCCACGGCACGCGCGCAGGCCCGGCTGGCGCTGATCGCGCCGGTCGAGCAGCTGCTCGCACCCGCGCACGGGGCGTTTCACCGCCTTGCGGCGCGTGCGCTCGCCCGGCGGCAGGAAGAATGAAGATCGAATTTACCGAGGCGATTTAGCCGATGTTCAAAAGCAGCGAATATCGGTCGTTCGTAGAGTTTGCGTAGCGGGGGCCCCCCGCCCCGAAAGGCGAGTAGATGATTGAGAATCAAAAGATCCGTCCGGCGAAAGTGATTGGCCCGCTCGGCGAGCCGCTTACGCTCGAGACGCTTCCCCCGCCCGAGACGACCCGCTGGGTCGTGCGCCGCAAGGCAGAGGTGGTGGCGGCCGTGAACGGCGGCCTGCTCAGCGTCGACGAGGTTTGCGAACGCTATGGCCTCACCGTCGAGGAATTCGCGGGCTGGCAGCGCGCGATCGACCGCTCGGGCATGCCCGGCCTGCGGGTGACCCGCATCCAGCACTATCGCTCGCTCTACGAGCGCCAGCAGAAATACTGAGCACCTCCCTCAAGGCGCAATATCGGCCCGTTCCCGGCTTGCCGGGACGGGCCGTTTTCTTTCCGGAGCTCGCGGAAAAGTTCCGGACCGGCCGAAAATTTCGGTACGGAACCAACATGACCGTCCACTCATTTTTGTTTCGTCGCCCGATCATCGGGCCGAAACAACGGAGGGACTTATGGTGGGTCTTATCGTTTGGCTGGTCATCGGCGGCGTCGTCGGCTGGCTCGCCAGCATCGTGATGCGCACCGATGCCCAGCAGGGCATCTTTCTGAACGTGATCGTCGGGATCGTCGGCGCCTTTATCGGCGGCTGGCTGTTCGGCGGCGGCGGCATCAACGGCGCCATCACGCCGACGACGTTCCTGGTGTCGCTGGTCGGCGCGATCGTCCTGCTCGCGCTGGTCAACCTGGTCCGCCGCGGCTCGCTGCGCTGAACTCCGGCGACCGCAGGCAAAAGGGGCCGCCCCGCGAGGGACGGCCCCTTTTCATGTCCGGTTACTTGAGCAGGAAGCGCACGGTGACGGTGACGTTGAGCTCGCGCTCGCCCGCCGCCACTTCGGTCTTGTCCGCCATCGGCGCCGCGGCGGCGCGCATCATCATCACGGGCATCGGCGGATTGGGCAGCGCCCCGCCCTCCGAGATCGCCAGGATGCGGTCGACCTTGAGCCCCGCCGCCCGGGCATAGAGCTCGGCCCGTGCCCGCGCCTTCGTCACTGCGTCCACCCGCGCCTCGTCGAGCGCGCCCTCGGGCTTGTCGACCGTCAGCTCGGGACCCGAGATGTTGTTGGCGCCCTCGCGCACCAGCGTGTCGAGGATCGTGCCGCTCCTGGCCACGTCGCGGAAGCGGACCGAGACCTGGTTCGAGGCCTGATAGCCGGTGATCACCGGCGGCTCGTTCTGCGCATAGCGATATTGCGGCGCGAGGCCGATCGTCGCGGTCTGGATGTCGCGCTCGGCGACGCCGGCCTTGCGCAGCGCGGCCAGCACCCTGGTCATCTGCGCGCTGTTCTGCTGCATCGCCTCGGCAGCGGTCGCCGCCTGGGTGACGACACCCGCCTGGATCACCGCCAGATCGGGCACCCTGGTGCTGATCCCGGTGGCGCTCACGTCGAGCACCGTGCCGTCGAGCAGCACGGGGCGCATTTCCTGCTGCGCGGCAGCCGGCAGCGCCGCAGCCGTGAGCAGCGCGGCGGAAGTGGCAAGAACAGTCCGAATCATTCGATACGCTCCAAAAACGATTTGTCCCGCGCCCGGCTTGCCGCACGCGGGACAAATGGAAGCTGAACGGAAAAAGGCCCTCAGACCCGGCGGACCATCACCAGCCGGTACAGCGCCAGCAGCACCACCGAGCCGGCAGTCGCCGCGGCATAGGCCTGCCAGGTGCTGTCGCGCACGTCGAGGCCGAGCATCGGCGTCAGGTAAAAAGCCAGCAGCGCGCCGGCGATACCGATCAGGATCGTGACGATCACGCCGCCGGGGTCCTTGCCCGGCATGATCAGCTTGCCAAGCGCTCCGGCAACGAGGCCGATGAGCAGCCACCCAATAATCCCATGAGGCATTGAATCCCTCCTCGATTCGGTCCGTCTCCCCCGGACCGCGCGCGAACGTCGCGCCGTAACGCCGCCAATGCAACCGTTTCTTGTCGGAAATGGTTCGGGAAACATTCCGGATACTTGCGAAAAAAGACCGAAACGGGCATTTGCCCGCGCCAAGCGAAACGGCTCTTGTGGCTGGTGCCTTATTCATCTAATACAGTGCGACCTCATTGGGGGCAGCGGCCATTCGGCCGGATCGGAATGTCGCACATTAATTACGAGGCAGGGATGTTCGGACGACGGGAGCGGCTGGAATATAGTGGTGAGGAAGCGCCGAAGTCGCGGCGCTGGCTGTGGATCACGCTGGCCCTGGTGGTGGTGATCGGCATCGCCGCCTATTTCATGATGGGCAAGCAGGACGGCGCCGCCACCAAGGCGGCCGCGGGCAAGGGCGGTGCGCAACAGGCCAACCAGTCCCAGATCCCCACCGTCACCATCGCCATTCCCGGCCGCCAGTCGGTCCAGACGGTGATCAGCGGCACCGGCAGCCTCGCCGCCAAGCGCGAGATGCCGGTGGGCGTGGTCGGCGAAGGCGGCCTCGTCACGCGCGTGCTCGTCGAGCCGGGCACCTGGGTCGCCAAGGGCCAGGTCCTCGCCACCGTCGATCGCTCGGTCCAGGTGCAGACCGCCGATTCGCTCGCCGCCTCCGTGCGCGTCTCGGAAGCCGATGCCAAGCTTGCCCAGGCGAACCTCGATCGCGCGAAGGGCCTCGTCTCGAACGGCTTCGTCTCCAAGGCCGATATCGACCGGCTGACCGCCGCGCGCGACCAGGCCTCCGCCCGCGTCCGCGTCTCCCGCGCCCAGCTCGCCGAGACCCAGGCGCGCAATCACCGGCTCGACATCCGCGCGCCGGAAGCCGGCCTGGTGCTCACGCGCCAGGTCGAGCCGGGCCAGATCGTCAGCGGCGGCTCGGGCGTGCTCTTCCGCATGGCGATGGGCGGCCAGATGGAGCTGCGCGCGCAGCTTGCCGAGGCGGATCTCCTGCGCACCCATGTCGGCTCGACCGCGCAGGTCACGCCGACCGGCAGCACCCAGGTGTTCAGCGGCACGGTGTGGCAGGTCTCGCCGGTGATCGATCCGAGCACCCGCCAGGGCATCGCCCGCATCCAGCTCAGCTATGATCCGGCGCTCCGCCCGGGCGGATTCGCCAGCACGCAGATCATCACCGGCGCGAAGGATGCGGTGATCCTGCCCCAGTCCGCGATCCAGACCGACGCGCAGGGCAATTACGTCTATACGCTCGATGCCAAGGATCAGGCCGTCCGCACGCCGGTCGTCACCGGCGAGGTGACCGATGCGGGCGTCTCGATCGCCCAAGGCCTGGCCGGCAGCGAGCGCGTGGTGCTCACGGCGGGCGCGTTCCTGAATCCGGGGCAGAAGGTCATCCCCCAGCTCCTCAAGAAGCAGTAAGGGACGTAGGTCATGAGCTTCCGGAACATCTCCGCCTGGGCGATCCGGAACCCGGTTCCGCCGATCGTCCTCTTCCTGTTCCTCACGGTGGCTGGCCTCGTCAGCTTCAACCGGATGGACGTGAACAACAATCCGGACATCGACTTCCCGATCGTCTGGATCTCGATCAGCCAGCCGGGCGCCGCGCCGAGCGAGCTCGAGACGCAGATCACCCAGCAGGTGGAAAGCGCCGTGCGCAGCCTGCAGGGCATCGACGAGATCAACTCGACGGTGACCGAGGGCAATTCGCAGACCGTCGTGCAGCTGGCGATCGGCACGCCGATCGATCGCGCGGTGGAGGATGTGCGCAGCGCGATCCAGCAGGTTCGCGGCAACTTGCCCGACGGCATCCTGGAGCCGCAGATCGGCCGCGTCGATTCGGCCAGCGACAACGACATCGCCAGCTTCACTGCGATCGCGCCCGACATGACGGTCGAGCAGCTGAGCTGGTACATCGACAATACGGTCGCCAAGAGCCTGCTCTCGATCGAGGGCATGTCGGCGGTGAACCGCAATGGCGGCGTCAACCGCGAGATCCGCGTCCAGCTCGATCCGGCCAGGCTCCAGTCCTATGGCCTCACCGCCAGCCAGGTGAACCAGCAGCTGCGCCAGGTGAACATGAACGCGGCGGGCGGGCGCGCCGAGATTTCCGGCTATGAGCAGTCGGTCCGCGTGCTCGGCAACGCCAAGGACGCCTATTCGCTGGGTCAGACCCAGATCGCGCTCGGCGGCGGCCGCACCGTACGCCTCGCCGACATCGCCAGCGTGACCGACAGCTATGCCGAGCTGCGCAGCGCGGCCCGGTTCAACGGCCATGCCGTGATCTCGTTCGACATCCAGCGCGCCAAGGGCGCCTCGGACGTGACGATCTATCACGAGGCCCAGAAGAAGCTGAAGCAGCTCGAGAAGAACAACGACAAGGTTCATTTCGAGCTGCTGGCCAATTGGAGCAAATACGCCGAGCAGCAATATGATTCGGCGATGGAAGCGATGATCGAGGGCGCCGTGCTCGCCGTCATCGTGGTGCTGATCTTCCTGCGCGACTGGCGCGCCACCGTCATCTCGGCGCTCGCCATCCCGCTCTCGTCGATCCCGGCCTTCTGGTTCATGGACCTGCTGGGCTTCACGCTGAACCAGATGACCCTGCTGGCGCTTTCGCTGGTGGCGGGCGTGCTGGTCGACGACGCGATCGTGGAGATCGAGAACATCGTCCGGCACATGCGCATGGGCAAATCGGCCTATCAGGCATCGATCGACGCGGCCGACGAGATCGGCATCGCGGTGCTCGCCACCACCATGTCGATCGTCGCGGTGTTCCTCCCCGTCGGCCTGATGCCGGGCATCTCGGGCCAGTTCTTCAAGAATTTCGGCCTCACGGTCGTCGCCTCGGTGCTGATGAGCCTTGCCGTGGCACGCCTCGTAACGCCGATGATCGCCGCCTATTTCCTCAAGGCCAAGGGCCATGCGTCGCACGGCGAAGGCCTGATCATGGATGCCTATGTGAAGCTGCTGCGCTGGACGCTGCGGCATCGCTGGTCGGCGATCCTCGGCTTCTTCCTGTCGCTGGTCATGACCGTGGCCTTCTTCTTCATCCTGCCGATGACCTTCCAGCCGACGCAGGACGAGGACCAGGTGAGCGTCAATGTCGAGATGGTGCCGGGCACCACGCTGGAGCAGACCGATCGCGTCGTCCGCCAGGTCGCCGAACGGCTGCGCACCGAGCCGAACGTGGAGAATCTCTACGAGCGCGCCGGTGTCGGCAACGGCCGCGTGCTGGTCATCTTCAAGGAGAAGCGCACCGAGACAAGCGACCAGTTCACGCGCCGCCTCGCGCCCGACCTGCTCAAGATCCCCGATGCGCGAGTGGGCTTCCGCGCCCAGGGCGGCTGGGGATCGAGCGGCCGCGCGCTGACCATCACGCTGGGCGGCGAGGATCCCGCGCTGCTCACCAAGACCGCGCTCACGCTGGTCGCGCAGATGTCGAAGATGCCCGAACTCGTGGCGCCGCGCATCGCGGGCGACCTCAACCGGCCGGAAATCGTGATCAAGCCGCGGCTCGACCTGGCGGCGAATCTCGGCGTCACCACGGCGGCGCTCTCGAGCGCGATCCGCATCGCGACGCTGGGCGACATCGACCAGAACAGCGCGAAATTCTCGCTGACGGATCGCCAGATCCCGATCCGGGTGGCGCTGCAGGAAAATGCCCGCGCCAAGCTCGACACGATCAAGAACCTGCCGGTGCAGACGCAGAATGGCGGTTCGGTCCAGCTCGGCACGGTGGCCGACATCGCCTTCGGCACCGGCCCGACCAAGATCGAGCGGCTGAACCTGCAGCGGCGTGTCGTCGTCGGCGCCGACCTGGCGACCGATCCCAAGACGGGCAAGGCCGTGGTCTCGGGCGTCGCGCAGCAGAAGATCCACGAACTGCCGATCATGAAGAACCTGCCGATCGGCGTGGCGGAGATGACCGTGGGCCAGGCCAAGTGGCAGGGCGAGATGGTGAAGAACTTCGTCATCGCGCTGATGTCGGGCGTGTTCCTGGTCTTCGCGGTGCTGGTGCTGCTCTATCGCCGCTTCATGTCGCCGCTGGTGAACATGGGCTCGCTGCTCAATGCGCCGCTGGGCGGGCTGATCGCGCTGTGGATCGCCGGCCAGCCGATCTCGATGCCGGTGCTGATCGGCGCGCTGATGCTGTTCGGCATCGTCGCCAAGAACTCGATCCTGCTCGTCGACTTCGCGCTGGAGGAGATGGCCAAGGGCGTCGACAAGTTCACCGCGATCGTCGACGCCGGGCACAAGCGTGCCCAACCGATCGTGATGACCACGGTGGCGATGGTCGCCGGCATGATCCCGACTGCGATCTCCCTCAGCGGCGACAGCTCGTGGCGCGCGCCGATGGGCATCACCGTGATCGGCGGCCTGATCCTGTCGACGGTGCTCACGCTGGTGATGGTGCCCGCGCTGTTCAGCCTCGCGGTCGGGCTCGAGCAATGGCTCGGACCGCGGCTGTCGCGCCGCCTGCTCACCTTCAAGCCGGGCGACGATGGCAGCCGCGTCATCGGCCATGGCCATGGCGGCGGGACGATCGAACACAAGCCGGGGGACGATTCGCCGCAGCCCGCGGAGTGAACTTGATCCCGTCTGATGTATTGGGGAGTGCGTGACCATGTTGCGCGCTCCCCTTTCGTCTGAGCCTGCCCCTGCCGGCCTTCGCCGGATGCGGCTGGTCGCGACCGGCCTGCTGGTGGCGATGGCCGTCCTCTTCCTGCTCACGCGCGCCTTCGATCATCTCCATCCGGCGATCGGCTATGTCCGCGCCTTTGCCGAGGCGGCGATGGTCGGCGGACTGGCCGACTGGTTCGCAGTGACGGCGCTGTTCCGCCACCCGCTCCGCCTGCCGATTCCCCACACCGCGATCATTCCGCGCAACAAGGACCGGATCGCAAGCACCCTCGCCCAGTTCCTGCGCGACAATTTCCTCACGCCCAAGGTGGTGGCCCGGCGGATGCAGCGGCTCGACGTGGCGGGCGCGGCCGGGCGCTGGCTCGCCAATCCGGTGCACGCCGATGGCCGGATCGGGCGCAGCGCCGGGCGCCTGGCCGCCGATTTCCTCGAATCGCTCGACCAGGAGCGGCTGGGCGGCATGGCCAAGGGCGCGATCGCCGCCCGGCTGCGCGCCATCGACGTGGCGCCCCTGTTCGGCCAGGCGCTGGGCGCCGCCATCGCCAATGGCCGGCATTTGCCGCTGCTCGACGGCATGATCCGCTGGGCGGCCAAGGTGCTCGACGCCAACGAGCACATGATCCGCGAGATGGTCCATAGCCGCGCCGGCGCGGTCATGCGCTGGACCGGGCTCGACGAGACGCTGGCCAACAAGATCATCGAGGGGCTCGACAAGCTGCTCGGCGAAATGGCCGAGGATCCGGGCCATCCGCTCCGCGCCAAGGCCGAGGAAGGGCTGGAGCGGCTCGCACATGACCTGCAGCACAAGCCCGAGCTGCGCGACAAGGTGGAGGCGTTCAAGCTCGAGATGCTCGAGAACCAGGCCTTCCAGCGCTGGATCGACGGGCTGTGGGAGACGAGCCGCGCCGCGCTGCTCCGCCTCGCCCGCGATCCCGGCAAGGCGCTTGGCGGCCGGATGGGCGAGACGCTGCGCCAGTTCGGCGTCACGCTGCAGCAGGACCGCAAGCTCGCCGAGACGATCAACCGCTTCGCCCGGCGCAGCGCGGTCGGCGCGGCGGCCGACTATGGCGACGGCATCGTCCGCCTCGTTTCCGACACGATCAAGGGCTGGGACGCGCGGACGATCACCGGCCGGCTGGAGAATGCCGTCGGCCGCGACCTCCAATATATCCGGATCAACGGCACCCTGGTGGGCGGCCTGGTCGGCGTCCTCATCCACACGATCGACGCGCTTCTATGAGTGCCGCGCCCTTGCCCGGCATGCCCCGAACCCGGTCCGGCCGGAGCCCGGCTGCGGGACTATCGCCAGTCGAGCAGCGGCCAGCCCCTTTCCGCGGCGAGCCTGCGCAGCGGCCCATGCGCGTTGACGGCGAACCCCTCATCCGCCCAGCCGAGCAGGGGGGCATCCGAGACATGGTCCGAATAGGCGCGGACATGCGCGCCGCCCCGCGCGATTCCCTGTGCCGCCATCCAGCCCTCGATCCGGCGGAGCTTTGCGGGCCCGTAACAGTTATCCCCTTCGATCAGGGAGAGAATCCGGCCTTGCCCATCGCGCTTCGCCTCGGTTGCGATCACGTCGTCAAAGCCCAGCAGGCGCCCGATCGCCGCGGCATAATAGCCGTGCGAGGCCGTCGCCATGACGAGGCGATAGCCCGCCGCACGATCCGCCGCGATCTGGGCACGTGCGCCCTGCAACACGCCATGCACCGCCTCGTGCGCCGCGAACGCCTGCGCCACCCGGGCCATTTCGTCGGCGGACAATGCGCCGCCGAGCAACAGCCGCTGCGAGAATTGCTTGAGGCCGGCGCGATCGATCAGCTTGAGCAGATAGCCGATCCCGGCCACCCCCACCGCCGGGAACAGCGCCAGCCGCCAGGGTGCGCGGGACCGGGCCGCCATGGCCAGGAAGCGCGTCCAGGTCGGCGCCGCGGTGATGGTCTTGTCCATGTCGTAGATTGCGAGAAACTGCATTGAAGCATCTACGAGCGGCAACGCTTGCCGATCCAGTCCGAATCGCGGAAAGGTGCCGGCGATGAGCGTCCTGGCCGACTTCGAACGGGTTGATTCCGACAGCGGCGGGGCGGTGCTCCGCTTCACCGGCAATTTGTCGCTCGCCAGCCTGGGCGACCTTCCCGACCGGCTCGACCGCGTCGACGGCCAGGTCGCGCGGATCGACCTGTCCCAGGTCGCGCGGATCGACACGGTCGGCGCCTGGGTCATCCATCGCTTCGCACGCGACAGGGAAGCGGCGGTCGAGGGCCTCCAGCCGGCCAGCCGGCATCTGTTCGACCAGGTCGTCGCCGCCGAGCATCCAATCGAGCTGCCGCCCAAGCCGGAGAGTCCCTTCGTCCATCTGCTCGCCGAGATCGGCGACGCGGTGTTCACCGCGATGCATACGCTCTACGGCCTGCTCGGCTTCATGGGCGCCACCGTGATCGCCTTCTGGAACGTCGCGACGCACCCGCGCCGCTTCCGCTTCCATGCGACGGTCCATCGCTTCGAAGTGGTCGGCGTCTCGGCGCTCGGCATCATCGGGCTGATGAGCTTCCTGATCGGCGTGGTGATCGCGCAGCAGGGCGCGGTGCAGCTCCGCCAGTTCGGCGCCGAGGTCTATACGATCAACCTGGTCGGCCGCATCACCTTGCGCGAGCTGGGCGTGCTGATGACCGCGATCATGGTCGCCGGGCGCTCGGGCTCGGCCTTCGCCGCCCAGATCGGCACGATGAAGCTGACCGAGGAGATCGACGCGATGCGTACGATCGGCGTCTCGCCCATGGAGGCGCTGGTGGTACCGCGCACGATCGCGGTGGTGACGATGCTGCCGCTGCTCGGCTTCTATTCGGCATTGATCGGAATCATCGGCGGCGGATTGCTCTGCTGGGTGCAGCTCGGCATTCCGCCGATCACCTTCGTCCAGCGCATCCGCGAAGTCGTGCCGCTCGACGATCTGTGGGTCGGGCTGATCAAGGCGCCGGTGTTCGGCGCGATCATCGCCATCGCCGGCTGCTTCCAGGGGATGCAGGTGGAGGGCGATGCCGAGCAGGTCGGCCGGCGCACCACCACCGCAGTGGTCCAGGCGATCTTCCTGGTCATCGTGCTCGACGCCTTCTTCGCCGTGTTCTTCAGCCAGATCGGGTGGATATGAGCGCCCCCGCCCCTTCCGCCTCGCGGGACGACATCGTCATCCGTGTCCGCAACCTGAAGACCGGATTCGGCGATCAGATCGTCCATGACGGGCTCGATCTCGACGTGCGGCGCGGCGAGATCCTGGGCGTGGTCGGCGGCTCGGGCACCGGCAAATCGGTGCTGATGCGCTCGATCATCGGGTTGCAGACGCCGATCGAGGGCGAGATCGAAGTGTTCGGCGAGAATACCATCGGCCGCGAGGAGACCGAGGCGACCGCGATCCGCCGGCGCTGGGGCATCCTGTTCCAGGGCGGCGCGCTGTTCTCCACCCTCACCGTGTCGGAGAATGTCCAGGTCCCGCTCAAGGAATATTACCCGCAGCTCGACCAGGCGCTGCTCGAGGAGATCGGCGCCTACAAGGTAGTGATGACCGGCCTGCCGCCCGAAGCCGCGCCCAAATATCCCGCCGAGCTTTCGGGCGGCATGAAGAAGCGTGCCGGCCTGGCCCGCGCGCTCGCGCTCGATCCCGAGCTGTTGTTCCTCGACGAACCCACCGCCGGACTCGACCCGATCGGCGCCGCGGCGTTCGACGAGCTCACCGCCTCGCTCCAGAAGACGCTGGGGCTCACCGTGTTCCTGATCACGCACGATCTCGACACGCTCTACGCCATCTGCGACCGGGTCGCGGTGCTGGCGGACAGGAAAGTGATCGCAGTCGGGACGATTCCCGAACTGCTCGCCTTGGATCACCCATGGATCCAGGAATATTTCAACGGACCGCGCGGGCGCGCGGCAGTCGCCGGCAGCAAGGCGCATCGGGCTGAGGACAGGGGCTGATGGAAACTCGATCGAATCACGTGCTCGTCGGCGCCGTCGTGCTGATCCTGCTCGCGGTGCTCGCCCTGTTCATCGTCTGGCTCGCCCGGCTGAGCGGCGGCAACGAGCGCGAGTACGACATCTTCTTCCGCCAGTCGGTCGACGGGCTCAATCCGGGCTCGGCAGTGTCGTTTTCCGGCGTGCCTTCGGGCCAGGTGAAGTCGATCGAATTCTGGAAGCCCGATCCCCAGCTGGTGCGGGTGCGCGTCGCGGTGCGCAACGAAGTGCCGATCCTCGAAGGCACCACTGCGACGATCCAGAGCAGCTTCACCGGCCCCAGCACCGTGCAGCTCGAAGGGGCGGTAAAGGGCGCGCCGCCGATCAAATGCCCGCACGAACGCCCCGAGGCGGCATGCCCGCTCGGCGTGCCGGTGATCCCGACCAAGCCCGGCGGCCTCGGCGCGATCTTCTCCTCGGCGCCCAAGCTGCTCGAGCGGCTGACCACGCTGACCGAGCGGCTGACCGAGCTGATGAGCGACAAGAACCAGGCCTCGATCGCCGGCATCCTGGCGAACACCAACCGGCTGACCGACGCGCTCGCCGATCGCGGGCCCGAGATCGCCGCGACGCTGGCCGAGACTCGCGTCGCGATCCAGAAGTTCGGCACCGCCACCGAGCAGATCGGCGAGCTGGCCAAGACGACCAACGGCGTGGTGGCCGACGACGTCAAGCCGACCATCGCCAATCTCAACCAGACGATCGCCTCGGCCAAGAAGAGCATGGACACGCTCGAGGCGATGCTGGGCGACGCCCGGCCGGGCGTGCAGGCCTTCTCGAAGAAGACCGTGCCCGAGATCGGCCAGCTGATCCAGGATCTGCGCCAGATGGCGCAGTCGCTGTCCTCGGTCGCCGACAAGATCGACCAGGGCGGCGCGTCCAGCCTGGTCGGCAGCCCGAAGCTCCCTGACTACAAGCCCAACAAGTGAGGCCCGCGATGAAGAAGCTCGCCCTGCTCCTGCTGGCCGCCCCGTTCGCCGCCACGCTCTCCGGCTGCGTCTCCTTTGGCGGCAAGCCGCCCAAGGTGCCGTTCCTCACGCTCGAGGCCGCCGAGCAGATCAAGCCCGGCGACGTGCAGACGCCCGCCTCGGGCACCACGGTGACCGTGCTGTTCCCGACGGTGCCGCACGAGCTGGCGACGACGCGCGTGCCGGTCCATTCGGGCGAGAATGCCGTCGCCTATGTGAAGGACGCGCAATGGGTGGAAGCGCCGCCGCGCCTGTTCGCGCGGCTGGTCGGCGATACCATCTCGGCGCGCACCGGGCGGCCGGTGCTGAGCTATCGCCAGTCGCAGATCGATCCCGGCGCCGTGCTCTCGGGCGAGTTGCGCCGGTTCGGCGTGGATGCCGACAGCAACGAGGCGGTCGTCCAGTTCGACGCGCTGCTGGTGCGGGGCGACGACGCCACCAAGTTCCAGAAGCGCCGCTTCGAGGCGCGCGCCCCGCTCGCCGAGGTGAAGCCCGATCTGGTCGCCGCGGCGCTCAACCAGGCGGCGAACCAGGTCGCCGCCCAGGTCGCCGACTGGGTGGGGAAATAGGGACTAGTCCGTCATTCGCGCGGACGCCGGGATGACGGCCTTGCCGGTCTATGGCGCCCGGCGCACCGCCGGCAATGCGTTGCACAGGTCGACGCCGCCCATCGGCACGGTGAAGAAGGCGCCGTCCCGATTCTCGCGCGCCTTGATCCAGGCGGCAAAGCGGGGATTGTCGGTCGCACGATACTGGAAGTGCGGGCGCTCGTCCGCGGGCAGCTGGCTGGCGAGGCGCACCGAGAGGATCGGCGTCGGCGTCTGGTCCTTGGCATAGACGCCGAGCTGGGCGGTGCCGCGCGGCAGGCTGGAGAGCCATTGCATGCCTTCCACGATGCGCCCGACGATCGCGATGTTGCGGTCGAGCGGGCGCGGGGCATGGCCGATCACCGTGTACAGTTCGGCACCGCTGCCGGTGGAAGGCGCCAGGTCGCGCGCGACGCCGACCATCGAATAGCAATGGGCGAGCGCGCTGGTCGCGCCGTAATTGGCGAGCGGCCAGCCATCGGCGCTGAGGCCGGTCTTCGCGGCATAGCTGTCGGGCTTGGCGAAGGCGAAGCTCCGCACGGCATCGAATCCGGGCCATTCATATTCGGCGGGCGGATTCTCGATCACGCCGGGCGGGAGCGTGGTCTTGTCGTCGCCGCCGCCCCATTGCGTCACGTAATTGTCCTGCACGCGATAGACGCTGGTGCCGTCCCACCAATGCGCCTCGGCGAGCTTGCGGATGTTGGCGACATGCGCGGGGGCGTAGCGCGGAGCGAGGCGGATGAAGACCTGATGGCCGCCCTGCAGCGTCATCACCAGCATCTCGTTGTCGGGAATCGCCTTCCAGTCCGCGGGCGCAGGATCGGCCGGCGAAGGGGCGGCGGTCTGGGCGATGGCGGGAAGGGCGGCGAACGCGGCGAGCGCTAGGATCGGCTTCAGCATGGCGCGAAGAGTGCCACGGCACCACCTGCTTGCCTAGGGGCCCGCCAATCGCTACGGCACGCAACTTCCGGGACATGCGGAGCGGTGGCCGAGTGGTCGAAGGCGCTCGCCTGGAAAGTGAGTATACGGCAAAACCGTATCGAGGGTTCGAATCCCTCCCGCTCCGCCAGTTTTGTTCCAGGGCCTCGCATAGGCTCGGGCGCCCGTTCGCGCTTGCGAACCCTGACGGGTTCGAACTGTTTCCGCTGCGCTCCGCCGAGACACTTTGATCCCATCAAGGGCATTTCCAGGGACTGCTCCCGCAATCCGGCCCGCGACCCGTTGCGGACGAATGGATCGGATCCTGGCCGTGCAGAGCGCCGTCGGCGCACAAGGGAGGCCGCGAATGCAGGTGCCTTCTGCCCTTCCTCGGGCGACTGCGTTCATCGTCCCACATGCGGCGAAAAGTCGATCCGCGCCCGCTCGCCGATGAGCCCTCCCATGACGCGCCCCTCGACCAGCTCGTAACCCATCAGCGCGAATACGCGGCTGCCCAGGAAGATCGGCCGGGCATTGCCGTACCAGTCCACGCAGGACGCCTTGCATGCATCGTCGCGCGCGCGCTCGGCATTGGCGACCAGTTCTCCCGCCGGGGAGAATCGACGCGCATCGCGCCGGAGAAAGGCGATCGCCGATCCCGACCCCAGGAAGCGCGCGGCCGGGGAATTGCCGAGATCGCGGGTGACCGGCAGGCCCAGCATGCCCGATGCGCCATCGCGACTATCGTCGTCCGGCCGGAAGAAGAAGGCCTGGCTGCGGCGCTCGCCCTCATGGGCCGCCGGCAGGAAATAGGTGTCTCCAAGCCGCACCGGACCAGCCAGCTCGATCGCGCTGAAGCCAAGCCGCTCCTTCATGTCGTTGCCGATGGCGACGGCGTCGGCCCCGATGATGTCGATCCGGTCGACGCCGTGCGGCAACGGGATCCGCACGATCGCCCCGCCGTTCAACGGCACCGCATAGACGGGCTTCGCGCCGCTATGCTCGTTGAAATCGCCCGCGCTGTAGAGGAGGTGCTTGCCGACGAAGCGATTGTGGAAGTTCCAGCTGTCCTTCTCGACCGGCAGCGCGCGATAGGCGGAGGCGGGAACGATGCGCGAACCGTCGCCAAAGCCCGGGATCGGGAGCGTCAGCAGCGCCGTGGCGCCTTCGGTCCGCTCGGACCGCCACATCGCATCGCCGGCGCTGTCGGCGCGCACGACGACATTGAGGCGCTTCGCCGTGCGGTCCTCGGAGAAGGAGAACTGGTCGACCGGCCCGCCCCAGGCCTGGGCGGCGCTCGGCGCCGAGCCATCGAGCGGCAGCCGGTAGACGAACGAACCGGACCGGGCGCCCTTGGCACGGACTCCATCCGTCCAGACATAGACCGCTTCCCCGGAGACATAGAAGGTGCGCGAGGAAGAACCCAGCACCGCGGTGGCGCTGCAGGTCATGCGCGGCGCGGCCAGGTCGCACTGGGTGACGCTGTGCAGCGTCGACATGTCGGCACTCGGCGCGCGGCGCAGCGGCTCGGGCACGTAGAGCCGGGTCGCGGGCATGGTGCGGCTGAATGGCGCATCCCGCTTGCCGGACCAGCGCTGCAGACCGGGCAGCGCCTCGAACGGCTTGCGCGCATCGATATGGAGCGGCGTGTAGAAGATCAGCTTCGCGCCGATGAGACGCGAGGCATAGTTGCTCGCCGAATAATAGTCGTTCGAGCGCAAGTGATAGCTGTCCTCGTAGCGCAGCTTGCCCGTCGGCGAGATCCGGAAGCGATTGATCTCGGTGCCGCCGCGCTCATAGCTGTAGCCCACCACGATCACCCGGTCGTCATGCACCAGCATCTCGTCATACCAGGCATCGCCGGACGTGCCCGGCGGAAAGGCATCGACATGATCGACGGGGGTCATGCCGTTCCCGGCAAGCGAGACCGTGAACAGCCGCCCGCGCCGCAGGATGACGAGGTGGTCGCCGGCGACCTTGACGATACCTCCCTCGTCGACATCGGCTTCCTGGGTATTGGTGATGCCGGGCGCCTTCATGCCGGTCACCACCATTGCATCGGCTGCTTCGGCAGGCGCAGCCACCGGCGCCGGCGCCGGCATGTCATACATCACTGGCGAAGGTGGCGGAGCGACACGTTGCCTGGCGGCTATCCGGCGCATGAACGCGGCCAGTTCCTTGTCGCCCGCAAAGGCCCGCATCGCGCTAGTGTCCTGTCTGGCGGGTGCGGCGGGAGCGGTGCAGCCGCCGAGCAAGGCCGACATGACAAGTGCCAACGCAAATCCCCGCATACAGCCTCTCCCTGACGAGTATGTAATGTTATTATGTCACATATTTCGCAGCGATCAACTGCTTGCGAAACGGCCTGGGCCTTTCGCTGCGCGCCTCGAGAGGGGGCGCCGCACCGGGCCGCTCGTCGAACCCCGTCTGTCGTTCATCGGCTGCGGCGGCGCTTGATAGAAGCGGGCCCCCGGTTGATCGAACGGCGCGACGCTTCACCGGCCCCATCGAATATCCTTCAGCCATCGCCCTTCTCGGGAATGGGCGATTGAACGGAACAGCATGGGAATGGTCTGATGCGTATCATATATTCGGGACTATTGTCTCTCGCCCTCCTGGGCTCCTCCGGTGTCGCCGCCGCCGACACCGACATGCGCGGAACCGGCAAGATCCTGGTCTCCACCCACGATCTCGACCTTGCGACCGATACCGGCGTCAGGACGGCGCGAGCGCGGGTACGCCGGGCAGCGGAGCGTGTTTGCAGCGACTATCCGCGCATCGGCATATTGCCATCGACCGAGAGCGCGCGCTGCCGCACCGCCGCGGTGCACGAAGCGGACGTCAGGATCGCGACATTGGCTTCCCGCGCGCATGAAGATCGTCTCGCATCGGCCGGCATGGACAGCCGCACGCGATGACGGCTCCGCGGCGCGGCCACGCGCTCCGGCGCCCTCAAAGGCTCTGGCAGGCTCACCGGCCGGCCAGGGCCTTCACCGCTGCCAGATAGGAGCGGCCTACCCGGACCTCGGCTCCATCGGCCAGCATCGCGTACCAGATACCGAGCCCGTCATGGCGCAGCCTGGCGATGAAATCCCGCCGGACGATCGTCGAGCGGTGAACGCGAATGAACCTGGCCGGGTCGAGCCGGCGCTCGAGGTCGCCGAGTGTCCGGTGCAGCAGGAAGCTGCGCGACCCGACCTGCAACGACATATAGTCGCGCATCGCATCGATCCGTTCGACATCCATTGCCGCGATGCGCACCATCTCCGAGCGATGGGGAACCCAGAATTCCTCGATCCGATCGGACTGGGCGATGGACTGGCGCTCCGGGCCGGCCATCCGCCGGCGCGCGCGCGCAACTGCCCGCACCAGCCCCTCGGACGTCACGGGCTTCAGAAGATAGTCGACGGCGGCAACATCGAATGCCGCCAGGGCAAAGCCGTCAAACGCCGTGCAGAAGACGATGACCGGCGGCCGCTCCCCGGCGCAGAGCGCCTTCGCCACATCCATGCCGTCCACTTCCGGCATGGCGATGTCGAGAAGCACAAGGTCGGGCGACAGCGATCTTGCCAGCCGCAGCGCGACCTCTCCATCGGATGCGGTCCCGGCCAGCGAGAGATTGGGGACGTGCGAGCAAAGCATGACCAGCCGCTCGATCGCGAGCGGCTCGTCGTCCACGATCAGCGTTCGCAGGGTCGGCTCAATGTTCATCGAAGGTCAGCGGCATTGCGAGATCGACGCGGAATCCACCGGAATCGAGCGGGCGCACGCGGCAATAGCCCATGGCGCCGAACCGCGCTGCGATGCGATCGGCGACGTTGCGCAAGCCCAATCCGGTCCCTCCCTCGGGGCCCTTGCCGACGGCGCCCGGCTCGCCATCGTCCTGCACCGTCAGAAGCAGGAGGCCCTGCTGCGCGCTCGCACGGATGCCGATCGTAACGGGGCGGCGCGATCGCGACACGCCATATTTCACGGCGTTCTCGATCAGCGGCTGCAGGATCAGCCCGGGGACGAGGGCATCGCGCAGATTGTCCGGCAGATCGATGGCGAGACGCAACCGGTCGGGAAATCTGACCTGCTCGATCTCGAGATACAGGCGCTGGAGCCGGATCTCCTCGGTCAGCAGCACATCCTCGCTCGGGTCTCCGACCAGGCTGGCCCGAAAGAAGCTCGAGAGATTGATGATCATCCGTTCGGCGGCGGGACGCCTCCCGGCCATGACCAGGGTAGACAAGGAATTGAGCGTGTTGAACAGGAAGTGCGGGTTGACCTGATATCGCAGCGCCCGCAGCTCGGCGGCTTGCGCCGCGGCGCGGAACGCAGCGTTCTTGCGCTCCAACGCGCCGACTTCCGCGGCATAGCGAAGCGCCAGATACAGCGCTGCCCAGCCGACGAAGAAGAAATAGCTGTTCACGGCGCTGTCCGCGATCATCTTGACCACTGCCATATCGGCGTCGTCGGCGTTCGTTCCCCCGACCTGCACCATCATCCGGCCGGACCGTTGCGCGCCGGAAGGCGGGCTGCCCGTACCGGTCGCGGTTGTTGCCCAGGGGGATTTCAGGACGTCGAACACTACCCAGTTGACGGAAGAAAAGGCGAGCGCCGCCGGCGCCGCCAGCAGGCCCGCCGCGATCATGCCGCGCCGCAGCGAGCTCGTCGGAATCCTGCGCAATATCAGGTAGAGCAGGCAGGTGAGTCCCATGCTGAAGAGCATGATCGCCAGACGCCTGGCCAGAATGTCGAGCTGGCCGGCCTGCCCGATGACCGCCGAACGCACCGTGACGATGGCGCAATAGAACAACCAGAAACCGGCGATCGACAACAAGGCGACCCGTGGCGAGAGATCTGGTTCTTCGTACGGGTCCGCTGCAGGTTCCTCGGGCATGATGGATCATAGCGCCGGGGCGGCAACCGTAGAAGCCGGTGCCGTGTCGCTGATCGAAGGCTGTCGGACGTTCATCGAAACCCGAGGGCGCCGGGCGCTCCGGCAGGCTCTCTTCGGGATGGAACCAGATGAAAGGACTCGCCGTGATTCTTCCCCTCGGCCGGCGGCCGCATGCTCTGCTGGCAACCGCAGCGCTCATGGCCATATTCGCTCCCTGTGCCGTCGTGGCGCAGATTTCATGGCAGGCCATCCTTGCGGATGCGGGCCGACCCGATCCGGACAGGACTCGCGATCCGGACCGCAAGCCGGCCGAAATGCTCGCCTTCGCCAAGGTGCGGGGAGGCGAGACGATCGTCGATTTCCTGCCGGGAAAGGGTTATTTCACAAGGCTGTTCAGCCTAGCCGCCGGCTCGGGCGGGGCGGTCTATGCCGTCACCCCCCAGATATTGCTCGACAGGGCCAAGGGCCGTCCGCTCCCGCCACCCGTGTCGGGCGAGCCGGGCCGCGGCAATGTCCATGAGATCGTCGCCAATGACCGGCCGTTCGATCTACCCAGGAAGGCCGATCTGGTATGGACGTCGCAGAATTATCACGATGTCCATATCTGGCTGGGCGCCGCGGGAACATCGATGCTGAACAAGCAGGTCTTCGACGCGCTCAAGCCCGGCGGCCTCTACGTCATTCTCGATCACGCCGGCGCGCCGGGCCTCGATGATGCCGGGATGGCCAAGATGCATCGGATCGACGAGGCGCTGGTCAAGAGCGAAGTGACCAGGGCGGGGTTCGTCCTCGATGGCGAATCCAGCGCCCTGCGGAATCCGGCGGATCCCCACTCCGCGAACGTCTTCGATCCCTCGATACGCGGCAAGACCGATCAGTTCGTCCTGCGTTTCCGCAAGCCGGGCTAACAGGGATAGCTCCGCACGCCGGACCGTCGCCGCCGTGCCTTCCCGGAGCCGGGAAGCCCTGCGGCGCGGCCGGCATTCTCATGGCGATAATCTGGCGTCCGCGCACATCCGCTGCCTAGACATCGGCGCCCCAGACACTGCCCCACAGGAGCGTGGCGAAAGCTGCCAGCCCGGTGGCCGCGAGCAGAATCCCGACGCCGGCATGGGATCTTGTCGCAAACCGGCCGACGAGCATGGTGATCGAAGCCATGCCGACCGGAATGCCAAGGAGGTAATATAGGTCGGGATGGAACGCGCCGTTCCGCCACCAGGCGAAGATGGCCATCGCGAGCAGCAGCGTCCAGAACAGGCCGGCGAGAAGGAGAAAGGCGCGATGCATTCCAACCTGATGCCAGCGGCATCGGGGGCCCGCAATGGCAGGCGAAAGCGGACTTTCCGGGCAGAGGCCGGCCCATCGAGGCGGTGCCTCTATCCGAGCACGTCGGTCAGAAGCCGTTTCCAGTTTTCACCCATGATCTTGTCGACCTCGCGCGGGCGAAAGCCGGCCTGCCCGAGCGCCTGCGAAATCCGAGCCATGCGGTCGATCCGGTTCAGCTCCGGGATGACGACGTGCTCGGGCGTCCATTCGAACCCCGGCACGCCCTGGCGCCGCAGCGCGCGCCACCAGTCGAGATATTCCTGCACGCCCTTGCCGTTGTCGTTGCCGAGCTTGATCAGATTGGGCTGGCCGGCCATCGGAAAGTCATTGGCGACGCCTACCGCTTCCAGGCCGCCCACTTTCACGACATGGCGGATCTGGGCCACATAGTCGGCGACCGTGGGCGGATTCCGGCGGGTCAGCCAGAAGCTCATCATGAAGATCCCCATCACGCCGCCGCGCCCGGCGATCGCGCGGATCGCTTCGTCGGGAGCGCAGCGCGGATGATCGACGATCGCCCGCGCCGCGCCATGGCTCAGCGCTATCGGCGTCTTCGACCGCGTCGCCGCCTCGATCATGGTCGGGACCGAGCCGTGCGACACGTCCGGCAATATCCGCAGCCTGTTCATCTCGGCCAGTCCTTCGATGCCGAGCGGCGTCAGGCCGGTCTGCCGCGTCTCCAGCGCGCCGCCTGCGAACAGGGTGTTGTTGTGGTGGGTGAATTGCAGGACCCGCAGGCCCTTTTCGTGGAAATGGGCGATCCGCGAGAGATCGCGCTCGATCATCTCGGTCGACTGGAACTGCAGGAACACCGCGCAGCCGGACCGGGCTCCGATCTCGCTGCCCTTGCTGGCAAGATAGGCGAACGGCGTGCGCCGCAATCGCTCGACGGCCTTGTCGATCGCCGGATCATTGGCGGCGAAGTTGCGGCTGTAGCGCGGAACGCCATCCGCATCGCGCGTGGCGATCAGATCGGAAACATCGGCGATCATCCCGCCCAGGCCGGCGGCGGCGATCTGGCCCAGATCCTCGGGAAGGAAGCTCAGCGAATCGAAGAACAGCCTGTTCCGTTCCGCCCCGCGCGCCAGCGCGGGTGCTCCCAGCGTGGCCGCCAGCGCGCCCGCAACCGATCGTCTCGTCCACATCGCGCTTCCTCCCAGGCTCCTCGTCGATTTCATAGCCGCGTGCGCCCGGCACGCCAGCCCCTTGCGCGGACGCGCCGCGACGGCGGGCACGTCACTGCCGATAGCGGCTCGGCGGCGCCCCCAGCACGCGCTTGAACATGGTCGAGAAATTGGCGGGGCTTTCATAGCCGAGATCCAGCGCGACCGCGGTGACCGGTTCTCCGGCGGCAAGCCGCGGCAGCGCGACCGAGAGACAGGCCTGCTGGCGCCATTCGGTGAAGCTCATGCCCGTCTCGCGGCGAAAGAGCCGAGTGAAACGGCGGCGGTTCATCGCAAGCGCATCCGCCCATTCGTCGATCGTGGCGCTCGCACGCGGCGCTTCGAGAAAGGCATGGCACCGCGCCGCCAGTGCGACCTGGCGCGGGAACGGCACCAGGATGGGGATGATCGGCGCCCGGTCGATCTCCGCCACGAGCAATTGCATCACCAGCCCGTCGCGCCCCGCTTCGTCATATTCGACCGGCACTTCCGCGGCGCAGACCAGCAGCTGGCGCAGCAGCGGCGAGACCGCCACCACGCGGCACGCTCCGCCAAGCGCCGGGCAGGCGCCCGCCTCGATCAGCACGCTGCGGGTCTGGACGGCGCCGACCATGCGCACCGCATGGGGCGTTCCGGCCGGGATCCACACCGCGCGCTCGGGCGGGGCCACCCATGCGCCTTCGGGGGTGCTGACCGCGACGACGCCGCTCGCCGCATAGAGGAACTGGGCCCGGCCATGCCGGTGCTCGGCAAGTTCGAACGAGGGCGGATAATCATTGCCGATGCCGACCACGGGGCGCGGCACGTCCTCATAATCGTCGGGTGCACGATAGGTTGACTGTCCCGTTATCAAAATAATTTATCCCATCTAGCGAAGCGGGACGCCTTCTGGACGGCTAGTGCCGCGCCGACAAGGAGCGAATGATGAGCGACACCCGTGCAGCGACGATGGACGCCCCGCAGGCAGAGATGAACGGAACGGTGTTCGGCGTGATCGTCGCGATCAGCTTCTGCCACTTGCTGAACGACATGATGCAGTCGCTGCTTCCGGCGATCTATCCCAACCTCAAGACCGATCTGGGGCTGAGCTTCGGCCAGATCGGCCTCGTCACGCTTGCCTATCAGATCACCGCGTCGATCCTGCAGCCGCTGATCGGGCTGTACGCGGACAAGCGCCCCACGCCGCTCGCGCTCCCCGGCGGCACGCTCTTCTCGCTGGCGGGGCTGGCGATCCTGTCGATCGCGCACAGCTACGGCATGGTCCTGGCGGGCGCGGCGCTGCTCGGCATCGGTTCCTCGGTCTTCCATCCCGAATCTTCCCGTGTGGCGCGCATGGCGGCAGGCCAGCGCCACGGCCTTTCCCAGTCCCTGTTCCAGGTCGGCGGCAATGCCGGCCAGGCGCTGGGCCCGCTCGCCGCGGCACTGGTGGTGGTGCGCTGGGGCCAGTCGAGCCTCGCCTTCTTCGCGCTGCTGGCACTGCTTTCGGGCGCCGTCCTGTGGAACGTCGCCGCCTGGTATCGCCATCATGGGCTGGCGCGGCTGCATGCGGGGCGCCGCGCATCCGCTGCCGAGCTGCTTCCCAAGGGGCATGCGGCACGCGGCATCCTCATCCTGCTTGCGCTGATCTTCTCCAAATATGTCTATCTCGCCAGCCTCACGAGCTACTTCACCTTCTACCTGATCCATCGTTTCCAGGTGTCGGTGCAGAGCGCCCAGCTCTATCTGTTCGCCTTCCTGGCGGCAGTGGCGGTCGGCACGATCGCGGGCGGACCGCTGGGGGACAGGTTCGGACGCAAATATGTGATCTGGTTCTCGATCCTCGGCGCCCTGCCCTTCACGCTGCTGCTGCCCTATGTCAGCCTGTTCTGGACCGGCGTGCTGGTGCTTCCGATCGGCCTGATCCTGGCTTCCGCCTTCCCGGCGATCGTGGTCTTCGCGCAGGAGCTGGTGCCGGGCAAGGTCGGCATGATCTCGGGCCTGTTCTTCGGCTTCTCCTTCGGCATGGGCGGCCTCGGCGCCGCGGCGCTGGGATGGCTCGCCGACACCACCAGCATCGAGACGGTGTATCAGATCTGCGCCTTCCTGCCGGCGATCGGCCTCCTCACCGCGCTGCTTCCGAATATCGAGCGGGAAGGCGATCCGGCGCCACGCTGATCGCGTCCGGCGATCCGGAAGGGCCCGAAGGAACCGCCGGCTTCAGAACCAGAAGCGGACGCCTGCCACCAGGCCGAGCGCGGACGGCTTCTCGCCATCGGCCCGGGCATAGGCGGCGGTGCGCCCCGCCTTCGCCTCCCAGGAAAGCCCGACATAGGGGGCGAAGCGCCGCGCGATCTCGTAGCGCAGCCGCAAGCCGAGTTCCGCACTGGTCAGCCCGGAGCCGATGCGCTGTGCCGGCATGTCCTGGGCCGAGAGGTTGAACTCGGCGCGCGGCTGGAGGATCAGCCGCTGGGTGATGCGCTGGTCGTAATAGCCGCCCAGCCGGCCGAGAAGCTCGCCCCTGGTCGACAGGAACACCGCTCCTTCGACTTCGAACATATAGGGCGCCAGTCCCTCGAAGCCGAGCGTGGCATAGGTCCGCGCCGGGCCTGGCCGGAAATCGTGCCGCACGCCGGCCTGCAGATTGAAATAGGGATCGACGGCGCGGCTGTAGAGCAGCTGGACCTCGGCGCTCTCGATGCCGCCGCGCACCAGGCCCTCGCCCTCGCTCTTCACCGTCAGGCGATTGACGTCGCCGCCGAACCAGCCCTCGCCTTCCCAGCGATAGGCGCTCCCCCCC
Source organism: Sphingomonas leidyi (assembly GCF_011761945.1). Classification (GTDB taxonomy): domain Bacteria; phylum Pseudomonadota; class Alphaproteobacteria; order Sphingomonadales; family Sphingomonadaceae; genus Sphingomonas; species Sphingomonas leidyi. The sequence goes on from NZ_JAASQV010000002.1 coordinate 561,020, forward strand.
GAGCGCGGCTGGAACTCGGCAAGGTTGAACAGGACCGAACCGAGGGGCCGGCCGCCCATCTCGCGCATCGAGACCTTGCGCGACCGTTCCATCTCCGCCGCCGGGAAGAACCGGTCGGCATAATGGTCGGTCGGCGGCGCCGGGGCCGGCGCATCGCCGGCCTCGAGCGCCGTGCCGGCCGCCTGCATCGCGGGCATCGTCCCGTGATCCATTCCGCCATGGTCCGTCGGCCCGCCGTCCGCGGGCTTGTCCGGATCGGGCTTCGCCTCCTGTTGCGGCGCGGCCGGCTTCGGCTTCGCGGGGGCCTTCGGCATCGGCATGCCATGCATGGAATGGTCCTGCGCGGCCGCCGGCGCGCCCATCGCGAGCGCGGTGCCGGCGGCGAGGATCGCGACGCGCCGGATCATGCCGGGCCTCCCTTCGGCCGGACGCTCACGGTCCGCATCATCCCCGCCATCATGTGGTAGAGCAGGTGGCAGTGGAACGCCCAGTCGCCCACGGCGTCGGCGGTGAAGTCCCAGGTCACCTTGCCGCCGGGCTGCACGATCACCGTATGCTTGCGCGGCGCATGGTCGCCATGGCCGGTGACCAGCTCGAAGAAATGCCCGTGAAGGTGGATGGGGTGGCCCATCATCGTGTCGTTGATCAGGTTGACCCGCACCCGCTCGCCCTCGACGAACGGGAAGGGCTCCATCGTGTCCGACATCTTCACGCCGTCGAACGCCCACATGAAGCGTTCCATGTTGCCGGTGAGATGGATGTCGAGGCTGCGCGACGGCGCGCGGACATCGGGGTTCCGATCGAGCGCCATCAGATCCTTGTAGACCAGCACGCGGTGGCCGACATCCTCCAGCCCCTGGCCGGGCTCTCCGGTGCGGTCCATCGGCATCGGCGAGAGGGTCTGGACGCCGGGCGTCTTCCGCACCTCGGGCGCATAGGAGAAGTCGCGCATCCGCATGGCGCCCATGTCCATGCCGGCCATGTCGGCGCCCGGTGTGCCGCCCGTCGCCGAAGGATCCACCCGCGAATGGTCCATCCCCGCCAGGCTCGGCGGTGCGGCGGCAGCACCGCCGAGCCTGGCCGAGGCATTCCGCTCGGCGCTGGGATCGACGCCCCGCGGGGCGGGCATCGCGCCGTGCGACATCCCCTGCATGCCGCCGGACGCATCGCCGCCGCCATGATCCATCGACGACATGTCCATGCCCATGTCCTTCATCGTCGCGAGCGGACGCGGGCGCAGCGGCGGCACCGCGGCCACCATGCCGGGCCGGGGCGCCAGCGTGGCGCGCGCCATGCCCGAGCGATCGATGGCCTCGCCGACCAGCGTGAACGCCTTGTCCTCCATCGGCGTGACGATCGCGTCATAGGTCTCGGCGACGCCGATCTGGAACTCGTCGACCTCGACCGGCACGACATGCTGGCCATCGGCCTGGACGATGGTGAACCGCAGCCCGGGAATGCGCACGTTGAAGCTCGTCATCGCCGCGGCATTGACGAAACGCAGCCGCACCCGCTCGCCCGGCTTGAACAGCGCGGTCCAGTTGTCGAACGGCCCATGCCCGTTGACGAGATAGGTATAGGCGGCGCCGGTCACGTCGGAGATGTCCGCCGGGTCCATCCGCATCTTGCCCCATTCCGCGCGATCCCTGCCCTTCTGATCGCGGCCGGCCAGCAGCCCCGCCAGCGTCTGGCGCTGATAATTGTAATAGCCCGGCATCGCCTTCAGGTTGCGGAAGATCGCCTCGGGGCTGGACCGGCTGTGATCGGACAGCAGGATCACATGCTCGCGATCGTAGCGAACGGGATCGGGGCCGGCGGGATCGATGATCAGCGGGCCGTACAGGCCCAGCTGCTCCTGTCCGCCGGAATGGCTGTGATACCAATAGGTGCCGTTCTGCCGGATCGGGAAATCGTATCGGAAGGTCGAGCGCGGCGTGATTCCAGGGAAGGAAACGCCGGGCACGCCGTCGAACTGGGCCGGCACGATCAGGCCGTGCCAGTGGATCGAGCTGTCCTCGTCGAGCGCGTTCTCGACGTGCAGGCGGACATGCTGCCCCTCGCGCAGGCGGATGAGCGGCGCCGGCACCGTGCCGTTGACGCCGATCGCCCGATAGTGCCGTCCATCGATCGCCATGCGCTGGCGGGCGATCCTGAGCCTGATGTCCTCGCCGGAAACGGTCGGCAGGTCGGGCGTCAGGCCGGGCGAGACGCTCTGGGCCCAGGCCGGCATCCATGCGGCAAGCGCCAGCCCGCCGGCACCAAGCCCGGCCCCGCGCAACAGCGTCCGCCGGTCGATCGTCTTCGTCATCATCGCCCCTGTACTGGGAGTTGTGCTTTCCATCCGATACGCGGCAGCGGCGGCCACCCCTCACGGATCCGCCGGATCAACGCCCCAGCGCTTCGCCCAGCCTGATGCGGGCACGGCGGAGGCGCATCTCGACCGCCTTTACGGTGGTCTGCAGCACCGAAGCGGTTTCGGCCTGGCTCATGCCCTCGATCGCGTGCAGGACAAGCGGCTCGCGGAGCGACGCGGGAAGATCGGCGATCGCGCGGCGAAGGCGCGCGAGCGCCTGGCGGTCGCCCGCCATCCTTTCCTGATCGGGCCGATCGTCCGGCACCGCCATGGCCATGTCGTCGACATCGCGGGCGAAGGTGAAGAACCGGCGGACGGTCCGGCGTCGTCCCCAGTCGCGACATTTGTTGAGGGCGATAGCCGCCAGCCAGCTGCGCATCGGCCGCGCCGGATCGTAGCGGCGCAGTGCCCGATGCGCCGAGAGGAATGTCTCCTGGGTCAGGTCCAGCGCCTCGTCGGCATCGGAGACATTGCCGAGGATCAGCCGATAGACGGGGCTGCGATGGCGGCGCACGATCTCTGCATAGGCAGCGTCGGTTCCCGCCACGGCCAGCGTGGCGAGGTCGCCATCGGACAGGGAACCATAGTCGGACCTCACCGCGCGTCGGCGGTGAGCGCATGAACCACTGCGCGATCGAACACGGCCTGCTGGTCGGGCCGCAGGATTTCCCGCATGGCGAAGATGTGCGCCAGCGTTTCCTTCTGCAGCTCACCCATCGCGCGATGCGAGGCATCGACGGCCGCGGTCACGCGCGGGCCGATGCCATGCTCGGCTTCGATCGCTTCGGCCAGCCGGGCATTGTCCGATTTCATTTCGAGCTCCAGCGCCTGGCGGCGGACCGCGAAACTCTGTTCGAGCGCTTCGATCCGCGCCTTCTGCCCGTCGTCCAGCTTCAGCTGGTGGTGCAGCACCGCATGGAGTTCCGAGCCCTGATGCCCCTGTACCGGGATCAGCGCACGGCCCACCCAGACCCCGGCGACGGCAGCCAGAAACGCGATGGCGGCGACGATGGCCGCAAGCCTGGCCTGCCTCATCGCTCGGCCAGGAGCAGCGTCGACGGCGCCAGCGAAGCGGCCCCGCCAAAGGGCGCCGCCGCGGAAGCGGGCGACGTGCCGGGCCCGGCAGCCGCCGCGCCCAGCGCAACGGCACCGATGCCGGCGATTGCGGCCATGCGGATCCCCGTACGCGCTTCGCGCCTTGCCCTCAGGCCCGCCAGCACTGCATCCTCCATCCCGTCGAGCCCGGGATGATCCGTGGCCGCCAGCCTGCGCAGCGCTGCGTCGATCTCGGTTTCCATTGTCCGCTCCACTTCCCTTCGTTCCAATACGCAGCCGAGCGCATGCGCCCTCGCCCATTCTAGAGCCGTTGCCGGTGCCGGCACAGGGGCGACGCGCGACCGGCGGCCACGACATGGGACGCCCCGGGATGAGGGATCGATCCCCGCCCCGCGTATCGATCGTGCCGGCAGCTGGCCGGCTCATGGAGTTTCGACAATGCGCCTTGGAATCCTCACTGCCGCCGCGTTCGTGATGGCGACGCCCGCGCTGGCCCATCCGAAGCTGATGTCCGCCACCCCCGCGCCCGATTCGATCGCCGCCGCGCCGGCCAGGCTGCAGCTGGTCTTCTCGGAAGCGCTCGTCGACAAGTTCTCGGGCGTCGACCTGGTGATGACGGACATGCCCGGCATGAAGATGTCCGCGCCAATGAAGATGCAGCTCACCACCGCCCTCTCGCCGGACGGCAAGACCATGATCGTGTCCCTGGCGAAGCCATTGCCCCGCGGCGCCTACAAGCTCGACTGGCATGCCGTCTCCAACGACACGCACCGGGTGCAGGGCAGCTACACGTTCAAGGTGAAGTGAGCATGGACGCGCTCGGCGTCGCCATCAGGCTCGCGCTCTATCTCGACCTGGCGGCGGCGTTCGGCGTGCCCTTCTTCGCGTTGTGCGTCGCCGGCGCGCGCGCGGCGCTGCCCCTGCGCGGCATCATGATCGCGACCGGGCTCGTCGGAATCGGATTGTCGGCATTCGGCCTGGTGGTGACCGCGGCGGCCATGGCAGGCATGCCGGTCGGGCAAGTGGATGCCGGGACGATATCGACGATCCTGACCGACATGCCGTTGGGCAAGGCCTGGGCGGCGCGCATCGCCGGGCTGGTGCTCCTCGTCCTTTCGGCGTTCCTGGCCGCGGGAAGGCCCGGCGCCGCACTCGCGGCGGCATCCACCGGCGGCGGCACCGCGCTCGGCACCCTGGCCTGGTCGGGGCACGGCGCCATGGACGAGGGCGGGATCGGCTGGCTCCACCTGGGCGCCGACATCGCCCACCTCGTTGCCGCCGGTGCCTGGGTCGGCGCGCTCCTCTATCTGCTGCTGCTGGTGGCGCGGCCGGCAGCGCGCATGGATGCCGACCATCTCCGCGCCACCCACCGTGCGCTGGACGGCTTCTCCCATATCGGCACCCTGGTGGTGGCGGCCATCGTCGCCAGCGGACTGGTGAACATGCTGCTGCTCGTCGGCCCCTCCAACATGGCGGCGCTGCCCGGCACGCTCTACGGGCAGTTGCTTCTCTTCAAGCTGGCGCTGTTCGCGGCGATGCTCGGCTTGGCGGCGGCGAACCGATATCGGCTCGCGCCGGCGCTGCGCGCCCGCATCGAGGCGGACGACCATCGCGGCGCCGTCGTCGCGCTGCGGATCAGCCTGGCCCTGGAGGCCGCCTGCGCGGCGACCGTGCTGGCGCTCGTCGCATGGCTCGGCACCTTGCAACCGATCGTCGCAACGGCATGAGCAGGCCGGTTGCCGATCTACAGCCTATCCCGGGGACCGCCCACCGCCTATTTCCGGGCGGGCAGGCGCGCATAACATTCCCCGCCGGTCGAAGGGCGCCCGCTCGCACGGGCGAATAAGGCATTCCGCAAGCCGCTGACCGGCCGCGCCTCAAGCCGCCCAGGCGGATACGTCCTCCTGACAGCCGATCAGCGCGAGCCCATGCGCGATCGACGTGAGCTCGCCGCCGGCCGCGATCCTTTCCCCGCCGAAACGCGCCTCGAACAGCCGGCGGACGCGGGGCGTGAGCGACGTGCCGCCCGTCAGGAACACGCGGTCGATCGCCTGGGCATCCATGCCGGCAAGCGCCAGCGCCCGATCCACCGCCGCCTCGATCCGGGCCATGTCGGGTGCGATCCACGCTTCGAATTCGCCACGGGTGACATCGGCTTCGATCGCCAGGTCGCCGCCCTCGAAATGGAAATGCGCGGCTTCCTCGGCGGAGAGCGCCCGCTTGAGCGCGCCGACCGCATGATAGAGCTGATAGCCCAGCTCGCCCTCGATCACCGCGATCATCCGCCCGATCGCCTGCGGATCGAGCGCCGCGCGCCGGAGCTTCTCCAGCTCGGCGAGCGTCTTGCGGTTGCGCATCAGCGCCAGGCGCGACCAGTCCGAGAAATCGGCGAACCAGCCCGCCGGAATGTCCAGCACCTTGTCGAACGAGCGATAGCTTCCGCCCTTGCCGAGCAGCGGCAGGATCAGATGCTCGACGATGCGCTGGTCGAACCGGTCGCCGGCGATGCCGACGCCGGCATGGGCGAGCGGGGAGCAGCGCCGCACCGCTCCCGGCGCCTCGATCCGCACCACCGAGAAATCGCTGGTGCCGCCGCCGAAATCCGCCACCAGCACAGTCGCCGGCTCGGCGATCCGCGTCGCATAGCTGAACGCCGCGCCCAGCGGTTCATAGACATAATAGACCTCGGCACCGAACCCGGCGAACATCGCGTCGTAGCGCTGCCGGGCGAGCGCCGGGTCCGGCCGGCTGCCGGCATATTCGACGGGGCGGCCGACCACCACGCGCCGCGCGCCGCCGGCCAGCGCCCCCTCGGCCCGCGCCGCCATCAGCGCCAGGAAAGTGCGGCCCAGCTCCTCGAAGCGCAGCCGCCGTTCGAAGACGATGGCATGCTCGAAGCTCGCGCTCGCCGCGACCGACTTGAACGACTGGAGGAAGCGGCTGCCCTCGGGAAAGTCGAGATATTCGGCGATCGCCCAGGGGCCGGCCGCGACGCCCAGCCCGCCGCGCTCCGCCTCGTCCTGCCAGAAGCAGAGCGCCGAGCGGAAGACGGGATCGCCGCGTTCGGGCCCTGCCAGCCGCACCAGCTCCGACCCCCCATCGCCCGCCAGCGCCGCGACGGAATTGGTGGTGCCGAAATCGAAGCCGAGGGCGGGAAGCGCAGTCATGGTCCGGGCGCCTCTATCGCCCTGCATCGATCCTGCACAACCTCTCCTTGGCCCGCTGTGCTCCGGCTGGACGGTGCGGGCGCATCGACGCTCCCGAACCTGGGAGACCCGCATGGCCCGCACCGCACGCTTCACCTTCCTGTGCAAGATCGCCGCCGCGATCGCGATCATCGCCGCGATGGACCGGCTGTTCTTCGACGGCGCGGCGGGATCGTGGATCGGCGGCTTCGCCCTTGCCTGGATCGGCGCGCTGCTCGCCACCCGCCCGGCGCTTCGGCGGCGGCCGAGCCTGGTGGCGCTGGCGATCGCGGCGGGGTTCGCGATCGTACTGGCGCAGGATCCCGGCGGCCTTGGATGGGCGCTGTTCTGGAGCGCGCTTTCGATCGCCGCGCTGATGCCGCGCATCGGCAGGTTCGACGATGCCTGGCGCTGGAGCCTGCGCCTGGCCGCGCACGGGCTGAGCGGGCCGCTCGCCCCCGTGCTCGACCTGATCCGCCTCGCCCGCCTGCCTCAGCGCCGCGCCGGGCATAGCCCGGCGGGGCTCGCCGGCCTGCTCGCCCTGCCGCTGGCGATGACCGCGCTGTTCGTCGCGCTGTTCGCCAGCGCCAACCCGATCATCGCCCAGGCGTTCACCCGGGTCCGCCTGCCCGGTTTCGCCGAGCTGCTGTTCTGGGCCATGCTGCTGGCGCTGGTCTGGCCGAGCCTGCGCCCCACCCGCTGGGCCACGCGCGCCGCGGCCCTCCTGCCGCGCCCGGAGATCGCCCGGCCCGGCATCCCGGCCCCCTCGCTGCTGCTTTCGCTCCTGCTGTTCAACCTGGTGTTCGCGATCCAGAACGGGCTCGACCTCGCCTTTCTGTGGAGCGGCGCGCCCCTGCCCGGGGGGGTGACGCTTGCCGACTATGCCCATCGCGGCGCCTATCCGCTGATCGCCACCGCCCTGCTTGCCGGGCTGTTCGTGCTGGCGGCGCTGAAGCCCGGCTCGGCCAGCGCCGCCAATCCGGCGATCCGCCGGCTGGTGGTGCTGTGGGTGGCGCAGAACCTGTTCCTCGTCGCGTCCTCGATCCTGCGCACGCTCGACTATGTCGCCGCCTATTCGCTCACCGGCTTCCGCATCGCCGCGCTCGCCTGGATGGGGCTGGTGGCGATCGGGCTCGCATTGATCTGCTGGCGGATGCTCCGGGGCAGGAGCGCCGCCTGGCTGATCAACGCCAATGCGCTGATGGCGGCCCTGGTGCTGAGCGCGACAAGCATCGTCGACCTCGAGGCGAGCGCCGCCGCCTGGAATGTGCGCCATGCCCGCGAAACGGGCGGGCGCGGAGTGGAGCTGGACCTCTGCTATCTCGCGCAAACCGGCCCCTCCTCGCTCCTCGCCCTGGTCGCGCTCGAGCGCCGGCCGCTGCCGCCCGCGTTCCGCGACCGGGTGCGCCATGTCCGCGGACTGGTCATGGCCGACCTCGCGCGGCGCCAAGCCGGCTGGCGGAGCTGGACCTGGCGCGGACGATATCGGCTGGAGACGGCGCGGCGCCTGCTCGGGCCCAATCCGCCCATCGCGGCTCCGGCGTCGCCAGGCACGGAACGGGATTGCGGCGGGACGATCCGGCCCATCGCCGTCGAGCAGCCCGCTCCCATGGCAGGCCCGGCCACCGCGCCGACCGGCGACGCCATCGCCAATGCCGTCGCCAACGCCACTCCGCCGTTGACCGGAGCACCCTCGCGATGATCCAATGCCCCATGCCCCGCACCATCCTCGTCGCCGATGACGATCCGCACATCCGGCAATTGCTCGTCTTCGCGCTCGCCAAGGCGGGGCTGGAGACGATCGAGGCGGCGGATGGCGAGGAAACGCTGCGGATCGCGGAGAGCCGCCAGCCCGACCTGATCGTGCTGGACATCAACATGCCGCGCATGGACGGGCTGGAAGTCTGCCGCAGACTGCGCGCAGAGGGCGGCCTGCCCATCCTGTTCCTCTCCTCGCGCGACGACGAGATCGACCGGATCCTCGGCATCGAGCTGGGCGCCGACGACTATGTCACCAAGCCCTTCTCGCCGCGCGAAGTGGTGGCCCGGGTGATGGCGGTGCTCCGCCGCACCGCCGCGCACCCGCCCGCCGTCGATCGTGCCGCCGGAGCGATCCGTCACGGCCGGCTCGCGCTCGACCCCGAGAGTTGGGACGCCAGCTGGGCGGGCGCCCCCGTGCCGCTCACCGTCACCGAGTTCGGCATATTGCGCACGCTGGCGGCCATGCCCTCCAAGGTGTTCAGCCGCGACGCGCTGATCGATCGGCTGCGCGGCCCGGGCTTCGCGCTCACCGACCGGACGATCGACAGCCATGTCCGCAACTTGCGCGCGAAGTTCGCCCAGGCCGGCGCGCAGGACCTGATCGAGACGCGGCCCGGCATCGGATATCGCATCGGCCCGTGTTCCGGAGCCTGATCGAAGCGCTCAAGGCGCCGGTGCGGCGCCACTGGCCGCGGCTGCGGCTGCGCACGATCCTGCTCGCCACCTTGATGTTCGTCGCCGCCCTGCCCGGCATCGGCGCCCTGTTCCTGCGCGTCTATGAGAATACGTTGGTGCGCCAGACCGAGGCGGAGCTGATCGCCCAGGGCACCGCGCTCGCCGCCGTCGCCAGCGCCGAATGGCCGAGCTCGGTCGGGCCCGAGCTGGTGCGCGAGCCGCACCGCACCTCGAGCGGGATCGCGGGCGGGCCGCTCTCTACCATCGACCTCGGCACCAGGCCGCTGCCGGAGCGCCCGGAGCCGGTCGCGCTGCCGGGAAGCGCGGCCCCCGATGCCCTGGCTGCCGCCGGCCGGCTCGCTCCGCTGGTCAACGCCACCGGAGACGCGACGCTCGCCTCGATCCTCCTGCTCGCCCCCGACGGCCGCATCCTGATCGGCAGGAACACCGGCAAGAGCCTGGCCGGCCTGGCCGAACTCGCGGCGGCGGCCGGCGGACGGCCCGAGACCGTGCTGCGCCGCCGCGGCGACTATCATCCCGAATATGCCTTTGAATGGCTGAGCCGCGCATCGGGCCTGCGCATCCATCATGCCCGCCCGGTGCTGGTGAACGGCAAGGTCGTCGCGGTGCTGCTGCTCTCGCGCTCGCCGCGCGCGCTGTTCCGCGGGCTCTATGAGGATCGCGGCAAGATATTGTTCGGCATCGGCGCGATCTTCGCCACGCTCGTCGTGCTGAGCGGCCTGCTCTCGCGCGGCATCGCCCGGCCGATCGAGATGCTGAGCCAGGCGACTCGCGACGTGGCGCGCGGCGGCGGCATCGTGCCCGACGTGCCGCGCACTGCCGCGATCGAGATCCAGGCGCTATATGCCGACTTCGCCACCATGGCCGGCGCGATCGACCGGCGCTCCCGCTATCTGCGCGACTTCGCCCATGCGGTGAGCCACGAGTTCAAGACGCCCCTGGCCGGCATCCGCGGCGTGATCGAGATCCTCGAGGATCACCATGCGGAAATGAACGAGACCGACCGCCGCCGCTTCCTCGCCAATGCCGGCGCCGATGCCGACCGGCTCGCCCAGCTCGTCACCCGGCTGCTCGAACTGGCCCGCGCCGACATGGCCGAAGCCGAGACCGGCGCCTCGGCCGACATTGCGCTGGCGCTGCACCGGATCGCCGATGCCTGGGCGGATCGCGGGCTGGTCGTCACGATCGACCTGCCCGACGCGCTGCCCGGCGCCGCCTTGCCCGGGCCGATGCTGGAAGCGATCGTCGGCAGCCTGGTCGAAAACAGCCGCCAGGCCGGTGCCGATCGCGTGCGGATCGCTGCAACGGAAACGGGAAGCGAGATCCTGCTGGCCGTCGCCGACAACGGCCCCGGCATCCCGGACGCCGATCGCGCCCGCATCTTCGAGCCCTTCTTCACCAGCCGCCGCGCCGCCGGCGGCACCGGGCTGGGCCTGCCGATCGCCCGTTCGCTGCTCGCCTCGCATGGCGGCACGATCGCGCTGGCGGCGGCGGAGCGCGGGACCCGCTTCGAGATCCGCGTGCCGGCCGCCTAGCGATTCGGGCCGGCCGCGGCTGCGCTCAGCTCCAGCCCCCGCCCAGTGCCTTGTAGAGCGCAGTCGCCGCCTGCGCCTTGGCCGCGCGCGCCTGCTGGTCGCGCTGCTGCGCGGAGAGGAGGGACTGGCGCGCGCGCTCGAACGTCAGGCGATCGTCCTCGCCGCGGTCCGCGCGCTTCCGGGCAAGCGCGAAGGCACCCTGCTCGCGCTCGAGCGATGCGGCGGCCTCGTCCGCGGCGGTACGGGCGTTGAGGAAGCGGTTGATCGCAGCCTCGCTGTCCGAAAGCGCACCAAGCACTGCCTTCTCATAGCGGGCCGCCGCCTGATCGGCGCGCGCATCGGCGGCACGGATCTGGGCGCGGATCGTGCCGCCCTGGAAGATCGGCCAGGAGAAGCTGGGCCCGATCTGGAGGCGCGTGGAATCGCCGGAGAAGAGATCGCCGGGCTTGCGCGCCTGCTGGCCGATGCTGCCGAGCAGGCTGAAGCGCGGGAAGAGATCGGCGGTCGCGACGCCGATATCGGCCGTGGCCGCGGCCAGGTCGCGCTCGGCGCGGCGCACATCGGGGCGGCGCTCGAGCAGTTCCGAGCGGAGCCCGACCAGGATCGCGTCGGGGCTCGCCGGCAGCGCGACCGGCGCCTGCAGCTCGGGCACCAGCTGTTCGGGCGCCACGCCCGCGAGCGTGGCGATGCGATAGGCCGCGGCCCCGGCCTGCGCCCTGGCATTGGGCACCGCCGCCGCGCTTGCCCTGGCGGCGGCGTCGGCACGATCGAGATCGAGGCGCGACGCCTCGCCCGCATCGAAGCGCAGGCGGGTAAGGCGGGCCAGCTCGGCATTGGAAAGCGCCTGCTGCTCGGCGGTGGCGGTATCGGCCTGGGCGGCGCGCAGGTCCATATAGCTGCGCACCACTTCGGCGATCAGCGTCAGCATCACGTCGCGCCGGGCGAATTCCGCGCTCTGCTCGCGTGCCGCCGCGCCCTGCATCTGGCGGGTGCGGCGCCCCCAGAGATCGATTTCCCAGCTCGCGTCGAAGCCCAGGTCGAAGAGCGGGAAGTCGCGCGAGAAGCCGGGAAAGGGGATGCTCCCGATCGGCAGCTGGCCGTTGTTGCTCAGCACATTCTCGGTTCCGGAGCCGGTGGCGGTCACGCTGGGCAGCCGCCCGCCCGCGATCGCCTCGCGATTGGCCCGCGCCTCGGCGAGCCGGCCCTGCGCTTCCTTGAGATCGGGGCTGGAGGCCACCGCCCGCCGCACCAGCGCGGAGAGCTGCGGATCGCCGAACCGGTCCCACCATGTCAGATCGACCTGGCCCGGCGCGCCGGCCTCCAGCCATTCGGGCGCCGCCCTGGTCTCGGGCGCATGATAGTCCGGCCCGACCGTGCAGGCCGAAGCCAGCAGCAGGGGCGGCAGGAACAGGGGAAGCGAGCGGATCATCGGGATCACTCCATGCGCGCGCGGAAGAGCCAGGCCGAGGCGGAGAGCGTGACGCAGGCGATCAGCGCGAGCGGCCAGAGCTGATGGAACACGGCCGCCGCCGGCATCGCCTTGAGGAACAGCCCCTGGACGATGACGAGGAAATAGCGGGCAGGATCGAGATAGGTGATGGTCTGCAGCCAGTCGGGCATGTTGTCGATCGGGCTGGCATAGCCCGAAAGCAGGATCAGCGGCGTGGTGACGAGGAACACGCCGAGAAAGGCCTGCTGCTGCGTCTGCGAAGCCGCGGAGACGAGCATGCCCATGCCGATCAGCGCGAGCAGATACATGCCGAGCGACAGCCAGAAGAGCAGCAGCGATCCGGTGAAGGGCACACCGAAGACCAGCGGCGCCACCACCAGATAGACGCTGCCGTTGATCATGCCGATCACGAAGGGCGGCACCATCTTGCCGATCAATATCTCATGGACGCGCAGCGGCGAGACCATCAACTGGTCGAACGTCCCCAGCTCGCGCTCGCGCGCCACCGATTGCGAAGTGATGGCGAGGCCCGCCACCGACGTGATGATCGCGACCAGCGAAGGCAGCGTGAACCAGATATAGTCGAGCGCCGGATTGTACCAGTTGGTCACCACGCTGCCGCCCGCCGCGCCGCGGACCTGCGCGGGCGCGAGTTCGGCGCCCATGGTGCCGGCGATGTTGGTGACATAGCCGGCCACGATCTGCGCCGCGTTGGAGCGGCGGCCGTCGAGCACCAGGCCGATGGTGGCGCTCTCGCCGCGCGCCAGCTTGCGGTCGAAATCCTCGTCGATCACCAGGGCGGCGATCACCTTCTGGTTGTCGATCGCCGACTTGAGCACGGCCGGGGTCGCCAGCCGCTCGATCCGGCGGAAATTGGGGCTGCCGGCGATGCGCTGGACCAGCTCGACCGAATGCGCGCCCGAACTGCGGTCGAGGATGCCGATATCGACATTCTTCACGTCGAGCGTGGTCGCATAGGTGAAGATGAAGAGCTGCATCAGCGGCGGCACGAACAGCACCAGCCGCGCCTGCGGATCGCGCAGCACCGCCCACATCTCCTTGACGATCATGGCCAGCAAGCGCCGCATCAGTCGAGGCTCCGGCGCGTGACGCGAAAGGACAATGTGAAGAAGACCATGCCGAAGACGAGCATGATGCCGATATTGGGGAGGATCAGCCCCCATTGGTCGCCGGCAAGGAACACCGTCTCGAGGCTGGGGATCAGGTAGCGCGCGGGGACGATATAGGTCAGCGCCTGGATCGGCCAGGGCATCGAGCCGATCTCGAAGATGAAGCCCGAGAGCAGGAAGGTGGGCAGGAAGGCGGAAAGCAACGCCACCTGGCTCGCCACGAACTGGTTCTTGGTCGCGGCCGAGATGAACAGGCCCAGGCCCAGCGCCGGCATCAGAAAGGCCGAGGAGATGGCGTAGAGCGCGAAGATCGAGCCCCGGAACGGCACGCCGAATATCCAAATCCCGATCACCGCGCAGAGCGTCATCGAGGCCTGGGCCAGGAAGAAATAGGGGATGACCTTGCTGGCGATGAACTCCGCCATCGAGATCGGCGTGGCCATCATCGCTTCCATCGTCCCCCGCTCCCATTCGCGCGCGACGACGAGCGCGGTGAGCAGGGTGCCGACCATCGTCATCACATTGGCGATCGATCCGGGGACGAGGAAGAACTTGCTCTTGAGCTCGGGGTTGTACCAGTAGCGCGCCGAGATGGTGACCGGCGCTTCGCGGGCGCCGGGGTCGCGCTCCAGCCCCTCGGCGGCGGCCCAGGTCGCGCGGACACCCTCGCCATAGGCCGCGGCGAAATTGGCGGTATTGGGCTGGGAGCCGTCGGTGACGATCTGGATCGGCGGCACCTTGCCGCGCTTCACGCCCTGGCCGAAATCCTGCGGGATGACGATCAGCGCGCGCAGCTCGCCGTCGATCAGCTTGTCGCGCACCTCGGCCACGCTGCGCGCCTCGGTCACCTGGAAATAGCGCGAGCTGCGATAGGCCTGGGCAAGGCGCAGGGCAGGAGCGCTGCCGTCCTGGATCACCAGCCCCACCCGGGTGCACGTGCTGTCGAGCGAGACCGCATAGCCGAACAGGAAGAGCAGGATCATCGGCAGCACGAAGGCGATGAGGAAGGTCGAGGGATCGCGCAGGATCTGCGCGCCCTCCTTGCGGACCAGCGCCGCCAGGCGCCTGAGGTCGAAGCGGAAACTCATGCGGCTTCCTTCTCCTCCCGCTTGCGGTCGAACGCCTCGATCAGGGCGATGAAGGCGTCCTCCATCGTCGGGTCCTCCGCCCCGGTGCGACGGGCGGCCTCGGCCTTCAGCTCGTCGGGCGTGCCGGTGGCGATCTGTTCGGCGCGGTAGATCAGCGTCGCGCGGTCGCAATATTCGGCTTCGTCCATGAAGTGGGTGGTGACCAGCACGGTCACGCCCTTCTCGACCAGCCCGTTGATGTGCATCCAGAATTCGCGGCGCGTGACCGGATCGACGCCCGAAGTCGGTTCGTCGAGGAACAGCACCGGCGGCTCGTGCATCACCGCGCAGGCCAAGGCGAGGCGCTGCTTGAAGCCCAGGGGCAGCGTGCCGGCGTTGACGTCGAGCTTGTCCTGCAGCTCGAAGATCTCGATCATCGCCGCGATCGCGCGGCGCGCCTTGTCGCGCGGCAGGTCATAGGCCCCTGCGAAGAAGTCGAGATTCTGGCGAACCGAGAGATCGCCGTAGAGGGAGAATTTCTGGGCCATATAGCCCAGCTGGGCACGGGCATCGGCGCGGCTGTGGCGCAGCGACCTGCCCGCGACCGCGCCGGTCCCCGATGTCGGCGAAAGCAGCCCGCAGAGCATCTTGAAGGTCGTCGACTTGCCCGCTCCGTTCGGGCCGAGAAGCCCGAATATCTGGCCTCTCGGGATGCGGAAGTTCATGTCCCTGGCTGCGGTGAACTCGCCGAAGACCTTGGTGAGGCCATTCGCCTCGATCGCATCGACATCGGTTTCGGGGATGGTGCGATAGCGTTCCGCCAGTGCGGAGGTGCCCTTGGGGCCGCCGCCCAGCCGCTCGATGAACCCGTCCTCGAAGCGCGGAGCGGCCGCGTGGACTTCGGTGCCCGGGCCGGCCGCGAAGGCGCCGGCATCGGGCACCGGCCTGCCGTCGCGGAGCAGCAGGCGCACCGAGCGGCCCTGGATCGTGCCGTCGATCACATCGTCGCGGTCGAGCGCCTGGGTGAGGAAGGCCCGGCGGCGCTCCTTGAAACCCGTCACGCGGATCACTCGGTCCTTGACCCGGCCGGTCAGCTCCGCCGGCGGCCCGTCGAACAGCAACTGCCCCTCGTTGAGCAGATAGACGGTGTCGCACTTCTCCGCCTCGTCAAGATAGGCGGTCGACCAGAGCACGCCGATGCCCTGCCCGGTCAGATCCCCCACCATGCTCCAGAGTTCGCGGCGGCTGATCGGGTCGACACCGACGCCGGGCTCGTCGAGCAGCAGCACCCTGGGCGTCTTCACCAGCGCGCAGGCAAGGCCCAGCTTCTGCTTCATGCCGCCCGAGAGCTTGCCCGCCAGCCGGTCCTGGAAGCGGGCCAGATCGGTGAACGCCAGCAGCCGATCGAAGCTCGCCTGCTGCGCGTCGCGCGGCAGGCCGCGCACTTCGGCGTAGAGCCTGAGGTTCTCGATGACCGACAGGTCTTCGTAGAGTCCGAAGCGCTGGGGCATGTAGCCGAGATCGTCGAGCCTTTCCCCGGGCTTGCCGCCGAGCATCTCCACGGTCCCCGAACTTGGCGCCATCAGCCCGGCGAGGATGCGGATCAAACTGGTCTTGCCCGCCCCGTCCGGCCCGACCAGCCCGGTGATCCGCCCCGGCGCGATCGCCATCGCGACGCCGTCGAGCGCGCGATTGTCGCCGAAGCATTTCACCAGGTCGGCGGTGCGGGCGAGGGGTTCGGTCATCGGGCGCCCGCCCGATCCTTCGGCGATGTCGCTTGCGGCACGCCCCCTCCACCACCGGCTGCGCCGGCGGTTCCCTTCCCCCTCCGGGGGAGGATTCGAGGAAGGACCGCCACCCCCCTCAATCCTTGTGCTTCGGACGTGCGCCCGGGACCGAAACGCTGACCGGCTGGCCCTGGCGCAGCGCATCGTCCGGATCGTCGACGATGATGCGCAGCTGATAGACGAGATCGGTGCGCAGATTCTCGGTCTCGACCGTCTTCGGCGTGAACTCGGCGCGCGGCGAGATGTAGCCGATCGTGCCGTGATAGTCTTTCGGGTTGCCGTCGGCGGTGACCGTCACCTTCATCCCCGGGCCGATCCGGCTGAGATCGCTCTCCGCGACATAGGCGCGCACGCGCAGCGGCCGCAGGATCGCCAGCGTCAGCACCGTCTCGCCGGGCTGGACGATCGCACCCGGCTCGCGCGCACGCGTCACGACCGTGCCATCCGTCGAGGCGAGCAGCCGGGCATCGCCGAGATCGGTGGCAGCGCCCTGGCGCGCGGCAAGGGCGGAACGGACGTCGGCGGCCGCCGCGGCGACGTCTTCCTTGCGGCTCCCGGCGTTCATCAGCGAGAGCGCCTGGCGGGCCTGGGCGAGATCGGCGCGCGTCTTGTCGCGCGTCGCCACCGTCTGCTCCCACACGTCCCGGCTGATCGCGCCGGGTTCGACCAGCGGCTGGCGCCGGGCATAGTCGCGCTCGGCATCCCGGGCGACCGCGGCGGCGGCATCGACACGGGCGCGGGCCTGGGCGATGTCCTGCGCGCGATTGCCGTTGCGGAGCTTGGCGAGCTGCGCCTCGGCCTGCGACACCTGCGCGTCCGCCTGGGCGATACGGCTGTCGAGCGTGGCGGCATCGAGCGTGGCGAGCAGCTGGCCCTGCTTCACATGCGCGCCTTCCTCCACTCCGATCGCGGCGATGCGGCCGCTCACCCGGAAGCCGAGATCGACTTCGCGAATGTCGACATTGCCGTTCAGCCTGAGCGCGCCGTCGTCCCGCGCCTTGAACAGGCCGAAGCCGCCGGTGGCGATCGCGGCGATCACCAGCACGACGATGACGACGAGGATCGCGATGCGGCGGCGGTTCATGCGGCATTCTCCGACAGGATGCAGAGGGCATTGGCGCGCAGCCGCGCGCGAAGGAGCGTCCGGGTGCGCTCGTCGATCGTCTCGACCGAGAGGATGCGGGTGACGGCGGCACGGCAGACGCGCAGCACCAGCGTCTGGCCGAACAGCATGATCCCCATGGCCAGCACCTCGCGCTCGCCAAGATCGGTACGGATACGGGCAAGGAGCGCGACGAAGACCCCGACGACCTCCTGCATCACGCCGGTATAGATCCGGTCGAATGCCTCGGTAGGGGCCTGTTGCTCGCGCGTGATGAACAGCGACCAGGCTTCGGATTCGGGGCGGATCATCATCAGCGCGAAGCCGTCGAGCAAGGCGAGCAGCGCCTCGGTCGCCTGTTCGCGCGTGCCGGCGCGCGCGGTTTCGCGGGCGACTTCGAGCGCGGGGCCCTGGATCTCGCGGACGCAGGCGGCGATGTGATCGGCGGCGGCCAGGTACAGCCCCTGCTTGCCGCCGAAATGATAGGTGATCGAGGACATCGCCGTGCCCGAGGCGCGCGCGATCTCCCGCGTGCTCGCACCTTCGAAGCCGTGGCGGCCGAACTGGTCGATCGCCGTTTCGATCAGCGTCTGGCTGGTCATCGCACACTCTGTTCGTTCGAACGAACAATACTGCACGACGATGCAGGGAGCAAGCCCCGCCGCATGACGCGCAGCGGCGCCGGGGGTTCAGCGGCTTGGGATCCGATCAGGAACGATCGCGATCGTGGTCGCCTCGATGCGGATGATCCCTGTGATGATGGTCGCCATCATAGCCCGGGCGGCCATCCCCGTGGCAACCGGCCAGGGCCATCGCGGCCAGCGCCAACGCGCCGGCCATGCATAGGGTGCGCATGTGCTTTCTCCTTCAGGCCATGACAACGCGCGGCTTCCGAGAATTCCCCCCGCAGCTTGCGGGGGGAGGCCCGGATCAGGCCAGCAGCTTCGCGGCCTCCGCCAGATCCTCCACGAACGCCGCGAATTCGTCCTCCGCCCTTGCCCGGTCGGGCAGGCGGAGGAGATAGCTGGGGTGGATCGTCACCCAGCCTAGCCCGCCTTCGGGCAGCGCGATCGGCCGGCCGCGCATCGCCGCTACCGTCCCTGCCTTGCCGAGCAGCTGGCGAGCGGCGGTCGCACCCAGCGCGACGGTCATCTCGGGCTTCACCAGCGATCGTTCCTGCTCGTACCACCAGCGACAGGCCTGGATCTCGCCGGCATCGGGCCTGGCATGGATACGGCGCTTGCCGCGACGCTCGAACTTGAAGTGCTTGACCGCATTGGTGAGGTACACCGTGTCGCGATCGATCCCGGCCGCAGCCATGGCGCGATCGAGCACGGCCCCGGCAGGGCCGACGAACGGGCGGCCGGCCAGATCCTCCTGATCGCCGGGCTGTTCCCCGACGAGCATCATCCGGGCATCGGCCGGGCCTTCGCCGAACACGGTCCGCGTGGCATGCCGGTGCAGGTCGCAGCGGGTGCAGTGCGCGGCCTCGTCGCGCAGCGCCCGCCATACCGCCTCGGCATTGCCGCCCGGCCCGGCACGTGCCGTCGCCACCATCGCCGTCTCCCGCTGGCGCGCGGTTGCGACCAGCTCCCGTACCAACGCGGTTTCGGGCATGTTTCTCCAGTATCTGCGCGGCATTTCCCGGAGCATCGCACCGGTCTTGAGCCGGGCCGGATTGAAGATCGCGGCGTAATAGGTCTTCCAGATATCCTCGACCGGATCTTCCCCGGGGGCGTCCGCCCTGGCGGCGCCGGGGCCTTCGCGGAGCGTCTCGCCGTCCCAATGGAGCGAGAGTGCGGGCGTGAGGATAGACCAGCGCATGTTCGCGAAGCGCTCGACGAAGAAGCGGGCATTGGCGCGGACGATGTGATGGGCCGGCTCGAACCAGGCGACATAGCGGGTGTTTGGTTCGCCGGTGCCGGGGAAAGGCAGGGCCTCTCCCACTTCGCGGAAGCGGACAAAGGCGCGCATCTTGTGGATGTCGCGGCGGACTTCGCGCGCCATCGCCTCGATCCGGCGGACGCGCGGATCGGCCGGGTCGGCGATGCGGCGGGGATCGCCGGCGAGCAGCGCATAGAGCAGGGCGAAGCGCTCGCGGTCGCGGTGCAGGATCGCCGATCGGGCGAGATCGACGAACGCGCGCGGGACCTTGAGGGCGCCGGGCGCGGCCGGCGGCAGCGCGGTTTCGCCGGCGAACAGGTCCGTCGGGGCCTTGCCGATCTGCCAGAGGATTTCCGATGCGGGGACGCCGGCCCGGGCAAGCCCGCGCGCGGCATCGCGCCAGCCTTCGAAATCGTCTTCGCCTGCCAGGGTAACGACGCGCACTTTGCCCTCCGGTTGGAGGGTTCTAACGCCCCGGCGCGGATTTCGGCATCGATTCGATCCACTGGCGGACCAGCGCGACGCCTTCCTTGTGGACGGTAGCCCGGCCGAGCTCGGGCATGGCGATGCCGGGATCGGTCGATTCCATCCGGTAGAGCAGGATCGAAGCGTCGGGCACACCGGGAACGATGTCGAAGTCGCGCGTGCCTGCCCCGCGGCCGGCGGCAGTGGGGCGCTTGAACAGCCCGCGCTGCTCGGGATCGGTGCGGGCGAGGTCGAGGAACAGGCCCGAATTGGAGGCGGCGCCCCGCGGATTGTGGCAATGCGCACAGTTGATCTCGAGCCAGGCGCGGGCGCGCGCATCGAGCGGCGCGGCCTGGTCGTCCCAGCGGGCGACGCGGGGCGCGTCGGGCGGAAGCCGGTCGAGCATGCCGGCGGCCAGCATCTTCTCGAGCTGCCCGCCATGGTTGAGATAGTGCGCCTTGATGCCGATCGGCGTGACCCGGCCGGCAAGGCCGTGGCAATCCTTGCACTGGTTCTGGTTGGGCACGGCATAGGAGATGGCGTGCCGCTCGCCGGAGGGATCGACGAAGGCGACGGGGATGCGCGTGCCGGCGCGCCGGATATCGGCATCGCTGCCCTCGGCGTTCCAGACATAGGGAATCGGCACCCAGCCGCCGGCCCGGTGGAGCAGCACGCGGGTCTCCAGCGGCTTGAACCGGCCGTCCACCGGATAGCCGAAGGTCTTGACCAGCGCCGCGCCGACGGGGAGGTCGAGCGGCCCGTCGGGATCATATTTCGCCCGGGCGCCGGCGGGCAGGTAGATATAGCGCTCCTTGGCCGCATAGTCCGAGAAGAGCGGAGTATCGAGGTCGTAGCGGAACAGGCCCTGGGCAGGCATGCGCGCCGCGAGATCGGTGAAGAAGCCGAATTCGGAAAGACGCGCGGGATAGCCCTCGCCGGTGATCGCCGCATCGTTCACGCCGCCCGGCCGGCCGATCAGCGCGGCGGCGAACAGGGCAACCGCGCCGAGCAGCGCCTTCATTTGGCGGCCGCCTCCATCGCGGCCGGCAGCTTGAACGTCCGCCAGGGCGACGGGGCCGCGTTGTCGAGCTTGATCAGCTGCGGCTTGGCGGTCTCGATACCGGCGCCGAGCGCGAGGCCGAGGGCCAGCACCGGCCCGTCATCGCCGACAAGGCGCACCTTGTCGCCGCCGGTGCCGTCCCAGAAGACCGGCGGAAGCGTGCCGCCCAGGGCCGCGGCAAGCTCCTTGCCGCCGGGCATGGCCGGCGCAAAGCCCGTGCGGCCATGCTTGTTGCCGGCGAGGCGGATGTTGCGGGGATAGGGATCATAGCCCTTGTCCTCGAAGGGCTGGCGATAGGCGACGACCATGATGTTGGCGGTGCCGTTGCCGCTGAGCTCATTGCCGGTGACGCTGACGTCGTTCTCGGCCATGACCAGCACGCCGGTGCCGGTGGGGACAGTGGCGACGGTATTCCCCGGGGGAGCGAAATTGGGCGTATCGTTGTCGACCACCCTGTTGCCCTTGACCAGGACATAGCCCGCCCCGCGCTTCGGCAGCGCCGGCAGGTCGAACACCAGGATACCGCCGGTATTGTGCGCGGCGAGATTGCCGGTGACTTCGGCAAGGCCGCTATTCTCGATCTCGATCCCGGCAACATTGTACATCGCCGTGGAATTGCGCACGACGATCCGGTTGGACTGGCCGACATAGATGCCCGCGTCCGAAGCGCCCTTCACGGTGACGCCGTCGATCAGCACGTCCTCGCTCTCGACCGGATAGACGCCATAGGCGCCGTTGGTCGCCTTGGGCCCGCCGGTCCATTCGACGCGGACATTCTTGTAGACGATCCGGTCGGCCCCCTTGGACTTGATGCCGTCGCCCTTCGAATCCTCCACCGCGAAGTCGCGCAGCACCACATCGTCCGACGTGACGAGCAGCCCCTCGCCCGCGCCCAGCTGGCCCTTGAAGCTGAGCACCGTCCGCTCGGTGCCGGCGCCGCGCACCGTGACGCCGTTGACGTCGAGGCTGAGCCCGTCGGTCAGCTCGAAGCGGCCCGCGCCGATGCGGACGGTGTCGCCCGGCCTGGCGTCGAGCAGCGCGGACTGGAGCCGCTCCTGGGCATTGGGCCCGGCCTCGACGACGATATCGCGGGCCAGGGCCGGAGTGGCGGCGAGCAGCACCGCGGCGAGCGCGCAGAATCGAAGCATCCCTCTCTCCCTCTTGCGTATTTTTGAAGATGATACGCCGATCGGGAGAAATTGACAGGCCTGTCAGTTAGGGCCGTGGCAGACGAACTCGATCAATCGCCCGTCGGGGTCGCGAAGATATCCGGCATAATAGTTGGGATGGATATGCGGGGCGAGCGCGGGCGCGCGGTCGAGGACATGGCCGGCGTCTCGGCCGGCGGCATAGATTCGGTCGACCGTGGCGCGATCGGGAGCCGTGAAGGCGAAGTGGAGATCCGACGCCGCTTCGCCCTCGACCAGGAACAGGTCGAGCACGGTCTCGTTGCCGAAGCCCTTGGCCGGGCCGTCGACCTTCTGGGTATAGCCGAGCGGCGCCAGGGCGTCGGCATAAAAGGCCAGGCTCTCGGCCAGGCGGGTGGTGCGGATCTCGATATGGTCGATCATGGAACTCTCCTTCGCACCGGGAGATAGGGGCGCGCCCGCGCGGCTTTTCCGCGAAGAAGGGAGTCAGATCGGCAGATTTCGGCGCATTTGCGCGCTAGGGTGCGGCGAATGGCCCAATCCGATCTCGACCGCTTCGACCGCAGGCTCCTCGCCCTGGTCCAGCGCGACGCGGCGCAGACCGCCGATGCGCTGGCCGGGCAGGTCGGGCTTTCGGCATCGGCGGTGCAGCGGCGCCTCAAGCGGCTGCGCGAGACGGGCGTGATCCTGAGCGAGATCGCCGTGATCGATCCGCTCAAGGCGGGAAAGCCCAATTTCTTCCTGGCGGCACTCGAGATCGAGCGCGAACGGCCCGAACTGATCGCCCGGCTGCGCCAATGGCTCGGCGCGGAGGAGCAGATCCAGCAGGTCTATTACGTCACCGGCACCGCCGATTTCGTGCTGGTCGTCGTCGCGCCCGATGTCGGCGCCTATGACGCGCTGATGAGCCGGCTGATGGCGGACAATCCGAACGTACGCCGCTTCACCACCAATGTCGCGCTGGGCGTGGGCAAGCGCGGGTTGTTCGTGCCGATCGCCGACTAGGCCCTTCGCGCGCACCGCCAGGCCGGCAGCCCGCTCATGCCGCGAACAGTTCGAGCTGTTCCCGCTTCGGCGCGACCAGCGCATGCAGGTCGGCCCGATCGGCCAGCGCGACCGGGCGCCAGTCCTCGGCGATCAGGAAGGGGCGGACCCTGGCGATCGACGCCGTCAGCCGGGCGATATCGGCCAGGCGCAGCCGGCGCCAGCGGCGCGCGGCGAGGATCGCGTCGATCGCCTTGACGCCGAGCCCCGGCACGCGGAGCAGCGCCTCGCGGGGCGCGCGGTTGACGTCGACGGGGAAATGCGCGCGGAACCGCAAGGCCCAGGCGAGCTTGGGATCGATGTCGAGCGGGAGCATGCCGGTGACGGGATCGGCCGCCTCGGCCACTTCGCGCGGCGCATAGCCGTAGAATCGCATCAGCCAGTCGGACTGGTAGAGCCGGTGCTCACGCATCAGCGGCGGGTGACGGAGCGGCAATATGGCGCTGGCATCGGGAATCGGGCTGAACGCCGAATAATAGACGCGGCGCAGCCGGAACCGGTCATAGAGCCCGGCGGCGCGCGCGATGATGTCCCCATCGGTGGCGGCATCGGCGCCGACGATCATCTGGGTCGACTGGCCGGCGGGCGCGAATTTCGGCGCGGCCCTGTAGCGCCTGCCCGCATCGGCGCCATCGTCGATCGCGGCGCGGACGTCCCGCATCGCGTCTTCGATGCGGGGTGCCGACTTCTCGGGCGCCAGCCGGGCCAGCCCCGCCACGGTCGGCAGCTCGACATTGATCGAGACGCGATCGGCATGCAGCCCGGCCTGGCGCACCAGCTCGGGATCGGCATCGGGAATCGCCTTCAGATGGATATAGCCGCGAAAGTCGTGGACCTCGCGCAGGAGCCGCGCGACGCGGACGATCTGCTCCATCGTATAGTCGCTCGAACGGATGATGCCCGAGGAGAGGAACAGCCCCTCGATATAGTTGCGCCGGTAGAAGCCGAGCGTGAGGTCGACGACTTCCTCGGGCGTGAAGCGCGCGCGGCGGACGTTCGAACTCTTGCGATTGATGCAATAATGGCAGTCGAAGATGCAGCTGTTGGTCAGCAGGATCTTGAGCAGCGAGATGCAGCGCCCGTCCGGCGCATAGGCATGGCAGATGCCCATGCCCTCGGTCGAGCCGAGCCCCTTGCCGCCCGCCGAATTGCGCCGGGTCGTGCCCGAGGAGGCGCAGCTGGCGTCGTATTTGGCGGCATCCGCCAGGATGGCGAGCTTCGCGCGGAGATCGAGCTGCGACATATGTTCGCTTTATGTTCCAGATATTGCGGTGTCCAGCAGGTTGTGGGAGGAGATCGGCCCCTCCCCGACCCGGCGGGGAAGGATTGAAGGGGACAGCGATGCGATTGAGGATCGACCGGCATTTTCGCGCGCTGCTGATCGCGCTGGCGATCACCTGCCTGCTCGGCTTCGGCTTCAAGCAGCATTGCATGCCGGGTGGCTGGACCGATTCGGAACAGTATCTCACCGGCTGCTACAGCGATGCGGTGCCCTTCTGGACGGCGCGCGGCGTGGACAAGGGCAAGATCCCCTATCTCCAGACCCCGATCGAATATCCGGTGCTGACCGGGGCGGCGATCTGGATCGAGGGCGCCGCGACGCATCTGATCTTCGGGCGCCACGCCAACGACGCCAAGTTCCTCGGCGTGGTGACGGCAGGGAACATCGCCCTCGCCTTCCTGATCCTCTGGATGTTCCGCCGCGCCGGGATGGACCGACGGCGGCTCTGGTGGTGGGCGGCCGCGCCGCCGCTGATCCTCTATGTCGGGCATAACTGGGACATGATTGCCGTCACGCTGGCGGTGTGGGCGATGCTGCTGGCGCGCGAGAACCGGCTGATCGGCGCGGGCGCCGCGGCGGGGCTGGGCGTGGCCGCCAAGCTGTTCCCGATCGTGATGCTGCCCCTGTTCGTCCTCTCGGCATTCTTCGAGCGGGGCCGCGGCTGGCTCCACCGCGTCGTGCGCACCGGCTGGGTGAAGCTCGCCGCGATCGGCGCCTGGCTGGCGGTGAACCTGCCGATCGCCTTGCTCGCGCCGGCGAACTGGAGCGAATTCTACCGTTTCTCGCAAGCGCGCGGCGGCACGATGGCCGGGACCTGGGACGTGCTGGGCAATCTCGGCATCCTGCAGCTCGACATAGCGGGCAAGAATCTTTGCGCCGCGCTCGCCTTTGCGATCGGCGGCGCAGCCATTATCGGCCTGGGCTGGCGGCGCCACCATGCGCGGCTATGGCTGCTGTCCACGCCGCTGCTCGCCTGGTTCATGCTGACCAACAAGGTCTATTCGCCCCAGTTCGACTTGTGGCTATGGCCGATGCTGGTGATGACCGCGCCGCGCCTATGGCCAGTCGCGCTGTTCGCGGTGACCGGGATCTTCGCCTATTTCGCCGAATTCTGGTTCTTCGCCGGGATGGATGGCGCCTGGCCGGCGGCGAGCACCATCGACATCGCCTGCGCCGCTGCCGCACGCGCCATGGTGATGCTGTGGATCATCGCCGATTGCGTGCTCCGCCAGCCGCCGGAATGGGTGGGGCGCTGGCCGATCGGGGCTTGCTCCCCGCCGGACTCGCCCCCCCGCGCGAGCGGGCCTAGCGGCCTGCCTCAAGGCAGCGGCAGATTCTCTTCGGCCTTCTTGCGGGCCCGGGCATCGGCGCGGGCGATGGTCGCCTGCCGGACGAAGCAGCCGGTGCCGCCGCCGGCGCCGGTGGTCGAGCAGCTGCCGGTGCCGAAATTGCCCGAAGTGAGCGCGTCCTGCGAACGCACCGCCCAGCTCTCGGTCTTTTGCGGCGGACCGGCTTCCTCGCGCAGGTTCGAGGGGATGCGATAGCGCTCGCGCTCGTCGAGGCGCTTGCAGACCACGATCTCCTCGCCGTTCGAATTGGTCGGGCACTTGTCCTTGCCATAGATCACCAGCACGCCGTTCTGCGGCGCATTCTGGGCATGCGCGGCAGCGGGCAGCAGCATCGGGATGGCGGCGAGGGCGCCTGCGATCATGATCCGGTTCAACATCGGCTTACTCCTGTATGTGCCGTGCCTGGTCCAAAACGGCTGAATGGGGGCTTTATATCCGTTTCGATATCGCAATGGCAGCGCGGCAGCCGGCGCGGAT
Organism: Sphingomonas leidyi; assembly: GCF_011761945.1. Classification (GTDB taxonomy): domain Bacteria; phylum Pseudomonadota; class Alphaproteobacteria; order Sphingomonadales; family Sphingomonadaceae; genus Sphingomonas; species Sphingomonas leidyi. The sequence continues at coordinate 586,851 of NZ_JAASQV010000002.1, forward strand.
CAATCCGGACAGCAGCGGATAGGCCGGAGCGTGCTCCGCGCCGTGCGCGAGCGCGGTATCCCGGTGCTCGAGCTCCTCGTCGCGGAACTTCGCCACGGCCTCGGCGAGTTCGGGATCGCCGGTGCCGATCTCTTCGAGCTGCTGCTGGTAATGCAAGTCGATCTCGGTCTCGATCGCGGCGGTGCAGGCCATCGCCGCCTCGGGCCCCATCGCCGCCGTGGCCGCGCCCAGCGCGAAGCCGGCGATGTTCCAGAAGGGCTGGAGCGCAGTCGGGCGCACTCCGCGGCGTGCGATCATCGCATCGAAGAAGGCACGGTGGCGTTCTTCCTGGCTGGCCATGCCGGCGATCATCCGCGCCATCGGCGTGCGATCGCCCATCACGGCGAGCTGGCCGGCATAGATGCGCGTCGCCCCATATTCGCCCGCCTGGTCGACGCGAACCATCGAGGACATCCCCTCGCGCCGATCGCCGGGCTTCCAGCTCATGCCCGGGTGCCCCTGCGGGCGGCGAGCAGAAAGATCAGGATCGCCCCGCCCAGCGAGAGGATCGCGTTGAAGCCGGCCAGACTGATCCCGAACAACGTCCATTGCGGCACGTCGCAGCGGATCAGCGGCCGGCGCAGCGCGTCGTTCAGCATGTCCATCGGATTGTCGCCATGCACCTGGGCGGTGCACGCCGTGATGCCTTCCCACCATTTATACTCGACGCCGGCATGGAAGACGCCGATGCCGCCGCTGATCGCCACGGCCGTGCCGGCGAGCAGGACCAGCCCGAGCTGGGCACGGCGATCCTTCACCAGGAAGGAAGCCAGCGCGATCAGCACCGCGGCATAATGCGGCCAGCGCTGCCACCAGCACATCTCGCACGGCACCAGCCCGAACAATTCGGAGAGATGCGCGCCGCCCACCAGCGCGAGGGGAAGGAGGAGCGCGATCCAGCGCGCGATGCGGAGGCCGTCGTTGCGCATGGCTTATTTGCTCCGTGTCGCGGCAACCTGGGTCTTGGGCCCGAGGCGGGAAATGGTCTGCAGCGCATAATGCAGCTGGAAGTCGTCGATCCCTTCCTTCTTCAGCTGGTCCGCCGTCTTGGCGAAGCGCGGATCGGCGCGCTGATCGTCCTCGAGCACCGAATCGTCGACCTTGTCGTTGTTGATCAGGTGGGCGCGCAGGTCCGCCTCGCGGATCGAGGGCCGGGTCTTGTAGTCGGGATCGGTGAGCTGGGGCACCAGCAGGTCGGGCTTGATGCCGCCTTCCTGCACCGAGCGCCCCGAAGGCGTGTAGTAGCGCGCCGTGGTGAGGCGCAGCGCCGCACGCGGGCCCATCGGCAGGATCGACTGGACCGAGCCCTTGCCGAAGCTGCGCACGCCCATCACGAGCGCGCGGTGATGGTCCTGCAGCGCGCCCGCGACGATTTCCGAGGCGGAGGCGGTGCCCGCATCGATCAGCACGACCACCGGCAGGCCCTTGGCGAGGTCGCCCGGAACCGAGACGATGCCCGGCTCGCTCACATCGGCATACCAGCGCTCGATATCGGTCTTCTCCCGGCCGCGCTGCGAGACGATCTCGCCATGCGACAGGAATATGTCGGACACTTCGATCGCCTGGCTGAGCAATCCGCCGCCATTCTCGCGCAGATCGACGACATAGCCGAGCGGCTTGCGGCCCAGCTTCTTGTCGATCTCCTGGATCGCCTTGATCGTGTCCGCCCCGGTCTGGGCAGTGAAGGTGTTGATGTTGATGATGCCGACGCCGTCCTTGACGTCCCACTTCACCGGCCGCTGCACGATGATCTCGCGCTTCATGGTGAAGGTGAGCGGCTTGTCGGCGCCCGGACGGATCACGGTGAGCGTGACGCTGGTGCCCGGCTTGCCGCGCATCTTCTCGATCGCCTCGTCCAGGCTGCCGCCGACGATGAACTTGCCGTCGATATGCGTGATGAAGTCGCCCGATTTCATGCCCGCGCGCGCGGCCGGCGTGTCCTCGGTCGGCGCCACCACCTTCACCGCCCCGTCCTCCTGGGTGACGGTGAGGCCGAGGCCGCCGTAATTGCCGTCGGTCTGGATCTTCAGATTGTCGAAATCGAGCCCGTCGGCATAGCTGCTGTGCGGATCGAGCGCGGCGAGCATGCCCTGGATCGCGCCCTTCATCAGCGTCGCGTCGTCGACCTTCTCGACATAGTTCGCCTTCACCTGGCTGTAGACTTCCATGAAGGTATCGAGCTCCTTGAAGCTCGAAGTGTCCACGCCGGCCATGGCGCCGGAAGCAACGGGAACGAGCGCCAGCGCGCCGACCGCGGCGGTGACCTGAAGGAACGAACGAAGCATAATTACTTTCCGGAAACGCGTTCGGGGATCAATCTAGGACGGGATCGCGGCAAATGCACGGCACAATCAGCCGAGCAGGCGCGCAAGGTCCATGGGCTCGCCGCGCCGGCGGAGCTCGACGGTGATGCGCGGCGCGTCGCCGCCCGGAGCGCGGCCGATGCGCGCGCCCTGCGCCACATGCTCGCCGACGCGGACGCTGGTGCCGCCCAGCCCGGTGACCGAGCTGGTCCAGCCATTGCCATGGTCGATGATCACCACTCCGCCATAGTCGCGGAACGGGCCGGCGAAGAGGATGCGGCCGGGCGCGGGGGCGACGGCGTCGCTGCCGGCCGCGCAGGCAAGCGTGACTCCGCGGGCGCGCACTCCGGTGGAGGACAGCTCGCCCATGCCGGTGACGACCGCGCCGGCGACCGGCAGGATATAGGGAGGGCCCGCCTTGCGCGAGGGCGCGGCGACGGCGCTGCCGGGGCGCGGCAGCGGGCCGGGAAGCATTGCGAGATCGGCCTGGATTCCTGCGGCCTGGCCCGCTGTCTCCATCTGGTCGGCGATCTCGCGGGCGCGCTCGCCCAGCGCGATGGCGCGGTCCGATTCGACCAGGGCGCTTGAGGCGAGCTGGGCGGAGCGGGCGCGGTGATCCGCCTCGAGCCGGACCAGGGCGATCCGCTCATCCTCGATCCGGCGCCGCGCGTCGCGGAAGCTCGCGACTGCGGCGAGCGCATCGGCCCGCAGCGCCCGGACGCGGCCGAGCTCCGCGCGCACGTCGCGGGTGCGGGCCTCGACCACGGGCATCACCGTGCCGAGCACGGCGCGGACATGGACCATGTCGCTGGTCGATCCGGGCTGGACCAGGCCGAGCACCGCCGGGCGGCGGGCCATCGACTGGAGCGCGGCGATCAGGCGCAGGATCGGCCCCTGGCGCTCGGCGACGCGCGTGCGCTGCGCGGCGAGCTGGCGATCGACGATGCCGATGCGCGCGCGCGCCGCGGCGATATCGGCCTCGGCCACCTTGATCCGCTCGGCGGCGGCGGCTTCCTGCGCCCGGGCGCGGGCGGCCTGGTCGCGCTCGGAGGCAGCCTGGCGCTCGAGCTGCGCGCTGCGCGCCTGCGCCGCCCTGCTCTGGGCGTTGGCCTCGCGCAGGCGCCCCTGCTGCTCGCCGAGGCTCGGCGCCTGCGCCGCGGCGAAGCTGCCGGTGGCGAGAATCGCCAGCAGGCTGGCGCCGAGGATCAGCGGGCGGAGCACGGGCTCAGCCTTCGCGATGATAGGGGTGGTTGGCAAGGATGGAAGTGGCGCGCCACAGCTGCTCGGCGAGCATCGCCCGGGCCAGCATGTGCGGCCAGGTGGCGCGGCCGAAGCTGAGCAGCAGATCGGCCTGGGCGCGATCGGCATCCTCGAACCCGTCCGCCGCGCCGATCAGGAAGCGCGCCTCGCGCACCCCGTCGTCGCGCCAGGCGCCCAGCCGCTCGGCGAGCACGCGCGAGGGCAGGTTCTCGCCGGTCTCGTCGAGCAGGACGATCCGGGTGCTGCCCGAAAGCTCGGGAACCTTGCCGCCCGTATCGGGCAGCTCGGTCACCCGGGTCGGCCACTGGATGCGCCGGAGATAGCGATCGACCAGCTCCGCCTCCGGGCTGCGGCCGATCTTCCCGCGCGCGACGATATGGAGCTGCATCGCCCGTGCCGCCCCCCTTTCTAGCGGATCACGCCTGGCCGGCTTCGCCGAACGACCACATCCGCTCGAGATTGTAGAAGCTGCGCACTTCGGGGCGGAACAGGTGGACGATCACGTCGCCCGCGTCGATCAGCACCCAATCGGCGGTGGGCAGGCCCTCCACCCGCGGGGTGCGGCCGAACTCGGCCTTGATCTTGTCGGCAAGCTTCACCGCCATCGACGCGACCTGGCGCGTCGAACGGCCGGATGCCACGACCATATAGTCGGCGATGCTGCTCTTGCCGGCGAGCGGGATCGAGACCGTCTCGACCGCCTGATCGTCGTCGAGCGACGTCATCACGAGCTGGTGCAGCGCCTCGGTGCCACCAGCGGCATCGGGCGAACGCAGAACATTGGACGATATGGCCAAGGGGCCTCCTAGGGTTGCAACTTGTCTGTGCGAACTTGTTGTGGAGACGACGCGGTAGCTTCTCCCATCAAAGTTACACTTTGACGGGCACCCGCATAACGCCGGTGCCAGGCGGGATCGGCGGCCCGAAGGCTCGTCGCCGAAGTCGGATCGGGGCGGAAGCGCAACAGCACGAGGGCCGGCAATCTCCAACGCGTCCAGTTCTTCGCCTGGCCTGCGGGCCGCACAGCGCGCCGCAGCCAACCCATTGCAGGACTTGCATGGGCCTCGCGATCATACCCCGGACGGGCGATCACCGCAATCGGAACCTGTTCGGCAATATCGCGCCAGCGCTCCCATTTGTGGAACTGGGCCAGATTGTCCGCCCCCATCAGCCAGATGAAGCGATGGCGCGGGAAGAGCCGCGGCAATTTGCGGATCGTGTCCGCGGTGTAGCGGGTCTTGATCCGCTTCTCGATGCCCGACACGCGGATCGGCGCATGCCGCGCCATGCGCTGGGCCGACGCCATCCGCGCCTTGAACGGCGCCATGCCGGCCTTGTCCTTCAGCGGGTTGCCCGGCGAGACGAGCCACCACACCTCGTCGAGCCCCAGCGCCCGGATGGCGTGGAGCGAGAGCTTGCGATGCCCGAGATGCGCCGGATTGAATGAGCCGCCCAGCAGGCCGATGCGCTTCATTCGGGGAAACGCCTCACCACTTCGATGGGGCCTGTGATCGCCGCGTTGAACGCGTCCATCCGTGCTGCCGGGATCCAATATTCCCGGTGCGCGCGACCGCCGGCGTCCTCGACCCGATAGTCGGCGAGGAAGGCACGCAGCACCTCGAAGCGCGTCACGAAACCCGCGCCGCTCTCCGGCACGTTCCAGTCGCGCGCGATCTTCACCGCATAGTCTTCGCTGGTAACCGGATAGAAGATCGGCTGCCCGGGAAGGCGCGGTGGGAAGGCGGCCATGCCGGTCGCCTCGATCAACGCAAGCTCCGCGGGGCCGACCGGACGCCAGAGCGTCACGGTGTCGCTCACGGCCGTGCCTGCCCCGTGCCGCGCACCACCCATTTGTACGTCGTCAGCCCTTCGAGCGCCACCGGGCCGCGGGCATGGAGGCGACCGGTGGAGATGCCGATCTCGGCGCCCAGGCCGAACTCGCCGCCATCCGCGAACTGGGTGGAGGCGTTCCACATCACGATCGCGCTGTCGACCTGCGCCAGGAACCGCTCCGCTATGGCCTGGTCGGCCGTGACGATCGCATCGGTATGATGCGAGCCGTGCGCGGCGATATGGGCCATTGCCGAATCCACCCCGTCGACCAGCTTCACCGACAGGATCGAATCGAGATATTCGGTGTCCCAATCCTCCGCATTGGCGGCCACCGCACGCGGCTCGATCGTCCGGATCTCGGCATCGCCGCGCAGCTCGCAGCCGGCATCGGCCAGCGCGGCCAGCACGGGCTTCGGATCGGCGAAGGCACGGTCGATCAGCAGCGTCTCGGTGGCGCCGCAGATGCCGGTGCGCCGCATCTTGGCATTGCGCGCCAGGTCGCGCGCCATCGCGGGATCCGCGGCGCCGTCGATATAGGTATGGTTGAGCCCGTCGAGATGGGCGAGCACGGGAACGCGCGCCTCCGCCTGCACGCGGGCGACGAGGCTCTTGCCGCCGCGGGGCACGATCATGTCGATCGCCCCGTCGGCGACGAGCATCGCGCCGACGGCGGCGCGATCGGTGACGGGGACCAGCTGCACCGCATCCTCGGGCATGCCGCCCGCCGCCAGGCCGCGGGCGAGCGCCGCATGGATGGCGCGGTTCGAGCGGATCGCTTCGGAGCCGCCGCGCAGGATCGCGGCATTGCCCGCCATGGCGCAGAGCGCGCCGGCATCGGCGGTGACGTTGGGCCGGCTCTCATAGATGATGCCGATCACTCCGATCGGCACGCGAACGCGCGTCAGCACCAGGCCATTGGGCCGCTCGACCCGGTCGATCGCGTCGCCGACCGGGTCGGCGAGCGCGGCCACGGCCTCGACGCCGCCGGCCATGGCCTCGATCCGCCCGGCATCGAGCTTCAGGCGATCGAGCAATGCGCCCGACAGGCCATTGGCCTCGGCGGCGGCCATGTCCTCGGCATTGGCGGCCTGGATCGCCTGCGTATCGGCCCGGATCGCAGCGGCGGCGGCGCGCAGCGCGGCGGCCTTGGCCGGGGCCGGCATGGCGGCGAGCTGCACGGCGGCGCGGCGGGCGCGCTGCGCCATCTGGGCGATCAGGGCTGCGGTGTCGGTCATGCTGCGCTTGCGCCTAGCACGTGCAAGATCAAGCTGATAGGTCCGGCGCCATGTCGGGGGGAATCGAAGCAGCCGGGGAACTGGCGACGGGGGCGTTGCTCGGCCGCGCGGTCGAGCCGCGGGCGGGCGAAGGGCATGGCGCGGCGGGCGGCGACGGGCATGGCCTGTGCCTCAATTGCGGCACGGCGCTGATCGGATCGCATTGTCATAATTGCGGCCAGGCCGGGCATGTCCATCGTTCGCTCTCGGCGATCGGGCACGACATCCTGCACGGCGTCTTCCATTTCGAGGGCAAGTTGTGGCGCACTTTGCCGATGCTCGCCTGGCGGCCCGGCGAGCTGACCCGGCGCTACATCGCCGGCGAGCGCGCGCGCTTCGTCTCGCCGATGGCGATCTTCCTCTTCTCGGTCTTCGCGATGTTCGCGGTCTTCTCCTGGGTAGGGATTTCGGCGCCGACCGAGCTCAATGCCGGCAACATGAAGCCCTTCGCCGCGATCGACTATGCCCGCAAGGATACGCAGGCCAAGCTCGACAAGGCGCAGCGAAAGCTCGCCGCGGCCACCGACGAGGAGGACAAGGCAGAGTATCGCGAGCGCATTGCCGATGCCCAGCAGGGGCTGGCCGGGCTCGACAAGGCGGCACAGTCGCTGGGCGGCGGCCATCTCGACGGGACGGCCGCGCAAGCCCATACCGGCTGGCACGCGCTCGATCACGGCATCGAGAAGTGGCAGAAGAACCCGGCGCTGATGATGTACAAGCTCCAGTCGGCCAGTTACAAATTCTCCTGGCTGCTGATCCCGCTCTCGGTGCCGTTCCTATGGGCGCTGTTCTTCTGGAAGCGGCAATACAAGCTCTACGATCATGCGGTGTTCGTCACTTATTCCATCACTTTCATGTCGCTCTTCTACATCCTGGTGGCGATCGTCGCCGCGGCCGGGCTGGGCGGCGGCTGGCTGGCGGTGGCGGCGCTCGCGCTTCCTTTCGTCCATGTGACGCGCCAGCTCCAGCAGGCCTATCAGCTGGGCTGGTTCTCCGCGTTCATGCGCGCCTGGGTGCTGACCTTCTTCATCACCTGGATCCTGGCGATCTTCGTGCTGATCCTGGTGGCGCTGGGGCTGTTCGGCTGAGCGCTCAGGCGGGGCAGGGATAGCGACGCTGCATGATGGCGTAGAAGGCAGTCTTCACGCTGATGCCGCGTCGGGCCGGCGGGATCTTCTGGAATTCGGCGAGCAGCTCCGGCCCGCCCATCTTGACCTGCCCCTTGGGTGGCGGGCAGCTGTGCGGCCTGCGCCCGGACGCCTGCTGCGCGGCCAGCTCGGCGCGCCAGCCGGTAGCCACCTGCTCCATCTCCTCGCGCAGCAGCCTATAGTCGGGCGAGAAGGCAGCGAGCATCCCCTTCGCCTTGAGCGAATCGGCCTTGGCGAGGAACTCGGCGACCGTCATCGGCACCGTGCCCGCCGCAAGCAGCAGGAAGAGAACCGGATGCAGCATGTGAAAAAACCCTCCCCCGATCGCGCGTGGGAGGGCTTTTCACAGCCGATGATGGCGGAACTCAGGCGCCTTGCGGCGTCGGCTGCCCGAACGGGCCCTTGGACTTGGTGATCTTCGGGATCGACGTGCCTGCCACCGATACCGGGCGCGTCGTGGTGCCCGGATCCGGCCGGCCCAGATCCTCGCCGGCGATCAGCCGCTTGATCTCCTCGCCGGTCAGCGTCTCATACTCGAGCAGCGCCTGGGCAATCGTGTGGAGCTGGTCGATATGGTCGGTCAGCAGCTGGCGCGCACGCTCGAGGCCACGCTCGACGAAACGCTTCACTTCGCTGTCGATCAATCGCGCGGTCTCGTCCGACATCGGCTTGGCGCGGGAGATCGCATAGCCATAGGATTCGTCGCTCTCCGAGAAGTCGAGCGGGCCGACATTGTCCGACAGGCCCCATTTCGTCACCATCGCGCGGGCGAGACGCGTCGCCTGCATGATGTCGTTCGAGGCACCCGACGAGACCTTGTCATAGCCGAAGATCAGCTCCTCGGCGATGCGGCCGCCGAACGCGACGGCGATATCGGCATGCATCTTGTCGCGGTGATAGCTGTACGAATCCCGCTCCGGCAGCGGCTGGACCATGCCGAGCGCGAAGCCGCGCGGGATGATCGTCGCCTTGTGGATCGGGTCGGCGGTCGGCTCGTGCGCGAAGACCAGGGCGTGGCCGGCCTCGTGATAGGCGGTCATCCGCTTCTCGTCGTCGGTCATCACCATCGAGCGGCGTTCGGCGCCCATCAGCACCTTGTCGCGCGCATCGTCGAACTCCTGCGCCGCGACCAGCCGCTTGCCGCGGCGGGCAGCGAGCAGCGCGGCTTCGTTGACGAGGTTGGCGAGATCGGCGCCCGAGAAGCCCGGGGTGCCGCGCGCGATCACCCGCGGCTCGACGTCGGGCGCCAGCGGCACCTTCTTCATATGGACCTGGAGGATCTTCACCCGGCCCTCGATGTCCGGACGCGGCACCTGGACCTGGCGGTCGAAGCGGCCCGGACGGAGCAACGCGGGATCGAGCACATCGGGGCGGTTTGTCGCCGCGATGATGATGATGCCTTCGTTTGCCTCGAAGCCGTCCATTTCCACGAGCAGCTGGTTGAGCGTCTGCTCGCGCTCGTCATTCTGGTTGCCGAGGCCGGCGCCGCGCGAACGGCCGACGGCGTCGATCTCGTCGATGAAGACGATGCACGGGGCCGATTTCTTGGCCTGCTCGAACATGTCACGAACACGGCTCGCGCCGACGCCGACGAACATCTCGACGAAGTCCGAACCCGAAATCGTGAAGAAGGGCACGCCTGCCTCGCCGGCGATGGCGCGGGCGAGCAGCGTCTTGCCGGTGCCGGGCGAGCCGACCAGCAGCGCGCCCTTGGGGATCTTGCCGCCCAGGCGGGCGAACTTGGTCGGGTCCTTGAGGAACTCGACGATCTCCTGCAACTCCTCGCGCGCCTCGTCGATGCCCGCCACGTCGTCGAAGGTGACCTTGCCTTCCTTCTGCGTCAGCAGGCGCGCGCGCGACTTGCCGAAGCCCATCGCGCCCGAGCCGGAGCCCTTCTGCATCTGGCGGATCACGAAGAAGGCGATGCCGAGCATCAGCAGGAACGGCAACGACTGGTAGAGGAGGTAGATCCAGATGTTCGGACCTTCCTCGGCGCGGGCCGAGACCTTCACGTTCTTCGCGAGCAGCGTCCCGATCATCGAAGGATCCTCGGGCGCGTTCGTGCGGAACTTGCCGCCGTTCGACAGCTCGCCGCTGACCACGCCGGTGGCACGCGAGATGTTCACCGACTTCACTTCGCCATTGTTCACCTTGGCCATGAAATCGGAATAGGCCACGGCATCGCCCGGCGCGGTGGCGTTGCGATTGTCGAAGATCGTCACGAACAGGGCGAGCGCCGCCAGGATGCCCACCCAGATCAACAGGCTCTTCATCCAGGGGTTGCTGCCCCCATTGTCGGGGCCCTGCTGCTTGTCGTTGTCGCTCATGCGGATTCGGTACCTTTCCGCTGCCCAAGATAGGCACGGCCAAGTTAATGGCAATGGAACAGCGTCGATCAGTGTGATCGACGCGGTGGCGCCAGCGCGAAATGCCAGATAGCGGCCCTCGCCTTCCCGATCACTTCCGCAATCGTACCGGTGCCTCCGGCGTCGAGCGCGGCGAGCAGCGGATCGAGCCCGGTCTCCCGCCAATCGGGGCCGAGGTCGTGCGCGGCGCGGACGGTCGCCACCGCCCGCTCGACGAGGCGGCGGCGAAGTTCCCGGGGCAAGCCGCCGGGATCGAGCGAAACCGCGCCGCCTTCGGCCACCGCGCGCGCGCGCCATTCGCGATCGACGACCCAGGCCAGCGCATCCTCGGCATCGCGCAGGTTGCGCGCGGCGGCGGCAAGCCGATCGGCGGGCAATTCCCCCGCCTCGGCCAGCAAGGCGCGGATGCGGGCGCGATCGAAACGCGGATCGGCGTTGGAGGGATCGCGCGCCGGCACGATCCCCGCATCCGCGACGAGCACCTCCAATTCTTCCCGCGTCCAATGGAGCAGCGGCCGGATCAGCGTGACGCCGCCGAGCGGCCGCGCCGCCGCCATCGCGGCAAGCCCGCCCACTCCCGCGCCGCGCCGGGCACGCATCAGGAAGGTTTCGGCGACATCGTCCTGCTGGTGCGCCGTCGCGAGCCAGGCGGACCGGCCCGCCGCCCAATCGGCGAGCAGCGCATAACGCAGCGCCCGCGCGCCCTGCTGGAGATTGCCCGCGACGGGCACGCTTCCGGCGAGCGTCTCGTGCGGCACCTCGATCCGATCGCATAGCCGCCGGACGAGCGCCGCTTCGTCCGCCGCTTCGGGGCGCAGGCCGTGATCGACGGTCGCCGCGATCACCGCGCCCGGAAAGGCCGCATGGGCCAGCAGGAGCAGCGCCAGGCTATCCGGCCCGCCCGAAACGGCAACGGCCAGATGGCGCCCCTCGCCCGCAGCGCCGCCGGTCAGCGCCTCGCAATCCCGGCGGAAGCGCTCGACCCTTTCCCGGTCGAGCGTCGGCCGGTCACTTGCACTTCTGGCTTGCACGGCCCTCCGCCATGCCGGTCTTCATCTCGGCCGAGAGCTTGTCGCCATATAATTGGTCGAGCTCGGTATAGACCTTGCAGACCTCCGTGGCGGGCTTCTTCAGCTTGATGAGCGCCTGGGCCAGATAATAGAGGCTGTCGGGCGCACGCTCGCCCTTGGGGTTCTTCTTGTAATTCTCGTAGAAGGCCACCGCCGCCAGGCTGGGCGCGCCGCTATCGAGATAGGCGCGGCCGAGCAGGTTCTGCGAATAGCTGGCGCGGCGATGCGTCGGATATTTGGTCGCCACCGCCTCGAGCTCGCGGCGCGCCTCCGGATAGAGCTTCGCCTGCCACAGGCGGAAGCCATAAGTATAGCCGTCCTCGGCCGGATCGCCCGTATTGGGCTTCTCGATCGCCGCCACCTGCTGGGCGCGCGTGCCGGTGGGCTTGGGCGTGGCCGGCGTGGCGGTGCCCGCGGCCGGAGGCGGTGTGGCCGGGCGGGTGCCGGTCGCCGGCGGACGGATCGCCGCGCCGGCGGTATCGCCCGGCACCGTCATATCCTCGCCGCCCAGCGCGGCATTGGCGGTCGCCCGGTCCTCGACCCCCTTGATACGCGCATCGGTGCCGCGCTTATAGGCCGCGAAGGCGTCCTCGAGCTGGCGCAGGCGATACTGGCCCTGCTCGACCTGGCCGGTGAGCGTGCGCAGCTGCTCCTCGATCGCGGTGACGCGCTGGGTCAAGTCGATCAGCGGCGTGCCCGACGGCGTGCCGGGCACGCTGGTGCTGGTCTCGGGCGTGATCTGCGGCTCCACCGTCTGGCCGGCGCCGCCCGGGAACACCTTGCGCTGTACGGCGCGCATCTCGCGCTCAAGCCGGTCGACGCGTCCGGAGAGCGCGGAATCCTGGGCCTGGGCGGTGCCGGCGCCGAAGACGACGGCCATTGCAGTGGCGGCAAGAAGAAAACGCATCGATCACACCCCCCGGTGCAGGTCAGACATGGAGAACTCGTCCGCTATAGCCGGGAGGCCGCACGCCTCGCCAGTCCTTACGGCGCGCTGTTGCCAGTGCTCGTCGCAGCCGGTTCGACCGGCGTCGGCGCCGGAGTCGCGACGGAGAGGCGCGCGGCCGGACGCTCGCGGCGCGCGGCCGGCCCCCCGGCGGCCGGCGCGGCCGGCGTCGGCGAGGCACCCGGCTGGCCGCGGGCGCGCAGCGCATCGGCGCTCACCTCGACATCCACCGTCGTGCCGGCGCGGCCGAGCGGATCGACGTTGGAGCCGTTGAGCGTCACCTGGATCTTCTCGGGGCCGCCCGTGCGGATGCGCGGATGATCGGCATCGGCCGGCACGTCGTAGCGCTCGCCGGGGGCGAGCTCCTTCTCGACGAGCTTGGTACCCTTGGCATCGGTGACGCGGATCCAGACGGTGTCGAGCGCGACCAGCGAGACCTGGCCGCCGCCGGCCGCCACGGGCGTGGCGACGTTGGCGATGCTGGCATTGTCGGCCAGGTTCGCCTGCGGCTCCTCGGTCGCCAGCGTCTCGGGTGCGGGTGCGCTGCCGCGGAACAGGTCGGTGCCGTAATAGAGCACCCCGCCCACCACCAGCAGCAGCGCCAGGACGACGCCGAAGATGACGATCCCGCGCGGTGGCACCCGCGCCGGATCGCTGGTCTCATAGGCGGGAACCGGCGCGGCGCGCTCGGGATTGCGGTGGAGCTCGGTGCGCAGCTCGCGCGCGATCATCACTTCGTCGGCGCCGACCGCACGGGCATAGGCCTTGGCGAAGCCCAGCGCATAGGTGATCGACGGAAGCCCGGCGTAATTGCCCTTCTCGATCGCCTCGAGATGGCGCTGCGGAATGCGGGTACGCGCGGCGATCTCGGGAAGGTCGAGGCCCTGGGCCTCGCGCGCGGCACGCAGCTTCTCGCCCACGCTGGCGGGAAACAGGGTCGGGTCTTCGGCGGCTTCGCCTTCCATCCATACTCTCCGGGCGGAAGGGTTGCGCCCGTTGCTCCCGCCGACGGCTGAAGCTGTCGTTCACCAAGCCCCGCCTGTCAACGCCGGCCAGGGTGATTTTGCCGGCAGATCAGGCCAGTTCGACGGAATGTTCGCTCGCCCATGCCTCCAGCTGGTCGCGCAGCGAGCTGCCCGGATCGGCCAGCATCCGGGCCATCGCCGCCATCAGCGCCCCCCGGTCGATCGACCGGACCATCGCCTTGATCGGCCCCACCGCGGCGGGCGTGATCGACAGGCGATCGATGCCGAGCCCGAGCAGCGCCAGCGCCTCCAGCGGCCGGCCGCCCATCTCGCCGCACACGCCCACCGGCACGCCGCCCGCCCGGCACTGGTCCGCCACGCGCTTGAGGAAGCGCAGGATCGACGGGCTCAGCCAATCATAGCGCAACGCCAGCTTTGGATGCGCGCGATCGGCGGCGAACAGGAACTGGGTGAGGTCGTTGGTGCCGATCGACAGGAAGTCGAGCCGCGGCAGCAGCAGGTCGAGCACTTCCGCCAGCGCCGGCACCTCGAGCATCGCGCCATAGCGGATCTCGGTCGGCATCTTGCGCCCGCGCGCGGCGAGCCAGCTGCGCTGCGCCTCGAACAGCTCGCGCGCCGCATCGAACTCCCAGGGTTCCGAGACCATCGGGAACATGATGTTGAGCGTGCGGCCGGCACCCGCCTCGATCAGCGCGCGCGCCTGCGCCTTCATCAGCCCGTCGCGATCGAGCGCGAGGCGCAAGGCCCGCCAGCCCATCGCGGGATTCTCTTCCTCGCCATCCTCGTCATGGTTGAGATAGGGCAGCGCCTTGTCACCGCCGATATCGACGGTGCGGAAGGTGACGGACCGGTCCCCCGCCGCGTCGAGCACGTCCTTGTAGAGGCGGCGCTGCATCTCGCGCTGGGGCAGGGTGGCCGAGACGAGGAACTGGAATTCGGTGCGGAACAGGCCGATGCCGTCGGCGCCGGTAAGGTCGAGCGCGGCCATGTCGTCGCGCAGGCCGGCATTGACCATCACCGTCACGCGGTGGCCATCGGTCGTCACGGGAGCGACGCCGCGCATCCGGGCGAAGGCGGCGCGGCGCTTCTGGCTGAGCTCGAGCTTGGCCTCGAACGCCTCCTGCATCGCCTGGGTGGGGCGGACGAACAGGCTCTCCTCGCTCGTGTCGAGCAGCAGCATGTCGCCCTCGGCGATCATCTGGCGGATGTTGCGGACGCGCCCCAGCACCGGCACGCCCATGGCGCGCGCGACGATGGTGACGTGCGCGGTGAGCGAGCCTTCCTCCAGCACCACGCCCTTCAGGCGCCGGCGATCATATTCGAGCAGCTCGGCCGGGCCGAGATTCTTCGCGATCAGGATCGAATCCTGGCGCAGCCCCATCTGCGCCGCAGTGCCGAGCTGGCCCGAGACGATGCGGAGCAGCCGGTTGGACAGATCCTCCAGATCGTGCATCCGGTCGCGCAGCAGCGGATCGTCGATCTCGCGCATGCGCTGGCGCGTGCGCTGCTGGACGCGCTCGATCGCCGCCTCGGCGGTAAGGCCCGAATCGATCGCCTCGTTGATCCGGCGCGACCAGCCTTCGTCATAGGCGAACATCTTGTAGGTCGCGAGGATCTCGTCCTGCTCGCCGCCGCCGCCGAATTCGGCCTGGCTCGCCATCCGGTCGATCTGCTCGCGCATCTTGTCGAACGCGGCATAGACGCGGTGGCGCTCCGCCTCGGTATCCTCGGCGACGGTATGCTCGATCACGATGCGCGGCTGGTGGAAGACCGCGACGCCGGCGGCCATGCCGTCGACCAGCTTGAAGCCATGGCCCAGCTCGGGGGCGGTCGACTGGAGCCGGGTGGAGCCGCCGCCGCTCGCCAGATCGATCAGATCGGCATTGGCGATCAGTTCGGAAAGCACCATCGCCACGGTCTGCAGCGCCTCGATCTCCTCGCTCTCGTAGCGGCGCGATTCCGCATGCTGCACGGCAAGCACTCCCACGGCCCGCTCGCGCCGGATGATCGGCACGCCGGCGAAGCTGTGGAACGCCTCTTCGCCCGTCTCGGGACGATAGGCGAAGGCGGGATGCAGCTCGGCCTCGTCGAGGTTCAGCGTCTCCACATTCTGGGCGATCGTGCCGACCAGGCCCTCGCCCAGCGCGAGCTTGGTGACATGGACCGCCTCCTGCGCCAGGCCGCGCGTCGCGAAGAGCTCCAGCAACCCCTCGCGCAGCAGATAGATGGAGCAGACCTCGCTCGACAGCGCCTCGCCGATGATGTTGACCACCGAATTGAGCTTCGATTGCGCCGGGTTGCGCGACGCCATCACGTCGTGGAGGCGCGTCAGTATCTCACGGGCCGAGGCGGCTGCGGAAACGGGCATGGATGCGCGCTAACAGATTGTGTTCGCGTGCGCCATGCACCGGCGAAACAAGTGCGGCGGGCGCGCCCGATCGGCCGCGGGAGCCGCAAAATCGCCGGAGGCCCGCGCATCGCGGGCGCTTGCGGGCTCATATACTGTATGTTACATAGTATGTATCATACACGATATGAGGCACAGGACGATGCCGGTCGAGGAAGACCTGTTCGAGAAACTGCGCGTCGAGCTGCGGCGCGGATCGCTGGTGCTGGCGGTGCTCGGGGCACTGCGCGAGGAGCGTTACGGCTACACGCTGCGCACCAGCCTGGAAGCGGCGGGGCTGCCGATCGACGAAGGCGCGCTCTATCCCCTGCTGCGCCGGCTGGAGGCGCAGGGGCTGCTCACCAGCGAATGGCGCGAGGAAGCCAGGCGCAACAAGCGCTTCTACCGCCTGACGCCGGACGGCCTGCACGTGCTCGGCCAGCTGCTCGCCGAATGGAACGCGATCTCGGAATCGATCCTGCGCCTCACCGAGGGAGAAAAGTGATGGACCTCATCGAACGCTATCTCGGCGCGGTGCGCTGGAACCTGCCCTCGGCCAAGGCCGACGACATCGTCGCCGAGCTGGCGGACCTGATCGCCGCCCGCATCGAGGATAGCGAGGAGGCGCTCGGCCGCCCGCTCGACAAGGGCGAGGTCAGCCAGATCCTCAGGGAATTCGGCCATCCGCTCACGGTCTCCGGCCAGTATCACGACCAGCAGGTGCTGATCGGCGCGGAACTGTTTCCCTTCTACTGGTTCGTGTTGCGAATCATGCTGGCCCTCTTCGGAGTCATCGAGGTCGTGAAGATCGCCGGCCGGGTCGCGGTGGGCAGCCAGCCCTTCTTCCAGGCCCTTTCCCACGGGCTCGGCGACGCCACGAATACGCTGCTCACCATGGGCGCGTTGATCACGCTGATCTTCGCGGTGATCGAGCGAACCGCCTGGCTCGACACCTATCTCGCCCGCTGGAAGCCCGAAGAACTCGAGGAACTGCCCCACCTCGGCAAGCTCCGCCTTGAGCTGCCGCCGCGCAAGCGCTGGGAGCCGGCGTTCGAGATCGCCTTCGGCATCGGCTTCCTCATCTGGTGGGCGGGCGGCTTCACCATCCCCTTCTTCCCGCACGACGACGGAACGGTGATCACCGCCGCGCCGGTCTGGGCCACGCTCTACTGGCCGGTGGTGGTACTGGTCTGGGCGCGGATCCTGCTGAGCCTGATCGGCTTCCTCCGGCCGGCCTGGAAGCCGCTGCGCGCCGCGCTGATCCTGGGCAGCACCGCGGGCACGCTCGCCATCGCCGCGGCGCTGCGCGCGGCGGGGCAGATCGTGATCGTCGCCGGCACCGATGCGGACAAGGTCGCGAAGATCCAGCAGAGCCTCGACAAGAGCCTCGAGATCGCCGTCGTGGTGGTCGTGGCGATCTCCGCCTGGCAATGCGTGAAGGAGCTGTACCAGCTCTGCAAGGAGCGCCGCTAGGGCCGGGGCTCGCGGTTGCGGAAGGCGACGGGGATCGCCACCCGGCCACGGGCAACGACCTGGCCGCCGAGCATCGGCGGGCTCACGCGGAAATCCGTCGCCGCCTCCCGCGCCGCCTTGCCGAAGCCATAGCCTTCCGGCGTCTCGCGCAGCACCTCGCAATCGGCGAGCCGGCGCGTAGGCAGAACATGGCAGGCGAGGAGCGCGCCGCCGCTGACGCCTTCATAGCGGGCGCGCGGCGGGTTGTGCTTGCCCAGCAGCCGCTGGCTGGGCATCTCGGCCCAACTTGCCGGGAACAGCCTGCCCTCCCCGCTCTCGGCCATGGGCGACGGCGTCGGCGAAGACGGCCGCTCCGCCGGCACGGCAACGGGTGGCGATGCCCCTTCGGCCGCCGCAGCTCCGCCCTGGCCCGCGACCGATCCCATGACGATGGCCATGGCCGCGAGCCTCTTACGCCCGCGCCCCTTCGGCAAGCGTCAGGCCGCGCGCTTCTCCAGCGCATGGGCCGCCTCGGCCATCAGCGTCGCGATGATGTCCGCGACCGGCTCTTCCTTCGTCACCATGCCGACCGACTGACCCGCCATCACGCTGCCATGCTCGACATCGCCGTCGATCACCGCGCGGCGCAGCGCCCCGGCCCAGTAATGCTCGATCTGGAGCTGCGCCTCGGCCATCGCGACCTTGCCCTCGTCGAGCAGCTGCGCGACTTCGCGCTGCTTGGCGGTGAACAATTCGCCGCCGGCATTCTTGAGCGCCCGCACCGGGATCACGGGCAGGCGCGGATCGATCTGCACGCTGGCGGTGGCATCGCGCGCCGAGGCGCGGATGAAGGCCTTCTTGAAGTTTGCATGCGCGATGCTCTCGGTCGCGCAGACGAAGCGCGTGCCCAGCTGGACGCCCGCCGCGCCCATGTCGAGATAGCCGGCGATCGCCTCGCCCCGGCCGATGCCGCCCGCGACGAACACGGGCACCTGCTCGGCCACTTCGGGCAGGATCTCCTGCGCGAGCACGCTGGTCGAGACCGGGCCGATATGGCCGCCGGCCTCCATGCCCTCGACCACCAGCGCGTCGACGCCCGAGCGGATCAGCTTCTTGGCCAGGCTGAGCGCGGGGGCGAAGCAGATCAGCCTGGCGCCGTTCGCCTTGATCGCATCGAGCGAACCCGCCGGCGGCAGCCCGCCCGCGAGGACGACATGGCCGACGCCATGCCGGTTGCAGACCTCGATCAGCTCGAACAGCTGCGGGTGCATGGTGATCAGGTTGACGCCGAAGGGCTTCGCGGTGCGCGCCTTGGTCCCGGCGATCTCCGCATCGAGCAGCTCGGGCGTCATCGCGCCGCAGGCGATCACGCCGAAGCCGCCGGCATTGGAGATGGCGGCGACGAGGTTGCGCTCGGACACCCAGGACATGGCGCCGCCCAGGATGGCGACTTCGGAACCCAGGAACGCGCAGCCGCGCGCCATGCGGCGGCCCAGGCGCTCGGCGCCGATGGAAGATATGTTGGTCATCCCCCCGCCTAGCCTTGCGGAGCGCCACCCGGCAAGGGTCAGGGTTCGCGGACGGTCCGGCGATAGTCGATGCGGATCATCACCCATTCGCCGACCATCAGCTTCTTGCCCACCCGCGGGGCGCGGACGAGGAACTGGAACGCAGCCTGGCGAACCGATCCGGCGAAGCCCGTGCCGCGCGTCTCTTCCAGCTCATAGCAATCGTCGACCCGGTTGCGCGCCACGGTGCGGCAGGCGACCAGGCCATAGCCGGGGAAGCGCGCGCGATTCTCGTTGACATAGGGATTGAGCTCCGCGTTGGTCGGCTCGCGCACCCATTCGGCGACATAGAGCGTCTCGCCGTTCCGGCCCTTGCGGCCGGCGGTCGGCGTGTCGCCCGCCCCGCCCCCGCCGCCCGAATCGGCGGTTTCGCTCTCCGCGCCATCCGCCGTGGAGGCGTGGCTGGGCACCTTGGCGATGTCGCCCTGCTGATAATCGTTGCGGCTCAGCTTGAGGAAGGTCGGCGGCCCCACCGGCACCGGCGTCTCGATCGGCACGGGCACCGGCGGCGGCGGCTGGGTCTGGGCCTGGGCACGCTGGGCCTTCGCGGCCTTCTTCTGCTGCTGCCTTTCGGCCGGCTTCTTGTCGGGGCTGTCCTCGCCCTTCGACGCCTCGATCCCGAACACGGTGGTGCGCCCGCCATCCTTGCGGCCCGGCACCGGTGGCACGAAGAAGAGCAGGAGCAGCACCAGCAACAGCTCGATGACAAGCGCGAGCAGCAACGCGGCGCTCCGCCTGCGGAGCAGTCCCGAATCGGCGAAGGGACGGGAGGGCCACCGCATCACGCCTTCGCCCCAACCATTGCGCCACGGCGGCAGCGCGACCGAAACATGGCAGCATCGCGCCGCATGTTACGACATGTTGCGGCGGTGGCGGAAAAGCGGATCAGGCCGCTTCGTCGGTCGCGTCGAGGCCATAGGCGGTATGGAGGATGCGCACCGCCAGCTCGGTCTCGTCCTCGTTGATCAGGACGCTGACCTTGATCTCCGACGTGGTGATCGCCTGGATGTTGATTCCGCGCTCGCCAAGCGTCTTGAACATGGTCGCGGCCACGCCCGCATGGCTGCGCATGCCGACACCCACCACCGAGATCTTGGCGACGCGGGTGTCCTGCAGCAGATCGGTGAAGCCGATCGAGCCCTTGGCCTGGTTGAGCGCTTCGATCGAGCGCGCCAGATCGGCCGCCGGCACGGTGAAGGTCACGTCGGTCGCGCTTGCCGAACCCGTGCTCTGGTGCGCGATGTTCTGGATGATCATGTCGACGTTGATGTTGGCCTCGGCCAGCGGATTGAAGATCGTCGCCACCGCGCCGGGCTTGTCCGGCACCGCGGTGAGGGTGATCTTCGCTTCGTTCTTGTCGTGCGCGATGCCGGTGATGAGCTGGCTTTCCAC
Organism: Sphingomonas leidyi; assembly: GCF_011761945.1. Taxonomy (GTDB): domain Bacteria; phylum Pseudomonadota; class Alphaproteobacteria; order Sphingomonadales; family Sphingomonadaceae; genus Sphingomonas; species Sphingomonas leidyi. The sequence goes on from NZ_JAASQV010000002.1 coordinate 606,874, forward strand.
GTCCTGAATCTCCTCTTCGCCCACGATCATCGTTCCGGGCAGCGTGTCCGCCATCGGCGCATCGTCGCCGGTGAACGACGACAGCACCTGCACGCGGACCTGTTCCTTCATCGCCAGGCCCACCGAGCGCGTCTGGAGCACCTTGGCCCCGACGCTGGCGAGCTCCAGCATCTCCTCGTATGTCACCTTCTTGAGCTTGCGGGCCCGGGGGACGATGCGCGGATCGGTGGTGTAGACACCGTCCACGTCGGTATAGATGTCGCAGCGATCGGCCTTCACCGCCGCCGCCACCGCCACCGCCGAAGTGTCCGACCCGCCGCGCCCGAGCGTGGTGACGCGGTTGCTTCCGTCATTGGCGATGCCCTGGAAGCCGGGGATCACCGCGACCTCGCCGCGCGACCAGCCCGCTTCGAGTCCGGCGGAATCGATCGAGCGGATGCGCGCCTTGGCATGCGCGGCATCGGTGTGGATCGCCACTTGCGAACCGAGCCAGGAACGCGCGGGCACGCCGATCGCCTGGAGCGCGACCGCGAGCAGGCCGGAAGTGATCTGCTCGCCGCTCGACACGACCACGTCATATTCGCGCGGATCGTAGAGCGAGCTCGCCTCGCGGCAGAAATTGACCAGCCGGTCCGTCTCGCCGGCCATGGCCGAGACGACCACCGCCACCTGGTTGCCGGCTTCCCATTCGCGTTTGACCCGCGCCGCGACGCTCCGGATGCGCTCGATGCCAGCCATCGAAGTGCCGCCGAACTTCATCACGATACGCGCCATGGAAAAGAGCCTGTCTGCTTTGCGGGCCTGGGTCCCTGCTCTCGCGGGGATGACGATGATGGGGCGCCCTGATAGGAGCGGCGCATGGCAAGCGCAACCAAAGCTACGATTGACCCGCGTGAAGCTGAGCATTTCGGCAAGCTCGCCGCGGACTGGTGGAATCCGAAGGGCTCCTCGGCGATGCTGCACCGGCTCAATCCGGCGCGGCTGGGCTATGTCCGCGCCGCGGTCGATGCGCATTGGGGCGGCGATTCCACCCGCTTCACGCCGCTGGCGGGCAAGGCCGCGATCGATGTCGGCTGCGGCGCCGGCCTGCTCGCCGAGCCGCTCGCCCGACTGGGCGCGGCGGTGACCGGAATCGACGCCGCGCCGGAGAATATCGGCGCCGCCCGCGCGCACGCCGCCGCCACGGGGCTCGCCATCGAATATGTCGCCGGCGGGATCGAGGACCTGCCCGGACGGACCTTCGACCTCGTCACTTCGATGGAAGTGATCGAGCACGTCACCGATCCGGCGGCGTTCGTCGCCGCGCTGGCGGGCGCGCTGGCCGAGGGCGGGCTGATGATCCTCTCCACCCCCAACCGCACGCTCGCCTCGCACCTGGCGATGATCACCCTGGCCGAGGGCATGGGCGCGATCCCGCCGGGGACGCACGACTGGCGCAAGTTCCTCCGCCCCGAGGAGCTGGAGGAACTGCTGACCGCCGCCGGGCTGAAGGTGATCGACCGCACCGGCCTGGGCTTCTCGCCGGCGCGCGGCTTCGTGACCGGCACCGGCGAGGCGCTGAACTATCTGGTCACGGTGGTACGCGCCTAGCCCTTGTCCGACGCCAGCACATGGGCGACCACGGCATTGGCATGCCCATGGCCCATGCCGTGCTCGTCCTTCAGCATGGCGACCAGTTCCATGTGCTTCGCCGGCAGCGCCTTGCGCACCAGTGCCTGCCATTCGCCGATGGGCCGCCCATATTTCTTCTCGATGGACGGGAAATAGGAAGCCGGTCCTTTGATGGGTTCGTCAGCCACGCGTTCGCTCTCCGGATATCTATCGTCGGGACGAACTGGCCCATGCATGGCCGCGACGCAACCGCGGCCTTCCCTTCCGCACGCGGCTCAGGGCTTCTGGCCGAAGTCCAGCACCGCCATCGCGCCGATGTCGAGCGTCTGCCTGGCGGTGTTGATGTGCAGCGCCGCGGCCAGCTCGCCCTTGGCATAGTCGCGATCGGCATGGCCGGCGACCTTGTAGAGCTTCCACTCGGGCCCGACCGTGACGCCCTCGCCGAACAGCCTGGTATAGGGTGCCGCGGCAAGCTGGAGCTGGGCCGAGGCGATCGTCGCGGTGGCGGCGCCTTCGGCCGGCTTCGCCACCCGCGCGTAGAAGGCGATGAGCAGCTTGTCGCCCTTCTTCGCTCCCGCCTGGAGCGGCGCGTTCACTCCGACGCTCCAGACATTGCCGCCCCCTGGCGTCTCGATCCGGATCGCCTTGCCGAACTGGACCTTGGCATCCTTGATCGACGCCGGCTTGGCCCCGCCCGGCAGGCCATAGACCTGGAAGCTGTCCGGATCGGCGTTGTTGAGTATTTCGGGCTCCGCCGCCGGCGCCGCGTCCTGCGCGGCGAGCGGTGCGGATGCGAGCCCCGCCGGAATCGACAAGGCCATGGCGACGAGCGCCAGTCGCTTGGTCATATTTGCCTCCCCTCGTTATTTTGCGGCGAGGCTATGCCTGTGTCCGGAACGTTTCAACGAAAATGTTAACGCTACCGATCAGAAGAGCCGGCCGCCATCGGGCACCGGCATGGAGGGATGAAACAGCACCACCTTGCCGGTCGCGTCGGGAAAGCCGAGCGTCAGCACCTCGGACATGAACTTGCCGATCTGGCGCGGCGGGAAGTTGACCACTGCGGCAACCTGGCGCCCGGGCAGTTCCTCCAGCGCGTAATGCTCGGTGATCTGCGCCGAGGAGCGCTTGCGGCCGATCGTGGGGCCGAAATCGATGAGCAGCTTGTAGGCCGGCTTGCGCGCTTCCGGAAAAGGCAGCGCCTCGACGATCGTGCCGACGCGGATGTCGACGGCAAGGAACTGGTCGAAGCCGATCGTCTCGGCGGCGGGGGCGGCGGGATCATGGGACAGGTGCATGCCGCCCCTCTGCCATCGCCGCGCCGCCAGGACCAGCGCTAGCGGCTCGCCCCGTCATAGCGCTGCACGTTGAGGGCATCGAGGTCGATCCCGTCGGCGCAGCGCAGGTTGATCTCCACCATCGGTCCGTTCGGCCCCTGCCCCTCGGCAAAGGGCGCGACGCCGCAGTTCCGGCAGAAGTGATGATCGATGACGTGATGGTTGAAGCGATAGGTCGCCACCGCCTCGCGCGGGGTGTGAAGGGTGAACCGCTCCGGCGTGGTGAAGTGGTGGAGCGGCGCCTTGCGGCGGCAGATCGAGCAATTGCACTGCATCGCCTGGCCGGGCGGATCCTCCGCGACCGTATAGGCGATCGCGCCGCAATGGCAGCTTCCGGTGAACGGCATCGGCTCTCCTCCTCTTGCCATGGACAATGTGCAGGCTGGCCCATTGCCATTGTTCTTATTTTGTTCCAATCTGCCGTCATGCAATCGGGCTTCGGATTCTGCGGGCACGACGACATCCAGCGCTGGCAGCGCGCGCTGGAGCCTATCCGCGCTTCGGCCGGACCGCTACCCCGGCGCTCGCCGATCGGGGCGCTGGTCAAGTCGATGATCAGCGGGCGGACCAGGGACGCGGTGTCGCTGGCCGCCTATGACCGGCTCGTCGCCGCGTTCGCCACGCCGGCGCGCGTGCTCGCCGCGGGGCCGGGGGAAGTGCTGCGCTGCATCGGCGCGGTCACCCATGCCGAGGACAAGGCGCGCTATGTGACTCGCGCGCTCGGGCGGATCGTGGCGGAGCGCCGGGGGTTCGACCTCGGCTTTCTCGGCGACCTGCCGCTCGACGACGCGCTGGCCTGGCTGGAGCGGCTGCCGGGGGTCGGCCGCAAGGTCGCCGCCGCCACGCTCAATGCCAGCACGCTCGACCGCCCGGTGCTGATCGTCGACAGCCATGTGCTGCGCGTGCTCCAGCGCACCGGTTTCGTCCGCCGCGGCGCCGAGGGCCGCGCCGCCAGCGAGGCCGTGACCCGGGCGATGCCCGAATGGCAGGGCCGCGACTTTCTCGACTTCCATATCGGCACCAAGAAGCTCGGCCAGACGCTGTGCCGGTTCGATGCCGCCGACTGCGCGCATTGTCCGTTGCGGACCGATTGCCGCGCGCGGAGCGATTGACAGGACCGCACGGCTTTCGGACAGGAGGCCATGGCCGAGGTGAAACTCCATCCGAGCTGGCTCGAACCGCTGCAGGGCGAGTTCGCCGATCCGTACATGGCGGCGCTGCGCCAGTTCCTCGTCGCCGAAAAGGCGGCGGGCAAGCGCATCTTCCCGGCGGGCAGCGAATGGTTCCGCGCGCTCGACCTGACGCCGCTCGGGGACGTTCGCGTCGTCATCCTCGGCCAGGATCCCTATCATGGCGAGGGCCAGGCGCACGGGCTGTGCTTCTCGGTGCGGCCGGGCGTGCGCACTCCGCCCAGCCTGGTCAACATCTACAAGGAGATGGAGGCCGATCTGGGCATCGCGCCGGCGCGGCACGGCTTCCTCGAACATTGGGCGAATCAGGGAGTGCTCCTCCTCAACGCGGTGCTCACCGTGCAGATGGGCATGGCCGCATCGCATCAGGGGCGCGGCTGGGAGCGGTTCACCGATGCGGTGATCCGCCTCGTCAACGCCCGGGCCGAGCCGGTGGTCTTCCTGCTCTGGGGCAGCCATGCCCAGAAAAAGGCCGCGTTCGTCGATTCGATCGATCGCGGCGGCCGCCATCTGGTGCTCAAGGCGCCGCATCCGTCCCCCCTTTCCGCCCATTCGGGCTTTTTCGGCGGCCGGCACTTTTCGAAGGCCAATGAATTCCTGAAGAGCCGGGGCATGAAACCGATCGACTGGGCATTGCCGCCGCTTCGGGACTGAATTTCGCACATACGACCGGATGACTTGGTCCCGCGCTTGACTTACGCTGATCGCCGAGGAGACTTTGCATGCGTCGTACCCTGACTGCCCTGATCGCGCTTTCCCTTTCCGCCTGTAGCGGCGGGGGCGGCGGATCGGTCTCGGGCGGCGGCGGATCGACCGGCAGCGTGACTCCGACGCCGACCACGCCCACGCCGACTGCCGCGGGCTGCACGCTGCGCGAGCGCCAGGACTGGGCCGCCGCGCAGCTCAACGAATGGTATCTCTTCCCCGAGACGCTGCCCGCCAGCCTCGACCCCACGCCCTATGCCAGCGTCGGCGCCTATGTCGACGCGCTCACCGCCACTGCGCGGGCCCAGGGGCGCGACCGCTATTTCACCTACGTCACCTCGATCGCCGAGGAGAATGCCTATTATAATTCGGGCTCGAGCGCGGGCTTCGGCTTCCGCCTCTATCTCGACGGCAACCGGCTCTACTCCGCCGAGACGTTCGAGGGCACCAGCGCGCTCACCGCCGGGATCGACCGCGGCACCGAGATCCAGGCGATCGGCACCAGCGCCGCCAACCTGCGCAACGTGAGCGACATCCTCGCCGGCGGCGGCACCGCCGCGCTGACCGACGCGCTCGGCCCCAACACCGCCGGCACCAGCCGCACCATGCGCGTGAACGACGCCGCCGGCGGCACCCGCGTGGTGACCATCGCGAAGACCGACTATGCGCTCGCTCCGGTCTCCTCGCGCTATGGCGCCAAGATCATCGACGATGGCGGCCACCGCGTCGGCTATGTCAACCTGCGCACCTTCATCAACACCGCCGATTCGCCGCTGCGCGCGGCCTTCGCCCAGTTCCGCGCCGCCGGCGTGACCGAAGTGATCGTCGATGTGCGCTACAATGGCGGCGGGCTCGTCTCGATCGCCGAACTGATGGGCAACCTGATGGGCGCGAACCGGGCGACTTCGGACGTGTTCGACTATATGACCTTCCGTCCGAGCAAGTCGGCGGAGAACAGCACCGCCTATTTCGCTCCCCAGACCCAGTCGATCGCGCCGACCCGGGTCGCCTTTATCGGCACGTCCAGCACCGCATCGGCCAGCGAGCTCATCGTCGCCGGCATGCTGCCCTATCTCGGCACCAACCTCGCGCTGGTCGGCACCAACACCTATGGCAAGCCGGTGGGCCAGATCGCCATCGACAAGACCGCCTGCGACGACCGGTTCCGCATCATCGCCTTCGCCCTGCAGAATCGCGATCACCAGGGCGCCTATTTCACCGGGCTTGCCGGTACGGTGCGGGCAAGCTGCCGCGCATCGGACGACATCGCCTATCCCATGGGCGATCCGCGCGAAGCGTCGACTCGCGCCGCACTCGACTTCATCCAGGGCAAGAGCTGCACCCCGATCAGCGCCGTGACCGCCACCGCCGCCGCGAGGAGCGCCACCGAGACGGGCAGCGCGGCGGCTCATGAACTGCTCGCGCCTGCCCAGCCGAGCGTGCCGCAGCGCGACGTGCCGGGCATGTTCTGATCCGTTTTTGCGGCACGCGGCATAGGCGCGGGGCCCCGGGGTTGCTATCTTCCCCTCCCGACGATGGAGGAAGCAATGAAGTCGCTGTTCGGCCGCCTGTTCGGCAAGCGCGCCGCGCCGCACCCGGAGGCCGCGCTGGCACCCCCGGCAACGCCGCTGGCCGAGAAGACCGAATGGGTGCGCGACCAGATCCGCCGCGACGTGGCGAGCGGCTTCTATGACGAGGACGCGATCCTGACCAACGCGTCCGACGCCTTTGCCGACGACCTGTCTCCCGACGAACTGCGCCCGCTTGCGCAGAAGCTGCTTCGCCAGGCGCTGGCCGAGCAGCGCGCCGTCGAGCGGCTCTGGCCCGACGAGACCGATTGCGACCGGCTCGACGCCGCCTTCGCCGCGCTGGAGGAGAGCGGCGTGATCGCCCGCCAGAACTTCAGCTGCTGCGGCAATTGCGGCGCGACCGAGATCTGGGACGAGGTGCGCGCGGCAGAGGATGCCGGGGGGCCGGCACGCGGCTATGCCTTCTATCATATGCAGGACACCGAAAGCGCCGTGGACGGCGGCGGGCTGTATCTCAACTATGGTGCCTGCGACGAGGGCGAGGATGCGGCGCTGGCGGTCGCGCGCGTGATCGTCGCCGAGCTCGAGGCGCATGGACTGGAGACTCGCTGGGACGGCAGCTGGGACCAGCGCATCGGCGTGGCGCTCGACTGGAAGCGCCGCCGGGGCATCTGAGCGGCCGATCCGGCACAGGCGCCATCCGGTTGGCGCCGGGGCACCCACCGGGATCGCGGGATTGTTAGACCTGGGGCGGCGGAAGCGCCCTTTGGGTTCGCCTGGCGCGCACGATCGGCGGAATCGCGAGCAGGATCGCCGCGACTATCCCCCCGGCCGCGAGCAGCCCGAGCGGGGTGGCGCGCGCCTCCGCCTCCATCACGAAGCGATCGCCGACGCGGAGCGTGGTGCGGGCGGTCTGCGGCGCGAGCAGGGGGTGCGATTCATTGTCCATGCGCGGGGCTCCTTTCGGACGGGCACGCTAGCATCGATGGACCGCCGCCGTCTTCAGCGTGGGGCGAATGCGATCAGGTCCCAGCGATTGCCGTAGAGATCCTCGAACACCGCGACCTTGCCATAGGGCTGCTCGGCCGGCGGCCGGACGAAGCGAACCCCGGCCGCGGCGAAGGCGGCATGGTCGCGCTCGAAATCGTCGGTGGCGAGGAACAGGAAGACCCGGCCCGCGGCCTGGTTGCCGATCGCGGCCTCCTGTTCCGGCGAGGCGGCGCGAGCGAGCAGGATGGTGGTGGCCCCTTCCGGCGCGCCGGGCGGGCGGATCGTGACCCAGCGCTTGTCCTGCTCGGGCTGGTAGCTGTCCTCGACCAGCGTGAAGCCCAGCGTGCCGACATAGAAGGCAAGCGCCTCGTCATAGTCGCGGACGATGAGGGCGATATGCGCGAGTTGGGACACCTTGCCTCCGGATCATATCAGGTGGCGGCCGGTTGAGCGCACCCGCCGAAAAGGCTGTTACCCAAAATGGACTATTCTTCCAGGGTATTTGATTGCCTGAACCCGAATACGGTGATTATCTGTCGCCTCCATGCGTCGAGTCGTTGACGAATTGCAGCGAAACTCCGCGTGATAACTCGGGTCCGCCAATAATATTCTTCGACAGTTCGCGGGTCGCATGACGCAAATTCTTCTACTGGGGAGAATCGATCATGCTACGCATTGAAGTGGATATGTTCTCGGGCCGGCCCAATCCGGTCTGGATGATCACGGAGGAAGAGGCAGCCAGGAAGCTGCTCGGTGCCGCCCGTGAAATGCGCGCGGCGGTGACCAAGACCGGCGCGGGATATAACGGGCTCGGCTTCCGCGAGGTTCGCGTCGAGAATATCCTCGACGACGTCCGGGCGCCGCGCGGGCTCCCGCAGAAATTCGCGGTGGGGCCGACGGGAAAGGAGAATCTCGATGCCGCGGGCGAGCTTGCGCGCCTGCTCATCGAGACCATGCCGCTCCGCTCCGAGGTCCGACTGGTCGAGCACGCCGTGACGCCGCTCGACGAGAAGCTGCGCGAGACTGCGCTGGAATGGATGCAGGTGACGGCGCGCCTGATGCGGAAACCGCCGGGACCTCCGCCCCCGCCCCCGCCTCCGAGCAACCCGCTCATCACCACCATTCCCGACAGCAAGTGCAGCCAGTGCCAATATGAGGTCAGCCAGTATAATCCCGCCTTCTGGAACAATCCGGCGACCCAGCCCTACAATAACTGCTACAATTACGCGCGGAACTGGCGCACCAACACCTTTGCCCAGCCGGGCCGGGCGCATGGCGCGGGAACGTCCATCATGGCCTGCAACACGGTGACGGCGGCTGCGATGGCGGATGGCCTCAAGAAGCGGTGCAACTGTCTGCCGCAAAGCGAGTATCCCCGCCGCCTGATGGCGCTGGTGATCGCGCCGGGCTATGACTATCACTGGTATCGCCATCAGCGCGGCGGCTTCTGGGGTCACAAGCCAGGCAGCACGGCAGCACGCAACTATGACAGCAACGGCGTGCTGATCACCGATCCGCAGACCTGCGCGCGAGGGCCGTACACCAATTTCTGCGACTTCTTCTACGCAGGCAAATCGGTGGTGATCAACTGAACCAGGTGATGCGCGTCGAGCTCGATGTCTTCAGTGGCCGGCCCAATCCGGTCTGGCAGCTCGACGCGCAAGCCGCCGCGGCGCTGGTCGCGCTGCACGATGTCCTTGCAGCAGGCACGGCCTGGGAAGCGCCCCCGGCGCTCGGCTATCGCGGATTCCTCTATACGATCCGGTCGGATGGCTGCCGCGCCTATCACGGCGCGGTGCGGACGGCGCAGACGATCCTTGCCGACCCCGGTTACAGCATCGAGCGCTTCCTCATCGCCCGGCTGCCGCACGACTGGATCGGCCTGGTGCCCATGATCGAAGGCATGTTGCGGCCGCGGGAATGACGGGGGATATGCGCGCCCGATCCAGGTCGGGGCCGCATATTCGTTTCCGCCATCCCCGTGCAGGCGGGGATGGTGCCGGAAAATCAGAGACTTGTCCGGGTTCTCAACCTAATGTTTCACCGCGACGATCTTGATCTCCGTCAGCCCCTTGTCGGGCAGCAGGCGGTCGACGTCGATCGCGGTCCAGGCGGGATAGGGCGCATGGACATAGCGATGCTTGACTCGCTTCATCGCCGCGATCTGGGGCAGGATGTCGGTATGGAAGCTGGTGATGTCCACCACATCGTCCCAGCTCGCTCCGGCACGCTTCAACGTCGCCTCGATCCTGCGGAACGCGCGGTCGAACGCGGCATCGAGATCGGTCTCGCCCGGCGCGAGCCCCACGACCACGCCCGAAAGATAGATGGTGTTGCCGGCCACCACCGCCTCGGCATAGCCCCAATCCTCCTGCGCGGCCCTGGCGCCGGAATTCTCCGGCATGATCACGGTCATCGCGCTGCGCTGGGCCTGCGCGGCGGCAGGCACGCAGGCCAGCACCGTCGCGACCAGCCCCATGGCGCGGCGCCCTCCCCCCCGCTTCGCCGCGCCGCCGATGTTTCGCTTCGTGCCCCGTGCCATTGTCTGCCTCCACCCTGTATCGCCGCTGCCTCGCTCTCGCGGCCCGGCCGGGCGGCAGCCTGCACCGGCGCCCGCTCCGACGCCAGCGCGCCGTCGCCGGGGCGGACGATCACCAGATCTCGACCACGGCCTCGAACGGCGCACCACCGCCGCGGCTATGATCGGCACGGAAGCGCAGGCGCACGGGAACGATGCTCTCGCCGCGATATTCGGGCAGGACCTCCAGACTGTCGATCAGGTCCTGTTCGGCGAAGCGGCCGAGCATGCCGATGAAGTGCCGGCGCGCCGCCTCCGCCGCGGGCGAAAGATAGCCGATATCGTCCGGGCCGCCCGGGAAGGGGCGGATCGCAACCAGTTGCCCCTCGCGTACGAGCCGGCGCGCCATCGCATCGGTGGTCACCGCGGAGAAATCCGGGGTGCGCGCGATCCGCTCCTGCGCCACGGCGGCGGGGGCGAGCCCGCCGAAGAGGAGCAATGCTCCAGCCCATCGTTTCCCGCCGCGCGCCATGCCCTCTCCCCGATGCGAATGCCCGGGGGAATAGCGCCCAATGCATCGGGAATGGACGCAGGCTCATCCGTTCCGGAGATGATTCCGCCGGGCGGGGATCGGATCAGGCGCGGGTGAAGTCCATCGTCCAGTTGGCCTCCCAGCTTGCCCCGCCGTCCGGCGACAGGGCCTGCTCCCAGCGCGGGGCATCGCCGTCGGTCCCCAGCCAGAGGAACCGCAGGCGTACGGAGCGGCCGTCCAGCAGGTCGTCCGCGTAGAAGCTGCCCACGCCATGCTCGAACCGGCCGATCACCGGCACGTCGAGCCTGTGGGGGGCGCGGCCGTCGAGCCACCAGATCGCCCAGCTGGCGCTCGCCGGATCATAGGAGCGCAGCGCCACGGCACGATAGCTCCCACCGGGCAGATGGAGCAGATTGTCCTCGACATTGCCGTTGCCGCCGAGCAGCGGGCGCTGCTCGCTAGTGCCGGCGAATTCCTCCCACTCGGAGCAACCCGCCAGCCGTGCCTTGAGCCGGCGATGCCGGACGTTCCAGCGCCCCTGCTGGAAATCGAAATCGCGGCAAGGCTCGACGGGATCGGACATGCATGGCTCCAGCTTGGAAGAGCCCGGAAGTTCCCAATATGTTCCGATCGAGTCAAGGCCCCGCGGCCTATCCCCGAGATAGGTCTCCAGCCTGTTGCGGAGCCAGACGGTCCAAGAGCCACGGATCGGGCGCGAAGGCGGCGGGCGCCATCAGCCCGACAGGGAGATCGTCGCGCGAGGCGCAGCGCCACTTGCCGAGCGGCTGCTCGGCAGGCGGCGGCCTGCGCCGACCGAACCGGCCCGTTTGCGCTGCCTCAATCGTGCTCGCGGTCGCCCTGGCCCATGTAAAGCTCGCGGCCGGTCTCGTGGTAGAGCTGCGACATCGCGGCCATGCCCGCTTCGGCGTCCTCGGCCGCAAGGAAACCCTGGACCGGGGCATTCTGCTTCGCGGCAAAGTCGCGCACTTCCTGAGTGATCTTCATCGAGCAGAATTTGGGGCCGCACATCGAGCAGAAATGGGCGGTCTTGGCGCCTTCGGCCGGCAGCGTCTGATCGTGATACCGTTCGGCCGTGTCGGGATCGAGCGACAGGTTGAACTGATCGCGCCAGCGGAACTCGAAGCGGGCGCGGCTCAGCGCATCGTCGCGGACCTTGGCGGCCGGATGGCCCTTGGCAAGGTCGGCGGCATGGGCGGCGAGCTTGTAGGTGACGACGCCGACCTTGACGTCGTCGCGGTCCGGCAGGCCCAGATGCTCCTTGGGCGTGACGTAGCAGAGCATCGCGGTGCCGTACCAGCCGATCATCGCGGCGCCGATGCCGCTGGTGATATGGTCGTAACCGGGCGCGATGTCGGTGGTGAGCGGCCCGAGCGTGTAGAAGGGCGCCTCGCCGCAGCTCTCCAGCTGCTTGTCCATATTCTCCTTGATCTTGTGCATCGGCACATGACCGGGGCCCTCGATCATCACCTGCACGTCCTGCGCCCAGGCGCGCTTCGTCAGCTCGCCCAGCGTGTAGAGCTCGGCGAATTGCGCCTCGTCGTTCGCATCGGCGATACTGCCGGGGCGCAGGCCGTCGCCGAGCGAATAGGCGATGTCATACGCCTTCATGATCTCGGTGATCTCGTCGAACTTCTCGTAGAGGAAGCTCTCCTTGTGGTGCGCCAGGCACCATTTCGCCATGATCGAGCCGCCGCGGCTGACGATGCCGGTGACGCGCTTCGCGGTGAGCGGCACATAGGGCAGGCGGACGCCGGCATGGATGGTGAAATAGTCGACGCCCTGCTCGGCCTGCTCGATCAGCGTGTCGCGGAAGATCTCCCAGGTGAGGTCCTCGGCGATGCCGCCGACCTTCTCCAGCGCCTGGTAGATCGGCACGGTGCCGACCGGCACCGGAGCGTTGCGCAGGATCCATTCGCGCGTGTCGTGGATGTTGCGGCCGGTCGACAGGTCCATGATCGTGTCGGCGCCCCAGCGGATCGCCCAGACCATCTTGTCGACTTCCTGCGCCACGTTCGAGGCGACGGCGGAGTTGCCGATATTGGCGTTGATCTTGACCAGGAAGTTGCGGCCGATCGCCATCGGCTCCGATTCCGGGTGGTTGATGTTGTTGGGGATGATCGCGCGGCCACGGGCAACCTCGTCGCGGACGAACTCGGGGGTCACGTAATCGGGGATCGCGGCGCCCCAGCTCTGGCCGTCGCGGGCATATTCCTTGAGGCGCTCGCGGCCGAGATTCTCGCGCTCGGCGACATATTCCATCTCGGGCGTGACGATGCCGCGCCGGGCATAGTGCATCTGCGAGACGTTCATGCCCGGCTTGGCCCGCAGCACCTGCTTGCGGACGTTCGGGAAGGGCTGGACGCCGCCGGAGCGATCGGGGCCGAGCTGGCCATTGTCCTCGGGGCGGACCTCGCGCTGCGGCACTTCCACGACGTCGCCGCGCGCGCGGATCCAGTCGCGGCGGAGCTCGGGCAGGCCGGCCATGATATCGATACGGGCGTCGGGATCGGTATAGGGGCCCGAGGTGTCGTAGACGCGGACCGGCGGCTCGCCCGAGCTCGGCTCGAGATGGATCTCGCGCATCGCGACCTTCAGCGGGCCGGCATGGATCTTCTTCGAGCCGCGGATCGCACCGGTGGTGACGGCGAGTTCGGTCTTGGCGGGGATGTCGGCCATTCGTCTTCTCCATGGCGGGAGAGGACGGTCTTCGGGTAAAGGCCGCTCCCTCCCTACGCCGGTCTCAACCGGATCAGGTTCAGCGGGTCGAAGGCTGCAGCCTTCCTCTCAAGCGCGCATCAGCGCTCCCCCGGGGATGGCCGGACTCTTAGGCGCTCGGGCGCGCCAGGTCCAGCGGCTCAGAAACTATAGGCGAGACCGGCCGCGCCCAGCCACTGGCCGCGCGCTCCGGCGGTGCGGACGATCGGCGAATCGCCGAAATCGCCGATCAGCCTGCGATAGGTGCCGCCCGCGAAGAGCTGGAGGCCATGCGTCAGGTCGCCGTTGAGCGACACCGCGCCGCCCAGGCCCGCGGTCCAGTCCTTCCAGCCGCCCCTGGGGTTCCACACGGCCAGGCCGCTGGCGGCCGAGCCGGCCGGGGTCACGCCGAAATAGGTGGTGGCATAGCCCTTCTCCACCCGTGTCGCAGAGAGGAACAGCCCGACCATCGCCTTGCGGCTGAGCGGGGTCATGTAGGTGATCGACGGGTTGAACACGCCCGCCTTGGACACGCCGGCTACGTCATGGCGATAGGAAGCGCGAAAGGCGATCCGGTCGTAATCGCTGGTGAACACCCCGGTCTTGGCGACGCCGACAAAGCCGCCGACCTCGATCGCCGCGTCGAGCTTGCCGAGCGCCCGGATCCGCGGATCCGCGATGGCCCCGATGCTGGTGCGATTGAAATTGACGTTGACCGTGGGACCGGCCTGGAAATCGAGGCCGCTGGCCGAGCGATCGGGGATCAGGTCTATGCTCAGCCGGGTGCCCGCGAGTTCGAAGCCGAACCCGGAAAGCTTGCCGATGGCGAACGGCACGGGCGCGAAGCGATAGTCGTTCGAGCCTTCGTAATCGGGCAGCACCGCCGCGCCGACGCCGATCATCGCGAAATCGCCCTTCGCGCGCGGGGCGGGTGGAGCCTCGTCCTGCGCGGCGGCGGGGACGGCGACGAGACACAGCGCCGCGAAGGGCGCGACAGAGTGGATACGCATGAACTGGGTTTCCCGAATGTTGCAGCTGCGAAACGCAGCCTGCGCAAACCCGGTTCCTGCGATCGGCAGCGAATCAGGACCGGTTGGGGCCTTCGGGCGGCGCGAAGCCGCCGAGCCCGGCATCGGTGCCGCACAGCCGGTCCCAATGGCGGAAATAGAGGCCGAAATTGCAGTGATAGCGCTCATGGTGGCGCTGGTGATGGCTGGCGGTGATCAGCCAGGCGCCGAGCGGCCCGCGCCAGACCCAGCGCGGCCAGACCTCCCAGCCCATATGGTTGGTGACGCCCATCACCGTCATGATCGCCAGCACCAGCCCCAACGCGCCGACATGGATGGGGATCAGGAAGACGAGGCCGGGAATCACCACCGCGCCGGTGATCGCCTCGAACGGATGGAAACTCATCGCCGCCCAGGCGGTGGGCGGGCGACTGGCGTGATGGACGATATGCATGCGGCGGAAGAGCGCCGGCCGGTGCATCCAGCGGTGCGTCCAGTAGAACCAGGCATCGTGCGCGAGCAGATAGAGCAGCACCGCGACGGGGAGATACCAGAGCGGGAAGGCATGGGCATCGGCATAGATCCGCGTCCAGCCGCGATGGGCCCAGCCCCAGGCGACGATGCCGGCCGGCACGCCATAGATCGCCGCGGAGGCGAGGCTCCAGCCGATCTCGCGGCGGATCTGGCGATCGAGCCCGCGATACAGGCCGGGATGCCGCAGCCGGGTCGCCAGCGCGAAGCCCCCGCTCGCCAGCAGATAGCGGACGCCGACGATCGCCGTCATCGCGAGCGCGGAGAGGAAGATGGCAAGCGTCACCACGCCGCCATAGCCGATCCCGCACGGCGCCGCATCCGGCGACGCCCGCGCGCCGGCCCGCGGGATCGAACCGGTCTCGCAACAAATTCTGCCCGTTTTTTGGGCATCCTTTCGCATCTGCACAAAAATCTACCGCGGCGTAACATTTGATTGCGCGGGAATCGCACGGAATCGCGCGATTCTTGCCTCTGGCACGCCCCTTGCTCCTGCATCCCCCGGGATAACCGCCAACGAGGGGGCGACATGAAACTCATCATCGCCATCATAAAACCGTTCAAGCTGGACGAGGTCCGCGAGGCGCTCACGGGCGTGGGAGTCGCGGGCATGACCGTGTCGGAGGTCAAGGGGTTCGGCCGCCAGAAGGGCCAGACCGAAATCTACCGCGGCGCGGAATACAGCACCAACATGGTGCCCAAGATCAAGATCGAGGTCGTGGTGGGCGCCGACCTGGCCGACCGCGCCGTCGAAGCGATCCAGGCCGCCGCCAGCACCGGCGCGATCGGCGATGGCAAGATTTTCGTCCTCGATGTCGGCCAGGCCGTGCGCATCCGCACGGGCGAGACCGACGAGACGGCGTTGTGAAGATGGGGGTCCAGATGAAACTAGCGATGAAGATTGCCGCGGGAGCGGGGCTCGGCGCCCTGTTCGCCGCCCCATTTTTCTTTGGGCCGGCGCTGGCACAGGCGCCTGCCGCCGCGCCGGTCGTGCCGACCGACGCGATGGTCAACAAGGGCGACGTCAGCTGGATGCTGGTCTCCGCCGCGCTGGTGCTGATGATGTCGGTGCCGGGCCTGGCGCTCTTCTATGGCGGCCTGGTGCGCACCAAGAACATGCTCTCGGTACTGATGCAGGTGCTCACCATCGTCTGCGTCGCCGGGCTGCTCTGGGTCACCATCGGCTATTCGATGGCCTTCACCAATGGCGGCGCGCTCAACCTGTTCGTCGGCGGCTTCTCCAAGGCGCTGATGAAGGGCGTCGACGCCAACACCTTCGCCGCGACCTTCTCGAACGGCGTCTATCTGCCCGAGACGACCTTCGTCGTCTTCCAGATGACCTTCGCGATGATCACGCCCGCGCTGATCGTCGGCGCCTTTGCCGAGCGGGTGAAGTTCACGCCGCTGATCCTCTTCGTCGTCGCCTGGTCGATCCTGGTCTATTATCCGATGGCGCACATGGTCTGGTACTGGCCGGGCCCGGACTTCACCGCCGGCCTGCCCGACGACCATGGCTATCTGTGGGGCAAGGGCGCGCTCGACTTTGCGGGCGGCACCGTGGTGCACATCAATGCGGGCATCGCCGGCCTGGTCGGCTGCCTCGTGATCGGCAAGCGCGTGGGCTACAAGAGCGAGCCGATGCCGCCGCATTCGCTGACCATGACGATGATCGGCGCCTCGCTGCTCTGGGTGGGCTGGTTCGGCTTCAACGCCGGCTCCAACCTCGAGGCCAACAAGTTCGCCTCGCTCGCCTTCATCAACACCATGGTCGCCACCGCCGCGGCGGGCGCGATGTGGGCGATCATCGAGCAAGTGGTGCACGGCAAGCCGTCGCTGCTGGGCGCCGCGTCGGGCGTGGTCGCCGGCCTGGTCGCCATCACCCCGGCGGCGGGCTTCGCCGCACCGATGACGTCGGTGGTGCTCGGCGCGGTCGCCTCGGTCGGCTGTTTCTTCTTCGTCACCACGGTGAAGAACGCGCTGAAATATGACGACACGCTCGACGTGTTCGGCGTGCACTGCATCGGCGGCATCATCGGCGCGATCGGCACCGGCGTGGTCGCCGATCCGGCGCTGGGCGGCCAGGGCTTCATGGACTTCACCGTGATCCCGGCAGTGGCCGGCAAGTACGACATGGCCAGCCAGCTCTGGGTGCAGACCCAGGGCGTGCTGACCACGCTGGCTCTTTCGGGCGGCGTGTCGCTGGTGCTGTTCCTGCTGCTCAAGTTCACGATCGGCATCCGCCCGAGCAAGGAAGTCGAGGTCGAGGGCCTGGACATCAATGCCCATGGCGAGCGCGCCTACAACTACTGACGAGATCGGGCGCCGCGCGCATCTCTCCTGCGCGCGGCGCCCAACCGAGGTTCCTCCTGCGGACGACTTGGGCCGGTGGTCTCGACCATCGGCCCTTTTTTACCGGCTGTTTCGCGGCAATTCGATCCTGGCGGTGAACGAACCGATCGGCGTCGAGAGGACAAGCAACATGCAGAGCGTGGCCAGCACTGCCATGGGATAGTTGCGACGGCGCACATCGCGGATCGCCTGTCCTGCGCAGAAGACGGCCATGAGGAGCACGGTCCAGAAGAGCCGCTCCGACGGCTCCATCAGCCCAGATCCTCCTCGATGAACCGGGCGCAGCGCTCGCCGATCACGATGGTCGGCGCGTTGGTGTTGCCGCCGATCAGGCGCGGCATGATCGAGGCATCGGCGATGTAGAGCCCCTCCACCCCGCGCAGCTTGAGCCGCGGCGTCACCACCGCGCCTTCGTCCGAGCCCATGCGGGCGGTGCCGACGGGGTGGTAGATCGTGTCCGCCCGCGCGCGGATCAGCCGCTCGAGCGCGGCATCGTCGGCCAGGTCGATCGGATAGCGGTCGCGGCCCTTATACTGGGCCAGCTGCGGCGCCTCGAGGATGCGGTACATCATCCGCACGCCCTGCTTGAGCCGTTCCAGGTCGCGCGGGTCGCCGAGGAAATCGGGATCGATCAGCGGCGCCACGCGCGGGTCGAGCGATTGGAGGCGAACGGTGCCGCGGCTCTCGGGCCGCAGCACGCAGGCATGGCAGCTGAAGCCGTGCCCCTGCACCGGCGTACGGCCATGATCCTCGACGATCGCGATCAGGAAATGGAGCTGGATGTCGGGCCGCGCCAGCGCCGGATCGCTGCGGAGAAAGGCGCCGGCCTCGGCATAGGGGCTCGTCATGCCGCCCTTGCGCGTGAGCATCCAGCGCGCCATCGATCCCAGCGACTTCAACGTGCCCATGCCCGAGCGGCCGAGGAAATAGCTGCCCGGCGTCTCGAACGCGGCGACATAGTCGAGATGGTCCTGGAGATTGCCGCCCACCGCCGGCCGGTCGATCCGCACCGACAGACCCATCTCGCGCAGATGCTCGCCCGGGCCGATGCCGGAGAGCATCAGCAGCTGCGGCGTCTGGAAGGCGCCGGCGGCGAGCACCACCGCCCGGCGCGCCCGGATCTCGCGGGCCACGCCGTCGCGCTGATAGGCGACGCCCCAGACCCGGCCGTCCTCGAACAGCACGCGCTCCACGCTGGCCTCGGTGATGATCTCTAGGCTCTCGCGACGCTCGAGATAGGCGCGCGCGGCGGTCCAGCGCTCGCCGCTGCGCTGCGTCACCTGATAGAGGCCGGCGCCCGACTGGTGCGCGCCGTTGAAATCGTCGTTGCGCGGGATCTGCAGCGCGCCCGCGGCCTCGACGAACGCCTCGCTGCCGCCATGGGCATAGAGCTGGTCGCTCACCCAGAGCGGGCCGCTGTCGCCGTGGAAGGCATCGGCGCCGCGGACATTGCGTTCGGAGCGGCGGAACCAGGGAAGCATCTCGTCCCAGCCCCAGCCGGGGCAGCCGAGATCGCGCCACTCGTCATAGTCCCTGGCATGGCCGCGGACATAGAGCATCGCGTTGATCGCGCTCGACCCGCCCAGCCCCTTGCCCCGGGGCTGATAGCCGCGCCGGCCGTTCAGCCCGCGCTGCGGCACCGTCTCGAACGCCCAGTTGGTCGCCGGCCCCTGGAACGGCAGCATGCCGGGCATGCGCGTCTTGATGCCGGTGTTGCGGCCACCGGCCTCCAGCACCGCGACGCTGTACTTGCCGCCTTCGCTCAGGCGGCCTGCGACGGCGCTCCCGCCCGATCCTCCACCGATGACGACGATGTCGGCTGCTTCCACGCGATCCCCCGCTGCTCTCGCGCCTCCCAGCGCGCCTTGATGGTCTCGGATGTATCGCGGCTGCCGTCATGGCTCCAGCCCGGCGGCGCGATCATGTACAGGATTCGGGACTTCAGGTCCGGCGCGGCCCACACGTCCTTCGCGATGCCCACCCATTCGTGGAAGGCGGCCCAGAACAGGTTGAAGCTGCCAAGATCCTTGACGATGCCGTAGCGCGGCCGCTCGTCGTCGCGCTCCGCCTCGAACGTGCCGAGCAGCCTGTCCCAGACGATGAAGACGCCGGCATAGTTCCTGTCGAGATAGCGCGGATTGGTGGCGTGATGCACGCGGTGGTGCGACGGGGTGTTCATCACCGCCTCGAACCAGCGCGGCATCCGGCCGATCGTCTCGGTATGGATCCAGAACTGGTAGATCAGGTTCAGCCCGGCGCAGAAGAAGATCATCAGCGGATGGAAGCCGATCAGGAACAGCGGCAGGCGGAACAGGAAGCTCAGGCTGACAAAGCCGGTCCAGGTCTGCCGCAGCGCGGTCGACAGATTATAGTGCTGGCTGGAATGGTGGATGACGTGGCTCGCCCAGAACCAGCGGACGCGGTGCCCGGTGCGGTGCGCGAAATAATAAGCGAGATCGTCGAGCACGAAGGCGACCGGGAACCAATACCAGGCGAAGCCGATGGTGAAGAAGCGGAACTGGTAGACCCACATCGAAATGGCGAAGACCAGCCCGGCGGTGAGCGCGCTGGATACCGTGCTGCCGAAGCCGAGCAACAGCGAGGTGAGCGTGTCGCGGGGGCAATAGCGCTGCCGGTCGCGCGTCCGGGCGATCAGCATCTCGACGACGATCAGCGCCACGAAACCGGGGATGGCATAGTTCACCGGATCGAAGAGCAGGGGCATCTCGGGCATCGGCCTTGCTTACCGCAATGTCAGTAGCGAGTCACGCCGCGCTGCGGCATCGGCGCGCGCATCGGATCATAGCGCCGTCACGCCCTTGAGCACCACCGTGCCGAAGCGCGCATCGCCGCTGTCGATCGCAAGGCCCCCGGATGCCGGCGCGGTGACGAACGGCGCCCGCAGGTGCCGCGCCGCGATGCGCGCGCCATGGACCTTGAGCAGCGCCGCATCGGCCGCGCCGCCGTGCACCAGCGCGGCCCTGCCGTCGCTGCCGAGCGCCACCGCGCCGCCCTCGAAGCCGGAGATCATCGCTTCGGCGGCCGCGCGCGCTTCCTCGGCGCTGCCGATGCGCGCGCCGCCGAGCCCGAGCAGCCGGGCAAGCAGCGCGAGCACCAGCACGGCGACGATCGAGCCGCCGAAGATGGCGAGCTTGCTCACGCCCGGCCGGAAAGCTGGTCCAGCAACGGACGGATGCCCGATATGTCATAGCCGGCCTGGGCTGCCTTGGCGGTGATCTCGGCCGGATCGCCGCCGCGCGCCGCCTCGGCCAGCGCCCAGAGGTTGCACGAGCGCGTGCCCGAGCGGCAATAGGCGAGCACCGGCCCCTTGGCCTCCGCCAACGCCGCGGCCATCGCCTCGACCTGGGCGGAGGAGAAGCCGGCATGGGTGACCGGAATCGCGGCATAGCCGAGCCCGGCCGCCTCGGCGGCGGCGCGGATCGCCTCGCCCTCGGGCTGGCCCATCTCCTCTTCGTCGGGGCGATTGTTGATCACATAGGAAAAGCCCTGTTCGGCGAGGAGGGCGATGTCCTCGGGCGCGATCTGGGGGGCGACCGAGATGCTGTCGTCGACGCGGCGCGGGCTGGTCATTGATTCTCCACTTTCCGGGTTTCCGTGATCGGCTGGTTGGCGGCCCAGGCGGCGATCCGGCGCTCGGCCGCGGTGATGCCCTTGAGCACCTCCTCGGTGGCGGGATTCTGGCAGCCCATGTCATAGGTCAGGCTGGCATCGTCCCAGCGGACCGTTCCGTAAAATTGATCGGTGATGCGGTCGCCGCAGTCGAGCTCGCTCTCTGCCTGCGCCTCGCCCAGGGCGAGCAGCCCGCGGATCTCGGCGAAGCCGGCGCCGCCGGCGGAGAAGCGCCGCGTCACCAGCCGCTCGGGCTTGTACGCATCGGGCTCGGCCAGGGTGTAGGTGCCCTTGCCCGCCCCGTCGATCGTCCAGCGCGAGACCAGGTGGCCCCAGCTGTTGCGGTCCATCGCGATGATCGAAGGCACGGGCATGGTCGGGACCCGCGCGCGCTGCGGCGCGCAGGCGGCGAGCAGGACCAGGGTGGCGAGCAGGATCGTCCTCATGCAGTCTCGCGGATCACTTGCAGAAAGGCGTCACCATAAGCATCGAGCTTGCGCGCGCCAACGCCCGATATGTTGCCCATCGCGGCGATACTGTCGGGCATGAGCATGGCCATGTCGCGCAGCACCGAATCGTGAAAGATCACATAGGGCGGCAGGCCGGTCTCCTGGGCGATCTCGCGGCGCTTGGCCCGCAGCGCCTCGAACAGCGGATTGCCGACGGGATTGGGGGCGCCCGACTTGCCGCCGCGCCGCCGGCGCTCGCGCTTGGGCGGAAGCACCAGCGCCACCGTGGCGCCACCTTTCAGAATCGAACGCGCCTCGGGCCCGAATTCCAGCCCGCCATGATCGTTGGCGCGCAGCGCGTCGCGCAGCAGCAGGGCGCGGGCGACCGGCTTGATCAGCGCCGCCTCCTCGCCGTCGACGATGCCGAAGACGGAGAGAGTCTCGTGCCCGTTCGTCAGGCTGCGCTCGCTCGACTGGCCCAGCAGGATGCTCTCGATATAGCCGGTGCCGAACATCATGCCGGTGCGGAACACCGCCGAGAGGAATTTCTGCGCCGTCACCGTGGCGTCGATCGCGGCGGGCGGGCTCAGGCAATTGTCGCAATTGCCGCACTGCTCCGCCGGCTCCTCGCCGAAATGGCGGAGCAGGATGCGGCGCCGGCAGGTCGCGGTCTCGACCAGCGCGCCAAGCGCCGTCAGCCGGGCGCGCTCGCCGGGCTGGCGCTGGGGCTCGACTTCGCCGATTCGCTGGCGCGCACGGGCGAAATCGTCGGCGCCCCAGAAGAGGTGTGCCACTGCCGGATCGCCGTCGCGGCCCGCGCGGCCCGTCTCCTGATAATAGGCCTCGATCGACTTGGGCAGGCCGGCATGGGCGACGAAGCGCACGTCCGGCTTGTCGATCCCCATACCGAAGGCGACGGTGGCGACGATCACCATCTCCTCCGACGCGACGAACGCCGCCTGGTTGCGGCGGCGGACCGCCGGATCGAGCCCGGCATGATAGGGCAGCACCGGCCGGCCAGTCTCGGCGGCGAGCTTCTCGGCCAGCTTCTCCACGCCGGCGCGGGTCTGGGCATAGACGATGCCGGGGCCGGGCGTCTCGGCGATCAGGTCGATCACCTGGCGGGTCGTGTTCTCGCGCGGGGTGATCGCGTAACGGATATTGGGCCGGTCGAAGCCGGCGACGATCAGCCCCTCCTGCGGCAGCCCGAGCTGCTCGAGGATGTCGGCGCGGGTATGCGCGTCCGCGGTGGCGGTGAGCGCGAGGCGCGGCACGTCGGGAAAGCGATCGAGCAGCGGGCGGAGCAGGCGATAATCCGGGCGGAAGTCATGCCCCCATTCGGAGACGCAATGCGCCTCGTCGATCGCGAACAGCGACAGCTTCGCCTGCCCCAGCAGGTTGCGAAAGCCTTCGCCCGAGGCGCGCTCGGGCGCGACATAGAGCAAGTCGAGCTGGCCCGCGCGGAAGCGCTCGATCGTCTCGGCGCGATTCTCGTCCACCGAAGTGAGCGTGGCGGCGCGGATGCCGACCGCTTCGGCGGCGCGCAGCTGGTCGTGCATCAGCGCGATCAGCGGCGATACGACGACGCAGGTGCCCTCGAGCATCACCGCGGGCAGCTGATAGGTGAGCGACTTGCCCGCCCCGGTAGGCATCACCGCAAGGGTGCGCCGGCCGGCCAGGACACGATCCACCACATCCGCCTGGACGCCGCGAAAACTGTCGAAGCCGAAGACGCGGCGAAGGGTTTCGATCGCGGGAGCCATCGCGCCCGGTTAGCGGGGGACGACCGGCGAAGTCGAGGCTATTTGCAGGGAACGCCGTCCTCGGGCTTCCAGTCGACCAGTTCGAAGGCGCTGACCTCGATGGCGGCAATCGCATAGGGCCAATGCTCGATCCCGGGCTTGCCGGGCATCACCAGGCACACATCGGTCGGCCCGTTGCCGCCCTTCGCCCAGATCCGCGCGCGATAGAGCAGCGCCTGCCGATAGCCGTTGTGAACGATCAGCAGCGCATGGCCGGCGCCCGGCACCAGCAGGAAACGGAAGCGGAGCTTGCCGGGATCCGGCACCGGCATGGGCGGGAGGCCGGCATCGTTCGGCAGCGGCGCCGCTTCGGGCACAGGCGCCTTGGGCGGCGTCAGGCCCGCGAACTCGCGGCCGACCGCGACCTCGAACGGCGTCGGCGTGGCGGGTGCCCGCCGGACCTCGCCGGGCGCCCGCCCGTCGAGCGAAAAGGCGGCTTCCTCGCCGGGCGCGAGCTTCACCGCCTGGGCCTGCGCGGTCGCCGGCAGCAGCAATGCGGCGATGAACGCCCCCGAAGCCCGTGTTCGCATGTCCATCGCCTCCCCGTCGCCCGGCGACTATCCGCGAAGCGGCGCGACACGGCAAGCGCGGCCCGGCGCCGCGAACGCATACCGCCCACAGCTTTTCGGCGAACCGAGCTTCCCCCCGCCACCGCCATCGGCCAAAGCATCCGGCGATGACGGTGCGCGTGGACATGGGGATGGACGGCAAGGGTGATGCCGTCGCCATGGATCTCGAAGAGCTGCTGGCGACGCGATTGCTCGTCCAGGGCAATTCGGGGTCGGGCAAGTCGCACCTGCTGCGCCGGCTGCTCGAGCGGAGCGCCGGCCATGTCCAGCAAGTGGTGATCGACCCCGAGGGCGACTTCGTCACGCTCGGCGACAAATACGGCCATATCGCCATCGAGGCGGCCGACTATTCGGAACGCGAGATCGCGCGCTTCGCCACGCGGATTCGGGAGCACAGGGCTTCGGTGGTGCTCAGCCTGGAGGGGCTGGAAGCCGAGGGGCAGATGAAATGCGCCGCCGCTTTCCTGAATGCGCTGTTCGATGCGCCGCGCGACCATTGGTATCCGGCGCTGGTGGTGGTGGACGAGGCCCAGCTGTTCGCGCCTTCGGGAGGCGGCGAAGTGGCGGAGGAGGTGCGCCGCGCCTCGCTCTCGGCGATGACCAACCTGATGTGCCGCGGGCGCAAGCGCGGCCTGGCGGGCGTGATCGCCACCCAGCGCCTTGCCAAGCTGGCCAAGAACGTGGCGGCCGAGGCTTCCAATTTCCTGATGGGCCGCACCTTCCTCGACATCGACATGGCGCGCGCCGCCGATCTGCTCGGCATGGAGCGCCGCCAGGCCGAGGCGATCCGCGATCTCGCGCGCGGCCATTTCCTCGCGCTCGGCCCCGCCGTGTCGCGCCGGCCGATCTCGGTGCAGATCGGCGCGGTGGAGACCAGCGCGCGCAGCGGCAGCCCCAAGCTGACTCCGCTGCCCGAGGCACCCTCGGCGGAACTGAAGGACTTGCTGCTCGCCCCCGCCGAGCCCGAATGGACGCCCCCTGCCCCGCCGGCGCCGGTGCAGGCGCCCCAGCTCGCCTCGGACCGGCTGCTCGAAGCGCTTGCCCGTTCGGCGCCCGCGCGCGAGGAAATCCCCGACGTCGATCCCGAGGAAGCCGCCGCCAAGATCGCCGAGGTGCTGCGCGACATCGTCACCGATACGGAGAGCGCCTATCGCTCGCCTTCCGTGCTCTATCAGGATTTCCTGGTGCGCTGCCGGATGGTCGGCCTCGCCCGGCCGCCGCTCGATCTTTCCGCCTTCGTCCGCCGGCTCTCGGCTGCGCGCGCCGGCATCCATGGCGATCCGGACGCGGATTGGGCCCAGGCGCTGGACGCGGCACGCGCCTTGCCCGACGACATGCTGGGCCCGTTCCTGCTCGTCGCCCGCGCGGCACGCGAAGGGGCACCCTGTCCGAGCGACACCGAGATCGCCGCCACCTATGGCACCAGCTCGCTCGGCCGCGTGCGCCGGCTGCTGCAATATATCGAGAGCCGCGAGCTGTTCGTGACCCGCACGGACCTTTCGGGCAAGCGCTCGATCACGATACCGCGGCTCGGCTGGACCACCCAGCCGGCGGAGATCGGCGGCTAGAGCCTGCGCAGCCAGGCCTCGGTGGCGTCGACATGCGTCACCGGCAGCATATGGCCGCCATCGAGATATTCGACGTTGCCGTTCCGCACGGCGCCGGCGGTCCTGCCGCCATGCAGCTCGGGATCGAGCAGCGCATCCTGCCGGCCGTAGAGGATCGAAACCGGCACCGCGATCTCGCCATAGCGCGGCGCCTGGGCCTGCATCGCGGCGGGCCCCATCTCGATCTCGTAACAGCCCATCTGGAAGCTGCGCGGCCGGATGGCGAGCGCGCCGCCGGCCCGAATCGCGAAATCCCCGGGGACCGGATCGGGCGCGAAGACCGCGGCCGTCTTCGCCTTGCCGGTGCGCATCGAGAGCGGCACCGCGATCGTCCAGGCGATCAGCGGGCGAAGCAAGGCCGGCACCTGCAGCCCGGCGAGTGGCGCCGGCGGCACATCGATCGGCTGCGTATAGGGCGCGATCAACCCGAGGCCGCGCACCGCATCGGGGTGCCGCAGCGCCAGCGCCAGGCTCACCGCGCCGCCCATCGAATGGCCCACGAGGAGGGGCTTCTCCAGCTCCAGCGCCCGGATCGCGGCAGCGACGGCATCGGCCTGGCCCGGAATGTCGAGCCGCGACCCGGTGAGCGTGGAATAGCCCCAGCCGGGGCGGTCCATCACGATCACGCGGCGGTCCGCGGCCAGCCGGCCGGCCAGCGCATAGGTGAAGACGCGCAGCTGGCTCATGATGCCGTGGATCATCACGATGGCGGGTGCATCGGCAGGGCCCGTCTCGACATAATGGATCCGCGCGCCCGGCACCTCGACGTGCCTGCCGTCCATCGGCACCCAGCGCTCGACGCCGCGCGAGACATAGGCCGACCAGAGGACGAGCGCGCCGACCACCACTGCCAGCGCCACCAGGAACCAGAGCATCATCCCTCCTATTCGGCGGGGACTTCCTCTCCGCCCTCGGCCGCGCGCTCCTGCGCCTGCCGCGCCCACATCTCGGCATAGAGACCGTTCTTGCGCAAGAGCCGGGCGTGCGTGCCCTGCTCGGCGACGCGGCCGGCCTCCAGCACGATGATCCGGTCGGCATGCACCACCGTCGAGAGCCGATGGGCAATGACGATGGTCGTGCGGCCATGCTCGATCGCCTCCAGCGTCGCCTGGATGTCCGCCTCGGTCCGGCTGTCGAGCGCGCTCGTGGCTTCGTCGAGGATCAGGATCGGCGGATCCTTGACCAGCGTCCGCGCGATGGCGACGCGCTGCTTCTCGCCGCCCGAAAGCTTGAGCCCGCGCTCGCCGACCCGGGTATCGAAACCCGCGGGCAGCGACTGGATGAAGCCGGCGATCGCCGCCCCCCGCGCCGCCGCTGCGATCTCGTCGTCGCTCGCGCCTTCTCGGCCATAGGCGATGTTGTAGCCGATCGTGTCGTTGAACAGCACCGTGTCCTGCGGGACGATGCCGATGCTGCCGCGCAGCGACGCCTGGGTCACGTCGCGTATGTCCCAATCGTCGATGGTGATGCGGCCGCCGGTGACGTCGTAGAAGCGGTACATCAGCCGCGCCAGCGTCGACTTGCCCGCACCCGAGGGGCCGACCACCGCGACGGTGGCGCCGGCCGGAATGTCGAGATCGATGCCCTTCAATATCTCGCGGTCAGGGTCATAGCCGAAATGCACGTCCTCGAAACGGACATGGCCGCGAGTGACGACGAGCGTCGCGGCGTTCGGCGCATCGCGAACCTCGGCATGCGCGTCGAGCAGGTCGAACATGCTCCCCATGTCGATCACCCCCTGGCGGATGGTGCGATAGACCCAGCCGAGCATGTCGAGCGGGCGGAACAGCTGCGACAGCAGCGTCGAGACCAGCACGACGTCGCCCGCGGTGAACTTGCCGCTGCTCCAGCCGAACACCACCAGCGCCATGCCCGCGCCGAGCATGAAGTTGGTGATCAGCGCCTGGCCGATGTTGAGCCAGGCAAGGCTGTTCTCGCTGGTGGTCGCCGCGCGGGCATAGGCAGTGACGGCATTCTCGTAGCGCCGCGCCTCGCGTGCCTCGGCGTTGAAATATTTCACCGTCTCGAAATTGAGCAGCGAATCGACCGCGTGCGCGACGGCACCGGTATCGAGGTCGTTCATCTTCTCGCGCAGCTTGGAGCGCCAGTCGGTTACCCAGCGCGTGAAGGCGATGTAGAGCACCACCATCGCCAGGGTGCCGGCAACCAGCCACGCCCCGTAGCGCGTCCAGAAGATGCCCAGGACGAGCGCGAGCTCGAGAATCGTCGGGGCAATGTTGAACAGCAGGAAATAGAGCATCGTATCGATGCTCTTGGTGCCGCGTTCGACCACCTTGGTGATCGCGCCGGTGCGGCGCTCGAGATGGAAGCGCAGCGAAAGCTGGTGGAGGTGGCGGAACACATCGGCCGCCAGGCGGCGGGTGGCGTCCTGCCCTACCTTCTCGAACACGGCGTTGCGCAGATTGTCGAAGAGGACGGTGCCGAAGCGCGCAGCGGCATAGCCGGCGACCAGCGCCACGACGAGCCACACCGCATCGCGCGACCCGCCCGCCATCCGATCGATCGCGCCCTGCAGCGCGAAGGGCGCGCCATAGACCTGGACCAGCTTGGACAGGACCACCAGGCCGAGCGCGACGACGATGCGCACGCGCAACCCCGGCGCATCCTTGGGCCACAGATAGGGGAGGAAACGCCGCAGCGTCGCGAGCATCGGGCGCTCGCCGGCGGGTGCATCGGGATTGGAAGCCATCGCCGCCAAATCTGGGACGCTCGGCGCCGGGATGCAACGGTTGGCTACGGGCCCCGGACAGGGAAGCGTGATGGACCGGCCCGCGGGGAGTCGCCGGCGGGCCCCGGCCCGGGCTGGCGGGGGCGCGTCCAGAGCGCTGGATCGCGCGGGGCCGCAGGATGGAAATTCCGCCGGCGCAGCGCCTGCCACCAGGCCCGGGCGATCCAGCCGATCTTCTCGAAGCCGGAGGTGGCGGCGCGGCGATCCCATGCATGCTCGCCGCGCTCGGCGACCTTCTTCGCGATATCGCCATAGATGCCGGCGGCAGCGAGCACCGCCCAGGCCGAGCGAAAGCCGAGCGCCGGCGTGCCGCCCCGGGCGCTCTCGGCATGATCCGCCGCGCTCCGCGTGAGCCGGCCGGCGAGAATGGCGAGGCGCGGGCGAAAGCGCGGCTGCAGGTGCTGCCCGGGCGGGATGTCCATTTCGGTCAGCCAGTCCCGGGGCAGATAGCAGCGCCCCATCCGGTCGTCCGCCTCGACATCGCGCGCGATATTGGCGAGCTGGAAGGCGATGCCGAGGTCGCAGGCGCGGTCGAGCGTCGCTTCATCCTCCGGCGAGACGCCCATGAGCACCGCCATCAGGCAGCCGACAGCGCCGGCGACGTGATAGGCATAACGATACAGGTCGTCCTC
Organism: Sphingomonas leidyi; assembly: GCF_011761945.1. GTDB lineage: Bacteria > Pseudomonadota > Alphaproteobacteria > Sphingomonadales > Sphingomonadaceae > Sphingomonas > Sphingomonas leidyi. The sequence continues at coordinate 635,326 of NZ_JAASQV010000002.1, forward strand.
GTGCCGCGGCATCCACCCCGCCGCATCGAGCGCGAAGCCCTCGACCACATCCCGGACAAATCGGTGCGGCAGGTTCGCCTCGGCAGCGACGATGCGCAGCGCATCGAAGGCGGGATCGCCCACCCGCTCCCCCGCGAGCGCCGCGTCGGTCAGCAGCCGGATGCGCGCCAGGCCGGCCCGGGCATCCGCCGCTCGCGCCTCGCCGCCATGATCCTGCCCGTCGGCAAGGTCGTCGCAGGCGCGGCACCAGGCATAGAGCAGCCAGGCCCGCTCGCGCGTCTCGCGCTCGAACAGCCGGCTGGCGGCGGCGAAGCTCCTCGAGCCCCGCGCAATCGCTTCCTGCGCGGTCGCGATGATCGCGGCACGCGCAGGAAGCGGGGATCTCACAGATCGCCGCGCCGCATCTGGACGATCGTCTCGACGGGCTTGGCCCCGACCATCTTGTCGAGCAGCCCCTCGAGCGTGCTGTCGACGATCAGCATGTTCTGGTGCTGCGGGCGGACGAAGCCGACGCTGCCCATATGCTGCCAGAACTCGACAAGCTTGTCATAATAGCCGGCGATGTTGAGCAGGCCCACGGGATCGGTGTGATAGCCGAGCTGGGCCCAGCTGAGCGCTTCCCACAGCTCGTCCATCGTGCCCGTGCCGCCCGGCAAGTTGATGAAACCGTCGGCGATGTCGGTGAAGCGCGCCTTGCGCTCGTGCATGGTGGCGACGACGTGGAGCTCGGTGCAGCCGCGATGCGCGACTTCGGCATTGACCAGCAGCTCGGGGATCACGCCGATCACTTCGCCGCCGGCCTCCAGCGCCGCATCGGCGACCGCGCCCATCAGGCCGAGCCGGCCGCCGCCATAGACGATGCCGATATCGCGCTGTGCCAGCGTGCGGCCGACATGGCGCGCGGCCTCGATATAGACGGGGTCGGCCGGCGTGGCCGAACCGCAATACACTGCGACGCGCTTCATTTGATCTTCCCGATAGCCATGATCCGACCCGCCTTCGGCCAGAATGCGCGCCGGGGCAAGCCGCTCACTTGCCGTCCCCCAGCATCAACGCCGCGGTCGCCTTCGCGCTGCCGACCACGCCGGGAATGCCGGCGCCGGGATGCGTGCCGGCGCCGACGAAGAACAGGTTGTGGATCGCATCGTCGCGATTGTGGGTGCGGAACCAGGCGCTCTGGGTGAGGATCGGCTCGAGGCTGAAGGCCGAACCCAGATGCGCGCCGAGATCGTCGCGGAAGTCCGGCGGCGCATAGCTGAACTTCGTCACGATCCGATCCTTGAGATCCGGGATCAGTCGCCGCTGGATCTCGGCGAGGATGCGTTCCTCCAGGATCGGAGCGATTTCGCTCCAGTCCGCCGGGAACTTGCCGAGATGCGGCACCGGGACCAGCGCATAGAAGGTCGCATGGCCGGCGGGTGCCATCATGGGATCGCTCGCGCTCGGGTGATGGAGATAGAGCGAGAAATCCTCGCTCAGCACGCCGTGATCGAAGATGTCGGCGAGCAGGCCCTGATAGCGGGGGCCGAACAGCACCGAATGGTGCGCGATATCGGGAAAGGTCCCGCGCACGCCGAAATGCACGAGGAACAGCGACGGCGAGAAGCGCTTGCGCACCAGTGCCTGCGCCGCGCGCTGGCTGGAGCGCGAGCCCTTCAGCAGGTCGCGATAGCTGTGGACCACGTCCGCATTGCAGGCGAGCGCATCGACCTGCAGCTCGCGGCCGCTCGCCGTGCGCACCCCGGTCACGAGATCGCCCAGGGTGTCGATGCCGGTCACCGGATCGCCAAGCCGCAGCGTGCCGCCCAGCCGCTGGAAATGGCGGACCATCCCGGCGACGAGCCGGTTGGTGCCTCCCTCCGCCCACCAGACCCCGCTCTGGCGCTCGAGCTGGTGGATCAGCGCATAGATCGCGCTCGCCGTCATCGGATTTCCGCCGACCAGCAGCGTGTGGAAGGAAAAGGCCTGGCGCAGCTTCTCGTTGCGGATGAAGCTCGCCACCTTGGCATAGACGGAACGCCATGCGCCGTACTTGGCGAGCGCAGGCGCGGCGCGGACCATCGACATGACGTCCTGGAACGCGACATGGCCGAGCCTCACATAGCCTTCCTCGTACACGCCGGCGGCATATTCGAGGAAGCGGCCATAGCCGGCGACGTCCTGCGGCTCCAGCCGCGCGATCTCGGCGGCGAGCTGGTGATCGTCGTTCGAATAGTCGAAGCGCGTGCCATCGGGCCAGGACAGGCGATAGAAGGGCGTGACCGGCTTCAACTTCACATCGGCGGCCATGTCGTGCCCGGAAAGCTGCCAGAGCTCGCGCAGCGCCTCGGGAGCGGTGATCACGGTGGGTCCGGCGTCGAAGGTGAAGCCGTCCCTTTCCCAGAAATAGGCGCGCCCGCCCGGCTTGTCGCGCGCCTCCAGCACCACCGTCTCGACGCCCGCCGACTGCAACCGGATCGCAAGCGCCAGCCCGCCGATCCCCGCGCCGACCACCACGGCCCGCTTCACCGGAACGACTCCCGGATCGCCGAGACCGCGCGGCCGACCGGCACCGGCGGCTTGCCGGAGACCAGGCGCAGGCGATCGAACAGGGTGGAATGCCCCGCATAGAAACGCCCGATCAGCTGTGGATCGAGCCGGTAGAAGCGCTGGAGGATGCGGTAGCGCTCCGCAGGTTCGGCGGCCTTGAACAACATGGCGGCGAGCATGCGGTAGAAATGGCGGCGGCGCCATGTCGATCGGGCGAAATCGTGCAGCAGCCGATGCAGCGCCGCACCGCCCAGATCGCTCGCCGCGGCGACGAGCGTGGCGGTACGCACCGCATCCGGCAGCGCATAGCTGGTGAGCGGATGGAACAGGCCCGCCCGCCCGCCCGCCTTGGCGACCTTGTTGCCGCCCGCCTGCCAATAGGCTTCGAAGTCGCCCCCCATCACCACGGGCAGCGCCCCGCTCTCCTCGCGCACGACATGGTCGACCTGCCAGCCCTGCGCATCGGCATAGGCGGCGATCCGCGCGCCGAGCAGCGCGGCGTCGAAATCCGGCGTATCGCTGTAATAGGTGTCCTCGACGAACGCGCAGGTGGGGCTGAACGGCAGCGCATAGACGAAGCGATAGCCGTCGAGCTGCTCGACCGTGGCGTCCATCAGCTTCGGCCGCGCCAGGCCGTGCGCCTCGGCCAGCGCCAGCTCGCGGCCGTGGAATTTCTGCCACCCGCAGTGCAGCGCCGCGAGATCGGCGGGGCCGCGGCAATCGATCACGCCTTTCGCCTCGATCCGGTCGCCGTCGGAAAGGACGACCGCGGTGGGGCTGGCGGCAAGCACCTTGCGCCGGGTCATCACCGCATGCGCGGGCAGCTCGGCGCGGACGACCTGGTCGAGCCGGCGCGATTCGATCGAATAATAGCCGGTGCGCAGGGTCCGCGAGATCGCCGGAAAGGCGACGTCGTAGCTCGTCCAGCCATGGCCGATCAGCGGCGCGGTGAGCCAGCGGTCGGCCGGCGCGACATCGGTAGCGAAGAAGGACCAGAGATGATTGCCGCCGATCCGCCCCCCGCCCTCGACGATGCGCACATCGCAATCCGGGCGCTTGCGGCGCAGCGCGAGCGCGATCAGCCCGCCGGCAAGACCCCCGCCGACAATCGCCACGTCGCAGTTGATCGTTGCGGGCATGACACAGGCCTAACCCAGCGATTCGCGCGATTCCAACAAAAATGCCCCTTCCGCGCGTGCGGAAGGGGCAGGTGTGGCGGGAACGACCGCGATGCGGCCACGCCCGGAGCCCGGGAGAGGAGTCAGGCGGCCTCGAGCAGGGGCCATTCGGCAGCCATCGCGCGTGCCACCGCCGGACGGGCGCGGATGCGTTCGCGATAGGCGGCCAGGACCGGCCATTCGGCGATCGGCACCTTCGAATATTCGCACCAGTTGAGCACCGCGAGCAGATAGGCGTCGGCGACGGTGAAGCGATCGTCGAGATACTCCCGGCCCTCGAGATGCTTCGACAGCACGGCGAAGGGCCGGGCATGGCGGGCCCGGGCGGCATCCTGCTCGGCCGCGCCATAACCCTTGCCGAGGATCGGCATGAACACCGCCTTGTGCAGTTCGGTGCTGACGAAGTTCAGCCAGGCGAGCATCCGGTAATGCGCGTCGGAAAAGCCGGTGAAGCTGAGCGAACCCTCCGGCGCCAGCTCGGCGATATAGGTGAGGACCGCCGGCCCCTCGGTGAGGACGAAGCCGGTGCCGGTCTCGATCGCGGGGACATAGCCCATTGGCGATATCTCGGTGAAATCGCGTCCGTCGGGCAGGCGCAGATCCCGGGGCACCTGAACATATTCGGCATCGAGCCCGGCTTCCTCGAGCGCGATGCGCGCGGCGAGCGAGCAGGCGAAAGGCGTGAAATAGAGCTTCATGACGAGTCTCCCTTGATTTTTGTACGATCCCGCACAAAAATCGGGGCGTCAAGGAATTTAATGCGAAACGATACAAAAATAGCGCCGCGCGGGCGGGGACGGCCGCGCAAGTTCGACCGGGAGGCGGCGTTGCGCGCCGCGCTCCAGCGCTTCCGCACGCTCGGCTATGCCAATACCTCGCTCGACGAGCTGGCCGCGGCGACGGGCGTGAACCGGCCGAGCCTCTATGCGACGTTCGGAGACAAGAAGGCGCTGTACCTTGCCGGCCTCGCGCGCACGCACGCCATCATCGATTCGACCTTCGCCGCGCTCCACGATGTTCACTATCCGCCGGAGAAGATGCTCAAGGCGCTGTTCCTCGGCGCGATCGAGGGCTTTCTGACCGGCGAGTACGGCCCTTCGGGCTGCATCGCGGTGAACACCGCGGCGGCCGAGGCAGTGGCCGATGCCGATATCCGCGCGGCGCTGGCCGACTTCATGCAATTGCAGGACGGGTGGATCGAGAAGCTGATGGAACAGGCTGGCACCGCCGATCCGCGCGGCGACGCGCAGATCGCTTCCTCGGTGATCCATTCGCTGAGCACCCGCGCCCGCGCCGGCACCCCGCGCGCCGAACTGATCGCCATCGCGAAGAAAGCAACCGCACTGCTCCTTGCCTGAACAAATACTTCGCGGGCATTTCGGCGACGATGCCAAATAGCTTTGTTATCAAGCTTCAATCCAGCGACTTGCACTGCATGTCCATTTCGGCGGCGAACCCGTTTGACTTCTAGTCGAACTAGCGCAGCATTGCCCGACCACGACTCATGGGGAGAATGGAACATGCAGCGTATAGCCTGGCCTTGCCTGGCCGTCATTGCGACACTCGCCACCGGCCAAGCGGCATCGAATGCCGCCGCGGCGAACGTCTCGGGCACATCGACGAAGGTCGCGACCGCACCGGTCAATGCTTGCGAGAAGGTCAAGACGACCGGCTGGAAAGCGTGGCTCGACAAGATGCCCGGACCGCACAAGACTCCGACGCTTCATGTGGCCGGACAGGCAACCACTTCGACGGGCGGCTGGAAACTGATGCTCAACCGGGGCGCGACCACCAAGAACCTGCCGCCGACCCAGTATTTCGACTTCGTCGCATTTGCGCCGACCGGACCGGCTCCGCAGGTCGTGACGACGGCGGAAGTGAAGGCCGAGATCAAGAACGCGCTGCCGAAATACAAGGAGGTCGTGATCCTCTGCGGCAAGAAGGCGATCGCGACGGTCCCCGTCAAGATCGTGACCTGAACTAAACGGCGTCGAGGATCGCGCGCGCCCGCGCCAGGTCCTCGTCGTCCACCATCACGCGCACCGGGATCAGCAGGTACGAGCCATCGGCGATGCTGGTCCCGGCGTCGAACACGAAGCTGGGGATCTCCTCGTCCTCCAGCCGCCCCTGGACGATGAAAGCCTCCTGCCTGTCGTAGCGGCCGAGTTCGACCAGGGCCATGATTCCCTCCATGTTGACGCGCAAGAACCATGCGCATAATTTCTGCGCATGAAACCGGATTCCCTTTCTTCGGGCAAGCGCAAAGCAGTGAATCTCTCGCTCGATACCGGCGTGGTCGCGGCGGCGCGAGAGGCTGGGCTGAACCTGTCGCAGATTTGCGAGGCGGCATTGCGGGATGCCAGCAAGAAGGAACGGATCCGGCGATGGCAGGAAGAAAGCAAGGAAGCCATCGACGCCAACAACGCCTGGGTTGCGGAGCATGGCCTGCCCCTTGCCAAATACCGCATGTTCTGATGGCGAAATTCGACGTCTATCGTTCGATCGATGGATCGATGCTGCTCGACTGTCAGAGCGACCTGCTGCGCCATCTCAACACACGTTTCGTCGCGCCGCTGGTCCGCCCCGACGACGCCGTCCAAGTCGATCGCGGGCTGACGCCGTTGCTCGACGTTGCGGGAAGCGAAATGCTGATGCTCACCCATTTCGCTTCCGCGATTCCCGTCGGCGCGCTCGGCCATTGCATCGCATCGGTCGCCGATCAGGAGTTTTCCGTGGCCAGCGCCCTCGACATGCTGATCTCGGGCTTCTGAATCCTCATCGCTGGACCGCGCGCGGGCGGCGGGGGACGCCCGGCACGCATTCGAGATGGGCGCGGTCCCAATGGCCGAGATCGGCGACGGCATCATAGCTCGCCTGGAGGAAGTCCAGCAGCAGCGCCCTGGGATCGTCCGCCGCGCGCACCGCGTCATAGTCGAGCAGCCATTCGCCGAGACCGGTGTCGTAATAAGCGGGTGCCGGGAGCTTCGCCTCCCCATAGCCGGCGGGCGCGGGATAGCCATAGGCGTAGAAGGCCGGCTTCGGGAACGCATCGCTGCCGGGCCAGAAGCCGGCGCTCGCTTCCTCATGGCTATAGGCTTCGCAAGTCACGGCATCGGGAAGCCCCGGAATGCCCCCGGGATGCAACGGCGCCGTCCGCCCGGAGAAGCGAGTCACCGCAAGATCGAAGCTGCCCCAGAAGAAATGCACCGGGCTCGCCTTGCCGAGAAAGCCGGTGCGGAATTGCTGGAAGCCGCGATCGATCCACAGCAGCGCGCGGTGGAAATCGCGCACCGCCTCGCCGTCCCAGGGCCGGTGCGCCCCGTCCTGCGCGAACGGGACGGCTTCCGGTATCTCGCTCGGCACCCCGTTGAACGTCACCGGCGTGCCGAGCGCGGCAAGCGCGCCGGCCAGCGCCGCGTGGAAATCGGCGATGCTGCCCGGGCCGAGCGGCAGGCCGGCCTCGCTCCCGCCATCGGTGGCGAGCAGCAGCTCGCCGGCCTGCAGATCGAGATCGAGCTGGAGCGTCGCCTCCGGACAGGGGATCGGGCCGGTGGTGAGGCCCCGCGCCGTCGGATAGAGCGCGACGTGCCAGCCATGGTTGAGCCAGGGCGTCCGCGCGAGACGGATCTTGCCGATCATCTGGGTGATCAGGTGCAGATGCTGCGCGGTCTCGCGCCAGCCGGACCAGTCGAGTCGGGGCAACGCCTGGGTCATGCCCCCGATCCTATCCGATCGGGCCGGCGAACAACAGCTTCCACCCGGCCACCACCGACCAATGGACCAGGACGCACGGCCAGATGCTCCCGGTCGCTCGATAGAGACGGACCAGCAAGCTACCGAGCACCGCCACGATGGCCAGGAAACCGGGCGCCAGGAAGATCGCCGACCAGGGCGGGCCGAAAATGAGCGCCTGAAGCGGATGCCAGAGGATGAACGCGCCGACCGCGATTGCCCATTGCCACGGCGCGAAGGGGCGACCGGGCGGCGGGACGAGCAGCGCGCGGAACGCCAGTTCCTCGCCTAGCGCCGGCACCAGCATCAGGCCGAAGAACAATGCCAGCCATTGCGGGCCGAACGCCATCGGATCGAACCGCGCGAGCCCGGCCGCGAAGGCGAGCAGCGCGACAAGGGGCAAGCCCCAGAGGAGTTCGAACCCGACCCGCCGCCAGCCGTGCGCGTCCGGCCAGGTGCCGAGCGCCGCGCGGAGACGGCGCCCGACCCGGCTCACGCCGCGGTGCCGCCCACCGTCAACCCCTCGACCAGCAGGGTCGGCTGGCCGACGCCGGCCGGCACGCTCTGCCCGCCCTTGCCGCACATGCCGACGCCTTCGTCGAGCGCGAAGTCGTTGCCGATGCCGGTGACGCGGGTGAGCACCGACGGGCCGTCGCCGATCAGCGTCGCGCCCTTGATCGGGGCACCCAGCTTGCCGTCCTCGATCTTGTACGCCTCGGTGCAGGAGAAGACGAACTTGCCCGAGACGATGTCGACCTGCCCGCCGCCGAAGGACTTGGCGTAGATGCCCTTCTTCACGCGGCTCAGGAGCTCGGCGGGATCGTCCTGGCCACCCTTCATGAAGGTATTGGTCATGCGCGGCATCGGCGCATGCTGGAAGGATTCGCGGCGACCATTGCCGGTGGGATCGACGCCCATCAGCCGGGCATTGAGCCGGTCCTGCATATAGCCCTTGAGGATGCCGTCCTCGATCAGGACGGTCTCGCGCGTGGGCGTGCCTTCATCGTCGATCGACAGCGATCCGCGGCGGTCCGTGATCGAACCGTCATCGACCACGGTAACGCCCGGCGCCGCGACCCGCTCGCCGATCCGGCCCGAAAAGGCCGAAGTGCCCTTGCGGTTGAAATCGCCCTCGAGCCCATGGCCCACCGCTTCGTGGAGCAGCACGCCGGGCCAGCCCGGACCGCACAGCACGGTCATGTCGCCCGCAGGGGCATCCACTGCATCGAGATTGACGAGTGCCTGGGCCAGCGCCTCGTCGATCGCGCGGTTCCACGTCTCCGGCCGGAAGAGATTGTCGTAGAGGGTCCGGCCGCCCAGGCCGAAGCTGCCGGTCTCGCGGCGGCCGTTCTGCTCGACCACGATCGACACGTTGAGGCGGACCAGCGGGCGGACATCAGTGGCGACGAAGCCGTCCGGCCGGACGATCTCGACCACGCTCCACGAGCCGGTGAGCCCGACCGAGACCTGCGCCACGCGCGGATCGCGGGCGCGCGCGGCGGCGTCGATCGACTGGCACAGGTTCACCTTGTCGGCGAAGGGTACCAGGTCGAGCGGATCGGCATGGGTATAGAGGTGGCGGTTGTTCCCCTGGGGCGGCGGCGCCTTGCCGCGTTTCGCCGGATCGATCAGCGCCATCGTCTCGGCCGCGCGGCGAATCGCCGCGGGCGAAATCTCGTTGGCATGGGCGAACGCCGTCGTCTCGCCCGATACGGCGCGCAGGCCGAAGCCCGATTGCGTGTCGAACGAAGCGGTCTTCAGCCGGCCGTCGTCGAAGCCGAACGCCTCGGTCTTGCGATACTGGAGATAGAGCTCGCCATCCTCCGCGCTGCGAAGCGCCTCGGCAGTGAGCTTCGCCGCGGCCTCGGGATCGAAGCCGTCGCGATAGAGGAAGTTGCGTGGATCGCTGTACATGCCCCAGATATAGGCGCGCCGCCGACGGACGCCATATGGCTTTGCGACGGTATCTGCCACGATTCCCAGCTCCGGATGCGCATGCCCAGGCTCGACTTCCAGATTCCCCCGCCACGCCAGGCTATCCGGCTCGGCGCGATCCTGTGGATCGGCATCGCGGCGATATTGCTGCCGAGCCTGGCCGCCGCCGACCAGCTCCGCGGCGCCGAATGGGTGGCGCAGACCGGCGTGATGCTCTCCGGCGCGGCGCTGACCGTGACCGTCTATCTCGGCCTCTCCGCCAGCAACGGGAAGCCGCTCTGGCTGGGTGCGGCGATCGGCCTGACCGCGCTGGCGGGCGCGGCGGTGATCCAGACCGCGAGCGATTTCGGCATCCAGGCGTTCGTCCACCGCCTGCTCCCCACCCGCCTTTCCACGCATTCGCCCGAAGAGACGCTGATCGTCCGGATCATCTATTTCCTGATCTATGCCTGTGCCGGCGCCGTCTTCGTGGTGACCGGCGTGCTCCAGCGAATCCGCAGCCGCGAGCGCGAACTTGCCCGCGCCGAGATCGCGCGGCTCCGCGCCGAACTCACGCTGTTGCGGCTCCAGCTCAACCCGCACTTCCTGTACAATTCGCTCAACGCCTTTTCGGGGCTGATCGCGCTCGGCCGGGCGGACGAGGCCAGCCGGCTGGCGGAAGGCCTGGCCGAGTTCCTCCACGCGGCGATGGACCTGGACGGCTCCGAAGTGCCGCTGGCGCGCGAACTGGAGCTGATCGAATGCTATCTCGATCTGGAACGGGCGCGCTTCGGCGAACGGCTGACGGTGGCGACCGATGCCCCGGGTGCGCTGGGCACCGCGCTGGTTCCGGGCTTCCTGCTCCAGCCCCTGGTGGAGAATGCGATCAAGCACGGCGTCGAGGCGAGCCCCGGCGCGGCCAGCCTTCGCATCGCGGCGGCCCGGGCGGGCACACAGCTGGTGCTGACGGTGGAGAACCGATCGGCGGCACCGGCCACGGCGCCGTCTCGGCCCGGCCGGGGCATCGGCCTGGCCAATACGCGGGCGCGGCTGGAGATGCTGTTCGCCGGCGAGGCGTCACTGGAAACCGGTGCCGTCGCGGGCGGATTCCGGGCGGCGGTGCGGCTGCCGCTGAAGCTGGCGGGAGGCTAGATGCTCGCGCCGGCCGGATGATCGGGCAGCCGGCTCTGGTCGGCGCCGTCGGCCGGGCCGCCGATCAGCACGAAGCGGCGATCGCAATAACCGCAATCGACATAGCCATGCTCGTCGATCTGCAGGAACACGCGCGGATGGCCCAGGGCAGCGGGCAAGCCGGGGCCGGTGCCGTCACAGGCGACGCGGGCGGAAGCGGTGCGGATGGTCTCGGGCAGGGGCGCGGTCATGAATCTGCCGATAGCAAGCGCGGTCGCGTCTCGCAACGCGTGCGCGAGATTCCGTGCAGCTTGCCTATCGGCGCCGTGTGTCAGTATCCTGCCACGCCATGACCAACCGGTTCGACATCGTGCCGCCCACCCCGAAACAGGCGGCCCAGCTCACGGCCGTGATGTGGGGGGCGGTATGTTCGGTGATCATGCCGGGCCAGTTTCTCACGGGTCAGGTGGCGGGCCTGGGCGAGCTGATGGCCCTGATCTGGGGAACGGCCAGCTCGATCCTGCTGACCGTGCTGCCGTATGCGATGCTGCGATGGGCGGTCGGCAAGCGGCTGGTGCTCGTGATTCCGCTGGGAGTGGCGGGGCTGTTCCTTACCGCCACGCTACAGACCGCGGCGGATTATGGCGGGCAGTTCGCGATTCACGAATTCCTGCCGACGCGCATTCCCGATCATTCCAGCCAGGCGCTGCTCGTCGTCAACATGATCTACATGATGATCGACGCCTGCAACCTGTCGCTGTTCGTCATCACCGGAACCATTCGCGAGATCCGGCTGCGCGAGCGCGAACTGGCCGAGGCCAGGGTGGTGCAGCTGGAGACCGAGCTCACGATGCTGCGGCTCCAGCTCAACCCCCATTTCCTGTGCAATTCGCTCAACGTCGTCTCCAGCCTGATCGTGACCGGGCGCACCAGCGAGGCGAACCAGATGACCGAGGGGCTCGCCAACTTCCTCCAGGCGTCGATGGACATCGAGACCCAGAGCCTGCCGCTTGCCGAGGAGCTGGAAACGGTGGAGCGCTATCTCGAGATCGAAGGCGCCCGCTTCGGCGAGCGGCTGGAAATCATCATGGACGTTGCCGCCGGGCTCGGTGCCGCGCCGGTGCCGAGCTTCCTGCTCCAGCCCCTGGTGGAGAATGCGATCAAGCACGGGGTCGAGACGGTGTCGGGCAAGAGCGAAATCGCGATACGCGCCCGCCGCGAGGACGACATGCTCGTGCTGACGGTGGAGAATCGCTGGGAGGGAGAGAACGCCCCCCAGGACCGGCGCGACGGCCATGGCATCGGCCTGGCCAACACGCGCACGCGGCTCGAGATGGTCTATGCCGATGCCGCCTCGCTCGAAGGGGGGCCGATCGACCAGGGCTATCGGGCGACGATCCGGCTGCCCATTCCCCCGGCCGTCGGGCTGCGCGACGCCGCCTGACGCCGCCGGGCCTTTGCCCGGCCGCCGCAACGCGATATGCGCGAGCGCATGACTCAGGCTGCCATCGCGATCCAGGACCTCTCCAAGACCTATCAGGGCGGCAAGCGCGCGCTCGACGGGGTGACGTTCGACGTGCCGCGCGGGCAGATCTTCGGGCTGCTCGGCCCGAACGGCGCGGGCAAGTCGACGCTGATCAACATCCTGGCGGGGCTGGTCAACAAGACCGGCGGCAAGGTCTCGATCTGGGGTTTCGACATCGACGCGCATCCGCGCAACGCCAAGGCCAGCATCGGCATCGTCAACCAGGAGATCATCTTCGATCCCTTCTTCACGCCCAAGGAGACGCTGGAGATCCAGGCCGGGCTCTACGGCGTGGCCAGGGACCGGTTCGATGCGATGGGGCTGCTGCGCGCGGTCCATCTGGAGGACAAGGCCGATGCCTATTCGCGCACGCTGTCGGGCGGCATGAAGCGCCGGCTGATGGTGGCCAAGGCGATGGTGCATTCGCCGCCGGTGCTGGTGCTCGACGAGCCGACCGCGGGCGTGGACGTCGAGCTGCGCCAGCAGCTCTGGGCCTATGTCCGCCAGCTCAACCAGCGCGGAGTGACGGTGGTGCTGACCACCCATTATCTCGAGGAAGCCGAGCAATTGTGCGACCGGATCGCGATCATCAACCATGGCAGGCTGATCGCCAACAAGCCGACGCGCGAACTGGTGGGGATGGCGCAGGAGAAGGTGGTCGAGGTGACCGTCGACCGCGACGTGGCGACGCCGCCGGCCAATCCCTGCTTCCAGAAGGTGGAGATGAAGGGCGCGCGCACGCTGGTCATCACCTATCGCAAGGACCAGGCCAATGCCGGCGAGGTGCTGGGCGCGGTGCAGGGCGCCGGCCTGGGCATCGTCGACGTCTCGACGCGCGAGGCGGACCTGGAGGACGTGTTCCTCAACCTCACCCGGGCGGCGAACGGCTGACATGCACGATACCGACGACGAAATACCCACACCCGAGGATCGGGCCAAGCCGAAGAACACTGCGCGGCTGCGCGCCGACGCGATCAAGGACTTTCGCTGCAAGAACCTGATCGCGGTGATCGAGAACCCGACCGACATCAAGAACATCGGCACCGTGATCCGCAACGCCAACGCGCTGGGAGTCGAGAAGGTCTATGTGGTGGACAGTCGCGGATCGCTACCAGACGACTGGCAGGAACTGCGAGGAGACAGGGGAATCTCCAAGACCTCGGTTTCGGCAGTCAAATGGACCTTCGTGAAGCGCTTCGATTCGACCGATGCCTGTTTCGATCATCTCGAGAAGAACGGCTTCATCTCGATCGTGACCTCGCCCCATGTGAAGGGCAAGAGGAGCATCTACCTCCACGAGGGGGATTTCACTGCCTTTACCAAGCTCGCGGTCTGGTTCGGCAGCGAAGCGATCGGTATCAGCGACCGCGCCGTCGAGCGCAGCGAGATGTGCGTCGGCATCCCGATGTTCGGAATGATCGAGAGCCTGAACCTGGGTACCAGCTCGGGCATCGTGATGTACGAGGTGTGCCGCCAGCGTCGCGAATATCAGAGCAAGTACCGGCTACGCGACCGACGCGGCCCGCGCGAGGTCCCGCTGCCGACGGTGATGCCACAGGATTGAGATTTCGGCCGCGATCCGTCCCATCCCCGGTATGCGCCGCGCTTCGCTGCGCCCATCAGCGGCGGCGATGCCGGGCGAAGAAAGCCCATATCGCGTCATTGTCCGCCGCCCAGACATGGCCGGCGCCGCGGGTGATCCGGCCGGTCACCTCTGCGCCGGCGCGGCAGTCCGAATAGCGGATCTCGTAGAGCTTGGCGTCGATGTCGCGCTGCACCGGCCCCGCCCGGCACAAGTCGAGATCGGCCCAGCGGGCGAGCGCCGTCGCCATGGTATATTGCCAATAGCCCGCGCCGCCGCCCTGGATCGGGTTGGTCCTGTCCGCATCGCCGGCAAAGGCGATCACCGGCAGCGGCCGGTCCGGCCGGCAGGTGGCGGGATCGGGCAGGCGCGGATCGCTCGCCAGCGGGTTGCCGGCGCGCAGGCCGACCACCGGCGCGATCGCGGCGAAGCGATCGGCGGCGACGCAGCCGAGCCAGCTGCTCATCCGCCCGCCGCCCGAAAGGCCGGTGGCATAGACGCGCGTCCGGTCGACGCAGCGATTGGCCGCCAGCCAGTCGATCACGCCCTTCAGAAAGGCGACGTCGTCGGCGTCCTCCGCAGTGGGGATCCTGCCGGTGACGGTGGGGACGCCCGGTATGTTCCACACAAAGCCCATCTGCACCGGGATGCCGGCATCGGGCGCGACGACGATGAAGCCGTGACGATCGGCGGCCGCAGCGAGCTTCGAATTCTCCAATATCGCCTTCCCGGAACCACCGCTGCCGTGGAGCAGCAGGACGAGGGGCGCCGGGCGCGTGCGCGCGAAGCCTTCGGGCAGATGCAGCATCGCGGACCGCCCCGTCGCGCCCACCGCCACGCGCACCGTCTCGCCGGGCGCGCCCAGCGTGCAGCCGGCCGCGGCGGCGGGAGCGGCCCAGAGCGCCGCCAGCGCGGCGATCGCGAAACCCAGGCTTTGGCGGCGCATATCTCTCTCCCGTTGCCAGCACCCCTGCCTAGCGCCTAGTCCGGGCGGGAACCAGCGGAAGAGACATCCAGCGAAGACATGGCGCACGATCCCCATAGCAGCGACATCCTCGTCATCGGATCGGGCGCGGCGGGACTCACCGCCGCGCTCAACCTCGCCCAGCGCTTCAAGGTGACCGTGCTCGCCAAGGGCGGCTTCGCGGAAGGATCGACTGCCTGGGCGCAGGGCGGCATCGCCGCGGTGCTCGAGCCGGGCGACACGTTCGAGAGCCATATCGAGGACACCATGATCGCCGGCGCCGGACTCAACGACCGCGCGACGGTGGAGATGGTGGTGGAGAACGCCCCCGCCGCGATCGCCCGGCTGGCGGAGATCGGCGTGCCCTTCAACACCGAGGGCGGCACGCTCCACCTCACCCGCGAGGGCGGGCACAGCCATCGCCGCATCGTCCATGTCGACGACGCGACCGGCCTGGCGGTGCAGACCGCGCTGCTCAAGGCGGCCCAGGCCAATCCCAACATCACCCTGGTGCCCGACATGGTGGTGATCGACCTCGCCACCAGCCGGCATGAGGAACGCTATTCGGGCGCGGGCAACGTCTGGGGCGTCTATGCCTTCAACCGGCGGACCAACCGCGTCGAGCTGTTCACCGCGCGCGCCACCGTGCTGGCGACCGGCGGCGCGGGGCGCACCTATCTCTTCTCCACCGCGCCGCGCGGCGCGACCGGCGACGGCATCGCCATGGCGTGGCGCGCGGGCTGCCGCATCTCGAACATGGAAATGATGCAGTTCCATCCCACCTGCCTCTACAATCTCGAGGTCAAGAACTTCCTGATCACCGAGGCGGTGCGCGGCGAAGGCGGCCGGCTGCTGCTGCCGCCGGATGCGGGCGACGAGGCGGGCCGCCGCTTCATGCCCGAGCTCGACCCCCGGGCCGAGCTGGCGCCGCGCGACATCGTGGCGCGCGCGATCGACCATGAGATCAAGCGGCTCGGCCTCGACTATGTCCATCTCGACATCAGCCATATGGGCGCGGAATTCGTGAAGCAGCACTTCCCGACCATCCATGCCCGGCTGCTCGACCTCGACATCGACATGACGCGCGAGCCGATCCCCGTGGTCCCCGCCCAGCACTATACTTGCGGCGGCGTGGTGATCGATCGCGACGGGCGCACCGACCTGCCCAATCTCTACGCCGCCGGGGAAGTCAGCCAGTCCGGGCTGCACGGCGCCAATCGCCTGGCGTCCAACTCGCTGCTCGAATGCTTCGTGTTCGGCGAGGCGGTGGCCCGCCACATCACCGCGCATTGGGGCGAGCTTGCCCCGCCCCCCGCCATCCGCCCCTGGGACGAGAGCCGGGTCACCGATTCCGACGAGGAAGTGGTGATCAAGCAGAACTGGACCGAGATCCGCCGTTTCATGTGGAACTATGTCGGCATCGTGCGCACCACCAAGCGGCTCGAGCGGGCGGCGCACCGGATCAAGATGCTGCGCGAGGAAGTGGCGGACTATTACGGCCATTTCCGCGTGACGCCCGACCTGATCGAGCTGCGCAACCTGCTCGAGAGCGCCGACCTGATCGTCCGCTCCGCGCTCCACCGCAAGGAAAGCCGCGGGCTCCATTACACGCTCGACTATCCCGAGACGCTGCCGGTGGCGGTCGACACGGTGCTGGTGCCCTGAGCGGCGGACGGATCTTCTGGGGCGCGATCGCCTTGGCGGCCGCGCTGCGCATCGCCGCCTCGATTCCCTTCATGGTCGGCTGGTTCGACGAGATCTGGCAATATCTGGAGCCGGCCTGGCACCTGGTGGCCGGCCCCTGGGTGCAGACCTGGGACTATCGCGCGGGCCTGCGCAGCTGGCTGATCCCCGAGCTGCTCGCCGTGCCGATGGGACTGGGGCACGCGCTTTCGCCCGATACCATGCTCCACCTGCTGCTGGTGCGGCTGGCGCTGGCGGCGCTGTCGCTGGTGATCGTGGGCGCGGCGGTGTCGCTCGGGCTCCGGCTCTCGCGATTGCACGGGATCGTGGCGGGATTCGTCGCGGCGACCTGGTTCGAACTGGTCTATTTCGCCCCGCGCGCGCTCTCCGAGCCGATCGGTCTCGCACTGCTGATGGGCGCGATCTGGCTGCTGCTCGCGCATGCGCGGCCGGGTCCCCGGCAATTCGCGGCCGCCGGGCTGCTGATGGGGCTCTGCTTCGTCGCGCGCATCCAATATGGCCCCGCCCTGCTCACCCTGGCGATCCTCGCCGCGCGGCGGGACTGGCGCGGCGCCTGGCTGCCGATGATCGCGGGCGGCTGCGCGGCGCTGGCGATCGACGCCGCCGCCAACCTCGCCATGGGCGCCTCGCCGTTCCGCTGGATGATCGAGGCGGCGCGGATCAACCTGATCGAAGGGCGCGCCCGCGCCTATGGCGAGATGCCCCTTTACGGCTATTTCTCGCTGATCGCCTGGTATTGGTATCTGGCGACGGCACCGATCCTGCTGCTCGCCTGGATCGGGGCGAAGCGCTATCCGGCGCTGCTCTGGGTGGCGCTGGTGCATCTCGGTTTCCATTCGCTGATCGGGCACAAGGAATATCGCTTCGTGCTGGCGAGCACCGCGCTGCTGGTGATCCTGGCCGCGATCGGCAGCGCCGAACTGCTCCGCCGGCTGCCGCGCCGTCGGCTGGCGCTGGCAACCGCGGGGACGCTCGCCCTGTGGGGCATGGCTTCGGCGGCGCTGGCGGCCGGGCATTTCCGCCCCAACTGGTCGCTGGAGGCCGATCTCGCCGCCGCGCTCGAACGCGCGGGCCGGCCGCCGGGAACCTGCGGCCTGGCGCTCTATCGCCCGCGCGACACCGTTGCGGGCGCCTATGCGCTCTATCGCCGCGATACGCCGATCTATGTGCTTGGAACGCCTGAGGAAGCCATGCGCCATGCCGGGGCCTTCGACACGGTGGTGGCGCCGCGCGCCCATGCCGCGGAGCTGCCGAAGCAATATCGGCTCGAGGCCTGCGCCGCGCCCGGCCGCACCGACGCGCCAGGCTGCGTCCTGCGCCGCGCCGGCGGCTGCACCCCCGATCCCGCCGCGACCGGGATCGACGCATGGCTTCGCGCCAGCGGCAACTGAGCTCCGGTCTTTCCCCGGGTTCCGCCGAAAAATCGCGGAGCGTTTTCGCTGCGTTCACGCTTCACCGCTACAAGGCTGGTATTCGTCGCAACCCGGCGTGGCGCGGACTTTCCCGCGAAACACATCCGCCGCATGGTCGCAGACGGGCAAGGGGTCGTGTTAAGTGTTTAAGTTCGAGGACTTCTCGACGTTTCAGCGTGCAGTGACGATCGCGGGCCTCGGCCCGGCGATGCTGGTAGGCTGTACCGTGCATGGCGATCCGTCGCTCGCCACCTATCTGCCCGCCGCTTATGGCGTGAGCCTCGCCTTCCCATGGGGCGATGCCAAGGCGAAGGCTTCGGCATGGAAGCCCACTGCCCCGGCGCCGCGCGCGCTCGACCAGGCGATCCGCGGCATCACCAACAATTTCGAAGGCCTTGTCGGCGTCGCGGTGACCAGCATCGACGATGGCTGGATCGTCGCTTCCAACGGCGAACGGCCGATGCCGCAGCAGAGCGTGTCCAAGCTCTGGGTGGCGATGACGGTGCTCGACCAGGTCGACCAGGGCAGGATCCGCCTCGAGGACCCGATCACGATCACCAGGGCCGATTTCACTTTGTTCCACCAGCCGGTCGCCGCGCTGGTGAAGGGCGATGCCGGCTATACCGCCAGCGTCGGCGAGATCATCCGCCGCGCGATGCAGATGAGCGACAACACCTGCAACGACAAGCTGCTGCGGCTGGTCGGCGGGCCCGACGCCGTCCGCACCTTCCTCGCGCGCAAGGGCATCACCGGCGTGCGCTTCGGCCCCGGCGAGAAACTGCTCCAGGCCGGCACCGCGGGCCTCGCCTGGAAGCCCGAATATTCGATGGGCAACAGCTTCGCGATCGCCCGCTCGCGCCTCTCGCCCGCCGTGCGCCTCGCGGCATTCGAATCCTATGTGAAGGATCCGCCCGACGGCGCCGCCGCCGCGGGCATCTCGGTGGCGCTTGCCCGGCTGAAGCGCGGCGAGCTGCTGTCGCCGACCGCGACCGCCTGGCTGCTCCAGACCATGGACGGCGCCAAGACCGGCCGCGCCCGCGTGCATGGCGCGGTGCCGCCGGGATGGACCTATGGCCACAAGACCGGCACCGGCCAGGACCTGGGTGCGCGCACCGCAGGCTTCAACGATGTCGGCATCCTCACGGCACCGGACGGCAAATCCTATGCGCTGGCGATCATGATCGGCGACACGCACCGCCCGGTGCGCGAACGCCAGATGCTGATGCAGCAGGTGGCGCAGGCAATCGTGACCTATCGCAACTAGTTCGCGCGCAGGGGGCGGAATGCCCGGTCGCCCGATGCGCGACGGCTACCGCCCGGCCATGCCCCGCGACGCCGGCCAAATCCGTCCGGGACGGCGGGACGGGCCCGAAATCCTCCGCCACCGCGCAAACTGGAGCAAAGCGGGCTTTGTTCGGCGCACGGGCTCGGCTATCCCGGCGCGGCGATGCCCCATCTCTATCTCGTCGACGGCTCCGGCTATATCTTCCGCGCCTATCATCGGCTGCCACCGCTCACCAACAAGCATGGCGAGCCGGTGGGCGCCGTCTATGGCTATACGACCATGCTGTGGAAGCTGGTCGACGAACTGAACAAGGCCGACGGCCCGACCCATATGGCGGTGGTGCTCGACAAGAGCGAGCACACCTTCCGCAACGAGCTGTACGACCAGTACAAGGCGCACCGCCCGCCCGCGCCCGAGGACCTGGTGCCCCAGTTCCCGATGATTCGCGACGCGACGCGCGCCTTCTCGCTGCCCTGCATCGAGGAAGCGGGCTGGGAAGCCGACGACCTGATCGCCAGCTATACCAAGGCGGCGCTGGCCCAGGGCTGGAGCGTGACCATCGTCAGCTCCGACAAGGATTTGATGCAGCTGATGACGGACCCGTCCGTCGACATGCTCGACACGATGAACAACCGGCGGCTGGGGCCCAAGGATACCGAAGAGAAGTTCGGCGTGCTCCCCGAGAAGCTGGGCGAAGTGCTGGCGCTGATGGGCGACAGCGTCGACAATGTTCCCGGCGTGAAGGGCGTCGGCCCCAAGACCGCCGCCAAGCTGATCCAGGAATTCGGCACGGTCGAGGACGTGCTGGAGGCGGCGCCTTCGATGAAGCCGTCGAAGATGCGCGACAATCTGATCGAGCATGCCGAGATGGCCCGGCTTTCGCACAAGCTGGTCCAGCTGGCGAGCGACGTGCCGCTGCCCGAGCCGCTGGAAGCGTTCGAGCTCAAGGGCATCCCGGACGCGCCGCTGCGCGCGTTCCTCGAGCATCACGGCTTCCGCACGCTGCTCAACCGGCTGTCGGCGGTGGCGGATGCGCCGGTCGAGACGCACGAGACGCCGGGCCTGGAGGAAGATCCGCCCTGCGATCACGACGGCTATGAGACCGTGGTGGACGAAGTCGCGCTCGACCGGTGGATCGCCCAGGCGCGGCACCAGGGCTGGGTGGCGGTCGACACCGAGACCACCGGGGTCGACGCCACGCGCGCGGAGCTGGTCGGCGTCTCGATGGCGCTGGCGCCGAACAAGGCCTGCTACATTCCCATCGCCCATGGCGGCACCGACATGTTCGCCGAGAAGCCGGTGCAGATCGATCGCGCCGCGGCGATCGCCAAGCTGAAGCCGCTGCTCGAGGATCCCGCCGTCCTCAAGATCGGCCACAACCTCAAATACGACCTGATCGTCCTCGGCCGCTGCGGCATCGAAGTCGCCCCTTATGACGACACGATCGTGATGAGCTTCGATCTCGATGCCGGCCTGCACGGGCACGGCATGGACGAACTGGCCGCCACTCACCTCTCGCACAGCTGCATCGCCTACAAGGACGTGGTCGGCACGGGCAAGAACCAGCTCGGCTTCGGCCAGGTCGATCTCAAGGCCGCCACCCGCTACGCCGCCGAAGATGCGGACGTGACGCTGCGGCTGTGGCGCCGCTTCAAGCCGCGGCTCGCCTATGAGGGCTCGACTCGAGTCTACGAGATGGTCGACCGGCCGCTGGTCGGCGTGATCGCGGGCATGGAGCGCGCAGGCATCAAGGTGGATGCGCAGGTGCTCCACCGGCTCTCGACCGACTTCTCGCACCAGATCGCCGCGCTGGAGGAAGAGATCCACGGGCTGGCCGGCTTCAAGTTCACCATCGGCAGCCCCAAGCAGCTGGGCGACGTGCTGTTCGACAAGATGGGGATCAAGGGCGGGCGCAAGGGCAAGTCCGGCGTCTATTCCACCGACGTGAACGAACTGGAGCGCATCGCGGCCGACAAGGATTCGCCCGGCCGCGAGATGGTGCTGAAGGTGCTCGACTGGCGCCAGCTCACCAAGCTCAAATCCACCTATACCGATGCGCTCCAGGCCCAGATCAACCCGGCGACGGGGCGCGTGCACACCAGCTACAGCCTGACCGGCGCACAGACCGGGCGGCTCTCCTCGACCGATCCCAACCTCCAGAACATCCCGATCCGCACCGAGACCGGCAGACAAATCCGGGACGCGTTCGTGGCGGAACCCGGCAATGTGATTCTTTCGGCCGACTATTCGCAGATCGAACTGCGCCTGGCCGCGCACATCGCCGACGTGCCTGCCCTGCGCGAGGCGTTCGAGCACGGCGAGGACATTCACAACCGCACCGCGATGGAGCTGTTCGGCGAAGTGAACCGCGACACGCGCGGTCGCGCCAAGACGATCAACTTCGCGATCCTCTACGGCATCTCGCGCTGGGGCCTGGCCGGCCGCCTCGACGTGACGCCGGACGAGGCACAGGCGATGATCAACCGCTATTTCGAGCGCTTCCCCGGCATCAACCGCTACATCGCCGATACGCTGAACCTGGCCAAGGAGCGCGGCTACACCACGACGCTGTTCGGCCGGAAGACGCATTTCCCCCGCCTCAAGTCGGCAAATCCGAACGAGCGCGCCGGCAGCGAGCGCGCCGCGATCAACGCGCCGATCCAGGGCACCAGCGCAGACATCATCAAGCGGGCGATGGCGCGGATGGGCCCGGCGTTGCTCGAAGCGGGCCTGCCGAACGTAAAGATGCTGCTCCAGGTGCATGACGAGCTGGTGTTCGAGCTGCCCGAGGGCGATGTGGAGGCCGCCAGGCCGGTCATCCAGCGCGTGATGGCGACCGCTGCCGAGCCCGCGGTGAAGCTCAGCGTGCCGCTGGGCGTCGAGATCGGCGTGGGCCCGAGCTGGGGCGCGGCGCATTGAGCGAGACCGTGACGGCGCTGTCGGGGGGCGAAGACATCAACGCGCTCGCCCGGGGCGGGCGGACCAACATCCTCGGCTTCGTCCTGCGCCTCGCCGCGCGCCTGCCGTTCCTGTTCATCGCCGGCCGCGCCTATGGCCCGGACATTGTCGGCCGCTATGCGATCGCAGTCCTGGTGATCGAGGTTGCGGCGCTGCTGGCCACGCTGGGCCTCAAGCGCGGGCTTGCCCAGGCGCTGGCCGATACCGATCGGCCGCATGCGCATGTCGTGTGGGATGCGATGGTGGTGGCGCTGATCGCCTCGCTGATCGCCAGCGGCGTGCTGATCCTCTTCCCCCAGGCGATGTTTCCCAACAGCCAGGTGACCGGGCTCGAGCCGCTGATCGCGCTGGTGGTGCTGTGCCCGGCGCTTTCCGACGTCGCGCTCTCGGCCTGTGCCTATCGCCACAATATCGGCGCGGCGGTGACCGCGCGGGCGATCATCGAGCCCTGGACGATCAGCATCGCCGCCTGGGCCTTTTCCTATGTCTCGGCGCGCGACGGGCTGATCTTCGCCTATGCGCTGTCGATGGTCGCGGCCCTCGCCGCTTCGATCCTGCCCTTCGTCAGGGAATATGGCCTGCCGCATGGCTGGCGGCCGCGGCCCAGCTCGATCTGGTGGCTCGCACGCGCCAACGCGCCGCTTGCCGGCGCCGATGCGATCGAATGGGCGACGCGCAATGTCGACCGCTTCATTCTCGCGCTGCTGTTCAGCCCGGCCGTGGTGGGCATCTACTATATGGCGCAGCAGGTGGCATCGGTGCCGCAGCGGCTCAAATCCAGCTTCGATCCGATCCTGGGGCCGGTCGTCACCAAGGCGCTGGCCGAGGACGACAGGGCCGCCGTCGCCAAGCAGGTGCGCCAGGTCGGCTTCTGGGTGACGAGCGCGCAGGCGGCGCTGGCGGTGATGTTCTCGCTCCCGGCCGAGGGCGTGATGGGCCTGATCGGCAAGGAGTTCGTGATCGGCGCCGGCGCGCTGTGCATCCTGCTCGTCGCCGAAGTGCTCGCCTCGACCGGCGCGGTCTGCGAGACCGGCCTGGTCTATATCGCCCGCCACAAGAATCTGGCGGTCTCGGTATGCGTGCTGCTGCTGCAGATCGCGCTGAGCTTCGTGTTCGTCTTCGTCGCACGGGCGCAGGGCTGGCCCGAACCGGTCCAGGCGGCCGGACCGGCGCTGGCGCTGGCCGTGTCGCTGACCATCGGATCCGCGGTGAAGGCCGCCCTGCTCTATCGCCTCACCGGCGCGCCGGTCGTCTCGATCCGCCCGAGCTTCTTTGCCGCGATCGCGATCGCCAGCCTGGTCGGCGGCGCATTCGCCAGCCTGCCCAAGCACTATGAATGGGCCGAGCTCAGCATCGGCATGCCGGCGATCCTGGTCACCTATCTGTTCGTGATCATCAAGTTCGGCTTCGGCCCGGAGGACCGGGCATTGTTCCGCAAGATGCCGGCGGCCGGCGAAGCGACGCTGCCGACGGAAGGGAAGCTCTAGCTCCCCTTCCTTCCCCATTTAGTGCCGGAAATGCCGCATGCCGGTGAAGACCATCGCGAGGCCGGCCGCATCGGCCGCCGCGATCACGTCGTCGTCGCGGATCGAGCCGCCGGGCTGGATCACCGCCGTCGCCCCGGCCTCCACCGCGGCGAGCAGACCGTCGGCAAAGGGGAAGAAGGCATCGGAGGCGACCGCGGAGCCGATCGTGCGCGGCTGCGCCCAGCCGGCCTTGTCGGCGGCGTCCTTCGCCTTCCAGGCGGCGATGCGCGCGCTCTCCAGCCGGTTCATCTGGCCGGCGCCGATGCCGGCGGTGCTGCCGTCCCTGGCATAGACGATCGCGTTCGACTTGACGTGCTTGGCCACCGTCCAGGCGAACAGGCAGTCCGCCAGCTCCTGCTCGGTCGGCGCGCGCTTCGTCACCACTTTCAGGTCCTCGCGCGCGACGATGCCGTTGTCGCGGCTCTGGACCAGCCAGCCGCCCGCGAAGGATTTGGCCGTGAGGCCGCCGCGCGCCGGATCGGGCAGGCCCTCGGTCAGCAACAGGCGCAGATTCTTCTTCGCCTCGAACAGCGCGAGCGCCTCTTCATCGGCCCCCGGAGCGACCACGACTTCGGTGAAGATCGACGTGATCTGCTCGGCGGTGGCGCGGTCGAGCGGACGATTCACGGCAATGATTCCGCCGAACGCCGAGACGGTGTCGCAGGCAAAGGCCGCGGCATAGGCATCCGCAAGCGTCGCCGCGCTCGCCACGCCGCAGGGATTGGCGTGCTTGACGATCACGACGGTCGGCGGGCCGTCGCGGAACTCGCTGACCAGCTCGAGGGCGGCATCCGCGTCGTTGTAATTGTTGTAGCTCAGCTCCTTGCCCTGGACCTGGCGCGCCTGGCCGATGCCCTGCACATGCGGGCCGCCATGGATGTAGAAGGCTGCCTTCTGGTGCGGATTCTCGCCATAGCGCAGCTCCTGGCCGCGCTTGAGGGCAAGGTGCATCGTGTCGGGGAATTGCTCGCCCTGATCGACCACGCCGAACCAGCTGGCGATCATCGCGTCATAGGCGGCGGTGGCGGCATAGGCCTTGGCGGCGAACTTGCGCCGCTGGGCCAGCGTGGTCGTGCCGTCCGCCACCAGCGCATAGTCGGCCGGATCGGTGAGGATCGCGACACTCTCGTGGTTCTTCGCCGCGGAGCGCACCATCGAGGGGCCGCCGATGTCGATATTCTCGATGATCGTGTCGCGGTTCGCGCCGCGCGCCACCGTCTCGGCAAAGGGATAGAGATTGACCACGACGAGATCGATCGGGGCGATCTCGTGCTCGGCCATCGACGTCTCATGGTCCTCGTTGCCGCGAATCGCGAGCAGGCCGCCATGCACCTTGGGATGCAGCGTCTTCACGCGTCCGTCCATCATCTCGGGAAAGCCCGTGAGGTCGGAGATGTCGCGAACCGCGAGCCCGGCATTGCGGAGCGCGGTGGCGGTGCCCCCGGTCGAGACGAGCTCGACTCCCTGCGCCGCCAGCGCCTGTGCGAGTTCGACGATCCCGGTCTTGTCGGAGACCGAGAGGAGTGCGCGCCTGATTTTCACCTGATCCATGCGGCAAGCCCCTCTACGGATCGGGGCGCCGGGCGCAACCCCTAGCGTCGTTTTCGGCTTCGCTGAATCGCGAGCGGGCCGGTGCCGCCCTACCGAAAACGACTAGTCTTCGAGTTCGACGCGCAGGCAGGGCTGGAACGCGTCGCTTTCCTCGTCGTGACGGAACCACACTTCGGTCACCCGATAGTAGCTGAAGGCGCCGTCGACTTCGATCGACAGGCTTTCGCCGGCCCGCGGCAGAAACCCGAACTCACCGACGAACAACGGCTCGCGCGCGTCCTCCTCATCGAACACTTCGACCTGCGCCATCCCGCTTCCTCCCCCGAATCAGCGGGGGAGCCCTATCACTTCGCGCGGTGGAACAGCCAGCTGACGTTTGCACCGCCCGCGAGCGATTCGCCGGTGATCACCAGTTGCTTCGTCGGCACCGGCTTGCCCGTGCCGTCGATCCAGAGCGAGTCTTCGAAGGCAAGCGCGCCGCCCTTGCAGCGGAATTGCCACAGATGCCCGCTCGGCAGGCGCAGGATCGCCGCCTGGCCGTCGGCCGTGGGCGAGATCTCGACCTGGGGCGCCAGGTGGAAGCGAATCGCGAACGGCGTGTTCGTCTTGCGTTTCCGCTTGTCGGCGGGAAGCAGCATGTCCTCGCCGCGCACGTCGCGCCCATCGCCGCCCAGTGCGATCAGCCGGCGATGGACGAAGCCCAGGCGGCGGACATAGCCGTCATGGCTCGCCTCGATCCGGCTGCCATTCTCGCTTTCGGTGCGCGCCAGCTCGACTTCCACAACGCCGCGGCCCAGCGAGCCGTCCGGGTGGATCGCCGTCGAATTGCTGTCGGCCAGCACAAGGGTGGAATGCGCGGCGGTGGTGCGCAGGCCCTCGCTCAGCGCGGCGGGAAGCGCGGCATTGGCCATGTTCGAGCCGCCGCAATTGACGACGATCCGGTGCGGCCCGTCCGAAAGCTCGAAGGCGAGCGTCGAGGCGCAGCCGCCCGCGGCCAGCCGGGCGAGCGGCGGCGGTGCCGCATCGACGATCAGCACCGTGCCGCCGGCGTTCAGCCGCTGATAGCCCCATTCGCGCGCCTGTTTGAGCGGGCGGGTGCGCACGCCCGTCGCCTCCACCGCCTGCTCGATCAGCGCGCCGGGCACGGGGGCGCTGCCCTGCCAGCTGCCCAGGCCCTTGTCGCCATGGCAGACGCCGAGCAGCGCGGTGACCATCCTGCCCAGCGCCGAGGCGACGAAAGCGGGCGGCTCGAGCCGGCGCGCCTCATAGGCGTTGGCCAGGATCGTCAGCAGCTGCACCGCATCGAGCTGGCCCCAGGGCGAGCGGCCGACGGTGCCGCCATCGTCGAACATCGACTGTTCGAGCGCGCGGCGCAGCCCGGTCTCGCCGAAGGAACGGCGCGGATCGCCGCCCGGGATCATCAGCCCGGCAGCCAGCACGCCGCACCAGGCGGCGATGCGCGGCGTGCCGAGCGGGACGCGATCGGCGGCGCGATCGAGATGGCGCGCGCCCTTGGCCAGCGCGTGGAGCACCGAGGAGCGATAGACCAGGTCGTTGGCCGAAAGGATCAGCGGCGCATGGGCAGTCCAGGCGAGGATGCGCCGGCCGACCAGGTCGGCGCGCCAGGCGGGATCGGAGACCTTGTCGCCATGCACGGCGAGCCATCGCTGCATCAGCGCCTCGGCGATCGGCGCCGCGGTGACGCGGGTGGTGACGCTGGAGAGATCGCGCAGCCAGCCGAAGCCGTGGAGATACGCGCCCATCGCCACCGACCAGTCGGGCCGGGTGAAGTCGAGCCCGGCGATCGAACGCTCTTCCCCCCGGAAACGCACCATGCCGTCGAGCAGCGCGTTGCCCCGTTCGACATCGCCGAAGAACGGGTCCTCGCCCACCGCGATCAGTTTCAGGGGGTGCCGGCCCTTCAGGCGCATATTGTGGAGCGGCGTACGCCAGGCGAGGCGCTGGAAGCGCTCGGAGATGCGCTCGGCAAGGCTGAGCCCGCGTTCCCCGCCCGTGCGGATGAGCCGCTTGCCCTGCTCGACTCCGTCGGCTCCGGAGTCGATCCTCTCATCGCTCACCCGCCTCGCAGGGCGGCGATGTTCGCCGCGTATCGACTGGGGCCGCCGGTGAAGGTGGCGGTGCCGGCGACCAGCGCATCGGCACCCGCGGCGATAGCGCGCGGGGCCGTCTCGCGGTCGATCCCGCCATCCACCTCCAGGTCGATCGCGCGGCCGCTGGCATCGATCCGCCTGCGCAGCTCGGCGATCTTGCCCAGCTGGCTCTCGATGAACTTCTGCCCGCCGAAGCCGGGGTTCACGCTCATCACCAGGATGAGGTCGATCATGTCCATGACATAGTCGACGGCGTCCACCGGCGTGGAAGGATTGAGCACCACGCCGGCGCGCTTGCCCAGGCCCTTGATCGTCTGGAGCGTGCGGTGGAGATGCGGGCCCGATTCCGGATGGACCGAGATGCAATCGGCACCGGCATCGGCAAAGGCCTGGAGCAGCGGATCCACCGGGGCGATCATCAGGTGCACGTCGAACGGCTTGGCCGTGTGCGGGCGCAACGCCTTGATCACGCCCGGGCCGATCGTGATGTTGGGCACGAAATGCCCGTCCATCACGTCGACATGGATCCAGTCGGCTCCCGCCGCGTCGATGGCGCGGATTTCCTCGCCCAGCTTGGCGAAATCGGCGGAGAGGATCGAAGGTGCGATGCGGACGGCCATGACGAATCCTTAGGCACCCCGCGATTCGCGCGCAACCTCAGCCGTTGCGGACGAGCCTCGCGATGAAGAAACCGTCCAACCCGCCGGCATCGGCAAGCGTTCCGGGGAGCAGGCGAAGGCTGCCGTCGTCGCGGGGCACCACGCCATGGGGAAGCGCCTCGGCCCGGACCGGCGCGATCGCATAGTCGGAACGCGCCTCGAGGAACGCGGCGAGCTGCGCCTCGCCCTCCTCGGGCTCGAGCGAGCAGGTCGAGAAGACGAGCGTGCCGCCGGGCTTCACCCAATCCGCGGCGCGGGCGAGGAGCCTGCCCTGCAGCTCGGCCATTTCCCGGATCAGGCTCGGACGGACGCGATGGAGCACGTCGGGATGACGGCGGAAAATGCCGGTGGCGCTGCACGGCGCATCGAGCAGGACCGCATCGGCGGGCGCCGCGGGCGCCCAGCCGAGCAGGTCCGCGGCGATCACTTCGGCGCCGAGGCCGGTGCGCTCCAGATTTTCGTGAAGTCGCGCCAGACGACTTTCGGAAATGTCGACCGCGGTCACCCGCCAACCGGCGGCGGCGAGCTGGAGCGTCTTGCCCCCCGGGGCGGCGCAGAGGTCGAGCGCGGTGCCGTTGCCCTTGCCGATCAGCCGGGCGGGGAGCGAGGCGGCGAGATCCTGTACCCACCATTCGCCCTCGGCATAGCCGGGGAGCATTGCCACCGCGCCTTTCTCGTCGAGGCGGAGATGGCCGGCGATCAGGCTGGTGCCGGGCAGGTCGGGCACGATCGCAGGGTCGCGCAGGGTCAGGTCGAGCGGCGGCGGAACCGCGATGGCACGCTCGGCATCCTCGATCGCCTGGTCGCCCCAGGCGGCGTGCCAGCGCAGCGCCACCGCATCGGGCAGGGTCGGCGGCTCGGGCAGCGTCGCACCCTGGCGGACCAGCGCACCGAACACGCCGTGCACCAGCTTGCGCGGTCCGCCATCGACGAGCGGCAGCACGGTGGCGATCGCGGCATGGCCCGGCGTGCCGAGCGCCAGCGCCTGGACGAGCGCGATGCGCAGCGCGAAACGTGCCTTGGCATCGTCGGGAAGACGCTGCTTCGTCGCCGAATCGATCAGCGCGTCGAGATCGGGGAGCCGGCGCAGCACCTCGGCGGCGATGGCATGGGCAAGGCCGCGATCATTGGGCGCAAGGCCCTGCGCCGCCGAGTCGAGCGCCTGCTCCAGCGCCAGCCCGCGCCGGAGCACCGCATCGAGCAGCCTGAGCGCGGCCCGGCGCGTGGGAACGCCGGGAGCGTCGGGCGCCTGGCGGGGAGAAGGACGGGGAGAATGGCGGCGCGGCGGCTTCACTTGACCTCGGCGTTGGGAAGGACGATCTGCTGCCTATGGCCCAGCGCCCCGCAAATGTGAAACCGCCCGCGTATCTGACGCCGAGTCCGCCGGTGCCGAAGCCCGAGCCGGCAAGGGAGACCCGGGACCCGCTCGGCCAGAATCCCACCCGCTATGGCGACTGGGAGCTGAAGGGCATCGCCGTCGATTTCTAGTCGCCCAGCGCGGCGAGCAGCTTGCGCACGGTGTTCCAGTTGCGCCCGGTATTGCCCTGGGCCAGCCTAGCCTTCTGCATCGCGGGAACCAGGGTCGAACGGCCCTGGCCCTCGGGGAAGTCGGTGAACAGTTCGCGGCCCACCACCACCATGCGCTCGGGGCCGTCATGGCTTTCCGCCAGCCGGCCGATCGCCGCCCGGTCCGGCGGCGCGCGGTGGAAGGTGACGAGGAGATAGCTGGGCCGCGCCTTCGCTTCCTCGGGGAAGGGATTGGCCTCGACCAGCTTCTCGAGATCGGCCCGGTTGCGCACGAACACTTCGGACTTGAGGCCGGTGGCGCGCTCCAGCGCGGCGTGGAGATCGCGCTCGATGGCCTCGGGCGCCGCGTCGCCGGCCTCGAACACGACATTTCCCGAGGCGAGGATCGTCTTCACCTCGGTGAAGCCCATCCCCTCGACCACGGCCTTGAGCTCCGCCGACTTGAGCTGGCGCTTGCCCAGGTTGATTCCCCGGAGCATCGCCGCCCACTTCACTGCAGCTCCTCCCGCAAGGGCCGGCTGAGCAGCTCCTCGATCACCCGGGCGACGGGCGCGCCCTCCAGCAGGTCGTTGACCGCGCGCGTGACGGGCATGTCGATCCCCGCGTCCCGCGCGGCTTCGCGCAGGACGGGCGCGGTGAAGGCGCCTTCGGCCACGGTCTTGCGGTCGGCCATCAGCGCCGCGGCCTGCTTCCCCTGGCCGAGGCCGAGACCGAGGGAGAAGTTACGCGAATTGGTGGAGGAGCAGGTGAGAACGAGATCGCCCAGGCCGGACAGGCCGGTGAGCGTCTCCGCCTGGGCGCCGCGGGCAAGGCCGAAGCGCGTCATCTCGGCAAAGCCCCGGGCGATCAGCGCGGCGCGGGCATTGAGGCCCAGGCCGGCGCCCTCCACCACGCCGCAGGCGATGGCGAGGACGTTCTTGACCGCCCCGCCGATCTCCGCGCCCACCAGATCTCCCGAGCCATAGGTGCGGAAGGCAGGCCCCGCCAGCCGCTCGGCGAGGCGGGTGCGCAGCCCCTCGTCCTCGCAGGCCAGGGTAACGGCAGTGGGTTTGCCGGCCGCGACTTCGTGGGCGAAGGTGGGACCGGAGAGCACCGCGAGCGGTGCCCGCGGGGCGACCTGATGGGCTACTTCGCCGACCAGCAGCTTGGTACCGGCCTCGATCCCCTTGGCGCAGAGGACCAGCGGCGTGTCGCCGACCGGCGTCTCGGACAGGACGGCGCGGACATGCTGGGCCGGGGCCACCACCAGCAACGCCTGCATGTCCGCAAGGTCGCCAAGTTCGCGCGTGGCGCGGATGCTCGGGCTGAGGGGCACTTGCGGAAGGAACAGATCGTTGCGGTGGCGGAGGTTCACACTCTCCACCACCTGTGCCTCGCGCGCCCAGAGCAGCACCTCCTCGCTGCCGCCCCGCGCCGCGACCTGGGCCAGGGCCGTCCCCCAGGCGCCGCCACCGATCACGCCTATCCTCATGCCTTCACTCCCGCGCCGCGAACCTTCTCCGCATCCGGATCGAGCGGCCAGCGCGCCCGCGCCGGCGTGTCGAGCGGATCGCTGAACCCCGCCAGGAACCGTTCGGCTCCCGCCCAGCCGATCATCGCCGCATTGTCGGTGCAGAGCCAGAGCGGCGGCGCGACGAAGCGCATGCCGGCTTCCGCGGCCAATCGTTCCAGGGCGCCGCGCACCGCCTTGTTCGCCGCGACGCCGCCCGCCACCACCAGCGCCGTCGCCTCCACCTTCGCCAGCGCCCGGCGCGTGCGATCGACCAGGCAATCGACCACCGCCTGCTGGAAGGACGCCGCGATATCCTCGGCATCATAGCGGCCGACCTTGCGCGCCACATCGCTCTTCAGGCCGGCGAAGGAGAAATGCGGTTCCGCCGAGCCGAGCAGCGGGCGCGGCAGCGGCACTGCCCCGGGATCGCCGCGCGCCGCCGCTTCCTCCACTGCCGGGCCGCCGGGAAAGCCGAGTCCCAGCATCTTGGCGGTCTTGTCGAACGCCTCGCCCGCGGCGTCGTCGATCGTGGTGGCGAGGCGCCGGTAGCGGCCCACGCCCTCGACGAGCAGCAACTGGCAATGGCCCCCCGAGACGAGCAGCAGCAGATAGGGAAATTCCAGATCGGGATCGGTGAGCCGCGGCGACAGGCCATGCCCCTCGAGATGGTTGACCGCGATCAGCGGCTTGCCGCCCGCCAGCGCCAGCGCCTTGCCGGCGACGAGGCCGACCATGACTCCGCCGATCAGCCCGGGGCCGGCGGTCGCCGCGACCGCGTCGACATCGGCGAGCGTGACGCCGGCTTCCGCAAAGGCGCCCTCGATCAACGGGCCCAGCGCCTCGACATGCGCGCGCGCCGCGATCTCGGGCACCACGCCGCCATAGGGGCGATGCGCCGCTTCCTGCCGCGCCAGCTTGTGCGCCAGCACCCGCCGGTCGGTGGTGACCAGTGCGGCGGCGGTTTCGTCGCAACTCGATTCGAGGCCGAGGATCAGGGCCATGTCGTTCGTTTCATACTCCGTTGTCTGCGCATCTAGGGTGTCGGGCGGCGATTGTCGAAGTTCGGGCGGCTTTTGGTTCACGCGGAGGCGCGGAGAAGAAATGGGGAGACGGGGCCGCGGCGCGGCCGGTTGCCCCATCTCCGCGTGCTCCGCGCCTCCGCGTCCGCTTCGACAAGCGGCGACCAAGCCGGTAAGGCGGCGGACATGGCCGTTTTCAAACTGGGTACCCGGGGTTCGCCGCTCGCGCTGACACAGGCGGAGATGGTGCGCGACGCGCTCGCCGCCGCGCACAGGCGGCCCGCGAGCGACTTCGAGATCGTCGTGATCCGCACCACCGGCGACAAGGTGCAGGACCGTCCGCTCGCCGAGATCGGCGGCAAGGCGCTGTGGACCAAGGAGCTCGACCGGGCGCTGCTCGCCGGCGAGATCGACGCTTCGGTCCATTCGATGAAGGACGTCGAGACGCTGCGCCCCGATATGCTCGCCATCGCCGCGATGCTGCCCCGCGCCGATGTGCGCGACCGGCTGGTCGGTGCCCCGTCGATCGCGGCGATCCCGCAGGGCGGCGTGCTGGGCACCAGTTCGCCGCGCCGGGCCGCGCAGATCCGGCGGCTGCGGCCCGATCTTTCGGTCACGCTGTTCCGCGGCAATGTCGACACGCGGCTGGCCCGGCTGGCGCAGGGCGAGGCCGATGCGACCTTGCTCGCCGCGGCCGGACTCGACCGGCTCCGGCGCCATGACGTCGGCACGCCGATCCCCACCAACATCCTCCTCCCCGCGCCGGCCCAGGGAGCAGTGGGCGTCGAGATTCGCGCCGACGATGCCCATGCCCGCGAGATGCTGCGGGCGATAGACCATGTGGAGACGCATGCCTGCATCGCCGCCGAGCGCGCGCTGCTGGCGGCGCTCAAGGCCGGCTGCCACTCGCCCGTCGCCGCGCTGGCGACGATCGCGGGCGGCATCCTGACGCTCGAGGCCGAGCTGCTCTCGGAAGACGGCGCCGCCCATGTCCATGGCGCGATCGAGGGGGCACCGCTCGACCATGCCCTGCCCGCCGCGCTTGCCCGCGACCTGCTGGCACGGGCGCCGGCAGCGGTGCGCCGATTGTTCGAGGGGTGAGCCGCCCGATCGCCGTGCTCCGGCCCGAGCCCGGCAACGGCGCGACCGCCGCGGCGATCGAGGCGGCGGGGCGGACGGCGATCCGCCTGCCCCTGTTCGCCGCCGGGCCGGTCCCCTGGCGCGCGCCCGATCCCGCGGCGTTCGACGCGCTGCTGCTGACCAGCGCCAATGCCCTGCGCCATGGCGGGCCGCAGCTGGGCGCGCTACGGGGCCTGCCCGTGCATGCCGTGGGCAGCGCGACCGCCGAGGCGGCGCGGCACGCGGGCTTCGCCATCGCTTCTGCCGGCAGGGAGGACGGGGCCGCCCTCTTGGTCGCGGCCGCAGCCGCCGGGGTGCGCCGCGCGCTGCTGCTGGGCGGACGCACGCGGATGCTTGAAGCCGGCGGCATCATCGCCCGGGCGATCACCGTCTATGCCAGCGAGCCGCTGGCGATCGCGCCCGAACAGGCGGCGCGGCTGCACGGGGCGATCGCGCTCGTCCAGTCCGCCCGGGCCGGAGCCCGGCTCGCCGAACTGGTGGCGCCCGAGCACCGCGCGACCATCGGCATCGCCGCGATCAGCGCCCGCGCGGCCGCCGCGGCCGGCCCGGGCTGGCGCCGCGTCGAGATCGCCGCGGACGTGCAGGCGGACACGCTGATCGCACTCGCCCTGCAGCTCGCCGATTGACCGGGCAGGGCCACACGGCGAATAAGGGCCCATGAGCGACGAGACCTTCGCGCCCGCGGCGCCGCGCGTGCCCTGGTGGCGCAGCGCCAGCCTGATCGGCACGATCGCCTTCGCCGGCGGAATAGGTGTGACCATCGGTGCCGTGGGACTGGCCGGCGGCCTTTCGCCGCGCGCGCCCGCACCGGCGCCCCTGCCCTCTCCCAATGCCAGCGCCCAGCCGGCAATCCCGGCGCTGCCGCCGGGCACCGACCTTGCCACGCTCAGCGCCCGCGAGACGCAGCTGGCGGGCAAGCTCGACCAGATCGAGCTGCGGCTGCGCGACGCCGATGGCAGCGCCCGCAACGCCGCTTCCTATGCGACGCGGGCCGAGCGGATGATGATCGTCCTCGCGACGCGCCGCGCGCTCGAGCGCGGCCAGCCGCTGGGGCCGCTCGAGGGCCAGCTCAAGCAGCGTTTCGGCGAGCATGACGGCGACGCGGTCGCCGCGATCCTGCGCGCCGCCGCCCAGCCGGTGACGCTGGAGGACCTGCGGCTGGCGCTCGACACGCTGGGGCCGCGCCTCGCCAACGATCCGAGCGACAGCCTGTGGAACCGGGTGCGCCGGATGCTCGGCAACCTGGTGGTGCTGCGCCAAGCCGACACGCCGAGCCCGCTGCCCGCCGAGCGGCTGCGCCGCGCCCGGCGCGCGCTCGACCGCGGCGATGTCGAGGCGGCGCTCGCCGAAGTCGCCCATATGCCCGGCGTCGCGGTTGCCGAGAGCTGGACCAGCGCCGCCCGGCGCTATGTCGCCGCCCGCACCGGGCTCGCCGAGATCGAGCGCGCCGCGATGGACGTGCCGTCGCCGGCCGCCAGGCAGGCGGGATAGCCGCACCGCATACCCCATGCCGCCATCCCGACGCGCGCCCGGAACCGGAGCCGTTAAGCGGGACGGCGGAGCAACGCCCGGCTTCTCTCTTTGCCGGGCCGACGAGAGAAGGACGAGGAAATGGCAGAGATGGGCCGGTTCGACTGGTCGGACCCCTTCGGGCTCGATGCGCAGCTGACCGACGAGGAGCGGATGGTCCGCGATGCCGCCCGCGACTATGCGCAGGGCGAGCTGCTGCCGCGCGTCACCGGCGCCTATCTGGAGGAGCGGTTCGACCGCGAGATCATGGCCGAGATGGGCGCGCTGGGCCTGCTGGGCGCGACCATCCCCGAAGCCTATGGCGGCGCCGGGCTGGGCTATGTCTCCTACGGGCTGGTCGCGCGCGAAGTGGAGCGCGTCGATTCGGGCTATCGCTCGGCGATGTCGGTGCAGAGCTCGCTCGTGATGCACCCGATCAACGCCTATGGCACCGAGGCGCAGAAGCGGAAATATCTCCCCAGGCTCGCCACCGGCGAATGGGTGGGCTGTTTCGGCCTGACCGAGCCCGATGCCGGCTCCGATCCCGGCGGCATGCGCACCCGCGCGGCAAAGATCGACGGCGGCTATCGCCTGACCGGCTCCAAGATGTGGATCACCAATTCGCCGATCGCCGACGTGTTCGTCGTCTGGGCGAAGAGCGAGGCGCATGGCGGCGGCATCAAGGGCTTCGTGCTGGAAAAGGGCATGAAGGGGCTGTCGGCGCCCAAGATCGAGGGCAAGCTCTCGCTGCGCGCCAGCATCACCGGCGAGATCGTGATGGACGGGGTGGAAGTGAGCGAGGACGCGCTGCTGCCCGAGGTGCAGGGACTGAAGGGGCCGTTCGGCTGCCTCAACCGCGCGCGCTACGGCATCGCCTGGGGCAGCATGGGCGCGGCCGAGGCCTGTTTCCACGCCGCCCGGCAATATACGCTCGACCGCGCCCAGTTCGGCAAGCCGCTGGCGGCAAACCAGCTGGTGCAGCTCAAGCTCGCCAACATGGAGACCGAGATCGCGCTCGGGCTCCAGGCGGCGCTGCGCGCGGGCCGGATGTTCGACGAGGGCATGCTCGCTCCGGAAGCGATCAGCATCATCAAGCGCAACAATTGCGGCAAGGCGCTCGACATCGCCCGCATCGCCCGCGACATGCATGGCGGCAACGGCATCTCGGCCGAATTCCATGTGATGCGCCACGCGATCAACCTCGAGACCGTCAACACCTATGAGGGCACCCATGACGTCCATGGCCTGATCCTCGGCCGCGCGATCACCGGGATCGCGGCGTTCTGATGGCGCCCGAGCGGCAGCCCATGCTGGAAGGCGCGCTGGTGGTGCTGCGCCCCAGTACCCCGGCGGACTGGGACGCGCTGTACGCCGTCGCTTCCGATCCGCTCGTCTGGGAAGTGCATCCGGCGCATGACCGCTGGCAGGAGCCGGTGTTCCGCGCCTATTTCGACGCCGGCATCGCCAGCGGCGGGGCGCTGACGATCCTCGACAAGGCGACCGGCACGGTGATCGGCGCGTCGCGCTTCGACAATTGGGACGAAGCGGCCGACGAGATCGAGATCGGCTGGACCTATCTGGCCCGCGCCTATTGGGGCGGCGTCTATAATCGCGAGATCAAGCGGCTGATGCTCGATCACATCCACCGGTTCGTGCGCACCGCGGTGTTCACCGTGGGCGCGGGGAATGTGCGTTCCCGCAGGGCGATGGAGAAGATCGGCGGCGTGGCGCGGCCAGGCACGGTCGACCGGATGATGGCGGGCGAGATGAAGCCGCACCTCATCTACGAGATCCATCGTCCATGAAGCCGCTGGCGGGAATCAGAGTCGTCGAGCTGGCGCGGATCCTCGCCGGGCCCTGGTGCGGGCAGCTGCTCGCCGATCTGGGCGCCGAAGTGGTGAAGGTCGAGCGGCCGGGCGAAGGCGACGACACCCGGCATTGGGGGCCGCCCTTCCTCCACGATGCCGAGGGCGAAAATCGCGACGCCGCCTATTTCCACGCCTGCAACCGCGGCAAGGAGAGCCGGGCGATCGACATCGCCACGCCCGAGGGGCAGGCGGCGGTGCATGCGCTGGTGGCGGACGCCGATGTGGTGATCGAGAACTACAAGGTCGGCGGGCTGGTGAAATACGGGCTCGACGCGGCTTCGCTGCGGGCGCGCCATCCCCGGCTGATCGTCTGCTCGATCACCGGCTTCGGCCAGACCGGCCCCTATGCGCCGCGCGCGGGCTATGATTTCATCATCCAGGGCATGGGCGGCTTCATGTCGCTGACCGGCGAGCCCGACGGCCCACCGGAAAAGGCGGGCATCGCCTATGCCGACATCTTCACCGGCGTCTATTCGGCGGTGGCGATCCTGGCGGCGCTGCGCCGGCGCGACGTGACCGGCGCGGGCGCGCATATCGACATGGCGCTGCTCGACACCCAGGTGGGCGTGCTCGCCAACCAGGCGCTGGGCTGGATGGCATCGGGCAAGGTGCCCCACCGGATGGGCAACGGACACGCCAATCTGGTGCCCTATCAGGCGTTCCAGGCGCGGGACGGCGAACTGATCATCGCGGTGGGCAATGATTCGCAGTTCCGCAAGCTGTGCGGGGTGCTGGGGCTCGACTATTGCGCCGATCCGCGCTTCGCGACCAATCCGCAGCGGGTGGTCAACCGCGCGGCGCTGATCCCGCTGCTGGAAGCGGCGATCCGGCAATGGGCCAAGGCCGATCTCTACGAGGCGCTGGAGGCCGAAGGCGTGCCGGCCGGGCCGATCAACAGCGTCGACGAAGTGTTCGCCGATCCGCAGGTGGTGGCGCGGGGCATGAAGATCGCGCGCGACGGCCTGCCCGGCATCGCCACGCCGATCATGATCGACGGCGAGCGCATGGCCGCCGACCGGGCCAGCCCCAGGCGGCCCTGACGCCGGCAAGCGCGGCAAGGAAGAAGGGCGGCCCCTTTCGGGACCGCCCTCTTTCGTCTCGGCTCTGGGCGAAGATCAGAAATTGAGCTTCGCGCCCACGGTGAAGCGGCGACCATAGATGTTGTCGCCGGCCTGGACCGGATTGTAGAGATACGCGCCATAGGTGACCGGATCGACGCCCGGCAGGCGATCGAACAGGTTGAGCACGTTCGCATAGATGGTGAACTTGTCCGCGATCTTGGCGGTCGCGTTCAGATCGAACGTGAAGTAGCTCTTCACGCGGCAGCCCGTGTACGCGGGCGACGGCGCCAGGCCGCAATCCTCATACGCATTGCCCTGGTCCATCGCCGACAGGTTGTAGCCCGACGTGTAGTTGGCGGTGCCGGTGAGCGAGTAGTTGCCGATCGCGAAGCTGTTCATCCAGCTGCCCCGCCAGCGGAAGGTGCCGGTGCCCGCCGTCAGGTTGAAGTTGCCGAGCGTGTCGACATAGGTCTGGCGCGTGCCGTCGGGCAGCGTGGTGCTGAGCTCGAGCATGAGCGTCGCGTCGAGATTGCTCGTCCAGGTCACGTCGCCGAAGCGGAAGCGCCCGTTCGCCGCGAAGTCGATGCCTTCCGCCTTTTGGGTGTTGGCGTTGACATAGTGCGACTGGACATAGGCCACGCGCGGCAGCGCCCCCGGATGGGCCGGATCCGCCGCGTCGGGGATGATCGTGTAGCCGGCCGGGATCGGATTGCCGGCATAATAGGCCTGGAGCGCCACTCCCGAGGAAAGCGACGTGATCGCGTCGGTCTTCTTGATGTTGAAATAGTCGACGCTCAGCGAGACGTTGCGGATCGGCTGGAAGACGGCGCCCAGCGTGATGCTGCGCGACTTCTCCGGCTTCAGGTCGGGCGAGGCGAGCGTGGTCTGGCCATAGCTCGCCGTCCGCAGATATTGCGGGCAGGCGGTGCTGAAGGTCGCGACCGAGCAGCCATATTGCGCCAGATACGCATCATTGAACAGGCCGGCCGAGTTGGTGACGTACCCCGTGGTCGGCAGCGCGTTCGCCTCGCCGAAGCTGGGGATGCGGAAACCGCGCGACCAGTTGCCGCGCAGCGTCAGCATCTCGAAGGGCTTGATCTTCGCGCCGACCTTCGGCGAGAAATTGCTCTGGCCGGTCGAATAATGGTCGTAGCGGCCCGACGCGTTGAGCTCGAGGAACTCGAACACCGGCACGCTCAGCTCGCCGAACGCCGAGGTGACCGTGCGGTGCCCCTCGGTGCCGAACGCGTTGATCGTGAAGTAACGCTGGGTCGGCCCGTTGATGTCGCTGTTCGCCGAGGGCGAATCGACCGCTTCGTAGAAGAGCGAGCCGCCCACCGCGAGCTGGACCGGGCCGCCCGGAAGCTGGAACAGCGCCTTGCTCACGCTCGCCTGGACCTGGTAGAGATCCGACGACGCATCGGTGTTGAGCGTCGGTGCCAGATAGTTCTGTATCGCAGCGCTGTTGGCCGAGGGATTGACGAAATTGTACGTGCCGTCGGCGATCACGTCGAGCAGGTGCTGGATATAGATATAGCCGTCGGACGTACGGCGCAGATCCGTGTGCATCGCCGTCGCATCGATCTTGTAGTTCCAGTCGTCGCCGAAGCTGCCGTTGATGCCCGCGGCGGCGCGATACACGCGGCTGCGGCTCTCGTCATAGCGCGTGATGTTGGGCATGCCGCCGATCAGCAGCGCCGTCTGGCCCGAAGCCGCGAACGGGTTGTTCGGGTTGAGCGTGCCGTTGGCCGCGGTGCAGTTCACGCGCGCGGCGCAGACATAGACCGGAAGCGTCAGCGCACCCGAACCCGGCGCGAAGCTCGGGCCGCTGCCGCGCGTCGAATAGGGGGGATAATAGATGCCCGCCGGCGCATTGGCGTAGATCGACGACGGCAGCCCCGAATATTGGCTGCGCGACTGCTGGAAGTTGAGCTCCAGATAAGCCTCGGTCGATTCGCCGAACGTCTTGGCGACATGCGCGGTGAAGCCGAAGCGATCGATCTCCGGCGCGACCACGCCGTAGCGGTTGGTCATGTCCTGCTGGCACATCGACGTGGGCACCAGGCCGCTGGCCGCCTGCTGGGCCGCCGTGGTCTGGATCAGCGTGCCATTGGCGCAACCGCTCCCGAGCAGCTGGTAGCGGCCGCCCGAGCCCGGCGCGACATAGAGGTTCGAGCCGGCGGCGGTGGTCCCGAAATTGTCGCCGTTGATCAGGTTGTTCGGCCCGCCGATCGCGGTCTGGTCGTCCGAGTTGAACGGACGGCGCAGGTCGCGGGTGCTGACCGCATCGGCGTGATAGTAGAAGCCGCTGATATAGGCGTTGAACCCGTCGCGATCGAGGTCGCCGGTGCCGGCGGTGACCGAGAAACGCTGGGTCGCCGCGATGCCGTCCTGCGAGACGCCGGCCTCGGCCCGGGCCGAGAGGCCGGTGAAGCTGCGCTTGGTGATGATGTTCACCACGCCCGCGATCGCATCGGCGCCGTAGCTCGACGAAGCGCCGTCCTTCAGCACTTCGACGCGGTCGACGATGTCGTCCGGAATGGTGTTGAGATCGACGAAGTTGCGAGTCGCGTCGTCGGCGAGCGGATAATAGGCCGCGCGCAGGCCGTCGAACAGCACCAGCGTAGAGTTGGTCGTCAGGCCGCGCAGCGAGATGCCCGACGCGCCGCCGGCGAACGCGCCATTGGCCGAGAAGCTGTTGGTGAGCGTGGGACCGTTATTCGCGGCAAGGCGCTGCAGGCCGTCCTGGACGGTGCTGATGCCGCGCTGATCGAGCGATTCGGCCGTGACGGTGGTCACCGGCGACGTCGTGACTCGAGTCGCGAACAGCGAGCCGGTGACGACGATCTCGGCGTCGTCGGCCGCCGGTGCGGCCTGGCTCTGGCTGGGCGTGGAG
Organism: Sphingomonas leidyi; assembly: GCF_011761945.1. Classification (GTDB taxonomy): domain Bacteria; phylum Pseudomonadota; class Alphaproteobacteria; order Sphingomonadales; family Sphingomonadaceae; genus Sphingomonas; species Sphingomonas leidyi. The sequence continues at coordinate 675,599 of NZ_JAASQV010000002.1, forward strand.
GCGGTGGTGGGAGGCGTGGAGGTGGGGGCGGTGTCCTGCGCGAAGGCGGGGACGACGAAGAGGCTGGTAGCCAGGGACAGCGCCGGGAGCGCGGTCCCCGCACGAAGCGTGCGAGCGAAATTACGCGTGAACATGATACCCTTTTCCTACCTGCCCCGCGCAAATGTCGCGCAGGGTGTGAGCCGACGCATGCCTGAACAACATGCGTTCGCATCGGGATGAGAGCGACGGATTCACGCGTAAAGCGCCGAAGAAACGGGCCGATCTTTTGCCTCAGGTCTGTATCCCGAAAGGCACGCATCTTTACTGATATGTGTCTGCCATTTTGCAAGACTGCAAAGTTATTACGAAACCTCTCAGATTACGGCCAGTTCGGAGGATCTTGCGGCCGGACCGGTGGATTCGTGGTCAGCCACGCTAGCCGAGTCGGCGGATCAGTTCCCGCGCCGCGGCGGGCGCCCGCACCTTGCCGCCATGGATGAAGAACAGGAAGGTTTCGCGCGGCGCCGCGGGCGGGTCCCGTTCCTCGACATAGGGCAGGCCTTCGGGCCGGCCGCCCGAAGCCCAGGTCCTGGCCGCGGCGGTCCAGCGCGGAAGATCGGCTTCGGGATAGCAGAAGGGATTGTCGTCCTCTCCCGCCTCGAGCCGGGCATAGACGAAGTCGCCGGTGACGTCGGCAATCGCGGGATATTGCGGCGAATCGGCATAGACGATCGCGACGCCGGCCTTGCGGCACAGCGCGACGAATTCGGGAACCGCGAAGCTCTCGTGGCGGACCTGCACGGCGTGGCGCAGCGTGACGCCCTCGTGCGTGCGCGGCAGCAGATCGAGAAAGGCGCCGAAATCGGCGGCGTCGAATTTCTTGGTGGCCATGAACTGCCACATCAGCGGCCCCAGCCGATCCCCCAGCGCGACCACGCCCTGGCCGACGAACTTCGCCACCGACTCGCCGGCATCGGCCAGCACCTTGCGATTGGTGCAGAAGCGCGAGCCCTTCACCGCGAAGACGAAGCCGTCGGGCACCGTCTTCGCCCAGCCCTCGAACGTCGCGGGCTTGAAGCTGGAATAATAGGTGCCGTTGATCTCGATCGCGGTCAGCTGGCGCGAGGCATATTCCAGCTCCTTCTTCTGGCTGAGCCCCTCCGGATAGAAGGTCCCGCGCCAGGGCTCGAAGGTCCAGCCGCCGATGCCGACTCGAATGGGTGCGTTGCTCATGCGCCCGACCCTAGCCGCTCCGCGCCGCGCCGCCAGCCCGAAGGCTGCGGCCAAACCCGGTCAGCGCACCCGCGACCAGGTCTGCGACTTGCAGATGATCCCGAACAGCACGCAGCCCCTGCCGACCATCTTGTCGCCGTCCTGGAACTGGAGCGTGCCCGAGAAGGTCTGGCGAAGGTCCGGCACGAAGACCTTGCCGCTCCACTTGCCGGGGCCGGTGGGCTTGAGATCGCGGAACAGATGCGTGCCGACCAGCTGCTCGGTGCCGCCGCTCCGCGCGTCGGCGATCGCCTCCTGGTTCGCCCAGGTGACCGTCCCGCAGATCGCGCCGCCGCATTGATCGATGCGGACATGGACGCTGTTGTCGGGATTGCGCCACACGCTGGCGATCGGCACGTCCGACGAAGCGCCCGCCGACGCAGGGGCGGCGAACACGGAAGAAAATGCGAGCGCGGGCAGAATCACCCGGAAGAACCTACCGAACATGGCGGCGCTTGTCAGGGTTGAAACCTGTACCCGCGCTGAAGTGAACGCCGGTGGGCAAGCGCGAACCTGCTTCATCGACGATGACCGAGGCGGTCCGGGTTTCCTGAAAATGCCGGAGATCCGGCAGGAAACGCTGGAGCGGGCGAAGGGATTCGAACCCTCGACCCCGACCTTGGCAAGGTCGTGCTCTACCCCTGAGCTACGCCCGCTCTGGCGTTCTGGCCCGGGCGATTGAGCGCACCGGGCGGGTGAGGCGCGGCCACTAGCACCGGCTTTGGGGGTCGGCAACCCCATGCACGCAACTTTTTTAGAGGCTTGGCGCATGACGCGCGAAAGCCCACATATCGCCGCGAAACCATAAAGCACTTTTCAGGAGCACCTGCCTTGGCCACGCTTGGACTCACCCCCGCGGAAAAGGATGCCGTCGACGCGTTCCGCCGCGACGTCGTCGAGCCCTCGATGACCAGCCTGGTCATCATCGATTTCTGGGCGGAATGGTGCGGCCCCTGCAAGGCGCTGGCACCCGTCCTCGAAAAGGTCGCGGCCGATTATGCCGGCAAGGGCGTCGTCCTCGCCAAGGTCGATGTCGATGCGAATCAGTTCATCGCCAACCAGTTCCAGGTCCGCTCGATCCCGACCGTCTATGCGATGTTCCAGGGCCAGCTGGTCGCCGACCTCAGCTCGGCACGCACCGAATCGCAGCTGCGCACGATGCTCGACCAGATCCTGCGCCAGCTTCCCGTGCAGAGCGCCGACGCGCAGGCGGAAGCCGAGCTGGAGCCGTTGATCGCGATGGGCGAGCAGGTGCTGGCCGAAGGCGATGCCGAACGCGCGCTCGCGATCTTCGAGCAGATCGCCGAAATGGCGCCCGAACATGGCGCGATCGCCGCCGCCCGCGCCCGCGCCCTGCTCGCACTGGGCCGGACCGACGAGGCCGAGGCCGTACTCGCGGCGCTGCCCGAAGATGCCCGGGGCGCCGAGATCGAGCAGGCGCGCGCCGCGATCGCGCTGGCGAAGGAAGCCCGGCCGGTCGAGGACCTGAGCGGCCTCGCCGCGCAGGCGGCGACCGGCGACATGGAGGCGCGCTACGAACTCGCCGGCGGCCAGATGGCGGCGGGCGACCGCGAGGCGGCGGCCGCGACGCTGCTCGGCATGATCCGCGACGATCGCGAATGGAACGAAGGCGCGGCGCGCCAGCGGCTGCTCAAGCTGTTCGAGGCAGCCGGGCTGGAGGATCCCTGGGTCGCGGCGCAGCGCCGCAAGCTGTCGGCGATCCTGTTCGGATGATTTCCGGCGGGACGCTCTCGCGCCTCTCGATATTCCCGCTGGGCGGCGCGCTGCTCTTCCCGCGCATGCATCTGCCGCTCCACATCTTCGAGCCGCGCTACCGGGCGATGGTCTCCGATGCGCTGGCACGCGACCGGCGGATCGGAATGATCCAGCCGCGCGGCCCGGGCGACTCGCCGTCCCTGTTCGAGATCGGCTGTGTCGGCCGCATCGCCGAAGTGGAGGCGCTCGACGACGGGCGCTTCGACATCGTGCTCGAGGGGCTGGCCCGTTTCGCCGTGGTGCGCGAGCTCGACGTCACGACGCCGTTCCGCCAGGTCGAGGCTGCGCTGGAGCAGGCGGGCGATGTCGAAGTGCTCGCCATGGCGGAGCGCGCCGCCCTCGAGATCGAATCGCGGCGATTCGCCGACGGGCTCGGCTATGCGGTCGACTGGGAGGCGGTGAGCCGGCTGGACGACGAATCGCTGGTCAACGGCATCGCCCAGATCGCACCGTTCGACGTCGCTTCGAAACAGGCGCTGCTCGAGGCCGATTCGCTGGCCGAGCGATCGGAGCTGATCGTCCAGCTGATGCAGTTCTTCGGTCGCCACGATGGCGACGAGGGGACGCTGCAATGAGCGGTGCCGAAACGCCGCTCAGCGGACGCTGGATCGGCATCTACAACTATCCTGACGATAGTCCCCCGGTGCCGTTTGACGCGGTGCTGTTCGAGAGCGGCGGCCGCATCTCTGGCACGATCGAGGAAGTCGATGAATATCTTGGCGACGAGCATCTCACCGCCACCGTGGACGGCAGCCGCGACGGCGAGGCGGTGCGCTTCGCCAAATTCTACGACAATGGCGACGAGAATTTCGACACGGTGCTGTATGACGGGACGGTCAAGGCCGAGGGCACCGAGATCCACGGCCGTTGGGAGATCCCCGGCATCTGGTCGGGCAGCTTCATCATGACTCGCGAGATCGGCGCCGAAACGGCGATCGCCGTCGAGCGCGGCGAAACGGTCCGCTAAGCCGTCATCCCCTGCAGCAGCTTCGGCACGTCGCCGCTCTCGCCCCGCGCCTCGGCCATGAACCAGTGCTTGAGCGGCGGCAACCGGTCGACCGCCGAAAGGCCGAAGCGACGGACCGCGCTCGCGGTCTTGCCGGGGATGCCGAACAGGCGAGTGAGCCCATCGGTCGCGGCGGCGACCATGAAGGTGTCGAGCCCGCGCCAGCGCTGATAGCGCGCGAGCAGCTGTGGGTCGCCCATGTCGAGGCCCAGCCTCTTGCCGTCCACCAGCACCTCGACCAGCGTGGCAACGTCGCGAAAGCCGACGTTCACGCCCTGCCCGGCGATCGGATGGATGCCGTGCGCCGCATCACCGACCAGCGCGAGCCGGTCGGCGGTGATCCAGGCGGCATGGTGGAAGCCGAGCGGATGGCTGAAGCGCGCAGTGAGCGGCCCGAGCTTGCCCAGGAACCCGCCCATGCGCTTCTCCGCCTCGGCCAGATAGGCGCGCTCGGAAATTTTCATCATGCCGGCGGCATCGCGGGCATTGACCGTCCACACCACGGCCGAGCGATGGCCATGCGCGTCGTCGAGCAGCGGCAGGATCGCGAACGGGCCGGTCGGATAGAAGATCTCGAAGGCGATGTTCTCGTGGCTGCGCGCATGGCCGAGCGTGGCGACCATGGCGGCATGGTCGTAGCTCCAGCGCGCCGTGTTGAGCCCGGCGGCCTCGCGCGTCGGCGAGTTGCGGCCCTCGGCGCCCACCAGCAGCTGGGCATGGACGATGGTGCCGTCGCTCAGCTGGGCGGATACGCCGAACTCGCCGCGTTCCACGCGGAGCGCGCGAGTCTGCATCCGCACATCCGCCAGCGGGGCGGCGACCGCGGCTTCGTAGAGCGCGGTACGCAGCACCCGGTTCTCGAACATGTGGCCGAGCGCCCCTTCGCCCTCGCCGGGCGCGAAATCGAGCTTGCCGGGATCGAGCCCGTCCGAGACGCGGATGCCCGCGATCGGGCAGCCCTTGCCCGCCAGGCGCGTCGCCACGCCGATCGCTTCGAACATGCGCATCGGCGCGCTGGCGATCGCCGAGGCGCGCCCGTCGTGCCGGGCGGCGAGGATCTGCGCCGGATCGGCGGGATCGACCACGATCGAGGAAATGCCGTGCGCATCGAGCGCGGCGGCCAGCGCCGAGCCGACCAGCCCGCCGCCGAGGATGAGGACATCTGCGCGATCCATGGGCGTGCCGTAGCGCGGGACGACGCCCCCGTCATCCCCGCCGATGCGACAGGCGGAAACGGCGGAACGTGCGGGGAACGCTTGACGCCGGAGTCCGCTCGGGCGATTAACCGCGTCGCACCCCTGAAAATCCGGAGGCTGGGCATGGCGTCCCGGGCACAAGCGCCGCTTTGGCGCGAAACCATGAAGGCCGGCGCGCGCCGCAGCGGCGCGGTGATCGGCGGAGCCGTCCTGTTCCTGGGCGTGCTCGCGCTCGGCGTGGCGCTGGGCAGCTATCAGCCGACCGATCCGTCGATGAACACTGCCGCGGCGGGCCCCGCACGCAACTGGATGGGTGAACCCGGCGCATGGATCGCCGACCTGCTCTATGCGCTGCTCGGCCCCGCTGTGTGGCTGTTCCTGCCGATCGGACTGATCGTCGCCTATCGCCTGCTCAAGGATCGCCCCGTCGGCAACTGGGGGCCGATGTCCCGCGGCGTCGCCATCGGCGTGGTCTTCATGGCGACCGCGCTCGCCTTCTTTTCCAGCGACGCGGTGCTGTCGCTGACCGGCGGCTGGGGCGGCGTGGTCGGACTCGGCATCGCCGGCCTGTTCAACTGGCTGATCGGCTTCACCGGCGATCCGACGATCGGCTGGTGGGCGGGGCGCGGCCTTGGCCTGGTCTGCGGGCTGATCGGCCTGTTCGTCTGGTGGCGCAGCCTCGATTTCTCGCTGCCCGAGCGCGTGAGCCTGCCGAGCATCCCGAACCTCAAGGGGCCGGGCAAGGCGCCCCTTCTCGGCGCGCCGGAGAAGGAGCCGCAGGCCGCGCCCGAGCCAAAGATCCGCGAGGGCCGCGAGCCGCGCAAGACGGTGGTGCCCGACAACCGCCCCGGCCCGGTAATCGCCGACCGCAACCTCACCCCCTCGCCCGCGCGGACCAAGCCGCCGACCCAGACCAGCCTCGACTTCAAGGACAGCTATCAGCTGCCCGGAATCGACCTGCTCAAGCCGCCGCCGGTCAACAAGAATGCCGGGATCGACAAGGCGGCGCTGGAGCGCAACGCACGGCTGCTCGAGAGCGTGCTCGACGATTTCAACGTCAAGGGCCAGATCGTCGAGGTGCGGCCGGGGCCGGTCGTGACCATGTACGAGCTCGAGCCGGCCGCGGGCATCAAGGCCAGCCGGGTGATCCAGCTTGCCGACGACGTCGCGCGCAACATGTCCGCCACTTCGGCGCGCATCGCCACCATCCCCGGGCGCAGCGTGATCGGCATCGAGCTGCCCAATGCGGCGCGCGAATCGGTCAACCTGCACGAACTGGTCGCCAGCCAGGCCTTCGAGGACCAGGGTGCGACGCTGCCGCTGGTGCTCGGCAAGAACATCGCGGGCGATCCGGTGATCGCCGACCTGGCGCCGATGCCGCACCTGCTCGTCGCCGGCACCACCGGCTCGGGCAAGTCGGTGGGGCTCAACTGCATGATCCTCTCGCTGCTCTACCGGCTCACGCCCGAGCAGTGCCGGATGATCATGATCGATCCCAAGATGCTCGAGCTGAGCATGTACAAGGACATCCCGCACCTGCTCGCCGACGTGGTGACCGAGCCGGCCAAGGCGGTGCGCGCGCTCAAATGGGCGGTCGAGCAGATGGAGGACCGCTACCGGATGATGGCGCATGCCAATGTCCGCAGCCTCGCCTCGTTCAACGACAAGGTGCGCCAGGCGAAGGCCAAGGGCCAGAAACTCGGCCGCAAGGTGCAGGTGGGCTACGACCCCGACACCGGCAAGCCGATCTACGAGGAAGAGGCGCTCGACCTCCAGCCGCTGCCGCAGATCGTGGTGATCGTCGACGAGCTGGCCGACCTGATGATGACCGCGGGCAAGGAAGTGGAGTTCCTGATCCAGCGGCTGGCGCAGAAGGCGCGCGCGGCGGGCATCCACCTGATCATGGCGACGCAGCGCCCCTCGGTCGACGTCATCACCGGCGTGATCAAGGCGAACCTGCCGACCCGCCTCTCCTTCTACGTCGCCAGCAAGATCGATTCGCGCACCATCCTGGGCGAGCAGGGCGCCGAGCAGCTGCTCGGCAAGGGCGACATGCTCTACATGCCCGGCGGCAAGCAGATCGTCCGCGTCCACGGCCCCTTCGTCAGCGACGACGAGGTGCAGGCGGTGGCCGATCACTGGCGCACCCAGGGTACGCCCGAATATATCTCCGCCGTCACCGAGGAGCCCGAGGATGGCGGGTTCAGCCTCGACGGCGCGCCGGAGGGCGACGATTCGCCGGAGGACCAGCTCTATCGCCGCGCGATCCAGCTGGTGGCGGAGAGCCAGAAGGCCTCGACCTCGTGGCTGCAACGCCAGCTCCGCGTCGGCTACAACAGCGCCGCCCGGCTGATCGAGCGCATGGAGAAGGACGAGCTCGTCTCGCGCCCCGACCATGTCGGCCGGCGGGAAGTGCTGATGGATACCGACGGCCGACAGCTCTAGGGGGATCGAATATCCCGCCTGGCGGGTTCAGGGGACATTCAAGCCCAAGCCTGCAGGCCATTCCGCCGCAATTTCGGAGAATCGACACGTGTTTGCACGGCCCCTCGCCTTCAGCCTCGCCCTTGCAGCGCCGGCCCTGGTCTCGGCCGCACCTGCGCCGGCCGATACGCTCGCCCAGGTGCAGCAGCATCTCGAAGCCGTGAGCTCGATGACCGCCGGCTTCGCCCAGACCGACCGCAACGGCCGCACGCTCACCGGCACGATGACGCTGAAGCGCCCCGGCAAGATCCGCTTCCAGTATCAGAAGGGCGTGCCCCAGCTGATCGTCGCCGACGGGCGCAGCCTCTATTTCATCGACTATCAGGTGCGCCAGGTCGAGCGCTGGCCGATCGGCAACTCGCCGCTTGCCGTGCTGCTCAACCCCAAAAAGGACATCGCCAGGTTCGCCAAGGTGATCCCCACCGCGAGCGACCAGCTCGTCTCGGTGGAAGTGCATGATTCGGATCACCCCGAATATGGCCGGATCACCCTGATCTTCCAGAAGAACGCCTCCGCGCCGGCCGGGCTGATGCTCCAGGGCTGGGTGGCACTCGATTCGCAGAACAACCGCACGACGATCCGCCTGTCGGACCAGGTGTTCAACACGAACGTGAGCGACGGAACGTTCCGCTGGAACGATCCCCGCCGCCAGGGCCCGCGCTGAAGCTGAACATCGTTCATGCTGGCGACAGGTTGCCAAGCCTAGAACCTGTCTTGCGGATGTGAGGGCGTACCCGGGATTTTCCCCCTGTTGCTCGGGATCTTCACTTCCCGCCTGCGTGACGAACGCTAGGTCGGCCCTCGCTCCATTGCCCCCGGAGCGGGGGCCTTTCCTTTCCTGCTTCGGGCCTCGGCGGCCTTTCCGCCGATGCTGCGCATCGCCGGAACGCTGGGCTGCTCCGCCCGCTCCCCGCCCGGCCTCCCATAATATGCCGGCGCTGGAAGGCCGGGTGGGGGAGCGGACTGGTGCGGAGGCGAAACACCTCCTAAATCCCGCCCGATGAAGATCGCTTCCTGGAACATCAACTCCGTCCGCTTCCGCATCGAGATCGTCGAGCAGTTCCTGCGCGAGGAGGCACCCGACATCCTCTGCCTCCAGGAAACCAAGGTGATCGACGGGGACTTCCCCGAGGGGCCGTTCCGCGCCCTGGGCTATGGCCATGTCATCAAGCATGGCCAGCGCATGCACCACGGCGTGGCGATCATTGCCAGGGTGCCGGTGGTGGAGGACGACCGGTTCGACTGGCAGGCCAATGGCGAGGCGCGCCATGTCGGCGTGCGCCTGCCGAACGGGGTGCGGCTCGAGAATGTCTATGTGCCCGCCGGCGGCGACGTGCCCGATCGCGAGGTGAACCCGAAATTCGGCCAGAAGCTCGATTTCCTCGAACGCATGATCGCCTGGTCCGAGGGGCTGGGCGTGCCCTCGATCCTGACCGGCGATTTCAACGTCGCGCCGCTGGAAAGCGACGTGTGGAGCCACAAGCAGCTCCTCGACGTGGTCAGCCATACGCCGATCGAAGTGGAGACCCTTGGCCGGCTGCAGGCGGCGAACGACTGGGTCGATCTCGGCCGCCATTTCATCCCCGCGCCGGCGCGCTACTATAGCTGGTGGAGCTACCGGGCGAAGGACTGGGCGGCGTCGGACCGCGGCCGCCGCCTCGATCACATGTGGGCGAGCCGCGACGTCGCCGCAAAGGCCGTGTCGCACAAGGTATGCGAGCCCTGTCGCTCCTGGCTCAAGCCCTCCGACCATGTGCCCATCGTGACCGAGTTCGACTTTTGAGCGCGCACGCAGCCGCCCGCGCCGTCGATGCGCTGCGCCGGGGCTGGCCCGTGGCGATCGGTGGCCTTGCGTTGCTCGCGGTGGAAACTGCCGATGCGCGCCGCCTCGCGGCATTCGACGAGGGCGGCCAGGCCGACCTGCTGCTCTCCGCCGGACGTGCGGCAACGCTGAAGCTCGCCAACCAGCGCGACGCGGCGACCCCGGATGCGCCGGTGCTGGTCCAACGCGCGCCCTGGCTCGACTTCGACATGGCGACTGCGCTCGCCGATCCGCAGTTCGATCTCGCCACGCCCCTGAAGGGCCCCTTCCGCGCGATTCCGCTGGCGGAGCCTGCGCTGGCCGCCGCAGCGCTGCGGCTGGCGCGCGTCGCTGGGCTGCTGCCGGCCTTTTTCGTGCGCCCGGCGGCCGGCGAGGAAGCGATCGCTCCCGCGGACATCGATGCGCATGAAGATGCCGACCGCCTCCGCATCGTCGCCCGCGCGCGGCTGCCGGTTGCCGATGCCGAGGATAGCGAGATCGTCGCCTTCCGCACCGACGAGATGCCCGGCGAGCATGTCGCGCTGCTGATCGGGGAACCGAACGGCCAGCCGCCGCTCGTCCGCTTGCACAGCGAATGCCTGACCGGGGACGTGCTGGGCAGCCTGAAATGCGATTGCGGGCCGCAGCTCCAGGCAGCGATCCGCGAGATCCGGCAGAGCGGCTGGGGCATATTGCTCTATCTGCGCCAGGAGGGGCGCGGGATCGGGCTGATCAACAAGCTGCGCGCCTATGCGCTGCAGGACCAGGGTTTCGACACGGTCGATGCCAATATGCGGCTGGGCTTCGCGATCGACGCACGCAACTTCGCCACCGCGGCGAAGATGCTGTCGCTGCTCGGCCAGCACCAGGTACGGCTGCTGACCAACAATCCCGACAAGGTGGCGGCGCTGGAAGCAGCGGGAATCCGGGTGGCCGAGCGCGTGCCGCACTTCCTGCCGCCCAATCCGCACAATGCGCGCTATCTCGCCACCAAGCGCGACCGGACGGGGCACCAGTTCTGAGGTATTTCCTCGATACCGAATTCAACGGCTTCGGCGGGCCGCTGATCTCGCTGGCGCTGGCGCCCGAGGATGGCAGCACGCCTTTCTACGAAGCGCTGCCCTGCCCCGATCCGACGCCCTGGGTGGCCGAGCATATCCTGCCGGTACTCGATACGGCGCCGATATCGCGGGCGGCAATGGGGCAGGCCTTCGCCGCCTATCTGGGCGGCGATCCCGATCCGCTGCTCGTCGCCGACTGGCCGGAGGACATCGCCCATGCCGCGCAGCTGCTTCGCGGCGCCAGGCCGTCGCCATCCGATCGACCGCATCCGCTTCGAGCTGTGCGACGCCTTCGGCTTCGACAGCGCGGCATCGAGCAGCCGGCCGCACAATGCGCTGGCCGACGCCATTGCGTTGCGGGACTATCTGCTCGCCCGGGGAGCCCGGGACTTCTAGCGCGGGGCGCAGCGGAAAGGGCGCGGGACCCTTGCCGCTCAGCCCAGGAGGCGCGCCACCTCGTCGAAATCGTGCGCGATCCGCTTCACGCCCAGCGCGCGGAGCCGCTCGGCATGGTCGGGTCCGCAGTGCGAGCCCGCACACAGGCCGATGACGTCGGCGCCCGAGGCGACCGCGCCCGTAACGCCGACCGGCGAGTCCTCCAGGATCACGCAGCGCTGGATCGGCACGCCGAGCGCGGCGGCGGCGTGGAGATAGAGATCGGGCGCCGGCTTGCCGCGGGCGACATGCTCATGGCCGCTATAGATATGGTCGCCGAACGCGGCACGGATGCCGAGATGCGCGAGGTGCCGGCTTATCCACCGGGTCGAGCTCGACGATGCGATCGCGCGGGGCAACCCGGCGGGCAGCGCCTCGACGAAACGAATCGCACCCGCGACGGCGGGCAGGCCCTCCGCCAGCACGCGCGCGTCCTCCTCGGAACGGGCCGTGTGGAAATCCTCGGGGATCGCGCGCCCGATCCAGCGCTCGATCGCGCCGAGGAAATCCGTGCCCGACAGCCCCATGAAGTTGGCCATCGAATCCTCGGGCGTGGTCGGATGGCCGATGCTGGTCAGATAGGCCGCGACCTGCCGGTTGCCGGCCGCTTCGCTCTCGAGCAGCACACCGTCGAAATCGAACAATATGGCATCATAGTTCATGCGCGCGCTCCGAACAGGGCAGTGCCGACGCGGACATGCGTCGCGCCGATCGTCACTGCCGTCTCGAAATCGCCCGACATGCCCATGGAGAGCCCGCCAAGGCCGTGATCGCGGGCGATGCTGGCGAGCAGGGCGAAATAGGGGGCGGGCTCGAGATCGAAGGGCGGCACGCACATCAGACCCTGGACGGGCAGATCGGCGGCGCGCGCCTCGCCGAGCAGGGCCGGCAGATCGGCCACGGCACAGCCGCCCTTCTGCGCCTCGTCGCCGATATTGACCTGCAGGAAGCAGGCGGGACGCTTGCCGGCCTTGTCCATCGCCCTGGCCAGCGCATGCACCAGCGAGGGGCGGTCGACCGAGTGGATCGCATCGAACAGGGCGATGGCGTCCTCGGCCTTGTTCGACTGGAGCTGGCCGACCAGGTGGAGTGCCACGCCCGGCGCCGCCTCGCGCAATGCCGGCCATTTGCCCTCGGCCTCCTGCACGCGATTCTCGCCGAACGCGCGCTGGCCGGCGCGGAGGAGCGGGCCGATCGCATCGGCATCGTGCGTCTTGGAGATGGCGATCAGCGTGACCGCGTCGGCTTCGCGCCCGGCGATCCTGGCGGCGCGCGCGATTCGGGCGCGCACATCGGCAAGGCGCTGGCTGGCTTCGTCTATCGGCATGGCTCGCGCTATAGGCAGGGCGATGCGCCGCCGCCACCCCCTCCCGCGCCTCTGGCTGATGACCGACGAACGCATGGGCGATGCCCTGTGGGATGCGCTGGAGCGGCTGCCGCGCGGCGGCGGGGTGGTGTTCCGGCACTATGGGCTGGCACCGGCCGAGCGCCGGGCGCTGTTCGCGAAGGTGCTGAAGGTGGCGCGCCGGCGGCGATTGGTGCTGATCCGCGCCGGTGCGCAGTCGATGCGCGGCGAATCGGGCGCGCATGGCGCATATGGGCCGGGCCTGCGCACCGCGCCGGCACATAGTCGCCGCGAGGCGATCGCCGCGCTACGGGCGGGCGCCCACGCCCTGTTCGTCTCGCCTGCCTTCCCCACCCGCTCCCATCCAGGCGCGCGGGCGCTGGGGCGGGTGCGCTTCGGCCAGTTGGTACAGGGGCTCGGCGTGCCGGTGATCGCATTGGGCGGGATGGACCCGCGCATGGCGGCAAGCCTCAGGCCGTTCGGGACATATGGCTGGGCGGCGATCGATGCCTGGACCGGGGCGAAGGGCTAGGTTGCAGCCCGTGCAAGCGGGGATCCAGGGCCAGGAGGTCGGTTGCGAAGCGCGCCTTGCCGTCTCCGGCAACCTCTTGCCCGGTGCCATCCCGGACCTTGGCCATGGCCGGGACAATGCAGCGCGCCCGGAATGGCGGAAACGTCGGTCGAGGTCAGATGCCGGGAGGAGCGGACGCGCCGTCAGAAGCGGAAAGCGGTGCCCACATAGACGGCCTGGCTGTCGCGCCGGCTCTCGTTGAGCTTGGGCAGGCGATCTTCCTCGCTGCGATAGCGCACGCCAGCGGTCACATCCAGGTTGCGAGTCAGCGAATAGCTGCCGCCGAGATCGATGGAATAGCTCGGCTTGTCGCCGATCAGCACCGGCGTATTGGCCAGCGGACGATCCGCCGAGGCACTCAGGCGGCCGCTCAGGCGCTTGCCGGTATAGCTGACGCCGATATCGGCGCGCTCACGGCTGCCGGGCTGGTCGACCAGCTCGACGCGCGTGACGTCGCCCGAGACGGCCAGGCGCTTCCAGCCGACCGAGACGCCGAGATTGTACGATATCGGCGCCAGATTGACCGGAGCCGCTGCCGCGACGGCAACGTCATGCGCCACGTCGCGACTGCGCACCGCGCGGCTCGAGCTGGCGCGAACCGCGACCGTGACGCCGCGGCTGCTACCGCGCGCTTCGGCCGGGGTGAATCGGAAGCTGCCCTCGGGCAGGCCCGAACGGGCAAGCACCGCTGCAAGCTTGGGATCGGCGGCCGCGGGCGTGAAAATGCCGATGCCGCCTCGGGCCGGCACGGCGGCGCGCTTGGCAGGGGCGACACGATCGACCCTGCTGGTCTGCGCCTGAATCGCCGGCGCGAGCAGGAGCCCGGCAGCGCAGAGCGCCCCCAGTGCAATTCCCGTCCTCGTCCGTCCGACTCGCATCGTCATGAATCCCTAGATGATGTCGCCTACCATGATTCGGAACCATGGTTCCACCGGTGGCACAAATTTCGTGACGGTGTTGCACCAGACCCACAGAATCTGCTTGCGATCCCTTTAACCAGCAGTGTTTCAAACGTGCGAATCGGAGCATGGCTTCCCGCCTTGCTCCCGCCACATGCGCCACTATAGATGCTCACCGACTTTTCTCGCCTGCTAGGAATGTGACGATGAACCGCCTGTTGCGCACCGCGATCCTGGGGTCGCTCGCTCTCTCGATCACCGCGTGCGGCGGTCACACCAAGCGTCCCGAGGCGGATCTCGCGGCCTCGAAGGTGACGACGATCGGCGTCAACTCCTATCTGTGGCGCGCCAGCCTCGACACGCTGAGCTTCATGCCGCTGCTCCAGACGGATTCGAACGGCGGCGTGATCGTGACCGACTGGTACGTGAACCCGAACGTGCAGACCGAGCGGATGAAGGTGACGGTGACGATCCTCGACCAGGATCTGCGCGCCGATGCGCTGCGCGTCGCCGCGCTGCGCGAAGTGAACCGGGGCGGCGCCTGGGTCGCCGCGCCGGTCCAGGCCGCGACGGTGCAGAAGCTCGAGGACATCATCCTCACCCGCGCCCGCGATCTGCGCCGCGCCGCCGTGGCCACCAACTGATCCCCTAGTGACGGTTCCAGCCTGCTCTCCCGTCCGGCGAAGCAGGCCGGCACCGCGAGAAGACAGCAGGAACTGATTTGTCTCGCTTCAACCCGTTGAAGGCGGACGCCGCATGGCAGAAGGTGTGGGAAGAGAACCGCACCTTCGCCGCGCGTGACGATTCGCCCAAGCCCAAGAGCTTCGTCCTTGAGATGTTCCCCTATCCTTCGGGGCGCATCCATATGGGTCATGTCCGCAACTATACGATGGGCGACGTGCTCGCGCGCTTCCGGCGGATGCAGGGCATGGAAGTGCTCCACCCGATGGGCTGGGACGCGTTCGGCATGCCGGCCGAGAATGCGGCGATGGAGAAGAAGGTCCATCCCGGCAACTGGACCCGCGCCAATATCGCGACGATGAAGGCGCAGCTGAAGCGGCTGGGCTTCGCGCTCGACTGGACTCGCGAACTCGCCACCTGCGAGCCCGATTATTATGGCCATGAGCAGGCCATCTTCCTCGATTTCTTCGAGAATGGCCTGGTCTATCGCAAGGAATCGGCGGTCAACTGGGACCCGGTCGACATGACCGTACTTGCCAACGAGCAGGTGATCGACGGGCGCGGCTGGCGCTCGGGCGCGCTGGTCGAGCGCAGGAAGCTCAGCCAGTGGTTCTTCAGGATCACGCAGTTCGCCGAGGATCTGCTGGAGGGCGTGCAGGCGCTCGAGCATTGGCCCGACAAGGTCAAGCTGATGCAGGAGAACTGGATCGGCAAATCCGAGGGCCTCCAGTTCGACTGGACGCTTTCGGACGGCGAGATATTGCCGGTATACACCACGCGCCCCGATACGATCTTCGGGGCGAGCTTCATTGCGGTGGCGGCAGACCATCCGATCGCCCGGAAACTGGCCGCTTCGGACGATAATGTCCGGGCATTCGTCGAACTGTGCAAACAGGGCGGCACTACCGCAGCCGAGCTGGAGACACAGGAGAAGCTGGGCTTCGATACCGGCCTCACCGCCACGCATCCCTTTGATTCGGCTTGGCAAGTTCCGGTCTACATCGCCAATTTCGTGCTGATGGACTATGGCACCGGCGCCGTGTTCGGCGTGCCGGCGCACGACCAGCGCGACTTCGAGTTCGCCACCAAATACCAGCTTCCGGTCCGCCGCGTCGTCTCCGAAGGCGACAAGACCGAACCCGAGTTCCGCGACGCCGAGGCCTATACCGGCCCAGGCACGCTGGTGAACTCGCACTTCCTCGACGGCATGGACGTCGCCGATGCCAAGCGCACGGTGATCCGGCGCGCCGAGGAAGGCGGCTGGGGCAAGGGCCAGACGGTGTGGCGCCTGCGCGACTGGGGCGTCAGCCGCCAGCGTTATTGGGGCACGCCGATCCCGATCATCCATTGCGAGCGCTGCGGCGTCGTTCCCGCCCCGCGCGAATCGCTGCCGATCGCCCTGCCCGAGGACGTCAGCTTCGACATCCCCGGCAACCCGCTCGACCGGCACCCGACCTGGAAGCATGTCGACTGCCCGAAATGCGGCGCCCCCGCGCGGCGCGAGACCGACACGCTCGATACCTTCGTCGATTCCTCCTGGTATTTCATCCGCTTCGCCAGCCAGCCCGCCGACAGGCCGTTCGACAAGGCCGTGGCCGAGCAATGGTTGCCCGTGGGCCAGTATATCGGCGGCGTCGAGCATGCGATCCTGCACCTGCTCTATGCCCGCTTCTTCACCCGGGCGCTGCGCCATATCGGCAAGCTCGACGTGACCGAGCCGTTCGCCGGCCTGTTCACCCAGGGCATGGTGACGCACGCCAGCTACTATCAGATGGAAGAACATGACGGGCTGGAGCGGAAGGCCTATTTCGAGCCTTCCCAGATCTCGCGACGCGGCGACGGCACTGCCTTCCTGACCGAAACCGGCGAGGACGTGATCGTCGGCCGCATCGAGAAGATGTCGAAGTCGAAGAAGAACACCGTCGACCCGACCGAGATCGTCGACCAATATGGCGCCGACGCCACGCGCTGGTTCATGCTTTCCGACAGCCCGCCCGAACGCGACCTCGAATGGAGCGAGAGCGGCATCGAAGGCGCCTGGCGCTTCGTCAATCGCCTGTGGCGCCTGTTCGAGAATCTCTCGGAGGCCGAAGCCGGCACCGGCCGCGATGTCGATCTCGACAAGCGCCTGCACCGCACCATCGCCGGCGTGGCCGAGGATGTGGAATCGCTGGCATTCAACAAGTCGGTCGCCAAGCTCTACGAGCTGGTCGGCGCGATCGAGAAGGCCCAGCCCTCGGCGTCGAGGACGGACGCGATCCGCACCCTGGCCCGCATCGTCGCGCCGATGGTGCCGCATATCGCCGAGGAAGCCTGGGCCGCCATGGGCAATCCGGGCCTGATCGCCGACGCCGAATGGCCCGCCGTGGATCCTGCCCTGCTCGTCGACGACGAAGTGACGATTGCCGTGCAGGTGAATGGCAAGCTGCGCGATACGCTGCTAATGCCGAAGGGCGCGGCCAAGGATGTGGTCGAAGCCGCGGCACTTGCCAGCGACAAGATCGTTCGATCGCTCGAAGGCAAGCAACCCAGGAAGGTGATCGTGGTGCCCGATCGTCTGGTGAACATCGTCGCATGAAGCGGGTAGCCCTACTCGTCGCCGCGACGCTCGCCCTGTCCGGCTGCGGCCTCCGCCCGCTCTATGGCGGCGGGCCCGACGGCGCGGTGCGCTCCACGCTCTCCGCGGTGGAAGTCGCGCCGATCAAGGGCCAGTCGGGCTGGCTGGTCGCCAATGCGCTCAAGGACCGGCTCGATCACAATGACGGCGCGGCGCGCTATCGGCTGGAAGTCACGCTCGACGACCAGATTGCCGGCCTGGGCGTGCGGCGCGACGATTCGGTGGCGCGCGAACGGCGGACGCTGCGGGCGCGCTACCAGCTTATCGATCTCTCGAACGGCAATGTCGTGCTCGACGCCACTGCCGGCTCGGACGCCGGCATCGACGTGGTCGGCAGCGAATATGCCACGATCGCGGCCGAGAAGAGCGCGCTCGAGCGGCTTTCGGGCATCGTCGCCGACCAGATCGTCGCACGCGTCGCCCGCTTTGCGCAGAACGCGCCCGGGACGGGCAGCCAGTGAAGGCCAACGCGACGCAGATTCGCGCCGCGATCGAGAAGCTCAACCCCGATACGCGGCTCTATCTGTTCCACGGCCCCGATGAAGCCGGCGCCGCCGATCTCGCCGCGAAGCTCGGCAAGGTGCTGGGACCGGAAGCCGAACGCATCGACCTGGACATGAAGGCGCTGCGCGAGCAGCCCGGCCGGCTCGCCGACGAGGCGGCATCCCTCTCGCTGTTCGGCGGCACCCGCTATGTCCGCGTGCTGGGCGTCGAGGAAGGCGCGGCGGAAGCGATCGGGCTGCTGCTGAACGCCGAGCGCGCCGGCAATCCGGTGGTGGCGATCGGCCCGGGGCTGAAGGCAAGCGGCAAGCTGGTGAAGTCGGTGATCGCCGCGCAGAATGCCTATGCCCATGCCTGTTATGTGCCCGAGGGCATCGACGCCACGCGCCTCGCGGCCAATGTCGCGCGCGAACATGGCCTTCGGCTCACCGGCGACGTGCCGCAGCGGCTCGCGACGGCCACTGCGGGCGACCGGGCGATCCTTGCGCGCGAGATCGAGAAGCTGGCGCTCTATCTCGACGCGGCGCCCGACCGGCCCAGGGACGCCGATGGCGCGGCGCTCGACGCGATCGGCGCCGATCTGGGCGATTCGGACCTGAGCGATGCGATCACCGCCGTGGTGGATGGGCGTCTCGGCGATATCGGCACCGAGCTCGCCCGGCTGGGCGAAGGCATCGGCGTGCCGCTGATGCGCCAGCTCGCCCGGCGGCTGCAATCCATGGCCGAGATGCGGATCGACCTGGATCGCGGTGGCGACATGGACGAAGTGCTTGAGAAGCACCGCGTCTTCTTCCGCGAGAAAGCGGCGACCGGCCGCGCGCTGCGCCGCTGGAACGGCACCCAGCTCGCGCGCGCGATCGATCGGGTGCGCGAGGCCGAGCGGGCGATGATGCATTCGGGCAGCGCCGGCGAAGTGCTGGCGGATGCCGAGGCCGTGACGATCGCCCGCCAGGCGGCACGGGCCAAGGGCTGAGGCCTTGCGACTCGTCTTCCTCTATGGACAGGCGGCGGCCGGCAAGCTGACGATCGGCCGGGCGCTGGCGGCGCGCACGGGGCTGGCGCTGTTTCACAACCATCTCGTCGTCGATGCCGTCGCTTCGGTCTTTCCGTTCGGCAGCGACGCCTTTGTGCGCCTGCGCGAGCGGTTCTGGCTGGAAGTGATCGCGGAAGCCGCACGACAGGGCCGGTCGCTGATCTTTACCTTTGCGCCCGAATCGAGTGTGGCGGAAGATTTTCCCGAGCGAGTCCAGTCACTTGTCGATAGTCATGGCGGCCAGACCCTGTTCGTGGCGCTGACGCTCGATCGCGCGGAACAGGAACGCCGGCTGGTGGCCGAAGATCGGGCCGCATTCGGCAAGCTGCGCTCGCTGGAGCTGCTGCGGGCCCTGCACGGAGAATTCGAGCGATGCATGGCGGCGATGCCCGCCCCTGCCCTAGCGATCGATACGGGCAGCACCTCGCCCGAGCAGGCAGCCGAGCACATCGCACACCTGCTGTAACGCGTCGTCCCGGTTCTCCGCCGGGGAGACGGCCAGGTCTCAGATCCGCTCGCCGCTCAGCCGCTGACAGACCATGTCGAGCTGATCGAGCGTCGAATAGGAGAGCGTCAGCGTGCCGCCTTTCGGACCATGGGCGATGCGGACGTTGAGGCCGAGCACGTCGCCCAGCTGATGCTCGAGCGCAGTGATATCGGCATCGCGGATCTTGGGATCGGCCTTGCGCCGCGATCCCGGCTTGGCCTGGCGCGCCAGCTTCTCGGTCTCGCGCACCGACAGGCCCTTGCTGGCGACTTCGCGGGCAAGCCGCTCCGCCTCGGGCGCGCCGATCAGGGCGCGGGCATGGCCCATGTCGATATCGCCGACCACCACCATCTGGCGCACGCCCTCGGGCAAGTCGAGCAAGCGGAGCAGATTGGCGACATGGCTGCGCGACTTGTGGACGAGCTTGCCGAGCGCTTCCTGGCTGTGCCCGAACTCGCGGATCAGCCGGGCATAGGCCTCCGCCTCTTCGATCGCATTGAGGTCCTGGCGCTGGATATTCTCGACCAGCGCGATTTCCATCGTCTCCGCATCGTCGAAATCGCGGACGATGACGGGGACTTCGTGCAGCCGGGCGCGCTGCGCCGCGCGCCAGCGCCGCTCGCCGGCGACGATCTGGTAATTGTGCCCGGTAGGGCGGACGACGATCGGCTGGATCAGCCCGCGCTGCTTGAGCGATTGGGCCAGTTCCTCCAGCGCGTCTTCGTCGAAATGGCGGCGCGGCTGGTCCGGGTGCGGCACCAGCGAGCTGACCGGCAGCATCCGCAGGCCCGAAGCGGCATCGGGCGTGCCCGAGACCGGCGCTTCGGGAACGGCATCCCCCAGCAGGGACGAGAGCCCGCGGCCAAGGCCGGGGCGAGGCTTGCGGTTGGCGTCGGTCATGCGGCTTTCTTGAGCTTGGGCAGGCGGTCGATCACTTCGCGGGCGAGCGCGATATAGGCTTCCGAACCGGGGCAACGATGATCGTAGATCAGCGCCGGCAGGCCATGGCTGGGCGCTTCGGACAGGCGGACGTTGCGCGGGATCACCGTGTCGAACACGACGCGGCCGAGCACGGCACGGACATCGTCCGAAACCTGATCGGTCAGGCGGTTGCGGCGATCATACATGGTCAGCACCACGCCCAGGATCGACAGGCCGGGATTGAAGCGGCTGCGGATGCGCTCGACCGTGGTGAGCAGCTGGCTGAGCCCTTCGAGCGCGAAGAACTCGCATTGGAGCGGCACCAGCAAGGCATGTGCGGCGACCATCGCATTGATCGTCAGCAGGCCCAGCGAGGGTGGGCAATCGATCAGGATCACGTCCCAGCGATTGGCATGGTGACGCGCGATCGCCGCATCGAGGCGATGGGTGCGGGCCTCGAACTCGATCAGCTCGATTTCGGCACCCGACAGGTCCTGCGTCGCCGGGACGATGTCGAGCCCCGGCACCTTGGTAGGCGTGGCGACGTCCTCGAGGTTCACATCGCTGACGAGCAGGTCATAGCTCGAATGCTCGCGCTCGGCACGGGTGATGCCAAGGCCGGTCGAGGCATTGCCCTGCGGATCGAAGTCTATCAGCAGCACGCGCTGCCCGGTCGCGGCGAGCGCAGTGCCGACATTGATCGCCGTAGTGGTTTTTCCCACCCCGCCCTTCTGGTTGGCGATTGCGATGCAGATCATCTGGGGCGTACCTTTCGCGCGACCACGATACCCGATTCCGGCTGCGTGATGCTGGGTTCCACGTGAAACGCACCCTGCCATTTCGCGCGCGCCGCTTCCACCTCCGATTGCGCGCTTCGTCCTTTTGGCAGCAACCAGATTGTGGATGAGTCCGTGCAATGGGCCGCGGTGCGGAACAGATCGGGCAACGCGGCGACGGCGCGGGCGGAAACGATCGCGGCCTTGCGCTCCGGCACATAGGCTTCGACCTTGCAATGGGCGACATTGGCCCGATCGGCGATGCCCAGCGCCTGGATGGCATCGCGGAGGAACTCGACGCGGCGGATGCGCGGTTCCACCATCACTACCGGGCGATCGACCAACAGCGCGACGATCAGGCCGGGCATACCGGCGCCGGTGCCGATATCGAGCCAGACGCCCGCCTCCGCTTCGGCTGCGAGCGGGATGAGCTGCGCCGAATCGACGAAGTGCCGCGCCCAGAGCGTCTCGAAGGACGCTGCGGAGATCAGGTTCTGCCGAGTCGATTCCTCGCGCAGAATCGCCCCGAAGCGCTCCAGCAGCGTTCCACGTGGAACACCGAAGCGATTAAGGATCCAGTCTCGAGCTTCGTTCTCGGTCATGCAGCGCGCCGCTTCGCGTGGAGGAGGATGGCGGAAAGCGCCGCCGGCGTAATACCGCGAATGCGGGCGGCGGCGCCAATTGTCTCCGGCCGCGAGGCGCTGAGCTTCTCGACCATCTCGTTGGAGAGGCCGGCAATGGCGGTGAAATCCATGGTCGCCGGCAGCTTCACGGCGTCATTGGCGCGCAGCTGGGCCACTTCGGCCTCCTGGCGCTCGAGATAGGGGGCATAGCGGGCATCCTCGACATATTCGGCGAGCAGGTCGGGATCGGCCTCCGGGTGGATGTCGAGATGCTGGAGCTCGATACTGGGGAAGCGCAGCCATTCGCGCGCCGGGCGACGCGCGCCGTCCTGCGCGACCGTGGCACCCCGGGCCGCCAGCGCGCTGGCAGTGCGCTCCACCGCGAAGGCCGCATCCAGTCCAGCCCTGCCCCGCTCGCGAGCGTGGAGCCAGGCAAGCCGCTCGGGCCCAAGCGCGCCCAGCCCGGCGGCAATCGGGCCGAGGCGCGACCCGGCATTGTCGGCCCGCAGGCGCAAGCGGAACTCGGCGCGGGCAGTGAGCATGCGATAGGGCTCGGTGACGCCCTGCAGCACAAGGTCGTCCACCATGACCCCAAGATAGGAAGTCGCGCGATCGAGGATCAGCGGCGCGAGCCCGCGGGCATGGGCGGCGGCGTTGAGCCCGGCGACCAGGCCCTGCCCCGCTGCTTCCTCATAGCCAGTGGTGCCGTTGATCTGGCCGGCGCACCACAAGCCGGGGATCGCCGGCAAGGCCAGGGTCGCATCCAGCGCGCGTGGATCGATATGGTCGTACTCTACGGCATAGCCGGGAGTCACGATCACAGTATGCTCCAGCCCCGGGATCGAATTGACCATCGCCCTCTGCACATCGACCGGCAGCGAAGTCGACATGCCGTTCGGATAGATCAAATGGGTATCCAGACCTTCCGGCTCGAGGAAGATCTGGTGGCCGTCGCGATCGCCGAAGCGATGGATCTTGTCCTCGATCGAGGGGCAATAGCGCGGACCCTGTGCGTCGATCGCGCCGGTGAACAGCGGCGAACGATCGAGCCCGGCACGGATCGTGTCATGCGTGGCATGGGTGGTGCGCGTGACGCCGCAATGGAGCTGGGGCAGCATGCGGCGCGGCGTGAGCGGCGACATGGTCCAGGGATCGGCATCCGAAGGCTGCTCCTCGATCCGCGCCCAGTCCACGGTGCGGCCATCGAGACGGGGGGGCGTGCCGGTCTTGAGCCGGGCCATGGGGAGGTTCAGCCCGCGCAGCTGCTCGGCAAGCCGGATTGCGGAACCCTCGCCTACCCGGCCGCCAGTCTCGCGCTCCTCACCGCGGAAGATGCGCCCGCCAAGGAAAGTGCCGGTGGCGAGCACCACGGCGCGACAGGAAAGCAGCCTACCATCCGCCAAGCGGATTCCGGCAACGGTACCCCCGTCCAGCTCGAGCGCCTCCGCCTCTCCCGCGACGAGCATGAGATCAGGCTGCCCGGCGAGCATCTTCTGGATCGCCGCGGCGTAGCGCCGCCGGTCGGCCTGGACGCGCGGGCCCTGTACGGCAGTGCCCTTGGACCGGTTGAGCATGCGATAATGGATGCCGGCGGCGTCGGTGGCGCGGGCCATCAACCCGTCGAACGCATCGACTTCGCGAACCAGATGCCCCTTGCCCAATCCGCCGATCGCCGGGTTGCACGACATCGCTCCCAGCTTCGTCAGGTCGAAGCTGAGCAATGCCGTGCGCGCGCCGCGGCGGGCCGAAGCGGCAGCCGCTTCGGTGCCGGCGTGCCCGCCGCCAATGACGATGACATCGAAATCCATTGGCCGCGCGCTACAGAAAGCGCACGGCCGCGTCAAAAGCGTTCCACGTGGAACAGCCTATTTGCCGATGCAGAATCGCGCGAACAGCGCGTCCAACATCGCCTCCACCCCTGCCCGCCCGGTGATCGCATCGAACGCGCGCATCGCGCTGCGCAGCTGCTCCGCGATCAGGAGCAGATCCTCCTCCTGCTGGGCGGCCCGCAACGCGCTGGCAGCATTCCGGGAAAGCGCACGCTGCCGAGCGTTGAGCGCCATCTGGTCGGTCGGCGGGAGCATATCGGCGGCAAGCCGCGCCATCGCACTCCACAGCGCATCCAGCCCCTCGCCCGTAAGCGACGACAGCGACAGCCGATCCGCCGCCGCCATACGCCCCGGCAGGTCCGCGCGCGGATTGAGCCAGAGGCAGTGCGCATGTTCCGGTGGCGGTTCGTCCCCCAGCCAGAGCAGGATATCCGCCTCGGCTTGCGCTGCCTGGGCCCGCGCAATGCCGATCGCTTCGATCTCGTCGCCGGGCAGTGCCGCCAATCCTGCCGTATCGATAAGCAGCCAGGCGATCCCGCCCCGTACCACCGGCGCCTCGATCCGATCGCGGGTCGTGCCCGAGATCGGCGAGACGATCGCCGCGTCGCGCCCGATCATCCTATTGAGCAGTGAGGACTTGCCGGCATTGGGTGGCCCCGCGAGCACGACGCGGATCCCGTCGCGCAATCGCTCGACCGGCGGGCGATCCGCCACTGCCTCGATATCCTCCGCCAGCGCCGCGGCACCGGATCGGAGCGCCGGAAGCAGCGCGGCATCGGCGACATCTTCCTCATCGCTGTGATCGAGCTCGGCCTCGACGCGCGCAGCAAGCATCAACAGCCGGTCGGTCCAGCCCTCGACTGCCCGGCGAACCGCCCCTTCCGCCGATCGGATCGCGGACCGGCGCTGCGCCTCGGTCTCGGCCATCAGCAGGTCGCCCAGCCCTTCGGCTTCGCTCAGGTCGATCCGGCCGTGCAACAGCGCCCGCCGGGTGAATTCACCCGGCTCGGCCGGTCGGAGCCCGGATCGGCCAGCCAGCGCCGCCTCGACTGCGCGGACCACCGCGCGGCCGCCATGGAGATGGAGTTCGGCAAGATCCTCCCCCGTCGCGCTGCGCGGACCCGGGAAGCAGAGGATGAGCGCGCGATCGAGCAAGCTGCCATCGGCGGGATCGTGCAGGGCCCGCACCGCAGCGCGGCGCGGCACAGGCAGATCGCCGGCGAAATCGCGCACCATATCGAAAGCGCACGGCCCGCTCACGCGCAGCACGGCAATCGCGGCGGGAAGCGCGCCGCTCGAGACCGCGTAGATCGTGTCCATTATTTCTCGGTCTTGCTCCCGGCATCGAACATCGCGCGCCAGAAGCCCATGCCGGCCTCGCTCATCGGCGCCCAACTCTGCAGCATCGCGCGGAACGCTTCGGGACTGCCTTGCTTGTCGATCGCATCCACCATCATCGCCACATAGCGTTCATGCACCGGGGCGAGGTCCGGCAACCCCATTGCGCGACGCGCCTCTTCGGGGGTGCAATCCACCTCGACATTGATCTTCATGGCCGTCTCCGTTGCGCGGGCAGCACCGCGGCTGCTAGTTCGAGCCCATCTATGCGCGCGACCATGCCGTCATCGCAACGCCCATCGGCCGGAACCGAGCCGATGAAGGCCGGCGACCCGGCCAATTGCGGACCGAAGATCAGATCCTGGCCGTTCGATCTCGAGCGGCACCACGCCGGAAGGACATTGCCATGAGCGAGACGATCAGCATCGACACGATCGACGGGAGCGGCAGCTTCCAGGCCTATGTCGCGCATCCTGAGGGTAGGCCACGCGCCGCGATCATCGTGATCCAGGAGATTTTCGGCGTGAACCCGGGCATTCGCCGGAAGTGCGACGATTGGGCGGCCAAGGGCTATCTGAGCCTCGCGCCGGACCTGTTCTGGCGATTGGAGCCCGGCATCCAGCTCGATCCCGACGTGCCGGAACAATTCCAGCAGGCATTGGGCCTGATGGGCAAGTTCAACCAGGACGCCGGCATTCGCGACATCGAGGCGACGATCAAGCGCGCCCGGGCGCTGCTCGGCGATGGCGGCAAGGTCGGCGTGGTGGGATTCTGCTTGGGCGGCCGCCTGGCGTTCATGACCGCGACCCGGACGGACAGCGATGCAAGCGTCGGCTATTATGGCGTGGGGATCGACAATCTCCTCGGCGAGAAGCACGGCATCGCCCATCCGGTGCTGCTCCACATTCCGCAGGCCGATCATTTCGTCGATCCCCAGATTCAGGCGGCGATGCATGCCGGACTGGACGACCACCCCAAGGTCACCCTGTTCGACTATCCCGGCGAGGACCATGGCTTCGCCGATACCTTCGGCAAGCGGCGCTCGGACGAATCCGCGAAGCTGGCCGATGGGCGGACGGCCGAGTTCTTTGCGAGGAATCTATCGTAAGAAACTGAGATTCATGTGCTGAGGCGAGCCATTTGCGAGTGCCTCAGCACACCGACATCGGGTCAGCGACATAGGCTTTCACGAAGTCGGTGAAGCTGTCGGCGACCCAGCGATCGCCTGCGGCGATAACGGCGATCCGGCCATAGTCTTCGCCCTCTTCGCAGCAGATGATCCAGGCCCAGCACCAGATCATGTAATCGGCGAAGAACAGACAACGCTCCGCCTTGGCCGCGACGGCCGGTCGGCGATGGGCGCTTGGCCGGCCTCCCTATCCCGAACCGAAAGACAACGATCCAAGACACCACTGCCATGACCGCCAGCAACGATGTCCAGGGCCATTGCAAGGACATCCGGCCCGTTCCTCAGAAGAAGCTGGCGATCCCCGGCGTGCCGTGCGTGCCCACCCAGCCTTCATAGATCATCCGGAAGGCGACAAAGACGATCACGATGAGGCCGAGATAGGCGATCCACGGATAGCGGTTGATCAGCTTGGCGATCAGGTTCGCGGCGATGCCCATCAGCGCGACCGAGAGCAGCAGGCCGACGACCAGGATACCCGGATGCTCGCGTGCGGCACCGGCCACGGCGAGGACGTTGTCGAGGCTCATCGAGACATCGGCCACGGCAACCGCCCAGGCCGCGGCGGCGAAGCTCCTGGCCGGCTTCAGGCCCGATTCGACTTCATCGGCATGCGGGCCGCCCTCGCGGATCTCGCGCCAGAACTTCCAGCTTACCCAGAGCAGCAACAGCCCGCCCGCGAAGATCAGCCCGACGATCCCCATCAGCCAGCTGACGATCAGCGCGAAGAGGATACGCAGCAGGAGCGCCGCGCCGATGCCGATCAGGATCACCTTCTTGCGCTGGTCCGCCGGCAGGCCCGCAGCGAGCGCGCCGACGACGATCGCATTGTCGCCCGCCAGCACCAGGTCGATCATCAGCACCGAGCCGAAGGCGGCGAGCGCGGACGGATCGCCGAGATTCGAGAAGTCGGCGACGATGTGGTTCCAGATATCGAGCGGAGAACCCATACCGGCCGTGGCGGCGCTGAGAAGCAAGTCGAGCATCGCTAAGCCCTAGCGTGACGCCGGCAAAAGAAAAGGCCGGGCGTCGCGCCCGGCCTTTCCCAATCCCGCCATGCCCCCTCCCTGGAAAGGAGGGGTCCGGACGATCACTGGTTCATGCTGTCGAAGAAGTCCTCGTTGGTCTTCGAATCCTTCATCTTGTCGAGCAGGAATTCCATCGCATCGACGGTGCCCATCTGCATGAGGATGCGGCGCAGCACCCACATCTTGGTGAGCTTGGACTTGTCGACCAGCAGCTCCTCCTTGCGGGTGCCCGACTTGCCGACGTCGAGCGCCGGGAAGATGCGCTTGTCGGCCACCTTGCGGTCGAGGACGATTTCCGAGTTGCCGGTGCCCTTGAACTCTTCGAAGATCACTTCGTCCATGCGGCTGCCGGTGTCGATCAGCGCCGTGGCGATGATCGAGAGCGAACCGCCTTCCTCGATGTTGCGCGCGGCACCGAAGAAACGCTTCGGGCGCTGCAGGGCGTTCGCATCGACGCCGCCGGTGAGCACCTTGCCCGACGACGGCACCACCGTGTTGTAGGCGCGGCCGAGGCGCGTGATCGAATCGAGCAGGATCACCACGTCCTTCTTATGCTCGACCAGGCGCTTGGCCTTCTCGATCACCATCTCGGAGACCTGGACGTGGCGCTGCGCCGGCTCGTCGAAGGTCGAGGAAATCACTTCGCCCTTCACGCTGCGCTGCATGTCGGTCACTTCCTCGGGGCGCTCGTCGATGAGCAGCACGATGAGGAAAACCTCGGGGTGATTGTCGGTGATCGCCTTGGCGATGTTCTGGAGCAGCACGGTCTTGCCGACGCGCGGCGGCGCCACGATCAGCGCGCGCTGGCCCTTGCCCTGCGGCGCGACGATGTCGATCACGCGCGCCGACTTGTCCTTGATCGTCGGATCGAGGCTGTCGAGCGTCAGCTTCTGCTCGGGATAGAGCGGCGTGAGGTTGTCGAAGTTGACGCGGTGGCGGACCGCATCGGGATCGTCGAAATTGACCGAGACCAGGCGCGTGAGCGCGAAATAGCGTTCGCCGTCCTTGGGCGCGCGGATCTCGCCTTCCACCGTGTCGCCGGTGCGCAGGCCGAACTTGCGGACCTGGTTGGGCGAGACATAGATGTCGTCGGGGCCGGCGAGATAATTCGCCTCGGGGCTGCGCAGGAAGCCGAAGCCGTCGGGCAGCACTTCAATCGTGCCCTCGCCCATGATCTGGTCGCCCTGCTCGGCCTGTGCCTTGAGGATCGCGAAGAGCAGATCCTGCTTGCGCAAAGTCGAAGCGCTCTCGACGCCGAGCTCTTCGGCCATCGAGACCAGTTCGGCGGGGGCTTTCTTCTTGAGGTCCTTGAGATGCATTGGGAGTCCGGATGCCTGGATTGCCTGGGAGGGAGCGTCGGTCGGCGGTACGGTCGCGCGCGAATAACGATGCTTGGAGGAGGGATGGCCCGGTGACCCGGACCACAACGCCGAATTAGGTATGGCCCAAGGCCAAGTCAACCGGTCTCGGCGGCCTGCATCACGCTTTTGCGGCAAGCCTCATCTTGCGGGAGACGGAAGCCTGGCGCAATTATGTTACGTTGGCCGTCAGAAGGGCTTCACGACCGCCAGGATGACGATCGCGATCACTGCCAGCGCGGGCAATTCGCCCAGCATGCGCAGCCGCCGCGCGGGGATCGGCCCGCGACCATTGGCGAGTTTGCGCGAATAGCTGACCGCCCAGCCGTGAAATCCGGAAAGAAGCAATACGATCAATATCTTGGCATGCAGCCAACCCAGGCCCGCACCGCCTTCGAACAATCCGAGATTGGCAGCAAGGGCGAGTCCGAGCAGCCAGACGATCACGATCGAGGGCGTGAGGATCATCCGGCGGAGCAGCGTCTCGCGCTTCGTCCAGGCCGCGGCTTCCGGCGTGCCGAGCGCCTCCTGGTGATGGACGAGATAGCGCGGCAGCAGGAACAGGCCGGCCATCCAGAAGATCACGAAGATGATGTGGAACGCCTTGACCCAGAGATAGGCCCCGCCCAGGAATCCCGTCATGCTCGCCTCCGCTCGCGGGCTGCCATCAACCCCTCCTGATCCGCGCCAGCAGCCGTTCGACATGCGCGATCGGCGTGTCCTGCTGGATGCCGTGGCCGAGATTGAACACATGCGGGCGGCTTGGAAAGGCCGAAAGGATCCGCTCGACCGCGCGATCGAGCGTCTCGCCCCCGGCGATCAGCGCCAGCGGATCGAGATTGCCCTGCACAGGGAGATCGTCGGGCAGCACGCCGTCGGCCCAGGCCGGATCGACCGTCTCGTCGAGCCCGATCGCATCGACACCGGTCTCGCGGGCATAGGCGGGGAGCTTGCCGCCGGCGCCCTTGGGGAAGCCGATCACCGGCGCCCGGCCCTTCACCGCGGCCGCGATGCGGGCGGTGGGAGCGATCACCCAGCGTTCGAACTGCTCGGGCGAGAGGCTGCCGGCCCAGCTGTCGAACAGCTGCACCGCTTCCACGCCGGCATCGATCTGGGCGTTCAGATAGTCGATCGTGCAGTCGGCGATGCGATCGACCAGCGCCTGCATGAGTCCGGGATCCGCATGGGCCAGCCGACGTGCCTCCGCCTGCTCGCGGCTGCCCTGCCCTGCGATCATATAGGTGGCGACGGTCCAGGGGCTGCCTGCGAAGCCCAGGAAGGTCACGCGCGGGTCGAGGGCAGTCCGTACCTGCCGGACGGTCTCGTACACCGGCTGCAGGGCCTCAGGACGCGATTCAAGGGCATCCAGGACGTCGCGCGACGTCACGGTCGGTGCCAGCCGCGGCCCCTCGCCGGTTTCGAACCAGAGTTTCTGGCCCAGCGCCATCGGCACCATCAATATGTCGGAGAACAGGATCGCGCCGTCCATGCCGAAGCGGCGGATCGGCTGGAGCGTGATCTCGGCGGCGGCCTGCGGATCGAGCGCCAGTTCGAGGAATCCGCCCTTCTCGGCCCGGAGCGCGCGATATTCGGGCAGATAGCGGCCCGCCTGGCGCATCAGCCATATGGGCGGCACTTCCTGTCGAACGCCCTTCAGCGTCTCGAGCAACGGCTTGGTTCGGGGGACGATCAGGGCCTCGGTCCTAAAACTATTAAAAGAGAATCTAGGAATTGTTGGAGTCTGTTGGCGCGTGGAAACCGGGGCTTATGCATTCGTCCGCGACTTGCCAACAGATTGACTCCGGCGGGCCCTCGGGAGTCTCCGGATTCGCCGGCGCCGTCCCCGTTTTCAACAGGCTGTGGATCGGAATCACAAGCTGGGGACGGGCATGTGGACGAATCACCAGCCGGAGTCGTCAAACTGACCCGATTGGTTCGTGCGCCCGGTTGCGCTAGTGGCTGTGCGGCATGTTCTCCACAGATTCACTCACGGCCTGATGCGTCTCCATCTCCACCTCCTTTCCGATTCCACCGGCGAGACGCTGGAGAACATCGCCAAGGCGGCGCTGGCCCAATATGACGATGTGGAGACGCTGCGGCATTTCTGGCCGATGGTGCGCAGCGAAGCGCATCTCGAGCGGATCCTGCAGGAAATCGCCCAGAATCCGGGGCTGGTGCTCTACACGCTGGTGAATCCCGAGATCCGCCGCACGCTGGAGAGTCGCTGCCGGGCGATGGGATTGCCGGCGATCGCGCCGCTCGATCCGGTCAACCATGCGCTCTCCAACCTGCTCGGCCAGGAAGCCAAGGCGCGCCCGGGGCGGCAACATACCCTCGATGCCGCCTATTTCGCGCGCGTCGACGCCATCCAGTTCACCATCGCGCATGATGACGGGCTGCTCGCCGAGGATTGGGAGGAAGCCGACATCCTGCTGGCCGGCGTCTCGCGCTCGTCCAAGACGCCGACGTCGATCTACCTGGCGAACCGGGGCTACAAGACCGCCAACATCCCGATCGTGGTCGAATCGCCGCCGCCGCCGGAGCTGTTCGACCTCAAGCATCCGCTGATCGTCGGCCTTACCACGAGTGCCGACCGGCTGATCCAGATTCGCCGCAACCGGCTGCTCTCGCTGAACCAGGCGACCGAGACCAGCTATGTCGAGCAGGACGCGGTGACGCGCGAAGTTGCCTATGCGCGGCGGATGTTCGCCGACAATGGCTGGCCGGTGATCGACGTGACGCGCCGCTCGATCGAGGAGACTGCCGCGGCGATCATCCAGCTGTGCAACGAACGGACGCTCGAAAAGGGAAGATCATGAAGCTGGTGCTCGCCTCGCAAAGCGCTTCGCGCCGCGCCATGCTCGACGATGCCGGCGTGCCGCATGAAGCCGTGACGGCGCAGGTCGACGAAGCCTCGGCCAAGGAGTCGCTGGTCGCTGGCGGCATTTCCCCGCGCGACCTGGCCGATGCGCTGGCCGAGCTGAAGGCGCTCAAGGTCTCCGGCCTCGTGCCGGGCGCGCTGGTGCTGGGCGGCGATTCGCTGGTCGCGCTCGACGACGGCTCGCTGCTCGACAAGCCGGAGAGCCGCGAGCAGGCGGCGGATCATCTGCGCCGCATGTCGGGCCGGACGCACGACATCTACAGCGCCGCGGTGATCGCCGAGGGTGGCCGGGCAGTGTGGCGCCATGTCGATCGCGCGCGGCTGCACGTCCGCCCGCTCTCCGAGACGTTCATCGCGGAATATCTCGACATGGAATGGCCCGCCATCGCCGGTTGCGTCGGCTGTTTCCGGATCGAGGGCCCCGGCGTCCAGCTGTTCGGCCGGACCGAAGGCAGCCACTTCACCATCCTCGGCATGCCGCTGCTGCCGATCCTCGACTATCTGCGCATCCGGGGAATATTGACGTCATGACAGCCTATGCCGAGGTGATCGGCGACCCCATCGCCCAGTCCAAGTCGCCGCTGATCCACGGTTTCTGGCTGGGACAGCTCGGCATCGCGGCCGAATATCGCCGCGCCCATGTGAAGCCCGAGGAACTGGCCGGCTACTTCGAATCGCGCAGGGCGGATCCCGACTGGCGCGGCTGCAACATCACCCTGCCCCACAAACAGGCCGCGCTCGAATTCGTCGAGGATCGCGGCGGGATCCGCCAGTCGATCGGCGCGATCAACACGGTGGTGCGGGCCGAGGACGGCGCGCTGATCGGCACCAATACCGATGCCGGCGGCTTCTACGCACCGATCGCGGGCCTCGATCTCGAGGGCAGGCATGCGGTGGTGATCGGCGCGGGCGGCGCGGCGCGGGCGATCCTGTTCGCACTGTCCAAGGTCGGCATCGGCCGAGTGACCTTGCTCAACCGCAACGTGCTCAAGGGCGCGGCCCTGCTCTCCGGGTTCGGGATCAAGGGCGAGGCGCTTCCCCTTTCGGCCAAGCTGCCGCCGGCCGCGCTGCTGGTGAATGCCAGCGCGCTCGGCATGGTCGGCCAGCCGCCGCTCGAAATCGACCTGTCGCCGCTGCCCGAGGACGCGCTGGTCTATGACGCAGTCTATGCCCCGCTCGAGACCGATCTCCTTGCCCAGGCGCGCGACCGCGATCTCGACACGGTGGACGGGCTCGAGATGCTGGTCGGCCAGGCCGCGCTCGCCTTCGAGCTGTTCTTCGGTGCCGAGCCCCCGCGCGACCGCGATGCGGAACTGCGCGCGCTTCTGCTGACGTCATGATCGCCCGCCCCGCGATCATCCTGGGCCTCACCGGGTCGATCGGCATGGGCAAGTCGACGGTAGCGGCGATGTTCGCGGAAGACGGCGTGCCGGTGTTCGATGCCGATGCCGAGGTCCATCGGCTCCAGGGGCCGGGAGGTGCCGCGCTCGCCGCGATCGAGGCGGCATTCCCGGGCACCACCGGCGATCTCGGGGTGGACCGCGCGCTGTTGCGCGAAGCGGTGACTGCCGACCCCGGCGCCTTTGCCCGGCTCGAGGCGATCCTCCATCCCGCGGTGGCGGAGATGCGCGAGGCCTTTCTCCAGGCGAATCGCGATGCGCCGCTGGTCGTGCTCGACGTGCCCTTGTTGTTCGAGGCGGGCGGCTGGCGCCATGTCGACAGGATCGCCGTGGTCTCCGCGCCGGCCGAGGTGCAGCGCGAACGCGTGCTCGCCCGCCCGGGCATGACCGCGGCGCGATTCGAGGCGATCCTCGCCCGTCAGCTGCCCGACTCGGAAAAGCGCGCGCGCGCGGATTTCGTGATCCCCACCGGCGTGCCGATCGGGGAGACGCACGCGGTGGTCCGTGATGTCATCGCTTGCCTAGCGGGCCGCGTGGGAGGATAAGGTTCCCATGCGTGAAATCGTGTTCGACACCGAAACCACCGGGCTCAGCTTCTCGGGTGGCGACCGGCTGGTCGAGATCGGATGCGTCGAGCTGCTCAACCGCGTGATGACCGGCCGCACCTTCCACGCCTATATCAATCCCCAGCGCCCGATGCCGATCGAGGCGTTCAACGTCCACGGCCTGTCGGACGTGTTCCTCTCGGACAAGCCGTTGTTCGAGGACGTGGTCGAGGACATGCTGGAGTTCATCGGCGACAGCCCGATGATCGCGCACAACGCCAATTTCGACTTCGGCTTCATCAATGGCGAGCTGACCCGCAGCGGCCGACCGATCGTCGACCTGGGCCGCATGGTCGACACGCTGGCGATCGCGCGCGTCAGGCATCCGGGCGCCAAGCACACGCTCGATGCGCTGTGTACCCGCTACGGCATCGATCTCACCCAGCGCACGCTGCACGGCGCGCTGATCGACGCTTCGCTGCTCGCGCAGGTCTATGTCGAGCTTACCGGCGGGCGGCAGATCACGCTGGGCCTGGCGGTGGACGCGCCGGTGGCGCGCGAGACGATGGTCGAGGCGCCGGCGCGCGGACATGCGCGCCCGGCACGCCAATTTAGCGCCAGCGCGGCGGAACTCGAACGCCACGCGGCCTTTCTCTCTAAGATGGAGGACCCGCTCTGGGGCGTCGCCCCGGCCAGTTGACTCCCGGCATTTGCCGGCGGTTGATCGGTTCGGACCCGCACCAGCCGGGGTCCTCGGTACAAAGTGGAGGTGAACAATGGACATCCGGGTTTCTGGGCATCAGGTCGAGACCGGCGACGCGCTCAAGGCGCAGGTCAACGAACGGCTCCAGGGGATTGCGGGCAAGTATTTCTCGCGCGCGATCTCGTCCCAGGCGACCTTCGGCAAGGGGCCGCACGACAACGGGTTCACCTGTGACATCGTGATGCACGTCACCCAGGGCCTTGTCCTCAAGGCGACGAACAAGGGCATGGAGGCCCATGGCGCGTTCGACGGCGCAGCCGACCGGATCGACAAGCAGCTGCGCCGCTACACCCGCCGGCTGAAGGACCGCCAGAACGGCGTGGTCAATGCGTTCGCCGAGAACGGCGCCTATGACAACAATGCCGGCTACACCCTTTTCCAGGAGACGGTGGACGAGGACGAGCCGGTCGATGCGCCGCTGATCATCGCGGAGACTCGGGTCGACGTGCCCGACGCCACGGTTTCGGATGCGGTCATGATGCTCGATCTGCGGAACACCAATGCGCTGCTTTTCCGAAATAGCGCGACAGGTGCCCATAACATGGTCTATCGGCGCGGCGACGGGACCATCGGATGGGTGGAACCCAATCGCGCCGCCTGAGTATTAAAGGCAGGCCCCGGGGGGCGGACCTCAACTGGAATATCGATGACGACCATCACTGAATTGCTCGTGCCGGAGGCAGTGCTCTCCGGCGTGAGTGTTGCCAGCAAGAAGGCGCTGTTCGCGGCGCTGGGTGCCACCGCAGCCGAGGCTTATGGTCTCGACGCGCGTGCCGTTTCCGAAACCCTTTCCGAGCGCGAGAAGCTGGGCTCGACCGGCTTCGGCGCCGGCATCGCCATTCCGCACGGCAAGCTGGACGCGATCCGCCGCGTCTGCGGCGTGTTCGTGCGGCTGGACAAGCCGGTCGATTTCGGCGCGGTGGACGAACTGCCCGTCGACCTCGTCTTCATGCTGCTCTCGCCGGTGGGCGCGGGTGCCGAGCATCTGAAGGCCCTGGCGTGCGTCTCGCGCTGTCTGCGCGACAAGGCGATCGCCGCCAAGCTGCGCGGCGCCGGATCGCGCGATGCACTCTATGCGCTGCTCGCGGGCGTGGAGGCGCGTGACGCAGCCTGAGGAGCCCGTCGGGGCGACGGCGCATTTCCGCGCACTCGAATCGCTCTATGCCGCGGCACCGATCAACCGGCTGTTCGAGTCCGTGCTCGAAATCCCGGAAGGTGGCGTCGCGCGCATCCGCTTCACCATCGACGAGCGCTATTTCCATGCGGCCGGCGCGGCGCATGGCACGAGCTATTTCAAGATGCTCGACGATGCCGCCTTCTATGCGGTGAACAGCCTGGTCACCGATCGCTTCGTGCTGACGACGCAGTTCAACCTGTTGTTCACCAAGCCGCTCGGCCCCGGGCCGGTGGTGGCGGAAGGGCGCTGGGTGAGCGGGCAGCGGCGCGTGTTCGTCGGCGAGGCCCGGCTGATCGACGCGACCGGCGAGGAAGCGGCGCGCGGCACCGGCACCTTCATGCGTTCGCGCATCCCGCTCGCCTCGCTTCCCGGATATCGCCAGGGCTGATGGCGCGGATCGCCACCGGCATGCTGGTCAATGCGCTGATCCGCCGTGCCGAAGGGGCCGGCGGCGGTGCGATGGTACTGGCCAGGGGCGATGCGACTGCCGGCGCGATACTGCTCCTGCTGGTCGAGCGGGGCGCCAATCCGCGCTTCGTCGAGCGTGGACTGGGCCCCGACGGAAACCCCGCGCTGATCGCCTCGGGCCCACACCAATTCGCCGACGAGGGCGAGGTTACGGCCTATTGGCGGCGCCGCCGCGCGCGCGATTCCGACCTCTGGGTAGTGGAACTGGACATCGCGGATGCGGAACGCTTCGCCGCTGAAACGATCGCGATGAATTGACATGTAGGGCGCGGCCGGCGAAAGGCGGCCCCTACTATCAATCGCGTTGTGCCTGCCGGGGTGTGAAGTCGGTCGGTTACGCAGTCGGGGGGGAAGCCCGGCGGTCCAATATAGAAAACGGGCCGGCCGCGCACCAACCGCACAGCAACGAAGCCTAATGAAGTTCATCCATCGCGCCGCGGGTTTCGCGGCCGTGACTTTTTGCGCTGGCGCACTTGCGAATGCCGCCACGCTCGACATGACCGCGGACGCGCAAGATGCGCCGGTTCAACTGGTCAACGTCCAGAACCTCCAGCAGGTTCCCGCGCCGGCCCCGCAGGCCGCGCCGACTCCGATCCAGGAAAAGACCGAGATCGTCCAGCCGATCCCCAATGCGGATCCGGACGACGAAGATTTCAACTCGCTCACCGAAGCCGTGGCCGCGCAGGATGCGCCCGC
The DNA here is from genome assembly GCF_011761945.1 of Sphingomonas leidyi. GTDB lineage: Bacteria > Pseudomonadota > Alphaproteobacteria > Sphingomonadales > Sphingomonadaceae > Sphingomonas > Sphingomonas leidyi. Next base: position 711,735 of record NZ_JAASQV010000002.1, read on the forward strand.
GTCGCTCGACAGCGAGCTCAACTGCCTCGCCGTGAGCGTCTATTACGAGGCGAAGAGCGAGCCGCTCGCCGGCCAGCTCGCCGTGGCGGACGTGATCCTCAACCGCACCGAATCGGGTCGCTTCCCGCGCTCGGTCTGCGGCGTGGTGACCCAGCGCGGCCAGTTTTCCTTCGTCCGCGGCGGCAAGCTGCCCACCCCGCCGGCCAACGGCCAGTGGAAGAAGGCGCTCGCCGTGGCCCAGGTCGCGATGAAGGACCAGTGGGATTCGCCCGTGCCCGAAGCGCTCTATTTCCATGCCCGCTATGTGAAGCCGAGCTGGAAGCGTGCGCGCGTGGGCGCCGTCGGCAACCATGTCTTCTATCGTTGATGGCGGATTGGCGGCGCCGGCCCGGTGCCGAAATCCAAGATAGGCGAGTCGCGGGCTTCCCTGCGTTCGCGTAATGTTCTAGACGGTCGGGGATGACTTCCCCGGCCGTTTCGATTCCGGAAGACCCGCTGCCCGATGGGCCCTTGATCGCCGCCGATGTCGCGCGCGGCGTCACTCGGCTGCTGCTCCGCCACGATTGCGTCGCTCTCGCCGAGGTGCCGCTGGAGGGCGGCCGCCGCGCCGATCTGATGGCGATCGATTCGCGCGGCAACATCGTCATCGTCGAGATCAAGGTATCGCGTGCCGATCTGCTCGGCGACGGCAAATGGACCGATTATCTCGCGCATTGCGATCGCTTCTTCTGGGCGGTGCCCGAGGGGTTCGACCTCAGGCCCTTCGAGCAGGAGGGTTTCCTGCCCGCGCGCGCGGGGCTGATCGTCGCCGATCGCTACGATGCGGCGGTGATGCGCGAGGCGGCGACATTCCCCCTGCCCGCGCCGACACGGCGGAAATGCACGCTGGCCTTTGCCCGGCGCGCGGCGCGCCGGGTCATCCAGATCCTCGATCCCGACGCGGAAGCGGCGTTCTAGAGCTTCGGGCCGGCCGGAGCCGCGCTGCCCGACTTGCCGCCCTTGGGCGCTTCGGCGAGCAGCTTGGCGATCTGCGGATATCGGGTCTCGTCGCGGGCATAGTCGCGCGCCGACTTGCCGGTGACATTGTCGGTCCGGTCCGGATTGGCGCCGGCGGCGAGGAGCTGGCGGGCGACGTCGATGTCATGAACCTGGACGGCGCGGATCAACGGCGTCTCGCCGCTGGTGTTGGCCGTGTTCACATTGGCGCCGTACTTGAGCAGAATCTGCACGCCGTCGCCCCAGCCACGCTCGGCGGCGATGATCAGCGGGGTATTGCCGCGATTGTCCTGCAGGTTCGGATTGATGTCGTCCTGTTGGAGCAGCACGCGCAGATAGGTGGAATCGCTGCGCCGCACCACGATGTGGAGCGCGCCCTCGCCGGTCGAACGATCCTTGGTGTTGACGATGCGGAGCGACTTGTTCTCCAGATACTTGTTCACCTTCGTGCCGTCCGTCTCGCGGATGGCATTGAGGAAATTGTAGCTGTCGGAGAATTGCTGGGCCGATGCGGGCGCGGCGGCGAGCATCAGCAGGGCGGCGCCGGCGGCGCCCAATACGCGAACGTTCATGTCTTGCCCAAACCCCATAGCGGCAGTGCTTGCAAGCCCCGGACTATCAGATCATGGCTGACGATACCATGAGCAGGATATTTCAGGCCCTTGCGCCTTTGCTACTGATCGTCTCGGGCTGCAGCGCCGCCCCGGGCGAACCGCCGCTCGCCGGCGCCCGCATCGGCGGCCCCTTCACGCTGACCGATCCGGACGGCAAGCCGGTGCGCGACAGCGATTTCGCCGGCAAATATCGCATCGTCTATTTCGGCTATACCTGGTGCCCGGACATCTGCCCGAACGACATGCTCAAGATCGGCCAGGCGATGAAGACGCTCGACAAGCAGGCGCCGGCCAAGGCCAAGGCGATCGTGCCGATCTTCATCACCGTCGATCCCGAGCGCGACACGCCCAAGGTGGTCGGCGCGTTCGTGCGCAACTTCGACGATCGCATCGTCGGCCTCACCGGCAGCCCGGCGGCGATCGCGGCGGTGGAGAAGCAATATGCGGTCTATGCGAAGAAGGAACCGGCCGGCCCGAACGGCGCCTATCTGGTAGGGCACAGCCAGATTGCCTATCTGATGGACAAGGACGGCAAGCCGATCACGTCGCTGCCGATCGAGAAGGATGCTGCGGCCGTGGTGGAGCAGCTCGACCATTGGGTGAGATGACCGGGAAATTCTGGGAAGACCTGCCGCTGGAAAAGCTCGACCGGGCGCAATGGGAAGCCCTTTGCGACGGCTGCGGCAAATGCTGCATCCACAAGCTCGAGGACGAGGAGACCGGCGAGCTGATGGCGACCAATGTCGCCTGCCGCCTGCTCGACCGGCGGATGGGGCGCTGCTCCGACTATAAGCACCGCCATGCCTATGTCCCCGAATGCGTGCGGCTGACCGCGCGCAACGTCCGCGACATCGAATGGCTGCCCTCCACCTGCGCCTATCGCCTGCGCGGCGAAGGCAAGCCCCTGCCCGATTGGCATTATCTGGTGAGCGGCGATCCCGAATCGGTCCATGCGGCCGGCCAGTCGACGCGCGGCTGGACGGTGAGCGAGGACGACGTCGTCGATTTCGAGCACCATCTGGTGGACCGCGAGCTTTGAGCGAACCGGAGATCGAGGTGGTCCGTCACGCCCGGGCGCGGCGGATGCGGCTCTCGGTCGATCCGCGGTCCGGCCGCGTGAAGCTGACGCTGCCGCCGCGCGCCTCGCTCAAGAAGGGCATGGACTGGGCGCGCGAGCAGCAGGGCTGGATCGCGGCGCAGCAGGCGAAGATGCCCGAGGCGCGGCCGTTCGCGCCGGGCGCGCGAATCCCGATCGGCGATGCCGAGGTGGAGATCGTCTGGCCGGCGACCGGCGCCGGGCGCACGCCGCGGCTGGCCGGCGACCGGCTGTTCTGCGGCGGCCCGCGCGAGGGGCTGGAGCGGCGCATCGAGCGCTGGCTCCGCCTGGCGGCACTCGACCTGTTGAGCGAGGAGACCGCGGAATATGCCGAGCGCGCGGGCGTTACGGTCACCAAGGTCTCGATCGGCGATCCGCGCGGGCGCTGGGGGAGCTGCGCTTCCTCGGGCCAGATCCGTTACAGCTGGCGGCTGCTGCTGGCGCCGAGCCATGTGCGGCGATCGACCGTGGCGCATGAAGTGGCGCACCGGATCCACATGAATCATTCGCCGGCGTTCCACCGCGTGGTGGCGGAGCTGTACGAAGGCGATCCGGAGCGGGCACGGGCCTGGCTCAAGCGCAACGGCGCGGCGCTGCACTGGTACGGCCGGTAAGGCTTCCCCCTCCCCAGGGCGCTTATTGCGGCTCCCCGCGCGGCGCGTCGCCCCGTGGCGGCGAGGCCGGCTGGCGAGGTACGTCGCGCGGCGTATCGCGCTGGTCGCGCTGGGCCGGGGCGGGGGCCTTGCGGCCGGTCATCCGGTCGATCCAGTCCTGGTCGAGCTGCTCGTCCTGGCCGTGCGGGGGCTGGACCTGCTCGGTGCCGTCCCCGCGCGGCTGCTGATCCTCGGGCAGCGGGTTGCCGTCCGGGTCGACGAACAGGCCGTTGTCCGGCTCGGCATAGGCCGCATTCTCTTCGTCGAGCTGGTACTCCGGCAACGTCACCTGGGTGTCGAACTGCTCGACCGGGCGCTTGGCGACTGCCTTGACCATGAAGTCGTGAAAGGCGCGGGCCGGCGCGGTGCCGCCCTGCAGGCCGGGGACCACCTTGGCGTCGTCGCGGCCCATCCACACGCCGGTGGTGAGGCCCGAGGAGAAGCCGACGAACCAGCCGTCCTTGTTCGACGTGGTCGTGCCGGTCTTGCCTGCCACCGGGCGGCCGATCTGCGCGGCGCGGCCGGTGCCGGTGGCGACCGCGGTCTGCATCAGGTCGGTCATCTGCGCGGCGACATAGGGCGCGACCAGGACATGGCTGGTATCCACCTCATGCTGGTAGATCACCGCGCCGTTCGCGGTCACTCGGGTGATGCCATAGGGTGTCACCGCCACGCCCTTGTTCGCCACCGAGGCGAAGGCGCGGGTCATGTCGATCAGGCGGACGTCGGAAGTGCCGAGCACCATCGCCGGATGGGTATCCACGGGTGTGGTGATGCCGAAGCGGCGCGCCATGTTGGCGATCGCGCCGAAGCCCACTTCCTGGCCGAGCTTCGCCGCGATCGTGTTGACCGAATAGGCGAAGGCAGTGCGGATGTTCATCTCGCCGCGGAATGCGCCCGAGCTGTTGCGCGGGCTCCAGCCGTTGATCGTCACCGGCTCGTCGACCACCATGTCGTCGGGCTTGTGGCCGGCCTCCAGCGCGGTGAGATAGACGAAGAGCTTGAACGCGGAGCCCGGCTGCCGGGTCGCCTGGGTCGCGCGATTGTAGATGGACGCGACATAGTCCTTGCCGCCCACCATCGCGCGCACCGCGCCGTCGCGATCGAGGCTGACCAGCGCGCCCTGCGCATTCTTGGGCGCGTTGGCACGGACCGCGTCGTCGGCGGCGCGTTGCATCGAGAGGTCGAGCGTGGTCCAGACCTCCAGCGGCGCCTCGGTCTCGTCGATCAGCACTTCCAGCTGGGGTAGCGCCCAGTCGGTGAAGTAGCGCACGCTGTTCTGCTGGGGCTCGGGGGCGAGCGCCACGGTGCGCGGATCGGTGGCCTTGGCCTGGCTCTGCGTGATCTTGCCGGTCTCGGCCATCAGGTCGAGCACGACGCTGGCGCGGCCGATCGCCGCCTCGGCATCGGCGGTGGGCGAATAATGCGAAGGCGCCTTGACCAGGCCGGCGATCACCGCCGCTTCGGCCAGGCTGAGATTGGTGGCGGGGTGGCCGAAGAATTTCCGGCTCGCTGCGTCGATGCCATAGGCGCCGCCGCCGAAATAGACCTTGTTGAGATAGAGTTCGAGGATCTCGTCCTTCGTGAACTTCCGTTCCATCGCCAGCGCGATCACGCCTTCGCGCACCTTGCGGCCGAGATCGTACTTGTTCGACAGGAAGATGGTGCGCGCCACCTGCTGGGTGATCGTCGAGCCGCCCTGGAGGCGCCGGCCCTCGTCGTGCAGCTGCTTGGCGCGCCAGAAGATGCGCGCGACGCCGACGGGATCGACGCCCCAATGCGATTCGAAGCGGCGATCCTCGGTGGCGATGATCGCATCCTTCATCACCTGCGGGATCTTGTCGGACTTGATCCATTCGCCATAGCTCGGCCCGAGCGACACCAGCACGGTGCCGTCAGCCGCATGGACGCGAATCATCTGGCCGTTGGGCGAGGATTTGAGTTCGTCGAAGCTCGGCAGCGTCGACTTGGTCGAATAGACTGCGATCAGCAGCGCGATGAAGCCGAGCAGCGCCAGGCTGCCCCCGCTCACCAGCATCCAGAAAGCGATTCGCTTCCAAAAGGAGAGGTCACGCCATTTGGGCGTGCGGATCACGGTGGGCAAATTCTTCGATGGCATCGGGGGAGTGCGATTAAGCCCTATTCGGCCCGCTCACAAGGATCAGGCGCCGCTCGGTTCGCTGGTAGCGACATTCTGGTTGCCGCCACGTGAACGGAAATCGAGGCCGACCGAGTTTATGCAGTAGCGCAGGCCCGTCGGCGGCGGCCCGTCGGGGAAGACATGGCCCTGATGCCCGTCGCAGCGCGCGCAGCGCAGCTCGACGCGGCGCATGCCGTGGCTGGTGTCGGCATGTTCGGTGACATTCTCCGAATCGATCGGCCGGGTGAAGCTGGGCCAGCCCGAGCCCGAATCGAACTTGTCGGCGCTGTCGAACAGTTCGAGCTTGCAGCCGGCGCACAGATAGAGGCCATCGGCCTTGTTGTCGGTGTAGTGGCCGGAAAAGGCCCGCTCGGTGCCCGCCTCGCGCAGCACGTGAAACTGTTCCGGAGTGAGGCGTTTGCGCCACTCGGACTCGGAGAGGTTCAGATGCTCCATGGCGCAAAGCATGTGTCCGGCGCCGGGGGCCGCGTCAATCCGGGTTGGCGCGGAAGCGGGCCAAACCGGCCCTGGCCCTGAGCTGGCGCTTCAACGTCTCCGCGGGCGGCGCCCACAGAAAGCCGAAGCTGACCGCGCCATGCTTGGATTCGACCGCATGGTGCAGCCGGTGCGCCTGGACGATTCGCTTCATGTAGCGGGATCGCGGGACGTAGCGATGACGGACGCGCTGATGGACGATCACGTCGTGGAAGCCGAAATAGATCGCGCCATAGCCGGCTATCCCGGCCCCGATCCAGGCAAGGCCCGGCCACCAGCCCGCGTGCACCCCGCCGTACAGTAGCAGGATCGAGGGCATGGCGAAGATCACGGCATAGAGGTCGTTCCATTCGAACCGGCCCTTGCGGGGCCGGTGGTGGCTGGCGTGGAGGAACCAGCCCGGCCCGTGCATCACCCAGCGGTGCATCGTCCAGGCAAAGCCCTCCATCGCGGCGATGGTGGCGAGGAACAGGACAAGGCCGAGCCAGGGGGACATGGCGGGTAGATAGGCGTTCCCGGCCGATACGTCAGCCGGAAGACGCGAGTCGCCCGGCCAGCTCCCTATCCTGTCGTCCCGGAACATGTCCGGGGTGGCCATGGGCGGGGCTTCATCGCCATATTGCAATTACGTCGCAATCGCGTTTACTCCGAAAAGATTTGGATTCGCGCGCGCGCCGTGCTTAAGGCTCGCGCAAACCCCTTCCCGCCACAAATGACGAGGGCGCGCTCCCCATGAACATCCACGAATATCAGGCCAAGGAACTGCTCGCGAAGTTCGGTGCGCCGATCGCCGCCGGCTATGCCGCGTTCACCGTCGAGCAGGCGGTCGAGGCGATGAACAGGCTGCCCGGGCCGCTCTATGTCGTGAAGGCGCAGATCCATGCCGGCGGCCGCGGCAAGGGCAAGTTCAAGGAGCTCCCGCCCGAGGCCAAGGGCGGCGTCCGCCTCGCCCGCAGCGAGGCCGAGGTCCGCGAAGCCGCGCACGAGATGCTCGGCAACACGCTGGTGACGATCCAGACCGGCGAGCACGGCAAGCAGGTCAACCGCCTCTACATCACCGACGGCGCCGACATCGCCAAGGAATTCTACCTGGCGCTCCTCGTCGATCGCGTCACCGGCCGCATCGCCTTCGTCGTCTCGACCGAGGGCGGCATGGACATCGAGGAAGTCGCGCATTCGACTCCCGAGAAGATCCACACCTTCGACGTCGATCCGGCGACCGGCTTCATGCCGCATCACGGCCGCGCCGTCGCCGCCGCGCTGGGCCTGACCGGCGACCAGGGCAAGCAGGCGGCCAAGGTTGCCGCCTCGCTCTTCGCCGCCTTCCAGGGCACCGACGCCGCGCAGATCGAAGTCAATCCGCTGGCGCTGACCGAGCAGGGCAACCTGCTCGTCCTCGACGCCAAGGTCGGCTTCGATTCGAACGCGATGTTCCGCCACAAGGACCTGGCCGAGCTGCGCGACGAGAGCGAAGAGGATCCGATGGAGCTCGAGGCGTCGAAATACGACCTCGCCTATATCAAGCTCGATGGCGATATCGGCTGCATGGTCAACGGCGCCGGCCTGGCGATGGCGACGATGGACATCATCAAGCTCAACGGCATGTTCCCGGCCAACTTCCTCGATGTCGGCGGCGGCGCCAACAAGGAGAAGGTGACCGCGGCGTTCAAGATCATCCTGAGCGATCCGGCGGTGAAGGGCATCCTGGTCAACATCTTCGGCGGCATCATGCGCTGCGACATCATCGCCGAGGGCATCGTCGCCGCGGCGAAGGAAGTGAACCTCTCGGTGCCGCTGGTCGTCCGCCTCGAGGGCACCAACGTGCAGCAGGGCAAGGACATCCTCGCCAATTCGGGCCTGGCCATCGTTCCCGCGAACGATCTGGGCGACGCGGCGAAGAAGATCGTCGCCGAAGTCCAGAAGGTCGCCGCCTGACGCCGATCGGCAAGCGGGCCGCGGATGCGGCCCGCTCGTCGGTCTACTTGACGCCTTTCTCGCTGATGCTCTTCTTGAGCAATTGCGGCGCCGCCGGCGCGACGGCCTTGATCGTGGTCGGCGTCATCGACAAGCGCGACGGCATGGTCCGAGTCGTCGCTTCTTCCGATGGGCAAGCGCCTTCGGGTTCGGCGCTCCGCTTGGTCGGATTGACCCCGCCCTTCACCACGATCCCGCCGATCGGCGTGCCCGGCGCGCAGCGTGCGTAGCTGGACGACGCGGCGCCCGGCAGCCCGGTGAGCGTCCCCGCCTTGGGCTTGGCCTGCTCCTTGGCCGCGGCAACCGGCGCATCCTGCGCAAAGGCGGGTGGCGTAGCGGCGGTCACCGCCAGCATCGCCCAGAGCGCCACATGATATTTCCCCATATTCCCTCTCCTTCCTGCACGAAATTGCAGGTTCCTTCCTGAATTCGCGGTGAACTCGTCGCGCTGCCGTAACAAGGCGATATGGGCGGCATTTTCGATGATCGGGTATGCTGGAAGCGCTTTGGGGCTGGACTTGAATCGATTCTCGGGCATTAGCGATCGGTGTTGCCGATCTTCCAGCGATGGAGAGGATTTCGATGAAAGTGCTGGTTCCGGTCAAGCGGGTGCTTGACTACAACGTGAAGCCGCGGGTGAAGGCGGACGGGACGGGGGTCGACCTCGCCAACGTCAAGATGAGCATGAACCCGTTCGACGAGATCGCGATCGAGGAAGCCGTGCGCCTGAAGGAAAAGGGCGCGGCGACCGAAGTGGTGGTGGTCACCATCGGCGTCGCCAAGGCGGAGTCCGACGTGCTGCTCACCGCGCGCGCCATGGGCGCCGACCGTGCGATCCTGATCCAGACCGACGACGAGGTCGAGCCGCTGGCGGTGGCCAAGCTGCTCGCCAAGGTCGCCGAGGAAGAGCAGCCCGGGCTGATCATCCTGGGCAAGCAGGCGATCGACGACGATTCGAACCAGACCGGCCAGATGCTGGGCGCGCTGCTCGGCTGGCCCCAGGGCACCTTCGCCTCGAAGGTCGAGCTGGGCGGCCAGGGCGTGCAGGTCACCCGCGAAGTCGATGGCGGCCTCGAGACCGTCGACCTCAAGCTGCCGGCGATCGTCACCACCGATCTGCGCCTCAACGAGCCGCGCTATGCGACGCTGCCGAACATCATGAAGGCCAAGTCCAAGCCGGTCGCGAAGAAGACCGTCGCGGATTACGGCGTCGACGTCGCGCCGCGCCTCAAGACGCTCAAGGTCGTCGAGCCGGCCAAGCGCTCGGCCGGCGTCAAGGTGGGCTCGGTCGACGAGCTGGTCGAGAAGCTCAAGGCGCTGGGAGTGGCGAAATGAAGACGCTGGTTTGGGTCGAGCACGACAATCAGAACCTCAAGGACGCCACCCTTGCCGTGGTGACCGCCGCGGCGAAGCTGGGCGAAGTCCATCTCCTCGTCGCCGGCAAGGGCGTCGACGGCGTGGCCAAGCAGGCGGCGGCGATCGAGGGCGTGGGCAAGGTCCATGTCGCCGATGACGCCGCCTACGAGCATTTCCTCGCCGAGAATGTCGCGCCGCTGATCGTGTCGCTGATGGGCTCGCACGATGCGGTGCTGTTCCCGGCGACCACCACCGGCAAGAACATCGCGCCGCGCGTGGCCGCCGCGCTCGACGTGATGCAGATCTCGGACATCCTCTCGGTCGAGGGTGCGGACACCTTCACCCGGCCGATCTATGCCGGCAATGCGATCGCCACCGTGCAGACCAGCGACAAGAAGCTGGTGATCACCGTGCGCGGCACGGCCTTCGCCAAGGCCGCGGCCACCGGCGGCAGCGGCACGATCGAGGCGGTGAGCGGCGAGGGCGACAAGGGCCTCTCCACCTTCGCCGGCGCAGAGATCGCCAAGTCCGAGCGTCCGGAGCTGACCAGCGCCAAGGTGATCGTCTCGGGCGGCCGCGCGCTCGGCTCGTCGGAGCAGTTCCACGCGCAGATCGATCCGCTGGCGGACAAGCTCGGCGCCGCCGTCGGCGCTTCGCGCGCCGCCGTGGACGCGGGCTATGCCCCGAACGACTATCAGGTCGGCCAGACCGGCAAGATCGTCGCCCCCGAAGTCTATGTCGCGATCGGCATCTCGGGTGCGATCCAGCACCTGGCGGGCATGAAGGACTCCAAGACGATCATCGCGATCAACAAGGACGAGGACGCGCCGATCTTCCAGGTGGCGGATATCGGCCTGGTCGGCGACCTGTTCAAGATCGTGCCGGAGCTGACCGAGAAGCTCTGAGGCCCGGTGCTTTCGCTGAACGAAGATGGGGCGGCGCACCTTGCCGGTGCGGCCGCCCCTTTTCTGGGTGCGCTGTTGGCGCTTGCCGCGAGCCAGCCTGTCGAGCGCGCAGGAATCCGGCTGCATCGCGTGCCGGGCTTGGCCGAATTGCTTGGTCCCGCCGCGCTGGGCGGGCTGGTTGCCGGCATGCGGCCGGTCCGCGCGATCCTGTTCGACAAGAGCCCGGGCGCCAACTGGTTGCTCGGCTGGCATCAGGATCGGACGATCGCGGTGCGCGCGCGATGCGAGGTGCCGGGATTCGGCCCCTGGTCGGTCAAGCAGGGGCTGCTCCACGTGGAACCGCCCTTCGCGCTGATCGAGGCGATGCGGACGATGCGGATCCATCTCGATCCGGTGCCGCAGGACAATGCGCCGCTGCTGATCGCGCCCGGCTCGCATCGGCTGGGCCGTATTCCGGAGAGCGAGCTCGCGGCGGTTGTCGAACGCTGCGGCACCGCGTGCTGCCTCGCCGATACGGGCGATGTCTGGCTGTACGCCACGCCGATCGTCCATGCCTCCGCCGCGAGCAGCGGCGCGGGGCGCCGGCGGGTGCTGCAAGTGGATTTCGCGGGGGAGGCCCTGCCACCGGGGCTGGAATGGCTCGGCGTGTAGCGGGCGTTGCGAACGCGCGAGGATCGCGGCATCCCCAGGCGATGTTCGACTGGTCCGATCTGCTGCTCCTGCTTCCCAACCGGGTTGTCCTGGCGCTGCTCGTCTTCACCTGCCTGTTGATCGCCCTGATCGTCGCCTGGCGGCATTTCCACTGACCGGCCGGCCTCAATCCGCCCCCATCGGCCGTGGCGGCGTAACCGCGGGCAGCGCCAGCGGCGGCACCGTGGCCAGCTTCGCGGCGATTCCCAGCGCCACCACCGTCAGCGCCCCGCAATAGAGCGTCACGCCGGTCCAGCCCCAGCCGGTCCAGGCGATGCCGCCCGCCGAGCCCAGCAGGCTCGATCCCATATAGTAGAAGAACAGGTAGAAGGCCGCCGCCTGCCCCCGGCTCGCCCGCGCCCGCCGGCCCACCCAGCTCGAGGCGATCGAGTGGGCGCCGAAAAAGCCGATGGTGACGATGCCGATCCCGGCCACCACCAGGGCGAGCCGCGCGGATGCGGTCAGCGCCGTGCCGATCAGCAGCATCGCGGTGGGGATCCAGAAGATCAGCCGCCGCCCGCGCCGCTCGGCCAGGTGCCCGAACCAGGTCGAGCTCCCGGAGCCGAGCAGGTAGAGCAGGAAGATCGCACCGATCGCGGCATGGCCCAGGGCGAAAGGCGGCGCGACCAGGCGGAAGCCGACATAATTGTAGATGGTGACGAACACCCCCATCAGCAGAAACGCCTCGGCATAGAGCAGGGGCATCGCCCGGTCCCGGAACAGGTCGCGTCCCGCCGCTAGCACCGCACCCGGATGCATCGGCTGCGGCACGAAGCGGCGCGAGGGCGGCGCGAGGCGGCGAAAGCCCTCGGCCATCGCCAGCCCGATCAGCCCGACGCCGATCAAGCCCCAGCGCCAGTCGACCAGCTCGGTGAGCAGGCTCACCCCCAGCCGCCCGGCCATGCCGCCGATCGCGCTGCCGGCGATGTAGAGGCCCATCGCCGGCCCCACCGAATGGGGCTCGACCTCCTCGCTGACATAGGCCATCGCCACCGCCGGCATGCCGGCGAGCGCGATGCCCGTGAGCAGGCGCAATGCCAGCAGCGCGTTCCAGCCCGGCGCCAGTCCGGTCAGGGTGGTGAGCAATCCTGCGCCGAACATCGCGAACACCATCAGCGGCCGCCGGCCAAGCTTGTCGGAGAGCATGCCGGCGACGATGATCGCCACCGCAAGCGGGCCGGTGGCGAGCGAGACGGCCAGGCTTGCCGCCTCCGCGCTGAGGCGGAACTCGTCGGCGAACAGCGGCAGCAGCGGCTGGGCGGAATAGAGGAGCGAGAAGGTCGAGAAGCCCGCGAACAGCATCGCGAGCGTCAGCCGCCGATAGCCCGGCGTGCCGCGCGCATATCCGCCATGCGGCGCCCTGTCCGGCTCGGCGGGATCCGGCCCGGTCATTCGACCGGCTTGATGCTCTCGACCAGGATGTTCGCGCGCCCGGGCGGGGCCGAGTTCACTGTTTCGCGCGCGTCGCATTTCGGATCGGGCGCAAGGGCGTACCAATGGATCCGCGTGCGCTGGCGCAGCGTGCGGAACAGCTTGCCCGTGGCGGGCACGGTCATCTGCGCGTCGAAGCGCCCGTCCGTGGACATGATCGCGCGCCATTCCAGCGGCTCGGCGCGCAGCGTGGCCTTCTTCGCGTCGAGATAGTCGTTCTGGATCATCGCCGGTTCCAGCTGCACCACCAGGTCGCGGCCGCCCATGATGTTGGTGAAACCGACATTGGAGAATTCCTCGACGGACCAGCTGCCGTCCTTGGCCGCTTCGCCCCAGCCGACGCGCAAGGGACTGCCGCGGCGCACCGCCGCGATCAGCGCCGCGCGGCTTCCGGCGACATCCTCGCCCTGGGGTCCGTTGGCGAAGAGCAGGCGCCAGTCCGAAGCGCAGGCGTCCGGCGCGGCGAGCGATAGGAGGGCGGCAGCGAGCATGGCGCCAGGATAGGCGATCGCCGGGGCGCCGGAAAGGGCGGCGGCCATGCGGCGCAACCCGGGATGCACGTACCGGGGGTTGACGCTGCAGTGCAGCATACGCACTTGAGACGCATGCACGCCCCCGCTCCCCGCACCCACAATGTCGGCCTCGTCCATTTCGCGCTGGCGATGGGCGGCTTCGCGATCGGCACCACCGAATTCGCGACGATGAGCCTGGTGCCCTATATGGCGGAAGGGCTGAAGATCGACGTGCCCAGTGCCGGCCATGTCATCAGCGCCTATGCGCTCGGGGTGGTCGTGGGGGCGCCGCTGATCGCGGTGGCGGCGGCCAAGCTGTCGCGCCGGCTGACGCTGCTCCTGCTGATGACCGGCTTCGCGCTGTTCAACACGCTGAGCGCGCTTGCGCCGGACTATCGCTGGCTGCTGCTGTTCCGCTTCCTTTCGGGGCTGCCGCACGGCGCCTATTTCGGCATGGCCGCCCTGGTCGCCGCTTCGCTGGTGCCGGTCAACAAGCGGTCCCAGGCGGTCGGGCGGGTGATGCTGGGGCTCACCGTGGCGACGATCCTGGGGGTGCCGCTCGCCAACTGGCTGGGCCAGGCCGTGGGCTGGCGCTGGGGCTTCGTGGTGGTCGGCGCGCTGGCACTTGCGACCGTGGCGCTGGTCGCGGCCCTTGCCCCCCGCGATCCGCCGCAAAGAGGCGCGAGCCCGCTCAAGGAGCTGGGCGCGCTCGCCAACGGCCAAGTGTGGCTCACGCTCGGCATCAGCGCGATCGGCTTTGGCGGGATGTTCTGCGTCTACACCTATGTCGCCTCGACCATCCTGGAAGTGACCGGCGCCGCGCCCGGCATGATCCCGGTGGTCCTCGCGCTCTATCCCCTTGCCGCCGGCCAGCTGTGGAGCCTGGCGCTCGACATCGCCGCGATCGGATTCCTGGGTGCGCTCGGCGCGGTATTGCAGACCCGGCTGATGGACGTGGCGGGCGAGGCGCAGGGGCTCGCCGCCTCGCTCAACCATTCGGCGTTCAACTTCGCCAATGCGCTCGGCCCCTGGCTGGGCGGGCTGGCCATCGCGGCCGGCTATGGCTGGACGTCGACCGGCTGGGTGGGGGCGCTGCTGTCGCTCGGCGGATTCGCGGTGCTGGTGGTGGCGGTGCTCGCCGAGCGCAGGACGAGATAGCCGGCGATCGCCGACAGGAGCGAGCCGGCCAGCACGCCGATCTTCACCTGATCGATCAGCTCGGGACGGTCGGGAAATGCCAGGCCGCCGATGAACAGGCTCATGGTGAAGCCGATGCCGGCGAGCAGCGACACGCCATAGATCTGGCGCCAGCCGCCCGGGCGCGTCGCGAAGCCCGTCCGCACCGCGATCCAGATGCTGCCGAAGATGCCCAGCTGCTTGCCGATGAACAGGCCGAGCGCGATGCCCAGCGGCAGCGGCGCGAGCAGCACCGCGGGCGAGACGCCGGCCAGGGAGACGCCGCTATTGGCGAAGCCGAACAGCGGCACGATCAGATAGGCCGACCAGGGGTGCAGCGCATGCTCGAGCCGGTGGAGCGGCGAAGCGGCGTCGTCGGGATGGCCGGGCGACTTGACGATCGGGATCGTCATCGCGGCCGCCACGCCAGCGACGGTCGCATGGATGCCGGACAGGAACACCAGATACCAGAGCAGCAGGGCGAGCAGCAGGTAGATCCACAACCGCCGCACGCCGCTGCGGTTGAGCACGTACATGGTGGCGAGCACGATCGCCGCGCCGGCCAGTGCCAGGGTGCTGATATGCGCGGTATAGGCAAGCGCGATGATCGCCACCGCGCCCATGTCGTCGACGATGGCCACGGTGGTGAGGAACAGCTTGAGCGATGCCGGCGCGCGGCTGCCCAGGATCGCGAGCACGCCGATCGCGAAGGCGATGTCGGTCGCGGCCGGAATCGCCCAGCCATTGGCCAGGCCGGGCGTGCCCCCGGCGATGGCAAGATAGACGATCGCCGGGCCGATCATGCCGGCGGCGGCGGCCACCACCGGCAGGCGGCGGCGCTCCCAGCTGGCGAGCCGGCCGTCGACGAACTCGCGCTTGATCTCCAGCCCCACGAGCAGGAAGAACACCGCCATCAGGCCGTCATTGATCCACAGATGCACCGTCATCGGCCCGTGCACGGCGGAGAGCGTGGGGCCGATCTCGCGGTGGAGCGTGTGGAAATAGGTTTCCGCGATGCCGGGAACATTGGCGGCGATCATCGCGAGGATGGCGGCGGCGATCAGGATGATGCCCCCCGAGGCTTCGCTCCTCAGAAAGTCGCGCAGCGCCGATTCGGCCCGGGCGGGAGCCTTGGCGAGCGTCTCGGCGGTTTCCTCGATCCTGGTCATGCGCGGCCCGTCGCCTCCCTGTCTGCCTGGCGCCGCCGTTCTATGGGGTGGATGTCGCGCTGCAAAGCCCGTAGCCTTGGGGGATGGACCGGCCCTCCCCTTCGCATGCGCACGTCATGCCCTGGCGCTGGTGGCGCCGCGTGGTCGTGGGCTCGGTCGAGCATGGCGCGGTGCTCGTGCGGGTGCAGGCAGATTCCGGATTCAGCGGGCGCTATGCCTTCCTCGTCGTCGTTTCGGGGCTGATCGCGATCCTCGGGCTGTTGCTGCCATCCTCCGCCGTTCTGATCGGCGCGATGCTGATCTCGCCGCTGATGATGCCGATCATCGGCCTCGGCTTCGGCATCGCCACCTTCGACCTGGCCGAGATCCGCCGTGCCGCCTTTGCCCTGGCGGCCGGCGCGGCGATCGCGGTGGTGCTGTGCGCCGGCTTCGTCGCGCTCTCGCCGGTCCAGACGGTGACGAGCGAGATCGCGGCGCGGACCAAGCCCAATCTGTTCGACCTGCTCGTTGCCCTGCTCTCGGCGGTGGCGGGCGGCTATGCGCTGATCCGCGGGCGCGGCGAGACGGTGGTGGGCGTGGCGATCGCCATTGCGCTCATGCCGCCGCTCGCAGTGGTGGGTTTCGGCGTCGCGACGCTGAACGGCACCGTGGCCGGCGGTGCGCTGCTGCTGTTCCTGACCAACCTCGTCACCATCGCGCTCACCGCGGCGGTCATGGCCCGGCTCTACGGGTTCGGCGGCCATCTCTCGCCGTCCCAGACCCGGCTGCAGGGCTTGCTGATCATCGTCGGGCTGGTGGCGCTGGCGGTGCCGCTGGCCATCGCGCTGCGGCAGATCGCCTGGGAAGCGGTGGCCCAGCGCCAGGTGCGCGAGGCGATTCGCGCCAGCTTCCCGCGCGAGGCGCGGATCAGCCAGCTCGACATCGATTTCGAAGGGCGGCCCGAGCGGATCCGCGCGGTGGTGTTCACCCCCGCGCTGCGCCCGGACGGCGATGCCCGTGCCGGCGCGGCGATCCGGGCGGCGCTCGGTCATGCGGTGGACGTGCACGTCGACCAGGTCCGCGTCGGCGGCGAGAGCGGCGCGAGCGAATCGGCGCAGATCGCGGCGGCCCAGTCGCGCGAGCGCGAGCGGTCCGAAGCGGATCTGCTGCGCGACCGGCTGGCGTTGGTGGCGGGCGACGAGAACGGCATCCTGCTCGACGGAGCGGCGCGGCGCGCCGAAGTGCATGCGGCCCCGCTGCCCGGCGCCTCGCTCGCCAGCTACCGCGCGCTCGAGCAGCGCGTCGCCGCCACCGTGCCGGACTGGCAGGTGACGCTGCTCCCGCCCGCCGCGCCGCTGCCGACGGTCGGCTTCGAGGGCGATGCGCCCGATGCCGAGGGCCTTGCCGCGCTCGACACCGCGATCTGGGGCGCGCGGCGCCTGCATCTGCCGATCGGCGTGTCGGGCCGGCATGCCGATATGGTGATCGCGCGGCTGGAGGCGGCCGGCGTTTCCGCCACCCGCCTGCCCGGCACCGGCGCGCCGGCGGCGCTCGCCTGGCAGGCGCCGGCGCGCTGAGCGCTCAGGCCCGGGCCAGCGCCTCGGCGATCAGCTTGCGGCTGTTCTCGATCCCGTAGAGCGCGATGAAGCTGCCCATGCGCGGCCCCTGCTCGCTGCCCAGCAAGGTCTCGTAGAGCGCCTTGAACCAGTCGCGCAGGTTCGCGAACGCATCGGTCTTGCCGATTTCGTAGACGATGTTCTGGATGTCCTCGGCCGAGGCATGCTCCGGCAGCGCCGCGAGCTGTTCGTCGAGCTGGCGCAATGCCCCCGCCTCGGCTTCGCTCGGCGCCCGGCGCTGGAGCGTCGGCTCGACGAAGTCGCGGGCGTAGCGGATCGCATAGCCCACCATCCGGTCGAGCTCGGGATGCGATTCGGGCGAGAGCTCCGGCGAATAGCGGCGCAGGAATCCCCAGATCGTCTCGCGATTGCCCACGCCCGGCAGGCTGACCAGGTTGAGCAACAGCCCGAAGGTCACCGGCAGCGTCTCGGCCGGCACCTGGCCGTTGTGGATGTGGTGCACCGGGTTGCCGAGCTGCTGGGCGATCTCCTGCGTGGGATAATTGGCGCGGAACTGCCAATATTCCTCGATTGCCCGCGGGATCAGCCCCAAGTGCAGCGACTTGGCCTTTTTCGGCTCGCGATAGATGTAGAAGGCCAGGCTCTCGTCCGGACCATAGGTCAGCCATTCCTCGATCGAGAGGCCGTTGCCCTTGGTCTTGGAGATCTTCTCGCCCTTGGCGTCGAGGAACAGCTCGTAGATCAGCCCCTCGGGCCGCTTGCCGCCCAGCACCTGGGCGATCCTGCCGCTCTGCACGCCGCTGTCGATCAGGTCCTTGCCGTACATCTCGTAATCGACGCCGAGCGCGGCCCAGCGCATGCCCCAGTCGGGCTTCCACTGGAGCTTGGCCTTGCCGCCGAAGATCGACTGCTCGATCGTCTCCTCCCCGTCGACGAAGCGGATGATCCCCGCTTCGGCATCGACCACTTCCACCGGCACCTGAAGAACCACGCCGCTCTTCGGGCTCACCGGCAGCACCGGCGAATAGGTCGCCTGGCGCTCGGCGCGCAGCGTCGGCAGCATCACGTCCATGATCGCCCGATAGTTGCGCAGCACCGCGCGCAGCGTCTCGTCGAAACGGCCGCTCGCGTAATAGTCGGTCGAGGAGGCGAATTCATATTCGAAGCCGAACCGGTCGAGAAACTCGCGCAGCATCGCATTGTTGTGCGCGGCGAAGCTCTCATATTTCTCGAAGGGATCGGGGACGCGCGACAGCGGCTTGCCGAGATTCGCGGCAAGCAGCGCCTGGTTCGGCACATTGTCCGGGACCTTGCGGAGGCCGTCCATGTCGTCGCTGAACGTGACGAGCCGCGTCGGCAGCCCGGTCATCTCTTCATAGGCATGGCGCACCATGGTGGTGCGCAGCACTTCCTGGAAGGTGCCGATATGCGGCAGGCCCGACGGGCCGTAGCCGGTCTCGAACAGCATCGGCGATCCGTCGGGCTTGCCCTCCGGATAGCGTTTCACCAGCTTGCGCGCCTCTTCATAGGGCCAGGCCTTGGAGTCGAGCGCGGCGGCGCGCAGGGCGTTCGTATCGGTCATAACCGCGCGCCTCTAGCCGAGACGGGCGCGCGGGGCCAGCGCCGCGGCGAACCCGGTCTCCCGCGCCGGGCGGGAGACCGGCGCCGGGATCAGGCGAACACCTTGTCCTGCGGGCACAATATGCCCGACGAGATGGTCAGGTGCGTCCAGCGATAGTCGAGATAGGCGCCCGAATAATGGTCGTCATTGTTGAAATCGACATCGCCATGATAGCGGCCCGTCGGAATGATATCGTTGGTGCCCGTCTTCACGATCATGAATTCGTACATCAGGTCCCAGAGCATCCAGACGCGCGTGCCCGAGGCGGGCGGATCGACGTTGAACTGGATGGTGGAGGTCTGCTTGTCGTTGATCGTCACCGAATGCGAGAGCGTGGCGCTCACCCCCGCGCTGACGCCGCCGCCGGAAAAGCCCATCTGCACCGTCAGCGACTCGGTGTCGGTCGTCGAGATGCCATGCTCATAGGCCCAGCTCTTCTGCAGGTGCGTGCCGGGATAGAGATGGGTGAAGGTGCCGGGCACCAGCTTCCAGAATTTGCGCAGCACCAGCTGGTGCGGCTCCGGCGCATTGTTGTCCCACCAGTTGTTGAGGCGCGGCCAGCCGGAATCGCGCGGCTCGTCCCACACATTGTCCTGGTAGTTGGCGTTGTCGGCATCGGCATAGATGACGAGCGGCTTGGTGATGCGCGCCATCTCGATCGGATCGGTCTGGGCCGGCGGCGACCAGTCGGTGCTGTCGATGTTCGGAAAGGCAGGAAGGGTATCGGACATGATGAGACTCCCCATGGAAAATGGATTGGCGGATCTGTTTCTTTTCTGGGGCCGCCCGGCGCGAAGACCGTGGGCGGAATGCGACGGGCGGGGCGATAGCCGATCGCCGCCGGCCCGACTCAGTCCCATATGGAACTGATCGCGACGAAAATTCGCGGCCGTTTCGTCGGCACGATCCGCCGCGTCGATCCGAAGGGCGCGCTGGCCGCGGTACGCGCCATGTTCACCGAGTCGCCCGGGCGGTGCCGGGCAAAGTGAAATGATTTGGCCCGCCGCCCTTCACTTTGCGCCCCGGCTGAGGCTAGGAAGATCGGGAACGAAAGGCGTACATGCTCCCCTATCCCGCTCTCTACGCCAGCCATGGCGGCGTCTGGCTCGCCACGCCCGAGGGCGAATGCCGCGCGATGAGCCGGGGCGAGGCGATCCGGCTCGCGGCGGACACGCCGGTGATCCTGCTCAACGCGCCGCTGGTCGGGCAGCGGCTCGGCTATGCGGAGCTTTCCGGCCTCGACCTGCTCGAGCTGTTCGCCTTTCTCCGCCCCGCCCGCTTCATGGTGCCGACGCCCAAGGGGCTCGCCCGCGCCACCGGGCTCGAAGCGCCCGCGAGCGATGCGGATGTCGCACCGTTCCTGCGCCGGGCGGCCCAGGCCCTGCTCGCGATCGCCGAGGGGGACTGGCCCGAGCGCGAGGGCGCATGGCATGCGGCGCAGTCGCTGTTCCGGCTGCGCTGGCCCTGGGCGCCCATCGTTTCGCAGGCGGTCGCCAAGCCGGTCCAGGCCGAGCGCTGGCTCTTCTCGAAGCTGCCCGAATGGAACGAGCAGCCGCCGCGCGTGCCGCCGCGCACGGTGACGTTGAACGATGCGGATATCGCCGATCGCCTTGCCCGGCTCACCGGCAGCGCCGCCGAACGCCGCCAGGGCCAGCGCGACTATGCCGCCGCCGCGGCAGGCGCCTTTGCCCCGCGCGACATGCGCGAATCGCCCAATCTGGTCCTGGCCGAGGCGGGCACCGGCATCGGCAAGACGCTCGGCTATCTCGCGCCCGCCTCGCTCTGGGCCGAGCAGGCCGGGGGCGCAGTGTGGGTGTCGACCTTCACCAAGGCGCTGCAGCGGCAATTGGGGCATGAGGGCGAACGGCTCGTCCCCGATCCCGCGCTACGCAGGAAGAAGATCGTCACGCGCAAGGGGCGCGAGAACTATGCCTGCCTGCTCAACCTGGAGGACGCGCTGCAGGGCGGGTTTGCCGGCCGCGCGGCGATCCTGGCGCAGCTGGTGGCGCGCTGGGCCGCCTATACCGCGGATGGCGACATGATCGGCGGCGACCTGCCCGGCTGGCTCCCCACCCTGTTCCGCCGCAACGGCTCGACCGCGCTCACCGATCGGCGCGGCGAGTGCATCTATGCCGGCTGCCCGCATTATCGGAAGTGCTTCATCGAGCGTGCCGCCCGCGCCTCGGCGGATGCGGATATCGTCATCGCCAACCATGCGCTGGTGATGGTCAACGCGGCACG
The DNA here is from genome assembly GCF_011761945.1 of Sphingomonas leidyi. Lineage (GTDB taxonomy): Bacteria > Pseudomonadota > Alphaproteobacteria > Sphingomonadales > Sphingomonadaceae > Sphingomonas > Sphingomonas leidyi. The sequence goes on from NZ_JAASQV010000002.1 coordinate 732,360, forward strand.
CGGCCGCGAGACGGCGAATCGCCCCACCCGCTATGTGTTCGACGAGGGGCATCACCTGTTCGATGCGGCCGATGCGATGTTCGCCGCCGCGCTCACCGGGCAGGAAGCGATCGAGATCCGCCGCTGGGTGACGGGTCCCGAATCGGGTTCGAGGGGCCGCCGCCGGGGCTTGGCGGCGCGCCTCTCGGACGTCGCCAGCTATGACGAGGAGGGCGGCCGGGCGATCGCCGAAGCCGTGGATGCCGCCCGTGCGCTGCCGAGCGACGGCTGGCTCCAGCGCCTGAACGAAGGCGAGCCCTTCGGCCCGGTCGAGCATCTCCTCGCCGCGGTGCGCGGGCTGGTCTATGCCCGCGACGTCAACGGCGCCGCCGATGCCGGCTATGGGCTGGAGACCGAACTGGCCGAGCCCGACGCCGCCCTGGTCGAGGCCGCCGGTCCCGCCGGCGCGGCGCTCGACGCGCTGCTCCGCCCGCTCGTCCATCTCGGCCGCCGGCTCGAAGCGGTGCTGACCGAGGCGCCCGACTGGATGGACGGCGCCGCCCGCGCCCGGATCGAAGGCGCCGTCGCGTCGCTCGGCTGGCGCGCCGATACCGTGGGCGCCTGGCTCGCGCTGATCGCGCGGATCGGCGGCCCGGCCGATCCGGCGTTCGTCGACTGGCTCGCGGTCGATCGAGTCGAGGGGCGCGAATATGATGTCGGGCTCCATCGCCACTGGCTCGATCCTTCCAAGCCCTTTGCCGAAACCGTGCTCAAACAGGCGCATGGCGCACTGATCACGTCGGCGACCTTGCGGGCCGGCGGCGACTGGGAGGTGGCGGAGGCGCGATCGGGTGCCGTCCATCTGATGCGCCCCGCCCAGCGCTTCGAGGCGGCGAGCCCGTTCAACTATGCCGAACAGGCCGAAGTGCTGATCGTCACCGACGTGAAGCGCGGCGACATGCCCGGGCTCGCCAATGCCTATGCCCGGCTGGCGGTCGCGGCCGAGGGCGGCACGCTCGGGCTGTTCACGGCGATCCGGCGGCTGCGCGCCGTCCATGCGCGAATCGCCGACCGGCTGGCGCGCGAAGGGCTGCCGCTGCTTGCCCAGCATGTCGATCCGATCGACACCGGCACGCTGGTCGACATCTTCCGCGACGATCCGCGCGCCTCGCTGCTCGGCACCGATGCGCTGCGGGATGGGGTGGACGTGCCGGGCGATTCGCTGCGGCTGGTGGTGATGGAGGGCATTCCCTGGCCCAAGCCGACCGTGCTCCATGCCGCGCGCCGGCTGGCCGGGGGCGGCACCGCCTATGACGACCGGATCGTCCGGGCGCGACTCGCCCAGGCATTCGGCCGGCTGATTCGCCGCGCCGACGATCGCGGCACCTTCGTGCTGCTCTCCGCTGCCAGCCCCACGCGCCTGCTCGACGCCTTTCCGGCGGGCACGCCGGTGACGCGCGTCACGCTCGATCAGGCAGTAGAGCGCGTGCGGCTTTCCTTGGCCGCCAAGCTGGGGCAAGAGGCCCCCGCGAACGCCTGACCGGGGATTCCATGAAGACGCTCACGCTGCTGCGCCACGCCAAGTCGGGATGGGACGATCCGGTCGCGCGCGATTTCGATCGGCCGCTCAACCCCAAGGGGCAGCGCGCCGCCGCGATGATGGGGCGCCACCTCAAGGCCGAGGGGCTGGAGTTCGATCACGTCCTCGCTTCGCCCGCTGCGCGGGTGGTCGAAACGCTGGCCCAGGTCGCCACCGGCTATGGTTGCGAGCTGGCGCCCCATTGGGACCAGCGGCTCTACCTCGCTTCGGCCGCCACGCTGCTCGATCTGGTGCACGAGCTGCCCGATGGAGCCGGGCGGGTGCTGTTCTCGGGGCATAATCCCGGGCTGGAGGAGCTGGTGCTGCTGCTTGCGGGGGCGAATGCGCTGCGCGCTTCGGTCGAGATGAAGTTCCCCACGGCGAGCCTGGCGGAGATGCGCTTCGATGTGGCGCGCTGGGCCGATGTGAAGCCGGGCAAGGGCGAGCTGGTACGCTTCACGCGTCCCCGCGATCTCGATCCCACGCTGGGGCCGGACTATCGCTAGGTCGGGGACTCATTCAGCGAACCCCCTCATCCCCGCGCAGACGGGGATGGCACAGGAAAATCAGATAGTGGTTCGCGTCCTGAGCCGGGGGCGTGCCGACCGGGCTCAGCTATCCTCGTCCAGCGCCCGGGCGAGCGAATCGCGGACGGTCTTCAGCCCTTGCTTGTCTCCGCCGCCCACGCCCGGGCTGGTCCCCGCCGCGGCACGCGCGGCGCGGCTGCCCTTCTCCGCCGCGAGCAGCTTCTGCACGCCGCGGATGGTGTAGCCATGGTTGGAGAGCAGGTCGTGGATCCGCCGCACCAGCGCCACGTCCTCGGCGCGATAATAGCGCCGGTTGCCCGCCCGGGTGAGCGGGCGCAGCTGGGGGAAGCGGGTTTCCCAATATCGCAGGATGTGCTGGGGGCGCCCGATCTCCTGGGCGAGCTCCCCTATCGTCCTTAGCGCGCCAGCAGCCTTTTCGGCCCCCGGCATTCCGGCTTCCCTCAGCCGGCCGAGACGATGCGGTCGCGCATCATCTGGCTTGCTCGGAAGGTCAGCACCCGGCGGGGCGCGATCGGCACTTCGACGCCGGTCTTGGGATTGCGGCCCACGCGCTCGCCCTTGTCGCGCAGGATGAAGCTGCCGAAGCCGGAGATCTTGACGTTCTCGCCCTTGGCCAGCGCCTCGCACATGTGACTCAGGATCTGCTCGACCAGCCGCGCGGCGTCGGCGCGCGAGAGGCCCACCTCGCGATGCAGCGATTCGGCAAGATCGGCCCTGGTCAGCGTGCCCGCAGCCATCATGCGGCAACTCCCCCTTGCGTTCTACTGTGTCGAGTCGGTCGTATCAGATTGTTTCGACACAGCAAACGGGAACATTGAGGCTCCGGAACGATTATCTTCGTTTTTTCGCAGCTATCAGAAACGCACCACTGCGGCGCCCCAGGTGAAGCCGCCGCCCATCGCCTCCAGCACCAGCAGGTCTCCCCGGCGGATGCGGCCGTCGCGCACCGCGGTGTCGAGCGCGAGCGGCACCGAAGCGGCGGAGGTGTTGGCATGCTGGTCGACGGTGACGATCACCTTCTCGGCCGCAAGGTCGAGCTTGCGGGCCGTCGCGTCGAGGATGCGGGCATTGGCCTGGTGCGGCACCACCCAGTCGACGTCGCCGGGCTGGAGTCCGGCGGCGGCGAGCGATTCCTGCATCACCGAAGCGAGGTTGACCACGGCATGGCGGAACACCTCGCGGCCCTTCATGCGCAGCTTGCCGACGGTCTGGGTGGTCGAGGGGCCGCCATCGACGTAGAGCAGCTCGTTGTAGCGGCCGTCCGCGTGCAATTTGGTCGAGAGAATCCCGCGCTCGCCCGCATCGGCCGAATCCTGCGCTTCGAGCACGATCGCGCCGGCACCGTCGCCGAACAGCACGCAGGTCGCGCGGTCCTCCCAGTCGAGGATGCGGCTGAACGTCTCCGCGCCGATCACCAGCGCTCGCTTGTGGACGCCGGCGCGCAGCATCGAATCGGCGACCTGCACGGCATAGAGGAAGCCCGAGCAGACCGCGGCGACGTCGAACGCCACGCAATCGTGGATGCCGAGCGCGGCCTGGACCTTGGTGGCGGTGGCCGGGAAGGTCTGGTCGGGCGTCGCGGTGGCGAGCACGATCAGGTCGATATCCGCGGCGGCGATGCCGGCATTGGCCAGCGCGGCCTTGCTCGCCTCGGCCGCCAGCGTGCCGGTGGTCTCGTCGGGCCCCGCGATGTGCCGGAAGCGGATGCCCGTGCGCTCGACGATCCATTCGTCGCTCGTATCCACTTCCTGGGCGAGTTCGGCGTTGGAAACGCGGCGGGGCGGCAGGGCGGAACCAGTGCCGATGATGACGGAACGCAGGGTCATCTTGAAGTGTCTACGCCGCCTTTGCTTCGAAGTTCCCGAGGTCCTCGGCGATGCGGCGATTGAGATCGTCGCGCAGCATCTTGGCCGCGAAACCGATCGCGGTGTCGACACCGAGTTCGTTGGCGCTGCCATGGCTCTTCACGACGATGCCGTTGAGGCCGAGGAAGACGGCGCCATTATGGTTGTTGGGATCGAGATGCGTGCGCAACAGCTCGGTCGCCGGCCTGGAGATCAGGAAGCCGATCTTCGAGCGAGTCGAGCTGGAGAAGGCGCGCTTGAGCAGGTCCGCCACGAAGCGCGCGGTGCCCTCCACCGTCTTCAGCGCGATATTGCCCGAGAAGCCGTCGCACACGATCACGTCGACATCGCCGCGCGAGAGCTTGTTGCCCTCGATGAAGCCGCGGAAATCGAGGCGCAGATGCTCGGCGGCGCGCAGTTCGGCCGCGGCTTCGCGGATCGAGTCGGTGCCCTTCATCTCTTCGGTGCCGATGTTGAGCAGCGCGACGCGGGGATTCTCCAGGTCGAGCGCGGTGCGCGCATAAGCGGCACCCATCACCGCGAACTGGACGAGGTTGCGCGCATCGACTTCGGTGTTGGCGCCGAGATCGAGCATCACCGTGTCGTTCTCGCCTAGCGTCGGCATCAGGGCGGCGAGCGCGGGGCGATCGATTCCGGGCATGGTCCGCAGCGACAGCTTGGCCATCGCCATCAGCGCGCCGGTATTGCCCGAGGAGACGGCGGCGCCGGCCTGCCCCTTCTTCACCAGGTCGATGGCGATCCCCATCGACGTGGTCTTGGCGCGCCGAATCGCCGCGCTCGGCTTCTCTTCCGAGGCGACGACGTCCGGTGCATGGACGATTTCGGAGGCGGCCGTCAGGTTCGGATGGTTCTTCAGACCCTCGCGGATCTGCCCCTCGTCTCCGACGAGGATGAACTCCATGCCTTCGAACCGGCGGCGCGCGCGGGCGACACCGGCGAGCATGACCGCAATTCCCTCGTCACCGCCCATCGCATCGACGGCGATTCGAGAGGAATTCGTCATACCCGCATGCCCCCGCGCGATTCGGCCCAATCGTTGCCGATCAGTCTTCGGCCGAAACGATCTCGCGGCCGTTATAGTGGCCGCACGAACCGCACAGCACGTGCGGACGCTTCAGCTCGCCACAGTTCGGGCACTCCTGGAACGCCTGGGGCGTCAGAGCGTCGTGAGCGCGACGCATGCCACGCCGCGACGGCGTAGTCTTTCTCTTGGGAACGGCCATTTCGGCACCTTCTAACGAAACCAAAGTCAAAATCGCGATACGCCCGCATGGCCCAGCGGGCAAGCGACGGAAGATCCGGCGCTCGCCGGACCAGCGGACGGTCACGAAAGCGAGTGCGCGCGTATAGCGATTCTTGCAGGGGAAGCAAGGGAGTGTAGGAGGAAGCCTCTGGAGGGGACTCTTCTATATGCTCATTCTTCCCGTGACGCTCTGCACCGCCGGCGCCGCCGCCGTGGTCAATTTCTGGCTGGCCTTGCGAATCGCCCGGCTCCGCATGTCCGAAAAGATCTTCGTCGGCGATGGCGGCGACGATCGGCTGGTCCGCCGCATGCGCGCGCAACTGAACTTCGTCGAATATGTCCCGCTGATTCTCGTGCTGCTCGCGCTGGTCGAGCTGGCGACGGGGACGAGCATCTGGCTGTGGGGGGCCGGCGCGGCGCTGATCCTCGGCCGCATCCTCCACGCCTTCGGCATGGACGGCTGGGGCCTGGGCCGCCGCATCGGCATTGCGCTGACCATGCTGACGATGCTCGGCCTCGCCGCCTATGGCATCTATATCGGTAGCCAATATCGCGAGGCGCCGGCCACGGTCTTCAAGGTCGGACCGCGAAGCTAGGCCTTTGCCAGCACCGAATCGGCCACGAAGGGATTGCTCTTCCGCTCGTGGCCGAAATTGCTGAGCGGCCCGTGCCCCGGCACGAACACCGTCGCGTCGCCGAGCGGCCAGAGCCGGCCGGTGATCGCGTCGATCAGGTCCTGGTGGTTGCCCATCGGGAAATCGGTGCGGCCGATCGAACCCTGGAACAGCACGTCGCCGACACAGGCGAATTGCGATTCGGGATGGTGGAACACGACATGGCCGGGCGTGTGGCCGGGGCAGTGATAGACGTCGAGGGTCAGCTTGCCGACGGTCACCTGGTCGCCATTCGCCAGCCAGCGATCGGGCTCGAACACGGTACCGCGGATGCCGTAGGTGCGCCCGTCCTCGTCGAGCCGGGCGATCCAGAACCGGTCCGCCTCGTGCGGCCCTTCCAGCGGCACGCCCAGTTCCTTGGCGAACTCGCCCGCGGCGCCGCAATGATCGATATGGCCGTGCGTCACCAGGATCTTCTCGATGGTCACGCCCTGCTGCTTCGCGGCGGCGCGCAGCTTGTCCAGGTCGCCGCCCGGATCGACGAATGCGCCGCGCATCGTTTCGGTGCACCACAGGAGCGTGCAGTTCTGCTGGAGCGGCGTGACCGGGATCACCGCGGCGCGCATCGGGGGATTCGACATGCCGCGGAGATAGGCGTGGCCGCCCCCCGCGGCAACACGGGCTTGCCGTGGCAGCCGCGGGGCTGCATGCGGGAGCCGGCATGACCCTGCCCGACACTCCCTTCGTGCTGCTCGACGATGCCCGTCCGGGCGGCGCGGGCGCGCGCCTCTATCATGGCGTGCGGGAGATCGTGCGGGCGGCTGCGCCCGGCGACGTGGCGGCTGCGCTGGACGGGCTGCGCGATGGCGCGGGCCATGTCGCCGGGGTGCTGAACTATGAGGCCGCCTCCGGCCTCGAGCCGCGGGCAGCGACGCGAGACCTGCCGGCCCCGTGCCTGTGGTTCGGCAGATTCGCCGAGCGGGTACGGGTGGATCCTGCCGCGCTGCTCCCGGATCCGGCCGGCGCCTGGGCCGGCGCACCGGTCCCGGCCATCACCCGCGCCGACTATCAGGGGCAGTTTGCCCGCGTCGCCGACTATATAGGCGCCGGCGACATCTATCAGGCGAACCTCACCTTCCGTGCGGCGGTGCCCTTTGCCGGGCATCCCGCGGCGCTCTACGCGCTGCTGCGTTCGCGCGCGCGCGCGGGCTATGGTGTCCTGATCTTCACCGGGGAGCGCTGGATCCTCTCCTTCTCGCCCGAACTCTTCTTCACGTTCGACCGGACCGGGCTCGCCGTGAAGCCGATGAAGGGCACCGCCCGCCGCGGCGCCACTCCGGCCGAGGACGATGCCCTCGCCGCGCAACTCGCCGCCGATCCCAAGCAGCGCGCCGAGAATCTGATGATCGTCGACCTGATGCGCAACGATCTTGCCCGTATCGCGCGGCCGGGCACGGTGCGCGTGCCGGCGCTGTTCGCGGTCGAGCGCTATCCCACCGTCCACCAGATGGTCTCGACCGTCACTGCCGAGCCGGCACCGGGCGTCGCGGCGGTCGATGCGCTTGCCGCCCTGTTCCCCTGCGGCTCCGTCACCGGCGCGCCCAAGCTGCGGGCGATGGAAGTGATCGCCGAAGTCGAGCGGGATGCCCGCGGCGTCTATACCGGCGCGATCGGCGCGATCGAGCCGGACGGCTCCGCCCTGTTCAACGTCGCGATCCGCACGCTGACGATCGAAACGGGTGCGGATCGCGCGCTGCTCGGGTTAGGATCGGGCGTGGTTGCCGATTCGAACGCTGCCGAGGAATGGGACGAGTGCCTGGCCAAGGGCGCCTTCGTCACGTCCGGCGAGGTGCCGTTCGACCTGATCGAGACGATGCGCTTCGATCCGCTCGCCGGCCTGCCCCTGCTCGAGCGGCATCTCGTGCGGATGAAGGCAAGCGCCAGGACGTTCGGCTTCGAGTTCGATCGCCACGCGGCGCGCAACGAACTGCAGGCTGCCACTTTCCGGCTGCGCGCGCCCGCGCGCGTGCGCCTGCTGCTCGCGCCTTCGGGCGCCATCGCCATCGGCATCGCGCCCCTGCCCGAAGCGCCGGCCGGCCCGGTACCGGTCGCGATCGCCCCCCGGAAAGTCGCGCCGGACGACTTCCGCCTGGCGCACAAGACCAGCCGCCGGGCTTTCCATGACGAAGCACGCCGCGCTTCGGGCGCCTGGGAAGTGCTGTTCACCGATGCGGATGGCCATCTGACCGAAGGCAGTTTCACGTCGATCTTCGTCGAGCGCGACGGCATGCTCGTCACGCCGCCCCGTTCCCGCGGCCTGCTCCCCGGCGTGCTGCGCGCCGAGCTGATCGAGACCGGCCGCGCGGTGGAAGGCGATCTGACGCCGGCCGATCTGGCGGGCGGCTTCTACATCGGCAATGCGCTACGCGGACTGGTTTCAGCGGTAACGGTTGCGGAGGCCGCGAGCCCGGTCCTATAGGCGCGCCGTCTCCCTTATCGGAAAAGGCGCCTTTCATGCAGACCTCGGCCGCGCTCAATCGCATCCAGCCCTCCGCCACCCTCGCGATGACGAGCCGGGTGTTCGAGCTGAAGCGCCAGGGAATCGACGTGATCGGCCTGGGCGCCGGCGAGCCCGATTTCGACACGCCCGATTTCGTCAAGGAAGCGGCGATCGAGGCGATCCGCGCCGGCAAGACCAAATACACCAATGTCGACGGCACGCCGGAGCTGAAGCAGGCGATCATCGCCAAGTACGGCCGCGACAACGGCCTCGCCTATGCCGAGAACCAGATCAGCGTGAATTCGGGCGGCAAGCACACCTTGTTCAACGCCTTCTGCGCGACGATCGACCCGGGCGACGAAGTGGTGATCCCGGCGCCCTATTGGGTCAGCTATCCCGACGTGGTCGAGTTCGCCGGCGGCACGCCGGTGTTCATCGCGGCGGGCGCTTCCGAGGGCTACAAGATCAAGCCCGCGCAGCTCGAGGCCGCGATCACCGCGAAGACCAAGTGGGTGGTGCTGAACTCGCCGTCCAACCCGACCGGCGCCGCCTATAGCGCAGCCGAGCTCAAGGCGCTGGGCGAAGTGCTCGAGCGGCACCCGCACGTGCTGATCTATGCCGACGACATGTACGAGCACATCCTGTACGATGGCTTCGAATTCGCCACGATCGCCCAGGTCTGCCCCGCGCTCTACGAGCGCACGCTCACGGCCAACGGCGTGTCCAAGGCCTATGCGATGACCGGCTGGCGCATCGGCTATGCGGGTGGCCCGGCCTGGCTGATCAAGGCGATGGGCAAGCTCCAGTCGCAGTCGACTTCGAACCCGTCGAGCATCAGCCAGGCGGCCTCGGTCGCGGCGCTGAACGGCGACCAGAGCTTCCTCAAGGAGCGCGTCGCCGCCTTCCAGGGCCGCCGCGATCTCGTCGTGTCGATGCTCAACCAGATCAACGGCATGCACTGCCCGCGTCCGGAAGGCGCCTTCTACGTCTATCCCGAGTTCGGCCAGCTGATCGGCAAGACCACGCCCAAGGGCCAGGTGATCGCCACCGACGAGGAAATGGTCGGCTATCTGCTCGACGAGGCGCGGGTGGCCGCGGTGCATGGCGGCGCGTTCGGTTTCTCGCCGGCGCTGCGGATCAGCTATGCGACGTCGGAAGCCTTGCTCACCGAAGCGTGCGGCCGGATCCAGGAAGCCTGCGCGGCCTTGCGCTGAGAGCGAACAAGCCCGACATTGCGGCCATGCTCAAATGGTCGCTCTCCGTTGCCGCGCTTCTCGGAGCCGCGCTGTTCCTTGCGCCCGGCGCGCTTTCGGGCGCCGGGGTGGTCGAGCGCGCGGTGCCCGTTCCCGTCCCCGCGCTCGACGTGAAGCCGAGCAAGGGCGAGCAGGTCGCGGTGCTCGCCGGCGGGTGCTTCTGGGGGATGGAGGCCGTCTTCCAGTCGGTGAAGGGCGTGCATTCGGTGACCTCGGGCTATGCGGGCGGCACCGCCGGCACCGCCACCTATGCCCAGGTCTCGACCGAAAAGACCGGCCATGCCGAAGCGGTGCGGATCGCCTATGATCCGCGGAAGGTCAGCTACGGCACGCTGCTGCGCATCTATTTCTCGGTGGCGCACGATCCGACGCAGTTGAATCGCCAGGGCCCGGACCGCGGCCCCTCCTATCGCTCCGCGATCTTCCCGCAGGACGAGGAGCAGCGCCGGGTGGCGGCCGCCTATATCGAGCAGCTGACCCGGGCAAAGGCCTTTCCCCGTCCGATCGTGACCAGGCTGGAGACCGGCAGCTTCTATCCGGCCGAGGCCTATCACCAGGACTTCTTCTGGCGGAACCCCACCCATCCCTATATCGTGCGGTGGGACAAGCCCAAGGTCGCGGCGTTCCGCAACGCCTATCCGCTGCTGGTGAACTAGCAGCCGTCCCGCGCTCGCGTCAGATCAGCCCCAGCCCCGCCAGCTCGCCCATCAGCGCGGGCGGCAATTCGTCCAGCCCCGCCCCGGCTTCGCCCAGATCGGGGGGTGCGTCCTTCGCCTCGAGATAGCGCCAGCCCTGATGTGCGCGCTTGGGGCGCGCGGCGACCAGGATCAGGCGCGGCTCCATCAGGATCGCGGTGCGCCCGCCCTCGGCCTCGCCGAATCCGACGATCGGCGTGCGCCCGACCAGCTGGTGCTTGAGGATCCAGAAGAGCGACCCCTCCCCGCCGATCTCCTCGTGGCGCTTGGGGAGATAGCGGGTGGCAAGGCCCCAGGTACCGCCGCGCGCGGCGAGGCGCTGGGCGAGATAGTCTACGGAGTCGCAGCCAAAGGCGACCTTGGTCAGATGAAGTGGCACGCGATCAATCTGGTGCGCGCGGGCGCCGCAATCAACCGACCAGGCCGCTGGCGGTGGCGAGGCCGAGAAAGGCCAGGAAGCCCATCGAATCGGTCGTCATGGTCACGAAGATCGAGCTGGCGACGGCGGGGTCGGCCTTCAGCCGGTCGAGCGTGAGCGGCACGATCACGCCGGCCAGTCCCGCGATCACGATATTGGTGAGCATGGCGGCCGCGATCACGCCGCCCAGCGCGGCATGGTGGAAGAACAGCCCCACCGCGGTGCCGATCACGCAGGCGACGGTCAGGCCGTTGAGGACCGCGATCGAGATCTCGCGCCGGATCGCGCGCAACGTGTTGGACTGGGTGAGCTGGTTGGTGGCGAGCGCACGCACCGTCACCGCCATGGTCTGGGTGCCGGCATTGCCGCCCACGCCGGCGACGATCGGCATCAGCGCGGCCAGCGCGACCATCTTCTGGATCGTGCCTTCGAACAGGCTGATGATCGTCGCCGCCACCAGCGCGGTGAGCAGGTTGGTGAGCAGCCAGCGCACGCGGCCCTTGTAGCTGTCGACCACCGGCTCGTTGATGTCGCCTTCGCCGGCGCCCGACAGGCGGAGAATGTCCTCGCCCGCCTCTTCGGAGATGATGTGGACCACGTCGTCCACCGTGATCATGCCGACCAGGCGGCCGCTGGGATCGATCACCGCGGCCGAGATCAGCGCGTATTTCTGGAAGCGCAGCGCCACTTCCTCCTGGTCCATGTCGACCGGGATCAGCGTCTGCTCGCGTTTCATCACGTCGCCCATCGAGACGACGCGCGGCGTACGCAGCACCCAGGAAAGCTGGCAGGTGCCGACCGGCTTGTGCGCCGGATCGACCACGAAGATCTCCCAGAAATCGGTGGTGAGATCCTCGTTCTTGCGCAGATAGTCGAGCACGTCGCCGACGGTCCAATGCTCGGGCACCGCGATCAGCTCGCGCTGCATCAGGCGGCCGGCGGACTCCTCGGGATAGGAGAGCGCTTCCTCGATCGCGGCGCGGTCGTCCGGGTCGAGCGCGCGCAGCACCTCGCGCTGGTCCTCGACATCCATGTCCTCGATGATCGCGACGGCGTCGTCGGTATCGAGTTCGGCGGCGATGTCCGCCACCTGGGTGGCGGTGAGCGATTCGACCAGGGCCTCGCGCACCCAGTCGTTCATTTCGGCAAGCACGTCGCCGTCGATCAGGTCGGCGATCGCGGCGACGAGCGCCGCGCGTTCCTCGGTGGGCGCGAGCTCGACCAGGTCGGCGATGTCGGCGGGATGAAGCGGTTCGGCCAGCGTGTGCGCGCGGGCGGAATCGCCGGCATGGACGGCATCGAGCACCGCATGGACGAACTCGGGCCGCAGCCGGTCGTCCTCGTCGAGCTGGGGCTCGGGCGCGCTGCTATCCATTTGAAGTTCGGTCTCGCTCAAGGTTCGACCTCCCTTGTCGGCCCCCTTTCGCCGCTGCCATTGCCGGGCGCGATTTGCAAGTCGCCGGAAGCCCGCCTAGGCAGGGCGCAAATCGTTCTCAGGAGTCCATTCGTGTCCGAACCCACCAAGCTCGTCATGACCCTCGATACCGGCGACGTGCACATTCAGCTGCGCCCCGATCTCGCCCCCCAGCATGTCGAGCGCATCGCCACTCTCGCCGATGAGGGCTTCTATGACGGGGTGATCTTCCACCGCGTGATCGACGGTTTCATGGCCCAGGGCGGCGACCCCACCGGCACCGGCACGAGCGGCTCGAAGCTGCCCAACCTGCCAGCCGAGTTCAGCCGCGAGCCGCATGTCCGCGGCGTCTGCTCGATGGCGCGCACCATGGACCCGAACAGCGCCAACTCGCAGTTCTTCATCTGTCTCGACGATGCCACTTTCCTCGACGGCCAGTACACCGTCTGGGGCGTGGTGACCGAAGGCATGGAGCATGTCGACGCGCTTCCCAAGGGCGAGCCGCCGCGCAATCCGGGCAAGATCGTCAAGGCGCACACCGAGGCCTGATTTCCCTTCAGCCCCTCCTCTTTCGGGGAGGGGCCGAGCCTTGCCTATTCCACCCGGTCGGCGTGGAGCACTTCGATCAGCCAGTCATGGAACAGCTTCACCGGCCGCGTGGTCAACGCGCGCGGCCGGCAGACGAACCAGTAGCTGTAGTCGCTGTCCACGGTCAGGTCGAAGAGCTGGACGAGCCGGTCGTCGCGCGCCGCCTCGAAATGCGATTCGAGCATGAAGGCGACACCCAGCCCCTGCGCCGCCGCTTCGAGCATCAAGGTGCCCGAATCGAAATGGTCGATCGCCGCGGGTTCGATCTCCAGGTGCGACAGCCCTGCCGCGGCGCGCCAGGCGGTGAACGTGTCCGCCATGTCGCGGTGCACCAGGGCGGTCAGCTTCGAAAGCTGCTCGGGCCGGGTGATCGGATCGGGCCCTTCCACCAGCGCGCGCGCGCCGATCACATAGACGCGGTTCCGGTCGAGCCGCTTGGCGTAGAGCGTCGGATCGATGTCGCGCGCCACCACGATCGCGGCGTCGAGCCCGTCGCCGAGCCGCGCCACGGCGTGCGCGCCGGTATCGACGTCGAGATGCAGCTCGGGATGCTCGCGCTTCAGGTCGCCCATGTGCGGCATCAGCCGCTGCGTCGCGAAAAGCGGCAGGATGCCCAGGCGCAGGCGCAGCAGCTCGGTGCCGCTGGTCATCGTCTCCACCGCGTCGGCCATGGTGTCGAGCGCCGGCGCGATCATGCCGAGCAGCCGCTCGCCATCGTCGTTGAGGCGCAGCGCCTGGTGCCGGCGCTCGAACAGCGGCTTGCCGATGAAGCGCTCGAGCGCCTGGACGCGACGGCTCAGCGCGGGCGAGGAGAGCGCCAGTTCCTCCGCGGCGGCCTTGATCGAGCCGAGCCGCGCCACCTGCACGAAAGCCTCGATTGCCGTAAGCGGGGGTAGTCGTCGCATTTCGCTCTCATTTTGTTGCGCTGCGTCACGATCCTTGGCGTGTGATTCGCGTGCCGCCAATGACATCCGTCACTCGAACGCGACTATCGTTGTACACACGCGCGATTGCAAGCCGTGCACGCGTTAATGTTTCTTTTCGCACTTGCACAAAAACCGACCGCATTGCACAAAGCACGTGCCTTTCAGGCATCCTCTCCTAAAACTTTCCCGGCCGGTCCTCGTGATCGGCCTTTTTTTTGTGCAGTCGATCCCCCACGTTCCGCGTCTCACACGCCTGGGGAGAACGATAGGATGGCGGACGAAGAAGGGCAGCCCGCCAGGCTGCAGGTTGCCAATGCCCGGCCCGAGGACAGTGGCCGGGGCCTCGCGCATCTGCCGCGCGCCTTGATGGCGCGGCTCGGCCTTGCCGAAGGCGATGTGATCGAGATCGTCGGCAAGCGCGCCACTCCTGCGCTCGCCGTGCTGCCCTATGCCGAGGACGAGGGCCTCGAGATCCTGCGCATCGACGGGCTCCAGCGTGCCAATGCGGGCGCCAGCTCCGGCGATTTCGTCGAAGTGCGCAAGGCCGTGTCCAAGCCGGCGACGCGGGTGGTGTTCGCGCCCGCCCAGCAGAATCTGCGCCTCCAGGGCAGCGGCGAGGCGTTGAAGCGCGTCTTCTTCCAGCGCCCGCTGGCTCAGGGCGATGTCGTCGCCACCGCCGGCCAGCAGCGTGCCGACATCCCGCCCCAGGTCGCCCAGTTCCTCCGCGCACCGGCCTATGCGCTGCAGGAGATCCGGCTCACCGTCGTCGCCGCGAGCCCCAAGGGCATCGTCCATATCGACGAGAATACCGAGGTCGAGCTGCGCCCCGAATATGAGGAGGCCGCGGGCGATGGCCGGCGCGCCGACGTCACTTATGACGATATCGGCGGCATGGCCGGCACGATCGACCAGCTGCGCGAGATGGTCGAGCTGCCGCTGCGCTATCCCGAGCTGTTCCAGCGTCTGGGCGTCGATCCGCCCAAGGGCGTGCTGCTGCACGGCCCGCCCGGCACCGGCAAGACGCGCCTCGCCCGTGCCGTCGCGAACGAATCGGACGCGCAATTCTTCCTGATCAACGGCCCGGAGATCATGGGTTCGGCCTATGGCGAATCCGAGAGCCGGCTGCGTCAGGTCTTCGAGGACGCGGCCAAGGCGGCCCCGTCGATCGTCTTCATCGACGAGATCGATTCGATCGCCCCCAAGCGCGGCCAGGTATCGGGCGAGGCGGAGAAGCGCCTGGTCGCCCAGCTGCTCACGTTGATGGACGGGCTCGAATCGCGCGCCAACATCGTGGTCATCGCCGCGACCAACCGGCCCGACGCGATCGACGAAGCCCTGCGCAGGCCGGGCCGGTTCGACCGCGAGATCATCGTCGGCGTGCCCGACGAGCGCGGCCGCCGCGAAATCCTGGGCATCCACACGCGCGGCATGCCGCTCGGCGACAAGGTCGATCTCGGCGAGCTGGCGCGCACCACCTATGGTTTCGTCGGCGCCGACCTCTCCGCGCTCGCCCGCGAGGCGGCGATCGAGGCGGTGCGCCGGATCATGCCCAAGCTCAACCTGGCGGAAGGCACGATTCCGCACGAGGTGCTCGATACGCTGTCGGTCACGCGCGAGGATTTCCTCGAGGCGCTGAAGCGCGTCCAGCCCTCGGCGATGCGCGAAGTGATGGTCGAGGCGCCGCGCGTCCGCTGGGAGGATGTCGGCGGGCTCGACGATGCGCAGATGCGGCTGAGGGAAGGCGTGGAGCTGCCGCTCAAGGATCCCGACGCCTTCCGCCGCCTCGGCATCCGCCCGGCCAAGGGTTTCCTGCTCTATGGCCCGCCCGGCACCGGCAAGACCTTGCTCGCCAAGGCGGTGGCACGCGAGGCGGAGGCGAATTTCATCGCCACCAAGTCGAGCGACCTGCTGTCGAAATGGTATGGCGAGAGCGAGCAGCAGATCGCCCGGCTGTTCGCCCGCGCGCGCCAGGTCGCGCCTTGCGTGGTCTTCATCGATGAGCTTGATTCGCTGGTTCCCGCGCGCGGCGGCGGCCTGGGCGAACCCCAGGCGACCGAGCGCGTGGTCAACACGATCCTCTCCGAGATGGACGGACTCGAGGAGCTGCAATCGGTGGTGGTGATCGGTGCGACCAACCGGCCGAACCTGATCGACCCGGCGCTGCTCCGCCCGGGGCGGTTCGACGAGCTGGTCTATGTCGGCGTGCCCGATGCTGCCGGGCGCGAGCGGATCCTGGAGATCCAGACGGAGAAGATGCCGCTCGCCGCGGATGTCGACCTGCGATCGATCGCGGGGCAGACCGAGCGCTATACCGGCGCCGATCTGGAGGACGTGGTTCGCCGGGCCGGCCTGATCGCGCTCCGCCAGTCGCTCGACACGCGCGAAGTGACGATGGCGCATTTCGACGAGGCGCTCGCCGATTCGCGCGCCACGGTCACGCCTGAGATGGAGGAGGAGTATCAGGCGATGTCGGGCCGGCTGAAGCAGCAGGCCTCGGCGATCCAGCCGATCGGCTTCATTGCCCCCGGCATGCTGCGCGGGCACGGGCCGAAGGGCGCGGATTGACCTCCTGCTCCCCTCCCTTCCAGGGAGGGGAGCAGGGTCATGCCGCTCGTCGCGTCGCCACCCAGGCATAGACCAGCAGGCATGCCAGCCATCCCGCCGCGGTCAGATAGGGCAGCGGCCGCCACAGTTCGTACAGGCCCACGCCGATCGACGGCCCGAGCACGAATGCCGCGCCGTTCACGGAGGTCACCTTGCCCGCCACCGATCCCTGCGATTCCGGGCCCACGCCCAGCGAGGCGCCGGCAGTGAAGCCTGGCCGGGCAAAGCCCATGCCGAGCGCGATCAGCGCATAGCCCAGCGCGATGCCGTACAGCGTCGTCGCCGTGCCCGTCGCGACGCAGCCAAGCGCTCCCAGCGTCGCCCCCGTCAGCACCAGCGCGCGCGGGCGCAGGTCGAGCATCGGGATCAGCCCCCATTGCGCGAGCAGCGACGCGCCCGCGCCCAGCATCAGCACCAGCCCGGTCGGCTGCAGCGCCTCGGTCGGGGGCAGATGCATCCGGTCGATGATCAGGAAGCCGATCGCCTGGCCGGTCATCGCCTGGGCATGGCCGATGATCAGCCCCGCGACGATCCAGGGCCGGATGCGCGGATCGAAATAGCGGATGTTCTCGCTGGTCTCGGCGGCGGTGGCGGCGGTCACCGTGGCGCCGGTCCCCTGCCCGCCGATCGAGGGATAGGAAGTGGCGGCGCCATGGGCGTCGCCCTCGTCCTTGGGCAGCCCGCGCGCAGCGGCGATCCAGATCACCACGCCTACCGCGCTGGCGGCGAAGGCCGGCCCGGCGAGCCCGATCATCGGCCCCTCCGGCCAGAGCCGCCCCATCACCAGATAGGGGGCGATCGCCGGGCCCAGGATCGTGCCCAGTCCGAATGCCGAGGCGAGCAGGGTGAGCGCGCCGGTCCGCTCCTCGCGGCTGGTGCGGCCGGCGACGATCGCCTGCACCGCCGGCGGCGCCGCCGATCCGAAGGCGCCGTAGATCACCCGCCCCGCGACAAAGGCGATGAAGGTGGCCACCGGGCCGAGCAGGCCGTTGATCCCCATGGCCAGGCACAGCCCGCACAGGCCCAGCGACACGGTGAAGCCGCCCACGCCCACCAATACCATCGCGCGCCGGCCATGCCGGTCGGACCGGTTGGCCCAGATGGGCGCGGCGACCACCCAGAGCAGCGCGGAGACCGAGAAGACGGCGGCGACGGCGCTGTCCGGCGCATGCAGCGAGCGGCCGAGCGCAGGCAGCACCGATTGCAGCGCGGTATTGCCGGCCGCTATCGCCAGCATCACGGTGAAGAGCAGCGCGAAGGTCCGGTCGAAGCGCCGGAACTTCATTTCCGCTCCCAGCTGTAGCTCCGCCCGATCGTGGCGACGTGGAGCATGTACCAGCCATACCAGCGTCCGCGCCCCGCCTCGCGCGTCTCGGCATGTTCGGGATGCTTGCGCCATGCGATCGCGCTGGCCTCGTCGGCCCAATAGCTGATGGTGATTGCCTGGCCGTCCGCGTCGCCGACATGGTCGACGCCGCGATAGCCGGGCTGCTCGGCGGCGAGCGCGTCCATCGCCGCGGCGGCTATCGCATAGCCCTCGGCGTCTTCCCCCGTGCGCGCGGAGATGAACAGGACGGCGGTCTGCCCGGTGCGATCCTCTGCCATGGGCGATGGGATTAGGCCCGTTGTTTCGCTTCGTCACCCCATCACATCGCCACCTCCGCTTTCGCGGGGAGGGCGGTTGGGGCATGGGGCAGGGCGATGATCACCGATTGGCATTTCTACGCGCTTGCCGTGCCGGCGGTGATCCTGCTCGGCCTGAGCAAGGGCGGGTTCGCCGGCATGGGCGCGTTGTCGCTGCCGCTCCTCGCCTTCGCAGTCGACCCGGTGCGCGCCGCCGCGATCACCCTGCCGATCCTGATCGCGCAGGACGTGGTGGGCGTCTGGGCGTTTCGCCGCACGGTCGACTGGCGGCTGCTCGGCTGGATGCTGCCCGGCTCGATGCTCGGCATCGCGCTCGGCTATGGATTCGCGGCGAGCGTCTCCTCGGCTGCGGTGATGGGGATGGTCGGGGCGATCTCGATCCTGTTCGGCGCCTATCGGCTCTGGGCCGCCAGCCATGCCGCGCCGCGCGACCCCGCGCGCTGGCCCGACTGGATCGGATCGCTGTTCGGCATCGCCTCGGGCTTCACCAGCCAGATCGCCCATGCCGGCCAGCCGCCCTTCCAGCTCTGGGTGCTGCCTCGCAACCTGCCGCGCGACCTGCTGGTCGGCACCACCGCGCTCTTCTTCGCCGCGACCAACTGGATCAAGGTGCCGGCCTATTGGGCGCTAGGCCAGTTCACGCCAGCCAACGTCATGACGTCGGCCGCGTTGCTGCCACTCGCATTGGTTTCCACCGTCGCCGGCGTCCGGCTGGTGCGCAGGGTCGATGCGGCGCGCTTCTACACCGCGATCCATGTGCTGATGATCCTGGTCGGCATCGCCCTTGTCGCCGAGGCGGCATTCTAGGCTTTCGCCGAGGCGGCATTCTAGGCTTTCGCCGAGGCGGCACTTTGGGCCTTCAAAGCGGGATTTCGGGTGTTCCGGTCGGTCGCGATGACCGGCGCCGCGCTCCGTGCCGGGGCCGGGATCAGTCGAACAGGCTGGAGACCGAACTCTCGTCGGCGATGCGCTTGATCGCCTCGGCGAGCAAAGGCGCGATCGTCAGGTGACGGATCTTGCTGCTTTCGGCGATCACGGCGTGGTTGCCGATCGAATCGGTGATCACCAGCTCGGCCAGCGCCGATCCGTCGACGCGGGCCACGGCACCGCCCGAGAGCACGCCGTGCGTGCAATAGGCGACCACGTCCTCGGCGCCCGAGGCCTTGAGCGCGGCGGCGGCGTTGCACAGCGTACCCGCCGAATCGACGATGTCGTCGATCAGGATGCAGAAGCGCCCCTCGACATTGCCGATGATGTTCATCACTTCGGATTCGCCCGGGCGCTCGCGGCGCTTGTCGACGATGGCGAGCGGGGCGTTGTCGAGCCGCTTGGCCAGCGCGCGGGCGCGGACCACGCCGCCCACGTCGGGCGAGACGACCATCCACTGCCTGCCCGGGAAGCGGCTGTGGATGTCCGCGCTCATCACCGGGGCGGCGAAGAGATTGTCGGTCGGAATGTCGAAGAAGCCCTGGATCTGCCCGGCGTGCAAGTCGACCGAGAGCACGCGGTCGGCGCCTGCGGTGGTGACGAGGTTGGCGACCAGCTTGGCCGAGATCGGCGTGCGCGGGCCGGGCTTCCGGTCCTGGCGGGCATAGCCGAAATAGGGGAGCACCGCGGTGATGCGCCGGGCCGATGCGCGCTTCAGCGCATCGATCATGATCAGCATTTCCATCAGGTTGTCGTTCGCCGGGAACGAGGTGGACTGCATCACGAACACGTCCTCGCCGCGGACATTCTCGAGAATCTCGACGAAGATCTCCTCGTCGGCGAAGCGGCGGACGTTCGCCTGGGTCAGCGGGATCTCGAGATACTCGGCGATCGCCTTGGCGAGCGGCAGGTTCGAATTGCCGGCCATCAATTTCATGTGCGCCACTCCCCAGGCTTGCTACGCTGGAGGCGCATTAGAGGCCAAAGGGCGGGGTTGAAAAGAGCAGATGGCAATTGCGCATGCAGAACCCGCGACGACTGTGGCTTATGTGCTCGACGCCGATGCCCAGATAGCGGCGGCGCGCGCCAATCTCCGGCGCTATCTCCGCTCGCGCCGCGCGTGGATCCGGATGGGGATCGGCCTGCTCCTCATGCTCGCCATCGGCGCGGTGCTCGGCGTGGCGCTCGGCGACGATCCGCTGTGGTGGATGCTGGTCTTCGCGGCCGAGATGATCGTGCTGTTCCTGTTGATCTACGGGCTCCTCTACCTGTTGCTGCCGCGCCGGATCCGGCGGCTGGTGTCCCAGAGCGCAATCTGGCAGCGCCCGGTCGAGGCCACCTGGTCCGCCGCTGGCATGTCGGCCCGTTCGGCGCATGGCGAAACCGAGCTCGCCTGGGGCGACTATCATGGCTGGCACGCCGCGCGTTCGGGCTTCCTCTTCTATTTCAACGACCAGCAATATCAGGTGGTCCCGGCCTCCGCCCTGGCTGCGGGGCAGGCGGAGGCGCTGCGCGCGATCCTGGAAGCATCGGGCCTGCGCCGGCTCTGAGCCGGTTTGCGCGCGCCGCGCCTGCCCGGTAGAGCGCCGCAATGACCGTCATCACTCGTTTCGCGCCGAGCCCCACGGGCACGCTCCATGTCGGCAATATCCGAACCGCGCTGCACAACTGGATGTTCGCGCGAGGCCAGGACGGTCGCTTCCTGCTGCGCGTCGACGACACCGATGGCGAGCGCTCGGAGGAGCGCTTCGTCGAGGCGATCCGCGCCGATCTCGCCTGGCTGGGGCTGGTGCCGGACGGGGAAGAGCGCCAGTCCGCCCGCTTCGACCGCTACGAGGCGCGCTTCGCGGAACTGAAGGCCGCCGGGCGGGTCTATCCGGCATATGAGTCCGCGCAGGAGCTCGATCTCAAGCGCAAGGTGCTGCTCGGCCGCGGCCTGCCTCCGGTCTATGACCGGGCCGCGCTGGCGCTGGCCGATGCCGACAAGGCGAAATTCGAAGCGGAGGGCATCCGCCCGCACTGGCGCTTCAGGCTCGATCATGACGCCATGATCGAATGGGACGACCTGGTCCGCGGGCCCCAGCGCTTCGATCCGAAGACGATGAGCGACCCGGTGGTCCGTCGCGCCGACGGCTCCTGGCTCTATCTCCTCCCCTCGGTGATCGACGATGTCGACATGGCCGTCTCGCATGTCGTGCGCGGCGAGGACCATGTCTCGAATACGGCGACTCAGCTCCAGATGTTCGCGGCGCTCGGTGCCGCCGCGCCGCGGTTCGCGCACGAGGCGCTGCTCACCGGTGCCGAAGGCAAGCTCTCCAAGCGCCTGGGCTCGCTCGGCATTGCCCATTTCCGCGAACTGGGCATCGAACCCCAGGCGCTGATCGCGCTGCTCGCGCGGCTCGGCACCAGCGACCCCGTCGAGCCGCTCGTCGACGTTGCGCCCCTGGTCGCCAGCTTCGACTTCGCGCGCTTCGGCCGCGCGCCCGCGCGCTTCGACGAGGAGGAACTGGCCCAGCTCAATGCCCGCATCGTCCACCAGCTCGGCTTCGACGCGGTGCGGGACCGGCTGCCGGCGGGGATGGGCCCAGCCGGCTGGGAAGCGATCCGCCCCAATCTGTCGACCGTCGCCGAGGCGGCGGACTGGTGGCAGGTGGTCGAGGGTCCGGTCGCCGCGACGATCCCCGAGGAGGACCGCGCCTTCCTAGCCCTGGCCGCCGGCATCGCCGAGGGCATCGACTGGTCCGATCCCTGGCCCGAACTCACCGGCGCGCTCAAGGCGGCGACCGGGCGCAAGGGCCGCGCCCTGTTCCTCCCCCTGCGACTCGCCCTTACCGGCCGCGAGCACGGGCCGGACATGGCCGCCCTGCTCCCGCTGATCGGCAAGGAAAATGCCCTGGCGCGCCTGGGGAGCGCATGATCGACAAAGCATTTGCGTCGGGTATGTAATGATGTATCATCGCCTTTGCCGGTCTGGACCGGCGTTGGAGATGGAGTGCAACGCCATGTATGCCGAACATCGCTACCAGCCCCAGCAATCGCGCGCCGTCAGCATCGGGGCGTCGCTGCTCATCAGTGGGGCGATCATCACCGGGATGATCTACTCGGCGCCGAACATCATCAAACACATCGCGCCGACGTTCGAGGCGACGCAGATTCCGCTCGATCCGGTGCCGCCGCCGGACATCAAGCCGATCGAGAAACCCAAGGTTGCGGCGAAGACGCCGACCCAGCCCCCGATCACCGCCCCCGATCCGGTCCTGAAGACCGACAGCAACGTCACGCTGAAGACCACGCCGGACATCCCGCCGGTGCAGCCGGACATCGCCAAGCCGGTCGAAGCCGGCCGGCCGGTCACGGTCGATCCGCCCAAGCCGGCGCCGGCCCTGGTCGGGGCGAGGCGCGACCCGCGCTATGCCGATGCCTTCCAGCCCAACTACCCCGCCTCGGAACTGCGCGCCCAGCGCGACGGGCGCGTCTCGGTGCGGGTGCTGGTGGGCCCCGATGGCCGGGTGAAGGCAGTCGAGCAGGTCAGCGCCACCAGCGCCGCGTTCTTCGAGGCGACGAAACAGCAGGCGCTGTCCAAATGGCGGTTCAAGCCGGCGACTCGCGGCGGCGTGGCCGAGGAGAGCTGGATGACGCTCAGCGTCACCTTCCAGATCAAGGACCAGTAACGGAACGTCCTTGATGGAGCGCGGGGGCTGGCTCTCGGGCCTCCGCGCTCCTATCTTCGGCGGCGAGATGAGTTACCTTCAGAGATTCAACCCCCTGCGCGCATTCGGCGATCTGCGGCGCTGGCTTGCCACCCGCAAGCCCTATGAGCTGTGGTTCATGATGCTGGCCATGGTGGTCACGCTCGTGATCCTGTGGATGTTCGTGAAGGATTCGAACGTCGCCACCCCCTATAAGCGCGACATCATCTATGTGCAGCAATGGCGGCTCGACCGCAGCGACGCGGACATCAAGGCGCAACAGGCCAAGGACCTGCCCGAGGAGCTGAAGCGCAAGGCGGCGATCGAGGCGGCGCAGAAGAAGCGCCAGGCCGAATTCAAGAAATATGACGATTGGCTGACCAGCCACGGCTTCTGAGCGATGCGCGCCGGATGGGCGCCGCGCTTGCGCTGGCCGAGCGCGGGCGGGGGCGAACCGCGCCCAATCCCAATGTCGGCTGCGTGATCGAGCGGGACGGAATCGTGGTCGGCCGCGGCTGGACCCAGCCGGGCGGCCGCCCCCATGCCGAGGCGATGGCGCTGGCCCAGGCAGGGGAGAAGTCGCGCGGCGCGACTTGCTACGTCACGCTCGAGCCCTGCGCGCACGAATCGCCGCGCGGCCCGGCCTGTTCGAGCCTGCTCGTGGCGGCCGGCGTCGCCCGGGTGGTGATCGCGCTCGGCGATCCCGATCCGCGCACCAATGGGGCGGGAGCCGCCCGCCTGCGCGCCGCCGGGATCGACGTGGTGGAGGGCGTCCGCGCCGCCGAGGCGCGCCGTTCCATGGCCGGCTTCCTGACGCGGCTGGAAAAGGGGCGTCCGTTCGTCACGCTCAAGCTGGCGACTTCGCTCGATGGCCGCATCGCGCTTCCCTCGGGCGAGAGCCGCTGGATCACGGGCGCGCAGGCCCGCGCCCATACCCATCTGGAGCGTGCCCGGCACCAGGCGATCCTGGTCGGCCGGCGGACCATGGAAGTCGACCGCCCCCGGCTCGACGTGCGCCTGCTGGGACTCGAGGATCGCTCGCCGCGCCGGCTCGTGCTGTCCTCGACCGGCGATGTCGAGCGGCCCGAGGACATTGCCGGCCTCGAGGGCATCGACCTTCTCTTCGTCGAGGGCGGCGCCGAGACGGGCTCGGCCTTTCTCCGCGCCGACCTGGTCGACAGGCTGCTGCTCTATCGCGCGCCGATCCTGATCGGGGAGGGCAGGGCGGCGCTCGGCGATATCGGGCTCGCCCGGCTGGACGATGCCCATGGCCGCTGGCGGCTGGTCGACGGCCGCATGCTTGGCAGTGACAGGCTGGAGGTCTACGAGCGCGCATAATGTTTACTGGAATCGTCACCGATATCGGCACGGTCGAGGCAGCCGACAGGCAGGGCGACCTGCATGTCCGCGTCTCCACCGCCTATGAAACCGCGGGCATCGACCTCGGCGCCTCGATCTCCTGCTCGGGCGTGTGCCTGACGGTGGTCGACAAGGGCGTGGATGCGGGAGGCGACGGCTGGGTCGCGTTCGACGTCTCGGGCGAGACGATCAGCCGCACCGCGCCGGGCATGTGGGCCTCGGGCCGCAAGCTCAACCTCGAGCGGGCGTTGCGCCTGGGCGACGAGCTGGGCGGGCATATCGTCACCGGCCATGTCGACGGGATCGGCACGGTGAAGGCGATCGAGGAGATCGGCGGCTCGCACCATGTCGTCATCCTCGCCGGCCCCGAGCTGGCGCCCTATATCGCGCCCAAGGGCTCGATCACCGTCGACGGCGTCTCGCTTACGGTCAATGCGCTGCGCGATACGGCCGAAGGCGTGGAATTCGACCTCAACATCATTCCCCATACCGCCGCAGTCACTACATTCGGCGCACTCGAAGCAGGGCAGGCCGTCAATCTCGAGATCGACGTGCTCGCCCGTTATCTGCAGCGCATGGAGGCGCTCCGTGGCAAAGCCTGAACGAGCCAACGAACTTGGGCGCCTGAAGCACGCCTTCCTCTCCTCGCCCGAGGAACTGATCGACGAGGCCCGCAACGGCCGGATGGTGATCCTGGTCGACGACGAGGACCGCGAGAACGAAGGCGATCTCGTCATCCCCGCCCAGATGGCGACGCCCGACGCAGTCAACTTCATGGCGCGCTTCGGACGCGGACTGATCTGCCTCGCGCTCACCGCCGAGCGCGGCCGCCAGCTCCAGCTCGAGCCGATGGCGCGCGTGAACGGCACGCCGCTCGGCACGGCGTTCACGGTCTCGATCGAAGCGAAGGAAGGCATTTCGACGGGCATCTCGGCCGCCGATCGCGCGCGCACCGTCGCGGTGGCGATCGATGCGGCCAACGGGCCGGATGCGATCACCTCGCCCGGCCATGTCTTCCCGCTGATCGCCCGCGACGGCGGCGTCCTCGTCCGCACCGGCCATACCGAGGCGGCGGTCGATCTCGCGCGGCTCGCCGGGCTCAACCCGTCGGGCGTGATCTGCGAGATCATGAAGGACGACGGCACCATGGCTCGTCTCGACGATCTCATCGCCTTCGCTCAGTTCCACAACCTCAAGCTCGGCACGATCCGCGACCTGATCGCCTATCGCCGCCGCCACGACCATCTTGTCGAGAAGCGTGCCGAGACCCGCTTCGAGAGCGAATGGGGCGGCGAATGGACCGCGATGACCTTCTGGAACAAGGCGACGGAGAGCGAGCAGGTCGCGCTGGTCAAGGGCAGGATCGATCCGGCCAGGCCCACGCTCGTCCGCATGCATGCGCTTTCGCCCTTCTCCGACATCTTCGGCGAGGGTGGCGCGCGCGGCGGGCTGCTGCGCCGTTCGATGGAGATCATCGCCCAGGAAGGCGCGGGCGTCGTGGTCGTGATCAACAAGCCGCGTCCGGACCAGTTCAGCGTCGCGCTCCAGGCCCGCGAAGGCAAGCTCGAGGCCAAGGACATGGACGAGCTGCGCGACTATGGCGTCGGCGCGACGATTCTCACCGAACTCGGCGTCCAGGACATGGTCCTGCTCACCAACACCCATCACACGCTGGTCGGGCTCGACGGTTACGGCCTGTCGATCGTCGGCGAGCATCCCATCGATACCGGAGAATGACTTGGCACGTGTCCTGATCGTCGAAGCGCGCTTCTACGCGCATCTGAATGACTTGCTGCTCGAGGGCGCGCGCGCCGCGATCGAAGCGGCCGGGCATCAGCACGAGACCATTACGGTACCGGGCGCGCTGGAGATTCCAGGTGCGGTGGCGATGGCCGCCGAGACCGGGCGCTACGATGCGTTCGTCGGGCTCGGCG
The DNA here is from genome assembly GCF_011761945.1 of Sphingomonas leidyi. Taxonomy (GTDB): domain Bacteria; phylum Pseudomonadota; class Alphaproteobacteria; order Sphingomonadales; family Sphingomonadaceae; genus Sphingomonas; species Sphingomonas leidyi. The sequence goes on from NZ_JAASQV010000002.1 coordinate 758,139, forward strand.
TGGTGATCCGCGGCGAGACCTATCATTTCGAGATCGTCTCGAACGAAAGCGCACGGGGCCTGATGGCGCTGGCGATGGACGGGATCCCGATCGGCAACGGTATCCTTACGGTCGAGAACGAGGCCCAGGCGCTCACCCGCGCCAGGCCGGACGAGAAGGACAAGGGCGGGGAAGCCGCCAAGGCCGCGCTGGCGATGCTCGCGCTCAAGAGCCGGTTGGGCTGACAGCCATGGACATGCCCCCCTCCCGCTACCGCGTAGTGGAGCAGGGGCGCCGGCTGGTCGTGATCGATACGCTGGCGGGGGAACCGGTCCGCCCGGTCCCCAGCGCTCCGGAAATGCCGGGCGAACGGCGGCGGCGCATGGAAGCGCCGCGCCCGCGGGACCGGGCCGCGCCGCCGCTCCGGAGGCCCGAGCCGGGCGGCCGCCATGCGGGCGGAGAGGCGCTCGGCTTCACCACCGCGCGCTGGTTCGACGATAAAGGCCCGCGCACGATCCGCATCGGCCCGGAGGGTCAGGGCCAGATCGCGGTCGTCGCGGCGATCCTGCTCGTGGTAGCGATCTTCTGCATCGCGATCATCGGCTGGCCGGCCCTGTTCGTGCTGGGCTTTCTCGCGCTCAACCCCAAGACGCGTGGCGGCCTCCGCGCCGCCGCCACCGGCTGGCTCAGCGCGCTCGACAGGGGCGGTGGTTAGACCGCTGCCGGATAGTCGGTATAGCCCTCGGCTCCGCCGATATAGAACAGGTCCTCGCGCTGCGGATTGAGTGGCAGGCCCTCGCGCAGCCGCCGCGGCAGGTCCGGATTGGCGAGGAAGGTGCGGCCAAAGGCGATCGCATCGGCCTCGCCCGCGTCGAGCACGGCCTGGGCGTCGTCGAAATGATAGTCGGCATTGAGCGCCAGCGGGCCCTTGAACACCTTGCGCATCACCGGATGCACCGGCGGATGGTCGGGCAGCCCGCGCGTGCCGCCCGGGCGCGGCTCGCGCATCTCGAGAAAGGCGATGCCGATCTCGTCGAGCGCCGCCGCCGCCGCTTCGAACAGCGCATGCGGGCTGCTGTCGTTGACGCCCTGCACCTCGCCGTTGGGGGAAAGCCGCACGGCCGTGCGGTCGCCGCCGATCGTGTCGACCACCCGCTGCGTCACTTCGCGCAACAGCCGCACCCGGTTGGGGATCGCGCCGCCATAGCCGTCGTCGCGGAAATTGGCATTGTCGCGCAGGAACTGGTCGATCAGATAGCCGTTCGCGGCATGGATCTGCACCCCGTCGAAGCCGGCGCGGATCGCATTGCGGGCGGCATTGGCATAATCGTCGAGTATGCCGGGGATCTCGTCGGTGCGTAGCGGCCGCGCTTCGCCGTAAGGGCGCCTGATCTCGCCGCTATCCTCCGCCGGATAGGTGCGGACGGTGCCCGGCGCAGTGGTGGCGGAGGCCGAGACGGGCCGGGCGCCGTCCAGGAAGTCGGAATGGACCAGCCGGCCCATGTGCCAGAGCTGCGCGACGATGCGCCCGCCGGCCTGGTGCACCACTTCCACCACCGGCTTCCAGGCGTCGGTCTGCGCGTCATTCCACAGGCCGGGGGCATAGGCCCAGCCCAGGCCCTGCCGGCTGATGCCGGTCGCCTCGGAGAGGATCAGCCCGGCGCTCGCCCGCTGCGCATAATATTCGGCCATGATCGGCGTCGGCACATGCGCGCGCGTTGCGCGGCCGCGCGTCAACGGCGCCATCAGCATGCGGTTCGGCGCATGGATCGCGCCCAGCTGGATCGGATCGAACAGGCTCGGCATCGAGGCGGTTTCCCTAACGACTGTGACGGCGGCCAAATAGGTGGCTAAGGGGGCACATGCATCGGCCCGGATCCCCAAGAAAAGCTACCGCATCGCAAACCGCCTCTGCGTTGCCGATCGCGGCATTGCTTGCCGGCAACGTCGCGCTCGCCTTCGGGCCGTGGTTCGTGCGGCTGGCCGATGTCGGGCCGGTGGCGGCGGGTTTCTGGCGCATCGCGCTGGCGGCGCCGATCCTGGTCGCACTCTCCCTTGCCGGCCAGAAACGCCCCTTCGCCCCCGCGCGCGGGCTGTGGCTGCCGATCGCCCTTGGCGGGATCGCCTTCGCGGCGGACCTGGCGAGCTGGCATGTCGGCATCCTGCAGACCACGCTCGCCAATGCGACGCTGTTCGGCAATTCGGCGACGCTGATGTACCCGATCTACGGCTTCGTCGTCGCGCGCATGTGGCCGACGCGGACCCAGGGGATCGCGCTGGCGCTTGCCGCGGCCGGGGCGGGGCTGCTGCTCGGCCGCTCCTATCAGCTCTCGCCCGATCATCTGGTCGGCGACCTGCTCTGCCTGCTCGCGGGCACGCTCTACACCGTCTATTTCGTGCTGATGGGCAAGGCGCGCGAAGCGATGGCGCCGCTTCCGGCGCTCGCGCTGTCCACGCTGGCCAGCCTGCTGCCTCTCCTGCTCGCCGCGCTGCTGTTCGGCGAGAAATTCTGGCCGGAGCATTGGGGCGTGCTGATCGGCCTCGCGCTGGCGAGCCAGGTCGTGGGGCAGGGGCTGATGATCTACGCGATCGGCCTTCTCCCGCCCCTCGTCGTCGGCATCGCCCTGCTCACCCAGCCGATCGTCGCGGGGGCGGTGGGCTGGATCGTCTATGGCGAGCGGCTCGGCCTCGCCGATTTCATCGGCGCGGTGCTGGTCGCGATCGCATTGGTGCTGGTGCGCGGCGGCGGCACGCGGGTTGCGCCGGAAGCTGAGGGGACTAAACCGGCATGATGGACCTGAAGGACGCGACTCTCGACGAACTTCGCGCCGCGCTTGCGCCGGAAGTGGCGGCCAATGCGGCGTTCGACGGCTGGAACAACCGCGCGCTCGACGCCGCGGCGGACGGCCTGGGCATCGACCGCGACGTCGCCCGGCTCGCCTTCACCGACGGGCCGGTGGCGATGATCGACGCCTGGTTCGCCGCGATCGACGCCGCGATGCTCGCCCGCTTCACGCCGGAGCAGCTTGGCGGCATGAAGATTCGCGCCCGTATCACCGCGCTGGTCGAGGCCCGGCTCGATCTCGCCGCCCCGCACCGCGAGGCGCTGCGCCGCGCGCTCGCCATCCTCGCCATGCCGCAAAACGCGGCGCGCGGGGCCCGGCTCGGCTGGCGCGCCGCCGACGCGATGTGGCGGGCGGCCGGCGACACCGCGACCGACTACAACCATTATTCCAAGCGCATGACGCTCGGCGCCGTCTATGCCGCGACGATCGCGGTGTTCCTCGACGACGAGAGCGAAGGCCATGCCGATACGCGTGCCTTCCTGGCGCGCCGGATCGAGAACATCATGCAGTTCGAGCGTGCCAAGGCGAAGTGGCTGACGCCGCCCGAGCATCGCTTCAGCCTTTCCCGCTTCATCGGCCGGTTGCGCTACCCGGCAGCTTGATTCAAGGGCCGGCGCCTCGCTTCGGCCAGGCCCGTCCCCGGGGGGATGGCCGGGTGCGGGGACGGGGCAGGACATATCCTACTGGCGTACCCTCGTCGCAATTGATAATGACTCGCAGCATGAATGCCCCCGCTGCGATTCCCGTGCCCGTACCGCTTGCCAGCCTGCCCCGCCACAAGCCCGCGGCCGTCGCCACGATCGACTGGAGCAAGCTGAGCGAGCCCGAAGGCCGGCGCCTGCGCGAGCTGGGGCTGGACGAGGGCGTCGAGGTGGAGCTGCTCCACAAGTCGGGCCTGCTCGGCGGCGGGCCGATCGCTTGCCGGATCGGCCGGATGATCGTCGCGCTGCGCCGCCACGTCGCTTCGGCGATCCACGTCAGTCCCGGCGCATGAACGCCGCGCCGCTGGTTGCGCTGGTCGGCAATCCCAATGCCGGCAAGAGCGCCCTGTTCAACGCGCTGACCGGCGCGCGGCAGAAGGTGGGCAATTATCCGGGCGTCACCGTGGAGCGCCACGCCGGCCGCCTGTCGCTGCCCGATGGCCGCCCGGTCGAGCTGCTCGACCTGCCCGGCACCTATAGCCTCGATCCCTCCTCCCCCGACGAGGCGGTGACGCGCGACGTGCTGTTCGGCAAGCAGCAGGGCGAGAAGCTGCCCGATGCGATCATCGTGGTGGTCGATGCCACCAATCTCGACAATCACCTGCGCTTCACGCTCCAGCTGGCTGCCCTGGGCCTGCCCATGGTGGTCGCGCTCAACATGGTCGACATGGCCGAGCGCGATGGCCTGATCCTCGACGCTGCGGCGCTGGAGCGCGAACTCGGCGTGCCGGTGGTCGCCACCGTCGCGGTGCGCAAGCGCGGGATCGACACGCTCAAGGAGCGGCTGGGCGAAGCGGTCAGGGGCAATCACAAGCTGCGCGAGGGCGCGGGCGTCCAGCACGACATCGTCGTCCTCCAGCGCCGCGCCCGCCAGATCGCCGCCGCGGTCACCGTCTCGGAGACGGCCGCGCGCCGCTGGACCCACCGGATCGACGCCGTCGTGCTCCATCCCGTCGCCGGGCCGATCATCCTGCTCGCGCTGATGTTCGTCATGTTCCAGTCGGTCTTCGCCTGGGCCGAGGCGCCGATGGGCTGGATCGAAGCGGGCATGGCCTGGCTCGAGGGCGCCGTCGCCGGCGCGCTGCCCGACGGGTTTCTCCGCGACTTCCTCGTCCAGGGCCTGATCGCCGGCGTCGGCGCCGTCGTCGTCTTCCTGCCGCAGATCCTGATCCTCTTCGCCTTCATCCTGGTGCTCGAGGCGACCGGCTACATGGTCCGTGCCGCGATGCTGATGGACCGGGTGATGGCCGGTGTCGGCCTGTCCGGCCGCGCCTTCATTCCCCTGCTCTCCAGCTTCGCCTGTGCGGTGCCCGGCATCATGGCGACGCGCACGATCGCGGACGAGAAGGACCGGCTCACCACCATCCTGATCGCGCCGCTGATGACCTGTTCGGCGCGCCTGCCGGTCTATGCGATCATCATCGGCGCGCTGATTCCCGATCGCGCGGTGCTGCCTGGCATCGGGCTGCAGGGGCTGGTGTTGTTCGGGCTCTACATCCTTGGCATCGCCGGCGCCTTCTGCGCGGCGCTGCTGCTCCGCCGCACGGTGACAAAGGGTGCGACTTCGGGCTTCATGATGGAGATGCCCAAATACCAGCTGCCGCGCCTGCGCGACATCGTGCTCGGCCTGTGGCAGCGCGCCGAGATCTTCCTGAAGCGGGCGGGCACCACCATTGCCGCCACCGTCGCCATCCTGTGGCTGCTCGCCACCTTCCCCCAGGCGCCGGCGGGCATGAAGCAGAGCGAATATTCGATCGCCGGGCGCATCGCGAGCGGGATCGAGGTGGTGGTGAAGCCGATCGGGTTCAATCACGACATCGCGCTGGCGCTGCTTCCGGCGATGGCCGCGCGCGAGGCGGCGGTGGCGGCGATCGGCACCGTCTATGCGGTCGACAATCCCGAGGATGCCAAGGGCGAGGCGACGATCACCGAGAATCTGCGCAAGCGCTGGAGCCTGCCGACCGCGCTCGCCTTCCTGATGTGGTTCGTCTTCGCGCCCCAGTGCATTTCGACGATCGCGGTGACGCGGCGCGAGACCAATGGCTGGAAATGGCCGATGTTCATGATCGGCTATCTCTTCACGCTCGCCTATGCGGCGGCGGGGCTCACCTATTGGAGCGCGGTGGCGCTGGGGCTCTAGATTCGTCCTGCGTTCCTTCCGTCATCCCCGCGCGGGCGGGGTGACGAGGGTGGGGCGCTCAATCGCGCCTGGCATCGTCCAGCGTCTTCGCGATGCGCGCCTTTTCGGCGGCCTCGGCCTGCTTCTCGGCCCTGGTGCGGCCGAAGCGCGCGCGATTTTCCTGTGCACGGATCGGCTTCTCGGCCCTTGCCCTGGCCTTGCGCGCCTTGTTGAAGTTGATGATCTCGGCCATATCCTCACCAAAGCATCTACAGATTTCGAAGCGGAGTTTCCATGGCGGGCAGCGTCAACAAAGTGATCCTGGTGGGCAATCTCGGGCGCGATCCCGAGAGCCGCAGCTTCCAGAATGGCGGCAAGGTGGTCGAGCTGCGCATCGCCACCTCGGAAAGCTGGAAGGACCGCAACTCGGGCGAGCGCAAGGAAAAGACCGAGTGGCACACGGTCAAGGTCTTCAACGAGGGCCTGGCGAACGTCGCCGAGCGCTACCTGCGCAAGGGCAGCAAGGTCTATATCGAAGGTGCGCTGACCACGCGCAAATGGCAGGATCAGAACGGCCAGGACCGCTATTCGACCGAGATCGTGCTCCAGGGCTTCAACTCGGTGCTCACCATGCTCGACGGCGCGCCCGGCGGTGGCGGTGGTGCTGGCGGCGGCTTCGGCGGCGGCCGCGCATCTGGCGGTGACGATTGGAACTCGGGCGGCGGCGACGAGTTTGCCGGTCAGTCGTCCAGCCGGGGCGGCGGCAATTTCAACAGCGGCGGCCAGCGTTCGGGCGGCGGCGGTGGCGGCGGCAGCTTCGGCGGCGGCTTCCCGGACGATCTGGACGACGACGTTCCGTTCTGACCTTCGGAAAGGATTACCATGCGCGGCGCGGTGACTGGATTGGCCTTGCTGGCGGCGGCCTGTGGCGGCCCCAAGACGACCAGCGATCCCGCCGCGCAGAATGTGATCGAGGCGACCTCGAAGGGCGTGCCCGCCAAGGTCGCCGCCGGCACCTGCAACGACAAGCCCGATTTCGTGCCGGTCTACAAGGAAGCCAAGATCATCAGCTGCACCAGCGGCGATGTCGCGGTGACGGGGAAGCGCAGCGGCACGGTGATCTACACCGATTTCGCCACGCCCGCGGCGATCCTCGCCTGGTCGAAGCAGCAGGCCATCGCCTCGGGCCTGTCGCTTGGTATCGAGGACGGCAAGTCGTTCAGCGCGACGGAGGGCGACCGGCGCACGCTGCGGGTGATGGCCGAATCGGGCACGGCGACCACCAACGTCACCGTCAACTGGGGCGTGAAGCGCTAGCGCCGGAAATTCAGGCTTCGACGATCTCGGCGACGCCGAACCTGCCCGCCTGGTAATCGGCGAAGGCCTGGCGGATCTCGGCCTCGCTGTTCATCACGAAGGGTCCATGCGCCACGATCGGCTCGTCGATCGGCGCGGCATGGCCGAACAGGAACAGCGCGGGAGCGTCGGCGGCGATCGTCACCGCGTCGCCGGGGGTCAGCTCGGCGAGATGGAAATGCGCGACCGCCGTGCCTTCCACGTGGAACACGCCCCGCACGGCATAGAGGAACACGTCGCGCCCCTCGAGCCCGGAAAAGGTCACGCTGCCGCCGGCCGCGATCTCCACCCAGCTCAGGAAGACGCCGGTCAGCGAATCGACCACGCCCCTGGCCTCGCCGAACATGCCCGCGACCAGGTGGACGGTGGCACCGTCGACGGCGACCGACGGAATCGCCCCGGCCTGTGCGCCGACATAGCGCGGCGCGGTCATCTTGAGCCTGGAGGGCAGGTTCACCCAGAGCTGGAGAATCTCCATCGGCCCGCCGTCACGCTTGAACTCGGCGGGCGAGACTTCGGCATGGACGATGCCGCTGCCCGCGGTCATCCACTGGATGCCCCCGGCGCGAATGATGCTCGCATGGCCGGCGCTGTCGGTATGCGCCAGCTCGCCCGCCAGGATGAACGTCACCGTCTCGAAACCGCGGTGCGGATGCGGGCCGAAGGGCAGGCCGCGATTGTTCGCCGGATAGGTCTGCGGGCCGTGATGATTGAGGAACAGGAAGGCGCCGACATGCCCGATCGCCGGGCCCGGCACCGGCCGCCGCGTGACGAGGTCGCCGATGTCGTCGCGAAAGGCCGGGTGCACCCGCTTCACCGTCCGCATCGCATCACCTCCTCAGCAGGAACACCGCATGTTCGGCGAACAGATTGGCCAGCGCCGAGCCGCAGCGCTGGTCGCCCGACAGGAACCAGCTGCCCTCCAGCGTGATCCCGCGCCCCTGCACGAACGCGCGAAAATCGTCGACGGTCACATGGTGGATGTTGGGCGTGGCATACCATTCGACCGGCAGCAGCCGCGTCACCGGCATCCGCCCGCCGAACAGCAGCGAGGCGCGCACCCGCCAATGGGCGAAGTTGGGGAAGGAGACGAAGGCGTGCTTGCCGATGCGCAGCAGGTTCTCCAGCACCAGGTCCGGGTGGCGGGTGGTCTGCAGCGTCTGGCTGAGGATGGCATAGTCGAAGCTATGGTCCGGATAGTCGGCCAGGTCGGTATCGGCATCGCCCTGCACCACCGAGAGGCCCCGGCCCACCGCCGCCGCCACGTCGCCCGCGTCGAGCTCGAGCCCGCGCGCATCGACCTGGCGGGTGTCGCGCAGCGCCGCCATCAGCGCCCCATCGCCGCAGCCCACATCGAGCACGCGGCTGCCCGCCGCCACGTTCGCGGCGATGATCGCCAGGTCCGGGCGCAGAGTCATCGCGTGTAGAGATCCACGTCGTGCCGTTCCATGCAGCGCTCGGGATGCGGGATCTGCGTCCAGCCGAGCTTGGCATAGAGGGGCTGCATGTCGCGCGTGAAGAGCAGCCAGCGGCGCAGGCCCGCCAGCTCGGGGTGCGCCTGCACCGCTTCGAGCATCTGCGTCGCCACGCCCCGGCCCCGGTGTGCCGGCAGCACGAACACGTCCGCCAGATAGGCGAAGGTGGCATGGTCGGTGATGATCCGGGCGAAGCCGACCTGCTCGTCCTGGCCGGCCTCGTCCTTGGCGAAGGCGCCGGCGCAGAAGGAATTGCCGATCGCGTTCTCGACGATGTGCCGCGGGATGCCCTTGGCCCAATAGGATCCGCTCAGGAACGCGTGGATCAGGTCGAGATCCAGCTCGGCCTTGTCGAACGAGATGCGATAGTCGCTCATGCCGTCCCCGCTTCCAGGAAGCCGCGCACCACCCGGTCGAGCTCGGGGCTCTCGAGCAGGAAGGCGTCATGGCCGAAGGGTGATCTCAGTTCGACGAAGCTCGCCCGCGCGCCCGCCGCGTTGAGCGCATGGACGATCGTGCGCGATTCGCTCGTCGGATAGAGCCAGTCGGTGTCGAAGCTGACCACGCAGAAGCGCGCGCCGCTGCCCCGGAAGGCGCTGGCGAGCAGCCCGCCATGCTCCTCGGCCAGGTCGAAATAGTCGAGCGCCCGGGTGATGTAGAGATAGGAATTGGCGTCGAACCGGTCGACGAACGCCAGGCCCTGGTGGCGCAGATAGCTCTCGACCTGGAAGTCGGCGTCGAAGCCGAACGTCTTGGCGCCGTCCGGTTTCTCCGGGCGGCTCTGCAGCTTGCGCCCGAACTTGGCGGTGAGCCCCGCCTCGGAGAGATAGGTGATATGCGCCGCCATCCGCGCCACCGCCAGCCCGGCGGCGGGGGGGTCATTGTCGGCATAATAGTCGCCGCCGCGCCATTTGGGATCGGCCATCACGGCCTGGCGGCCGACTTCGTGGAAGGCGATGTTCTGCGCGGAGTGCCGTGCGGCGCTGGCGATGACCACGGCCGAGGCGACGCGCTCGGGAAAGGTCGCCGCCCAGCTCAGCGCCTGCATGCCGCCCATCGAGCCGCCGACCACGGCGAACAGCTTTCCCACGCCGAGATGATCGAGCAGCATCGCCTGCGCACGAACCATGTCGCGGATGGTGATGACCGGGAAGCCCATCCCCCAGGGCTTGCCCGTGGCGGGATTGACTGTCGCCGGCCCCGAGCTGCCCAGGCAGCTGCCCAGCACGTTCGAGCAGACGACGAAATAGCGATCGGTGTCGATCGGCTTGCCCGGCCCCACCATCCGCGCCCACCAGCCGGGCTTGCCGGTGCGCGGATGGGTGGAGGCGACATGCTGATCGCCGGTCAGGGCATGGCACACCAGGATCGCGTTGCCGCCATCGGGCGCGAGGGTGCCATATGTCTCGTAGCCGATGTCGAGCGGCGACAGCAGCCCGCCGCCGTCGAGGCGCAGCGGCCCCGGCAGCGTCACCGAACGGCCAGTGCCATAACGCGGATCGTCGGACATTCCGCGGTCGTTAGGAGGCTGTGCGTTCCGGTTCAAGCGGCCTTGGCATCGATCCGCCTGCCAAGGACGGCGGCGGCGGCCATCCGCCCGGTCTGCGCGGCGCCGTTCATATAGCCCGGAAAGGCATCGGAGAGATGCTCGCCCGCGAACCAGATCCGCCCCGCATGGGGAACCTGGTCGTCGCCCTCGCCCTCGACGTACAGCAGCTTCGAGAAGCGCGTGAGCTGGCCGGGGGCATAGTTGCAATAGGCGCCGAGCGTGAGTGCCTGGGCGTGCCAGTTGGTGCGGGTGAAAGGGCCGGTGGCGGCCTCGACCAATCCCGGGATCGCGGCGGCGGCGCTGTCGGCGAAGCGCGCGGCGAGCGCGGAGGGCGCTTCGCCCTGCGCGCGCAGCACTTCGTCGCCGCCCAGAAACCAGGTCCAGACCGGCGAGAGCCCGTCCTTGCGGTGGACGCTGCCGTCCCAGCCCAGTGCCCAGCCGGCCCGCGGATCGGTCTGCCACAGCTCGCCGCCCACGCCCATCGGCCGGCGCCACGGCATGGCATTGGTGCCCGACTGGACCTTCTCGTTGAAGCCCAGCTCCATCTCGCCGATAAAGGCGCGCCAGGCGGCGGGAAGCGGCACGCGGAAATCGATCTGGCGGGTAAGCGGCCCGGGTACCGCGACGATCAGCGTATCGGCATCCGCGGTCGAACCGTCGAGGAAATGGAGCTTCAGCCCCGGCTCGACGCGGTGCAGGCGCTTGCCGGTGGCGATCCGATCGGCATGGAACGCGCTCATCGCCGCGATCAGCGCCGAGCTGCCGCCCTCGATCACATAGCGCTCGTCGGCGCCGCCCAGCACTTCGGCACGCCGGCCGTCCACTGTCGGCAAGTTGAAGATCAGCTCGATCGCCGAGGCGCGATTGGGCTCGACGCCATATTCGGTGCGGCTGGTCGCCTCGAGCAGCTGGCGGACCCAGGGCTCGCGGACCCGGGCGGCGTGCCTTTCGAGATAGTCGTGGATCGACAGGCGATCGAGGCGGGGCGCGACGCGGGCATGGTCCCGGTCCAGCCGGTCGGCGTCCTTCCCGATCTGCGCGGCGATCGGACGCAGCGCCGCGGCCAGCTCCGCGTCGCTCACGAGCCGGCCGTTCGCGAGGATCAGCGTATCGTGCGGCTCGTTCTTGCGGTCGAGCAGCGCCACGCCGAAGCGCGCGAGCAGCGCATGCATGTCATAATGGTCGGTGTTGACCAGCTGGCCGCCCGCCTCGAACGTCCAGTCGCCCGATCTGTGCGTGTACATCCGCCCGCCGGTGCGGCCGCGGCCTTCGTACAGAAAGGCATCGATGCCGGCCTTGCGCAGATGATGGAGCGCGCTGAGGCCGGCGATGCCGCCGCCGACGATCGCCACCCGCCCGGGCGGGCGCGCCGCGGCGGCGCGGGGAAAGGTGCCCGCAATGCCGGTCGCGGCCATCGCCCGCAGCACCGCGCGCCGTGTCGCGCCGCTCGCGCCCTTGACCGGCATCGCCTCGCCGGCCGCTTCCAGATTGCGCCGCCGCGCCGCTTCCAGCGCGCGCCAGACGATGCCGTTCCCCCGCATTGCCCCTCCCTGGCTCCCTTTAACCATGAAGCCCTAGAGCCTGACCCTTGCCATCCGGTAACCATTCCGCCAAGCCGCGCGACCATGACCGCACCAGTTCCCAAGCCCTGGATCATGGAAATCGCCCCCTATGTGCCGGGGCGCTCCACCACCGATGACGGCCGCAGGGTCTCGAAGCTCTCGTCCAACGAGAACCCGCTCGGCACCTCGCCCAAGGCGCGCGCGGCGTTCCTGACCGCCGCGACCAGCCTCGAGCGCTATCCCGATGCCAGCGCCGTCGAGCTGCGCGAGACGATCGCGGTGCGATACGGCCTCGATCCCGCGCGGATCATCTATGGCAATGGCTCGGACGAAGTGCTTCACCTCGCCGCCGGCGCCTTTGCCGGCCCGGGCGACGAGATCATCTACGTCCATTACGGCTTCACCGTATATCCGATCGCCACCCGCCGCGTCGGCGCGACGCCGGTGGTGGCGCCGGACAAGGACTATGCGACCGATGTCGACGCCATCCTCGCCTCGGTGACCGAGCGCACCAAGATCGTCTTCGTCGCCAACCCCAACAACCCGACCGGTACCTATGCGCCGCGCAGCGAGATCCTGCGCCTCCATGCCGGCCTGCCCAGCCATGTGCTGCTCGTGCTCGACCATGCCTATGCCGAATATATCGAAGGCGACGACGACGATGGCGGCATGGAACTGGCCCGCACCGCGCCCAACGTGCTGGTGACGCGCACCTTCTCCAAGATGTACGGGCTCGCCGCCGAGCGGATCGGCTGGGGCTATGCCTCGGCGCCGATCATCGAAGCGATGCACCGCATCCGCCTGCCCTTCTCGATCACCATCGCCGGCACCGCCGCGGCGGTCGCCGCGCTGGGCGATACCGATTTCGTCGCCCACACCAAGGCGCACAATGCCGAATGGCGCCGCTGGTTCGCGGACGAGATCGCCAAGCTGGGCAACAAGGGCCTGCGCGCCGTGCCGAGCCAGGCGAACTTCGTGCTGGTGTTGTTCGAGGGCCAGCTCGGCGCCGAGGCAGCGTACAAGGGACTGATGGACGCCGGCTATATCGTCCGCTGGCTGCCCGGACAGGGGCTACCGCACGGCCTGCGCATCACCATCGGCACCGAGGAAGAGACGCGCGGGGTGATCGCGGCGCTTCGCAGCCTGGCGGGCGAGGACTGATGCTGCCCTTTGCCCGGGTGACGATCATCGGCCTGGGCCTGATCGGCTCTTCGATCGCGCGCGCAGTGCGGCAGCACATGCCGAGTGCGCGCGTGACCGGCTTCGACGCCGATCCGGCGGTGCGCGAGACTGCCTTGCGCATCGCGCTGTGCGACGACGTCGCGGACACCGCCGGCACTTCGGTGATCGACGCCGATCTCGTCATCCTGTGCGTCCCCGTCGGCGCGATGGGTGCGGCGGCGGCCGGCATCGCCGCGGACCTGCCCGCCGACGCGATCGTCAGCGATGTCGGCTCGTGCAAGGAAAGCGTGGTCGAGGCGGTGCGCACCGCGCTGCCGGACGCGACCTTCGTTCCCGCGCACCCGGTGGCGGGCACCGAGAATAGCGGCCCCGAGGCCGGCTTCGCCTCGCTGTTCCACGGCCGCTGGTGCATCGTCACGCCGGTGGCGGGCACCGACGCACTGGCCGTGGAGCGGGTGCGCGAATTCTGGAAGCGGCTGGGCGCCGAAGTCGAGACGATGGCCCCCGACCATCACGATCGCGTGCTGGCGGTGACCAGCCACCTGCCCCACCTGATCGCCTATACGATCGTGGGCACCGCGTCGGACATGGAGGAAGTCACCCAGTCCGAGGTCATCAAATATTCGGCCGGCGGCTTCCGCGACTTCACGCGCATCGCCGCCTCGGACCCGACGATGTGGCGCGACGTGTTCCTGGCGAACAAGGAAGCGGTGCTCGACATGCTCCAGCGCTTCTCCGAGGACCTCACCGCGCTCCAGCGCGCGATCCGCTGGGGCAAGGGCGACGAACTGTTCGAGCTGTTCACGCGCACCCGCGCCATCCGCCGCTCGATCATCGAGCAGGGCCAGGACGACGCGGCGCCCGATTTCGGCCGCACGCACGACTAGCTTCCCGCGGAGCGACGCCGACGTTCCGCCGGAAGGTCGCGAAGGCCTGTGCCCGCAGGATCCCGTCGTTCCGACAGGGCGAAAGCGCGGCCGGACGCCGATCCGGCCGCGGGCGGCGGCTCAACCGTTCAGTGCGTTGATCCCCGCATGCACCCGGGCCTCGGCTTCGGCGCGAGGCAGGCCGGGCGGGATCATCGGCTCGAACCGGAAGGTGACGACGCCCGGCTTCTTGATTCCGTGCTTGGGCCATACATGGCCGCTCTTCACCGCGATCGGCACCACGGGCAGGTCGAGCATCCGATACAACCCGGCAAAGCCCGAACGCAGTTCGGGCTTCTCGCCCGGCTTCACCCGCGTCCCCTCCGGGAAGATCATCACCGATCGGCCCTGCCGCAATGCGGCTTGCGCGTCCTTCATCATCGCGCGCAGCGCCGAGGCATTGGCGGTGCGGTTGACGATGATGACGCCATAGCGCCGCGCCGCCCAGCCCCAGAGCGGGATCCGCGCCAGCTCGCGCTTCATCACCGTGGCGGGCGAGCCCAGCAGCCGGCTCAGCTCCAAGGCCTCGAACAGCGATTCGTGCTTGCCCGCGAACAGCACCGGGCCCTTGGGTATCTCGCCCTCGATCCTTACCCGGATCCCCAGGATCCAGCGCGCCGACCAGCGCATCAGCGCCACCCAGCCCATCGAATAGCTGCGCAGCGCGTCGCCGCCCAGCACGGCGACGAAGGGCACGAGCAGCACCATCGGCACCGACAGGCCGTAGAAGAAGATCGAGAAGGCGAGCGTGCGGAGCAGGTTCATCAGCTGGCGCCGAGCAGCAGCGCGATCCGCCGCACGAGATATTTGTGATATTCGCGGAACAGCATCGCGAAGCCCGGCTGGCTGCGCACCGGATCGCCGATCACCTCGACGCCCTTCAGGGCATGGGCCAGCTCGAGCCGGGCGCGCGGCATGTGCCAGTCGGACGTCACCAGCCGCACCGTCCTGTACCGGTGCTCCTTCACCCATTCCGCGGTCTCCTCCGCGTTGGAGCGGGTGTCGACCGCCTGCCAGCCCAGGTCGACGCAGCAGCGCATCAGCTTCCGGTCGATCTTGTATTCCGCGGCGAACTCGCCGGGGCGCACATCGGGATCGACGCCGCTGACCAGCATCCGCTGGGCATCGCCCGCGCGCAGCACCTCGAGCCCGCGGTCGATGCGCTTCGATCCGCCGGTCAGCACCACGATCGCGTCGGTCTTGCGGTTCTCCAGCGGGTGGCCGAGCGAGAGCATGAACGCCGCGAAGCCGAGCAGCCAGGCGATCACCACCAGGGCAATGAGGCGCAGGATCACAGCGTACGGCCCAGCGCACGCAGCACAGTGCTCCGCGCCGCGAAGGTGGCGAGCAGCGCGAAGCCCAGCGGCAACAACAGGAGCAGGAGCCAGTCGCGCTGCTGCAGCGCCACGCCGCTCAGCATCTCCGAGCCCACCAGCGCCATGCGCGACTGGAGGAACCAGACGAGTCCCAGCGCCGCCGCGGAGCCGAGCAGGCCGCCGAACAGCGTGTCGAACGCGATCCGCCGCTGGAACAGGCGGGCAATCTGGACATCGGTGGAGCCGAGCATGTGCAGCACATCGATGGTGTCGCGGTGCGTGTCCAGCCCCGAACGCGCGGCGAGCAGGACCACGGCGGCAGTGGCGGTGGCGATCAGCAGCATCAGCCCCACCGCGAGCCAGCTCATCGTGGTCATGAAGCTGCGCACCGGCGAGAGCCATTGCGCATGCCGGTCGATCCGGGCGCCCGGGGCGATGGCCCGGGCAGTGCGCTCGACCATGGCCAGGCTGCTGCCATGCACCTCGACGTCGATCATCGCCGGCATCGGCAGGTCGGGATCGAGCCCGGTATCGCCCAGCCAGGGCTTGAGCAGCTCGGCGAGCCGCTGGCGATCGACTTCGGCGGCGCGCGCCACGCCCGGGATCCTGGCCATCGCCGCGCGGATCGCCGCCGCCTCGCCGTCGCGCGTCGCGGCGTTGGGTTCGACGATCTGGATGGTGAGCCGCCCCGCCAGCTGGCGGTCGAGCTGCGCGGTGGCGGCGAACATGCCAAGCCCCAGCGCACCGGCGAGCACGGTCAGGAACAGCATGATCGCCATGATCCAGGTCATGGCGCGGGTACGCCGGCTCTCGTCGAGCAGGCGGCGATCGGGCGCATTGGGGTTGAGGCTCAGCTTCATGCGCGCCCCGGCGGATTGCGCAGCGCGCCGGTGGGGTCGTTGAGCCGGCCCTTTTCGAGCCGCATCATGTGCGCGTTGGGAATGCGGTTGAGCAGGTGGAAGTCGTGCGTCGCGACCACGACGGTGGTGCCCAGGCGGTTGAGGCTGTCGAACAGGTGCAGCAGCCGCTCGGCCATGTCGGGATCGACGTTCCCGGTGGGCTCGTCGGCGACCAGCAGTTCGGGCCGGCCGATCACCGCGCGGGCGATGGCGATGCGCTGCTGCTCGCCGCCGGAGAGCGTGGGCGGCCGGGCCCGGCCGCGATCGGTCAGCCCCACCCAGGCGAGCATCTCGCGCACCGGTGCCTCGATATCGCCTTCGGACACGCCCGCCACCCGCAGGGGGAGCGCGATATTGTCATAGGCGGAAAGATGGGGAACGAGGCGGAAGTCCTGGAACACCACGCCGATCCGCCGGCGAAAGCCGGGCAGGCGGGCGCGGGGCAGGGCGCCTGCATCCTCGCCGAACAGCCGCACCGTGCCGCGGCTGGGCCGCTGGGCTAGATAGAGGAGCTTGAGCAGCGAGGTCTTGCCCGCGCCGGACGGTCCGGTGAGGAAATAGAAGGCGCCCGTATTCAGCGAGAAGCTGACGTCCGAGAGAGTCTCGTCGCCCGAACCATAGCGCAGGCCGACATTCTCGAATTGAACGATGCTGGCCATCTGGCTCCCGGCGCTTCCCTCGCCCCTGCCATCGCACAGGCGCAGACGGGTCACAAGAAGCTGGGGATACTCGGGCACGGGACTCTTGTGGGCGCGAATCGATGGGTCTAGAATCGTGACAATCGGGCGACAGGCCCCGTCTTGTGAGCCGCGCGTAATGATCCTCGAATGCAGCCAGTGCCGTACTCGCTATCTGGTGCCCGACAGCGCCATCGGCGCCGATGGCCGCACCGTGCGCTGCGCGAGCTGCAAGCATAGCTGGTTCCAGGCGCCGGCCGCGCTCGACCTGACGACACGGGCCACGGCTGCCGACGGCCCGGTCACCCAGGCCTCGGATCGCGTGGCCGAGACGCCGCGGCGCGAAGCGCCGGCGCCGCGGGTGTTCGACGACGCCTCGATCACCGCCGCGGCCGGCGGGCCGGCGCCGGACTATGATCCCTTCGCGCCCCAGCCGCCGTTCAAGCCGCGGCGCAATCCTGCCCGGCGCTGGACCGCGGCCGCGGTCGTGGCCGGCTTCTCGATGCTGCTCGGTACCGGGGCGATCCTCTATTCCGGCGCGCCCGGGCTGGCGGCACAGATGGGGCTCGGTCTCGGCATGGGCAGCGAAGTCGAGACGCCGCTGGTCTTCGCCGACAAGAATGCCGAGTTGCGGACGCAGACCAATGGCAGCGAATTGTTCATGATCTCGGGCAAGGTCGCCAATCCCACCTCGGACAAGCAGCGCGTGCCCGACATCCGCATCGAGCTCCGGGACAAGCAGAACCAGCTGGTCTATAGCTGGCGCGTGACGCCGCAGGTACGCGAGATCGGTCCCAAGCAGACGATCGACTTCAATTCGGCCCAGCTCGATCCGCCGCGCAACGCAAGCACGGCGCGGCTGAGCTTCGCTACCGAAATCGGCGGCTGACCCACCAGAGCCGCGCGCCATGGAGCGCGGCGGCCACGACCATCCCGAATCCCGAAGCGAGGACGAGGCCGGTCGCGCCCCAGCCCGCGAGGTGAACAAAGGCCAGCCCCGCCCCGCCGGTGACGAGGAAGAAGGCGATCACCGAGTTGATGCCGGCCACCACCTGGTCGCCCAGCGAGCGCAGCGCATAGACGCATACCACCTGGATCCCGTCGAACAGGATGAAGGGGGCCCAGACGGGCAGCATGGCGAGTGCCAGGCCATGCACCTGGGGTATCGCGGGGAACAGCGCGACGAAGGGGTGCGGTATCAGGATCAGCAAGGCCGCGAGCAGGCCCGTCGCCAGCGCAGCCAGCGCGGCGGCGATGGCGGCGCGGCGCGCCGCTTCCCGGGGGACGCCTTCGCCCACCGCATTGCCCGCGCGCACGCCCGCGGCCGATCCAAGCCCCAGCGCCACCGAGAAGGTCACGTTGTGGATCGAGAACACGATCTGGAAGGCGTGGGTGGTGACTTCGCCCAGTTCGGTCGACAGGGCGATCAGGATCGAGAAGCCGACCAGCTCGAGGCCCGAGGCGATGGCGGGGACCAGGCCGAACAGCGCGAGCCCCAATGCCCCCTTCAGCGAGGCGCGGCTGAAGATGCCGGCCAGGTCGTGCACGCCGCGCTGCCTTGCCCGGGGCAGGGTCCAGGCCGCGCCGATCATCCCCGCCGCGCCCAGCGCCGAGGCGATCGTGGTGGCCAGCGCCGCGCCGACGGCGCCCATGGCGGGCAAGCCGAGATGGCCGCCGGACAAGGCCCAGGCGAGCAAGGCGTTGATCGGCAGGATCGAAAGGTTGACGACCGTCACGCGCTGCGGCCGGCTCACCCCTTCCAGGAAGAAGCTCGCGGTGACGATGAGCAGCTGGAAGGGATAGGCGAGCGCCATCACCCGCACGACGTCGGCGGCGAGCGGCGTGATCTCGCCCGCCACGCCGATGCCGCGCAGCATCGGTTCGGCAAGGGCGAAGAGCGTCAGCGCGCTGATCATGCCCAGCGCGATGGCGAGCAACAGCCCCTGGTGGAACGCGCGGCCGGTGCCGGGCAGGTCCTTCGCGCCATCGGCACGCGAGACATGGACGAGCACGCCCGAAAGCGCGCCCAGCCCCATCACGATGCCCGGAAAGGTAAGCGCACGGCTCGCCCCCAGCGCGGCCACTTCCTCGGTGCCGGTGAAGCCGACGACGATCACGTCGGTGACGTGCAGGATCGTCCAGTTCAGGCTGGTCAGCGCCACCGGCCAGGCGAGCGACAGGATTCGGCGCATCTCGGCGGAAAGATCGGGGGAGAGGCGCATGGGAGGGCGCGCTTAGCGGATTTCGCGCCGTTTGGAAAAGCATACGGCAATGGCTTGCATTGTCCGGAACGCGTTGCTAGGGGCCGCTGCCTTACCAGCCGTCGGTATTCATTCGACGGAGTTTCACGTGCGGTCGTGGCGGAACTGGTAGACGCGCAACGTTGAGGTCGTTGTGGCCGAAAGGCCGTGGAAGTTCGAGTCTTCTCGAC
Organism: Sphingomonas leidyi; assembly: GCF_011761945.1. Classification (GTDB taxonomy): domain Bacteria; phylum Pseudomonadota; class Alphaproteobacteria; order Sphingomonadales; family Sphingomonadaceae; genus Sphingomonas; species Sphingomonas leidyi. Next base: position 777,157 of record NZ_JAASQV010000002.1, read on the forward strand.
CGCACCAGTGAAAGATGCAGCGCCCGGCGGAGCCGGGCGCAGCCCTCCCCGCGGTACCGCGATTTTTTCCAGAACCGGGCAAACTTCTGCGACAAGTGGCGATTAGCCACGCCCCATTCATGCAAGCGGTGTCAGGTGCGCCGCGGGGTTTTCGACGAGGGTGGGGGATTGATGCGTTCGACGTTGAAGCTGGGTTGCGCGGTTGCCGGTCTGCTCGTCGGTGCGATGCCCGGTGGGGCATTGGCCCAGGCGCAGCAGCAGCCCGCGCCTTCGCCGACCCAGGATCGTCCCGCGCGGCAGCACCCTTCGCAGCCGGCCGCCGCGCAGGAGCAAGGCTCGGACGAGCTGGGCGACGAGGGCACGATCGTCGTCAACGGCGTCCTGCCCGGCGCGGTCAAGACCGACGTCAAGCCCGAGGTCCAGCTCAATCCGGCCGATATTCGCGCCTATGGCGCCTCGAACGTCTCGGAACTGATCACGGCGCTGCAGGCGCAGCTTGGCAGCAGTTCGGGCCGCGGCGACGAACAGCCGGTGATCCTGATCAGCGGCCGCCGCTCGAGCATGAACGAAGTCCGCGACCTGCCGACCGAGGCAATCGAGCGGATCGACATCCTGCCCGAGGAAGTCGCGCTGCAATATGGCTATGGCGCCACGCAGAAGGTGATCAACTTCGTGCTGCGCAACCGTTTCCGCGCGCTCACCACCGTGCTGGAAGGGCAGATGCCCACTGCCGGCGGCAATGCGACCGAAAGCGCGAACCTCAATATCCTGAAGCTCAACCGCGACGGGCGCGTGACGCTCGACGTCAAATATAATCAGAATTCCGCGATCCTCGAGAGCGAGCGCGGCGTCAGCCGCGTCGGAAACGCGCTGTTCGATACGCGCGGCAACATCACCGGCATCGGCGGTGCGGAGATCGATCCCGCGCTGAGCGCGCTCGCCGGCATGCCGGTGACGATCGCCGGCGTGCCGGCGGGAGCGGCGGGCAGCCCGCAATCGCTCGCCGCCTATGCCGCCAATGCCAATGATCCCAACGTCACCGATCTCACGCCCTATCGCACGCTGGTGGGACCGGCGAAGAACCTGACGATCAGCGGCATCTACAACCGCGCGCTCTCGCCCAAGGTGAGCGCCACCGCCACCGTCAATCTGGACGTCAACGAGAGCGAATCCTGGCTCGGCCTGCCGAGCGCGACCTTGCTCCTGCCCGCCGGCAACCCGTTCTCGCCCTTCGGCCAGAATGTCGAGCTGCGGCGCTATTATGACAATCTCAATCCGCTCACCCGCTCGAGCGGCAGCCAGTCGCTGCGCGGCGAAGTGACGATCAACGGCGACAGTTCGCCCTGGATCAACAGCTGGCGCTGGTCGGTCAACGCCAATTATCAGCAGACCGGCAGCGACACGACGACGACGCGCGGCGTCGATCCCGTCGCGATGCAGGCGCTGCTGAATGCCAACGACGCCAGCTTCAACCCGTTCGCGCCGATCCCCTATGGCCTGGTCGGCAGCCGGCCGGACGACTGGACGGAATCGACCACCAAGGTCGGCAATGTCGAATTCCTCACCAACGGCCCGCTGTTCAAGCTGCCCGCGGGCGACGTGACCACCAGCATCCGCGTGGCGGGCCGCACCAACGACCTTTCGGGCAAGTCCTTCCGCGCGGGCCAATACAGCGCCAGCGACATCTCGCGCGACACCGGCGCGGTGCGCGGCAACATCACCATCCCGATCACCAGTCGCCGGCGGGCGGTGCTCGATGCGATCGGCGACTTCTCGGTCAATGCCAATTTCGAGATCGAGCAGCTCTCGGACTTCGGCCGGCTGACCACCACCGGCTATGGCTTCAACTGGTCGCCGATCACGCAGGTCCAGGCGATCGTCAGCTTCATCAACGACAGCAACGCGCCGACGCCGGGCCAGCTCGGCAATCCCGTGGTCACCACGCCCAACGTGCCCATCTATGATTTCGTGCGCGGCGAGAGCGTCAACATCACCCAGATCACCGGCGGCAACCCGCTGCTCGGCGCCGACAGCCGGCACGTATTCCGCCTCGGGCTCAACATCCGGCCGTTCACCGAGACCAATCTCGGCATCGTGGTGAACTACACCAATGTGCGCTTCCGCAACGCGATCCAGAACTTCCCCGGCGCTTCGCAGGAACTCGAGGCCGCCTTCCCCGATCGCTTCGTGCGCGACGGCAGCGGGCGGCTGCTCAGCCTCGACACGCGCCCGGTGAACTATGACCGGACCGCGCATTCCGAACTGCGCTGGGGCTTCAACCTGTTCATTCCCATCGCCTCGCCCCAGCAGAAGCGCATGCGCGAGCGCCGCGAGGCGTTCATGAAGGCCCGTGAGGAATCGCGCCGCACCGGCCAGCCGATGCCGGCCGAGATGACGGCGATGTTCGACCAGTTCCGGCGCCTCGGCCAGCAATCGAGCCTGTTCGGCGGCACGCTGGGCCAGCAGTTCCGCGGCCCGCGCCCCGAGGGGCAGCAGGGCCAGGGACCGCAGCCGGGCCAGGACCAGGGTCAGGGACGCGTACAGACCGACGGGCCGGGCCAGGGCCCTGGCGGCGGCCCGGGCGGCGATGGCCCGCGCCGTTTCGGCGGCCCCGGTGGCGGGGGCGGCGGCGGTCGCGGCGGCTTTGGCGGCGGGGGCGGCGGCAACCGCATCCTGCTCAGCGCCTATCACACCTGGGTGCTCAAGGACGAGATCCAGATCCGGCCGGGCCTGCCCGTGATCGACCGGCTGGACGGCGAGGGCTCGCAGTCGATCGCCGCGCACCGGGTGGATTTCACCGCCGGCATCAAGCGCGACGCGCTGCTGCTCCAGCTCAACGGCAACTGGCAGAGCGGCACCCGCACCACCAGCGGCACCGCGGCGATTCCGGGCAGCGCCACCGAGCTGAACTTCGGCAGCCTGGCCAAGCTGAACCTGCTGGCCGAGTTCAATCCGGGGCAGGACATCGACTTCCTGCTCAAGCACCCCTGGTTCCGCGGCTCGCGGGTGCAGTTCCGGATCGACAATCTGTTCGATGCCCGGCAGCGGGTGACCGATCAGAACGGAATGACGCCCGCGGCCTATGCGCCCAATCTGCGCGATCCCATCGGCCGCACGATCAAGCTCACCTTCCGCAAGCAGTTCTTCTGACCGGCGATCAGTGCGGCAATGGCGTCCCGGCCTCGCGGCTGGCGCGCAGGCCGGGCCGGAAGCGGCCCTGCTGGTCCTGGTCCATGATCCGGCGATAGAGCAGGGTGATCGAGACGCGGCGGTTGCGCGGATCGGCGGGGTTGTCGACGATCAGCGGCTCGCGGTCGGCCACGCCCTCGATCCGCTCGAAGCGCATCTCGGTCACGCCGCCGGAGAGAAGCCGCCTGCGCGTGGCTTCGGCGCGGCCGCTCGACAACATCCAGTTGTTCATCGCCAGCGGGTCGCCATAGCCCAGGCTGTCGGTATGGCCGCGGATCATGATCGGGTTCTCCATGCCCTTGATCGAATCCGCGATCGTGCCGATCAGCGCGCTGGCCTCGGGCACGAGCGCCGTGGTGCCCAGGTTGAACATCGAATAATTGGCATCGTCGAGCAGGTCTATCCGCATCCCGTCGCGCGTCGGCACGAAGCGGACGTGATTGGCGAGCTTCGATAGCGCCGGCGTCGTCCGCATCCGCTCGCGGATGCGCTTGGCGGTCTCGTCGAAATTCTTCTGGTCCTGCTGGGTCAGCGCGCGCTGGTCCTTCAGCGTGCCCTTGGCGCCGGTGCCGACATTGTTGCCGCCGCTGCCGCCCACCGGCACGGTGAGCGCCCGGGTGCCGGTCTGCGAGGCCTTGCCCGGATAATTGTCGCGCTGGTTGATCGCCTCGCCGCCGAACAGGCCGTTCGAGCCGGCGCTGTTCTGCTTCAGCTCGACGAGCGTCGGCGCGAAATAATCGGCCAGCGCCTTGCGCTGCTTCTCGGTGGTGGCGCCCAGGATCCAGAGCAGCAGGAAGAACGCCATCATCGCGGTCACGAAGTCGGCATAGGCCACTTTCCAGGCGCCGCCGTGATGGCCGCCATGCCCCTCGACATAGATCTTCTTGACGATGATCTTGGGTGGCGCGTTTATGCCATGGGGAGCGCGCGCGGTCGCCATCTATGCGGCTCCTGCCGCGGGGTCGGTGCCGGACAGCACGATCAACGCCCCCGCAGCCCGTCGAACACCTCGCCGAAGCCCGGCTGGTTGGCGTGCGCGATGCTGGAGCGGGCGGCCTCGATCACCAGCGGCTGCGGATGGCCGTGGAGCGAGGCGATGATGATCTGCTTCACCACGTGATAGATCGCCGAATCGGCGTCGATCACCTGCTGCAGGCGGCCCGCCAGCGGCGCGACGATGCCATAGGCCAGCAGCACGCCCATGAAGGTGCCGACCAGCGCCGAGCCGATCATCGCGCCCAGGATGCTCGGCGGCTTGTCGATCGAGCCCATCGTCTTCACCACGCCGAGCACGGCGGCGACGATGCCGAGCGCCGGCAGCGCGTCGCCCAGCGACTGGAGCGTGGTCTGCGGGCCCTGCACCTCGTGGTGGTGGGTCTTGATCGAATTGTCCATCACCTCCTCGACCGCGTGCACGTCGAGCGTGCCCGACGAGACGACGACGAGGCGGAGCGTGTCGGTGATCAGGTTGATCAGCGTGTGGTCGGCGAGCAGGCGCGGATATTCGGCGAAGATCGCGCTCGACTTGGGATCCTCGACATGGGGCTCGAGCGCGATCGGCCCTTCGGTCCGCAGCATCTTCATCAGCTTGGAGACCAGGAAGATCGTGTCGAGATAGTCCTGCTTCTTGTATTTGGGGCCCTTCAGCACCTTGACCAGGCCGCCGCCCAGCGCCTTCAGCTCCTTCATCGAATTGCCGATGACGAGCGCGCCCATGGCGGCGCCGCCGATGATCAGCATCTCGTGCGGAATGGCCTCGAGCACGGGGCCGAGCGCGCCGCCGGTGATCGCGAAACCACCGAAGACCATCGCGAGCAGGATGACGAGGCCGATTGCCGGAAACATGTGCGCGAAGAACCCCTGTTTTGACGTCTCGGTTAACGACCGTTTCGCCGTTATCTTCAGCGGAAAAACGTGGTTAATTCGTTACCGGGGCGAATTATTTCGCCGTTTCGCTTGGGTTTTCCGAAGGGATCGCCTGGCCGCGCGGCGGCGGCAGGCGAAATCCTGCATCGGTAGCGCGCAGGCGCCTACTTGATATAGTCGAACAGCGAGACGCTGGTCAGCTTGGAGAAGCTGGCCTGGGTCGCCTGCAGCACGGTCAGCGTCTTCTGCAGGTTCGCCACCGCGGTGGGGATGTCGGTGTCCTCAATGCCCGAGCGGGTGGCCTCGCGGGTTTCCGCCACGTCGGTCAGCCGGTCCGCCTGGAGATCGAGGCGCGCGCCGCGGGCGCCGACCGAGGCGCGCGCCAGCGCCACCGTGTCGAGCGAGGCATTGATCCCGTCCAGCGCCGTGGCGCCGGCCGCCTGCACGTTGCCGCCTGCCTTGAGCGCATCGGCAAGGTTGCCCAGGGTCGCGAAGATATCGGCCCCGGCGGGGCTGAACACTCGCTGGCCGCTGATCGTCGGCTGGATGTTCTCGCCGTCGCCGATCGGGATGGCCGAGGGCTCGCCGGTTCCGGCGAAGCTGATCGAGCCGTCGGCGTTCTTCACATAGGCGGCATCGCCGGTCGCCCCGCCGAACAACGGCTGGCCGCGAATGTCGTCCTTGGTGTTGGCGAGGGCGAACAGCGTGTCGCGGATCGAGCTCAGCTCCTCGCCGATCGACGCGCGATCCGAAGCCGAAAGCGTGTCGTTCTTGGCCCGGGTCGCGAGTTCGAGGGCGCGCTGGAGCTGCGTCTCGACGCCCTCGAGCGTCTGGTCGGTCTGCGAGACCACGCCCTGGGCGACGGTGATGTTGGCCTTGTAGGTCGCGTCCGCGGTGGTGGCGCGCTTGATCTGCTGCAGCTTGATATAGGCCGCCGCGTCCGAGACCGCGGTCACGCCCAGCTTGGTCGTGGCGATCTGGGTCTGGGTCTTGTCTGCCTCTGCGGTGAGCTGGGTCATCAGCGACACCGGCCTGCCATACATCTGCGAAGTGGAGATGCGCATGATCGTCTACCTGATATCGAGGATGGATTGCAGCGTCTCGCGCGCGATCTGGATCACGCGGGTCGACGCCTGATAGGCCTGCTGGAAGCGCATCAGGTCGACCGCCTCCTCGTCGATATTCACGCCGCTCACCGAATCGCGCGCCGAAACGGCGGCGTCGCGGATCGCGCTCTGCGCGTCGGCCACGCTGTTGCGGCCCGAAAGCGCCGCGCCATTGGCCGCGGTGAGGTCGGTCACGCCCTGCTCGAACTTGCCGCTGGTGCGCAGCGTTTCGAAACCGGCGAGGTTCGAATTGTCGCGCTGGCCCGCGCCCGCCGCCGCGGCGGCGATCCCGCGCGGATCGGTCATGACCGTGCCGAGCTGATAGGCGGGATCGCCCACCGTGAAGATCGGCTGGCCGGCATTGCCCTGCAGGTCGCTGCCCGCCGCCTGGACGGCATTGACGCCCTCGGCGAAGTCCCTGGCCATCTGGCTGATCTGGTCGCGGGCCGCCGCGATGCGTCCGCCGCTCTCGGCGATGCCGGCGAGCGCGCCGCCGCTCGGCGACATCGGCTGGACCTGGCCGCTGCTCTGCCGGACGGCGAAGGAGAAGGCGCCCTCGTCGTTGCTGACCTGCGAGACCTGGGCCGCCTGCGCGCCCTCGACCAGCAGCGGGCCGGTATTGCCGCCGGCATGCACCGTGGCCCGGCCGTAATTGTCGAAGCTTACCGTCACGTCGGTCAGCGCGCTCATCTGCTCGAGCATCTGGTCGCGCTGGTCGAGCAGCGCCGCCTGGCCGGCGGTGCCTTCATTGGCGCGGGCCAGGCCGGCATTGACCTTGGCGAGGCTGGCCGAAAGGTTGTTGAGCTGCGTGACCGCGGTTTCCGCCGAGGCCTTGAGATCGGTCATCGCGCCGTCGAGCGCCTTGCCGGTCGCGCCGAAGGCGGCGGCGACGCCGGCGGCATTCTCCAGCATCGTCGCGCGCGCGGGCAGCGCGGTCGGGTCCGCCGCCACGGCCTTGGCCGACGTGAAGAAGGCGGTCAGCTGGTCGCCCAGCTTGTTCTGGGTCAGGCTGCTGTCGATCCGCCCCAGCCAGGTGGCGCCGGCGAGCGTGCGGGCAAGGTCGGAGCTCGCGCTGCGCACTTCGGTCGCCTTGAAGGCATCGGCCGCACGGGTGACGCCGCCGACATTGGCGCCCAGGCCCGAATTGATCGCGCTGGTGTTGCCGCCGGTCGCGACGACTTCGCGGACCGTGGCGACGCGGCGCGAATAGCCCGCGGTCGCGGCATTGGCGATATTGTCCGACGTGGTGGCGAGCGCCGACTGATAGGCGCGGGCGCCACTGGCGCCGATCGAAAGCAGGTCGGTCATTTGACGGTGCCTCCTCCTTGCGCGGCTGCCGATGCGGCGCCGGGTTCCGCCGCTGTCTCGGTCTTCATGCTCCTGGCCAGGAAGGCGGTCATCGCCTTGCCGATGCCGATCGGCGCGTGCACGGCCATGCTCTGGGCGAGCTGCTGGTCCTGCATGTCGCGGAACTGGTCCTCGCCCTTGCTGTCGAACAGCCCGTCGCCCAGCTTGGCCTGGCGCATCGATTTCAGCATCATGCCGGTGAAGACCGCCTCGAAGCGCTGGCCCGCGGCTTCGAGATTCTCTTTCGACGCCAGGCGCGACGTGTCGGTCGACACGCCGCCCGACGGGCTGCCGATGGGGCCGAGCAGCTTGCTCACAGGACGATCAGCTCCGCCTTGAGGGCGCCGGCTTCCTTGAGCGCCTCGAGAATGGCCACGAGGTCCGCCGGCGACGCGCCGATCGCGTTCACCGCCTTGACGACGTCCGAAAGCTTGGGGCCCGGTGCCATCAGGAACATCGGTCGCTTCTCCTCTTCCACGCCCAACGTGCTGTGCTGCTCGGTGCGGGTCTCGCCCTTGCTGAACGGTGCGGGCTGGCTGACGCGCTGGTTCTCATCAATACGAACGGTCAGTTTACCATGCGTTACCGCCGCCGGGCTGACGCGGACCGCCGAGTTGATAACCACCGTGCCGGTGCGCGCGTTGACGATCACCTTGGCAGGCGCTTCCGCCGCCTCGACGGTGAGGTTCTCGACTTCGCTCATCAGCTCGGCGCGCACGTCGCGGCCCTCGGGGGCCTGGATGGCGATCGAGACGCCGTCGATGGCGCGGGCGCGGCCGGTGCCGAAGCGCAGGTTGATCGCGTCCTGCACGCGCTGCGCCGTGGTGAAGTCGGCACGGGCGAGGTTGAAGGTCAGGAAGGGCGACCTGTCGAAGCCGGTATCGACGGCGCGCTCGACCGTGGCCCCTTCCGGGATGCGGCCCGACGACGGCGTGTTGACGACGATCTTCGAGCCGTCGGCACCTTCGGCGCCCAGGCCGCCGACCGCGAGGTTGCCCTGCGCCATCGCATAGATCTGGCCGTCGGCGCCCTGGAGCGGCGTGAGGATCAGCGTGCCGCCGCGCAGCGACTTGGCCTTGCCCATCGACGATACGGTGATGTCGAGCTTCTGGCCCGGTTTGGCGAAGGGAGGCAGCTCGGCGGTGATCATCACCACCGCGGCGTTCTTCAGGCCCGGCGCCACGCCCTGGGGCAGCTGCAGCCCGAAGCGCGAGGCGACGCCCTTCATCGACTGGACGGTATATTCCAGATTGTCGTCGCCCGTGCCCGGCAGGCCGACGACGATGCCATAGCCTGTGAGCTGGTTGGTACGGATGCCCTGGAACCCGCCCAGATCCTTCACGCGCTGGGCATGGGCCGCGGGAGCGGCGGCGGCAAGCGCGAGGGCGGCGAGGGCGATGAAGCGGCGGATCATCTGACTGGCTCCGGCTCTTAGAAGGGACTGATCACGGAGAAGAACCGGCTCAGCCAGCCCTGGCGGCTGGCGCGGGCGACGTCGCCCTTGCCGGTATAGGCGATGCGGGCATCGGCGACGCGAGTCGACAGCACGCGGTTGTTCGCGTCGATATCGGCGGTGCGCACCAGCCCCTTGATCTGGACGAACTCGTCGCCCCGGTTGAGCGTCACGCGCTTCTGGCCCTGCACCAGCATCGTGCCGTTGGGATAGACGGCGGCGACGGTGACGCTGATCTCGCCCGAAAGCGCATTGGCCTGGTCGGCCGTGCCGGTGCCGTTGAAATTGCGCTTGCCGCTCACGCTGGCGTCGCTTTCCTTGAACAGCGAGAGCGCGCCGGTGGTGGGCGGCGTCAGGCCGAAGCCGCCGCCGCTGTCGAGCTTGCTGCCCGCCGACTTGGACGCGGCGGTCTTCTCGACCAGCAGGATGGTCAGCGGATCGCCCACGCGCCGCGCGCGCATGCCCTCGTAGAGCGCGGCATAGCCGTCGCCTGCCTGGAAGATGCCGCCATTGGCGGGCGGCTGGGCGGTGACCGGCGCGGGAAGCGTCGCGGAGAAGTCCTCCGTCTGCTTCTTCTTGCCGATGCCCAGGAACTGCGCCTGGGCCGGCGTCGCGGCGAAGGCGAGCCCGGCGGCGAGAAGCGTGGCGGTGGCGAGGGCGTGGAGATGCTTCATGATCCGCCCTCAGATGTTCTGGTTGACATATTTGAGCATCTCGTCGGTCGCCGAGATCATCTTCGAATTCACCTCATAGGCGCGCTGGGTCTCGATCATGTCGACCAGCTCCTCGACGACATTGACGTTCGAGCCCTCGAGCATGCCCTGGCGGATCGTGCCGCGGCCGTCGATGCCGGCATTGCCGAGCGCGACCGTGCCGCTCGCCGGCGTCTCGATCAGATAATTGTCGCCGACCGCCTGGAGCCCCGCCGGATTGGGGAAGCTCGCCACCTGGATCTGGCCGATCTGGGTGAGGTCGGTCTGGTTCGGCATCTGCGCCGAGACAGTGCCGTCGCTGCCGACGGTGACCGAGATCGCGCCTTCGGGAATGGTGACGCCGGGCATCACCTGATAGCCCTCGGCAGTGACCAGCTGGCCCTCGGCCGATCGGGAGAAATTGCCCGCGCGGGTATAGCCCAGGCCGCCGCCGGGCAGCTGGATCTGGAAATAGCCATTGCCGTCGATCGCCATGTCGAGGCCGTTGCCGGTGGTCTGGAGCGAGCCCTGCGTCTCGAGCCGCTGCGTGCCCTGGATGCGCACGCCGGTGCCCAGGTTCAGGCCGGTCGCGTATTTGGTCTCCGCGGTCGAGGCGGCGCCGGGCGCGGTGACGACCTGATAGGCGAGCGTCTCGAAGCTGGCGCGGTCCTTCTTGAACGCGGTGGTGTTCACGTTCGCCAGGTTGTTCGAGATGACCCGCATGCGCGTATCCTGGGCGTCGAGGCCCGTGCGCGCGATATGCAGTGCTGCCGATCCCATGTTCTAACTCCTCAATCAGGACGGCATCCGCATCAGCGATGCGGTGCTCTCGTCCATGTTCTTGGCTTCCTTGAGCAGGCCCGCCTGCACTTCGTAGGCGCGCTGGTTCTCGATCATGTCGACCAGCGCCTGCGTCAGGTTCACGTTCGATTGCTCGAGCGAACCGGAGGTCACCTTGGCATCCATGTCCTCGGGCAGCACGCCGCCGCCCTTCACATGGAGAAGATTGTCCAGCCCCTTGGCGGTCTGGCTGCCGCCGGTGCTCGCCAGCTTGATCTTGCCGACTTCCTGGGGCTGGGTCGGGTCGCCGCCGCGCGGCACGATCGAGATCGTGCCGTCCTCGGCGATGCTGATCTTGTCGGCGGGCGGCACGGTGATGGGGCCCCCCGACCCCATCACCGGGAAACCGTCGCCGGTTTCCAGCACGCCCGAGGGCGCGATCCGGAGATCGCCGCGCCTCGTATAGGCTTCGGTGCCATCGGTGGCCTGGACCGCGATCCAGGCCTCGCCGTTCACCGCGACGTCGAGCGGGTTGCCGGTCTGGACCATCGTGCCCTTCGAGCGGTCGAAGTCGTTGACTTCCTCCGCGGCGAGCTGGCGCGAGTCCATTCCGGTGCCCTGCAGGACCAGCCGGTCGAAGCTGACGCGCTCGGCGCGGAAGCCGATGGTCGAGGCGTTCGCGATGTTGTTCGCGATCGTCGCCTGCGACTGCATCTGGCTCCTGAGCCCGGACATCGCGGTATAGACAAGCCGGTCCATTGCTTACTCCTCCTCAGCCGATCGGATCAGCTGCGGATGTTGAAGATGGTCTGGGACATCTGGCTGGCGGTATCGAGCGCCTTGGCATTCGCCTGGAAGTTGCGCTGTGCCGCGATCAGATTGACCAGTTCCTCGGTGATGTCGACGTTCGAGCGCTCGATCGCGCCCGACATCAGGCCGCCGAACCCGTTGGTGCCCGGCTCGCCCAGGCGCGCATCGCCCGAGAAGCCGGTGGCGGCCCAGGTCGAGTTGCCCAGCTGGCGCAGGCCCGCATTGTTGGTGAAGCTGGCCAGCACGACCTTGCCCAGCGCCTGGGTGTCGCCGTTCGAGAAGCTCGCGGTCACCGTGCCGTCGTCGGCGATCGTCACGCCTTCGATCTGGCCGACGGGCGAGCCGTCCTGCTTGGTCGAGTTGAGGCTGAACGGCGAGCTCACCTGGGTGGTGCCCTGGGTCAGGTCGAGCTTGAGCACCTGTTCCGAAGTCGCGCCCGGCGCCAGGAAGCCCATGAACGTGATCGGCGTGGTCGGCTCGGAAAGCTTGCCGGTGCTGTCGAACTTCAGCTCGAACTGCTTCATCGTGGCGGGGTCGTCGCCGGCATTGAGCTGCTGGTCGCCGACGAAGGAATAGACTTTCCAGGTGCTGGTCGCGTCGCTGTCGGTCGGCTTGGTCTCGCGGACGAAATAGTTGGTCAGCGTCAGCGCGTTGCCGTTCGCGTCATAGACCGTCGTCTGCACCGACTGGTTGTAGGTGGTCGGGTCGAAACGGTCGAACTTGTAGCCGGCGCTCTCGAACTTGGGGTTCGTCGAGGGGATCGCCGAGCCGGCATTGAGGTTGAGGCCGAGCTTGACGTTCTCGGTCGCCTGGGGCGTGCCGCTGGTCTGGGGCAGGCGCAGGCTCACCGTCGAGGACAGGCCGGTCGCGACCACCGCGCCCGAGCCGTCGACCGGATAGACCTGCAGCTTGTTGCCCTGCGCGTCGACCACATAGCGGTCGGCATCGACCTGGAAGCTGCCGTTGCGGGTATAGGCCACGCCATTGCCGCTCTTCTCGTCGCCCTTGACGATGAAGAAGCCATCGCCCGAGATCGCCACGTCGAGCGAAGACGACGACTGGGTGAAGCCACCCTGGCCGAATTGCTGGCGCACCGCCTTCACGACCACGCCCGAGCCGACCATCTGGGTCGGGTTCATGTTGGCGGTCGACGCGATGACGTCGGCGAACTGCGTGGAGCTCTTCTTGAAGCCGTTGGTCTGCACGTTCGCGAGATTGTGCGAGATCGTCGACATGTCGGTCTGCGCTGCCTGCAGGCCCGAGAGCGAAGTGAAGAAGGACATTTTCCGTTACTCCGTGGAAAAGAGGATTCAGCCGACCTGCCAGACGGCGTCGGTGGACACGTTGCCGATGCCCGGAAGAGTGAGGACGGGCTTGCCGTCGGATCCCATCGAGACGGCGGTGACCGGTGCCCAGACCAGCGGATAGGCCTTGACGCTGCCCTTGCCGTCGGTGGCGGTGACGCTGACGTTGAACGGGCCCTTGCCGGCATCCTCGCCGGTATCGGTCTTGCCGTCCCAGTCCCAGGCGACGGCGCCCTTGGCTTCCTTGCCCATCTCGATCGTCTTGAGCGTGTTGCCGTTGGTGTCCTTGATGGTCACCGTGACGTTGGTCGCGTCCTTGTCCAGCGCTACGGCCCCGGCGAGACCGCCGGAGGTGCGCGGATAGGCGGTCGAGCCCTGGACCAGCACGTTCTTGCCGACATAGCCGATGGCGTCGTTGAGCGAGGTGGCGCCCAGCTTGCCGGCGATCGACTTCAGCGTCGTGCTCATCTCGGTGATGCCCGAGAGCGACGAGAACTGCGCCATCTGGGCGACCATCTGGGTGTTGTCGACCGGCTGGAACGGGTCCTGGTTCTTCAGCTGGGCGGTCATCAGCGCCAGGAAGTCGGAGACGTTCATGTCGGTCTTGCCGAGCCGCGACGTGTCCTTCGTGTCGAGCGTCGTGCCGCTCGTCGTGCTGGTCTTGTTGTACCGGGAGATGCCCAGCCCGGCGAGGGTGTTGTCGAAATCACTCATGATCAGCGGCCCAGCTTGAGGGTGTCGACGATGAGCTGCTTGGCAGTCTGCATCACTTCGACGTTGTTCTGGTAGTTCCGGGCGGTCTCCATCATGTCGACCAGCTCCCGGGTCTCGTCCACGGCGGCTTCCCAGACATTGCCGTCCTTGTCGGCCATCGGGTTGCCGGGATCGTAGCGCTTGGTGGGGTCGGAGCCCGCGGTGACGACCTGCTCGACATCGACGGTCGACATGCCGCTCGCCTCGTCGAAGGCGGTGCGGAACACCGGCTTGATCGTGCGATAGGCGGCGTCGGCGCTCGACGCGACCGTGCCGACATTGGCCAGGTTCGACGCCGTGGTGTTCATCCGCACCAGCTGCGCGCTCATCGCGCGGCCGGATACCTGGAAGATCGAAAGCGGCTGGTCGCCCATGCTCATTCTCCCTTCAGCGCGCGCGTGATCTGGTTGATGCGGCCGTTGAGGAACGACAGCGTCGTCTGATACGCGACGGCATTCTCGGCGAAGGCGGTCTGCTCGGTGGTCAGCTCGACGGTGTTGCCGTCGGCCGAGGGCTGGAGCGGCACGCGATAGAGCGTGTTGGCGTCGATCGCGGCATCGAGCGAGCCGCCCGGCGTGGTGGCGCTGTTCAGCGCGGCGCGGAAATCCACGTCCCGGGCCTTGTAGCCGGGGGTGGCGGCGTTGGCGATGTTCGACGCCAGCATGCCCATGCGCTGCGAGCGCACGGCAAGCGCCGCACCGTGTACGCCGAAAAGCTTGTCATCGGGCATTGCACGTCTCCCGCACAAAAGTTCGCCGGGTTCTCTGCAACCGTCGTGCCAATTTGCCTTGGGGCACGAAAAAACCCGGTTTCCCCTGGGGGGCGGCAGGCAGCGGCAAGGTTTTGCCGGTGTGGCGGCAGGCGGTTGCCGCTCCGTGCGGCCCGGCAGGCGTTCCAGGCCGCGCCGGGCAGTTGGCCCGTGTCTTGCACCCACGCAGGCATGGACATGAATGTACTTCCGGCCCTGGGGACCTTCCTCGATCCGCTCGCGCTCGCCATTGTCGGCGGGGGGACGCTGGCCGGCACCGTGCTGCGCAATGCCTGGGGCGACCTGGCCCGGGGCGTCGCGGCGCTCGGCGTGCTGCCGCGCCGCCGCTTCGATGTGGAGCCCCTGCTGGCCCAGGTCTCGGCGCTCGGCCGGATCGCGCGGCGCCACGGCGTGATCGCGCTCGATCGCTCGAAGATCGAGGATCCGGACATCGCCGCGGCCGTTGCCGCGATCGTCGACGGCGCAGGGCCGCGGGACGTCGAGTCCCTGCTCGAGCAGCGCCGCTGCGCGCGTTTCGAGCGCCAGCGGGGCGCGTGGGAGATATGGTCCGGCGCGGCGGAGCTGGCGCCGGCGATGGGGATGGTCGGCACGCTGCTCGGCCTGGTCGGCATGTTTGCCGCGATGAAGGATCCGCAGGCGATCGGAGGCGCCATGGCCGTCGCCCTGCTCGCCACGCTCTATGGTGCGCTGCTCGCCAATCTCGTGCTGCTGCCGGTCGCCGTCCGCCTGAAGCGTCGCGCCCGGCACGAGGCGCAGGAGCGGCTTCGCCTCCAGCCGGCGCTCGCCGCCCTGGCCGGGATCGAGCCGGGCACCGGCCGGATAAAGGAGATCGCGGCGTGACCGTGTTCGACGAGGACGAACCCGCGCGCGCGCCCTGGCTGGTCACCCTGGCCGATCTGTCGCTGCTGCTGGTCGGCTTCTTCGTCTTCCTCCAGGCGAGTCAGGTCGATCCCGCCAAGCTCGCCGCGGGTATCCGCGCCGGCTTCGGTGTACGCGAGACGGCGCCCGCCGCCATGCCGGTCGACATCGCCACGGCCACCGGCTTCGCGCCGGGCTCCGCCGCGCCCGTCGATACCGGCTCGGCGCTGGAATGGGCGCGTGGCGCCGCGCGGGACCCGCGCACCCTCTTGCGGATCACCGGCGAAGTCGACGGATCGGCGGCGGACGTCGATCCGGCGACCGGCAGCGGTCCGATCCTTGCCGCCGATCGCGCCCGTGCGGTCGCCGCGCTGCTCGTCGCCCAGCGTGCCGTCGATCCCGCGCGCATCGCGATTTCCACCGGCCGGGGCCAGCGCCGCGCCGTCCTCGCCCTCGGCTTCGAGGGAGGCCGGCAATGATCCGCCACCCGGCAATTGCCTCCCCTTTTTCCATGGAGAAGACCATGTTCCTCGCCATTGCACTCGTCACTGCCGCCCCCGCCGGCGCGCAGGACTTCCAATCGACCCAGGCGCTCGATGCGATCGTCGCCCAGTTCGCCGGCAAGCCGATGGGCGAGCAGGGCGGGGCGATCGCGCCGATCGACCGGCGGCTGAAGCTGGCGGCCTGCATCGCGCCCCAGCTCGAATGGCGCGGCGAGAATCGCGACGCGGTGGTGGTGCGCTGCATGGCGCCGGCCTGGAAGATCTTCGTGCCCGTCGCCGCCGTGCCCAGGCCCCGGGCCGCGCCGCCCGCGCCGATGCCCGCCACCACCCTCGTCCGCCCCGCGGTTCCGGTAAAGGCCGAGCCGGTGATCAAGCGCGGCGATGCGGTCACGGTCGAGGCGGGGGCCGAGGGTTTCTCGATCTCGCGCCAGGGCATCGCGATGAACGACGCGCCTCCGGGCGGCCGGATCGGCATCAAGGTGGACGACAGGCAGCCGCCGGTCCAGGCGATCGCGATCGAGCCTGGTCGCGCCCGCCTGCCCGGCTTCGCCGAGGGCAGCTGAAATTTTTCGGTAAAGCTTCGCCTGCCCTGGCCGTTTGAAGGGCTGCAGGCACAGCGAGGATTGCAGGCAATGGTGGACTCAATCGGCACGAAGGCAGGCGCGGTCACCGACCGTCGCACCGTGCCCGTTGATCCTGCCAGCCGCGTGGCGGCGGTGCGCCCGGTCGCGAGCGATGCGCCGGCGGTGCGGAGCGCCGCTGCGGAGATCGCGGCGGAGCAGGCGGCGCGGCCGCCGGTCGATGCCGAGCGGGTCTCGCGCATCCGCAAGGCGATCCACGACAATAAATTCCCGCTTTCTCCCTCGACGATCGCCGACCGGCTGCTCGCCTTCAAGCTCGATTGGAAGTCCCGTGAACCGTCGTGACGCGCTCATCCAGGTGATCGAATGCCTTCACGCCGAGATCGCGGCGCTCAAGGCGAACGACGTCGCCGCGCTGGAGGCGGCCACCCGCACCAAGCTCGCCGCGATCGACACGGTCGCGCTGCATGACGGCGAGGCCCCCGGCCCCGAGATCCGCGAGCTCGCCGCCGAGGCGCACAAGCTCAACGAGACCTGCCGCATCTATGTGAACCTGATGGCGGCAAATGTTCGCCGCCGCCTGCAAATCCTTTCCGGCCAGCAGGCGCCGGCCTACAAGGCGGGCGGCTACGCCCTCGGCTGAGCGGGCGTTTTCTGCATCCGTTAACCGTAACTGGCACGCTCCTTGCTCTGGATAGCCCCGGATTAGGCTATTCGGATTCCAGGATCGATGAGCGTTACTTCGGTCAACACCAGGGCAAGCGTCCAGACGGCGATCGCCGCGGCGAGCCGCAAGACCGGCATCGACTTCAACTATCTGCTCGGCCAGGCCCAGGTGGAAAGCGGGCTGCGCGCCGATGCGCGTGCCGGCACGTCCTCGGCCACCGGCCTCTATCAGTTCATCGAGCAGAGCTGGCTGGGCGTGGTGAAGCAGCACGGCGCCGAGCATGGGCTGGGCTGGGCCGCCGACAGCATCAGGCAGACCGGCACCGGTCGCTATGTCGTCAGCGATCCCGCCGCACGCAGCGCGATCCTGGGCCTGCGCAGCGATCCGCAGACCGCCTCGCTGATGGCCGCCGAGCATGCCGCGGACAACAAGGCGTCGCTCGAGGACAGCCTGGGCCGGCCGGCCACCGGCACCGATCTCTATATGGCCCATTTCCTGGGCCTGGGCGGCGCCGGCAAGTTCCTGAGCGCGATGGCCGACAGCCCCGGCCGCACCGGCGCCTCGCTGTTCCCCGCCGCCGCGCGCGCCAATCGCAGCGTGTTCTACGCGTCGAACGGCCAGCCGCGCACGCTTTCGGAGATCTACAGCCGCTTCGCCGGCAAGCTCGACCAGGGCGCCGCCGCCGGCGGGGCCGCCGGGCTCGCCTCGGCCGGCCTGGACGACGGCTTCAACGCCGCTGCCCGTGCCTGGAGCGACGGCGACAACGAAGTCGTGCTCGGCAACGGCGCGGTCGATAGCGATCGCCACTGGGTGCAGAACACGCTCGCCCAGCTCAACGTCTCGCAGGGTTCGCCCGGCGACCCGCTCGGCCGCCGCATCGATCCGCTCCGGCCGACGCCGGAGAATGCCAGGCTCGCCTATCTCATGCTCGCGAATCTGGGAGCGTAACCCCCCATGTCCGCAATCTCGCTTCCCGCAGGGACCGGCCCTGCCCTGAAGAGCTTCGCGCTGCCCGGCGCGATCCTGCTGCTCGTCGCGCTGATGGTGGTGCCGATCCCGGCCTTCCTGCTCGACGCCTTCTTCATCCTCAACATCATGATCAGCCTCGCGGTGCTGATGGTGGCGCTGAACGCGCAGAAGCCGCTCGACTTCTCCGCCTTCCCCACCGTGCTGCTGTTCGCCACGCTGTTCCGCCTCGGCCTCAACGTCGCCTCGACGCGCGTCGTGCTGGTGCACGGCCATGAGGGCGAGAGCGCCGCCGGCCATGTGATCGAGGCGTTCGGCACCTTCATGATCGGCGGCGACTATGTCGTCGGCCTGGTGGTGTTCGCTGTCATCGTGATCATCAACATGATCGTGGTTACCAAGGGCGCCGGCCGCGTCTCCGAAGTCAGCGCGCGCTTCACCCTCGATGCGCTGCCCGGCAAGCAGATGGCGATCGACGCCGATCTCAATGCCGGCCTGATCACGCCCGACGACGCCAAGAAGCGCCGCGAGGAAGTGTCGACCGAAGCCGATTTCTACGGCGCGATGGACGGCTCGTCCAAATTCGTGAAGGGCGATGCCATCGCGGGCCTGCTGATCCTCGCGATCAACGTGATCGGCGGCCTGATCCTGGGCGTCGCCAGCCATCATATGGCAGTGGGCGAGGCGGCCTCCACCTATGTGCTGCTCGCGATCGGCGACGCGCTGGTGGCGCAGGTGCCGGCGCTGCTGCTTTCGATCGCCGCCGCGGCGATCGTCACCCGCGTCGCCTCGAGCCACGACCTGGCCGGCCAGATCGGCACCCAGTTCGCCAGCCACAAGACCTGGATGCCGGTTGCCGTCATCCTGGGCCTGCTCGGCGTCTTCCCGGGCATGCCGCATTTCCTGATGCTGCCCGCCGCCGCCGCCGCCGGCTTCGCGGCCTGGCGCCTGCGCAGGGCCGCCAACCGGCCGAAGCCCGTCGCCGCGCCGCCGGCCGAGCCGGCCGATCTCTCCAGGATCGGCTGGGACGAAGTGACCGACAACATGCAGGTGATGCTCGACATCGGCTATGGCCTGGTGCCGCTGGTCGACGAGCGCCGCGGCGGGCCGCTGATGGGCCGCATCACCGGCGTGCGCCGCCAGCTGTCCAAGGAGCTCGGCTTCGTCGTACCCCAGGTGCGGGTGCGCGACGACATCAACCTGGCGCCCTTCACCTATCGCATCGTCATCGGCGGCGTCGTCGTCGCCGAGGACAATGTCTCGCCCGACGAAGTGCTGGCGATCGATACCGGCCAGGCCTCGGGCCGCCTCGACGGCAAGCCGGTCAAGGATCCGACCTTCGGGCTCGACGCGCTGTGGATCGCCCAGGGCGATTCCGATGCCGCCACCGGCCTCGGCTATCTCGTCGTCGATCCGGGCACGGTGGTCGCCACCCATCTCAACCAGTGCCTGATCCAGAACGCGTCGGACCTGCTCGGCCCGGACGAGGTCCAGGCGCTGCTCGACGGGCTCAAGGAGCGCTCGGCGCAACTCGTCGCCGCGCTCTGCCCGGCGCCGGTGCCGCTCACCACGCTTACCCAGGTGCTGCGCGGCCTGCTTGCCGAGAGCATTTCGCTCAAGGAGTTCCGCCGCATCGCCGCCGCCATCGCGGTCGCCGCCCAGCGGACCCTGGATGCCGAGGAGCTGATGGAGCTGATCCGTCCCGAGCTCGGCCCGCTCATCATCCAGCGCCTGTGCGGCGTGCGTGAGCCGTTGCGCGTGATGACGCTCGAAGGCCAGCTGGAGGCGCTGCTCGGCCAGGCGGTCCGCTCGGATCCGTCGAAGCGTCATACGATCGAGCCCGATCTGGGCCGCCGCATCGCCGAGGCGCTGCAACGCGCCGCCCAGCCGCTGATCGCCGAGGCCAAGCCCTTCGCGCTCGTCGTCCAGCCCTCGATCCGGGTCGCGATCCGCAAGCTGATCAGGACGGTCCTGCCCGACACGCCGGTGATGAGCTTCTTCGAGGTGCCCGAGGACAAGGCCGTCGAAGTGGTCGCGGTGATCGGCGCGCCGGAGGCGCTGCCCGCATGAACGCCTTCACTCCGGGGAAACTCGACGCCATGGCTTCGCTGGCCCTTTCGCCCCTGACCTACACGCCCACCCCGCCGCGGCGCGATCCCGAGGCGCTGGTGCGCAAGCACTTGCCGCTGGTCCGGCGCATCGCCTGGCACATCCATGGCTCGATGAGCTCGCTCGTCGAAGTGGAGGACCTGATCCAGGTCGGGCTGGTCGCGCTGATCGAAGCGGCGGCAGGGTTCGAGGACCGGGGGCAGGTGACCTTCGAGCAATATCTCGCCACTCGGCTGCGCGGGGCGATGATCGACGAGCTGCGCCGCCAGGCGACCACTACGCGCGGGGCGATGCGCCGGCGCAAGGCCTATCAGGAAGCGATATCGGTGCTGACCAACGAACTGGGCCGCGCGCCCGACGACGAACAGGTCGCCGCCCGGCTGGGCGTGACACCGGAGAAGCTGCGCGCCGACTATGCCAATGCCGAGGCGGTGCGCTTCGATTCGATCGACGATACCTATTCGGACGAGAGCCCCTGGTTCATGTCCGACGCGCCCAGCGCCTTCGACCAGCTGGCGGAGAGCGACCAGCGCGAGGCGCTGATCGCCGCGATCGCCGAGCTTCCGGAGCGCGAGCAGCAGGTGATCCAGCTCTATTATGTCGAGGAACTGAACCTCGAGGAGATCGGCCAGGTCCTGGGCGTGGGCGCCGCGCGCATCTGCCAGATCAAGGCATCGGCGCATGCGCGGCTGAAGAAGGGGCTGGCGCGCCGGCTCGGCTAGCCAGCCCGAAACCGCGATCCCCGGCGGAAGCCGGGATCTCGTGCGGCTCCTGCCCTGCGCGCGCTTGCGCCGCCTCGACGCTTGCCGCAGAAATCCCCGCTTCGGACCATTCGGGGGATTTCATGACCAAGCATTTGTTCCTGGCCGGCGCGATGACCTTCGGCCTGCTGGCGTCTCCGGCCTTCGCCCAGGACGCATGGACCGTCCGCTCCGAATGGGTGCGCGCGCACGAATCCTTTCTCGCCAGCGAGGCGCTGCAGGGGCGCGGCAGCGCGACCCGCGACGAGGCGATCGCCGCCACCTATGTCGGCTCGCAGTTCGAAGGCTATGGGCTCCGGCCGGCGCCGGGCATGGCCGGCTATCTCCAGTCCGCCAAGGTGATCCGCTATGCGCTGGACGGCCCGGCGGCGCTGACGGTCGCGGGCAGGCCGGCGGCGGCGCCCACGGTGCTGGTCGGCGCGGCCGAGAGCATTTCCGGCACCTCGGCGGTGTTCGACGGCGCCGATCTCGCGAAAATCCCGCATGCCCAGGTGCTGTTCGTGACCGGCGGCAAGGCCTCGCCCATGGCGCTGGTCCGCGCCGCCAGCGCGGCAGGGGCGAAGCTGGTGATCGTGCGTGAAGACGATGCGACGCGCGCGCTGGCCAAGGCGCTGGGCGGCAAGCCGCGCATGCCGGCCGGGCTCGAGGGCAAGGCGCCGCCGAGCTACGCCGCCTTTGCGACATTGCCCTCGGCCGATTTCGACAAGGCGGCGGCCCAGGCCGGCGCCCCGGTCGCGCTCGCCCTGCCGGTGGTGCGCGAGGAGGCGATCACCACCAATGCGATCGGCTGGCTGCCCGGCAGCGATCCCAAGGCGGGCGTGATCCTGGTCACCGCGCATCTCGATCATCTCGGCCGCAAGCCCGACGGCACGATCATGCACGGCGCGAACGACGATGCCTCGGGCACCACGGCGGTGCTGGAGCTGGCGCGGGCGATGGCGGCGGCGAAACAGGCCCGGCGCGGGCTGTTGTTCGTCGCCTATGGCAGCGAGGAGATCGGCGGCTATGGCTCCAGCTGGTTCGGCGATCACCCGCCGGTGCCGCTCGACCAGATCGTCGCCAATATCGAGATCGAGATGATCGGCGCGCAGGATCCCAAGCTGCCCGCCGGCACGATGATGATGACCGGCTTCGAGCGCTCGACGCTGGGCGAGACATTGAAGGCGCATGGCGCGCTCGTCACCGCCGATCCCTATCCGGAGCAGCGCTTCTTCGAGCGTTCGGACAATTATTCGCTCGCGGTGCGCGGGGTGGTGGCGCACACCATTTCGGGATGGGCGGTCACGCCGACCTATCACACGCCCGACGACACGCTGGCCAATCTCGACATCGCGTTCATGACGCGGGCGATCCAGTCGCTGGTCGAGCCGCTCCGCGCGCTGGCCAACAGCGATGCCCGGCCGCAATGGAAGCCCGGCGGCAAGCCCGAGGGGAAATAGGGGGCATAGGCGCGGCCTGCGGCGGACAAGGAAAAACCCCGGCGGTCGATACCACCGGGGTTCCCCATGCGCCCCCTCCGGCAAGAAGGGGTGACCGGCCTTGGTGCCTGTCAGGGGGGTGACACCCCGACCGGCACGCGCTTACTGAAGCAGCTTGAGCACCGACTGCTGGCTCTGGTTCGCCTGGGCGAGCATCGCCGTCGAAGCCTGCGACAGGATCTGGGCCTTGGCCAGCGCCGTCGTCTCCGCCGAATAATCGGTGTCCTCGATGCGGCTGCGGGCGTCGCTCAGGTTCGCGACGTTGGTCGTCAGGTTGTTGACCACCGAGTCCAGGCGGCTCTGCGCGGCGCCGAGCGAAGCGCGGAGCGTGGCGACCGACTTCAGGGCGCCGTCAACGGTGCCCTGGGCGGTGTCGGCGCTGCCGGCGGTTCCGACGGAAAGCGCCGGGACGACCGGGTTGGCCGCCGCGTCGCCCACGATGGCGCCCACGTCGAGCGCGTCGATGCTGATCGTGATCTTGTCGGTCGATTCCGCGCCGGTCTGGATCGAGAACTTCTTGGCCGCGACTTCGCCGGCTGCCGGAGCGGCCGGATCCGCCGGCGGCTTGCCGATCTGGAACAGCGCATTGCCGTTGAACTTGGTGTTGGTCAGCACGTCCTTGATCTGCGAGGTCAGCTGCGTGACTTCGGCCTGCAGGTTCTTGCGGTCGTCGTCCGAATAGGTGCCGCTCGACGACTGGACCGCCAGCTCGCGGATGCGCTGCAGCATGTTGGTGACTTCGTTGAGCGCGCCTTCCGCGGTCTGCGCCAGCGAGATGCCGTCATTGGCGTTGCGGACCGCCTGGGTCATGCCGCGGATCGAGGCGGTCATGGTCGAGGCGATCGCCAGGCCGGCGGCGTCGTCCTTCGCGCTGTTGATGCGCTTGCCGGTCGACAGGCGCTCCATGGCCGTGCTCAGCGCCTTGTTGGCGCCGGTCGAAGCATTGGCGGCGCGCAGCGCCGCGGTGTTGGTCGAGATAACAGTCATGTTCGTTACTCCATGCTCGTCGGCTTCCCGCTGTCCCCCCTGAACGGGAGCCCGGAGCCGCCAAGCCAAGGAACGGCCGCCCGCAGCGGGGCTTAAGCGAAAAATTTTCCCTCTACGCACGCACGCGTAGACGCGCCCGGACCAAGGTTGCTGCGGGACACGCAATTTTACGCGGCGTTAACCAAGTCGACGGCAAAAGGATGGTGTCTCAGGGGGTAACCAATGCGATCCATCGTCCCGTCCGCCGCAGTGTTGCGCCAGAAATATGCTCTCGTCTCGTCGCTGCGCGCCCAGGGTTTCGCGATCGGCACCTGCGAGGACGGTCGCCCCGCCGCGCAGGACCTGTTCCTGGTCGCCGAGGGCGAAGTGCCCCCGGCCGCTGCGCGCACGCTGATCCTGGGCGACGAAGGCCGCCAGGCGATCGCGTTCGGCGACGGCAACCCGGCCCGGCTGTCCTACACGGCGGACGATGCCGCGGTCGGCGCGGGCTTCGCCACGGCGCTGCTGCGCGGCCCGCACGAGCCGGTCGCCGCCGATCCGGAAAGCCTGGCGCTGCTGGCGCTGGCCGAGCGCGTCGCCGCGTCGGACATCACCGTGCTGATCAACGGCCCCACCGGCACCGGCAAGGAAGTCCTTGCCCGCGCCATCCACAACGGCTCCACTCGCCGCGAGGGCCCGTTCGTCGCCCTCAACTGCGCCGCGCTGCCCGAGACGATGCTCGAGGCAATGCTGTTCGGCCACCAGAAGGGTGCCTTTACCGGTGCCTCGTCGGGCGGCCAGGGCTTCTTCCGCGCCGCGCATGGCGGCACGCTGCTGCTCGACGAGATCGCCGAGATGCCGCTCAACCTCCAGGCCAAGCTGCTGCGCGTGCTGCAGGAGCGCGAAGTCGTGCCGATCGGCGGCACCATGCCGGAAAAGGTGGACGTCCGCGTCATCGCCTGCGCCAATCGCGACCTGCAGGGCGAAGTCACTGCCGGCCGCTTCCGCGCCGACTTGTACTATCGCCTCTCGGTCTTCCCGCTCACGACCAAGGCGCTGGCCGAGCGCCCCGGCGACATCGCCGCGCTTTCGGCCGCGATGGTCGTCCGCCATGCCGGCGGCCGCGGCGCGATGCCGTGGATCTCGAACGAGGCGCTCGACGCGCTCGCCAGCCATGACTGGCCGGGCAATGTCCGCGAGCTCGAGAACGTCATCCAGCGCGCGCTGCTGCTCTGCGGCGGCCGCACCATCGATCCCGAGCACCTGATCTTCGACAGGCCGGCTGCGCGCCGCGTGGACGTCGAGGCGGCAGGCACGCTCTCCAACATCGTCCAGATCCACGAATTCGCCGCGATCCGCGAGATGCTCGCCGAATGCGGCGGCAGCCGGATCGAGACGGCGAAGCGGCTCGGCATCTCGGAGCGCACGCTGCGCTACCGCCTCGCCAAGGCGCGCGAGCAGGGCGAGAGCATCGACGCGGGTAAGGCGAGGGCTTCGGCATGAGCGGTATCGACGGTATCGGCGGCGGCGCGATGAGCGTCGACCGGGTCCTGGCGCTCCGCGCCCAGATCCTCGAGCGCAACGCCGCGCTCGCCAAGGCCAACGAGACGCCCGCGGGCGCAGTGACGGGCACGTCGGGCGGCAAGTCCGCAACCTTCGCCGCGTCGATGGAAGACGCCTTCAAGCAGGTCAACCAGGCCCAGAGCCAGGCCGGCGCGCTCTCCGAGGCCTATGAGCGCGGCGAGACGGTCGACATCGCCAAGGTGATGCTGGCCCGCCAGCAGGCCTCGGTCGGCTTCGAGGCGACGCTGCAGGTCCGCAACAAACTCCTGTCCGCCTACAAGGACATCATGAGCATGCCGGTGTAATCCATGAGCAACGCCCTCACCTCCACCGATGCGCCCGTCCCGCCCGCCGCCGGCCGGCTCGGCGCCCCGCTCGCCCAGATGCGCGGACTGCTGGCGCAGCCCGCGGTCAGGCGGGCGATGCCGCTCCTCTTCCTGGTCGGCCTGGTCGCCGCCGGCTTCCTCGCCTGGTCGCTGGTCTCGACGTCGCCGCAGCGGATCCTGTTCGCCAATGTGAGCGATGCCGACAAGGCGGCGATCAGCTCGGCGCTCCAGGGCGCGAGCATCCGGTCGAGCATCGATGGTTCGGGCTCGATCACTGTCGCCGAGGACGATTATCACAAGGCGCGGATGCTGCTCGCCAGCCAGAATCTGCCCAAGGCGGCACCGGGCGGCTACCAGATCCTCGACCAGCTGCCGATGGGCGTGTCCCGCGCCGTCGAGGGCGAGCGGCTGCGCCAGGCGCGCGAGACCGAGCTCGCCCGCTCGATCGAGGAGATCGATGCGGTCGCCGAGGCGCGCGTGCATCTCGCCACGCCCGAGGCCAGCGTCTTCGTCCGCGACAAGGCGGTGCCCACCGCCTCGGTGATCCTCAAGCTCCAGCCCGGCCGCGCACTGGGCGACGCGCAGACCCGCGCGATCGTCAACCTCGTCGCCTCGTCGGTTCCCGGCATGACGCCGGAAAGCGTCACCATCGTCGACCAGATGGGCGCCCTGCTCTCGAAGAAGGGCAACGAGGCCAATTCGGCCGGCGACGCCCGCATCGACTATCAGCGCCGCATCGAGGACAAGTATCGCGAACAGCTCGTCCAGCTGCTGACGCCGCTGGTCGGCGCCGGCAACTTCACTGCCGAAGTGCAGGCCGATGTCGACCTGGACGAGAACCAGGCGACGCGCGAAAGCTATGACAAGGAAGGCGCGGTGCTCGCGGCCGAACAGGGCGCCTGGACCGGCAGCAAGGACGGCAACGCGCCCGGCGGCATTCCCGGCGCGCTCTCCAACACGCCGCCGCCCGCCAGCACCGTCGCCGCGCCCAATGCGCAGCCTACGCCCGGCGCGGCGCCCGCTGCCGGCACCGCTGCCGGCGCGAGCCAGGCCACGCCGCAGAAGCAGAGCGACAGCTTCTCCCGCGCCTATCAGACCGGCAAGCAGGTTTCCGTGACGCGCCAGGCGCCGGGCGGCATCAAGCGCCTGTCGGTCGCGGTGCTGCTGCGCGAGGAACCGGGCAAGCCGCGCTCGACGGTGGAGATCCAGCAGATCACCCAGCTGGTCCAGGCGGCGATGGGCTATAATCCGGGCCGCGCCGATCAGGTGACGGTGATCAGCCGCAAGTTCACCACCGCCGCCGATGCGGCCGACAAGGGCCCGGCCTGGTACGAGGCCAATTGGGTGCCGCTCGCCGCGCGCAATGCGACGGCGCTGGTGATTGCGTTGCTCGTCCTCTTCCTTGGCGTCCGTCCGCTCACCAAGGCGCTGCTCAAGAAGCGCGAGGAGCCGGCCGCAGGCAATCGCCCGGCATTGTCGATGGGCGGTGCCGCTGGCGAGGAAGGCGGCCACGGCGCGCCGCCCGTCTCGATCGACATGCTCGAGGGCGCTCACAACAGCTATGACGAGCGGGTCGGCCTGGTCCGCGGCTTCACTCGCGACAATCCCGCGCGCGCCGCCCTGGCGGTCCGCGACATGATCAAGGCGGACGCGCAATGAACGCAATCCGCAGCTTCAACGGCGTCGAGCGCGCCGCGGTCCTGATGATGCTGGTGGGCGAGGAGGAAGCCGCGGCGATCCTCCAGAAGCTCGATCCGGAGGAAGTGCGCCAGCTCGGCAAGGCGATGTTCAACGTGGCGGACGTCAGCGAGGCCGAGGTCGAGATCGTCCTAGACGATTTCGTGTTCAAGGCGCGCGAGCGCACCGGCGTCACCTTCGATCCGGCGCCGAAGATCGAAAGCATCATGACCAGGGCGCTGGGCCCCGAGCGCGCCTCCGGCGTGCTGGCCCGGGTGATGCCGGCCAGCCAGGTCGCCGCGATCGAATGGCTCGACTGGTTCGAGCCCGAGGAGATCGCCGGGATGATCGAGGCGGAGCATCCGCAGATCGCGGCGGTGCTGCTCGCCAATCTCGACCCCGATATCGCCGCCAAGGTGTTCGAGCATCTGCCCGAAGCGGCGCAGCCGCAGATCCTGCGCCGCATCGCCAAGCTGGGGCCGATCCCGCCCGAGGCGATCGAGACGCTGAAGACGATGCTCCAGGGCCGCGCCGGCATGGGCGGGCGCAAGTCGAGCGGCGGGCTCCAGCTCGGCGGCACGCGCGAGGCTGCGAAGATCCTCTCCGGCGCGCGCAAGATCACCGAGCAGCGCGTCATGCCCAAGCTCGCCAAGATCGATCGCGAGGTCGCCCGCGCGATCGAGGAGGCGATGTTCGTCTTCGACAATCTGCTCGAGCTCGACGACAAGAACCTGTCGACGCTCATCCGCAACATCGACACCACGATCCTGGTCAAGTCGCTCAAGGGCGTCGAGGAGGAGGTCCGCGGCCGGTTCCTCGGCTGCATGTCGAGCCGCGCGGCCGACGGCATCCGCGACGAGATCGAATCGCTGGGGCCGATGAAGATGGCCGATGTGCTCGATGCGCAGAAGGCGATGATCGCGATCGCGCGCGGCCTGGTGAAGGACGGCACGATCCAGATGCCGTCAAAGGGCGGGGACGACGACTATGTCTGATTTCTCGCCGGGCTTTGCCGGACGGATCAGCGCGGCCGGGCATGTGCTGGCCCGCGCCTTTGGCGACGGTGCCGGCTTCGCGCCGTCGGATGTCGACCGCATCGGCCGCCGCGTGTTCGAGGAGGTACCGGCCCAGCCGCGCCATTTCGCGCCGGCCAATCCGGAAGCCAATCCCACCGAGGGCTGGGATCCGTTCACTGCCGATGCCCAGCACCCCGCCGAGCATGGTGCGTTCATCGATCCCATCGCGGCCGCGCACGAAGCGGGTTTCGCCGAGGGGCATGCGGCCGCGCTCGTCGAGGCGGAGGCTGCCAAGGCGCGCGAGACCGCGCTGCTCGACCAGATCTCGGCCGCGCTCGCCAGCGGCGCCCATTTCGATCGCGAGCGCATGGCCGGGCAATTGCGCCAGACCGTGCTCCACCTCGTCACCAGGCTGGTCGGCGAAGTCGGCGTCGCGCCGGATGTGCTCGCCCAGCGGATCCATGCCGCGGTCGACATGCTGGCCGACAGTGCCGAATCCGCGCTGCTGCGCCTCCATCCCGACGACGTCCCCTTCGTCCAGGGCAAGCTGCCCGCCACGGTCTTCCCCGTCGGCGATCCGCACGTCCAGCGCGGCGGCTTCGTGGTCGAGAGCGCCTCGACCATCGTCGAGGACGGCCCCGATCTGTGGCTCGAGCAGCTCGCCCAGGCGATCGACCGCGTGCCGATCCCGCCCGCATGCTGAACCTCTTCACCGAAGACTATCTGGAAGGCCTAGGCCGCAGCGACTTCGTCGCCCGGCCGCGGGTCTCCGGCCGCCTCGCCTCCTATGACGGGCTGCTGATGGAGGCCGTGGGCCTGCAGCTGCCCGTAGGCACGGTCTGCGCGATCGGCGACGGCGCCAGCCGGGTCGAGGCCGAAGTGATCGGCTTCCGTTCGGGCAAGACGCTGCTGATGAATCTCGGCGGCCCCGCCGCGCTGCTGCCCAACGCCCCCGTCCGCCCGATCGGCGCGCCGGGCGAGGCCGAAGTGGGCGCGGCGATGCTCGGCCGGGTGGTCGACGGTTCGGGCAAGCCGATCGACGGCCTCGGCCCGATCCGCGGCGCCGGGAAATGGCCGCTCGCCGGCAAGCTCCAGTCGCCGCTCGATCGCGGCCGGGTGCTCGAGCCGCTCGATGTCGGCGTGCGTGCCATCAACGGGCTGCTCACCATCGGCCAGGGCCAGCGCGTCGGCATCATGGCGGGGTCGGGCGTGGGCAAGTCGGTGCTGCTCGGCATGATGGTCCGCGCGGCCCAGGCGGACGTGATCGTCATCGGCCTGATCGGCGAGCGCAGCCGCGAAGTCGCCGACTTCCTGGAGACCAAGGTGGCGGGCGACGCCCGGGCGCGCTCGGTCGTTGTCGCCGTTCCGGCCAATCATTCCCCGGTGCTCCGCATCCGCGGCGCGCTGCGCGCCACCGCCATTGCCGAGGCGTTCCGCGCCGAGGGCAAGAAGGTGCTGCTGATCATGGATTCGCTCACCCGCGTCGCCCATGCCGGCCGCGAGATCGGCCTGGCGCTGGGCGAGCCGGCTTCGGCGCGCGGCTATCCGCCCTCGGCGATCGCGATGCTGCCCAGCCTGATCGAGCGCGCCGGCACCGACGTGCACAGCGGCGGCTCGATCACTGCGATCTACACCGTGCTCGCCGATGGCGACGACGGCAACGACCCGGTGGTGGACAGTGCCCGCTCGATCCTCGACGGCCATATCGTGCTGAGCCGCGCGCTCGCCGAGCGCGGCGTCTACCCGGCGATCGATCTTGGCCCCTCGGTCAGCCGCGTGATGACCGACATCGCGCCCAGGGACCATGTCGCCGCCGCACGCGTGCTGCGCCGGCACCTCGCCACCTATGAGGAGAATCGCGACCTGGTGCTGATGGGTGCCTATCGCGCCGGTGCCGATCCGGAGATCGACGCGGCGATCGCCTGCCACCCGGCGGTGATGGAATATATCCGCCAGGGCGCCGACGAGATCGTGACCCTGCCCGACGCGGTGGCCGAGCTGGTCGGCGTGTTCGGCCATGGCTGATTCGATGGCGGTGCCGGGAATCCAGGATGCCTAGGTCGGCGAAGAAGCTCGGCCGCCTGCTCCGCGTCCGCACGCTCCAGCTCGACCTGGTCCGTGCGGACGAAGTGCGGGCGCTCGCCAAGGTCGATCAGGAAGCCCGGCTGCGCGATCGCATCGCCAATCTGGCGGCGAACGTGGCACCTGCGCCCAGCGTTTCCGAATCGGCGTCGAGCCTGGCCGCGGCCGCGCATTTCCGCGAACGGCTCCACCAGTCCGCCTTCGCCGCCGAGAAGCGCGTCGAAGTGGCCGAGCAGAGCCTGGAGATGGCACGCGCCGCCAC
Organism: Sphingomonas leidyi; assembly: GCF_011761945.1. Taxonomy (GTDB): domain Bacteria; phylum Pseudomonadota; class Alphaproteobacteria; order Sphingomonadales; family Sphingomonadaceae; genus Sphingomonas; species Sphingomonas leidyi. The sequence continues at coordinate 807,041 of NZ_JAASQV010000002.1, forward strand.
GCGCGAGGCGCGCCGCGACCAGAATGCGATCGAGAAGCTGATCACCCGCGCAGAAGCCGATGCCGCGCTCAAGGCGCTGCGCGAGCTGGAACAGCTTCCGCCCATGGGCAAAAATCGGCACGATATTTGCTGAGTGCCTCGTGAACCTAGTGTCACGGGGACCTGAACTTGATCCAGCTCGCTACCGCGCTTCCCGCCATCACCGTGGGGCCCGTCAAGCCGAACGCCGCGATTTCCGCGGATGCGGGCGGCTTCGCGCTGGCGCTGGATGCGTTGATGCCGGAGATCGCGGCACCCGCCATCGTTGCCCGGGGGAAACCGGGCGAGGTGGCGATCCCGTTGCCGATGGGGCAGGAATCTGCCGAGGGCGGCAAGGAATTGCCGGATGCCGTGCCTGGCCTGGACGGCAATGGCGGGGAGCGCGCCGGTTCGGACGCCGAACGGGAGGACGCGGCGACTGCAGAGGATGCGCCGCCGCCGCCCTTCGCCTGGTTCGCCGCCGCGCCGGTGCCGACACCCGCACCCGAGCCGGCCCCCGAAGCGGATGCTCCCCTGCCGATCGAGGGGGGAGACGCGGGCGGCAAGGCCCCGGCGCATCGCGAGATCGCGCTCCCCGAGGCCGGCGTGGCGCCGGACGGCAAGGCGAAGACCGATCGTGCCGGTGCCCGCGCCGCCGCCGAACCGGCCGCACCGATCGCGCCGGAAGCCAAGTCGCAACCCGAAGCGGCGGTGCAAGCCCCGGCGCCGCGCCGGCGCAATGCCGAGATCGCCCCGCCCATCGCGTCCGCTCCGTCGCGCACGGTGCCGGCGCCAGGCGCCGCACGCGGCGATCCGGCCATCGATCCGACCACGGCCGATATGGCCGCTGTCGCCGTTCCGCAGGCAGAGCCGGCAAAGGCTGCCGATACGCCCGGATCCATGCCGTCGCAGCCCGTGCTCGCGCCGGCACCGCGCGAACTCCGCCGGGCTGCCGCCGAGGCGCCGGTGGTGCGCATCGCGCTCGATCGGCCGGCATCGCCCCAGAAGGTGTCGATCGCCGATGTGGCCCAGGGGCGCGAGGCGACCGTCGCTCCGCCACAGGCCGCCGCACCGCCATCGTCGGCCGCCGCGCTCGAACCGGCCCGGCCGGGCACCCCGGCCCGGATGCCGGGCGATTCGCAGCCCGATCTCTCGACGCTCGCCGCGCCGGCCACCGGTGCGCAGACCGCGGCGGCGGCTTCCGCCGCCGGCGCGAGCCAGGACGCCGCGCTCGACATGCGTCACCAGCAATGGACGGCGAAGATGATGGACCGGATCGAGACGCTGCGCGATGCCGCGCCGGCCCGCGAGACCCGCCTCAGCCTGATGCCCGAGGCGCTGGGCAAGGTCGACATCGCGATCCGCCAGGACGATGCCGGCATCCACGTCCAGTTCCATACCGAGAGCCAGGCCGCGCGCCAGCTGATCGCCGACGCCCAGCCCAGGCTGGCGGAGATCGCCGAGCAGCGCGGCATCCGCCTCGGCTCGACCAGCGTCGAATCGAGCGCGACCGGCACTGGAGCCGGCACCGGCAATCCGCAGACGGGGCAGGGCCAGCGCAACGACGCGGCTCCCAACCGCCACCAGCCTTTGGCGGCGCCCGCCGCCCGCCGCGAGGCACAGGCTTCCACCAATGACGACGAACGGGTCGCCTGAGACCCCCGGAGATAGATGATGTCCGACGCCAAGACCGAAAGCGCCGCCGCGCCGAAGAAGAAGAGGAACCTGCTGCTGCTCGTCGGCCTGCCGGTGCTGCTGCTCGGCGGCGGCGGGGGAGCGGCCTTTTACGGCATGCAGGCCGGCTGGTTCAGCGCGACTGCGCATGCCGAGGAGAATGACGAGCCCCGCCTGGTGCCCAAGAGCGAGGAGAAGCGCGCCTCGGCGAAGGAAGGCGGCGAGGGCGGCCATGGCGGCGAAGGCGGGGAGGCCCCCGGCCATGGCGGCAAGCCCACGCCCAAGGGCGAGGGCGGCGACAAATATGCCTCCAGCTATTATCCGATGGAGAAGGAGTTCACCTCCAACCTCCAGGACAGCGTCCATTTCGTCCAGGTCGGCATCGCGGTGTCGACTCCCTATGACGAGCGCGTCCTCGAGAACATCAAGACGCACGAGATCGCGATTCGCTCGGCGGTGCTGATGGCGCTCGGCGAGACGACCGAGGACGAAGTGTTCACCGCCGAGGGCAAGCGCCACATCCAGGATCGCCTCGCCAAGGCGATCAACGGCGTTTTGAAGGAAAAGGAAGGCTTTGGCGGGGTTAGTAACGTCTACTTTACCAATTTCATTGTTCAGTGAACGGGCATGGTTAACAGCCCTTCATCAGACGGCACGGCCGAACGGCGGGAACGCCCCCGAGCCAGCGCGGAGCACGCGCCGGCGCTGGGGACGGCCAACCTGAATCCGTTCGGCGACCTCGTCACGCTGCAGCATCTGAGCGCGCGGCTGGCCAAGTCGTTGAAGGGTGCCTTCGAGGGGCTGCTGCGCAAGGATCTGCGCGCCTGGGCCGAGCCGCTCTCGGTCCAGCGCTTTGCCGACTACAAGGCGGAGCGCGGCAGCGCGCTTTCGGCCTGGCAGCCGATGGCGATGGGCAACGCCCGCGTCCGCGCGCAGTTCGTGCTCGAGGCGGGGCTTGTCTTCGAGATGCTGGACGCCTTTTTCGGCGGAGACGGCGAGGCGCCGCATCCGCTGCCGGGCGAGTTCACGCCGTCCGCAGAGGCCCTGGTCGGCCGGCTTGCCCAGTCGGCCACCCCGCTGCTCGACAGGGCCTGGGAGCCGCTCTCGCGCATCGTCTTCCGCGCCGAGGCCGCGCCCAATCTCGCCGCCGCGCCGGATTTCGGCGCGGACGAGCCGGTCGTCGTCACGCGTTTCGGCCTGGCCGAGGGCGAGGGCCGGCCGCATTTCTTCGACATCCTCTATCCCGTCGCCGCGCTCAAGCCGCACGGTGCCGCGCTGATGGTCAAGGTCCATGGCAACAAGGACGAGGTGGAGCCCGAATGGCGCTCGGGCCTCACCCGCGCGGTGATGGCGGTCACGCTGCCCGTCCGCTCGGTGCTCGCCGAACCGACCATGCCGCTCGGCCGCCTGCTCGAGCTCAAGGAAGGCGATGTCATCCCGATCGATTTCGGCCCCGAGGTTCCGGTGATGGTGGCGAAGCGCCGCCTGGGCACCGGCCTTGTCGGCACCGCCAACGGCCGCGCGGCCGTCCGTCTCACTTCGCTCGAACCGATCAACGCAGAGGACTTCCAATGAACGACATGACGGCCGCATTCCAGGTCGACACTGCCGTCGCCGCCAATTTCCGGCTGTTGCAGGACGTCGACGTCAAGCTGACCGTCGAGATCGGTTCGACCCGGCTGACGCTGCGCGAACTGCTGGCGCTCGGCGAGAGCAGCGTGATCGAGCTCGATCGCGAGGCCAACGAGCTGCTCGACGTGTTCGTCAACGGCACGCTGATCGGCCGCGGCGAAGTGGTCACGGTCGGCGAGAAGTTCGGCGTGCGGATGACCGAGCTGGTCAGCCCGGACAAGCGCGCGGGCCGCTGATCCCATGACCTGGTACATCATCAAGCTGATCGTGCTGCTGCCGCTCGTCTGCGGCCTGCTGGTCGGCTGCCTCTATGCCTGGCGCAAGCTCGAAAGCCGCCTGCCCAGGAACCAGACGACGCGCATGGTGCAGCTCAAGGAGACGATGCTGCTCTCCCCCGGGCTGCGCCTCGCCGTCATCGAGTTCGAGGGGCAGAAGCTGCTCGTCTCGGTGAGCCGCAGCGGCGTGACGCTGGTGGACAAGCAGCAATGACGCGGGCGCTCATCCCGGCGCCGCGCACGGTCGGCGGGCGCGCGGCGCTGTTCATCGGGCTGCTCGCCTTCCTGGTGCTCTTCGCCTTCCCGGCCTTCGCCCAGGGCGCGGCGCCGGTCGCGCCCGCCCCGGTCGCCACGCCGGGCGTGGGCGACGCGGTCGATCGCGCGCTCGGCGACCTGGGCGGCGGCAACGCGCCGCTCAGCCTGTCGCTCCAGGTCCTCATCATCATGGGCCTGCTCACGGTGCTGCCGGGCATCCTGCTGATGATGACCAGCTTCACGCGGATCATCATCGTGCTGGCGCTGCTGCGCCAGGCGCTCGGGCTCCAGCAGACCCCGCCCAACCAGGTGCTGATCGGCCTGGCGATGTTCCTGAGCTTCTTCGTGATGGCGCCGACGCTCACCACCATGAACGTCAACGCGATCCAGCCCTATTCGGCGGGCAAGATCGGCGCGACCGAGATGATCGCCAAGTCGGGCGAGGCGCTGCACGGCTTCATGATCAAGCAGACCCGCACCAAGGACGTCACCCTGTTCGCCGGGCTCGCGAAGAGCGGCCCCTATGCCAAGCCGCAGGACGTGCCGTTCTCGGTGCTGCTGCCCGCCTTCGTGACGAGCGAGCTCAAGACCGCCTTCCAGATCGGCTTCCTCATCTTCCTCCCCTTCATCGTCATCGATCTCGTCGTCGCCACCGTGCTGATGGCGCTGGGCATGATGATGATGTCGCCCACGATCATTTCGCTGCCCTTCAAGCTGCTGCTCTTCGTCCTGGTCGACGGATGGGCGCTGACGATGGGCTCGCTTGCCTCCAGCTTCGTGAGTTAGCGCCATGGACGCCGATTATTTCCTCACCGTCGGTCGCGAGGCGATGTGGGTGCTCGCACTCGCCGCCACGCCGATCCTGGTGCCGGCCCTGCTCGCGGGCCTGGTGCTCGGCATGGTCCAGGCGGCCACGTCGATCCAGGAGCAGACGCTCACCTTCGTGCCCAAGCTGATCGTGGTCGCGCTCAGCCTGATCATCTTCGGTTCGATGATCATGGGGCTGCTCGGCGATTTCACCACGAGCATCTTCGAGCGCATCCCGGACCTGGTGAAGTAATCCCGCGATGATGGGCTTCGGCCTCTCGATCGAGCCGCAGCTCTGGGCGCTGCTGTTCGCCATGGTGCGGATCGGCGCGGCCTTCGTCGCGGCGCCGGTGTTCAGCGCAGTGGCGATTCCGCTGCCCGCACGCATCGCGCTCACCGGCGCGATCGGCGTACTCGTGATGAACGTCGCGCACGTCGCGCCGCCCGCCGAGATCTTCTCGCTCACGACCTTCCTCGCCATCGCGGCGGAAGCGCTGATCGGCCTCGCCATGGGCTTCGTGCTCCAGCTCGCCTTCGCCGCGCCGATGGTGGCGAGCGAAGTGATCTCGATGTCGATGGGCCTGGGCTTCGCCAATGCCGTCGACCCGGCGAGCGGCCATGCGACGCCGGCGATCGGCACCTTCCTGTCGCTGATGCTGACCCTGATCTTCCTCTCGCTCGACGGGCATCTCGTCCTGGTCGACCTGGTCGTGCGCAGCTATCAGGTGATGCCGCCCGGCGCCTGGATCGCGCCCGAGCGGCTGCTCGGCATCGCGATGTTCGGCGGCTATACCTTCCTCGCCGGCCTCCTGCTCTCGCTGCCGATCGGCTTTCTGCTGCTCTGCCTCAACCTGATCGTCGGCATGCTGAGCCGCGCCGCGCCCGCGCTCAACCTGTTCGCCGTGGGCCTGCCCGCCAGCCTGCTCTTCGGCGTGGTCGCGCTGCTGCTCGCGTTGCCCGCCATGGGGGATTATCTCGTCGTCATCATCCGCGAAGCGCTCGCGATGATGCCGCAGCTGGTGCTCGGCTGATGTCGGAGTCCGGCGGCGAAAAGACGGAAGCCCCGACACCCAAGCGCAAGCGCAAGGCAGCGGACGAAGGCCAGATCCTCAGTTCGAAGGACTTCGGCACCGCGCTGATCGTCCTGCTCGGCTGCGCCTGGATGGCGATGCTGGGTCCGGCGCTGATCCGCGCCTGCAAGGAAGTGATGGTCGGCAGCTTCAGCTTCGGCCGCGCCGATATCGAGGATTTCGAGCCCTGGCGCCCGATCGCCGAGGCGGGGTGGAAACTCGCGCTGCCGATCGGCGGGCTGCTGCTGGTCGCGGTGGCGGGCGCGGTGCTCAGCCATGCCGGGCTCGCCGGGCTGCGCTGGAACGCCAAGCTGTTCGCGCCCAAGGCCTCGCGCATCAATCCGGGCTCGGGCCTGAAGCGCATCTTCGGCCCCACCGGCTGGATCGAGATGGGCAAGGCGCTGCTCAAGGTCGTGCTGCTCGGCAGCATCGGCACCTGGCTGCTCTGGTCGCTCACCCGCCGCTCGCTGGGGCTGGTCGAGGCCGATCTGCACGGCGCGATCGGCGCGATGGGCGGCGAGTTCCTGATGCTGCTCTTCGTCATGGCCGGCGGGCTGATGCTGATCGCGGGCATCGACCTGCCGATCCAGATCCTCCGGCACATGAACCGGCTGCGCATGACCAAGCAGGAAGTGAAGGACGAGCACAAGGAAAGCGAAGGCTCGCCCGAAGCCAAGGCCGCGCAGCGCCAGCGTCAGCGCCAGATCCTGAAGGGCGGCTTCCGCAAGGCGGTGGAGACCGCGCATGTGGTGATCACCAACCCGACGCACTTCGCCGTGGCGCTGCGCTACGAGCAGGGCAGGGACCAGGTGCCGGTGGTGGTGGCCAAGGGGCGCGGCGCCACTGCGCTGGCGATCCGCGAGCTCGCCGGCGAGCTCGACGTGCCGATCCTCGAATATCCGCAGCTCGCCCGCGCGGTCTATTACACCAGCAAGGAAAATCAGGAGATCCGCGACGATCTCTACATGGCGGTGGCGACGGTGCTCGCCTTCGTCTTCCAGGTGAGCAGCCGCGCCGGCGCGGTCCAGCCGGCGATCACGGTGCCCGAGACGGCACTTTTCGACGAGAACGGCCTGAAACAGGCGCGCACGCACTAAAGGCATGGCCGCAGCGGCCGTTTACCGGAAGAGCAGGGGGACGAGATGGCCGTCGAATCGATCGCAAAGACGCTGGGCACCGGATCGGGGATCGACATCACCGCGCTGGTCCAGTCGCTCGTCGACAACAGCTTCGCCAACAAGAACCAGGCGCTCACCAACAAGGGCACCGCGCTCACCACGCAGATTTCCACCGTGGGGACGATCAAGAGCAACATCAGCGACTTCGCCTCGGCGCTTGCGTCGCTCACCAGCTCGGGCTCGCTCGCCACCCAGCCGACCAGCTCGAACACCGGCATCCTCGGCATCACACGCCTGTCGGGCGCCGATCTCACCGGGCTGAGCGCGACGATGGAGGTGCGCCAGCTCGCCCAGGGCCAGGTCTCCAGCTCGCCGTCCTTCGGCGGCGGCAGCGGCTCGGTCGTCGGCCCGGGCAAGCTCACCCTCACCTTCGGTACCGCGACGGTGGCCGATGGCGCGATGACCGGCTTCACCGCCGGCACGGCCACGCCGATCGACATCACCATCGATTCGCCCAACGCGACGCTTTCGGATGTCGCCGCCGCGATCAACGCGAAGAAGGCCGGCGTCACCGCGACGATCCTGAGCGATTCGAACGGCGCCCGGCTTGTGCTCAAGAGCGGAACCGGCTCGTCCCAGGCCTTCACGCTGAGCGGCACCGACGGCCTTGCCCAGCTCGCGGTCGGCCCCGGTGCCGGCGGATCGACGATCAACGCGGCCGCGCAGGATGCCCGGGTCGCGCTCGACGGTGTCGAGGCGAAATATCCGACCAACAGCATTACCACGATGATTCCCGGCGCGCGGATCGATCTGGTCTCCGCCTCGGTCGGCACCAAGGTGATGATCGGCGCCAGCGCGCCGACGAGCGCGATCAGCCAGGCGGTGGCCAACTTCGTCGAAACCTACAACCAGGTGTTCAAGGCGGTGCAGGAGGCGACCGATCCGATCAACGGCCCGCTCAAGTCCGATCCTGCGGCGAAGCAGCTGCTCCAGCAGCTCAAGCGGCTGACGCTCAGCGCGCTCGTCCCCGGCGCGAGCAAGAACGCGCCGTCCGCGCTCGCCGATATCGGCGTGAAGACCAACCGCGACGGCACGCTCAGCCTCGATACCGCGCGCCTCTCCAAGGTGCTGACCACCTATCCGAGCGATGTCGAGAAGATGTTCACGGAGAATGCCGGCCTCACCAAGGCGCTTTCCGACGTCGCGGCGATCGCCACGAACTCCAAGACCGGCCTGGGCGCGAGTGCCGACAAATACGCCAAGGCGCAGGACGATCTCGCGGACGAGAAGACCAAGATCGCGGCGGATACCCAGAAGATGCGCGACCGCATGACGCAGCAGTTCGCGGCGATGGATGCGAAGGTGGCGGCCTACAAGTCGACCCAGACCTTCCTCAAGCAGCAGATCGATTCCTGGAACGCGAAGAGCTGATGCGGTACGCCTCGGCGCTCGCCGCCAACCCTGCCGATACCTATCGCCAGATCGATATCGTCGGCCGCACCGCCGGCGGCGATCCGCATGCGCTGGTCGGGCTGCTCTACGAAGAGGGCATTGCCGCGTTGCGCACGGCGGCCTGGGCGGTGGAGCGCAGCAACTATTCGGTGCGCGGCGAGCGCGTGGCGCGGGCCACCGCAATCCTCTTCGCGCTGGAAGCCGGGCTGGATTTCGAGCGCGGCGGCGAAGTCGCCCGCACGCTCGCCACCTTCTATCACGGGCTGCGCGGCGAGGTCCTGCAGGCCGCCACCGGCACCGATCCGGCACCCTTTCGCGAGGCAGCGAACAGCCTGGACGAGATCGCCCGCGCCTGGAGCAGCCTGAAGGCGGGCTAGACCGGATCGCCGATCCCGCCTCCCCCGCCCCAGGATCCCGCATCGCAAGCCGCGCTAGGACCAGCGCGCGAGGATGTCGGCCACGGCCTCGTCCACCGGTGGCGTCGCCTCGGTCGGCGTGGCGGAGAAGCGCGGCGCCGGCATCGGCTGCATCGCCCCGCCCTGCACGGCGAAGGTCCCGCGCGTGCGGTTGTGCGGATGGAGCGGCGCCTCGGTGAGCGAGAGCACGGGCGTCACGCAGCCGTCGCCCGCTTCGAACAGCGCTGCCCATTCGTCGCGCCCGCGCGAGGCGAAGGCGGCGGCGAACGCTTCGGTGAGCGCCGGCCAGCGGGCACGGTCATATTGGTCGAACCCGTCCGGCGCGATGCCGAGCCCCTCGCAAAGCGCGCGAAAGGCATGCGGTTCGAGCGCGCCGACCGCCACGTGCCGCCCATCGGCACAGGCATAGCAACGGTAATAGGGCGCGCCCCCGTCGATCATGTTCGCCGCCCGGGCATCGGCCCAGCGGCCCGAGGCGTGGAGCGCATAATAGAGCGACATCATCGCGGCGGCGCCGTCGGTCTGCGCCGCCTCGATCACCTGGCCGCGGCCGGTCGCCTGGGCGGCGAGGATGGCCGAGACCAGGCCGAGCGCGAGGAACAGCGAGCCGCCGGCATATTCGCCGATCAGGTTGAGCGGGGGCACCGGCGCGGCGGCGGGGCCGATGGCGTGCAGTGCGCCCGAGAGTGCGAGATGGTTGATGTCGTTGCCCGGCGTGCCGGCGAGCGGCCCTTCGCGCCCCCAGCCGCTGGCGCGGGCATAGACGAGGCGCGGATTGAGCGCGAGGCAGCGGGCCGGATCGAGCCCCACCTGCTCGGCGACGCCGGGGCGATAGCCTTCGATCACGCCGTCCGCCTGGGCGATCAGCGCCAGCGCCTGTTCGCGCCCCGCCGCCTGGCTCAGGTCGAGCGAGACTTGCGAGCGGCCGCGATAGAGGTTCGCCGCCACCGTGCTGGCTTCGCTTCCCGGCCGGCGGATCCGCACCACGTCGCAGCCCAGGTCGGCGAGCAGCATGCCCGCGAACAGCACGGCGCCGGGCATGTCGAGCTCGACGATGCGCACGCCCGCCAGGGGCCCGTGCGTAGCTGCAACCATCATGTCCCCCACAGGTGATTCCGCCGATCCATAGCCTTTGCCTGCGCCTCAGGTCCACGCACTGGCGCTCGTCCCGGCTTTAGGTTAGCGGGAAAGCCATGTCGGCACCTCACATCGTCGCGCTGGGCGGCACCCTGCGGCCCGAATCCGCCACCGGGCGGCTGCTCGCGGCAACGCTCGAAATGGCCGCGGCGCGCGGCGCCCGCACCACCTTGCTCACCGGCGAGGCGATCGCCTTCCCGCATTACGAGCCCGGCAATGTCGAGGGGAACGACGCGGTCGGCCGCTATCTGGAGGCGTTGCGCACCGCCGATGCGGTGATCGTCGGCTCGCCCGGCTATCACGGCACGCTCTCCGGGCTGGTCAAGACCGCGCTCGACTATGTCGAGGCGCTGAGCAAGGACGAGCGCCCCTATCTCGACGGCCTGCCGGTGGGTCTCATCGCCACTGCCGCGGGCTGGCAGGCGGCGGTCTCGACGCTGCAGGCGCTGCGTACCATCACCCATGCGCTGCGCGGCTGGCCGACGCCGATGGGCCTGGCGATCAACACCGCCGAGCCGGGCGACGCGGTGGACAAGTGCAACGGCCCGATGGACGTGATGGTGGGCCAGATCTTCACCTTTCTGGAACGCCGTTCCGGCTAGGGTTGCCCGGCATTTAACGCTTTCGTGAGGCTTGCTTCCTAGAATGGAAGCATGGACGAGGCTTCGGCACAGGATGGCATCGGCAATCGCCGACGCGCCACGCGCACCATCCTGGCGGTCGACGACAGCCGGACCAATCTCCATGTCCTCGCGCATCGCCTGGGCCAGCTCGGCTATCTCGTCGTGCTCGCCGATCGCGGATCGCAGGCGCTCGAGCTGATCTCGGCGCGCGGCTTCGATCTGGTGCTGCTCGACCGGGTGATGCCGGAAGTGCCCGGGCTCCATGTGCTGCACGAGATCCGCGGCACGCGCGACACGGCCGACCTGCCGGTGATCATGGTCACCAGCCATGACGAGCCGGGCGCCGCCGTGGAGGCGCTGCAGGCCGGCGCCGACGACTATCTGGCGGCGCCCTATCCCTTCGAGGAGCTGGCCGCGCGGATCGAGCGCACCTTGTCGCGGTCCGACCGGATGGAGGAGCTGAAGCGCTCCAACCTCGCGCTCGACGCGCGCATCGCCGCGCGGGCGATCGAGCTGGGCGAAGTGCGCGGCGAGCTCGCCATGGCCCGGGTCGAGCTCGAGCGCCGCCAGCGCGCCTGAGCGCGGCTCAGCGCTCGAACCAGTGCCGCCCGACGAAATAGGCGGTGATCACGAAGGCGGTCGCCAGGCAGAGGATCGCGATCGCGTCGAACGCCCAGGGCTCCTTCGCGAACCACAGTCCCTCGACGTTCATGCCATAGAGCCCAGTGATGAAGGTCAGTGGCAGGAACACCATCGCCGCCACCGCGATCACCAGCGAGCGCTGGTCGATCAGCTCGGCGCGCAGGTCGGTGAGCGTCTCGTGGGTGAGCGCGGCGCGCTCGCGGATGCTCTCCAGCTCCTCGGCCATGCGGGCGGCGCGATCGGCGGCGGCGGCGAGGTGGAGCCGGTCGTCATCGGCCAGCCATTCGACCGGCAGCCCGGCGAGCTTCTCCAGCGCCGCGCGCTGCGGATAGAGGAAACGGCGCAGCCCGATCGCCTTCACCCGCGTCTCGTTGACGAGCCGGCGCAGGTCGAAGGCGCGGTGCTGCGAGATATGCTCCTCGCAATCGTCCAGCGAATCGCCCAGCTCGGCGACCATGGGATCGAGCTCCTCGGTGATCGCCTGGGCGATCGCGGCGATCAGGTCGCCGGGATCGAGGATCCTGCCGTCCTCCACCTGCTTGCGCACCGGCTGGATCGCGTTGAGCTGCTTGCGCGAGACCGAGAAGACGCAGCCGCCATGCGCGTAGATGCGGATCGAGGCGAGCGGATCGGAATCTCCCAGCGCCTCGGACGACATGCCGCGCAGGTTGACCAGTGCCGCCGGGCCGAACAGGTCGCAGCGCGGACGGGTCTCCATCGCGGTGAGCGCATCGATCACCGGCTGGGCCAGCTTGGCCTCGCCGCCCAGCCAGAGCTGGGCGCGCTCGTCATTGGTGTTGAGGTGGATCCAGCTGAGGCTGGCATCCTGCCCGAGCGCTTCCTTCAGGATCGGCTGCGCGACGTTCCCGTCGCGGACGATATAGGCGAAGCCGCTCATCCGGCGATCTCCAGCCATATCGACAGGCCGGGGCCCGGCGCTTCGGGAGGGGCCGTGAGGGCGATGCGCGGGGCATCGGCGCGGGCGCGGTCGAGAATGGCGGTCGGCACGGCGGGAAGGTGGTACACACGCTCGGCCTGCGCAAGCGCGCGCGCCTGGCGGAGCGTCAGATCGTCCGGATCGGCGCTGTGCAGGGTGAAGCGCAGCAGCCGCGCCGCCGCCGGCGCGCGCAGCCGTTCCACCACGTCGCGGTCAAGCCCCTCCGCCAGCGCGGCGGCGATGGCGCGGCGGCGATCGGCCATGTCGGGGAAGCGCGCCCGCAATTCGGGCCGGGCCGCGTGGAGCGCGCGCGCGGTATCGCCCAGATCGGCGGGCAGCTCGGCCTCCAGCTTCTGGCGCAGCGCCGCCGCCAGCCCGGCCGACACGCCGCCCGTGCCCACCGCCACCAGCACCGGATCGCGTTCCACGATCGCGGGCAGGGTGAAGTCGCACAGATCCGGCCGATCGACGGCATTCACGAGCACGCCGCGCGCGCGGAGGCGCGCGACGACGGGTTCGGGATCGTCCGCGGCGACGATGGCGAGCGAAGCCGTGGCATCCTCGTCGACGATCGCCGCGCCGGCGCGTTCCAGCAGCCTGCGCTTGGCCTCCGCCGCCTCGCCCGTGCCGATCAGCATGACCGGCCGCCCCGCCAGCTTCACGAAGATCGGCAGGGCGGTCAGCGTCATGGTTCCAGCCAGTCCGGGATCTGTTCCGCGCCCATGATCGTCTCGGCCGTGATCCGGCCCGCGACCACCTCGAAGCGATCGCCCGAGACGAGCACTTCGGGCACCAGTGCCCGGCTGTTATAGGTGCTGGCCATGGTCGCGCCATAGGCGCCGGCGCTCTGCAGCACCGCCAGGTCGCCGCTCTTCACCCGGTCGATCTCGCGATTCTTGAGGAAGACGTCGCTGCTCTCGCAGACCGGGCCGGCGACGTTCGCCACCATCGTCCCGCCATCGGGCGTGACCGAGGCGAAGCCGTGCCAGGCATCGTAGAGCGCGACGCGGGCCAGGTCGTTCATCGCAGCGTCGACCACCACCCAGGGATTGGTCACGCCCGGCTTCACCCACAGCACTTCGGTGAGCAGCACGCCGGCATCGGCCGAGATGTGGCGGCCCGGCTCGAACATCAGCTCGACGTCCCAGTCCCGGGTCACGCGCGCGACCATCTCGCCGAATGCGGCCGAAGTCGGCGGCACGTCGCCGGGCTTGTAGGCGACGCCCAGCCCGCCGCCCAGGTCGACATGGGTGATCGCATGCCCCGCGGCGCGCAGCTCGGCGACGAGGCGACCGACTCGCTCGAACGCGGCCTCGAGCGGATCGAGGCTCAGCAGCTGGCTGCCGATGTGCACCGCCACGCCGCGCAGGTTGATGCCCTCCAGCTTCGCCAGCCGGTCGAAGATCGCCGGGGCCTGGTCGATCGGCAGGCCGAACTTGTTCTCCGCCTTGCCGGTGGAGATCTTCTCGTGCGTGCCGGCATCCACGTCCGGATTGACGCGCAGGGCCGCCGGGGCGGTCATCCCCCTGGAGCGCGCGATCTCGGCAAGGACGACGCCTTCTTCCTCCAGCTCGAGGTTGAACTGGCCGATTCCGGCATCGAGCGCCTGATGCAGTTCCTTGCGCGTCTTGCCGACGCCGGAGAACACCACGTCATGCGCCGGGATGCCGGCGGCCAGCGCGCGCGACAGCTCGCCGCCCGAGACGACGTCGGCACCGAAGCCCTCATTGGCGAGCAGGCGGAGCACCGCGAGGTTCGGGTTGGCCTTCACCGCGAAGGCGACATGATGCCGGCCGACCGGCTCCAGCCCCTTGCGGAAGGCGCGTGCAGCTTCGCGGAACGCCTCGGTCGAATAGACATAGACGGGGGTGCCGACCTGCTCGGCGATGCGCGCGAGCGGAACATTCTCGGCGTGCAGCGCACCGCCGATCACTTCGAAATGAGACACTGAAAGACTTTCTGTGGGCTTAGCGCGGCGGCAGATCGAAGGTGTCGCTGCGCCGCTGGTCCGAGCTTTGGATGAGATCGTCGCTGCGCGCGGGGCGCGTCTGCGTCGGCGGATTGAGGAGATCGCCCGGCGACGGCGTCGCTCGCGCGCCATAGGGCGCGGGAGGGAGCGAGGCCGCCGCCACGGGTTTGAGCGCTTCCCGCGCGCCACAGCTCGCCAGGGCGAGCCCGCCCGTGCACGCGATCGTCAGCACCACCAGTCGCTTCATCGCTCTTCCTCCTGGCGGCGCTTCCTCGCCGCCGCGATCGCTTCCCGCACGCGCCTGGGCGAAGTGCCGCCAAAGCTCGTCCGGCTCGACACCGAAGCGTCGACGCTGAGAACGCCATATACGCGTTCATCGATGCGCGTGTCGATTTCCTTGAGTTGGGTGATCGATAGCTGATCGAGACGTATGCCCTCGCCTTCCGCCTTCGCCACGGCGCGCCCGGTGATGTGGTGCGCCTCGCGGAACGGGATGCCGCCCTCGCGCACCAGCCAGTCGGCCAGGTCGGTGGCGGTGGAGAAGCCGGCCTCGGCGGCGGCGCGCATCCGGTCGAGCCGGAAGGCCGCGCTCTCCACCATGCCGGTCATCGCCGCGATGCTCAGGCCGAGCAGGTCGTGCGCTTCGAACACCGGCGGCTTGTCGTCCTGCATGTCCTTCGAATAGGCGAGCGGCAGGCCCTTCATCGTGATCATGAGGGACACGAGCGCGCCGGTGATCCGGCCCGAATGCCCGCGCACCAGCTCGGCGGCGTCGGGGTTGCGCTTCTGCGGCATGATCGAGCTGCCGGTCGACCATTGGTCGCTCAGCGAGACGAAGCCGAAGGGCTGGCTCGCCCAGATCACGAATTCCTCGGCCAGGCGGCTGAGGTGGAGCGCGGTCTGCGCGGCGGCGGTGAGATATTCGATCGCGAAGTCGCGGTCCGATACCGAATCGAGCGAGTTGCGCGTCGGCCCGTCGAAGCCCAGCGCCTTCGCCGTCGCCTCGCGGTCGAGGTTGAAGCCGGTGCCGGCCAGTGCCGCCGAGCCGAGCGGGCAGAGGTTCAGGCGCGCGCGGGCATCCTTCAGGCGGCTGCGGTCGCGCGCGAACATCTCGAAATAGGCCATCAGGTGATGGCCGAGCGTCACCGGCTGGGCGACCTGGAGATGGGTGAAGCCGGGCATCACGCTGTCGGCATGCTCCTCGGCGCGGGCGAGCAGCGCGTCCTGGAGGGCGCCCAGCGCCGCCTCGGCCTGGTCGACCGCGTCGCGCACCCAGAGGCGGAAATCGGTCGCCACCTGGTCGTTGCGCGAGCGGGCGGTGTGGAGGCGCCCCGCGGCCGGGCCGATCTTCGCCGCCAGCCGCGATTCGGCGAGCATGTGGATGTCTTCGAGCGCCAGGTCCTCGGGCACGCCCTCGGCCTCGAAATCGGCGGCGACTTCGCCCAGGCCGGCATGGATCGCCGCGGCGTCCTCCGCCGCGACGATGCCCTGTGCGCCCAGCATCGCCACATGCGCCTGGCTGCCGCGCAGGTCCTGGCGCCACATCCGCTTGTCGAAGGGGATGGATGCGTTAATCTCGCGCATCACCGCGGACGGGCCTTCGGCGAAGCGCCCGCCCCACATGGCATTGGAGCTGTCCTTGCGCTCGGCTATCTCACTTCTCCTTCTGGCCACGCTGGCGATCGCGGGGTGCGATAAGCGCTCCGGCTCCGGAAGCCAAGCAAACGAAACTATGCCGACGGCCAATGGCGCTGCCGCGGTGCCGGCGCGCGCGGTCGATCGCTCGCACAAGGGGGAGGCGGCACCGGACTTCGCCTTTCTCGACCCGGAGGGCAAGAAGACCACGCTCGCCGCGTTCAGGGGCAAGCCGGCGCTGCTCAACCTCTGGGCGACCTGGTGCGTGCCCTGCCGCGCCGAGATGCCGACGCTCGATGCGCTGGCCGGGCAAAGGGGCGATGCGCTGACGGTGATCACGCTGAGCCAGGACGGGAAGGAAAGCGTCGGGCAGGTCCTGCCCTATTTCACCAAGTCCGGGTTCAAGAACCTCAAGCCCTGGACCGATCCGGACATGGCCTTCAGCCTCGGCATGAACGCCAACCTGCCGACCACCATCCTCTATGATTCGGCTGGCAGGGAAGTCTGGCGGGTCTCGGGCGACATGGACTGGGCCGGCGCGAAGGCGGCCGCGCTGCTGGCCGAGGCGTCATGACCGGCGAAGTCTCGGTCGGCCGCGACCTTTCCGGCCCGCGCATCGTCACGCTTCCCGCCCGGCCCGAGCCGATCCGGGTCAGCGCCGACGAGACCGCGATCGTCGTGATCGACATGCAGAACGCCTATGCCTCGCCCGGCGGCTATGTCGACCAGGCGGGGTTCGACATTGCGGGCTCGGCCGGGACGATCGGCAAGATCGCCGCGGTGCTCGATACGGCGCGGGCCGCCGGCATGCCGGTGATCTATCTGCAGAATGGCTGGGACGCCGATTATGTCGAGGCCGGCGGTCCGGGCTCGCCCAACTGGCACAAGTCCAACGCGCTGAAGACGATGCGCGCGCGGCCCGAGCTCCAGGGCAAGCTGCTCGCGCGCGGCAGCTGGGATTACGAGCTGGTCGATGCGCTTGCCCCGAAGCCGGGCGACATCCGCCTCCACAAGACGCGCTACAGCGCCTTCTTCAACTCGCAGCTCGATTCGACGCTGCGGGCGCGCGGCATCCGCAACATCGTCTTCGTCGGCATCGCCACCAATGTCTGCGTCGAGAGCACGCTGCGCGACGGCTTCCATCTCGAATATTTCGGCGTGATGCTCGAAGATGCCACGCATCATCTGGGGCCGCCGATGATGCAGGAAGCGACGGTCTACAATGTCGAGAAGTTCTTCGGCTGGGTCTCGACCACCGCCGACTTCTGCGGCAGCTTCGGCCAATTGCCCAGGGAGTGAGCCTATGTCGTTCGAGCCGATCAATCCGCCGCAATTTCCCACGCCGATCGCGCCCTATTCGGCCGGGGCGAAGGCCGGGAACACCGTCTATGTCTCGGGCGTGCTGGCGCTGGGCGAGGGCGGCGTGGTGCTCCATGTCGGCGACGTGGCGGGCCAGACGCGGCACGTGCTGGACGTGATCCGGACCACGCTGGAGGCAGCGGGGGCAAGGCTGGAGGACGTGGCGATGAACCACATCTTCCTGAAGGACTTCGCCGACTATCCCGTCTTCAACCAGATCTATGCCGAATATTTCCCCGGGGCCAAGCCGGCGCGCTACTGCATCCGGGCCGATCTGGTAAAGCCCGATTGCCTGGTCGAGATCGCCTCGGTGGCGCATATCGGCTGATGGACGCGGCGGGCCTCTACTATGAGTGGCATGGGCCGGAAGATGCGCCGCCACTGATCCTGTCCTCCGGCCTGGGCGGTTCGGCTTCCTATTGGGCGCCCAATCTGCCGGCACTGACCGAACGGTATCGCGTTCTCGTATATGATCACCGTGGCACCGGCCGGAGCCCCGGATCGCTTCCCGAAAATCTGACGATTGCCGACATGAGCGAGGAACTCCTCGCGTTGATGGATGCCCTCGATATCGGACGAGCGTCGATCATCGGTCATGCACTCGGCGGGTTGATCGCGCTGGACCTCGCGCTCACGCGTTCGCGTGTGGATCGAGTGGTCGTGATCAACGCGTGGGACGGGATGGATGGACTCGACCCACATACTGCGCGTTGTTTCGATGTGCGGCTGGACCTGCTGCGCCATGTGGGGCCGGCAGCGTATCTGAAAGCCCAGCCGCTGTTCCTCTATCCAGCCGGCTGGATATCGCTTCACACCGCGGAATTGGCGGTGGAAGCCGAGCATCAACTGGCGCATTTTCCGTCGCTGGAGGTGATCGAACGCCGGATTGCCGCGTTGCGCGCATGGCAGCTCTGGATCGACATCGGGACCTGGAACAAGTTGCTGATCATCGGCACCGCTGACGACATGCTGGTGCCGGTCGAGGCGAGCCGAAAGCTCGCCGCGTCGATGTGCGACGACGGCACCGTCCAATATGCCGAAATGAAATGGGGCGGCCATGCCTGCAACGTCACCGATCCCGAGAGTTTCAACCGCATCGTCCTCGATTTTCTCAGGAGCTGAATCATGGAAGTCGGCGTCTTCGTTCCCATCAACAACAATGGCTGGCTGATCAGCGAGAACGCGCCGCAGTACATGCCGAGCTTCGATCTCAACAAGGAGATCGCGCTGCGGGCCGAGAAGCACGGCCTGGATTTCCTGCTCTCGATGATCAAGCTGCGCGGCTTCGGCGGCAAGACCGAGTTCTGGGAATATGGGCTGGAGAGCTTCACGCTGATGGCCGGCCTCGCCGCCGTCACCGAGAAGATCAAGATCTATGCCACCTGCCCCACGCTCGTCATCCCGCCGGCCTTTGCCGCGCGCATGTGCAACACGATCGATTCGATCAGCCGTGGCCGCTTCGGGCTCAACCTGATCACCGGCTGGCAGCGCCCCGAATACAGCCAGATGGGACTGTGGCCGGGCGACGAGCATTTCCGCAACCGCTACCAGATGCTCGGCGAATATGCCCATATCCTGCGCGAGCTGTGGGAAACCGGCCGCAGCGACCTGAAGGGCGAATATTACCAGATGGACGATTGTCTCGTCCGCCCCACGCCCCAGGGCGAGATGAAGATCATCTGCGCCGGCTCGTCGGACGAGGGCCTCGCCTTCTCGGCCCGATGGGCGGACTATGCCTTCTGCCTCGGCAAGGGTGTCAACACGCCCACCGCCTTTGCCTTCAACAACGAGCGGCTCGCCGCCGCCACTGCGAAGACCGGGCGCGACGTGAAGGTGTTCGTGCTCGTCATGGTGATCGCCGACGAGACCGACGAGGCGGCCATGGCCAAGTGGAAGTCGTATAATGACGGCGTCGACATCGACGCGATCCGGTGGCTGATGGACCAGGGCGCGGCCGACAAGAACAATCCCACCACCAATGTCCGCCAGCTCGCCGCGCCGGAGGGGGCGGTCAACATCAACATGGGTACGCTGGTGGGCAGCTATGCGAGCGTCGCGCGCATGCTCGACGAGATGGCAGCGGTGCCGAACACGGGCGGCGTGCTGCTCACCTTCGACGATTTCCTGGAGGGCGTCGAGAATTTCGGCACGCGCATCCAGCCGCTGATGAGGAGCCGCGCCGGGCGCTGAGCCGGAACGTGCAGCCTTTCCGATGCTCGGTCGTTTCGGTGTCGGGCCAACGGGGATCTCGACCTCCCTCAAAGCCGGAGAGAAAGCATGAAGAAGCTGACTTCCCTCGCCGCACTGGCGATTCTCCTCGCACCGCCGCTCGCCGAAGCGCAGCAGCAGCGCCCCGGCGACCGTGGCGATCGCCAGGATCGTCCCGATCGTCCGGGGCGCCCGGATCGCCCGGGCCAACCGGGTCAGCGCCCGCCCTCGGGCGGCCCCGGCGGGCCCGGCCGCCCCAATCCCGGCCAGCCGGGCGTCCGGCCGCCCGGGCCCGGCCCGTCGCAGCCCGGCCGCCCCGGGACGCGTCCGCCCGCTCCCCGGCCACCGGTGGCGCGTCCGCCCGCGCCGCGGCCCCCGATCGCGCGCCCGCCGCACCGCCCCGGTATCGGCCGCCCGCCCAATTTCCGGCCGATCCATCGCCCGCCCTTCAGCTATCCGCGCGGCTATCGCTATCAGCGCTGGTCGATCGGCGGGCTGCTGCCGCTGATCTTCCTGTCGAACAATTATTATTATGACGGCTGGTACGATATGGGCCTGGGCGCGCCGCCTCCGGGCTATCGCTGGGTGCGCTACGGGCCGGACCTGCTGCTGGTGAACGTGCGGACCCGCCGTGTGGTCGACGTGATCTACGGCGCCTTCTATTGATCGCGGAGGACGCGGTCCGAACCCGGATCGCGTCCTTCCCGCCTTTCCTGGAAACCAGGACCGGGTGCGCCGACGCGCGTGCCGGCGGCGGGGTTGCCGATGGGGGGAGAAGTGGATGCCCCGTGAGGATTCGAACCTCAATTAACGGAGTCAGAGTCCGTGGTCTTACCTTTAGACGACGGGGCATCACGCGGCATTACGGCCGGCAGGCGGGGCGCAATAGGGCGGCCGCGCGGCGCTGTCAACGGGCCCCGCCTTGCCCCCGACCCCGGTCTCCGCTAGCCTCGCTTTCAAGCACCGGCGGCGAAAAGCCGTGACGGAACAGAACATAAGCGAGTGATACGATGGGGGATGGCACCGCCAATATGCCCCGCGGCCGTGGTTCCGGAAAAATCCGGAGAGCTCCGCCGCCCATGGAGCGGCCGATGCGCGGCCGGCCGGGCGACGCGCGCCACTATGCGGCACTGGACCTCGGCACCAATAATTGCCGCCTGCTGATCGCGCGCCCACAGGGTTCGGGCTTTGCGGTGGTCGACGCGTTCTCGCGCATCGTCCGCCTCGGCGAGGGCCTGGCCACCAGCGGCCAGCTCTCCGACGCGGCGATCGAGCGCACCATCGCGGCGCTGCGGATCTGCGCCGAGAAGCTGAAGCGCCGCCATGTGATCCTCGCCCGCTCGGTGGCGACCGAGGCGTGCCGCCAAGCCTCGAACGGCGCCGAGTTCATCGAGCGGGTCTATCGCGAAACGGGCATCGCGCTCGACATCATCACCGCCGAGGAAGAGGCGCGGCTTGCCGTGCTGGGCTGCCACGCGCTGCTCGAGCCCGGCGACGGCCCGGCACTGGTGTTCGACATCGGCGGCGGCTCGACCGAGCTGGTGCTGGTCGATTCGCGCGGCGAAGTGCCCCGCATCCTCGACTGGCACAGCGCGCGCTGGGGCGTGGTCTCGCTCACCGAGGCGTCGGGCGTCGCCGCGACGGTCGAGGAACGCGCCGCGCTCTATGCGAACATGCGCGCCCGCGTGGCCGAGAGCTTCGCCCCCTTCGCCAAGCGCCTGCGCACCCCGCGCGGCACGCGCCGGCTGCTCGGCACGTCGGGCACGGTCACCACGCTCGCCAGCGTGCATCTGGGCCTGGCCGCCTATGACCGGTCGGTGGTCGACGGGCTGATCGTCCCCGCCCCCGCGATGCGCGAAGTGAGCCAGCGGATCGCGGGGATGAGCATGGCCGAACGCAGCCAGGTGCCGTGCATCGGCTCGGAGCGGGCCGATCTCGTCGTCGCCGGCTGCGCTATCCTCGAGACGATTCTCGATCTATGGCCGGCCGAACGGCTGGGCATCGCCGATCGCGGCATCCGCGAGGGCATATTGCGCCGCCTGATCAACGGGAGAATCTTGTGACGTTGTCCGTTGACGGGGCCGGCACGCTCGGCCAGCCCGGCCCAGCAGGAACGAAGATATGAGCAGAGGCGGCGGACGCGGCCATACCCGCGTGCTGACGGCGCGAAAGCGCACGGCCCAGTCGACGCGCTGGCTCGAGCGCCAGCTCAACGATCCGTACGTCAAGCGCGCCAAGGCCGAGGGCTATCGCAGCCGCGCGGCCTATAAGCTGATCGAGCTCGACGAGAAGTTCGGCTTCCTGAAGGGCAAGAAGCGCGTGGTCGACCTCGGCATCGCGCCGGGCGGCTGGACCCAGGTGGTACGCCGCCGGCTGCCCAAGGCGCCGGTTGTCGGCATCGACCTGCTGCCCGTCGATCCGATCGACGGCGCCGTGATCCTGCAGATGGACTTCATGGACGATGCCGCCCCCGACCGCCTGATCGAGGAGTTGGGCGGCGCGCCCGATCTGATCGTGTCGGACATGGCGGCCAACACCGTCGGCCATCCGCAGACCGATGCACTTCGCACCATGGGCCTGGTCGAGACTGCGCTCGATTTCGCGATCCAGGTGCTCGAGCCGGGCGGCGATTTCGTCGCCAAGGTGTTTGCCGGCGGCGCCGATTCGACGCTGGTGGCGGAGATGAAGCGCAACTTCGCCACGGTGAAGCACGCCAAGCCGCCGTCGAGCCGCAAGGGCTCGGTGGAATGGTTCGTGGTGGCGCAGGGCTTCAAGGGGCGGGCCAAGGCGGAAGCGGCCGAGGAATGAATCCGCTTGCCACTCTGCTCTGGACCGTGGCGATCGCGCTGCTCGGCCTGAAGCTGGTGGCGACGGTCGTCCTGCTGCGCCGTCCGCCCGAGGCGCGCCTTGCCGATCGGCGGGGCCTCCGGCTGTGGTGGGCGACCAAGATCGCCCCGGTGTGCGCCGTGCCCTGCATGATCGCCGCGGCGCTGGTCGAGCATCACCGCGCCGGGCTGTGGATATGGTCGCTGATGATGGTGTTCGTGGCCGTCGCGGTGCCGCTCAAGGTCTGGCGGCGCTTCGGGCACGTGGGCTAGGGTGGGGGGCGCACTCTCCGCCGTCATCCCCGCGCAGGCGGGCCCCGATCAACAGGCGCGAATGCAATCAAGGTCCTGATCCGACCACCAAAGCAAAAGGGCCGGAGTTGCCCCCGGCCCCTTGCGAAGTGCAGCGAATCGCCGGCTCAGCCGTCGTAGTCGCCGCCCAGATTCTGGTTGCGCGGCGGGGCAGCGGCAGTGAGGCGCAGCGCCTCGGCCGAAGCCGCGATCGAGCCGACTTCGTCCGGCGCTTCTTCGTCGTCGATCTGCACGCGCTGCAGGCTCGAGACCACGGCCTCTTCGAGGTGAGTCGGCCGAATCGTCTCTTCCGCGATCTCGCGGAGCGCCACGACCGGGTTCTTGTCGCGGTCGCGATCGAGAGTCAGATCGGCGCCGCCCGAGATCTGGCGGGCGCGCTGCGCCGCGAACAGCACGAGATCGAAACGGTTGGGAACCTTGTCGACGCAATCTTCGACAGTGACGCGCGCCATCTACGCTTCCTTGAAAAACGGAGTGTCCGGGAAAGGCGGCGACTTAGGGTCCGGCTGTGGAAAAGTCAAGAAAATGGGCCTTGCGCCCGCGCGGCGAACCGAATCGCGCGCGGCGCGTTGGGAACGCCATCGCAACGATGCCCGCGGAGTCCCCTTGGAAGCGCTCGCCCCCCTTGCCCCCGTGCCCATGGTCCCGCATCACCCGGCGATGCGCTTCACCCAGCCGAGCTACACCGTCGACGGCAACCGGCTGACGCTGCTGCCCGACGGGCCCGAGCGGCTGGAGGCGCTGCTCGACCTGATGCGCCGCGCCGAACGGACGCTCCGGGTGCTCTACTATATCTATGTCGACGATGCGGCCGGCGCCGCGGTGCGCCAGGCGCTGCTGGACGCGGCGGCGCGCGGCGTGAAGGTGAGCCTGATCGTCGACGGGCTGGGCAGCGAGCATGCCCAGAGCCATGGCTTCTTCGATCCGCTCCATGCGGCCGGCGTCGACGTCTGCCGCTTCGTGCCGCGCTGGGGCCGGCGCTATCTGCTCAGGAACCATCAGAAGCTCGCGCTCGCCGACGAGGCGCGGGTGATCGTCGGCGGATTCAACATAGAGGACAGTTATTTCGGCACGATCGAGCAGGCCGCCTGGCGGGATCTGGGGCTGCTGATCGAAGGTCCGGCGGCGGGCCGCCTGGTCGGCTATTATGATGCGCTGTCGAACTGGGCCCGGCGGCCGCGCGGCAGCCTGCGCAGGCTGGCGAAGACGCTGCGGGCGTGGAGCGAGCCCGAGGGCGCCACGCGCTGGCTGCTCGGCGGCCCGATGCGCCGGCTCTCCCCCTGGGCGCGCGAAGTGAAGCGCGACATGGAGCGGGCGCAGTCGATCGACATCATGGCTGCCTATTTCGCACCCAATCCGGCGATGCTCCGCCGGCTCGACCGGGCCGGCCTGCGCGGGCGGGTGCGGCTGATATTGCCGTCCAGGCTCGATCATGGCGCCGCGATCTGGGCGGCGCGCTTCACTTATGCCGGGCTGCTCAGGAAGCGCGTGCAGATCTACGAATACCAGCCGACCAAGCTCCACGCGAAGCTGTTCCTGCTCGACGACGTGGTGAATATCGGCTCGGCCAATTTCGACATCCGCTCGATGTTCCTCAATCTCGAACTGATGTTCCGCGTCGAGGATCCCGCCTTCGCCGCCTATGTCCGCGCATTCGTCGATGGCGAGGTGGCGCATTCGGAGCGGATCACGCCCGAACTCTACAAGGCGCGCACGGGCCCCTGGACGCGGATCAAGCAGGCGGCAGCCTATTTCGTGATGGCGGTGCTCGACTACAATGTCACGCGCCGGCTCAATTTCGGCCCGCGGGGCGCGCGGCCGCAGGGCTAGGGCACGGCGGCGAACGGCGAAGCCGTCATCCCCGACCTAGTCCTTGATCGTCTCCATCGCGACATAGGTCGAGGTGCTGGCGACATGGGGCAGGCTCGATATCTTCTCGCCCAGCACGATCCGATATCGGCGGATGTCGGCGGTGCGCACCTTCAGCAGATAGTCGAAGTTGCTCGCGAGCATGTGGCATTCCTCCACCTCGGGGATGCGCCGAACCGCCGCGTTGAATTCCTGCAGCGCCTTTTCGCGCGTGTCGGCCAGCTTGACCTCGGTGAAGGCGATATGGTCGAGGCCCAGCCGCGCGGGATCGACGATCGCGCGGAAGCCGCGGATCACTCCGGCATCGGTCAGCCGCTTGAGCCGCACCTGGGCCGGGGTCTTGGAAAGCCCCACCTGCCTGGCCAGTTCGGTCACCGTCATCCGGCCGTCCGCGGCCAGCGCGGCAACGATCTTGCGGTCGAACTCGTCCAATTCGACTGTCGCGGGGGGCTTTTTCATGAATTCCGCCTAGCAGGTGGCCGTCAATATGGCGATTCCGCCTGTGATTCGCCTTTCAAAAGTCTGATCGACCTGGACAAGCGGCGTATCATGGCGGGATGACCCAGCCCGCGCCCTTCGCCGCCTTCGCTCCGCCCGTCCGCGAACCGACTCCGCTCCGCCGGGCGATCACCGCCGCCTATCGCCTCGACGAGCGCGCGGCGGTGGCGCCGCTGCTGGAAGCGGCGACGCTCGATCCCGCCACCCGCGCCGCGATCCGCGAGACGGCGACGCGGCTGGTCACCGGCCTGCGCGCCCGGCGCCGCGGCGGCGCGGTAGAATCGCTGGTGCAGGAATATGCCCTGTCGAGCGAGGAGGGCGTGGCGCTGATGTGCCTGGCGGAGGCGCTGCTCCGCATCCCCGACGATGCCACGCGCGACGCGCTGATCCGCGACAAGATCGCCGATGGCGACTGGCGCGCGCATCTCGGCGGCAAGTCGCTGTTCGTCAATGCGGCGACCTGGGCGCTGGTGGTGACGGGCAAGCTGGTCGACAGCGTCGACGATCGCGGGCTGGGCGCCGCGCTGATGCGCCTCGTCGCGCGCGCCGGCGAGCCGGTGATCCGCCGCGCGATCGATCTGGCGATGCGGATGATGGGCGAGCAGTTCGTCACCGGCGAGACGATCGCCGAGGCGCTGAAGCGCGCGCGCCACGAAGAGGCCAAGGGCTTTCGCTACAGCTATGACATGCTCGGCGAGGCGGCGACCACCGGGGCGGATGCCGAGCGCTATTATCGCGATTACGAGAACGCCATCCATGCGATCGGCACGGCGTCGAACGGGCGCGGCGTCTATGCGGGGCCGGGCATCTCGATCAAGCTCTCGGCGCTCCACCCGCGCTATGGCCGTGCCCAGGCGGACCGGGTGATGGGCGAGCTGCTCCCCCGGGTGAAGACGCTGGCGGTGCTGGCGCGGCGCTATGATATCGGACTCAACATCGATGCCGAGGAAGCCGACCGGCTCGAAATCTCGCTCGACCTGCTGGAGAGCCTGGCGCTGGATCCCGACCTGGCCGGCTGGGACGGGCTCGGCTTCGTCGTCCAGGCCTATGGCAAGCGCTGCCCCTTCGTGATCGACTGGATCGTCGACCTTGCCGGGCGGGCCGGGCGGCGGATCATGGTCCGGCTGGTCAAGGGCGCCTATTGGGACGCGGAGATCAAGCGCGCCCAGGTCGACGGGCTGCGCGATTTCCCGGTCTATACCCGCAAGCCGCATACCGATGTGGCGTACATCGCCTGTGCGCGGAAGCTGCTCGCGGCGGGTGCGCGGGTCTTTCCGCAATTCGCCACGCACAATGCCCAGACGCTGGCGACGATCTACCGGCTCGCCGGGCCGGACTTCGCGCTGGGCCAATATGAGTTCCAGTGCCTGCACGGCATGGGCGAGCCGCTGTACGAGCAGGTGGTGGGCGCGGCGAAGCTGGATCGCCCCTGCCGCATCTATGCGCCGGTCGGCACGCATGAGACGCTTCTGGCCTATCTTGTGCGCCGCTTGCTGGAGAATGGCGCCAACTCCTCCTTCGTGAATCGTATCGCGGATCCCGAAATTCCCGTTTCGGAGCTGGTCGCGGACCCTGTCGAGACGGTGCGCGCGATGCCCGATCCGGGCGCGCATCACGACAGGATCGCGCTTCCCGCGACGCTCTATCCGGACCGCCGCAACTCGGACGGCATCGATCTGAGTGACGAGACTGCGCTCACGGAGCTGACTCAGGCGCTCCAGCATAGTGCGACGATCGCATGGCGGGCGGTCCCGGCCGATGGGCAGGGAGTGGGGCGCAAGATATTGAATCCCGCGGATAATCGTGACGAGGTCGGCGCCGTGGTCGAGATCTCGCCCGAGGCGGCGGCCGCCGCGGTCGCGCGTGCCGCGGCCTCTGGCTGGGGCGCCACCCCGGTCGCCGAACGCGCTGCGATGCTCGAGCGCGCCGCCGATGCGATGCAGGCGCAAATGCCGGTGCTGCTCGGCCTGATCGTGCGCGAAGCAGGCAAATCGCTGCCCAATGCCATTGCGGAGGTACGCGAAGCGATTGATTTCCTGCGCTATTATGCGGCGCGTGCACGTGCGACCTTCGGCGCTGCCCAGCTGCCGCTGGGTCCGGTCGTCTGCATCAGCCCGTGGAATTTCCCGCTGGCGATCTTCACCGGCCAGGTGGCGGCGGCGCTGGTGGCGGGCAATCCGGTGCTCGCCAAGCCGGCCGAGGAGACTCCCCTGATCGCCGCCCAGGCAGTGGCGCTGCTCCACGCGGCGGGCGTCCCCGCCGACGCGCTCCAGCTGGTTCCCGGCGACGGCGCGATCGGCGCGGCGCTGGTCGGCGCGGCCGCGACCGCCGGCGTGATGTTCACCGGCTCGACCGAAGTGGCCCGCCTGATCCAGCGCCAGCTCGCCCCGCGCCTGTCCCCGGCCGGCCGGCCGATTCCGCTGGTGGCGGAGACCGGCGGCCAGAACGCAATGATCGTCGATTCCTCCGCGCTAGCCGAGCAGGTCGTCGCCGACGTCATCGCCTCGGCGTTCGACAGCGCGGGCCAGCGCTGTTCGGCGCTCCGGATCCTGTGCCTGCAGGAAGAGGTTGCCGATCGCACGCTGACGATGCTCAAGGGCGCGCTCAGGGAATTGCGCATCGGCCGCACCGACGCGCTCAACGTCGATACCGGCCCGGTGATCACCGCCGAGGCGCGCGACACTATCGAGCGCCATGTCGCGACGATGCGCGCGCGGGGCCACCGCATCGAGCAGCAGGACCTGCCGGCCGCGACCGGGCACGGCACCTTCGTGCCGCCGACCATCATCGAGATCGATGCGATCGCCGATGTCGAGCGCGAGGTGTTCGGCCCGGTGCTCCACGTGCTGCGCTATCGCCGCGACGACCTGCCGGCGCTGATCGATGCGATCAACGCCACCGGCTATGGCCTCACCTTCGGCCTGCACACCCGGCTCGACGAGACGGTCGCCGAAGTGACCGCGCGGGTGAAGGCGGGCAATCTCTATGTGAACCGCAACGTGATCGGCGCGATCGTCGGGGTGCAGCCCTTTGGCGGGCGGGGGCTTTCGGGCACCGGCCCCAAGGCGGGCGGGCCGCTCTATCTCGGCCGGCTGGTGGGCGCGGCGCCGGTTGCGATCGCGCCCATGGGATCGGCCGGGACGCCGCTGGGCGAATTCGCCGCCTGGCTCGATGCCCAGGGCGAAGTGCGGGCTGCCGATGCGGCGCGGCGCTATGGCGCGGCCTCGGCACTCGGCTTCGAGCGCGAGCTGCCGGGGCCGGTGGGCGAGCGCAACCTCTATGCGCTCCATCCGCGCGGCCGCATCCTGATGCGCCCCGTGACGGTGGCCGGCCTGTATGACCAGATGGCCGCGGTGCTGGCGACGGGCAACAAGGGCAGGCTCGACGGGATGGCGTTGCCCCATGGCCTGCCGCCCCGGGTCGCCGCGGCCTTCGTGCCGGATGCGGCGGAGCCCCTCGCCGCGGCACTGGTCGAAGGGGACGTCGTGGCGGTGGCCCGGGAACTGGCGGCGATGGACGGACCGATCGTCCCGCTGCTGGCAACGGGCGAATCCGGCTATCCGATCGAGCTGCTGCTCGAGGAAGTATCGATCTCGATCAACACCACCGCGGCGGGGGGCAATGCCAGCCTGATGACGATCGGCTGATCCGGTCCGTCCTGCCCGGTGCCATCCGGCGCTTGCCTCTCCGTCCGCCGCGCGGCATGGGGTGAGGCTCGGCCGGCAGGCAGGTTTCAGTTCCAGGACCAAGGGCATGAAGGACAAACTCATAGTGCTGATCGGCGGCGGCGGATTCGTCGGCCGCTATGTGGCGCAGGAACTGCTCGCCGCGGGCGCGCGCCTGCGAATCGCCCAGCGCCGGCCGCGCGATGCCTGGTTCCTCAAGCCGCTGGGCGGCCTGGGCCAGACCCAGTTCGTCGCCGCCGACGTGACTCGGCCCGAAACGATCGCCGCCGCGGTCGCCGGCGCCGATGCGGTGGTGAACCTGGCGGGCGTGCTCAAGGGCGATTTCGACGGCGTCAACACTGCCGGCGCGCGCACCGTCGCCACTGCGGCCAGGGCGGCCGGTGTCGCATCGCTCGTCCATTTCTCCGCGCTTGGCGCCGAGGGGGATTCGGCTTCCGCCTATGGCCGTTCCAAGGCGGCGGGCGAGGCCGCGGTGCGGCAGGCCTTTCCGGAAGCCGTGATCCTGCGTCCTTCCTTTGTCTTCGGGCGCGAGGACCAGTTCACCAACCGGTTCGCTGCGATGCTCGGCATGGGGCCGGTGGTGCCGGTGCTGCGCGCCGGCGTGCGTTTCCAGCCGGTCTATGTCGTCGACGTCGCCCGGGCGGTGGCGGCGGTGCTCGCCGCGCCGGAGCAGTCCGCGGGCCAGGCCTATGCGCTGGGCGGGCCCGACACGCTGACCATGGCCGAACTCCTCCACTGGCTCGCCGGCGCGACCGGCCACAAGCCGGCCTTTGCCGAACTGCCCGATCCGCTCGGCGCGCTGATCGCCATGTTGCCCGGCACGCCGATCACGCGCGACCAGTGGCGCATGCTCCAGGCGGACAATGTCGCGGGCGATGCGCCGGGGCTCGCGGCGCTCGGCATCGTGCCGACGCCGCTCGCCAGCGTCGCCTCGACTTGGCTCGTCCGCTATCGCCGCAACGGCCGCTTCGCCAGGCTGGCCGCCTGAACATCTTCTCGCGCCGCCGGCGCATCGGAGCATAGCCAAGCATGAGCGAAACCCTGGTTGCGATCCTCCTCGGCATTGTCGAGGGGATCACCGAATTCCTGCCGGTCTCCTCGACCGGCCATCTGATCCTCGCGTCCGAGCTGCTCGGCTATGACGCCGCCACCTGGGCGATGTTCAATGTCGTCATCCAGCTCGGCGCCATCCTGGCGGTAGTGGTGCTCTACTGGCGGACCTTCTGGGCGGTGGCCTCCGGCCTCCTCCGGATGAACCCGGTCTCGTGGCGCTTCACCCGCAACCTGCTCGTCGCCTTCATCCCCGCCGCGGTGATCGGCCTCGCGCTCCATTCGAAGATCGAGGTGCTGCTCGGCGAGCCGATGGTGGTCGCCTGGGCACTGGTGATCGGCGGCATCGCGATCCTGGTGATCGAGCGGCTGGTGAAGTCCGCGACGATCCATGGCATCGCCGAGATCCCGTTGGTCCGGGTGATCGGCATCGGTTTCATCCAGTGCATCGCGATGATCCCGGGCGTAAGCCGTTCGGGGGCGACGATCATGGGCGCGCTCAGCCTGGGCGTGGAGCGGCGCACCGCCGCCGAGTTCAGCTTCTTCCTCGCCATCCCCACGATGCTGGGCGCCACCACGCTCGAGCTGCTCAAGAATCACGACGCGATCGCCTCGGCCCGCGTGGGATGGGACGAGATCGGCATCGGCTTCGTCACTGCCTTCGTCGTCGCGATCGTCGTCATCAAATGGTTCGTCGGCATCGTCTCGAAACATGGTTTCGCGCCCTTTGCCTGGTACCGCATCATCGCCGGCATCGGGGCGATCGTCTGGCTCTCGATGCGGTAAGGTCCGTACCGGCCCTAAAATGGCGTAAGAATATTTCAAATTCAGGCCGGCGACGCAGAAAAACCTAATATAGGTCAGCTTTGCTGACTTTTATCGACTCGCTTGCGGCGTTAGCGCGGCCGCATGGCGGAAACGATGCTCAAATTCGTTGGAACGGCGCAGGCTTATCCAAGCAAGCGCGGGGCGGAACTGCGCGCGGAGGATTTCCGCGAGATCGCGGATCGCTACGCGGTGCCCACGGCCGAGGAACAGGCCAGCCGCTGCTCGCAATGCGGCGTGCCCTATTGCTCGGTGCATTGCCCGCTGCACAATCACATCCCGGACTGGCTGCGCCTCACGGCGGAGGGGCGCCTGCGCGAAGCCTATGCGCTGTCGAACAGCACTTCGACCATGCCGGAGATCTGCGGCCGCATCTGCCCCCAGGACCGGCTGTGCGAGGGCAATTGCGTCATCGAATTCTCCGGCCATGGTGCGGTCACCATCGGCTCGGTCGAGAAGTTCATCACCGACACCGCCTGGGAAGAGGGCTGGGTCGAGCCGGTGGCGGTGGGCCCGGCGCGCGGCCAGTCGGTCGGCATCGTCGGCGCGGGGCCGGCGGGCCTGGCGGCGGCCGAGTATCTGCGCGAATATGGCTATGAGGTGCATGTCTATGACCGGCACGATCGCGCCGGCGGACTGCTCACCTACGGCATTCCGGGCTTCAAGCTCGAGAAGCAGATCGTCATGCGCCGGATCGAGCGGCTCGAACAGGGCGGGATCGTCTTTCACCTGGGCTTCGCGGTCGGCCGGGAAGCGAGCCTCGACGATCTGCGCAAGCGGCATGATGCGCTGCTGATCGCCACCGGCGTCTACAAGGCGCGCGGCATCCAGGCGCCGGGCATCGGCGCGACGGGAATCGTCGAGGCGCTCGACTATCTCACGGCTTCAAACCGCAAGGGCTTCGGCGATGCGGTCCCGGCCTTTGACGACGGCAGCCTCGATGCGAACGGCAAGCATGTCGTGGTGATCGGCGGCGGCGACACCGCGATGGACTGCGTCCGCACTGCCGTTCGCCAGGGCGCGGCCTCGGTGAAGTGCCTTTATCGCCGCGACCGGGCGAACATGCCCGGCTCGCAGCGCGAGACCGCCAATGCCGAGGAGGAGGGCGTCGAGTTCGTCTGGCTCTCGGCTCCCGAAGCCTTTGACGGTGGCGACCGGGTCAGCGGCGTGCGGGCCACGCGCATGCGGCTGGGTGCGCCCGACGCCTCGGGCCGTCGCGCGCCCGAACTCGATCCGGGCGGTGCCTTCCAGCTCCAGGCGGATCTGGTGATCAAGGCGCTGGGCTTCGAGCCCGAGGACCTGCCGCGCCTGTTCGGTGCCGAGGGGCTGGGCGTCACGCGCTGGGGCACGCTGCGCACGGACGGGCGCACGATGATGACCAGCCTCGACGGCGTTTTCGCGGCCGGCGATATTGTCCGTGGCGCGAGTCTGGTCGTCTGGGCGATTCGCGACGGCCGCGACGTGGCGGCGCACATGCATGCCTGGATGCGCGCCCGCGCCGATGCGGCACGGGCTGCTTGATAAGGTTGTCGATGCCCATGAAGCCCTTCCTCCTGGCCCTTGCCCTGGGCGCCGCCGCACCGACCCCGGCTTCGGCGTTCGCCGCCGCGCCGGTTGCTGCGCCGGTCGCCGACACCGATGTCCAGAGGCTCGTCGCATTGCTGGCGCCGGACGAGGCGGTCACCCGGCTGGCCGGCAAGGCCTTCGACACCGGCATGGATCGGCAGATCGCCGCCAATCCCGAGCGCAAGGCAGCCTATGCCGCCGATCCCGCGATGCGCCAGGCGGTGGGCGGCCAGCTGCGCGCGCAGTTCGCGTCGGCGCTGGTCGCCGCGCTCCCCTCGCTGCGCGCGGAGATCGAGGGCATCCTCAGGACCGCGCTGACCCCCGCCGAGGTGACCGACATGCTCGCCTTTTTCGGCAGCCCCACCGGCCAGAAGGTGCGCGCCGAAGCCTATGAGAGGATGGGCAGCGCGCCGGGCCAGTCTCCGCAGGAGATGCAGCAGGCGGCGATCGCCGCGGTGATGGCAAAGATGACCGCGGAGGATTATCCCGCGCTGATGGCGTTCGCCGGCAGCACGGCGTCGCAGAAGATGGGCACGGTCAATCCCAGGATCTCGGCGGCGAGCCAGGCCTGGGCGGACAGGCTGATCGCGGCCAATCTCCCGAAGCTGAAGGCGCTGGAGGACAAGCTGGCGGCGGACTATCGCGCAAGGAAGGGCGGCAAGTGATGCGCCCGTCCTTCCTTGCCGCCTTCCTGCTGTTCGCCGGCAGCGGCGCCGTGCAGGCGCAGACGGTGCCGCAACCCGCGCCAGCCGCGCCGGCGCTCGGTCCGGTCGATCCCGCTCGCCTGGCCGTGGCCGATCGTCTCGTCGCCAAGCTGCTGCCGGCCGGCATCTACAAGCAGCTGTTCGACAAGAGCTTCAACGCGATGATGGACAAGATCGTCGGCCAGGTGGGCGAGATGCCGGTCGCCAAGCTGGCGCAGATGGGCGGAGTCACCGAGGCGCAGGCCCAGGCGCTGGGTGCCGTCAAGATGCGCGAGATCATGGAGATCTACGATCCGGCCTGGCGGGAGCGCCAGCGCCGCACGATGCAGGTCATCACCGCCGGCATGGGCGACATCATGACCAGGGTCGAACCGAAGGCGCGGGTCGCATTGGCCAGGGCCTATGCCCGCGAGTTCAGCGGTGCCGAGCTCGAGGATCTCGATCGCTATTTCGCCACGCCGGCGGGCGCCCATTATGCGTCGCGCGCGCTCCTCATCGCCATGGGGCCGGACATGATGGAGGCGATGAACGCGATCATGCCCGAATTGACGGACGCGATGCCCGGCCTGGTCCGGAAGGCGCAGGCTGCGACTGCCGACCTGCCGGCGGTGCGCACCAAGGGCGACCTGTCGCCCGCAGAACGCAAGAAGCTCGCCGAACTGTTCGGCGTCGATCCCGAAACGCTCGAAGACCATGCGTCTTCGTCGACCGGCACGGAGTAGTTGAGATGAAGCTGGACGAACGCGAACGGCTCGCCCGCGAGGGCATGTACCGTCCCGAGTTCGAGGGAGACGCCTGTGGCGTCGGCCTGGTCGCCGCGACCGACGGCCAGCCCTCGCGCCGCGTCGTCCAGTCGGCGATCGATGCGCTGAAGGCGGTGTGGCACCGCGGCGCGGTGGATGCCGACGGCAAGACCGGCGACGGCGCCGGCATCCATGTCGACCTGCCCGTCCGCTTCTTCGACGACGCGATCGCCGCGGGCGGCCACCGCGTGCTGCCGAACCGGCTGGCGGTGGGCATGGTCTTCCTGCCGCGCACCGACCTGGGCGCGCAGGAGGCCTGCCGCACGATCGTCGAGAGCGAGATCATCGAGGCGGGCTACACCATCTATGGCTGGCGCCAGGTGCCGGTCGACGTCTCGGTCATCGGCATGAAGGCGCAGGCGACGCGCCCCGAGATCGAGCAGATCATGATCGCGGGGCCGCTCCCCGGCGCGATGGACGCCGCCGAGTTCGAGAAGGAACTCTATCTCGTCCGCCGCCGGATCGAGAAGCGGGTGATCGCCGCGCAGATCAGCGGCTTCTACATCTGCTCGCTCTCGACGCGCTCGATCATCTACAAGGGCCTGTTCCTCGCCGAGAGCCTGTCGGACTTCTATCCGGATCTGCGCGACGAGCGTTTCACCAGCCGCGTGGCGATCTTCCACCAGCGTTACTCCACCAATACCTTCCCGCAATGGTGGCTGGCCCAGCCCTTTCGCTGCCTGGCGCACAATGGCGAGATCAACACGATCCGCGGCAACAAGAACTGGATGCTCAGCCACGAGATCAAGATGGCGAGCATCGCCTTTGGCGAGCGTTCGGAGGACATCAAGCCGGTGATCCCGGCCGGCGCGTCGGACACCGCCGCGCTCGACGCGGTGTTCGAGGCGATCTGCCGCTCGGGCCGCGACGCCCCCACCGCCAAGCTGATGCTGGTGCCCGAGGCATGGGACGAGCATACGCCCGGGAAGCATCTCGAGATGTACAAATATCTCGCCTCGGTGATGGAGCCGTGGGACGGCCCCGCCGCGCTGGCGATGACCGACGGGCGCTGGGCGGTGGCGGGCGTCGACCGCAACGCGCTGCGCCCGCTGCGCTACACCCAGACTTCGGACGGCCTGCTGATCGTCGGCTCCGAGACCGGCATGGTCCAGATCCCCGAATCGACCGTGATCGCCAAGGGCCGGATGGGCCCGGGCCAGATGATCGCGGTCGACCTCGACCAGGGCGTCCTGCTCTGCGACCGCGAGATCAAGGACAGGATCGCCGGCGAGCATGACTATGCCGCCATGATCGGCGAGTTCATCACCGTGGCCGACCTGCCCGAGCCCGATGCCGCGCCGCTGCGCTTCGATCGGGCCGAGCTGACCCGTCGGCAGGTCGCGGCCGGGCAGACGCTCGAGGACATGGAGCTGATCCTCGCCCCGATGGTCGAGACCGCCAAGGAAGCGATCGGCTCGATGGGCGACGACACGCCGCTTGCCGTCATCTCGGACAAGCCGCGCCTGATCAGCCAGTTCTTCCGCCAGAATTTCAGCCAGGTCACCAATCCGCCGATCGACTCCCTGCGCGAACGGCAGGTGATGACGCTCAAGACGCGCTTCGGCAACCTTGCCAACATCCTCGACACCGAGGGCGGCGGCTCGAAGGTGCTGGTGCTCGACAGCCCGGTACTCACCAATGGCGATTGGGATCGGCTGCGCGAGCATTTCGGCGACCAGTGCGCCGAGATCGACTGCACCTTCCCGGTCGGCGACGATCCGGACGACCTGCGCGAGGCGATCCGCCGCATCCGCTACGAGGCCGAGCAGGCGGTCCGCGCCGGCTGTACCGAGCTGTTCCTGACGGACGAGCATGTTTCGGAGAGCCGCGTCGCCATCGCCGGCGTGCTGGCGGCGGCGGCGGTGCACACGCACCTGGTCCGCCGGGGCCTGCGTTCCTACGCCTCGGTCAACGTCCGCAGCTCGGAATGCCTCGACACCCATTATTACGCGGTGCTGATCGGCGTCGGCGCGACCACGGTGAACGCCTATCTCACCGAAGCCTCGATCGCCGATCGCCATGCGCGCGGCCTGTTCGGCGACATCGCGCTGGAGGAATGCCTCAAGCGCCACCGCAAGGCGATCGACGAGGGCCTGCTCAAGATCATGTCGAAGATGGGGATCGCAGTGATCTCCTCCTATCGCGGCGGCTATAATTTCGAGGCGGTGGGCCTCAGCCGGGCGCTGGTAAACGACCTGTTCCCCGGCATGCCCGCCAAGATCTCGGGCGAGGGCTATGCCTCGCTCCATCTCTCGGCGATGCTTCGTCACCAGGCGGGCTATGATCGCGGCGTCGCGACACTGCCGATCGGCGGCTTCTATCGCCAGCGCCATGGCGGCGAGACGCATGCCTATTCGGCCCAGCTCATGCACCTGCTGCAGACGGCGGTCTCGACCGACAGCTATTCGTCCTATCTCGCCTTCTCGCGCGGCGTGCGCGACTTGCCGCCGGTCTATCTGCGCGACCTGCTCGAGTTCAATTTCCCGAACGAAGGCATCCAGATCGACCAGGTCGAGGCGATCACCGAGATCCGCAAGCGCTTCGTCACGCCGGGCATGTCGCTCGGCGCGCTCAGCCCGGAGGCGCACGAGACGCTGGCGATCGCGATGAACCGCATCGGCGCCAAGGCGGTGTCGGGCGAAGGCGGCGAGGACAAGAACCGCTACACGCCGTACGAGAATGGCGACAATGCCAATTCCACGATCAAGCAGATCGCCTCGGGCCGTTTCGGCGTCACCGCCGAATATCTGAACGCCTGCGACGAGATCGAGATCAAGGTCGCCCAGGGCGCCAAGCCCGGCGAGGGCGGCCAGCTGCCCGGTTTCAAGGTCACCGAGTTCATCGCCAGGCTGCGCCACGCGACGCCGGGCGTGACTTTGATCTCGCCGCCGCCGCACCATGACATCTATTCGATCGAGGACCTGGCGCAGCTCATCTACGACTTGAAGATGATCAACCCGCGCGCCCGGGTGTGCGTGAAGCTGGTCAGCTCGGCGGGCATCGGCACGGTGGCGGCGGGCGTGGCCAAGGCGCATGCCGACGTCATCCTCGTCGCCGGCCATGTCGGCGGCACCGGCGCCTCGCCCCAGACTTCGGTGAAATATGCCGGCACGCCCTGGGAAATGGGCCTGACCGAAGTGAACCAGACGCTCACGCTCAACGGCCTGCGCGGCCGGGTGAAGCTGCGTACCGATGGCGGGCTCAAGACCGGGCGCGACATCGTCATCGCCGCGATCCTTGGCGCCGAGGAGTTCGGCATCGGCACGCTGTCGCTGGTCGCCATGGGGTGCATCATGGTGCGCCAGTGCCATTCGAACACCTGCCCGGTCGGCGTCTGTACCCAGGACGAGAAGCTGCGCCAGAAATTCGTCGGCACGCCGGAAAAGGTCATCAACCTGATGACCTTCATCGCCGAGGAGGTCCGCGAGATCCTGGCGCGGCTGGGGTTCAAGAGCCTGGACGAAGTGATCGGCCGCACCGAGCTGCTCCGCCAGGTCAGCCGCGGCGCCGAGCATCTCGACGATCTCGACCTGAACCCGATACTCGCCAAGGTCGATGCCGACGATGCCGAGCGCCGCTTCAGCCTGTCGACCTTCCGCAACGAAGTGCCCGACAGCCTCGATGCGCAGATGATCAAGGATGCCGCCCCGGTCTTCGCGCGGCGCGAGAAGATGCAGCTCACCTACAATGTGCGGAACACGCACCGCGCGGTGGGTACGCGGCTCTCGTCCGAGATCACGCGCCGCTTCGGCATGTCGGCGCTCGCCGACGGGCATGTCCATGTCCGCCTGCGCGGTTCGGCCGGCCAGTCGCTCGGCGCGTTCCTGTGCAAGGGCGTGACGCTCGAAGTGTTCGGCGACAGCAACGACTATGTCGGCAAGGGCCTGTCGGGCGGGACGATCGTGGTGCGGCCGCTGGTCAGCTCGCCGATCGAATCGTGGAAGAACACGATCCTCGGCAACACCGTGCTCTATGGCGCCACTTCGGGCCGGCTGTTCGCCGCCGGCCAGGCGGGCGAGCGCTTCGCGGTGCGCAATTCGGGCGCCGAAGTGGTGGTCGAAGGCTGCGGCGCGAATGGCTGCGAATACATGACCGGCGGCATCGCGGTGCTGCTCGGCGAGGTCGGCATGAATTTCGGCGCGGGCATGACGGGTGGCATGGCCTTCGTCTATGACGCGGACGACAGCTTCGCGCAGCGCGCCAACCCGGAGAGCATCGTCTGGCAGCGTCTGGCCTCGGCGCATTGGGAAGCCCGGCTGCGCGCGCTGGTCGAGGCGCATGTCGCCGCGACCGACAGCAAATGGGCAGCCGGCCTGCTCGAGGACTGGGACCGCGCGATCGGTGCCTTCTGGCAGGTGGTGCCCAGGGAAATGCTGTCGCGCCTGCCCCAGCCGCTCAATGACGATGCGGCGGAGGCGGTGGCGGCGGAATAATCCGCTTCACCTTCCTCTGCTCAAAGGGAACGGCCGGTCAGCCTGTGCCGCCGTGAGGGGGCCCCTCTTCCCCGCCATCCGGCCTGGGGAAGAGGCCCGGGGAAGAGGGGTGTCGCGCAGACGCCGACGTGCAAGCCCGCCCCGCATCCGCGGTCTGTGTTTCGATCAGTGAAAGCCGAGATTGGGTGGCGGCGGACCACCATTTTCCGCCACGCGCTTCACCAGCTCATAGACCAGCCCGCCGAGCACCGACCCGGCGATGCGATAGAGGCCGCCATCGACTTGATCGATCTCGTCGGCGTTCAACTCGATCATGACAGAAGTATTACTCAAATAAGAATACTGCATAGTTCCTCCATACGGCCATGATTCGTAAT
Source organism: Sphingomonas leidyi (assembly GCF_011761945.1). Taxonomy (GTDB): domain Bacteria; phylum Pseudomonadota; class Alphaproteobacteria; order Sphingomonadales; family Sphingomonadaceae; genus Sphingomonas; species Sphingomonas leidyi. Next base: position 845,216 of record NZ_JAASQV010000002.1, read on the forward strand.
GATGCTGGCGAATATGCCGATCGGAGTCAACGATTGACCGAATCTATATTTGATGATGAAATGAAATTTCAGTAACTTCGGAATGTGCCGTCGTACTGTTTGAAAGATGGAGCCGAAATGGTGTCAGATAATTTCGCTCATTCACTCTCCGGCGATGTTGGTATCATCGATCTGAACGACGATCAGATCGCCCTCGTCAATGGAGGCCTGAGCACGATCGCGCGTGCTTTCATCGGATCCTTCCTCGGGAAGGCCGTGTATGACGCGGTAAAGCATGTGGCGGAAAATGGCGGCCCGCCGCCACCCAATCTCGGATTTCACTGATATCTTCTCGGCTGGCGACCTCGTGTCGCCAGCCTGTCGATCGAGGATCGCATGAAGATCAAATATGAGATATTCTATTTCATTCTGATATCCGTTGCATGTTTCGCGGTGCTGGATATCTTCGCCGGCATACGCGGATTTCCTGCGTTCATGGCGTCGGTTGGTGCATGTCTTCTATTCGTGGCGCTTCGCAGGAAGGTTCGCCCCAAATCGCATTGACGCCAATGAAATTCGGGCGCGCGACCCGTCTCGCGCTCGCCTATGGCATCGGCATCTATCTTGTCGTCGCATCCTTCGTCTTTGCGTGGGCGGCGCTTTCCGGCGAGATTGGGGGTGTCGAGCACCGGCCCGCGGAAATGACTCCGGCATCGGTGCTGGTGGATATATTCCTGTCTCCCTTCCTGGAGACCATATTATTCTCTCTGCTATGGGCTCTGTTGGGCAGATGGCGCGGCCCGTGGCGTTGGCTGGCGCTCATGCTTGCCTTTGCCGCCGGATGGCTCGCGCATGGCGCGAACGTCCCGTCCATTGCCACGGGAATGGCGTTTGCCATATTGGCCCATCTCTACATGCGGATCCGCCCGGCGCATGGTTTCCGTCAGGCGTTCGCGGTGACGATGGGCGCACATAGCGTGTGGAACGCGATGGCGGTCTCGACGCTGCATCTCATCGGGGCATGACGAACGCACCGGATGGGGGCATCGCCGCTCCCGGACCGGAAGGGCGCGAGCACTGCCTGCCGGCCCCGCGGCAATGGCGCGTCATCGCCCGCTCCGCGGCAAGAACGAGGCATCTGCCCGCGCGCTCGACGATCCGATGGCGCAGGATGGCGCCCGCAACGATGCTTGCCGATCTGGCCGGCATCGAGCCGGGCGCCCCGATCGGCGCGGCGGCGCATCGGGTCGTATCTGCAAGGTGAGGCCAGACAGGCTTTTGCACTGCCGGGCAAACGCGGTATCGCTGCGGGCAAGATGGACCTCTACCTCCCGATCGCCAACCTGTCGGTCAATGCGCTCGTCATCGTCGCGCTCGGGTTCGGCGTGGGCCTGCTCTCGGGCATGTTCGGCGTGGGCGGCGGGTTCCTTACCACGCCGCTGCTGATCTTCTACGGCATCCCGCCGACCGTTGCCGCCGCATCCGCGGCGAGCCAGGTGACCGGCGCCAGCGTCTCGGGCGTGCTCGCGCATTTCCGCCGCGGCGGCGTGGACGTCCATATGGGCGTGGTGCTGGTGGTGGGCGGCGTGATCGGCAGCATCGCCGGGGCGGCATTGTTCACGCTGCTGCAGAAGAGCGGCCAGATCGATGTGGTGATCGGCATGCTCTATGTGCTGATGCTCGGCTCGATCGGCGGGCTGATGCTGCACGAATCGGTGCAGGCGATCCGCGTGACTCGCGGCGCCCGCCCGCCTCTCCCGCGCAAGCGCCGCCACCATCCGCTCGTCGCAATGCTGCCCTTGCGCTGGCGCTTCTACGCGTCCGGCCTCTACATCTCCCCGCTCGCGCCGTTGCTGCTCGGCTTCTTCACCGGCATCCTCACCGTGCTGCTCGGCGTCGGCGGCGGCTTCATCCTGGTGCCGGCGATGCTCTACCTGCTCGGCATGGGCACGCAGGTCGTGGTCGGCACCTCGCTGTTCCAGATCCTGTTCGTCACCGCCGCCGCGACCATGGTCCACGCCACCACCACCAAGGCGGTCGACATCGTCCTCGCCGCCCTGCTCCTGCTCGGCTCGGTGATCGGCGCGCAGATGGGCGCGCGCTTCGCGATGCAGGTCAAGCCCGAATATCTGCGCCTCATCCTGGCGGTGATCGTGCTGCTCGTCGCGGTGCGCATGCTGCTCGGCCTCGCCTGGCAGCCCGACGAGATCTATTCGGTGGAGCTGCTGTGAGAAGGGCGCTGCTCCTGCTCCTGGCGCCGCTTCTGATGGGGCAGGCCAAGCCCGTGCTCGTCCCCGACGTTTCGCAGCGCGACATCGAGATCGCCTATTCCTTCACCGGCGCCGAGCTGCTGCTGTTCGGCGCGATCCTCTATCCCGGCGGCCGCGCGCCCGAACAGGGCGAGAAGCCCGCCGACATCGTGGTGGTGGTGAAGGGTCCCACCCAATCGGTGCAGGTGCGCGAGAAGGAGCAGGTGGCGGGCATCTGGATCAACGCCCAGCGGATGCGCTATCGCTCGGCGCCCAGCTTCTACGCCATCGCTTCGTCCAAACCGATCGAGAAGATCGTCGACGAGCGCACCCGCGCCATCTACGAACTGGGCGTCGAGAGCCTGCAGCTCTCGCCCGCATCCGGCGCGGCGCCCGAGGTGCAGGGTCGTTTCGACAAGGGGCTCGAGGACCTGCGCACGCGGGCCGGGCTCTATTATCAGGCGCCCGGCGCGGTGGAGATCGCCGACGGCGTGCTCTATCGCGCCCGGCTGGCCATTCCGGCGCGCGTGCCGGTCGGCAAGTTCACTGCCGAGACCTTCCTGATCCGCGATGGCCGCGTCCTCGCTGCCGCCGTTCGGGGCATCGAGATCCGCAAATCGGGCTTCGAACGTTTCGTCGCGCATTCGGCGGAGCATTATTCGATACTCTACGGCATCGTGGCGGTCGCGCTCTCCATTCTCTTCGGCTGGGGCGCGGGCGCGGTGTGGAAACGCTTCTGAAAGCTTCGAAACTCACCCAATCTTTACTTCCCCGCGCGCATATTTGGGAACGTTAACGGGGAGTAGCCGATGGACGGCCAATTTGGCGCGCGCGGGTTCGAAGGCGCGGCGCCGGTTCCGACTTCCGGGGGCTTGCCCTCGCACGCGCCGGTCGAGCCGATCGGCGCGGTGCTGGAGATTGCCGGCTCGTCGAGCCAGGTGCTGCTCGATCCGGAGGCGCTGCACGCGCTCGGCGGCAATCCCGATCCCACCATCGCCAATGCCGGCCAGGTCGGCAGCCAGGTGAAGGTGCGCGTCGGCGCGACCTGGCTGATCGCCAATGTCCGCTCGCTCAAGCTCCAGGGCGAGCATATCGCCGCCTATATCGACTTTCTCGGCGAGGGCGACGAGGAGCGGCTGACGGGCAAGCTCTACAAGTTCCGCCGCGGCGTGACGCGCTATCCGACACCGGGCGCGCCGGTCTTCCCGGTGTCGACCGCGGACCTGAAGCAGATCTACGCCGCCGAGGATCGCGCCCATGTCGAGATCGGCACGGTCTATCCGACGCGCGACATCCGCGCGGCCCTGTACGTCGATTCGATGCTCGGCAAGCATTTCGCGCTGCTCGGCTCGACCGGCACCGGCAAGTCGACCGCGACGGCGCTGATCCTGCATCGCATCTGCGAGATGGCGCCGCAAAGCCATGTGGTGATGATCGATCCGCACGGCGAATATGCCAGCGCCTTCAAGACCACGGGCGCGCTGTACGACGTCGGCAACCTGCAGATGCCGTACTGGCTGATGAATTTCGAGGAGCATTGCGAAGTGTTCCTCACCACCTCGGGCTCGGACCGGCAGGTGGATGCGGACATCCTCGCCAAATGCGTGCTCGCCGCCAAGCAGAAGAACCGGCTGGCGGCGGAGATCGGCAAGCTCACCGTCGATGCGCCGATCCCCTATCTCCTGTCGGATCTCACCCAGATCCTGCAGCTCGAAATGGGCAAGATGGACAAGGCGACCGACACGGCGCCGTATCTGCGCATCCGCTCCAAGATCGACGAGATCAAGGGCGATCCGCGCTACGCCTTCATGTTCTCGGGCATGCTGGTGGCGGACACGATGGCGAGCTTCCTCGCGCGGGTCTTCCGCCTGCCGGGCGACGGCAAGCCGATCTCGATCATCGACGTGTCGGGCGTGCCTTCGGAAATCACTTCGGTGGTGGTCGCGGTGCTCAGCCGCATGGTGTTCGACTTCGCGATCTGGTCGCGCGGGGAGAGCAAGCGGCCGATCCTGCTCGTCTGCGAGGAGGCGCATCGCTACGTCCCGAACGAGCGCAATGCCGATGGCTCCTCGGTCGGCCGGATCCTCAGCCGGATCGCCAAGGAAGGCCGCAAATATGGCGTGTCGCTGGGCCTGATCACCCAGCGCCCCTCCGATCTGGCGGAAGGCGTGCTCTCGCAATGCGGCACGATCCTCTCGATGCGCCTCAACAACGAACGCGACCAGGCCTTTGTCAGGGCGGCGATGCCCGAAGGCGCGCGTGGCTTCCTCGATTCGATCCCCGCGCTGCGGAACCGCGAGTGCATTGCAGTGGGCGAAGGCGTGGCGACGCCGATCCGCCTGCTCTTCGATTCGCTCGAGGATGCCAAGCGGCCGGCATCGGACGATCCGCTCTTCTCCGAGCTGTGGCGCGACACCGGCGGCGAGGAACAGATCCTCGAGCGCACGATCCGCCGCTGGCGCGCACAGGGCAAGTGACCGGCGCCCCGCACGGGGCAGCCGTCAGAAATCGGCACCCAGCGTGAGCGCCGGGCCCGAGCCGGGCCGCGCCCCGCCCGCCACGCGCTGGCGCCAGTCGAGCGCGAGGCGCAGGTTGCGCACGGCAAGCGTGGCCGAGGGACCGATATCGAGCCGCTGTGCGTCGCGCTGCGCCGCGCCCCAGGCGCCTGCGCCGAGGGCGAAGCGCACCGGCCCGTTGGCACCGATCATGCGGGTGCCGCGCACCGCGCCATCGGCATAGGGGTCGGCGCGCCGGCGCAGCACCGCGCCGGCCTGGCCATAGGCTTCGAGCCGGAAGCCGCGCCATTCCGCATCGATTCCCGCGATCGTTCCCAGCCCGGTGCCGCCGGGATTGCGGTCGAGCCCGAAGCGGCGCTCGACGACCAGGCGGATGGGTGCCCGGGTCGGCTGCCATTCCAATCCCAGCGCCGCCTCGCGGTCCCTGCCTCGGAGCGGCGCGGTGAATCGGCCATAGGCGGCGATGCGGCTGCGCGGCGAGACCAGCCATGCCGCGCGCGCGCCTGCCTGTCCTCCGCCGATCTGCCCCCCGGGCGCGGCACCCATATTCCCTTCGCCGCGGGCGACCATCCACATGCTCAGCGACCAGCGATCGGGCAGGGGGTCGAGCCGTTCGGGCGCGCTCGCGAGCGCCGGCGCTTCCCGCGCCGGCTGCGGGAGGAGGGACGGCAGGGAAACCGCGCCATATTGGGCGAGCGCCATCAGCGCGAGCTGCACGCTGGGATGCTCCTCGCCCAGCGGCACCCGATAGGCGGGCGGCGGCGATCGCATCCTTTGCGGCGGCATGGGTCTTCGCGGTATCGGCACCGGCGCTCGTAGCGGCATGCCGGCCGATGGCACGGGGTGCGGCACGGCGCGGGCGCGCGGCAGCGCCGCTTCGATCGCGGCGGGGAGCGATCCGGCCCGGGGCCAGAGCAGCGCCACGCGCACGCCGATCCAGGCGATAGTCACCATCGCGAGGAAACGGAGCGGCCGGCCGCGCCCGCGCATCAGGCGCCGGCCGGCCGGAGATCGGGGAAACGATGCGCGGTCTTGTCCCAGCGCGGGGGCATCCCCCGGAGCATGGCGACATAGACGAACAGCGCGCGCCGCGCGGCCAGCAGCGCGACGGCGTTGCTCGAGAATATGCGAGGCACGGACCACAGCGCCTCCCGCCAGCCATAGGCATGGCCGACGAACGCCGCACGCACCGCGAGCCGCCAGACGAGCAGCCCGAAAGTGGCCAGGAGCAGCCCGCGCATCAGCGCCGGCGGCATCGCCGGGTCGGTGCCCGCCAGCAGATGTGCGCCGAGGGAGAGTGCCCAGGCGAGGATCGAGAGATAGGCCAGGGCGAGCACCGGGATCTCCAGCGTCGCGCGCCGGTCGCGCATCCGCATCCAATTGTCCCCGATCCGCCGCCATCCGCCCCAGCCGGTCCGGTCCCAGCCGGCGAGCGCGATGCCGATCATCCAGCGCGCCTTCTGCCGCACGGCGGCGTCGATCCTGTCCGGGAAATAGGCACGCACCGCCACCGGCGGCCCGCCCGGCGCTTCGGCGATGCGCATCAGCCGCGCCGGCATGCCCATCGTCGCCAGGGTGAGGCCCAGCTCATAGTCCTCGACCAGGCTGTCGGCATCGAAGGGCGCGCCGCCTCGCATCGCCGCCAGCCGCGCCAGCGCCTCCCGCCGGATCGCGCAGCCGACCCCCGCAAAGGGCAGGCCCGCGCCCACTGTCTGGCGCACCACCAGCGCCCGGCCATGGGCTTCGGCGAACTCGTCGAGATAATGGCCGGCGAAGAAGCGCGAATGCCGGTGCGCGAGCGGCAGCACCGGCAGCTGGACCGCGGCATGATCGATCAGGCCGTGCGCAAAGACGCGCAGCTCGAGCGGATGCACCACGTCCTCGGCATCGTGCAGCGCCACGGCGCTGGCGACGAAGCCTTCCGCCGCTTCGTCGCGCAGCAGCGCGCGCCACAGCGTGTTGAGGCAGTCCGCCTTGGTCGAAGGGCCGGGGGCCGCGCCGATCACCAGCCGCACCCGGGCGTCCGCCAGCGCCACGTCCGCCACGGCCGCGATCGTCGCGGGATCGTTGGGATAGGTGCCGACATAGATCCGGTAATCCGGATGATCGAAGCGCTTGAGCGCGGCCCGCAGCATGCTGCCGATCACCGCGGACTCGTCCCATGCGGGCACGAACACCACGATGCGCCCCGCCGGCGCCGGCCCCGCCAGCGCGAGCGGGGCCGGCTGCCGGCCGCGCAGGCGCCGCGCCAGGTAGATCAGGTCGACGCACAGATCGTCGATACCGCCGATGACGAACCACAAGGCGGCGAACAGAGTCATCTCGCGCGCGATCGCGTCGACCCAGAGGATCGCTCCTTCCCCCAACGCTGCCCCCATTCCCCCGATTCGGAGATGGAACTAAACCGTGCCGCTCTCGGAACGATCAAGCCGATTGGTGCATTTCCCTCCGAAACGGAGACGGTTAATTCGTCGCTGGACTCGCAGTGGTGCCCGGCTATCGTGCCCATCGCTGCCCGAGGGGGAGGTTGTCGATGAAGCTCGTTGCCCGGCTTGGCGTATTGGCTCTGGTCCTGGCGCCCATCGGGGCGGTCACTGCGTTCGGCGACAACAGCCCGCAGGTCGAGATGGCGACGCCCGGCGTCGGCGACGGCGCGATCGAGCGTTTCACCGCCCGCTTCAACGTGGCGATGGTGCCCCTGGGCGATCCGCGCGCCGAATCGCCGTTCAAGGTCGATTGCCCGGTCGGCGGCCAGGGCCGCTGGGTCGACCAGCAGACCTTCGTCCACGAATTCACCGGGCCGCTCCCCGGCGGCGTCACCTGCAAGTTCACGCTGCGCGACGGGCTCAAGAGCCTGTCGGGCTATGCGCTGCAGGGCCAGAAGGAGTTCACCGTCGATTCGGGCGGGCCGATCGCCCGCGCGGTGCTGCCCAATCGCTATGGCAGCGAGATCGAGGAGGACCAGGTCTTCGTCGTCGCGGCGAACCTGGCGCCCGATCCCGCCTCGGTCGGCGCCAACGCCTATTGCGCGGTCGACGGGCTGGGCGAGAAGATCCCGGTCGACGTGCTTCCCGCCGATGTCGCGCCCAAGCTGCTGGCCGATCTCGGCACCGATCGCTGGGAAGTGCGCAGCTTCCTGACCGAGGCCGGCCTGCCCCAGGCGCTGCCCGAAAAGGCGGAGGATCGCGCCAAGTCCCTCGCCAGCGTCGTCGCGGTGAAGTGCCGCCGGCCGCTGCCCGCCGGCCGCGACATGGCGCTGGTCTGGGGCAAGGACATCAAGAGCGCCTCGGGCCGCGCCGCCGGCACCGACCAGCGTTTCGACTTCACCGTGCGCAAGGAATTCAGCGCCCGCTTCGAATGCTCGCGCGTCAACCCGCAGGCGGGCTGCAGCCCGGTGCAGGACGCCTGGGTGCGCTTCTCCGCGCCGATCCCCAGGGCCCAGGCCGAGGCGGTGCGCATCCGGACGGCCGACGGCGAGGAACTGGCGCCGGTCTTCGGCGACGACGACAAGAACAAGGCGGCGGTCGCCGACCTGAAGTTCAAGGCGCCGCTCCCGGCCGAGACCACCGCCAAGCTGATCCTTCCCGCCGATGTGAAGGACGAGAGCGGCCGCAAGCTCGCCAATGCGGAGCGCTTCCCGCTCGACGTCAAGTTCGACGCGCCGCCGCCGCTGGTGAAGTTCGCCGGCAATTTCGGCATCCTCGAAGCGAAGGAGGGCGGCGTCCTCCCGGTCTCGGTCCGCAACGTCGAGCCCGAGCTGCAGGGCAGCCAGATGACCGTGACCGGCCAGAGCCTGAAGGTCGAGGGCGGCGACGGCGAGATCGCCAAATGGTTCCGCGCGCTCGCCGACGCGGCCGAGGACAAGTCCGACGAAGTGAAGCGCGGCACCGAGACCGTGCGGATCAACCAGACCGGCGCCAAGCCGCTGCTCACCTCGGCCAGCGGCAAGCCGCTCAAGATCGGCCTGCCGGGCAAGGGCAAGGATTTCGAAGTGGTCGGCATCCCGCTCGGCCAGCCCGGCTTCTACATCGTCGAACTCGCCAGCCCGCGGCTCGGCGAGGCGCTGCTCGGCCGCAAGGCGCCGCGCTACGTCGCGGCCGGCGCGCTGGTCACCAATATGAGCGTCCATTTCAAATGGGGCCGCGACCAGTCGCTGGTCTGGGTGACGGCGCTCGACAGCGGGCAGGGCGTGGGCGACGCCGAGGTGCGCGTCACCGACGCCTGCACCGGCCAGCTGCTCGCCAAGGGCAAGACCGATGCCTCGGGCCGCCTCGGCGTTCCCGCCGGCCTGCCCGAGCCGCAGACCTATACGAGCTGCGACCATGGCAGCAACGACGTGCTGATGATTTCGGCGCGCAAGGCCGACGACTTCAGCTTCACCCTCACTCAGTGGGGCGACGGCATCCGCCCGTTCGATTTCGACCTGAACTATGGCTGGTCTGCGCCCGAGCAGAAGTTCCACACCGTGTTCGACCGTGCGCTCGTCCGCCAGGGCGAGACGATCCACATGAAGCACATCGTCCGCCAGCCGATCGCCACGGGCTTCGCGCCGTCGCCGGCGTTCAGCGGCACGCTGCGCCTCAGCCATCGCGGGTCGGACACGCAATATGACCTGCCGCTCGCCATCGACGCGAACGGTGCCGGCGAGACCCAATGGACCGCCCCCCAGGGCGCCAAGATGGGCGATTACGACCTCACCGTCCTGGTCAAGGACGCGGAGGGCAAGGAGAAGACGCTCTGGACCGGCCAGTCGTTCAAGGTCGACGAATACAAGCTGCCGACGATGAAGGCCTCGGTCGCCGGGCCCAAGGATGCCGCGGTACGGCCGGGTACGCTGCCGCTCGACCTGTTCGTCGGCTATCTCTCGGGCGGCGGTGCGGCGAACCTGCCGGTCGAGACGCGCATCGGCTATTTCGCCGACTTCAAGACCCCGGACGGCTATGACGGCTACAGCTTCGGCGGCCGCGCCATGGCCGAGGGCACCAAGCCGATGAACGGCGAGGGCGAGGACGAGCAGGTCCAGCTGCCGCCGACCCAGACGCTGCCCGCCACGCTGGGCGCGGACGGGACCACCCGGATCAATGCCGAAGTGCCGCAGACGCTCGAGCAGAACACCACGATGCTGGTCGAGATGGATTATCAGGACGCCAACGGCCAGATCCTGACCTCGTCGCGCCGCATCCCGATCTTCACCTCCGCGGTCCAGCTCGGCATCAAGAGCGACGGCTGGCTGATGAAGCAGGACGATCTGCGCCTGCGCTTCGTCGCGCTCGACACTGCGGGCAAGCCGCTCGCCAACCAGGCGGTCTCGGTCGAGCTCTACAGCCGCCAGATCCTGACGGCCCGGCGCCGGCTGATCGGCGGCTTCTATGCCTATGACAACCAGATGAAGACGACCAAGCTGTCGGCCACCTGCTCGGCGACCACCGATGCGCAGGGGCTGGCGAGCTGCCAGCTCAACCCGGGCATATCGGGCGAAGTCTATGCGGTGGCGACCACCAAGGACGCCAATGGCAATGTCGCCCGCGCGACCAAGTCGGCCTGGCTGGTCGGCGACGACGACTGGTGGTTCGGCGGCGACAATGGCGACCGCATGGACGTCATCCCCGAGAAGCTGGAGTACAAGGCGGGCGAGACGGCCAAGTTCCAGGTCCGGATGCCCTTCCGCGACGCGACCGCGCTGGTCACGGTCGAGCGGGAAGGCGTGCTCTCCAGCTTCGTCGTCGGCCTCGCCGGCAAGGATCCGGTGATCGAGGTGCCGATGCCGGGCGACTATGCACCGGACGTGTTCGTCTCGGTCATGGCGGTGCGCGGGCGCGTGTCCGGCTGGCAGAACTGGCGCTCCAGCATGGCCCGCGACTGGGGGGCGCCCTGGTCGAAGGACGGCGGCGAGGCGACCGCGACCGTCGACCTTGCCAAGCCCGCCTATCGCCTGGGCATCGCCAAGGTGAAGGTCGGCTGGGAAGGCCATAAGCTCGATGTCGCGGTGAAGGCCGACAAGGCGAGCTATGCCGCGCGCGACACGGCCAATGTCGACGTGACGGTGAAGAGCCCCGACGGCAAGCCCGCCGCCTCGGCGGACGTGGCCTTCGTCGCGGTGGACGAAGCGCTGCTCCAGCTGGCTCCGAACGACAGCTGGAACCTGCTCGATGCGATGATGGGCGATCGCCCGATCTCGGTGCTCACGTCGACCGCGCAGACCCAGGTGGTCGGCAAGCGGCATTACGGCAAGAAGGCGGTGGAAGCCGGCGGCGGTGGCGGCGGCGGGGATCTCTCGGGCCTCAACCGCGAGAATTTCCAGCCGGTGCTGCTCTGGAAGGGCAAGGTCGCGCTCGATGCCGATGGCCATGCCAGGGTCGCGGTGCCGCTCAACGACGCACTGACTTCGTTCAAGCTCGTCGCGGTGGCGACCGCCGGTCCGCAGCTCTTCGGCACGGGCATGGCGAGCATCCGCGCCTCGCAGGACCTGACCATCTATCCGGGCCTGCCGCAGCTGGTGCGCACGGGCGACCAGTTCGGGGCGATGTTCACGCTGCGCAACGGCTCGAACAAGCCGATGAAGGTGACCGCCACGGTGGCGCTCAACCCGGCCTATGCCACCGGCAAGCCGCTGACCGTGGAAATCCCGGCGGGCGGCGCCGCCCCGGTGGTGTGGAACCTCACCGCGCCGCCGCGCGACGGCAAGCTCAGCTGGACGGTCACCGCCAAGACCGCCGACGGCAAGTCGAGCGACAGGGTGACGATCGCCCAGGCAGTGGCGCCGGCGGTGCCCGTGGAGACCTGGGCGGCGACGCTCGGCCGGGTCGGCCCCGGCACCCAGTTCGCCATCGCGCCGCCCGCGGGCGCACTGCCCGGCTTCGGCGCAGTCGAGGTGAGCCTTACCGACAGCCTCGCGCCGCCGCTCTCGGGGGTGCGCGACTATATGCGCGCCTATCCCTATAATTGCCTCGAGCAGCGCACGTCGCGCGCGATCGCGCTGGGCGACACGGGCATGTGGAACCTGATCGCGAGCGACATGCCCGCCTATCAGGACGGCGACGGGCTGCTGCGCTACTGGCCGGGCGACTGGCCCGGTTCGGAAGCGTTGACCGCCTATATCCTCTCGGCCAGCGCCGAGGCCGGGCTGCCGCTGCCGGATGGCCCCAGGGCCAAGATGCTCGATGCGATGAAGGCGGTGCTCGACGGCCGCCTGCGCCACGAGGATTATGGCGATGTCCGCCTGCAGCGCGTCGCCGCCTTCACGGCGCTGGCGCGGCAGGGGGCGGCGACGGCGGCGATGCTCGGCCAGATCGGCATGGCGCCGGCGGAGATGCCCACGGCCACGCTTTCCGACTATGCGATGGCGCTCGGCAAGGTGCAGGGGCTGGCCAATGGCGCGCAGCTGCGCCTCGACGCCGAGAAGGTGTTGCGCACCCGGCTCGTCTATGAGGGCACTCGCGTCGACCTGTCGGACAAGGGCCGCATGGCCTGGTGGCTGATGTCGTCGGACGACGAGGCGGCGATCAAGGCGCTGCTCGCCACGCTCGGCCGCCCGGGCTGGGAGAATGATGCGGCCAAGTTGATGGTCGGCATCGCCTCGCGCCAGCAGCGCGGCCATTGGGACACCACGACTGCCAATGCCTGGGGCACGATCCTCGCGCGGCGCTTCATGGGCCTCTATCCGGCCGAGGCGATCGCGGGCGTCACCACTGCCAGCTTCGGCGGCAACAGCCCGCTGAGCCTCAACTGGCCGCTCGCCGAGCCGCAGCGCAGCTTCGGCTTCCCGCTGCCGGCGCAGACCACGCCGCTGGTGATGAGCCAGTCGGGCGGCGCGGGCCCCTGGGCGTTCGTGCGGGTGAAGGCGGCCGTGCCGCTCACCCAGCCGCTGATGGCCGGGTACAAGATGACCAAGAAGGTCGAGGCGGTGAAGCAGGCCGTCGCCGGCAGCTGGTCGCGCGGCGACGTGGTCAAGGTGACGATCAGCGTCGAGGCGTCGGCCGAGCGCAACTGGGTGGTGGTCAACGATCCGGTGCCCGCGGGCGCGACGATCGTCGGCAATCTCGGCGGCCAGTCCGAACTGCTCGCCAAGGACAGCGGGACCAGCGAGGGCGTCTCGCCCAACTATGTCGAGCGCGGCAATGACAGCTGGCGCGCCTTTTACGGCTGGGTGCCGCGCGGCAGCTTCACGGTGTCGTATGTGATGCGGCTCGATGCGGCGGGCAAGTTCAACCTGCCCGCGACGCGAGTCGAGGCGATGTACGCGCCCGAGATCCGCGCGCAGCTGCCCAATGCCGTGATGACCGTGGCGCAGCGGTGACGGCGAAGGAGGCTTTCGACCACTTCCTCGCCTTCGCCCGCCGCTGGACGAAGCGCATCGACGATGCGCCCGAGGCGCTGCATGCATGGCTCGGGCGCGAGCGGACGGCATGGCGGGAAAGGGGCTGGCGCGGCGTCGTCACGCCGCCGCGCATGGTCGGCACGGTCCTGACGCTCCTCTTCGTCTTCTCGGCCGCCTTCTGGTGGGCGACGCGCCCGCCGGCCTTGCCCGACTATGCCGTGGTCCGTGCCGGCTGGCATCCGTCCGAGGCCTGGCTCTACGATCGGCACGGCGTGCTGATCGATTCGAGCCGCGTCGACTATCAGGCCCGGCGCCTCGCCTGGACCAGGCTCGAGGACGTATCGCCGGCCGCGCGCGAGATACTGGTGGCCGCCGAGGATCGCCGCTTCCGCGACCATGGCGGTATCGACTGGATGGCGCTGACCGGCGCCCTACGGGACCGCATCGAGGGCAAGCGCGGGCGCGGCGCCTCGACGCTGTCGATGCAGGTTGCCGCCTATCTCGCGCCCGATCTCTCCGTGCCCGGCAGCCGGGGCATGCGCGAAAAGCTGCGCCAGATGCGCGCGGCCTGGTCGCTGGAGGCGCGCTGGTCCAAGGACCAGATCCTCGAGGCCTATCTCAACCTGGCCGGCTTTCGCGGCGAGGCCCAGGGCATCGGTGCGGCGGCGCTGGGCCTGTTCGGCAAGACCCCGGCCACGCTCACCCGCGACGACGCGCTGCTGCTCGCCGCCCTGCTGCCCAGCCCCCGGGCCAATGCCTTCGAAGTCGCGCGCCGCGCCTGTGCGCTGAGCCGGGAAAAGGACTGCACCCGTTTCCCCGGCGCCGCCGCCTCGATGCTGGGGCCCGCGCGCAGCCTGGCGCTCGATCCGGGCCTGGCGCCACATCTTTCCGCCGCCCTGCTGACCCGGCCGGGCGCGAAGATCACCACCACGCTGGATGCGGGCATCCAGCGCGCCGCGATCACTGCGCTCAGGCGCCAGCTTCAGGGGCTGGGCGGCAGCCGCGCCCGTGACGGCGCGGTGGTGGTGGTGGACAATGCCTCGGGCGACGTGCTCGCCTATGTCGGCGGGATCGGCGGCGAGAGCACGGCACCGGCGGTGGACGGCGCCTCGGCCTATCGCCAGGCGGGGTCGACGCTGAAGCCCTTCCTCTACGCCATGGGCATCGAGAAGGGCTATCTCACCGCCGCTTCGATCCTCGACGATTCGCCCGTCCAGCTCGATACCGCCTCGGGGCTCTACGTTCCCCAGAATTACGACAAGGCGTTCAAGGGTCCCGTCTCCGCCCGCATCGCGCTGGCCGGTTCGCTCAACGTGCCGGCGGTGCGCACCCTGCTGCTCACCGGCGTCGATGCGTTCCGGGACCGCCTGTGGGATACCGGCTATCGCGGCCTGGTCGAGGACGGGCAATATTATGGCTATTCGCTCGCGCTCGGCTCGGCCGAAGTGACGCTGATGGAGCAGGTCGCCGCCTATCGCAGCCTTGCGCTCGAGGGTCGCTGGTCGCCGCTGCGGCTGAGGATGGGCGCCGGGACCGACGCCCCGCGCCGCACCACCACGCCCCAGGCCGCCTGGATCGTCGCCGACATGCTGGCCGATCCCAATGCCCGCGCCGGCACCTTCGGCGTCGATTCGGCGCTGCGCCTGCCCTTCTGGGCAGCGGTGAAGACCGGCACCTCCAAGGCGATGCGCGACAATTGGTGCATCGGCTTCACCGATCGCTTCACCGTGGGCGTGTGGGTCGGCAATCTCGAAGGCGATCCGATGCGCGCGGTCTCGGGCACCAGCGGCGCGGCGCCGGTGTGGCGCGACGTGATGCTCGCGCTCCACCAGGGCAGCCCCGGCAGGGCCCCGCCGCGCCCGGACGGGATCGAGGAACGCCAGGTCCGCTTCGCCGCCGGCATGGAGCAGCCGCGGCGGGAATATTTCCTCAAGGGCACCGGCTTCGATCGCGTCGCCTTCGCGCCGGCCGAATCGCGCCGGCCGCGCATCGTCAATCCGGTTGCCGGCAGCGTCTATGCGCTCGATCCGGACATTCCGCGGGACAATCAGCGCCTCGCCATCTCGGTGTCGGGCCAGGCGCTCGGCCACCGGCTGATCCTTGACCGGCGCGACCTCGGCACCGCCGATTCGCGCCCGCTGATCCTGGCCCCGCCGGGCAAGCATCGGCTCGCCCTTGTCGATCTCGACGGCAAGGTCATCGACCAGGTGCTGTTCACCATCCGATAGTGCGGAAATGGCTGAATGTTGAGGGAGCGAAACGCTATCTCGCGCGTTTCAGCGCACGGTCCCTCCCCCTTTCGGGACCGTGCCCACCGGCACCGGCCGCGCGGCCCGAAAGGCGGCGCGGCCGAAGCCGCTTTCCGATCAATGGTTTGGATGCGATTCAGCCCAGCCGGGCCGAAGCCGGGCCGCGACTAGGGGCCGTTGCCGCCGCCGCCGCTGCCCGGGCCGCCGGTGCCCGGTGCGCCGACCGTGCCGATATTGCCGAACAGATCCTCGAAGAAGCCGCGCTTGTGGCCCAGCGTCGGCGTCGTCTTGCCATAGGGATCGACCGACGCGATCAGGTCCTTGCCCATCCGGTCGACCGCGACGACATTGCCCTTCGCATCGAAGCTGACGCGCAGCGTCGTCTGGTCCTTGGCCTTGAGGCTCTGATAGCCGAGGTTCGCGCTCTGGCGGGAGATGTAATACCACTCGCCTTCGTTGAACTGGCTGGTGAAGGTGGGACGGCCCAGCGTCTGGAGCACCGATTCGCGCGTGTCGATGCCGGGCTGCACCGAATCGACCAGTTCCTTGTCGATGATATAGCCCTGGTGCGTGCGGACCGGCACGCAGGCGGTGGTGCCAAGCGCGGCTGCCAGCAGGGCGGCGCCAAGCGCGCGGGCGGGAATCGGCATTATGGTCTCCAGGCAAACGCATACCGGCGTCCCGATGCATTCGGTTGCATTGCATCGCGGGCCGTTCGCCTCAATATGCGGCAAAATGCGGCCAAACAAGGTCGCGCCCCCATATTGCAGGAACCGAACCGGCACATGCGCTTGCTCAAGCGGCTCTTCCAGGCTCCCGATCGCGGCGCCGCCCCGATTCTCTACGCCGCGATCGTCGCGCGCGGCCGCGAAGCCCATTGGTACGAAGCGGGGGGCGTGCCCGACACGATCGACGGCCGCTTCGACATGATCGCCGCGGTGATGAGCCTCGTCCTGCTCCGGCTCGAGCAGGATCCGCAGGCGATTCCGTTCAGCACCCAGCTCACCGAAGTGTTCATCGACGATATGGACGGGCAGCTGCGCCAGATCGGCATCGGCGACATCGTCGTCGGCAAGCATGTCGGCAAGATGATGGGGATGCTGGGCGGCCGGCTCGGCGCCTATCGCGATGCGCTGGCGTCGGGCACGCTCGGCGAGGCGCTGGTGCGCAACCTCTATCGCGGCGAGGCGCCGGCGCCGGAAGCGCTCGCCCAGGTCGAGACCGCGCTCCGGGCCTTCCATGCCAGGCTGGCCGGAGAACCGGTGGCTGCGCTGCTTGCAGGAGAGCTGGCATGATCCAGAACGAATTCAACCGGCCGCAGCGGCTCGACACGATCGGCGCCGGCGAGAGCCAGGTCCATGTCGCTGCCGAGCCGGGCGAGCGCGCCGCCCTGGCCGAGCGCTTCGGCCTCAAGGCGATCGACAGCCTGGCCGCCGACTATCATATCCGCCGCGATGCGCAGGGGATCGTCGCCACCGGCCATCTCTCCGCGCGCGTCGTCCAGGCCTGTGTGATCACCGACGAGCCGGTGCCCGCGGCGATCGAGGAGGATTTCGCGATCCGCTTCCTGCCCGAGACCGAAGGCGAGGGCGGCGACGAGGAGATCGAGTTGAGCGAGGACGCGTGCGACATCGTCTTCTATTCGGGAGGCGCCATCGACCTGGGCGAGGCCGCCGCGGAGACGCTGGCGCTGGCCCTCGATCCCTATCCGCGCAGCCCGGCCGCGGAAGCGGCGCTGCGCGATGCCGGCGTGATCAGCGAGGAGGAGGCGAAGCGCCTCGCGGAGGAGAGCGGCCCGTTCGGCGGGCTCGCCGGCCTCAGGGACAAGCTCGGCAAGGGCTGAGGGTGCCCGACCCCCGCATCGCGATCTCGGGCTGTTCGGGCGGCGGCAAGTCGACTCTGCTCGATGCGCTCGCCCGGCGCGGCTTCGCCACCATGGCCGAGCCCGGGCGGCGGATCGTCGCGGCGGGCGGCCCGATGCCGTGGGACGATCCGGCGGGTTTCGCCCGCCGTGCGATCGCACTCGCGCTCGCCGATCTGGACGCGGCCGCGCGGCTGCCCGGGCCGGTCTTCTTCGATCGCGGGCTGATCGACGCGGTGGTCGCCTTCGAACATGCGACGGGCGAGGCGGCTCCCGTCGATCCCGCGAATCGCTACGACCGGGTCTTCCTCGCCCCGCCCTGGCCCGAAATCCATGTCGTCGACGATGCCCGCCGCCACGGCATGGACGAAGCGCTGGCGGAATATGCGCGGCTCGAGGCCGCCTGGCCCGGCTTCGGCTATGCGGTCGAGCGGCTGCCGAAGATCGATGTCGAGGCGCGCGCCGATTTCGTGCTCGCGCGGCTGGAGGGCTAGGGCCCTAGGCGTGCCCGACCACGTGCAGGTGCGGTGCGCGGCTGTTCACGAACACTTCCTCGCGCGCGATAGGAGACCAGGGCAGCCAGCGGAACCAGGTATAGACGGTTCGCCATGCGGCATCCTCGCCCTGGCCCTCGGCGCGCTGGAGCAGCGTCTTGTACGGCCGGGCGGCGCGCGGCCAGTAGAAGAGGTGGAGGCGGACGGCACCGGTCACCAGCCCGTCCAGCGTCTCGATGAAGCTGGTTTCCGCCTCGGGATCGGCATCGAGGTGGAACTGGGCGGTGAACAGGTCGCTGCGGATCATCAGCATGTCGCGCGCCCAGACCAGCTTCAGCGCGATGCGCAGCCCATATTGCACCGGCAGCTCGAGCTCGAGATAGTCGGGGCCGGCATCGGCGCCGCGCATGCGCAGGCCGTGCCGCTCGGCCAGCACCGAGAACAGCGCCCTTGCCCGCGCCACATGCCAGTCGCTGAAATCCATGGCCCCAAGATGCGGCAGCGCGGCGCGGGCCGCAATGGCGCGGGCTATCGCTCCGTCCCGATTCCGCGCGTCAGCATCGCCGCGACGGTCTGCGCGATCGCCTCGGGATCGACGTCCTCCTGCCACACGCTGTAGCGCAGGCCCAGGAACACGTTCATGCCCATGATCGCCCAGGCGTGGATCTCGTTCACGTCCTCGCGCACCTCGCCGCGCGCCGCCGCCGCCTGAAGGCGCCTGGCGATGCGCTCGGCGGTGGTCGCATAATGCATGCGGAAGCTCTCGGGGTCGACGAACTCGGCTTCGTCGATGATCCGGTAGATCTCCTTGTGCGCGCGCGCGAAGCGGATGAAGGCGAGCAGCGCCGCCTGCTCGGCCGCGATCTGGCCGCCGGTCGCGCCCTTGATCGCCGGGGCCACATGCTCGCGCACCTGCTCGCTCATGTCGCGTACCAGCGCGCGGAACACGTCGTCCTTCGAATCGAAATAGGTGTAGAAGCTGCCCAGCGCGACGCCGGCGCGGCGGGTGATGCCGCTGATCGATCCTTCGTGGAATCCCTTGGCGCCGAATTCCTCCGCCGCCGCGTCCAGGATCAGGCGCAGCGTTCGCCGCCCGCGTGCCGTGCGCGGCTCCTTGCCCGCACTTGCCTCGCCGCCGCCCAGATCCGGTGCTGTGGCGCTCATGCCACGCCCCCTTGCCATTCTGGTCCCTCTTCCCGTTTATCCAAGTTGAAACCCGGTTCAGGTTTCAGTATAGCGTCGAGCGAACACTTACAACCCGCGTTCAAGAACGGGTTCGACCGATGGGGAGGAAATCTGGATGTCACGCCTGAATAGTGCCCGTTCGATTCTGTTCGCGGGCGCTGCCCTCGCGGCAATCGCCACCACGCCTGCATTCGCGCAGGAAGCCGCTGCGCCGGCCGCGCCCGAAGCGCAGGATAGCGCACTCGACAACACGGGCGAAATCGTCGTCACTGCCCGCCGCCGCGAGGAGAAGCTGCTCGACGTGCCGACCGCGGTCACCGCGCTCACTTCGGCCCAGCTCGAACAGGCCGGCGCGATCGACCTTACCGACCTGCAGGTCGCCTCGCCCAACACGACGCTGAAGGATGCGCGCGGCACCAACTCGACGCTTGCCGCCTTCATCCGCGGCGTCGGCCAGCAGGATCCGGTGCCGGGCTTCGAGGCGGGCATCGGCATCTATCTCGACGACGTCTATCTGAACCGCCCGCAGGCGGCGGTGCTCGACATCTACGACGTCGAGCGAATCGAAGTGCTGCGCGGCCCCCAGGGTACGCTCTATGGCCGCAACACGATCGGCGGCGCGGTGAAATACGTCACCAAGAAGCTCGCGGATCGTCCGACGATGACGGTCAAGGGCAATTACGGCTCGTACAACCAGGCCGATGTGATCGTCAGCGCCTCCACGCCGATCGGATCGATGTTCAAGCTCGGCATCTCGGGCGCCCGCCTCACCCGCGACGGCTTCGGCCGGAACCGCTATCTCGGGATCGACAATTACAACAAGAATGTCTGGGCCGGCCGGGCCACGCTGGAGTTCGAGACGCCCGACGAGAAGATGTCGGTGCGGATCACCGGCGACTATACCCATGACAAGTCGAACCCCCGCAACGGCCACCGCCTGATCCCGGGCCTGCTCACCGGCTCGCCGGTGCTGAGCAATGTCTTCGACACCAATGCCGGGCTCAACAGCCCGAAGAACGACGTCCAGGCGGGCGGCATCTCGATGACGGTCAATGCCGAGGTCAGCGACCTGATCACGCTGCGCAGCATCAGCGCCTATCGCGAGGACACGTCGTACACGCCGATCGACTTCGATTCGACGCCCTCGGTCGATGTCGACGTGCCGGCCTATTACAAGAACAACCAGACCAGCCAGGAATTCCAGGCGCTGATCCATGGCGGCAAGATCAACGGCATCCTGGGCTTCTACTATCTGGGCGCCAAGGCGACGACCGGCTTCGGCGTGCTGCTGTCGACCACCCTGCCCGGGTTCAACGCCTATACCGCCGGCGACGTGCGCACCGAGACCAGCTCGATCTATGGCGACTTCACCTTCGATTTCACGCCGCAGCTCAGCCTGACGCTCGGCGGCCGCTACACCTGGGACCAGCGCCGGAGCTATGTCTTCAAGGCGAGCTATTTCGGCCTGACGCCGGACTTTGGCGGCACCCCGATCCCGGTCGGCGCGCCGTCCACCGATTTCCGCGGCACCGCCAATTTCAAGCGCTTCACGCCGCGCGCCACCTTGAGCTTCAAGCCGAGCGCCGACCACATGGTCTATGCGTCCTATTCGGAAGGCTTCAAGGGCGGCGGCTTCGATCCGCGCGGTTCGGGCACGTCGGCGCCGATCAGCAACCCGTCGGCGGGCCGCACCTATCAGGATATCTACAATTACCTCTCCTTCGATCCGGAGACGGTGAAGAGCTATGAGATCGGCTGGAAGGGCGCCGCGTTCGATCGCCGCCTGAACTGGTCGCTCGCCGGCTTCTATTCGAACTATTCGAACGTCCAGATCCCGGGCTCGGTCGGCTGCCTGATCAACAATGTCCAGAGCTTCTGCGGCATCACCACCAACGCCGCCAAGGCCGACATCAAGGGCGTGGAACTCGAGACCAACGCCGTGCTGGCGCGCGGCTTTGCCGGCCCGGGCTCGAGCGTCTTCATCAATGGCGCGCTCGGCTATATCGACGCCAAGTACAAGCGCTTCATCGGGCCGACCGGCACCGATGTCGCCAATGTCCGCGTGTTCCAGAACACGCCGGACTGGACGCTGGCGGGCACGCTCGGCGCGGCGCTGCCGATCGGCGGCGGCGACCTCAACGCCACCACCACCGTGTCCTATCGCAGCCTGACCCATCAGTTCGAGACGGCCAGCCCGTTCCTCGACCAGCCGGGCTACACGCTGCTCGACGCGCACCTGGTCTATAATTT
The DNA here is from genome assembly GCF_011761945.1 of Sphingomonas leidyi. GTDB lineage: Bacteria > Pseudomonadota > Alphaproteobacteria > Sphingomonadales > Sphingomonadaceae > Sphingomonas > Sphingomonas leidyi. Next base: position 866,316 of record NZ_JAASQV010000002.1, read on the forward strand.
CGGCGGGGGCCGCTACTCGATCGGCATCCACGGCAAGAACCTGACCGACGTGCGCTACAAGACCGCCGGCTATCAATATATCAAGGCCAACCTCGCCGGGCAGCCGCTCGACGCGACCATACCGGGCAACGTCATCACCAACGGCACCGGCTATGTGCCGACGCTGGGCAAGGAAGGCGTGGCGACCGCTTTCTACGGCAATCCGCGGCAGATCTTCGGCTCGTTCAGCGTCAAGTTCTGAGCCGCGCACGATCCGTGAACCCAATGAGCCGGACGTCCCATTGACGTCCGGCTCTTTTCTTGCCGAGATGCTGCCATGAACGCTCCCGCTTCAAACCCCGCGAGCCGCCCCGGCTATCGCGGCGTCGTGCTGGCGATGCTCCTGCTCGTCTACACCTTCAATTTCCTCGATCGGCAGATACTGGGCATCCTCGCCAAGCCGATCATGGAGGATCTGCACCTCACCAAGACCGAGTTCGGGGCGATCGGGGGGCTGGCCTTCGCGATCCTCTACTCGGTGCTCGGCGTGCCGCTCGCCTATCTCGCCGACCGGACCAGCCGGTCGGGCGTGATCGCCGGGGCGCTGGCGGTGTGGAGCGCGTTCACCGGGCTGTGCGGCATCGCCACCGGCTATTGGCAGCTGTTCCTGTTCCGCCTGGGCGTCGGCGTCGGCGAAGCGGGGGGCGTGGCGCCATCCTATGCGGTGATCGCCGACTATTTCCCGCCCGAGCGGCGTGCCCGGGCGCTCGGCATCTATTCGCTCGGCATTCCGATCGGGCTGGCGCTCGGCACGCTGCTCGGCGCCTATATCGCCGCGCTGGTGAACTGGCGCGCGGCGTTCATCACCATGGGCGTGATCGGCCTGGTGATCGCGCCGATCTTCCGCTGGGTGGTCCGCGACGTTCCGCGCCCACCCGCCCGCGAGGGCACCGCCGGCGCGCCGGTGAGCGCCGTGTTCGGCATCCTGGCCGGCAAGCCCGCCTTCTGGCTGCTCGCCTTCGGCGCCTCGTGCAGCTCGCTGTGCGGCTATGGCCTGGCGCTGTGGACGCCGCTCGTGCTGATGGGCAATTTCGGCTTCGACCTGGTGGCGACCGGCCAGTTCATGGCTTCGCTGCTGCTGATCGGCGGCACCGCGGGCGTGTTCGCCGGCGGCTGGTTCGCCGACCGGCTCGGCAAGGGCGACCGCGCCTGGTACGCCTGGCTGCCCGCCATCGCCTGGCTGCTCACCGCGCCGCTCTTCGCGATCGGCTTCCTCACGTCCAACCCCTGGATCGCCTGGCCGCTGCTGATCATCCCCAACGGGCTCAACATCCTGTGGCTGGGCCCGGTGACCACCGCCGTGCAGCATATGGTGCCGCAGCACATGCGCGCCACTGCCTCGGGCAGCTTCCTGCTGATCAACAACCTGATCGGCATGGGCCTTGGCCCGCTATTGATGGGCTTCCTGTCCGAGGAGCTGAAGGCGAGCTATGGCGCCGATGCGCTGCGCTATGGCGCGGTGTTCTGCCTTGGATTCTATGTGCTCGCCGGCATCCTCGCGCTGCTCGCGGCCCGGCACGTGCGCAAGGGCTGGGTCGACTAGAAGCGCCGCCGCCTAGGTAGTTTCCCGACTCGGCGGATTCCGGAATCGCGCAAATTACGAATTTGCACGATTCTGCAAAGGCGTTCCGAAAGGATGCCTTTCCGGGACGGCCGGGCGGGGATGGGACCGCCCGGCCACCCGGGACGCCGGCGATCAGCGCTCGCGCGTCGCCGCGAACTTCACCCTGGAATAGCGATCGGCGACATAGCCGACTTCCCAGTTCGACTTGGCCATGAACACCGGGTTGTCGTCGCGATCCTTGGCCATGGCGCCGCGGTTGAGCGCGACGAAGTCGGCCAGGTCCTTGGGATCCTCGGCCGAGATCCAGCGCGCGGTCTCGAACGGCGCGACTTCCAGACCGGCCGCCACCTTGTATTCGGCCTCGAGCCGGCTGATCAGCACGTCCAGCTGCAGCTGCCCCACCACGCCGATCACCCAGTTCGAGCCGATCTCGGGATAGAAGACCTGAGTCACCCCTTCCTCGGCCATGTCGTCCAGCGCCTTGCGCAGCTGCTTGGTCTTGGTCGGATCCTTGAGCACTACCCGGCGCAGGATCTCCGGCGCGAAATTGGGCAGGCCGGTGAAGCGGACGTCCGCCTTCTCGCTCAGCGTGTCGCCCACGCGCAGCACGCCGTGATTGGGGATGCCGATGATGTCGCCGGGGAACGCCTCGTCGGCCAGCTCGCGCTCGCGGGCGAAGAACAGGATCGGCGAGTGGATCGCGATCGCCTTGCCATGCCCGGTCGGCGTCAGCTTCATGCCGCGCTTGAAGGTGCCCGAGACCAGCCGCATGAACGCGATGCGGTCGCGGTGATTGGGGTCCATATTGGCCTGGACCTTGAACACGAAGCCGGTGACCTGTCCCGCATCGGGCGAGACCGGCGCCGGCTCGGCCGGCAGCGCGTGCGGCGGCGGCGCATGGGTGGCGATCGCGTCGATCAGCGAATCGACGCCGAATTCCTTCAGCGCCGAGCCGAAATAGACCGGAGTCAGGTCGCCATGCCGATAGGCCTCGGCATCGAATGCCGGATAGCCGGCCCGGGCCAGCTCGACATCCTCGCGCAGCCTGGCGAGGTTCTCGGCCGAGAGGATCGCGTCGAGCTGCGGATCGTCGAGGCCGCTGGTCTGGACCACCTTGCCATGGAATTCGCGGCTGTCGCCCTCGGGCAGCAACAGGCGGTTGGTGGCGAGGTCGAAGATCCCCTCGAAGGTACCGCCCATGCCCACCGGCCAGGTCATCGGGCACACGTCGAGCGCGAGCAGGTCGGCGATCTCGTCGAGCGTCTCGAAGACATGGCGGCCTTCGCGGTCCACCTTGTTGACGAAGGTGATGATCGGCACGTTGCGCAGGCGGCAGACCTCGAACAGCTTGCGGGTCTGGCTCTCGATGCCCTTGGCGACGTCGATCACCATCACCGCCGAATCGACTGCGGTGAGCGTGCGATAGGTATCTTCCGAGAAATCCTCGTGGCCCGGCGTGTCGAGCAGGTTGAAGGTGATGCCGCCCCGCTCGAAGGTCATCACCGAGCTGGTGACCGAGATGCCGCGCTGCTGCTCGATCTTCATCCAGTCCGATCGCGCGCGCCGGGCGGCGCCGCGCGCCTTCACTTCGCCGGCAAGGTGGATCGCGCCGCCGAACAGCAGCAGCTTTTCGGTCAGCGTGGTCTTGCCCGCGTCGGGGTGCGAGATGATGGCGAAGGTGCGGCGGTCGGAAACTGGCATGGTGGCGGGCCCTTTAGCGGGTCAACCGGCCAGCGTCACTCTCATCGTGAAGGTCCTCGCTTCGCCCGGCGCATAGCGCTGCATCAGCGGCTTGTCCCAGATCTCGCCGGTGAACCCGTGCGGGTCGGCGATGCCGTGCCAGGGCTCGATGCACAGATAGCGGGCGCCCGGCTTCATCCACAGCCCCAGCGCCGGCGTGTCGGGGAAATCGCAGACCAGCTGCAGCCCGCCCTCGGCGCCATAGGCGAGCGACTGGCTGCGTACCGGATTCCACACCAGCGCATCGCGCTCGAACAATGCGTCGTGCAGCGCGAGCACTTGCCCCTCGACCGGGCTTTCCCAGCCGCCGGCATCCATCCAGCCGCCCTTGACGATCGCCGCCAGCTGGCCCCGCTCCTCATCGGCGAAGGTGATCCGGTGTGCCGCCTTCGCCGCGCCATAGGGGAGCGGCCAGGCAAAGGCGGGGTGGAAGCCGAAGCTCGCCGGCATGTCGACATCGCCGGTATTGGTGACGGTGACGTCCATCGCGAGCGTCGCGCCCTTCAGCGAGAAGGCCGCGTCGAGCGCGAAGGCGAAGGGATAGGCTGCCCGGGTCTCCGCATTGTCGATCAGCCGCAGCACCGCCCGATCCGGCGCCTGGTCGATCAGCGCGAAATTCTGGCGCCGCGCGAAGCCATGCTGGGGCAGCGCATATTCCTTGCCGTCCAGCCGGTATCTGTCGTCCATCAGCCGCCCGACGATCGGGAAGAGCAGCGGCGCCCGCCCGGCCCAGAAGGCGGGGTCGGCATCGGTCATCAGCGCGCGGCCGCCGGCATCGCGCAGCGACCAGAGCTCCGCGCCCAGCGGGTTGATGACGGCGGCGAGCGCCTCCGAGCCGATCTCGATCATGCCTCGCGGTGCACGGCGAAGCCCTGCCAGCTCTGGTTGACCGGCATCAGCTCGAGCGCGTTGATGTTGAGGTGCGGCGGCAGCGTCGCCACCCACAGGATCGTGTCGGCGATGTCCTCGCCCGTCATCGGGTTCACCCCGGCATAGAGCTTGTCCGACACGTCCTGGCTGCCGGTGCGCACCAGCGTGAACTCGGTCTCGACCATGCCCGGTTCGATCGAAGTGACGCGCACCCCGGTGCCGTGCAGGTCCGCCCGCAGGTCCAGGCTCAGCTGGCGGACGAACGCCTTGGTTGCCGCATAGACATTGCCGCCGGGATAGGGATAGGTCGCCGCCACCGAGGAAAGGTTGATGATCGCTCCCTTGCGCGCGATCAGCCCGGGCAGCAGCTTGTGCGTGATCGAGACGAGCGCGACGATGTTGGTGTCGATCATCGTCTTCCAACTGGCGAGCGACGCCCGCTGCGCGGGCTCCAGGCCCAGTGCCAGCCCGGCATTGTTCACCAGCAGGTCGATGTCGCGAAAGCCCTCGGGCAGCCCGTCCAGCGCTGCATCGCGCGCCGCCTCGTCGCGGATGTCGAAGGCGAGGACATGGACATTGTCGCGGGCGAGCGCCGCCAGCCGATCCTCGCGCCGCCCGGTGGCGACGACGTTCCACCCCGCATCGGCAAAGGCATGGACGCATGCCTCGCCGATCCCCGCGGTGGCGCCGGTGATGAGTGCGGTGGGCATTGGGCTGCTCCTTGTCGATATCCTGCCGCGCCTATGGTCAATCCGTGCGACGGCTGCAATTGTCCGTGCGGGAGGGGGCGGGCATGGAAGCGCTGAAAATCATCGGATTCGCGATATTCGCCGCGATTGCCTATGGCGTGCTCCACGATCAGGTGACCGCGCATCTCTGTGTCGAATATTTCACGATCGGGCATCCGCCGATCTTCCCGACCAGTTCGCCCTTCCTGCTTGCGCTGGGCTGGGGCGTGGTCGCGACCTGGTGGATCGGGCTGCCGCTTGGCGTCGGGCTCGCCGTGGCGGCACGGGCGGGGCGTGCGCCCAGGCTCTCGCTCGCACAGCTGCGCCGGCCGATCCTGTTGCTGATGCTCGGCTGCGGTGCGCTCGCGCTGTTGGCCGGGATCGCCGGCGCGGTCGGGGCCGCGCTGGGCTGGGTCCGGCTCGTCGGTTGGCTCGTCGAAGTCGTTCCCTCCGAGAAGCACGTCGCCTTCCTTGCCGACCTGTGGGCACACAGCACGAGCTATGCAGGCGGAGTGCTGGGCGGGTTGGGGCTGATGGTCTGGACGTGGCGGCGGCGCCACGCCGTGCGATCGAACCATCCGTCGCCCTGAGCTTGCCGTTTCGGACGCCTGCGCGCCACGAAGGATATCCCCCGCGGCGCCCTGGGTGCCGAACCCCGGATCACGCCCGGGGCCAGGATTGCCGCGCGCCGAGAGGCCCCTCCTTCTCCCATCCGGGGGAGGAGGAGGATGCGGCTCAGCCCCGCAGCGCCGCGCCCAGCTTCGCCGCGGCAGCGACGACCTTGTCGGCGATCGCCTTCAACGCCTCGTCGGTGAAGCTCTTCTCGCCCGGCTGGAGCGTGATTTCGATGGCCAGGCTCTTCTGCCCCTCCGGCACGCCGGTGCCGGTGAAGACGTCGAACAGCCGGGCATCGACGATCGCCGCCTTGTCCGCGCCCTTCACGGCGCGGACGAGATCGCCCGCCGCCAGGCTGTCCGGCACCAGGAAGGCGAAGTCGCGCGTCACGGCCTGGAGCGCGGGCGGCGTGTAGGCCGTGCGCATGAAGCCCGTGCCGCCGCGCTTGCCGGGCAGCGCATCGAGATAGAGCTCGACCGCGGCGACATCGCCGTCGAGATCGAAGGCCTTGAGCACGCTCGGATGGACCATGCCGAACGCCGCGAGCACCGTCTTCGGCCCCAGGCGCAGCGTCGCCGACTGGCCCGGATGCCAGACATCGCCCGCCTCGCCCATCACCTGCAGGTTCGCCACCGGCGCGCCGGCGGCCTCGAGCAGCGCCAGCGCCTCGGCCTTGGCGTCGAAGGCGGTGAAGGATTGCGCCTTGACGCCCTGCCAGCCGCGCGGACGCTTCGCGCCGGCGAGCAGGACGCCGAGCGTCGGGCGCTCGGCCTCTGCCAGATAGCGCCGGCCAAGCTCGAACAACCGCACCGAAGGCGCGCCGCGCTTGAGATTGCGTTCCACCGCGCCGAGCAGGCCGGGCAGCAGTGACGGGCGCATCACCTTCATGTCTTCGCTGATCGGATTGGCCAGCGTCCAGGCGCCGTCGCCGAACGGCGCCGCCTCGGCTTCGGAGACGAAGCTCCAGGTCACTGCCTCGTTGAGTCCGCGCGCCGCCGCGGTGCGCCGCAGCTTGCGCTCGAGCTTCTGCTCGGGGGTCGCGGTCGGCCGGGCCACGCCCGGCAGGCGCGAAAGCGGCGTCGAGGGGACATTGTCGATGCCCGCGATGCGGATCACTTCCTCGACAAGGTCGGCCGGGCCGTCCACGTCGCGGCGCCAGCTCGGCGCGGTGACGCGCAGCATGTCGAAGCCGCGATCGAGGTCGACAGGGTCGCCATTGCCGTCGAGCGGCTGGACGGTGAAGCCCAGGCTCTCGAGGATCTCGACCTGCCGCGCCGCCGGCACCGCGAGGCCGCCCAGGGTCTCGGCGAGCCTGGGATCGTAACCGGTGGTGATGCCCACATGCGGGAGCTTGCCGGCGCGCGTCACCGCGCTCGCCGTGCCGCCGCACAGCGCGAGCACCAGCCGCGTCGCGATCGCGATGCCGTCCTCGAGGAACGCCGGATCGACGCCGCGCTCGAAGCGCGAGCGTGCATCGCTGGTCAGGTTCAGCTTCTGGCCGGCGCGAGCGATATGGTCCGGGTCGAAGAACGCGCATTCGATCACGACGTCGGTGGTGGTCTCGGACACGCCGGTGTCCTCGCCGCCCATGATGCCGCCGATATCGTGCACGCCGTTCGCGTCGGCGATCACGGTGATGGTCTCGTCGAGCGTGTAGGTCTTCTCGTTGAGCGCCAGCACCTGCTCGCCGGCCCTGGCCTTGCGCACCGTCAGCGCGCCCGAGAGCTTCGCCTTGTCATAGACGTGCAGCGGGCGCCCCAGGTCGATCATCACATAGTTGGTGATGTCGACCAGCGCCGAGATCGGGCGCTGGCCGATCGCCTTCAGCCGGCGCTGCATCCAGTCGGGCGATGCGCCGTTGGTCACGCCGCTGACGGTCTGGCCATAATAGGCCGGGCAGCCTTCGGGTGCCTCGATCTTCACCTCGGGGCCCGCGCCCTCGCCTGCCACCGGCTCGGCATCGAGCGGCTTGAGCGTGCCGAGCCCCGCCGCGGCGAGATCGCGCGCAATGCCGCGCACGCCCATGCAGTCCTGGCGGTTCGGCGTGATCGAGATGTCGAAAACCGGGTCGTTCAGATCGGCATAGTCGGCGAACGCCGCGCCGACCGGCGCATCGGCCGGCAGCTCGATGATGCCGTCATGGTCGTCGCCCAGCTCCAGCTCGCGCGTCGAGCACATCATGCCGTTCGATTCGACGCCGCGCACCGCGGCGATCTTGAGCGCCATGCCGTTCGCCGGCACGACCGCGCCCGGCGTGCCGAGCACGCCGACCAGCCCCGCTCGGGCATTGGGCGCGCCGCAGACGACCTGCAGCACCTGCGCGCCGGTGTCGACGGTCAGCACCTGCAGCTTGTCCGCCTGGGGGTGGCGCTCGGCGGTGAGCACCTTGGCGACGCGGAAGCCGTTCAGCTTCTCGCCCGGATTCTCCACGCCCTCCACTTCGAGGCCGACGCGGGTCAGCGCCTCCTCGATGTCGGTCAGCGAGGCGTCGGTATCCAGATGCTCCTTGAGCCAGCTCAGGGTGAACTTCATGCGCCCACTCCTCCGCTCAGCGTGGGCACGTCGAGCGCCGAGAAGCCGTAATGCCTGAGCCAGCGCAGATCGCCGTCGAAGAAGGCGCGCAAATCGTCCATCCCATATTTGAGCATCGCGAGGCGATCGACGCCGGTGCCGAAGGCGAAGCCCTGCCATTCCTCCGGGTCGAGCCCGGCGGCCTCGATCACCTTGCGGTGGACCATTCCGGAGCCGAGCACTTCCATCCAGCCGCCATTCTCGCTCGCGCGCGGATCGCCGCCGATCACGCGCTTGCCGTTCTGCCAGGTGAAGCCGACATCGACTTCGGCGCTCGGCTCGGTGAACGGGAAATAGGACGGGCGCAGCCGCAGCACGATGTCGTCGCGCTCGAAGAATGCCTTGAGGAAGGTCTCCAGCGTCCATTTGAGGTGGCCGAGCGTGATCCCCTTGTCGATGACCAGGCCCTCGATCTGGTGGAACATCGGCGTGTGCGTCGCGTCGCTGTCCGAGCGATAGACGCGGCCCGGCGCGATGATCCGGATCGGCGGCTTGTCGGCCATCATGGTGCGGATCTGCACCGGCGAAGTATGGGTGCGCAGCAGGTATTTCTGGCTGCCGTCCGCCTCGCGCGGGAAATAGAAGGTATCGTGCATCGCCCGCGCGGGATGCGTCTCGGGAATGTTGAGCGCGGTGAAATTGTGCCAGTCGTCCTCGATCTCCGGCCCGGTGGCGACCGTGAAGCCCAGATCGGCGAAGATCTCGGCCAGCTCGTCCATCACCTGGCTCACCGGGTGCACCGACCCGGCGGCGACGCCGTCCACCGGCAGCGTCATGTCGAGGGTCTCGCTGGCGAGCCGCGCGTCGAGCGCCGCCTTCTCCAGCGCCGCCTTCCGCGCCGCCAGCGCCTCGGTCACCGCTTCGCGCAGGCCATGGATGCGCGGGCCCTGTTCCTGGCGGGCCTCGGGGCTCATCCCGCCCAGCGTCTTGAGCAGGCCGGTGATCGCGCCCTGCTTGCCGAGCGCGTGCACGCGCACCGCTTCGAGCGGCTCGAGCCCCGCCGCGGCGTCGATCGCGCCGAGCAGGTCGGTGCGGAGCTGGTCCAGATCGGTCGTCATCAAATCCTCATTTGGTCGAGGGAGCCTCTAGCGGGGGCGCGGCCAAAGAAAAAGGGCGCCGGTGTTGCCACCGGCGCCCCATTTTCCCGTCTCGCGTCAGGTCGCTCAGGCGGCCTGGGGCAGAGCCGCCTTCGCCTGCGCGACGATGGCGGTAAAGGCTTCGCCTTCATGCATCGCGATATCGGCCAGGACCTTGCGGTCCAGCTCGATGCCGGCGAGCTTCAGCCCGTGCATGAACTGCGAATAGGTCAGGCCCTCGGCGCGGACGCCGGCGTTGATGCGCTGGATCCACAGGCCGCGGAAGGTCCGCTTCTTAACCTTGCGGTCGCGATACGCGTACTGGCCGGCCTTCTCGACGGCCTGGCGCGCGATGCGGATCGTGTTCTTGCGACGGCCGCGATAGCCCTTCGCCTGTTCCAGGATGTTCTTGTGCTTGGCCTTGGTGGTAACACCACGCTTAACTCGTGCCATTTGTCAGGCCCTCCTTACTTCAGACCGTAGGGCGCCCATGCCTTGATGTGCGCGACATCGGCATCGGCGAGCACGGAGGTGCCGCGGTTCTGGCGGATATACTTGGCGTTGTGGCTGATCAGCCGGTGGCGCTTGCCGGCCACACCGTGCTTCACCTTGCCGGTGGCGGTGAGCTTGAAGCGCTTCTTCACGCCGCTCTTCGTCTTGAGCTTGGGCATTTTCGTCTCCTTGAGTTCGACGATTGCGGACACGCGCGGCAGCCCATACAGCCGGCGCATCCCTACGATCGCGGAAAGCGGGCCCCCTAGCGCAAAGCCCGGGCCGGCGCAAGCCGAGTCGGAGGGCTATCGGCGAAGGGGCGAGGATGGCGCCCCGGGGCCGGGGCGAGCAAGCCGCCGCGGCCCTTCCATCAATGGCCGTGATCATGCCCCCGGCAGGCCAGCGCCTCGAGGATGTCGTCGATCCGCGCCGGGTCGCCGGCAGCGATCACTTCGCCGTCGCTCCCGGCATGCAGGGGGTCGCCCTGCCAGTCGCACATCCGCCCGCCCGCGCCCTCGACGATCGGCACCAGCGCGGCGAAGTCGTGCAGCTTGAGCCCCGCCTCGACGACGATGTCCATCCAGCCGCTCGCGACGCAACCATAATTATAGCAGTCGCCGCCCAGCACCGTGCTCATCACCGCGCCGTCGAGATGCTCGAACGCATGGAGCTGGTCGTCGCCGAACAGCGCCGGCGAAGTGGTGGCGAGGATCGCCTGGTCGAGGTCGCGGCAGCGGCGCGTGGCGGCCGGCTTGCCGTTGAACAGGGTCGGCCGCCCCATGACGCCCAGCCAGCGCTCCCTCGTCACCGGCTGGTCGATGATGCCGAGCAGCGGCCAGCCCTCCTCGATCAGGGCGATCAGCGTGCCGAAGATCGGGCGGCCGGCGATGAAGGCGCGCGTGCCGTCGATCGGGTCGAGCACCCACAGGCGCCCGCTCGTCCCTTCGCGCATGCCGAACTCCTCGCCCTGGATGCCGTCCATCGGGCGCTCCGCGATGATCAGCTTGCGCATCGCTTCCTCGGCGGCGCGGTCGGCGAGCGTGACCGGAGACTGGTCGTCCTTCGCCTCGAGGCCGTGCGCGCCACGGAAATAGGGTAGGATCGCCGCGCCCGCCGCATCGGCAAGGCGTTCGGCAAGGGCGATATCGGCTGCGGTCACGGGCATTCGACACGCCCTAGCCCCGAGATTTTGACTCGCCAAGGTCACAAAGCCCTGCCACTCAACCCGCCGATGCGCCGCCGCCTGCTGATTCCGATCGCGTTTCTCGCCGCCACGCCCGCCGCGGCGCAGGGCCTGCGCGCCGTGCCCGCCCAGCCCGCCTCGGAGGCCGAGGCGCTGCGCGGCGTCGAAGTGTTCCTGATCAACGAAGGCGATCTGCCCGTCTCCGATGCCGGCCCGCGCCAGATCGAGATCACCGCGGTGGACGGCACCCGCCTCGTCCTCGAGCGTGCGCCGGGGCCGTTGCCGACGGTGGCGCCGCACGGCTTTGCGAAGGCGCGCTATGTGCCGGTGGGCCTGGCGGGCCGTGCGGTGCCGCCCACCGAGCAGCATGCCGCCGCCGAGATACCCGAGGGCGAGACGGCGGTGCAGAGCGCGACCGGCAGCTCGGCGGCGTTCGTCGACCGGTTCGAGCCGCACGAGCCGATCTATGGCGCGTTCGGATTGAAGGATGCCGGCGGCAAGCTGCAAGTGAGCTTCGCTTTCCGCCCCTTCGGCGAGAAGGCGCCGCTCAAGCTCGGCAATCTGCGCTTCGCCTATACCCAGACGATGTTCTGGGCGCTGAACCGGCCCTCGGGCCCGTTCCGCTCGACCAATTACAGCCCCGAAGTCTATGCCGACATTCCCTTTGGCGAGACCACCAAGGTGGCGCTCGGCTATCGCCATGATTCTAACGGGCGCGGCGTGACCGACTCGGTCGACCTCAACCGGGTGTTCCTGCGCGCCGAGAAGCGCTTCGACCTGGGCGGCGACTGGCATCTCGATGTCGCGCCCCAGGCCTGGTTCTATGTCGGCCGGCTCGGAACTGCGCCGGACGTGAAGGATTATTTCGGCTATACCAGCCTCACCGCCGCGATCAGCCAGCAGGACGGGTTGAAGCTTTCGCTCACCGGCCGCGGCAATTTCGAGACGGGCAAGGGCGCGGCCGAATTGTTCGTCTCCTATCCCCTGGCGCGGATTGCCAAGGGGGTCGGCTTCTATATCTTCGGCCAGGCCTTTACCGGCTATGGCGAGGCACTGGACGACTATCGCCGGAACGACACCCATGCCCGGATCGGCATCGCGCTGACGCGCTAGCCGCCGGCAAGCACCTTCAGGAGGATCGCCATGCGCAAATTGCTGATCGCCGCCGCCGCCCTGTCGCTCGCCGTGCCGGCCGCCGCCGCGCTCAAGGCCGGGCAACGCGCCCCCGATTTCACTGCGCCCGGCGCGATGGCGGGCAAGCCTTTCACGGTGAACCTCAAGGCGGCGCTGAAGAAGGGGCCGGTCGTCCTCTATTTCTTCCCTGCCGCCTTCACCGAGGGCTGCAATGCCGAGGCGCACGCCTTTGCCGAGGCGCTGCCCGATTTCCAGAAGGCCGGCGCCAGCGTGATCGGGATGACCGCGGGCAATATCGACAAGCTCGAGGCCTTTTCGGCGGAGAAATGTGCCGGCAAGTTCGCCGTCGCCGCGGCCAGCCCCGAAATCGTCAAGAATTACGATGTGGCGCTGACCCGGCCCGACGGCACCGCCACCAAGATCACCAGCCGCACTTCCTATGTGATCGCGCCGGATGGCAAGGTGCTCTTCGTCCATTCGGACATGAGCCCGGCGGGGCATATCCGGCTCTCGCTCGAAGCGGTCCAGAAATACCGGGCAGCGCACAAGCATTGATTTGCGGCGGCGATATTTTCACGAGTCCGCAAGCTTTGCTCACCGGATATTAGCAGTTGGGCCCTAATCTGCACGGCGTGGCGGTGTTGCGGGGCGGCACCGTCGGGACCAATTTTCTGGTGAGGAATTGAGGCAGATGGTCGCGGCCAAGGCCGTTCGGATGGCAAGCGGTTCCCAGGCCGCACGTAGCCTGTACGACCGCATCGGAGAGTTTCTGGTGGACCAGCGGCTGGATCCCGATCCGGCCAACTATGCCTTCGCCTATCAGCTCCTCGCCAATCCCGATGGCCCGCTCGCCCGGGCGGTGCACGCGCTGACCGATGGCGGCGTCCGCCTCACCCGGCGCGACATCGAGACGCTGGGCTGCGACGTGCACCCGGTCGCCGGCACGCCCACCGCCACGATCGAGAAGGCCCAGGGCCTGGTCGCCCAGACCCAGATGCAGGTCGAGGGCTTCCAGGACATGGTCACCGCGATGCGCGCCGAGACCAAGGATTTCGGCCGCGACCTCGCCGCCAGCGCGCAGGCGATGCGCAGCTCGGGTGGCGACGATATCGAGGTCGCCCGCATCACCGCGACGATGCTCGAGCGGGTCCGCAATGCCGAGGAGCGGCTCGAGACCGCCAATCGCGAAGCCAGCGAGCTGCGCACCAAGCTCGAGGAAGCGCGCGACAACGCCCGTCGCGACCCGCTGACCGGCTTGCCCAATCGCCGGGCCTTCGAGGAAGCATATGCCGTCCAGGCCTCGACCGGCGCGCGGATCTGCGTGGCCGTGTGCGACGTCGATCATTTCAAGTCGGTCAACGACCGGTTCGGCCATGTCGTGGGCGACCGGGTGCTGAAGGCGCTCGGCGAAGCGCTGTCCGACACCTGCAAGGGCCACCTCGTCGCGCGCTATGGCGGCGAGGAGTTCGTGGTCCTGTTCACCGGCCTCGACCTCAGGGTCGCGCGCGCGGTGCTCGATCGCGCCCGCATCGCCGTTTCCGCCAAGCGCTACCGCCTGCGTGAGACCGATGCTCCCCTGGGCGAGATCACCTTCTCCGCCGGTCTTAGCCCGGCGGCCCCGGGCGAAGTGTTCGGCACCGTGTTCCACCGCGCCGACCAGCTCTGCTACGCCGCCAAGAATGGCGGCCGGAACTGCATCCGCGTCGATTGACCGGAATCGGACAGGAGCTGTCCGCCTTTGATTGGGAAATTGCACCATAGCTTGGCGTGAAATTTCCCAACCACGCGTAACTTTCTTACGCACACTCAATGAAATCAATCACTTAGAAAACTGGCACGCTCCCTGCAATTCATCTGGCATCGGCAACGCCGGATGGTCCGGCAGCCGAGAATACAGGGAGTAACTACCATGGCCGTTCGTATCAGCTCGTTCCAGCACAGCGTTGCCGTCATCGGCGCCGTCGTTCTCACCTATGCCATCGTGCTCTTCTCCTCGCCCGTGGTTCCGATCGCGTGACCCGCAGCGAACCGGACGGAACGGAGAGGATAAGCATGACGCGTAGCCTGATGATCGGTTTGGCTTCCTTCGCCATCACCGCAATGACGATCGCCACGGTCGGCCTGCAGGGTTTCAGCCACATCGGCTGAACCCTGCCGGACCGCCCGGCGGCGGCCCCCATGGCGGAACCTCGGCCCGCCCCTATCGGCTTCGCCGGGCATTCCATCGGGATGCCGCGATGTCCGAAACCGCCGAGAGATCCGTGACGCGCTCCGGACATGAGCGCTATAGTCCAGGCCCAATCCCGAATGGCCGCCGCATCGGCGCCGCGCGCCCCATGCATGGGGCGATGGCCTGGCCATCCTTCTCGCCGGGCGATCTCGCCTTGCCGATCGCGGATCAGGCGGCGGCACCGGCCCCCACCGGCCCGATCGGGGCCTGCTCGCCGCGCGAATAGGTGCCGGTCAGCAGCCCGGCGGCGATCACCCGGCCCTCCATCGCGCGCAGGATGGCGCCCCGGCCCGGATTCTCGCCGGGATCCTCCCCTTCGCTCAGCGCGAAGAGCTGGAAGGCATAGCTATGCTTGCCATGCCCGTTGGGCGGATCGGGCGGCAGCCAGCCCTCGACGAAGCGGCTGTTGCGGCCGACATCCTCTCCTGCCGGATTGCCCTCGCCATCGGGCGCGATCTCGCCTTGCTTGAGGTCGCCATCGATCGGCAGGCCCCAGACGATCGCGTGCACCACCGGCTGCGGCGTCGGCGCGTCGGGATCCTCGACGATCAGCACCAGCCGCGCGGTGCCTTCGGGCACGCCGGTCCAGAAAAGCGGCGGCGAGCTGCCCTCGCCGTCGGCGGTGAAGCGATCGGGCAGCCGCGCGCCGTTCGCGAAGGCCGGGCTGGCGAGGTGGATCACGCCTTCGCCGGCCAGTTCGGGCCGGACGATCGCCAGCTTGTCGGCTCCGGCGCGAAACGGGCTCAGCGCCTTGCCGAGCCAGCGGGGAAGATGTTCGAACATCGCGTTCTCCTGTCCGCCTTGAACCGACGAGAAGGCGCGAGGCTCCCATGCTTCGTCATTCCCGTGCAGACGGGAGGACGAGGGGGAGGTCGAACGGGCTAGAGGTCGAGCTTCTCGTAGTCGGCGGGCGGCGGGATCCCTTCCATCCGCTCGCTCAGCAGCGGGCGGAAGCTCGGGCGGCTCTTCATTCGGATGTACCAGCCCTTGGCCTGTTCGTGGCTCTTCCAGTCGATCCCGCCCAGATAATCGGCGATCGAGATCTGCGCCGCGGCGGCAAGGTCGGCGAGGCTCATCGTCGGGCCGGCGAGCCAGGTACGGTGATCGAGCAGATAATCGATATAGTCGAGATGATTGACCGCCGCCTTCATTGCATTGCGCAGGGCCTGGCCGTCGGGCGACTGCTTGTAGACGATGCGCTTCAGCATCCGCTCATGGAGGAGAGGCGCCGTGATCTCGGCATAGAAATTGGTGTCGAACCAGATCGCGAGGCGCCGGATCTCGGCGCGATCGGTGGCGGTGCCGTTGAGCATCGGCGCCTTGTTCACCGTCTCCTCGAAGAACTCGCAGATCACCTGCGAATCGATCAGCGTGACGCCGCGCTCGTCATCGACCATCACCGGCACCTGGCCGGTGGGATTCAGGTCGAGGAACTCGTCGCGCCGCAGCCAGGGCGATTCGCGTACCGGCTCGTAGCCCACGCCCTTTTCGCCCAGCAATAGCCGGACCTTGCGCGAGAAGGGACAGAGCGGGAATTGGTAAAGCTGCCACATCGGCTCGCTTTAGGACTCGGGACGCGCCTGCGTAAAGCGCTTGCGGACGCGGCTTGCGTCCGAGACGCGCTGCAGCGCGCCATATGGTTGCCGGCCGCCCCTTCGCCCGCGGGAAGAGGTACGATCGTTGCGCGGGCGGATCAGTTCTTGAGCGCGGCGCGCAGGGGAGCGAGCGCCGCGCGGAGCCGGGTGGCGGTCTGGTCGAGCGAATCCTGCATCTGCAGCGCGCCGTCGGTGAGCTTGCCCGCGACGGCGACGGCTGCGCGCGCGTCCTGGTGGAAGTGCTTCTCGAAATCGGGGTCGTTGCGGCGCTGGATGTCGCGCAGCGTATCCTGCTCGCCGATCCGGGGATCGGCATAGCGCGCGATGGGGCCAACCCGGGTATCGAGCACGATGCCGGCAAGGTTGGCGAGCATGGCTGCCGCGCCTTCCTGCACCATCGGGTTGTTCAGGGCGCGGGCGAGCGCCTCGGCCTTGTCGCGGGTGGATGCGGGCTGCGACTGCTGGGCGAGCGCCGGCATCGCGACGGTGCAGAACAGGGCGGCAGTGAAGACGAGACGCATGATACGCTCCGGAGTCGGACTCGGATATCCCGTGCCCATAGCACAAATGGCCGGCGTTCGTGGAACGGGTTGCGACGAGCCGTGGCTCCCTTTGCCGGAAGGGAAGGCCGGGGCCTTGCGCGGGAGCCTAGTCCTCGGCGTCCTTCACCGCGCCGTGCCCGATCGGCACCGAGAGCAGGCGGTTCAACTGGGACCTGAACTCACCGAGGTCGCCGCCGGTAAGCTGTTGCGTGCTGGTGAACGAAACCGAACGCGGGTTCACCGCCATGCCGTTGCGATACAGTTCGTAATGGAGGTGCGGGCCGGTCGAGAGGCCGGTATTGCCCACCGCGCCGATCCGTTGCCCGCGGCGCACATGCTCGCCGCCCCGCACATAGATGCGGCTCAGATGGCCATAGCCGGTGCCATAGCCGCCGCCATGGGTCACCTTGATGAAGTTGCCATAGCCGCTGCTGCGGCCGGCGAACTGGACGACGCCGTCGCTCGCGGCGAAGACCGGCGAGCCCCAGGGCGCGGCGATGTCGACGCCCCGGTGCATGCGGGTATAGCCCAGGATCGGGTGGCGGCGCATGCCGAAGCCCGAGGAGAAGCGGCCGTTCGCCGGCATCGCCATCGCGCCGGTGCTGTTGCCCTTGCCCGAACCGTCGAACCAGCTGGTCTTGCCGCCCTGTTCGAACGGCGCGAGCTGCACCTTGTTCGGGCAGCCGCTGACGCCGGCATACATCAGGCTGCCGAGCTGCACCTCGCCGGTCTCGGCACGCGCCTGGCCCACGATGATGTCGAACTTGCAGTCCGAGCCGAGCCGCGAGACCGGCGTGCGGGTGGCGAGCGTCTTGATGTAGCTCTCCACTGCCTTGGCCGGGGCGCCTGCGGCGCGGGCCGAGCGATAGAGCGACCTGCCGATGGTGCCCTGGATGCGCAGCGGCGTCCGGTCGATCGCGATCGGGATCGCGCGCATCGAAAGCACGTTGCCGGCGCGGACGAACTCGACGCGCTGGTCGAACCGGGTGCGGATGTCGAGCTTCTCGAGCGGGCGTGGCTGCGACTTGTCGACGCGGCGGCCCAGCGTGTAGTCGGCCATGGTGTTGGACTGGATCTCGTCCAGGGCCACGGCCTTGGTGATCATGCTGCTGACCGTCGTGGCATCGGTCTTGCCGATGCCGGAGCGCAGCAGCGTCGCGAACAACGCGCCGCCCGAGGCCAGCTTGGTGGTGCCTTCGAGCATCGGCCGCTCCGGCGTGTCCGAAAGCGGCGCGACCAGCCCGGTCGCGGCAACGCGGGCGCCGGTGCCCGAACCCATGCCGAGCGGCTTGATCGCCTGGGCCTGGGTCGCGTCGAACTCGGCGCCCGAAAGCGGCGCGGGGACGGTGCCGTAGATCGGATTCTCGAAGCCAGGAGCGAGCAGCAGCGTGGCGGTGATCAGGGCGACGCAGGTGGCGGCGCCGCGATACCAGGTCAGCGAGCCGATGCGCGAGCCCAGGTCCGGCGCGAATTCGAAGTCGGCGAAGCGCTCGTTCAGGCGTGCGGCGAGACCGCGCGCCGGGGCAGTGGCCCGCGCCGAAGCGCCGCCGCCTGTCAGCCCCTCTCCATGGTCACTACGCAGATACAAGGCGCAACGCCCCCCAAAAGGTCGTCGATGTCGTGCCGTAAACCCCCGGCTACCGACAAGATCACTGTGGAAGGCAGGACTTAAAGTCAAATTAAGCACCCTGTTCGGGACCGCCTCGTGCGGCGAGTTGTGCCGCCTCGCGGATGAAGCGAAGCGTTCGGCATATTCGCCAGTATTTCCAACATGGTTAAGGCGGATCGCCAATCCGGGGGAGTTGCTTAAGGGGCGACTCGGAACGATCTTGGGAGTCGCAATGAGTCGTTTCGCGCGTTCTCCGATCACTGCCGTGCTGGGCCCCACCAACACCGGCAAGACGCATCTCGCAGTGGAGCGGATGGCCGGCCATGCCAGCGGCATGATCGGCTTCCCGCTGCGCCTGCTGGCGCGCGAGGTCTATGATCGCGTCGTCAGGATGAAGGGCAGCGACGCCGAAGTCGCGCTGATCACCGGCGAGGAGAAGATCCTGCCGCCCAAGGCGCGCTGGTTCCTGTGCACCGCCGAGTCGATGCCGCTGGAACGCGAAGTCGCATTCGTCGGCCTGGACGAGGCGCAGCTGGGCGCGGATCCCGAGCGCGGCCATGTCTTCACCGATCGCCTGCTGCGCGCCCGCGGCCGCGAGGAGACGATGATCCTCGGCTCGGACAGCCTGAAGCCCATGCTGAAGGCGTTGGTGCCCGAGGCCGAGGTGATCGGCCGGCCGCGCTTCTCGACGCTCAGCTATGCCGGGGCCAAGAAGCTGTCCCGCTTGCCGCGCCGTTCGGCGATCGTGGCGTTCAGCGCCGAGGAAGTCTATGCCGTCGCCGAGGCGCTGCGGCGCCTGCGCGGCGGCGCGGCGGTGGTGATGGGCGCGCTCAGTCCCCGCACCCGCAATGCCCAGGTGGCGATGTTCCAGGCGGGCGAGGTCGACTATCTCGTCGCCACCGATGCGATCGGCATGGGGCTGAATATGGACGTGCACCATGTCGCCTTCGCTTCGCTTTCCAAGTTCGACGGGCGCCGCCAGCGCCGGCTGACCGTGGCCGAGATGGCGCAGATCGCCGGGCGCGCGGGGCGGCATCAACGGGACGGGACCTTCGGCGCGCTGCACGAGGAAGGCCCCAATGCCTTCACGCCGGAGGAAGTGCTGGCGATCGAGGCGCACCGGGTGCCGCCGCTGGAGAAGCTCTACTGGCGCGAAGGCGAGCCCGATTTCGCCAGCATCGATGCGCTGATCGCCAGCCTCGAGGCCAGGCCGCAGAACGCCGTGCTGCGCGCGGCGCCCGAGGCAGTGGACCTTGCGGTGCTCAAGCGGCTTTCGGAAGAGGATTGGGTGCGCCAGCGCGTGCGCGCGCCGGCGATGGTCAGGCGGCTCTGGGCGGCGTGCGGCCTGCCCGATTTCCGCAAGCTCGGGCCCGAGCCGCACAGCCGCTTCGTCGGCCGGCTCTTCGGGCATCTTTCCGAAGGGTTCGGCCATGTGCCGCACCAATGGTTCGCCGACGAGATCCAGCGGCTCGACAATATGGGCGGCGATGTCGAGACGCTCGCCGGGCGCATCGCCGCGGCGCGCAGCTGGGCCTATATCGCGCACCGGGCCGACTGGCTCGAGGACCCGGTCCACTGGGCCGAGCGCACGCGCGCGGTGGAGGAGAAGCTCTCCGACGCGCTGCACGCCAGCCTGACCCAGCGCTTCGTCGACAAGCGCACCACCGTGCTGCTCCGCCAGATCGGTGCCGACGCCTCGAGCCTGCCGGTGACGATCGGGCCCGAAGGCGAAGTGACCGTCGAGGAACATGCCCTGGGCACGCTCACCGGCTTTCGCTTCACCGTCGCGCCCGAGGCGCGCGCCGCGGACAAGCGCATGCTGCTGGCGGCGGCGGAGAAGCGGCTGGGTGGCGAGTATCGCAAGCGCGGGGCCGCGCTGGCCGAGGCCGGGGACGAGGCCATCGCGCTGGCGGGATCGGTGCTCGCCTGGAACGGCGTGGCGGTGGCGACGCTGGAGCCCGGGCCTAACATCGCCCGGCCGCGCATCCGGCTGGATCGCACGCTCGACGTGCTCGACCCGGCGGCCAGGAACGCGGTGCAGGCCCGGCTCGAACGCTGGTTCGCCGATCAGGTCGGCAAGCGCCTGACCGTGCTCGGCAAGCTCGATGCCGCGACGCGCGATCCGGCGGCCGGCGCGCCGTTGCGCGCGCTCGCCAATGCGCTGCTCGAAGCCGGCGGGCTGCTTCCGCGCCGTGCTGCCGCCACGCTGGTGGAAGCGCTCGACCCGCAGGCGCGTCAGCGGCTGCGCAGGATCGGCGTCACCATCGGGACGCTCGACATCTTCGCGCCGGCGCTGCTCAAGCCCGGCGCGGCGCGCTGGCGGCGCGAGCTGATGGGGCTGCCCGACGCACCCCGCGACGGCGCCACCGTATTGCCGCGCGCCGCAGCGGGCGCCGATCTCGTCCATGGCTATCGCCCGCTGGGCGCCCAGGCGGTGCGCGTCGACCTGGTCGAGCGCATTGCCCGCGCCGCGCACGACGCGCGCCAGGGCCGAAAGCCCTTCGCGCCCGATCCCGCCCTGGCCACTTCGATGGGGCTCACCGCCGAGACGCTGGCCCGGCTGATGGCCCAGCTCGGCTTCCGCACCGCGCGCTCCATCGCGGGCGAGCCGCAACGCTGGATCTGGCAGGGGCTGGTCGCGCCGGCCGCGCCCAAGGCGCCGCCGCGCGACAATGCCTTTGCGGCGCTCGGGGCGCTGAAGCATGGCTGACGGCGCGGCGATGCGGATCGACCGGTTCCTCTGGTGGTCGCGCCTCGCCAAGACGCGTTCGGCAGCACAGGCGATCGCCGAGAAGGGCCTGTTGCGCATCGACGGCCGCCGAGTCGAACGCAGCTCGGCCACGGTGCGCGTGGGGTGCGTCGTGGCCTTTCCGCTCTATGGCAAGGTGCGGGTGATCCGGGTTGAGCTGCTGCCCGCACGGCGTGGCCCGCCGGCGGAAGGGCGCGCCTGTTATCAGGACCTGGTGGTCACTGCGAACGTCTCGCAGGAAGCGCCAACTGATTGACGCAGCGAATCCACAGGCATAGCAGGACCCCCACGTCTTCGATCCAAGGGGCCAGTTTCCATGACCTATGTCGTCACCGACGCCTGCATCCGGTGCAAGTACATGGATTGTGTCGAGGTCTGTCCGGTCGATTGTTTCTATGAAGGCGAGAACATGCTCGTCATCAATCCGAACGAGTGCATCGACTGCGGCGTCTGCGAGCCCGAATGCCCGGCCGAGGCGATCCTCCCCGATACCGAGAACGGCCTCGAAAAGTGGCTGGAGCTCAATCGCAGCTATTCGGAGTCCTGGCCCAACATCACGCAGAAGGGCGACGTGCCCGCCGATGCCGACGCGATGAAGGGCGTCGAGGGCAAGTTCGAGCAGTTCTTCTCGCCCGAGCCCGGTTCGGGCAGCTAGCGCCCCGGGCATGGCCGGCACCCGCAGGGACGCCGGCCTTCTGCCGGCGGCGAATCGCGTCGCTGCGGCGCAGCACGTTCGAATCGGCTAGGGACCCTTGCCGGATCGCGGGGCCGGCTTGGCCGGAATTCGACCGCCGGCAGGATGGCGGATGCATTGCCCCCGCAGCACGGCTGTCGACCCGGCAGACGAACGCGCCCGGTGGCGGCGTCTCACCTGCGTCGAGTAACCTCTTGAGCGCCGCCGAGAAGGTGGAGCCGGTGTCCTGGCCGGCGAACTGCGGAAATGGCGCGGACATGTTCGTGGCGCCGGCTGAGTCGAGAGGCAGCCACAATCCTGCGATTAATTGCATATTTTCGCTGCAAGGCGGCACACTCGGTCTGGTAATTTTATTGCAAACGTGTTAAATGGCTCAAGACGGAGGAAAACTCGCCTCCGCCCGGAGAAGCAAAGAGAAGTCGCCCCGATCAGCCCGCCCTGCATTCGCCGGGGCGGACGCCGAGCCCGTCGGGGCCGGTTATCACGAAAGGTTCCTCGCACATGGCTGCCAAGGCGCTGTCCTTCGATGTCGGCGATTATGTCGTTTACCCCAAGCACGGCGTGGGCCGTGTGATTGAGCTGCAGAAGTCCGAAATTGCGGGGATGCAGCTCGAACTCTACGTGTTGCGCTTCGAAAAGGAAAAGATGACGCTGCGCGTTCCGACCAACAAGGCCGAGAGCGTAGGCATGCGCAAGCTTTCGAGCGACAAGACGCTCAAGGAAGCGCTCGATACGCTGAAGGGGAAGCCGAAGGTCAAGCGCACCATGTGGTCGCGCCGCGCCCAGGAATATGAAGCGAAGATCAACTCGGGCGACCTGGTGTCGATCGCCGAAGTGGTCCGCGACCTGTTCCGTGCCGACGACCAGCCCGAGCAGAGCTATTCGGAGCGCCAGATCTTCGAAGCGGCCGCCAGCCGCCTCGCCCGCGAGCTCGCGGCGATGGAAGAGGTGGACGAGCCGGCCGCGCTCGAGAAGATCCTCGAGATCCTGCGCAAGGCGGCGGCGATCCACAACAAGGACAAGGTTCCGGCCTGATCCCGATCGGCAGCGAAGCCCGAACGAAGGGGCGGCCTTGAAAACCGCCCCTTTTCCTTGCCTAATCGATAGTGTATTATACATCCAACACACATACTGCTTCGGGAGGAAGTTTCGATGCGCGCTGCCCTGATCGCCCTGGCCCTGCTGCCGCTCACGGCCACCGGTGCCTGCCATGCCAGCTGGGAAAAGGAGGGCCACAAGGTCAAGCCGAGTGGCGTCGGCGCCAAGCGCAGCTACGATGCGAACGGCTTCACCAAGGTCGATCTGCGCGGGCCCGACGATATCGAGGTGCGGAACGGCGCGCAGTTCGCGGTCACGGCCGAGGGCGATACGGCGATCCTCGACCAGCTCGAGGTCCGGGTGGTCGACGGCACGCTGCGCGTTGGCCGCAAGGACCGCAACGGCTTCTCGTTCAGCAACGATCGCGGAGTGAAGGTCCATGTCGTCCTGCCGAAGCTCGATGGTGCGAGCGTCAGCGGCTCCGGCAACATGAGCGTCGACAAGGCCGAAGGCGCTTTCCGCGGCGCGATCGCCGGCTCGGGCAATCTCGGCATCGCCACGCTCACCGCGACCGATGCCGATCTCTCGATCGCGGGCTCCGGAGACCTCACCGTGGCAGGTACGGTCAGCCGGCTCAACGCCTCGATCGCCGGTTCGGGCGACATCGACGCCAGCAAGCTGACCGCCACCGGCGCCAGCATCTCGGTCATCGGTTCGGGCAGCCTGCGCGGCGTGGTCAGGGGCGGTGCCTCGGTCTCGATCGCGGGCTCGGGCGATGTCGATCTCACCGGCGGCGCGAAATGCTCGGTGAGCGCGGTCGGCTCGGGCGAGGCGCATTGCTCCTGAGCTTGCCTCGGCGCTGAAGCCGCGCGAGGGTACGCCCATGTATCGGCTCGCCCTCGCTCCCCTGCTGCTGCTCGTCGGCGCCGCCGCGCCGGGAGACGAGCGCGTCGTGATGGTCACCGGTTTCGACCGGCTGCGCATCGACGGGCCGTTCGCGGTGGAAGTCGTGCCCGGATCGCCCGGCGTGACGCTCGCGGGCGACCGTGCCGCGCTCGACCGGGTCGGCGTGCGGGTCGAGGCGGGCACGCTGGTCATCAATGCCGGCACGCAGAGCTGGGAATCGGCGGCGGGCAAGACCGCGAGCGGTGCGCGCATCCGGGTCGCGGTGCCGGGGCTGCGCGTGGTGCAGACCAATGGCGGCGCGTTGCTGAAGATCGCCGAGATGCGCGGCAACCGTCTCGACGTCTCGCTCAACGGTACGGGGCGGATCGATATCGGCAAGGTCGATGCGCAGGACCTGGGCGTCACCCTGGCCGGCGCGGGCACGGTGACGCTGGCGGGCAATGCGCTGCACACGCGCGTGCGGCTCTATGGCACCAGCAGCCTCGATGCCGCCGCGCTGACCACCGCCGACGCGCTGCTCGTCTCGGGAAGCGGCGGGGCGCTGGTGATGAACGTGCGCTACAACGCCCAGATCAGCGCGACGTCGAGCGGCGTGGTCCGCGTGCTCGGCCCGGCCAAATGCCGGGTGATCGGGCAGGGCCCGGTGGAATGCGCCGATCTCGAGCCGCGCCGGGGAAGCTAAGCCGCGAGCGGGAAGCGCAGCAGCCGGTCCTCGAGCGCGACCAGCGCCTGCGCGCTGCGCCCCACTGCGCGGGCGATCTCCGGATGATGCGCATCCAGCCCGCCGGTGAGCGCGCCGAAGGCCGGCAGGATCAGCTTGGTCGGCGAGGCGACGAAGCAGCGCCGCGCCACTTGCCGCCCCCGGATGCGCAGCCGCAGCTTGGGGTGGAAATGGCCCGAAAGCTCGGGCCGCGGATCGCGCGGTTCGGCCTCGTGGCGCAGGACCAGCCCGTCGACCTCGGCTTCCTCCAGGATCGTGCCGCCAAAGGGATCGATCAGCAGGCTGTCATGATTGCCGGTGATCCAGCGCCAGTCTAGCCGGGCGGTGAGGCGGGCGAGCAGTGCGCGCGCATCCCCGGGCAGCCGCTCGCAGCCTTCCGAATCGTGAAAGCTGTCGCCCAGGCACCAGAGCTCGCGCGCCTGGGTGCGCTCCGCCAGCGCCTCGATGGCATGCAGGGTCGCGATCGAATCATAGGGGGGCAGCATCTGTCCGCGCGCGGCGAACCAGCTGCCCTTCTCGAAATGCAGGTCGGCAACGAGCAGGGCCTTGCGCGCCGGCCAGTAGAGCCCGCCCTCGGGCAGCGCCATCAGCTCATGGCCGGCGAACGAAAGGGGAACCATCGTGCCGATATCGATCCTCGCGGCCGTGCCGTCAACAGCGCAGCATCGGCACCTTGCGGCCCTGATAGGTGATCGTGCCATGGTCCTGATCGGCGCGCTCGATCGTGTAGCTGCGTGTCTCGGGCGGGTTCACCTTCTCGGCGCCGTCGCTCGCGGCGGCGTCATAGCGCTCGCGGATCGTCTCGGTCACGGTGTTTCCGGCCAGCGCCCAGCCACCCATCTCGCCGCTATTGTCGAGGCTGCCATCGGCGGCAAAATGGGCGATGAAGTCGCTCGCACAACTGGCTTCGAACGACCAGCTGCCGACCAGCCAGTCGCGCAGCGGCGCGCTGGCGGGGGCCGCCGCGGCGCGGGCGGCCGGCGCTGCTTCGCTCGCCTCTGCCTTCTGTACCGGCTTGGCCGCATCGGGCTGGCACGCCGCCAGCGCCGCGCCGCCGAGCATCAAAGCGATGAATCGAGCCCCCTCATGCATGGCCCGAATCTAGCCCAGATGGTCGATTCGGGCCAGCGCGATCAGGCCGGCATCTTCGCCATCTCGCCGATCTTCGCCAGGATCCGCACCCAGGAGCGAATGCCCTTGTGGAAGCTCTTCAGATCATATTTCTCGTTGGGCGAATGGATATTGTCGTCGGTCAGCGCGAAGCCGACCAGCACCGTGTCCATCCCCAGGATCTTCGAGATCGAAGTGACGACCGGGATGCCCCCGCCGCAGCCGATCAGCGCCGCCTTGCCCCATTCGGCGTCCAGCGCCGCCTGGGTGGCCTCGAGCGGCGGGCTGTCGCTCGATACCGAGACCGCGGGGCTGCCGGGGCCGCGCCCGGTGAAGGCAACCGAGCAATCGGCGGGCAGGCGCGAACGGACATGTTCCTCGAAGGATGCCCAGACCCTGGCGGGATCCTGGGCACCGGTCAGGCGGAAGCTCACCTTGGCATGGGCTTCGGCCGGGATCACCGTCTTGAAGCCTTCGCCCGTATAGCCGCCCCAGATGCCGTTGACCTCGGCGGTCGGCCGCGACCAGATCTGCTCGAGCACGTCATGGCCCCGCTCGCCGGCCGGCACGCTCAGGCCGATGTCGCCGAGGAACGCGCCGGCGTCGAAGCCGAGCGCATCCCAGCTCCCGCGCACGACGGGATCGAGCTCGGGCACGCCGTCATAGAAGCCGGCGAGCGTCACGCGGCCATCGGCGTCCTTCATCTCGCCCAGGATCGAGCAGAGCAGCTGGATCGGGTTGCGCGCCGCGCCGCCATAGAGGCCGGAATGGAGGTCGCGCGAGGCCGCACGGATCGTCACCTCGCCTGCCGCCATGCCGCGCAGGCCGATGGTGAGGCCCGGCGTCTCGGTATCCCACATCAGCGTGTCGCAGATCAGGGCGAAATCGGCCTTCAGCTCCTCGGCATTGGCATGAAGGAACGGCTCGAGGCTCTTCGAGCCCGATTCCTCCTCGCCCTCGAACAGGATCGTCACCTTGCAGGGCAGCGCGCCCGCGGTTTCCTTCCAGGCGCGGCAGGCCTCGACGAAGGTGCGCAGCTGGCCCTTGTCGTCCGACGCGCCGCGGCCGACGATCTGCTTCGCGCCGTCGCCGCGCGTCTCGATCACCGGGTCGAACGGATCGCGCCGCCACAGCGCGATCGGGTCGACCGGCTGGACGTCGTAATGGCCATAGAACAGGATGTGCGGCGCGTTCCCATCCGCCGGACCGTCGTGATGTGCCACCACCATCGGATGGCCCGGCGTCTGCGCGACGCGGGCGGCGAAGCCCAGGCCGGTCAGCTCGTCGGACAGCAGGCTGGCGGCGCGCTGGCATTGTTCGGCATAGGCGGGATCGGTCGAGACCGAGGGGACGCGCATCAGCGCGAAGAGTCGGTCCAGGCTGTCGTCGAGATGCGCCTCGACATAGTCGAGCGCCTTGGTGGAGTCGGTCATGCGGGAGCGCTACGCCTGTGGGCGGGGCGGGGCAAGCCGGCGCGGGCCGGCTTGCCCTAAGCCCCGCCGATCCAGGTCTCGCGGACCCACCCCGCCGCGTCGAGCAGCACCAGGTCGGCAGCATGGCCGGTCGCGATCCGGCCATGCCTATCGCCCAGGCCCATCAGCGCGGCCGGGCTGGTGCTTGCCATCGTCACCGCAGTGGCGAGATCGACGCCCAGCATCGAGACCGCGTTGCGCACCGCCGCCGCCATGTCGAGATGCGATCCGGCCAGCGTGCCGTCGTCGCTGCGGCAGGCGCCGTCCTTCACGGTGATGTGGCGGCCCTGCAGCACGAACTCGCTCGCCTCCGATCCGACCGAGGGCATCGCATCGGTCACCAGCATGAAGCCGCTGGCCGGCTTGCAGCGCAGCGCCAGGCGGAGCGTGGCCGGGTTCACATGATGCCCGTCGACGATCAGCCCGCAGACCAGCGCATCCGAATCGAGCGCGGCGCCGACCATGCCCGGCTCGCGCGAGCCGAGCGGCGACATGGCATTGAACAAATGGGTGACGCCGCGCATGCCCGCGGCCACCGCCGCCTTGGCCTGGTCGTAGCGCGCATTGGTATGCCCCGCCGCGACCACCACGCCGGCGGCGACGAGCTGCTCGATGTCCGAAACCGCCACGCGTTCCGGCGCGAGCGTCACCAGCGTGCGGCCGCGCGTCAGGCCGGTCAGCGCTGCGATCCCCTCCGCGTCGAGCGGGCGGATCTTCTCGGCCGAATGGATGCCCTTGCGATCGACGTTGAGGAACGGGCCCTCGACATGGATGCCGAGCACGCCCGGTATGCCCGCCGCGATCGCCGCGTCCACGGCCGCCACCGCGCGGCGGATGACGTCGAGATCGTCGCTGATCAGCGTGGGGAGGAAGCCGGTGGTGCCGAAGCGGCGATGCGCGGCGCCGATCGCGGCGATGCCCTCCACGGTCGGCGCGTCGTTGAACAGCACGCCGCCGCCGCCATTGACCTGGGTATCGATGAATCCGGGGACGAGCGTGCCGTCCAGCCGCCGCGGCTCGGCGCCGGCGGGAATCGCGCCGGCCGGCACCACGCCGGCGATGCGCGCGCCGTCGACCAGGACGGCGACATCTTCGCGGAGCGCGCCGTCGACCAGCGCGCATGTCGGGATCAGCGCCTGCATCAGATGGTCTCGGTCACCTTGGCGAGCGACGGCGGCCGATCGGGATCGAAGCCGCGCGCGATCGAGAGCGCGTTGGCGGCGCGGTAGAAAGCCTGGATCTGCAGGATCGGCTCGATCGCCGGGCCCGCCGCCGGGTGCGGCAGATGGATCGCGCCCGGCACCTTGCCGCCGCTCACCAGCACTTCGCCGCCCCGCGCGAGCACATCGGCGACCAGGTCGTCGACGCCGTCGGCAGTGGCATCGTCCTGGCGGAAGACGAGCAGCGGGAAGCCGGGGCCGACCAGGGCCATCGGCCCGTGCCGGACCTCGGCGGCGCTGAACGCCTCGGCATGGAGGCCGCAAGTCTCCTTGAACTTGAGCGCGGCTTCCTGCGCCACGCCGAAGCCCAGGCCGCGGCCGATCACATAGAGGCCGCGCGCGCCATGCAGCCGCTCGACCAGCGGCGACCAGTCGGCGGCCCAGGCGGCCTCGAGCCGGTCGGGCAGTGCGGCGAGGCCGGCCGCGAGCGACTCGTCGCCTGCCCATTCGCACACCAGGTGGAGCTGGGCGGCGAGCGCGGCGATGTACGACTTGGTCGCCGCGACGCTGATCTCGGGTCCGGCGCGGAGCGGCACCAGCGTGTCCGATTCGGCGGCGAGGGGCGAATCCTCGACATTGACCATCGCCACGGTGCGGGCGCCGCTTTCCTTCGCGGCGCGCATCGCGGCCAGGATGTCGGGGCTCTTGCCCGATTGCGAGATGCCGAGCGCCAGCATGTCGGAATAGTCGGTCTCGACGCCATAGACCGAGGCGATCGACGGCGAGACCGAAGTGGTCAGCAAGCCCAGCCGCGTCTCGATCAGATAGCGGCCGAAGGTGGCGGCATGATCCGAGCTGCCGCGCGCGCAGGTGAGCACGCCGCGCGGGCGGGTAGCGCGCAAGCGGGCGCCCAGCTCGCGGACCGCTTCCGCATTCCGCTCGAGCTGCCGGCGCACCGCCGCGCCGGCTTCGGCCGCCTCGGCGAACATGCGGGTCGATTCGGGGTTGGTCATCCGCTCAGCCCCGCATGTCGAGTTCGGCGACGAAGTCATAGGCGTCGCCGCGATACCAGCTGGTCGTCGCCTCGATCACCCGGCCATCGGCAAGAAAGCCGCGGCGCTCGATATAGAGGACCGGCGCGCCCACCTCCACGCCGAGCAGGGCGGCGCGCTCGGCGTCGCACAGGGCCGCGCGCAGCCGCTGGAGCGCGCGCACCGGGCGGTTGCCGGTCGCCTCGAGCGCGGCATAGAGCGACGAATCGACTGCATCGAGCCCCGACAGGCCGAAGCCCGGGATGATCGCGAATTCGAGTGCCATCGGCACGTCGTCGGCATAGCGGATACGGTGGAAGCGATAGACCGCGGTGCCGGGGCTGAGCCCGAAGGTGAGCGATTCCTCGCCCGTGACCACGCCCGATTCGCGGATCAGCCATTCGCTGCGCACGCTCCGCCCGCGCGAGGCCATGTCCTCCGAGAAGGACGAGAGCTTGGCGAACTGCTTCTCGACACGGCCGGCGACGAAGGTGCCGGCGCCGTGCCGGCGGACCAGCAGCCCCTCGTCGACCAGCTTGTCGATCGCCTTGCGCAGCGTGATCCGCGAGACCGAGAGATCGGCAGCCAGGTCGCGCTCGGCGGGAAGCGCTTCGTTGGGCTTGAGCAGATTGTCGCGCAGCGCCTCGCGCAACGCGGTCTCGAGCTGCCGGTAGAGCGGCCCCCTGCCTGCTCCGTCGAGCGGCCTGATCTTTTGCGCCAGCAGCGGCATCGGTTCCCCATCATCGGTCGGCTGTGTGCCGGATGCAACACTAGTACCAATAACGTACCACATGTCAGCAAAAAAATTACGCTGGTCTGTAACCGCACTGTAAAAATCTGTCTTGACGGCCCCTCAACAGTGAGGAATGGTACGGATATTGGTATGCGACTGGTCTGCCAGAGCCGTACCACAACGAATCATAAGCAAGTTCAGAATCATTCTGACCAAGGGGATGAGAGATGGGGATCCGGGGATTTCTTATCGGCACGGCCAGCGCGATGGCGCTGCTCACCGGTGCCGCGCATGCACAGACCAGCGACACCGCCGCCCAGCCTGCCGACGATCACGAGATCGTCGTCACCGGCTTCCGCGCTTCGCTCGCCCAGTCGATCGAAGCCAAGCGCAAGGCCGATGCGATCATCGACTCGGTCTCGTCGGAAGATGTCGGCAAGTTCCCGAACACCAACGTCGCCGAAGCGCTGACGCTGGTTCCGGGCGTCACCGTCGACCGCGCGTTCGGCCAGGGCGAGAAGGTCTCGATCCTCGGCACCGATCCGGCGCTGAACCGCACGCTGCTGAACGGCCAGACGGTCGCCTCGGCCGACTGGTTCATCCTCGACAATCCGGGCCGCACCTTCAACTATGCGCTGCTCGCCCCGCAGCTCGTCAACCGCGTCGACGTCTACAAGTCGCCCGAGCCGCGGATCGACGAGGGCTCGATCGGCGGCACGGTCAACGTGCTCACCCGCAAGCCGCTCGAGCTGAAGCCCTTCGTGGTCGCCGGCTCGCTCAGCTATCTCTACAATGACCGTTCGAAGAAGGGCGACGTCCAGGGCTCGGCGCTGGTCAGCTGGCACAATGAGGACAAGACCCTCGGCATCCTCGCCTCGTTCCAGCGCACCAAGGACCGGCTGCGCCGCGACGGCCTGGAGAGCTATGGCACGATCAGCGCGAACTTCTGGGCGGGGAACAACGATGCCAATACCAGCTCGCTGGCCGCGCCTGCGGTTCCGGTCGTGGGGCGGACCTATACCGGCAATTGCACCGGCACCTGCGCCAGCACGCTGACGGCGAACCCGAACGCCAAGTTCCCGAATGCGTTCGGCACGTCCTATTTCGAGCAGGGCCGCGAGCGGCTGACCTATTCGGCGACCGCTCAGTGGAAGCCGGTCGATCAGCTCACCATCACGGCCGACTGGCTGCGCATCGACGCGACCTATGACAATCTCAATCAGTCGATGTTCGCCTTTCCGGGCAATGTCTGGAACAGCGCCGGCTCGCTGACCGGCCTGACGGTGGACAACGGCATCGTCCGCTCGGCGACCTTCAACAACGGGCTCTCGGTGCTCGATGCGCAGTATCGCGTGGCGGAGATGCATTCGCAGACCTTCCACGGCCAGATCGGCTGGGAAGACGTGCATTGGGACCTGAATGTCCAGGGCGGCGTCTCGGATGCCGATGGCGGCACCAAGAAGCAGGTGTTCCTGGAGTTCCTGAACAAGGCCAACTACACGGTCGACATCAGCGGCGCGCCCGGCAAGCCGGGCACGATCTCCTATACCAGCAACGTGCTCGGCAATCCGGCGGCCTTCGTCACCGATGCCGGCTGGAGCGGCAATCTCGTCACCAAGCCGACCACCGACAAGGAACGCTACGGCCAGGTCGATTTCGGCCTGAAGTTCGACGGAGTGCTGAAGCGCATCCAGGTCGGCTACAAATATCGCAGCCACGAGACCGCGCAGGCCTATGCCGGCGTCAGCCTGGCCGGCATCAACGGCTTCGCGGTGCCGGCGTCGAACTTCGACACCAGCATCGTCAGGGACAATTACCTGTCGGGCTTCGACGGCATCAACGACCAGATGCGCGGCCGCTTCATCATCAACGGCGATTCGATGGTGAACTATGTCCAGGGCCGGCCGGGCCTGCCGACGCCCTCGATGTTCTCCGCCTCGGAATTCACTGCCGGCAATTGGGACATCAAGGAGCAGATCCACGCCGCCTATGCCCAGGCGAATTTCGACGCCGGCGGCTTCCGCGGCAATTTCGGCGTGCGCTACGTCCACACCGCGACCGACAGCGCGGGCTTCGTCTGCAAGCCGGGCGCGATGTGCAACGCCCAGGCCGACTGGGTGTGGCAGACGACCAAGACCAGCTACGACAATGTCCTGCCCAGCGTGAACATCATCGCCGACGTGCGCAAGGACCTGGTGTTCCGCTTCGCCGCGGCGCAGGTGATCGCCCGTCCGAACTATGCCGATCTGACCAACTATTTCTGGCTGTCGGACCAGATCCTGAGCGGCGGCGGCGGCAATCCGGACCTGAAGCCCTACAAGTCGAACAACTTCAACGCGTCGCTCGAATGGTATCTGGCGCCCCGTTCGATCCTGTCGGGTGAGATCTTCTACAAGGACATCAGCAACTACATCCTGCAGCAGACTGCGCCCGAGCAGCATTACAACACCGCGCAGGGGCGGGTGACGACCTATCAGATCAGCCGCCCGTTCAATGCGGGCTCGGCCGAGGTGAAGGGCTTCGCCGTGGCCTATCAGCAGAGCTTCCCGCTCGGCTTCGGCGTGCTGGCCAACTATACCTATTCGGACGGCAAGGCGAGCACGGGCGCCGACCTGCCCTACAATTCGCGGCACCAGGCCAGCCTGAGCCCGTTCTTCGAGAGTGGCCCGGTGGCGCTGCGCGCGACCTATACCTGGCGCTCGAAATACTTCACGGGCATCGATCGCGGCGATCAGATGTACGTGCGCGGCACCGCCAATGTCGATGTGTCGGCGACGTACAACTTCACCAAGGAAGTCGGGCTCACCCTGTCGGGCATGAACCTGACCGACAGCCAATATTATGCCTATGCCAACACGCCGAGCCTGCCGCGCGGCGTGTACAAGACCGGCCGCAAGCTGCTCGCGACCGTCAATGTGAACTTCTGATCTCCAGCCTGGTGTAGTGCACTGGGGCGGCGGATGGACGAGCGATCGCACCACCGCCGCCCCTTTTTCTCATCCGCCCCCCTTTTCCTATCCGCGGCGCCTGCCCATCGGGCACGCCGCGATTGAGCGCGGGGCGAAACCGCCTAAGCTCGCTCGATCCAAGCCGGGAGCCGTCCGCGTGATTTCCTGCCGCCTCGCCCTTGCCCTCGCCGCTGCGCTCTGCGCCGCCATGCCCGCCGCCGCCCAGCAGCTGCCGCGCCTGCTTCCCGTTCCCGCCGAGATGGCGCCCGCCGCCGGCCGTTTCGCGCTGACCGCGTCGACCGCGCTGGTCGTGCCGGCAGGCGATGCCGGCGCGCGCGCCGCCGCCGATCGCCTTGCCGAGCTGCTCCGCCTCTCGCGCGGCCTAGCGCTGCGGACCGCCGCCGCATCGCCGCGCCCGGCGATCCGCTTCGTGCGTGCCGACACCGGCAAGGCGGAGAGCTACCGGCTCGAGATCGGTGGGGACGGCGCCACCATCACCGCCGGCGACGATGCCGGCCTGCTCTACGGCGCCGTGACGCTGTGGCAGGTGCTGACCCAGGACGGCGGCAAGGGCCCGGTCACCGTCGCCGGCCTCGCCATCCATGATGCCCCCCGCTTCGCCTGGCGCGGGTTGATGCTCGACAGCGCCCGCCACTTCCAGTCGCCCGCCTATGTCCGCCAGCTGATCGACTGGATGGCGGTCAACAAGCTCAACACGCTGCACTGGCACCTGGTCGACGACCAGGGCTGGCGCGTCGAGATCCGCAAATATCCGAAGCTCACCGGCATCTCGGGCTGGCGCTACCCGGCGGTCGCGCCGGGCGCGCCGCTGCTGCCCAGGACCGGCGGCTTCTACACCCAGGCCGAGATCCGCGCGATCGTCGCCCATGCCGCGAAGCGGGGCATCACCATCGTGCCCGAGATCGAGATGCCCGGCCACGCGCTCGCCGCGATCCGCGCCTATCCCGAGCTCGGCATGGGCGTGCCGATCCCGCCGGGCACCGAGAGCGACTGGGGCGTCTTCCCCTGGCTCTACAATGTCGACGACAAGACCTTTGCCTTTCTCGAGGACGTGCTGACCGAGGTGATGGAGCTGTTTCCGTCGCAATATATCCATGTCGGCGGCGACGAGGCGGTGAAGGACCAGTGGAAGGGCTCGCCCGCCATCCAGGCGAAGATCAAGGCGCTGGGCATCAAGGACGAGACTGCGCTCCAGGCCTGGTTCGTCCACCGCATCGCCGGTTTCCTCCAGGCGCATCACCGCAAGCTGATCGGCTGGGACGAGATCCTCGAGGGCGATGTGCCCGCGGATGCGACGATCACGTCGTGGCGGGGCATCGAAGGCGCGATCACCGCGGCCAAGGCCGGGCATGACGCGGTGCTGAGCCCGTCGCCGGCGCTCTACGTCAACCATCGCCAGGGCCAGGGCCCCGACGAGCCGCCGGGCCGCGGCGACGTGATGGACCTCAGGACCGTCTATGCCTTCGATCCGGCGCCCAGCGCGATTCCGGCCGAGCAGCAGCACCATATCCTCGGCCTGCAGGCGAATCTGTGGACCGAGCATGCCCGCACCGAGGCGCGCGCCACCTGGCAATTCTTCCCGCGCGCCAGCGCGGTGGCGGAGATCGGCTGGTCGAAGGCGCAGGGGCGCGACTATGCCGATTTCGTCGACCGGCTGGTGCCGCAGATGGACCGGATGAAGCCGCTCGGCATGACCCCCGCTACCAGCGCCTTCGCCGTGCGCCCGACGCTCGACTACAAGGCGGGGGAGAAGCGCGTGTCGGTGACGCTGGCGAACCAGTCGGGCCTGCCGATCCGCTACACGATCGACGGCACGCCGGTCACCGCGCGCGCGCCGCTCTATGCCGGCCCGCTCGCGCTGTCGCTGCCGACGCGGCTGCGCGCCGCAAGCTTCCGCGGCACCGCCACCGTCGGCGGCGCCATCGACCAGCGCCTCGACGCGCGTAGCGTACGGTTCCGCAACGACGAGGACCTGAAGACCTGCTCGCGCAAGGTCGTGCTGGCGCTCGAGGACGACTATCCCGCCGCCGGCAAGCGCGCGGTGTTCCTCACCGACATCTTCGCGCCCTGCTGGCAATGGGAAGCCGCGCCGGTGGGCGGGGCGAAGGCGATCGCGCTCACCGTCGGGCAGATCCCGTTCAACTTCCAGCTCGGCGCCGATCTCGCGCATGTGAAGATCCCGCCCTCGGCGACACCCGAAGGCGAGTTCGAGGTCCGTGCCGGCACGTGCGAGGGCCCGCTGCTCGCGACGGTGCCGCTCGCCGCCGCGGCCGGCAATCCCGGGCTTACCCGGCTGGTCGCGCCGTTCCCGGTGCGCGCCGGGAACGAGACGCTGTGCATTCGCACCACCGCCAGGGGCCTCGATCCGATGTGGGCGCTGGAGTCGGTGGAGCTGGTGCAGTGAGCGACGCGATCACGCTGGTTTCCCCCTTTGCGGGCTGGCTCGCCCCGCTCGACGAAGTGCCCGACGCGGTCTTCGCCGAACGGATGATGGGCGACGGCTTCGCGGTCGATCCGGTCGAGGGCGTGCTGCGCGCGCCCGCCGCGGGGGAAGTGATCTCGCTCCCGGCGAGCGCGCATGCGGTGACGCTGCGGCTCGACAATGGCGCCGAGCTGCTGCTCCATATCGGGCTCGAGACGGTTGCGCTGAACGGCAAGGGCTTCGCGGCCAGGGTCGCTCCCGGCGCGCGGGTGGCGGCCGGCGACGCGCTGATCGCGTTCGACCTGGATGAGATCGCCGTCGCTGCCCGCGCGCTGATCACGCCGGTGGTGGTGGCGAATCAGGGCTATGCGCTCGCGCTGGAGCCGCTCGGCCGCATGGTGGAAGCCGGCGCGCGGATCGGGCACATCGCGCGCAGCCGGGATGAAGGTGCGATCGCGCGCGCGGCCCAGGGCGCCATCCCCCTGTCCGGCGCCGCCGCCGAGCGCAGCGTGCGGATCGCCGCCGCCAATGGCATCCATGCCCGGCCGGCCGCGCGCATCGTCGCGGCGCTGAAGCCCTTCGTCGCCGATGTCGCGCTGCATGTCGCCGGTCGCAGCGCCAATGCCCGCAGCACCGTCGCGATGCTCGGGCTGGGCGCAGGCAAGGACGACGATGTGCGGATCGTCGCGCGGGGGAGCGATGCCCAGGCCGCGGTCGACGCCGTGGCCGAGCTGGTCCTCGCCAACTTCCACGAGACCGCGCACGCATCCGCGCCCAGGCTGTCCGCGACCGCCACCGGTCCGGTCCGCGCCGCGCCCGGCCTCGCCATCGGCCAGGCCTTCCAGCTGCGCGGCGTCGATCTCGCGGTGCCGGCCGATGGCAAGGGTGCCGGCGCCGAGCGGCTTGCCCTGTCCGGCGCGCTCGCCGCCATCGCCGCCGGCCTGGACGGCGCGCATGGCCCCGCCGCCGAGATTGCCGAGGCGCACCGCGCGCTGCTCGCCGATCCCGAACTGGCCGCCATCGCCGCCCGCCATGTCGCGGAGGGACGCAGTGCTGCCTTTGCATGGCGTGCCGCTACGGCCGAAGCCGCCGCGGCACTCCGCGCCACGGGGGATCCGCTGCTGATCGAGCGTATCGCCGACCTCACCGATCTGGAGCGCCAGGTGATCGCCCGCCTGCTCGGCGCCGCCGCGCCGGCCGCGCCCGCGCTGCCCAAGGGCGCGATCCTGTTCGGCGAGGACCTGTTGCCGTCGCAGTTCCTGGGCCTCGACGCGACGCGCCTTGCCGGCATCTGCACCGCGCATGGCGGGCCGACGTCGCATGTCGCGATCCTGGCGGCATCGGCGGGCGTGCCGATGCTGGTCGCGGCGGGCGAGGGCGTGCTGGCGATCGCCGACGGCACGCCGGTGATCCTCGATGCCGATGCCGGGACGCTCGCCGTCGGTCCCGATGCCGATGCCCTGGCGGCGGCGAGCGTGCGGCTCGCGGCCCTGCGCGAGCGCCGTGCCCGCGAACTCGCCGCCGCGCATGCGCCCGCGCATACCGCCGACGGCACGCGCATCGAAGTCTTCGCCAATCTCGGCTCGGTCGCCGATGCCGCGGCCGCGGTCAGCGCCGGCGCGGAGGGCTGCGGCCTGCTGCGCACCGAATTCCTGTTCCTCGAGCGCGAGACCGCGCCGAGCGAGGAAGAACAGCGCGAGACCTATTCCGCCATCGCCGCCACGCTCGGCGAGCGCCCGCTGATCGTCCGCACGCTCGATATCGGCGGCGACAAGCCGGTGCCCTATCTGCCGATGGACGGCGAGGAGAATCCGGCGCTGGGCCTGCGCGGCGTGCGGCTGACGCTCGCCCGGCCGGACCTGATGCGCGTCCAGCTGCGCGCGATCCTGCGCGCGGTGCCGGCCGCCCAATGCCGGATCATGCTGCCGATGGTCGCGGACCTGGGAGACTATCGCCCGGTCCGCGCGCTGCTCGACGAAATGCGCGCCGAGCTTGGCATGGCGGAAGCGGTGCCGCTCGGCGTGATGATCGAGACGCCCGCCGCGGCCCTGCTCGCGGGGCAGATTGCCCGGGAGGCCGACTTCCTCTCGATCGGCACCAACGACCTCACCCAATATACGCTCGCCGCCGATCGCGGCAACGCGGCGGTCTCGCAGCGGATCGACGCGATGCATCCGGCGGTACTGCGCCTGGTTCGCGAAGTGGGCAGGGGCGCCGCGGAGGCGGGCCGCTGGGCCGGCATGTGCGGCGGGCTCGCTTCCGATCCGCTCGCCGCGCCGATCCTGATCGGGCTCGGCATCACCGAGCTTTCGGCGACGCCCGCCCAGGTGCCCGCGGTCAAGGCCGCGGTCGCTCGGTTCGACATGGCTGCCTGTGCCGCGCTGGCCGCGCGCGCCTGCGATGCCCAATCCGCGGACGCGGTCCGCGCCCTAGCCATGGAAGCGTCCGCATGAGCTTCAGCCCTTCGACCCTGCTCGCCAAGGCC
This sequence comes from Sphingomonas leidyi, assembly GCF_011761945.1. GTDB lineage: Bacteria > Pseudomonadota > Alphaproteobacteria > Sphingomonadales > Sphingomonadaceae > Sphingomonas > Sphingomonas leidyi. The sequence continues at coordinate 903,794 of NZ_JAASQV010000002.1, forward strand.
CAGCCGCTCGGCCGGGCACTGATGCTGCCGATCGCGGTGCTGCCGATCGCGGCGCTGCTGCTGCGGCTCGGCCAGCCGGACATGCTGAACGTCCCCTTCATCGCGGCGGCGGGCGATGCGATCTTCTCGAATCTCGGCCTGCTCTTTGCGGCGGGCGTGGCGGTCGGTCTTGCCCGGGAGAATCACGGCGCGGCCTCGCTGGCCGGCGTGGTCACCTATCTGGTCGCGACCGAGGGAGCCAAGGTGCTGCTCCATTTGCCGCCCGATCTTGCCGGCGCCGGCGCGCTGGAGCAGGCGGCGTGGCGCGCCAAGGAGATTTCCAAGCTCAGCGTTCCCGTCGGCATCTGCTCGGGCATCGTCGCCGGGCTGCTCTACAATCGCTTCCACGCCATCCGGCTGCCCGACTATCTGTCCTTCTTCGGCGGCCGCCGCTTCGTGCCGATCGTCTCGGGCCTGGCCGGGCTGGTCTTCGCCGCCGCCTTCGGGCTCGGCTTCCCCTGGTTCGAGGCGGGGATCGACGCGCTCAGCCACTGGGTGCTCGGCGCCGGTTCGCTCGGGCTGTTCCTCTACGGGCTGCTCAACCGGCTGTTGCTGATCACCGGGCTGCACCACATCATCAACAACATCGCCTGGTTCCTGCTGGGCGACTTCCACGGCGCGACCGGCGACATCAAGCGCTTCTTCGCGGGGGACCCGACGGCGGGATCGTTCATGGCCGGCTTCTTCCCGGTGATGATGTTCGGCCTGCCCGCCGCCTGCCTCGCCATGTACCGCAATGCGCTGCCCGAGCGGCGCAAGGCGGTCGGCGGCCTGCTGCTCAGCCTCGCGCTCACGTCGCTGCTCACCGGCGTGACCGAGCCGATCGAGTTCAGCTTCATCTTCCTGGCGCCGGTGCTCTACCTGATCCATGCGGTGCTCACCGGCATCGCGATGGTGGTGATGGACCTGCTCGGGGTGAAGCTGGGCTTCGGCTTCTCGGCCGGCCTGTTCGACTATGTGCTGAACTATGGCCTATCCACCCGGCCGCTGCTGCTGATCCCGGTGGGGATCGCCTATGCCGCGATCTATTATTTCGCCTTCAGCTGGTGCATCCGGAAGTTCGATCTCAAGACTCCCGGCCGCGAGCCGATCGAGACGGCGGCGGGCGATCCGGATGCGGCCGTCGCCGATCGCGGTGCCGCGATCGCCGCGGCGCTGGGCGGGGCGGCCAATATCCGTTCGGTCGATGCCTGCACCACGCGGCTCCGCCTCGTCCTTGCCGACAACGGCATTGCCGACGAGCCGCGCCTGAAGGCGCTGGGCGCGCGCGGAGTGGTCAAGCTGCGCGACGGCGGGCTGCAGGTGGTGCTCGGGCCGATCGCCGACCAGGTTGTCGCCGAGGTGCGCGCCGCGATCGGCGGCGGTGCCGTGGCGACGGCTCCCGCGCTCACCGCGCCGGCGGTTGCGGCGGCGCATGCCGATACCGGCGGCATCCGTGCCGCGCTCGCGGGGACCAAGGTCCGTGCCGTCGCCGCCAATGCCACTCGCGTGCTGATCGACGTCGCGGATCCGGCCGCGGTCGATATGCGCGGGCTGACGGGCGCGGGCGTGCGCGCGGCGCTGGGCTCGGGCAATCGTCTTCACCTGATCATAGGTCCCGGCGCCGAGGCGTTGGGCGCGCAGCTCAGGCGCGAGCTGCTGGCGTGACGTCGGGACCGGACGCACTTGCCCCGCGCGGCCTTTGGCGCGAAGGAGATGCGGTTCGAACATCGAGGGCCGTGACATCGTCGATCTCACCCAGCGGATTGCGGAACTGCGCTCGGCCCTGGCCGGGGCGGGTTATGTACATGTCGATGCCGCCGGCTTTCGGGAGATGGCAGGGGCCGCCGATGCCGGCGCGTTCGGGAGCTTTGCCGGCCTCTGGGACGATCTGGAACCCGACGGGTTCATGGCCGATGGTGGGCGCTATCGCCGCCGCAGGCATGCCGCGTTCGCGCTGCACGACACGGCCGCGCTGCGCAAGCCCGACCAGCCGCATTTCCAGAGCAGCGCCTACAACCCGCTGAACGGAGATGTGGCGCGATGGTTTGCCCCCGCGACCCAGGGCCTTGTCAGCCATCCGATCCTGCGGAACCTGTTCGCGCTTTGCACGCCGCTCTTCTCCGCGCTCGAGGGCGGCGGCGCCGATCTGCGATGGGATGGCGAGCTTCATCAGTTCCGGATCGAGGCACTGGGAAGCCAGGTCGGATTGCCGACACCGGAAGGCATGCATCGCGACGGCGTCGACTGGGTGCTGGTCATGCTGGTCGCCCGCGCCAATGTCGAAGCGGGGATGACCGAGATTCTCGACGAGACCGGCCGCCGCGACAGCTTCATCCTGTCCGAGCCCGGCGAGGCCGTTCTGCTGGATGACCGGCGCATCCGGCACGGCGTTACCGCGATTCATGCGCTCGACCCGTCCAGGGCCGCCTATCGCGATGTGCTGGTGATGACCTGGCGTCGATCCGGACAGGCATCCGGATAGGGAGATCCGTACGGGGCCGGTCCGGCCTGCTCGCGGGATTGGGCATGGCGGGCGACATCGAACCCGCCAAGGTTCGCAAGGCCGAACGGCCGCCCGAGCCTATGCGAGGCTCCGAAAACAAGAATGGCGCACCCGAAGGGAGCGACATCGAACCCGCCAGGGTTCGCAAGGCCGAACGGCCGCCCGAGCCTATGCGAGGCCCCAAAAACAAGAATGGCGCACCCGACAGGATTCGAACCTGTGGCCTCTGCCTTCGGAGGGCAGCGCTCTATCCAGCTGAGCTACGGGTGCATGATGGCGAAACGCCGGGAACAGGCCTCTACAGCAGGATGGCGCGGGCCTCAATCCCGAAAGCATGACTGCATATTGCCCGGATTCTAGTGCGGGCGGGCGGTGGATTCGAGCGCCACGGCGTTCAGCGGCAACAGCATGTCGACGCGGAAGCCGGACTCGTCCCGGCCCGCATTCACCGACGCGTCGGCGCCGAACAGCGTCTCCAGGCGCCGGCTCACGATGGAGAGCCCGCGCCCCGTGCCGGGAGGGACCGCGCCGGCGCCGGTGCCCGTGTCCTCCACCGTCAGCCGCAGTCGGCCGGAATCGCGCGCCGCCCGCACGGTCACCGAAGCCGCGCCGCGGGACGGGTGCACCGCATATTTCAGCGCATTCTCGACCAATGGCTGGAGGATGAGCCGCGGCACCGCCGCTTCCGCCAGATCGTCCGGGCAATCGATGCGCACGTCCGGCGTGCTGGCGAAACGCACCGATTCGATGGCCAGATAGGCTTCGACGAGTTCGATTTCCTCGGCGAGCGTGACAAGGGCGGCATCCGCGCCGTCGAGGCAGGCGCGCATATAGGTGGAGAGGCGCTCCAGCAGCATCTCCGCCTCCGCGTTGCGCCCGGACAGCACCAGCGAGGACAGGCCGTTGAAGGTGTTGAACAGCATGTGCGGGTTGAGTTCGTTGCGCAGCGCCTCGATCTGCGCCGCGCGCGCGGCCTCCCGGGCATCCTCGGCATTGCGGGCGTTGCGTGCCGCCCGGTCCATCGCGGCGATCAGCTCGAAGATCAGCGCCTGGATGACGAACACCCAGATATACACGGCGACGTTGAGCGCCACGGCCCGCATATACTCCCCGGTCGGCTTGCGGCCGAATACCTCCCGCATCAGCTCATAGAACCACTGGTCGATGGCCGCCTGGATGACGACGATGACGAGGAGCAGCGGGATCAGCCGGATCCAGCGGGCGGTCAGCGACCGTGTCTCCAGCCGCCTTATCCCCGCCTGCAGGACCAGCGAAAGCAGGATGCCGCTGACCGGCACCCCGGCCACGTAGCACAGATACCAGGGATGAAGCATGCCGCTTGCCGAGGCCGCTCCGATCGAGGCGAACGCCGCCATCGTCCCGAGCCACAGGCCCAGCGTTATCAGGAAGACTTGCCTACGATCCACGCGTTCCCCCAAAGCCGGATCCAGCGAAAGGAGAGCGAATGCCGGGAAGGCGGCGCCTCCGGTCCTGTCCGGACCGATGGCATCCTTCCGTCGCCGGACAGCGCTCCATCCCCTTCAGCTACGGCTTTCGGCAGGCCCGGTAAAGCCTTGCCGCCGCCTGTGGAATCAATGTGCCGGGGCCGGCTTCGCGCGTTTCGGCTCGGATGGCTTGGGCGTGTAGGGACAAAGATCCGCGACCACGCAGCGCCAGCATTCCGGCGTGCGTGCCTTGCAGGTGTAGCGGCCGTGCAGGATCAGCCAGTGATGCGCGTGCAGGCGAAAGGGCTGCGGCACCACGCGTTCCAGCTTCTTCTCCACCGCCAGCGGCGTCTTGCCCGGCGCCAGCTTCGTGCGGTTGCCGACGCGGAAGATATGCGTGTCCACGGCAAAGGTCTCCGCGCCGAATGCCGTGTTCATCACCACATTGGCGGTCTTGCGCCCGACGCCCGGCAGCTGCTCGAGCGCGTCGCGATTCGCGGGAACCTGGCCGCCATGGTCGCGGATCAGCGCTTCGGAAAGCGCGATCACGTTCCTGGCCTTGGTGTTGAACAGCCCGATCGTCTTGATGTGCCGTTTCAGGCCCTCCTCGCCCAGCGCGACCATCTTCTCGGGCGTGTCGACTGTGCGGAACAGCGCGCGCGTCGCCTTGTTCACGCCGGCATCGGTGGCCTGGGCGGACAGCACCACGGCCACCAGCAGCGTATAGTCGTTGACATATTCCAGCTCGGTCTCGGGATGGGGATTGTCCGCCGCGAGCCTGGAAAAGAACTCGAAGACGTCGTCCTTCCTCACTCGCCCAGCACCTGGTCCATCGTGTAGCGCCCGGCCGGCTTGCCCGCGAGCCACAGTGCCGCCTTCACCGCGCCGCGCGCGAAGATGGCGCGGTCGTCGGCGCGGTGGATCAGTTCGATCCGCTCGCCATTGGTGGCGAACACCACGCTGTGATCGCCGACCACCGAGCCGCCGCGCAGGCTCGCCAGCCCGATCGTGCCCGAGGAACGCGGGCCGATCGTGCCGGCGCGGTCGGTCACTTCCGCTTCCGCAAGGGTGGTGCCCATGCCCGCTGCCGCGGCGTTGCCGAGCATCAGCGCGGTGCCCGACGGCGCGTCCGCCTTGTTGCGGTGGTGCATCTCGACGATCTCGATGTCCCAATCGGGACCGAGCCGCGCCGCCGCCTCGCGCACCAGCCGCTGGAGCAGGCCGATGCCGAGCGAGGTATTGCCGGTCTGCAGCACCGCGATCTCGCGGGCGGCGGCATCGATCAGCGCATGATGCTGGGGCAAGAGGCCGGTGGTGCCGATCACTATCGGCTTCCTTGCCGCCCGCGCCGCCGCCAGATGCGCCTCGAGCGCCTGGGGGGCGGAGAAGTCGATCAGCACGTCGGCCGCCGCGGCGATCGCCAAGGGGTCGTCCTTCACGTCCGCCCCGCCCGCGACCCGTGCGCTCATCCCGGGCGCCGCCGCCGCGATCGCCTGCCCCATCCGGCCGAGGCTGCCATAGATGCCGATGCTGGTCATGCATGCTCCTCTGGCACAGGCCGGGGCCGAGCGCGACAGCGTTATTTCGCGTCGTCTTCCCGCTGCTTCGGCTTCCGGCCGAGCGGGATGGTGGCAGTGGCCATCAGCCCCACGCCCTTGGCGCCGGGCAATTCGCGCTGCACTGCCGCCACCGTGCCGCTGCCGCCGCCGGGCAGGCGGAAATCGGGCCGGAGCGGCTTCTCGGCCCAGCGCGCCTCGTCGAGCGTGGGCAGGCGGCTGCCGCCGCGATTGCCGCATACGGTGATCGTGTCGCTGCCGGGCCGGCAGGGGCGCTTCGGCACCATCGCGGCGTCGCCGGCCTCGTCGGGGCTGGGGAAGATCGGCGCGCGATCCTGCACGGCGAGGGCGATGAGGAGGAGAGCGGCAAGCATGGGCGGGAGTGAGCGCCCGGTTTGCGGCAGGGGAATGGCCAGTCGTGCTGCGACATCGGGTCGGGCGAATGCTGGGCCATGGTCGCTAAGCCGTCAACATCGCGCTAGACGATGCGCATGCGCACCATCCGCAACATCGTCGTCCTCACCGGTGCCGGCCTTTCGGCGGAGAGCGGCATCGCCACCTTTCGCGGGCCAGGCGGGCTGTGGGAGGGGCACCGGGTCGAGGATGTCTGCACGCCCCAGGCGCTCGCGCACGATCCCGAGCTGGTGCACCGCTTCTATGACGCGCGCCGGGCGAAGCTGGGCGAGGTCGAGCCCAATGCCGCGCACCGGGCGCTCGCCCGGCTCGACGCGGAATGGCGGGGCGGGCTGCTGATCGTTACCCAGAATGTCGACGATCTGCACGAGCGCGCCGGCGCCAGGCGGATGCTCCACATGCATGGCGCGCTGAGATCGGCGCTGTGCGCGGCGTGCGGCGACAGCGTGGCTTGGGAAGGGGCGCTGGCGCCCGAAACCGAATGCCCCGATTGCGGCACCCCGGCGCTGCGGCCCGACATCGTGTTCTTCGGCGAGATGCCCTATCATATGGAAACGATCGAGCGGGCGCTGGCCGATGCCGATCTGTTCGTTTCGATCGGTACCTCGGGCGCGGTCTATCCGGCGGCGGGTTTCGTCCGGACGGCGCGCTATCACGGCGCGCGGACGCTGGAATTGAACCTCGATCCCAGCGCGGGAAGCCAATGGTTCGGCGAGAGCCGGCTGGGTCCGGCGGGGACGCTGGTGCCGGAATGGGTGGAGCAGATGCTGGGCGGGGGCCCTGCGATCTGCTAGGCTCGGCCCGTCGAAAAGGACCTGGGCGGCATCGGTAAGCCCGCTCCCTCGCTGGCGAGGCTCCGTGTCGCTCCCCGAGCGAACCCGCGACAAGCAACCGGCGCGCGCCGCCGGGGCTTGGCGCGTGCGATCCTGCCCGAACCGATCCCCGATGGCCGTGCCCGAAAAGGAGCGAGGCCATGCCGATCATCACTGCCGATCCCGCCATCATTACGCAGATCAACGTCTTCGACGTGCCCGCGGGCGGGCAGGAGGCGTTGATCGCCTATCTTGCCGATGCCGCCCGTGCGGCGCGCGAAGTCGAGGGCTGGCTCTCCGCCAGCCTGCACCGGAGCCTCGATGGCACGCGCGTCGTCAATTACGCGCAGAGCGCCGATGGCGATGCCGCGCGCCGGGTGTTCGCGCATCTGAAGGCCAGGGGGCTGATCGACGGCAACCGGCGCTACGGCGAGGCGCATCCCGGGCTCTATCGAGTCGCCTTCACGCTGGAGCGATAGCGGGCCTCAGGCCGCCTTCTCGACGATCCCCGCCCGCGCGCGCCGATCGACCGAGAGCTCGAACACGTCGTGCCGCGCCTGGGCGCCGTCCACGTCCATCGTGGCGAGGCCGCGATCGACTTCGTCGAGATCGATCTCCGCCATCAGCATCTCGGGGGCGGCGCCGGCCTGGGCGATCACTGCGCCGTCCGGCGCCAGGATTGCGCTATGGCCGTGCTGGACCTGGCCCTCGGGCAGCCGGTCGAGCAGCTTGCGCGCCGAGCCGTCGCCGCCGGCCTTCTCATAGCCGGCGATCAGTTCCTGCTTGTGCTGCACCGTCCCCGCCGCGAGCACGAAGGCGCGCCCTTCATAGGCATAATGCGCCGAGGCGAGCATCGCGATGTCGGTGAGCGAAGGCCAGGCGGCGACGTGCACCGTCTCGCCTTCGTGATGCATCGCCGCGCGCGCGAGCGGCATCCAATGCTCGGTCGAGGCGAGCTGGCCGATCCTGCCCCAGGGCGCGCTATGCAGCCCGAGCGTCGATCCGTCGCCCTGGCCCAGCATCAGCTTCTCGGCGGGCGAAAGGATCAGCTTGCGGTGGCGCAGTACCGGCGCCTTGGGCCGGAACAGGAACTGCGTCGCGTAGAGGCTCTGGCGCACCCGCTCATAGCCGCCGACCGAGACGGCGACATCGGCGATGTCCACCGTCCATTGCAGCGGCTGGAAACGCGGATCCTCGCCGCTAAGCGCCTGGTCGAGCAGCAGCGCGTGCAGCTCGCGCGTACCCGGATGGTCCCATAGCCGGGCCGGGGCGACATGCTCCAGCCAGGCAGGATAGCCACCGAGGAAGCCTTCGCCGAACGCGACCACGCGCGCGCCCTTCTCGATCGCTTCGCGCGCCTTGGCGACGGCCTTGTCCAGCCCCGGCGCAATCGCGAGGGGAACCGGCGAATCCTGTACGATGGCAACCTTGAGCTTGTGCGTCACTCGACCCAGTCCAACCCTATCTCACGGTAAAGCGAACGGTCTTCCTGCCATTCGGGCCTTACTTTGACGTGAAGATAGAGATGGACCTTTACGCCCATGAGACGGGACAGTTCGGCGCGGGCGCGGGCGCCGATTTCCTTGATGCGGGCGCCGCCCTTGCCGAGCACGATCGCGCGCTGGGTCTCGCGCTCGACCAGGATCTGCTGGTGGATCTCGACCGACCCGTCCTCGCGCTCCTTGTACTGCTCGGTCTCGATCGCGCTCGAATAGGGCAGTTCCTTGTGGAGCTGGAGATAGAGCTGCTCGCGCGTCACTTCGGCGGCGAGCATGCGATCGGTCGCGTCGCTCACCTGGTCCTCGGGGAAGTGCCACGGCCCTTCGGGCATCGCGCCGGCGAGCGCGGCCTTCAGCTCGGCCACGCCGTCGCCGGTCTGGGCCGAGACGAACCAGGTCTCGTCGAACGGCAGCAGCTCGTTGAGCTTGGCCGCATGGCCGAGCAGCCGCGGCTTGTCGGCGACGTCGACCTTGTTGAGGATCAGGATCTTGCGCTCGCGCCGGCCCTTCAGGCTCTCGATCACGGTTTGCACCTTGGGGCCGATCCCCCCCTTGCCGTCGACCACCAGGGCGACCAGGTCCGCGCCCTCGGCTCCCTCCCAGGCGGCGGCGACCATCGCGCGGTCCAGCCGGCGCTCGGGGGTGAAGATGCCCGGCGTGTCGACCAGGATCAGCTGCGCATCGCCGTCGATCGCGATGCCCATCACCCGGGTGCGCGTGGTCTGCGCCTTGGGGCTGACGATGGCTACCTTCTGGCCGACCAGCGCGTTGACCAGCGTGGACTTGCCGGCATTGGGGGCGCCGACGATCGCGATCAGGCCGCAGCGCTGGGTTTCGGTGGTATCGGTCATCTCATTTCCAGTTCGCGCGCCCGCAAGCGGGAGCGGGGATCAAGCCTTGAGCTTCGCCAGCAAAGCCGCCGCGGCCGCGGTCTCGGCGTCCTGCTTGCTGGTGCCCGGCGCCTCGGCCTCGGCGAAGCTGCCGATCGACACCTTCACGGTGAAGCGCGGCGCATGGTTGGGGCCCGAACGGTCGGTCACCACATATTCGGGCGGGCGGCGATTGTTCGCGGCGGCCCATTCCTGCAGCGCCGATTTGGGGTGCCGGGGCGCGCTGGCATGCGCGTCGATATGCTTCGCCCAGGCCTTGCGGACGAAATCGCGCGCCGGCGCGAAGCCGAACTCGAGATAGAGCGCGCCGATCAGCGCCTCCATCGCGTCGCCCAGGACATTGTCGCTGTCCGCCGCGCCGTCGCCCCGCGCCTGCTTGCCGAGGCGCAGCAGCGGCGGCACGCCGACTTCGCGTGCCACATTCGCGCACATCGGCCCGGTCACCAGCGCATTGAGGCGGCGGGAAAGCGCGCCCTCGGGCTCGCCGGGGAAGCGCTCGTACAGCCATTCGGCGATGGCGAGGCCGAGCACCCGGTCACCCAGGAACTCCAGCCGCTCGTAATTCTCGGCCGCCTGGCTGCCATGCGTCAGCGCGCGCTGATACGGGGCCAGGTCGGATGGGCGCTGGCCGAAGGTCCTGACGATCCACTCCCCCAGATCGGGAGCGCTCAAAAGCCTTCCCCGATCCGGCCCCAGCGTGCCGCGGTGAACCAGGTCCAGGGCAGGAACCAGTTGGCGCTGCCATCGGTCGACCAGAAGCTCAGCACCGCCTTGCCCTCGAGATTCTCCAGCGGGACATAGGCGATGCCCTGGCCCTCGGGCGGCTGGGCGAAGCGGCTGTCGGTCGAATTGTCGCGATTGTCGCCCATCAGGAAGACATGGCCGGCCGGCACGTGGAACACCTCGGTATTGTCCTGCGGCGTCAGCCCCTGGTCGAGCACGTCATAGGTCTTGCCGCCCGGCAGCGTCTCGCGGAAGCGCGGCAGCTTGCACACCGGATCGCCCTTGCCGCTGATGCCCTGGAACAGGGCGGGGCAATTGGTGAAGTTCGGCGTGATCGGCAGTTCCAGATCGGCGACCTTCTGCTTGGGGATCGCCTTGCCGTTCAGCACCACCTGGCCGTTCACCACCTGGACGCTGTCGCCCGGCAGGCCGATCACGCGCTTGATCCAGTCCTCGCCGTCATGGCCCGGCGCCTTGAACACCACCACGTCGCCGCGTGCCGGCGTGCCGGGGAAGATGCGGCCCGGGATCAGCGGCAGGCTCCAGGGCAGCGAGTGCTTGGAATAGCCGTAGTTCCATTTGGTGATGAACAGATAGTCGCCGATCAGCAGCCGCGGCATCATCGATTCGGAGGGGATCGAGAAGGGCGAGAAGATGAAGCTTCGCACCACGAAGACGATCAGCGCCAGCTTGACGAGGAAGACGCCGAGGTCCTTCCATTCGTTCTTGGGCTTTTCCTCCACAGCCGCGGCCGCAGCGGCGGGCTTCTCGTTCAGGGAATCGGCGGGCGTGTTTTCCATGGGTACCTGCTCTGCTTGGGGCGGGCGGTGAGGTCAAGCCGATGAATGGAGTGGCGGCGGCGATCCCGGGACGATAGGGGCTCGATTGCCGCAAAGGAGATGAACATGGCATTGCCCGACTGGTCCGCCGTCAAGTCGCTCGAAGTCCCGACGCTCGCCGAACTGTTCGCGCGCGATTCGCGCCGGGTCGCCACGCTCTCCGCCGATGTCGCGGGCATTCGTTTCGACTGGTCGAAGACGCACCTGACCCCCGATCTGATCGCCGCCTTCACCCGGATCGCGGCGGAGATGGGCCTGGTCGCCAAGCGCGACGCGCTGTTCGCCGGCGAGAAGATCAACGTCACCGAAGGCCGCGCCGCCGAGCACACGGCCGAGCGCGGCGAGGGCTCGCCCGACAGCGTCGCCCGCGCCCAGGCCTATCATGCCCGCATGCGCGCGCTGATCGACGCGATCGAGGCCGAGGCGTTCGGGCCCGTGCGCAGCATCCTCCATATCGGCATCGGCGGCTCGGCCCTGGGCCCGGACCTGCTCGTCGACGCGCTGGGCCGCGATGCCGGCCGCTACGAAGTCGCCGTGGTCTCCAACGTCGACGGCGTCGCGCTGGAAAGCGCGCTCGACCGCTTCGATCCGCAGACCACCCTGATCGCCATCGCTTCGAAGACCTTCACCACCACCGAGACGATGCTCAATGCCGAGAGCGCGATCTCGTGGCTGATGCAGGGCGGCGTCGCCGATCCCTATGGCAAGCTCGTCGCGCTCACCGCCGCGCCGGAAAAGGCAATCGCGTTCGGCATCGACGAGACGCGCGTGCTGCCCTTCGCCGAATCGGTGGGCGGGCGCTATTCGCTCTGGTCGTCGATCGGCTTCCCCGCCGCGCTGGCGCTGGGCTGGGACGCGTTCGAGGAACTGCTCGAAGGCGCCGCCGAGATGGACCGCCATTTCCGCCTCGCCCCGTTCGAGGCGAACGCGCCGGTGCTCGCCGCATTCGCCGACCTTTACTACACGCAGGTCCGCGGCTGCGAGACGCGCGCCACTTTCGCCTATGACGAGCGGCTCCGCCTGCTGCCCAGCTATCTCCAGCAGCTCGAGATGGAATCGAACGGCAAGCGCGTCACTGCCGAGGGACAGCCGGTTTCCTGGCCGACCGCGCCGATCACCTGGGGCGGCGTCGGCACCGATGCCCAGCATGCGGTGTTCCAGCTGCTCCATCAGGGCACCCGCCTGGTGCCGCTGGAATTCGTCGGTTCGATCGAACCGGGCGACGGGTTGGCCGAGGAGCATCATCGCCAGCTGCTGCTCAACATGTTCGCCCAGGGCGCCGCGCTGATGGCCGGCCGCGCGAACGACGATCCGGCGCGCGCCTATCCGGGCGACCGGCCCTCGGCCACGCTGCTGCTCGACCGCGTCGATCCGCGCACGCTCGGGGCCATCCTGGCGTTCTACGAGCAGCGCACCTTCGTGAACGCGGTGCTGCTCGGCATCAATCCGTTCGACCAGTTCGGCGTCGAGCTCGGCAAGGAAATGGCGAAGGCGGCGGGAGCCGGCGGCCAGGACTTCGACGCCTCGACCAGCGACCTCATCGCGCGGGCATTCGGATGAGCGACGACGACGATTATGTCTATGACGAGGCGAGCGGGGAGTGGATCCCCGCCGCCGAGGCCGCCGCGAAAATGGGCGCGGCGGATGCGGTCGAGGTGCGCGATTCGGTCGGCAACCTGCTCCAGGACGGCGACCAGGTGACGCTGATCAAGGACCTGACCGTCAAGGGCGCCGGGCAGACGCTGAAGCGCGGCACGCTGATCAAGTCGATCCGCCTCACCGGCGACAGCCAGGAGATCGACTGCAAGTTCGACGGCATCAAGGGCCTGGTGTTGCGCGCCGAGTTCGTGCGCAAGCGCTAGGGGCCCCGGCCGACGGTGCGACGGTGAAGCGAAAGCCCCCGTTTACTCTCCTCCGCTAGACTCGCTGCTCTCACGGCAAGGGGGCGGCCGATGGATCACGGGCGAAGCGTGCGGGAGAGCGAGCGGGCGGCGATCGAGCGCTGGTTTCCGGCGAGTCCGCTGGGGCCGCTCTTCGATCCCGGGACGGGGGACCTGCTTCCCGCCCCGGCCGCGGCGATCCCGGGCTGGCAGGCCGAGGCGTTCGCGCGGATCGATCGCCATGTCGAGCAAGACCATGTCGCCGGCCAGGTCCATGGCTGGCTGTTCGGCCTGTTCTTCGTCGGGCTCTTCCTCATCGCGATGGCCGCGCATCTGCCGATCGGCCCCACCATGGTGATCGGCGGCGCGGCCGGCGGCGCGGTGCTGCACGGCTGGCCGATCTGGCAGCTCTATCGCTTCCGCCGCGACCTGCGCCGCCTGCGGGAGCGCATCCGCGGCGAGCTGGCGGGGCGGGTGCCGATCCCGCGCGAGCTGGCCGCGCGCTTCCGCCGCCGCAATCCGTGGCGGGTCGCACTCCATGTCTGGGTCTGGGGCCTCGTCGCGCTCGGCATCGGCGCGCAGCATTTCGTCGAGCCGCAGGACGTGCCGGCGGCCGTGATCCCGGCCGCGCTGGCGGCGGTGGGGATCGGCTGGGTCCTCCATTTCCTCTCGCGCCGGATCGACCTGCGCCGGGGCTGACATTGGCATCGGGCCGCATGCGCCCTATCTCCCGGCCTCGAAACGAGCGGAGGATTGCCGGTGGCCGAATATGACTATGACCTCTTCGTCATCGGCGCCGGCTCCGGTGGCGTCCGCGCCTCGCGCGTATCGGCCGCCCATGGCGCCAGGGTCGCGGTGGCCGAGGAATATCGCATCGGCGGCACCTGCGTGATCCGCGGCTGCGTGCCCAAGAAGCTGCTCGTCTATGGCGCGCATTTCGCCGAGGACCTGAAGGACGCGCGCCGCTTCGGCTGGAACGTGCCCGAATGCGATTTCGACTGGGCGGTGCTGCGCGACAATGTCCTGGCGGACGTCGACCGGCTCAACGGCCTATACACCCAGACGCTGCACAACAACCAGGTCGAGACCTTTCTCGAGCGTGCCACCGTCACCGGCCCGCACGAAGTGACGCTGGCGAGCGGCCGCAAGATCACCGCCAAGCACATCCTGATCGCCACGGGCGCGCATCCGCACGTGCCCGATTTCCCCGGCAGCGACCTCGGCATCACGTCGAACGAAGTGTTCCACCTGGACAAGCTGCCCAAGCGGGTGCTGATCGCGGGCGGCGGCTATATCGCCAACGAGTTCGCCGGCATCTTCAACGAGTTCGGCAGCCATGTCACGCTGGTCAACCGCACCGACGTGATCCTGCGCGGCTATGACCATTCGATGCGCGACCGGCTGCTCCAGATCTCGCTGATGAAGGGCATCGATTTCCGCTTCCATGCCGAGTTCAAGTCGATCGAGAAGCTGGAGAGCGGCGCCTTCAAGGTGACGCTGACCAGGCACGAACCCATCGAAGTCGATTGCGTGCTCTTCGCCACCGGCCGCGTGCCCAATACCGAGGGGCTGGGGCTGGCGGAGATCGGCGTCGAGCTCGACGACAAGGGCGCGGTGAAGGTCGATGCGGACAACAAGTCGTCGGTCGATTCGATCTATGCGGTGGGCGACGTGACCAACCGGGTGCAGCTCACGCCGGTCGCGATCCGCGAGGGCCAGGCGTTCGCCGACACGATCTTCGGCAACAAGCCGCACCGGGTGGATTATGGCTGCATCCCCAGCGCGGTGTTCAGCCACCCGCCGATGGCCGGCGTCGGCATGACCGAGAGCGAGGCGCGCAACAAGTTGGGCTCGATCGCGGTCTACCAGTCCGATTTCCGCGCGATGAAGAATGTGCTCGCCGATCGCAACGAGCGCGCGCTCTACAAGATGATCTGCGACGGCACGACCGGCCGCGTGGTCGGCCTTCACATGATCGGTCCGGACGCGCCGGAGATCCTCCAGGCCGCGGCGGTGGCGGTGAAGGCGGGGCTGACCAAGGACGCGTTCGACCAGACCGTGGCGCTGCACCCGACCATGTCGGAAGAGCTGGTGCTGATGAAGTGAGCGGCCGGGCGAGTCCCTGCCCATAGGCCTGGCGAACCGCCCCGCCGCGAGCCGGGCCAGCCGGAGTCCCGCGGTCCGCCCGTTCACGTATCGTGGGCGAGTATCGCGTCGGCCTCGTCCAGCGGCACCTTGCCGGCGCGGCGCGACAGCCAGCTGGTCGCGGCGATGTCCCAGGTGACGTTGCCGACGGTGCGCATGATGTCGGGGATGGTCTCGACCGCGACGAGCAGGCCGAGCGGGCTCACCGGCGCACCGATCGTCGCCGCGACGGGGGCGATGGCGCTGACATAGCTTACCGTGCCGGGCAGGCTCACCGAACCGAGCGAAGTCAGCGTCGCGACCACCACGCCCACCGCCAGCGTCGCCGGGCTCAGCGGCACGCCGAACCATTCGGCGACATAGATGGCGACGGCGAAATTCATCGCCGGTCCGGTCGCGCGGAAGATCGCCACCGCCAGCGGCAGCGTCACGCCCGACACCGCCACCGGCACGCCGAGCTTGCCCGAGCCCTCGATCATCACCGGCAGGGTGGCGAGCGAGGATTGCGTGCTGAGCGCCACCGCCTGGCTCGGCAGGGCGGCGCGGACATAGCGGCCGAGCTTCACGCGCCCGCCGAACACCGCCACGGGATAGGCGAAGATCGTCACCGCCAGGCCGACGCCGGCGACGGTGAGGATATAATGGATCAGCGCGCCGAACGCGCCGGTGCCGGCCTTGGCGCCGACGACGAGGGCGAGGGCGAACACGCCGAGCGGCCCCACCCACAGCACCCAGTCGATCACCACCAGCATCACGTCGCGCAGCGCCTTGAAGAAGTTGGTCAGCAGCGCCTGGGCCTCGCCGCCCACCCGTGTCATCGCGAAGGCGAAGATCAGCGAGAAGATGATCAGCGACAGGAAGGCGTTCTCGGCCGCGGCCTTGACGATGTTGGCGGGGACGATCGCGGCCAGGAACTCGCCGATCGGCGGGACCGGCCCGATCTTCTCGGCGCCGGCCAGCGCGCCGCGCAGCGCCTCGGCCGATTCGTGCGGCAGCGGCGCGATGTGGAGGAACAGCGGCGTGAGGATCGCCGCGGCCGTGGCCGAGAGGAACAGCACGACGACGTAGAGCGCGATCGCGCGGCCCGCCAGGCGGCCGGCCTGGGCGGCCTCGGCGGTGGCGGCGACGCCGGTGATCAGCAGCGCGACGACCAGCGGCACGATCGTCATCTGCAGGCCGTTGAGCCAGGCCTGGCCGATCGGCTGCGCGAATTCGGCCGCGGTCAGCGCCGCGGCGGGCGCCCAGGCGGCGAGCACGGCGCCGAGGATCAGTCCCGCGATCAGGGACAACAGGATACGGGTTGGTTGCGACATGCTCGCCCTTTGAGAAATTCCGCGCTATCCGGTGGCGGTTGAGGACCCGCAAGGTCGCGAGAAAACGGCACATGGCAAGAAAATATTTCGGTACCGACGGAATCCGGGGCGCGACGAACCTGTCGCCGATGACGGCGGCGATGGCGATGAAGGTCGGCATGGCGGCCGGCGCGCATTTCCGGCGCGGCGATCACCGGCACCGGGTGGTGATCGGCAAGGACACGCGGCTTTCGGGCTATATGCTCGAGAACGCGCTGGTCGCGGGCTTCACTTCGGTGGGCATGGACGTGGTGCTGGTCGGGCCGATGCCCACGCCCGCGGTGGCGATGCTCACCCATTCGATGCGCGCCGACATGGGCGTGATGATCTCGGCCAGCCACAATCCCTATGCCGACAACGGGATCAAGCTGTTCGGCCCGGATGGCTACAAGCTGTCCGACGCGGACGAGCTGGCGATCGAGGCGCTGATCGACGGCGAGGTGGCGCTAGCCGCCTCGGCCGATATCGGCCGGGCCCGCCGGGTCGAGGATGCGCGCGGCCGCTACATCCATTTCGCCAAGTCTACCTTCCCCTCCGATCTCACGCTCGACGGACTCAGGATCGTCGTCGACTGCGCCAATGGCGCCGCCTATCAGGTCGCGCCCTCGGCGCTGTGGGAGCTGGGGGCCGACGTGATCGCGATCGGCGTCACCCCCAACGGCAAGAACATCAACGACGGCGTCGGCTCCACCGCGCCCGACACGCTGTGCGAGACGGTGGTCGGTTCGGGCGCGCATATCGGCATCGCGCTCGACGGCGACGCCGACCGGCTGATCGTGGTCGACGAGCATGGCAAGGTGGTCGATGGCGACCAGCTGATGGCGACGATCGCCGGCGGCTGGGCGCGCCAGGGCCGGCTCGCGGGCGGCGGCCTGGTCGCCACCGTCATGTCGAACCTCGGGCTCGAGCGTCATCTCTCGGCGCAGGGCCTCGGCCTGATCCGCACCAAGGTGGGCGACCGCTATGTGCTCGAGAAGATGCGCGGCTCCGGCTACAATGTCGGCGGCGAGCAGTCGGGCCACATCATCCTGTCCGACTATGCGACCACCGGCGACGGCCTGGTCGCGTCGCTCCAGGTGCTCGCCGAGCTGGTCCGCGCCGGCGCGCCCGCCAGCGAAGTGCTCCACCGCTTCGATCCCTTGCCCCAGCTGCTCAAGAACGTCCGCTTCAAGGGCGGCAAGCCGCTGGAGGATCCGCGCGTGCAGGATGCGATCGCCGCGGCCGAGACGGAGCTCGACGGCAAGGGCCGCCTCGTCATCCGCGCCTCGGGCACCGAGCCGGTGATCCGGGTGATGGCAGAGGGCGACGACAAGGCGCAGGTAGAGGCGGTGGTCGACCGCATCTGCGACGTCGTGCGCGCGGCGGCCGCCTGATGCTTGAGATGCGCCCCGATTGCGAGCGCTGCGGCGCCGACCTGCCCGCCGACGAGGGCGGCGCCTTCATCTGCTCGTTCGAATGCACCTTCTGCGCCGCCTGCGCCGACGCGCTCGACGAACGCTGCCCCAATTGCGGCGGCGAGCTGTTGGACCGGCCGGCGCGCGTGGGTAAGGCACTGGCGAACAACCCGGCCAGCACGGAGCGCCGGTTCAAGGGCTGATGTCTATGACGCCTCGCATCCTGATCATCGCCGGATCGGACTCCGGCGGCGGCGCCGGCATCCAGGCCGACATCAAGACCGTCACCATGCTCGGCGGCCATGCGATGACCGCGATCACCGCGATCACCGCGCAGAACACCCTGGGCGTCACCGGCGTCCATGCGGTGCCCACCGAGATGGTGCTCGCCCAGATCGACGCCTGCGTCACCGATATCGGCGTCGACGCGATCAAGATCGGCATGATCGGCTCGGCCCGCACCGCGCTGGCGCTGGCCGAGAAGCTCGGCGAACTGCCCGGCGTGCCGGTGGTGTTCGATCCCGTCATGGTCGCGACCAGCGGCGCCACGCTCGCCGACGATGCGACCATCGCCGCGTTCGAGCGGCTGATGGACCGCGCCAGCGTCGTCACGCCCAACATCCCCGAACTGGCGGCATTGGGCGGCGACGCCCGCGCGCTGGTCGCGACGCATCGCTGCGCGGTGCTGGTCAAGGGTGGCCATGTCGAAGGCCCGATCATCACCGACCGGCTCTATTCCGCCGATCCCGAGGATCCGCCCGAGATCGAGTGGAGCAATCCGCGCATCGAGACCGACAACACCCATGGCACGGGCTGCACGCTTTCCACCGCCATCGCCTGCGGGCTGGCCGAGGAATGGGACCTGCCCGAGGCCGTTCGCCGCGCCCGCCGCTTCGTGCGCATCGCGATGCGCGAGGCGCCGGGGCTGGGCCGCGGCCATGGCCCGATGGGGCACCAGGCGGTGCGGCTCGACCTCAATCTGAGCTTCTTCGAGCCGATGCTCAACCAGGTGACCGTCCCCGCCACCGATCTTGCCGCCAGCGAACGCTTCTACCGGTTGCTCGGCCTCACCCAGGTCGTCCGTGCCAGCCCCCGCTATGCCCGGTTCGAGACCGAGGGCGGCGCCACGTTCAGCATCGCCACCGATCCGGGATACACCGCGCCGGTCGTCTATTTCGAATGCGGCGACCTCGACGTCACTGTCGCCTATCTCCAGCAACAGGGCATCGCCTTCGAGCAGGAGCCCAGGGACGAGACCTGGGGCTGGCGCGAGGCGCGGCTGCGCGATCCGGCGGGCAATTCGGTGCGCCTCTACCAGGCCGGCGAGATGCGCCGCTATCCGCCATGGCGGGTCGGCGATGCCTGACCTGAAGTTCGAGCGGAAATACGGAAAGCTGCACAATGGCCCGGTGGCGGGCGTCGACGAGGCCGGGCGCGGCCCGCTCGCCGGCCCGGTGGTCGCCGCCGCCGTGGTGCTCGACGCACAGTGCATTCCCGAGGGCATCGACGATTCCAAGGCGCTCACCCCGGCCCGGCGCGAGCGGCTCTGCGCCGAGATCCTCGCCTGTGCCCGGGTCGGCGTCGGCATCGCCTCGGTCGAGGAGATCGACAGCCTCAACATCTTCTGGGCGACGATGCTGGCGATGACGCGGGCGGTCGAGGCGCTCGGACCGGCCCCCGCCTTCGTGCTGGTCGACGGCAATCGCTGTCCGGACTGGAGCCACCAGAGCCATGCCGTGGTCGGCGGCGACGCGCTCTGCCTGTCGATCGCCGCCGCCTCGATCGTCGCCAAGCACCGGCGCGACACGATGATGATCGCGCTGGACGCGCTCCACCCCGGCTATGGCTGGGCGAGCAACAAGGGCTATGCGGCGAAGGTCCATCAGGAGGCGCTGCGGTCGCTCGGCCCCACGCCGCACCACCGCAGGAGCTTCGCCCCGGTGGCGCAGGCGCATTTCGACTTCGGGACCCGGGGGGCGGAATAGCCGTCGCCACATGATTCTCCGTCACCCCCGCACAGGCGGGATCCAGAGCCCGAAGCGGCACGCGAAGTTATCCGGGATCCCCGCCTGTGCGGGGATGGCGACGAAAAGCGCCGGGCGGCGGCGGATTGAGTCTTTTTCGCCACACCCCATATCTAGTGGCTGTGGATAACTTCGCGACTCAGCATGTGGATAAGTTTCCGAACCGTTCCACAAGTTAACGGAATCGCAGGGTTTTTCGTTAACCAATCTGTGCTTGACGTAGGATCGTTCCGCGACAGAAACCGCCTCTCCAACAAAGGGAAAGAGGTTAATGGGGGTTCTCGAAAAGGGCAGGCTCAAGCCGGCGACGGCGCGTAGCTGGGTCGACGTATTGCCCTATGACACGATCCTGCAGCAGGACTGCATCGAGGCCATGCGCGCGCTGCCGGCCAAGTCGATCGACTGCATCTTCGCCGATCCGCCCTACAACCTCCAGCTCGGCGGCGACCTCAACCGGCCCGACGGCAGCCATGTCGATGCCGTCACCGATGCATGGGACAAGTTCGACAGCCTCGCCGCCTATGACGCGTTCACCCGCGAATGGCTGGCCGAGGCGCGCCGCATCCTGAAGGACGACGGCACGATCTGGGTGATCGGCAGCTATCACAACATCTTCAAGGTGGGCTCGGCGATCCAGGACCTGGGCTTCTGGATCCTCAACGACATCATCTGGCGCAAGGCCAACCCGATGCCCAATTTCAAGGGCACGCGTTTCACCAACGCGCACGAGACGCTGATCTGGGCGTCGACCGGCGAGAAGGCGAAATACACCTTCAACTATCGCTCGATGAAGACGCTCAACGACGAGATCCAGATGCGCTCGGATTGGGAATTCCCGATCTGCGGCGGCCAGGAGCGGCTGAAGCGGGGCGGCACCAAGGTCCACCCGACGCAGAAGCCCGAAGCCCTGCTCTACCGGATCATGCTCGCCAGCACCAAGCCGGGCGACGTCGTGCTCGATCCCTTTTTCGGCACCGGCACCACCGGCGCGGTCGCCAAGCGGCTTGGCCGGCGCTGGATCGGCATCGAGCGCGAGAGCGCCTATGTCGAGGCGGCGCAGGAGCGCATCGAGGCGGCGCTGCCGCTCGACGAATCGGCGCTGAAGACGATGCAGGCGCCCAAGAGCCAGCCGCGCGTCGCCTTTGGCCAGCTGGTCGAGAACGGCTATCTCGCGCCCGGCACCGTGCTCACCGACGGCAAGCGCCGCTGGCGCGCAGTGGTCGGCGCGGACGGCTCGCTGCGCTGCGACGGCCAGAGCGGTTCGATCCACAAGCTGGGCGCGACGCTGCAGAACGCGCCGTCGTGCAATGGCTGGACCTTCTGGAACTATGAAGCCGCCGACGGCCTCAGGCCGATCGATGCGCTGCGGCAGACCTATCTGCTGGCGACCCAGCCGTAATTCTCCCGCGCAAATGGCGATCGACGATTCCCGAAGCTGTTCCCCGGCCAAGGCCGGGGCCCAGTTGCAATGTCGTTCGAGGGGGCTTCCCGCCTAGACGAGTGCGCCGAAACTGGGCCCCGGCCTTGGCCGGGGAACAGAAGGGCGCGCAAGGCCTCGCTTCCTGCACTTTCCGCTTCCAATGCAGGATTGCGTCTGGGACGGTTGCCATATGGCCAGCCGTCTCCCGCCCCCTCCCGTCGACCACCGTGCCGTACGCCCGCGCGTAGATGCCGCGACGTCAGCGACTTTCCGCGCCGCATGACCCTCGATCTGCCCGCTTCGGCGAAGCTCTATCTCCGCCCCGTCCAGCTCGCCGATTCGCCGGTGGACCGCGACGGCGAGCTCGTCCGCCTGGCAGGCGGCCTCAGCTGGTGCTCGGCCGTCGAGCTGATCGCGCGGGAGAAGGGCAAGCGCGTGCTCCAGCGCACCGTCGCGATCGCCGACCTGCCCGAGGACCCGCGCATCGCCGCGATCCTCGAGCGCATCGCCGCCCCGCGCGCGCCGCTCGCGCTCGGTCCGCGCATCGTCCGGCTCGATCAGCCCCAGGTGATGGCGATCCTCAACCGCACGCCGGACAGCTTTTCGGACGCCGGCACGCACATGCAGGACGCCGATGCCGCCGCCGGCGCAGGCGTCGACATGGCGGCGGCCGGCGCGGCGATCCTCGACATTGGCGGCGAATCGACTCGGCCCGGCGCGGCGGAAATATGGGAAGGCGAGGAAATCGAGCGTGTCGTTCCGGTGATCCGCCGGCTCGCGCGCGGCGGCGCGGCGATTTCGGTCGACACGCGCCGGGCCGCGGTGATGGCTGCCGCGCTCCAGGCGGGGGCGCATCTCGTCAACGATGTCGCGGCGCTGCTCCATGATCCCGGCGCGCTCGAAGTGGTGGTAGCGGCCGGATGTCCGGTGGTGCTGATGCACTCGCCCGAACCGCAAAGGGGCCCGCATGGCGGCGAGGGCTATGGCGACGTGCTGCTCGACGTGTACGACTGGCTGGAGAAGCGGGTCGAGGACGTCGCCGCCGCCGGCGTCGATCGCGCGAGGATTCTGGTCGATCCCGGCATCGGCTTCGGCAAGTCGCTTCAGGACAATCTCGCGCTGCTGAACGGGCTGGCGCTCTTCCATGGGATCGGCTGCGGCCTGGTGCTCGGCGCCAGCCGCAAGCGGATGATCGGGGCGCTTTCGAACGAGGCGCCGGCGGACCTGCGCCTGGGCGGCAGCCTGGCGCTCGCGCTGAAGGGAGCCGATGCCGGGGTCCAGCTGATCCGCGTTCATGATGTATTCGAGACGGTTCAGGCGTTACGCGTCTGGCGCGGCCTGCGCGATGCGGCGCTGATCGCGCGCTAGGAGAACAGCCCATGCGTCTTGCCCTTGCTCTCGCTCTGATTGCCGCTCCCTCGGCGGCGCTCGCCCAGGATGCCGGCTCCCCCGCCGCCGCGCGCCGGACGGTCGAGAACTACTATGCCGCGATCGAGCGCGGCGATTTCCGTGCCGCCTATGCGGCCTGGGACGATGGCGGCAAGGCGAGCGGCAAGAGCTATGCCGACTTCCGCCAGGGCTTTGCCGCGACGGCGCACAGCAGGGTGGCGACGGGCACGCCGCGCAATGCCGATGCCGGGATGAGCCAGCGCTGGATCGAGGTGCCGGTCGATGTCCGTGCCACGCTCAAGAACGGCAGGCGCCAGCATTTCCGCGGCAGCTACACGCTCCACCGCGTGGCCGCGGGGGTGAGCGACAATCCTGCCGACAGCCGCTGGCATCTGTCGAAGGCGAAGCTGGTGGCGGTCCGCTAGAACCAGCCCTGTTCCTCGAGCGCCGGTGCCTGGGTGCGGGCGACCGGCGCCTCGATCCCGCCGGCGAGCTGGAGGCGGATGTTGCGCCCCTCGCGCCGCACGCCCTGCACGGCGCCGCGCGCCACCCACCAGCTGCGATGGACCAGTGCGCCGGGCGTGCCGTCGAGCTCGGCCACCGCGTCGCGCATGCGCATCAGGAGGAGGGCGGAGCCATGGGGGGTGTGGACGCGGACATAATGGTCTTCCATCTCCAGCGCGATCGGGAGCGCGCGGAGATGAGGCGGGAGGCGCTCGACCAGCCGGGGCGGGCCGGGCGCTCCCGGCTCCGCGGCCGGTTCGGGCCTGGCGAGATGCCGCTGCCGCGCGAACCAGAAGAGGGCGCAGACCAGGGCGCCGAGGAGGAGCACGTTGAAATAATGGGCGAGTGCCTGTTCGAGGCTCGGCCAGCGCGGGGGATGCCAGACGAAATTGGCGATCCACACCACGGCGCTCATCGGCAGCGAGACGATCAGGCAGGCTGCCGCCCAGAGCGCCGGCTCGGGCAGGTCGAGCCGCGGGGCCAGCGCACCCATGGCGCGCATTGCCGGGAAATAGAGGAAATATCCCGCATAGCTCATCGCCAGCCAATAGAGCAGCCTGAGGCCGAACGGAGCCGCGAAGCTGCCGAACGGCCCGACCAGCGCCAGCACCAGCCCGACGCCCAGGATGATCGCGCAGTCGATCAGGATCCGCCGCGTGCCGCCCAAAGCCTGTCTTCCTCGTCCCGTTCGCGCTTCGCCAAATGGCGGCGCCCTCCGCGCCGCTGCCGGCCGGCGAAGCGCCTTGCCGGTCCACGTAGCCGCGATTGCGGGTGCACCGCCAGCTGCGATCCTGCTCGTGCCAATAGTGTCGGGAGGCAGGCAATGGCCAGCAATGCAATCGTTCGGGAAGCAGGGGGGATCGATCTGTCGCGGATCGCCAAGGGAGTCATGTTCGTCGCGGCGGGCACTTTGGCGGGAGCTACCGGGCTTGCCGTGGCTCGGGTGCTGCTCGGCCTGACGCCGGCGACCTATGAGATCCGGCAGGTCGCCATCCTCGTCCATCTCGTCGCGGTGCTGCCGGCGATCCCGCTCGGCCTCTGGGTGCTGCTGGCCCGCAAGGGCGATGCGACGCACAAGCTGCTCGGCCGGATCTGGGCGCTGCTGATGGTCACCGCGGCGGTGTCGGCGCTGTTCATCCGCTATTTGAACCACGGCCAGTTCAGCTGGCTGCACCTGTTCGTGCCCGTCGTGTTCTTCACGCTGTACCGTGCCGTCCGCCAGGCCCGTGCCGGGCAATTCGCCGCGCACAAGCGCAACATGTGGCGGCTCTATGTGCTGGCGCTGCTGCTGCCGGGCATGTTCGCCTTCCTGCCGGGCCGGCTGCTCTGGCAGTGGCTGACGGTCTAGCCGAGCCCGGCCTTCCGCCTGGCCGCCGGGCGCGCCAGGTCGCGCGCCGCGTCCCGCCCGATCCAGCGCGTGGCGGACAGGGGCGAGGCGGAAAGCCGCTCGGCCATTTCGCCCGCGGCCGCATGGAGGGCGGGGTTGCGCATGCCGATCCCGCGCAAGGCCCAGCTCACGCCCTTCTTGACGAAGTTGCGCGGGTCTCCGGCATGGGCCTCGATCAGCGGCAGCGCTTCGAGGAAGGGGGCGTCGCCCAGCTTCTTGGCGTGCAGCGCCAGCCCGGCGAGCAGGGCGAAGGCGGCGCGGCGCACGAACTCGCGCTCGTCCTCCGCCCAGCGAGGGACGGCGCCCCAGGCGAGCGGGCTCTTGTCGAACAGGTCGAAACAGGCCGTGTCGCAGGTCGCCCAATTGTCGAACCCCGCGGCCCAGCGGTCCATCCCCTCCGCCGTCAGCGCCTTGGGCTCGCCGACGAAGCAGGCGAGCAGCCGCGCTTCATACACGCCGGCATCCCATAGCTGCTCGGCAAGCGCCTGGTCGCGCCCCAGCGTCTTGGCGACGCCGCGGACGGTGCCGACCTTGATCCCGATGACGCGGTCCGCCGTGGCGATGCCGAAGCGCGGCATCCCGTCGGCCACGCCGGGTTCGGCAGCCTGTTCGAGCAGTCGGAGCGCTTCGGCCAGCATGGCGGCGAGCCTAGGCTCAGGCCGCGCTCTGGTCGATCCCCAGTTCGCCGAGCTTGCGGTAGAGCGTCGAGCGACCGATCCCCAGCCGCCGGGCGACCTCGGTCATCCGGCCGCGATAATGGCCGATGGCGAGGCGGATCACATCGGCCTCGATCTCGTCGAGCGCGCGCAGATTGCCGTCGGGGCGGAACAGGGTGACGCCGGCATGGCCGTTGCCCGGCGCCTGCGCGCCATTGGCCGCCGGCCGGCCGGCCGCGAGCTGGGCGATCTGCGGGAAATCGGCGCGGGCCAGCCCGTCGCCGTCGCACAGCACGGCGGCGCGGAACAGCGCGTTCTGGAGCTGGCGGACATTGCCCGGCCAGTCATAGCTGCCCAGCAGTTGCAGCGCGTCGTCGGTGATGCCGAGCGGGCGCAGGCCGGGCTGCTCGGCGATGCGCGCGAGCAGGTGGCGCGCCAGCGCCGGGATGTCGCCGATGCGCTCGCGCAGGGGCGGGATCGTCACCTGGACGACGTTCAGGCGGTAATAAAGGTCCTCGCGGAAACGCCCGGCCTCCACTTCGGCCTGCAGCGTCTTGTTGGTCGCGGCGATCACGCGGACGTCGACTTCGCGGGCGTGGCGCGCGCCGATCGGCTGGATCTCGCCCGATTGCAGCACGCGCAGCAGCTTCACTTGCGCGTCGAGCGGCATCTCGCCCACTTCGTCGAGGAACAGCGTGCCGCCATCGGCGTCGGCGAAGCGGCCGATCTTGCGCTCGAAGGCGCCGGTGAAGGCGCCCTTCTCGTGCCCGAACAGCTCGCTTTCCACCAGGTTGGCGGGAATCGCGCCGCAATTGACGCAGACCATGTCCTTCTTGCTGCGCGGGGAAGCGGCGTGGATCGCCTCGGCCACCACTTCCTTGCCGACGCCGCTCTCGCCTTCGATCAGGACGGGCACCCGGGCGCGGGCGGCCTTGGCGGCGATCGCCAGCGCGGCGCGGAACAAGGGAGCGCTGCCCACGATCTCGTCAAAGGCGAGCGGCGCGGAGAGTTTCTCGGTGAGCGGGCGCAGCTCGCCCGCGGTCTTGCCGCCCACCGCGGCCTCGAGCGCGGCGAGCAGCCGCTCGGCGGCGAGCGGCTTCACCAGGAAATCGGTCGCGCCGGCGCGCATCGCGTTCACGGCATTGGCCACCGATCCGTTGGCGGTGAGCATCAGGATGGGCAGCTGCGGCCGGCGGGTGCGCAACTCGCCGATCAGCCCCGCCGCATCGGCGTCGGGCGAACTATGGTCGAGCAGGATCGCGTCGAGCGCCATCCCGTCGGGGGTGCCCAGCGTGGCGATGCCCGTCTCGGCCTCGCTCGCGAAGATGGTGCGCCAGCCGCGGCGTGCGGCGATGGCCGCGACGAGGCGGCGCTGTGCCGGCTCGTCGTCGATCAGCATCAGGAGGCGCTGGCCGTTGCGCGTCATCGCTCTTTCTGTCCCCAATGTCCCGTTTCAGGGCGTCACTCATAGAACGGATGGGTAAAGGCGGGCTTAAGCCTGACGTAGCGGCACGAGGGTTGAGCGGGTGGAGGGGCGGAGCTAAGGTCAGGCCAATTCACGTTTCAAGGGGAGAGACGAATGGTCGATACGGTCGACAGCGCCGAACAGCTCAAGGCGCACGAGCAGACCTGGAATGGTTTCAAGGCGATGATGTTCTGGGGCACGATCGGCGTGGCCCTGATCGCCGCCCTCGTCGTCTTCCTGATCTCCGCCAAGTGAAGATCGCGGTCCTGAAGGAGGCCGCCGCCGGCGAGCGGCGCGTCTCCGCGACTCCGGAAACGGTGAAGAAGTTCGTCGCGCTGGGTGCCGAAGTGGCCGTCGAGGCAAATGCGGGCCTGGACGCCTCGATCGCCGACCAGGCCTATGCCGACATGGGCGCCGCCATCGGCGACCGTGCGGGGACGCTGAAGGACGCCGACATCGTGCTGGGCGTGCAGGGCCCCGATCCGGCGAGCCTGAAGGGCGCGAAGCCGGGGGCGTGGATCGTCGCGGGCCTCAATCCCTTTGGCGAGCGTGCCCGCGTCGATGCCTATGCCAGCGGCGGGTTCGAGGCGCTGGCGATGGAGTTCATGCCGCGCATCACGCGCGCCCAGTCGATGGACATCCTGTCCTCGCAGTCGAACCTGTCGGGCTACAAGGCGGTGCTCGATGCGGCGGCCGAATATGGCCGCGCCTTCCCGATGATGATGACCGCGGCGGGCACCGTCTCCGCCGCCAAGGCCTTCGTGATGGGCGTTGGCGTGGCGGGGCTGCAGGCGATCGCCACCGCGCGGCGCCTCGGCGCCCAGGTCTCGGCCACCGACGTGCGCGCCGCGACCAGGGAGCAGATCCTCTCGCTCGGCGCCAAGCCGATCTTCGTCGAAGCGGTGCAGGGCATCGAGGGCGAAGGCGCCGGCGGCTATGCCACCGAGATGAGCGACGAGTACAAGGCCGCCCAGGCCGAGCTGGTCTCCGCACACATTGCCAAGCAGGACATCGTGATCACCACCGCGCTGATCCCCGGCCGGGCCGCACCGCGCCTGATCAGCGACGCGCAGATCGCCAGCATGAAGCCGGGCAGCGTGATCGTCGACCTCGCGGTCGAGGCCGGCGGCAATGTCGAGGGTGCCGTGGCCGGCGAGATCGTCGAGCGGCACGGCGTGAAGATTGTCGGGCACCGCAACGTGCCCTCGCGCCTCGCCGCCGATGCCTCGGCGCTGTTCGCGCGCAACCTGTTCAACTTCCTCTCGGCCTTCTGGGACAAGGAGCAGGGCAAGCCCGTGCTCGACGAGGAGATCGGCAACGCCATCCGCCTGACCCAGGGCGGCAAGGTGGTGCACGAGAGGCTGCTGTAGAATTCCTCCCCGGAACGGGGAGGGGGACCGCCGAAGGCGGTGGAGGGGGAGGGAGGCAAATGCTGAGGCCCGAGGTTTCCACCGCGCGGAGGCTAAGACGGGAGATGCAGCTCCCCGAAGTGCTGCTCTGGCAGGCGCTTCGCGGGGCGAAGACCGGGATCAAGTTTCGCCGGCAACATCCGGTAGGTCCCCATGTAGTGGATTTCTTCGCGCGTGAGCCTTCGTTGATCATCGAAGTCGATGGCGAGGCGCACGAACGAGGAAATCGGCCAGAGCGTGACGAATTGCGTGACCGATTTTTGAACGAGAACGGGTACAGGGTAATGCGGGTGCGTGCAGTAGATGTGCTGCAAGACTTGGGAGCGGTCGTTTCGTCGATCATCTTCCTTGCCGAACGCCCCCTCCACCATGCTTCGCATGGTCCCCCTCCCCGTTCCGGGGAGGAATGATAAGTGGACTTCATCTCGATCCTGTCGATCTTCGTGCTGGCGTGCTTCGTCGGCTATTACGTGGTCTGGTCGGTCACGCCGGCGCTGCACACGCCGCTGATGGCGGTGACCAACGCCATTTCCTCGGTGATCATCGTCGGCGCGCTGATCGCGTCGGCGGCCTCGGGCGCGGAGATCGCCAAATGGCTCGGCCTGGTCGCCGTGGCGCTGGCATCCGTGAACATCTTCGGCGGCTTCGCCGTCACCGAGCGCATGCTCGCCATGTACAAGAAGAAGGGCTGAGCCATGCATGAGGGGGCACCTGTCAATCCCTGGGTGGCGCTGGCCTATCTGGTCGCCGGCATCTGCTTCATCCTCGCGCTGCGCGGGCTCTCCAGCCCGGCGAGCAGCCGGCGGGGCAACCGGCTGGGCATGCTCGGCATGGCCATCGCCGTCGTCACCACCCTGATCACGCACGAGATCGCCAGCCCGATCGAGCTGGGCGCGGCGATCGCGATCGGCGGCGCGATCGGCTTCGTCACCGCGCGGAGGATCGCGATGACCGCGATGCCGCAGCTCGTCGCCGCCTTCCACTCGCTGGTCGGCATGGCGGCGGTGCTGGTCGCCGCGGCGGCGTTCCTCAATCCGGGCGCGTTCGGCATCCTGGGCGCGGACGGCGAGATCCTCAGCGTCAGCCGGATCGAGATGGGGCTGGGCGTCGCGATCGGCGCGATCACCTTCTCGGGATCGGTGATCGCCTTCCTCAAGCTCAACGGCAACATGTCGGGCAAGCCGATCCTGCTGCCCGGCCGGCACGTCATCAACCTGGGCGTGCTTGCCGGCATCCTCGGCCTGATCGCCTATTTCGTGACCGACCAGAGCCCCTGGGTGTTCTGGACCGTCACTGCGCTCAGCTTCGTCATCGGCTTCCTGCTGATCGTGCCGATCGGCGGCGCGGACATGCCGGTGGTCGTCTCGATGCTCAATTCCTATTCGGGCTGGGCGGCGGCGGCGATGGGCTTCACGCTGCACAACAGCGCGATGATCATCACCGGCGCGCTGGTCGGCAGCTCGGGCGCGATCCTCAGCTACATCATGTGCCGCGCGATGAACCGCAGCTTCCTCAGCGTGATCGCCGGCGGCTTCGGCGCCACCGATGGCGGCGGCGCGGCGGGCCAGGCGATCGACCGGCCGTGGAAGCGCGGCTCGGCCGAGGACGCGGCCTTCCTGATGAGCCAGGCCGAGCAGGTGATCATCGTGCCGGGCTATGGCATGGCGGTCGCCCAGGCGCAGCATGCGCTGCGCGAGATGGCCGACAAGCTCAAGGAGCATGGCGTCCGGGTGAAATATGCGATCCATCCGGTCGCGGGGCGCATGCCGGGCCATATGAACGTGCTGCTGGCCGAGGCGAACGTGCCCTATGACGAAGTCTTCGAGCTGGAGGACATCAACTCGGAATTCGCCCAGACCGACGTCGCCTTCGTGATCGGCGCCAACGATGTGACCAATCCGGCGGCGAAGACCGACAAGTCCTCGCCGATCTACGGCATGCCGGTGCTCGACGTCGAAAAGGCCAAGACGGTACTCTTCATCAAGCGTTCGATGGGCGGCGTGGGCTATGCGGGTGTCGACAACGAGCTGTTCTACCGCGACAATACCATGATGCTGCTGGCAGACGCGAAGAAGATGGTCGAGGAGATCGTGAAGAGCCTCGACTGACGGCGGCGAACGGGGAGATTGTGATGGCGAGCGTGGGTTCGATTCTGGGCGGTGCGTTCGGGCTGTTGCGCGAGCGGCCGGGTGCGGTGGTGATCTGGGCCGTTACCTATTGCGTCGGCTCGCTGGCCATTTCGCTGATCATGGGCCTGTTGATGTTCGGCACGGTGATGCCGGCCAGCGCCGATGCCGGGGCGGCGCTCTCGGTCTGGGCGGGCCCGATGTTCAGCCTGATGCTGCTCCTCTATCTCTGCCTGCTGCTGCTCGTCGTGGTGCTGATGAACGCGGTGTTCCGCGCGATGCTGCGGCCACAGGAGGGCGGCTTCGCCTTCATGCGGCTCGGCATGGACGAGTTCCGGATGCTCGGGCTGGTGGTCCTGGTCTGTGTCGGCGTCTTCGCCGCGGTGCTGATCGGCGAGTTGCTGTTGCTGCTGCTGATCACGATCATCGGCTTCGCGCTGGGAACGGGGGCGATCGCCGGCGCGATCTCGGTCGTGCTCGCCTTGGCCTTTCTCTGCGCCATGGTCTGGCTGGAGGTCCGCATCTCGCTGATCTTCCCGCTGAGCTTCCACCGCCGCCGGATGAGCCTGGACGCCGCCTGGGAGCTGACGCGCGGCCGCTTCTGGCTGCTCTTCGCTTGTTATTTCCTGATCGGGCTGATCTTCGCCGTCGCCACCGGCATCGTGATGTGGGCGGTGATGGGCGAGTATTTCGTCGCGCTGATCCAGGCCAATGGCGACCAGGAGCAGATGCGCCTGGCGGCCGAGGCGTTCGCTGCCAAACAGTTCGCCATGCCGCTCGCCGCCAAGATCCTGTTCGGCGTGGTGGGGGCGGTGTTCTTCGCGGTGGGGCTGGCGCTGGGGCCGGGCCTGCTCGCCAGCGCCACCCGCGAGCTTCTTGGCGACGAGAGCGAAGCCGCGGTGTTTGCAGCCGAATCCGACGGATCAGTCATGGACTGATTCGGAACGGACGGGCAATGAATCCTGCGCCCGTCCGCGCCGCGCCATCAGAACCGGAATGGAGCGGACAGAGCATCCGTTTCGGAGGTTGGGCCTCTCCGGCGCATGGAGCGACTCCGAGAGGGCGATGACGAATCTTTCCGCGGCCCCCGAACTGATCGGCGCGCCCTATGCCCTGGCCGTCAACGCGGTGCTGATCGCGGAGGCGGCGGGCGCGGACGTGGACGCGGCGTTCGCCGCGCTCGGGATCCGGGTGCGGGATCGGGCCGATTTCGCGGCTGCGGCGCCCTTGCTGGACTCGGCCCGGCTCGATCTCGTCCTGCTCGACGCCCGGGCCAGCGGCGCGGCCGTGCCGGCGCCCCTGCTCGATCGCCTGGCGATGTGCGGCTTGGAGGATGGGCCTGCGCTGGTCGCCATCTTTCCGGCCGACCAGATCGACCTTGCCGGCGCGCTGCTGGGGGCGCCGCGCGCTCAGCTCCTCTGCGATCCGGGAGCCGGCGAGCTGCTGGCCGCGCTGTTGGGTGTCGTCGCCGGGGGAGAGGCGGCGGCGCGGCTTTCCTTGGCGGACGTCACGCGCGATTCCGAGGCCGTGCGCCTGCGCCGGCTCAACGACGAAGTGGCGCGCATCGCCGATATCCTTGCGCGCCTGACCCGGGGCGAGTTTGCGGAGGAAGACGAGATCGAGCGCCGCGCCGGCATCCGGGCGCCCGACATGGAGTATCGCGGGCCCGACGAGCCCATGCCCGAGATCGCCGCCGCCGAGATCCGTGCGGTCATCCGCGCGCGCCGGCTGCGCGCCCAGTATTTCGCATCCGACCTGTTCGCCGACCCCGCCTGGGACATGCTGCTGGACCTGTTCGCCGCCGGGCTCGAGCGGCGGCGCGTATCGGTATCCAGCCTGTGCATCGCTGCGGCGGTTCCGCCGACCACGGCGTTGCGCTGGATCGGCACGATGCACGATGCCGGCCTGTTTCGCCGCGAGGCCGATCCCGGCGACCGGCGCCGCGCCTATATCGTGTTGAGCGAGAAGGCGCAGCAAGGCATGCGCAGCTATGTGGGCGCCGTACGCCGGGCGGGGTTGAGTCTCGTTTGAGGGCTTGCTCCAGCGCTCCGGCTTTGGCATCGGATCAGGACCGGCATCGTGCCCGGGGCGCTTAGCTCAGTTGGTAGAGCATCTCGTTTACACCGAGAGGGTCGGCGGTTCGAGCCCGTCAGCGCCCACCATTTCCCACCGGTTTGTTGAGCCCGGATAAAAGTGCCTCATCCGTGAAATAAGACTGCCTCAACGCAGGCCATGCGAGGGCGCCGGTCGGCCGCTAAGCGCCCCAATCTCGGTCGGTCGCCTTGGCCGCTTCTGGTCCCGAAAGCCGTCATTCGTTCGGACGATCATCGAACGGCAGCTACCGGCTGGAATGCGGTCGTTCGTCAGTCGTCCATTTCAAGGCGTATGCAAGCGCGGAACCTACCCCCCTCAGCATCCTGTCGATGCCAAATCTCGACCACTTTGTGATGCACGAAATAACCAGGCGGTGTGTCTCGGGCCAGATACTCACCGAGGCGAGGCAGGAAATCGAACTCTGCTGTGAAAAGCGGCTCTAAGGCGTCCTTGTCGCCGAAGGCTTCTACGATTGGCATGGCAGAATGCTACGCCGGGATGTCGATGTCCGCAATTAGGGTGGTTGCCGCCGGGCGGCTTTCAGAGCCGGAAATTTCAGCTGGAACGACGGAGATTGGCTGGAAGGCAGAACGGCGGGATTCCCTTCAAAATAGACGTCATCTTCCGTTCAGCGTGGCCTCGTCAGCTTCTCGATCCATCAGGCGTGCAATATCTGCGCGGAAGGCGTCGAGATCAGGGTAGTTAGTTGTGAAACAGCCGCGCGTGCGGTTGTCGGGCTCGTGATAATCGGCCACCTCAAATCGAACATTGAGATCGCCGCGGTTGTTGGCCGGCGCTATCTCGATCTTAAGCCTCAGATCGGCTCCTTCCTGCATGCCAAAGCCCCATTGCGCGACGATCGGACGATCCGTCGCAATAGGGAAAACACTCAGCGCTTCGCCGAACTCCTTGACGTCCTGCCATTGAACCCAAAAGCCACCATCACCTGAAAGGCGGTCTGCCTGCACTTGGACGGCAAGCCAACCGAAGTCGTCCCTCGGTTTCTTGGGATCGAAGAAGCTGGCGTCGTACTGGTAGCGAAGGGTGAGCTTGCTCATCCTCCCTGTTCGCACCCCCCGGCAATGTCTGCAATCGGGACTCCGGGAACCAGGCTGAAATGGTCGATATTTGAGGCGCATGCCGCCCCTGGCCTTCTGCAAGGGTGGCCGACTTCGACGCGTTCATCGGATGCCAATTACGGCCGCTGGAGATGAACGATGGGACATTCACACCTCGATCCCGCATTCCACCACCGGCCTGCGTGGAACGCCGGCAAGATGATCGGCACCAAACGCCCGCTGACGCAGAAGCAGATCTGGGCAGTCCGGTTCTTTCTCGACCGCGAAGGGAGGCTGCGTGATCGGGCGCTGTTCGATCTCGCGCTCGATGGCAAGCTGCGCGGATGCGATCTGGTCAAGATCAAGATAGGCGATCTTGGTTTCTGGAGTTGATGTGAGGACCAGGTCGACCGTGATCCAGAAGAAGACCGGCCGGCCGGTGCAATTCGAACTGACGGCGGGCGTGCGCGCGAGCCTCGCTGCATGGCTGGAACGTCGTGGAACCCCTCTTGGTCGACGTCAGCCATTCCTGCCAGGGCACGCTGGGCGCCGCAAAATTCACTCTCGGACTGCCCCTCGTCGTTGAGGATGGCACACAACCGATCGGTGACCGGCGCTATGACGCTGGTGGCGCCGCGCAGATAGGCGCGCAGCTCGTCCCGTGAGGGGGCGATGGCGCCTACATCCGGAGTTGGACCATCAGCGACATCGAGAACAACGGCGGCGGCCGTAACGACGTTGATCGCCGCACCCACGGGATCATCCTTGATTTGCCTAGCGACTTCCCGGTTCTGTGCGACAATGGGCATGATCGGCACAGTTTGATTGCCATCGGGGTCCCGTCCATTGACCGGATCATTCCCGACATAGGCATAGAGATTGGCCTGATCGTCATACCCGATCGGATCGGTCTGGAGGAACCGGCCTAGCGTCGGCGAGTAGATGCGGGCCTTGTAATAGTACATCCCCAGCTCGGGGATCCACGCCTGGCCGGTATATTGGAAGCGTCCATCCTGACCGGCACCGGGAATTCCATACCTGCGCCACCTCGCTGATAGATTATTTCCTGAGGTGAGCTTCACGACATTGGTTCAGACTCAGTTGATTTGCTCCTCCGGAATAATCGGGGTCGTCTCGCTGGACAGGATCATCCTCCCAGCCAAAGACATGACATATCTCATACACTCCGACTTCACTCAGGACTTCGGAAGCACAGCAGGGACATGGAAAGAGGGATTCACCGGCATCACTTCCCATTGCCTATTCCAATAATTTGGGTCGTCCTTAGGCATGAATATTGTTCGTGGCGAACCGCTTGAGCCTGAACTCAGAGCGTGTTTGTGCGTGGATCATAGAAAAGCCGATCGCCATTCGGGCGAGTTCTTGTCAGCGTTCCGGCGGGCGGGCTGTCAAAGAACCGCTTAGCACCCTCCATGTATTGCTTTGAGTTCGCGAACTCAGGGAATTCGCTACCGTGCTTCTGCCAATGCCCAAACGCGTTCTCGACCGGAGACTTTGGCCGTCTGAGACCAGATCGGCGCCCCCCCCTTTTGCGACTCTTATTGTTCGTGTGAGATACTCATACTCATCGAGAAAGAAGTAACTCTATATTCTGCCCAAAGACCTGAAACGGACTCGAATCCCGCGAAAATAAGGTTACCTTCGCTAGCGTTCCATTCACATATTTCCCGCAAGCCCACCGAAGGATTTATCTCAATATCGACCCACACCCCGTCAGCATATTCTCGCAACTGAATGGGGCCGGAGATTACGCACTGCACATTGGCGTCCGGACCGATAAAGCCGATATCTTCCACAAAAATGCCGTCGCTACGGAAGCTGATCTCCCTGTCACTCGCTACAAAGGAGCCGATCTGACAGTCTGGAAAACTGGCTCGATTTGCGTCGCTGGCTTCAAGTTCCAGATACATAGTTAGTAGCCTACGGTCGGAATATGCACATCTGGTGAGGTTCGCGGCGCCCTATTTAGATTAGCACCCAGTGGATTACCTCGCGCATCGTAAATGTGGAGGTGAGGTGTCGTAGTCACTTTGTCCGCCGGGTGGAGCTGGGCACGAACTCTTCCAGACTTATCAACGAACGACATAAACTTTCCGTCAGGGCTCTGCCCTTTTATTTTCAAACCAAGCCTTTGCAGGTCGCTTGCGATCGAGCTGTGCGTCTTGGTCGATACACCGGATAAATAGTCAGTGATAGTCGATCGGGTGAGTCTTGGAGTTCCCTTTGCGGCAACTGATTTTTGTTAGATATTCATCTCGCACATATTGGCATTTGAAAAATATCCCACTCGTGCTGCAGGAAGTTCTGCACGAACCGCGCGCGCAATGTTCAAACCTTCAAGGTCGAGCGCTTCGTTGCTGGCCTTGTCTTCGTATTGGTAGAAATGAGCATCTTCATAGGCCGATAGCCATGCGCTTATCCTATGTGCAAGCTCGTCGGACAAGCCAAGCTCATCGGTTTCCAAGTACCCTCCATTTTTGGCATCTCTAATGCCGGTCCCAGAGAGCATTCCGTCAATAAAAATAGAAAGTTCGGTCATTTCTTTGGCCTAAAAAAGCGGTGATCGATAACGCCGCCTTTGGTGACGCCAATCTCAAATACACCTGATCTGTCGTTCATATTACCCGGCATTTGGTAGATGGTGTAGCCATTCTTCTTTGGGATCGGATTGGTTCTCAGGATAGCGTCGTCCATCGAATAGGGAAAGTTGTGACTGACAGGATCCTCAATGCCCCGCTGCCTCACCCGATCGGCGTATGAATAATTGTGCGTAGCTGCGTTGCCAACAGGCGATGCCCCCTTTCCGGCTGCCGCCCCCTTTCCGGCTGCCGCCCCCTTTGCGGCTGCCGCCTCCAGGCGCGCAGCTCGTCCCGTGAGGGCGATGGCGCCTACATCCGGAGCTGGACCATCAGCGACATCGAGAACAACGGCGGCGGCCGTAACGACGTTGATCGCCGCACCC
The DNA here is from genome assembly GCF_011761945.1 of Sphingomonas leidyi. Taxonomy (GTDB): domain Bacteria; phylum Pseudomonadota; class Alphaproteobacteria; order Sphingomonadales; family Sphingomonadaceae; genus Sphingomonas; species Sphingomonas leidyi. The sequence continues at coordinate 939,782 of NZ_JAASQV010000002.1, forward strand.
ACGGGGTCATCCTTGATCTGCCTAGCGACTTCCCGGTTCTGTGCGACAGTGGGCATGATCGGCACAGTTTGATTGCCATCGGGATCCCGTCCATTGACCGGATCATTCCCGACATAGGCGTAGAGATTGGCCTGATCCTTGTACCCGATCGGATCGGTCTGCAGGAACCGGCCTAGCGTCGGCGAGTAGATGCGGGCCTTGTAATAGTACATCCCCAGTTCGGGGATCCATGCCTGGCCGGTATATTGGAAGCGCCCATCCTGGCCGGCACCGGGAATTCCATAGTCGTCATAGCTATAGATCTTCCCCGTGCCGCCCGCATCCGCCACGGACACGATGGAACCCTGATGATCGATCTGCAGGCTGTGGCGATCGCCGAGCCAGGCGCCCTTGTACCAAAGGAGCGGATCGTCCTCGCCGGTGCCATGCACATAGCGGCTCAGAAGCGTGCCGTCGCTTCCATATTCAGCGACAAGCTGGTCGCCGTCGTGGAGAAAGCGCGTCACGGCTCCGCTTCCGCTCGATACTTGATAGAGGCGCCCAAGCGGATCGTAGACCAGGCCCGTGCCTGCCGAGGTCGAAATCAGGCGGTTCTCGGAATCATAGGCGTAGGTCTTCTCGCCATCGCTGGTCAGATTCCCATTGCCGTCATAGCCGTAGGTCGGGCCCGGGACGCCGCTATACTGGAAGCCGCTATACTGATTCAGGCCGTTGACGATGTAGGTACGATTGAAATTCTCATATCTCGTGAAGCGATAGGCGTCACTCGAACGCGTACGGCTGACTATCTGGTTTGCGGGATTATATCCAAAGGTCGTGACCACATCCTGCGCGGTTCCGGCCAGATCGTTCGTAAGCTGTGCGAGACGCGACGCCCCGTCATACTGATAGGCGGAGTTCACCGCCCCACGGGTTTCGCCGGACCGGCGCCCCTGGGCATCCCAGGACATCGCCGCGACGCCCGGGCCTCCATTCTCGCGAATGGCGACAGCCCGATTCAGCGTGTCATAATCATAGCTGAAATATTGCCCATCCGGGAACGTGATCCGGGTCCGGTTGCCTGCAACGTCATACTGGAAACTGAGCGTCCGCGCCGTTCCATCCATGTCGTTGACGGTGAAGGTCTGCCGTCCCAGTCCATCATAGCCGTTCGTGACGCCGCGGCCCGTTGCGCTGAATTTCGCAGTAAGCTGCAGCCCAAACAGGTCATAGGTGAAATCGACGCCCGGCGTGGTCGCGCCACGCTTGGACGTGACACGGTTCAGCGCATCGTAGCCATATGTCAGGACCTGCCCGTCACGCTTGCGCAGCTGGGTGCGATTCCAGTTATTATCGTACTGATATTCCTCATAGTCCCACGAATTGGCGGCGCCGGCCGAACTCAGAACCGTGGAAACGCTCTGCGGATTGAAGCTTGCGGACCGTGCGGCAGAGGGGAACGTCCAGCGCGAGAGCCGGTCGTGCGCATCATAGGCGTAGGAGGCTCGGTTTCCGTTCGCATCGATGACGTCGCCCTGTTTGCCGTTCGGCGTGTAGGAGTAGGTGACGTAAGGCTGCTCAAATGAGGTGCCGATCGCTTTGCGCACCTGCAGGAGCTGCCCTGCGGCGTCGTAATAGTTTCGGGTTACGCGGTCGGGGCCTTGCGTCCCCTCGGCGCCGAGGCTGCAGGCATCGCCCCTGTTCGGGGTGAAGGCTGCCTTGTTCATTCGAACGGCGGTGCAGAGAAGCCGGCCATGGGAGTCGTAGGAGAAGTCGGTCGCGGCCTCGATGCTGGCGCCAACATATCGCCGCTCTCCAACCTTTCGACCCTGGTCGTACAGGGAGACCATATGCTCGCGGACGGCCATGCTCTGCAGATCGGAGACCGAGACCCCGAACGCCGTCCCCAGCTCCACCGACGTACGAAACCCATCCGCATCATAACCATAGCGGGCGGCCGCGCGCGGCAAGGGGCCGGCGCCATCCGGATCCGGGCCAATTTCGCCCACCAGCTGGCGAGCATCATCATGGAAGGAGAATGTCGTGTCATCCGGGCCCGGCCGGGGACCATCGACCGAGATCACATTGCCAACGGCGTCATAGGCGCGCGTGACGGTGCTGACCAACGCACCATCCCCGGTGCTGGTCGCCTCGGTGGTCGGCAGGAGGTTGCCATCGTAACCATAGGTTATGCGCAACTCGCCGGAAGATCCCGGACACTCGGTGGCAACTCGGCAGGTGGTGGTGTAGTCGAGCTTCCAGACCGGGCTGCCGGAGCCCACGAGCAGCCCCGCGGCATTCTTGTAGACCGCCTGCACCTGGCGATAATAATATCGGGTTCGCGGACGAACGCCGTTATTGTCGGCAGGAAGCGTCTTTACGGTCACGAGCCCCGTCAGCGGGTCGTAGCTGTAATCGGTTCGATTGCCCTTCGCGTCCAGCGTATAGTCCGGCCGCAGGCACAAGCTCCAGTCGGCGCAATCGGTGTAGCTCGCCGTCGAACCTATCGATCCGGAGCTGCCGGGCTTCGGATTGCCCGTAACCGATACGAGGCGATTGCGCACGACCTCACGGTCGATCCAGACAGAGTTCCCCTCCGGGTACGAGATCCGGGATATATCGAACTCCCGCGGCCAATAGCTGAAGTTCAAGCTCGAGGCTTTCTTGACATCGACTTTTGTGGTGCGCCCGTTCTCATCCGTGAGACCAAACCTGTACACACCAGGCGAAGGATCGCCTTCCCTATAGGGTGTGTCACGATCGATATAGAACCGCCGTGTCGATAGATCGGGGGCTGTAGCAATAGCGCTGTTTACACGCTGAAAGCGATCAACGTCATAGTTGTAGTTAGTCCGCCCGTCCGAATCCTCATACCATACTGTTGCTATGATATTGCGTGGAACGGTGTTGCCAGGAATACCAGCCTGGCCGAATGAGGCGCGTTTGAACTTATAGTTCAACCCACCATTGGGACTGGTTACTTCCCAAGTTCCGTCCGAAGACGTCGTTGTGTACGTTCGCGATGACTGATCTACCGCCGTCCACTGCTGCCTAGTGCTCGCTAACGAGTAGATAGTACGGATCCGCGGCCAGTTTCGTGTGGTCGCGCATGAGGTTGCCGCCGGATCGCAATAGTCCACCGCGAGATTGACGAGCCGCACAGTCTGATCGTTGTAGCTGCCCTCGAAGCGGAGCTGATATCCAGAGTTCGAAGTTATCGAAAGAAGCCCATGCGGACCAGATCCGCCAAAAACATATGTGAGACGATCGCCGTTGGGGCGAGCGATTTCACGCAGCGTTCCCATCAAATCGGAGCCGGAGCCGACAGGGGTAAAGGAGCGCCAATCAAAAACGTACTTCGCACCACTCTCATCGGTCAGGACATACCCGGTGGAGGTTTGTTCCAGCCTCGCTCCATCCGGGCTTGTACGGGGGAAGCCGCCGTCCCAGCCGAAGTCGTACGCCTTTGCCCCGACTTCGGCGATGATCTGAACAAAACACCCGGCGGGGATGGATGTCGTGCCGTTCGGGCACTGCGTGGTCTTTAACCGAACGCTCAGTGGAGGCGCCGAATTCAACGCATCCATGAACGTGTTGAAGACATCATATGACAATAACGGCGCGTCTGCAGGACCAATGGTGAGCTTGGTACTCGATTTTGTCAGTTGCCCGGAGCGCAGATCGACCGCGTTCTCATCCGAGAAGACCACGTTAGGAAGCGTGCCCTCAACGGAAATCTGCGCCTTCGCGCTCGTCGCTCCAAGGATGACAAGCGCAGTAGTTGCAAGAAGAATTTTCTTCATACAAGCAATCCCAAGATAGAATTCATGAAATTCGTAAGCGCTGCAGTGGAGCGGCTGCAGATCGCCGGGCTCCCTATGACCTGGACGGTCGAGCGCCGCTGCTCCGCATGCACCGAAGCGTAGCTGCGCACGCCGGCCTGACCGGCAGACATGCTCGCTTTCTATTTCGCGAAGCAACCACCTTAACCATTTCCTGAAATGGTAAATCTAGCTTGAGATCTGGTGATTGTGGCGTTCCCGCTATACACGCTTATGTCGGCGTTATAGGGGATGGTAAGTCCATCCGACCTGCAGCATTCTGGTGGAATATCTATCGATCCCCACATCTGATTTGCCGAAAAGCTGATAACGCCAGATGGATTTCCGTGGTGATTTGTCTTGTAGGATATTTGCGCGACACCTGAGCAGGTTCCCACTTTTTCTATGGAAACTTGCAGAGTGAATTCGTCGTTGCCGACGGCATCGTGGATTCGGAACGAACAATTTGACTGTCCGCCACCGCTGGGAGCGCCCACAACGGTAACGCTGGTCCTGTTGCCGGCCGCATCGAACTTATAGGATTGCGTTACGCCCGAAGCGGCGCCGCCTGACACCGCTACGCTGGTTAGCCGACCCAGGGCGTCATATGTATATGCTGTTGTTTCCTGGGCCTTTGCCAAGCCCGGGGCGCACAACATGGCGGAAGCAAGAACGACCGCGAATACCTTTTCTCGCATATCACCTCCAGATACTCGCTACAGCCCGAAGGTGGCGTCACGCTGCAACGCGCGCACCCCAGTTGCGGCGCTTGATTACTTAAGCTCGTATATGCATCGGGAATGCATAGGATATCTTGAGAATAGCAGGAGCCAAACAAAGTTTCCGTAATCTCTGCGGGATTTCTGGTCCTATGGGGACTTGTTGAGGCAATTCACCATATGATCAACCTTCTGGGGATATTATGAAACTTCAGCAGTCATGATTGCTTTTCAGAATATTTGTCATAGAGAACGCGAACCTTATCCGCCGAGGTATCGATCAACTTTCAGTTACTCGCTTCGCGATGGGGCGCGGTGTTGACCGAGAGTGACATACCCCTTCGCACATCGGACAAATCTCCGCCCCTTGGCCCGCCACCGAGCGCGCCATAGCTGCTAGGTCGTCGCTTCCTGCGCCCGCATGTGCGGCACCAGAACGAAACCCGGTACCATTGAGCAAGCGAGCAATCGAACGCGCATCGCATCCCCGATCACGAAACACCTTCCCGATGCCCCGCCACGTATGCGACAGGATCAAAGCTCCCCCAGCACTTTCCGGGAAAACTCAATTTCATCAACGAAACTATCCAGCGTTGTTTACAAAGCGATGGCACTTCCCGCGTGTTCGCCCCGTTCTGGGTCAAATTGTGCGGGAGATTGGCAGTTGCCGCCTGCTGCCCGTTCCCACGACGAACCTCTCCCGTGACCAGCGGGGCTGGTCATCTGAGGCACGGGGTTGCTTTCAAGAGCGCTACGGGCGCCAACCGATAAGCGATTGAACGCCCACTTCCATTGACAGCTTACCCAAGCCTGCCTGTCGCGAATCCGCCCTTTGCCGAGCGTTTGAATGACATTGAGAGCGTACTGATTCCGCTCTTTGAAGAACCCTCGGTAGAGTTCCGTCCAGTCAAGTAACTGCCGGAGCCTTCCGCCGCCGCGCACGCGTCCATCGCATCGCAACCTATCGCTGCGGAACCGCCGCCCCGGCATAGGGATCGTAGCTTGGCGCGGGCGTTGGCGCCGGTGTCGGCCTGGGTATGGCAGCGGCGAGCGGTGAAGGCGGAGGCATCGTCTGCACGGGAATATTCCGCCTCGATTGCAGCGATCCCAGCAGGCCGGCCGCGATCGCCGGCGCGCCGAACAGCACGAAGCAGCCCGCGATGACGGTAGCGCCGCGACGGACGGGCATGTGCCCGCCGAGCATCAGGAAGCCGATGCTCGCCACGGCGATCAGCGCGATGCTGGTCGCGATGGTGCCGAGGGCCACGCCCTCGATCCAGCCGATCGCGGCCAGGAAGGGGCTCGATACCGCGGGATCGGCCAGCGAAGGCGCGACTGCATAGGCGAGGGCGGGCATGGTCATGCGAGCAGCACCTCCGCCACGCGCCGCTGTCCGCCGGTGCGGGCAAGCTGGACATAGACGTCCACCGTGCTGCGCACATAATGGCGCACATCGTCGCGGCTGAGCTGGGTGCCCGCCTGCAGCACCAGCAGCACGATCTGCTCGATCGCGCGCTCGGCGGAGTCGGCATGGACCGAAGTCATCGAGCCGGGATGCCCGGTGTTGATCGCGCGCAGGAAGGTATAGGCTTCCTCGCCGCGCAACTCGCCCAGGATGATGCGGTCGGGGCGCATGCGGAGCGACGCGGCGAGCAGGTCGGTCGCGGTCACCCGCGCTTCGCCCAGCGCGCCGCGCACCGCCAGCAGGCCGACGAGATTCTCATGATGCTGGTGGAGTTCGGGCGTGTCCTCGATCAGGATCAGCCGCTCCTCGGCCGGGATCTCGCGGATCAGCGCATTGAGGAAGGTGGTCTTGCCGGTCGAGGTGCCGCCGGAGACGAGGATGTTCTTGCGCGCCTTCACGGCGGCGGCGAGCATGCCCGCGATGTCGCCCGCTTCGAGCAGCGCGGCAAGTTGCACGTCGGCCTCCGATCTTCCCGGTGCCGTGCTCCGGCTGGTCGCGGCGAATGCGCCGGCAGCGACATAATCGTCGAGCGTGAGATCGGAGGAGACGTGCTTGCGGATGGCAAGCGCCGTGGGACCGCGCGTTGCCGGGGGCGCTACGACCTGCACGCGTGATCCGTCGGGCAGGCTGGCGGAAAGCAGGGGGTGCTCACGGCTGATCCCCTGGTGCGAGAGCGCGGCGATCTGGCGGGCGAGCCGGTCGAGCGTAGCGGCATCGAGATCCGGCGCCGGGTGCCGCTCCACCGTGCCGCCGAGTGTCTCCGCCCAGATCTCGCCCGGGCGGTTGACATAGATGTCGGTCACGTCGGGTCGGGCCAGCACGTCGGCGAGCGGCGCCAGATAGGCCTTCAGATAGACTCGCGCGTCGTTCGCGGCGGCGGGTGCGCTCATCGGCTTTCGACGCTCGTGAAGTCCAGATCGCGCGCGACGAAGACCGAGATGCTGGTCGCGGCCCTCACCTTCAGCGTCGGCTTGATCGGGGCCGGCGCGGCAGGGCGCACGGCGCCGCCGATCGAGCCAGGCACCGCCACGATCACCGGGCTGTCCACCGCGCGGGCGGCAAGGTTCACGCCGACATCGAGTGCGGATTGCAGGATCGCGCCGGCAAAGCGCTCGAAGAAATGCGCGTTGACGCTGGCGCGGATGCCGCCCTGGCCGAGCGGATCGGTGGCCGGCGAGCCGATCGCGATGGTGGCGCCGTCCGGGCGGATCAGGCGGATCCAGTTGACGAGCATCCGCTTCTGGCCGGATTCGGTATCGGAGCCATATTCGCCGATCAGCCGGCTGCCGCGCGGGATGAGCACCCGCGTGCCGTCGAAGCCGCGAATGTCGCGCGAGACGAGGGCGCGGGCCAGGCCGGGGCTCGTCGAGTCGAGCGCGGTCTCGAGCACCGCGGGAATCAATGTGCCCTGGGGCACCGTCGTCGCCTTGTTGGCGAGCACGCCCGCGGCGGTGCGCGTGCCGGCAACGCTGCTCTTCGCGGACTGGCCGGTGGCGGGCGCGGCACCGGCATCACCGGAGGCCCGCGGCCTTTCGGCGCCGGTCGTATCGATCACCAGCGTCGGCTCGCTCGCGATGCGCGCGGGCGCTGCGGGAGCCGGTGCCTGTTGCGGCGGCGCATAGGCTGGCGGTGGAACATAGGCCGGCGGCTGGGCCTGCGGCGCGGTGCGCTGGGGTGGAAGCGGCGTGGCGAGGCCGGATGCAGGCAGCGGCGCAGGCGGGGGTGCGGGGCGAGGCTCTGCCACGGGCGGAACGTAGAGCGGGGGAACGGTGGCGGGCGTCGACACGGCGTCGGCGGCACGCGCCCGAACTGCGGGCGCGCTCAGTGAGCGCCGGCGCGCATCGAGGATCGCGAACAGCACCAGGCCGATACCGATGGCGACGAGCAACAGGACCCAGGCCGGTGGCCCCGAGCGCGGACGTGCGACCATCGGAAGCATGCCGGTATCGGCCACTGGCTGGGAGCCAGCCGAGGCGGGCGGACCGGGATCCGTCATTGCCCGTCCATCGTGCGCACGGCTTCGGCGCTGCGATTGTCGATGCGGAACACCAGCCTGTCCTGCACGCTGTCGATCACCATCCTTCCGTCGCGCATCATCCCGTTGACGAGCGTTTCGGGGCCGCGTCCGTTCACGGCGTAAATGGCCGGAAGGGCGCGATCCTCGGGCCATTCGAGATAGGTGTGGACGCCGTCGTCATGGATTCCGCTTGGGCGAAGGTCCGCGCTGCCGCGAACCTTGTAGCGGCCGACGACCTGCTCTGCGACCGGTGTGGTTGCACCCGATCCCGCCAGCGGTCCCGGATAGCGGAAGCGGATAGTCCAGGCCGTGTCCGCGCGCGGTGCGGAAAGCGGCGACAGCTCGAAATTATAGAGCCGCGCGTCGGTCACTACGAGCATGTTGGTCGAGACATCGGGCCGGAGGAGCTTGACGAACAGCCGGTCGCCCCGGCGATTGGCAGTTACCTGCCACCCGCCGCTGTCTCCCAACGCGACATTCTCGACATGCTCGTCGGGGGCCAGCTCGATCGTGACCTGATAGCCGGGTGCCGCTTCCAGCCAGACGACCTGGTCGGGCCGGTAGTCGACCGATTGGAGGTGCGGATTGCCGATGCCGGGTTGCGGGCGCACCTGGGCCGGGGCCGCCATCGGCACGAGCAGCAGGATCGGGGCAAGGAGGCTCCTCATCGCGGCGCCGGCCCCGGGAGCGAGCCCGTGCTGGACGATGGCGCGGGCCCCGGCGAAGCTGCGGGCGCCGTCGCGACGGGTTCGGCCGGTGGCAGCGCTTCGGCATTGCGCTGATACTGCGTCACTTCGAAGCCCAGCGGATTCACGAAACGATCCTCGAGGCTCATCGGTTCGCCCGAATAGCGATAGCGGATCACCGAGACCCAGGCACGCGGCGCCTGCACCGTGCCGTTCGCGTCCCGCTGCGCCGTTTCGAAGCGGACGAGCGCGGCGTTCTTGCCGAGCGGCGACACGCTCTTCACGCGCGTCTCCACCACGCTCGTGCGCGCCAGGCGGACCAGGGGGCTGTCGGGATTCGACGCCTGCATGCCCGCGACATATGCGTTGCGGGCCTCGCCGGCGGACCAGAGCGAGACCTTGCGATAATTGGACTGCAGCGCAGTCGCATCGAAGCTTTCGCGCGCGATGACATATTGGACCAGGAAGGACTGGGTGAGCGCGGCATTGGCGCTCACCTGCTGCGCGTCGAGGGGCTTCAGCGCCTGGACATAGCCGGTCTGCCGGTCGACCAGCAGGGTATAGGGCTCGACGGTCTTGAGCGGTGTGAGCGCAAGCAGCGCCGCAGCCTCCATCAGGGCGATGGCGCAGGCGACGCCGGCGACGATCCATGCGGTGCGCTGCGATCCGCGCAGCGCGGCCTGGCTGTCCTCGGCCCAGCTTCCGGCCTCGCGATAATAGGCGTCCAGCGCCTCGCGCGCCTTGTTCTTCATGATTGACGATCCCGTCGTGTTGCACTGGCCGAGATCCGGTTTCGGGTACGGCGATGAGTTTGCCCGAGCGGTGTGGGCGCCGCGACGGGCGTATCGCGCAGGCCCGTGGCGCCCGGTGCGCGCGCGGGCCCGGCCGCGGCACCCGCGAGCACCGCTTCCTGGCGCTGGATGCGCGCGACCGCTTCCGCCACTGCGGCGGCGCGAGACTGGTGCTCGGCAGGCGGCTGGCGCGCGGGGAGCGGCATGGGCGATGATGTCCGGTCGGCATTGGCGGTGGTCGTGGCGACATGCTCCGCCAGGCGGCGCCAGAGCGCGCCGAGCCGGAAGGCGATCGCGACGCGCGCCGCCATGCCAAGCCCCGCCAGCATCGCCAGCCCGAAGGCGAGCGACGTGACGAGCAGTTCGCTCGTCGCTCCGCCGATCGGCAGGCCGGCCTGCCGACGGGCCAGCAAGGTCGCGAGCCAGGGCTCCAGCAGGGCGAGTTCCACTCCCAGCAGGATCGTCACCGCCACTGCGCCCAATATCGCAGCTACCAGTCCGCGCACCCAGCCTTCGAACAGGCTGCGCGTCCCTTCGAACAGCAGCAGCGCGATGAAGAGCGGCCCCAGGGCGAGCAACAGGCCGGCGACCAGCCGGACCGAAGCATAGGCGGCAATGGTCGCGGTGAGGAAGACGATGCGCGCGGTGCCCAGGGCGAAGGGGCCGACGATGCTGGCCGGCTCGGAATTGGCTTCGGTGATCGCGACCGGCTGGCCGTTCGCATCGGTGCGCGTCCGGGTGGCGATGCCGTTCGGACCGGTCCCCAGCGCGTTGAGCGCGATGAGCGCATCGTCCACCTGCTGCAGCCGTCCGGCCAGCCCACCGGTCGCCCCCGGCAAGCCGGCCGGCGCTCCGGCGCTCGAGGCAAGCTCGGCGGGGCCGTGCATCGCCACATCATAGGCGAGGGTTCGATAAGCGCCCCAGCTCGTGGCGAGCGCCAGCACGATGCCGACCTTCACCAGCGCTAGCACGGTCTCGCGTACGCCCGGCGTGTCGCCGAACAGCAGACGATAGCCGTAAAAGGCCACGAACAGCGTGACGAACCCGGTCAGCAGCAGCGCGAGCGGCGAGCCCGGCGCCGCGGCGGCCTCATAGCCCGCAGCCCCGATCGTCTGCGCCTGGCAATCGACGAAGTCGAGGACGCTTCGCAGATAGGCGCCGTCCGTGATGCCGGGACAGGTGTTCATGCCACCTCCAGCAGGCGGGGCAGCCACTGCGCGGGATCTTCGCCATGCTCGGCGCGGATCTGGTCGAGCAATCGCACCGTGCGCTCGCGGCCGGAAAGTATGGTGAGCAGCTCGCGTTCGCCGCTGAGGTCGAGACGTGCGACCACGCTTTCATTGCCGTGCTTGATCAGGAAGCAATGCGCGTTGTCGGGCAGGGTGCGCACCAGCTCATATTCGTGCGCGGTGAGCCCGAAACCCTCCATATAATCGCTGGCGCGCGCCTTGGGATTGGCCATGAAGACCTGAGTCGCCGCCTGCTCGATGATCGCGCTCGCAATGCGGCTCTCCAGCGCGTCCTGCGCGCTCTGCGTCGCGAAGCCGACGATGCCGTTGCGCTTGCGGATCGTCTTCTCCCAATCCTTGATCCGACGGACGAACACATCGTCGTCGAGCGCCTTCCAGCCTTCGTCCACCACGATGATCGCCGGGGTGCCGTCGAGCCGCTCCTCCACGCGGTGGAAGAGATACATCATGGCGGGCGTGCGGACCGCGGGATCGTCGAGGATCTGGGTCATGTCGAAGCCGACCGTATCGGCGGTGAGATCGGTCAGATCCTCCGCATTGTCGAACAGCCATGCGCGTTCGCCATCGCCCCACCAGGCGCGCAACCGCGCCCACAGGTCCGCACCATGCGGACGGTGGCTGCCCCGGAACAGCTCGACGAGATGGCGCAGCCGGCGTTGTTCGTATGGCTGGCCGAAATTGGCGTCGATCGCGTCCCTGATCTGGGCAAGCTCGTCGATGTCCGCGCCGCCGGCCAAGAGCGCCACCCAATCGATCAGGAACTGGCGGTTGGCCGGATCGTCCTCCATCTGCAGCGGATTGAGGCCCGAAGGGGTGCCGGGGCGCAACAGATCGTAGCGCCCGCCGATCGCGCGCAGGAAGGGCTCGGCACCGCGATCCTTGTCGAAGAAGATGATGCGCGGCGCGAACTTGCGGCTCTGCGCGAGCAGGAAGTTGAGCACCACCGTCTTGCCCGAACCCGAAGGTCCGATCACGGTAAAGTTGCCGAGATCGCCGTGGTGGAAATTGAAGTGATAGGGGCCGGCCGCGGTCGTCTCGAGCAGAGTCACCGCGTCTCCCCAATGGTTTCCCCTCGCCTTGCCCTGGGGCAGGTTATGGCCGTTGGCGAAGCCGGCGAAATTGGCGGTGGAGATCAGCCCGCGCCGGGCGATATACTTGAAGTTCCCGGGGAACTGGGCCCAGAAGGCGGGTTCGAGCGCAATCTCCTCCCGCACCGCGATGATGCCGAGATCGGCCAGGGTCGCCTGTATCTCGGCCACGCCGCGATCGACTTCCGCCAGCGTCTGCCCGCGCACCGCGATCGTCATGTGGTGCTCGCCGAAACCGGCGCGCCCCGCGGCAACGTCGTCCTTGGCGTAGGACAGGTCTGCGCGCAGGCTCACCGCCTCGTCCTCGGCCGAGCGCATCCGCCGGAGCGCCAGGTTCATCCGCGACAGTGCCGCCTGCCGCTCGACGAAGCCGAAGCTCTGCGAGATCGTGATCTCGAAGGGCAGGCGGAGCAGCTCGTCGAGCATGCCGGGCGCCGATTGACCGGGATAGTCCTTGATCGAAACGATCGCCGCAAAGCTGCGCGGGCTGGGTCCCGCGGCGCCGAGCTCGATCGCCTCCTGGCCGAAGCTGATCCGGCGATAGGGCAGATAGGCGCCCGCATCCTGCATCGGCAGCAGCACCGGCCGGACCTCGCCATTGTAGAGCGAGGACAGGAATTCGAGCGGTTCCGAGCAATTGCCCTGCGGAGTCTGGTAGACCGAGAGCAGGCGCGGCTCGTAGCTGCCGAGCGCGGCGATCAATGCTTCGCGGGCAGTGTCGAGCGCGCGCAGATCATGTCCGGTATTGGCTGCCGCCGGGCTGCCGCGAAGCCGGTCGAGAAGGCCCATCCGCCCCTGCAGCGGGCGCCGGATCAGGGTGAGGAACAGGTCGTTGGTATAGAGTCGGCGCTCCGCCAGCCGCGCGCGCCAGGATTCGTCGAGCCGAGTGGAGAAGGCATCGGGAAACTCGGCGTCGAGTTCGGGTTCGATCGCGCGGCGCACCACGTGATAATAGACCGCGAAGCGCGAGGAGCCGATCGACTGGAGCATCGCGTCGCGCAAGCGCTTGCGATAGTTGAGTTCCTCCGTGTCGGCGGTTTCGAAGAGCAGGCCGCGCAGATGGACGACCTGGAGAAGCATCCCGTCGCGCGTCTCTATCGTATGGTCGTCGACGTGGCGCGCATAGGGCAGGTGGCGCCCGGCAGGCGCCTCCCGCGCGACGACCTTGGGATCACCTGTCAGGGCCGGTAGGAGTTGCATTGCCAGATCTTGTGGTTGCGTACCCGGGGGCAGCGGCTCACCCGTGCCAGCCACAAATCGAAGAAGCGTGGCTCACGCAGGCAGGCGAGCACGCCGATCAGATGGATCACCAGGGCCGCGACCAGCGACCAAGCCGATTTGAAGATCAGGAACAGCTCAGTCGCAATGATCGCGTTGGCGACGAAATAGCTGTAGGTGACGCCCGCGAACATCTGCGGGCGCGTCAACGCCACGAACAGCGGGTCGCGCTCCAGTCCGTTCATGCTATTGTCCCAGCTGGGCGCTGGTCTGGATACCCGCGACGATGCTGGCGGCGCCGAACAGGATGAAGCAGCCAAGGATGACGGTGGCGCCGTAGCGCCAGTTGATCCGGCCGGTGAGCATCATCAACCCGACTGCGGCGACCGCGATCACCGCAACGACGGTCGCCACCGTGCCGAGGAGTGTGCCCTCGATCCAATGCACCGCGCCGACGATCACGCCCGAGCCCGCGGGGTCGCCCCCGAGTTCCTGGGCCAAGGCCGCTGACGGCAAGAACGCTGTAAGAAGCACCGCCACCGGCCGCAGCCAGCGGGCAAATTTACCGATCGGCAAGAACACACCCCCTCGATTCGAGCACGGCGATACTGCTCGTGGCGGCCCCGCTTGCCAATGCCATTTGCGCCGAACGCGTTGCGTACCACCGAAATGGGGATATCGTGGGATCGGACATGTTACGGAAACAAGCTTGAATTGCCTCGAAGGAAACGAAGGGGGGCGGCGTTCATCGTGTCTTTCGCGCCCGGTTCTCGGGTGTGGCATTTTTCTGAATTAACTCATCAATTTGATAGAAGTTGGGGAGGGGCCGGTGGGCCTCTTTCCAGGCGGAGTATTCCTGCCTCGATCGGGATGGGGTTGCTGAGGCGTTCGAACTTCCTGCTCGATGCGGGGAACAGCGCGCTCGCCTTCTACGGCGCCGACCGCACGGCCGAGGCGGTAACTCGCACAAGGATAGGCATCCAGTACCCGCGCGGAATCCACTAGGGCGCGATCACCGCACCGAGGGTCGACGGATCGATCCACTCGGTTGTCAGGAGCGTAGAGCGAGCGAATTGGCTTGGGCTTTCGTCCACGCTTAGCTGGTTCGACGTCCGGACCAGGAGTGTTTGTCACTCCGTCGCACTGCGAGGGGGCTGCGATTCACGTCTTCTTCTCTTCCAACGCGCGCCCGCTGTTGGACACGGTGGCGCCATGGCACAGGGCATGAATCACGGGTGTGGATGCGCAAGGCTGCTCTCGAGGACGTGATCTCCAGCCTCAATCACAAGGCTGTCTCCCTCCATTCCGAGCGCGAGCTGGCCCTGGACGACTAGGGGCCAAAGCGGGCATCGGAAACATCACGCTCTGCCTTCCAGCATCGGTGTTTCGTCGCCACGCAGCGTCAGGATCTCGGCGCCGGTTCTCGTGACGGCGACCGTATGCTCGAACTGGGCGGAGAGCTTCCCATCATTGGTTACGACCGTCCAGCCGTCGTCAGCAGTGGAAACCTTGCGGGTGCCCTGGTTCAACATCGGCTCGACGGTGAAGACCATGCCTTCGCGCAGTTTCAGACCCGTTCCGGGCCGCCCGAAATTGAGGATCTGTGGCTCCTCGTGCATCTCTCGGCCAATGCCATGCCCGCAAAATTCTCGCACGACCGAGTATCCGTTCCTCTTGGCATGCCGTTCGATCGCAAAGCCGATGTCGCCAAGATGGGCTCCGGGGCGGACCTGTCCTATGCCCTGCCACATCGCCTCGCGGGCGACCCGCACGAGCCGCCGTGCAGCGGGTAGGACGTTGCCGACCAGGTAGGTCTTGCTCGAATCCGCGATGAAGCCGTTCTTTTCCAGGGTGACGTCGAAATTCACGATGTCGCCGTCGCGGATGATCTCGCCCGAGCTGGGTACGCCGTGGCAGACTACATGATTGATCGAACAGTTCAGGACATACTCGAACCCATATTGTCCCTTGCTTGCTGGGCGGGCGGCGAGATCGTCGGTTATGAAAGCTTCGACCAGGTCGTTGATGTGCAGGGTCGACATGCCGATAAGGTCCTGTCCGTCCAGCATCTCGAAGACCGATGCCAGCATTTTGCCTGACGCACGCATGAGCGCCAGTTCATCGGGTGTCTTCACCATGTCAGGCGGCCACCAAATCCTTTGGGTGCACGTCTGCCGCTTCCAGCTGCATCTTCGTGATGTCGTTGAAGGAAAGCGTCGGGTTGGCCTCAGCCAACATTCCGATCTTCATCCAGAACTCCGCCTGCGCATTGATGGAGCGGCACATCACCGTGCTGGCCCGACGAATATCATCATGCAGGTGGTCGTCGATTTTCACGATGCCCATGGATTACCTCGAATGTCGTACGATATACGAATCGTTTATAAAACGTATATCGTGCCGTCAAGGGCTCGTTCTGACGCGCGACCGGTTATGGGCACTCCAGGACTTAACCATCTCGTGGAAGCCAGCTTAGCCATAATGAGGCCGATGCGGCCCCTGGAGCAGCCTCCCTAACCTCGGTTCTGCTCACCCGGGATATGCGAAAGGCTGGCCCGTTGCGCGAAGCGATAGAGCATGGCGGGAAGATCGTGGACATGACGACATATGATGCCGCCGGCCCTGCGCTGGCGCCGTTTCGAGCCTGCCGAGCCGACCTGGGCAACCGGCTATCGCCGCCTTGGCATCGGCGCCTATGATGGGCGGTCTGAATCCGGAGGACGACCATGACGTCTATCGAGGCCCAGCCCGTTGCCGCGCGCCTCTCGCGCTCCGCGATCTTAGCAGCGTCCGGCCCCGCGCGGGCCACGGCAGCGTGAGCCCGTCACCGGCCAGCGCGATCGAGCTTCCCATGCGCCGGCTCGGCCTTGCGGAATCCGGAAACGAGGCGTTGACGCGGCTCGTGCCGATCGAGGCACCGGTCTCGGTCGAGATCGGTGGCCTTGGCTATGCGGTCATGATGGCCACGCCTTCCGACCTTCACGACTATGCGCTCGGCTTCGCCCTGGGTGAAAATCTGGTGGACCGGCCCGACGAGGTCGACGGCGTCGATGTTGATGAGGTCGCCGGTGGGTGGGCCGTGCGAATCTGGCTGCCGCCCGAGCGAATGGAACGCGTGCACGCGCGCGCGCGTCGGCGCGTCTCCGAAAGCAGCTGCGGATTGTGCGGCATGGACAATATCGACGAAGTGCTGCGCCCGCTGCCGAACGTCACCGCTCGGATCCGCGTGGACAGCGCCGCCATCGCGCGCTCCCTCGCGTCCCTGCGGAACCATCAACCGCTCGGCCGGGAGACCGGCGCGGTCCACGCCGCCGCGTTCTGCACGGCGGACGGCCGGATCCTTTGCGTGCGAGAGGATGTCGGCCGGCACAACGCGCTCGACAAGCTGATCGGCGCGCTGGCGCTCGGAGGGATTGATCCGGCGGGCGGGTTCATCCTGCTATCCGCGCGGTGCAGCTACGAACTGGTCGAGAAGACGGTGCGCGCCGGCTGCCCGATGCTCGTCACCATCTCCGCGCCGACCAGCCTGGCCGCCGAGCGGGCGGCGGGGGCCGGCTTGACGCTGGTTGCGCTCGCGCGAACGGATTCGGCGCTGATCGTCAGCGATGCGCAGCGGATGATCGCATGAGAACGCTGGGCGTCGTTCTGGCCGGCGGCCAATCCCGGCGCTTTGGATCGGACAAGGCGGTGGCGATGCTGGGCGGCCGGGCGCTGCTCGACCACGCGATCGATGCGCTACGGCCCCTTTGCGAGGCGCTGGCGATCGCCGGGCGAGCCTCGCCCGACCTGATGTCCATCGACGATCGGCCGCGCCCCGGGCTGGGACCGCTGGGCGGCCTCGCCGGTGCACTGGCCTATGCCAACGACCAGGGATTTGCCCAGGTGCTCAGCATCTCCGTCGATTGCGTCTGGCTGCCACCCGACATCCTTCGACTTCTCGATCCTGCTCCCTCCTGCCTGGCCGGGCAGCCGGTCATCGGGCTGTGGCCCGCCACCGCCCTGGCCGACCTCGACGCCGAGCTGGCCGGCGATGGCGGACGATCCGTCCGCGCCTTTGCCGCGCGGATCGGCGCGCGGGCGGTGGTGGGGGATTTTGCGCCTCCGAACATCAATACGCCGGCCGACCTGGCACAGGCGGCCGCCGCCCGCGCCGCGCCGCGCTAGCCGGCCACCACGCGAACCGGAATGGACTTGGCGGCCGGCGTGCCGCTGGTCTTGTCGTGATAGTCGAGCGGCAGAAGTGGATTGAGCTCCGGATAGTAGCCGGCGACCGATCCGCGAGCCATCGGATAGTCAAGGAGCGTCAGCCCCTCGACACGGCGATCGATCCCATCGTCGCTGATCGTCTCAAGCGCGACGCGCGATCCAGCCTCCAGTCCGCGGCAGGTGCGGTCCTCGGCGTTCATGAAGAGGACCATGCGATCGTTGTACACGCCGCGATAACGGTCGTTGTAGCTGTAGATCGTCGTGTTGAACTGGTCGTGCGAGCGCACCGTGGCGAGGCGCAGCATCTCCGGGTCGGCGACCGGCGCATTCACCTCAAGGCCGGGCAGGACCAGGAAGTTGGCCTTGCCATTGGCGGTCTGCCAGACGCGTCGGCGCGGCGGCACGTCGAGGTGGAAGCCGTTGGGCGCCTGAATACGCTCGGAGAAATCGCTGTAGATCGCCGGATAGACGTCAGCGATCCTGTCGCGGATGCGGCCATAGTCGTCGATATAATCGGCCCAGGGCACCTTGCTCGCCGGCAGCGTCGCCATCGCCATCCGGCAGACGATCTCCACCTCCGGCATGAGGTCCGGGCTCGCCGGCTCCAGAACGCCGCGCGATGCGCTGACGTTCGAGAAGGAATCCTCGACCGTGATGAACTGCTCGCCCAGCGCCGTGCGGATCGCCTCGGAGCGCGCGACGACGGGGAGGATGAGCGCCTCGCGGCCGTGAACGAGATGGCCGCGGTTGAGCTTGGTGGTGATCCCGACGGTCAAGGCGAGCTTGCGCATCGCCGCATAGGACCGGTCGGTGTCGGGGACGGCACGGACGAAATTGCCGCCAAGGCCGATGAAGACCTTGGCGGTGCCCCGCTCCATCGCCGCCACGCTCTCGACCGTGTGGTGGCCGTGGGCGCGGGGCGGGTCGAACCCGAAGACGTCGCGGACGCGGTCGAGATAGGCCTCTGACGGCTTTTCGTCGATGCCGACGGTGCGGTCGCCCTGGACGTTGGAATGGCCGCGGATGGGCGAGATGCCGGCGCCGGGCCGGCCGAAATTGCCCTTGAGCAGCAACAGGTTCGCGACCTGCTGGACCAGCTCGGATCCCCGCAGCTGCTGGGTGATGCCCATGCCGTAGCAGATCATCGTCGCGCGGGCGCGGATGTAGATTTCGGCGCAGCGGCGGATCTGCGCCTCCTCGACGCCGGAGGCGGCGACGATGTCGGGCCATGCGAGGGCCAGGACCTCGTCCCGGACCGCCTCGATGCCGATCGTGTGCTCGGCGAGGAAATCATGATCGAGGATCGCCTCGCCGGCCGCTTCCCGCTCGAACATGACCTTCATCATGCCCTTCAGCAGCGCCAGATCGCCGCCGATCCGGATGTGCACGAACTCGCTGGTGATCGGGGTCGAGCCGAACGTCGCCATCTGCACGATGTCCTGCGGCTCGGTAAAGCGGATCAGCGCCCGCTCCGGCATCGGATTGACTGCGACGATCGGGACGCCGCGTTTCCGCGCCTCGACCAGGTTGCTCATCATGCGTGGCGAATTGGTGCCGGTATTCTGCCCGAGGATGAAAATGGCGTCGGTATGCTCGAAATCCTCCATGACCACGGTGCCCTTGCCGATCCCGATCGAGAGCGGCAGGCCGCGGCTGGTCGGCTCGTGGCACATATTCGAGCAGTCGGGGAAATTGTTCGTCCCGAACTCGCGCACGAAGATGGAATAGAGGAAGGCCGCTTCGTTCGGCGTGCGTCCCGAGGTATAGAATTCCGCTTCGTCGCGGCTGTCCAGCGCCTGGAGATGGCGGCCGATCGTGGCGAACGCCTCGTCCCAGTGCACCGGCACATATTTGTCCGACGCCGCGTCATAGCGCATCGGCTCGGTGAGGCGGCCCTGCATCTCCAGCCAATAGTCCGTCTGTTCCATCAGCTCGGTGACGGTGTGCCGTGCAAAGAAATCCCGGGTAACGCGGAACTTGGTGGCCTCATGCGCGAGCGCCTTGGCGCCATTCTCGCAGAAATCGAGCGTCTTCTTGCAGTCGGCGTCGGGGTAGGCGCAGCTCGGGCATTTGAAGCCGCCGGGCTGGTTCATCGAGAGGAGGGCACGCGAGCCCTTGGTGATGACGCTCTGCTCGAGCAGAACCTTGGCGGTCGCCGCCGCGGCGCCCCAGCCACCGGCGGGATGGTTGTAGGTCTTGTACCGAGGCGTGTCGTCGACCATCGCGCAACTCCCCGACTTTCGTAGAACATATTCCCCGCCGGCGCCAAGATGATCCTCGCCTAGAAATCGAGCACGTCGACGGTTTCGCCGGCCGCGCGCGCCGGCGCGCCGATGCCGCGACGTACGAGCAACTCGGCGGCGGCGAGCGCGCGTTGCGCGCCGCTGTCCTGGTCCGAAAGCGGCATGACCCGGTTTCCGGCCCAGCATGCGCGCACGAAGGTCTCGCGATCGCGAACCGCCGGAAGCCCCTCGGCCAGCACGGCCTCCCGCCAGCACAATGCGGAGCTCGGATCGCCGCCGCTCATGCGCAGCAATAGCGGCGCGAGGAACAGGCGTGCGGCGACCAGCGCCGACGTCGGATTGCCCGGCAGGCCGAGCACCAGCTTGCCCCTCGCGCGCCCGAGCCACACCGGTTTGCCCGGCTTGATGGCGACTTTGGTGAAGATGAATTCGAGGCCCGCCGGCCCGAACATGGCCTTGGCATGATCCTTCTCGCCCACCGACGCGCCGCCGGTCACGACGATCAGGTCGGCCGCATCCAGCGCGGCGCGGGCCGCGTGTTCCAGCACGCCGGAATCGTCGGGCAGCCGGTACCGGCCGGCCGGCGCGCCGCTCCATTGCGCTGCCATGGCAGCGACGCCGAAGGACACGCTTTCAGGAATCGCGACCGGAGAAGCGCGAGCCGTGCCCGGTTCCGCCAGCTCATCGCCCGTGGCGAGCACGATCACGCGCGGCCGGCAATGGACTTCGATCTCCGACAGATCGGCCGCCGCCGCCGCCACTATCGACCGCGCGTCGAGCCGCGTTCCGGCGGCGAGCAATATCTCTCCAGCGCGAAAGTCTCCTCCGCGCGGCCGGATGTGCCTGGCAGGCCCGAGCGGCCTCTCGAAGCGTACGACACCGCCGTCGCGCGTCACCTGCTCCTGGATCACAACGCGATCGGCGCCCGGTGGAACCGGGGCACCGGTGAAGATGCGCACGCAGGCCCTCTCGCCGACTTCAGGCAGATCGGGCTGGCCGGGAAAGGATTCGCCGGCCAGCCGCAGCCGAGCCGGCAAGCGAGCCAGATCCGCCTCGCGCACGGCATAGCCGTCCATCGCCGAGACGTCGGCGCGCGGGGCGTCGAGACTGGCGACGATGTCGGTGGCGAGAATCCGTCCGGCGGCCTGGTCGAGCGGGATGCACTCGACCGCCGCGCGCTCCGGCAGCGCGGCAATGCGCGCGCAGGCTTCATCGAAGCCGATCATTCGGCCGACCAGCGGTTCGGTCTGCCGCCGGCCCTGGCGGTCGGGCGCAGATCGGCAACCCATATGCCGCGGTCGATCGCGCCTGGCATGTCGTGGGGCGTCAGGGCGACGGCGCTGCCTGGCGCGTCGATCTCGAGCCCAAGTTCGCGAACGGCCCGGTCGGCCAGCCGGCCGAAGGCGACGATGGCGAGAGCCCGGCTCATGGAGCCCGTCTTGGCACGGGCATCAGCGAGGCGCCACTCTCATATCGGACCCATCAGGTCGGTCGGTGACCGACCTGTCCACCCTGGAGCCTAAATCGGCGGAAGGGCGTTTCGTTCCTGTGGCTCGGAAATACGGAAATCTCTCCTGGCGCGCATTTCCGCGCTGCACATGTGGGATTTCATCCCTTGGTCGCAGCCGCTTCGGCAGCGCATGGATCGGAACGCGCGGGCCGCGGAAGTTCAGCGGCCAGCGAGCTGCCGAGCCGCATCCTTCAGGCGTTCGCGTTGCACCTTGCCGAGCGGCGTCACCGGCAGCGCGTCGATATACGCAATGCGTACTGGCGGAAGCTCGGGGATCGCAAGTGCCTTGCCGAGATGCGCCTGCTCGATCTCGCCATTGCGGACGATCGCGAGCCAAGGCTGCGCAATTCCGTCATCGTCCTCCAGCGCGAAGGCCGCCACAGCCCCGACGCCGGCAACTTCGAGAACCGGTCCCTCCAGCGCACCGGGCAGGAACTTCTGGCCGCCGAAGTTCATCACTTCGTCCTCGCGGCCTTCGATATGGAGCATGCCGTTCGGGGTCGTGCTGCCGATATCGCCCGGATAGAACCATCCATCCTTGAAACGATGGTCGGACTCGACGCCCAGATAGCCTGTGACGACGTCCGATCCCCGAACGCGGACGCGTCCGCTGGCGCCATGCGGCAAGCCATTGTCGTGCTCGTCGACAACCTCGATTTCGCTCCACGGCGTGATCCAGCCGACCTGGCTGCCATTGCCCAGGCTGGCGGCAAAGCCATTGGTGCACACCCCCGCCTCGGTCGAAGCATAGGTGACGTTGACCGTGCCGAGACGCAGCGCCGCGCGGTCGCGCAGCCTTGGCGCGGCATGGGCGCCGCCGATCGCGATCTGCAGGCCGGGCAGGGGCGTCGCGTCCTCGGGCAGCGCATCGAGCAGCGCGGCGAGCTGGGCCGGTGCCGCCAGCATGCCGGTCGGCTGCAGGACGGTGAGCGAGCGGGCAAGGAACTGGGGATCGGGCGCGCCGAACAGCACGCAGCCGCCGCGCGCCCAGCACCAGAGGAAGAGCGGCAGCGCGCCGCTTTCCGGGCCGATCAGGGACAGCAGCCGCTCATAGCCGAAATTGCGCGTCCAGGTATGCTCGATGCGGCGATCCATCAGCGCCCAGCTCATGCCGACCGCCTTGGGCTCACCGGTCGAGCCGGAGGAAAGCTGGACGCGGCCCAGCGCCTCGGGATCGCGCTTCGGCGTCTCCAGCATATGCGCCGGCGTGGCGATCGCATCGGCGAGCCAGGCGGCGTCGACCAGCAGATCGGGTGCGTGCGCGGGATCGTCCGACAGCAGCTTCACCGCGCCGGTGAACGCCGCCATCGGCCGCGCCGTCTGCGGGATCAGCGAGACTGTCGGCACGCCGCGGCGGGCGCAGGCAAGGATCAGGACGAGATGGCGATACGCGTCGGGCGTGCTGACTGCCACGAGCTCCGGTCCTCCGACACCGGCGCGATCGAGTGCCGCCGCCGCCTGATCGATGATCCGGTCGAAATCCCGATACAGGATGTGTTCGGCGCCGTTGGAGACGGCAACCGCCAGCGGGGACATACGGGCGGAGAAGCGGACGAGACGGTCGAACATGCAATCACACCGGATAGGAGGTCAGATCAGAAGCGCCAGCTCAGCGCTGCCCGCGCGCCGTGATCGGTCGCGCGCGTGCCATAGCTGCCGGCATAGGAAATGCCGAGCGTGACGTGCCTGGCCAGATCCAGTTCCAGCCCGGCATCCACCACGGCATTGTCGCGGTCCAGCGCATTGCCCGCGGTGACGAAGCCCGGCCCGGTTGCGAAGCCCAGGTCGATCACCGGCACCGTGTCGCCAAAGGCGTGGCGTAGCGCCGCCGAGCCCTTGAAGCGCAGCGCGCCGCCGCCGAGCGCCATGTTGGTGCGCAGGCCGAAGCTGCCATAGGTCATGCTCTGGTCACGCTGCCCGCCATGGAGCGCGGCCGCCCCTCCCTGCTCGGCGATGTCCGAGCCCTGGAGACGGACCCAGGCCAGGCCGGCAAAGGGCTGGAGCGCGACGCCGCCGAGTTCGCCCTTGACCGCGACTTCGCCGAACACCTGCGCGGTATTGGCGTGGTAGCGATCGCCCAGCGCCTGGTGGAGCCCGCCGAACCCGATCCGGCGCTGCGAGCGGACATCGTTCCAGGCATAGGCAGCGCCGAGCTGGACCGAGGCGATGCCGTAGCTGCCAGCGAGATAGCCGCCGGCATGATAGGTATCGGCCTTGTGTGTGGCATTGCCGGTGCGCAGCTCGCTCGCGTCGTAGCCGGTAACCAGCCCCGCGCGCCAATGGCCGCCGAACCCGGCATCGAAGCCTGCAAGGAAACCCTTGAGATCGCGGTCATAGCCCTGGGCCAGCGCGCCGTCGTGCATCGAGCCCCAATTGCCGAGGGCAGTGCCCCAGACCGACAGGCCCTCCTCGCCCGCCAGGTCGCCGCGCGCCAGCATCGCCTCGCGCGTGAAGCGACTGTCGTCCAACAGCCGGCCGCGCATGCTGGCATAGTCCGAGCCGGAAAGCTGGTCGAAGGCCGCGCGCGCTTCCGGCGCGGTGAGCGCGACGACTGCGTCGTAAACGGTGTTGCCCAGGCCCAGTGCCTCGACCGCCGTGCCAACGCCGCGCTGATTGCGCGTCTGCGCCACCGAGGCGAAGTCGATCGTGTTGCGCTTGAGGCTGAGCGTCACTGCGTTGGCGCCATAGGCGAGGCTCGGCGTCAGGAAGGCGAGGTTCGAGGTCACGCTCGAGAAGGTGCCGGTCAGGCCGCCTGTGGCGGTCAGGATCGTGTAGCTGGTGTTGACCGCGTAATTGCCGTCCGCCGCGAGCACGCTGACCACCGCGCCGCTCTGGATCGATGCGCTGCCGTTCACGACGATCTTGTCGCTCTGGCCGGAGGCGTTCGCCTCGACCTCGTAGGTGCTGCCCGAGAGGAAGCTGAGATTGCCCGCCACGGTGAGCGTGCCGATCGAATTGCCCGGCGCGACCGTGCCGGCGATGCGGCTCGCGCCGATCGTGCCATTGCCCTGCAAGCGCCCGCCAGCCAGCACGTCGATCGTGCCGCCCAGCGTGCCGTTGACCGAGAGCAGGCTGCCGATCGTGGTGACGCCGGCAAAGCCGGCGGAGTTGCCGGTGAGCAACACCGTGCCGCCGCCGCGGAACAGCACGCTGCCCGCGCCGGTGAGCGTTCCGGCATAGCTGCCGTTCACCGCCTGGTCGAAGACGAAGCTGGTGCCGGCACCGAGATCGAGATTGCCGGTGAACAGCGTCGAGGTGGAGACCAGGCTGCCGCCGGTGACCCGCCAGTTGCCGCTGCTCGCCGCGGTTAGGGTCAAGGCTCCCGCGCCCGACTTCATATAGCCGCCCGCCCCGCCGGTCGTGCCGGCGAAGCTCGCATTGCCCGCCTGGTCGAACACGACCGTGCCAGCATTCTGGACATTGCCGCGGATCGAGGCGGCATTGCCGATCAGCGTGCCCGCCTGGACGATTGTGCCACCGGCATAGCTGTTGGCGCCGGTAAGGGTGAGCGTACCGAGATCGGTCTTGACGAGCGCCGCGGCGCCGGTGAGCGCCGAGGCTATGGTGGCGCCGATGCCTGCCCCCGCGGCGGTGCCGTCGCCGACGCGGACGATCGCCTGGTCGCCCGACAGCGCCAGCGCGCCGCCGGCGAGAGTATAGCCGCTGACGGCGAACTGCATGCCGGTCGCGCCCACCTGGCCCGCGCCATTGTCGATCGTGACCGTGCCGCCATTGCCCTGGAACACCGCGAACCCCGGCACAGGCTGCATCGGCCCGTTGAGCGCGCCGTTCGCGTCGGTCCAGTTGCGTGTGCCGAGGCTCCAGGCGCCGCTGCCACCCTCGATCCGTCCATTGTCGTGGTTGGCGGCGATGCCGCCGTCCCAGAAGGACAGAGTGACGCCGCTGCTGTTGACCAGGTTGACCTGGCCGGCATTGGCGGTCTGGACGAACAGGTCGCCGGTTCCCGTGCCGAGCGCTAGGCCCTTGTCGGTGAGCGCGCCGCCATAGGAGAAGAGGCGGTAGATGCCCGTGCCATAGCCCGGCTGGGTGGCGACGTTGAGCGTGCCGTCCAGCGTGAGGTCGCCGGCGATGGCGAACAGCGCGCTGGTCGAAGGCTGGCCGAGCGTGATGTCGACCATGCTGCCCGAACCGAGCACCAGCGCGCCCATCGACAGAGTCGATCCGCTGATGCCCGCGAGATGCGCGCCGTCGGCCAGCGTGACCGTGCCGCCGATGCTGCCGGCACCCGAAAGCGTACCGCTCGCGACGTTGAGGTGCGCGTCCGCATTGCCGAACTGGCCGGTGACAGCGAGGCCGGCGCCGGAGGCAGTGAACGTTCCGCCAAAGCCGCCGCTGCCGCCGCTGAGCGTGAGGCTGCCCTGCGCCTGGCTGACGCTGCCATTGCCCGAGAGCGCGCCGGCATAGGTCACCGCGTCGCTGCGATCGAAGACCAGCGCGCCGTTCACGGCGACGTCGCCGGTCAGCCAGCCCGCAGTGCCGCCATTGCCGATACGCAGCGTGCCGCCGGCGATGACGGCATTGGTGCCGGTCGCGGTGCCGGCGAGGATCGAGGTGCCGCTCGCCTGGGCAAGCGTCCCGCCGGCGAGATTGGCGTTCACCGTCGCACCGTTCAGCGTATAGCGCGCGGCGGACAGCGTGCCCGCGCCCGAAAGCGTGCCGGAGAGCGCGAGGCTGCCGATCGTGTCGCTGAAGCCCTGCAGATCGAGCGTCGTGCCGGATGCGACCATGATCAGGGCATTGTCGGCAAGGCGGTTCGAGCCGCCGAGGCGGAGCGTGCCGCCGTCGATCTCGACGGTCTGCGCGGACGTGGTGCCGTTCAGCAGCGAAATGCCCGAGCGCTGGACCAGGGTGCCTGCGCCAAGGTTCGCATCCAGTGTCGCGCTGTCGAGCGTGTAGGTGCCGGCGGCAAGCGTGCCGGTGCCCGAAAGCGTGCCGGCCAGCGCCAGCGTCCCGACCGTGTCGCTGAAGCCCTGTAGTGCCAGCGTCGCGCCGTTCGCCACCGTGACCGCGGCGGTGTCGGCAAGCCGATCCGAGGCCCCGAGCCGGAGTGTGCCGCCGTCGACGCGCACGGTTTCAGCCTGGGCGATGCCACTCAGGAACGACGTGCCGGAGCGCTGGATCAGCGTGCCTGCGCCAAGGTTCGCATCCAGTGTCGCGCTGTCGAGCGTGTAGGTGCCGGCAGTGAGCGTCCCGGTCCCCGCGAGGGTGCCGGCCAGCGCCAGTGTCCCAACGGTGTCGCTGAAGCCCTGCAGCGCGAGCGTCGCACCGTTCGCCACCGTGACCGCGGCGGTGTCGGCAAGCCGATCCGAGGCGCCGAGCCGGAGCGTGCCGCCATCGACGCGCACGTTCCCGGCCGCGGCCCTACCGTTCAGGAACGAAGTCCCCGAACGCTGGACCAGCGTGCCTGCGCCGAGGTTCGCGCCCACCGTCGCGCCGTCCAACGCGTAAGTGCCGGCGCTCAGCGTGCCGGTGCCCGAAAGCGTGCCGGCCAGCGCCAGTGTCCCGATCGTGTCGCCATAGCCCTGCAGCGCGAGCGTCGCACCGTTCGCCACCGTGACCGCGGCGGTGTCGGCAAGGCGATCCGAGGCGCCGAGCCGGAGCGTGCCGCCATCGACACGCACCACTTCGGCCGCGGCGCTGCCGTTCAGGAACGAGGTCCCCGAATGCTGGACCAGCGTGCCCGCGCCGAGGTTGGCGCCTACCGTTGCGCTGTCGAGCGAATAGGTGCCGGCAGTGAGCGTCCCGGTCCCCGCGAGCGTGCCGCCGAGCGCGAGGCTGGCGACCGTGTCGTTATAGCCCTGCAGGTCGAGCGTGGCCCCCGTCCCGACCGCGACCGCGCTGGTGTCTGCCAGGCGGTCCGACGCGCCGAGTCGGAGCGTGCCGCCATCGACGCGCACCACTTCGGTGACGGCGGTGCCGTTGAGCAGAGAAAGGCCCGAATGCTGGACGAGCGTGCCGATGCCGAGATTGGCGTTCACCAGCGCGCCATCGAGCGCATAGGTGCCCGCGGTCAGTGTACCGGTGCCGTTCAGCACGCCGGCCAGCGCCAGGCTTCCGACTGTGTCGCCGAAGCCCTGGAGGTCGAGCGTCGCGCCGCTCGCGATCGTGACCAGCGCCGTATCGGCCAGACGATCATCGGCGCCGAGCACCAGCGCGCCGCCCTCGACATGCACCGCCGACCCCGCCGAGCTGCCATTGAGCAGCGTCGTACCCGAGATCTGGTGAATCGCGCCGCCGCCCAAGTCGTGGTCGATGGTGCCGCCGAGGAAATTGTAGAGCGCGGCGGTGAGCGTGCCGGCGCCGACCAGATTGCCGCGGATGGTGAAGCTGGCGACGGTCTCGTCGAAGCCGTTCATGTCGAGCGTGGCGCCGTTCAGCACCTCGAGCGTCGAATCGTCGGCGAGTACGCCGGCAGCGCCGAGGCGCAGCGTGCCGTCCTGCACCGTGGTTAGGCCGGTATAGCGGTTGGCGCCCGAAAGCGTCAGCACGCCGGTGCCGGTCTTCACCAGCCCGCCGCTGCCGCCGATCACGCCGGAGAACAGGCTGTCCAGATTGTCGCCACCCAGCATCAGGTCGTTGGTGCCGAGCGCCACCGTGCCGCCGCCGGAGAGATTGGCGATGGTGACGTCGCCGGCCGCGCCCGAAATGTCGAACGCGCCGTTCGCGATCACCGCGCCCGCGCCGACCGTGCCGCGCAGCGCCAGCGTCGCACCGGTGTCGATCGTTGTGGTCCCGGCATAGCTGTTGGCGCCGGCGAGCGTGCTGCTGCCCGCCGCGAAGATCAGGCCGCCATCCCCGGAAACCTCGCCCGAGAAGCTGCCGCCGCCGGTCAGTGTCAGGCTGTTCGTGCCGAGCAGGACCGTGCCGCTGCCGCTCAGTCCGCCGATGCGTGCGGCGCCGGCGTGCAGGCTGATGTCGAGCGTGCCGTCGATCTGCGCCGCGCCGGTCAGCGCGCCGTCGAAGCCGAGCAGATAGAGGCCGGCCCCCGCATCCACGGTGGTGGTGCCGGTGTAGAGCTGCGTGGCGCTGAACTGGCCGTCGCCGCCCAGGATGTGCACGCCGCCGGTGCCGTCCATGACGCCGCCATAGACCTGGTAGCCATTGGTGATCTCGAGCGTCTTGCCGCCCAGATGTACCGCGCCATTGTCGGAAAGATCGCCGATGGCGAGGCTGTCGGCGGTGATGCCCGAGATGTCGAGCGAACCGAAGGCGATGGCGACCTCGGCATCGGCGCCGATCGTGCCGTCGCCGGCCAGCGCGACGGTGCCGTCGAACACCAGCAGGCGCGACAATTCGTTCTGGCCGCTCAGCGTCCAGGTGCCGGTGCCTTCCTTCCGGACGCGGCCGGGGCCGAGGATTGCGCCCGAGAAGCTGGTGTCGGCATTGTCGCCGCCGACATCGAGGTCGCCGAAGCCGAGCTGGACGCTTCCTCCGCCCGAGAGCGACGCCACCCTGGCGTTGCCGACCAGGTTGCCGAGATCGAAGAAGCCGTTCACGGTCACCGCCGAATTGGCGATCGACCCGGACGTGAGCACGTCCCCGGTATTGAAGTCGAAGGTGTTGCGGAGCGCCAACGTTGCGCCGCTGTCGATCACCGTGTCGCCGCTATAGCTGCTGGCGCCGGTCAGCATCAGGTTGCCGCCCGCGATCGTCAGCCCCCCCGTGCCGGTGATCGTGCCGCCGAAATGGTCATTGGCGTCGAGCAGCGTCAGCCTGGCGCCGCCGAGCGCCACGATGCCCCGATCGCCGCCCAGCGACGCGAATTGCGCCATCTGGGTGGAGACGCCCGAGGCATCGAACGTGCCGCCCTGGAGGAACAGCCGCGCAGTGTCGCCGAGCCTCCCATTGCCCGCGAGCGCAAGCGTTCCGCTGTTCAGGTTGATCCGGTTGAGTGCGTTCCAGCCGGTGAGCGTCAGCGTCTCGGGCCCGCCCAGCGTCAGGTCGCCGCCCAGGCTGTCGAGCGTGCCGGCGAACATGGTCGAGGCGTTGCTGCCGACATAGAGGCCCTTGGAGCCGATCAGGACGGTGCTGCCCGCCACGCCCGAGAGGTTGTGGATGTTGGTGGCGCCGAAGCCGCTCTGGCCGACCTTGAGCACCGTGCCGGCGCCGGTGAGCGAGACCGAGGCGACATTGGAGAAGGACGTGCTGTCGTTGAGCGACAGCGTGCCGCTCTGGATCACCGCATCGCCGGTGAAGCCATAGGCGTTGGTCACCAGGGTCGTGCCGGTGCCGGCCTGGACGAAGGTGCCGCCGCCGCTGAGGCCGTTGATCGACGCCACATCGGAACGATCGACCGTGAGCGTACCCGTCTCGAGCACGATCGGGCCGCCGACCGAGCCGCCGGTGCCGCCATTGCCCAGGATCAGGCTGGCATCGCCGAGCAGCCGGGTGGTGCCGCTATTGGTCCAGTTCGTTGTCACGCGCTGGATGCCCGAGCCGATCGTCACGCCGCCGGTGCCGCCGGTGACGGTGCCGGCGAAGTCGCTCTGTCCCCCATTGCCGTTGATCACCAGGCTCCGGTTGCCGAGCGTGACCGTGCCGGCGCCCGAGAGCGTGGCCAAGGTGAGCGTATCGCTCATGCGCTGGAGATCGAGCGTGCCCGCCACCGCGACGTTGCCGCTGGCGAAGCTGCCCGCGCCGAACAGCGCCAGTGTGGCGCCGGCATCGATCGTCGTGGCACCGGTATAGGCCTGGCCGGCCGCCAGCCCCCAGTTGCCGCCGCTCAGATGCACACCGCCGCTGCCCTGGATCGCACCGCCGAAGTCGTGGCCCGGCACGGCGTTGCCGATCGCCAGCACATTGCTGCCGAGCTTGACCGTGCCGCCCGCGCCGCCGAGATTGGCGAGCGCATAGGTGCCGCCGGTACGGGCAGTCAGGTCGAGCGTGGCGCCCGCCGACATCTGCAGATCGGTGGACGCGCCGAGCGTGCCGGCACCCGACATTGCGAGCGTCCCCGATGCGATGCCGGCTCGCCGCACGTCGCTCTGTCCGGTCAGCGTGAGCGTCGCGGTGCCGCCGAAATTGATTGCGTTGGGCGCCGGTGCGTCGAAGGTGCCGGCGAAGTTCGTATCCTGGGTGGTCGACAGGGCCAGTCCGGAAATGCCGACGCGGACCACGCTGCCGCTCACGCCCGAGAGGTTGTTGATCGCCGCACTGGTGGCAGTGGCGCTGGCATCGAGTACGCTGCCGGCGCCGTCGAGCGCGACCGAGCTGCTGCCGCGCAACGCCTGGCCATCATCGAGGAACAGCGTACCCGCCTCGATCACGGTGGCGCCGGTGAAGCCGCCGGTGCCCGAGAGATGCGTGGTGCCGGCCCCCGCTTGGACCAGGCGGCCGGCACCCAGCAGCCCGTTGATCGTCATGCCGTCCGAACGATTGATCGTGAGCGTGCCGGTGCCGAACGAGATGAGGCCGGCCAGCGAGCCGCTGGTGCCGCCATTGCCGAGCGTGAGATTGGCGTCGCCGTGCAGATAGGTCGTGCCGGCGAAGCTGCTGTCGCCGGTGAGCGTGAGCGTGCCTGCGAGGACGGAGAGCGAACCGCTCGAATAGCTGTCGCGGATGAGGCCCGAGAAATTCCCGCCATTGCCGAGCGTCAGCCCGTTGCCGTTCAGGTCGAAGACGCCCGCGCCGGACAGGCTGCCGACCGTCTCGCTGCCGCCGAACAGCTGCGCGGTGGCGCCGGACAGGACGATCAGATCCGAGGTGTCGGCGATCGCGTCGCCATAGTTGAGCTGCAGGATGCCCGCGGCCGCAGTGGTCGTGCCGGTCCATGTGTTGTGCCACAACTGGGTGAGGCCGGTGCCCGCCTGGACGAAGTTGCCCGCGCCGCCGGTATAGCCGACCGCATAATTGTCCGAATGATTGATCGTCAGCGTGCCGGCGTTGAGCACGAAGGGCGTGCCGGAGACATAGCCGCTGGTGCCGCCGTCACCCAGCGTGAAGTTGCCGCCGTTGAGCGCGATCGTGCTCGGGCCGCCGCTGCCGGTGTAGACGAAGGTGCCGCCGGTGAGAGAGAGCGTGCCGCTGCCGTTGAGCTGGCCGGCATAGGTGCCGCCATGGGTGACGGTCAGCGTGTTCCCGTTGATGAAGGTGGCGCTCATCGGCGAGCCGCCCGACAGGCTGCGAACCGTCGCGTCGGCGTTCAGCAGCTGGAAGAAGCCGTTGGCCGTCACGTCCGAATTGGCGAGCGAGCCCGCGCCGCTCAGATTGAGTTGCGCGCCGGACGCGATCACGGTCGTGCCCGAATAGCTGTTGGCGCCGGCCAAGGTGGCGATGCCGCTCGACAGGGTCACACCGCCTGTGCCCGAGATCACGCCGGCATAGCTGTTGCCGTAGCTGCCATTGACGATGGTCAGCCGCTTGTCGCCCAGGATCACCGAGCCGCCAGAGCCGCGCAGATCGTTGATCGAGGTGCCGGTACCGCCAACCCCGGAGATGTCGAACCCACCGCCGTTCACTGCGATATAGCCGGCGCTCGCCAGCGAGCCGGCATCGATCAGCGCAATGGTGCCGGCGCTGATCAGCAGCGGCGCGGTGAGGCCGGAATTGTTGCCGGACAAAGTGAGCGTGCCCGATCCCGCCTTGGTTATCCCGCCGGAGGAAGTGCCGCTGAGCGTGCCTGCAAAGATCGTGTTCGCGCTGTTCGCCAGCGTGGTGCTCTTGCCGCGCAGCAGCACCTGGCTTCCCGCGACGCCGGACAGGTTGTTCAGCACGGCGCCGTCCGAGCTGTTGTTGTCGAGCACCGCCGTCGCGCCTGTCAGCGCGATGCCGGAGGTGCCGGAAAGCGCGCCGACGCTCGTGAGTTGCAGCGTTCCGGCCTCGATCGTGGTGGCGCCGGCATAGTTGTTCGCGCTGCTGAACAGGAGCATGCCGCTGCCCCGCTTCACCACGCCGCCGCTGCCGGAGATCGCGCCGATCTGCGTGTAGGTGCCGGTTTCGTCGAAGATGATCGTGCCGTCGTTCGCGATGGGGTTGTAGCCGTTGCCCAGCGCGGTTCCCATTCCCTGAAGCGTCG
This sequence comes from Sphingomonas leidyi, assembly GCF_011761945.1. GTDB lineage: Bacteria > Pseudomonadota > Alphaproteobacteria > Sphingomonadales > Sphingomonadaceae > Sphingomonas > Sphingomonas leidyi. The sequence goes on from NZ_JAASQV010000002.1 coordinate 971,810, forward strand.
CCCCGGCCAGGATCCGGGTGCCGCCGCTCCAGAAATTATTCTGGTTGGTGAGCACGATCGTCCCCGATCCGCCGATCACCAGCGGCTGGCCCGTTCCCTGTTCGAGGAGCTGCCCGGTGAGCGTGGCGACCACGCCGCTGTCCGCCTCGAGCCGCGTGGGATCGTTTGTCGGGTCGGCCGAAGCGAGGATGATCTGGTTCGTATAGGTGCCGGTCGCGCCATATTGGATCGTCGGGTCGATCGCGGTGATCCTGCCGGTGCCGAAAGCGCCTGCGCTCGTGGCGCGGAGGATCGCGCCGTTGACGGTGATCGCGCCGGTGAGCCCGCTGCCGTTGAAGACCAGCGTGCCGCTCGGGGTGCCGTTGCCGGCGCCGATCACCATCGCCGGGCTCGCGGCCGCGCCGTTCAGCGTCCAGGTACCGCTGCCGACCTTGTTGAGGATCTCGAAGGTCGCGACGTTCGCCAGGTCCAGCGTGCCGGTGGTCGTGCCGCCGAGCACCAGCGTATCGGTGCCGGCGCCGCCGGCGAGCGCCCCGAAGGTCGCCCCGGTCATGATGTTGAGCGTATCGTCGCCGCTGCTGAGGCTGATCGAGCCGATCGTCACCGAACCCGGATTGAGCGTGACGATATCGTTATAGGCCGACAGCGAGATCGCCCCGGAGCCACCCGAGATGGTGCCGCTGTTGACCACGGTCGTCGCGGCGCCCGCGGAAGTGATGCCGTAGGACACGCCGATCAGCGAACCGGTGTTGGTGATGCTGCCGCCGCCGTTGAGGGTCGCGCCGATCGCGCCGTTGACGCTGCCCGAATTGGTGAGGGTCGCCGTGCCGGAGGGCACGTAGATCGCGAAGCTGGTCGAATTGATCGTGCCGGAATTGTTCAGCGTCGATCCCGACGCGTCCGTGCGGATCCCGATGTTCGCCGTGATCGTGCCGCGATTGTCGAGCGTCGAGGCCGCGCCGGTGCTGCGCAGGCCGGTGCTGTTGTTGCCGCTCGCGTTGATCGTGCCGTAGTTGGTCGCGGTGCCGCCCGCGTTGAGCATGATGCCGGCGGCATTGCCCACGCCGATCGTGCCGCGATTTTCGATCGTGCCGGCCGCGCCGGCGACGTTCACGCCGTTGCCGCCGCCGTTGATCGTGGCGCCGGCATTGTTGGTCAGGGTGCCGCCGGCGAGGAAATTGACGCCGAAGGTGGAGCCCTGGATCAACCCCGAATTCACGACCGAGGATGCCACGGTGCTGGTGATGCCCACGCCGCCGCGGACGGTCCCGCTGTTGTTGGTCGTTCCCGCGCTGCTCCGCGCGATGCCGGATACGCCGCCCTGGACGGTGGCGTCCGAGCCGACATGGATGTCCGTCGCGGTGGAGCTGCCGGTATCGATGCCGGCCGAAACCGCATCGATGCTCGCGTTGACGCGGATGACGTTCCCGGCGAGCCCCATCCGGTTCTCGAAATAGATGCCGGTGTTGACGTTGCTGATCGCGCCGTTGGAGGTGATGTCGAAGCGGGCGGACGATGAGCTCTCGCCAAAGCCGGTAATGCCGACCGACTGGGCCGTACCGGTGCCGATGATCGTGCTGCCCGAGAGGATCGTCGTCACGCCCGCGGAACGGGCATCGATGCCGGTCAGCGCCGAGATCGTGCCCCCGCCGGTCGTCACGTTCGCGCCGGCATAGCCATAGGCATAGATGCCGGTGCTCGCGCCCCCGGCGACGCTCACTGTGCCGAGGTTCAGGGTCGCGGCGCCGTTATTGGCCCGGCTGTACACGCCGGCCCCGCCGGTCGCCGAGATGGTGAGCGGTCCGCCATTGTTGACCACGTCGATCGCGTCCATCGCCCGGAGATGCAGGCCGTCGGTGCCCGAGAAGCGCTGCGTCCCGCCGTTCAGCGTCAGGGTCAGGTCCCCGTTCAGGGTCTGCGCCCGGAATGCCGTTCCGCCCGACTGCGTCGTCGCGAAGCTGTTGGAGCCGTTCAGCGTGATCGACTGGGACGTGGGATTGGTGTTCACCAGGCCGATGGCGTTCGCGGCCTGCCCCACCGTGGGGCCCGCACCGGTGGTGTTCGCGATCGTCACGTCGGTGAACGTGATCGGAGCCCCGGCGCTCATCACGAAGATGCCGCCGCCCGCGGGGGTGTTGTCCTCTACCGTCTCGGCGCCGGCGCCGGCGATCGCCCCGCCATGTTGCGGCGATGCGATCTGGGTCTGCGCCTGCGCCGGCAGCGCCGCGGCGGCGGCGATCAGCGCGGTGGAGGCCAGCAGGGTGCGGCGGACGTTGCGCTTGGTGGCGGCGGTCATCGATACTTCCCCTGTTCTTCGCCGTCGCGCGCAGGGCGCGCGAAGGCTCTCGCGCAGGCACGGGCCTGCGCGTGGCAATTCGGTCGCGATCATGCGAAATTCGTCTGCACGGACGCGGATCGGGTCGCTGACCCCGATCCGCGCTGCCCCCGGCCGTCGCTTGACCTAGGGGAAGGCCTTAGGTGCGGCAGGCAGGCCGCTCAACGGAACAAGTTGGTACGATCTGGTCGATCACGGGGTTCTCCGATCGAGAAAATCCTGTAAACACAGCGATATCGCTCTCGTGTCTCACGTGATGGAATCCTGGATTGACGGAAGAATCCCCAGCCTGCCCGTTGTTCCCGCCCTATATCTCGCCCGAGGACATCGCGCGGCATCCGCGCTTCGACGATGCCGTGTCGAACCTGATCGACGGCCTCGCCAATCTCTATGGCGACGACCGGCGGCTGGTGCGCGAACTCTCCGAATATGGCCGGGCCGTAACCTTCATGCTTGCGATCTGCATCGCGATGGCGGCGGAAGAGGACAGGCCGGACACTTGGCTTACCGTCGGGCGCCTGGCCCAATTGGGAGCGTTGCTGGGGCTGGGGACGGAGCGCCGCATCCGGCGTTTCGTCGAGGAAATGCGCAGTGACGGCCATCTGATCGAGACGCCGATGCCCGGAGACAAGCGGCGCCATCGCTTGCACCCCGGTCCGCGCATGCTGGAAATCGATCGCGAATGGACGGTCGTCTTCCACGCGCCGCTCGCGCTGATGATGCCGCAAGAGGCCCGCTATCAGGCTGCGATATCGGGCGACCCGAACTATCATCGCCTTTACCGTGCCGCTTCGCTGAAGACCCTCGGGCTCGCCCGGGACAACATGGTCGAGCATCTCGCGGTCGATTCCTTCATGCATCAGGCCGGCGGCTCGCGGGTGCTGGCTGCGCTCATGCGCGCGGCGCAGGACAATCCCGGCGGCTGGAGCGAAGCCGGCTTCTATTCGATGGCGGCCGAGCGCAGCGCCACCACCCGCGCCCATGTTCGCGGCATGATCCGTGCGGCGGCCGCAGCGGGCTATGTCGAGATCGCGGATGCGCCGAACTCACGCGTCCGCGCGACTCGCTTGCTCGTCGACGACTTCCGTTCGTGGGTGGCGCAGGGTCTCTCCGCGATCGATCTGGTTTCGAGATTTGCGGAGAACGCATCAGTCCCTATGCCAGAGCCCAGCTGACGGCCTTTGGGTGCGCCGGATATTCCCATTTCAATCCCCTTGCGGGAACCGGCACGGTATTCTTGCCCGGCAAGGCCGAGCGGTCGGGTGCTTGGCACTGGTTCCGGCGCAGCGGGAATGGCCCCTTTGCCTTGGACGACATCGTCAGCACGGGATATCGCCCAGGCAGGATCGATCGAGTTCCCCTTCGGCCCCCAGCCCATTGGCTACCATCGCGGTCTCGCCGAGAAACCTGCGCCGCAAACGAGGAGCAGCGTCGCCAGCGCCCCCAACAGCTCGGTCCACGACCGGCTTGCGGGTTGGGGGCTGAGAGTGCGCTGCTCTGGCACCAACTCGAAGCCGGACACCGCATTCGAAGGCGATGCCGGGGCCGCTCGCGCCGGTATCTTGCCACCACCCGCGGTGGGACGGCTCGCACCCGGCACATGGCCGAGCGAACCGACATCCGGCGCCGGCGCCATGGCCGCTGCCTCCATCCCCAGTTCGCGGCGAGTGGCGGCATCGGCATGCCAGTTCCCCCGCTCGATGGCGTCACGCATTCCCGCGACGAGCTTGGCACGCGCAGCCGGATTGGCTTCGGCGAAGAAGCGGTCGAGGCCCAGATCATAGCGATCGTGCAGATAGACGTCGCGCACCGCTTCCCAATCGCGGTCGGTCACCAGATCGGGCTTGGTCGCTTCCCACAGCAGCATCGAGTCCGTCAGGTCGGCCATGTAGCGCGCGCCATTATAGCCGCTCGCCTGCATGCCCTTGATCCATTCGGGGTTGAGATACCGGCTGTCGCGCTCGCGGGCATAGAAGCGGTCGAGCGTCTCGATCCGCGCTTCGCCGGCAACCTGACCATTGGCGACATAGGTCTCGATGTTGCGACCGGTGCGCTGGCGCACCGCCATCGCCAGCCCGCCGAGATAGGCGGCAGGCATCGGTGTATCGAGCAGCCCATAGGCGCTGGAGGAACGACCGAACACGGCCGCATCGACGTGCTCCAGATTGGCGGCGAACGCGGCGCCGTCCGCCTCGCCGTCGCTGCCATCGCCATAGGCATGGCCCAGCCGCGCCTCGTAGAGCCGGTTCATCCGCTCCGGACTCCAGCCTTCCCGATTGGCGAACTGGGTCGAAGGCGAATAGGCACCGGGTGCGGTGGAGAATATCCGGCGGAGCGCGCGACGCTCGGCGACCTCCGCCGGCACGCCTGCCCGGCGGAGCGCAGCAGCCCGCGCCTGGGTTTCGGCGCGGATCGGATTGTCCGGCTCGCCGGCAGCCGAGGCCAGAGCGACCGCGCGGGAGACCAGACCGAGCTTGTCGCCGAAATGATCGCGATAGGTGCCCGAGGTGGTCACCAGCACATCGACCCGAGGCCGGCCAAGCGCCGCGCGCGGTTCGAGCGTCACGTCCACCACCTGGCCGCGGCTGTTCCAGACCGGTCGAACGCCGAGCAGGCGAAAGATCTGGGCTTCGCTGGTGCCGCCATTCTGCGCGGTCTCGCCCGACCACAGGACGAAGGCGACCTTGCGCGGCGGCTTGCCGGTGCGGGCGCGGTGCTGGGCGATCATGTCGTCGGCGAGCTTTGCTCCCGTAGCCCAGGCGGCCGGGGTCGGGATCGCGCGGACATCGAGCGTATAGGGATTGCGCCCGGCGGGCAGCGCATCCGGATTGCGGATCGCATCCTGCATCGGCCCCGGCGCGACATAGCCGCCGGAGAGCGCCGCGACGACCGCGTCCATCTCTCTCGGTGCCTGGGCCAGCCGTGCGGCATAGTCGCGCGCCTGCGCTGCCATCTCCGGCGCGAGCGCAGCGTCATCGCCGGCAAGTGAACGGGTGACGGCGGCGAGATCGGGCGCGGTGCCCCCGTTGCCGGCCAGCATCGCCTGGACGAGCCTTGCCACGGTTGCCAGATCGGGCGCCCGACCCAGGATATGGCCACCCATCGGCATCGGTGCGCCGGCCGCCTCCTCGAGATAGCGGCGAAGCGCGGGTTCGAGAGCCTGCCAGGGCGCGCTTGCGGGATCGAGGCCGAGTGCGCCCGCCGCCCCTGCGCGGATGGCGGCGTCGCGGACCGACCGCTGGTCGGCGGGCTTGCCATCGAGCAGTTTCGCGATCGCGGCCAGGTCCGGGTTGAGTCCGGCGCGCACGATCTCGGGCATGAAGCCGATGGTGACTGCCTGGGTGCGGCGCTTGTTGCCTACCCCGCCATTGGCCTGGAGCGGCAGCGGCTGGATATGCGGCAACGCGCCGATCAGCACGCCGACCGCATCGTCCGCCGCCGGGCCTTCCTGCTTGCCGGGCATCAGCGAAAGCTGGGTGAACATCGGCAGATAAGCGTCGGCGTGCTCGCCTCTCTGCATCCAGAGATAGAAAGCGAGATACTGGTGATGCGGTGGCAGGGCGCCCTTGGCGGCGAGCGCGCCGGCATCGGCCTGGACGCCCCAGATCGGATGCGCGACCAGCGTCACCTTGCCGAAGCGCAGCGCCGGGATGACGATCTGGCCATCCACGGTCATGATCCTGCCCGGCGGCGGGCCCCAGCGGGCCTCGGTCGCTTGCCGGACATCGGCGGGCAGCATGGCATACCAGTCGAGATAGGTCGCGAGCGGGACGGCGATTGCGCCCTGGGCGATCCGCGTACGCAGCGCCGCCATATCGCCGGTGCGGGTGTTCGAACCCGCCTCGGCCATGCGCTTCGACAGGGTTGCGGCATCGGGTATTGGATCGGGGCCTACATCATAGCCCTCGGCGCGTAGCCGGGTGAGCAGCGCGACGATGCTCTCCTGCGCGTCCATATAGCTGTCCGGATCGCTGCCGACATCGGCCTCGCCCGGCTCTTCATTGTGATAGGGAATGACGATGCGCTTTTCGGCATTGGGCAGCCGGTGGAGCCGGGCCCAGGCCATTGCGCGAGCCACGCGCCAGCGCACCTGATCCGCCAGCGCGACATAGCCGACCGTGCCGTCCGGTGCGACGGCGCGGGCACCGACCGCCACCGGCTCGACAATGCCTTCCAGCTCGCTCAGTGCCAGCTCGCCGGTCTGGTCCGGCGCGAACCCGCCCAGGCTCTTGCGCCAGGCCTCGGGCGTGCGGCGATAATCGGTGGCGCACATCAGCGGCGGAACGTCCAGCCGGGCGGCTTCCGCCGCGCCGGCCTTCGCGTCGGCATAATCCAGCCGGTTCGCGCAGAGGATCAGCGCATCGAGGCGCTCACCGCCCAGCAGCGAGGACGCCAGATCGCGGCCGCCTTCGCGCCAGATCGGCACCGGCATGCCACCCTGCTGCTCGATTTCGCGGATCAGCGCCGACACCACCGCCGCATTGTTCGCCAGCACCAGGCTACGATAGAAGAGAATGCCGATGCGCGGCCGGGTGCCTGCACCAGGCAGGTGACCAGCCTCCCAGGACAGATAGTCGGGAAATGTCGCGAACGGCTTGGGCGCGTCGGGGTGCCACAGGGCGAGATCGGGAAAGACCTGCGGCTGCGGCACGACAAGGGGCAGGCCCAGCAGGCGCGCGCCGGCATAGGCGAAGAGGCCGGCATAATTGTCCTCCGTCGCGTTGTCCCAATAGCGTGCGACATCGGGATGCTGCGCGGGATCGACATTGCCTGTGATCGGCGTGCCGGCGCCGACGATCAGCACCTTGGTTCGCCGCTTGGCGGTTTCGATCTGCTCGGAGAAGTTGAGCAGGCGCGGCCCGGCGGCATCGATCAGGACGAGATCATAGGAACCAAGATCCACTCCTTCGATGCCGGGCAGCAAGCCTCCGCCCAACCCGAAGAAGTCGATTGCCATACTGCCCTCGACCCGCTTTGCCGCGGCACGGGCGATCGTCGGCATTTCCGCGATATGGATCGAGACGAAGGCGATACGCGGCCGCGCCCCCTGCGCCTGCACGGAAGCCGGCGCCATGAACCCCGAAAACAACAGCAACAACGCCACGATCGCTCTCACTTGGCGGCTCCGGCCTTGTCTTCGGGCACATAGACGACCTTGCCGTCGGGCAGCCGATAGGCGACGCCCAGCCGGTCTCCATCGCCCGACAGCTTCCTGTCGCTCACCTTCTCGACCTTGATCGTCTTGCCGTCCTTGCGGACAATCTCCATGCGCCCGTCTGCCGTGGTGCGGGTCATCGTCCAGGACGATTGCGGATCGAGCATCGAGGGGGCGCCCATCATCGAATAGAGCGCGACCACCATCGCCACGATGAAGGCGAGGCTGATGTCGAACAGGTTGGCAACCCCGGACAGGGGGTCTTCCTGCCAGCTGCCTTCGTCGCGGCGCCGCACGAAGCGCAGGGCACGCCGCCGCGTCACGCCTTGTCCTCTTCACGGCGCAGCGCGCGCTCGGCATGGAAGCGCACCGCGTCGAGATCGCTGCGTGCCCAGCCCTCGCGCACCATCGCGATCAGATAGGCGACCACGCCCACCGCCAGGCCGACGACGGTGCTCGAAAAGGCGATCACCATGTTGGAGGCGAGCATCTGGAGATCGCCCTTCGCCAGCCCCGACAGCGCAGTGGCCATCGGGATCAGCGTGCCCATCAGCCCGAGTGACGGCCCCACGCGGATGGCAAAGCGGACCATATTGAGCGACCGCGCGGCATCGCTCTCTGCCCGCGCTACCACTTCCTCTACTGCAAGCTCGTCATCATGCGCATTGCCGGTCAGGGCGGCATCGATCGCGGTGCGATAGCGATCCCGCGCCGGGCGCCGGCCGCGCAGGCGACCGATATAGCTGCGCGCGAACAGACCGATCGCCAGCACCGTCCAGACGACGACGCCGAGCAGGCCAACGACGACGGGGAGGAACAGCAGATCCGAGATCGCTGCCAGCGCTTCCTTCGCCCACATGCTCAGAGGCTCCGCACATAGCGGGCATAGAGGGTGCGCCCGGGCATGGCGTAGTCGGCCTTCTCGTAATAGTTGATGTCGAAGGCGTTCGCGACCTCGAGGCGCAGCGTATCCTTGGGCGTCACCCGCCAACGGCCGCTGAAGTCGACAGTGGTGAAACGGTCATAGGTGAACAGCCCGCCCGCCCCGTTGGTGAAGATCCTGCCCTGGCTGTTGTCGGTATCCAGCCGGTCGCCATTGTAGCGCACGGTCACCGTGCCGGAGACCGGCCCGGCATTGACGGTGGCGGAACCGGTGGCTTTCCAGTTCGCCACGTTGCGGATCGGTGTGGCGGTGCCCGAGGGCAGTATGTCCTCTGCCTTGAGGATGCGGGTGACGCTGCCGTTCAGGCTGAAGCGCCCGGGAGCGACGCCCAGCGCCGCGCCGGCGTCGAGCGCGAACTGCCCCTCGATCCCGCGCATCCGCGACTTGTCCGAATTGATATAGCTCGTCTGGCGCAGAGTCGGGGTCTCGGAGACGATCGCCGTAGTGATGCGGTTGCGCGTGCGGGCGTCGAAATAGGTGACGTCTGCGCTCAGCAGGCCGCGCGCAAAGCCCAAGCCGGCGTCCCAGGTGGTGTTGCGTTCGGGCTTGAGATCCGCGTTGCCGAAGGTCACGCGGCGCTGGATGCCGGCGAACTCCTCGCTCTCGCCGGCAAGCTGGATCGCCTGGGCGGGTACGAAGGCACGGCCGATCGTGCCGTGCGCGCGGAAGCCCGCGCCCAGCTTGACCACGGCGCCGCCGCGCGGATTGAACACGCCGAAATCGGCCTTGCCCGGCGTGAAGTTGGCCCGAAAGGGCGTCGCCCGGGTCGCCACGGTAAGCCAGTCATAGCGGCCGCCCGCCGTGAGGATCACGCGCTCGCCGAACAGGTTGAGCCCGGCCTCCGCGAACACCGCCTTGGTCTCGCGGCTTTCGTTCGGAGACGAAGGCGCCTTGCCGGTGCCGTTCGCATTGTGCGACAGCCTGTCGGCCCAGACCTTCTGCCAGTCGAAGCCATAGGTGAGCCGCAGGGGCGCGAAGACTTGCCAGCTATCCTGCAGTTGGGCGCCGCGATAGGTGGTGACGGTGTTGTTGGACTGGTAGCGCACCGCCGCCGCCGGCACTTCGAAATAGGTGTAGTCCTCGCGCGAGGCATAGGCGACCAGGCGGATCGCGTGATTCCGCGGCGTGATCCCCACGCGGATATCGCCGCTGACGCGATTGGTGCCCGTCGCCGAGCGGCTTTGCGGGTTGAAGGAGCGCGGCCCGGGCGCATCATTGTCCAGGTCCGCGAAGTCGACGCTGCCGTCGATGCGCACGATCGGGCCGAGGTTGCTCCCGACGCGCAGCCGGCCGGAAGCACGGCTGAAGTCGCTGTTGGGGCGCTTCTCGCCGCCGCCCAGGCGGAAGTTGCCCATCTGGTTGACGTAGCCGAGCTCGAGATCGAAGTCGGTGCCGCCGACCAGGTCGCCGCCGAGGCGCATCCCCGAGCGGATCGTCTCGAAGCTGCCTCCGCCGATGTTGAACGATCCGGCGAGCGGCCCGGACGAGCGCCGCGTGATGATATTGACCACGCCGCCGACAGCCGATGCACCATAGAGTGCGGAAGCCGGCCCCTTAAGGACTTCCACCCGCGCGATGCTTTCCGGCGAAATGGTGGTGAAGCTGGTCGAGCCCGAAGGACGGCCATCGACCAGCACCAGCGTGCGTGGGTTGATGGTGAACTCGAAATCGGGCCGGAGCCCTCGCATGCCGATCCCCGCCAAGCCGTTAGGATACTGGATCACGTCCAGCCCGGCGTTCTTCTTGAGTTGATCGAGGAAGGTGACGCCGACGGTCTGGTCGAGCTGCGCCTCGGTAACCACCTCCATCGACGATGCGACATTCTCGCGCTTCTCGCGCGTGCGGTTCGCCGTGACCACGAGCGCATCTTCGGGCTGCGTAACCGGCGTGCCGTCCGCGACGCCCTGTGCCGATACGGGCGTCCCGCCGATGACGGCCAGCCCCAATCCCCAAATCACATGCTTCACAAATGGCTCCCCGCTCCAATGGCATGATATGATATCTTGTATCGTGCCATGGCGGCGGTTACTGCGGGCGTCAACCCGGAGCTTCGCGATCGAAGGCTCCCACAAGGGATCGCTGCGGATGGTTGGGAATGCTGTGCTGAAGTCGACGATGGGCTTTTCGGACGGGGAAGCCGCCGCCATCGCCAATTGCGAGTCGATCCTCGCCGCCATCCGCAACGACAGCGTCCACCTCGCGCTCTGGGACCGACCCCGGCCAGCGAGACTGAAGCCAGTCGACGACCTGTCCTGGGACCAGATCGACGACATCGACCGGAACATGGACGTCGCGGATTGCGGCCAGCTGATTCCCGGAGCGCTGATCGAGGCGGGCTACCCGGCCCGGATTGGCCAACTCCTGGGCGAAGAGACGCTTGGCCTCACCCGCATCTTCGCCGAGATCATGGCTTGCGATCGTATCCGGCTCCGGCTGGAGATCGTCGAGACCGACGCCTGCCGAAAGTTTCACGCCGATATGGTGACCGCGCGCCTACTGATGACCGTGTCGGGACCGGCGACCCAGTGGATCTACGCGGACGAGCCGGACAATATCTTCGATATGAAGACCGGGGCGGTGGGCTTGTTCAAGGGACGTCTGTCGGCGGAGGTGCCGCATATCCTGCATCGATCGCCCCCTATCGCCACTGCGGGAGCGACGCGGCTGCTGCTCGTCATCAATCCGGTCGAACCGGACCATATCGCATCCACCAGCACCGGCTCCCAGCAGACCTCGCCATAGACAATAGCGAGGGCACCGAAGTGCCGCTTGCTCCGGAACCTACCCATTCCTCCCAGAAGAGGTCCGCCGGAGCGCGATCTGCGAGGAGGGCGGGCGCCGAGCGCCGAACGAGCTCTCCGATCGGTTGCGCTGGGAGGTTCGGGCGATCAGTGGAGATATTCGATCGTGGCACCGATTGACCGACCCGGCTGTCCTTGGAGATCTCGGCCGGGGGCAGGCTGGCTGCGTGTCCGGTTCAGCCTGCAGCACGGGCAAACTTGCCGGGCGCGCACCCTAGCCGCTTGCGGAACGCGGTGCTGAATGCACTCGCGGACTCGTATCCAATATCCTCGGCGATCCGGTCGAGTGTCTTGATACCGCGCGCCAGCGCGTCCTTGGCAATCGCCATGCGCCAGCGAGCCAGATACTCGATCGGCGGACAGCCCAGAACGTCGCCAAAGCGGGCCGAGAAGGCGGACCGCGACATGCCGGCAACGCTGGCGAGCTCGGCGACGGTCCAGCTGGCGCGGACATCGGCATGGATCGCCTGCAGCGCGCGAGCCAATGCCGGATCCCGCATCCCGCTCAGCAAGCCGGCCGGGACGGACCGGCTGGCCAGGCTGCTCCAGCGCAGAGCCTCCACTAGCAGCGCCTCGAGCATGCGGTGGAGGATCAGTTCCTTGCCTGGGTAATCCGTCGCGCATTCTTCGGCGAGCAAATCGATTAATCGACCGAAACGCGTCGCGCGCCCGTCCGAAGCCGGAATGTGAATGCGTTCGGGCAATAGCGACAGCAGGAGAGGGGCGTTGACGCGCTCGAAGGAAAAGCTGCCGCCAAGGGCGACAAAGTCGGCCTCGCCCTCCGGCTCGCCGTGCCGCACCGCCTCGGAGCGCGGGGCGGCGGGGGCTCCGACGATTCCCGGTTCGCTCCCCAGCGAGAAAGCCGGCGTGCTCGGCAGTAGCAGGAAGTCGCCCTGTTCAAGGCGAAGGGGATCTTCTCCGTCGAACGTCAACCACGCCTCGCCCGAAACGATGATCGTGAAGCCGGGTGCGTCATGGGCGTGGTAATGGACGCCCCAGCGCCCTTTGGCCGAGATCGGCTTCGACACGGCGGCGCTCGGACGAAGCAAGGAGATAATATCGCTCAAGGGGTCCATGGTTTGGACGATCCGTAATAAATTATGGACATTGAGTTATATAAGGTATCGGCTTCCCTGTCTATCTCCCGGTCATCGATCCCCAAGGAGACTGACATGACCAAGACGATCCTCATCACCGGCACCTCGTCGGGCTATGGCAAGGCCACGGCTGAACTGTTCCTCGCCAAGGGCTGGGACGTCATCGCGACGATGCGCCGTCCCGAAGCGGCGTCCTTCGTCGGGGACACCGGACGGCTGCGGATCCTGCCGCTCGACGTCACGAGCGAAGCAAGCATCGCGGTCCTGGTCGAGAAGGCCGGCCCGGTCGATGTCCTGGTGAACAATGCCGGGGTCGGCGGCGTCGGTGCCTTCGAGGCGATGCCGATGTCGCTCGTCCGACAGCTCTTCGAGACCAACACGATCGGTGTCATGGCGATGTGCCAGGCATTCATTCCGCAGATGCGCGAGCGCCGCGCCGGCACGATCGTGAATGTGACCTCGAGCGTCGCTCTGGGCGATTTCCCACTCGCCGCCGCCTATACCGGCAGCAAGCAGGCGATCGAAGGATTCACGGCGTCGCTCGCAATCGAGCTCGGCTATTTCGATATCCGCGCCAAGCTGGTCGAGCCTGGCTATGCCCCGACCACTCGCTTCGGGGCCAATGCCATCATCCCGGTCGAGGACCTGCTTCCCGGTGGGTATGCGGACTTCGCACGCCCCATTCTCGAAGCGTTCGGGAAGCCGGCCATGACGACCTCGGAGATCGATGTCGCGCAAGGCGTCTGGGATGCGGTTCACGATACTCGGGGTCAGCTCCGTTTCCCCGCGGGCCCTGACGCCGTCGCGCTCGCCCAGGCGCGCTGATCGCCCTCTCGTGCCGGCCAGCCCCAAAGCCGGCACGAGACTTCAAGCAGTCGGCTGGATCCTCTGTGGTCTCGGCGCCCGAACCGCCCTTCGAGAGACCGGGATGGCGGCGTTGTTCGAGCTTCGTCTGTCAGCGCCTTGGGCCCCGTCGGCCTCATCGCGCCTGCCTCTCCGTTCCTCCAAGCCTGACGCGTCTCGACTTGGAACCGTTCTTTCCCGGGATCGGGTGAGGAAGAGATATTGCGTACCCGTAACGAAAGGCGAATGTTTCCGCGGGCCGCGAGGATGGGGAAAGCCGGCCATCGGCAAGCGCAACTCCATCGGGCCCGCCGCGTCCGGTGCGTTATTTTGCGCGGGCGACACAGGTGCCCCCGTCCGGACCGATCATGCCGGTGCACGTACGAACCGCGATCATCGGCTCCCGCAACTCGATCAGGCGATTGCGGCCATCCGCGCCGCGTTCCAGCATGAACCCGTCATAGAGCTTCCCGGACACCGTATAGGTGCGGAACTGGAGACGATCGCCCGCAACGTCGACGACCTGGTACAGCTCGGTCGCCTCCGCGATCCTGTCGGGCTGGGTACGGGAGCGGTCGTTCAGCGCATACATTTTCGAGCCGGTTACCGATACCAGATAGACCGGCCCCTGGATCGCGCCGTTCCTGCGCGCCGATGCCGATGCTTCCCGTCCCGCTTCCGAAGTCAGGCGGCTGTAGCAATGGTCATGTCCCTGCAGCACGAGATCCACCTTGCGCGCGTCGAACACGGGCTTCCATGCCGACTTGATCTCGGCGATGTCCTCGGGGCGGGCACAGGTGAAGACCGGTTGGTGGAACAGCACCACATTCCATTTCGCCTTGCTCGACGCGAGCGTCGCGTCGAGCCAGCGCGTCTGGGCATCCATCGTGCCGAGGTCGATCGCCGAGGTGCCGTCCAGCACGATGAAGCGCACGCCCTGATAATCGACATAATAGGTGGTTGCCCTGGCCGGCTCCGCGCCGTTCGCAGGGAGCGCGAACTGAAGCGGCCAATAGGGCCCGAGCTTCCGGCTCTCCATACCGTTCGGCAGCACGACATCGACATATTCGTGGTTGCCGGTGGCAGGAATCTGCGGGACGATCGCATAATTATATCCCGCTGCCTGGTTCCACTCGCCCCATTCGTCGTCATGGTCGAGATCGTCGCGTTGCGCCGCGAGATCGCCGGCGTGCAGCACGAGCTCGATACCGCCATTTGCATGGAATGCCTGCCGGATCACGCGGCTGGCATAGGTGAGGATGCCGTTCTGAATGTCGCCGAGATAGAGGAAGCGGAAAGGCTTCGGCTCGGCGGCGGCAGTGCGGAATTGCAGCCATTCGCTCCAGCCCGCGCTGCCCTTCAGCCGATAGGCATAGACGGTATCCGGCTTGAGCCCCGTAAACCGAATCTGGTGGTACAGGGCGGAACCGTTGGCACTTTCCTTGGCGTGTGGCGGGTTGGCGCCGATTGCCTTGACCGCCCTTTCGGACAGCGTGGGGCCGTCGACCGAGACGGCGATCTCCGCCTCGCTGACGCGCTGGGTGGCATCGGTGCGATAGGCGACCGCCATTTCCCGGGTGGGATCCCCGCCCGGCGTCAGGACGATGCGATCGGGCAGGTTGCGCGCGGCATAGGGCGTGCCGGCCGACCGGGGCGGCGCGATCTGCGCCCAGGCATCGAGTGTCGTCGCGGCCGAGAGCAGCAGGGCGGAGAGGACCAACGAGGTATTCGGAACGCGCATGGCACCCCTTCGAGTGATTGGAGCGGCGGCGAGGCGAGCGCCTGCGATTCCGGGCTCGACCTGCTCGAGCCCGGAACGACCCGTTTAGAGCTTGATGCGGATGCCGCCGAAGATCGAATAGCCGAACTTCTCATATTCGTAGACGCGCTCACGCACGCCATAATAGCGAACGCCCGGCGAATTGGTCAGGTTCTTGGCTTCCACGAATATGGTGGCCTGCTTCACGACCTGATAGCTGGCGGTCGCGTCGAGCTGGCCGCGCCCTTCCCAATAGAGATCGAGCCGCGGCTCGTTGGCGTCCACTGCGTTCAGATAGTCGCTGCGCTTGGTATAGGAGAGGCGCGCGTTGAACGGGCCCTTCTCGTAGAACAGGGCGGCGTTCCAGCTCGACTTCGACTGGCCCGGCAACGGCATCACCCGGCGGCCGGCAAAGGCCTGCGACAATTTTATCTCGGCGTCCGTCCAGGTGTAATTGGCGAACACGCCAAAGCCGCTGAGCAGGCCGGGCAGGAAGGTGAACTGCTGCTGCCAGTTCACCTCGATACCCGCCAGATGTCCATCGGGCGCATTTTCCGGGCGCACATAGATGGTGCTGCCGACGGTGCGGCTCAGCGTGTAGCGATAGTCGGTCAGGTCCTTGTAGAAGGCGTTGACCGAGATCAGGCCGACCGGCCGAATATAATATTCCAGGCCCGCGTCCACATTATTGGAGAGCGTCGGCCGCAGATTGGGATTGCCCTCGGTGATGCGCGTCAGGCTGCTGTCGGTCTCGTCGAGCTGACGCGGCACCAGATCGACGAAATTCGGCCGGTTGATTCCGCGGCTGAGCGCGAAGCGGCCGATCAGCTCCGGCGTGAACGCCTGCCGCACGGTCAGGTTCGGGAACCATTTGCCATAGTGCGAGCCGACATTCGCCTTGCCGACCGTGCCGTTGAGCGCAACGGTGGGCGCCGATCCCTCGAAATCCGTCGCTTCGTAGCGGACGCCCGCGATCACCGTGGTGCGCCCGAATTCCGCCTTGGCCATGCCGAACAGGCCGAGGATCTTCTCGCTCGCCCGATAGTCGGCCGTGATCGATTGTGGAATGCGCCGCTCGGACGCGCCCTTGGTCGCATCGAAATAGGCGTCCGCCTTGCCCGGATCGATCTTGTAGCCGAGATTGTAGTTGAAGTTCGCCGAGCGCTCGTCGGTGAGGAAGCTGGTCAGCGAACCGCTGGGCGCCGCGGACGCACGGCGGTCACGGAAACGCTCTTCGTCCGACACGACGTCGCGATCGCGATAGCGGCCGCCGAAGCTGACCATCACCTGCTGGCCGCCGAGGTCGACGGGCAGCTCGACCTTCGCCGAAAGACCCCATTCCTTGTTCAGCGTATCGTTCGCGCGATAGGCATTTTCGCGGAACGCATAGCGATCGGCCTGGAGATGCTCGTTCGTCGTGAACAGCGAGTAGGTCGGATTGTCCGGATTGGCGAAATCATAGCTGAGGGTGGGGCGCAGCGACGAGCGGAACAGCAATTCGTCGCGGCGCGGATAGGTCTGCTTCGATTCCGAATAGCTCGCGGAATATTCGACCTTGCCTTCGCCGATCAGGTTTTCGCCGCCCACGGCGCCGGTATAGATCTTGTTGCGCTGCACGCGGTGGCGGATCTGCTTCTCGATACGGGTGTTCGAGAAGGTCGCGCGGCTATCCGTCGATCCCGCGGCCATCGCGCCTTCGCTCCACAGGATGCTCAGGCGATTGCGATATTCGTCGTCCGTGAATTGCGAGAAGGAACCGCGGGCATAGAGCCGGTTGCCCGGCGAGGGGCGCCATTCGAGCGCGCCGTTGAGCGAAACGCGCTCGCGCTTGGTGTCATAGTCCTTGAACAGGGTCTCGACGAGGCGCACCTGTCCGGCGGCATTGACCGCCCAGCCATTCTCGACATTGTCGAGCTGGCGATCCGTCTTGGAATAGCTGCCGGCGAGCAGGATGCCGAATTGCCGGTCGGCGCCGAAGCGGTTGCTGATCGAAAGCGAACCGCGCCTGTCGCTCGTGCCGCCATAGTCGTTGTAGCTGGCGCCGGCCGATGCGCTGAGGCGGAAGCCCTTGCTGTCGAAGGCCGAGCGGGTGGCGATGTTCACCGAGCCCGCGATCGCGTCGGCATCCTGGCTCGGCAGCAGGCTCTTGGTCACCTCGAGGTTCGCGACGATGTCCGACGGAATGGTGTCAAGGTCGATCGCGCGGGTCGTCGGGCTGGGAGCGGCAACCGTCGCGCCGTCGATGGTGACGGTGCTGAACTCCATCGGTGCGCCGCGGATGTTGATGTAGCGGCCCTCGCCCTGATCGCGCTCGATGCCGATGCCGGAAACGCGCTGCAGCGCCTCGGCGATGTTCGGATCCGGGAAGCGACCGATGGCGTCGGCCGAGACGATGCTGACCGTATTGTCGGCCTGTCGCTGCTGGTTGAGGGCCCGCGCGGTGTTGTCGACGATCGAAGCGCCGGTCACCACGATATCGCTCGAGGCGCCGCGGGGCACGGTGATGTCGACGACTATCCTGCGATCCGCCAGGGTCACCGGCGTGCTTGCGTCCGGGCGGCCGAGATATTCGACGCGGACCGTCACTTCGCCCTGCGCCGGTGCCGGCATCACGAACTCGCCCTGGAGATCGGTGGTGGTTTCGCTGTTCAGCTCGGGCACGACGACGCGCGCGCCGGGCAGGGGGGAGCCGTTTTCGTCATGCACGCGGCCGGAGAGGATGCTTGCATTCGCCTGCGCCCGCCCGGTCGTTGCGGAGTCCTGCGCCAGCGCGGGCGGCATCGCACCCACAAGGGCAATCGTCATGACGGATGCGGCGAGCGCAAAGGAGCTGCGGCGACGGTGAATGGCGTTCATGGTGACCCCCGATATCCTGGCGAACGGAATAACGGGGCGACCCCGCCGTTCTGGCGGCGGCGGCTAGGAATGCCGTGTGACGGTCCCGTTACAATGACGCTCGGCGGGGCCAACCTTGGGGCAATTTTATCTTCGCGATCGGGCTGGCGCCGCCGACGAACGAACGAACGGCCGTCTGAAAACTGTAACCTTGTGGCGGCAGAGCCGATGGATGCGCTTGCTTCTGATCGAAGACGATATCGCCATCGCAGACTATATCGGCGCTTGCCTGTCCAATGCCGGGCACGAGGTACGACAGGTGCCGGAAGGGCAATCCGGGCTGGTGGAGACCAAGAATGAGCATTTCGATCTGCTGATCGTCGATCGCATCCTGCCCGATGGCGATGGGGTGCTCGTCGTCGACAGCTTGCGCAAATCGGGCTTCACCAATCCCGTATTGATGCTGACCGCGCTCGGATCCATCGAGGATCGGGTGGAAGGACTGCGGCACGGCGCGGACGACTATCTGGTGAAGCCGTTCGCGCAGGCGGAACTGCTCGCGCGTATAGATGCGCTGTTCCGCCGATCGAAGGGCGCGTTTCAGGACGTTCATGAATATGCGTCGATCACGATCAACCGCCGTCGCCGCGAAGCCTGGCGCGCCGGCCAGCGGATCATGCTGCAGCCGCGCGAGTTCGAACTGCTGGAACAGCTTGTCCTGCACGAGGGGAGATATGTCTCCAAGGCGATGATGCTGGAAAACGTCTGGAATTTCCATTTCCACCCGGACACCAATATCGTCGAAACCCATATGAGCAGGCTGCGCCAGAAGCTGAATGCCGGGTTCGCCTCCGATGCGATCCAGACGGCGCGCAGGGTTGGCTACAGGCTCCGGGATGATTGCTAGAGGCGTGCGAAGCGCACGACAGATCACGCTGCTCTTCGTCGCCGGGCTGGTAATCGCCGGAGTATTGCTGGGGGGGATCGCATATCTCGTCGGGCACGACGCGATCAGGGGCCAGATCGATGCCCGCATCGAAGCGGAGATGCGCAGCCTGCGCCATCTTCAGAAGCAGGGCGGGAACAGGGCCCTGCTCGCCGCGATCGACGAGGATGACGAGCGTGGCGGCAGCTTCGACTATGTTCTGGTGAACGCCTGGGGCCATCGCCTGTCGGGCGAGCGCGGCCATCCCCTGCTCGCCATCGGCTGGCGTGATGCCGTCTTCCGTGACGATGCCGGCAACGGAATTCCGGTCCGCGCCCTTACCGCTCCTCTCGACGATGGGCTGCGCCTGACCGTCGCCACGGATACGGCGCCGGCGGCCGCGTTGTTGCGCACTACCCTTGTTCTCCTTGCGCTGGCGTTACTTGTGTTGATCGTGTTGGCGATCGGATGCGGGCTGCTGTTCGAGCGGGCGATCCGCCGCCGGCTCGACCTGATGAACCGCACGGCAGTTGCGATCATCGCCGGTCATCTCGACTCCCGCATCGCGCTCAGCGGCCATGGCGACGAATTCGACCAGCTGGCGAGTACGTTCAACTCGATGTTCGGTCGCGTCGAAGCGTTGATCGGCAACCTCCGCCAGGTTTCCAGCGATGTCGCGCACGAACTCCGCACGCCGATCACGCATCTGCAGAACCGGCTGGAAAGAGCGCTAGAAGAGATACCGCCGGGTTCGCCGGGGCTGGAAACCGTCGATGCCGCGATCGGAGACAGCGAGCGCATCCTGTCGCTCTTCTCGGCATTGCTGCGAATATCGGAAGTCGAATCCGGTACCGTGCGCCGGTATTTCAGGACGTTCGATCTCAGCGCTCAGTCCGCGATGGTCGTCGAAAGCTATTCCGCGGTCGCGGAAGACAAGGGCTGTCAGCTTCTGTCAGATATCGAGCCGGACATTCTCGTCGACGGAGATGTGGAGCTTCTCTCTCAGGCGATGACCAATCTGATCGAGAACGCCCTCAATCACAATGGACCTGGCACCAGGGTGACGCTGGTGATCGAGCGTTGCGAGGATCGAGTGGCGCTGAGGGTCACCGACGATGGCAAGGGCATAGACGAGGCCGATTTCCCGTTGGCGCTGCGTCGTTTCGGGCGGCTGGAGGCACGCCGGAACCCCGCCGGCCACGGGCTTGGCCTGCCGCTTGTCCAGGCGATTGCCCGGCTGCATCAGGGTGCGCTCGAACTCCAGGACGCGCGACCGGGACTACGCGTGACGATCTGGCTCCGGTCCGAAGGGCAACAGCCTCGGGTCGGGACTCACTGATCAGAGCCGGAAGATGACGGTGGCGGCAAGCGTCACGCGCGCGTCGAACCTCGGCCAATGATGCCGATCGGCTTCGCAAGTACCTTGCGAAATTCGGGTTGGATTGGGCCAGTTTGATGCATTGAGCAGCCCGAATGGAATCGGCAGCTGATCCTGCCTGCCCTGAATGACAGGAATGGGTGCGCATTGCCGACCGGCCACTCGCACCGATACGTGCCCGGCGCCCGGACAAGTAACCACCGGCGGCTCATTGGATACGCGGGCAGGCGGGAGCCGGAGCGATAGCTGGCCTAGTTGGGCCCAAAGTCTAACTATCTCGCCAATTCCCACCATTTCGGTAGGTTTTTAGCTGCAAGCAAAACAAAGGTGGGTTGCGCGTTTCTGCAGTGATTCCCGAAAGGGATGATGATTCCGTTCTGCGAGGTTCCTGATGGGATTCGCAGTCGAGAAGTTGTGCTGAAATCATATTGGTCAACCCGCCTGATGTCCATTCAGGGGGATAGCATAGTCATGCGACATGAAGACTGCGCGAATCAGGATAATATGCCTGGAAGGCGCGCAAGCGCCTGCCGTTTATTCGGAGGAGTGACGGTTGCGGCACTCACCGCGCCGTTGGCGCTGATCAGTCCGGCACAGGCACAGTCCGGTGCCGCCGCGGACGAGCAGGACGCCATCGTCGTCGTGGGCTCGCGCAGTGGCAACAAGGCGCTCGAGAGCTCGGCTCCAGTCCAGCTCGTCAGCGGCGAAGACCTGCAGGCCACCGGTGCCCGCACCTTGTCCGAAGCGCTCCAGCGCCTCGTACCGTCCTTCAATTTCCCGACCTCGGTGCCGTCGTCGAACGCGGCGAGTTTCGTCAAGGGCGTGTCCCTGCGCGGGCTGGCGGCGGATGAGACGCTGGTGCTGATCAACGGCAAACGCCGCCACGCGACTGCCCAGCTCAATGCCGGCAGTGGTGTCGCCAAGGGCGCGCAGACCGTCGACCTCAACAGCATTCCCCTGAGCGCGATCGAGCGCGTGGAGGTGCTGCTCGACGGGGCATCCGCGCAATATGGCTCGGACGCCATCGCAGGCGTGGTCAACATCGTGCTCAAGAAGCAGGCCGGGCACGGCAATCTCGCGGTTCAGTACGGCGTCAACGACAAGGGCGATGGCGAGACCAAAAGCATCGAAGGTTCGATCGGCGCCAAGCTGCCGGGCGACGGCTCGGTCACGCTGGCCTTCGACGTGTGGGACATCGGGCGCACCCGCCTTTCCGGGCGCGACAACCGCACCATGTATTTCGCCGGCGATCCGCGCGAGGCAAACTATCCCAACCGCAACTGGTTCTATGGCAGCGGCGCCACCAAGCGCGAAAACCTGCTGCTCAATGCCGAGAGCACGGTCGGTGGAGTGACGCTCTATCTCAGCGGCAGCTATGGCTGGCGGAAGGACGAGGGCTTCGGCAATCTGCGGCAGCCCAGTGCCGACCAGACGGTGCGCGCATTGTTCCCTGACGGCTTCCAGCCCTTCCTGCGTGTCCATTCGCGTGACGCCTCGATCGGCGGCGGCGCGCGCTGGTCGGGCAAGGCGGGCGATTTCGACCTGGGGGCCAATTATGGCCGCAACCGGGTGGAGAGCCTGGTCTACAACACCAACAATGCCAGCCTGGGCACTGCCAGCCCGACCTCGTTCGATACCGGCGACCTGCTCAACGAACAGGCCAATGTCACCTTCGACTGGAAGCGCCCCTTCGAGACCGGTTTCCTGCGCGCGCCGCTCAACGTCGCGGCGGGCCTGGCCTATCGCCACGAGGCTTACCAGGTGTTCGAGGGCGACCATGGCTCCTGGGCCAATGGCGGCGTGCCGATCCTCGACGGTCCCAATGCCGGCAAGGTGGCGACCCCGGCTTCGCAGGGCTTTGGCGGCTTCTCGCCCGATGACGCGGGGCGCAGCACGCGCGACGTCGTCGGCGGCTATCTCGAGCTCGAGACCGAACTCGCCAAGGGCCTGCGGGTAACCGCGTCCGGACGCGTCGAGCATTATTCCGACTTCGGCACGACCGCGAACGCCCGCCTGGCGCTGCGCTATGAAGTAACGCCGAAGCTCGCCTGGCGCGGTAGCGCCGGCACCGGCTACCGCGCGCCGTCGCTTGGCCAGTCCGCCTATTCGCGCACGATTCCGAACATCACCAACGGCGTGCTCGCGACGAACAAGCTCGCCCGCGTGGACAGTGCGGTCGCCCGTGCGCTCGGCGCGACGCCGCTCAAGCCGGAAAGGGCGACCAACCTGTCGACCGGCCTCGTCTGGACGCCGAGCAGCGACCTGTCGGTGACGGTCGATTTCTACCAGACGACGATCGACGACCGCATCGCCTTGTCCGAGACGCTGACCGGCACGCTGGTCCGCCAGGTGCTCACCAGCGCCGGCTTTCCGACCTATTCGGGCGCGCAATATTTCACCAACGCCGTCGATACCCGCACGCGCGGCATCGACGCGACCGCGCGCTATCGCTGGCGCCTCGGCCAGGACCAGAAGCTCGACCTGAGCGCCGGCTTCAATCTGAGCGATACCAGGATCACGCACATCAAGGCGACCCCGGCGGTGCTGGCGGGCAGCGGCCTGACGCTGATCGGGCACGAGGCGCGCGGGCTGATCGAGGAATGGAACCCCGACACCTTCGTGCGCCTGGCGGCCGACTACACCAATGGCGGGTTCGACGCGCATCTCTCCGGCACCCGCTACGGCACCTATTGGGCGCGCAATGCGGTGGTCGCCTATGACCAGCGCTTCGGGCCGCAGGAGGTCGTCAATCTCTCCGCGGGCTACCGGCTGTTCGCCAATGCGCGCGTCTCGGCCGGCATCAACAACCTGCTCGATAGCCATCCCGACCAGGTCCTGCCCGCCGCCCGCAATCCCGTGGTCGCCCTCTATTCGGGCCTGTCGCCCGAAGGCGGTGCCGGCCGCACCTATTTCGCTCGCCTGGACCTGTCCTTCTAAGGAGCCCCTTCCCATGAAATCCAGATATCTCAGTGCATTACTGATCGCCGCGGCCGGCCTTTCCGGCGCCGCCAGCCTGTCCTCCATTCCCGTCCTCGCGCAGGAGCATGTAGCGGTCGAGGAACATGGCCCCGCCGGGACACGCGCGGCAGTGATCGCGGCTATCGACGCCTATCGCGTCGCTGTCGTGAAGGGCGACCGGGCAGGGCTGGACGCCGCGTTTCACCCCGACCTTTCCTACGGCCATACCGATGGCGAGGTGCTTTCCAAGGCTGCGCAGATCGACCGGACCCTGGCGCCAGGCAAGCGCTTCACCGCGGTGGACATCGCCGATGCCCGGGTCCGCAGCTACGGCGATGTCGCCTATGTCACCGCCGGCTGGACGTTCCACCTGAGCAAGGACGACGGCACCACCAGCACCGCGCGCCTCTCGGGCCTCGACGTGTGGACCAAGGGTCGGCGCGGCTGGCAGCTCATCGCCCGCCAGCTGACTCGCCCCGCGCAATAATCCCTCTTTCCAAGCGAGACATTCCATGGCCCGATTTGCCCTTCGTTCGAAGCTGCTCCTGCTGCTGGCAGGAACGGCGCTGCCCCTTGCCGGCGCGCATGCCCAGAGCTTCACGCCGGAACAGCTCCAGGCGGCGACCGCCCTCCAGGAGCGGCTGCCCAATCTCGACAACCATCTCGACATTCCCTTCGACTTCGGCACCGGGGAGCATGATCCGGGCAAGGACGGCCCCGACCAGTTCGACTTCGTCAAGGCGAAGCGCGGCCGGCTGAAGGGCGTGGTGCTGGCGATCTTCGTGCCTCAGAACGCCCGGACGCCCGCCGGCTATGCCGAAGCAGCGGCCAAGGGGCAGCAGAAGCTGTCCGCCATCCAGGGCGTGGTCGCGCGCTATCCCGAACAGGCCGCGATTGCCCATTCGCCCGAGGCGCTGCGCGCGATCGAGGGCTCGGGCCGGGTTGCGATCATCCTGTCGGTCCTCAACGGCAATCTGATCGGCAAGGATCTGCGCCAGCTCGACGCCTGGCACGACAAGGGCGTGTCGATCTTCGGTTTCACCCATGCCGGCGACAACGACCTGGCGGATTCCGCCCGGCCCAATCTGCTGCGCGGCGACAAGCCGAGCGAACATGGCGGGCTCTCGCCGCTCGGGCGGCAGGCCGTCGCTCGGCTCAACGATCTCGGCGTGGTCATCGACGTGTCGCAGATCACGGGGCAGGCGGTGCGGCAGGTGCTGGAGCTGAGTCGCGCGCCGGTGATCGCCTCGCATTCGAACGCGCGCGCGGTGATCGATCATCCGCGCAACCTCGACGACGCTACGTTGCAGGCGATCGCGGCCAGGGGCGGCGTGGTCGCGATCAACGCCTATAGCTCCTGGGTGAAGGCCTTTCCGCCCGAAGCGCTTGCCAAGCTCAATGCGATCCGCCGCCGCTACGGCATTCCCGAGGACAAGACGCCTGCGGGCATCCAGCCGCTGTCGGACAAGGGCGTGAAGGTGCTCCCGCCCGAGGTCTTTGCGAAGTACAGCGCGGAATTCCATGAGATCACCGGCAGCCCGGACTATCGCGCGACGCTGAAGGATTATGCCGACCAGATCGACTATGTCGTGAAGAAGATCGGCATCGAGCATGTCGGCATCTCGTCCGACTTCAACCATGGTGGCGGCGTCATCGGCTGGAACGATGTCGGCGAGTCCGTCAACATCACCGCCGAGCTGCAGCGTCGCGGCTATGGCGAGGCGGATATCGCGAAGCTGTGGGGCGGCAACTTCCTGCGTGTCTGGGGCCAGGTGCAGGCGCTCGCCAAGCCGAAGGCCGGCAAGTGAGGATCGACCGCCGCGCGACATTGGGGCTGCTCTCCGCCGTTCCGCTGTTCCCCGGGGCAGCGCGTGCCCGTCCCGTTGCACCGGGGAGCCGTTCGGCGATCGTGATCGGTGCGGGGATCGTCGGCGCCGCAATCGCCTACGAACTCGCAAAGCGCGGCGTGACGGTCACCCTCCTCGAGAAGTCCAAGCCTGCGGCGGGGGCGACGGGCGATTCCTTCGCCTATCTCAACGCCTCGACCAAGACCGGCTCGCGGCCCTATTTCCAGCTGAACTGGCTGGGCATGGCCGGCTGGCGGATCTGGCAGCGGGAGCCGGGGGCGGCGCTTCCCCTGCAATGGGGTGGTGCCACCTATTGGCGCGATAGCGAAGCCGAGTCCGCGAAGCTGGGCGAGAGCCTGCGGATCGCGCAGCAATGGGGCTATGCCGGGCGTCGCCTGGACGCGCCCGGGCTCCAGGCGCTGTTGCCGGGGCTCGCCATCGGCCCGGTCTCGGTGGCGGCCTTCTTCCCTGAAGAGGGCGCGGTGGACCCGGCCGGTGCGGTGGCCGCGCTGCTCGAGCGGGCGGGCAGGCTCGGGGCGAAGCTGCGGGCGCCAGTGGCGGTGCATTCGCTCATCGTCCGGGAAGGGAAGGTCGTTGGCGTACGAACGGCGGACGGCGCGATCGAGGCGGATACCGTGGTGTTGGCGGCCGGCCTGGGCAGCGAGGCGCTGGCGGCACAGGCCGGCGTGCAGCTGCCGCTCACCGCTTCGCCCGGCGTCCTCCTCCACACAAGGCCGCAAAGGCCGGCGCTCGATCGAGTCGTCTTCGGGCCGCGCAGCACCTTCAAGCAGATGGCCGACGGGCGCTTCGTAGCCAGCATCAGCGGGCATGAAGGCGGGGCACCGGCGGGTGCCGGAGTGGAGGCCTTCGGGAAGGCCATCCAGGACGCCGCCGCCTGCTATCTTCCCGCTTTGGGGAAGGCCGAGATCGAACGGGTCAGCATTGGCCAGCGCGTGGTCCCCAGGGATTCCTTGCCGGTCGTCGGCTTCGCGCCGCGCCTGGGCGGCCTCTATGTCGCGGTCACCCATAGCGGCGTCACGCTGGCGCCCGCGCTGGGCCGGCTGGCCGCGCTGGAGATACTGGACGGCGTAGTCGCCGATCCGCTTGCCAATTTCCGGCTCGGCCGCTTCGCCTAGCGGCATCGCCCGAATTGCCTATCCATTGCAGTAATTGAGTCCATGTCGCGGGAGCTGCCGGGCCCAAGAGCCGGTTCTGCGCACCTTGCCGTGCCGAACGGTCCGGCTTCGACTTCATTTTCATCGATCCGGGGGGTCGGAAATTACGCGCCCAAGCATCTATAGTCTTAGGAAGATAAAAAAGGGGGGCTGCGGATCGTGAGGCAGGATCGCGCCGAACTGGTAGCCTGGGTTGCGGGGAATGTCGTTCCGCACGAAAGCGCCGTGCGCGACAAGCTGCGCTCGGTCGGCGTCCCCGAATACGAGATCGACGATATCATGCAGGACGCATATTTGAGAATCTCGCACCTCGATAGCGTGGCGCATATTCGCAATGGGCGTGGCTATCTGTTCACCGTGGCGCGCTCGGCGATGCTGCTGCGCGTGCGGCGCGAGCGGATCGTACGGATCGACAGCCTCTCCGATTATGATGAGCTGACGCTCGCCGACGACGATCCCGGACCCGAGCGCCATGCGGCGGCAAGGATCGATCTCGAGCGGGTCCATCGGATGATCGCGTCCCTTCCCTCGCCCTGCCGGGAAATTTTCGAGATGCGGCGGATCGAAGGCGTGCCGCAGCGAGAGATTGCCGCTCGGATGGGCGTTTCGGAGCATATCGTCGAAAAGCTCTCGGCCCGTGGATTGCGATTGATCCTGAAGGCCATCGCGGGCGGCAATCGTGAAGCCGCCAGCCCGGCAAAACAGCGTATCGAAAGGAAACTGCGTGACGTCGGCTTCGAATGACAGCGAAGCGGCGGATTGGGCCATTCGCCGTGAGAATGGTCCGCTGTCCGAGCCGGAACAACGCGCGTTCGAGACATGGCTCGCAGGCGACGAGCGGCGTGCCGGTGCGTTGCTGCGCGCGGATGCCGCGCTGGCCTTTCTCGATCGCGGCCGTGCGCTCGCCGGGCTAGGCTTCAACGATGCGCCGCATGTATCGGGACATGTGCCGGATTCGGAGCCCGAATTCGGAGATGGTATCGAGCGGGCGCATTGGCTGTCGCGCCGAAAGCTGGTTGGCGGCGGGATGGCTGCGCTGGTCGCGGTCGGGATAGCGGGCTTTCTGGCGCTGCCGCGCACCGAACGGATCGTAACCCAATTGGGCGAGATCAAGCGAACGCCGCTCGCCGATGGATCGGTTGCGACCGTCAACACGGCCAGCCGTATCACCGTCGCGATGTCGAAGAACATGCGCAATGTTTCGCTGGACGATGGCGAGGCCTGGTTCGAGGTTGCGCATGACCGCACGCGGCCGTTCGTGGTCAGGGCCGGCGACGTCAGCATAAGGGCGGTCGGAACGGCCTTCTCGGTGCGCCGAACCGATGGCGGGGTGGACATTCTGGTAACGGAGGGCGTCGTCGAGGCGTGGCGCGATGACCAATCCACGACGCCCTCGCGTATCGCGCAAGGCGAACGCGCCTTTGTCGCGGATGCGAAGGGACGCGACGTCAATATCGCTCAAAACGCCGTAGTAGTGCGAACCGATAGCGAGATCGACCGCACATTGGCATGGCGCAATGGCGACCTGGCCCTCAATGGTGAGACGCTCGATTACGCGGTCGAGGAGCTCAATCGGTACAATCGGCGTAAAATTATCGTCGGTGACAGGGAATTGGGGCGTTCGCCGATCGTCGGGTATTTCAAGGTCAATGAGCCCGATAATTTCGCGCATTCCGTAGCGTCATTGTTCAATGCCCGCGCCCAGTTCAGCCAGGAAGGGATCAGAATAGATACAAATGGGAAATGAATATCTTTGGACGGGAGGGTCGGAAACTCTTCGCCCAAGCATCTCTATATAGGGGGGCGCAATGTACGCCTCCCGATCTTGGGGGAGGGGTAGCGGGTGAAAGGCATATCGTCGGCATTTTACTGCGGCGCAGCAATTGCCGCCATTGCGGCGAGCAGTCCGGTTGCAGCGCAAACACGATCATTCGATCTTTCGGCGGGGGTAGCCGAGCAAAGCATTCCGGCCTTTGCGAAACAGGCCGGCATCCAGATCATGGCGGATGGCAGGCTCGTGCGCGGCAAGCGCACCAATGCCGTACGCGGAACCAAATCGGTGGAAGAGGGCCTGCGCGAACTGCTCGCGGGGACGAATCTTTTCGCCGAACTGCAACCGGGCCGAGCAGGCTCCTTCATCATCCGGGCGGGAGGCGCGGCATCTGCCGCCCCAAAAGCCCAATTCGTGGCCTCCCCGCCACAGACAGCGCCAGCCGAGGAGCCCGCAAGCGGGCAGCAAGCGCCATTCAGCAATGACATCATCGTGACCGCGCAGAAGCGCCGGGAATCGATGCAGAGCGTGCCGATTGCGATGAGCGCGTTCACCTCGAAAACGCTTGATGAAATGAAGATCGAGGGGGGCTCGGAACTTGTCCGTGCGGTGCCCAACATCTCATTCTCAAAGTCGAATTTCGCGAGCTACAATTTCTCGATCCGCGGCGTCGGCACCAAGGCGCTATCGGTCACCTCCGATCCTGGCGTGGCGGTCAGCTTCAACAATACCCCGCTGATCCGCAATCGTCTGTTCGAACAGGAATATTTCGACGTGCAACGCGTCGAAGTGCTGCGCGGGCCGCAAGGCACCCTCTATGGCCGCAACGCAACTGCGGGCGTGGTCAACATGATCCCGAATTTCGCCAACCCCGACAGGCTTGCCGCCGAGTTCAAGCTCGAGACCGGCAATTACAAGTCGATGCGGGCAACCGGCATGGTCAATCTGCCGATCACCGATACGCTCGCCGTGCGCGCCGCCGGCGCCTGGACCAACCGCGACGGATATGACTACAACACCGTCACCGATCAGCGCGTCAACGGCCGCAACCTCTGGGGCGGCCGCGTCACCGCGACCTGGCAGCCGGGCCGCAGTTTCAGGATCAATGCGGCGTGGGAACATTTCTACGAAGATGACAATCGCTCGCGCACGGGCAAGCAGCTTTGTCATACCGATCCCGGGCCGGCCTCGGTGGATGGCAAGGCCCTTACGCCCGTGATCAGGGGCGCCCTGAGC
The DNA here is from genome assembly GCF_011761945.1 of Sphingomonas leidyi. GTDB lineage: Bacteria > Pseudomonadota > Alphaproteobacteria > Sphingomonadales > Sphingomonadaceae > Sphingomonas > Sphingomonas leidyi. Next base: position 1,000,868 of record NZ_JAASQV010000002.1, read on the forward strand.
CAGGGTTGCTTGCCGGGCTCGCTCTATGACGACGGCGCCTATGGCGTTCCGAACGGCTTCTCCCTGCCCTATATCAACGCGGCCGCCTCCCTGATCTCATTGGGATACAAGGCCGGAGCCGTGGGCGGAGCCGCTCCGATCATGTTGATCGACGATACGCGAGATCCCTATGCGGGCGTGATGCAATCCCGCAATCTTCGAGAGATCGCGACCGCCATAGATCCCAAGTTTCGTGCGAAGAACGATATTCTTCAGCTCAATATCGAGGCAAGCCTGGGGCAGAATCTGAAATTCTATTCCAGCACCTCATATTCCGAGGATTCATACCATTCCTTTCAGGACTACAATAGATTCAATAGCGGAAGTGTATTCAACGATTCGAGCGTTCTATTTGCTCTTAGGACCAGGCCGTTGGCGACCAAGGGCATCGCCATCGGAGGTATTTTGGACGACCCCCAATTGGGCGCTTCGTCCAGCATCCTCGGCGCGGACATGGTCAATTCCCATAGCAAGCAATGGTATCAGGAATTCCGCCTGCAATCGTCATTCGACGGAAGGCTGGAGTTCAACCTTGGGGTCAACTATCTAAATTTCAAGATAAAAGAAGATTATTACGTATTCAATAATCTGTTCACCGCCATCGCCAGAACAGTTCTGGGAACGGGAAATACCAGCGGCGTCGTCAGGGACTGTGCCGGGTGGACCGGGGGAGCGGATTGCACCTATGTCGATCCAAATCCATTGAGCTCTCTCAACGGAAATGGGCACAATTATTTTCGTAGCCAGAATATCGCCAAAACGGAATCCTATGCGGGGTTCGGTGAAGTCTATTTCAAGGCCGCCGACCGGCTGAAAGTTACGGCAGGGCTTCGCTACACCGACGACAGGAAGACGGCGACGCCCATCCCGACGCAACTGCTCCTCGGCACGGGGATCCTGGGATTTGGCCTGATCAACGAGGGATATCAGGCGTCACCGGATATCGTGCAGAAATGGGGCCGCGTAACGGGAAGGTTCGTCGTGGATTGGAAGCCACGCCTCGCTTTCACGGACGAGACCCTGTTCTACGCATCCTTTGCGCATGGCTACAAAGGGGGCGGCACCAACCCTCCGGGAATTGGGGCCAATCCGGCCTATCTGCAATTCTTTCCCGCGCCTCGGACCTTCAAGCCCGAAAGCGTCAATGCGTTTGAGGTCGGAACGAAAAATGCCCTGGCCGGCGGACGGCTGACGCTGAATGCGACCGCCTTCTATTACAAATACAAGGATTATCAGGTTTCCCAGATCGTCGACCGCATTGCTCTGAATGAAAATTACAATGCCGATATCTGGGGTGCCGAGCTCGAAATGCTGTGGCGGCCGACGCGACGCATCAGCCTGAACGCCAATGTCGGATATCTCGGCACGCGCATCGCGAACGGCATGAAGTCAGTCGACGTCATGAATCGCACGCAGGGAAATCCGGATTGGGTCATTGTCAAACCCTGGATCCAACTGGCTTCCAACTGCATTGCGCCGCGCGCGCTTGTTGAGAAGATCATCAAACGATCCTCGTTCAACAACGCAAGCGGCCCTGGCGATCTGTCGACATTTTGCGGTGGGCAAGTCGGCAAGAATTTCACCGCCGGAAGCTATTTCTCCAATCTTACCGGGATTGTGTACAATCCGGCAACAGATGCGCCAAATAATGGCAGGGGTTTTTACGCTGATCTTGGTGGGAACGAACTACCGAACTCTCCTCATTGGACAGTCAATATTGGCGCGCAATATGTACTCCCGATCGGCGAATGGAATCTCGCGTTCAGGGGCGATTATTATCGCCAAAGCTCGAGCTGGTCACGTGTGTACAACACATCGATCGATCGTTTGCGGTCGTGGGACAACGCGAACATCTCCGTGACGCTCGATCGTCCGGAAAGTGGATTCTCGACGCAATTCTATATCAAGAACGTATTCAACAAGACGCCGATTACGGATGCGTTCATCAATAGCGATGACAGCGGTCTGACGGCCAATGTATTTACGCTTGACCCAAGAATAATAGGTTTTAGCATGACGAAGAAATTCTGATGACTCATCAATAATGAGTCGTGAATTCCGCGTAATTTCGTCCAACTTGCCAGAACTTCTGGGATCGCTCCATGAAAGTGAGCGATGATGTTCGCAGGGAGCACTCAAATTCTGCGACCATCTGGGGAGCGACACCTCTCATGTCGCGTACAAGTAGGAGAAGGATTATGTTGAAGGCTTCTATCAGCGCAGTCGCCGCGCTTGTCGGCGTGACCGCAATGCCTGCCTATGCGCAGAGCTTTACCCCGGCGCCGACGACGGTTTCCGGGAGCGGTACGGGGTATGTGAATGGCACCCCCTGCACCGGCGCAACTGTCAACGGGTCGGTAGATTCGTCCGGTACCTATGTGGATGTGACGTTTGACAATTCGGCAACGGCTTGTTCTGCTTACGGGGTCACCGCTCGCGTCTGGGCGAACGGTTCGTTGAGCAACGTAGTTGTTACCTATCTTCCCACGTCCACCGTCATTTGCAGCAGCGGGTCCACGATCTACACGAACGTGGTCGAGTATACCAATCTATCGGGGCCCAAGGTGAACGCATTTGTCGATCCTTCGGCACCCGTCACTGTTGGCGCTTGCGCGGTGGCGGCCGACATGACCGTCGGCACCCTGACATACGTGCCGTAAGGCACGATTGTTCAATGCAGTAGGCGGATGCTCCGACCGGCGGATCGCCGATTGAAGCACCCGCCCCCAGACCCGTCCAACAGGCACCGCGTCGTTCCGAGCGGCGCGGTGCCATTTCCATCTGGGATGGCATGGATGGGAATTGCCGCGGTACGGTGCGCCAACGGATTTTGCAATGTGCGCTGGTCCAGACGATCAATTGCTAGCGTCCTCCTCACGCTGAATTTGGCGCCGGCGCCCGCCGATGGCAGGATAGCGGCAGGCGAAGCCGCGACCCGGCGTGCAAGCGATCAGGCGCAGCGCAATGCGCAGGATCGGGAGCCCGGGCAGGATGACATCGTCGTCACCGCGCCCCGGCGCGGCGATGCGCAAGTCGCTGCCGAAACCGAATTCAGCGAGGATCAGATAGCCTCCCAGGGTCTGGACTCGATCGATGACCTGCTGTTGCACCTTCGGCCCTTTCTCGGTCCCGACGGCGAGGAGCCGGTTCTACTGATCAATGGCAGACCGGCTGGCTTTGATCGTTCAATTCTGGGCTATCCGCCCGAGGCGCTCACTCGACTGGCCATTCTCAAACCGGAAGCGGCCGCGCGCTATGGCGCCGCTCCCGGAAGGCGCGTCGTCAATCTCGTGCTCAAGCAACATTTCGCCAGCCTCGATCTGGATGCCAGCACATCGGCTCCCCTTCGTGGCGGCCAGATGAGCAATGGTCTTATCGCGGCCCGCACCATCGTCCACGGGGATGCGCGCTGGAATATTCGCGCGAACATCGGGCGTGACAGCGGCATGCGCAAGAATGCCCGGTCCATCCCGCGGGATGCCGGGGTCTATGACCGGTCGGGCGTCATCTCCGCCCCCGATGGAGGTGAGATCGATCCCGCGCTCAGCGCCGCGGCCGGCTCGACGATCACAACCGCCGCTCTTCCGGGCCTCGCGCCTACCATGCCGCCCGCGCTGGCGGATCTTGTCGCTACTGCGGGGCAGGGCGACCCGTTCGATCCGAATGCATATATTTCGCTACAACCCGCGCGAAAATCGGTGAGCCTGACGATCGGCATGGCGCGACCCGTCGGTCCGTTCGGCCTGTCGCTCTCCCTCACGGCCAATAGCCTTGGCAGCGAAGCGCTACGCGGGGTTCCGATGGCATCGGTGGTGTTGCCGGCAGGCAATCCCTGGTCGCCCTTCTCGCGCGCCATCCTGCTGACGCGGCCGCTCGATGGCATCAGCGCGCTGCGCGCCAACAATCTTGCACAATCATTGGGCGGCTCCCTGATGTTGAACGGTTCGGTCGCCGGATGGCAAGCCAATCTGGGCATCAACTACCGCATCAGCCGGAACGACAATCTCCTGGAGACGGGCATCGACACGCGAAGCGTGCAGCGTCTGCTGGATATCGGGGACCCGGCCTTCAACCCCTACGCCCGCTGGCCCCGGCATTTGCTATTGGGGACGAGGACAAGAACCGCGTCCGATGACTGGAGCGTTCGAATCGATCTCCAGAAAGGCGTCGTTCAACTGCCGGCGGGGCCGCTGACGATCAGCCTTTCGGGCAATGCCAGCCGCACCGCCACGCACATGCGCCAACACGATACCATGGGGAATGCGATATCGACCAATGACAGGTCACGGGATCAGGCAAATGTACAGGCCGGGCTCGCCGTCCCGATCGCGCGACGCGGCAACGGACCGCCATCTCCGATCGGAGACCTGTCCGTTGACCTGACGGCGGGATGGCAGTCGATGAGCGAAAGCAAACCGCAATGGCGCCTGAGCAGCGGTGTCACCTGGTCCCCCATCTCAGCGGTCCAGTTCCGAGCGATGCTCGACGATCAGCAGGCCTCGCCTTCGATGGCGGAGTTGGACGGGCCAATCATCACGACCGTCATGCGAATGGTCGATTACGCCAAGCAGGTTGTTGCCGAGCCGATCGTGATCACGGGAGGCAATCCGGCACTCAAAGGGGGCAGCCGCCGCGAAATGAGGGTCTCGGCGATGGTGCGTCCGCTGAAGAGCGGAATGCTGACCTTCAATGTCGGATATCGTCAAACGGTCTCGAAGAACATGCCAAGCCCGCTGCCGGAGCTGACGCCGGCGATCGAAGCGGCATTCAAGGACCGTATTGCCCGTGACGCGGACGGCAATCTCGTATCGATCGACGCGCGATCGATCAATATCGCCAAGGATCGTATCGCCGACCTATCGGGTGGCCTGGCGCTGCGCTTTGCCGGCGGCAACGCAACGACGATCCCGGGCGCACGCGCGGATCCGGTTCAATACACGCTGGCATTGAACGAGACATACCATCTGAAAAGCGACATGCTCGTCAAAGCGGGATTGCCCGTCATCGATCGCCTTAGGGGAGGGAGTGGCCTGTCGCGTCACACGGTCAGCCTGCAATTCGATGTCGGAACGCGCGGCCTGGGGGCCTCGCTCGGTGCAAGCTGGAACAGCGCCGCGCGCATCGTCAGCCCCGGATCCAATCCAGACCAGGCGTTTCGGGTCACCCCGCCGCTAACGATCGGTCTTTCCACTTTCCTGAACCCGGACAACATCTTCAGGGGCTGGCGCGACAATCCGTTGACGAAGGGCTGGAAGATATCTGCCACTGTCCAGAACCTGCTCAACAGGTATCGGCGCGTCGCGCTCGTCAACGGCCAGATCCCCACAGGCTATACCCATGATGAAATCGATCCGTTGGGCCGAACGATCCGACTTCAAATCCGAAAGAGATTCTAGCGGCAACGCGCTGCCGGGCCTGACTGGAAACGAGCGGGCATCGGGCCGGGGGCCGATGCCGTCCCGTTCCGCCGCCCTCATGCGCTGGCGAACAGCTTGGTCCCCACCACGCCGACGATGATCAGGCCGATAAAGCCCATCTGCACCGGGTTGAGCTTCTCGCCGAACAGCAGGATGCCGAAGATCGTGACGCCCACCGCGCCCAGGCCCGTCCACACGGCATAGGCAGTGCCCGCCGGCAGGCCGCGCATCGCGAGCGCGAGCAGGCCCATGTTCACGAAGCTGAGCGTTATCGGCACCGCCGACGCCATCCAGTTGCCCTGCATGGCCGCCCATTTGAGGCTGAGCGCCCAGATGATTTCGGTGATCACGGCAATGCCGAGCACGAGCCACGCCATGGCGCATCTCCAGTTTCACGGGCTCGGAGGGAAGGACGCGACAGCCGGAAACCCGAAAGAGGCGCGCGCCACGCCGGGCTGATAGGGTGCAGCGCGGCATCTGTCCATGACGCGCTCGGCCGCGTTTGCGCGCGGCGCCGGGAGCCCGGGAGCGCCGATGTCACGCGACGTAGCCGGAAATCCCATCCCACAACAGCTTCAGCGCCGTCACCACCAACAGGCCGTAGCAGGCACGATATACCTGGCGCTGATCGAGCGTGCCGTGCAGCCGCCAGCCGGCCCAAATGCCGGTGGGGATCGCGAGCAGGCAGATTCCCATCAGTTGCCAGGTCTTGGCGCCGGGCTGCGACAGGAGCAGCCACGGCACCAGCTTGGTCGCATTGCCGACCGTGAAGAACAGGCTGGTGGTGCCGGCATAGAGTGCCTTGCTCAGGCCCAGCGGCAGCAGATACATTGCGAGCGGCGGACCGCCGGAATGGGCGACCATGGTGGTGATTCCAGAGGTGAACCCGGCCGCGATCGCCTTGGGCGTGGAGCGCGGGCGAACGGTCACATCGGCGCCGCGCACGAACCAGAGCCCGACAAAGGCAAGGGTGATCGCCGCCATCAGGATCGCGATGGCACGATGATCCAGCATCTGGAACACCAGATAGCCAAAGCCGATGCCGATCACGAGGCCTGGCACGAGCAGCTTCAGATCCGGCCGCGACCAGGTCGAGGGCTTCCAGTAGCGCAGCGCGACCAGGTCCATCGCAATGAACAGGGGGGCGAGAAGGCCGCCTGCAGTGACCGGGTCCATCACGAGCGAGAGCAGGGGAATGCCGATAATGGCGAACCCGCCACCGAATGCACCGCGCATGAAGCTGATCAGGAATACGCCGGCAAAGGCGACGAGGATCGTCGCAAGGGTCAGTTCCATGTCGGTCTCCACAGCCCCTGCGTCGCGATTGCCGATGCTTGCGTGTCGCGGTCGCCCGGGTTGATGGGGGGAATGATCCGATATACTATTCGGTGCAATTCAAAGATTGATCTCGGAGCAATATATGTCGACCTCCGAATATGCGAAGCTGGCCGATGCCATCGCCGCCGATATCGTGAACGGCGTGCTCAAGCCGGGCGATCGCCTGCCGCCGCAGCGCGCTTTCGCCTATCGGCACGATATTGCCGTTTCGACCGCGAGCCGCGTCTATGCCGAATTGCTCCGTCGGCGCCTCGTGGTCGGCGAAGTGGGGCGCGGCACCTTTGTCTCGGGGCAATCCGGGCGTGGCGTCGAAGCACCGGGTGAGCCGCGCGGCATCCGGATCGATCTCGAATTCAACTATCCGATCCTGCCCGGTCAGACCGCACTGATCGCGAAGAGCCTGAAGGGTCTCGACGCACCCGCGCCGCTGGAGGCCGCGTTGCGACAGGCGACCAGTGTCGGGACGGAGGCGGCTCGAAATATCGGCGCTGCGTTTCTGGCGCAGGGAAGCTGGTTGCCCGACGCCGATCAACTCGTCTTCGCAGGCAATGGGAGACAGGCCATCGCCGCCGCGCTTGCCGCCCTGGTTCCGACCGGCGGGCGCTGCGGGGTCGAAACCCTGACCTATCCCTTCATCAAGGGAATCGCCTCCCGGCTGGGCATCACCCTGGTTCCGCTGACGATGGACGAAGATGGCGTGCGGCCGGATTCGGTGGAGAAGGCCCACCGCGAAGCGCGGCTCTCGGCCCTCTATGTTCAGCCGGCGGTTCAGAATCCGCTCGGCATCACGATGCCGCTTTCGCGTCGGACCGATCTCTTGCGGGTGGCCGAAGCGCTTGGGATCATGATCATCGAAGACCGGGTATATGGCTTTCTCGATGACGCGCCGCCTCTCGCCGCGCTTGCCCCGAACGCATGCGTTGTCGTCGACAGCCTGTCCAAAAGGGTGGCGCCCGGCCTTTCGCTCGGCTTCATCATCCCGCCGCCGCATCTGCGCGAGGACATGAAGGCGCTGGTCCGCTCGGGCGGTTGGACCGCCTCGGGATTTGCGTTCGCCGCAGCCCAGCGCATGATGGGGGACGGCACGGTTGCCGAGCTGGTCAGGCTGAAACGGCTCGACGCCCGTGCGCGCCAGAAGCGCGCGGCCGAGCATCTCTCCGGGTTCGAGATTCGGGCGAACGAGAATTGCTATCACCTCTGGCTGACGCTCCCGCAGCATTGGCGCTCGCAGAACTTCGTCGTCGCGGCGGCCAGGCGGGACGTTGCGCTGACCCCTTCGACGACCTTTGCGGTCACTCCGGGCCATGCGCCCAATGCCGTCAGGCTCGCATTGGCGACTCCGGCGATGGACCAGCTCGATACGGGGCTGCGCACCCTGGCTGCGATACTGCGCGCGCGTGAAGAGGATATGGAGTCGACCGAATGAGGGCCGGTGCGGCGAGGAGGCAGGCTTCTCGGGAAGAAGAGGGATATTCCCGAGCCCGGCCGGCTGACCGGTCGAGCTAGTTGCCGGCGCGGCAGTCGATATCGATCTGAAAGCTGAAGCGCGCAAGCGCGTCGCGAACGGCCATGCCGTTCGGGGCGTCGATCGAGATGCGGACGACCGTGCCGCGCCGGGGATCGTCGCGCGCACATATGTCGGCAAAGGGGATGCCGGCCTGATCGAGCACCTCGCGCGCCGCCGCCGCGACTTCGATCAGCCGCAGGCTCGGCTTGTGGATCTTGCCCACGGCGGTGAGCGGCATCGATGGGAGGATGGCTATGCGCCTGGGGATGGCGGCACGCTCGCCGATCCGCGCCGCGGCATGCGCCAGAAGGGCCGGCGCGTCGGTGGCGGCGTCGCTGCGGAGCTGGACGAACGCCACCGGTACTTCGCCGGCATAGCCATCGGGCCGGCCGATGGCAGCCGCGAGGACGACATCCGGGTGCGAATAGAGCGCTTCCTCTATCGTCGATGGATCGATGTTGTGGCCGCCGCGGATGATCAAGTCCTTGGCGCGACCGGTCAGCCACAGATAGCCATCGGCATCCATGCGCCCAAGGTCGCCGGTGTTGAGCCATTTGCGGCCATCGCCCCGATCGACCCATGCGCCGGCATTGTGCCGATCGTCGAGATAGCCGGAGAACAGGTTGGGGCCGGCAATCGTGACCACGCCGATGTCATCGACCTCGCAATCGCGCAGAAAGGCGCCGGCGGCATCGAGAATGACGATGCGGATATCCTCGGTCGGCAGTGGGAGGCCGACGGATCCGGGCCGATGCTCGCCGTCGATCGGATTGAGCGAGGCGACGCAGGCGCTCTCGGTCAGGCCATATCCTTCGGAGATCGAGACGCGGCAGGTCTTCTCGAAGCGTTGCAGGAGATCGGCCGACAGGGGCGATGCGCCGCATATCGCGAAACGGAAGGACGACAGGTCGAACGCTTCGCTGGGATATTCCAGCAGCGCGGCGAGAAGCGTGGGCACCGCGCTGAAGCCGGTTACGCGATGATGCTCGACGATCTCCCAGAAACGCGGGAGGAGGCCGGGCGCGCGAAACCCCTGCGGCGTGCCGAGAAGAACCGATGCCCCCTTCAGGAACGGGATCAGCCCCGTGACCATCACCGCGTTCACATGGAACAGGGGCAAGCCGCAGAAGAGGAGGGATTCCTCGGTCAATGCGGGGCCGATCATCCGCGCAGCCATCCAGCTGTTGGCGATGACCTGGGCATGGGTGCGTACCGCGATCTTGGGGAGCCCCGTGGTGCCGCCGGTGCAGAAATAGGAGGCGGTATCGCCGGGCGCGATATCGCGCCCGGCGACCAGGTGGTCGGCCGGCATCGCGCGGAGCGCGCGGGCGAAATCGTGGACGGTCACGCCCGCCCGCGAAGGAGCCGGCAGGACGGCCGGCGCAGGCGGGCCTTCCCGTTCGTCGATCAGGACCAGGTGCTCGATCGCGGTCGCCCTGGACAGGATCGCCCCCACTTTGTCGAACAGGTCGGAACCGGCGCCGAGCGTGACCAGCACCCTGGCCTTCGCGGCCGTGAGCAGCGATGCGAGCGGCTCCGCTTCGAGCATCGGATTGAGCGGCATCACGATGCCCGCCGCTTCCGCGCCCCATAGGGCGATATGGGTCTCCGGCAGATTCGGGAGCAGCACCGCCACGACGTCCTGCGCGCCCACGCCAAGCATCCCGAACAGATTGGCTGCCCTGGTCACGTCGGCGAAGAGTTCGCCATAGGACATCCGGCGCACCTCCCGATGCGTCGCCACATCGCGGAAGCTGGCCAGCGCGGTCCTTTCCCCGTGGCGCTCGGCGGACCTTCGAAGCAGATCATAGCTGCTGGTCGGCAGGTCGGAAGGCAGGCCCCCGCATCCGGCCTCGATCACGTCGGTCAGGGTAAGGATGGCCGGCGGGGCGCCCGCATCCTCCATGCTTGCGCGGCCGGCGGTGCCGCTTCCGACTGTCGACGGCTTTCCCACATTTTCCTCCCGAAGCGACGTGAGCCATCGATCGCGATGAACCAGCCAGGCCCGATTTGCGGATGGGCTACCCTCGACACTCGACTATGTAAAGGTATACAAGGCCCGGATGGGGGCGGCCATGGTTGCGGCTCGACCTTGCCGACCGCGGGGGGCATGATTGCTTCCGGAGGGCATTTGTTGCGATCAAGGCGCAGGACGCGATCGCGCGCGGCGTGGGAGGGCCGGAGGCCTTGAAGGGGTATCGAAGGACATGACGAAGAGGCGCAGTGACCGCGCGAATTCTCTGGACGTGGCGCGGCTGGCGGGAGTCTCGATCGCTGCGGTGAGTCGCGCGTTTACGCCGGGCAGCAGCATATCGGACGAACTCGCCGAAAAGGTGCGCAGGGCCGCGCGCCAGCTCAACTACGTGCCCAACAGCCTCGCCAGCAGCCTGATCACGCGGCAGACGAACATCGTCGCGCTGATGCTCCCCAGGATGAGCAATCCGATCTATGCGGCGATGCTTGCCGAGGTCAGCCGGCGGCTCGAGGAATTGAACAAGCAGGTGCTGCTGTTCACGCCGAGCGACGAATCCGACTTCGATCGCTCGCTGGGCCGCATGCTGGAATATCAGGTCGATGCCATCGTCATCGCCGCCGCGACCATTTCCAATCGCATGGCGGCGCTTTGCCTGGATCGCAACGTGCCCGTCGTGATGCTTGGCCGCCACGTTCCGGGGCTTCCCGTCCATAGCGTGCGCCCGAATGCGCGCGATGGCGGGACCCGGGCGGCGGAACTGCTGTTGCGGGGAGGCGGCAGGCGTTTCGGCATCGTCGCCGGCCCATCGAGCCTCACCACGATGGTCGAGCGCCAGCGTGCCGTTGTCGACCGGCTGCAGGCGGCGCCGGACGCCAGCGTCGTGGCGATCGTCGACGGGGGGCTGACCTATGAGGGCGGGTACGAGGCGGCGCTCGCGATCATGGATCGCGCGGACCGTCCGGATTCGGTGGTCTGCATGACCGACATCATGGCCCTGGGCGCGATGGACGCGATCCGGCATCGCCTGTCGCTCAGGATCCCGGACGACGTCGCGATCATCGGCTTCGACGATATCGCCGAGGCCGCCCATGCCAGCTATTCGCTGACGACGGTCAAGACCCCCCTTGTCGAGATGGTCGGCCATATGATCGACCTGATCGCCATGCCGGAAACCGACGCCGCGCCAAGGATTGTCGAGATCGACGCCGAGCTGGTCGTGCGCCGATCGACGCGCGCCGCGCACCCGGCGGCGCAATGACCGGCCGCTCCGCGCTCGCACGCTAGTTCCGCCCGATGATCGCCGTGCCTTGTATGGCGCGGAGCTTGCTGCTATTGGCCTTTGTAAGCCTTTACAAAAGAGGCAATGGGGAGAGGCACGGATGGGCAGGTTCACACTTCTGGTCGGTGCGGGCGGGGCGGTCGTCTGCGCAATGGCGGCGCCGGGCGCGGCCGCACAGGATCGCGCGCCGCCGGAGATTTCGGCGGCGAGCGGGCAGGACAGCGAGATCATCGTCACCGCGACGCGCCGCAACGAGCGGCTCCAGGACGTTGCTGGCGCGGTAAGCGCCTTGACGGGCGACACCCTCGAGCGGCTCCGCGCCAAATCGCTCGCGGACTTCGCCGCCTATACGCCAGGCGTCAGTTTCGAGACCACGACGCCGAGCACGAACAAGGTCGTCATCCGCGGCATCACCACCGGCGGCACGCAGCTCAACAGCGCCATCGGCCTGTATCTGGACGATGTGCCGATCGGCTCCAGCACCCCGTTCGGCTTCGGTGTCCAGGCCATCAATCTTGGGATGTTCGACCTTCGGCGGATCGAAGTGCTGAACGGTCCGCAGGGAACGCTGTTCGGCGCCAATGCCCTTGGCGGCACCTTGCGCTACATCACCGAGATCCCGGTGCTGGACGAAACCAGGGGGCGGATCGAGGGAGAGGCCGGATACACGGCGCATGGCGACGCCAATCTCGCGGGGCGGGCCATGCTCAATCTGCCGTTCGGAGATCGTGTTGCGCTGCGTGCCACCGGCCTTGTGTCGAAGGATGCGGGATATGCCGACGATCCGGCGCATAATCGCCGGAATCTCGGCGACGCGCGCACGTTGCAGGGGCGCGCTTCGCTGCTGTTCCAGGCGACACCGGATCTGAGCATCCGCCTCAACGGCTATGCGCAGCGGATCCGGAGCAACGGCAACGCCGTCGTCTTCCGCGATCCCGTCACGCATCGGCCGACCGGGGGCGTCTATGACCAGTCGTTCGCTCTCGAGCAGCCGTCGGAGGCGACGCTGTACGTCGGCAGCGCCGTGATCGACTGGATGCTCGGCTTCGCCAAGCTGACTTCGATCACCGCCTATCAGAAGACGACGATCAACAGCATCCGCGACTTCACCGTGCCCTACAGCGCCATCCTGCGCGCGGCGATCGGACCGGCCGGGGCCAATCCCTACGGCGTGCCCGCCGATGTCGGTACGAAGCGCTTCACGCAGGAAGTGCGGCTGGCATCCGGCAACAACAAGTCGTTCGAATGGGTGGTCGGCGGCTTCTATTCCAACGAGGACACTCTCCAGAACATAAGGGCGCTCAATGCCGCCGATCCGCAGGGCAAGCTCCTGGGTTTGACCCTGGCGGAGTTGAAGCTTCCCAGCACGGCGCGCGAATTTGCGCTGTTTGCCAATGGAACCGTCTATTTCACCTCGACCATCGATGCCACGATCGGCGTTCGCCAAAGCTGGAACGATCAGGTCTTCACCACCAATGGCGTCGGCCTGCTGGTCAATTCGCGCGCACCGACGACGCCGGTCACCAGCACCGGAGAATCGAACGAGAGCGTCCGAACCTATCTGTTCAACCTGCGCTATCGGCCGACCGCGCGAACGCTGGTCTATGGACGGATCGCCAGCGGATATCGCCCCGGAGGTCCCAATCTCGTGATCAACGGCGTCGGCACCGGAAGCGATCGCTTCGAGGCCGACACGCTGTGGAACTACGAGCTCGGCCTGAAGCACGGTTTCGGCGGCGGGCGCGGCTTCTTCAATATCAGCGGCTATCATATCGACTGGACGAACATCCAGCAGGTCAGGAACGTGGGCGGCATCAACCAGCTGGTCAACGCCGGCAATGCCCGCATCAACGGCGTCGAATCCGCGCTGTCCTACCGAGTCGTTCCCGGAGTCAGCCTGTTGCTCTCCGGGGCCTATACCGATGCGAAGCTGACGACCGCCGCGCCGGCGCTCGGCGTCAACCATGCCGGTGCGCGCATCCCGCTTTCGCCAAGGGTCTCCATCGCCCTTGCCGGCAATTACGACTTCGATCTCGGCGACCGGTGGAGCGGCACGTTCAATCTCGGAATCCGGCATATCGGCGAGCGCACGGCAGGGTATGCGGGGAGCGCGATCGCGCCGCTCTACAAGCTTGCCGCCTATTCCGTCGTCGATGCGACGCTGTCGCTGCGGACGGCGAGCGGCTGGGAAATCGGGCCCTATGTCAAGAATGTCTTCGACAGGCGCGGCGAGGTTTCGGCGAGCACCGTCTTCAACCAATATGTGCCGGGCACTCCGGTCGCGGTCACGATTTCCCAGCCCCGCACGTTCGGCCTGGTGGTGGGGCGCAATTTCTGATCGTCGGCCTGTCGACAGTTTCGGGTGGAGGAAATGATCGTGACTGAACCCGTCATACGCCCGGATGCGCGGGCCTTTCTGGATTTCTGGAACGCGTCGCTGCTCGCGCGCATGGAGGATTTCCCGGCCGAGCAGGTACGCGCGATCATGAACCAGGTCAGGGCGACGGCGCCTTCCGTCGTGCACGATCTTGCGGTGTTGCGGGATCTCGAGGCCGGTTTCGACGGACGGTCGCTCCGGATGCGTTTCTATGATCGCCGGGCGGAGCGGGCGCCGGGGCCCCTGGTGATCTATTACCATGGCGGCGGCTTCGTGCTCGGCGATCTCGACACGCATCATGCGCTCTGCATCGCGCTTGCGGAGCAACTGGACCTGCCGCTGGTATCGGTCGAGTATCGCCTCGCTCCGGAGCACCCATGGCCCGCGGCCCCCGATGACGCCGAAGCGGCGGCACGGTGGCTCGCCGAGCATGCGGAAGATGCCCTCGACCGCGGGATTGCATCGCTCGTCCTCGCCGGCGACAGCGCGGGCGCCAATCTCGCGGCGGTTACCGCAAGGGCCCTGCGCGACGCGCCGGCTGCCGTGCCGGTCTCGGCGCAGTTCCTGGCCTATCCGTGCGTCGACAGCGCGGGCGGCACCCGGTCGCGCGCGGAATTCGCGGAGGGGTTTCTGCTGACAAGCGCCAGCATAGACTGGTTCTTCAAGCAATATGCGGCGCCGGCCGGCGATCCGCGCTTCGATCTGCTGCACGCCGATCCGACGGGCATGCCGCCGACCGTGCTGGTGACGGCCGGGCTCGATCCGCTGCGGGACGAAGGCCGGATCTATGCCGGGGCGCTGATCGCGGCCGGCGTACCGGTCACGTATCGGGAAGCGCGCGGCAACATCCATGGCTGTTTCAGCATGGCCGCGGCGATCCCCTCGACAGCGGCGGACATCCGCGAGGCCGTGGCGGCGCTCGGACTTGCGATGGCGGCCGGGCAGGCGCGCGACGAGGGCGGCACCGGGGATTGACCAGGCCCGCGCCCGGTATCGATCCCGTCCGGCTCCGGTTCCTTCGATGGGGCCGATCCGGCATTTGACGACCGGCATTACGGTATTTGCGCGGGCGAACGTCCCTGAGATAGGATCTTCCGATATCGGGGCACCCGAAATGTCGACCACCGGCCAATGAAGGGCAAGAGTCCGATCCGGAATCTGGATGTCGATCGCCATGTGGTCGACGATCTCGCGCGGCGGTATCGATCCACGTTGCTGCGCTATTTCCAGCGCCGGGGCGTGGCGCCGCTCGACGCGGAAGACGCCGTGCAGGAAGTCTTCGTCCGGTTGAGCCAGCGCAAGGCGCTCGCGGACGACGTCCATCAGCCCGAAAGCTATATCTTCGCGACGGCGGCCAATGTGGCGACCGACCTGCATCGCCGTGCCACGGTGCGCGCGAACGATCGGCACGAGTTGTTCGACGACGTGCTCCACGCGCCGCTCGACCTCGATCCGGAAACCATCTGCGCGGGACGCGAGGCGCTGCGCGCCGTCGTGGTGGCGCTGAAGGAACTGCCCGAGCGCACGCGCACCATTTTCATCCTGGCCCGGCTCGAGCAAATGAAACAGGCCGAGATCGCGCGCCGGCTCGGCGTTTCGCTCAACACGGTCGAAAAGCATTTGCACAGGGCGGTCGCGTATCTTGGCGAAAGGGCGGGGCGACGGTCATGACCAATCCCGCTGCCCCTTCCGGAATCCCCGCGATGTCGCCGCACGAAGTGGCGGCCAAATGGTTCCTGCAAAGCGAGGCGGTCGCGCTGGGGCACGCTGACCGCGCGCGCCTGGAGACCTGGCTCGCGGCCGACCCGCGCCACCAGGCCGCCTGGGATGACGTGGCCACGGCCTTGCGGACGGTGGCCGACAATGCCGCCGACAGGGAGTTTCTGGCGATGCGATCCCGGGCCCTGGCGGCTCGGCCGGAGCGCCGCTGGCCGCTATCCCGCATGATGGCGGCGGTGGCCGGATTGCTGGTCGTCGTCCTGACGTCGATACTCGTCTTCCGCGAAGTCTATCCGGGGCCGGTGCATCGCAACGGCATTGCCGCCGCCGGCCCGGCGCGCGCGCTCTATCGAACCACTATCGGCGGCCGCGCCGAAGTGACTCTGCCCGATGGTTCGGTGGCGGTGCTGGATACGGACAGCGCGATGCGCATCGCCTATACCGACAAGGAGCGGGGAATCCGGCTGCTGAAGGGCCAGGCCCTGTTCGTCGTCGCCAAGCATCAGCCGGCACCGTTCCAGGTCTATGCCGGCAGCCAGCGGGTGACGGCGGTGGGCACGCGGTTCAACGTTCGGGTGGAAGGCCATGGTCGCTCCCCGAAGACAAGCGTCGCGCTCATCGAAGGCGTGGTCCGCGTCGCGGGGCTCGACTTCGCCGGGTCGGCCATGCCGGATCGCCGGACGGGCGAAATCACCATGCGCGCCGGCGAACTCTTCGATTCCGCCAGGCCCGGTGCGCTGCGGCTATCCGCGTCCGAAGCGGAGGGCGCGGCCAGTTGGGTGTCGGGGACCTTGTCGTTCAACGATATGCCGCTCGGACGGGCGGTTGCCGAAATGAACCGCTATACCGCGCGCCCCATCGGCCTGGGCGGCGGGGACATCGCGAACCTCAGGGTCAGCGGTGTCTTCAAGACCGGCGACTCCCAGCATTTCGCAGAGTCGATGGCGGAAGTCTTTCATTTGCGCGTGGCGCATGATGCGCGCGGCAATCCGCTCCTCCTGCCCAGCCCGGAATGAGCGCCGCGGCCGCACGATCGGCCCTTCGGAATAAAGTCACGACGCGGTTACGGGTTCTCGAATTGCCTGCGTCCCTGAAATTGGCAGCCGATAACGGCGCCCATATAGGGGAGGATATCGATGGCACGTCGCTTCGGGCTGCGCGTGAGAATCGCGGCACTTGCCGGCTGCGCTTCACTATGGATTTCGATGCCGGCGGCGGCGCAGGGCAATCCCAGGACAAGCTTCGACATTCCCGCGCAGGATCTGGGCGCGGCCCTGAACCGGGCGGCGATCCAGAGCCACCGCGAGATCGAATTCAATGCGGACCTCGTCCGGTCGCGCAGGGCGCCTGCGGTGCGGGGAAGCTATTCCATCACCGAGGTGCTCGAGCGGCTGTTGACCGGATCCGGCCTGCGCGCCCGCACGACATCTTCGGGAGCGATCATCATCGAGCCCGTGCAGCAATCCAGCATCGGCATCGATGGCAGCGGCGGCGCGCAGGATCAGGCGGCCGAAGCGGACATCATCGTGACCGCGCAGAAAGTGCGCGAGAAGATGCAGGACGTCCCGATCGCCATTTCGGTCTTCACGGCCAAATCCCTGGACGACCAGAAGATTGAAGGCGGATCGGAGCTGCTGCGCGGAACGCCGAATGTCAGCTTCTCCAAGACCAATTTCGCCAGCTACAACTTCCAGATCCGCGGGATCGGTACGCAGGCGCTGTCGGTGACGACCGATCCGGCGGTCGCAATCAGCTTCAACGCGATGCCGCTCATTCGCAATCGCCTGTTCGAGCAGGAGTATTTCGACGTCGAACGGGTCGAGGTGCTGCGCGGCCCCCAGGGTACGCTATATGGCCGCAACGCCACTGCCGGCGTGGTCAACATGATTCCGATCCTCGCGGATCCCGGCCAGATGGCGGGATCGCTCAAGCTCGAGACGGGCAATTATTCGGCGATGCGGGCAAGCGGAATGCTCAATCTGCCCCTGACCGATGCCTTGGCGGTGCGCGTGGCGGGGGCGTGGACCTCTCGCGATGGCTATGACTACAACATGGTGACGCAACGCGGCGTCAACGGCCGAGATTTGTGGGGCGCGCGCGGATCGATCCTGTGGAAGCCGTCCTCCCGCTTCACCGCCAGCCTGGTCTGGGAGCATTTCCACGAGGACGATGATCGATCGCGGACGGGGAAGCAGCTTTGCCACAGCGATCCCAGCCCCGCCAATCTGGACGGCATTTCGATCTATCCGCAGAATCGCGGATATTTCAGCCAGGGCTGCAAGCCAGGCTCGCTCTATGACGACGCCGCGTTCGGGGTGCCCAATGGAGCCAGCCTGCCCAATGTGGCGGCGGCGAGCTCGAGCGTGTCCGGAGCGGTGGGATTCCAGGGCAATACGGGTACCGGGGTCTTCGCCATTCCATTCGCCACCGATCCCTTTGCCGGCGTGGTGCAATCGCGTGACCTGCGCGTGATCGGCACAACCTATGATCCGGTGTTCCGCGCGACGAACGACGTCGCGCAATTCAATCTCGAATTCAAGTTGAACGATGGATTGCGGTTCGTGTCCCAGGCGGGATGGTCTCGCGACGAATATTATTCGACGCAAGATTACAGCCGGTTTCCCTCGCAGCCGATCTTCACCAATACGGACCCAGCGAACGGCATAACCTATGCCGATTCCAATAACGTACGGATACCTGCCTATAATCTTCTACCGGACGGCGTCTGGTGCGACCCGCAGCTTGGATGCTCGAAAGGGTATCTGGCCGTCGATCTCAATCGATCCACAAGCAGCCAATGGTCTCAGGAGTTTCGCCTGCAATCCTCATTCGACGGCCCGATAAATTTCAACCTTGGGGCCAATTATCTGGATTTCAAGATCGATGAAGATTATTACGTATTCAATAATACGTTCT
Source organism: Sphingomonas leidyi (assembly GCF_011761945.1). Taxonomy (GTDB): domain Bacteria; phylum Pseudomonadota; class Alphaproteobacteria; order Sphingomonadales; family Sphingomonadaceae; genus Sphingomonas; species Sphingomonas leidyi. The sequence continues at coordinate 1,019,435 of NZ_JAASQV010000002.1, forward strand.
CGCTAGTCGGGACGATATTGTTCAACAAATCCGGCACGGCCGGGTCGAGGCCGGTGGATTCATGTCCGCAGAATGTGACCACGCTTCCCTATGTCGGTGCTGGTTACTCGTGCATGTATATCGATCCCAACCCCATCGGAAGCATCGACGGAAATGGGCATAATTATTTCCGAAGCCGCAATGTCGCGCATACGCAGTCCTGGGCAGGGTTCGGAGAACTCTATTGGAAGGCGGCCGATCGCCTGAAGATCACCGCCGGGCTGCGCTATACCCGCGACATCAAGACTACCACGCCCTATGCCACGCAGTTGCTGCTGACGCCCGGGCCCCTGGGCGGAGGCTATGTCAACAGCGGCTATCCGGCCTCTCCCGATATCAGGCAGAAATGGGGAGCGGTCACCGGGCGCTTCGTGGTCGATTGGAAGCCGCGTCTATCGTTCACCGACGACACCCTGCTCTATGCTTCCTATGCGAGAGGGTACAAGGCCGGCGGCACCAATTCGCCCGGCATCGGTTCCGATCCCGCCAATATCGGCTTTTTCCAAACCGACCCTCGCTTCCGGCCGGAATATATCAACGCGTTCGAAATCGGCACGAAGAACAACCTTGCCGGCGGCAGGCTGAGCCTCAACGCCACCGCATTCTATTACGACTACAAGGACTATCAGGTCTCCCAGATCATCGATCGCGCGACCAAGAACGAGAATTTCAACGCAACCAGCTACGGCCTCGAACTGGAATCGATCTGGCGGCCCACATCGCGGCTGAGCTTCAACGCCAATTTCGGCCTGCTGAAGACCCGCATCGGCAGCGGCATGCGCTCGATCGACGTTATGAATCGCACGCAGGGGCATGACGACTGGATTCTGGTCAAGCCATGGATCCAGACCGCGTCCAACTGCATCGCGCCCAAGGCGCTCGTCGAGAAATACCTTGCCGTAACGGCCGCCAATCCGCGCCGCTTCGCTTCCATATCCGACACGCGGATCACCGGATTCTGCCCGTACACCAACAACCTCGCCGCGGGCACCTTCACGCCCGGAAGCGCGGGATCCGTCCTGTACGGCGTCACCTACGACCCGCTTACCTATGCCGATGTCGGCCAGAATCAGGGGCGCGGTTTCTACGCCGATCTTTCGGGCAGGGAATTGCCCAATGCGCCGCACTGGACGTTCAACCTTGGCGGGCAGTACGCGCTTCCGATCGATGCCTGGAAGGCAACGCTTCGCGCCGATTACTATGCGCAGGGGGCAAGCTGGGCGCGGGTCTATAACGCCGTCAACGATCGCCTGCGCGGGTGGGACAATGTCAACCTCGCGCTCACCGTCGAGCGCCCGGCTTCCGGCCTCGCATTCCAGTTCTACGTCAAGAACGTCTTCAACAAGACCCCGATCACCGGCGCGTTCATCAATTCCGACGACAGCGGCCTGACCACCAATGTCTTCACGCTCGACCCGCGCATCTTCGGGTTCAGCATGGCCAAGCGGTTCTAGCGCCCGGAACGCCGCCCCGCCGGCCGCCGGCCGGGCGCGAGGACGCGCTTCAACGCTCCCCCGACCTTTCGGAGCAGGGCCTGCACGTCCTTGCCGAAGCGTCCGCGATGCTCAACCCAAGCGCGATCATACATCTCATCGATCATGGCTGCCTCCTGGCCTCGTACGACCGGGAGGGAGATGCGGATCTTCGGCGGCGGCTTCCAACAAAAGGATCGACTTGCCTTATCAAGAGGCTTTATCAAGCGCCATGCGACGGCTACCACCGCTTCCTGCAGTCCGGGCCTTTGAAGCAGTCGCGCGCAACGGCACCTTCACGGCGGCGGCGGCCGAACTGGGGATGACCCAGGCCGCCATCAGCTATCAGATCAGGATACTCGAGGAGCGGGTCGGCGAACCGCTTTTCTTTCGCCGGGGAAGGCGCGCCGAGCTGACCGCCGGCGGTGCTCGCGTCGCAGCGCGGCTGGCGACCGCCTTCGACGAGATCGAGATGGCGTTCGACGAACTGACCGGCGAGAGCGAGACGGTGCTGCGCATTGCCACGACGGCGAGCGTCGCGAACAACTGGCTCGCGCGGAACATCGGCTCCTTCCAAGCTGCGCATCCGGATATCGAGATCGAGCTCGAAGTCGGCAGCGCGGTGATCGACCTCGCGGAAGCCCGCATCGATGTTGCGATACGCACCGGCCGCGGCGACTGGCCGGGCCTGAAGGCCGAGCATCTGGCCATGGTGTCCTTCACGCCGATGTGCAGCCCGGCGCTACTCGAGGGGCGCCCCTTGCCGCTGGACGTCCGCGAGGCGCGGGACATGCGGAGGATCAGCCCGCAGGATCGATGGTGGCCGATATGGTTCCGGAGTGCCGGGGTGGAGGACATGGACGATGCCAGGCGCGGCGGGATTCGCATGGACTCGCAGGCAAGCGAAGGCCAGGCGGCAATGGCGGGGCATGGACTTGCGCTGATGACCCCGATGCTCTGGAGTTCCGAACTCGCGAGCGGTCGCCTCGTGCGTCCCTTCACCCATGTGGCCGATGAGGGCACTGCCTATTGGCTCGCCTATGCGGAAAACCGCAGGCATGCCCGCAAGGTCGCTCGCTTCCGCGACTGGGTCGTCCCGGCGTTTCGCGCCACGATGGACTCTCTCTAGATCGGCCAGGTCGAATCAGGCGCCGTTTCGTATCCGGTGGCTGCGGCCGGTCTCTCCTCCCGCGCGGGAGCCGCGCGGGTCGATCCAGAATAGTCGATGCGGCAGATCGAGCATGACGCGACGGCCATCAAAGGCCCCGAGGCCGAGGACGACCGGGGCGCGCGCATCTGCCGGGGCCGCGCGCACCACGTCGGAGATCGAAAGGGTCGTCGTACCCACGGCAAGGACAAGGGGGGCGCCGCCGTTCGCCGATGACGGAAGGCCGATCGTCGCGCCGCGCGGATCGGACAGTCGCAGCGTCGCGGCAACCGGCTTTCCGCCGACGCTGGCCGGGAAGGTCCAGCTTCCATCCGGGCCGGGCGTCAAGTCGACCGCGATCAGGCGCCGGGTCGCGCGCGCATATTCATAGGGCAGCACCATCCGGATCTGGCGGCTTCGGAAATCCAGATCAAAGACATGGCCTTCGAGAATGTCGCGGCCGATGCGGAAATCGCCTCCCGCTTCCGGTCGCGAAGGCGCGACGGCCAGGGCTTCGACGGGAAAGGTCCCGCCCGACATCGCGATCGTCATCGGGCGGCCGCGCCGCAACATGCTGCCGGCGCCATGGGGTGCGCCACGCCCGTCGACCTGGTCCGCGATGCGCGCGCTTACGGTTGAGGATTCGGAACCCGGGTCGATCCTGGCTTGCAGCCGATGTCCCTCGATCGAGGCCGAGACCAGCAATCCCGTCGCCGCGATCACGAACTTCGCGCCTATTGCGCCGATCACGCCGCCCATTGCATCCTCCTCCTATCGCGCGTCCTGCGTGCTGCCGCCGAGTGCGAGGTACAGCGCCGCCACGTCGCCGAACCGGGTAGCGCGGGCGTCGACAAGGGCGATCGCGGTCTGGCTCCGGGTCGCGGTCGCATTCAGGAGAGCGAGCGTGCCGACCTGTCCAAGGCGGAGTTGATAGGCGAGATATCCGAGATTCTCGGCCGCCGCCCCATCCGCCTTCTCGGCCGCGGCCAGGGCTGCCGCATCGGCATGCAGCGCGGTCAGGGCATCGGCCACGTCACCGAATGCGCCAAGGACCGCGGCACGATATTGCGCCTTGGCCCCGTCGAGCGCGGCCTCGGCCGCCCTTTGCTGCTGGCGAAGCGCGCCGCCATGGAAAAGGGGCTGGGTGATGCCGCCGATCAGGGACCAGAACGGGTTGCCGCCCCTGAACATGTCGCCGAAGCGCGAGGCCTGGCCGCCCGCCGACGCGCTCAGGCTGATCGACGGCAGGCGAGCCGCGATGGCGACGCCGACATCGGCGCTTGCCGCATGCAGGGATGCCTCGGCGGCACGCACGTCGGGGCGCTGGCGGACCAATAGGGACGGCAGGGAAACGGGCAGCGTCGCGGGCAGCGCCAGCGTGTCGAGATCGGGCGTCGCCGGAAGCGGCTCGGCAGGCTCGCGCCCGAGCAGGATCGACAGTGCCGAGCGCTGATGGCCCAGTGCCTTGATCAGCGCCGGCAGCGCACCTTCCGCTTGGGCCAGCACCGCGACCTGGGCCGCGACATCCGCCTTTCCGATGGCGCCGGCATCCTGCTGGACGCGCAGCAGGGCCAGCACCTCGCGACTGGCCTTGATGCTCGCCTCGGTGGCCGCGATCTTCTCGCGCAGCGCCGCTTCCTCGATCGCGGCGAGGACGGTGTTGGCCGCCACGGCCGCCCGGGCGGCTTCGAGCCGGAAGGCGGAGGCCTCGGCCGTCGCGCGGGCGGATTCGACCCGCCGCCTCGCCCCGCCGAACAGGTCGAGCGGATAGGAAATGTTCAACGTCGTGGTGTGCAGGCCGTAGAGGAAGACGCCAGGCTCCGACAGCGGATCGGAGAGCGACTCCGATGCCCGGGTGCGCGATGCCTGATAGCCGATATCGGCCTCGGGCAGGCGGCTTCCCGCGGCCGCCGCCGCCTGCGCGCGCGCCTGGCGCAGGTTGGCGTCGGCGATCGCCACATCGGTGTTCGCCGCGAGCGCCATGTCGACCAGGCGGTTCAGCGCCGGATTGCCGAATTGCGTCCACCAGCGCGCCGGCAGCTCCGCACCCATCGCCAGCGCCTCGCCGGGCGTGCTTGCCGTCGCGGGAATCTCCGCGGGCGGCGCGACGGGGGTATAGGCCGAGCTGGACGGTGCCGCAGGCGGCGTGAAGGACGGGCCGACGGTACAGCCCGACAGCAGGGCGACGGCCACCATTGCGGGATACGGCTTCACGCGGATGCCTCCCCTTCGCCGACGAGGATGGGCTTGTGCCGCGAGAACAGGTCGACCAGCACGGGCAGCACCAGCAGGATCAGCAGCGGCGCGAGAATCATCCCGCCGACCACCACGATCGCCAGCGGCTTCTGCACCTGGCTGCCGATGCCGCTGGAAAAGGCGGCCGGAACCAGGCCGATCGCGGCGACCAGGCAGGTCATGACCACCGGCCGCAGGCTCTGGCTGCATGCCCGCGCCAGCGCCTGCGCGCGCGCCATGCCTTCGTCGATCGCCTGGTTGAAGGCAGTCAGGACGATGATCCCGTCCATCACCGAGACGCCGAGCAGCGCGACGAAGCCGATCGCGGCGGAGATGCTGAACGCCGTGCCGGTCAGTACCAGGGCCAGCACCCCGCCGATCAGCGCCATCGGCATCACCGAGGCGGCGAGCAGCATGTCGATCGCCGAGCCGAAGTTCAGGAAGAGCAGCAGCAGGATGAGCCCGAGGCTGATCGGCACCACCAGCTTCAGCCGCGATACCGCATTCTCGAGATTGCCGAGCTCGCCGGCCCATTCGAGATGATAGCCGGGCGGGAGCTTGACCTGCTGGGCCACGGCCTGCTGCGCCTCGCTCACCGCGCCGCCCAGGTCGCGCCCGCGCACTGCGAACTTGATCGGAACATAGCGTTCCTGATGCTCGCGATAGACGAAGGAGGGGCCGGTGGTCAGCTTCACTTCGGCGACTTCCGAAAGCGGCACCTGCACCACCGCGCCATTGGCGCCCGGCGCGCCGACGGTGATCCGGCGGATGCTCTCCAGGCTGTCGCGCTGCCCGGGCTGCAGGCGCACGACGATCGGGAAGTGCCGGTCGGTGGCGCGCTCGTACAGGTCGCCGGCCTCCTCGCCGCCGATCGCGGCGCGGACCACCTGGTTGATGTCCTCCGGGGTCAGGCCGTAGCGCGCCGCCCTGTCGCGGTCGGGCACCACCTGGACGGTCGGCTGGCCGAGCAGCTCGAACATGCCGAGATCGGCGATGCCCGGCACCTTGGCCATCACTGCCTCGATCTGCTTGCCCGTCCTTTCCAGCGTCGCGAGATCGGGGCCGAACAGCTTGATCGAGTTCGCTCCCTTCACGCCCGAGGCGGCCTCCTCGACATTGTCCTGGATATATTGCGAGAAGGCGAACTCGACGCCGGGGAAGCGATCGCTCAGCCGTTTCTGCATATCGGCGGTCAGCTTGGCCTTGGTCATCCCGTGCGGCCATTGGTCGCTCGGCTTCAGCGGCGTGAAGAATTCGGCGTTGAAGAAGCCGGTCGCGTCGGTGCCGTCGTCGGGGCGGCCATGCTGCGACACCACGGTCTGCACTTCGGGATAGGAGCGGATGATCCGGCGCGCCTCGTTGACCACCTTCTGCCCCTCCTCGAGCGAGACCGAGGCCGGCATGGTGGCGCGTATCCACATGTTGCCTTCCTCCAGCTTGGGGAGGAACTCGACGCCGAGCGTGAAGGTGGTGGCGCCGGCCGCGATCACCAGCGCACCGGCGCCGCCGAGCGTCAGCACCCGATTGGCGATCGCGAAGCGCACCGCCGGCTCGTAGATGCCGCGCAGCTTGCGCACGATCCAGGTCTCGACTTCGCTCAGCCGGTCGGGGAGCAGCAGCGCGGCAAGCACCGGCGAGACCGTGAAGGTGGCGATCAGCCCGCCGGCGATGGCATAGGCATAGGTCTTCGCCATGGGCCCGAAGATATGGCCCTCGACGCCGGAGAGCGTGAACAGCGGGATGAAGCTGGCGATGATGATCGCGGCGGCGAAGAAGATGCCGCGATTGACTTCGCCCGCGCCGTTCAGGATCGCGGACAGCCGGTTGCCGGGCGTATAATGCCCGTTGCCCCGCGCGACGGCATGGCTGCGCTCGACCAGGTGGCGATAGATGTTCTCGACCATGATCACGGTCGCGTCGACGATCAGCCCGAAATCGAGCGCGCCGACCGACAACAGGTTCGCCGACTCGCCCTGGACGGTGAGGATCAGCACCGCGAAGCAGAGCGCGAAGGGAATCGTCGTCGCCACGATCAGCGCCGAGCGCAGATTCCCCAGGAACAGCCATTGCAGAAGGAAGATGAGGAGGATGCCCTCGATCATGTTGCGGATGACGGTGCTGGTCGTCAGCGCGATCAGGCCGGACCGGTCGTAGATCCGCTCGAGCTTGACGCCGGGCGGCAGGATGCCGGACGCGTTGATGTCCTGGACCGCGTTCTCGACCGCCTTGATCGTCGGGCTCGACTGCGCGCCGCGATACATCAGCACGGTGCCCTGGACGATGTCGTCGTCCCGGTCCTGCCCGGCGATGCCGAGCCGCGGCTGGTTGCCGACCTTGACGGTCGCCACGTCGCCCAGCCTGACCGGCGCGCTGCCATGCGTGCCGACCAGCACCCGGTTGATGTCGTCGACCGAGTGGATCAGCGCGACGCCGCGCACGATCGCGTTCTGCGGCCCGAACGTCACCGTCTGCCCGCCGACATTCGCGTTGCTCTTGCCGAGCGCGTCGATCACGTTGGCGGCGGTGACGCCTTCGGCGACCAGCTTGTCGTTGTCGATGACGACTTCGTAGGTGCGCGTCTTGCCGCCCCAGCCGGTCACGTCGATCACGCCCGGCACCGCCTTGATCCGGCGCTCGACCACCCAGTCCTGGATCGTCTTCAGGTCCATCACCGAATAGCCCGGCGGCCCGACGACGCGGTAGCGATAGATTTCGCCGATCGGGCTGACCGGCGAAATGCCGGGCTGTACGCCGGCCGGGAGCCCGTCGATCTGGTTCAGCCGGTTGATCACCTGCTGCTGCGCCTGCTCGAACGTATAGTCGTAGCTGAACTGGATCTTCACGTCGCTCAGGCCGAACAACGAGATGGTGCGGACCGACGTGATGTGCGGGATGCCCGCCATCGCCACTTCGATCGGGATCGTGATGTTGCGCTCGATCTCCTCGCCCGAGATGCCGGGATTCTGCGTGACGATCTCTACCGCGGGGGGCACCGGATCGGGATAGGCTTCGATATTGAGCCTGAGGAAGGCGAAGCCGCCCGTGGCGATCATCGCGACGAGCAGCAGGACCATGAGCACGCGCTGATGCAGCGCGAAGGCGACCAGGCGGTTCATCGCGATCAGCCCGGAATGCCGGCTTCGTTGACGAAGATGGCGCCCTTGGTGACGATCCGCTCGCCGGGGCGGAGCCCCGCGGTGATCCGGATCGTGCCGTCGCCCGGGCCCTCCGCCACGGCCACGTTGCGGGCGACGAGGCGTCGGCCGGGCTGGGCGACCCAGACGCGGGCATTGTCGCCTTCGCGGATGACGGCTTCCGCGGGGACGACGAGCGCGGTGCCGGGCGCGGCCCTTGCCGGTGCGGCGATGGCGAAGCTTGCGAACATCTGGGGCTTGAGCACGCCGTCGGGATTGGCGATGACGGCGCGGACCGGCAGGCGATGGGTATTCGGATCGAGCGCGGACCCGATCATCCGCACCTGCGCGGTGAAGTGCCGGCCCGGAGCGGCCGGGGTCGTCACCGTCACCTGATCGCCGACGCGGACCCGGCTCGCATCGCTCTCGGCAACTTGCGCCACCAGCCATACGGAGGCGGGATCGGTGATCACCAGCGCCGGCCCCTCCGAAGCCGCGCCGAGATACTGGCCGGCGCTGATCGCGCGATTGGCGACGATCCCGCCGATCGGCGCGCGCACGATCGCATTTCCGGCCAGCCCGCCCCGGGCGATACGCGCGATGTCCCCCGCCGTGCCGCCCTGGATCGCGATCTGGTTGCGCGCCACGACATAGGCGGCATCGGCGGTGCGCATCGCCGCCTGCGCGGCGACCAGCTCGCTCTTCGCCTGCTGATAGTCGCGCAGCGCGCCGCCGCCATTCCGGTAGATCAGTTCCTCGCGCTGGGCATTGCCCTGGGCGATGCCGAGCTGGGCGCGCGCGGTGTCGCGCTGGGCGGCGGCCGCGACCAGGCTGTTGGCGCCCTGCGCCCGCTCGGTCGATCGGATTTCGAACAGCGGCTGGCCATGGGCGACGCGTTGCCCGGCTTCGACGAACACGCGAGTCACCTGGCCGGTCAGCGGCGGCAGCACCGGCGTGGAACGGTCTTCATCGACCGAGATGGTGCCGGTCGCGCGCACAGTCGCGCCATCCGCCGCCGTTCCCACCGCGCGGATCTCCATGGCGGCATATTGATCCGGGGTCGCCTGGAATATCCCCGGTTCGCCCGGTGTCTCCGCCGGATCGGGATCCTGCCGGTGCAGCAGCGACGCCAGCACGATCGCGGCCAGCAGGATCGCCGCGCCGGCCAGCACATAGGCGATCTGCCGCCTGCGGGGCAGCGCTTCCGGCGATGGCGCGGGCGGGACGGTTTCGGTCAAGGCAACCTCGAACGGCAGGAGAAGCGCCGCCGATAGATCGCGAAGCTGATGCGAAACTGAAGGCGGCGGTCAATCCGGCAGGAAAATCGTCGCCCGCAGCCCCGGGCCGTCGTCCCGGTTCTCGAGCAGCAGTTCGCCGCCCAGCACCGTCACCGCCCGCCGGGCGATTGCCAGGCCCAGCCCCCCGCCGGGGCGGGAATCGCCGTCCCGGCCCGCCGCTCCCGACAGGCGTTCGGGATCCATGCCCGGGCCGCGATCGCGCACGACCAGCGCCGTCCTCCCGCCAACGGAGCGGATCTCGACATCGATCGTCCCGCCGCTTGCCGCATGCTCCACGGCATTGTCGATGATCGTCGCCAGTGCCACCCGCAACGGCGTCGGGTCGGTCGAGGCGATTGCCACTGCGGGGGCCGTCAGCGAGAAATCGGCACCGGCCCGCGCCGCGAACAGTGCGCGATCCGCGATGACTTCGCCCGCCAGTTCGCGCAGATCGACCCGTTCGCGCGTGAGCGTCGCCGCGTCGAGCCGGGCGAGCTGCAGCATCTGGGTGATCGTGTCGCTGCCGCGATCCACGCTTTCCAGCAGATCGGAAAGCGCCGCATGCTCCTCGGATTCGGGCGGCGCCCGCCGCAGCAGCAGTTGCGCCCGTACCTTCAGCGCGGCAAGCGGCGTGCGCAACTGATGCGCGGCCTGATCGGCAAAGGCCTGTTCATGCTCGATCGCGGCCCGCACCCGTTCGAGCAGGCCGTTCAGCGCGGCAATGATCGGCGCCAGGTCGCTCGGCATGGCAGGGAGGTGGAGCGCCTCCAATTCGGCCGCGGACCGGTTGGCGAGCGTCGCGCTGAGCTGCTGCACCGCCGACAGCCCGCGCCGCAAGGTGAGCCATAGCAGCACCGCGCTGCCGAGGATCAGAAGCATGATCGGTATCGCCAGCTGCTCGCCGACGCGCAGGATCAGCCCGCCGCGCACCTGCATCGGTTCGGCCACCACGATCAGCAGCCGTTGCTCCGGAACCGCCAGGCCATAGCTGCGCCATCTGGCGTCGCCGACGTCGAAGGTGCGAAATCCGGGCGTCGCGGCCACGCCCTTCTCGACATCGCTTCGCGTCGGCCGCACCGCCGGAATGCCGAAATGGAAGACGGCGAACTGGCGCCAGGCGGCCGAGGCCCGGAACGCGCTGAGATCCTCTTCGCTGAGCAGCCTCCGATAGGGCGTATCGTGGTTCGTCCGCGACTTGGGGTCCTCCGCGGTGAATTCCTCGCGCATGAGCAGATGCAGCACATGGGTCGCGGTGATCAGCTGCTGGTCCGCGCGCTGGTTGATATCGGCGCGCACGATCGCGAAGAGCACCCCGGCCATCAGCATTCCCGTCACTGCGACCAGGAGCAGGGTGCGGACATAGAGGGCGCCGGTAAGGGAGCTGCCGATCGCCCCCTTCATTTCGCGACCATGTAGCCGAGCCCGCGGGCGGTGACGATGAAGTCCTTGTCCAGCTTGCGCCGCAGCGCCGAGATGGCCACCTCCACCGTATTGCTCTCGATATACTGATCCTGGTCGTACAGCGCCGCTTCGAGTTCCGCCTTGCTGACGAAGCGGCCGGCCCGGCGCATGAGGAGCGCGGCTATCCGGAATTCCTTGGCGGTCAGCGCGACCGGCCGGTCGCGTAGCCGGACGGTGCGTCCTCCGAGGTCGAGCGCCACGTCGCGCGCGACGAGAAGATCGGATCCCCGTCCGTCGCGCCGCCGCAGCTGCGCGCGCACGCGCGCGGCCAGCTCGTCGATATCCAGCGGCTTGACCAGATAATCGTCGGCACCGGCATCCAGCCCCGCAACGCGCTGGGTGATCCGGTCCTGCGCGGTGATGACGATGACCGGGACGAGCCGGTTCTTGTCCCGAAGTTCGCGGAGCACCGCCAGCCCCGCGATGTCGGGAAGGCCGAGGTCCAGCAGGATGACGCCATAGGCTTCGCTGCGGCACGCCAGCAATGCCTCTTCGCCGGTCCTGGCCCAATCGACTGCATGGCCGGCGTCTTCCAGCGCGGCCCGCATGCCTCGGCCCAGGGGGGCGTCATCTTCGACGAGGAGTAGGCGCGCCATGATCCTTGTTTCGTTGCTACGTCGTTCCGGACCCTAGCGCGGCATGTCGGACCAATCCAGGTCGGCAGGAAAGCCCGCTGCGCTACATCCACACCGAGCGCCGTTGGAAGGCGCGCTGCATCCCTCCGGCAAAGGACTGGACCCGCGCCCGAAGCAGCGCGCGACGCCCCTCCTGCGTCCGCGCGAAGAGCAGGCGCGAGCTTCCGACCCGCCGACGCCATTCGCCCAGAAAATGCTCGGCGAGTTCCTTGCGCACGCCAAGCGATGCGGGGACCGCATGATAGTCCATGCGTGATCTGCCCCATAGCGCGCTTCTGCGGACCAGGAGGTAGCGCGGGTTCTGAATGGGGCCGAGCAGTTCGGCGAGCGCATCGAGGAAAACGCGTTCCTCGGCCCTGGTCGCGCCATCGATGATCACTTCGCAATGCCCGGACAGCGATCGCCGCACGAGGATCTCGTAATCGGTCTCGTCGCGCCCCAGGGCGCCGGCATGGCACAGGCTGGCGCATAGCGCCCTGCCGACTTGCGCCAGGCTGCGCTCCAATGTGCCGTTGCGCCGCCAGAGCCGTGCCGCAAGCGCGAGCTTGGGCAGGGCATAGACAAATGTCGCGCCGAAGAAGAGCATTGCCAGCGTGGCCGCGCCACCCAGATGCGCAAACTGGCGCACGACCCCGGCGGCGGAGAGGGCGCCGCCGCTGATCCCCGACAGTATCAACGCCTGCAAGGTGTCGGCCCAGGCGAGTTGGCGCGGCGCGTAACGCGCCTCGGCGACGCACCGGACATGGCTGCGGGACGTCGCATCGCCAAGCGAGACGCGCCACTTGTCGGCGACCCGGGCGCGATCGCGGGCGGATGCGAACGACGCGGCATTCCGCTGGTCCGGCCCATCCAGGGCATCCAGCCCGAGCCGGCCGATCCCGTTCTCGATCATGCGGCCCTCCCCGTTCGAGATGCCCTCGAACGCATCGAACCTGCGCACCAGCGCGATCATGTCGCTCTCTTCCGAGAAATTCTGGCCCGATCCTCGCGGCGCGACGGTCGCGAGGTGCCAGATTGCCGCGACCTTGCCCGGCTGGTCGGGATCGATGCGGATCGCACGCCCCCGCATCTGGTTGGACAGCATATAGGAGCCGGCATTGCTCGCGAGGATCAGGCTGTTGATCGCGGGTGCGTCCCATCCTTCTCCCAGCAATGCCTGGGTGCCGATCAGCACCCGGATCACGCCGCGCTGGAACAGGCGCGTCACCAGCAGCACTGCCGGCTGCGTCTCACCGCCGCCGAACTCCAGCGCGACATGGCCGGGGCATCCGGGCAGTGCGCGTCGGCGGATGCGCGCCAAGTCGATGCGTGCCGCCGTCGCTTCCGCCTCAAGCGCTATGTCCGCGGCGATCGGAAGGATGACCAGCGTTCCGGTCAGAACCGCCAGGCCGTTCTCCACCAGGCCTGCGCGACGCAATGTCTCGAAGATCGGAGCGACGCCCAGCTTCGCCGGAACGAAGGACGCATCGGCGCGTGGCGGCAATTCATCCGCGCGAACCCGGTCGGAAAGAATGACGAGGCGGAGCCCATCGCCCATGGCGACCGCTTCGGCGCGCACGATGGCGGCGATGCTGCCGAGCTTGGCGACGCTGCCGGCCATGGCCGTGAAGACCGGCTTGCTCTCGTCGAGCGTTACCCGCCCGTTCTGCACCGCACCCAGCGTGTTGAGGACGCGGCGCAGCTCGGCGCAACGCGCATCGCCGAGCTGAACCTTGCTACGCGGTTCGTTGAGCAGGCCGTCGAACAGCCGTTCGAGCCAGGCTGCGCTGAGCGGCGGCAATTCCGCGTCGCCTACGCCGAGCAGCCGGGTCGCCGCGCGCGGGATCGCATGTCCCGCAGCCTGCAGGAAGATCATCAGCGCGGTGAGATGGTCCGGCCGCTCGAACAGCTCTGCCTCGTGCGCCTCGGGTTCGACCAGCCAGGGATGTGCGGCAAGGCACGCGACCAGCTCGGCATCGCCCAGAAGGCCTGCGACAAGGGCTGTGATCGCCGCCCGTCGCTCGAGCAATATCGTCAGTTCGTCCTGGTTCGGCACCGAGAAATGAACATGATCCTGATGTGGGCAGAGATCGCCGTTGCGGACCAGCTCAGGCACCGAGATCTCGCTGTCGATCGGCCCGCAAAGCGCCGCATAGCGGTTCCATTCGGAAAGCGGTGCGTCATAGGGCGGTGTCGCGGTAAGTGCGATCAGCACCGTTCCCTTCAACCGGTCGCGCAGCGCGAACAGCGCGCTCCACCATTCGCGGCGCAGATGATGCGCTTCATCGACGATCAGCGTCAGCGGCCCCTGGCGCTCCAGCGCCACGATCAGCGCGTCGAACCGATCTTCGCCCATGGCATATATGGCATGGAGCGCCTGATAGGTCGCGATCGTCATGGTCGCGGGCGTCTCGATGTCGGATGAGATATGAGCATCCCAGCCATGGCGATCGTCGAGAAACCACGGAAACAGCCGCTCGCGCCATTGATCGCGGATGGTGATGCTGGGAGACAGGATCAGTGCGGGCCGCCCGATCTGCCGCATCGCCTCCAATCCGAGCACCGTCTTGCCGGATCCCGGCGCGGCGACGATGTGCAACCGCCCGTCGGCAAGATGCCGGTCCATCTCGGCGAGCACGCGCGCCTGATAGTCGCGCCAGGTCCCTTTGAACAGCATCTTGCCGAGCATCGACCCAGTAGAAAGCGAGCATATGCGCCAGCGTCAACCGGATCGTTGCAACCCGATCGAACCTGCCGCTCGGCGCGATCGCGCAAAGGGGGCATCGCGCGCACCCCCGAGGTCCGGACGGGCCGGCGCGCAAGGATCAGCGGCTGCGAACGGCGTCCCCCAGCGCCTTTAGCAGCTCGTCCATATGAAAGGGCTTGCGCAGGATCGCCGTCGATCCCTGGATCGCCTCGATCGCTCCGACATCCGGAAAACCGCTCGCGAACACGATCGGAAGCCCCGGCCTGCGGCGGCGGATCTCGCTGGCGACTTCCGCGCCATTCATTCCGGGCATTGCGAAATCGAGCAGCAGCACGTCCGGCGCCGCCTCCTCGAGCAGGGCCAGGGCGGCGGGTCCGTCGGCGGCACTGGTCACGACATGCCCCGATGCTTCCAGCGCAGCGGCGAACACGACCCGCAGATCCGGATCGTCGTCCACCAGCAATATCCGAACGCTCCTGCCCAGAGCGGCTGCGACTTCCGGCTCGCCCTGTTCGATCGGCATCGGTGCGCGATCCGTACAGGGCAGGAGCACGCGGACCTCGGTTCCCTGCGCGAGCACGCTGTCGATGCGCACCGTGCCGCCCGCCTGACGCACGCTGCCATAGATCTGCGCCAGGCCGAGGCCGGTGCCCTTCCCTACCGGCTTGGTGGTGAAGAAGGGCTCCATCGCCCGCCGCAGCGTCATTTCGTCCATGCCGGTGCCCGTGTCCGCGAAGGCGATCTCGACATAGTCGCCATCCCGCATCTCGGGATCGCCGGCGATCGTGCGCAGCGCGGTCGAAATGGTCAGCCGCCCACCGTCCGGCATCGCATCGCGCGCATTGATCGCCAGGTTGAGCGCCATCATCTCAACCTGGGTCGGATCGGCCATGACCGGTGCCGGCGAGGGATCGAAACGCAGTTCGAGAGCGATCATCGGGCCCAGCGTTCGGCGCAGCAGGTCGGCCAGCGCTTCGATCACGTCACGCATCAATATGGGTTGCAGCTGGATGTCCTGCGAACGGGAGAAGGCAAGCAGCTGCGCGGTGAGCCTCGAGCCCCGTTCGGCGGCCTGCAACCCGGCTTCGGAGAAATGCCGAACCTTGTCGGGCTCATGCATGCGGCGGCGGATCAGCTCGAAGGCGCCCACTACCGCACCCAGCACATTGTTGAAGTCGTGCGAAAGGCCGGCAACCAGCTGCCCGACCGCTTCCATCTTCTGGCTCTGGAGCAAGGCTTCCTGGGCGCGGCGCAGCTCCATCGAACGGGCCTCGACACGCGCCTCGAGAGTCGCGTTGAGCTCGCGCAGCTGATCCTCGACCGCGGCACGCTCCGTCACCAGGCGGGTACGTTCGGCAATCTCCTCCATGAAGGCGATCTCGTCCTGCCGCCAACGCCGCGGATGGCGATCGTTGAGATAGACGATGGTGCGCAGGCGCCCGTCGCGAAGGAACGGCACGACCAGGATCGAGCGCGTGTCGACCTTGCGCGCGGTGTCGCGGGTATGCAGTTCGTCGCTCAGCGCCGCTTCCAGCAGGTCGTCGATCACGACGGTCTCGCCCCTGCCGAGTGCGGCCACGATCTTGATCCCGAAAGCGGCGGCCGGCAGCCGGCCGAGGAGCGGCGGCACGGCTCCATCCGTCCAGCAGACGTCATAGTCGAACAGCTTCTCGGCCGGATCCAGCCTCCCATAGCCGGTACGGGCGACGCCGAAATGCTTCCCCATCAGCGCCGCGACCTGGTGCAGCGCCTCATCGGTATCGCGCTCCCGCAGGATGTCCGCGATCTCGAGGCGAAGCGCGCTCCGCGCCTCGCGCCTCGAAAAGCCCTGGAAGAGCCGTTCCAGCGTCGCGGCACCCAGCGCGAGCAGCAGGATCAGGACGGTGATGGCGGCGATGGCGCCCGCGAGATAGGCTTGCCCGACGCTCGGCAGCCCGTCGCCCAGTTCGGCGTGCGCGCTCACCGTGAACACTGCGCCGCGCATGCCGGAATAGTGCATGCCCGCTATGGCGAACCCCATCAGGATCGCGGCGGCGATGCGATGGCTCATCTTGCGGTCGCGGGATGCGAGCCACACCGCGGCGGTGGCGGCGCCAAGGGCAATCAGAACCGAGATGCCGAACCAGAGGGGTTCATAGCTGAGCGTCGCGGGCATCCGCATGGCGGCCATGCCGACATAGTGCATCGCGAGCACGCCCGAGCCGATCAGCAGGCCGGTGGCGACGATCCTTCCCTGGGATACCGACTGCCAGTTCAAGGTGGCGAAGCCGACGCCGGTGAACCCGAGCGCGAGCGCAAGGGAAAGCAAGGTGAGCCCGAAGTCATAGCTCATCCGCATGCCCGGCATGTGGAAGGCCAGCATGGCGACGAAATGCATCGACCAGATGCCACCGCCCAATGCCGCCGCCGCGGCCGAAATCCATACGCGTCGCGTCCAGCCCGTGGAGGATCGGATGCGGCTCGCCAGGCTGAGCGCAGTGAAAGACGCGAAGATCGCAATCAGAATCGACAGCATCACCAGAAAGGCATCATGGCTGCCGGTCATAATCATGATCTGCTAAATTCCACGCCGCAGGAATTCTTGCAATCGGCAGGACATTGATTTTCATGTCCGAAGTATTTGGTCTGGCCCATTATGCGACGTCGCATCGGGAAAATACAGATGAAGAAACCCGGGCCGATGCTGTCTGACGATCGCCGGTGCGATGCGCGTTGCCAACAACCGCGACGGCAACCCCTCGCGCTCGTGCCGGAGGGTCGGCCGCCCGGCCCTCGCCTCAATGCGCGGGTGCCGCGGCCGCGGGCGGGTTTGCAGCGGCCCCGCCACCGGCCGGTGGCGGGGCGCTGGATCCGCCGGACGCGCCTGCCGCCGGCGCCGCGGGAGCCGGTGCGGCGCCGCGCGGCGTGACGGGCGCCAGGGCCGGTGCGGTCACCGTCTGCGCCGGCGCCAGGCCCGTTCCGCCGCTGGCCGCGGCCGGTGGATTCGCGGCCCCGCCAGCGGTGATGCGCGCACGATCGGTCTCGGCCGCGATCTGTGCCTCGCGCTCGGGGTTGAGCGTGTTCAGCCGCAGCCGTTCGACTGTGTTCTGCGATGCGATCCGGTCGAGCGGCACCTGGTCGGTGCGGAAATGCAGTTCGACCGAGCTGTCGAGATCGGCCGAGACGTTGGTGCTCTCGTTGGTGGTCACGTCGTCGGTCCGCACATAGCCGATGGTCGAATTGACCGATGCCGACGCGCTCCAGAATCCGAACCCGCCCGATGCGCTGGCGGCGAGCGAGGTGCGGGTGTCGAAGCCGCTATGCTCCTGCTCGCGCGCGGCCGACTGGGCGTCGATATGGAAGCGCATCGACGCGGCGATCCTGCCGGAATCGATGACGATGCGTTGCATGCCCATCTGCACCATCGTCGCCAGCATCTGCTGGCGGTTGCGCGCCAGCGAGCTGCGCACGAAGGGGATCAGCTCCTGGGCGCCGGTGCCGGGGATCGCGGCGTCGGGCTCGAGGTTGAGCGCCGCGCGCACGGCATCGATCGTCGGCGGTGCGCCCGCCGGGATCAGCCGGATCGGATCGGGTACGTCCTCGGGGTCCGGCACGTCGCGCGGATCGGGCGGTTCGGGCTCCTCGATGCGGAAGCTCTGGGGAAATTGCTCGGCGAGCCAGCGCTTGGCGGGATCGTCGCTCGATCCGCCGGTCGAGGCGAAGCCGTCGAGCGACTGCGAGACGCCGCGGACGAGTTCGATATATTGCCGGAGCTGCTGCTGGTTGGTGTCGACCATCGCGCGGAAGATGCCGTTGATCAGTTCGGCGACGAAGCGCGGGAAGCTGATCGCGCGCAGGACGGCATGGGTGGTGCCCGCGACGCCCGCGACGGCGGTGCCCGAGACATGATCGCCGGCGTTCATCCCGGCAGCGAGCGCGGCGGGTTTCCGCGGCGCGACGCCGGCCCTCGCTTCGGCCTCGAACAGTTGCGCGGCGTGCGCGATCCGCACCAGCGCATTGGCGATCTCGTGGCGGTCACGCGCGTCGAGATCGTCGAAGCCGCTGGCCGCGGTGAGCGAATCGCGGATCGCGCCGCGCACCGCCGGCGAAGGGGTGGCGAGCGCCGCCGCCACGGCTCAGCTCCCCAGGTCGCGCCAGCTGGTGCTCGCGCCGCCGGGAGCGGATGGGGGATTGGGCGCCGGGGGGGCGCTGCCCTGCCCGCGCACGATCGACAGCGTCTCGTCGACCCAGTCGACTGCGGAATCGACGACGGGATCGCTGGCCTGGACCAGATTGCCGCCGGCGGTCTCGATCGTGTCGACATGCTCGGCGAGCCAGGCGAGCACGGCCATGCCGGCGCGGCCCCGGCGCAGCAGCGTGAGCGTCGGCCGTGGCGTGCGGCGGAACTTGCGGTCGATCGCGCCGACCGCGTCCCACAGGGTACGGGCATGCAGCAGCGCGCGCACCTGCGCATTGTTGAGGAGGGCGATGGCCTGGGAAAGCGTGTCGAGGATCT
This sequence comes from Sphingomonas leidyi, assembly GCF_011761945.1. Lineage (GTDB taxonomy): Bacteria > Pseudomonadota > Alphaproteobacteria > Sphingomonadales > Sphingomonadaceae > Sphingomonas > Sphingomonas leidyi. The sequence goes on from NZ_JAASQV010000002.1 coordinate 1,038,016, forward strand.
GGCGCGCGAGCATCAGCACCATGCCGCTCGCCGCGCCGGAGACATTCTCCGCGACCTGGATCGCGGCCTGGCGGGCGCGTCCCTGGCTGCCGCCGTCCGCGGCCTTCATGATCGCATCGCACAGGTTGAGCAGCAGCTCCTCGAAATCGCCATTGGCGCGGGCGCTGGCATCCTCCGGGCCGGTCGGCGCACCGAATAATCGCCCGAACAGCGACAGCCGCTCGGCTTCGCTGGGCCGCTGGTTCCGGCCCTGCCAGAAGCGTTCGATCGCGGGGGCCGCATCGCCGATGTCGCCGTCGAGCGCGCCGGTGCGCATCAGCCGAGTGAAGTCGTCCGCCGCCTGGATCAGGCCCGCCATCTCCAGCGTCGAGGCGAGATAGAGGCTGGCGATGGCGCGCACCTGCATGGCATCGGCACGCGCGGCGGGCGGCAGTTCGATATCGCCCAGCTCGGCGAGCATCGTCGCATGCGCATGGACGGCGAGGAGCAGCCGCTCGGCATCGTCGACGGCGCGGATCAGCCCATGCGGCAGGGGCGGCCGGGCTTCGAGCGCAAGGGCAAGGCTGGTCATGTGCTGCATCGCTCAAGGCCCCGCCGGCACGGGCGTGGGTGTGGGCGTGGCAGCGCCGGGTGCCGCCGGCCGGGTGCCGCCGCGCGGCGAGGGCGGTATCGAATTGCCCTGGATTGCGCCGATCATCTCGGGCGTGGCCATCTTCTCGAGCGGCAGATAGTCGGACTTGAAGTTCACCCGCACTTCGCCCTGCATCTTGGCCGCAAGCTCGAGCTTGGACTCGCTGGTCTCGTCGACGCTGGTGCTGACGGTGGCGACATGCGACTGCTCGTTGACGTTCACCGAGCCGCCGCCAAAACCCAGGAAGCTGCCGCCGAACGCACTGACGTTGCGGTTGCGGCTCGACTGGCGGTCATAGGCGGCGGCGCGATAGTCGCGCTTGGCTTCGTCGGTGGCGCGCATGTCGAACTTCACCTTGGCGGTGATGGATCCGTCGGTGACCACGATCCGGTTTATGCCGAGCATCACCATCGAAGCGAGCAGCTGCTGGCGCGACTTGGCCATCACGATGCGCGCGGCATTGACGAACGCGGCCTCCGTCTCTTCCTCGCTCAGGTCGGTGGGGGCGGGCCCCGCCATGCCCAGGGTCGCGTGGATCTCGCCGAGCGCGGCCTCCTCGTCCTCGCCGGTGACGCGCAGCTTCGTCTTGCCGCCGTCCGCGTCGACATCGAGCGCCAGCAGGTCGGGGAAACGGTCGACCATATAGTCGCGGCCCTGCCCCATGCCGATATTCTCGGCCATATATTCCTCGGCGGTCTTGGCCACCGCGGCGATCAGTTCGGCATAGGCGCGCATCTGCTCGATCGTGGTTTCGACGATCGACTTGAAGACATTGTTGATCAGCCCGCCGACGAACGCGGGGAAATCGACATTGTGGACGAGGTTGGTGAATTGCTGCGTGCCCTGGGCCGCGGCGCCGGCGACGAAATCCTTCCCCGCGAAGCCCGGCGACCTGGAGAGGTTCTGCCGGGTCTGCTCGTTGGCATCCGCCATGCCGCGTGCCGGCGCGGTCGCCGCCTGCTCCACCACGCCGGCGGGATCGTCGATATAGGCGAGGACCTTCACCATGTCGTTGGCGAGCTTCGTCTGCTCGGCCGCGCCCAGCATCGCAAAGGCGGGGATGCCGGTGAGCATCGCCTGGACCCTGGGGCGCACCCGCGCGATTGCCGCGGGGGTCATGCCGCCCGGCCCGCCATGGAGCGGCGGCGATTGCGGCTGCGGATCGGAAGGGAGCGGCGGGGCCATGGTTCAGGCACGGGCCGGCGCGGGGGCGGAGGCAGGCGCGGGCGCCGGTGCCGGCGCGGGTGCCGCGGCGGCGGGCGCGGGCCCCGGCGTGTATTGCGGCTTGTTGTGATCGACCGGCTTGGAGCGCATCTGGATCGCCGCGATCATCTCGGGCGTCGCCATCTTCTCGAGCGGCAGATAGTCGCTCTTGAAATTCACGTCGACGGTGCCGGCCAGGCTGGCCTTGGCGGTGATCTGGTCGACGCTCTGGTCGCTCGCCACCGCCTGGGCGGTCATCACCGGCTTCTGCGAATATTTGTACTTGCCCTTGGTATAGTAATCGGAGTCGTAATTGCCCGTGTAGGTGCTCTTCCCGCTTTCATAGCTGTTGTTATAGTCTCCCTTGCTCTTGCCGCTGCGCTCGCTTTCGCCTTCGCCGTCGGTAGTGACCGCAAGGTTGCCCGAGGCGTCGCGCGCATAGTCGCGCGCCATGGCGGTGCGCGAAAGCGTGCGCTGGCTCGACGCGTTGAAGTCGTAGAGGATCTTCGCCTGGATCTTGCCGTTGGTGACGACGATCCGCGACAGGCCCATCATCACCATGGTGGCGAGCAGCTGCTGGCGCGAAGTGGCGATCTGGCCGCGCGCGGCCTTGATCAGCGTCTCCTGCACTTCGGGATCGGTGACGTCGATCGAGTCGATCTCCTTGTCGGCATAGCTGCCCAGCGCATCGCGCACGTTCGACAGCCCGGCATCGAGGTCCGCGCCGTCCTTGACGCGCAGCTGGGGCGCTCCACCGGAAAAGGAGTCGGCGCCGATGTCGAACAGATCGGGGAACTGCTCGCAGAGCTGGTCCTTGCCGTCGTTCGACGTCGTGTTGTCGTCCCGGAACTGGTTCAGGGATTTGGACACGTCGGAGACCATCTTCGAATAGGCCTCCATCTGCTGGATGTTCGAGGTGATGATCGAGTTGAACACGCCGTCGATCAGCCCCGAGACGAATTCGACGAAGTTCACCTGGCGCATGAACTCGCCCGCCGCCTGGGCGCCGGCCATCAGCGAGCCGGCGGAGAATTGCTCCTTGCCGATATCGTCGACCGCCTGCTTGTCGGACTCCCACTGCTCCTGCCCCGTCGGCCCTTGCGCCATCGGCTGCGCGGTGACCGACTGGGCCCCCGCCTCGGCCTTGCCGACCAGCGCGTCGGCGATCAGCGCGGTATCGCGCGCCACCTGCATCTGGGTATCGGGGGGCAGCTGGTGGAAGGACGGCGTCGCGGCGAGCATCTCGCGCACCTTGGCGCGCACTTCGGGCCGCGGCGTTCCCTCGGCCGGCGCCACGGGCCCGGGGGCGGCGATTTGGGCGGGAGCGTTCATTTCTCGGTCCTTGACTGGCCGGCCGCGATTCAGGCGGCGACGGGAACGGGCGGCGCGGCGCTTACCAGCGAGGCGGCGGGGGTGATCTCGAACTCCACCGGGCGCAGATAGAGCTTCACCCTGGGCGGCCCGCCGGGGCCGACGCGGATGCCGAGGATGGTGAAGCGGCCGGGCCAGATATCGTCGGCGGGCGTGAATGCCTCGAGGAAGCGCTCCAGCGCCGCCAGCTCGCGCGGCCGCTCGCGCAGGTTCATGGTCAGCAGCTGGAGGAAATTGGGCGGCACGTCCGGGATCGCATCGAGCATGATCTGCAGGTCGAGCTCCACGCCCTGGGGGCTGCGCCCGAAGGCCACGAGGGCGGCGCCGTCGGGCACGTCGAACCGGCCGCCCAGCGCGACGCCGACGATCTGCAGGATGCTCGCCAGCCGCTCGCCCAGGCCCAGCTCGTCCAGCATCGGCCGCATGTCGGCGATGCGGAAGCGGTTGGTGAGCAGGAAGGTGATCCATTGGCTGCCATAGTCGCGCCCCGCCACCAGCGTGGTGAAAACCGGGCGCAGGCCCGGCATCGCCGCCATCGCCTGGCCGATCAGCCGGGCGAGCGCCGGATTCACTTCGGTCATCGGATTGCTGCCGCCGCCCTCATAGGTGACGGTGGCGCTCTCCAGCCCGTTCTGGTCGAAGCTCGATCCGAAGAATGCGCCGTAGCGCAGGCCCCCGGAGCGAGTGAGGCTGCGATGGCTCTCGCTCGCGCCGTCGAACCAGTACAGCGCCTCGCGGCCGAAATTGTCGCCCACCAGCCGCCGCATCTCGCGGCTGGCCATGTCGCGCCGCTCGCATCCCGATGCCTCGGGGCCGAGCGGCTCGAGATGGAAGGCGAGCGCGCGGCTCTGGTTCGATCCGAACACCGGTTCTATCGGCGCGGCGCCCGGCACCAGCGCGTTGGCGGCATAGCGCGGATCGCCGAGGGGCAGGGGAAAGCTGTCCTCCAGCATCCGCCCGACAAAGCCCATCGGATTGGCGGTGCGCAGCTTGCGCGAGGCGCTGACCAGCCGCCCCTTCACCTGCGTGCTGAGTGGTTCGTAGCCCATGGCCTTCTCCTCCAGCCCGCGCTCAATAGCCGGCGTAGCGGGACGGGGCGTGCCCGTTCGCCCGCGGCGCCTGGTCATAGCCCATGCCCATGCCGAGCCCGGCGCTGTCGAGCAGGTCGCGCGCGATCGACGGGATCTGGATCGGCCGGCTCGTCATGTTGGGTGCCTCGCGCGGCTGCGACATCTGCTCGATGCGGCCCTCGTCCATCGCCGAGTCCGCGAGCCACATCTCGCAGGCATTGACGAGGTCATAGTCGTTGGGATGCGACACCGCCGACTGGCCGCGCGGGCGGGTCGGCGGGTTGCCGACGATGCCGAGGTCGACCATCGGCGAGGTGGGATCGCGCAGCCGCTCGGTATTGCCGGCGATCCATGCGGTGATGATCGCGCCGCTAGTGGCGAGCATCCGGTATTTGGAGCTGTTGCGCGCGCCGCCCAGTTCGGTCTGGGCGACCTGGTCGATCACGCCCCACATGTCGTTCGCGCCGAAGGCCGAGAGCAATTCCCGGTCCTGCAGCAGCGCGATCATGTCGTTGATCTGCTTCTGGAGGTCGGCCGCGGCATAGAAGGCCATGCCATAGCCGTGCAGCGACATGTTGGTGGCCAGGTCGCGCGCCGCCTTCTTCACCTGTTGCTGGTTGACGGCCATCGGCGTGGCCGCGCGGATCAGCGCGTCGACGCGCGCTTCCCGCACCAGCGTGGAGACGGAGGAGACGAAGCGCAGCCACAGGTCCTGGAACTCGGTGTTGACCTTGATGCCGGGCTGGCCGGTCGGCAGGCCGAGCATCATCGCGTAGAAGCCTTGGCGTTCGCTCTCGCTCATCCGGTTCGGTGCCTCGCGCCAATAGCTGTAGAGCTGGGTGCCGGCGGGCCCCTTGACCAGCGCGAGATCGCCGCGCTGCGACATCTCGACCAGCTTGTCGACCACCTGGAACGCCTTCAGCTCCTCGAAGGCGGAAGCGAAGATGAACGAGCCCATCAGCTTGCAATGGCTGGCGACGACTTCGAACGCCGTGGTCGCCTCCAGGTCGGGCAGGTCGATCACGATGTCGTGCATCGCCTGATCGTCGCCGAGCGCCTGGACCTTGTCGAACTGGTCCTCGACCAGCCGCTTCAGATTGACGTCGCCGGCAGTCACGCCGCGATCGACCAGCCCTTCGAACACGCGCGCATATTCGGCGGAAGAGACGCCGGGCTGCTGCTTGTCGCCCTGGATGTTGACTGCAGCGGCGACCTGCTTGAGCGTGCGCTCGGCGAGCTCCAGCCGTCCCGCGATGCGGCCCACCGCCTTGAACAGGCCCTCTCCGAAGGCCGCGCTGTTGGGATCCGCCGGATCCGGCCGCGGGGTCTTGAGCTTGCTCTGCTCGACGGCGATCAGCTGCGGCAACGGCGTGCCGTTATACTGGAGCAGGCCGAGGATCAGGCCGACGCGGGCGACTTCGGCATCGCGCTCGGCTTCGGTCGCGTTGTCACCGGCCATTTCCGGGAATTTGAGGACCCCGCCTTCCTGCTCGACGTCGCGCGGCCGAAGCCCGGTATCGGCCGAGGCGAGCGCGGCGCGCACCGTCGCGAAGAGGGGATCGAAATAGAGCCGGTTCTTCTGGGTGCCGTCGATCAGCGCCTTCAGCTCCTTGACGCGTGCCAGTTCGGCGGCATCCGCCTGGCTGAGCTGGCCCAGCTTGGCGAGCCGGGCGGTGAGATTTGCATGGCTGTCGAGAATGGCGTCGCGGGCGGCTTGCTCGCGCTTGGCGATGTCGACGAAGCGGATGGTCGGGATAAGGATGTCGGCCATTTTCAAAGTTCCTTTTCGAGATCGATGTCCTTCGTTTGAGGCGCGGGGGCGCTAGCGCGCAGGGCGGGCTCTAGCCGTCATCGGCGCCTCCCAATTCGGTGGTGTCGTCGGCGTCGATCGCGCGATCGAGCAAGGCGAGCGCACGCGCCGCATCGAGGATGCCGGCGCCGTTGCCGTCGGCGATGTCGGCGCGGTGGGGCTGGGCGCTGGCGATCAGCACTCTCCGGATCGTTTCCGGATCGAGCGCGGCGGCGCGCTCCTGCGCCCGGGCGACGAGCAGGGCCGCCGCGCCGGCGACGAAGGGCGCCGCGAAGCTGGTGCCGGTGGCGCGCTGATAGCCGTCGAGATCGGCGGTGCGGATATTCACGCCCGGCGCGCACAGCGCGACATGGTCGCCACTGGTCGAGAAGCCGGCGACCCGGCGCTCGGCATCGATTGCGCCGACCGCGATCACCTGGGGAAAGGCGGCGGGCCAGTAGACGCGCCGGTCGCCGCTGTTGCCCGAGGCGGCGACGAGCGTGCAGCCGCGCTCGGTGGCATAGGCAACGGCCTCGGCATGGGGCTTGGGCATGCCGGGCTCGATCGCCTCGTCATCGGTGCCGAAGCTGCAGTTGATCACGTTGGCGCCGAGCTGGGCGGCCATCACCAGCCCCATGTCGAGATCGCTGATCGCACCGATGCCGATGGGCTTGTGATCCGGCGGCTGTGCCGCACCGAGCGAGCGGATCGGCAGCAGGCGGCAGGCACCGGCGACGCCCGGCGGCAATCCCGCGCCGCTGCCGCCGATGATCGCGGCGCAGGCGGTGCCATGGCCGACATAGCGATCGGTGGGATCGGTATCGGCACCCTTGTTGTCGCCGAGCAGCCGGATGCCGGTGGCGAGCTGGCCTTCGCTCAGCTGCACCGTGTCATAGCCGCGGCGGAGCCGATCGCCCGTGTCCAGCGCCTGGCTGGAGAATTCGGGGTGATGCGGGTTGATGCCGCTGTCGACCACGCCGACGATCACGCCGCCGTCCCCCGCGCAATAGGCGAGCGCCTGGCGCGCATGGATCATGTCGCGCGGGTCCCAGCCCTGATTGTCGTCATCCTCGTCGCGGCGGGGAGGATGGGCGAGCCCATCCAGGCCGACCGTGCAGAGATAGTTGGGCATCGCCGATTCGACGATGTCGAGCTGCATCAGCGAGACGGCGAGCGAGCCGATATGGGTGTCCGGCTCCACGTCGAGGCGCAGCACGCGGGCGATGCCGCTGATCTCCTCGGCTTCGCTATAGCCGCGGTTGCGCGCGCCGATCGCGTGGAGCGCCTGGGCGGCGGCGTGGAGGCGGGAGACGCGCAGCGTGCCGCCGAACGACTTGACCACCCGGTCGAGTATGTCGTGCCGCGTGGTCTCGGCGGGCTGGGCGGCGCGGCGGCGGACGTCGAGCGCGGCGGGGATGCCGGCGGGCACTTCGCCCAGCTTCAGCCGCACGAGCAGGCTGCCGGGCGCGGCATAGGCGCCGGCGCGGTGCGCCCAGGGCTGGACGAGGCGGCCGAGCCGGGCGGTCATGGCTGGCCTCCGTCGAAGCCGTTGGAGGGCGGAGTGGAAAGGGCGCGGCGCGGCGCCTGGTCGAACCACAATTCGGTCGGCGCGCGGGGGTCGTGGGTCAGGCTCATCTGCCCGGCGAGCTGGTCGCGATCGGGGGCCAGGACGAGCTCATGGTCGTGCGCCTGGACGATGTCGACCGGGCGACCGGCAATCGTCACCTGGGGCGGCATCCCGCCGCGCAGCAGGTTGCGGCCCTTCACTCGCAGCCGCTGGCGCAACGCGTCGGCCTGGTCGCCATCGTCGGCGCCGTCGCGGCTGACATCGTCGACCATCGGACGCGAGGCGCGGGCGAGCACCTGCTCGAGCTTGTCCGGCGCCAGCCGGGTGATCCGGCCGACCGAATTGGAGAGGCCGCGGCGCTCGAGCTCGTTGAGCTTCTCGACGGTCCGCACGCCGATGCCTTCCAGGCGGCGGCGCTCGGCGGGGTCGAGCTCGTCGCCCAACGCCGAGAGCGGCACGTCGTTCTTGTCGTCGACCGAGAGGGGGACGGCATTCTCCTCGATCATCGGCTTGGTGATCGCAGTGAAGACGAGATGGAGGACCGTGGGGTCCTTGTCGCTGGGGCCGGCCGGGCGGATGCGCAACTCGCCCTGGTTGAGCTCGAGATGCGCCTTCAGGTCCATCGAGATGTCCCGGATCGCGAAGGTCAGGGGCAGCCGGTCGTTCTGCGCCTTGAGCGTCATGCGGGCCTGGGCGGTATCGAGCTGCGACTGCACCGCCTGGATGAAATCCTCGAGCGCCACCGCTTCGCCGGTCTCGCCGATCATCGCGCCTCCTCCACCGGCAGCGTGCCGATGCGGAGCGAGAGGCGGCCGATCGGGCGATCGAACCAGGTGCGGGTGCGGGTGCGCGGCAGGTCGGCGCGGACCAGCGGGCCGGCGGGGCCGGCATCGACCCGGGCCTCGATCGGCAAGTCGAACGTGATGCCCGTCGCGCGCACCCCGACCGTCGGCAGCGCGGCGATACCGTCGAGCAGCTCGCCGATCAGGTCCTCCAGCGGGCGGGGCGCAGCCTGGGTCATGCGGCGCCTCCCGGTGGCGCGACGGGCGGCGCCGTCGGGGCGGGAGCGGGCGCAGGCCCCGGTGGCGGCAGTGCGGCGGCGGGCGCCTTGGCAGCTATCTGCGCGGGGCGAGCGGCGCGTTCGAGCAGGGTGCGCCGCGCATCGTCGACGAACCGGTCGAGCGGCAGCGTCTCGCTGGCGAAGTTGATCTTCACTTCGCCGAACAGCTCGGCGTTGAGCTGGCTGTCGGTCTGGGCATTGACACCGACGGTCGAGACCTTGGTGACCGGCGCCTGATACGACGTGCTGCCGCGCGTCGACCAGCTGCCCGACGGCGTCGCGTTGCCGGGATCGTCGCTCACTGCATAGTCGACCACGGTCTTGTCCGCTGCCGCCGCGCGGAAGCGCAGGCGCGCAGTGATCGAGCCGTCCTTCACGACGATGCGGTTCATGCCGAGCATCACCAGCGTCGCCAGGGTCTGCATCCGGTCGCCCGCCAGCCGGTCGCGCGCCGCCGGGACGAGCTGCTCCTCGATCAGTTCCGGAGTGAGCTCCTGGCCGCCCAGGCCGAAATCGGAGAGCCAGGCCGGCGCATTGCTCTCGCCCGACTCGCCATTGGCCTTGCGCGGCACCAGCGTACCCTCGGCATCGCCGCGGGCCAGCCCGATATCGCCGGGATATTGCGCGATCAGCCAGTCGCGCGCCTGATTGGCGGTGACGTTCTCGTCGCGGAACTGGGAAAGCGGCTTCGATATCGCCGCGACCAGATCGGCATAGCTGTCCATCTGGCGGATCGAGGAATCCACCATCGCGTCCCAGGTGCCGTGGATCAGCGAGGCGACGAAATCGGGAAAGTTGAGTTCGTCGGAGAGCGCGCCGGCACGCCGGCCGATGGTTTCGGTCGCGGGCGGTGCCTTGCCGGCTCCGGATGGCGCGCTCGCTCCCGGCGCGTCCTGCGGCGTGGGCTGCGGCTGTGCGCCGTCATTGCCCCAGAACGAGCCCGCCATGGCGTGCGCTGGCGTGGCGACGTGACTCGCCTGCCGGGACGTGGCCGCCGGAGGCGGCGGAAGGGGGCGGGCACCCGGCATCGGATCACGCGTATGCGAGCGGGCGGGCTATGCTGGTCGGCGTGCCGCCGCCGGGCCGCGAGTGCTGGACCCAGCGGCTCTCGATGTCGTGGGTGCCGTCGGCGTAGAGCGTGATGCGCGAATGGGCGACCTGATCGTCGGCGATGACCTCGTCGAACGTATAGGTGATGTTGACGTGCAGCGCCGGCACCCGCGCCGGTCCCGTCGCGCTGGCATGCGAGCTGCGGGCATAGAGCCGTGCGTCGTCCTCGATCGTCGCATTGACGGTCAGGCCCCAGCCGGCGGCATCGTCATGGCCGATATCGTCGATATAGATATGGCCGAGCGAGGTGCCGTTGTACTGCCAGCGAATCCGCAGCCAGCAATAGATGTCGTCCAGCCCGAAGGTGCCGCCGACCATCGGCCAGTCGCGCAGCTCGATGGCGCCGTCCTGGAAGGCGGCGGCGCGCGCCGGCGCGCGGTCGCCCGGATGCTTGATGCCGTTCCAGCTGGCGAGGTTGGTATGGATGTCGCCGCTATTGGCCGCGATGATCTGCACCGCGGTGCCCGCGATCGTGGCGGCGGCGCCGATGTCCAGCGCGCGGGTGCGGGCGGGCGGCGGCGCGGGCAAGGTGCGGGGAGCCGCCATCGCATAGCCGGCAGGCGCGGTGGTGCCGCCGTTGATCTGGCGCCCGGCCGGGACCCCGCCACTCAGGATCTGCACATTGACCGGATTGCTGCCCGAGGCCGCCATCTCATACTCGGTCTGGAAATCCTCATAGCGCAGGATGTAGCGGCTGCCGCGCGCATGGGTGGGGGCATAGTCGCCCGGGCTGCCGGGGCTGCCGACCGGGCGATCCCAGGGATCGGCGATGCGCACGAAATAGTCGCCGCCGCTCGAATACATGCCGACGACGAGCACGGCATGGCCCGACAGGATCGTCGAAGTCGCGATCTTGCTCACATAGAGCGGGCCGTTGTTCTCGATCAGCGCGGCGAAGCCGTCGGGCGCATAGCATTGCGGCGGATGCGCAGTGAGGCCCAGCCTGGCCGCGGCGGCGGCATGCTCGGTCCAGGGCAGGCCCTGTTCGATGTCGTTGCCGCAGCGTTGCGCGATCGATTCGGGCGAGACGCTGCGTTCGTCGCGCCAGCCGAGCAGCATGGCGATGGTGGTGGCCCAGCAGCCATTGCCGGTGGGCTGCGGGATGAGCTGCACCCCGTCCCAGTTGATCGACCAGTCGGCCGCGGCCATCGCTCCGGCCGTGCGCGCCGCCGCCATCGCGAAGCCCGAGGGCGCGCCGGTGCCGGTATCGGGCTGGCGACCCGCGGGGATGCCGGCATAGATGATCTGGACATAGGCGGGGTTGCCGTCCGCCGCCATCTCATACTCGGTCTCGAAATCCTCGAACCGCAGGATGTAGCGGCTGCCGCGCTCGTGCGTGCTGGCATAGGCGCCGGGTGCGCCGGGCGTGCCGACCGGGCGATCCCAGGGATCGACCACGCGGACATAATATTGGCCGCCATCCTCGTACATGCCGACGACGAGCACGGCATGGCCCGACAGGTTGGCCGCGCTCGCCATCTTGCCGACATAGAGCGGGCCATGGCGCTCGATCAGGCTGAAAAAGCCCTCGGGAGTGTAGCATTGCGGCTGGAGCGTCCCCAGGCCCAGCGCCGCGGCGACGGTGGCACGCTGATCCCAGGGGAGTCCCTGCTCGATGTCGCGGCCGCAACGCTGCGCGATCGTCGCCGGCTCATAGCATTTCTGGTCCTTCCAGCCGATCAGCATCGCCAGCGTGGTCGCCCAGCAGGCATTGTCGTTGGGCTGGGCGATCCAGTCAACGCCGTTCCAGTTGATGCTGCGGCTCGTCGCCTGGGCGCGGGCATAGGCGAGCGCGCTTGCCGAGGCGCGCAGCGGATCGGGCCGGCTCGCGCTCTCGAGCCTCTCGAGCAGTGGCGTGACCGCCGCTTCGGCCAGGCCGAGATCGAGCGCTTCCCCGATCCGCGTGGCGAACGCGCCGCCGATCCGGCTGGCCCGGTCGCGCGCGCCGAGGCCGGGCAGGGCCGGGGGCACATAGGCGGCCTCTTCCTGCCCGAATTGCAGTGCGAAGCCCGCGCCGATCGAGACCGCGCCGCCGATGCCCTGGTCGGCGCCGTCGAGCCACAGCTCGGCGCCGACCACGAGCTCCTCGCCGACATTGAGGGCTGCCACCTTGCGCAGACCGGCAAAGCCGTCGATGCCGCCGGCATTGTAGCCGAGCTTGAACCGGGCCTGGAGCGCGAGCTTCAGATGCTCGATAAAGTCGCTGACGCCCTGCGCGTCGAAGCTGGAATCGGCAGTGCCGAACAGCGCGGCCTGGCCGTCGGGCGCGAAGACGGCGCCCACGCCGCCGCCGAATACCGGCGTATCGAGTGCCGGGCCGACCGAGATGGTCACGCTGCTGCGCGCCGCGAGCTGGGGCAGCGCGGCGAGGAACGCGTTGAGCGGGTTGATCAGCCCGGTGATCCCGAAGCCCGCCTGCCATGCGGCGACGAAGGTGCTGCTGGCGGCGCCGAACCGGTAGAGGCGGGGCGGATTGACTTCGCTGCCCGCCGTCGCGGCGGCGGTGCGCACCTTCTCCATGATCCAGCCGAGCGCATCGCCGGCGCCGAGCCCCGATGCCATGTTGAGCGCGACGTTGCCGCGCGATCCCGCCGCCATGGGGGCGGACCGCGCGAGGCCGGCGCTCTTCGCGGGGATATCGGGCATCGGGCCGAAGCCGTCGTCATAGGTGCCGTTGCCGCCCGGGGCCGCCGGCGCGCGCGTCGCGGCGATCGGCGCGGAAGCCGCGGGCGGCGGCGCGGCCGCGCGGCTGCCGGGCTGCGGGGCGTCGCCCGCCCATTCGAGCACCGGCGTGGTGCGCGGAGCCGTATAGCTACGGCGCAGGCTGCGCCCGGTGAAATTGCTGAGCGCGACATAGGGGCTGCCCTCGCGCGGCAGCGCGTCCACGTTCAGCCCGCCATTGCCGGCATGGCCGGTCGCGAGCCCGAAATAGATCTTCTGGCCGCCGATGAAGCGCGCGAGCACTTCGGACGGCACCACGAACACGCCGTCGCCGCGCGGCACGCTCAGCCGCCCCTGCTCGTCGCTGCAATAGAAATTGGCGGCGGTGCGATGCGGCTTGTTCGCGGGATCGAACAGCGAGACATCGGTCGCCAGCACTATCTGCATCTCGACATCGGGCCGATCGACGCGAACGGCGAACCCCAGCATCGGGAACCGATCGCTGACCTCCATGCGATTGGGACGGATCTGAGCAGTCATGGATCACCTGTCGTTGCTGGAAGGGGAATTGCGGCCGGCATCGTCGCCGGGAGCCGCATCGGATCGCGTGCGCGCAGCGCGCAGCGCGCGGGCGCGCTCCTCGAAGTCGCCGATCGAGGAGAGGACGATGTCGAAGGGGCAGCTTTCCTGGCCGATCTGGGCGACCGGCCCGTTTTCGCGCTCATGTTCGTGGACCGAGCGGGCGAGGAGTTCGGAAAGCATCTTCGCATAGGGCGGGGTGAGCACCAGCCGCGTGTGGATGGCGATCGCGCCGACGCCTTCGTTGCCGCTCGGATAATATTGGCCGAGGTCGATCAGGAATTCGAAGGGGTTCTGGCCGAGCTCGAAATAATTGACGTAGCTGGCAGGCGCGCGGGATGTCTCGGCGCGCATCGCCGGGTCCGCATCCCTGTCCGCCACGCTGCCCTGATTCATCCGGCATGCCTCCTGACGGATCAGGAGCAAGCCGTGTGCCAGACGATGAAATGACTTTATAACAAAGGGTTATCCGGTCAGCCAGCATAGCGCTGCGTAACAATGGAACGGTGCGGGCGTATCAGGGTTACGCGCGCCCGTTACAGCGCGGGACCGTCCTCGAGGCCTTCGGGGCCGCCGCGGGTCATCTCGTACTTGGTCATCTTGCGGTAGAGCGTCATCCGCGACCAGCTGAGCGCGCGCGCGGCCTCGGCGCGGTTCCAGTCGGTGCGGTCGAGCGCGGCGCGGATGCGGGCGCGCTCGTCCTTGCCCGAGCGATCGAAGCTGCGCTGCAGCCGCACAAAGGCATCGGGAATATGGTCGCGCCGGATCGCGCCGCGCGGGGGATCGATGAAGACCGCCTCGACGAAGTTGCGCACCTCGCGGACATTGCCTGGCCAGTCATAGTGCATCAGCAGGTCGAGCAATTCGGCATCGGGCGCGGCGACGTCGCAGCCGCAGCGGCGATTGAAGCGTTCGATGAAGTGCGTGATGTAGAGCGCGATATCCTCGGTTCGCTCGGCAAGGTCGGGCAGAGTCACCCGGGCGACATTGAGCCGGTAATAGAGATCGGCGCGAAAGCTTCCTTCCTCCACCTGCTGCTCGACGTCGCGGTTGGTTGCCGCGATCACGCGCAGATCGACCTTCACCGGCTTCTCGCGCCCGATCGGCTGCACTTCCTTCTCTTCCAGCAGCCGCAGAAGCTTGACTTGGCTGAACGGCGAGAGCTCGCCCACTTCGTCGAGGAACAGCGTGCCGCCGGCGCCGGCGATCACCGCCTTGCCGGTTTGGCTGCGCACCGCCCCGGTGAAGCTGCCGCGTTCGAACCCGAACAGCTCGGCCTCGAACAGGCTGTCGGGAACCGCACCGCAGTTGATCGCGACGAAGGGCGCGCAGCGGCGCTCGCTCAACGCATGGATGGTGCGCGCGCAATGTTCCTTGCCGGTGCCGGTGGAGCCGGTGATCAGCGCCGGAGCGTCGCAGCGCGCGATCTTGGGAACGATGGTGCGCAGCCGCACCATTGCCTCGCTGTCGCCCAGCAATCCGGTCACGAGATTGTCCACGCCCGCTCACCCGACAGCATTGCGCGCCCGCCCCGGAGCGATACCGGGGACGTTCGACCATGAGAACACGGAAAGACGCGGCGCGTCTCCCGGAACTGGCAATGTACATGTGAAGCAGCCGCGACCCCTTGGCGGCCATGATATCTAAGGCGACTCGACAGGCTGTGGATAACTTTAACAGACCGGACAGTCGACTCCTATTAATGGTGGATACTTCGTCCACTCTTCCGCCGATATCCGATTTCGGAATCGAGACCGTGCGATTCGGGAAATCCGGCCGGGCCGGATCTTTCGTCGGGCGCATCGACGCGAATGGCGGAAGATCGCCCCTGCGATCCCCCGCCATTCGTGTCGATGCGCGGCCGCGCGATCAGTTCGCCGTGAAGACCGTCGCGCCCGCAGGGTTGTACTTCACGGTAACGTAGGAATTGTCGCACACGTTGATGCCCATCCATACGCTGTTGCTGTTGTCGGCGAAGTTGAGCTTCAGGTCGTACTTGCAGACGGTGCCCTTGTTGAAATGCACTGTCATCCGGGCGCCGGGCTTCACCGTCGCATCGTCCTTCTTGAAATCGGGATCGACCTTGTTGGGTTGCCAGGTGGTGGTGCCCGTCGGCGCGATCTCGACCGTCTTGATCGCCTTGCCGGTGTTGTTGATCAGCACGAAATCCCAATCGTCCGCCATTGCGGGCGTTGCGATCACGATTGCGGCAATTGTCGCCAGACCCAGTTTCAGCATGAAATGCCCCTCCTGCTTTTGCCGGCAAAATGCGCCTGTCCGCGACACTCCGCAAGCCGATTCAGAGGGGACGGACCAGGCGGATCGCTTCGGCGATCCAAGCAGGGTCGGCCACCACTTGCTGGCGGGCGCCGGCGCCGAGAGGGAGGAGGTGGAGCCGGTCGCCCTCCCGCCCGATCAGCCGCCCGAACAGGAAGCGTCCCGCGGGGCGAGGCACGAGCACGTCGCGGTTGAGCGCGCCGGCAAAACCCTCGGGCGCCAGCGTGCGGCACCAGATTTCGTCCCCGGCGCGATAGTCGCCGATCCCCGCCGCCACCGCTACCGCGACCATGCCCGGCTCGGCATGCGGGGGCACCATTGCCGCCGGCCTGCGCGGGGCCTGGGCGCCGGCATTGTCGAGCATGGCCGCCACCGGGATCTCCGGCCGTTCGGGCAGCCTGACCAGGTCGGCGCTGTCCACCCCGAGCGCGGCGGCGATGCGATTGAGCCATCCAACCGAAACGGTGCGGGTGCCCATCTCCAGCCGGCCGATCGTCTGCGCCGTGGTGGCGGGCACGCAACGCGCCGCCACTTCCTCCAGCGTGAGCCCCTTGGCGCGGCGCACTTCGCGGATGGCTGTGATCATCGACACGTCTCCTAACCAAATCGGTTTTCTTCTTTCCTACAATCGAGCCTTCATGGCAAGAGTGCGAGATTGGAACAAAAGGAGATCATCAATGCGCGAGCTGGTGGAGCGGACGATCGAGGATGGGGCGGGACTCCGGCGGCGGGTCACGGTGAACCAGGCCGAATCGCCGCTGGCGTGGCTGGCGGCGCGCGGCCATGTGTGCGCGCGGCAGCTCGAGGCGGGGGAAAGGCTTCGTGCCGATTACGAGATGGCGGCGCTGGGGCCGCGCGTGACCATGCGCTGGGACGCCGCGTCGGCGGCGCGGTTGCCGGGCGGCATGCCGGAACGGCTCGACCCCAGCTTGGCGCAGATCGCCGCGCGGCGCCGGTTCGACGGCGCGACGACGGCGGCTGGTGCCGGGCTGGCCGACATATTGTGGCGCGTGGTCTGTGCGGGCGAGGGATTGGGGCCGGCGGAGAAGGCGCTGGGCTGGCCGAGCCGGGCGGGCAAGCTGGTGCTCTGCTTCGCGCTCGATCGCGTCGCCGATTTCTACGGCATCAGGTGAGCGGTTCCGGTGCCGCGGCGCCCTTGCCGACGAAGCGGCCATAGGCCCAGCCGATTCCGATCAGCGCGATGCCGAGGCCGAGGAAGGAAAGGATGCGCAGCAACCCGTCGAGTGCCGCGGCATCGATCAGGAATACCTTGAAGGTGACGCCGGTAAGCAAGGCCAGGCCGAAGACGCGCAGGTCGCGTGCGCCGGCGGCAATGCCCCGCCATAGCCAGAACAGTGCGAGCGCCAGCATCGCGGCGCTGTATCCGCCATTCTCGCCGGTTCCGATCGGGCCGGTGAGCAGGTTGCCATGCGCGGCCTGGCGCACCGCCGCCAGCACGGCCAGAAGGGCGAGCAGCGCCGCGCCCGGCCGCCAGCGCGGGGGCAGGGTCCACAGCCAGAAGCTGGCGAGCGCGAGATGGAGCACGGCGGCGTTGAGGAGCGGCAGCGGGCCGACCGCCTGGGGCTCCGCCAGCGGCGTGAGCAGCAACAGGTCGAACCACAGGATCCGGAACAGGCCGAGCGCGAGCAGCACATGGCCGAGCGTGACTGCCCTGGCGCGGCGAAGGAGCAGCCAGCCGGCGGCGAGGCAGGCCTGGGTGAGCAGCGCGCGCTCGACGAAGCCGAACGTCTCGAAGCGCGGGAGGGTGGCGATGGCGAGCGGCTGCTTGGCGAGCGCATAGAGCAGCAGCACGCCGAGCGTGACGGCGAAGAGCGACGCGACTCGGCGGACCCGGCCGAACTGCGCGGGATCGAGGAGCAGCGCGGCGGCGAGCGCCACCGGCAGCGCCAGCTCCCGGAGCAGCTCGGGCAGGGCGGGGAGCAGCGCATAGGTGAGCCGCTCTCCGGAAAGCGAGGCGAGGATCAACTCGCTCAGCGTGCCGAGCGGTAGCGCGGCGGCGATCAGCGCGGCAGCGAGAGGATAGGCGGGCAGCGCATAGAGCCGCGGCGCGCGTATCTTGTGCGCCCACCAGGCGAGGGCGGCGGCGATGCAGGAAAGGGGCAGCGCGAGCCAGTCGCCCGGTACGAACTGGCCCAGGCCAAGCCCCGCGAGGAAGGCCGCCAGCGCAGTCGCCGGGACGAGCAGCGAATGCGTGCCGTCGGCACGGCTCCGCCAGGCCAGGCCGAACACCGCGGCTGCAGCCGCCAGCTCGATCCCTCCCCATTGCATGGCGGATAGCAGCTCCGGCGCGCGCAAATGGGCGATGAGGAGCGGACCGGCGGTGCCGAGCAGCGCGATCCCCGCCCAGAGCGGATGGCGCCGTGCCAGTGCATGGCCGGGCACGGCGAACAGCCCGGTGGCGAGAATGGCGGCGACCGGCGTGAAATTGGGCGCGCGCAGGTCGATCGCGAGCATTTCCAGCACGAGCAGCAAGACACAGGCGGCAAGCGCGCCGGGAAGATAGACCGTGTCGCGCCAGGCGAGGAAAAGCGCGGCGGCGGCGAGGGTGAGGTAGAGGCTCCAGGCGAGCCAGCCGAAATCGAGCGCGGGGGCGAGTATGGCGAGTTGCAGGCATCCTGCCACCAACGGGGCCAGACGAAGCCAGCGATTGCCCGCGCCGGTCGCCGGCAGCGCCGCGCTGGCGCCGATCGCGAGCAGCATGGTGAAGGCGCCGACGGCGGAAAGATCGCCTTCGCGCGCCACCAGCATCGCGATCAGGAAGTTGACCCAGGCAAAGCCCGACGCACAGGCGGCCAGCGCCAGCCAGGCCCAGCCGCGATGGATGGCCAGGCCGAACAGGGCGGCAGTGAACAGCGCGAGATAGACGAGCAACGGGCCGATCCCCGCGGCGTCGAACCCGGCGACCAGGGGTGCGGCGAACCCGCCGATCAGCGCCATCGCCGCGGTGGGCGGTCCGTGGCGCAGCGCCAGGGCGAGCGCGCCGCCGGTGATCAGCAGCACGAACAGGAAAGCGGCGGGCGGTGCGATCAGATGGTAGAGCGCCGCCGCCATGTAGAGCGTGCCGTAGAGGCTCGCGATGCCCGCCCCGGCCAGTGTCTGGGCCACGCGTGGATCGTCGGCGGTGGCGCGCAGGCGCCGCACGACCTCGCTGCCCGCGATCAGTGCCGCGCCGAACAGCGCTGCGAGCACGGTTCGCGTTCCCGGCCCGAGCAATCCGCTCTCGATGGAATAGCGGACGAGGAAGAAGCCGGCGAGCACCAGGGCGGCGCCGCCGATCCAGATCGGCAATCGCCCGCCGATCAGCGTCTCGAGGCTGAACTGGGGCAGGGGGCGCGGCTCGACTCCCGTCCGTGCGGGCTCGTGCTCCGGCTGGGCTTCGGCGACCCGGCTCGGCGCTTCGATCGCAGGGGCGGGGGGCGTCGAGGATTCAGGCGAGCGCGCCGATGTCTCGGGTGCGGCATGGTCGCGCGCGGCGATCAGCGATTCGACACGGCGCAGTTCTTCCTCCAGAAAGGCGATGCGCCGCAGCACGACATAAAAGGCCGCAGCCGCGCCCAATATGAGGAGGAGAGTGAGAGCAATCACGCATCCCCTCTTCGCATAGTGGAGCGCACCTGTCGCGCATTAACCAGTTGCAAATGGCAACTGATTTGATAGCCTGATGCCCAAGCCGAGGAGAGGTTGGCATGATCGTGTTTGGTTCGACGCTTTCGCCCTATGTGCGCAAGGTAATGGTGTTCGGTGCCGAGAAGGGGCTGGATCTCGAGCTGCAGGCCGCCGGCATGGGCCGGGGCGGGCCGGAATTCATGGCGGCGAGCCCGTTCGGCAAGATGCCGGGTTTCAAGGACGGCGATTTCCTGATCTCGGACAGTTCGGCGATCGTCGCCTATCTCGATGCCAAATATCCCGAGCCGAGCCTGATCCCGGCCGAGCCCCGCGCGCGCGCGCGGGCGATCTGGTTCGACGAGCTTGCCGACACGATCATGATGGCAGCCGGCGGCGCGATCTTCGGCCAGCGCTTCGTGCGCCCGCGGGTGCTCAAGATGGAATGCGACCATGCCGCGGCGGACGCCGCCGAGCGCGACCTGATGCCGCCGATCCTCGCCTATCTGGAAACCGCGATCCCCGAGAGCGGCTTCCTTGTCGAAGATCGGCTGACCCTGGCGGACATCGCGGTGGCGAGCCCGCTCGCGACGCTGGGCTGCATCGGCGTGACCGTGGATGCCACGATCTATCCGCGACTGGCGGAATGGGTTGCGGCGATGCACGCGCGGCCGAGCTTCGCCGCCATCATCACCCGCGACCGCGCGATGATCGATGCGATGGGTGGCCCGGTGCAGCGCGAGGTGCTTGCCGGCTAGCCAGCGCGGCCCGGCGTGCCTAGATGGGCGCCATGCGGCTCGCCTTCATCAAATGTCACGGCTCGGGGAATGATTTTCCCCTGATCGACGCGCGTGCGCTCGACCTGCCCGATGCGGATTGGGCGGGTGTGGCGCGCGCGCTCGCCGATCGTGCCGGGCCGGTCGGTGGCGACGGCCTGTTGCTGCTCACCGCGGGGGACGATGCCGGCCATGATTTCGGCATGCGCATGTTCAATTCGGACGGTTCGGAAGCGGAGACCTGCCTCAATGGCTTGCGCTGCGTCGCGCGGCTGGGATTCGAACTGCTCGGCGTCGATGCGGCGCGGGTGCGGCTGAAGACGAGCAGTGCCGAAGTGGCCCGTGCCGAACCGCTCGCGCCGGGCGTGGTGACCATTTGCGAGACTGCCGGCCCGGCTTCCACCCGCACCGGTGCCGTCGGCCTGCGCATCGCGGCGGAGACGGTGATCGATGCGGCCATCCCCGGCCTGCCCAGCACGCGGGCCTTCACGGCGGTCGCGATGCCCAACCCGCATCTCGTCGCGTTCGTGGACGCGGTGGACGAAGCCGAGCTGACGGCGCTGGGCGACTGGTGCGAGGCCGGGCCCGGCCTGATCCCGGCGCGCGCCAATGTCTCCTTCGTCGAGCTGCGCGGGCAGGATTTGTTCGTGCGCACCTATGAACGCGGCGTCGGCCTGACCGACAGTTGCGGCAGCGCCATGGCCTCGGCGGTCTATGCCGCCGGCCGCACGGGCCGCGTGCCGTTCGGCACGACGATGAAGGTGTTCAACAAGGGCGGGCTGGTGATGGGATCGTCGGACGCTGCCGGCATGGTCACGATCCTCGGCAACGCGACCTTCCTCTACGATGCGAGCATCGAAGTCGACCCGGCATTGGCGACGGCCGAGCCACCGCTCGTGCATGCCCGGCGCGAGGACGAAGCCGCCGCCTGGGCCGCCGCCATCCCGGCCTAGCCGCCCCGGCTATCCGCCAACGAACGCCGCAAGATTGGCGAGCGACGACTTCAATCCCTGGAGGTGATCCTGCTTGCGGATGCCCTGTGGCACGTCCTCGCAGGTGATCGCGACGCGCGTGCCGCCTTCGGCCGGCTCGAAGGTCCAGGTCATCCGCATCGTCCCGGCAAAGGCCGGATCCTCCGAATCGAACACTGCCGACTGGACGATGCCCCTGCCCGGGTTCAGCGAGACGAAGCGCGTCTCGACGACATCGCTATGCTCGGAAGTCTTGCCCGGCGTCGCATGTTCGGCGTCCTCATGGTGCAGCGCCATCCGATAGCCGCCGCCCGGTCGCGCGTCGAACGCCAGCATCTCGCCGGTCATCCCCTCCGGGGGCAGCCAGCGCACCAGCGCCGCGGGATCGATAAAGGCGCGATAGACCTGGCTCGCCGGCGCCTTGATCAGCCGCGACGCGCGATCGGTGCGGGAGACTGTCCTCACCCGAACTCGACTGCCTCGAAGCGGACCGGCCTGCCGATCGCCTGGTTGGCCAGTTCGGCTTCCCACATGACCCGGTTGCCGCGCACGATCGTGCCGATGGGCCTGCCGGTCAGCTGCATTCCGGTGAAGGGCGACCAGCCGCACCGCGAGGCGAGCCAGCTCTCCTCCACCGTCCAGCGTGCCTTGAGGTCCACCACGGTGAAGTCCGCGTCATAGCCCACGGCGATCCGGCCCTTGCCGGCGATGCCGAAGATGCGCTGCGGACCCGCGCTGGTCAGGTCGATCACGCGCTGCAGCGTCGTCCGCCCCTCGGCGACATGGTTGAGCATCAGCGGCAACAGGGTCTGCACGCCCGGCATGCCGCTGGGGCTGTCGGGATAGGGCCTGGCCTTTTCCTCGCGCGTGTGCGGCGCATGGTCGGAGCCCAGCACATCGGGCACGCCCTGGTTGAGCCAGTGCCACAGCCCGGCGCGGTGCGCGGCCGAACGGATTGGCGGGTTCATTTGCGCGAAGGTGCCGATCCTGGGATAGGCTTCCTCGCCGGCCAGCGTCAGGTGCTGCGGGGTGACCTCGCAGGTCGCGATGTCCTTGTGCCGGCCGAGCAGTTCCAGCTCGGCCGGAGTCGTCACATGGAGGACGTGGATCCGCCGCCGCGCCGCGCGCGCCAGGCCCAGGATACGGCGCGTCGCGAGCATCGCGCTCTCGTCGTCGCGCCAGACCGGGTGGCTGGACGGGTCGCCCGGCACGCGCTCGCCGAGCCGATCCTGCATGCGGAACTCGTCCTCGGCATGGATCGCGACGCGGCGATGGCCCGAAGCGAGCACGCGCGCCAGATTCGCGTCATCGGAGACCAGCAGGTCGCCGGTGGAGGCGCCCATGAAGATCTTCACGCCTGCCGTGCCCGGCAGGCGTTCCAGCTCGGCAAGATGCTCGGCATTGTGATTGGTCGCGCCGACATAGAAGGCGTGGTCGCACCACATCCGGTCGCGCGCGCGGGCGAGCTTGTCCTGTACGGCTTCGGCCGAATCGGTGTTGGGCTTGGTGTTCGGCATCTCGAACACCGCGGTCACCCCGCCGAGCACCGCGGCACGGGCGCCGCTCTCCAGGTCCTCCTTGGCTTCCAGCCCGGGCTCGCGGAAATGGACCTGGCTGTCGATCACGCCGGGCAGCACGTCCAGCCCGGTGCAGTCGATCGTCTCGCCCGCTTCCAGCGTGCCGCCGATCGCGACGATGCGCCCATCGGCGACGCCGATATCCGTTTCGGCTGGACCGCCTGGCAGATGCACGCGCCCGCCCTTGAGCTTCAGATCGACATTCATATCCGCGCCTCTTCCGTCGCCCCCGGCTACCCCCTACCTGTTCGGCATGACCGATACCAGCACCGCGCTAGCCGACCGCGCCTTGATCCGCATTGCGGGAGACGATGTTCGCGGATTTCTTCAGGGATTGGTGACGCAGGACATGGGTCTTGTCGCGCCCGCATCCCCGCAATGGGCAGCGCTGCTGACGCCGCAGGGCAAGGTGCTGTTCGATTTCATCCTGTGGGATGATGGCAAGGATATCCTGATCGACGGTGAGGAGGTGCAGGCAGGGGCGCTGATGCGTCGCCTCATGCTGTATCGCCTGCGTCGGCAGATTCATATCGGCCTGGAGTCTGGTGTCGCTGTACACTGGTCGCCTGTATCGCGCGCGCATGCAGTTGCCGATCCGCGTCTCGCCGCGCTTGGCTGGCGGTGGCTCAGTGAAGATTCCGGCGGCGATGCCAGCGCGGCCTGGCGTGCCCATCGCCTGTCGCTCGGCGTCACCGAAGGCACGGCCGAGCTCGGCCAGGACAAGACATTGTGGCTGGAATGCAACGCCGCCGAGCTGAACGGCGTCAGCTTCGCCAAGGGCTGCTATGTCGGCCAGGAGAATACGGCGCGCATGCACTACCGGGCCAAGGTCAATCGCCGGCTGGTGGTGGCGCCGATCGGCGAGGCGGGCGATCGCACCCGCGCCAGCTATCCGGAGCTGGGCCTCATGGTGGAGCTGCGCCGCGTGGAGGCGCTGGGCGATGCGCTGGTGCCGGAATGGATGCAAAGCTTGTTGTGAACCTTCGCCTCCGATGGCGCCCAAGGGGCGTGCTCGCGGGGAAGATCATGCGATCGTTGATTTCGGAATTCTCCCTTGGATTCGCGCGACATATTGCAGAATGTCGGAACCGGAGGAGATCGAAGGACTGGGGCTATCCGAACTGGAAGCCATGCTGAGCCGGCGGTTGCGGCAGGAAGGGGGGCCGCTGCGCGCCACGCTACCCGAGGCGTTGACAGAGGCGGAGGCCGGCAATTGCACGAGCGCGGGGGGTGACGCCCCTCAGATCGATCTGCCTCATATCCTCCAGGGGCTGGTGTCCCGAGAAATGACGTCCGTCGAGGAATTTCGCCGCCGCCAGAGCGCGGCATTGCCTTCCTTGCCGGAATCGAAGCCGGATTCCGATCCGGCGCTGGGGGAGTCGCCGCGCCTGGCGGATATCGGGATTCGCGATTTCAGCTCCCAGCTGTCTGTCGTGCAAGCGGGCGACATTGGCCTCTAGCCCGCTGCGCGAAGGCTCCGCAGCCGAGGGAAGGGGCGATTGTGTGGATTGCCAGCTCCGGCGATCTACCCCGTTCTGCCTTCACCTGGAACAGGCCCGGGGTGAGGATGGCATTGCGGCAAACGCTGCCATAATCGGCGGGCGCGCTCGCAATCGAGACTATCATCAAGGAAAAGGCCCAAAGAAAAAGGGAGGCCGGTTTCCCGACCTCCCCAATTCTCAGTCCTTGCGGACGGGTCTGGCTTAGTTGCCCGAACCCGGACCGTAGGTGACTTCCACGCGACGGTTCTGCAGCTCGCGAACGCCGTCGGCGGTTTCGACGCGCGGCTTGCTCTCGCCGAAGGCCTCGGTCGAGATCACACCGGCGGCGATGCCACGGGCAGTCATATAGGCCTTCACCGAGTCAGCGCGACGCTGCGAGAGGCCGACATTGTAGCTGGCCGAACCCGAGCGATCGGCGTGGCCAGCCAGCATCACCTGCGCGTTACCGCAGTTCTGATAGTTGCTGATGGCGTTGTCGAGGATGCTCGCGGCTTCCGGCGTGATGTCCGACTTATCCCAGTCGAAGAACACGATGTACGGTCCCGGGGTGCAGACGACGGTCGGCGTCGGGGTCGGCTCCGGAGTCGGCGTCCAGGTCGGCGTCGGAGTGGGCTCCGGCGTCGGAACCGGCGTCGGGGCCGGGGCCGGGGCGCCGAAGTTGAAGATCAGGCCGCCCAGGATCGAGTGCGAACGGAAGCGACCGTCCCACACGCGACCCGAAACGTCGGTGATCTTCACATTGTCGGCGTTGAAGAAGCGATACTTCAGCGAGATGTCGATCGAGTCCGTCAGCGGCGCGCGGATGCCCGCGATCGCCTGCCAGGCGAACACCGTGTCCGAATCGTCGATCGCGTCCTGATAGGTGTTCAGGCCGAGCTTCGTCTTGACGCGTGCCACGCCGACGCCGCCGCCGACAAAGCCCTGCACGCCGGTGTCTTCACCGAAGTCGAGCAGGCCGTTGACCATGAAGCTCAGCGCCGAGGAACGACCGCCGGCATAGCCATAGCTGCCGGGAGGTGCATTGAACGCGGCACCGGCCGAATTGCGGTACGGCATGGTGACCGTGCTGGTGAGCCGGTTGATCGAAGCCTGACGATAGCCGACTTCGGCTTCCGCGCGGAACGGACCGAAATCGTAACCGACCACAGCGTCGGCATCCCAGCCGGCCTTGTGATGCACGGTCGCGGCGTCCTTAGCCGCGCCAATGTCAAACTTGATGTCCTCGACGAGCATCGCGCCGCCTTCGACACCCACGTACCACGCATCGTCGCGGGCGAGGGCGGGCGTGCTGAGCGCGGTCGTCGCGAGTGCCAGAGTAACGGCAAGCTTCCGCATCTTAATCCCCTTTCATGATTGTCACTACGGACAGCGAAAAACTCAGTACCGAAACGAAAGTTTCTGCGCAAGCGCACAAATCCGGGTACTGTTGCATGAACGTCACAGTCCGCCTTCTTCGATCAGACCATGGGCGCGCAACGCAACCAGTACCGCGGAGATTGCGGCCCGCGCTGCGGCATCAACCACCGTCCCGCCTTCTGGTTCCGGGATCGCGGCGGCGCGAGCGCCGATGACCTGTTGCCCCTCGACGATCAGCCGCCCATGGACCTCGCCCGCACGCCAGCCGCCGTTGGTGAAGAGGGCGTGGCCCGCGCCCCGGCCGAGCCACAGGCGCATGCCCTCGCGCGGAGTCACGAAGCGCCAGCCGCCTTCGGTCCAGCCGGCCACCTCGCCGGCACGCCCCCGCCAGGCGCCTTCGGGCGCATCGCCGATGATCCAACAGCGGCCGGGCTGCGGATCGATGGGAGGGGTGTTCGCGCCGACCCCCTCGGCAGCGGCCTGAGTGAGCAAGTCGAGCCGCACCAGCGCTTCATTGTGGTACATTTCCTTCTGCGCCTGGGCCGCGTTCAACAGCGGCAGGGCGAGTCGATCGGTCGTCTCGGTCATGCTTCCTCTCCACGAATCGGCAGGGTCAGGGTCGCGGCGGGCGAAAGGCCCGCGGCGGTGACCTGGCGGACTTCGATCTCCAGCCCGCTGGCGTCGATAGCGGTGCCGAGCCGCATTCCCGGCGCGAGCATGTCCACCGTCCAGGCGGGGCCGGCGGCGGGTTTCAGCATTATGCGATAGCGCTCGCCCCCAGGCTCGGGCGCCACGTCCGCGCCATCGCGCCATCGCGAGTCGTGCCGGCCGCGCCGTGCCCAGCGCAGGTGGACGTCCCCATCGGGGAGCGGCTGCGCGGCGAGGTGCACCGGCGCCAATGGCAGCAGCGAAATGCCGCGCACCGGGGCGCGGGCCTCGGCGGGGCCACCCGTGTCGCCGGCCCCTTCGGCCAGCAGTCGCACTTCGGTGCCCAGTGCCGTTCGAGGCAGATCGATCAGCGTTAGCGCATCCGCGTCGAGCAGCACGAAGCGGTCGCCGGACCGCTGGGTGCCGATGGCCCGCTCGGTGCCGTGCCGTCCGCGCCACAGTCCGGAAAGGCGCCAGCGGCCGCCGCCCAGCGATTGTGCATGCGCGAACTGGATGAGTTCGTCGCCCAGCATCGCGAGGTTGGCGCCTTGGTCGAGTGCCGTCGCATCGGCCTGGTCGAGCTGCATGGCGGCGTGGGCGAGCGCCACTTCGGTCCAGTTGCGCCGATCGTCGATCTGCGGCGGGGCGGAGCCCGGGGGAATGCGGATGTCGCCGAGCACCGCGATGCCGCGGGTGCCGCCGCTCGGCCGCCATGCCGCGCCATCGTCGGTACTGAGCAGCAGCGCGGCGCGGCGCCATCCGGCAGCGTCGCCCGCCGCCGCCACGGCGAGGCGGGGCACGGCGGCCACGCCATCGTCGACCGGCGGCAGTTCGAACGCGTGCAATATCGTCCGGCCGATCGCGGTATCGGGCGCGTGGTTCACGCGTCCGCCGCTCGCGGCGATCGGCCTCACTGCCGGGGCCAGCGCAACGCAGTCGAGCGATATCGTCATCGCCTCGAGTTTCCAGCCGTCGACGCGCCAGATGCCGGGCGTTCCGGCGATCCGCACGCGCGCGCCAGGGGGGATGGCAAGCGCTTCCCAGCCGACATGGACGCTTCGCCGGGTCCGCTCGATATCGGCCCGGAGCAATGCCGCCTCCGCCAGCGTCCGCGCGGTGCCGGCATCCATCGCGGCGGGCAGCTCGATCCGCGCCTCGCTCAGGCCTGCCCCGGGCGCGGCGGCTCGGCGCACGCCGATCTGATAGTCGCGGGCGGGGTCATAATGGCTGAGCGTCAGCGCCCGTGGCGCGCGCGTCGCGGGCGCGACCGACCGGTTCGCGCGTCCCCGGCCGCCGGCGCCTTCGTCCTGGATGACGATCGCGTCCCCCGGTCCGCAGAGCAGCGTCGGGCCCGGGCCGAACCAGCCGCCCGCGGCTTCCGCCAGCAGCTCCGCCACGGCGGCCAGGCTCGTGCCCTGCGCCGCGAAGCCGGCCAGCGCCAGGGTCGGGCCGCTCGCCGCCACTGCGCCGAGTGCGACGGCGATGTCGCCGGCGGCAACCGGCCCCGAATCCGCCTGCACTTCGAACGTCAGCGACGGGATTCGATTGCCCCAGGGCCCCAGCTCCAGATCCTCGAACACGGCATAGGCGATGCCGCGATGCGCCGGGGCGAGCCCGATGCCCTCCGCAGCCGCGATCAGCGGATCGGCTGGCTGGTCTTCGCCGCCCAGATACAGGCGAAAGCCGGTGCGTGCCTTGAAGTCGCCGGCGCTGCCGCGCAGCAGCTGCCCGTCCGCCCAGATCCGCCCCACCCCCAGGATCGGCCGCGCCGAGAGTGCCACCGCCAGGCTGGCCGTATAGCTGTAGGTCGTGCTGCCAGGCTGCCCCTTGCCGCCCGATCGGCTGTCGCGATGCTCGACAAGGTCGGTGGCCCAGATCACCGATCCCGCCACCCGCATCGTGCCGAACAAGCTGGGAAGCTGGGTGCCATAGGAGGAAGTCTGCACCTTTAGGTCGCTCAGCCGCGGCCCCTCGCGGCGCTTGCCGGCGGGCAGGATCGCGTGATCGACGGCATTGCCGATCAGCCCGCCGATCGCCGCGCCCAACGGGCCGCCGATCAAGCCGCCGGCCATGGTCAGCACCATCGTCGCCATGTCAGTCCTCCTTTCGTCGCCAGCGGCCGATCACCGGCCAGGGCAGCGGATCGGGCCGCTCCACCACCCGGCGCAGCATCGCGTCGGCATGGACCAGGCCCGTCCCGCTATCGATGCCCAGGTGCATTTGCCCCGCGCCGCTCGCGAGCAGCACCAGGTCTCCCGCGCGCCGTCCTTCCGCCGGAACCAGTCCCGCGGCTTCCGCCACCGCCGCCACCCGCGCCGCATCGGCGCTGCGCATCGCATAGCCGGCGGGCACCGCCCTTCGGTGCGCCCATCCGGCCAGCCCGACACAGTCGAACCCGCTCTCCGGCGTCCGCCCTCGCGGCCGGAAGCGCGTGCCGATCGCCGCCCGCGCGCGGGCGAGCACCAGGTCGCCGCTCATCCGCCCGGATAGCGGGTCAGCAGGTCGATGCCCGGCAGATAGGGCTCGCCGCGGAAGTTGAGGGCATTGCCGAAGCGCGCCGCGCACATGGCCAGCGTCTTGTCGCATCCTTCGATCAGCAGCACCCTGCCCGGGGCATCGAAGCGCGGCGGCCGGCGCAGCGTCACGGTCGCGCCGTCGGAGCGGAGGATCGCATCGTCCAGCCCGGAATTGGCCCCGCCGATCCAGCGCAGCCGCCCCTGGCCATAGGCGTTGGGCAGAGGTTCCATGGCATCGAGCATGAGCACCGCATCCTCGATCGCGGTCACCAGGGCGAAGCGCTTCCGCCCGGCCATCGCCACCCGGCAGCGCCGGTCTCCCAGCGCGGCGCGGCATTTGGGCGAAGTCTCCTCCGCCACCGGCCGCTCGATCGCCGCCATCGCGCCACGCAATTCGGCGGTCAGCACGCCGTCGCGAGTCTCGATCGCGCCGATCGTTCCTTCGCCCAGCGCGACCTGGCTCGCCGGATCGGTCCAGTCGCAGGCAAAGATCGTCACCCGTGCCCCGTCCCAGCGCCCCGCGAGCAGATCGGCCTCGCTGATCGCCGCGCTGGTCAGCGCGCCGGTCACGTCCATGCCGCCGGGATCGAGCCCCGCCCCGCGGGTGATCGCGCTCGGCACCATGCCGGGGGCCGCGCGATGCACCAGCCCGTTCCACTCCAGGTCGCGGTCATGCGCGGTCAGCCCGATCGTCACGCCGTCGCACCGTTCGATCCGCCAGCACAGGGCCAGCGTGGTGAGCGCCCCTTCCAGCCAGCTCATTCGCGGATCTCGACCAGCGGCACCGAGGCGAGCGCGCCGGCCAGGAAGGTCGCGCGGCTCACCTGCAGCCGGTCGTCGGCGAAGCGCACCGGCACGTCGAACACGAAACTGGCGCGCACCGCCGCTCCCGCGGCCGGTGCCCGGCCCAGCGTCACCATCCCGCCCGCCCCGAGCGCGAAATCCCCGGTCTCCGCCCCGTCGATCGCGATCCGTACCGTTGCGGCGATCGGCCGGGTGATCCGCCGCGCCACGTCGCCGTAGCGCCGCACCAGCGCGAACCGCGCGGTCGTGCCGTCGCCCGTGCCGATCAATTCGTCCAACGCCTCGCAATCGAAGGGGTCGCGCAGGCGGAAGCCACGCGCCGGCCCCATGCGTGCCCGGAAAAAGGCGAGCAGCTCGGCGATGTCGTCCTCGGAGCGCAATCCGGGCCCGACATCATAATGGGTCCGCGCCTCGGCCCATTCGGCGTTGCGCTTCTCCTGCCCGCCGGCACTGGTCACGATCGAAGTCGAGACCTCCGGCGCCACTTCCGCCTCGCGCCCCAGCGCGAGCGGGAACAGCACGTCGTCGAACGCGTCCATCGCTTCCTCCTGATCGAAATGCACGAAGCCGTCGCGCAGCACCTGAGGCAGCGCCCACAGGAAGGTACGGGCCACGCCGCGCCGCCGTGCCCGCGCCGCCGCGGCTTCGATGTGCCGCCACTGCCGGCGATCCTCGGGCCGCAGCACGAAGCCGGCGAGATAGTGCTGATCCGTCACGGAGTAGCCGAGCCGCGCCTCCACCGCTGCGATCCCGCGCACGCTCGCCGCTTCATGGCCCGTAGCGGCCCAGTCATAGTCCTCCAGCTGCAGCACGTCGAAGGCCGGTGCCGCCCAGCCGATCGGCACGTTCGCCGCCGGGGCGGTCAGCGCGGTCGGCGTATAGACCAGCAGCAGCACCTCCGCCCCGGCATCCACCGCGCGCACCGCGTCGCGCAGCGCCAGCGTCGATGCGGCGAGCAGCGCCCCCGCTGCCGCCGGCACGTCGCTTGCCCCGGCCAGCGCCGCCCGGGCCGCCGCGTCGTGGATGCACAGGCTCCCGTCGGGCAGCGTCCACCACCAGGGCTCGCCGATCTGGAAGCGCACCCTGAGGCCCGCTTCCTTCGCGATCCCGGCGAATTCGCGCGCCACCGCCTGCAGATAGGCCATTGCTCCCGCATGGGCGGGCGAGAGCAGGGTGGAGGGAGGCTCCCAGCCGGTCAGCGCCGGCGATCCGTCGGCCGCGCGCTGTTTCCAGTCGCCCCAGCAATGCCGGTCGAACAGTTCGTAGGACAGCGACAGGATCAGCGCATAGCCCAAAGCCCTGGCCCGCCGCGCATAGTCCGCGTGCCAGGCCCGGCACGCCACGTTGAGCGCCGTCGCGCCCAGGCTCGCATAATGGCCGCCCGAACTGGCCTCGAGCCGGAAATAATGGCTCATCCCCACATAGTGCAGGATCGCCCCGCGCCAGCCGAGCTGCATCATATTGCGCAGCAACCGCTCGGGGGTCAGGTGATAATTGTCGTCATAGCCATTGGCGATCTCCAGCCCATGCTCGGGCACGATCACGTCGCCGATCGCCAGCACCGAGCCCGGGCCCTCGCAGGCAATCTGGCTTAGCTCGACCCAGCCCTCGGCCGGTGCCGCCAGGTCGGCATCCGCCCCGCTATGGCCGGGTGCGACCAGCGAGACGAACATCCGGTCGACATCGCCGGCCCATACCGGATCGGCCTCGGCCGGCAGCAGGAAGCCGCCCTGCACGGTGGCGAAGTCGATCGAGACCAGCGCATCCTCCGCCGTCCCCTCGGCATAGTTCCACAGCCGGACGTACCAGGCGCGCGGATCGCCGGCGGCGTCGCGCCCCTCGATCGTCAGCACCGGGCCGTTGACCGCGTCGAGCGGCTTCACGCCCGACGCGCGCCAGCGGAAGCGCAGCCGGCAGGTGCGAAAGTCCCGCGCGGTCTCGTAGCGCAGCAGTGGATGATCGTGCCGGTCCTCGGCCTCCCAGATCAGCCCGGTAAGGTCGTCCTGGCGATAGAAGACCGCGTCCACCCGCAGCGCATCGGGCGCGGTGGTTACCACCGAAGCCATCATCGGCCGCGGAAAATTGACCGTCCAGTAAGCGGGATCGAAGCGCGAGAGCACGCCCTCGGCCTGCCCGCGACGCGCATCGGCGAGCCACCAACCCATCTACGATTTCCCTCGGATAAGGGGCAGCCGGGCGCGAAAGCCCGGCTGCCCAAGTCGATATGCCCTAGGTCTGCGAGCCCACGACCTGGCCATCGGTATCGCTGGCCGGCGTCCCGGACTTGATGCGCAGCGTTCCGCTGCCATCCACCCACAGCGCATAGCTGCCGAGCCACACCGGATGCGCATAGCCGGTCGTGCCGCCAGACTGGGGAAAGCGCACGCCGCCCGGGTAGGAGAGGTTGAAATGACTGCCGTCATTCTCGAGGACGGCGTCGGCGGTGCCCGAATTGTCGCCGATCACGAACTTGCCGTTTCCGGCGGCCGCGCCGCCGAGCATCAGCTGCTTGACCGCGAACTGATATTCGGAACCGCTACTATCGGCCGACCGCGAGCCCGCGACGATCCGGCGCCCCTTGGTGGCATCGGCAAAGGTCTCGAAGCCTTCGATGTAGAGCTGCTTGGGCCAAGCGCCCAACACCTTCCGGCCCGGAAGAAACACGCTGCCGCTATCCCCTCGGATCAACAGATTCGGCGGCGGCGAGACGACGACATTCTCCAGCGCTGCCGATGTCCCGAGCTCGAAGAGATAGCTGCCGTCGATGAGCATCTCATATCGGCCGCCACGAATGTTGAGATTGCCCACCGGTCCGGTCAGGACGAAGCCTCGCGCGTCCGCGACTTTCGTTTCGACCGATGCCTCCACCGACCAGGTCGAGATCATGTCCAGATCGAAGGCGCGCCGGCAGTCGATGATCCAGGTGCTCGAGAAATTCTGCTCGTTCACGCCGTTACGCGCCCAGACAGCGGTCTCGAAGGAGCGGATTTCCAGATTGCGATGGTCGCCGACGAACACCGGACCTACTTGGCCTGGACCGCCGTCGAAAGCGATTGCGACGGTGCCGGGCGGCACCGAATAAGGCTCGCCGACCAGCGTTTCGGCGTGCTGGTTCGCGATCCGGAGATTCTCGGTGGTCAGCATCGACGCGCACGAACCGGGTCCGATGCCAATGGTCGTGCCCGCGAGCGGCGACGCCTCGATACCCAGGTGGCGAAAGCCTAACGCGCCTTCGCTGATGTCGTTGACCGGCACCGCGGGCGGCGGGCCGCCAAGATCCTCGACCACCCGCAGAGCATAGCCCATGGCGGTCGGAAGCTGGCGCAGCACCGAAGCCCGCGGCCCGTCGCCATGCAGCCGCGTCCGGGTCTTCAGGATGAGGTTGCTGAACTTGTAGAGTCGACCCTGGCGCGAACCCGGGAAATAGACGTTGTTCGATGCATCGATCGCCGCCTGGATCGCGGCGGTATCGTCGGTGCCGCCGCCGCTGCGGTCGGCATCGCCCTTGGCGCCGAAATCGGTGACCGAAACCCATTCCGTCAGCTTGGCGGCCGCCGATCGGCGCACCGCGCCCGGCGCGAAATGCGCGTGCGTGATCGCGTCGGTCGTCTGGCGCACCCAGGCACCATCGGCGATCGGCACGTCATCGCTTTCGATGATATTGTCGGTGTCGGCAGCCTGGGTGGTGAAATCGCCTTCGGTCCAGAAAAACAGACCTTCGAGACCCGCCGCGTCGAGAATGACGGACAGGTCGGCAACGTCCATAGCCTTGACGCCGGCCACGGAATTTACAGCAATTACCATGCGTTACTCCTCCACTTGAACGAATTTCGGCCCAGGCCGGAAGCCTTCGCACGCGCCTAGTCCGCCCCCGCCAGCGCCGCCTTCACCGCCCGCGCCACTTGCCGGCTCGATTGCGCCAGCGCCCGCGGGGCCGTGTCTGCCGCGGCATTCACCGTGATCGCCACGCGCACCTCGCGCGGGCCGGCAGCGGCCGGCGTGGCGGCGACGCTGCCCGCGCTTGCCGGCACGAACAGTTCGGGGCCGCGCTCGCCCACGAGATAGGGACGGCCCGGGCTCACCGGCCCGCCGGTCGCCCGGCCGGGCGCGCCGAACAGCGACATCGCCAGGCCGGTCAGCGCGGCCAGCCCGCCGCCACCGGATCCGCCGCCCAGCGAAGCGATGCCGTCGCGCAGCGCCGATCGCGCGATCTCGTCCATCACTCCCAGCGCCACGCGCTTCAGGTCCTCGAACCCGAAGGTGCCGGTGCGCACCGCGCGCAGCAGCGCATTCTCGATCGCGCGGCCGGCGCGGTCCGCGCCCGCGCCCAGCGGCCCCTCCAGCCCCTGGCGCATCTCCTCCACGTCGCGGGCAAAGGCGCGCGTGTCGGCGCGCACGCTCACGATCAGCCGTTCGATCTCTTCCTCATCCATCGGGAAATCGCTCCTTGAGCCTGGCCAGGGTGCCCGCGTCGGGCGGCAGCGCCGCTTCGCCGCGGATCGCGTCGAGCAGCGCGCCCAGCTCGGCCGGAGTCGCCGCCCAGAAGGCGTCGGGCGGCCAGCCGAACATCGCGCCAGCCGCCCCGGCCAGCCGCCGGGCATTCTCGGCGAACCGCATCACCGGCCCGCCAGTATCTGTCCGATCAGCATGCGCAGCGCCGGCGCCAGTGCCTTGAGGCCGGCAGCGGCCAGCGCTTCGCCGAATGCCGCGCGATCCATCGCCGGGGGATCCTTCAGGCAATGCCAGAACAGCCCGGCGATCTCGGCGATGCCAAGCTTGCCCGATGCCGCGCGCTCCACGAACTCGAACAGCGGCCCGAGCTCGCCTTCCGCCGCCACGAGTGCCTGGAAGCTGGGCCGGAGCACATGGGAGACGCCGCCCAGCACCAGCGCCACCTCGCCGCGCGCCGGGTTCGCCGCGCCGCTCATGCCGACACCACCGGGCCGGAGCTTTCGAGGCTCAGCGTGTAGCTGCGCTCACCGTTGAAGTCGCCGGCATAGTCCAGGCGCGTGACCAGGAAGCGGCCGGTCATCGTCTCGCCGCTCTCGAAGCTGAGCCGATAGTCGTCGAGCATGCCCGAAAGCGCATTGGCCTTCACGCGCGCCTCCGCGGCCGATCCGGTGAACACGCCTGCGCCCGACACGCTCACCGAGCGCACCCCGGCGCCGGAGAGCAGCTCGCGCCAGCCGCCGGAATCCTTGCTGGTGATCGCCACCATCTCGCCGTTCACGCTCAGCTGGGTGGTGCGCAGTCCCGCCACGGTCGCATAGACCGCCGGCGTCGCGCCATTCCCCACCTTGAGCAGGAACGCGCTGCCTCTTTCCGCCGCCATTTCGCTTCCTTTCAATATTCGCTGCGGAGCATCCGCACGCGGAATTCGCTCATCGCCGTCCAGCGCGCATCGCCGTCGCGGGCGATGCGGCTGCGCAGCAGCGTCAGGCTGGCGATCGCCCAGCCTTCCCCCAGCACCCGGGGCATCGCCTCGATCGCCGCCTCCGCCGCTCCGGCGAGCGCGCGCAGGCGGGCCGGCCGCTCGCCCGTGTCGAACAGCGCGACGGCGAACCGGCCCTCGCGTCCGGCCATGTCCTTGGTGCTCCAGTCGGCGAGCCATGCCTCCTCGACCAGGGCATAGGGCCGGGCGGCGCGCACCGGCGGCGCGTCGAACACGCGCGTCACCGCCAGCCCGGCCAGCGCCTCGACCAGCGCGGCCTGCAGCACTTCCTGCACGCTCATCGTACCAGCCCTCCGATCCAGCGCAGCCGCGCGCGCAGGCGGCGGCCTTCGATCGCGATGCCGTCGTCGCGAACCTCGACGCGCGCGTCGGGCGCCGCCACGCGCACCGCCGCCGCCACGCGGCCGATCGCGCGCCTCACCGCGCCGCTCATGCCGCTGCCAGCCGCATACGCCGCCACGGCCGCCACAGCGCGGTCACTGCGGCCGGCGGCGCCGACTCGCCCCCGCGATGGTCGAACAGGTGCGCGGTCAGCAGCACCACCCCCGTGGCGATGGGCGGCGGCAGGTCGCCCCAGCCCGCCGCCGCCCCGGCGCGATAGGCGACGCGCGCCCGTGCCGCCGTGCGCACCCGGCCCACTCCCTGGGCGTCGATGTCGATCGCCGCGTCGCGCCCGGCCTCGATCTCCGTCACCGGCACCGCACCCAGCGCCTGCCAATGCCGCGCCGGTTCGAGCGCCTCCGCGAAGTCGCGCGCGATCAGCACGGTGCCGGTGAAGCGCTCGGCCAGCGCCAGCGCCGTCGCGGCCAGCCCGTCGATCAGCGCGTCCTCGCTTGCCCCGGCGATCCGCAGATGCGCCTTGGCGGCTTCGCGCGCGGCCGCGATCACCGCCGCGGGAAAAGGCGGAGAATCCATGTCACCTCCCATCGGTGTGGAGAAACGGGCGCCGCCCTCCCCGAACGGCGCCCCGGCAAGGATCAGGCTGCCGAGAATCGCAGCAGCTTGATCGCTTCCGAATTGCTCACCATCCCGCCCACGCGCTTGGTCGCGTAGAAATGGACGAACGGCTTGTTGCTGTAGGGGTCGCGCAGCACCTGCGTCTCCCCGCGTTCGACGACGAGATAGCCCGCCCGGAAATTGCCGAAGGCGATCGCCAGGCTGTTCGCCGCGATGTCGGGCATGTCCTCGGCCTCGACCACCGGATAGCCCAGCAGCGTCGCCGGCTGCCCCGCGGCGAGCCCCGGCTGCCAGAGCAGGGCGCCGTCGCTCGTCCGGAACTTCCGCACCCGGGCCAGCGTCGCCGAGTTCATCACCCAGCTCGCCCCCTGGCGATAGGGCGGGCGCAGCGCCTGGACCAGGTCGATCAGCTTCTCCTCGGGATTGGCCGCGAACGCCCCCGCCGCGCCGCTGGCGATATATTGCAGCGTGCCGAACGCGCGCGTCGCATCGCCGGCCGCGGCATTGGGCGCCGCCAGGAAGCCGCGCGGCTTGTTGACGCCGTTGCCGCCGACGAACGCCGCGCCCTCGGCCGCCGCGAACTCGCGCGCGATCTCGTCGCCCAGCCAGGCTTCGACGTCGAACGCGGCATCGTCGAGCATCGCCTGGCTCGCCGCCGGATTGGCGTAGAGATCGCCCATCGGCGGCGCGACTTCGTTGAACACCGGCGTGTCGGTCTCGTCGCGGGCCGCGGTTTCCGCCGCCCAGCCGCTCTCGAAGCCGCCGCTCGCCACCAGCTTGCGATAGCCGCTCGACCCCACCTGCACCACGCTGGCGATCGCGCGGATCGGCGACACGCTCTTCAGCGTCGCATCGATCCGGGCGTCGAGGTCGTCCGGCACGGCATGGGCGCCAGCGCCGTCGCTCGCGCCGCTCATCGCCTTGGCCTCGATCCCGCCGCCCGCGCGCAGGAACTGCTCGAACGCCGCGCCCGTCATGGGCCGCGCTCCGGCGAGCATCGGCCGTTCGGGCGGCAGCCCCGCCTTCTCCACCGCCTCGAAGCTTGCCTCGAGCGCGTCCGCCTTCACTTCGATCATCCTCGTCTCCCGTCCATGCCAAGGGACCCGGGCGGGAGCGTCCCGCCGGGCAGAAATCCGGTCCTTCGAAAATGTCAGTCCAGCGCGTGCACCCGCGCCAGCGGCTGCATCGGACTGGCGACCAGGCTCACTTCGATCAGGTCGAGCGCAGTGATCTCGCGCGGCGTGCCGCGGCTCGCCTGCTTCACCCGATAGCCGAAGGAGAGCCCGGTCACCGCGCCGCGCCGCAGCCGCTCGGCCAGCTCCGGCGCCTCGACGCACCCGATCACGCGCAGGCCCCGCCTGTCCTCGCCGATCGCCTCGATCTCGCCCACCGGCGTGCCCCGGTGCTGCCAGAGCAGCGGCACCCGGCGCGCGCCGGCAAAGGCGCCCCGGCGCACCACGTCGCCGCCACGGTCCACCGCGTCGAACACCGCGGCATAGCCGGCGAAGCGCACGCTCACCTGAGCCAGCCCGGAAAGCCGAGCTTCACCGCCAGCCCTACCAGCACCAGCGCCGCCACCATCCGGCCGGCCCATTGAAAGGCCGCCTTGAACGCCGATCGCTTGGCATCGCGCCATGCGCCCAGCAATTCGCGCAGCTCGCTCATGTCCTTGGCGGCGCCGGCATCCTCGAGCCCCAGCCGCGCCAGTGCCCGCTGGGCGCCCAGCGTTCCCGCTTCCTCGGCGATCGCGCGCAGCGTCACCAGCTCGGCGCCTTCGCTCTCGGCGTGGCCGATCAGCTGCGCCAGCATCTCCTCGCTCATCTCTCGTTCCTTTCCGTGCCGGCCCGTTCCCCATCGGCGGGCCAATCAGGGGCGCATGCCCACCATCTCGCGTTTCTCGTCGTCGGAGAGGAAGCCGGCGGCGCTCACCTGCGCCCAGAGCCGCTCGCGATCCTCGGCCAGCGCGGTCACCTGATCCAGGTCCACCGCCAGCGCCGCTTCCGGAAACCAGCCCGCCAGCCCCTCGGCGATCCCGCGCAATAGCTTGCCGGCCAGCGGCAGGATGGCGAGGCGCCACAATGCGCGATTGGCCTCGCGGTAATTGGCATAGGCGGCGTCGCCCGGCAGCCCGAGCAGCATCGGCGGCACTCCAAAGGCCAGCGCGATGTCGCGCGCCGCCGCTGCCTTCAGCCCCACGAAATCCATGTCGGCCGGAGTAAGGCTCAATGCCTGCCATTTCAGCCCGCCTTCGAGCAGCATCGGCCGGCCGGCATTGGCCGCGCCGGCGAATCCGGCCTCCATCTCGCGCTTCAGCCGCTCGAACTGGTCGGGTGCCAGCGCGCTGCCGTCGCCGGGATCATGGACGAGCGCGCCCGATGGCCGCGCCGCATTGTCGAGCAGCGCCTTGTTCCAGCGCGCCGCGGCATTGTGGATCGCCACCGCGCCCGCCGCCGCGCCCAGGCAGCCCAGGCCATAGTGATCGTCGACCGGCGAGAAGCTGCGCAGATGGATCACCGCCGGGCGCCCGGACGCATCCTCCGCCGCCAGCCGTGCGACATTCTCTCCCACCCGGTAGCGATAGGCGACCGGCCAGCCGCGCGCATCGGGTTCCACCGTCACGCGTTCGGGCCGCAGCGCATAGAGCTCGCGCACCGCGCCGCCCTCGTCGGCCAGCACCTGCACATAGCCGTTGCCGTGCAGCAGCAGGTGCGCCGCCAGCGTCTCGATCAGCGGCTGGCCGCCGGAGCGCGCCGTCACCAGCGCGAGCAGCGCGGGGTCGCTTGCAGACAGCACCGCGCTGCCCGCGCCTTCGGCGATCAGCTTCACCGCGCGCTGCGCCACCGGATTGTGGCAATAGGCTTCACGTACCTGCGCTTCGTAGCTGCGCGGCCATTCGCCGATCGCGCCCATCTGGGTTCCCGCGCGCGACAATGCCGGCCGCGCGCCTTCGCGTGCGGACTTCCGCCCGAACCATTTCATGCATCGTCTCCTGAAACCCGGGTGGTCCGCCCCCCGCCGGGAAGCGGCGTGGGTTGAGAACGCAAACACGCCCTCGAGATTGTTTCTGTCCCGATACTATCCGGGATCCCCGACTTCGCGGGGAGGGCGATGGAGACGGTTATGACGGAGAAGGATGGAGGCCGGGGTCAGCCGCCCATCCTCTTCCACAACGCCTCTCCCGACATGAAAAGGGCCGGAAGGCGTTGCCGCCCCGGCCCGACTCGCAATTCTTCAGCGTGCGTTGCTTGTGCCATATCAGCGTTACGATGTCAATCGAAAAGTACCTATCTGGTTCGTTGTGAGATAGGCGAAGTGGCCGGTGCGGAACGGTCCGCGCCGGCGGGTTCGAATGGTCTGCTCCGGGGTCGGCGCCCTAGAAGGGCAGCCAGCGCTTCTTCTCGCTGAACTTCATGTAGCCGGCGTTCACGCCCAGCCGCCAGCCCACGCCCAAGCGGACGGGGATCAGCACCACGTCGCCGCGCCGCAGATAGGATGCCGAGAGGCCGCCGACGAAATAGGCGCGGCCTTCGCCCTGGGGGAAGCGCTTGTACAGTTCCTGGCTGTCGTAGAGATTGTAGACGAGGACGAACACCTTGTTGGCGTCGCCGCCCAGGTCGAAGCCGATCGACGGGCCGGTCCAATAGACTTTCCGCTGGCCTTCGACCTTGTGGAACATCATGCCGGATCCGTAGCGCAGGCCCACGCCCACCGCGCCTGCGGCTTCGCTGCCGGCGATATAGGCGTTGGGCTGGCCCTGGTCCTTGAGTATGTCCTCGATCAGCTTGCCCAGGCCCGATGCGCCCTTGCCGAACACGCCCTCGGCCGCGCCGACCAGCTCGTCGCGCTGATAAGTGGTGGCCTGCTGGCGGGCGCTGCCGCC
The DNA here is from genome assembly GCF_011761945.1 of Sphingomonas leidyi. Classification (GTDB taxonomy): domain Bacteria; phylum Pseudomonadota; class Alphaproteobacteria; order Sphingomonadales; family Sphingomonadaceae; genus Sphingomonas; species Sphingomonas leidyi. The sequence goes on from NZ_JAASQV010000002.1 coordinate 1,077,397, forward strand.
GGGATTGTACGGGGCCTGGCCGGCGGGCCCCTGGGGCTGTTGCTGGGCCGGATAGGGATCGTCCTGCGCGGGCGGCGCATCCTGGCGCTGCTGCGCGGGGGCGGCATAGGGGTCCTGCGCGGGCGGCGGGGTGTGCAGGTCCGAATCGATCGCGGTGTTGGGGTCGATCGTGGTCATCTGCTGCTGCGCCGCGACGGGCAGGGCGCCCATCGCGAGCGCGGCCGTCGCCGCCGTCAACACCAGATCACGAACGCGCATGGTCGAATTACCCCAGCCCAGCAGATGCCCGATCTATAGAGGGCGCGGCTGTCCCGGCAATGAACGAGCGGCGGATTGAGTCGATTTCACGTCAAGCTGGGCGTTGATTGCCTGGAAACCCCTCGCTATAGCGCTCGCCTTCGAGCCGTTATCCGGAGACGTGGGTGAGTGGCTGAAACCAACGCTTTGCTAAAGCGTCATACGGGAAACCGTATCGAGGGTTCGAATCCCTCCGTCTCCGCCACTCCTTTAAGCTCTTGATTTCCCCCGGTTTCTCCCGGACGCCCCACCGAAGTGGACGCTTGGGCGGGCAGGGTATTTCCGACTCTTCCGGCGATTCGCACGGCTCTTGGCAGTGGGATGCAAAGGGCCTAGGGGTTCGAACCATGCCCAGCTGGCAGACGAAACCTCCCGTCTTCGCCGTCGCCTAGGAAATTCGATGCGAGGCGCTTCCTCCACGCTCACCGAAAAAAAGCCCCGTTCGCGCAAGCCCCGGCCGCGCTCCCTGCGCCTGCACGGCACCGTCGCCCGGACGCTCGGCGTCCGCATCGTCTCGGGCGAGATCGCGCCGGGCGCGATCCTCGACGGCGAGATCGCCGCGAGCGAGCAGTTCAAGGTTTCCCGCACCGCCTATCGCGAGGCGATCCGCATTCTGGCCGCCAAGGGCCTTGTCCATTCCCGGCCCAAGATCGGCACCCAGGTGAGCCCGCGCCGCGAATGGCATCTGCTCGATCCCGACGTGCTCAGCTGGATCTTTGCCGGAGCGCCCGACGATGCGCTGATCGAGAGCCTGTTCGAACTGCGCCGCATCGTCGAGCCCGACGCCGCCCGCCTCGCCGCGCTCCGCCGCACGCCCGAGCAGCTCGCCCGCATGCAGGAAGGGCTCGCAGGCGTCGATCGCCACGGCTTCGATTCCGAGGAGGGGCGATGCTGCGACGAAGCGTTCCACTCGGCGCTGCTCGAAGCTTCGGGCAATGATTTCATCATGTCGCTCACCAGCGGCGTCGCGGCGGCGATCGAACTGACTACCGCGTTCAAGCAGCGGCACCTGCCCGCCCCGCACGACGCGCTGCCGGTCCATCTCGCGGTGCTCGAGGCGATCGAAGCGCAGGATGCCGAACGCGCGCACGATGCGATGGCGCGGCTGGTCGAGCGCGGCTTCCAGGACACCATGGAAGCGCGCAAACCCGCGAACGGCGCCGGCGATCGGCGCCTCGCCCGCTGAGCGCTGTTCCGATCGTCCCGCCGCGCAACTTCGCAGGTGCGCCCGATTGCATTTTGCTATGGCGCTGCCTAAGTCCCGCAAGGGCAATGTTACCGCTAACGTATATCGGAAAGACAGGAGAGCAGGCATGGCGCTGACCGGCGAATTGTTCATTGCATCGAAGCGGGTGCGGCGCGACGGACCGGGCTTCCAGGCGGTTGCCGCTTCGACCGGCACGCCGCTGGAGCCGAGCTTCAGCATGGCAGTGCGAGAAGATGTCGAGGCCGCCGCCGCCGCCGCCGAAGCTGCCTTTCCCGTCTATGCCAACCTGCCGCGCGAGAAGCGCGCCGCGTTCCTCGAGGCGATCGCCGACGAGATCGACGCATTGGGCGAGACGCTCACCGAGCGCGCGATGCAGGAAAGCGGCCTGCCGCACGCGCGCCTCACCGGCGAGCGCGGCCGTACCTCGGGCCAGCTGCGCCTGTTCGCCCGGGAACTGCGCCTCGGCGAGTATCTGCGCGCACGCATCGATCATGCGATCCCCGATCGCCAGCCTGCTCCCAAGCCGGACCTGCGCCTGCGCATGATCCCGCTGGGCCCGGTCGTCGTCTTCGGGGCCTCCAACTTCCCGCTCGCCTTTTCGGTCGCCGGCGGCGACACCGCTTCGGCGCTTGCCGCGGGCTGCCCGGTGATCGTGAAGGGGCACTCCGCACATCCCGGCACTTCGGAGCTGGTTGCCGGCGCGATCGCGCGGGCCGTGGAGAAGACCGGCATGCCCGCGGGCGTGTTCTCGCTGATCAACGGCGCCGGCAACGAGGTCGGCTCGGCGCTGGTCTCCGATCCGCGCGTGAAGGCGGTTGGCTTCACCGGCTCGCGCGGCGGCGGCACGGCGCTGATGAAGCTCGCCGCGAGCCGCCCGGTGCCGATCCCCGTCTATGCGGAGATGAGCAGCATCAACCCGGTGTTCCTGTTGCCGCACGCCCTGGAAGCGCGGGCCGAGGCGCTGGGCAAGGCATATATCGCCAGCCTGACCATGGGCGCCGGCCAGTTCTGCACCAATCCCGGCCTCGTCCTCGCGCTGGAGAGCCCGGCGCTCGACCGCTTCCTGGCAGCGGCGACCGAAGCCGTGTCCGGCGTGGCGGCGCAGACCATGCTCACCCCCGGCATCCTCAAGGCCTATGAGAACGGCGTCGCGCGCTGGGCCTCGGCACCGGGGCTGACTCGGGTTGCCCAGGGCCAGGAAGGTGCGGCCAGCTGCGGTCGCGCCGCGCTGTTCACGATGACCGGCGCGGATTTCATCGCCGATCCCAGCCATGCCGAGGAAGTGTTCGGCGCCGCCTCGCTGCTCGTGCGCTGCGCCAGCCTGGACGAACTGCTCGCGGTCGTCTCGTTGCTCGAAGGCCAGCTTACCGCGACGCTGCACCTCGACGATGTCGATACCGAGACCGCGGCCCGGCTGTTGCCGATCCTCGAGCGGCTGGCCGGCCGCATCCTCGCCAATGGCTGGCCCACCGGCGTCGAAGTCACCGACGCGCAGGTCCATGGCGGCCCGTTCCCGTCGACGGCGGACGGCCGCAGCACCTCGGTAGGCACGCTGGCGATCGATCGCTTCCTGCGCCCGGTCGCCTATCAGGACCTGCCGGCGGCGCTGCTTCCCGCCGAACTGCGCGACGGCGATGCGGGCGTGCCGCGCCGCATCGACGGCAAGCCGACGCTATAGCCTGCTGACCTTCATCCCGCCGGTCGTTCGGCCCGGGCCGCGTGCCGGGCCGCCGCGAAATGCCTCAGGCTGGAGACCTCCCTGCAACCGGAGGTCTCCATGCACTGCCTGATCCTCGCCGCCGATAGGGAATCAGATGCGGAAGGCCGCTTCCACGCCATCCGCCGTCCGGAAGCGGAAGGCGATGTCGTGACGGTAGACCTTGCCGGGATCCAGCCGCGCTGAGGGGAAGTCCGGCCGGTTCGGGCTGTCCGGAAACTTCTGCGGCTCCAGGCACAGCCCGCCGCGCGCCGCATACCCGCGCCCGCTCGTCCCGGGCGCGCCGCCGGCGAGGTGGTTGCCCGAATAGAATTGCAGACCCGGCTCGCCCGAATGGAGGTCGAGCACGCGGCCGGAGCCCGGATCGAACAGAGTCGCCACGCGGCGAAGCTCTCCGTTCGCAGCGTCGATCACGAAATTATGGTCATAGCCCTGGCCATGCCGGAGCTGTTCGTCGTCCGCATCGATCTCCGTGCCGATTCGCCTGGGCATGCGGAAATCGAAGGGCGTGCCGGCCACGTCGGCCAGCGCACCCGTCGGGATCAGCCCGGCGTCGGTTGGCGTGATCCGGCCTGCGGGAATGCGCAGCAGGTGGTCGAGGATCGTCGTCCCGCTGGCTTCGCCGGCCAGGTTGAAATAGGCGTGATGGGTGAGGTTCACCACTGTCGGCGCATCGGTGAACGCGGTCAGGCAGATCGCAAGCCCGTCCGCTTCGATCGCATAGTGCGCCTCGACCGTCAGCGTGCCGGGGAAGCCGTTATGCCCGGCGGGGCTGACATGGCGGAACCTGACCGATTCCTCCGATCGCGCCGCCACTTCCCAGAATTGCTGGTCGAGCCCGAGCGGCCCGGCATGGAGGCTGTTCGCGCCGTCATTCGCCGCGATGCGATGCTCGGTGCCGTCGAGCGTGAAACGCGCCCTGCCGATCCGGTTGGCATAGCGGCCGGTCACTGCGCCGTAGAAGCGCGGCGGCCCGCGATAGTCTTCGAGGTCCGCGAAGCCGAGCACCACGTTCGCCGGCTTCCCCTGGCGATCCGGCACTTCGAGCAGGCGGAGCGCCGCGCCGAGCGTGATCAGTTCGGCGCGATAGGGGCCGCGGGCGATCGCGACCGTCTCGATCGGATCGCCTGCCATCAGGGTCACTTCGCGCCGGGGCAGATCGAGTTGGCGGGATCCGACACGATCCGCGCATCGGACAGGCTGAACGCCAGCGGCCCCGCGGCGCCGATCACCACCGGCGCCGAAACGGCGTTCATGTCGGTGCCGCTGGCCTGGTAGCATTTGAGCAGGATCTTCACCGTGCGCCATTTGCCGGTCTCGCCGGTGAACAGGCCGGTCGCATCGAAGCCCTTGCCTTCGCCCATGGCGAGCGTCACCGGGCCGGTGGCCGCGCGATCGAGGCGATAGGTGAGGGCGAGCGACAGGTCGCCATTGGCCTCTCGCCCCAGGTTGATCGGCTTGCCGCCGATGCGAAGCGTCGCCGGGCCCTCGGGCCAGGACAGCTGCTGTGCGCCTTCCTGCGTCTGCGGCCCGTCGATCGGTGCGCGGGTCACCTTCGAATCGGCGGCGAACGCGAAGGGGGCCGGCGTCACGCCCTTGGCGAAATAGACGCCGGTGTTGCGCGCCGAGGCATCGAAGCCCGGGGCCTCGCCGAGCGTACCGACCTTGCCGGGCTTGGCGTAGCTGAGGCCGTAGCCGAGCGCGAATTGCGGATCATAGCCCGGCTTGCCCTTGTTGAGCGTGAACTGACCGGCGGTCTTGGGCCAGCTGAACGAGAGCGTGCCGTGGAAATCCCTGCGCGGCTTGCCCGCCTTGTCGCCGATGATCACATCGGCCACGCCCGCGCCTTCGCTTCCCGGCAGCCAGGCCGCGACGAACGCATCGGAGGTGTTGATCTCGGGATTCACCCAGAGCGGCCGGCCCGAGAGGAACACCGAGACGGTGGGCACGCCCGCGGCCTTGAGCTTCCCGAGCAGCGCCAGCGCCTGCTTGTCGCCCGGCTGGAACTCGAGGGTGGGGATGTCGCCGCGCATCTCGGCATAGGGCTGCTCGCCGAATATCACGATCGCCACGTCGGGCCTGGTCGAGAAGCTGCCGTCGGGCGAGAGCGTCGCGGTGCCGCCGCCGGCCTTCACCGCCTCGGCGATGCCCGAGAAGATCGTCTGGCCGTTGGGGAACATCGAATTGTCGTTGCCGTCGCCTTGCCAGCTCAGCGTCCAGCCGCCCGTCTGCTGCGCCATCGAATCGGCGCCCGGCCCGGCGACCAATATGTTCGCCGAGGCCTTCACCGGCAGCACGCCCTGGTTCTTGAGCAGCACCAGCGACTTGGCCACCGCCTCGCGCGCGATCGCGCGGTGCTCGGCGCTGCCCAGCACGCCGGCCTTGCCTTCGATCGGACGGGCGGGGTCGAACAGGCCGAGCTTCGCCTTCACGCGCAGGATGCGGCGCACGGCGTCGTCGATGCGGGCCATCGGGATGGTGCCGTCCCGGGCGTGGCGGACGGTGCTTTCGAACAGGCCCTTCCAGCTGTCCGGCGCCATCGCCATGTCGAGCCCGGCGTTGAAGGTGGCGGCGCAATCCTCCTTGGTGCAGCCCGGCACCTGGCCATGGCCGTTCCAGTCGCCGACGACGAAGCCCTGAAAGCCCATCCGGTCTTTCAGCACATCGGTGAGCAGCGACTTGCTCCCGTGCATCTTGGCGCCGTTCCAGCTCGAATAGCTGGCCATCACGGTGAGCGCGCCGGCCTGGATCGCCGGGACATAGCCCTGGGCGTGGACCCTGATCAGTTCGTCCTCGGAGACGCGGGTATCGCCCTGGTCGACACCTTCGAACGTGCCGCCGTCGCCCAGGAAATGCTTTGCCGATGCCGCGACATAGCCCTGCTGGATCCGGTTCTTCGTGCCGGGCTCGCCCTGCAGCCCGCGGATCATCGCGCCGGCATAGGAGCGGACCACCGCCGGGTCCTCCGAATAGCCCTCATAGCTGCGGCCCCAGCGATCGTCCTGCGGCGCGGCGAGGGTGGGGCCGAACGCCCAGTCGGGGCCGGTCGCGGCGGTCTCGACGGCGGTCGCCCTGCCGATCCGGCGGATCAGCGCGGGATCATGCATCGCGCCCAGGCCGATATTGTGCGGGAAGATCGTCGCGCCGATCACGTTGTTGTTGCCGTGCACCGCGTCGATGCCGAAGATCAGCGGGATCGGCCGGTGCTTGCCGTGCGGCTCCATCGCCACCTTGCGAAAGGCCTGGGCGGTCGCGACCCAGGGGGCGGCAGGTGAGCGGTCCGGCGCGCCCAGCGGCGGCGAGCTTCCGCCCGCCAGGATCGAGCCCAGCGGATATCGGCGCAGCTCCTCGGGCTTCATCGCGCCGATGTCCGCCTGGATCATCTGGCCGACCTTCTCCTCCAGCGTCATCTGCGCCATCAGATCGGTGACGAACTTCTCGGTCGCGGGATCGACCAGGCCCTGCGAGCCGGCCGTCGGCCATTTGCCGGGGTGCGCCGTGCTCGCGTCCGACAGCGCTGTCGGCGCATGCTGCGCAAAAGCCGGCGATGCGGCCCAGATGATGGTGGTCGACAGCAGAAGCTTCAGGCCGGGCCGCATTTCACTCTCCTCCTCTTCTTATATTCTGGTAGCGATAACAGGAATTCATCGGGCGAGTCCACGCTCCAGCCAGCGCGCTGCTTCGTCGGGGCTTGCCTTGTCGCTGTCGCGATCGACCATGTAGTTGGCCTGGCGCATCCGCTCGACCGGGATCGCGCCGACGAGCGGCTTGAGGGCCGCCTGGAAGCGCAGGTCGTCGGCCCGGCCGGGGGCGAGCAGCAGGATCGCGTCGTAGCCGGGGATCGCGCCCTTTGGATCGGCCAGTACGACGAGCCCGTCCGCCGCGATCCTGCCATCCGAGGAGAAAGCGGGAATCACGTCCGCGGTGCCGGAGGCGAGCGCGCGATACATGAAGGTCGGCTGATAGGGATGGGCGGACTTGAAGCTCAGGCCATATGCCTTCCGCACCGCCGCCCATTCGGGGCGTTCGAGGAACTCGACATCGGTGGCGAGGTTGAGGCTGCCGGCGACCGGCGCCAGGTCGGCGATACTGGCGATGCCGCGCTTCCGGGCGTCGTCCCCCCGCATCGCAAAGGCATAGGCGTTCTCGAAGCCCAGCGAGCCCAGCAGCGTCACCTTGTGCCGGTCGCGGGCCCAGTCGGCCACGCCGCGCACGATGGCGTCGCGCGGCGGCACGTCGCTGCGCCGCATCTGGTTGGTCCAGATCGTGCCCGAATAGTCGACATAGACGTCGACATCGCCGCTCGCGAGCGCGCTGAAGGCGACCGCGGAACCGAGCCCCTCGCGATAGCGGACCTTGTATCCCGCCGCTTCCAGCCGGTGCCCGATCAGCCGGGCGAGGATATATTGCTCGGAAAAGCCCTTGGCCCCGATGGTTACGGTGCCGCGCGCCGCCGGCAGTGCGGGGACGAGCGCCAGCGCGACGACGACCAGCAACGTGCCGAGGCTGCCCCAGATCAGCCCGCGCTTCCGCTTCGCAATGCCATGCTCGGCCAGTCCCAGCAGCCCGTCCACCGCCAGCGCGAGCGCGGCGGCGGCGATGCAGCCGGTCAGCACCAGCGACCAGTTCTGCGTCTGGAGGCCGGCGAAGATCAGGTCGCCCAGGCTGGGCTGGCCCACCGTGGTCGACAGCGTCGCCGCGCCGATCGTCCACACCGCGGCGGTGCGGATACCGGCCATCAGCACCGGCAGTATCAGCGGAGCCTCGACCAGCCGGAGCTTCTGCGTCGCCGTCATTCCCACGCCGTCCGCCGCCTCGATCACCGCAGGGTCGATGTTCGCCAGCCCGGTCACGCCGTTCCGCAGGATCGGCAGCAACGCGTACAGCGACAATGCGAGCAGCGAAGGCAGGAAGCCCAGCGCAGGAATGCCACCGCCGACCAGGGCCGAAAGCGAGAGCAGGATCGGATAGAAGAGCGCGAGCAGGGCGAGGCTCGGGATGGTCTGGACAAGGCTGGCGAAGCCCAGCGCGATGCGCCCGACCAGCCGGTTGCGCGCCGAGAACACTGCCAGCGGCAGCGCGATCGCCAGCCCGAGCAGCAGCGCGGCCAGCGCCAGCAGCAGATGCTGCGCGAGCAGGTCGGGCACGCGGGCCAGCGCGTTCATTTCTCCAGCTCCGCCAGCCGGTGCGCCTGTTCGCGCGGCACGGCGACCAATGCGTCCGCCACCGCGCCGCCCTTGCCGGCGAGCAGTTCGCGCGGCGTGGCATCGGCGACGATCCGGCCCCGCTCCATCACCAGCACGCGGTCGGCCAGCAACAGCGCCTCCGCCATGTCGTGCGTGACGAGGATGGTGGTGAGCTCCATCCGGTCGTGCAGCGCGCGGATCGCCCTGCCCAGTCCGTCGCGGGTGACGGGATCGAGCGCGCCGAAGGGTTCGTCCATCAGCAATATGCCGGGGCCCGTCGCCAGCGCCCGCGCCACGCCCACGCGCTGGCGCTGTCCGCCCGAAAGCGCGTCCGGCATGCGTCCGGCCATCTCGGGCGAAAGCTCGACCAGCTCCAGCAGCATGGCGACCCGCGCAGCCATGTCCTTCTCGCCCGCCAGCCGCAGCCCGATCGCGATATTCTCGCCCACCCGCATGTGCGGGAACAGGCCGACATTCTGGAAGACATAGCCGATCCGCCGCCGCAGCGCCGGCGCGGGGCCGGCATCCACCGGGGCGTCGCCTACCAGCACCGCCCCTTCGCTCGGGGTGATCAGCCGGTTGACCATCTTGAGCAGCGTCGACTTGCCCGATCCCGAAGCGCCGACCAGCGCCACGAAGCTGCCCGCGGCCACGTCCAGCGACACGCCGTCCACGGCTCTCACGCCCCCCGGCCAGACCTTGCTGACATTTTTGAAGGTAACGGAGCGGCTTTGCTCTGGCATCGCGGCGCTTTGTGCGGGATGAAATGGCAAAGGTCAAAAGAGGAGAGGCGAGGCAATGGCCAAGGCGGCATTCATCACGGGCGGCGCATCGGGTATCGGTTTCGCCGTCGCGAAGAGCCTGGCGGCGGACGGCTGGCTGGTCGGCCTGGCCGATGTCAACGCGGCGGGGCTGGAAGCGGCGAGGGCCGCGATCCCGGGTGCCGAAACCTATGCGATGGACGTGCGCGACCGTGACGCATGGCAGGCCGCGCTTGCCGATTTCGCGGGCAAGAGCGGCGGCCGGCTCGACTTCCTGTTCAACAATGCCGGGATCGCGGTGGGCGGCCAGCTCGAGACCATGTCCGACGCGGACATCGACCGCGGCCTTTCGATCAACATCAACGGCGTCGTCCACGGTGCGCGCGCCGCGCACGACCTGCTCAAGGCGACGCCGGGATCGGCGATGCTCGTCACCAGCTCGGCGGCGGGCATCTCGGGCAATGCGGGCATGTCGATCTACAGCGCCGGCAAGTTCGCGATGCGCGGCTTTGCCGAGGCGCTCAACGCCGAATGGGGGCAGGAGGGCATCTATGTCGGCTCGCTGATGCCGAGCTTCATCGAGACGCCGCTGCTCAATCACGTAACCCAGGATTCGAACCGCAACGTGCGCGAATCGGTGCGCGCCGCCGGACTCGAGATCACACCGGTCGAAGAAGTGGTGAAGACCGTCCGCCACATGCTCGACATCCGCCGCGACGTGCACACCCGCGTAGGCAAGACCGCGCACCGCCTCTGGTTCATGGCGCGCTGGATGCCCGGCACCCTGCGCAAGCTCCAGCGCCGGGCATTCAAGTGAGCAGCCGGGAGGGCCCGGCCTCCCGGCGCCCGATCTTCCACCGGGACCGGATGGAATATTGGGCGTTCGTCGGGCAGATCGTCAGCGCGCTCGCGGTGGTGCTCTCGCTCGTCTTCGTCGGGATCCAGCTCTACGAGAGCAACCGGGTGGCGGCGCGCAGCGAAGCGAACGACACCCAGGCGCAATGGGCGTCCTTCCGCGCCTCGATCTACGGCTCGCGCGACATCGCCGAGATGTTCCGGGCGGGGATGGACGGCAGCCGGCCGCTCGATCCCGCCGACAAGCTGCGCTTCGATTATCTCATGCGCGAGCATGGCTGGGCGACCTATCAGGTCTGGCAGCGCGTCCAGGAAGGGCTGATGCCCAGGGCGCATTACGAGCAGGGCCAGGGCCTGGATTTCGTGCGGGTGATCTGCACGCCCGGCGGCGCTGCCGTCTGGGCCCGGATCAAGGCCGAGCTGCCCAGGCCCTATGCCGCCGACACGGACCGGCTGGCGGCGGACTATGCGCGCGCCGGCAAGCTGCGCTGCGGATCCTAGGCCGATCGCGTCGAGCCGGCCCATCCCGCCGCGATCCTACAGCAGTGCGTCGATCGCCTGCGCCATCTGGATGTCGCGGGTGGAGAGGCCGCCGGCGTCGTGCGTGGTCAGCAGGATGTCGACCTTGTTCCACACGTTCGACCATTCGGGATGATGGTCTGCCTTCTCGGCGAGCAACGCCACGCGGGCCATGAAGCCGAAGGCCTGGTTGAAGTCCTTGAACGCGAAATGCCGGGTGATCGCGTCACGCGCCGGATCCCATTGCCAATCGGGCAGCGCCGCGAGCGATTCCGCGCGAAGTCCATCCGTCAGACGCGCCACCATCATTGCCTCCCTTGCCGTAGCTCCATTGTCCGGCCTATTCCCCCCGGAATGACCGGGCAAGCCCCAGACGCCGCAGCGATCGAGCGCCTTGCCCGCGCCGCCCTCGCACGCATTCCCGAACCGTTCCAGGCGCATCTTGCCGACATCGTGCTCGTGATCGAGGATTTCGCCGATGACGAGACGCTCGACGCCATGGGTATCGAGGATCCGTTCGACCTGACCGGCCTGTATCGCGGCCGGCCGGTGGGCGAGAAATCGGCCTGGGACGGCGTGACCATGCCCGACGAGATCCATCTGTATCGTCGCCCGCTGCTCGACGAATGGGTGCACACCGGCGTGACGCTCGAGGCGCTGATCACGCATGTGGTAGTGCACGAAGTCGGCCATCATTTCGGCCTTTCCGACGACGACATGCACGCGCTGGAAGACTCGGCCGAGTGAGCGCCCTCGCCCTTCGCGGCGTCGCGTGCCTGCGCGGAGGCAGGCTCTTGTTCGAAGGGCTCGACCTTGCGCTCGCGCCGGGCGAGGCGGCGCTGGTCACCGGCCCGAACGGCGCCGGCAAGTCGAGCCTGATCCGCATCGCAGCCGGGCTGCTGGCGCCCGCGGCCGGCAGCGTGACAGGCGAGGGCGCCCGTGCGCTGATGGCCGAAGTGCCGGCGCTCGATCCCGAGCTGTCGCTCGGCGCGGCGCTGCGCTTCTGGAGCGGGATCGACGGCCGGCGCATGGCGGTGGGCGAGGCGCTGGCGGCCGTGAATCTCGCCGATCTCGCCCCAGTTCCCGTCCGCATGCTCTCCACTGGCCAGCGCCGCCGTGCCGCGCTGGCGCGGGTGGTGGCGAGCGCCGCGCCGGTCTGGCTGCTCGACGAGCCGGCCAACGGACTCGACACCGGCTCCGTCGCCCTGCTCGAGGGCCTGATCGCGCGGCATCGTGCCGCCGGAGGCATTGCGCTGGTGGCCACGCATCTGCCCATCGCGCTCCCGCAAGCCCGGATGGTGGCGCTGTGAGCGTCTATGCCGCGATCGTCCTGCGCGAGCTGCGGCGCGCCTGGAGCACCGGCGGGCTGGCGCTGCCGGTCGTCTTCTTCCTGCTCGTCGCGATTCTCTTCCCCTTTGCGGTGGGCCCCGATGCGGCGTTGCTCGGGCGCATCGCGCCGGGAGTGATCTGGGCGGCGGCATTGCTGGCGGCGCTGCTGCCGGTCGAGCGGCTGGTAGCGCCGGACCTGGAGAGCGGCGTGCTCGATCAGCTGGCGGTGCGCGGGCTGCCCGATGCCGGTGTCGCTGCCGCCAAGGTGGCGGGCCATTGGCTGGGCTTCGCACCGGCGCTGCTCGCCGCCACGGTGATCGCATCGGGCCTGCTCCAGCTTCCCGGCGAGGCACTGGCTCCGCTGCTGATCGCGTTGCTGATCGGCACGCCGGGGCTTGCCGCACTGGGCGTCGCTACCGCCGCCTTGGTCGCGGGATTGCGCGGGGCAGGGGCGCTGGCGGGGCTGGTGATGCTGCCTTTTGCCGTGCCGCTGCTGATCTTCGGCGCCACCGCCGGGCAGCCGGGCGCGCTCAAGCTGCTCGGCGCGGTGAGCCTGTTGCTGGTGGCGGGCTGCCCGTTCGTGGCGGGCGCGGCGGTACGGATGGGGCGGGGCTGAGACGATGCGGCGTTCGTTCCTTGGCGGTCTGGGGGCTTTGCTTGGCGCCGCGCGGGTCAAGGCACGGGAACAGGACAAGGCGCTCCTCCCACCCGTTCCAGCTTGGCATCCTTCCTTCGCTACGCCGCTCGATCGCATCGCCGATCGCGTCCGCTATTATCTGGACGGCAAGCGTGATTTCGCGCTGTTCCGTCACGGCACCTTCGCGATCCTTGCGGACGGGCTGTCCGACGAGGCTGCGCGTGCAGCAGCGCGCACTGCGCTGGCGGGCGTGTTCTGCGCGCATCCCGACATGAACCCGCTGCCGATGGACGACGGCAACATCCTGGTCCGCTACGGCCATGACACCGGCAACATCGTGCTAAGCGAAATCGCCAAGGCGCATCGGGCAGAGATCGAGGCGAAGCACCTCCAGGGCCTCACCACCGGCGAAGTGCTCATCACGCCGCTTGGCCCGAACAAGTTCGACGATTTCGGCAAGCAGGCGCTGCTCGGCCGCGCCTATATGTTCCTCGATGCGCAGGCGCCGGAGGTGGTGGCGATCCACCGGCGCGGCTGAGCTTACGCCTCGGGCGGCAGCTCGTCGCCATACACCACCATCGCCGAGCCCTCGGCCAGCGCATCCATGGCGGCGGCGCGCAGCACGGGGTCTTCGCTCGCACCCGGGTCGGCGACTTCCATGCCCTTTTCCAGCCGCACCAGCATCCAGCCCGTGCCAAGCGCGACACCGGCGGCCTTGGCCTGCGCTTCCTCGAAGCTGTCGGCCGAAACATAGATCAGCATCGCATGCCGACCGCCCGGCCGGCGGCCCTCGACGGTGTCCGCCACCGCAGTGGCGAGGAAGACCGAGAGGCCCATCAGCGGCGCCAGCGCGCGAAGATCGCGGTCGGCAGTTCCAGCCCGCGCGCTTCCTCGCGCACGGCCAGCTCGCCGCACTCCACTCTGCCGGGCAGGTGCGAGAGGTGCTGGCGCAGCAACTCGCCGATCGCCAGCGCCGACATGCGCACGGCATAGACCGTCAGGAACAGGAAGCGCGAATCCCGGTCGAGCAGCTTCGTCGCGTCGGCGATCAGCCCGGGCAGGCCTTCCTCCAGCTTCCACACTTCGCCATTGGGGCCGCGGCCCCATTTGGGCGGATCGAGGATGATCCCGTCATAGCGCCGCCCGCGCCGCACCTCGCGCGCGGTGAACTTGGCGGCATCGTCGATCATCCAGCGGATCGGCAAATCCTCCATGCCCGAAAGCGCGGCATTGGCCTTGCCTTCCGCGACCGATTTCTTCGAGGCATCGACATGCGTCACCCTGGCACCCTTGGCGGCCAAGGCGAGCGAGCCGACGCCGGTATAGCCGAACAGGTTCATGCATTCGGGCGCGTCCATCCCTTCGATTTGCGCGCGCATCCAGTGCCAGACCGGCGCCATGTCGGGGAAGAAGGCAAGGTGGCGAAAGGGCGTGTTCTGCGCCGTGAAGCGTACCTCCTCCCAGGCGAGCGGCCAGCCGTCCTGCGGCACGGATCCGGTGAAGCTCCAGCGACCGCCGCCATCCTCGTCCGCACCGGGCACGAACTCGCCATGTGCCTCCCAATTGCCGGAGGCGGGCGCCCACATCGCCTGGGGCTCGGGGCGGATGAAGCGATATTTGCCATAGCGCTCGAGCTTGCGGCCATGGCCGCTGTCGACGAGCCCGTAATCGGCCCAGGGCTCGCCGGTGAGAGTGATCAGGTCCATCGGCGAGTCTTTAGAGCCGAGTCCTCACCTCGTCATCCCCGCGCGGGATGGACGACGGATGTCGGGTTGGAGGAATGTCGCGCGAACGCCAGGCCGCTCCCCGGCCTTTGCCGGGGAACAGCCTCACCAGTTGCCGATCCGCTTGAGGTTCAGGCGCGCGGCTTGGCCAGCCCGGCGATGTAATCGCGGACCGCGTCGAGCGTGCCCGGCAGCACGTCGTAGCGCTCCTGCCGGTCGAACAGGTCGCCCACACGTGCGGGCAGCGACGGCCGTACGCCGGTGGCGCGCTCGACTGCGTCGGCGAACTTGGCCGGGTGCGCGGTCGCCAGCGTCACTACCGGCACGCCGGCGGGAACCTCCGCCCGGCGCGCGGCGGCAAGCCCGATCGCGCTGTGCGGGTCGATCACCTGCGCCGCTTCGGCAGAGGCCCAGCGCATCGTCGCGTTCATCTCGTCCGGGGTGATCCGGTCGCTCGCGAAGATCTTCGCTGCGCCTTCGGTCTGTGCGTTGGTGAGACGCATCGCCCGCGAAGTCTCGAAGCCGCGCATCTGCTCCGCCACGCTGGTGCCGGCGAGGTCGAACAGCAGCCGCTCGAAATTCGAGCTCACCTGGATGTCCATGCTCGGCGCCGCGGTCGGCGTGACCGTGCCCGCCGAATAGTCGCCGCTGGAAAGCGCCCGGTGAAGGATGTCGTTGACGTTGGTCGCGACGATCAGCCGCTCCACCGGCAGCCCCATCCGCGCCGCGACATAGCCGGCGAACACGTCGCCGAAATTGCCCGTCGGCACCGCGAAGGCGACCTTCTGTGCGGGCGCGCCGAGGCGGACCGCAGCGTAGAAATAATAGACCACCTGCGCCATCAGCCGGGCCCAGTTGATCGAGTTGACCGCACTGAGGCGGAAACGGCCGGAGAAGGCGGCGTCGTTGAACAGTGCCTTCACCATCGCCTGGGCATCGTCGAAGCTGCCCTCGATCGCGATGTTGTGGACATTGGGCGCCAGCACCGTGGTCATCTGGCGGCGCTGCACGTCGGACACGCGGCCCCTGGGGTGCAGCATGAAGATGTCTACGCCGTGCCGGCCGGCAACCGCGTCGATCGCGGCGCTGCCGGTGTCGCCCGACGTCGCGCCGACGATGGTCAGCGGCTCGCTGCTGCCGGTCAGGAACTTCTCGAAGAGCAGGCCGAGCAGCTGGAGCGCCACGTCCTTGAACGCCAGCGTCGGGCCGTGGAACAGCTCGAGCAGGAAGTGGCGATGGTCGAGCTGGACGAGCGGGGTCACCGCGGCCTGGGAGAAGCGGCCATAGGCCTGCTCGCAGAGCGCGCGCAGCGCGTCCTCGCGCAGATCCTCGCCGGTGAAGGGCGCCATCACCCGGACGGCGGTCTCGACATAGGACAGGCCCTTGAGCCCTTCGATATCCTCGCGGCTGAAGCTCGGCCATGTGGTCGGGACATAGAGTCCGCCGTCGCTCGCCAGGCCGGCAAGGGTCACGTCGCGGAAGCCAAGCAGCGGCGCACTGCCTCGGGTGCTCTGATATTGCATGAGGGCGGGGCCTAGCCGCGTGGAGGGAACTGAACAAGATAGGCTATGTTTAGACCGGCCTCGTCATTCCGGCGAACGCCGGGATGGCGGCTATGGCTTGGGCTTCTGGCGCCATTTGAGCGCCAGCAGATAGATCACCGAAGCGACCAGCGCGAACAGGAACCATTGCACCGCATAGGAGAGATGGTTGTTCGGCACGCTCGACAGGTCGGGCTTCGCCGTCGGCGCCAGGCCGGGTGCGGCATTTGCCGAGATCAGCATCAGATGCTTGGGCTCGCCGTCGAACAGCCCGGCGAGGAGCGGGCGGTGATCGGGGGCATGGGTGATCGTTCCGGTCACTTGCCCGCCCTGCCAAACCGGCTGGAACTTGGGGTCGGGCGCCACGCCCATGTCGACCAGCAGCACCGGCCCCTCGGCGCCGGTGCGGCACTGCGCGACATGGCGATAGCCGTTGGTGCCATTGGCCGCGCGTCCGCCCTGACTCTGCCAGCCCACCACCTGGAGGCAGAAGGCGCTGGCGCGGCGGAACAGATACCGGTCACCCACCGGCAGGCGCGGGAACGCCATTTCGGGCTTGTCGAAATTGGCGGCATATAGTTTCAGCGCATCGAGCTTCTCCGCGCGGCGCTGGAGCTGCCAGATGCCGAGCCCGATCATCGCGGCGACCGATAGGGCGACGACGATCGTCGGGATCAGGGGGAAACGTGGCATCATTCGCTCCGAACCCGCCCTTCGCCCGCGCGGTTGCGATATTCGAGCGCGAGCAGCAGGCCCTTGGAAAGGCGCAGCGCCAGGATCACCAGCGCCGTGGTGACCGGGATCCAGAGCAGCGCATGGATCAGCAGGCCCGGATGGAAGCCGAACTCCACCCATAGCGCCAGCGCCGTGACCAGCGCGCCGATGCCGAGGGTGAGGAACACCACCGGCCCGTCGCCGACGTTGAACCGGGTGAAGTCGAGCCCGCAGGCGGTGCACCGGTCGGCAAAGCCCGCGAAGCTCCGGAACAGGGTGGATGCGCCGCAGCACGGGCAGGCGCCCCTGGTTCCCGAAAGGATCGGGGGAGGCGATGCTGGACCGCCTCCCCCGGAAATGTCGTTCGCGTTGTCGGTCACGTCAGCCGTGGACCGGCGCGCCCCAGCCGCCCCAGACATAGATGGAGGCGAAGAGGAACAGCCACACCACGTCGACGAAGTGCCAGTACCAGGCGGCCGCCTCGAAGCCGAAATGCTGCTTGGGAGTGAAGTCGCCCCGATAGGCGCGGACCAGGTTCACGATCAGGAAGATCGTGCCCACGATCACGTGGAAGCCGTGGAAGCCGGTTGCCATGAAGAACGCGCCGCCATAGCTCGATCCGCCTTCGGATGCGGCATGGAAGGGGAAGGGCGCCTCGCTATACTCATAGGCCTGCAGGCAGCTGAAGGTGATGCCGAGGATCACGGTGAGCCACAGGCCCTTCTTGACCGTGTCGTTCTCGCCCACGCCGATCAGGCCCCACAGGCCCTTCTTCTCGCCGCCGCGCTCATTGTGGATCAGCCCGTGATGCGCCCAGGTGACGGTGCAGCCCGAGAGCAGCAGGATCAGCGTGTTGAGCAGCGGGAACTTCCAGGCATCGAGCACTTCCATGCCCTTGGGCGGCCATTGCCCGCCCACCGCCTCGACGTGCGAGGGGAAGAGCGAGAAGTCGAACCAGGCCCAGAACCAGCCGACGAAGAACATCACTTCGGAAGCGATGAACAGGATCATGCCGTAGCGCAGGTGGAGCTGCACGATCGGCGTGTGATCGCCGGCATGCGCCTCCTCGATCACCTTGCCCCACCAGCCGAACATGGTGAACGCCACGCCGACCAGGCCGGCCAGGAACACCCAGCCGCCGCCATTGTCCTTTTCCGGGGAGATGTGCGCGCCGTGCATCCACATGATCGCGCCCGACGCGAGAACCAGCGCCGAGAACGAGCCGAACAGCGGCCAGACGCTAGGCGGAAGGATATGGTACTGGTGATTCTTTGCCCCGGCCATCGAACTTCCCTGCTCCTGTTTTGCGGCAAGCTTTACGGTGCGAAATCGCTTCCCGCAACAATAGTCGCGCGCGGGCGGCTACGGCGTCAATGGGCCTTGGCGGCCGCTTCCTTCACTGCCGGCGATTCGGCCGGATAGAAGGTGTAGGAGAGGGTGATCTCCTGCACGTCGCGCGCATCGGGATCGTCGAGGATCTTGGGGTCGACATAGAAGATCACCGGCATGCGCACCGTCTCGCCCGGCTTCAGCGTCTGCTGGGTGAAGCAGAAGCACTGGATCTTGGTGAAATATTTGCCGACGAAGACCGGCGTGACGTTGAACGTCGCCGTGCCCGTCACTTCATGGTCGGACGTGTTGGTGGCGGTGAAGAACGCCATGTCGCGCCCGCCGATGTCGATCGTGTCCGATCGCCGCTCGGGCTGGAATTTCCAGGGAATGCCCTTGGCGACGTTGCTGTCGAAGGCAATGGTGATCTTCTGGCCCACGCTGCCCGGGGCGCGGGCCCCGCGCTGGGTGGTGCCGTTCAGCCCGGTCGCCTCGCAGAACATCCGGTAGAGCGGCACCGCCGCAAAGCCCAGCCCGGTCATCGAGCACACGCCGATCCCGGCAAGGATCGCGACGCGCAGGTTCCGGCCGATGCGGATCATCCCCCATGGCCCAGCTGGATCTTCACGATCGAGATCGCGAAGACGAGTACCACGAACAGGCCCAGCAGCACCGCCATCACGGTGGCGCGGCTGCGCTGGCGGGCGCGGATCAGCTCGGCTTCCTCGGCGGGGCCGGGCGGCGGAGGCGGGGCCTGGATCAGATCATCGGTCATGCGAACCACCTGTCGACGACGAGCGCGCCGAAAACAATGAACAGATAGAGGATCGAGAATTTGAACAGCCGCTTCTCCGGCACCATCATGTCCTCGGGCTCGGACCGGCGGATCGCCACCTGCACCGCCATGGCGAGGAACAGGCCGGACATCACCGCGGCGACGATCCCGTAGATCGGGCCGGTAAAGCCCAGCGGCCAGGGCGCCGCGGCGCACAGGATCATGGGCAGGGTGTAGAGGCCGATCTGGATCCGCGTCGACCTTTCGCCGGCCACCACCGGCAGCATCGGCACGCCGGCATTGGCATAGTCGGTCTTCACGAACAGCGCGAGCGCCCAGAAATGCGGCGGCGTCCACAGGAAGATCAGCGCGAACAGCAACACCGGCATCAGCGTCACGTCGCCCGTCGCCGCGGCCCAGCCGATCATCGGCGGAAAGGCCCCGGCCGCGCCGCCGATCACGATGTTCTGCGGGGTGCGGCGCTTGAGCCAGATCGTGTAGACGAACACGTAGAACAGGATCGAGGCGGCGAGGATGATCGTCGCCGCCAGGTTGATCGCGAAATACATCAGCACCAGCGAGAAGCCCGCTAGCCCCACGCCGAAGTGCAGCGCCGACTGGCGGTCCATCCGCCCCGCCGGGAGGGGGCGCTTCTGCGTCCGCTTCATCTTGGCGTCGAGATCGGCCTCGTACCATTGGTTGAGCGCCCCCGCCGCGCCCGCGCCCAGCGCGATGCACAGGATGGCGGTGAAGCCCAGCACGGGATGGATCGGCACCGGCGCGGCCAGCATGCCGCACAGCCCGGTGAAGACGACGAGGGTCATCACCCGCGGCTTGGTGAGCGCGAGGAAGTCGCGCCAGTCGGCGGGCAGGGTGACGGTGGCGGAAGCGGTGCTCATGGTCGTGCGTCGGCTATAGGGGCGTGGGGGGCGGGGGGGAAGGGGTGGCCGTTCGCGGCCCAAGCGAAAGCGCCCCGGGGAGTTGTGTCCCTCGGGGCGCCGCTTCGTCAGGCAATGTAGCCGGTGACGCCAAGTACGATAGCCTTGCCCGAGGGAAGCGCGGTCAGATTGTACGGCGTGCCCGATGCCGAATCGAAGAACTGCACCATCAGGCGCGGCCGGGTCACGCCATTTACGTTAAGCGACAGGATCGTCGCCCAGGCCGTAAGCGCGGTCCCCGACTGGTTGTACAGCAGCTGCGCCGTCGCCAGCTGGTCGGCGGCTGGCTGGCTGGCGGTGTCGAGGACGAACATCGAGGGATAGGTGCTGCTGATCTTCCCGCCAGCGGCAAAGCCCGTCGAAGCGTCCGCTCCCGTCGGTGTCGCGGTCAGCGTGCCGGTCGCGCCGTTGACCCGGGTGAGGAAGTTGCAGGCCAGCGACGCATCGGCGAGCGCTCCCATGCGGTGCCTGATCGTGCCGCCATCGTTGACGATCTGCACGGTGAAGGCCTGGATCTTCTGATGCTTGACCGCGAAGTCGCTCGAATAGAGGGCAAGGTTGCGCTGGTAGCTCGAGCCGTTGAATCCCGTGGCCGACGTGCCGCCGTAATAGGAGGAGCCGATTTTCAGGATGCCGTTGGTGGCGGGGAAGGGCTCTTCGAGCAGCGTGACTCGGCCGAGCGCCCATTCATCATAGTTGGTTGTGTCGACCTCGATCAGGTGGCTGTAGTGGGTGCCGCTGTCAGTCGAGATGAACAGGCCGTCCACGCTCACGTCGCCATTGATGCGCAGCGGCAGCCCGCTTGCCCCGGTCGCCTCGATCTCCATCCGGTTCACCACGGCGCCGTAGATGTCCGCGCCCACCGCCGAGGCCTGCATAGAGACGATGCCCGAAAGCAGATTGGCATTGCCGAAGACCTGAAGATTGGTGGCGCAGCCTTGCACGGTGACGTTGTCGATGATGCCGACATTGCCGAGCACCTGCAGCGCGACCGCATTGGGCGCCTCGCGCAACCAGAGGCCCTCGAGCAGGCCCTCGGTGCCGAACGGCGTTTCCTGAAGTGTCGGATCGTTGAATTTGGGGTTGTTGCCAAGCTCGAGGATATGGGTGACGCCGGCCTGGCAGCGGCCGTACCATGCGATGCCCGACAGCATCACTTTCTGCGCGCCATGCCCGTTGCTGCTCCACCATTTGCCGGTGGTCCCGGCCTTGCACCAGAAGGCCGAGGTCTGGCGGCCGGTGCCGATGATCGTAGTGAATTCATAGGTGGTGATCGCGCCGCACAGGAAATTGCGGGCGGTCATCAGGACGGCGCCGCCGGTGTCGTGCGCCCAATCGAGTGCCGCCTGGATCGCGGCGGTGTCGTCGGTGCCGGTTTGAGTCGCGGGGTCATAATCGCCCGCCGCGCCGAAATCCTCGAACGTCGCGAACTCGCGCAGCTTGTCGAGCGCAGTCCGGGCTGCGGCGGAAAGATTGTCCTGCGCGAAGCCGACCAGCGCGGCGCCCTTGCCCGCCGCGATCGAGGCCAAATCGGTGTCGGTAACGAAAGCCATCTCGGTTCTCCTTGTTTGGAACAAAGATAGAACATTCGCGATCCTACATTGCAACGATCCTGAGAAACCCCGCGGCGCCCCCCAATGAAAGCACCCGGAAGTTTCCCTCCGGGTGCTTCGCGTTTCAGCCCTTCGGCTCGGCCCGATGGGGCTCGTCGTCCGCGACGGCCGGTCGCGCTTAGTGCTTCGCCGCTTCGTCGAGCGGGATCGCCGCCTTGGGCGGCACGGGCGGCTTGCCGATCCAGGCGAGGCCGCGGGCAAGGTCGATCGTCACCACCCAGTTGCGCAGGAACGGCATGCCGAGATTGCCGTCCATGATCATGTCCGGCGTGAAGGCGTCGGCGGTGGTCGCGCGGATATCGCCCAGCACTTCGAAATCGGCCGGCTGCTTGCCTTCCTGCTTCGGGTCCATCCCCACCAGCTCGGCGATGGGCTTGGAGACGAGCACGGTGCCGCCATTGCCCGAATCGAGCTCGAACCACAGGCTGCCCTTCTTGCTCGGCACCGCGGCCATCACCGCCAGCGCGCCGCCATCGATCTCGCGCTTCAGCCGGATGCGCAGCGGCCGCATGCCGGCGACGCGCACGGCCCGGCTCGCTTCGGATTCGAGCGTCATCGTGCCGGCCGCGAAGTCGAAGGTCACCGTGCGGCCCTCGAACAGGTTGAGCCCGATGATCCCGTCCAGCGCGGCGTTCTTCGGATTGTCCGCCGCCATGTTTATCAGCCCGGTGATCGGCGGCCTGGCAGCGACGATCCCGCCCACCGTGATCGCGATATTCTCGCCGCAATGGGGGCCGTCGAAGCGCTTGCCCATCATGTTGTAGCCGGTAAGGCGCCCCCAGGGCTCGCAGCCGGCCCGGGTGGCCGTCTCGCGCGAGACGAGCGTGATGCCGGCGCCGGTGTCGAGCAGGTACAGCCCCTTCTTGCCGGCGATCTCGGCTTCCATGGCCCAGCGGGTGCGCCACGGCTTCATCTGGATCACCGCCTCGGGCGCGGCGGGCGGTGCCGTCTGCGCCTCGGCGGCGGGCATGGCGGCGAACAGCAGCGCAAAGGCGCAGGGCAGGAACTTCATCACCGGGTCTCCCTGAAAATGTTCCGGCGTTCGTTCCGCCTGCGCATCTTTCTGCACGATGAACCGCGGATGTCATGCGACGAATATCGCTTCCGGCGCGACGAAACCGGACGGCCCGGCGGCGGCCCAACGAGAACGCCCCGGAAGTTTCCTCCCGGGGCGCTTCTCGTTTCAGCCTGTCGGCGCAAGCATCAGTGGTGATGCCCGTCCTCGATGACCGGCAGCGTCTCGAACTGGTGGAACGGCGGCGGGCTCGACAGCGTCCATTCGAGAGTCGTCGCGCCTTCGCCCCAGGGATTGCCCTCCGCCTTGCGGCCGGCGACCAGCGCCCAGATCACATTGACGAAGAAGATCACCATCGAGAGCGCCATGATGAAATAGCCCATGGTGGCGACATGGTTCCACAGCGCATAGGCATCCGGATAGTCCGGATAGCGGCGCGGCATGCCCTGCAGGCCCAGGAAGTGCATCGGGAAGAACAGAATGTTCACGCCGATGAAGAAGATCCAGAAGTGCAGCTGGCCGAGCAGCTCGCTGTACATGCGGCCGCTCATCTTCGGGAACCAATAGTAGAAGCCGGCGAACAGCGAGAACACCGCGCCGAGCGACAGCACGTAATGGAAGTGCGCGACGACGTAATAGGTGTCCTGCATATAGTCGTCGACGCCACCGTTCGCGAGCACGACGCCGGTCACGCCGCCCACGGTGAACATGAAGATGAAGCCGATCGCCCAGACCATCGGGGTCTTGAAGCTGATCGAGCCGCCCCACATGGTGGCGATCCACGAGAAGATCTTCACGCCCGTCGGCACCGCGATCACCATGGTGGCGGCGGTGAAGTACATCTTGATCGTCACCGACATGCCGGTGGTGAACATGTGGTGCGCCCACACGACGAAGCCGACCAGGCCGATCGCGACCATGGCATAGGCCATGCCGAGATAGCCGAACACCGGCTTGCGGCTGAAAGTGGCGATGATCTGGCTGACGATGCCGAAGCCCGGCAGGATCATGATGTACACTTCGGGGTGTCCGAAGAACCAGAACAGGTGCTGGTAGAGGATCGGGTCGCCGCCATATTGCGGGTCGTAGAAGGCGGTGCCGAAGTTGCGGTCGGTCAGCAGCATGGTGATCGCGGCGGCGAGCACCGGCAGCGCCAGCAGCAGCAGGAAGGCGGTGATCAGCACCGACCACACGAACAGCGGCATCTTGTGCAGGGTCATGCCCGGCGCGCGCATGTTGAAGATCGTGGTGATGAAGTTGATCGCGCCCAGGATCGAGCTGGCGCCCGCCAGGTGGAGCGACAGGATCGCCATGTCGACCGACGGCCCCGGCTCGCCATAGGTGGAGAGCGGAGCATAGACCGTCCAGCCGGTGCCGGCACCGACGCCGGCGAAGGGCGAGGCTAGCAGCAGCAGGAAGGCCGGGATCAGCAGCCAGAACGAGATGTTGTTCATGCGCGGGAACGCCATGTCCGGCGCACCGATCATGATCGGGACGAACCAGTTGCCGAAGCCGCCGATCATCGCGGGCATGACCATGAAGAACACCATGATCAGGCCGTGCGCGGTGATCAGCACGTTCCAGAAGTGCATGGCGTCGTCGAACTTGGTCTCGTTGCCGTGCAGGTAGCTCAGCCAGGTCGGCAGATACTGGATGCCCGGCTCCATCAGCTCGACGCGCATCAGGCCCGAGATCGCGCCGCCGATGATGCCGGCGACGATCGCGAAGATCAGGTAGAGCGTGCCGATGTCCTTGTGGTTCGTCGACATGAACCAGCGGGCGAAGAAGCCCGGCTTGTGATCGGCATCGTGGTGATCATGCGCATGGTCATGCGCGTGGAGGGCGATATCGGTCATGGTCTCACTTGCCCGTCGTGTTGCCGGCGGCGGCGTTGGCGGCCGGCGCGGTCTCGTTGGTGGCGGCCGGTTCGGCGGCGGCATTGGTCTCGGCGGCCGGCGCGGCGGCGTTCTGCGCGGCCGTCGCTGCCGCGGCAGCGGCGACCTCGGCCGGCATGGTGCCGCCCTTCGACTTCACCCACTGGGCGAACTCGGCCGGCGACACGGCCTCGACCGCGATCGGCATGTACGCGTGGCGCGCACCGCACAGTTCGGAGCACTGGCCGAAATACAGGCCCGGCTTCTCGATGGTGAAGCTCGTCTCGTTGAGCTTGCCCGGCACCGCGTCGAGCTTGATCCAGAAGGCGGGGACGGCCCAGCTGTGGATCACGTCCTGCGCGGTGGTGATCAGGCGGATCGGCACGCCGACCGGCAGCACGACGCGCTGGTCGGTCGCGAGCAGGCGCGGGCCGTCGGCATCGGTGCGGTAGCGCGTGCCGGCCGGGACCTGGCTCTGCTCCTTGAGCATGTTGGCGGTCAGCTGGATGCCGCCATTGTCCGGATATTCATAGCTCCAGAACCACTGGTTGCCGATCGCCTTCAAGGTGATCGCATCCTTGGGCGCGGGCTTGAACTGCGCGGCGAGCAGCTTGATCGACGGCACCGCGATGGCGACCAGGATCAGCACCGGCACCAGCGTCCAGATGATCTCGATCGCGGTGTTGTGCGCGGTGCGGCTCGGCTCCGGATTGGCGGCGCGGCGATAGCGGAAGATCACCCACACCAGCAGGATCAGCACGAAGATCGAGATGAAGGTGATCAGCGGCAGCAGGATGTAGTTGTGGAAATCATGCGCCTCGCGGCCGGTGGCGGTCACCTGCGGCTGGAGCGTGATCGCGTCGGCCGTCGGCTGGCCGATGCCCGGTGCCGCCTTGGTCAACGGCTTGCCCGAAGCATCGAGCGTGGGATCGGCGACTGCCGGCGTGGCGGCCGCGGCCGGAGCGGCGGCGTTCGCGACCGGCGCCGCGGTGTTTGCAACAGGCTCCTGGGCCGAGGCGGGCGTGGCGAACGCCATCCCCGCCGCCAGGAGGATCGAAGTCAACCCAAGCATGCGCATCGTCTATCTTCACCCTGTTCCGCAAGAGCCCCGGGCTGGGAAAGGATTACCCCCAGTGCAACTGGCGTATACGAGCCACGCATCCATTCTCAACCCTTTTTGATCGCCCGTTGCGGTCGTTGGAGGGTGGTCCTAAGGGAAATCGACAATCCCGGTGGCGATGGAGCGAGCATTGGAAGGCAACGCAATTCTGGACGAGTTTCGTGCTGCAGGTGCGTTGCTCGAGGGCCATTTCATTCTTTCCTCGGGCCTTCGTTCACCCATCTTCTTGCAAAAGATGCGTATTTTCGAGGACCCCGTTCGCACCGGGCGTGTGTGCGGTGCACTAGGAAAGCTGATCCGCGAATCGTTCGGACAGGTCGACATGGTCGTCTCGCCGGCGATCGGCGGAATCATCCCGGGCTATGAGACGGCCCGGGCGCTGGGCTGCAGGGCGGTGTTCGTCGAGCGCGAGGACGGCGAATTCCAGCTGCGCCGCGGCTTCGAGATTCCCGAAGGCGCCCGGATCGTGATGGTCGAGGACATCGTCACCACCGGGCTTTCGTCGCGCGAGTGCATCGCCGCGATCCGCAAGCATCCGGGCGTGCTGCTCGGCGCCGCCTGCATTGTCGACCGTTCGAACGGCAGCGCAGACGTCGGCGTGCCGCTCGTCTCGCTGCTCAAGATGGACGTGCCCGCCTATCCGGCGGACCAGCTGCCCCCCGAACTCGCGGCGATTCCCGCGATCAAGCCCGGCAGCCGGGCGATCACGGCATAGGGAGGCGCCGAGGGTGAACGGAAAGCTCCGCCTGGGCGTCAATATCGATCACGTCGCCACCGTGCGCAATGCGCGCGGCTCGGGTTATCCCGATCCGGTGCGCGCGGCCCTGCTCGCGGCCGAGGCCGGCGCGGACGGCATCACTGCGCATCTGCGCGAGGATCGCCGGCACATCACCGACGACGACATCGCCCGGCTCTCCGCCGAGCTGACGGTGCCGCTCAACCTCGAGATGGCGGCGACCGGCGAGATGCTCGCGATCGCGCTGCGCCATCGCCCGCATGCGGTGTGCATCGTCCCCGAGAAGCGCGAGGAGCGCACCACCGAGGGCGGGCTGGATGTCGCGGGGCATTTCGACCATCTCGCACCGATGGTGGCGAGGCTGCGCGAGAATGGCAGTCGCGTGTCGCTGTTCATCGAGCCCGACGCGCGCCAGATCGACGCGGCGCTGCGGCTGGGCGCGCCGGTCGTCGAATTCCACACCGGCCGCTATTGCGAGCTGGCCGAGACGGATCGCGCCGCCGAGCTGCGCCGAATCGCCGATGCCGCCGCCCTCGCCGCCAAGGCGGGGATCGAGCCGCATGCCGGCCACGGCCTGACCTTCGACAATGTGATCCCGATCGCGGCGATCCCGCAGGTCATGGAGCTGAACATCGGCCATTTCCTGATCGGCGAGGCGATCTTCGACGGCCTCGTTCCGGTGATTCGGCGGATGCGCGCGCTGATGGACGCGGCGCGGTGAGGGTTGCGCCGTCATGATCCTCGGCCTGGGCTCCGACCTCTGCAATATCGAGCGGATCCGGAAGTCGCTGGACCGTTTCGGCACACGTTTCGAGCAGCGCAGCTTCACCGATCTGGAGATCGCCAAGGCGAAGACCCGCCCGCACAACTATGCCGCCACGCTCGCCAAGCGCTTCGCCGCGAAGGAGGCTTTCTCCAAGGCCGTGGGAACCGGGTTCAAGGCGGGCGTGTTCATGAAGGACATCGGTGTCGTCAACGCGCCCTCCGGCGCGCCTGCGCTGGCATTGACCGGAGGCGCGAAGGCGAGGCTTGACGCCATCACCCCCGCGGGTCACGTCGCCAAGGTGCATCTGACGCTGACGGACGATCATCCCTGGGCGTTCGCCATGGTCATGATCGAGGCGGTGAAGGAAGATTGATGGGGGCGGACGAGCTCGCGTTGAGTCACGAAGCGTTCGAGGAAGAGGCCGAAGCCCGGACGCGCACCGACTGGTGGGCGGAAGCGCGCGGCATCCTGTGGCTGGTGCTCGCGGTGCTCGGCTTTCACAGCCTGATCGCCAAGCCCTTCTTCATCCCCAGCGAATCGATGCTGCCCGGCCTGCTCGTCGGCGATCGGCTGGTGGTGACCAAATATCCCTATGGCTATAGCTGGGTGACGCCGACCTTCCATGTGCTGCCCTTCATGCACGGCCGTATCCTGGGCAGGCTGCCCGAGCGCGGCGACGTGGTGATCGTCACGCCGCCCGGCACCAACACCGACTATATCAAGCGCGTGATCGGCCTGCCCGGCGACACGATCGCCGTCAGGGGCGGTATCGTCTATCTGAACGGCAAGGCGGTCCCGCGTCGCGCGATGGGCGATCGCTACATTCCCGTCGATCCCAATACGCGCTGCAGCGAGGACCAATATCCCGGCTTCCTCGTCACGCGGGCCGGCCGGCAATATTGCCGCCTGCCGATCTTCCGCGAGACGCTGCCCAACGGCCGCTCCTACGACACGGTCGACCTTGGCTTCCGTCCCGGCCGCGCGGACAATTATCCCGAGATCCGCGTGCCCCGGGACAAGGTGTTCCTGATGGGCGACAATCGCGACAATTCGGCCGACAGCCGCTTCCCGCTCGCGCAGGGCGGGCTGGGCGGCCCGGTGCCGTGGGAGAATATCGGCGGCCGCGCCGAGTTCATCACCTTCAGCCTCGACGGCAGCGCCAGCTGGAATCCGCTGACCTGGCCCCGATCCTTCCGCCCCGGCCGCGCCGGCACCTCGCTTCACCCGCAACGGGACAGTCAATGATGAGCGATCCGCTAGCCTCCCCGCACGTCCATGTCGTCCAGGAGCCGGGGCCCAACGAACTGCGCGACCCGCTGGTCCGCGCCGAACTGAAGAAGGCGAGCGTCTGGTTCGGCCTCGGTATCGCGGTCGCCCTGTTCGTGCTGCTGATCCAGCCGATCCTGATCATCTTCGGCGGGCTGGTCTTCGCATCGATGCTGGATGGCGGCGCGCGGCTGCTCGGCCGCATCCTGCCGATCCCGCGCGCGCTGCGGATCGTGATCGTCGTCCTGCTGGTGATCGCCTTCTTCGCCGGCATCTTCTACCTGACCGGCGTCCAGATCGCCGCCCAGGCGGAACAGCTGCGCACCACGCTGGAAGTGCAGGCGAACAAGGTCGCCCAATGGGTGGCCGATCTGGGCCTGATGCCGGGCCGCTCCGATCTCACCGGCCTCGCCCAGCAGGCGCTGGGCAGCGTCGGGCGGCTCACTTCGGCGGTGGGCTCGGTGTTCGGCGCGGTCTCGTCGCTGCTGATGATCGTGGTCATCGGCCTGTTCGTGGCGCTGGAGCCGCGCATCTACGAGCGCGGCCTGCAATGGATGGTGCCGAGGGACGCACGCGATTCGTTCGCGCTCACCATCAGCCGCATGGCGACGACGATGCGGCGGCTGCTTGCCGGGCGCCTGTTCGGCATGCTCTTCGAAGGCGTGGTCACCGCCTTCTTCCTGTGGCTGGCCGGCGTGCCGATGGCGCTGCTGCTCGGGATCATCACCGGCGTGCTCGCCTTCATCCCCAATATCGGTGCCTTCATCTCCGGCGTGATGATGATCTCGGTGGGCTTCAGCGCCGGCACCGAGACCGGCATCTGGGCGATCATCATCTATTTCGGCGTGCAGAATTTCGACGGCTATGTGGTGATCCCGATGGTCGCGCGGCGCACGGTAGACATGCCGCCGGCGCTCACCCTCTCGTCGCAGATCCTCGCCAGCACGCTGTTCGGCGTGCTCGGCCTGGCGCTGGCCGATCCGATCGTGGCGATGATCAAGGTCGCGCTGGAGAGCGAGGCGGAGCGCGCCGCCCGCGCCGCCGAGGAGGAGAGCCCGCGACTCAAATGGCGCGTCCGCCTGCGCCGGGGCTATGAGGAAGAGGCGGCCACGCCGCTCGATCCGCCGGTGGGTGCACCATGATCCTCCACGACTATTTCCGCTCCTCGGCCGCCTATCGCGTCCGCATCGCGCTGAACCTGAAGGGCCTGGCCTATGCGCGGCGCGACGTCATGCTGCTCGAGGACCAGCAGCGCTCGCCGGAGCATCTCGCCCGCAACCCCCAGGGCTTCGTCCCCGCGCTGGAAGTCGATGGCAAGGTGATCACCCAGAGCCTGGCGATCATCGAATGGCTCGATGCGCGCCATCCCGAGCCGCGGCTGATCCCCGCCGATCCCGATGCCCGCGCCGGGGCGATGGCCCGGGCGCTCGTCATCGCGGCGGACACGCATCCGCTCAACAATCTGCGCGTGATGCGGCGCCTGAAGGCGATGGGCGTGGACGAGGAGGAGCGGAACGCCTGGACCCGCCACTGGATCGCCGAGGGCTTCGCCGCGCTGGAAGCGATGGCGGGGGGCGGGCGCTTCCTCGGCGGCGATGCGCCGGGGATCGCCGATCTCTGCCTGGTGCCCCAGATGTACAATGCCCGGCGCTTCGAGACGCCGCTCGACGCCTTCCCCCGGCTGGTCGCGATCGACGCCGCCGCCACCGCGCTGCCCGCCTTCGCCGCCGCCCATCCCGACGCGGTGGCGCCCAAGTGAGGGCCGCCGGGCTGGCGGCGGGCCTGCTGCTCGCCGCCCCCGCTCTGGCGCAGGAACAGGAGCCCGACGCGATCGTCGTCACCGGCCGCGGGCTTGCGGCGCCGCCGGGCGATGCCGCCTATGACGTGGTGACGATCGCGCGCGACCGCATCGCCGGCACCGCCAGCGGCCGGCTGGAGGATGCGCTGCGCGATGCCGCCGGCCTCGCCCAGTTCCGCCGCTCCGATTCGCGCTCGGCCCATCCGACTTCGCAGGGAGTCACGCTGCGGGGCCTGGGCGGCAATGCGTCGAGCCGCGCGCTGCTGCTGCTCGACGGCGTGCCCCAGGCCGATCCCTTCGGCGGCTGGATCGCCTTTCCCGCCTATCTTCCCGTGCGCCTTGCCGGTGCGCGAATCGTGCGGGGCGGGGGCAGCGGCTATGCCGGGCCGGGTGCGCTCGCCGGCACGATCGAGCTGGAGAGTGGCAGCCCGTCGCAGCTTGGCCGGCTTTCGCTCGACGCGCTCGGCGGCAGCCGCGACAGCCTCGATCTCTCGGGCGTCGGCGCGGTCGAGCTCGGGCGCGGCTTCGCCACCATTGCCGGGCAATATGCGCGCGGCGACGGCTTCACGCCGATCGTCGCGGCGGATCGCGGGCCGGTCGACCGGCCGGCGCCCTATGAACAGGCCGCCATCGCCCTGCGCGCCGTCACCGGCATCGGCGCCGATACCGAGCTCCAGGCCAATCTCTCGGCCTTCACCGACCGCCGCGACCGCGGCATGGATTTCACGCGGGCGAAGAGCGAAGGCGCCGATGCCAGCCTTCGCCTCGTGGGGCGCGGCGCCTGGGGCTGGTCGGCGCTTGCCTGGCTCCAGGCACGCGATTTCGCCTCGGGCTTCGCGGCGGTCAACGATGCGCGTACCGCCGTCACGCCGGCGCTCGACCAATATGCCGTGCCCGCCACCGGCCTGGGCGCGCGGCTGGAGGTCGCCCCGCCCGTCGGCGGGGGCGTGACGCTTCGCCTCGGTGCGGACCTGCGCCGCGTCTCGGGCCGGACCGAGGAACTCTATACCTATGTCGCCGGCCGCCCGACTCGCCGCCGCGTCGCGGGAGGCGAGAGCCTGACCGTCGGCGGTTTCGCCGATGCCAGCTACGAAAGCGGGCCGCTCACGCTCAGCCTGGGCGGGCGCCTCGATCATTGGGACATCGCCGACGGTACGCTGCTCGAGACGTCGCTCGCGCCCGGCCCGGTGATCGCGAGCAGCCGCTTCCCCGATCGCCGGGGCTGGGAAGCCACCGGCCGCGCGGGCGCCGCCTATCGGCTGGGCGCCGTGACGCTGCGCACGGCCGCATATCGGGGCTGGCGCCTGCCGACGCTCAACGAGCTCTACCGCCCCTTCCGCGCGGGTGCCGACGCCACCGCCGCCAATGCCGCGCTCGCTCCCGAGCGGCTGGTCGGGGCGGAGATCGGGGTGGACTGGCGCCCCGTCGCGGCACTGACCATCCGTGCCACCGGCTATTGGAACCGCCTCGACGGCGCGATCGCTAACGTCACGCTGGCGCAGGGGCCGGGCAGCTTTCCCGGCGTGGGCTTCGTCTCCGCGGCGGGCTTCTATCGCCAACGCCGGAACCTCGATGCAGTCACCGCCAGGGGGGTGGAGCTCGACGGGCGCTGGGTGGCCGGCGCCTTCAGCCTGGCCGCATCCTATGCCTTCACCGATTCGCGCGTGGCCGCATCGGGCGTCGCGGCTTCGCTCGATGGCATGCGCCCGGCCCAGACCGCGCGGCACCAGGCGAGCGCGACGCTCGGCTGGGCGCGGGGCGAGGCCGGGGCGTCGCTCACCGCCCGCTATGCGGGGCCGCAGTTCGAGGACGACCAGAACCGCCGCACGCTGAAGGGCGCCTTCACGCTCGATGCCGCCGCCACGCTGCCGCTCGCGCACGATTTCGCGCTCCAGGCGCGGGCGGAGAATATCTTCGATGCCGAGGTGCAGGCCGGGATCAGCGGCCCGGGCGCGATCGAGCGCGCGCTGCCGCGCACCCTGTGGCTGGGCGTGCGGTTGCGGCTGCGCTGATCCCCGTCATTGCCGGTGGCTGTCCACCACGCGGTCGAACAATGCCAGATAGTCCGCGATCGAATCGCCCGTCGCCATCACCGGTGTGGGCCGTACCGCGTCCGGCCCCAGCCAGCGATCGAGGGCGGCGACCAGCGCATCGCCATCCTCGCGGGCGATCACCGTGCCCAGTTCCGGCGCATGGACGATCTCGCGCACCGCGACGCTCGATTCGGTCGATACCACCGGGGTGCCCACCGAAAGCGCCTCGCGCAGCACGCCGGGCACGCCTTCATAGTCCGACGTCAGCACCGCCACCGCCGCACCCTTGAGGGCAGGCAGCGGATCGCCGGCATGGCCGGGCATGACCACCCGGTCGCCCAGTCCCAGCGCCGCGATCTGCGCGTCGAGGGCGCCGCGCGCGCCGCCTTCGCCGAGCAGCAGCAGCTTCACCTGCTTGTCGGCCAGCCGGGGCAGGGCGGCGAGCAGCCGGTCCCAGCGCTTCTGCGGCTCCAGCCGCCCGACGCCGATCAGATAGCGGCCCGCGGGCAGCGCAACCGGCGCGGCGCCCGCGATCGGCCGGGCGGGCGGATTGGCGATCACCCCTACGCGCTCGGACGGCATCCCCATCTCGGCCATCGCCTCGGTCGCCATTGCCGGGGTCATCGCCACGACATGATCGAGAAAGCGCGGATGCAGCCGCAGCCAGCGCCGATAGCGCCATGCCGCGCCCCGCGAGAGCTCGGGGCGCACCAGCGCGTTGGAGACCTTGCCCACGATCGGCGGCGCGGCGGCGCCCAGCCGCAGCCGGGCGAGCGCAGTGACTCCGGTATAGCGGTTGCCCGGGCAGAACAGCAGGTCCGGCCGTGCCCGCCGGACTTCGTCCGCGAGCCGGAACAGGGCCTGGTGCCGCCCGTCGCCCAGTTCGATCAGTTCGATCCCGCCGGGGATTTCCGCGGCCAGCGGCCCTTCGCTGCTGCCCAGCACCAGCGTCACCCGGCGCCCTGCCGCGTGCCATCCCGCGGCCATGCGCAGCATCGCGCGTTCCACACCGCCGCCCTGCAATTGCTGGGCATAGGTGAGGATGTGTTGTGCGGTTTTGGATTGGGTGCGGTGCAACATAGGTCTTGCGGATTGCCACTCTTAAGCCCAAATCGCCCCCGCAATAAACCGCAATCTGCTGCCACCAGCCATTTTCGTGTTGGCGTAAACTGGGGGGCTGTACGCCGCAAGACGCGGATAAAGTGCTGGAAACGGCCGTTTTGGGCGGCGGAATGTGAATCGGTGAACGAACCAAGTCTGGAGGCTTCGTTGAACACGAGCGTTGTCGAGGCCGTCCCCCTCCCGGGCGCGCCCGACCTTGCGGGTCTCGAACCCGTCGAAAAGATCAGGCGCCGCTGGCCGGCGATTCTCGGTGGCGCGCTGACGCTGCTCATGATCGTGGCGCTCGGCCGCGAGCTGTTCGGCTCGGGCCTGCAGGGCCTCTATCGCAGCCTGCCCACCAACCCGCTCTTCTACCTGGTCTTCGCCCTCTATTATGTCGGCCCGCCGACCTTCGACTATGTGATCTTCAAGCGGTTGTGGCAGATCCCGCTCGCCGGGCTCGCCGCGCTCCACAAGAAGCGCATCTCGAACGAAGTGCTGTTCGGCTATTCGGGCGAGGCCTATTTCTACGCCTGGGCGCGCCAGCGCACCCAGATGGTCGCGGCGCCGTTCGGTGCGGTGAAGGACGTGATGATCCTGTCGGCCATCGCCGGCAACGCGATCACGCTGATCATGATGGTCGTCGGCCTGCCGCTCTATCTGGGCCTGGTGCCGCCGCAATGGAAGGGCGCGGTGCTCGGCTCGGTGGTGGTGCTGCTGCTGATGTCGGTGCCGTTCCTGCTCTTCTCCAAGCGCGTGTTCTCGCTGCCCCGCCGCGAGCTGTGGTGGGTGTTCCTGGTGCACTGCGCGCGCATCGTCACCGGCTCGCTGCTCGTTGCGATCGCCTGGCACCTGGCGATGCCGAACGTCTCGATCGGCGTGTGGCTGATGATGGCGGCCGGCCGCCTGCTCGTCTGGCGCCTGCCGCTGGTGCCGAGCAAGGAGGCCGCCTTTGCCGCGATCACCGGGGTGGTGATCGGCCAGGGCTCGGCCATGTCCGAGCTGATGGCGCTGATCGCCGGCCTCACCCTTCTCGTCCATGTCACCTTGATCGGAGGCTTCAGCGTGCAGGCCCTGCTCACGAGGAACAAGCAGCCATGATCCGCCTCCCGATCGCCTCGCTGGCCGCCGGCGCCGCGACCGCGCTCGCCCTCGCCGCGGCGCCTGCCGCCGTGGCCGCCGCGCAGCCCGATCCGGTCGACGGCAATTGCGCGACGCGGGCCGGCGTGCCGCTCTACGTCAACGTCACCGGCCTCAAGGACCGCACCGGCCGGCTCAAGCTGGAGATCTATCCGCCGAACGAGGAGGATTTCCTGCGCGACGACACGTCGCTGAAGCGCGAGAACAAGCCGTTCCGCCGCATCTGGGCGCAGACGCCGGCTTCGGGGCCCGTCCGCCTGTGCATCCGCGCGCCGGGCCCGGGCACCTGGGCGGTGCTGTTCACGCACGATCGCGACGGCAAGAACAAGTTCAACTTCTGGGAGGACGGCGCCGGCTTCCCGAGCAACCAGAAGCTCGGCCGCAGCCGCCCCAAGGTACGCCAGGCGCTGGTCAATGTCGGCCCAGGCGGTGGACAGATCTCGATAAAGGCCCAATATCTCAGGGGTCTGGGCGGCTTCGCGCCGCTGGACGACTGAGGGGCAAGGCGATGCGCATCGTCGACGTCAACGAGTTCTACTCGCCGACCGGTGGCGGCGTGCGCACCTATCTCGATCGCAAGATGGGGATCATGGCCGATATGGGCCATGAGCTGACCGTGATCGCGCCGGCGCTCGAATCGAGCGTCGAGGAGCGGCCCGGCGGCGGCCGCATCTTCTGGGTCAAGGCGCCGCCGCTGATCCTCGATCGCAACTATGGCATCTTCGTCCATGACGAACCGGTGTGGAACCTGCTCGACGCGCTGAAGCCCGACATCGTGGAGACCAGCTCGCCCTGGCTCCCGGCCTGGACGGTGGCGCGCTGGCAGGGCGATGCGGTGAAGGTGTTCTTCGCCCATGGCGACAATATCGGCGCCTATCCGCAGCGCTGGCTCGACAGCGTGGCGACGCCGATCCAGGTCGAGCGAGCCTTTGCCTGGTACACGCGGTACATGAGCCGCTTCCTCGGGCATTACGACGCGTTCGTCACCAACGGCCCGGCACTGGCCAAGCGGTTCCGCCGGCGCGGCATGCATGTCCATGCCTCGATGCCGCTGGGGATCGAGCGGCAATGGTTCTCGCCCGACCTGCGCGACGAGAAGCTGCGCGTGGCGCTGCTCGCCCAGCTCGGCCTGCCGCCGGAAGGGCATCTGCTGCTGGGCCTGGGCCGGCATCACAAGGAGAAGCGCTGGCCGCTGGTGATCGACGCAGTGGAGGCTGCGGCGAACGACCTGCCCGTCGGCCTGATGCTGATCGGCGACGGCCCGCAGCGCCGCCAGCTCGAGGCCCGGATCGCCGGCAGCCCGCATATCAAGATCTTCCGTCCGGTCTATGACCGGGTGCGCTTCTCGCGGATCATGGCCAGCTGCGATGCGCTGATCCACGGCTCCGATGCCGAGCCCTTCGGCCTCGTCGCTTCCGAGGCGCTGGCCTCGGGCCTGCCGCTGATCGGGCCCGACGAGGGCGGCTTCGCCGAGCTTGCCGATCCGCTCTTCGCCGAAACCTATCGCGCGCGCGATGCCTATTCGGCGGCGGACGCGATCCGGCGCATGTTCGGCCGCGAGCAGGCCATCCTGCGCAACGCCGCCCGCGTCGCCGCGGGCAAGGTGCGCAGCGACGCCGACCACGCCGCCGAACTGATGGCCTATTACGAGGGCTTGCTGGAGGCGAGGCGCGGCGGCGCCGGCGCGCGCGGCGCCGGCAGCGCGTAGACCGAGATATTGAGGTCGCCGAGCGGCCAGCGGCCGCGCAGGCGATAGCCGAGCTCCTCCATCCGCTTCACCGCGAGCTGGTGCGACGCCATGCGCTCGCCGAAATAGACGGGGCGCATCACCACGATCTCCGGCCGCTGGGTGAAGATGCGGTCGATCTCCTGGAGCTGGTCGACGCCCAGCGCGCCATTCTCGCGCTCGCGCGAAAGGTGGCTCGGAAAGACCCAGGGCGACACGGTGCAGCGCCCAGTATAGCCGTAGAGGATCGGATTGCCCGAATAGAGGTACATGCAGCCCGGGCCATGGCCGATGCCGTCGGCCAGCGCCTGAAGCTGCGCGGCATTGCCGCGATGCAATTTCACGCTGACCAGCCTGGCTTCGCCGCCGATGGCAGCCACGAGCAGCAGCAGCGGCGCCACCCATTTGCGGCCGGTCTCGGTGCCGCCCAGATAGCCGGCGCAGCACAGGCTCGCGGGCAACAGGACCGGTAGCGCATAGTGATTGAACCAGGTACCGAACACCAGCAGCCCGATCACCGCGGCGATCAGCCAGCCGAAGAGCAATGCCCGCACCGGATGCTCGCTGCGCGCGCCCACGGGCACATGGCGCGAGAGCCCGGAGACGATCAGCAGCGGGGCCAGCATCAGCGCGACTTCCAGGAAGTTGCGAATCAGCACCATCGGCGGATCGCTCTGCCGCGCCAGGATCGAGCCGAAATTGGCATAGAACCAGGGGTCGCCATGGCCGAGCAGGATGAACGCCGCCCAGGTGGCGAGCGTGGGCAGCCACACCGCCGCCGCCCAGAGCGCGCCGCGGCGCAGCACATGCGCCGCGCTGGTCCCCAGGCGCGCCTCGGTCCACATCAGCCACAGGCCGAGGAATATCGCCTCGAAGACCACCGAATATTTGACCTGCATCGCCAGGCCGATGATCAGCATCGCCGCGGTGGCGCGATGGATGCGCCGGCGGTCGTCGCTCGCATCGTCCGGTTGCGGCACGATCAGCAGCACCGCCCATGCCGTCAGCAGGTTGTAGAAGACCGGCGCCTGCCCGCCCTGGCCGTCGGCGAAATTGAGCATGAACAGATAGAGGAGCGCGGCGGGGAGGCCGCCGCGACTCCAGCCGGCCTTGTCGGCGAGCCGCCAGATCAGCAGCGCGGTGCCCACCACCGCGGCCAGCGCCATCATCTGGTAGATCCAGATGCCCGCCGGGACCCCGAAGGCGGCGGGCAGCAGGTAGATCAGGAACAGCCCCACGGGCTTGCGGTCCCAGACATCGACAAAGGGAACGGCGCCGTGCAGCATCTGCTGGGCGGTAACGAGGTAGAATTCCTCATCGATATGGACGACGGGATTGCCGAAGGTGATCGCGCGCACCGCCACGGCGGCGAGCAGCAGGATCGACCAGCGCGGCAAGGCGGCGATCGCGGCGACCAGATCGGAAAGGCGAGCAGTCCGGCTCCCCAGCACTTCGGACTTGCTTGCCATCAGGAGCGCGGCGCCCCGGGCGGAAGGAGATGCAGCATGATTGTCGAACGGGCCCTTCCCGGTTAATTCCGGTCCGTGCTTAGCGCCGCGCGCGCGCGCTGTCACGAACTCGCCACGGGAACGCGGCAAGGCGTGCGACGAAATTGTCCGGGAACGCTACAAATGACGCTTCGTACCGATCGCCGCTCGCTTCTTCTCACCGGCACGCTGGGCCTCGGCGCCCTCGCGCTTCCGGGCTTCTCCCTGGCCCAGGCGCTGGCCGCCGGCTTCACCCATTCGGTCGCCAGCGGCGAGCCGGGGCAGGACACGATGCTGCTCTGGACGCGCTACGTGCCCGCCGATGGCGGCGCGGTGAAGCTGAGGGCGGAGATTTCGAAGACCGCGGATTTCGCGAAGATCGTCTCGGGCGGCCAGCAGATCACCGGCCCGTGGCGCGACCATACCGCCAAGATCACGGTCGAGGGGCTCGAGCCCGGCACCAGTTATTTCTATCGCTTCGTGGCCCCGGACGGCAGCTTCTCGCCGGTGGGCAGGACGAAGACGCTGCCCATGGGCAATGTCGGCCGCTTCGGCATCGGCGTCTTCTCCTGCGCGAACATGCCGTTCGGCTTCTTCAACGCCTATGGCCATGCCGCGGCGCGCGCCGATATCGACCTGTGGGTCCATCTCGGCGATTATCTCTACGAGTATAAGCGCGGCGGCTATGCGCCGGCCGGCGGGGCGGTGGCGGATCGCTGGCCCGAGCCGGCGACCGAGATGGTCCATCTCGCCGATTATCGCCTGCGCTATGCCAGCTATCGCAGCGACCCCGATCTCCAGGAACTGCACCGGGTCAAGCCGATGCTGATCCAGATGGACGATCACGAATCGACCAACAACAGCTGGGAAGGCGGCGCGCAGAACCATCAGCCGGACGAAGGCGACTGGAGCATCCGCAAGGCGGCGGCGCTCCAGGCGTTCAAGGAATGGATGCCGGTCTCCGAGACGCCCTGGGGCAGCTACGACATTGGCGGCCTCGCCACGCTGTTCCGCACCGAGAGCCGCCTCCTCGCGCGCAGCGACGAGCCGGATCTCGCGCCGCTGTTCCGCTCCGCCGACGCGCAGAAGGCGCTGATCGCCTTTCGCGACGGCGAACTGCAGGATCCGGCGCGTACCATGCTCGGCACCGAGCAGGAGGCGTGGCTTGGCCATGCGATGCGCAAGTCGGTGCGCGCCGGCCAGAAGTGGCAGCTGGTCGGCTTCGGCACGATCATGGGCAAGCAGCGCATGCCGGAGCAGGCGCTCGACTGGATCAAGCCGGATGCCCCGGCCCGCACGCGCGCCTATGTCCAGTCGGGCGTGATCGCCAGCAAGCTCGGCGTGCCGTCGGACCTCGACAATTGGGGCGGCTTCCCGGCGGCCCGCGCGCGTTTCCTCAAGTCCGCCCAGGCGGCGGGCGCCAATCTGATCGTGCTGTGCGGCGACAGCCACAATGCCTGGGCGTTCGACCTGGGGCAGGACGGCAAGCCCGCCGGCGTCGAATTCGCCGGCCATAGCGTCACGTCGCCGGGCTATGAGAACAGCACCGCTACCGATCCGAAGATCATCGCCGCCGGCCTGGTCGCCGCCAATCCCGAGCTGAAATGGTGCGACACCAGCCGCCGCGGCTATATGGCGCTCACGCTCACGCCGGAAAAGGCGAGCAACGACTGGGTGTTCCTGGACACGGTCACCCAGCGCACGACCAAGGCCAGCGTGGGGCACACCGCCGTGGTGACGCGCGGCCGCAACGTGATGGCGTAGCGCCAGGGCCCGATCGCCGGATCCCGGATGCTGGTTCGGGCCCTGGACTAGACCAGCACCAGCGCCACGGCCAGGATCGCCGCCCCGCCCAGCAGCGCGGCGGCGATCCAGCCCGTGCCCGCCCGGATCGCGGCGGCAGTCGCGGCGTCGTTCGGCGGCTCGGCCTCGATCCGCCGGATCGCGGCGCGCAGCAGCCGTGGCGCGTCATCGCCCAGCCCTGCCAGGGTCCAGGCCAGCATGCCGCCGCTCGCGGCCAGCCGCCCCGGCGCGAAGCGCGCCGCCACCAGCCGCGCCGCCGCCCGCCGGATCGCGCCGGACAGGTCGAAGCCCGGCGCGATCCGCGCGAGCACGCCGTCCATCGTCACAAAGGCCTTGAACACCAGCAGCAGGTCCGGCGGCATCACCAGCCCTTCCTCGCGCAGCAGCCGCAGGAAATCAGGCACCATCTCCGCCATCACGATGCGCCCGCCGCCATGGCGCTGGACGATCTGCTCGGCGGCGCGGTCGATGCGGCCACGCGGCACGCCATGCCCTTCGGACCAGAGCGCCAGCGTTTCCGCGAGCGCCCGCGGATTGCCCCAGGCCAGCGACGTGACGAAGCCCAGGAATTCCTCGCGCCGCCCCGGCCCGATATGGCCGATCGAGCCCAGGTCGAGCAGCGCCAGCCGGTTGCCGGGCAGGCAGAGCAGGTTGCCGGGGTGCGGATCGCCGTGGAAGCGGCCATGGACCAGCACCATCTCGATGACGAGATCGGCGCCGAGTTCGGCGATCGCCTCCGGATCGATCCCGCGCGCCGCCAGCGCCTCGGCGGAAAGCGGCTTCACCCCCTCGACATAGTCCATCACCAGCAGGGTCTCGCTGGTCCACTCCCAATGGATGCCGGGCACCAGCACATCGGGCTGGCCGACCAGGTCCTCGCGGATGCGATCGGCGTTGCGGCCCTCCTGGGTGAAGTCCAGCTCCTCCAGCATCGCCTGGCGCAGCTGTCGCGCCAGCGCCACCGGCTCGAAGCGCCGCGCCTCGGCGCTGCTCCGCTCGACCAGCGCGGCCAGTTCGGCGATCAGCCGCATGTCCGCTTCCATCGCGCGGCGAATGCCGGGGCGGCGGACCTTGAGCACCACGTCGCGCCCATCCTTCAATCGGGCGCGGTGGACCTGCGCCATCGACGCGGCGGCGAGCGGCACCGGATCGAAATGCGCGAAGGCGGCCTCGGGCGGCTCGCCCAGCGCGTCCTCCACTGCCGCGCGGATCGTCTCGAAGGCCAGCGTCGGCGCGTCGCTGTGGAGCTGCTCGAGCTCGGCGATCCATTCGGGCGGCAGCAGGTCGCCGCGCGTCGCGAGGATCTGGCCGATCTTCACGAAGCTCGGCCCCAGCGCCTCGAGCGCCAGCCGGGTGCGGCGCGGGAGCGGCAGCGCCCCCGCGTCCGCATCCGCGCCTTCGCCGGCGAAGCCCAGCCGGGCGAGCAGCACGCCCAGCCCGAAGCGCGCGGCCACGGCCGCGATCTCGCCCACCCGGTCGCGATCGCGGGCAGTGGTGGCAATCAGCTTGATCATGCGGCGCCAACGCGGGCCCGGGGCGAACGCTCCCGCGTCAACCGGCGCGGCGCTCCAGCGCGAGCAGATATTCCTTGGCGTCCAGCCCGCCCGCGAAGCCGGTGAGCTTGCCGGTCGACCCGATCACCCGGTGGCACGGGGCGACGATCGAGATCGGGTTGCGTCCATTGGCGGCACCGACGGCACGCGACGCTTTCGGGCGGCCCAGCTTCGCGGCGATCTCGCCATAGGAGCGCGTCTCGCCAAAGGGGATGGCCAGCAGTTCGGCCCATACGCTCTTCTGGAAGTCGGTTCCCCGGAAATCCAGCGGCAGGTCGAAGCGGGTGCGGGTGCCGGCGAAATATTCGCGCAGCTGGGTCTCGGCCGCCATCAGCACCGGATGCCCGGCATCGCCGGCCGCTTCGCCCAGCTTCACCCGATCGGGCGAATCATTCTCCCAGAGGATCGCGACGAGGCCCTTGTCGCTTGCGACGAGGGTGAGTTCGCCGACGGGCGAGGGAACGGTCTTGGTCGACAAGGTCATGCTGTGTCTCCTTACCCTGCCGATATGGACGGCGGCGCCGGGAATCGCTTCCCGCACCTTGTCGCCAAAGCCTCAGTCCAGCGACTTGCTCGCCTGCTCGAACATATCCTTGCTCAGCCCCGGCGTGGCGATGATCCGCTCCAGCTCGGCGCGCATCCTTGCCGCACGCGCCGGATCGAAGCGCTTCCACCGGCCGAGCGGCGGCACCAGCTTGGCCGCGGTCTGCGGATTGAGCCGGTCGAGCGCGATCAGCTGGTCGGCGACGAAGCGATAGCCGCGGCCCGAAGGATCGTGGAACGCCCGCTGGTTGACGCTGAACGCGCCGATCAGCGCCCGCGCCCGGTTCGGGTTGGCGAGCGTGAAGTCCTTGTGCGCGGCCAGTGCCTCGACGGCCTGTGCGGCATCGTCGCGCGACGAGAGCGCCTGGGTCTGGAACCATTTGTCTAGCACCAGCGCATTGCCCTGGTAGCGCTGGTAGAAGGCCGCCAGCGCCGCCTCGCGCTTGTCCGAATTGCCGTTGACCAGCGTGGTCAGCGCGCCCTGGCGATCGGTCATGTTGTCCGCCGCCTCGAACTGGCCGAAGGCAAGCGCGGCGGCGTCGTCCGCTCCGCTCGCGGCGATATAGCCGAGCGCCACCGTCTTCAGGCGCCGCGCGCCCTTGGCCGCCGGCGAATATTCGAAGCGATTGGCCTGTGCCCCGTCATAGGCGGCGCGCCATTCGCTCTCCAGCGCGGTGCCCAGGTCCGCGCGCAGCGCCTCGCGCGCCGCGAAGATCGCGTCGGGATCGACCATGCCCATCTGGTCGCCGATGAAGCTGTCCGACGGCAGCAGCACGGCTTCGGCGACGAATGCCTTGTCGAGTGCCGAATCGAGCAGCGTGTTCCGGACCGCCTCGATCACTGCGGCGTGCTCGCCCTTGCCGCTCGTCACCGCGGCGACCAGCGTGTCCAGCATCAGCTGCTGCATCGCCTCGTAGCGGGCGAAGGGATCGTCGTCATGCGCCGAGAGGAAGGCGAGGTCCTTTGCCGTGCGGTTGGTCTCGACGATCACGGGGGCGGAGAAGCCGCGGTTGATCGAGAGCACCGGCGGCTCGGACAGGTTCTCGAACAGCATCTCGTGCGCGGCGTCCTTGAGCAGGACCAGCTGCTCGTCGCACATCGGCCGCCCGGTGATGCCGCCGAACAGCTTGAGCCTGAGCGGCAGCACCATCGGCTCCTTGGCCGGCTGGCCCGGCGTCGGCGGCACGGTCTGGGCGAGCCTGAGGCGGGCGCGGCCGCCTTCCTGGGCCAGATTGGCCGAGACGCGCGGCGTGCCCGCCTGGCTGTACCAGCGGCGGAACTGGGTGAGGTCCACCCCGCCGGCCTCCTCCATGCAGCGCACGAAATCCTCGCAAGTGGCGGCGGTGCCGTCGAACCGGTCGAAATACAGGTCGGTCGCGGCGCGGAACTTCTCGCGGCCCAGGATGGTCGACATCATCCGGATCACTTCGGCGCCCTTGTTGTAGATGGTCGCCGTGTAGAAGTTCGATATCTCGATATACTCGTCCGGGCGCACCGAATGGGCGAGCGGGCCGGCATCCTCGGGGAACTGGCTGGCGCGCAGGCCGCGGACATCCTCGATCCGCTTGACTGCCTTGCTGCCCTGGTCGCCCGAAAAGCTCTGGTCGCGGAAGACGGTGAAGCCTTCCTTCAGGCTGAGCTGGAACCAGTCGCGGCAGGTGACGCGGTTGCCCGACCAGTTGTGGAAATATTCGTGCGCCACCACCGCGGCGATCGCGTCGTAATCATAATCGGTGGCGGTGTCGGGATCGGCAAGGATGTAGCGGCTGTTGAAGACGTTCAGCCCCTTGTTCTCCATCGCGCCGAAGTTGAAGTCGTCCACCGCGACGATGTTGAACACGTCGAGATCATATTCGCGGCCATAGACGGTCTCGTCCCAGGCCATCGACAGCTTGAGCGCGTGCAGCGCGTGATCGGTCTTGGGCAGGTCGCCCGCGCGCACCCAGATGCCGAGATCCACCTTGCGCCCGCGCATCGTGGTGAAGACGCCCCTGTTGGCGACCAGATCGCCGGCCACCAGCGCGAACAGATAGCTCGGCTTGGGGAAGGGATCGTGCCACTCGGCCCAGTGGCGCCCGTCGCCCGCATCGCCCTGCGCGATCGGATCGCCGTTCGCCAGCAGCACCGGGAAGCGCGCCTTGTCGGCAGCCATCCGCACCTTGTATTTCGAGAGCACGTCCGGCCGGTCGGGGAAGAAGGTGATGCGGCGGAAGCCCTCGGCCTCGCACTGGGTGCAGAGCATGCCCGACGAGGCATAGAGGCCCTGAAGCTGGGTGTTGCGCTCGGGCGCGATCGTCACGACCGTCTCGATCTCGTGCGCGTCGCCGGCAAGCGGGATCACCAGGTCCGGGCCGTCCATCCGCCAGCCCTCGGCCTCGGCGCCGTCCACCTTCACGCTCTCTGCCGCCAGCCCGTCGCCGTTCAGCACCAGCGGCCGATCGTGCGCGCCGCTGCGCTCCACCAGCAGCGTGGCGCGGACCCGGGTCGCCACCGGATCGAGATCGAAGTCGAGCGCGATCTCGGGAACCGTCCAGTCGGGCGCGCGATAGTCCTCGCGGCGAGTGACGTGCGGAGTCTGCGGGGCGTTGGAAGCGTCTGCCATGATGCCTCGGATATAGGGGCAAGCTCGGCGCTCGCCACCTTGAAAATCTGCCGGCTTGCGCCTGCGTCAAGCCGTGCTACCGAAGCGATATACCGAGTTGCCGCCGAGAGGTTCCCCCACATGATCCGCACCACCACGCCGCTGGCCCTTGCGCTGATGCTGGCGCTGCCCGCTTATGCCCAGAACGCGCCGGCGCCTGCGCCCGCCCCGGCGCTCACCGCCACCGAGCGCAATGCGATCGTCAATGCCGAGCTGCCCGCCGACCAGGCGGCGCTCAAGAGCCATGTCATGTTCCTCGCCGCGGATGCGCTGAAGGGCCGCGAGGCCGGCAGCCCCGAGTTCGAGATCGCCGCGCAATATGTCGTCTCGCAATTCTATGCGGCCGGGCTGAAGCCGGCGGGCGACGAGGGCGGCTATCTGCAGAAGG
Organism: Sphingomonas leidyi; assembly: GCF_011761945.1. GTDB lineage: Bacteria > Pseudomonadota > Alphaproteobacteria > Sphingomonadales > Sphingomonadaceae > Sphingomonas > Sphingomonas leidyi. The sequence goes on from NZ_JAASQV010000002.1 coordinate 1,121,529, forward strand.
TCCCGCTGGTCAGCGCCAAGCTCGACGGCCCCGGCACGATGACGGTGACGGGCAAGGGCGGCGCGCCGGTCGCGCTCGAATTCGGCAAGGACTTTGTCTCCTCGGCCAATCCCGAGACGCCCAGCTATGCCGTCACCGCGCCGGTGGTGTTCGTCGGCTATGGCATCGTGGGCCAGGGCCGCGACGACTATAGGGGCGTCGACGTGAAGGGCAGGATCGTCGCCTATTTCGGCGGCGCGCCCGAGAGTTTCCCCGGCGAGGTCGCCGCGCATTTCTCCAATCCCGCCGCCAAGGCGGAGATCGCGGCGAAGCATGGTGCGATCGCCACGATCACGCTCGAATCGCCGCACACCGTCAAGGCGCGGCCCTTCAGCTTCTATGCCAATGCCGCGGCGCGGCCGCGCTTCACCTGGGGCAACCCCGACGGCACCGGCCATATCGCCGCGCCGGGCACGCCCTCGGCCGGCACCGTCAGCCTGGTCGGCGCCGAGAAGCTGTTCGCGGGCGCCAGGCAGAAATGGGCCGATATCGCCAAGGCGGCCGCCGCGCCCGACGCGGTGTTCAAGGCAGAGGCGCTGCCGGTGACCGTTAGCGTGGCCGCCAAGACCGCGCTCACTCCGGTGAAGAGCTACAACGTCGCCGGCATGCTGCCGGGCAGCGATCCCGCGCTGTCGAAGGAAGTCGTGGTCCTTTCCGCGCATCTCGACCATATCGGCGTCGGCCGGCCCGACAAGACCGGCGACACGATCAACAACGGTGCGCTCGACGATGCCGTCGGCATCGCCTCGCTGATCGAGGAGGCCAAGCGCTTCAAGACGGCGGGCACGAAGCCGCGCCGCTCGATCCTGTTCCTGGCGGTCACCGCCGAGGAGAAGGGCCTGGTCGGCTCGGACTATTTCGCCAACAACCCCACCGTGCCGCTGTCGAGCATCGTCGCCGACGTCAATCTCGACATGCCGATCATCACCTACAAGTTCCAGGACATCATGGTGTACGGCGCCGGCCATTCGACGCTGGGCCCGATCGTCGAGCGCGCCGGCAAGGCGATCGGCGTGCCGCTGTCCGACGATCCGCTGCCGGGCGAGAACATCTTCGTCCGCTCGGATCACTACAACTTCGTTCGCAAGGGCGTGCCCTCGGTCTTCCTCTGGCCCGGTGCGGGCGGCCCCGGTCGCGCGGCATATGACGACTTCATGAAGAACCATTATCACCAGCCCTCGGACGAGATCGGCCAGCTGCCGGCGATCGACTGGGAGTCCGGCGTGCGCTTCGTCGACGTGAATTATCGCATCGCCCGCGAGATTGCCGATGGCGAGCAGCGACCGGTGTGGAACAAGGGCGATTTCTTCGGCCTCACCTATAACGGTCCGGGGGCCAAGTGAGCATGAAGCGCGCACTTCTCTTCGCAGCGACTCTGCTCGCCGCTGTTCCCGCCTTCGCCCAGGATCTCGACAAACCGGATCTGGACAGGGACGCGGCGGCGCTGAAGGCGCATGTCCAGTTCCTCGCATCCGATGCGATGAAGGGCCGTGACACGGGCTCGCCCGAACTGGCCATCGCCGAGCAATATGTCGCGGCGCAGATGCTCGCGGCCGGGCTCAAGCCTGCGGGCGTGAACGGCACCTGGCTCCAGCCGGTGCCGCTGGTCGCCTACAAGTCGGCCGGCCACGGCACGCTCGTGCTTCGGCGTGGCGAAACGTCGATCCCCCTCGAATGGGGCAAGGACTATATCGCCCGCCCCACGCCGAGGACGCCGAAGGTCGCCGTGTCGGGCCCGGTGGTCTTTGTCGGCTATGGCACCGAGGAGGAATATGCGGGGCTCCAGGCGAAGGGCGCGATCGTGGCGATGCTGCGCGACGCGCCGCGCGGCCTGCCCAGCGATGTCCGCGCGCATCTCGCGCAGCCCGAGGAGAAGATGCGCGTCGCGGCGGCGCATGGCGCGGTCGGCGTTCTCCTGATCGAGAGCAACGCCCGTCACGCGCTCCGCCCATTCGCCCAGGTGGTCTCCTTCGCGGAGAGCGAGGCGATGACCTGGTCGGACGGTGGCGCTGCGGCGGGCCCCGCCGCGCCGGCCTTCGCCTATCTGGGCTTCGACGGTGCCGCCAAGCTGTTCGAAGGTTCGAAGATCAAATGGGACGCCGTCCTGGCGGCGGACAAGGTGGGCGGGAAGATCGCGCGCGGGGCGCTCGCCGTATCCGCCACGGGCACCGCCGAGACTGCGCTGCGCAGATTGGCGGCGGACAATGTCGCCGGCCTGCTGGAAGGGACGGACAAGGCGGGCGAATATGTCGTCCTGTCGGCGCACCTCGATCATGTCGGCGTGGGCGAGCCCGATGCGACGGGCGACAGGATCTATAACGGCGCGATGGACAATGCGGTCGGCACCGCCGCGATGCTCGAAGTGGCGCGCCGCTTCCAGGCCTCCGGCAAGCGGCCGCGCCGTTCGATCCTGTTCGTCGCAGTGACGGCGGAGGAGCAGGGCCTGGTCGGCTCGGAATATTTCGCCGCGCACCCGACCGTGCCGGGCCGATCGATCGTCGCCAATGTCAATCTCGACATGCCGATCCTGACGTATGATTTCGTCGATCTGGTCGCCTATGGCGCGGATCGCAGCTCGGTCGGAAAGCTGGTGGAGGCGGCCGCCGCCGCGGAGGGAGTCAGGCTGGTTCCCGATCCGGAGCCGGACCAGGCCTATTTCGTCCGCTCGGATCATTACAGCTTCGTCAAGGCGGGCATCCCCGCGGTCTCGCTCGATCTGGGACCGGGCGGTCCGGGCGCTGCGGCGACGAAGGAATTCCTCGACAAGCATTACCACCAGCCTTCGGACGAAGTGGGGCTGATCGACTGGAAGCAGGGGCTGCGCTTCGTCGGCCTCAACTATGCGATCGCTCGCGCCATCGCCGATGCGGAGGCCAGGCCGGTGTGGAACAAGGGCGATTTCTTCGGCACGCTCTACAAGGGGCCGATGGCCCAGGGACCTTCGGAAAAGTGATCTTCCGCCGCTTCCTCCTCGCCGCGGCGGCGCTGTTCGCCGCGCCGTTTGCCCAGGCGCAGACCGCGGCCCAGCCGGCCGCCCAGCTTCCGCCCGAGCAGGCGGCGCTGAAGGCGCATGTCCAGTTCCTCGCCTCCGATGCGCTTCGCGGGCGCGAGGCGGGAACGCGCGACTATGACGTGGCGGCCGAATATGTCGCGGCGCAGATGCTGGCGATCGGCCTGGTGCCCGGCGCGGCGGGAAGCTGGTTCCAGCCGTTCAAGCTGGTCTCGTACAAGCCGGCCGAGAAGGCGAAGTGGAGCCTGGTGCGCGGTGCGATGGAAATCCCGCTCCAGTTCGGCATCGACTATGTCAACACGCCGGTGCCCGCCACGCCCGACTTCAAGGCCGAGGGCGGCATCGTCTTCGCCGGCTATGGCATCGTCTATCCCGAAGGGAAGCGCGACGATTACAAGGGGCTCGACGTGAAGGGGAAGATCGTGGCGATCCTGCCCGGCGTGCCCCAGGGCCTGCCCAACGAAGTCGAGGCGCATTTCGGCGACGACGAGCAGAAGGCGGCAATCGCGCAGCAAAAGGGCGCGGTGGCGGTGATCGTGCTCGAATCGCTCGCCCAGCGCGAGCAGATCCCCTTCGAGGCGATCGTTCCCTATTACGACTATGAACGCACGACCTGGGCACGGCCCGACGGCACTGCCTTCGCGACTGCGCCGGGCGCCCCGCCGGTGGGCTATGTCGGCCCGGCCGGGGCGGAGAAGCTGTTCCAGGGGGCGAAGATCCGCTGGGCCGATGTGCTCGCCGCGCAGCGCAGGGGCACGCGGGTCCCTACCGGCGCGCTCGCGGGCACGCTCAGGGTTGCGAGCAAGACGCGGCTGGTGACGCAGGCGACGCGCAACGTGGCCGGGCTGATCCCCGGGACCGATCCGTCGCTCAAGGCGGAATATGTCGTCCTCTCCGCCCATCTGGACCATGTCGGCGTGGGGGATGCGGTCAATGGCGACCGCATCTACAATGGCGCGATGGACAATGCGATCGGCGTCTCGACCATGCTCGAGGTCGCCCGCAAGTTCGTCGCTTCGGGCGAGAAGCCCCGGCGCTCGATGCTGTTCGTGGCTCTGGCGGCGGAGGAGAAGGGGCTGCTCGGCTCGGACTATTTCGCGCATTATCCGCCGGTGGCGAAGGACCGGCTGGTCGCCGACGTCAACATGGACATGCCGATCCTCACCTATCCGCTGGTCGATGTCGTCGCGCTGGGGGCCGAACGCTCCAGCCTGGGCCCGGTGATCGCCGCGGCGGCGGCTGGCGAGGGCCTTGCCGTCGTCCCCGATCCGAGCCCCGAGGAGATGTTCTTCGTCCGCTCGGATCACTACAGCTTCGTCAAGTCGGGCATTCCGGCGGTCTCGATCGATACCGGCCCGGGCGGGCAGGGAGCGGAGGCGCAGAAGAGATTCCTGGCCGAGAACTATCACAAGCCCTCGGACCAGATCGATTTGCCCTTCGACTGGAACTCGGCCGCCAGATATATGCGCCTGAACTATGCCGTCGCCCGCGCGCTCACCGATGCGCCGGAACGCCCGCGCTGGAACAGGGGCGATTTCTTCGGGGTGCGGTTCGGGGGATATGGGGCGCAGTGACGTTCCGATCCTCCCCGCGCGGTGGAGGGGTGGCGCGCCACCGGCGACATCGCTCGCGGCAAATGCCCCTCCGCCGGCGTCGCGCGTCCTCCTGCCTCCCCAGGCGAGGGCCTAGGAAATGCGTCTCCTGATCTTCGGCCCCGGCTATACCGCCATGCGCCTGGTCGCGCGGCTGGCCGGCCGGGCGGAAATCGCCACCGTTGCCCGCGAGACCTTCGCCGACCGCGCGGGCGACATCGCGCGCGCCACGCACATCCTCTCCACCGTCCCGCCGGGCGAGGACGACCCCGTCCTCGCAACCTATGGGAACGAGATCGCCGCCTCCCGCGCCTGGATCGGCTATCTCTCCTCGACCGGCGTCTATGGCGACACCGGCGGCGCCTGGGTCGACGAGACGGCGCCCATGGGCACCGGCCGCCGCATCGCCCGGGCAAGGGCGGACGCCGCCTGGCTGGCGCTTGCCGGCGCGCATGTGTTCCGCCTGCCCGGCATCTACGGCCCCGGCCGCTCCCCGCTCGATCGCATCCGCGCCGGCGCCGCGCCGCGGATCGACCTGCCGGGCCAGGTGTTCAGCCGCATCCATGTCGACGACATCGTCGAGGGCGTGATCGCCGGCTTCGCCGGGCCGCCCGGCGCCTATAACCTGGCCGACGATCGCCCCGCTCCGCAGAGCGACGTCATTGCCTATGGCTGCGCGCTGCTGGGGTTGCCGGTGCCGCCGATGGTCCCGCTGGAGCAGGCGGGGCTAAGCCCCCAGGCCCGCGCCTTCCATGCCGAGAATCGTCGCGTCGCGAACGGCAAGGCGAAGCGGGTGCTGGGCTGGCGGCCGCGCCATGCCGATTACCGGTTGGGCCTGCGCGCCCTCAGCGCCACCACCAGCCCCGCGAGCACCAGCCCCGCGCCGCCTTCCGCCAGCGCGGACCAGCGATAGCCTTCGAACAGCGTCGAGAACAGCATCGCGATCACCGGGATCAGCACGCTGGTATAGGCTGCCTTGGCCGGGCCGATCGTGCGGATCAGCCGGAAATAGATGCTGAAGGTCAGCGCGGATCCCAGCACGCCGAGATAGAGGATGCCGCCCGCATAGCTGGGCCGGGGATCGAATGCCGGCGGCCCCGCGGTGGCGAGCGCGAACAGCCCGTCGATCGCCGCGCCGCTCAGCATCGCCCAGCCCAGCATCGTCGCCATCGGATAGGCCTTGGCCGTATCGGTCGCCTGCATGATGTTGGCGATCGAGGCGCACAGGACGCCGGCCAGTGCGATGACGATGCCGAGCAGGGCCTGGGCCGGGCCCACCGGGCTGAGCCGCGCTTCGTGCAGGAACAGCAGGGCGACGCCCGCCATCGCGATGGCCGAGCCGATGATCAGCTGGCGTCCCATCTTCTGCCCGAGGAAGATCCGCGCCATCACTGCATTGGGCACCAGCAGCAGCGCATAGACCACCGCCACCACGCCCGAGGTGATGTGCTGCTCGGCGCGATAGACGAAGTTGAAGTTGAACACGAACTGCGCGAGCCCGAGCAGGACCGCGAAGCGCACGCCCCGCGCATCGAGCCGCAGCCCGTCGCCGCGCAGCGCCGCCCAGGCCAGCATGGTCACTCCGGCCACCGCGAAGCGATAGGTGACCGACCAGCTCGGCGGCACCACCGAGAGCTGGTCGCGGATCACGATCCAGGTCGATCCCCAGATCAGCGTGACGATCGCGAAGGGAACCAGGACGGAGAGGCGGGCGGATTGCGGGGCGGATGCGGCCGTCATCAATTCCTTCCCCCGCTTGCCGGGGGAAGGGGGCCGCGACGCGAAGCGGCGTGGCGGAGGGGGCGCCGCGATCCGGCGGCGACTCGCTGTGCCCCTCCACCACCGGCTCCGCCGGCGGTTCCCCTCTCCGAGACAGGCCCGGGGAGGATTTCAGGGGAGCCCGTCCTCACAGCGCCGCGATCGCATCGGCCAGCGGCCGTATCGCTTCCTCGGCCTGGTCCCAGCTGATCACCAGCCGCGCCTCGCCCACGCCCCAGTCGTAGAAATCGAAGCCGAGCGCGCGCAGGCGCGCCGCTTCCTCGGCGCGCATCTTCAGGAACACCTCATTGGCTTCGACCGGGTGCACCAGCCGGTCCCCCGCCGCCCGGGCGAGCAGGCGCGCGCCGGCATTGGCCGCGCGGGCGTTCTCGAGCCACAGGTCGTTCTCCAGCATCGCCAGGATCTGCGCCGCCAGATAGCGGCCCTTGGAGGAGAGCAGCCCCGCCCGCTTGCGACGATAGAGCGTCGCCTCCGCCAGTTCGGGCCGGAAGAAGATCAGCGCCTCGGCGCTCATCCCGCCATTCTTGACGAAGCCGAAGCTGAGCGCGTCCACGCCCGCGCGCCAGGTCAAGTCGCCGGGATGGCAGCCGAGATGCGCGACGGCGTTGGCGAAGCGCGCCCCGTCCATGTGCAGCCCGAGCTTGCGCTCCTTCGCCAGCGCCCCGATCGCCGCCACTTCGCCCGGCGTATAGGCCAGGCCATATTCGGTTGCGTTGGTGATCGAGACGGCATGCGGCTGCACCTGGTGCACGTCGGGGCGGATCGGATCGATCACCGCGCGGATCGCATCGGGCGTCAGCTTCGAGCCCGGGCCCTCGCCGGCCAGCAGCTTGGCGCCGTGCGTATAGAATTCCGGCGCGCCGCACTCGTCGACATTGATGTGCGCCTCGCGGTGGCAGACCACGCCGCCATAAGGCGGGCAGAGCGCGGCCAGGGCGAGGCTGTTCGCCGCGGTGCCGGTCGGCACCCACAACGCGCGCACCTGCGTGCCGAACAGGTCCGAAAAGGCGCCGTCGAGCGATTGCGACCATCTGTCTCCGTCATAGGCGGTGTCGAGCTGGTTCACGCTTGCCAGCGCGGCGAGCACTTCGGGGCAGACTGCGGCGGCGTTGTCGGAGAAGAAGCGCATGGGAGGTCCATGCTGAGGGTGCCGGGCGGCGTCAACAGCGCAACCCAAAATCCGCCCTCAAGGGCGAGGGGAGAATCTTGGCCCTGTCCTTCAGGGGCGCGCGAAATGCCGCCGGAGGAAGTTCGCGATGGCGCCGTCCACCGCCGCACGATCCTCCAGCAGCCCGTGGCCCACGGCGTCCAGCGTCACGACGTCGCCTCCGAGAAAGGACGCGTATTGCGCGGCGTTGGCGGGCGGCATGAAATCACAGGAGCCGCGAAGAATCAGCACCGGGAATCTGCCCGGCGCGATGTTCGCCGGCTTCACCTTCGCCACACTCGCGGAGACGAGGCGCTGGACATAGAGATTGCCTCCGCCGGGCAGGGCCGGCGGGGAAATGCCGGATCCCTTGCACAGGAAGCCGTCGGCCAGCTGGCTGCCGACGAAGTCGTCGAAGATCCTGCCGGCATCGGACTGGCTAAGCCGGCTCTCGGCGGCGGCGCCTTTGCCGTCGATCAGCGCAGCGGCGCTCTTCATTTCCCGGGACATGACGACCGGAGCCCTCTCGGTTCGCGAGAAGTCGCGTTCCACGGTCGTTCCCGGGAAGGTTCCGGGCGACGTCAGCACCAGGGCTGCGACATGCTCGGGATATCGTGCCACGTAAGCAGTGGCGAGCGAGGCGCCGAAGGAGTTGCCCCACAGGATAAGCCGGCCCGCATTGAGATGGACGCGATAGGCCTCCAGGTCTGCGATCTCTCGCTCGAACGAATATTCCGCGGCGGGAAGCCGTTCGGAAACGCCGCCGCCCGCGCGATCATAATAGGCAGTCGTAAAACCCGCGCGCCGAAAGACGGCGCCTTCGTCGATGCGTCGTTGCTCGGTGTAGAGGCCGGGTCCGCCGTGAACGAAGACCACGATGGCCTGCTGCCGGGGGGACGCCTCGCCGCGTACGATCCATTCGCCGACATTCGAACCCGTCGACAGGTGGACCTTCGCGGCGCCGTCCCGAAATCCGGAGACCTGGGCCCATGCCGGCACCGTCGAAAATGCCGCCAGGGCGACGACCCACCAGCCCCGCCGGAATCGGATCGACGGTGCCCACAAGTGAAACATCCGATTTCCTCCGGCACTGCTGGAGCGTCTTGTATCGATACGATGATGGATTCTACCGCTCCTCGCCGCGCCGGTCGTCCGGCCGGAAGCGATCCGGCGGAGGCGGTCCGTCCGGTGCCTGCTCGCGGCGGGGGCGTCGCCCGGGCGCGTCGCCCGGCCGGCCGAGGATCGGCGCCTCGCCCTGCGCGTCGGGGTCGACGCCCTGCGGCACCACCTGGGTTTCGATCCCCGTCCCCTGGATGAAGTCGCCCACGCCGTTCAGCACCTCGTCCAGCGTCACGTCGTTGCCGTCGGGTTCGGTCGTCGGCTCGGGCGGCGGGATGCGCAGGTCGAGCGCCCGGGTCATGAAATCGCGCCACACCCGCGCGGGCAGGCCGCTGCCCGACAGGCCCGGATTCGGCGAATTGTCGTCATTGCCCAGCCACACGCCGCAGACGATGCCGCCGGCATAGCCGATGAACAGCGCGTCGCGATTGTCCTGGGTGGTGCCGGTCTTGCCATAGGTCGGGATCGGCAGCGCCGCGCCGCGCCCGGTGCCGTCCTCCACCACCGTGCCGAGCAGGCTGCGCAGGTCGTCGAGCTGGCGCCCGTTGAAGCGAGTGGGCCCGCCCAGTCGCTTGGCCAGCCAGTCGCTTGCCGCCTCGTCGTCGCTCAGGCCCTGCGGCCGTACCGGATAGGCGCCATTGGCCACCGCGGCATAGGCGGCGGTCAGCTCGAGCAGCGACACGGTGGAGGTGCCGAGCGCGATCGAGGCGTCGTCGCCGATCGGCGTGGAGATGCCCAGGTCGCGCGCCGCCCGCGTCACTTCGCGCACCCCCAGCTTCTGGGTCAGCCGCGCGGCGACGACGTTCGAGGATTTGGCGAAGGCCTGGCGCAGCGTGATCTTGCCGGCATAGCTGCCATGCGAATTCTCGGGCTTCCAGTCGCCGATCTGGACCGGGCTGTCGTCCACGATCGTGTCGGGGTCCATGCCGCCGCGCAGCGCCGCCAGATAGACGAACAGCTTGAAGGTCGATCCCGGCTGGCGCCGCGCCTGGGTGGCGCGGTTGAACGGGCTCTCGCCATAGCTCTTGCCGCCCACCATCGCGATCACCCGGCCGTCCGGATGCATCGCCACGATCGCGATCTGCGATTTCCTGAGCCCCGCGCCGCGCACCGCCCGCTCGGCGGCCTGTTGCGCGTTCAGCTCGAGCGTCGTCTGCACCGTCTGCTCGGTGCCGACGCCGCCGGCGCGGTCGCGCGCCTGGGGCAGCACCCAGTCGGCGAAATAGGTGCCGTTGGGCAGGTCTTCCTTCGACTTGCTGACGTGCAGCACGCCCGGCCGGATGGCATCGGCCCGCGCCTTGGTGATCAGGCCGGCATCCACCATCGCGCCGATCACCAGCTTCTGCCGCTCGCGCGCGCCCTTCAGGTTGCCGGTGGGGGCAAGCCGCGAAGGCGCCTGCACCAGCCCGGCCAGCAGCGTCGCCTGGCTCAGGGTCAGGTCCTCGGGCTCGGTGCTGAAATAATGCCGCGCGGCGGCGCGCAGGCCATAGACATTGTCGCCGAAATAGACGTTGGAGAGATAGCGCGAGAGGATTTCGTCCTTGCTCAGCCAGGCCTCGAGCCAGAAGGCGATCAGCACTTCCTGCGCCTTGCGCCCGAAGGTGCGCTGCGAATTGAGGAAGGCGTTCTTGGCGAGCTGCTGGGTGATCGTGCTGCCGCCCTGCGAGCCGCCGCTCTGGGTGACGTTGTGCACGAACGCGCGCAGGATGCCGCGCGGATCGACGCCCCAATGGCTGTAGAAGCGCCGGTCCTCGATCCCGACGAACGCGTTGCGGACATGGGCGGGCAGCTTCGTCGCGTCCACCGGCTCGGCGATCACTGCGCCGCGCCGCGCGATCGGCTTGCCCTCGGCGGAGAGCAACGTGATCGAGGGCGGCGCCGGCGGTTGCAGCGACTTGGAGAGCGGTGCGGTGAGCGCCAGCCAGGCGACCGCGAGGAAGAACAGCAGGATGAAGCCGGCGATCGCCCAGCTCGCCCAGCGCAGCCAGTTCCGCCTCCGGACCACCACCGGCAGGTTGGTGGTGTAGCCGCCGGCCGGGAGCGGCTCGGCATGGCCCGGCTGGATCGGCGGCGGTGGCGGAGGGGCGGGCGGCGGCGCCGCGCGGTGCCAGCGCGGGGCATAGTCCCCGGGCGGCGGCATGCCGCCGGAAAGCTCGAGCGGCGGCTCCTGCCGCTGCGGCCGCACGCGCTTGAGCGCGTCGCCCACGATTCCCTCGAGCGAGGGCGGGCGCCAGGCGCGCGGCTCCGGCTTGGCCGCCGGAGCGGGCGCCGGCTCGAAATCGTCGCCGGACCGGCGCAACGGAAAACGGACGTTCCTCGGATCGTTCCCGTCAGCCATCAGTCGTCGATTCCGCCGCTCGCATGGCGCCCTTTTAGCGCAGCATCTGTATTACTGCAATAATACAGTTGATTACGGCACCGGCACGAAGGCGAGGTGCTGATAGTCGTAGCTGAAGTCGGCGAGCGGCGAGAGCGGCTTCATCGTCACGCCGGCCACCTTGCCGTCCTTGATCTCGAAGCTGACCACGGCATCCTCGCCGGCATCCTTGGCGAAGCGGGTGCGGAAGCTGTCCGGCCCCCAGGGCTCGAGCGGGCTCTTGAACACGGGAGTCGGCACGAAGTCGATCCACAGCCTGCCGCTCTTCTGGCCCACCACCACGTCGCCATACCAGGGGTCGCGATAGCGCCCGGCATAACCGGCGAGCGGCAGCGAGGGGCCGCCGGCCGGCGCCTTGTCCACGCCGCCCTCGACGCTCGCCAGCGCTTCGTCCTGCGCCGCCTTCTGGCGGGTGCGATAGCTCGACACCCAGTCGAACGCCGGGGCGTCGATCAGCCGGTCGAGGATGGCGTTGCGGATCGCGGCGGAGACGCTCTCCTCGACATTGCTCAGCACCGAGACGCCGATGCCGCGCGACGGGAGCATCCCCGAATAGGTCACCTGGCCGGACAGTCCGCCGCTGTGCTGGATCATGCGCATGCCGCGATAGTCCTGGACGAACCAGCCGAGCGCATAGGCGGCGAGCACCGGCCGCGCCGGATTGCTCTCGGTCGGCCCGTCGCTCGCCGCGGTGATCGTCTGCGGCTTCCACATTTCCTTGGCCTGTTCCGGCGACCAGAGCTGCTTGCCGTCGGGCAGCTTGCCCTGCGCCAGCTGCACCTGCAGCCATTTCGCCATGTCGGCGATGCTGGCGTTGATCCCGCCGGCGGCGTCGACCATCGGGCCCTCGTCGGGCTGCACCACTTCCAGCTTGCCGATCCCGCGCACCGGGGGGCCCAGGCGCGCGTGCCGGCCCGCGACATTGTCGGTGCGGAGCGATCCGCGCGATCCCACCGCGTCGGCCATGCCGAGCGGCGCGAACAGCCGCGCCTCGACGAACTTGTCCCAGGCCATGCCTGCCACGCGCTCGATCAGCAGGCCTGCGACGATGTAGAGGATGTTGTCATAGTCATAGCCCGCCCGGAAGCCGCGCGCCGGCTTGAGGTGCGGCAACGCGTTGAGCACGTCGGCGGCGACATGGCTGCCGGCGGGGAAGAACATCAGGTCGCCCGCGCCGAGCGGCAGGCCGGAGCGGTGGACCAGCAGGTCGCGCACCGTCATCATCTGCGTGACGGCGGGATCGGACATGCGGAACTCGGGCAGGTGCTTCACCACCGGGTCTTCCCAGCCCAGCTTGCCCGCATCGACGAGCAGCGCCAGCGCGGCGGCGGTGAACGCCTTGGAATGGGAGGCGATGCCGAAGCGCGTGTGCACGTCCACCGCGCCGGGCTTGCCGAGCGTGCGTACGCCATAGCCCTTCACAAGGGCGGGCGCGCCGGGACGGACGATCGCCACGGCGATGCCCGGCGTCTCGAACGCGGCCATGAAGGGCTGGACGATCGCGTCGACCGCGGCTTCGTCGAGCGTTGCCGCCAGCGCCAGCCGCGGGAAGGCGGCAACGGTCGCACCGCCCAGCGAAAGTGCCAGCGCCGTGCGCCGATCGATGGTGAAACCGCTCATGCTATCTCCCCCGGAACAGGTCGTTACGGAGAGATGCTAACGCCCTCGACCCTGTGCGGTCCAGAGCGTGCGTCAGGCCAGCAGCTCCACGTCCCAGTAGAGCCAGTCGCGCCAGGTCTCGTGCAGATAATTGGGGGGGAAGCGCCGGCCATGCTCCTGGAGCTGCCAGCTGGTCGGCCGGATCGGCTGGATGTGGAGGGGCATCGCGGCCTGTTGCGGCGTGCGCCCGCCCTTCTTGAGGTTGCATGGGGCGCAGGCAGTCGCGACATTCTCCCAGGTGGTGCGCCCGCCCTGGGCGCGGGGAATGACATGGTCGAAGGTGAGGTCGCGCTGGGTCCCGCAATATTGGCAGGAGAATTTGTCGCGAAGGAACAGGTTGAAGCGCGTGAAGGCGGGGAATTGCGAAGGTTTCACATATTGTTTGAGCGCGATGACCGAAGGGAGCTTCAGCCTCGCGCTGGGACTTCGCACTTCCCGCTCGTAATAGGAGACGACGTCCACCCGTTCGAGGAACAGCGCCTTGACCGCAGTCTGCCAGGGCCACACGCTCAGCGGGTAATAGCTCAGGGGCGTATAGTCCGCGTTGAGCACAAGGGCGGGGCAGCTGTCCGGATGGCGGATCAGATCGGGATGATACATGCGCTCCCTCGCCCAAACTATGGTGCCCCGCCTCTCGCCGAGAAGCGTGACGCGCTGATGACAGCATATGCCGCGACTCGCGGTCAAGGGCCGGTTTGATGGTTATCCACACGCGATTCGCGCCGAGCCCGACGGGGCGCCTGCATCTGGGCCATGCCTGGTCGGCGATCCAGGCGCACGATCACGCGCGGGCGCATGGCGGCCGCTTCACCCTGCGCATCGAGGATATCGACGGCACCCGCTCGCGGCCCGCGCATGTCGAGGCGATCCTGCGGGACCTCGAATGGCTCGGCCTGGGCTGGGACGGGGCGGTGACCTGGCAGTCCCGGCGCCTGCACCTGTACGAGGCGGCGCTCGGCCGGTTGCGCGGGCAGGGCCTGCTCTATCCCTGTTTCTGCACCCGCGCCGACATCGCCGCCAGCGCATCGGCGCCGCACGGCCCGGAGGGCGCGCTCTATCCCGGCACCTGCCGCGGGCTGGAGGCGCCGGACCTGCGCCGGCCGCATTGCTGGCGGCTGGACATGGCAAGGGCGCTCCAATGCCTCCCCCAGCACGCCGGGGGCGAGACGGAACTGTGCTGGCGCGACGCCCATGCCGGCTGCGTCCGGGCCGATCCCGCCGCCGCCGGCGACGTCGTCCTCGCTCGCAAGGACGCACCCGCCAGCTACCACCTTGCCGTCACCGTCGACGACGCCGCCCAGGGCATCACCGATGTCGTGCGCGGGGTGGATCTGTTCGCGGCCACGCATGTCCACCGCCTGCTCCAGGCGCTGCTCGGCCTGCCGACGCCCGAATATCGCCACCACCCGCTCCTGGCCGGCCCGGACGGCACCCGCCTCGCCAAGCGCCACGGCGCCCCGAGCCTGGAGGCGATGCGGCTGGCGGGCGAGGACGGCCGCGCGCTCGCCGAGCGATTGCGCGCGGGGCAACTGCCGGTTGGCATCGCCGCGACAGGGGCGTAAGCTGGCCGGATGTTCTTCCTCGCCATCCTGCTCGTCGCCGCGATGTTCGCGACCCTGTTCGTCCTCATCAAGGGGCTGGTGAACATGGCAGGCACCACCAGCCAGGACCTGGAGGGGCATGGCGACGGCCCGAGCCCGCGCGCGCTCAAGTCGCAGAAGCTGATGCAGCAACGCATCCTGCTCCAGGCGGTGGCGATCGCGGTGGCGGCGATCATCCTCTTCGTCATGTCGGCCAAGGGCTGACGCGCCGGGGCCCGCGGGCCCCTTCCCAAGACCCCCGATCGCGAAGGTCCGCGCGATGACACTCCAGACCTGGTGGCTTTTCGTCATGGCCGTGTTCCTGCTCTCGGGAACGCCCGGCCCCAACATGCTCCACATCCTCCAGCGCAGCGTCGATTTCGGCGTGCGGCGCACCGTGGCGGCGATGGCGGGCTGCCTGGCCGGGCTGATGACGATCCTCACCGCTTCCGCCGCCGGCCTCACTGCGCTGCTGCTCGCCATCCCCGGCGCGTTCGAAGTGCTGCGCTGGCTCGGCACCGCCTATCTGGTCTGGCTCGGCATCAAGGCCTGGCGCGCCGATCCGACGCCGCTCGATATCGGCGACGACCAGGCGCTCGCCGACAGGCGCCTCACCCCGGCCCAGCTCTTCCGCGGGGGCTTCGCGATCAGCATCTCCAATCCCAAGGCGCTGCTCTTCGCCGCCGCCTTCTTCCCCCAGTTCGTGAGCGCCGCCGCGCCCAAGCCGCCCCAGTTCGCGATCCTAGTGCTCACCTTCGCGGTGGTCGAATGCTTTTGGTACGCCGTCTATGCGCTGGGCGGGCGCGGCCTGGCCCGCCATCTCGCCCGGCCCGCGCTCAAGAAATGGTTCAACCGGCTGACCGGCACGATCTTCATCGGCTTCGGCCTGCTGCTGCTCCGCTCGAAGCACGCCTGAATTCCTTCGCCGGCAAGCCAGGGGAGGAATTGAGAAGCCTCCGCCGCCGGCGTAGACCCGTCCCCATGGTCAAGCTCAACAAGATCTACACGCGCACCGGCGACGACGGCACCACCGGCCTGGTCGACGGCTCGCGCATCTCCAAGGCCGATGCCCGCATGGCGGCGATCGGCGATGTCGACGAGGCGAACTGCGCGATCGGCGTCGCCCGCGCCACGCTTGGCCATCATGCGTTCGGCGGCATGCTGGCCCATATCCAGAACGACCTGTTCGACCTCGGCGCCGATCTCGCCACGCCGGACGAAATCGAAGGCGCGCTGCGCATCACTCCGGCCCAGGTGACCTGGCTCGAGGAGCGGATCGACCATATCAACTCGGCGCTCGCGCCGCTGACCAGCTTCGTGCTTCCCGCCGGGGCGCCGGGCGCGCCCGAGCTCCACCTCGCCCGCGCCGTCACCCGCCGGGCCGAGCGCGCCGCCGTCGCCGCCGGGGCGGCCGGCCTGCCGCTCGCCTATCTCAATCGCCTGTCGGACCTGCTCTTCGTCGCCGCCCGCGCAGTGAACCAAAGCGAGGCGGGCGACGTTCTATGGGTGCCGGGGGCGTCCCGCTGACCTATATTTTCTCCGGTTGACGGGCGGAGGCCTGTTGGATTAGGAGAACATAATGCGAACGGAAACGGGATCGGTGCCGGCTTCCAGCGCCCTGGGCGCGAAGTTCCACCGTACCCGCGCGCTGAGCGAGGCGCTGGTCCGGCCGCTCTCCGATGCCGATGCGACGCTCCAGTCGATGGACGATGCCTCGCCCGCCAAATGGCATCTCGCGCACACCACCTGGTTCTTCGAGACCTTCGTGCTGCGCGATCACCTGCCCGGCTATGCGCTGTTCGACGCGCGCTGGCCCTTCCTGTTCAACAGCTATTACGAGGCGGAGGGCCTGCGGCATGCGCGCCCGCGCCGCGGGATGCTGTCGCGCCCCGCGCTGGACGAGATCCTTGCCTGGCGCGCCCATGTCGACGCCGCGCTTGCCGATGCGCTGCCCGATCTTCCGCCGGCGGCCCAGGCCCTGGCGCTGCTCGGCTGCAATCACGAGGAGCAGCATCAGGAGCTGCTGCTCACCGACATATTGCACCATTTCTCGGTCAATCCGCTCGAGCCGGCCGTCTGGCAGGGCGCGCCCAAGGTGCCGGTGGCGATGCCCGGCCCGATCGGCTGGATCGCAGGGCTGGAGGGCCTGGTCGCGGTCGGAATCGCGCCGACGGAGCGGCCGGACGCTGGCTTCTCCTTCGATTGCGAGGGGCCCCGCCACCAGGCGCTGCTCGCGCCCCACGCCATTGCCGATCGCACCGTCACCAACGGCGAATGGGCCGGGTTCATCGCCGATGGCGGCTATCGCGACTCGCGCCACTGGCTGTCGGACGGCTGGGCCTGGGTGCAGAAGGAAGGCGTGGAGGCGCCGCTCTACTGGCGGCGGGAGGGGGAGGGCTGGACGCGATTCGGGCTCGACGGCCGCCGCCCGGTCGATCCCGCCGCGCCGGTCACCCATGTCAGCTTCTTCGAGGCGGATGCCTATGCCAGCTGGGCCGGCGCGCGCCTGCCCACCGAGTTCGAATGGGAAGCGGCTGCCGCGGCGCACGATCCGGCGGGCGGCAACCAGCTCGACGCCGCCGGCCCGGTCGAGCCGCGCCCCGCGGCGGGCGGCCCGGCCTTTTTCGGCGATGTCTGGGAATGGACGGGCAGCGCCTATCGTCCCTATCCCGGCTTCCGGCCGGCGGCGGGCGCGGTGGGCGAATATAACGGCAAGTTCATGAGCGGCCAGTTCGTGCTGCGCGGATCGTCCTGCGCCACGCCGCGCGGCCATTCGCGCGCCAGCTACCGCAACTTCTTCTACCCCCATCAGCGCTGGCAATTCACCGGCGTGCGCCTGGCGAAGGACCTGTGAGGGGGTTCACGCCTCACTTCCCTCGCTGTCGTCGAAACAGAAAGGCCGGCCAGTCATGTTGAAGCAGGAACTCGAAGACGGCCAGACCAGCCTGGCCGATCCGCATTTCCGCGCCGACGTGCTGAGCGGCCTCGCCGCGCGGCCCCGCGCCATTCCCGCGCGCTGGTTCTACGATCGCCGCGGCTCCGAGCTGTTCGAGGAGATCACTCGGCTCCCCGAATATTATCCGACCCGCACCGAGACGGCGTTGCTGCGCGAGACCGGGCCCGAGCTCGGTGCGCTCGCGGCGCGCGGCGCGGCGGTGGTCGAGTTCGGCTCGGGCTCCTCGGTGAAGACGCCGCTGCTGCTGCGCGCCATCGATCCCGCCGCCTATGTGCCGATCGACATTTCCGGCGATTTCCTCCGCCAGTCCGCCGCCGAGCTGGGCCAGGCCTTTCCGGGCCTGCCGGTCCATCCGGTCGAGGCCAATTTCCTGCGCCCCGTGCCGCTGCCCGAGCAGGTGGCGGGCATGCCCAAGCTCGGCTTCTTCCCGGGCTCGACGATCGGCAACATGCAGGCCTTTCACGCAGTCGACCTGTTGCGCGCGATGCGCGACTGGCTGGGGGAGGGCGCGCGGCTGCTGATCGGGATGGACCGGGTGAAGCCGGCGGACGTGCTCGTCCCCGCCTATGACGATGCCCAGGGGGTCACCGCGGCGTTCAACCGCAACCTGCTTGCGCGGATCAACCGCGAGCTCGGCGGCACGATCCCGGTCGAGGCGTTCCGCCATGTCGCATTGTGGAACGACGATGCCGCGCGGATCGAGATGCATCTGGAGGCGGTGCGCGACGTGGAATTCACTGTCGACGGGCGTGCCTTCGCGATGGCCGCGGGCGAGACGATCCACACCGAGAACAGCCACAAATATGGCCGCAACGGCGCCCGCATGCTGCTGCGCGCGGGCGGCTGGACACCGATCCGCGAATGGACCGATCCCAAGGACTGGTTCGCGCTGATCCTTTGCGAGGCCCAGCCGCTGCGGATGGCGCCATAGGCCGGAGCCCGGCAGCAACCCTTCCGCCACCCGCCTCCGCCTTCGCGGCGATGGCGGGGATATGTCGCGGGTTTGGCTGGGTCCCCAGAGCCTCAGTTCAGCCCGCGCCGCCCGTCGAGCATCCGGCCCAGCGCCACGAACAGGTAGATGGCCGGCGGCACCAGCACCACGCTCAGCACCACCTTGGTCAGCATCTGGCCGACCAGCAGCTCGCCGATCGGGAACACGCCGTAAAAGGCGACGGAGATGAAGATCAGCGTGTCGGCGATCTGGCTCAGCACCGATGCGATCGCCGCCCGCAGCCAGAGCAGGCTCCCGCCACCGCTCTTGAGCGCGGAGAAGATGGTGACGTTCAGGATCTGCGAGATGCCATAGGCGATGATTCCGCCCAGCCAGATGCGCGGCGTGCCGCTCATCATCAGCGCGAAGGCGTGGAGCCGGTCGGGCTCCATGCTCGGCGAGGCGGGAAGGCTGAGGACGAGGATCGACAGGAGGACCGAAGTGACCAGGGGCACGAAGCCCAGCAGCACCAGCCGCCGCGCCGTGTCGGGCCCGTGCAGCTCGGCGACCGCGCTGGAGACCGAGACGAGCAGCAGGAAGGCGAAGATGCCCGCCTCCACCGCGAGCGGGCCCACGCCCACCCAGTTGCCGATCTGCGAGATCGGCCCGAGCGCGACCTGCTTGTTGCCGAGCACGCCGGCGATGCAGACCATGCCGCCATAGAAGATCGAGAGGAAGAAGAGCGAACGCGGGATGCGAATGGTGTCCATGGCCGGACGCTAGCGGGAAATGCCTGCGCCGCAAGCCCCGGCGCCGGGGCCGGGCTGTCAATGCAGGGCGATTGTCGTTCCGATGTCGTCGCCTCGCGGGGGTGGCTCGGCCCATATTCCGCCGACCTTGCCGTCCGGAATGTCCGGTTCTGCGGGGAATGGCGCGGGCGGGCTCTGGCCATGCGGTATCGAGCGTGTATGGTGGGAGGCTTGGGCGTACGCCTTGGGGGAATAAGCAGTTGAATCAGTTTCCGGTCGGCATCTTCGGCGTGATCGCGATCCTCGCCATCGCCTTCCTGCTTTCGTCGAACAAGCGCGCGATCAACCTGCGCATCGTCGGCGCCGCCTTCCTGCTTCAGGCCGGCATCGCGGCGCTGGTGCTGCGCACGAGCTGGGGCCAGGCGGCGCTGCACGGGCTCTCCAACGGCGTCTCCGCGCTGCTGGGCTATGCCGGCGCCGGCACCAGCTTCCTGTTCGGGCCGCTCGCCAAGCCCGAGCTGGGCGGCCAGAGCTTCGCGATCGCCGCGCTGCCGGTGATCATCTTCTTCGCCGCGCTCGTCTCGATCCTCTATCATCTGGGCGTGATGCAGTTCGTGGTCCGCTGGATCGGCGGCGCGATCGAGAAGGTGGTGGGTACCACCAAGGTCGAATCGCTGTGCGCGGCGGCGAACATCTTTGTCGGGCAGAGCGAATCGCCGCTGGTGATCCGCCCCTATCTCGCGCGGCTCACGCCCTCGCAGCTGTTCGCGGTGATGAGCGTCGGCATGGCGGGCGTCGCCGGCACGATCCTCGCCGCCTATGCCAGCCTGCTCGGGCCGACGGCGCTTCCCTATCTGCTGGCGGCGTCGTTCATGGCGGCGCCGGGCGGCCTGCTGATGGCCAAGATCATCATGCCCGATACGCCGGCGAAGGACGGCGAACCGACGCTCGGCGACGCGGCCGAGGACGAGGCGATCCGGATCGCCGAGCACGATATCGAGGAAGAGCGTGCCGCCAACATCATCATGGCTGCGGCGACCGGGGCGTCGACCGGCGTGAAGATTGCCGTGGCGGTGGGGGCGATGGTGCTCGCCTTCGTGGCGCTGGTGGCGCTCGCCAACGGCCTGCTCGCCGGGGCCGGCAACTGGGTCTACGAGCTGAGCGGCCATGCCGCCTGGGCGGAGGTCTTCCGGAACCTCAGCTTCCAGAAGATCATCGGCACGGTCTTCGCGCCGGTCATGTACCTGCTCGGCATCTCCTGGCACGAGGCGACCGCGGCGGGCGGGCTGTTCGGCACCAAGGTCGTGCTCAACGAGTTCGTCGCCTTCATCGATCTGGGCGCGATGACCGATCTTGCCCCACGCACCCGGGCGATCATCACCTTCGCGCTGTGCGGCTTCGCCAATTTCAGCTCGATCGCGATCCAGATGGCGGCGACGGGCAGCCTGGCGCCCAATCAGCGGCCGATGATCGCCAAGCTCGGCATCCGCGCGCTGGTCGCGGGCAGCCTGGCCAATCTGATGGGCGCCGCGCTGGCGGGGCTGCTGCTCCCCTGATCCGGTCCGGCCGCGTTAACTTTTTGGTTACCGGCCGCTCGGTAGAGATCGGGTAAATCCGCGGGAACAACGCTGCGCCGGGGGCGCGCTGGGCCTGCGATAACAACCGACATCGGATGGAGAGCGGGTCGCGCGCCATCGAACGTTCGTGCCGCGTGCTTCGTCGCGGAACGATCGCCGGATGTGCGCTCTCCAGGCATCTTGCGGGAGTGCTGCGTGACCAGTTTGCTTGCTTCGGGCCCGGACGTTCGTCCGCTGCGCATCCTGCGGCGACCTCCGCCCACGCCCGGCGAGGAAGCGCTCGGCCGGGTGGGGCGCTGCCTGCAGATCGCCTTCCCCCAGGCCGATGCCGCCGGCCGGCCGGCTCGCCCGCATTTACCACGGATCGTTGTGCCTTCGAAACGTTACAGACATCTGACGGACGCATGTTCTCCGCGGGTCACCACCATCACGCCGTCGGAGGCAGACATCCGCACCGAAATCTCCTTCCAGCCCGAAGTGCCTGTCATGGAACGTCGAATCGACGATCGCTCGAAAATCTCGGTCTACCGGTCCGCAATGCTGCGCTGGGGCGGCTATGAGGCGCTTTGCCTGATCCGCAACATCTCGCCCGGCGGCCTGATGGGCAAGCTCCACACCAGCCTGCCGCCCGGCGAGCCGGTGACGGTGGAGATCCGTTCGGGCAACGCGATCTCCGGGCGCATCGCCTGGTCGGCGGACGGGATGATCGGCGTGCAGTTCGACGATCGCATCGACGTGCTCGAAGTGCTCCATGCCCCGGTGCATGGCGAGCCGGGGCTCACCCAGCGCATGCCGCGGCTGCGCATCGCCTGTCCGGTAAGCCTGGTGGCCGAGGGCATGCGGGTGAGCGTCACGCTGGTCGACGTGTCGCAGGGCGGCGTGAAGGTCGAAGCCGATTTCCTGCGCGAGGGCGACGCGGTGACGGTGGGCGTCCATGGGCTCGAGCCGCGCCGCGGCGTGGTGCGCTGGGCGCATGACGGCCGGGCGGGGATCGGCTTCCTCGTCGCGATCCCCTTCGACACGCTCGCCAAATGGGCGCTCGACCGCCAGGCGGAGCTGGCCGCGGCCGACGCCTAGCGCGTCGGCACCGGCTCCGGGCCCGTATAGTCGTAGAAGCCGCGCTTGGTCTTGCGGCCGTACCAGCCGGCTTCGACATATTTCACCAGCAGCGGCGCCGGGCGGAACTTGGGGTCGCCCGTGCCCTCGAACAGCACGCGGGTGATCTCGAGGCAGGTGTCGAGCCCGATGAAGTCGGCGAGCGTGAAGGGCCCCATCGGATGGTTGAGGCCGAGCTGGCACGCCGCGTCGATGTCCGGGATCGTCGCAACGCCTTCGCCCAGCGCGAAACAGGCTTCGTTGAGCATCGGCATCAGCACGCGATTGACGATGAAGCCCGGGGCATCGTTGGCATGGACGATGCGCTTGCCGAGCGACTGGCCAAAGGCTTCGACGGCGGCGACGGTGCCGTCCGAGGTCGCCAGGCCGCGGATCAGCTCGATCAGGCCCATCACCGGTACCGGGTTGAAGAAATGCACGCCCATGAACCGGCCGGCGTCGGGCGCGGCCTGGGCGAGGCGGGTGATCGGGATCGACGACGTGTTGCTGGCCAGGATCGCCTGCGGGCCCAGCACCTTGCCGACGGCCTCGAAGATCTGGCGCTTGATCGCCTCCCGC
Source organism: Sphingomonas leidyi (assembly GCF_011761945.1). Lineage (GTDB taxonomy): Bacteria > Pseudomonadota > Alphaproteobacteria > Sphingomonadales > Sphingomonadaceae > Sphingomonas > Sphingomonas leidyi. The sequence continues at coordinate 1,143,718 of NZ_JAASQV010000002.1, forward strand.
TCGGTCGCGGCCTCGACGACCAGGTCGCAGGGCGCGAAGGCGTCGGTGCCGCCGACGCAGGCGATCCGGCCGAGCGCGGCTTCGGCATCGGCGGCGGCGATCTTCTCCTTCTCCACGGCCCGGGCGAGCTGCCTGGCGATCCCGGCCTTGCCCGCCTCGGCCCGCGCCTGGTCGACGTCCGAGAGCAGCACGGCATAGCCCGCCTGTGCCGAAACCTGCGCGATGCCCGCGCCCATCTGCCCCGCACCGATCACGCCAACCGTCTTCATCTCAGTCTCCTTCGTCGCTCGCTCCTACCGGGAGATTGGCGAATCGGCTAGGCTGCGCGACATGCTGATGCTCGCGCTCCTCGTCGCCCTTGCGGACGATCCGCAACCCGGTGCCCTCAAGCTCTACGGCGACTGGGCCGTGGCCTGCGACAACACCCATCGCTGCGAGATGACTTCGCTCTATCCGCCCGACGGCCCGTCCGATGCGGACGCCGACTATCAGGCCACTGCGTCGCTGACCCGTGCCGCCGGGCCCGAAGGCAGCTTCGCCGTCGAACTCTATCCGGCCAACACCGTGAAGGGCCGCGTCTCGGTGCGCGTCGACGACGTGCCGGTGGCAAGCGTCCCGGCCAATGCGGCGGGCGACACGGTGACGCTGGCCGCGGCGGACTCGGCCCGGCTGGCCGCTGCGATGGCGAACGGCAAGCGGCTCACCCTCACCGACGCTTCGGGCAAGCTCGTCGCCCGCATCTCGCTCGCCGGCTCCTCGGCGGCGCTTCGTCACATCGATGCCGACCAGGGCCGCGCCGGCACCGTCACCGCGGCGGTTGCCAAGGGTGCCAGGGCCGCGAGCGCCGTTCCCGGCGCCCCCGTCCTGCCGCGCATCGCCGCCCTGCGGCCCTCGGGCGCGGCGGCGGCGCTCCCGCCGGCCCTGCGCGCCAGCCTCGAGCAACAGGGCGGCTGCAACGACTGGTATGAAGGTACGGAGAGCAGGCCCGAGACCCAGCTTCATGCCCTGGGCGGCGGCAAGACGCTGGTGCTGATTCCCTGCGGCGCCGGCGCCTATAACTATAACAGCCTGGCCTTCATCCTGTCCGGCGGCAAGGCAGTCGAGGCCGGCTTCGACCTTTCCTCGGGCGAGGGCGAGGGCAATGCGCTGGTCAATGCCGGCTGGGACAAGGGCGTGCTCTCCAGCTACTATAAGGGGCGCGGCGTCGGCGATTGCGGCCTCGGCGCCAGCTATGTGTGGGACGGAACCCGCTTCCGGCTGATCGAGATGCGGATGATGGACGAATGCCGCGGTTCGACCAACTGGCTCACGGTCTGGCGCGCAGAACCCGTGTTCCGCTGAGCGACAAGTTGCGGGGCGGGCTCGCCGGCCCTATGGGCCGCGCATGACCAACGCCCCCGATCCCGCGCTGCTCGCCAAGGCCGAAACGCTCGTCGAGGCGCTGCCCTATCTGCAGCGCTATGCCGGCGCGACCTTCGTGGTGAAATATGGCGGCCACGCGATGGGCGATCCCGAGTTGCAGCGCGACTTCGCCGAGGACGTGGTGCTGCTCAAGGCAGTGGGGATCAACCCGATCGTCGTTCATGGCGGCGGCCCGCAGATCGGCGCGATGCTCAAGCGGCTCGGTGTCGAATCGAACTTTGTCGGCGGGCTCCGGGTGACCGATTCCGAAACCGCGAAGATCGCGGAGATGGTCCTGGCCGGATCGATCAACAAGGAGATCGTCAGCTGGATCGGCGCCGCGGGCGGCCGCGCGGTCGGCATCTCGGGCAAGGATGCCGGGCTCGTCACCGCCGAGAAGGTGACCGGGCGCGAGGCCGATCCGCTCCAGGGCATCGAGCGCCATGTCGACCTGGGCTTTGTGGGCGAGCCGACCGGGGTCAATCCGGCGATCCTGCATTCGCTGGCGGCGCAGGGCTTCATTCCCGTGGTCGCGCCGATCGCGCTGGGCGCGGACGGCCACACCTACAACATCAACGCCGATACCATGGCGGGCGCGATCGCCAGCGCCTGCGGCGCCTCGCGCTTCTTCCTGCTGACCGACGTGGCGGGCGTGCTCGACAAGTCGGGCGAGCTGATGACCGATCTCGATCCGGCGCGGATCGCCGCGCTCAAGGCGGACGGCACGATCAAGGGCGGCATGATCCCCAAGGTCGAGACGTGCGTGAACGCAGTCGAGCAGGGCGTGGATGCCGCGGTGATCCTCGACGGCCGCGTCCCGCACGCGATGCTGCTCGAGATCTTCACCCGGCGCGGCGCCGGCACGCTGGTCCACGCCTGATCCGGCTCGGCGCGCCGGCGATCGGGCCGGGCGCCTGGCCCGAAGCGCAGGTGCTTTCCTTCGCTATCCCTGGCGAAAGCCGGGATGGCGGGGTTGGCCGATTGAGTCGCGACCCCCAGGCCCCGAGGAGGACGAAATGAGCGAGCGCAACCACTTCGAAGACGAAAACAGAGCCCTGGCGCTGAGCGCGCTCACGCTGGTGAAGACGTTGATGAACGCTCTCGAAAGGAAAGGCGTGCTCGATGGCGGCGAGATCGACGCCGTCGTCGAGGAGTCGCTCGTGGCGCTGGAGTATCGGCACCAGGATGCGGCAACCGGCCTTGCGCGCCGGATAGTCGAGGCGATCGCAGTGATGCGCTCCGGCCATCTGCCCGGCCAGCCGCCCAAGGGGCTGGTATAGCGGGAGCGGCTTCCCGCGAAGGAACGCCAACTGCGGTGCGGCAAGCGCGCCGGGGTTGTTGCGGGGCGCCGCATTCCCTAATCTGTGTCGCAAGAGACCTCGGAGAGCGCATTGATCCCCTTCCTACTCATGATCCTCGACATCATCGGCTTCCTGTTGTCGGCGTTGAGCATCGTCATCGTCGTCCAGGCGATCCTGTCGTGGCTGATCGTGTTCAACGTGATCAACCTCTACAACGAGTTCGTCCGCTCGGTCTGGCAGGCGCTCGAAGTGATCACCCGGCCGATCTATCGCCCGATCCGCAGGATCCTGCCGGATTTCGGCGCGCTCGACCTGAGCCCGCTGGTGGCGCTGCTGATCATCTACATCCTCAACAACTTCGTCCTGCCGACGCTCGCCGCGCAGCTGGCCGCCACGGCCTATTGAGGCCGGGATGCCGGCCTGGCGGCGCGTTGCGGACGGGATCGAGATCGCCGTCCGGGTGACGCCGCGCGCGTCGCGCAATGCCTTTGCGGCGGGCACCGGCGAGCATTTCGCCGCCCGGCTTGCCGCGCCGCCGGTGGAAGGCGCGGCCAACGCCGCGCTGGTGCCGCTGGTGGCTGGTGCCTTCGGGGTGCCGAAGCGCGCCGTGACGCTGATCGCCGGGGATATGGCACGGCACAAGCGGCTTCGCGTGGAAGGCGATCCCGCGGCGCTGGAAGATATCGCGCACAGGCTCTATGGCGGGCCGCATGACGGCTGAGATCATCGACGGCAAGGCGTTCGCCGCGGGCCTGCGCGCCCGCGTGGCGGAACTGGTTCCCGCATTTCGCGAGAAGGCCGGCCGCGCGCCCGGGCTCGCCGTGGTGCTGGTCGGCGAGGATCCGGCCTCGGCGGTCTATGTGCGCTCCAAGGGCAAGCAGACGCGCGAGGCGGGGATGGAGGGCTTCGAGCACAAGCTCGGCGCCGACACCACCCAGGCGACGCTGATCGCGCTGGTCGACAAGCTCAATGCCGATCCCGAGGTGGACGGCATCCTCGTCCAGCTGCCGCTGCCCGGGCATATCGACGAGCAGGCGGTGCTCACCCGGATCGATCCGGACAAGGATGTCGACGGCTTCCACCCGGTCAATGCCGGGCGGCTGGCGACCGGGCTGCAGGGCTTCGTGCCCTGCACGCCGCTCGGCTGCCTGATGCTGCTCGAGGACAGGCTGGGCGATTTGAGCGGGCTCGACGCGGTGGTGATCGGCCGCTCCAACATCGTCGGCAAGCCGATGGCGGCGCTGCTCACCCGGGCGAGCGCGACGGTGACGCTCGTCCATTCCAGGACGCGCAACCTGCCGCATTACCTCAAGCACGCCGACATCGTCGTCGCCGCGGTGGGCCGCGCCCATTTCGTCAAGGGCGAGTGGCTGAAGCCGGGGGCGACGGTGATCGACGTCGGCATCAACCGGACGGACGAGGGCCTGGTGGGCGATGTCGATTTCGACAGTGCGGCGAGCGTGGCGGGCGCGATCACGCCGGTGCCCGGCGGGGTGGGGCCGATGACGATCGCGTGCCTGCTGCGCAACACCCTGGTTGCCGCGCACCGCAATGCGGGCGTGCCGCTGGCAAAGGGCGCGATATGATCCTGGCCGCGCTGATCCTCCAGGCCGCCGCGCCGCCGAGCGCGGTCGATGCCGAGCGCGCGTTCAACGCCGCGGCGCAGGCCAAGGGCCAGTGGACGGCGTTCCGCGCGTTCGCGGCCGAGGATGCGACGATGTTCGTGCCGCAGCCCGTGCAGGCGCAGGCATGGCTCAAGGATCGCAAGGATCCGCCGAAGTCGATCGAATGGTGGCCGATCGAAAGCCATGTCTCGTGCGACGGCAAGTTTGCGGTGAACACCGGCGGGTGGAAGCTACCCGAGGGCAGGGTCGGCTTCTTCAGCACCGTATGGCGGCGCGAGGCCGAGGGCGGCTGGAAATGGACCGTCGATAGCGGCGAACTGCTCGAGACTGCGCGGCATCGCCCCGCCGAACCGAATCTGCGCCGCGCTTCCTGTGCGGGAAAACCGGTGCAGCCGCCGCGGTTCGGCTATCGCGAAGGACCAAGCGAGAGCGGCGCCTCGCCCGACGGGACGCTCGCCTGGCATTGGCACGTGTCGTCGAGCGGCGCGCGCCGGTTCCTCGCCTGGATCTGGGACGGCAAGGCCCTGGTGCAGGTGATCGACGACAAGATCGCGGCATCCGGCAAATGATCGAGCTCTTCATCTCCGCCTTCGTCACCTTCTTCGTGGTGATCGATCCGCCGGGCTGCGCGCCGATCTTCGCGGGGCTCACCGCCGGCACCAGCGCGGTGCATCGCCGGGCGATGGCGGTGCGCGCGGTGGTGGTTGCCGCGGTCATCCTGTTCGGCTTCGCGCTGTTCGGCGAGGTGCTGTTGCGGGCGCTCGGCATCAGCCTCAACGCCTTCAAGATCGCCGGCGGCATCATGCTGTTCCTGATCGCGCTCGAAATGGTGTTCGAGAAGCGCACCGAGCGGCGCGAGGACCGGGCCGAAAAGGTGAAGGCCAGCGAGCCGACCGACATCTCGATCTTCCCCATGGCGATGCCGATGATCGCCGGCCCCGGCTCGATCGCCTCGGTGATGCTGCTGATGTCGCAGAACAACGGTTTCGAGCGCACGACGGTGGTGCTCGCGGCGATGGCGGCGATCCTGCTGCTCACCATGCTGGCGCTGCTCGCGGCCGGCCCGCTGATGCGGGTGGTCGGCGCGAAGATCGAGGCGGTGGTGTCGCGGTTGCTCGGCGTGCTGCTGGGGGCGCTGGCGGTGCAGTTCGTGATCGACGGGATCAGCGCCGCGCTGGTCGCCGGGCGGGCGGCGACGGGGCATTGAAGCTCCGGAAGGGGCTCAGCGTTTCGCGGGCACCGGCGGCGCATTCGGCAGGTCGTAGCGGATCCGCCACAGCTTGAACGGCAGCGGCTTGCCCGGCTGGACCTCCCGCAGCGGCACCGGCTCGAGCCAGTTCGGCACCTGGCCCTTGGCCAGCGCCGCATAGAAGCCGTTCGGCCCGCGGCTGCGATAGAGCGTCGTCTCCGACATGTCCGGGCAGACCAGCAGATACTGCGCCTTGTGCGCGGCGGCGATCGGCCGGAAGTTCGGCGTCGCCCAGGTGAAGGCGTGGTGCACGTCGAGGATCGCGCGGCCGTTGCGGTGATAGGGGCCGGCGATGCCGCTGTGATGGGTGACGGTGATCAGCCGCGGGCCCAGGTCGACATGCGTGAAGACGATCCCGGCGGGCACGTCGTCGAGCACGCGCAGATTGCTCATCCGCGCGCAGGCGGCATTGGCGGCGGCGACCTTGTCGGGCGGTGCCGGCTTGCCCGGCCTGGCGTCGTTGCCGGCGGAGAAGAAGGGGACGACCAGCCCGGCCCACAGGCCCGAGAGCAGCAGGAAGGCGAAGACCGTGCCGAACACGCGCACGAGGATGCCGAGCAGCCGTGCGGGGCCCTCGCCGATCCAGCGCGCGAAGGGGGCACGGATGCCCAGGAACCAGGGCACCGCCACTGCCAGCAGCGCCACCGATCCCGGCACGGCCAGCAGCTGCGCGGCAGGCGCGGCACGCACCTGCCAGAGGAGCATCGCGCCGGCAAAGGCCGTAAACAGCGCCACGGCGGCCCAGCCGACAAGCGCCTCGCCGCGGCGCGCGCGCCAGGTGGCGAAGAGCGCGCCCAGGATGCCGATCACCGGCAGCACCGCCATGGGAAAGGCGGTCTTGAAGGCGTGCTTGTAGATCGGCCGCGCCTCGCGGACATTGTTGAGCCAGGTGTTGGCGAGCTCGTCCGAGACCTGTTCGGGCCGGCCCAGGCATTGCGGGAACAGCAGCGCGAAACCGGCGACGATCGCCGCGCCGGCCAGCGCGGCCAGCGCGAGGCGGAGCCGGCGATCGGCCGGGTTGCAAAGGGACAGTGCGAAGAGCAGGGCGCCGGCGGCGACCATCACGGTCAGCCAGACGGGCGTGAGCGCGTCGCAGCGCATCGCCTGGTTGGCATTCGAGGCGAAGAGCGCGAAGCCGAGCGCCGAGCCGCCGCCGAGCGTCAGGCCATAGACCTGCATGCGGCGCACGTCCGCGCGGTCCCAGATCCAGCGGAGCGCGATGATCGCGCCGGCCATGGCGCAATAGGGCAGCATCTCCAGCCCGATGGTGAGCGAGGCGGCGCTGGACAGGCCGACAACGGCGCCGCCGCGGGCGCGGCGCGGATCGGCGAGGCCGGCGACGGTCATGGCCAAGAATGCCAGCTGCCAGCCATGATGGTCGATCCGCATCGGCGCGAACATCGACATGGTGGAGGCGCAGCCCATCAGGACGATCAGCGCCACCGGCCAGGCCCAGGGCGCCACGAGCCGGCGCACGGCGAGCGAGAGCCCGGCCATGGCGAGCGCCAGCGGCAGCAGCGGGGCAAGGCCGCACGCCCATTTCTCGGCGGTGGCGGTGCCGACGAACGGCTTGAAGGCGAGGATCAGCCCGGCGATCGGCAGGTCGACCAGGCGCGACCAGTGGATGTCGAACCCGCCCAATGCCGGATCGAGGCGATATTGCCGCAGATCGTACCAGCCCTGGCCCGCCAGCCAGGCGCGGACCTGCATCAGGCGCATATTGTCGTCGGTGTCGCCGAGCAGCAGCCAATAGATGTTGCCCTGCCGGTCGTGGAGGAACCAGGCGACCACGCAGAACCAGAAGAGCGCCATCCAGCGCAGCCAGTTGCGGTCCAGTTCTCGGTCGAGGCGGAACCCGCCCTTGGCTTCTGGCGTCAAAATCGCTTCCCTCGCTCCGCGCCACGCATTAGGGCGACCGGCGGTTCTTGGGCAAGCGATTGTGACGGCTGTAATCAGGCGATTTGAAGAGATGTGGGCGAATGGCGTGTTCGGGCAGCTCGTGCGCTTCGGCATCGTCGGGCTGGCGTCGACCTTCGTCTATGCCGTGGTCTATTGGCCGCTCGCCACCTATGCGATCCCGCCGGTGCTCGCCTCGATCGCAGGCTTCCTGGTCGCGGTGGTGTTCGGCTATGTCTTCCACAGCCGCTGGAGCTTCAAGGGGCACGAGGCCGAGGGTGGCATGGGCACCCAGTCCAAGTTCGTCGCGGTCCAGTCGGTCGGCATGGCGATGAACGCCGCCTTCACCTGGGTGATCACCGGGCCGATGCACCAGCCGACCTGGGTGCCCTTGCTCCCGGTGGTGTTCGTTACGCCTGTCATTACCTTCGCGCTCAACCGCTATCTGGTGTTCAAATAAGATGGACCGCATCGTCTACGAGCGCATGGCAGCGCACGACACCACCCACTGGTGGTATCGCGCGCGCCGCGAGATCCTTTCCGACTATCTGAAGCGCTACGCCCATATTCCGGGCGGCGCGCGCATCCTCGAGATCGGCTGCGGCACCGGCCATAACCTGCCGATGCTGGCCCAGTTCGGCGAGATCGACGCGATCGAGATCGACGAGATCGCCGCCGCCAAGGCGAGCGAGCGGCTGGGCAAGCAGGTGGGCGCCTCGCCGCTCCCGGCGCTGACGGGAGTCGAGGACGGCAGCTATGACATGGTCGCGGTGCTCGACGTGATCGAGCATGTCGAGGACGATGTCGCGGCGCTGCGGGCGATCGCGCGGGTGCTCAAGCCTGGCGGCAAGATTCTGATCACCGTGCCGGCGCACCAGTGGATGTGGAGTGCGCACGACGTGGTGAACCATCACAAGCGCCGCTATTCCAAGGCGACGCTGACCGCCGCGCTGCAAAGGGCGGGGCTCGGCTGGCAGAAGCTGCGCTGGTTCAACTCGCTGCTGTTCCCGGTGGCGGTGGCGGCGCGGCTCGTCGGCAGGCTGACCGGCAAGGACGACAGCGACGATTCGCCCCCGCCCCGGCCGCTCAACGCCGCGTTCGAAGCGGTGTTCGGGATCGAGCGTCACATCCTCGGCCGGCTGCCGATGCCGCCGGGCCTGTCGATCATCGTGCTGGCGTCGCCCAAGTAACCTGGGCCCGGCCAGCCGCGCGGCGGATCACTCCGCCTTTTCGCCCCGCGGCGTGACCGGCGAGACGCTGACCTCGCCCGAATCGGCATAGCGATAGCCGAGCGACGCATGGCCCATCACCGGGCCGGCGACGTCCGCCACGATATAAAGCGGCCGGCGCTTCGATTCGACATAGAGGCGGCCGAGATACTCGCCGATCATGCCGAGCACGAACATCTGCACCGCGCCCAGCACGACGACGACCAGCATCAGCGATGTCCAGCCGGGAATCGCCGCACCCATCAGGAAGCCGGCGAAGATATAGAGCACCAGCAGCGCCGACAGGCCGGTGAGCACCAGGCCGACATGGCTGGCGAAGCGCAGGGGCGCGGTCGAGAAGCCGGTGATCGCGTCCAAGGCGAAGCGGATCATCTTGCCGAGCGGATATTTGCTCTCGCCGGCATGGCGCTCGTGCCGGTCATAGGGGAAGGGCACCTGCTTGAAGCCCACCCAGGCGACCATGCCGCGGATGAAGCGCGCCTGCTCCGGCAGCGACAGGAAGGCGTCGAGCGCGCGCCGCGTCATCAGGCGGAAATCGCCGGTGTCGAGCGGGATCGGCGTGTCGGTGATCCGGTCGAGCATGCGGTAGAAGAAGGCGGCGGTGATCTTCTTGAAGATCGTCTCGCCGTCGCGCTTGCGGCGCACCGCATAGACCACGTCGGCGCCCTGCGAGCGCATCGCGGCGCGCATGTCGGCGAGCAGTTCGGGCGGGTCCTGCAGGTCCGCATCGATGATCAGGATCTCCTCGCCCGCGCACAGATCCAGCCCGGCGGTGAGCGCGAGCTGATGGCCATGGTTGCGCGAGAGATTGATCGCGACGAGGCGCGGGTCGCCGGCGGAGAGGCGCTGCATCACGTCCCAGCTCCTGTCGCGCGAGCCGTCGTTGATCAGGACGATTTCATAATCGTCGCCCACCGCGGCACGGGCCGCGCCGGAGACGCGGCCGTGCAGCATCTCGAGGCACGCCTCTTCATTGTAGCAGGGGATGACGACGGAGAGCTTGGGCCGTTTTTGCATGACCGGACGCTCTAGCGTCGCGATGCGCCGCCGTCGAGCGGGGTCAGCGCATGCCGGCTCCGCCAAGCGGACGGTTTCATATGCCGACATTGGCGCTGTTCATGCGAGTCGCAGGAGGGCGGGCTCCGCAACGGAACGGTTCGCGGAGAGCGCTGCGTCGTGCAAGCGGACGGTCGTGGCCGCGGAAGTTCATACGGCCCGGCGCCGGGCGCGGCGAAACCCGCGCATTCCCGGGCGCTCCGCCATGCTGTGCTGGTGATCCGCCGAGACAAGGAGCGGCCCGGAGGCACTCCCGGCAATAGCGGAATCCGGGCCCGTAGGACAGGCGCCGCCCTGCGATCGGCCTTCGCTACCGGGTTGACGCTGCCGCGTGGGCCTCCTAACGCACATCGCGATTGAGAATCACTTGCATTAGCATAAAGGGGTTTTGGAGCATGGGGCGGTTCAGTGCGCTGGGGGTGAGCATGTTGGCATTGGCGGCGGCATTGCCGGCCCAGGCGAAGGACGAGCAGGAGAAGAAGCCGGCCGCGGCGCAGGAGTCGACGATCACCGTCACCGCCACGCGCATTCCGGCCGACGTCAAGGAAGTGCCGGCCACGGTCACGGTGATCGACGACCGGAGGATGGCCGACGAACTGACCACCGACATCAAGGATCTGGTCCGCTACGAGCCGGGCATCAGCGTGCCGCGTGGCCCGACCCGTTTCGGCGCGGCGCTGGGCACCACGGGGCGCGCCGGCAATGAGGGCTTCGTCATCCGCGGCATCGGCGGCAATCGCGTGCTGATCCAGGTGGACGGCGTGCGCGTGCCCGACGGCTTCAGCTTCGGCGCGCAATCGACCGGGCGCGGCGACTATGTCGATCTCGGCCTGGTCAAGTCGGTCGAGATCCTGCGCGGCCCGGCCTCGGCGCTGTACGGCAGCGACGGCCTGGCCGGCGCCGTCAGCTTCACCACCAGCGACCCTTCGGATTTCCTGCAGGGCGGCAAGAAGGTCGGCGGGCTGGCGCGCGCCGCATATAGCTCGGCGGACAATGAATTCTCCGAGACCGGCGTGGTTGCCGGCCGCTTCGGTGATCTCTCGGCGATGGTCGCCTATACCCGCCGCGACTATCATGAACTCGACAACAAGGGCACGACCGGCGGCATCGGCACGGCCCGCACCGAGCCCAATCCGCAGAACGGCCATTCGAACGCCGCGTTGGGCCGGCTGGTCTACGAGCCCGACGCGCACAGCCGCTTCCGGATTACCGGCGAATATGTCGGCAGCCGTCTCTTCACCAATGTGCTGACCGGCCTGACCCCGCTCCCCGCCACCGGCACCACGATCGACCTGTTGCAGGCGCGCGATACCAGCCGGCGCGGCCGCATCGCCGGCGACTGGACCTGGCACGGCGAAGGCACGCTCGAATTCGCCCGGCTGAGCGGCTATTGGCAGAACAGCAAGGATCGCCAGTTCACCGACGAGGACCGCAGCCCCGTCGCCGATCGCGAACGGCTCAACACCTTCGAGAACCGCGTCTATGGCGCATCGGGTGAAGTGCGCCTGGGCTTCGGCGCGGACGACGGGCTGCGCGCCAAGCTGACGCTGGCGGGCGACATCAGCTGGACCAACCAGAAGGGCCTGCGCGACGGCGTGGTGCCGCCGGCAGGCGAGACCTTCCCGACCCGCGCCTTCCCCGTGACCGATTACATGCTGGCCGGCCTGGTCGCCGCGGCGGAAGTCTCGTTCGGGCCGGTCACGCTCTATCCGGCACTCCGCTTCGACGCGTACAGGCTGACGCCGGAGAAGGATCCGCTGCTGCCGACCTTCGCCGCTTCGGGGCAGGACGGCTCGCGCGTCTCGCCCAAGGTCGGCGCGGTGATCAAGCTGTCCGACGGCGTGCGGCTGTTCGCCAATTACGCGCAGGGCTTCAAGGCGCCCGAGCCGAGCCAGGTGAACAATTTCTTCGCCAACCCGCCGGTCGGCTATACCAGCATCGCCAACCCGAATCTGAAGCCGGAGAACAGCGAGAGCTTCGAGGGCGGCTTCCGCTATTTCAACACGCTGGTCTCGTTCGACCTGACCGGCTTCTATGCCCGCTATCACGACTTCATCGACCAGGTGGAGACCACCGGCCGGCCCTTCCCGTCGCCAGCCAATCCCTGGATCTACCAGTGGCGGAACCTGGGCGGAGTGAAGATTCGCGGCATCGAGGCGCGGGCCGAGGTGCGGCCGGCGCGGGGGCTGAGCGCCACGCTGGCGGTCTCCTATGCCCATGGCGACACGATCGGCACCAACGGCGCCAGGCTGCCGCTCCAGTCGGTCGATCCGCTCAAGGCGGTGGCCGGCATCGGCTATGACGCGGCCGACCGGCGCTTCGGCGGCCGGCTGATGGCCACCTATGGCGGGCAGAAGGAAATCGCCCGGACGCGCGGATCGGGCTGCTATGCGGCCACGGCCGGCGCGGTGCCGAACTGCTTCACCGGCAGCGATTTCGTCACCTTCGACATCACTGCCTATGTGCGCGTGGCCGAGGGCGTGACGGTGCGCGGCGGCGTGTTCAACCTGACCGACCGCAAATACTGGCTGTGGCAGGACATTCGCGGCCTGGCCGCCAGCTCCACGGTGCGTGACGCCTATACCCAGCCGGGCCGCAACGGCTCGGTGTCGATCAGCTATCGTTTCTAACCGCTTCTGAGGACCAAGACATGAAGCAGCTTCTTCCGATCGCCCTGTTCCTGCTGGCGCCGGTGCCGGTGCTCGCCCAGGCGGCGCCCGCCCCGGCCGCCCGGTCCGCCTTCGAGGCCGACCGGGCCGACATCCTCGCCATGGCGGGGACCTACAAGGTGAAGTTCGACATGCAGGAGAGCACTTCCTGGCGCGCCGACTACGCCCCGATCCCGGCCAAGGTCTCGGGCGGCGACGAGGTCGTCCGGGTGATCGAGGACAAGGGCACGGCGATCCGGCTCCAGCACCTGCTCGTCGTCGACACGGGCGACGGCAAGAAGATGGTGATCAAGCATTGGCGCCAGGACTGGCAATATGAGCCCGCCAGGGTGCTGGTCTATTCGGACCGCGATGCCTGGACCTGGGCCGAGGTGCCTGCCGCCGAACGCAAGGGCGCCTGGTCGCAGACCGTCTATCAGGTCGACGATTCCCCGCGCTATGGCGGCTGGGGCAGGTGGAGCGAGGTCGGCGGCGTGCGCCGCTGGGAATCGAACCGCAGCTGGCGGCCGCTCGCCCGGCGCGACGCAGTGCGCGGGCCCGTCTATGACCGCTATCTGGGCGTCAACCGCCACGCCATTGCGCCGGCCGGCTGGATCCACTGGCAGGACAATCTGAAGATGGACGGCAAGACAGTGCCGGTCGTCCAGGAATATGTCCTCAACAGCTATACGAAATTCGCGGGCTTCGACGTGAAGGCGGCGGACGATTATTGGGCGGCGACCAAGGGTTATTGGGCCGCGATCCGGGCCGAATGGGATCGGATCGCCACGGCCAAGGGCGGCATCCGCATCACCGAGGAAGCCGATCACGGCACGGTGATCGCGGGCCGGGTGCTCGAGATCGCCGACGAGATCCAGCAGGGCAAGACCAGCGAGGCGGACGGGATCAAGACCGCCCGGGCGCTGATGGACCAGGCCACCCGGGCCGCACGATAGCTTCCCCCCTCGGGAAAGGCCCGCTTTCCTTGGTCGGAGCGGGCTGGGGGCGAGCACGGTTCCCAAGCCCGTGCTCGCCCCCCTTTTTCATCCAGGCCGGGCTATTGGGCGAAGAACTGCTGCACCACCATGTAGCTGGCGCGCGGCGTGAGCTTGTCGGCGACGCCGCCGGTGAGCCAGCCGTCGCTGGCGATCGCCGGATCGGTGGAGTTCCGGCCGACGGGCAGGACCGAGCAGAGGCCGAACCATTCCTCTTCCCAGCAGGTGTAGAATTGCGCATTCGCCGGCCCCCAGGGCGCAATGGGGGCGTCGCGGAAATCGTGCACGCCGGCCGCCGTCTGGATCGTCGTCGGGTCCGTGACCGTCGGGTCCATCCATTTGTACCATTCGTCGGAGAATTCGAAGACCTGGACGCCCTGGAGGAGCTGGTTGGCGGGAGCGACCGAGTCGTTGCCCACCTGGAAGCCGGCGGCTGCCTGGAGATAGGCGTAGAGCGCGACTGCGGGGCCGGCCGCGGCCGGGGGATGCTTGGGGGTCCGCAGCGCTTCGAGCAGCGCCCCGTAGATCGTGGCGTCCAGCTGCATCCAGCTGGGCGGCGGCAGGCCGGGGCTGGCGGGATTCTGGGGCACGCCCTGGAAGAGCCAGTAGTTCCCCGTGTCGCTATCGTACGCGACCAGCCCGCCGGCATTGTAGGTGGGGTTCTCGGTGAAGAAGGTCGTCGACGTCCGCGCCGTGCTGGTGGTGGTGACGACCGCCAGGCTTTCCTGGCCCAGCACCGTGCCGGATATATAGGGCGAGAGGACCGCCGCGCCGGTGGTCGAGTCCCAGGTCGCCAGTTCGCCGTTGGGATTCGCCACATAGGGATCGTTGCCGCCCAGCGTACCGAAGCCGGTATTCGCGACCTGGGTGAAGCGCATCGCCTGGGGAATGCCGATCTCGCTCAGCACCACCGGCGCCATCGGCAGGCCGGCGGCCTTGCGCCCGCTCAGATAGGCGATGATCGGCGTGAGCGTGGTGGGTGCCGCGTAGAGGTTCCAGCCCCATAGATCCAGGCCATAGACATCGGTGGCGTAGGCGGGATTGTTGCCGGTGGCGGTCGTGGTGATGTTGCCCTTGCTGTCGACATAGAGCGGCTCGGTGGCCGGTGCGGAGCCGCCGGGAACGGGCGGCGAGACATATTGGACCAGCTGCGTCGTCAGCGTGGCAGTGTCGTCCTGCATCGCGGCCAGGGTGAGCTTGTTCGGCGCGCCCTGCTTCAGCGCCGCGCCCACCGCGTTCAGGAAATCCCAATATTCGCGATACTCATAGGTGCCGCTCGCGGTGGGCTGGTTCGTCTCGTTGGTGACGTAGAAGCCGGCCAGAGCGGGGTGGTGGCCATAGCTCTGGCCGAGCCAGGTCGCCGTATCGAGATAATATTGCTGGACCTGGGTATATTGAGAGCCCGACGCCGGCGCCGGGTTCGTCGAATAGAAGGCAGCCGTCGACACGCCGACCGACAGGAACACGTAGATCGGATCGACTCCGCCGTTCCAGCACATGTCGAGAAAGACGTCGTGGCAATAATGATACCAATAGGGCGGCGCCTGCTTGTCGCTCGCTCCCGCGGGCATGTAGGTCGGATATTCCTGGCCGTTGGCCGGGACGTAGCGGATCGGGCCGAGCGCGGTCCAGTCGATCGTGGCGTTGCCGGCCGAAGGCACCACGGGCAAGGCGTTGCCCGGGGCCGACAGCGTGAAGGGCGGCATGTTGAAGCTGCCATAGACGCCGATATTGTTGGCGCCGAGCTTGCGGATCAGGCCGTTCGGCCCGACGTCGCGGTCCCAGATCGGCTGGTACATGATCATGGTCGTGGCATCGGTGCCGGGGTTCTGCATGCCGATATAATAGAAGTCGCCCATCGGCGATCCGGCGGCGCCGCCATTGATGTCGAGCGGCGTCGGCTGGTAGCGCACGCCCTTGAAGACGAAGGGCTGCGGGGTTCCCGCGACGCCGGACGCGACCTGCGCGACCATCACCTGGCCGTTCGAGACGCTCCATGCGGTATCGGCATCCGGATAGAGGCCGGAATGGCCGACGGGCTGCTGGGGCGGCAAGGGGGGTGGGGGTGGAGATGGAGGCGTGGCCATGATCTTCCTCTCGCTGTCACCGGACGCTCGCGGCGAGCGCCGGTCCGGATGGGCGAGCGGAAGGGCGTGCGCGATTCATCGGGGTCCGGGTGTCATGCGCATGTGAAACCGGCCCCCGCCGCTCATCGCCAGTCTAGCCGGGCGCGGGACGGATACGAAACGAAGTTGGCAGCGAAATGGTGGCTTATGGCGGGGCCTGCCGATCGGGTCGACCACCTTCACGGTGCAGACCGAGAATTTCCGCGAGATGGGCAATGCCGTGGACCTGGCGCACCGGATCGGTGCAAGCCATGTCTATTTCGGCCGCATCACCAATTGGGGGACCTTCAGCCCCGACCAATATGCCGAAACGGCGGTTTTCCTGCCCGGCCATCCGGACCATGCCGAATTCCTCGCCGCGTGCCGCGATCCGCGTTTGCGCGACCCCATCGTGTGCCCGAGCGATCTGGACGAATTCATCCACGGGCGGGCCTGAACGGGCCCGCGTCGCGGCGGGCCAATCCGAGCCCGGCCTGGTTTAGGCCCGTTCCGCCGAGCTCACCGCGTCCGCCGCGCGCAGTGCCGCCAGCAGGCGCATCAGGTGCGCCGCGTTGCGCACTTCCAGGTCCATCGTGTTGGTGTGGAAAGTGGTGTCGCGATTGTCCATGCGCAGGCCGAGGATGTTGGCCTTGTGCTGGCCGATCAGCGTGGCGACCGCGCCCAGCGCGCCGGGCTCGTTCTTCAGCGTGATCTCGATCTGGGCGATGCCGCCCTCGGCCTTGTTGCCCCAGGTGAGATCGACCCAGTCTTCCTCGGTGGTGTCGGCCAGGCTGGGGCAATCGATCCGGTGCACTTCGATCGGCTCGCCGGCCCGGCGGATGCCGACGATGCGATCGCCCGGCACCGGGCGGCAATCGACCGAGAAGTGGAACGCGACTCCCGGGGTGAGGCCCTTGATCTCGATCGCGTGCTGCTGGGGCGGCAGGTCGTGCTCGTCCTCGCCTTCGGTCGAGCCGGGCATCAGCGCTTCCATCACCTGGAAATCGGTGAACTGGCGGCGGGCGATCGCTTCCATCAACGAAGCCTCGTCCTGCAACTTGAGGCGCTTGAGCGCATCGGGGATCGCGCTGTCGCCCGGCGGGGTCGGCAGGCGCAGCACGATCTCGTCATAGAGCTTGTGGCCGAGTGCGATCGTCTCCTCGCGCTCCTTGTGGCGGATATGGCGGCGGATCGCCGCGCGCGCCTTGCCGGTGATCGCGAAGTTGAGCCAGTTGGCCTGGGGCTCCTGCGCCTTGGAACGCAGGATCTGGACCTGGTCGCCCTGCTCGATCTCCGTGCGCAGCGGCACGACGCGGCCGTTGATCTTGGCGCCGACCGCCTGGTCGCCCAGGTTGGAATGGACCGCATAGGCGAAGTCGATCGGAGTCGCGCGCTTGGGCAGCTGGATCAGTTCGCCCTTGGGCGTGAAGGCGAAGATCCGGTCCTGATACATCGCCATGCGGGTATGCTCGAGCAGCTCCTCGGGGCTCTCGGCATGTTCGAGGATCTCGATGAGGTCCTTGATCCAGCTGACCTGGGTATCGGGCCGGACGTTGCTGGCCTTGTAGGCCCAGTGGGCGGCGAGGCCATATTCGGCCTGGGCGTGCATGTCGCGCGTGCGGATCTGGATCTCGATGCGCGTGTCGCCGGCATGGATGATGCTGGTATGGAGCGAGCGATAGCCGTTGCGCTTCGGCGTGGAGATATAGTCCTTGAACCGGCCCGGCACCATCGGCCAGCGGCGGTGGATCACCCCGAGCGCGCGGTAGCATTCCTCCTCGGTGTCGACGATCGCGCGAAAGGCCATGATGTCGCTGAGCTGCTCGAGCGACACGTGGCGCTCGGACATCTTCTTCCAGATCGAATAGGGATGCTTCTCGCGCCCGGTGATCTCGGCCTCGATGCCGCCGCGCGAAAGGAGGAGCTTGAGGCCCGAGGCGATCTTGGCGATGCGGTCCTCGCCTTCGATCTTCAGGCTGTCGAGCCGCTTCTCGATCGATTCATAGGCTTCGGGCTCGAGCTCGCGAAAGGCGAGCGTCTGCATCTCCTTCATGAACTCGTACATGCCGATCCGCTCGGCGAGCGGGGCATAGATGTCCATCGTCTCGCGGGCGATGCGCTTGCGCTTGTCGGGATTCTTGATGTGGTGGAGCGTGCGCATGTTGTGCAGCCGGTCGGCCAGCTTGACGAGCAGCACGCGGACATCGTCCGACATGGCGAGCAGGAACTTGCGGAGATTCTCGGCGGCGCGCTCGCTCTCGGTCTGCGCCTCGATCTTGGAGAGCTTGGTGACGCCGTCGACCATGCGCGCGACATTGTCGCCGAATAGGCGCTGGATGTCCTCGGGCGTGGCCACCGTGTCCTCGACCGTGTCGTGCAGGATCGCGGTGACGATCGTCTCGTCGTCGAGATGCAGGTCTGTGAGGATGCCGGCCACTTCGATCGGGTGGCTGAAATAGGGGTCGCCGCTGGCGCGCTTCTGGGTGCCGTGCGCGTTGACCGAGAAGACATATGCCCGGTTGAGCATCGCTTCATCGGCATCGGGGTCGTAGCTCAGGACCCGGTCGACAAGTTCATATTGGCGCAGCACGGGATCTAAGATGGGGCCCGGTGCTGTTGCTTTGCAATAAATTTGCGCGTCTTGCGGCGCTTTTCGTGCGGAGCCGGCCACTTCGACGGCGAAGCGGCCGGCTCCGATCGACTCAATTCGCCTTGGCGTTGCACTTTTCGAGCGCGGCCGCATCGAAATCGGCGCCGTTGGCGCGGAAGGCCGAAAGCTTGCCGACTTCGCGGGCGACGAGCTCGCAGACGATGCCGTCACGCGCGTTCGCCTTGGCGGCGGTGCAGGTGCCGGCGCCGCACTTCCACAGCGTCGAGCGCGTGACGAGGCTGGTCTTGGCAGGCGCGCTCACCGGAGTCGCGGAATAATAGCCGTTCGGGGCACCCTGCGCGATGCCGGCAGCGGGGACGAGGGCCAGCGTGGCCGCAGCCGCTGCGGCGAAGAAGCGGGTCATGGGAAATCCTCCTGGGGTCAGAACCTGCAGCCTGGGCTGCAACCCGGTTTTTAATTGACATCAAAGTAAGTTGCAACGAGAAACTTTTGCTGCGGCGCAAGAAGTTACGGCATTCCGTAGCGTCGGCTTTTACGGTAGGATGACAAGTTATGGGTGGTGCCATTCGAGAGTCGCTGCGCCAGCTGGCGAATGACTGCAGCCTGCCGGCGGCGCTGGAAGCGATGGGCGAACGCTGGTCGTTCCTGATCCTGCGCGGCTCGTTCAACGGGCTGCACCATTTCGAGGAATTCCAGTCCGAGCTGGGCATTGCGCGCAACATCCTGGCGAACCGGCTGGCCCGGCTGGTCGACAAGGGCATATTGCAGCGCCAGCCCTGTGCCGACGATCGCCGCAAGATCGAATATCGCCTGACCGACAAGGGCTATGCGCTGCTGCCGGTGATGATTTCGCTCCGGCAATGGGGCGAGCGCTGGGAGACGGGCGTGCCGGCCTTTCCGGTGCTGGTCGATGCGCGCGACAGCTGCCCGATCCGCCAGGTCCAGGTGTTGAGCCATGACGGGCGCGTGCTGGGCAAGGGGGACTTGCTCTGGGCGCTGGCCGAGGATGTGGTGCACGAGGACGAAGCGGCCGAAGTGAAGGCGGCGGAATAGGGGCGCCTTGCTGGCCAAGTCCAATTGCGGCATGATTGTGTCGCAATAGAGGCGGGATCGGTCAAGGCGATGGCGTTGCGCGGGCTTGGTTCGACAGGGCTGTTGTGCGCCGGCTTGCTGGCCGGATGCACGCTGGGCTCGGACCAACCCTTCATCCCCCGAGGCGATACCGTGCCCGGCCTTGCCGATGGCGACTATCAGCGGTTCATGATTGCCGGCCCGGCGAAGATGCCCGCCGCCATCCGCAGGGATTGCGTGACACCGGGCTATGTCTTCCCCATGCCGGACGAGCGGGGCAAGCGGCGGAGCCGCCAGGTGCAGCCGACCTATTGTCCCTATGACGGAGCCCAGCGGCTGCCGCTCATCCGGCTCGCCCGCGAAGGCGATGGCTATTGGCTGACGGCGCCCGACCGGCGGCTCAACATCCGCTTCAAGCTGTTGCGCCATGGCATCTATCTCGTGCAGTCGGACGATCCGGAAGGCGATGGCCTGCGCTACGGCTATGCACTGACGCGCGAGGCGCCGGGCGGCATCGATATGGCGCTGCTCAACTGCGATTATTTCCCTGCGCTGAAGTCCATCCACGAGACCGATACCGCCAATGCGGCCGAGGAAGTGGCGATCGAGCCGGAAACTGCGCCAGCGCCCGAGCCCTCCGCTGCGCCGGGGCCAGGCGAAGTGCTGCCCAGCCAGCACGGGGACTGCCGGGCGCCCTCGCTGGCGGCAATCCAGCCCGAGCTCGATAGGGTGGTCGATCGCTTCGCGCAGGGGCGCGAGATCGTCTGGTTCCTGCTGCGGCGCGTGGTCTAGCCCCCTAGCCCCTCCAGCCGCACGCGCACATTCTCCGGGATCGGCTTGGACTTGCGCGTCGCCAGGTCGACATGGACGCTGACCATCTCGACCTCGGTATGGAGTTCGCCGGTATCGGCGTGGCAGAGTTCGATGCGCATCGTCATGCTCGACGTGCCGACTCGCTCGACCCGGGCGAAGCCCTCGACCATGTCGTCGAACACGAACGGCTTCTTGTAGTCGATGGCGGCGCGGACGACGTTGAACTCGGCATCGAGCCAGTCGGGGCCGATATCGCCCAGATCGGCCCAGCGCCAGAACTCGCCGAGCGTGACGTCGGCATATTCGAGATAGCGCGAGTTGAAGACGATCTTCTGTCCGTCGATCTCGGAATAGCGGACGCGGAAGCGGGTGGAGAATTGGAAGCCGGGACGCATTGCGGCGAGGTGGCGCGAGGAAGGGGGCGCGTCAACTCCCGCTTCGCCGTTCCCGCGCGGGCGAGGACACCTAGCTCAGCAGCCTCAGGCCGACGATAGCGAGCACCGTCGCCAGGATCGGCACCAGCACGCGCTCGGAGATGCGCGTCGCGATCAGGCTGCCGATCACGATGCCGGGGATCGAGCCGAGCAGCAGCGCGACGAGCAGGCCCGGGTCCACCGATCCCATCGTCCAATGGCCGATGCCGGCGATGAAGGTGAGCGGCACCGCATGCGCGATGTCCGAGCCGACCAGCCGCGCCACCGGCGCGCCGGGATAGAGGACGAGCAGCGCCGTCATCCCCAGCGCGCCCGCGCCCACCGAAGTGAGCGAGACGAGCACGCCCAGCACCGCGCCCAGCACTATGGTGAGGCCGGCGATGATGCGCCCGTCCAGCCTGGCGAAGCGCTGTCCCGCCGCGCGCACGATGCGGGTGCGGAAGAACAGCGCGATCGCAGTGAGGATCAGGGTGACGCCGAGGATCGCCGAGATCAGATGCCCGGTATCCTGGGCGCCGCGATGGGCGGCGTTGAGGAACAGCAGTGTGGTGATCGTCGCCGGGACGCTGCCGGTCGCCAGCCGCCGCACCACCCGCCAGTCGACCGATCCGCGCCAGCCATGGACGACGGTGCCCACCGCCTTGGTGCCCGAGGCATAGAGCAGGTCGGTGCCGACGGCGGTGGCCGGGTGGAAGCCGAAGACGAGCACCAGCAAGGGCGTCATCAGCGATCCGCCGCCGACGCCGGTCAGCCCGACGAGCAGGCCGACGAGCACGCCGGCAAGCGAATAGAGCGGATCGACGTGCAGCACCGGCCCGGGCTCAGCCTGCCTTCGCCGCGGTGTTGACGCCCATCGACTTGAGATACTGCTTCACGTTGCGCGCGGCCTGGCGCAGGCGCTGTTCGTTCTCGACCATTGCGATGCGCACATAGCCCTCGCCATTCTCGCCATAGCCGACGCCCGGCGCGACCGCGACCTTGGCATGGGTGAGCAGCTGCTTGGAGAATTCCAGGCTGCCCAGATGCGCCAGTGCCGGCGGCAGCGGCGCCCAGGCGAACATGCTCGCGGGCGGGGAGGGGATTTCCCAGCCCGCGCGACCGAAGCTCTCGACCAGCACGTCGCGGCGCTTGTGATAGAGTTGGCGATTGGCCTCGACGATGTCCTGCGGGCCGTTGAGCGCGGCGCAGGCGGCGGCCTGGATCGGCGTGAAGGCGCCATAGTCGAGGTACGACTTCACGCGCGTCATCGCCGCGATCAGCTGCTTGTTGCCCACCGCGAAGCCCATGCGCCAGCCGGCCATCGAATAGGTCTTGGAGAGCGAGGTGAACTCGATCGCCACGTCCTTGGCGCCCTTGACCTGCAGGATCGACACGGTCGGCTTGCCGTCGAAATACAGCTCCGAATAGGCGAGGTCGGAGAGGATCCACACCTTGTTCTCGCGCGCCCAGGCGACGAGCCGCTCGTAGAAGGCGAGGTCCACCGTCTCGGCGGTCGGGTTCGACGGATAGTTGACCACCAGGATCGAGGGGCGCGGCACGGTGAAGGCCATCGCCCGCTCGAGGCTTTCGAAATAATGTTCGTCCGGCGTGGTCGGCACCGCGCGGATCGTGGCGCCGGCGATGATGAAGCCGAACGTGTGGATCGGGTAGCTCGGGTTGGGCGCCAGCACCACGTCGCCCGGCGCGGTGATCGCGGTGGCGAGGCTGGCCAGGCCCTCCTTCGAGCCCATGGTCACGACGACTTCGGTCTCGGGATCGATGTCGACGCCGAAGCGGCGGGCGTAATAGTTGGCCTGGGCGCGGCGCAGGCCGGGAATGCCCTTGGACTGGGAATAGCCATGGGCATCGGGCTTGCGGGCGACTTCGACCAGCTTGTCGATCACGTGCTGGGGCGGCGGCAGGTCGGGATTGCCCATGCCGAGATCGATGATGTCCTCCCCTGCCGCACGCGCCGCTGCCCGCATCGCATTGACTTCGGCGATGACATAGGGGGGCAGGCGCTTCATGCGGTAGAATTCTTCGGACATTTCCTCGTCTCTCAGGGATTGGAGCGCGGCACGAACTTGTGCCGTGCACATGTCCTACGCCATGTTCGCGCCTGCGGGAATGACGAGTTGCCTGTGGTGCGCTAAAGCGGCGCTTGAAGAGGATGAGCATGGCCGAAACGACCACACCGCCGATTCCCGATCTCGAGGACCTGCAGCACTGGACCTGGGTGCTCGGCCGCGCGCAGCAGATGATGCTCGAGCACGGCCTCGACATGATGGAGCACGCCGCGCCGCCCTTCGGTACGCTGCTCGATCCCGCCGCGGCTGTGAAGGCGACCACCGATTTCTGGTCGGACACGATGAAGCTCTGGCAGCGTTTCCTCGATCCGCAGAACGCCCAGCCTTTCGAGGAGACGCCCGAGCAGGCGCGCGACAAGCGCTTCAAGGCGCCGCAATGGCGCGAGGAGCCGGTGTTCGACTTTCTGCGCCAGAGCTATCTGGTGATCGCCGACCATATGCTGCGCGGCGTCGACGGGCTGGAGGGGATGGACCCCAGGCAGAAGGACCAGGTGCGCTTCGCGACCAGGGGCTTCCTCGACGCGATGAGCCCGACCAACTTCCCCGCGACCAACCCCGAAGTGCTCGAGAAGATCGTCGAGACCAAGGGCGAGAGCCTGCTCAAGGGGCTGTCCAACATGCTGGGCGACCTGGCCAAGGGGCAGATGACCCAGACCGCCGAGGGCGCCTATGAGCTGGGCCGCAACCTGGCGATGACGCCGGGCAAGGTGGTGAAGCGCACGCCGCTCTACGAGCTGATCCAATATGCCCCGGCGGAAGGCGCGAAACAGGTCTATGCGACGCCGCTGCTGATCTTCCCGCCCTGGATCAACCGCTTCTACATCCTCGACCTCAATCCCGAGAAGAGCTTCATCCGCTGGGCGGTGGAGCAGGGGCTCACCGTGTTCGTCGTCTCGTGGAAGTCCGCCGACGCCACGATGAAGGACATAGTCTGGGACGATTTCGTCGAGGGCGGGCAGATCGACGCGATCGACACGGTGCGCGATCTGCTCGGCGTGGAGGCCGTGCACGCGATCGGCTATTGCGTTGCCGGCACCACGCTCGCCGCGACGCTGGCGGTGCTGCACGCAAGGGGGCAGGCCGAGAAGGTGCGGAGCGCGACCTTCTTCACCGCGCAGGTCGATTTCTCCGAGGCCGGCGAACTGGGCATGTTCGTCGACGACGACCAGCTGGCGATGATTCGCAGCCTGGGCGGCGAGGGATTCCTCGACGGGCGCTACATGGCGGCGACGTTCAACCTGCTGCGCGGGCGCGACCTGATCTGGAACTACGTCACCAACAACTATCTGATGGGCAAGGACTATGCCCCGTTCGACCTGCTCCACTGGAATTCGGACGTCACCAACCTGCCCGCGCGCTGGCACATGAGCTATCTGACCGACCTCTACCGCGACAACAAGCTGGTCCAGCCCGGCGCGCTGGCGATCGGCGGCACGCCGCTCGATCTCGCGAAGGTGGCGACTCCCACCTATGTCCAGGCCGGGCGCGAGGATCACATCGCTCCGGCGCAGAGCGTCTGGAAGATCACGCAGTATTTCAGGGGGCCGCTCAAGTTCGTGCTCGCCGGATCGGGGCACATCGCCGGCGTGGTGAACCCGCCCTCCGCGCAGAAATATCAATATTGGACCAATTCGGAGAAGGTCGAATCGCTCACCGAATTTTTCGCGGGAGCAAAAGAGACCAAGGGGAGTTGGTGGCCCGACTGGATCGGCTGGCTCGACGCGCTCGATGCCGCCAGGGTTCCGGCCAAGGGCGCGCGGATTCCGGGCAAGGGCAAGCTCAAGCCCTTGGAGGATGCGCCGGGAAGCTATGTCCGGATGCGCTGATTTCCCGCGCTATCCCAGGCTTTTATCTATTTTTGTGCAGTGCACAAAAGTCACTTGCATTGCAGTGCAAGAAGAGCTACATGCTGCATCGCAGCAATAGCTTTATGGGGAAGGCACATCATGGCCACCAAAGGACCGAAGACCGGCGCGCCCAAGCCCGTCGCTCCGAAGCCTGCGGCGCGCGCCAAGCCCGCGCCGAAAGTTGCTGCGCCCAAGGCTGAGAAGCCCGAGCCGGTGAAGGCCGCCGAGACGATCGTCGAGGCTCCCGTCGTCGCCGAGCCGGTCCCGGTCCTTGAGGCAGCACCGCAGGAAGTGACCGAAACCGAAACCGTCCAAGCCGTGGCCGAGACCCCCGTCGAGCAGATCGCCGAGGTTGCCGCGGAAACCGCAATCACCGCCGTCGAAGCCGTCGAGGAGACGGTCGCCGCGCCGGAAGTGAAGGGAAGCTGGAAGATGACCACCATCGAGAACGCCACCGACAAGGCCCAGGCTCTGTTCGCCGAGTGGAACGACCGCACCAAGGCCGCCGTCGAGAAGTCGACCAAGCTGGTCGAGGAAGCCAATGACTTCGCCAAGGGCAATGTCGAGGCGCTGGTCGAGTCGGGCCGCATCGCCGCCAAGGGCTTCGAGGGCCTGGGCCAGGACGCCGCCGAATATGGCCGCAAGTCGTTCGAGAGCGCGACCGCCGCGCTGAAGAACCTCGCCGCCGTCAAGTCGCCGACCGAGTTCTTCAAGCTGCAGAGCGACTATTTCCGCGGCGCGTTCGACTCGTACGTCGCCGAGGCGTCGAAGAACACCGAGGCGCTGATCAAGCTCGCCAGCGATGCCGCGCAGCCGCTGTCGAACCGCGTTGCCGTCGCCGCCGAGAAGGTGAAGACCGCCGCGTAAGCCGGCGCTTCCGGCCTGCCGGAAGACGAGATCAGGGCGGTCGTCCCCCGGGGGCGGCCGCCCTTTTCCTTTCCGGTGTCTCGTCGGGGGGCACGCGTGGCCGGCGGCCTTGCCCTTGGGAGCGCGAGCCCATATTTTCGGCGGCGTGACAGATCCCGTGAAATTCGACATCAGCATGCCATGGCGCATGGCCGAGGACGGCAATGACGACGACCGGGGCAACGACCCCTCCGTCGGCATTGCCACGCGCACGCGCACCCGGACGAAGAAGCCCACGCCCTATCGCGTGCTGATGCTCAACGACGACTATACGCCGATGGAGTTCGTCGTGCTCGTCCTGCAGCGCTTCTTCCGGATGAACATGGAAGAGGCGACGCGCGTGATGCTCCACGTCCATCAGCGCGGCGTGGGCGTATGCGGCGTGTTCAGCTACGAAGTCGCCGAGACCAAGGTGGCGCAGGTGATCGACTTCGCCCGCCAGAACCAGCACCCGCTGCAATGCACGCTGGAAAAGGCGTAGGGCGATCGTTTCGCGCCTGCCTCCGTATCGACCCGTGTAGGCATTTTTCCGGGAAACACAGCGGCCCCGGCCCGGGCTATGAGATCTTCCGTTCCTGGGAACCGGGGGGTTTCGGGCGGGAACGGGGGCCGGACGGCGCGACTTGTCATCGCAGACGTCCGGCCCCTCGCGTTCCCGGCGAAGCTCAGCGCGCCCGGGGCAGCCAGCCGAGGTCGAGCCCCTCGTAGCGGTTGACATAATTGGCCGCGCGGGCAAGCGCGCGCTCGTCGAGCAGCGTGACGCGGCCGCCCTCCCGGGCGATCATCCCTTCCTCCTCGAGTTGGCGCAGCATGCGGTTGACATGCACGGCGGTGAGGCCGGTCGCGTCGCCCACTTCCTCCTGCGTCAGCCCCAGCGGAAAGACATTGGCGAGGCTCTTGTCGGTGGCGCGCAGGCGATTGCGCAACTCGAGCAGCAGCGCCGCGACCCGGGCCTTGGCGCTGGTGCGGCCAAGTGCGGCCAGCCGGTCGGTCAATGCGACGCGTTCGATCTGCGAATAGACCAGCACCATCGCGGCGAGGCGCGGATGATCGAGCATCAGATCCGACAGCACGCCGCGATCGAACGGGCAGACCACGCAGTCGGACAGCGCGGCCAGGGTCTCGGGCGCTTCCCGATAGACTGCGCTGGAAATCCCCAGCATGTCGCCCGGAAAGAGGAAGCGCAGGATCTGGCGGCTGCCATCGTCGAGCAGCACATAGCTCATCATCAGGCCCTTGCGCAGGATATAGAGTTCGTTGCCGCCCTCATTCTCGCGCTGGAGCACCGCCCCGCGGCGCAAGTGGCGCTGGCGTTCTTCCAATCTTTCGAGCGCTTTCCGCTCGACCTCTGATAAGTCGATCAGCTCGCTCAGCCTCTCCGCGAAACAACTGCCGGACACGCGATGGCTTCTCCCCACGCGCAATGCAAAGCAGTGCAACTGAATCAATGCATTAAAATCGATCAAGGGTGCGAAAAACGCCTGCCCTTGCGCGTGGCGGGACAAAGATTAGAAGCCCGGCATGGACCGTATTCTCATTCGCGGCGGCAAACGCCTTTCCGGCAAGATTCCCGTCTCCGGCGCCAAGAACGCGGCGCTCACGCTGATGCCCTGCGCGCTGCTCACCGACGAGCCGCTGACCTTGCGGAACCTGCCGCGCCTGGCGGACGTGGACAGCTTCGGCCATCTGCTCAACGAGCTCGGTGCCTCGACCGCGATCGAAGGCACGCGGCCCAGCGATTTCGGCCGGGTGATGACCGTGCGGGCGGGCAAGCTCACCTCGACCGTGGCGCCCTATGACATCGTCCGCAAGATGCGCGCCTCGATCCTGGTGCTCGGCCCGCTGCTCGGCCGCGCGGGCGAGGCGACGGTGTCGCTGCCTGGCGGCTGCGCGATCGGCAACCGCCCGATCGACCTGCACCTGAAGGCGCTCGAGGCGATGGGCGCCGAGATCGAGATCGCCGCGGGCTATGTGAAGGCGACGGCGCCCGGCGGTCGGCTGCGCGGCGGGCGCTACAGCTTCCCGGTGGTCTCGGTCGGCGCGACCGAGAACGCGCTGATGGCGGCGGTCACCGCCAAGGGCACCACTGTTTTCGACAATGCCGCGCGCGAACCCGAGATCGTCGACCTGTGCAACCTGCTCGTCGCGATGGGCGCGCATATCCAGGGCATCGGCACCGAACGGCTGGAGATCGAAGGCCGGGACCGCCTGCACGGCGCGACCTATGCGGTGATGCCCGACCGGATCGAGGCGGGCAGCTATGCCTGCGCGGCGGCGATCACCGGCGGCGACGTCGAACTGGTCGGCGCGGCGGCGAACGACATGCGCGCGACTCTCGACGCGCTGGTCCAGGCCGGAGTGACGGTCGAGGAGACCAGGGGCGGGATCCGCGTGGCAGCCAACGGCCCGCTCAAGCCGCTGACGCTGTCGACCGCGCCCTTCCCGGGCTTCGCGACCGATATGCAGGCGCAGTTCATGGCGATGCAATGCATGGCCGAGGGCGCCAGCGTCTTCACCGAGACGATCTTCGAGAACCGCTACATGCACGTGCCCGAGCTGGCGCGGATGGGCGCCCATATCGATGTGCGTGGGCGCACCGCGGTGGTGCACGGGCCGACCAGGCTGGTCGGCGCGCAAGTGATGGCGACCGATCTCCGCGCCTCGATGAGCCTGATCCTCGCCGGTCTGGCGGCCGAGGGCGAGACGCAGGTCAACCGCGTCTATCACCTCGACCGCGGCTATGAGCGGCTGGAGGAGAAGCTTTCGGCGGTGGGCGCGGATATCGAGCGGGTCGGCGACGGCTAGGGCAGATGCTCGGGCGGCGCTTCAGCCTGGCGATCGGGGCGGCGGCGCTGCTGCTGTTCCTGGTGCTGACGGCAAGCTGGTTCCTCGCATCGAAGATCGCCGCCGGGCATGCCTCGGCAGTGGCGCCGGTGCCGCCGCCGGCCGAGCAGGTGCAGCTTGCGGCGCGGGACGGTGTTTCGCTCGCCGGCACCTATTGGCCCGGGCGACGCCCCGATGCGCCGGCGGTGCTGCTCCTCCACGGCGTCGGCGCCTCGCGGAACCAGACCGCGCCGATGGCCGAGGCGCTGGTGGCGCAAGGCTATGCGGCGCTGGCGATCGACCTGCGCGGGCATGGCGCGTCGACGATCACCGATCATAGCTATGGGCTCGACGAAGGGCTGGACGCGCGCGCGGCGTTCGGCTGGTTGAAGGCAAGGCAGCATGGCGCGAAGGTGGCGGTGATCGGCGTCTCGCTGGGCGGCGCTGCGGCGCTGATCGGGCGCGACGGCATGGTCCCGGCCGATGCGCTGGTGCTGGTCGCAGTGTTCCCCGACATTCGTCATGCGATCTACAACCGGATGGCGGCGGTGCTGACGGCGGCGGGCGCGACGCTGGCCGAGCCGCTGCTGAGTTTCCAGGCGCTGCCACGTTATGGCGTGTGGCCCGGGCGGATCGCGCCGATCGCGGCGATCCGGGACTATCCCGGACCGGTCTTCGTGATTGGCGGCGCGGCAGATCGCTACACGCCGCCGGCGGAGACCCGCGCGCTCCATCGGGCCGCGCCGAACCGCAAGGCATTGTGGCTGGTACCGGGGCTGTCGCATGGCGAGGTGAGCAATCTGCACGACGCCGAATGGGCGCGGCGAATCGGCGGGTTCCTGCGCGAGACGATCGAGACGCCATAGGTTGCGGACTCGTATTCCCTCGCCCGTCATCGTCCTCTTCGCAGGGATGACGGGCCTGGTTCCAAGGCCTTGCTCGGAGTTGCCGACCTAGCGCGCCGTGCTCATCGAATAGGGGCGCGCCGCCCTGGCCGTAGCCCAGCCCTTGTTCGGCGTGGCGCGCATCGCGAAGCGCAGCTCGCCGCCGGCGACGATCTCCTCGTGCCGCAGATACCCCCTCGCCAGCGGCCTGCCGTTCAGCGTGACCTTGCCGACATAGGGGTTCGCCTCCGACAGGCCGTCGGCGATCACGGTGAAACGCTTGCCGTTCGGCAGGTTGAGCGTCGCGCGGTCCAGGAAGGGCCGGCCGATCACATATTCGTTCGAGCCGGGCGCGACCGGATAGAAGCCGAGCGCGGTGAAGACCAGCCAGGCGGACATCTGGCCCAGATCGTCATTGCCCGAAAGCCCGTCCGGCGTCGGCTTGTACTGGCTCTCGACGATCTGCTTCAGCCGCTCCTGGGTGCGCCAGGGCTGGCCGGCATAGGCGTAGAGATAGGCGACATGGTGGCTCGGCTCGTTGCCATGGATGTACTGGCCGATCAGGCCG
This sequence comes from Sphingomonas leidyi, assembly GCF_011761945.1. GTDB lineage: Bacteria > Pseudomonadota > Alphaproteobacteria > Sphingomonadales > Sphingomonadaceae > Sphingomonas > Sphingomonas leidyi. The sequence continues at coordinate 1,173,246 of NZ_JAASQV010000002.1, forward strand.
GCAATGTCCTCGGCATGGCTGTAGTCGAGCTTCGAATTGTCGAAATCGAACATCGCGTCGAGCTTGTTCACTGCCGCCGCGTCGCCGCCGAGCAGCGCGAACATGCCGGCCTGGTCCTGCGGCACGAACCAGGAATATTGCCAGGCATTGCCCTCGGTATAGTCCGATCCATAATTGATCGCGGTGGGATCGAAGGGCGTGCGATAGCTGCCATCGGCCTTGCGGGCGCGCAGGAAGCCGGTCTTCGCATCGAAGCTGTTGCGCCAGTTGCCGGCCCGCTTCCCGAAGGCGGCGGCGACGTCCGCCTTGCCCATCGCCCCGGCCATGCGCGCGATGGTCCAGTCGTCATAGGCATATTCGACGGTCTTCGACGCCGCTTCCGGCTCCCGGTCGATCGGCACATAGCCGAGCTTCATATACTGGTCCAAACCGCCATAGGGGCCGTAGGTCGCGCTCTTCACCATCGCATCGAGCGCGGCTTGTGCGTCGAAGCCGCGAATGCCCTTGAGATAGGCATCGGCGATCACCGGCACGGCGTGATAGCCGATCATCGTCCAGGTCTCGCGGCCATGGAACTGCCAGACCGGCAGGATGCCGAAGGGACTCACCTGCTGGCTGGCGACCAGCGATTGGACGAAGTCGGCGTTCCGCCTTTCCGGCTGGAGCAGCACCAGCAGCGGATGTTCGGCCCGGAAGGTATCCCATAGCGAGAAGGTCGAGTGGAAGGTGAAGCCCGTGGCGGCATGGACCTGGTCGTCCGGGCCCCGCCAGCGACCATCGGCGTCGGAGAAGACGCTGGGGGCGATCAGGCTGTGATACAGCGCAGTGGCGACCATGCGCTTCATCGGCGCGGGCCCTTCGAGTTCGACTGCGCCGAGCGCCCTTTCCCAGGCCCTCCCCGTATCGGCGCGGATCGCGTCGAAATCGCCGCGCTCGCTGTCGAGATTGGCGATGGCGCCGTCCTCGTCGACCGCGGAGATGGCGACCTTCACTTCGAGCGGCCTGTCGAGCACGCCGAAGCCGAACTGGGCGACCAGCGCGCGCCCCTGGAGCTGGGCCGGGTCCGCGGCGCCCCGGCCGGGGCCCTGAAAGCCGTTATACGCCACCTTCTCCTCGGTGTTCGAGAAGGCATGGCGGGTGAGCGGCGCGGAGGGGCGGATCGCGAAATAGAGCTTGCGGGCGGGCGCCCAGCCGCGCGTCTCGCGCATGCCGGTGATCGTGCCGTCCGCGCGGACCCGGATCGAGGACCAGAGCGTCTTGCCCGGATAACTGTAGAGCGAGCTGCGCAGATCGAGCAGCAGCCGGGCATCCTTGCCGGCGGGGAAGGTGTAGCGCTGCACGCCGACGCGGGTGCCCGCGGTCATCTCGGCACGTACCCCGCTATCGGCCAGGGTGACGGCATAATAGCCGGGCCGCGCCTGTTCGGTCGCGTGATCGAAGCGCGCGCGCTGGGCGCCGGGCTCGAGCGAAGTCGCATCGCCTACCAGCGGCTGGATCAGGAAGTCGCCCAGGTCCGAATGGCCGGCGCCCGAGAAATGCGTCATCGAGAAGCCCTGGATCGTCGGATCCTCGTAGCGATAGCCGGCGGCGTGGCCGTAGCATTTGCGGATCTCGCAGGTCGTGTCGGTATCCGGGCTCAGCTGGATCATGCCGAAGGGCGCGACCGCCCCGGGGAAGGTGTGCCCCTCGCCGCCGGTGCCGATCATGGGATCGGCGGCGTCATAGGTGGATCCGCCGGACGTCTGGGCCGCGAGCGGCGCGGTGGCGAGCGACAGGGCGGCGAGCGCGGCGAGGCCGGTGCGAAGGGGCGCGGTCATGCGCTTCGTTAGAGCAGAGCCGCGCCGCGCCTCCAACCCGGATCGGAGCCGATGCCTGCCGCCGGCCGATCCGATGCCGCGATTTCGCGCGCCGGCGGAACGGGCTAGGGTGGCGCGATGAAGCCCTTTGCCCTTGCGCTGCTCGCGCCGCTTGTCCTCTCCGCCGCGCCCCCGCCCGAGGGCAGGCGACTGGCCGTCCATGTCGGCGGCCGCGCGATCGTCCAGGGTGGCGAGATGCGGTTCGGCTGGCCGGGCACCTATGTCGAGGCGCGCTTTCGCGGCACCGACGTCACCGTCCGGGTCGAGACGCATGGTGACTTCCTGCGGGTGAGCGTGGACGGCAAGCCGTTCCAGACCCTGGTGACGCCCGGCCCCGCGACGGTGCGGATCGCGGGGCTGAAGCCCGGCGTCCACGCCATCCGCATCGACAAGCTGACCGAGAGCCAGTCGGGCAGCAGCAGCTTTTTCGGCTTCTTCACCCATGGCACGCCGCTCCCCGCGCCGGTCCGGTCCGGCGGGATCGAGTTCATCGGCGATTCGCACAGCGTGGGCTATGGCAACACTTCGGCGACGCGCACCTGCACGGCGCAGCAGGTGCACGACACGACCGATACCAGCCAGGCCTTCGGGCCCATCGTCGCCAGGCGATTGGGCGTCGATTACCGGGTGATCGCCTATTCGGGCTATGGCATCGTCCGCAACCATGCCGGCCGCTTCCCCGGCGAGAACCTGCCCTTTCTCTATCCGCGCGCGCTGCCCGGCGATCCGGCGCCGGCCGCGCCCGAGCCGGGCTGGAAGCCCCGGGCGATCGTGGTCAACCTCGGCACCAACGACTTCTCGACGCCGCTCCACGCCGGCGAGGCCTGGGCCGACGCGGCGGCGCTGCGGGCCGCCTATCGCGCCCGCTACATCGACTTTGTCAACGAGCTCCGGCGCCGCCAGCCCCAGGCGCGCCTGGTGCTGATGGGTGCCGGGGATTTCCAGGCCGATGTTGCCGCGGTGGCCGAGGCCACTGGTGCGACGGCGGTGCAGGTGCCCACGCTCGCGATGACCGGGTGCAACTGGCACCCCTCGCTCGCGGACCATCGCCTCATGGCCGATCTCCTGGCCGCGGCGCTAAAAGGCCGGCGCGGCTAGCTTCACGTCCGCCCGGACCCAGGCGGCGGCGAAATCCTTCTCCGCCGCGCCCGCGTCCTTGCCCTGGGCCTTCAGCGCCTGGGCGAGGCCGAGCAGCGCCCAGCCGTTGCGCGGATTGCGCCGGGGATCCAGGTCTTCGCGGAACACCGCCTCGGCTTCCGCCGCCTTGCCGGCGCCGAGCAGCGCGGCGCCGAGCAGGTGGCGAGTCGGGAAGAACTCGTCCGAAGGCTCGTTGTACGACAGCCCGTCCTCGACGGTGACCGCTTCGCGCAGCAGCGCGACGGCGCGGGGCCCGTCCTTCCGGGCGAGTGCGATCCGGGCCTCGGCGCGCAGCGCGGCGATGCGGAAGAGCGGCGCGGCCAGGTTCATGCCGGCCAGCGCCTCGGCGGGTGCGCCGGCGATCCTGGCCTTGAGGCCGGCCAGCTCGGCCTCGGCCTCGGCGATCCTGCCCTTGGCGGCGAGCGCGATGGTGCGTGCCGACAGCCAGTTGACGGTCAGGTCGAGCAGCCGTGCGTCGGGCCGGGGCTCGGCCAGCATCTCGTCCCAGCGGCCGAAGCGGACCAGCGCCTGATAGAGATAGCCGATCCCCCAATCCATGCCCGGCATGGCGGCCGCCTGGTCGTCGGTGAACACCAGCCGCACGTCGCGCAGCGCCTTGATCGTCTCGGCGGCGCGCCCCTCCATCGCCGTCGAGGCGGCGAGGAACTGGAGGTTGTGCGCCGAGTACATCGGATAATAGTCGATCGCCGCGGTCCTGGCGTAATAGGCCTTGTCGGCGGCATCGGCATCGCGATTGGCCACCGCCGATTCCTCGTAGCGGCCGACCCGCTGGAAGATGTGCGAGGGCATGTGCACGAGATGGCCCGCGCCCGGCATCATCGGGCCGACCCGCTCGGCGGCGGCGACGGCGCGGTCCGGCGTGGTCGAGGCTTCGACGGCGTGGATATAGTAATGGTTGGCGCCGGGATGCTGCGGGTTGCGCTTCAGCACGGTCTCCAGCGTGGCGACGATCTCGGGCGTGTCCCTGGCCGGGGTGCCGTCGGCATTCCACAGCTTCCACGGCGTTCGGTTCATCTGCGCCTCGGCGAACATCGTCAATATGTCGTCGTCCTGGGGGAAGGCCTTGGCGGCGCCCCGCATCGCATCGCCATAGGCGGCGAGCAGCGGCGCGCTGTTGCTCGGGTCGACCGGCTGCGGACCGGTATAGCGCCTGGCCAGGGCCAGGATCAGCGCGCGGTTCGCCGGCGTGGCGCCAGGCGCCAGCGCCTCGGCCTTCTTGAGCGCGTCCCAGGCGACGCGGGCCCGCGCCTCGGCCATCATCGGCATGTTGTAATTGGGGCCGAGGGCGAGCGCGACGCCCCAGTGGCAGATGCCGCACCGGGGATCGGCCTCGGCCGCCCGGGCGAAGCTGCGCGCCGCCTCGTCATGGTTGAACGCCCAGAGCAGGCGCATGCCCTGGTCGAAATAGGCCTGGGCGGCGGGCACCTTTGTCCCGGCATCGCGGTGGAAATCGCCGAGATCCGGGAAGAGCTGTGCGCCATGCGCCCAATCGGCGAGCGTCTGCGGGAAGCCGTGCCCGCCATGCATGCCGGCCATGTCGCCCGTCTGTGCCGTGGCGGGCAGCGCGAGCAGCGGTGCCGCAAGCAGAACCAGGAAGCGCGAAAGTCCGATCATGGCCGAGTTCCCCCTCGGGCCGGCAGGATATACCCGCCGGCCCTCGATCTCAATCGGCTCAGACGGCTTTGAGCGCCTCCTCGAAATCGGCGATCAGATCGTCGGCATCCTCGACGCCGATCGAGATGCGGACGAGATTGTCGGTGATGCCCAGCGCCTGTTTGCGCGCGTCGGGCACCGAGAGGTGAGTCATGCCGGCCGGGTGGCTGGCCAGCGTCTCGGTGCCGCCCAGCGACACGGCGAGCTTGGCGATCTTGAGGCTGTCGAGAAAGGCGAACGCCTCCTTCTCGCCGCCCTTGAGGTAGAGCGAGAAGGTCGAGCCCGCGCCGGTGCAGTGGCGCCGATAGATGTCGGCCTGGCGCGAGCCCTCCTCGAGGAAACCGAGATAGCCGACATGCTCCACCTTGGGGTGCGTGCGCAGGAACTCGCAGACCTTCACGGCATTCTCGCCGGCGCGAGACATGCGCAGTTCCAGCGTTTCGAGGCTGCGGAGCAGCATCCAGGCGGTGTTGGGATCGCAGATGGTGCCGATCGTGTTGCGCATCAGCCGGATCGTGTTGATGTGTTCCTTCGAGCCGAGCACGCCGCCGGCCACCAGGTCCGAATGGCCGCCGGCATATTTGGTCAGCGAATAGACGACGATGTCGGCGCCCTGCTTGAGCGGCTGGGCCCACAAGGGCCCGAGGAACGTGTTGTCGATCGCGATCGGCGGCTTGTTCGGTCCCTTGAAGATCGCGTCGCGGCTGGCGGCGACGGCTTCGACATCGACCAGCGCGTTGGTCGGGTTGGCCGGCGATTCGAGATAGATCAGCGCGACGTTGCCGCTGGCGGCCTTGCCCAGCACCGCATCGATCTCCTCGCGCGTGGCACCGGCCGGGAAGTCGAGCCAGTGCACGCCGAAACGACCCAGGATACGGGCGATCAGCGTCTCGGTCGCGGCATAGAGCGGGCCCGAATGGACGATCGTGTCGCCCGGCTTGACCATCGACAGGAACAGCGTGGCGATCGCCGACATGCCGCTGGAAAAGGCCAGCGCATCCTCCGCGCCTTCCCACACGCCCAGGCGATCCTCGAGGATCTCCTGGTTCGGGCCGTTGAAGCGCGAATAGACCAGGCCCTCGGCACCGCCCGGGCGCTTGCCGGTGACGCCCTCGAAATGGCGCTTGCCGGCGGCGGCATTGGGGAAGACGAAGGTGGAGGTGAGGAAGATCGGCGGCTTGAGCGAGCCTTCCGATAGCATGGGGTCGAAGCCATGGCCCATCATCAGGGTGGCCGGCTTGAGCTTGCGCCCGCCGACCGTGTCGACATCCGCCTTGGGGCGGCGGCGCGGAGTGGCGCCGGTCAGGTCGGCTTCGGTCTCGTCGGTCATGCAGTCTCTCCGGTCAGGGGCGTGAGCGCCACCTGTTTCGTATCATCTGTAACGAGCCGGCGGCGGGATCGCACCCCCGGATGCGGCGAAAGTTTGCGAAGCCTGCGCTGCGAGGGGCGATTCCGCCTTCCCGCGTGCCGGATGCGTTCACGCCAGTCCGACGATCGAGATCTGCCGCCCGTAATCCGGCTCACGCCGATGCGTCGCGCGGCGATAGGAGTAGAAATGCTCCGGCCGCGCATAGGTGTCCTGGCCCAGCATCTCGACGGTACGGAGGCCCGCCGCGGCCAGCCGGTGCGCGACATAGGCTTCGAGATCGAACTGCCAGTGATCCTCGCGCCTGCCCTCGGTGAAGAAGCGCTCGTTCGCCGGATCGGCCTCGGCGAACCGGGCGAGGAAACCGGCATCGACTTCATAGGAGGCGCGGGCGATGCAGGGGCCGACCGCGGCGACCATCCGGTCGCGGCTCGCGCCCAGCATCTCCATCGCGGCGATCGTCGAATCGGTGACGCCGCCGAGCGCGCCCTTCCACCCCGCATGGGCGGCACCGACCACGCCGGCCTGCGTATCGGCGAACAGCACCGGCGCGCAATCGGCGGTGAGGATGCCGAGCGCCAGCCCCGGCCGATCGGTGACCAGCGCATCGGCATGGGGGCGCAGCCGATCCTCCCAGGGCGCGGCCACGGTGACGCAGTCGGCGGAATGGACCTGATGTACCGAGACGAGGCGGGCGTCGGGCAGTACCGCTTCCACGGCGCGACGGCGATTCTCGGCGATCAGCGCGGGATCGTCGCGCGAGCCCAGCCCGACATTGAGGCTGGCCATGTCGCCCGTCGAGACGCCGCCCTTGCGGCCGAGAAAGCCGTGCGCGACTCCGGCCAGCGCCCGCGCGCGGAAGATCTCGATCTCGTTCACAGGATGCGCCTCATCAACCGGTCCTCATCGGCGTGCTCGCCGACCATGAAGGCATAGGCGCCCCGGTCCTCGAACCCGTTCTTCTCGTAGAAGCGCCTGGCGCGGCGATTGTCGACATAGACCGAGAGCCACATCTCCTCGGCGCCTCGCGCCCGGCCCTGCTCCAAGGCCCAGTCGAGCAGCGCCTGGGCCGCACCGCTGCCCTTGGCCCGCTCGTCGAGATAGAGCTGGCGCAGCTCATGGGCGGGGGCGGTGGCCTCGGCGGGCAGGGTCAGCCCGCTCGTCTTGGCGAAGCCGGCCAGGCCCCGTTCGTCCTCGGCGAGCCGGAAGCGCAGCTCGGGCTCCGCGAACTCCCCGGCCCAGGCCTCGGGCGTGAAGCCGGCGAGGAAGTCGGCAAGGTCCCTGGGGGCGTAGAGATGGCCGAAGGTCGCGACGAAGCTGGTGCGGAACAGCGCGTCGATCGCCGGCAGGTCGGCCCGGGTGGCGTCGCGGTAGATCATTCGAAGCCTGCGGGAACGGGCCAGCCGGGCGCCGTCAGCGCGATCACCTTGAACAGCTCGCCCATCTGCTCCGGATCGGTCAGCCGGTCGCGATCGGTGGCGAGCTGGCCGGCGCGGTCCGGCGCGGCGAGCGAGAGGCTGGCGGTGCGCTCGGCGATGCCGAGCCGCATCAGGAAGGCGCCCTGGGCCACCGGGCCATGGACGACCAGGCCCTCGGCCCGTGCGGCTTCGGCGAGCGTGGCGAAATCGACATGGGCGGTAAGGTCCGCCTCGCCCGGCATGTCGAACGGGTTGGCATAGGCATGGCCCTTCACTGCCTGGAGCGTGTCGCCGATCGCGGGCCCCATATAGCCATAGTCGACGATCAGCGCGGCGCCGCCCTGATCGTTCAGTCGCTTGGCGAGCTGGCGCAGCACCGCGACGCCGGCCGGCGAAGTCTCGAGGATCGAGCCGGGCGCGGCATCCCTGAAGTCGCGCGGGATGATCATGTCGAAGCTGCGATCGCCCTGGATCGGCAGGAACAGCATGTCCTGGCAGGCGACGAGCCGCTCGCGCCAGCCTTCCCCGGTGGCGATGAGCTGGCGGATCGGCAGCGCGTCGAAGAATTCATTGGCGACGAAGATCAGCGGCGCATCGTCGGGCAGGCCGACCAGGTCGAGATGGAATTCGGCATGCGCCACGCGTTCGGCCTGGGCGGCACGCAGCGTCGGGCTGGTCTCGACCAAGTCGACCGGCGGCGTGAGCCCCGCCTTGGCCATGGCGCGCAGCGCGTCGGCGGCGAGCGTGCCGCGGCCCGGGCCGAGCTCGACATAGCGGACGGGCGGCGCATCGGCGCGCTGCCACAGGTCCGCTATCCACAGGCCGATCAGCTCGCCGAACATCTGGCTCACTTCGGGCGCGGTAGTGAAGTCGCCCCGCGCGCCGAGCGGATCGCGCGTCGCATAATAATGCGCGTTGGCGGCGCCCATGAACTGCGACAGCGGGATGGGCCCGGCCATGGTGATGGCGCGGGCCAGCCGCTCGGCGAGCAGGGGCTCGGCGGCGTTGGCCGCGCGCTCCCCTGCCGGGGCGTCGAGAGGATTCTCGCTCAGGCGACGCTCTCCGTGCCGAGCGTGGGCTCGACGCGCTGGCGGCGGCCCTTGGCAGTGACGATCAGATAGATGCCGCCAATGATCATCGGCAGGCACAGCACCTGGCCCATATGGATGATGTTGGCGAAGAAGGTGCCGTCGAACTGCTGATCGGGCTCGCGGAAATATTCGACGAAGAAGCGGAAGCAGCCATAGCCGAGCAGGAAGATGCCGACGAGCTTGCCCGGTTCGTAGCGCGCCTTGGTGCGCCAGAAGAAGAACCAGAGGATGGCGAACAGCGCGATGCCCTCGAGCCCCGCCTCATAGAGCTGGCTGGGGTGGCGCGCATCGTTCCCGGCGCCGGGGAACACGATCGCCCAGGGCAGGTTCGCCGGCTTGCCCCACAGCTCGCCGTTCACGAAATTGGCGAGGCGGCCGAAGAACAGGCCGAAGGGCGCGCAGCAGGCGACATAGTCGTGCACGCGCAGCCAGTTGAGCCCCTGGCGCCGGCACATCAGGATGATCGCCAGCGCCGTGCCGATCACGCCGCCATGGAACGACATGCCGCCGTCCCAGAGCTTGAAGATGCGGATCGGGTCGAGGAACATCCCGGGCGCGTAGAAGATCACATAGCCGAGACGCCCGCCCAGGATGATGCCGAGCGTGGCGTAGAAGACGAGATCGTCGGCATGGCGCCTGCTCATCGGCGCGCCGGGCTGGCGGAGCAGGCGGAGGAGATACCACCAGCCGACCAGGATCCCGGCGATATAGGCCAGCGAATACCATTTGATCTCGAAGAAGCCGAGGTTGAGCGCGACCTTGTCGAGGCCGAGATCCTTGAACTGGATATGGTCGGCCGCGGCGGCGGCCAGGGTGGAAAGCAGCACGGGTGTCCCTCCGGGTGTCGGGCCCCCGATAGAGCAGGCTCGCCGCAAACCCAAGGGGCTCGCGTTCGAAGGGCGACTCGCCCATCGTCGGGGGGAGCCGGGGTGACAGCCTTTGGCGGGCAGGATAGACGGCATGCGATGAAGGTCGATTTCGGCAAGCTCCAGAAGCTGGATCGGCGCACGCTGCTGATCGGCGGCGGCGTGGGCGTGGGGCTGGTGGTCGCCTGGGCGGTGTGGCCGCGCACCTATCTCCCCAATCTCACCGCGGCACCGGGCGAGAGCCTGTTCGGTGCCTGGATCAAGATCGGCACCGACGGGCACGTTTCGGTCGCCGTCCCGCAATGCGAGGAGGGGCAGGGCGTGTTCACCGCCATGCCGCAGATCATCGCCGACGAACTGGGCGCGGACTGGAAGCTGGTGGGCGTGGAGCCGGCACCGCTCAACCCGCTCTACGCCAATCCGCTGGCCGCCGAGGAACTGTTCGAGCAGGCGTTGGGCGGGCTGCCCGAGCAGCTGCGGCGCAGCCATGCCGCGCGCACCGGGCTGGTGCTCACCGGCTGCTCGACGTCGATCCGCAGCTTCGAGGATCAGCTGCGCCATGCCGGGGCCACCGCGCGGGTGCTGCTGTGCAAGGCGGCGGCGCGGCGCTGGGGCGCGGAATGGCAGAGCTGCGACACGGCCGGCGGCCAGGTGATCCACGGCAATTCGAAGCTCGGCTTCGGCGCGTTGGCGGCGGAGGCGGCGGACGAGCGCGTGCCCGGCGACGTGCCGCTGCGCACCGGCGAGGCGAACCGGCTCTATGGCCAGGAACTGCCCCGGCTCGACGCGCCGGCCAAGGTGGACGGCAGCCTGCTCTACGCGGCGGACGTGCGCTTGCCGAACATGGTGTTCGCCTCGATCCGGATGGGGCCGATCGGCGAGACCGAGCTGGTGAAGCTCGATCGGGCGGCGGCGGACAGGATCCCCGGCATGCTCTCGATCGTGACGACCCGGGACTGGGTGGCGACGATCGCCAACAATGGCTGGGCGGCGGAGCGGGCGATCGACGCGATGCGCCCGCGCTTCAAGACGCCCGAGGAAGTGATCAACAATGATTCGATCGCCTCGGCGCTGAGCGATGCGCTGAACGCCGACGGCGCGCGGATCCATGAGGCCGGCGACCTCGCGGCGGATTTCCGCGGGGCGAAAGTGGTTTCGGCCGAGTATCGCGTCGACGTGGCGCTCCACGCCGCGCTCGAGCCGATGACCTGCACGGCCAATTATCATGAGGGGCACCTCTCGCTCTGGCTGCCGACCCAGGCGCCGGGGCTGGCGCGGGCGGCGGCGGCACGGGCGATCGGCATCGCCGAGAGCTCGGTGACCGTGCATGCGACGATGGCGGGCGGCTCGTTCGGAGCGAAGCTGGAACATGCGGTGGCGGAGCAGGCGGCCCTGCTCGCCGAGCGGATCGGCCGGCCGGTGCAGCTCACCTGGCCGCGCGGCGAGGACATGCGGCACGATCGCTACCGCCCGCCCGCGATCGGCCGGATGACCGGCAAGCTGAACCCGCGGGGCCAGGTCTCGGGCCTGCTCGCCAAGATCGCCGCGCCCGAGACGGGCCGCGAGCTGGCGACGCGGCTGCTGGGCAGCGATCCGGTGGTGCAGGCGTCGCTCGCGCTGCCCGGCAAGGGCGATCCTTCGGCGGTGGCGGGCGCGCGGCCCTTCTATGCCATCCCCAATTACGCAGTCGATCACCATGTCGCCGCGATCGGGGTGCCGACCGGCTATTGGCGCTCGGGCGCGCACAGCTACAATTGTTTCTTCGTCGAGAGCTTCCTGGACGAGCTGGCGCATGCCGCCGAGCAGGACGCGGTGTCGTTCCGCATGGCGATGCTCGGGGGCGGGACGCGGCTTGCCCGTTGCGTGCAGATGGCGGCCCAGCTGGGCGGCTGGCAGGGCGGCCAGCCCGGCAGCGGCCAGGGCATCGCCTGCCACGCCTTTCGCGGCTCCTATGTCGCGGTGATGGCCGAAGCGCGGCTCGACGGGCGCAAGGTGAAGGTGGAGCGGCTGGTCGCCGCGGTCGATTGCGGGCGGGTGGTGAACCCGGACCTGGTGACTCAGCAGATCGAGGGCGGGCTGCTGTTCGGCATGGCGGCGGCGCTCGCCGGATCGACCGGCTTTACCGAGAATGTCGCGGACGTGCGCGACCTTTCCGAACTCGGCCTGCCGACGCTGGCGGATGCGCCCGACATCACCGTGGAGCTGATCCGCAACGCCGCCGACCCGGGCGGCGTGAGCGAGCTCGCCGTGCCGCCGGTCGCCCCCGCCATCGCCAACGCGCTGCAATCGGCGAGCGGCGTGCGCTTCCGCGTGTTGCCCCTGCTCTCGGACGTCGAATGAGCGTCCCCGCCGGGCATCCGCCCTTCTTCGTCCCGGACAGGGTCGGCGTGCTGCTGGTCAATCTCGGCACGCCGAGCGCGCCCGATGCCGCGTCGGTGCGGCGCTACCTCGCCGAGTTTCTGTCCGATCGCCGCGTGGTGGAGATTCCGCCGATCGCCTGGCAGCCGATCCTGCACGGGATCATCCTGCGCACTCGGCCGCGCAGATCGGCGCATGCCTATCGGCAGGTGTGGCGCGCGGACGGCTCGCCGCTCGCCGCGATCACGGCCGCGCAGTCCGGGGCATTGCAGGGCGCGTTCGGCGAAAGCAGTCCGGTCGACTGGGCGATGCGCTATGGCGAGCCGAAGATCGCGGACCGGCTCGCCGCGATGCAGGCCGATGGCGTGCGGCGCATCCTGATCGCGCCGCTCTATCCGCAATATTGCGCGGCGACCACCGCCACCGCCAACGATGCCGCCTTCGCCGCGCTGGCGAAGATGCGCTGGCAGCCGGCGATCCGCACGTTGCCGCCCTATTATGATCACCCCGCCTATATCGCCGCGCTCAAGGCATCGGTGGAAGCCAGCCTCGCCCGGCTCGACTTCGAGCCCGACGCGATCCTGGCGAGCTTCCACGGCATGCCGCAGCGGACGCTCGATCTCGGCGATCCCTATCATTGCCATTGCCGCAAGACCGCGCGGTTGCTCGGTGAGGCGCTGGCGGACACGCTGGGGGGGCGGGAGCTGATCGTCACTTTCCAGTCGCGCTTCGGCCGCGCGAAATGGCTCGAACCAGCCACCGACGCCATGCTCGCCGCGCTGCCGGGCAAGGGCGTGGGGAAGGTCGCGGTCGTGGCGCCGGGCTTCTCGGCAGACTGTCTCGAGACGCTGGAGGAGCTGGCGATCCGCGGGCGCGAGACGTTCCTGGCCGCGGGCGGGAGCCGGTTCGCCTATCTGCCCTGTCTCAACGACGGCCCGGATGGCATCGGGATGCTGCGCACAATTTTAAGCGAGGAGCTTGCGGGCTGGATCGAGCCTGCCTAGCCTTTCGGTGCACCACGAAGGAGAGGAAAAGCATGGCACGCGTAGCGATCGTGACGGGCGGCACCCGCGGCATCGGCGAGGCGATCAGCCTCGCGCTCCAGGACGCGGGAATGATCGTCGCCGCCAACTATGCGGGCAATGAGGAGAAGGCCCGGGCCTTCACCGACCGCACCGGCATCGCGGCATATAAATGGGACGTGGGCGATTACGACGCCTGCCACGAAGGCGTGGCGAAGGTCGCGGCCGAGCTCGGCCCGGTCGACGTGGTGATCAACAATGCCGGCATCACCCGCGACGGCACGATCCTGAAGATGAGCCGCGACATGTGGGAGGATGTGATCCGCATCAACCTGGGCGGCTGCTTCAACATGGCGCATGCGGTGTTTCCCGGCATGCGCGACCGCAAATGGGGCCGCATCGTCAATATCGGCTCGATCAACGGCCAGGCCGGCCAATATGGCCAGGTCAACTATGCCGCCGCCAAGTCCGGCATCCACGGCTTCACCAAGGCGCTGTCGCAGGAAGGCGCGCGCTTCGGCGTGACGGTGAACGCGATCGCGCCCGGCTATATCGACACGGACATGGTCGCCGCGGTGCCGCCCGAGGTGCTCGAGAAGATCGTCGCGAAGATCCCGGTCGGCCGGCTCGGCCAGGCGCACGAGATCGCGCGCGGCGTGGCGTTCCTGTGCTCGGACGAGGCGGGATTCGTCACCGGATCGACGCTTTCGATCAACGGCGGCCAGCACATGTACTGATGCGATGGGGGCCGCCCCTTTCAGGGCGGCCCCCAACCCCTCGATACGCTACGCGAGGGAAACTCTTGTTCGAACAACCAACGCCTCCCTAGCCGGGTTCCCTTTAGTTTCTTCTGAACGGGCTGGTCACCCGGCGTTCATCTTTCGGGCGCTGGTCCTTCCGTCGCCAGCCGCTATGAGCGGAGGCGATGCTGCTCCGTGTTGCGATTGCCCTGTTCTCCCTCGGTTTCATCCTGCTGCTCTCCGCATCGGGGCGCGACGGGCGCGACCTGCTGGGCAAGGTGCCGCGCATGACCGTGGAGCGCGTGCCGCTCGACGCGCGCGATCCCGGGCGGACCCGGGTGGGGGCGCTCACCTATCTGGGCGGCATCCGGCTGAAGAGCCCGGATCGCGCCTTTGGCGGCTTCTCCTCGATGCGGATCAAGGGCGATCGCTTCACTCTGCTCAGCGACGGCGGCACCTTCATCCGGTTCCGCATGGGCGCCGACTGGACGCCGCGCGAACTGGCGTTCGGCGACCTGCCCGCCGGCCCCGGCACCGGCTGGCTGAAATCGGACCGCGATTCGGAATCGATGACGAGCGACCCTGCCACCGGGCGGACCTGGGTGGGATTCGAGCGCTACAACGCGATCTGGCGCTATGACGAGGGGCTGACGCGGGCCGAGCGGAGCGTGGAGCCCGCCGCGATGCGGGACTGGTCCGTCAATGGCGGGCCCGAATCGATGGTTCGCCTGGCCGATGGCCGATTCGTGGTGATCGGCGAGACCTCGCGGCCCAAGGGGAGCCGGGTCGGCCGCGAGGCGCTGCTCTTCCCGGGCGATCCCACGGCGCCGGGGGCCGAGCCGATCCGCTTCGTCTACATGCCGCCCGACGAGCGCTACGATCCGAGCGATGCGGTCCAGCTGCCCGATGGGCGGCTGATCGTGCTCAACCGGCGCTTCGCGGTGCCGAGCCTGTTCACGGTCAGGCTGACCCTGGTGGATCCGAAGGAATTCCGCGCCGGCGCAGTGGTGCGCGGCACGGAGATCGCGGCGCTGGCCGCGCCCCTGATCCACGACAATTACGAAGCGCTGGCGATCACGCGCGAGGGCGACGACACGATCCTGTGGATCGCATCGGACGACAACCAGCAATTCTGGGAATGGTCGCTGCTGCTCAAGTTCCGGATCGAGTTCGGGAAGCGCTGAGCGGCCGATGCCGCTACAAGGGCACCCCCACCGGTTTCGTTTCGGCTGCCATTGGAATGTAGATGAGCCCGCTCCCGCACAGTACGAAAGCCTTTCTCTATCAATCCGGCCTCGATCGCATCCGGGACGGATTCCGGGCGGCGACCGCTTCGCTGGAGCAAAGCCGGAACGCGTCGAACGAAGCCCATGCGCGCTATGTCGACAGCGGCGAGGACGACTCGGAATATGACGAGGACGGGTGCCTGATCCACAGCACGGCCCACGCGCTCCGCAGTGCCGGAGAGGAAGCCGATTATGCGCTATTGGCGGTGCGGGAGGCATTCATCATGGCATCGTTCCACTATTGGGAGCGATGGGCGCGGACGGCGACCGGGCTTACCGCCCCCGGCGATCGTTTCGACAAGGTGCGGACGGCATGCGCGCAACTCTATCCCGTCAGCGACGCGTTGGGGACGCTCAACTGTCTGAACAACCTGCTGAAACATGGCAGCGCCCATAGCGCGCGCAAGCTTGCCGGGATTCGCGTCGATCATTTCCGGATGCGCCCGTCCTGCTTCCTGCACGACAGGCGGGAGCATTGGGCACTGGGCATTGGCGACAGGCATGTCGAGGAAGCGTTCGAGATCGTGCGCGCTTCCGGGCCGCAATATGCGGATTCCGGGCCCGTCGCGGACAAATGATCTCCGCGGGGGCGCGCGCCGCCGCGCTGCGGCGACACGCAGGTTGGAAGACATGCGAAAAGCCCGCCCTCCGCATGGAGAACGGGCTCGCATTGGAGCCGTCGAAGGCGTGGCGGTTAGGCCGCGGTCTTCTCGGCCGACGCCTTGCGCACTTCGCGCTTCAGGCGGCGGGCGCGCAGCGACAGATCGTCGTCGCTGGTCTTGAGCAGCCAGTTGTCGAGGCCGCCATTGTGCTCGACCGAGCGCAGGCCGTGGGTCGACACGCGCAGGCGCACGCTGCGGCCCAGCGCATCGCTGATCAGCGTGACGTTCTGCAGGTTGGGCAGGAACGTACGCTTGGTCTTGTTGTTGGCGTGGGAAACGTTGTTACCCACCTGCCGGCCCTTGCCGGTCAGCTCGCAAATGCGCGACATCGCTTGATATCCTGGTTTGAGCCTCAGCGAACTGGGGCCGGAAAGGTGGCGCCGATAGCCGTAATGGGACGGTGCGTCAACCGATTCGCCCCAAGAAACGCCTTGTGCCGGCGCAACCACCATGGTTGATGCGGCGTTGATTACGCAACCGATTCAATTGGGGAGATGAAGCGATGCGTGGAATTCTCGTTCTCATAGGTCTGATCGCGCTGGCCGTGGTGGTGCTCATGTCGGTCGGCATGCTGCGCATCGAGCAGCAGCAGGGCGCGTCGATGCCGACGATCACTTTCGATGCCAAGGGCGGCCAGCTGCCCAAGTTCAAGGCCGAGACGGGATCGGTGGGTATCGGATCGACCAATACGACCGTTGCGGTGCCGACGGTCGAGATGCGGAACACCACGGTCACCCTGCCCACCATCGAAGTGAAGCAGGCCGGCGCCACGCCGACGCCCACGCCCGCCGCGAAATAACGGCCGGGCGCCCCGGACCCAATTGGCGGCGATAGCGCTGCCGCCGCCGGGTGCGTATCCGGCGAAGGGGCCGGGGCGCGACTTCCGGATTGCCTGCGGCACGACGGCGCCGGGGTTCCTTCCCGGCGCCGCCCTTGCGCTGTGGGGCGTGCCGGGCGATTCGGATGCCGATCGGTGGCCGCGTAGCAGGTCCCCGGCCTTCGCCGTGAAGCAGGTGACGGGGAAGGGCGGGTACGCTAGGCCCGCTCCATGTTCCCCCTCCCCGAACCGATGCGCCTGGCGCTCGACGCTGCCCGTGCGGCCGCGGAAGCGGGCGAGGTGCCGGTGGGCGCGGTGCTGGTGCATGCGGGCAGGGTGATCGCCACGGCCGCGAATGCCCCGCGCGGGCTCCGCGACCCGACCGCCCATGCCGAGATGCGGGTGATTCGCGCGGCGGCCGCGGCGCTGGGGCGCGAACGGCTGGAGGATTGCGACCTGTGGGTGACGCTCGAGCCCTGCGCGATGTGCGCGGGGGCGATCGCGCATGCCCGGATCGCGCGCGTCTATTACGGCGCCGGCGACCCCAAGGGCGGCGCGGTGGAGCATGGCCCGCGCTTCTTCGCCCAGCCGACCTGCCATCACCGCCCCGAAGTCTATCCCGGCATCGGCGAGGCCGAGGCGGGGGAGATATTGCGCGATTTCTTCCGCGAGCGGCGCGGCTGATCTTACATTTCATTGCGCGGATGCAACGCCGGTTGCCGCATGGCACCATCTGCGGATATGAAGGGCATCACACCATGTTGGCGCCTTTCCCCTGGATAGACGTAGCGATCATCTTCGCGCTGATCGTTCTGAACGGCCTTTTCTCGATGTCCGAACTCGCGATCGTATCGTCGCGCACGGCACGGTTGGAGGCGATGGCGCGTGCCGGGCGCAGCGGGACCGGCGCGCGCACCGCCATCCAGCTGGCCGCCGATCCGGGCAAGTTCCTTTCCACCGTGCAGATCGGCATCACGCTGATCGGCATCGTCGCCGGCGCCTATTCGGGCGCCAGCCTGGGCGAGCCGACGGCACAGCGGATCGCGCTGCTCGGCGTGGGCGACGAGCTTGCCCATACCATCGGCATCGCGATCGTGATCGGCCTCACCACCTTCGCTTCGCTGGTCGCGGGCGAGCTGGTGCCCAAGCAGTTCGCGCTCCGCTCGCCCGAGCCGATCGCAGTGCTGGTCGCGGTGCCGCTGCTATGGACGAGCCGCGCGACTGCGCCGCTGGTGTGGCTGCTCGATTCGACCACCCGGCTCATCTTCCGCCTGATCGGCCTCAACCGCGAATCGGAGAACCGCGTCACGGCCGAGGAACTGCACCTGCTGGTCGCCGAGGCGAGCAAGTCCGGTGTGATCGAGGAGCATGAGCGCTCGATCATCTCCAGCGTCGTCCGCCTCGCCGACCGGCCGGTGCGCGAAGTGATGACGCCGCGCACCGAAGTCGACTGGGTCGACGTCAACCTGGACGCCGACGGCATCCGCGAGGCGCTGCTGCTTACCCCCCATACCCGCCTGCCGGTGGCCGAAGGATCGGTCGATACGGTGATCGGCGTGGTCCAGGCGCGCGACATCGCCGCCGCGCTGTTCCGCGGCGAGGCGCTCGACCTGCGCAAGCTGATGCGCGAGGCGCCGATCCTGCCCGACACCGTCGATGCGATGGACGCGCTGGGCGCCCTTCGGCGCGCGGAGGTGCCGATGGGGCTGGTGCATGACGAATATGGCCATTTCGAAGGCATCGTCACGCCGGCCAACCTGCTGGCCGCGATCGCGGGCGAGCTCGCCTCGGACGTGGAGCCCGGCGACAACCCCAATATCGTGACGCGCGAGGACGGCTCGCTGCTCGTCTCGGGCCAGATGGCGGCGGACCTGCTTGCGGAGCGGCTCGGCCTCGATCTCGACGAGGACCGCGATTACGCTACCGTCGCCGGCCTGGCGCTGGCGGTGTTCAAGCGGTTGCCCAATGAAGGCGACTATTTCGTCGAGCAGGGCTGGCGCTTCGAGATCGTCGACATGGACGGGCGCAAGATCGACAAGCTGCTGGTCCAGCGGGCGGCGGGGTGAGCGCGGCGATGCGCCGCGGCCCGGACGGGGCGAGGCGCACCGCGCCTCAGTACGCAGGGGGCATCGACATCCGGGATTGAAGATCCGGCATTGCCGGGACACCACCCGTCCCCCCGGCACGGGGCCCGGGTGACGAGGTATTTGCGGTGCCGTCGTGCGAGCTCGGGCGGCGATGCATCCTAGAGCTTCCCGAAGACCCCCTCGAAGCCGGCAATGTCTTCCTTCGCCAGGAAGCTCGCCTGCTCGATCCAGCGGTCGCGATGGATGCGACCCTGGAAGTCGCCCAGCCTGGCGTCGAGCGTATCGGCTTCCTGGGGGGTGAGCGCGGCGAGCTGGGCGAAGCGGGTGATGCCGACGCTGGCCAGCCGCTCGGCGAGGCGCGGGCCGACGCCCTTCATCCGGGTGAGATCGTCCGCCGCCGGGCCGGCGGGCGCTGGCTCCGGCGTGGCGGCGGGCTCGACGGCTGCCGCTGCCGCCTCCGGGGTGTGCATGGGTTCGGCGACGTCCGAGGCGAGCGATGCGGGCGTGGCGTCGAGCGGCGCGGCGGCGGCGATCGGCTCGTCCGCGAGAGGCTCGGGTGCCGGCATTTCATCCACCCGCTGCGCATCCACCGGCTGCGCGGCGGCCTCGGCGGCCGGCTCGGCCTCCTCCACGACGGGCGGGAGCGGCGCCGGGACGATCTCTGCGACCGGCTCCGGTTCCGGGGCGGGCGGCGCCAGCGGCGGCTCGGCCAGGGGCGGCGGCGAGGGAGCGACGGGCGGGGTGATCGGCCGGGCCTGCGCGGCGTCCTCCCGATACTCCTCGTTATATTCCTCTATCTCCGCGCGCGCATTGCGGCGGCGGCCGGCGAGGCGGGCGCCCCACCACAGGACGAGGAGCGCGAAGAGGGCGCCCAAGGCGATCGCCGCGAACGGGAGCGTCAGCCAAAGCGGGGCTCCGTTGAAGAGCGGTTCCGTGCTGTTCATCTGCGCCTGTCCCGTCCTTGCGAAATTGCGATTCCCGGCAACTGCATAACGTGGTGCGGCGCAGCGCGACAAGCTGGTCGCGCGCGCCGCTCGCCGACTGTCCCGAAACGGCAAGCTTTGCCGGTCGCGCCGCGCCCTATGGTTGGCGCGCCACTTCGCGCCAGCCGATGTCGCGGCGGCTGAAGCCGGTGGGGAAGTCGATCGCGTCCACTGCCGCATAGGCCGCGGCCTGGGCCGCCTTCGCCGTCTCGCCCAGCGCGGTGACGCTGAGCACGCGGCCGCCGGCGGCGACCAGCGTGTCGCCGTCCATCCTGGTGCCGGCGTGGAACACCTTGGCGCCGGTCGCCTCCGCCCGCTCGATCCCTGCGATCGCGCCGCCCGTCTCCGGCGTGCCCGGATAGCCATTGGCCGCCATCACCACGGTGAGCGCGGTCCTGGCCGCGAAGGTCGGCGCCGGTTGGCCGGCCAGCTCGCCCTTCGCCACCGCAAGCATCAGCTGGAGCAGGTCGCCGGTGTAGCGCATCATCAGCACCTGGCATTCGGGATCGCCGAACCGGGCATTATATTCGATCAGCTTGGGGCCGGTCGGCGTCAGCATCAGCCCGGCATAGAGCACGCCCGAATAGGGCGCGCCCATCCGGGCCAGCGCCGCGATCGTCGGGCGGACGATCTCGTCGATCGCCCGGACCTCCAGCGCGGGCGTGAGCACGGGGGCGGGGCTATAGGCGCCCATGCCGCCGGTGTTCGGGCCGGTATCGCCGTCGCCCACCCGCTTGTGATCCTGGGCCGAGCCGAACGAGACGAGCGTCTCGCCATCGGTGAGCACGAACAGGCTGGCTTCCTCGCCTTCCAGGAATTCCTCGATCACCACGCTGGCGCCCGGTTCGGCGAAGATCGCGTGCACCGCGCCTTCCGCCTCTTCGTGGGTGAAGGCCACCGTCACGCCCTTGCCCGCGGCCAGGCCATCGGCCTTGATCACCACCGGGAGGCCGAAATCCTCGAGGCTGGCCAGCGCCCCGTCGCGGCTTTCGCAGCGGACATAGCCGGCGGTCGGGATCCGCTCGCGCGCGCACAGGTCCTTGGTGAAGCCCTTGGAGCCCTCGAGCTGCGCCGGCACCTTGTTCGGCCCGAACACGGCCAGGCCCATGGTGCGCAGATTGTCGGCCAGGCCGGCGACCAGCGGCGCCTCGGGCCCGATCACCACGAAGCCGATCGAGTGGCGCAGGCAGAAGTCGATCACGGCCCGATGGTCGTTCACCGCGATGTCCACGATTTCGGCGTGCTCGGCTATTCCCGGATTGCCCGGCGCGGCGTAGAGCCGCTCGAGCAGCGGCGATTGCGCGAGCTTCCAGGCGAGCGCATGTTCGCGGCCACCGGACCCCAACAACAGGACATTCATGGCCGACCCCTTTCCCGATACGCCTGGGCGGCTCGTAGCCGAGCCGGTGCCGGGCGACAACGCGCCTGCGCTCTCGGTGAGCGAATTATCTTTGGCATTGAAGCGGATGGTCGAAGGCGAGTTCGGCCATGTCCGGCTGCGCGGCGAGATTTCGGGGTGGAAGCGGGCGGCGTCGGGCCATGCCTATCTGGCGCTCAAGGACGCGGATGCGGTGATCGACGGCGTGATCTGGCGCGGCGCCGCCAGCGCGATCCCGTTCCAGCCGCAGGACGGCATCGAAGTGATCGTCACCGGCAAGCTCACCACCTATCCCGGGCGCAGCAAGTACCAGATCGTCATCGATCGCATGGAACTGGCCGGCGAAGGCGCGCTGATGGCGCTGTTCGAGAAGCTGAAGGCCAGGCTGGCCGGCGAGGGACTGTTCGATCGCGAGCGCAAGCAGCCGCTGCCCTATATGCCGAAGGTGATCGGCGTCGTGACCTCGCCCACCGGCGCGGTGATCCGCGACATCCTGCATCGCCTGGCGGACCGGTTTCCCAGCCATGTGCTGGTCTGGCCGGTGAAGGTGCAGGGCGACGGCGCCGCGCAGGAAGTGGCGAACGCGATCCGGGGCTTCGATGCGCTGGAGCATGGCGGGGCGGTGCCGCGGCCCGACCTGCTGATCGTCGCGCGCGGCGGCGGCTCGATCGAGGACCTGTGGGCCTTCAACGAGGAAGCGGTGGTGCGCGCCGTCGCCGCCTGCCGCATCCCGGTGATCTCGGCGGTGGGGCACGAGACGGATACCAGCCTGTGCGACTATGCCGCGGACCTGCGCGCGCCGACCCCCACGGCCGCCGCCGAGATCGCGGTGCCGGTGCTGGCCGATGTGCGCCACACGCTGGCGACGCTGGCGCACCGCACCGAGCGGTGCGTGCGCCGCTATCATGAGCGCGCCGGCGAGCGGCTGGCGGCGCTGGTGCGCGTGCTGCCGCGCCGCGACGCGCTGCTCGGGCCGCAGCGGCAGAAGATGGACGACCTGGGCGGGCGGCTCGACCGGGCGCTGGAACGCCGCGTCACGCTGGCGCGCGGGCAGCTCGACCGTTCGGCGGGGGCGCTGCGCCCCGCGATGCTCGACCAGCGGCTCGCCGCGGCCAGGCAGCGGCTGGAGGGCATCGGCCGGCATCTCGACCTGGTGCACCCCAATCGCCCGCTCGAAAAGGGCTATGCCTGGGTCGAGGCGCGGGGCACGCGCAAGGTGATCGGCACGGCCGAGGGCGCGCGCGGCGCGGGCGCCGTGACGCTCCACTTCATCGACGGCGCGGTCGATGCGCGGGTTGAGCGGCCGGGCGGCAAATCCTATGATGCGGCCAGGCCCGAACAGCCCAGCCTGTTGTGAGGAAAATGCCAGTCACGAGGATGCCGCGCTTATGCTGATGTCGAACCCCGTCGCCCGCGCGGCGCGCCTTCACTTCATGGCGAACGGCTTTCGCGTCCTGACGCCGGGCGATCATGTCGTCTGCGCGGTCAGCGGCGAGAAGGTGCCGCTCGAGCGGCTGCGCTACTGGAGCGTCGCCGCCCAGGAGCCCTATGCCTCCGCGGCGCTGGCGATGCAGGCGATGCGCGGCTGATGGGACTCGCTGGCCGGCTTCCCGCCGCGATCCTGGGCTTCACGCTGCTCGGCAGCGCCCAGTCGCCCGTTGCGCCCGGCGTTGCGGCTTCCGCGGCGGTTGCGGCGGCGATCCCGCCGGCCCCCGATGTCGCCGGGCCCTTCGCCTTTCAGGGGCAGCTGGTCCAGGGAGGCGCGGCGATCGGCACCGCGCCCAAGGGCACCAGCCTGTTGACGCTCGACGGCGAATCGGTGCCGGTCGCGCCCGATCGCCGCTTCCTGATCGCCTTCGACCGCGATCACGGCCCCTCCGCTACCCTGGTGGCGACGCTGGGCGACGGCACCCAGCAGCGCCAGGTGCTGGCGATCGCGCCGCGCGCCTGGGACATTTCCCGGCTCGATACCCTGCCCAAATATCCGGTGCCGCGTCCCGAGTTCGAGCGGGTCCGTCCCGGCGAGCTCGCCCAGATCAATGCCGCGCGGAAGCTGCAGACCGATTCGGCGGGCTGGCGGCAGATGCCGTTCTTCTGGCCGGTGGTCGGGCGCATCTCCACGCTGTTCGGATCGCAGCGCATCTATCGCGGCGAGCCCGGATCCTATCATTCGGGAATCGACGTCGCCCGGCCGGCCGGCACGGTGGTGCTGGCGCCTGCCGACGGCGTGGTGATCCTCGCGGCCGCCAGGCCCTTCACGCTGGAAGGCAACCTGCTGATGATCGATCACGGCGCGGGGCTGAACAGCGCCTTCATGCACCTCTCGCGCATCGACGTTAAGCTGGGCGAGCATGTTCGGCGCGGCCAGCCCATCGGTGCGGTGGGGATGACGGGGCGCGCCACGGGGCCGCATCTCCACTGGAGTCTCAAATGGCGCGACGCGCGGATCGATCCGCTGCTCGTTGCGGGGCCGATGCCTGTTACCGATTGAGGCGCCAATGTGTCGCGCTGCAACACAAAAAAACACGAATCGTGTCGACTGCGCAATATTACAAGCCGTCATGTGGCATTTTGGCTACAGTCCCGTTGAAAGCGCGCACAGTATCGCCGTGTGCGGTTTACAGTCGCCGGGCGGCGATCCACGATCCCGCCAAGCTCTGCCATCCTGATACGTGAGTTGCACACGAATGGATGGCGGAGCGGGGAGACAAACCCGGCTGTCGAGCATCCGCGGAACAGCCGGATACAAGAGGGATCACCATGAAGAACACGCAGATCACCCTGCGCGGGAGCACGGCGCTGTCCGCGCTCGTGCTCGCGGGTGCGCTCATCGCCACGCCGGCGATGGCGCAGGACTCGAGCAGCTCCACCACCTCGACCAGCAAGAGCACGAATGCCCAGGACGACCAGAGCGGCGGCGAGATCGTCGTCACCGGCTCGATCCTGCGTCGTACCGACACCGAGACGCCGTCGCCGGTGACCGTGCTGTCGGCGGAAACGCTGGAACAGCGTGGCGTCAACACCGTCGCCGAGGCGCTGCAGCGCCTGTCGGCAAACGGCTCGGGCACCATCTCGGAAGGCTGGAACAACGGCAACAACTTCGCAGCCGGCGCGAACGCCGTGTCGCTGCGCGGCCTGACCGTGCAGAAGACGCTGACGATCTTCGACGGCATGCGCATGGCGCCGTATCCGCTCGCCGACGACGGCCACCGCAACTTCGTCGACCTGAGCACCGTTCCCGACGCGATCATCGACCGGATCGAAGTCCTGAAGGACGGCGCTTCGTCGACCTACGGCGCCGACGCCGTCGCGGGCGTGGTCAACGTGATCACCAAGAAGGAAGTCAAGGGCATTCACGCCAATGCCTCGGCCGGCATCTCGAGCCGCGGCGACGGTGGCGAGCAGCGCTTCGACCTGACCCTGGGTCATGGCGACCTGGAGGAGCAGGGCTTCAACGTCTACATCAACGGCTTCTACCGCAAGAATGACGAGATCTGGGCGCGCGACCGCCAATATCCGTTCGGCAGCGGCGACAACAGCGCGATCTGCGAGCCGGGCACCCCGGCCACCGGCCTGACCACCGGCTGTATGCCGATCGCCACGCGCTGGTATCAGTTCGGCGTCAACCGCAACGGCACGCTCGGCGGCTCGACCATCTCGGTCAACCCGCTCGTCGCCGCCGGCACCGCCGCCGGCGGCCGTACCGGTGAATATCAGCTGCTGAACAGCGATTGCGGCGCCTTCGGCCTCTCGCCGATCACGCTGCCGAACAGCGCGCGCCAGCTCAACACGGCGGGCACGCTCTATTCCTGGGCTCCGAACCAGTGCACGGGCGACCTGCGCAAGCTGTACGGCACCGTGCGCCCGTCGACCGAGCGCTATGGCTTCGCGACTCGTGCGACCATCAAGGTCGGCGACAATGCCGAGGCGTACATCACCGGCAACTACATGCATGTGAATACCTATTCGCAGCTGACGCCGGCCGCCTTCAACAACCAGACGCCGCCTCCGGGCCCCGTCACGCTGAACCCGATCGTCCTGCCGGTCTATGTCTGCGCCGCCGGCGTGGCCACGATCAACCCGGCGACGGGCGTGAACACCAGCACGGGCTGCTCGGCCGCGAACGGCACGCTCAACCCGAACAATCCGTTCGCAGCCGCCGGCACCGTCGCGCTGCTGCGCGGCCGCTACGATCGCCCGCAGACCGTGGAAACGAACGCCCGTTCGCTCCGCGGCGCCGCCGGCATTCGCGGTTCGTTCGGCGAGAACAACGACTGGAACTACAACGTCGAGTTCACGGCGTCGCAGGTCGAGCTCAGCCGCATCAGCCAGAACTACCTCATCCCGCAGCGTCTGGCCGATGTGATCGCCACCGGTGCCTACAACTTCGTGAACCCCTGGCTGAACACCCAGGCGGTGCGCGACTATGTCGCTCCGACCAGCATCAAGCGTTCGACTTCGGATCTGTGGCAGGTCAACGCGACTCTCGGTCGCGCCCTGTTCGAGCTGCCGGGTGGCCCGCTGCAGGCCGCCGTCGGTGCGTCGTACCGCCACGAGGCGATCAACGACGCCTCGGCCAACGCGGAGAACCTCGCGCATCCGTATGATCGCTACTACACGATCAACGCGGTGGGCGCGATCGGCTCGCGCAACATCAAGTCGGCGTTCTACGAAATCAGCGCGCCGATCGAGCAGATCCTGCTCCGCGGTACCTGGTCGAAGGGCTTCCGTATCCCGTCGTTCAACGAGGCCTATGGCCTGCCGACGACCGGCTACACGACGCTCTCGATCAACTGCACCACCTATGCGGCGTTCTGCGCCTCGCACGGCAACAACACCTATGTGACCGGCCAGTATTCGCTGGGCCGCACTTCGGTGGGCAACCCGGCGCTGGCGCCTGAAAAGTCCACCAGCTGGACCGCCGGCGCGGTGTTCGAGCCGATCCGCAACCTCAGCTTCACCATCGACTATTTCAACATCAAGGTGAAGGACGTCATCGGGAACATCTCGGCGGCGGACCAGGATGCGGCGCTCGCGGCGTATCTGAACAGCGGCGCCACCACCGCCGTTCCGGGCGTCGTGGTGGTTCCGGGCACTGCCGACGCGCAGTTCCCGGCCGCACGTCCTCTGCCGGGCTTCATCCAGTTCTCGTTCCAGAACGCGGATGAAGAGCGCGTCCAGGGTATCGACCTCGGCTTCGAGTTCCGTCACGACTTCGGTGGTGTGAAGCTCTACAGCTCGTTCGACTCGTCGTACCTGATCAAGTACGAAGTGCTCCGTCAGGACGGTTCGGTCGAGCGCTATGACGGCTCGCTCAGCCCGTGCGACTACACTTCGTGCTCGGGTTCGCCGAAGTGGCGCGGCAGCTGGCAGAACACCCTCTCGATGGGTGGCTTCTCGCTGACCGGCACCGTCTACTACACCGGCGGCTACAGCCTCGGTTCGGTCGACTACGGCGGCAACCGCGGCACCAGCGCTGCGGACTGCCGTGCCAATATCGGTCACTCGGTCGTCACCTACCAGAACGGCAACCCCGTGCTCTGCAAGGTGGGTGCGCAGTGGAACGCCGACCTCAGCGCCAGCTACCGCGTGAACGACAACTTCATGATCTACGTGAACGCGCTGAACTTCCTGGACATCAAGCCGAAGTTCGACCCGTCGGCCGCGTACTCGATCTTCAACTACAACCCGTCGTGGGCGCAGGCCAATGTGGTCGGCCGCTACTTCCGCGTCGGCACCCGGATCGACTTCTAAGTCCTTCCGAGCGACTAAAAATCGGGGGCGGCTCCTTCGGGAGCCGCCCCTTCTTTTTGTCCGGTCCCTTCGCCGATGCCGCTCCGTCTTCGCGCGGCGGGCGCGGGAAGCGGTGGGCGCAGCGAAAATCAGGCGGCCGCGAGCGCGAGCGCTCCGTCGCCCTCGTCGATCCGGACGGTCGATCCGTCCTTCACCTCGCCGCGCAGGATCATGTCGGCGAGCGGATCCTGCAGATAGCGCTGCACCGCCCGCTTCAGGGGCCGGGCGCCATAGACGGGATCATAGCCCACCCGGCCCAGCCAGGCGCGCGCGGCGTCCGTCAGGTCGAGCTGGATCTTGCGGTCCCTGAGCAGCCTGGCGACGCGGCCGACCTGGATGTCGACGATCGGCGCCATATGCTCCGCGCCCAGTCGGTGGAACAGGATGATCTCGTCCAGCCGGTTGAGGAACTCGGGGCGGAAATGCGCGCGGACGATTTCCATCACCTGCGGCTCGACGCTCTCGACCGGCTGCCCCTCGCCCAGATTGGTGAGGAACTGGCTGCCCAGGTTCGAAGTGAGGATGACGATCGTGTTCGAGAAGTCCACCGTGCGGCCCTGGCCGTCGGTCAGGCGGCCGTCGTCGAGCACCTGGAGGAGCACGTTGAACACGTCGCCATGCGCCTTTTCGACTTCGTCGAACAGCACGACCTGATAGGGCCGCCGCCGCACCGCCTCGGTCAGCACGCCGCCCTCCTCATAGCCGACATAGCCGGGAGGGGCGCCGATCAGCCGCGCAACCGCGTGCTTCTCCATGAACTCGCTCATGTCGATGCGCACCATCGCGTTCGGGTCGTCGAACAGGAACTCGGCGAGCGCCTTGGTCAGCTCGGTCTTGCCGACGCCGGTCGGCCCCAGGAACAGGAAGCTGCCCAGCGGCCGGTTCGGATCCTGCAGCCCGGCGCGGCTGCGGCGCACCGCGGTCGACACGGCCTTCACCGCGTCGGCCTGGCCGATCACCCGCTTGCCGAGCACATCCTCCATGGCGAGGAGCTTCTCGCGCTCGCCCTCCAGCATCTTGTCGACCGGGATGCCCGTCCAGCGCGCGACCACCGCGGCGATATCCTCGCTGGTCACCTCCTCGCGCAGCATCGCGCCCTTGCTCGCGCCCTGCGCCTCCTCGAGCTGCTTGGCGAGCGACGGGATGGTGCCGTAGCTAAGCTCGCTCATCCGGGCGAGATCGCCGGCGCGCTGCGCCTGTTCCAGCTCGATCTTGGCGGCCTCGAGCTGTTCCTTCAGCTTCGATTCGCCGGCGATCTTGTCCTTCTCGGCCTGCCAGCGCGCGGTCAGGCCCGCCGATTGCTGCTCGAGATTGGCCAGTTCCGCCTCGAGATTGGCCAGCCGGTCGCGCGACGCTTCGTCGGTCTCCTTCTTCAGCGCCTCGCGCTCGATCTTGAGCTGGATGATGCGGCGATCGAGATTCTCGATCTCCTCGGGCTTGGACTCCACTTCCATGCGGATGCGGCTGGCGGCCTCGTCCATCAGGTCGATCGCCTTGTCGGGCAGGAAGCGATCGGTGATATAGCGGTTGGAGAGCGTCGCGGCGCTCACGATCGCGGCATCGGTGATGCGCACGCCGTGGTGCAGTTCGTATTTCTCCTTCAGGCCGCGCAGGATCGAGATCGTGTCCTCGACCGTGGGCTCGCCGACGAACACCGGCTGGAAGCGCCGCTGCAGCGCGGGGTCCTTCTCGACATATTTGCGATACTCGTCGAGCGTGGTGGCGCCGATGCAGTGCAGCTCGCCGCGGGCGAGCGCGGGCTTGAGCAGGTTCCCCGCGTCCATCGCGCCCTCGGTCTTTCCCGCGCCGATCAGCTGGTGCATCTCGTCGATGAACAGGATGATGTCGCCTTCGCCGGCCTTCACTTCGTCGAGCACGCCCTTCAGCCGCTCCTCGAACTCGCCGCGATATTTCGCGCCGGCGATCAGGCTGCCCATGTCGAGCGACATCAGCGTGCGGTTCTTGAGATTGTCGGGCACGTCGCCATTGGCGATGCGCAGCGCCAGCCCCTCGGCGATCGCGGTCTTGCCGACGCCGGGTTCGCCGATCAGCACCGGATTGTTCTTGGTGCGCCGGGCGAGGATCTGGATCGTGCGGCGGATCTCCTCGTCGCGGCCGATCACCGGGTCGAGCTTGCCGTCCTTCGCCGCCTGGGTGAGGTCGCGCGCGAACTTCTTGAGCGCGTCATAGCGGTCCTCGGCGCCCGCGGTATCGGCGGTGCGGCCGCCGCGCAGCTGGTTGATCGCGGCGTTGAGCGCCTCCGGCTTCACGCCGGCGGCCTGGAGCGCCTTGCCCGCCGCGGTGTTCAGCGACAGCGCGAGCGCCACGAGCAGCCGCTCGACGGTGACGAAGCTGTCGCCGGCGCGCTGGGCGATCTGCTCGGCCTGGTCGAGCACCCGCACGGCATCATTGTCGAGCCCCGGCGTCTGTTGCGCCCCGCCGCCCGAGACCGCGGGAATCTTCGACAGGGCCAGGTCGGTCTCGGCAAGCGCGCGCCTGGCGTCGCCGCCCGCCGCCTGGATCAGGCCGCTTGCCATGCCCTGCTCGTCCTCGAGCAGCGCCTTCAGGATATGCTCCGGCGCGATCCGCTGGTGATTCATCCGGATCGCGACGGTCTGCGCCGACTGGAGAAAGCCCTTGGCGCGGTCGGTGAATTTCTCGAGGTTCATGCTGGCCCCTTGTTTCGGTCAGCCCGGATGTAGTGTTGCCATTGTGCAACACAAGGGCTGGCGCGCCGGGTGCGGATGCTAGTCCCCCTCGCGCCGCTCGGTATTTGCCTGCGCGACATAGTCCCAGATTATCAGCCCGGCTTCGACCAGGTCGTCCGCATAGACCCTGCCGAGCGAACGGAGCTCGAAGATCGGCCGGGTCCGGTTGGGCTTGGTGCCCTTCGAATAGCCGAGCGCGGCGGTGCCGAGCCCGCCGAGCGCCAGCAGACCGCCTGCGAGCCCGCCGCTGGCCAGCGTGGCCGCGATGCCCGCCACCATGCCGGCCACTCCCAGCGTGATCGCGGCATAGCCCCCTCCACTGATCGAATAGCTGCTGGCATCCAGCTTGGTCCCATAGCCGCCGAGCGATTCCAGTTCGTCGGCAGCGTCCTGATTGCCGTGCCGGGCCTGATAGTCCGCGCCGGTGAGTCGATCCTCGTCATTGGCGAGCCCGGAAAACCAGTCGCGCCGGGAGAGATGCTGCGAGAGGTGGTGGGTCTTGTCGTTCGGCTTGCTGAACGCATGTTCCGGAAATACCGGCGCGCCCTCTTCTTCGTCCTCTTCGCCAATCACCGCGCGGGTGATCGCGAGCAGGACATTGGTCCAGGCAACGCGATTGTTCTGGATCGCCCGCAATTGATCGGGGGGCAATTGGCGGAGGATCGTCGTGAAATTGCTGCGCGCCATCAAGGGGCCGGCGGCGCTCTTCGGATAGAGGAGCCCGCCCTGGGCGGCCGCGACGGGCACGTTGACGATCATCCCGATCACTGCGCAGAGATTGTCGATATTGACATGCCCCGGCAGGTGCAGCGCAGCGCGGATCCGGGCCTTGTGCGCCTCCACCCCTTCCGCGATGGCCCGATCGGCGGTGCCGCCTTCGGCGAGCGCGTCCCGTACGGTGACGTTGGCGTCCTCGGGCACCAGGGCGTTGATCCGCCGGAGCGCCTCGCCCGAGCGCATCCGGCGCAGGCCGTCCAGCGACAGCCCGACGCTTGCCTGAACCTGCGCCACGCAGCTCCGCGAAGTCGGCCTGATATCGACGCCGGGAGGCGCACCCGCATAGCGGTGCGGATAGCTCTTCTGAACGGCGTTCCACTGCGCGGCGATCGCGGTCAGGATCTTCTGCGCCTCCTTGCGTCCGCCAGGCGTGACGTCGTCGATCGGCTTGGTGCGGAATTCGAGGTCGAAGACGCTGCCCGGATCCCGCGGCGCCCGTTCCTCCTTGGCTTCGCCGTCGTCCTCCTCCGCCGCATGATGGTCCGGGGGCAGGGGGACCTCGTCGACCGAGGCGTCCCAGCCCGGCCCCGTCCAGAGGACCTGGCCCTTGACGGGCGGAGCGTCGGTGGTCGAGGTGACGCGGATATCGCCGACCTCCACCTCATAGCCGATCGCGCGCTGGACGACCGGTGGCCCGGCGACGCGCTGGACCGGCGCGAGTCCGCCCGGTTCGAGCCCGGATCCGGCAGGTCCGGGTCGCGCGGCCCGGATGCCCATGGTGTCGGCTTCGCGCTCGAGCCCGGCATCGTCGTTGATCGCGGTGCCGCCGAGCCGCATCGTCGGGCGCACGCGGCCCTGCTTCTGCTGGACGACGTGCCAGGCCTCATGCGCCAGGTGGCGTTCCTGGCCGGGGCCGAGGTGGATCTCGCTGCCCTGGGTATGGGCGAGCGCCCGGAGCTGGGCCGGTCGGGCCGAATTGCGGTGGACGCGCACATCGTCGAGCGCGATACCCGAGAGCGATTCCATGCTGCTCTTCAGCCGGTCCGGAAGGCCGGTGCGGTTGGGCCCGGCAGCGGTACGCGACACGCCAAGGGCGTGCGATGCGGCATAGTCGGCGATGGTTTCCCGCGGTGCCGCGATGTTCGCGGCAGTGCTCCAGCGCCCCGGCGTTGCGGCGCGCTGCACGGCGGCCGGGCGAGCGGCGTCCGCCCGGCCGCCCGGCCCGTGCGTCGCGTCCATGGGCCTATGCCGGAACGGCGCTTGCATCGGCCTCCCTCCTCGACGCCGGGTGTCGCGGGCTGCCGCCGCGCGCGCTTTCCCGGGCGGGCCGCGCCTTGCCACCGGCGGCGAGCGGCCCGTGGGAGAGCGACCTAGGACATGCTGGCATCGTCATCGTCGAGCTCCGGGAACAGTTTGGGCAGCGGCGAGCTGGTCCAGCTGGTGGTGAAGCCGCCGGTCCCGAAGCCCGGCGAGAAAGGCGAGGTCGACGGTGCGAGCGGGCCGGAGGAGGGGCCCGGGCCGAAGAAGGAGGCGCCGAATCCGCTCGAACCCGGGGACGATCCCGAGGCGCCGCCCGTCCCGCCATGCTGCGGCGGCTGGGGCTGGGCCTGCGGCTGGGCTTGCGCCGGCGCGCGCGACAGGAGCTGGCGCAGCGCGGTGAATACGCCGGTATAGTCGGCGGGCGCGCGCAGGGAATCGAGATACTGGACGGCAAGCCCGTGCTGGGTGCGCGTCACCCGCACCGTGATCCAATGGAGCTGCTTGGTCGCGGCGTTCACATGGCCCTGTATGTTCAGGATCAGCGTCAGCGAAGGGATCGTGCCCAGCATGAAGGCGCGTACCGGCTGCAGCGAGGCCACTTCGCCCTGGCCGATCTGCATGTGCGCCAGCCATGCCAGGTCGTTCTGGTTGATATGGTCGACCACCGCTCCGACCTGGCCGATATTGCCCATGACCGGGATGTCGGTCGCGCCTGCGGTCGCCAGCATCTGCCGGATCGCGTTCTCGTCGATATTGTTCGCGAAATTGCCGAGCGCATTGAGACCGGCCTGATTGGCCACATCGGCCTGGACGGCCTGGGCGCTTGGGTCCCGGCCGACGATCGCCAGGGCATTGCGCGCGGCCATCTGTCCGCATTCGGCGAACACTTGCTCGAGCGCCGCCAGCCTTTGCCCGGCGACGCCATGCGGATCCTCCGGATTGGTGTGGAAGATCAGGTCGCGGCGAAGGACCGGGGCCGCCTGGCGATAGCTATGGTTGAGCGCGCCGAGCAGCTGGTGCAGATGCAGCTGCGCCGCAGGGGAGAGCAGGTTGGCGTTCGTCGCCACATTGCGCGCATATTGCACCTGGATGGCAAAGATGCCGCGATTGACGTCGTCCTGGTCGCCTTGCGGCTGCAGCAGGCGCAGCAGGTCGTCCGCCACGCCGATCACGTTGGCCTGCAGGGTGAGCATCTGCTGCGACGGCTGCGGCACCGATATGCCGAAGATGGGCGATTGCGTGGGGGGTGCCGTGGTCGTCGCGGGCAGCGGCCCGGTCGACTGCGCCGAGCTCGATTGCGGAACGCTCGGCGTCGTCGCTTTCGGCGCGAGCGGGCCCAGCATGCGCAGCCGCTTGCGCTGCTCCTTCGATCCGCCCTTGCGCGCGGGCAGGAAGGTCGAACCGGTCTTGCTGCCGAACGCCTTGTGGAAGCTGGTCTCGCCGCGCTCGCGCTTGCGCAGCTCTTCCAGGAAGTCGTCCTGGGTGCGCTGCGAATGATGCTCGGTGCGCATCGGATCGGATATCAGCCCGACCGAGAGGAGCCCGCCCAGGCCCGCCCGGCCTTCGCTGGTCAGGTCGCCGAACTTGACCGTCGGGTCGCTCTCGAGAAAGGTCAGGACGTTCTTCGCGCGTGCCCGTTTGACCGGCTCGGCCTCATTGTCGGAAAGCTCGTCGACGAAGTCGGAATAGTCCTTGTCGACCTTCTTGTGGCCCTTGCCATAGTCCTTGGTGCGATAGCTCACCATGCCCTGCGCCCGCTTGGTCGTCTCCTGGGGCGTGTCGAACGCTTCGCCGCCGCGCGAGATGGTCTTGCTGCCGAACGGATAATGGACCCGCACGGTGCGCGGCTGGCTCTGGAAGCTTTCCCGGATCAGGCCGATCGCGCTCAAGCCGCTGATGCCCTGGCTCGTCGCGATCTGCTGGACGTTGAACTCGGTCTGGGTCGTCGGAAGGGCAGTGCCCTGGGTCGTGCTGCTGGAAGGGATGCTCGGCGTGCTGGAGGGAGGGGTGCCGGTATGGCCGGGCACGACCGGGGTGGAGCCGGGCGGTGTGGAGCTGGGCGCGCCGGTGGTGAGCGTGCTTCCCGGGCCCGTCGCGCTCGAGGACGATGCGCCGACCCGCGCATGGATATTGCCCTGGCCGCGCACCGTGCCGCAGCTGAAGGTGAACCAGCCGTTGATGCCGATCGCCTGGAGCACGCCATTCTGCCGGACGCCGGCATTGGTCGTCACATCGAAGGTCTGGCCGATATCGGTGACATCGACTCGTATGCACTGGGCCGCGGGCGATGCCGGCGCGAAGGCCGGTGCGGGCGGCCCCTCGCCCCCATGCGGC
Source organism: Sphingomonas leidyi (assembly GCF_011761945.1). Classification (GTDB taxonomy): domain Bacteria; phylum Pseudomonadota; class Alphaproteobacteria; order Sphingomonadales; family Sphingomonadaceae; genus Sphingomonas; species Sphingomonas leidyi. The sequence continues at coordinate 1,206,799 of NZ_JAASQV010000002.1, forward strand.
AGCGGCGCGCGCGTCGCCCGGGCACCCATCGCATCGGCTTCGTCCTCCAGCGCGATGTCCGCATTGATCGGGACGCCGCCGGCCCGCTGCGTCGCGCGGACCCGGCCCTGCTTCTGCTGGACGACATGCCACGCCTCATGCGGCAGATGGCCTTCCTTGCCCGGCGCCAGATGGATGTCGCTCCCCTGCGCAAAGGCATGCGCCTGAAGTTGCGCGGGCCGGGCGGAGTTGCGATGCACGCGGACATCGTCGAGCGCGATGCCGGAAAGCGTCTCGATGCCCGTCTTCAGCCCATCGGGCAGGCCGGTGCGGTTGGCCGCCACCGCCGCGCGGGCCAGGCCGGAGGCGCGCGAGCGGGCATAATCGGCGATCGTCTCGCGCCCGGGCGCCAGATGCGCCGGCGCGGCGCGCTGTGCTACGGGCTGGGTGCCAGCTGCAGGCGGGCGCGCCTGCAGGTCCTGCGCGGGTCGGCCGGGCCTGGGTTGCAGGCGAGCATGCATCCGCCTTCCTCTTCACCGTCTTGCCGCGACTATGACCCAGGCAGCCGCAAAGAGGAACGGCGATTAGCTTCGTTATGGCGGTTGCCGCTACGGTTTCCGTAATGTGTCCGGAAGCTGTAACTTCACGGTCGCGCAACTGACATCGCGGCTACGCGATGCTGCAACGCACAAATCCTAGCTCCCCGACTGCCGGGCACTGTGCCCGCGCCGAAAACAAACCCTGGGGGGAACCCGCCATGCGCAAGCTTTCCATTCTGCTCGCCGGCACTTCGATGCTGCTTTCCGGTGCCGCCTTCGCGCAGGACGCGCCGGCCGGGCCGGTGCCCGCCGCCGACGACGGCGCGGACCAGAATCATATCGTGGTGATCGGCCGCGGCGAGACCCGCCAGGTCCAGCAGCTCTCCAGCAGCGACATCGCCGAACTCGCCGCCGGCACCAGCCCCTTGAAGGCGATCGAGAAGCTGCCCAGCGTCAACTTCCAGTCCGCCGATCCCTTCGGCGCCTATGAATGGGCCACGCGCGTCTCGATCCGCAGCTTCAACCAGAACCAGCTCGGCTTCACGCTCGACGGCATTCCCCTCGGCGACGCCAGCTACGGCAACGTCAACGGCCTCCACATCAGCCGCGCGATCACCAGCGAGAATGTCGGCGAGGTCCGGGTGTCGCAGGGCGCCGGCTCGCTCGGCACCCAGGCGACCAACAATCTCGGCGGCACGCTGGAATTCTTCTCGCGCGATCCGTCGGACCAGTTCGGCATCCATGCCGAGGGCACCTATGGCAGCGAGAACACCAAGCGCATCTTCGGCCGGATCGAGACCGGCGATATCGGCGGCGGCGTGAAGGCCTATGCCTCCTATGTCTATTCGGACCTCGACAAGTGGAAGGGCTGGGGCTCGCAGCGCACCAACCAGGCGAACGGCAAGATCGTCGCGCCGCTGGCCGATGATGTCCGCCTGGTCGGCACGATCAGCTATTCGGACCGCCGCGAGAACGACTATCAGGACCTGTCGCTCGGCATGATCAAGCGTCTCGGCTACAACTGGGACAATATCTCGAACGACTATGCGCTCGCGGTCCGCATCGCCGATATCGCGAACAATCGCGGCGATACCGGTGCCCCGGTGTCGAACGCGGCGGCGGGGACAGTCTATCCGGCGCCCTTCGCGACGGTGGACGATGCCTATTTCGACGCGGCGGGCCTGCGCCGCGACTGGCTGGGCTCGCTCGGCTTCGAAGGCGAGAGCGGCGGCCTGCGCTTCGCGCTCAAGGGCTATTACCACAATAATCACGGCCAGGGCCTGTGGTTCACGCCGTACGTGCCCAGCCCGGGCGGCACCTCGCCCATCTCGATCCGCACCACCGAGTACGACATCGATCGCAAGGGCGTGTTCGGCCATACCGGCGGCAAGCTCGGCGAGCATAACGACGTGACCATCGGCTTCTGGTACGAGCGCAACGATTTCCAGCAGGCCCGCCGCTTCTATGCCCTGTCGAGCCGCACCGCGCCGTCGCGCCGCAGCCTCGATTTCCAGTCGAACCCGTTCGCGACCCAGTGGGACTATGACTACACGACGGACACCTTCCAATATTATGTCGAGGACAAGCTGACCTTCGGCGACCTGACGCTGAACCTGGGCTGGAAGGGCTTCAAGGTAAAGAACGCGGCCGATCCGAACGTCGCCGGCGCGCTGGCGCGCGGCAAGATCGACGTGACCGATTGGTTCCAGCCGACCGCGGGCTTCAACTACCGCCTCGGGGCCGGTGCCGAACTGTTCGGCGGCTTCACTCAGGTGACTCGCGCCTTCGTCGCCTCGGCCACCAGCGGCCCGTTCGCGACCACCCAGGCCGGCTTCAACGCGCTTCTCTCGGGCTCGACCAGGCTCAAGCCCGAGCAATCGGACACCTGGGAACTGGGCGGCCGCCTGCGCTCGGGGCCGTTCACCGGCTCGCTCGCCGGCTATTATGTCAACTTCCGCAATCGCCTGCTCGGCGTCACCACCGGCGCCGGCATCGTCGGCAACCCGGTGACGCTGCAGAATGTCGGCGACGTCCGCGCCATCGGCTTCGAAGCGACCGGCGATCTCCGTCTGGGCAGCGGCTTCGGCGCATTCGTCTCGTACAGCTACAATGACTCGACCTATCGCGACGATGTGCGCAATGCGGCCGGCACGCTGCTGGCGGCGACCAAGGGCAAGACCGTGGTCGATGCCCCCAAGCACCTGCTCAAGGGCGAACTGACCTACGACCTTGCCGGCTTCAACGCCCGCATCGGCGCCAACTATATGAGCCGGCGCTATTTCACCTATACCAACGACCAGTCGATCGCCGGCCGCGTGCTGGTCGACGCCACACTCGGCTATAAGTTCGACCTGGGCGGCCGCAGCCTGGAGATCCAGGCCAACGCGACCAACCTGTTCGACAAGAAGTACGTCTCGACGATCGGTACGAACGGCTTCGGCAATTCGGGCGACAACCAGACGCTGATGGTCGGCGCGCCGCAACAATTCTTCGTGACGCTGAAGGCCTGGTTCTGAGCCTCTCCTCCCCGCGGACAGCAAGGGGAGGGCAGCGGGAAGGGCCGGGGCGCGAGCTCCGGCCCTTTCCGTGCGGCGCGCCGCGGTTCGGCCGCGCGCCGCTATAGCTCGGGCACGTAGTGCCCCAGGTCGCCATCCATGAACAACGCGACATAGACTTGCTTGTCGCCGCCGCCGATGTCGACGCGGCTTTGATATTTGAGTGTCTTCAGGTCGTAGGTGACAAGGCGCACCCAGATCGTCTCCTCGACCTCGTCGTTGAGCGCATCGACGAACGCCGTGATGTCGCGCGCGTCGACAGCCACATCCACGGTGAGGCCCGCTGCATCGGCGGCGTCCGAAAGCTGCTTCGCGGTGAAGCCATAATGGCGCATCGTATCCCAGAAGCATTCGCCGCCATCGCGAATGCCGACCGTGTTCGGACTGAACTTGTGGCCGAAATAGGTCACCGTATCGCGTGACGCGAGGGTCTTGGCGTTCCTCGATTTCTTATGGGGTTTCTTCTCTTTGCCGCTGTCGCTGCTGCTGGATTCGTCCTCGTCTTCGTCCGAGGCCTTGGATTTGGAAGAGCTGCTGGATTCCGGCTTGCGCTTCTTCTTCTTGAGCTCCTCCCGCGCCTTGCGCGAGTAGCGGCGCTCGCGCGGTGAGATCGAAGAGAAGACATAGGCCGTGCCGCCCTCTTTCGGCTTCTGCTCGTCCTCTTCCTCATCCGACGAATGGAACAGATCGCCGCGCGTCTGCAGATAAGTCTCATATTCGAGCGAGCTCCTGTACTTGGCCTTCGTGTCGAGCGTGTTGGAGCCCAACACGCCATGCCGGTCCTCGCCGCGGTTCGTCGATTTGGGGCCGTTATAGGTCGTGTACGGATTCAGCTGGAGCAGCTTGCGCGCGACGAGGTGGAAGAGCGAGCCGACGCCGTGATCGCCGTCGTCCTTCAGCAGGCGCATGAATTCGTCGTACAGGCTGCGATAGTCGAGCGCATAGCGTTCGAGCACGTCGTCGCCATCGTCGAGGCCATATTCCGACTTCATCAGGGAAATCGCCCGTTCCGGCGTTTCGACCTGATCGAGGAGCTCGAGATACTGCCCCTTGGCCAGCCGGTGCTGCAGCCTTTCCTCGAAGGCGATGAACGACAGCGAATGCGGCCCCTGTTCCTGATGCCGCACCTTGGCCGTCACGGCAGTCTTGAGATGGCCATAGGGCGTGGGCACGCGGCGGGCCCGATGCTGGCTCGTCGTGATCGCCCCGTCCACGACGTCGGAGTTGCCCGACAGCGTGTCGTCGAATTCCTGGGCCTTCTTCCGTGACGTGAAGGTGGTGAGCCGCTTGCCTCGCTCGACCACTTCCAGGTCGGAGTAATAGACGAAATTGTCCTCATCGTCCTTGAGGTGCAGCACCGAGCGCTGCACCACCGGCGCGGCGATGCCGGCCCGTTGCACCGGGGCCATCGACCCGGCCGGCGTGCCGCCCGTCCGCTCGGCGCGCTGGCCCATCCGGTCGGCTTCGCCTTCCAGTCCGGCATCGTCGTTGATCGAGGTGCCGTTCAGATCGAGCGTGGGGCGCACGCGGCCCTGCTTCTGCTGCACCACGTGCCAGGCCTCGTGCGGCAAGTGGCGCTCCTGCCCGGGGGCAAGATGGATCTCGCTGCCCTGGGTATAGGCATGGGCCTGGACGGTGGCGGGCCGGCTCGATCCGCGATGCACGCGGACATCGTCCATCGACAGGCCCGACAGCGTTTCGATGCCGCTTTTCAGCCCATTGGGCAGGCCGGTGCGATTGGGCGCCGCAAGGCCGACCGAGGCGGGGAGCGCATGATAGGGCGCCGGCGCCGCGACGCATTGCACGGGCGCAGGTCCGGCGGGCCCGGTCGCGGCCGGGCGATCGGCAATCGGCTTGCGCTTGGCGGCCTGGTACACGGCGGGTCGAGTCCTCGCACGGCTGGTGCGGGAGCCTGCCGCCTTTCCGCCTGGCGGAAAAGCAGAGAAAGCCCCGTTTCCGCGCCGCTCAGTTCTTCGTCGGTGCCGGCACGGCAATCGAAATCGCCTTCGGTGCCGTGGCGGCCGGCGCATTCGCCGGCCGCGGTGCCTTGGGCGCATCCCTGGCATAGCGTTCGCCGAAGCTGTTGCCCTGGTACCAGCGCGGCTCCTGGTCGGCATCGGCGATCTCGCGCGCGATCAGATAGTTGATTTTCGCGAACCTGGCGCCGGCCTGCCAGTCGAACGGTTGGCGGATATCGTCGCTCACCTTGTGGTAGTGTGCCTTCAGGAAGTCGCGGAACGCCTTCTCGCCGCCATTCCTGAAGCCGGTGACGAGGAAGATCGACGGCACGCCGGCCTTGACGAAACTATAGTGATCCGAACGGAGGAACAGCTGCTCTTCGGGCATGGGATCGGGCGAGAGCGCCACGCCCATCTTCGCCGCCGCGCGCGCGACGATCGGCCCGAGCGTCGAATGCTCGGCGCCGAAGGCGACCACGTCCTGGAAGTCATACAGCAGGATCGGCATGTCGAGATTGACGTCGGCCACCACCTTGCCGCCGCCCACGACCGGATAGCGCGCGAGGAACTCGGAACCGATCAGCCCGTCCTCCTCGGCGGTGAGCGCGACGAACAGGATCGAGCGGCGCGGGCGCTTGCCGCTCTGCGTGAAGGCGCGCGCGGCTTCCAGCATCGTCGCCACGCCCGCGGCATTGTCCATCGCGCCATTGTAGATCTTGTCCTCGCCTTCCAGGCCCGGATCGGTGCCCTCATGGTCGAGATGCGCGGAGAGCACGACATATTCATCGGCGAGCTTCGGATCCGATCCCGGCAGGATGCCGATCACGTTCTCGCTCTTCTTCACCGTGACGATGCTGGTCCGCTGCAGGGTGAGCCGCTGCTTGAGCGCGAAGCTGCCCGGCGTGCCGCCCGGGGCGGCGAGCATGGCATAGAGCTGGTCGGCGCGCATCGGCGCGTCCTTGAACAACGCCTCGGCGGCGGCGCCCTTCACATAGGCGCCGATCCTGAGCCCGGGATTCTCGCCCCTGGGGAAGCCGTCCGGGCTCAGCCAGTTGGTCTGCGGGCCCTGGAAATAGGTGACGGCCTGCGCCCAGGGGAAGGCGTCCTTCAGATTGTCCGGCGTGACGAGATAGATCAGGCCGAGCGCGCCGTGCCTGCCGGCGACTGCGGCCTTGTCGAGCTTGCCGGGTTCGATGCCCGGCGGATTGCCGAGCAGCGTGACGACGAACTTGCCGGTCGCGTCGACACCGGCATAGTCGGCCTCGCGACCATGGCCGACGAACACCGCGTCGGCGGTGAGGGTCTGGGTCTCGTTGCCGTGGAGCGGGCTCGGACCGAACAGCACGTCCTGGCCGCTGGCGAACCGTTTCGCGCCAACCGCGAGCGAGGCCGGCTTCCCGACGTCGAGCACATAGTCCGCGATGTTGACCGGCTGGTACCAGCCTTGCGTCCCGCCGGGCTTGAATCCCATCGCGTCGAAGCGGCTGGAGACATAGCGTGCCGCGATCTCGAACCCCTGGGTCCCGTTGTCGCGCCCGCCGAGCAGGTCGTCGGCGAGGAACTCGACATGCGCGCGCACTTCGTCGGGGCTGAACGCAGGTTCCCCGGTCCCCGCCTGCGCCCATGCCGCGGCCGGTGCCAGGGCGAGCGCCAGCGCGATGAGAAACGATTTGCGGTGCACGGATTTCTCCCCGGAATGGCGCAGTTTTCCGCAGGCTAGAGCAAATGAATGCGGGTGCAACCGGCTTGCGGCGGGCCTGCCCGGCGCTATGCTCGCCCTCTCTCTTGTCTCTCGGGGAAACAGCTACATGAAATCGTTCCGGATGCTTTGCGGCGCGTCGATCTGCGCGCTGGCGATTGGCGCTGCCGTGCCCGTATTCGCCCAGCAGGCGCCCGCCGCCGCCGCTGCCGCCCCGGCACAGACCAAGCCGGTTCCGGTGGCCGAGCTCGTGAAGAAGATCGACATCCCCTATGAGGGCTTCACGCTTCCGAACGGCCTGCGCGTGCTGGTCCATACCGATCGCAAGGCGCCGATCGTCGCGGTGTCGACCTGGTACGATGTCGGCTCGAAGCACGAACCCGCCGGCAAGACCGGCTTCGCGCACCTGTTCGAGCATCTGATGTTCAACGGCTCGGAGAATGCTCCGGGCGATTTCTTCGAGCCGCTCAAGCAGGTCGGCGCCACCGATTTCAACGGCACCACCAGCTTCGATCGCACCAATTATTTCGAGACCGTGCCGCGCCCGGCGCTCGATCGCGCGCTGTTCCTCGAGAGCGACCGCATGGGCTATCTGCTCGGCGCGATCACCCAGGACGTGCTCGACGAGCAGCGCGGCGTCGTCCAGAACGAGAAGCGCCAGGGCGACAACCAGCCCTATGGCCTGGTCTTCTACAAGGTGCTCGAGGAACTGCTCGGCAGCACGCCCTATGGCCATAACGTGATCGGTTCGATGGCCGATCTCGATGCCGCGAGCCTCGACGACGTCAAGAACTGGTTCCGCGCGCATTACGGCCCGAACAACGCGATCCTCGTCCTCGCCGGCGATGTCGACGTCAAGGAAGCCCGGCCGCTGGTCGAGAAATATTTCGGCGCGATCCCGGCCGGTCCGAAGAGCGTGCTGCCGCAGGTCACGGTGCCGACGCTGGCCGCACCCAAGACGGTGACGATCAAGGACAGCGTCGCCGCCACCCTCATCCTGCGCAGCTGGGCGGTGCCCGGGCTGAACGACAAGGATGCGACGGCGCTCAACGTCTTCGCCTCGGTGCTGGGCGGCCTCGCCAGCTCGCGGCTCGACAATGAACTGGTCCGCAAGGACAAGACCGCCGTCCAGGTGTCGAGCAACGTCCAGTCGCTGGCGCAGATCGGCATCTTCATGGTCCAGGCGGTGGTGAAGCCCGGCGTCGATCCGGCGGTGGTATCGAAGCGCCTCGACGAGATCCTGGCCGATCTCCTCAAGAACGGGCCGACCGCGGACGAAGTGAAGCGCGTCGCCACCACCAATGTCTCCGGCCGCATCGCGGGGCTGGAATCGGTCGGCGGTTTTGGCGGCAAGGCCGTGGCGCTCGCGTCGGGCGAGCTCTATTCGGGCGACCCGCTCCACTTCAGGAAGGAGCTGGAAGCGATGGCACGGGTCACGCCGGCCGAAGTGACCGCGGCGGCGAACAAGTGGCTCAACCGGCCCGCACTCACCGTGATGGTCGTGCCTGGCCAGCGGGAGGCCTATCAGGAAGCGACCGCCGTCGCCGCGAAGCCGGCCGAAGGCGCCAAGGCCGAGCCGGTGAAGGGCACCCGTGGCGCACTGCCCGCCGTCGCCCCGATCGGCGATCTCGTCTTCCCCAAGGTGGAGCGCACCCGGCTCTCGAACGGCATCGAGCTGGTCTATGCCCATCGCAATGCCGTGCCGGTCACCCAGATCGAGATGAGTTTCGATGCCGGCGTCGCCGCCGATCCTGCGGGCAAGCTCGGCACCCAGCGCCTGACGCTCAACATGATGGACGAAGGCACGACCAGCCTCGATTCGACGGCGCTCGCCGAAGCGCGCGAGCGGCTGGGCGCGACCATCGGCTCGGGCAGCTCGGCCGATCGCACCTATCTGGGCGTCGATGCGCCGAGCCCCAACCTGGCCGGTGCGCTCGACCTGTTCGCCGATGTGGTGGAGCGGCCCGCCTTCGTGCCGGCCGAGATCGAGCGCGTGCGGGGCCAGATGCTCGCTGGCATCGCGCAGGAGCTGACCAGCCCGACTGGCCTGTCCGGCCGCATGGTGCCGCGCGTGCTCTACGGGGCGGGCAGCCCCTATGCCAAGCTCGGCGCCGGCTCGGGCGATCCGGCGGTCGTGAAGACGATCACGCGCGACGATCTGGTCGCCTGGCACAATGCCTGGATCCGTCCGGACAAGGCCAAGATCTTCGTCGTCAGCGACCGTCCGCTCGCCGAGATCAAGGCCGCGCTCGAGACGCGCTTCGGCGGCTGGAAGAGCGAGGGGCCGGCCGGCGCCAAGGCCTTCGCACCCTCGGCCCAGGCGATGACGCCCCGGATCATCCTGATCGACCGGCCCAATTCGCCGCAGTCGCAGATCGTCGCGGCGCAGCTGACCGGCGTCGATCCCTTCTCGGACACGCTGGCGGTGACCACCGCCAACCAGGCGCTCGGCTCGGGCTTCCTCTCGCGCATCAACATGGACCTGCGCGAGGCCAAGCACTGGTCCTATGGCGCGGGCGGCGGCTATTCCTTCCTGGAGCACGCCGTGCCCTATACGATCAGCGCTCCGGTCCAGGCGGACAGGACGGGCGATTCGATCAAGGCGATCCAGCAGCAGGTGCGCGACTTCCTGACCACCAAGGGCGTGACGCCCGAGGAGCTGACGCGCGAAGTCAATGGCTCGACTCGCGAGCTGCCCGGCCGCTTCGAGACATCGGACGCCGTGCTCAACGCGATGCAGCAGAACGACCTGCGCCGCCGTCCGGACGATTATTTCAGCACCATCGCACAAAAATATCGGATGCTCGCCATACCCCAGCTTGACGCTGCGGCACGCGCGGCTCTCGACCCGAACAAGTTCGTTTTCGTGGTCGTCGGCGATGCCGCGAAGGTCCGGCCGCAGCTTGACAGCATCGGCCTGCCCGTCGAGGTGGTCCCCGCAGCGTCGCTGGCAAGCACCAAGCCGGCGGCCAATTAATCAGGAGAGTTCTCATGGCGAATGTGGACGGCAGCTGGAACACGGTCGTGAAGTCGCCGCTGGGCGACCAGGCGGCAGTGTTCACCGTGACGAGCGACGGCGACACCTTCACCGGCACCTTCGCCGGCGCGATGGGCAATGCCGAAGCCAAGGACGGCAAGACCGATGGCGACAAGCTGACCTGGACGATGGACGTGTCGGTCCCCATGCCGATGACGCTCACCGGCGAGGCGACCGTGGACGGCGACGCGATGACCGGCACCGTCACGGCGGGCGCGTTCGGCGCTTTCCCGCTCACCGGCACGCGCGCCTGACGGCACGCAACCCAAGCTGATCGGAGCGCCCGTCCCGCACCATGCGGGGCGGGCGTTTCATTTTGCGGGGAAGTGCGGAAGCGGGGGCGAACCGTTACCCCCGCTTCCGCAAGACGCAGTGCCGCCGGGCGGCAGCCCCGCGCCTTCCCGAACCGGCACCTCGCGAGCGCACCAGAGCAGGACGGAGGAACCGGCCGGGCCTCTCGTTTCGCAAGCGGATCAGCAGTCCCGATGCGGGGGATTAGGAGAAAAGGTGCAGGCCAGCGCGTTGCGCCGCACCGCGGCTTCGCTATGGGCTGAACGCCAGTTCACAAAGGGGGATACATGCCGGGCGGTCTGGTCGCATTGCTGGATGACGTTGCCGCGCTCGCCAAGCTGGCGGCGGCCTCGCTGGACGACGTGGCGGGAGCCGCGGGGCGCGCCGGCACCAAGGCGGCAGGAGTGGTGATCGACGATGCCGCGGTCACGCCGCGCTATGTCGTCGGCCTCACGCCGGATCGCGAGCTGCCGATCATCTGGAAGATCACGCTCGGGTCGCTCCGCAACAAGCTGCTCTTCATCCTGCCGGTCGCGCTAGCGCTCAGCGCCTTCGCGCCCTGGGCGGTGACGCCGCTGCTGATGCTCGGCGGCTCCTATCTGTGCTTCGAGGCGGCGGAGAAGATCGTCGAGGCGCTGGCCGGCCATCATGCCGAGGCGGAAGTCGCCGGGATCGATACGCCGGCCGAGCTGGAGAGGCGCCAGGTCGCCGGCGCGGTGCGCACCGATTTCATCCTGTCGGCGGAGATCATGGCGATCGCGCTGGCCGAGTTGCCCGATGCGTCGTTCGGCATGCGCGCGGCGGCGCTGGCGGCGGTTGCGGTCGCGATCACGATCGGCGTCTATGGCGTGGTCGCGCTGATCGTGAAGATGGACGATATCGGGCTGCACCTGAGCAAGCGCCCCTCGGCGATCGCGCAGCGCACGGGCAGGCTGCTGGTCCAGGCGATGCCGGTGCTGCTCCAGGCGCTGTCGCACATCGGCGTGGCGGCGATGGTCTGGGTCGGCGGCGGCATTCTGCTCCATGGATTCGAGGCGTTCGGGCTGAATGCGATTCCGCATTTCGTCCATCACCTTGCCGAAGCAGCCGGCCATGCGGTGCCGTTCGCGGGCGGATTCGTCGAATGGCTGGTCGGCGCGATCGGTGCGGGCATCTGCGGCCTGATCGTCGGCGCGGCGATCGTGGGAGCGATCCATCTGGTGCCGCGGAAGAAGCACTGACCTGAACTCCCCCTTGCAGGGAGGGGAGGGGCTATGCCCGCTTCACTCGTGTGACATGGCCCATCTTCCGCCCCGGCCGGGCATCGCCCTTGCCATAGAGGTGGAGGTGCGTGCCCGGCTCGGCGAGCAGCTCGGGCCAGCGATCGGCATCCGCGCCGATCAGGTTCTCCATCTCGATGCCCGTGCCGGTGAGCCCGGTGCTGCCGAGCGGCAGCCCGCAGATCGCGCGGATATGGTTCTCGAACTGCGAGCATTCGGCGCCTTCGATCGTCCAATGCCCCGAATTGTGCACGCGCGGCGCCATTTCGTTGAACACCGGCCCGTCGTCGGTCGCGAAGAATTCCAGCGTCAGCACGCCGACATGGCCCAGCGCCTCGGCCACCCGGCCGGCGAGCGCCGCCGCCTCGGTCCAGTGGCGTGCGATCTCGGCGGGGGCGGGCACGGTCGACTTGTCGAGGATGCCGTCCTTGTGCTCGTTCCAGGGCGGCGGATAGCTGGCCAGCGATCCGTCGACGCCGCGCACCGTGATGATCGAGAATTCGTGGCTGAACGTCACAAAGCCTTCGAGGATCGCCGGCCGCTCGCCGATCTCCTCCCAGGCCGAAGCCGCCTCGGCCGCGTCGCGGATGCGCACCTGGCCCTTGCCGTCATAGCCCAGGCGCAGCGTCTTCAGGATCGACGGCGCACCGATCTCGGCGATGGCGGCGTCGAGCTGCGCGCGGGTCTCGACCAGCGCCCAGGGCGCGGTCCGCCCGCCCAGCGCGGCGACGAACGCCTTCTCGCGCGCCCGGTCCTGCGCGATCGACAGGCTCTGCGCGCCGGGGCGCACCGGCACCTTGCCGGCGAGGAACTCCACCGGCCCGATCGCGATATTCTCGAACTCATAGGTGATCACGTCGCACTGGGCGGCGAGCTCGTCGAGCACGATGCGGCTGTGATAGTCGGCGCGCGTGTAGCTGGAGGCAGTCTGCGCGGCGACGCTCTCTTCGTCGGGCGCGAGCACATGGGTGCGATAGCCCAGCTGCGCGGCGGCGACGGCGAGCATGCGGCCGAGCTGGCCCCCGCCCAGGATGCCGATCGTCGATCCGGGGGGCAGCGCGTCGCTCATTCGGGATCGGTCGCCACGCTCTCGGTCTGTGCCGCGCGCCACGCCTGGAGGCGCTGGCTGAGCGCTTCGTCCGAAGTCGCCAGGATCGCGGCGGCGAGCAGCCCGGCATTGATCGCGCCGGCCTTGCCGATCGCCAGCGTGCCCACGGGGATGCCGCCGGGCATCTGGGCGATCGAGAGCAGGCTGTCCATGCCCTTGAGCGCCTTGGATTCCACCGGCACGCCGAGCACCGGCAAGTGCGTCATCGAAGCGGCCATGCCGGGCAGGTGCGCCGCGCCGCCGGCCCCGGCGACGATCACCTTGAGGCCGCGCCCGGCCGCGCCGGTGGCATAGTCGTAGAGCCGTTGCGGGGTGCGATGCGCCGAGACGACCTTGGTCTCGTGCGGCACGCCGAGCTTCTCGAGCACCTTGGCGGCGTGGTGCATCGTCTCCCAGTCGGAAGTGCTGCCCATGATGATGCCGACCAGAGGTGCCACGTCTTGCCCCGTCTCGTGTGGAAGGCGCGTTCCTAGAGGGGAGGGGCGGGGAGGGCAACCCATCCCCGCTGGAAGAACCGGCCTCGCCATAATAGCATCGGCCGATGCTGTTCGCTCTCGCCCTGCTCGCCGCCGGCCAAACCCCCTTTCCGACACGGATCGGGCAATGCCAATGGGTGCGGGGCGGCTTCTACGTGGCGAATGGCAGCGGCATCAACCGGCTCTGGGTCCGTGGCACGAAGCACGTGCTGAACCTGCACGATGGCGACGAGCGGGTGCCGCCGGCAATCCGACGGTTCTGGAGCGGTCGGCCGTTCGGGAATCGCCTTTGGGGCGAATTCTATGTCTGCGCTCTGGCGCGCTACGTTCCGGGCCATATGCAGCGCGTCCACATCCTGCGGACGCGCCGCACCCTCGTCACCGCTCGCTGAGATAGTAGCGATCCAGCGCATTGAGCGCGTCGTCCAGTTCATAGACGATCGGCTGGCCGGTCGGGATTTCCAGGTTCACGATCTCGTCGTCGGGAATGCCCGAGAGATGCTTCACCAGCGCGCGCAGCGAGTTGCCGTGCGCGGCGATCAGCACGCGCTTGCCGGCCTTGAGCTCGGGGGCGATCCGTTCCTCCCAATAGGGCAGCACGCGCGCGATCGTGTCCTTCAGGCTCTCGGTCTGCGGGATCGCCACGCCGCGATAGCGCGCGTCCCTGGCCAGATCCCAGGGCGAGCCCGCTTCGGGGAGCGGCGGCGGCACGTCGAAGCTGCGGCGCCAGACCTTCACCTGCTCGTCGCCATGCAGCGCCGCGGTCTCCGCCTTGTTCAGCCCGGTCAGGCCGCCATAATGGCGCTCGTTCAGCTTCCAGCTCTTCTCCTCGGGCAGCCAGAGGCGTCCCATCGCTTCGAGCGCCAGGTGCAGCGTCTTGATCGCGCGGCTCTGGAAGCTGGTGAAGCACAGGTCGAAGTCGAGCCCCTTCTCCTTCATCAGCGTGCCGGCGGCCGCCGCTTCCTGCACGCCCTGCTCGGTCAGGTCGACGTCCCACCAGCCGGTGAAGCGGTTTTCGAGGTTCCAGGCCGACTGGCCGTGGCGGATCAGGACGAGCTTGGGCATGCGAACTCCTTGCAACCGGTTGCGAGCGTCCTTAGCGGCGGGAGCGGCGGGGACAAGGGAGACAGGCGATGGCGATCGTTCGGCAGACTCTGGCATATCACGGTCCCGGCGGCCCCTTCGAGGGCGTGGTCGCCTATGAGGACGAAGTGACGACGCTGCGCCCGGGCGTGCTGGTCCTGCCCAATGTGCTCGGCCAGAAGGAAGCCGACAACGTCCATGCCGAGAACCTCGCCAAGCTCGGCTATGTCGCGCTGGCGGCCGACATTTACGGCCAGGGCAAGCGCGTGACTCACGCCTCGCCCAACCGCAACGAATATATGGATGCGCTCAACGCCGACCGGGCGCTGCTGCGCGCCCGGCTGGCGGCTTCGCTGGAAGCGCTGGCCGGTTTCGACCGGGTCGATCCCGCCAGGCTGGCCGCGATCGGCTTCTGCTTCGGCGGCAAGTGCGTGCTCGACATGGCGCGGGCGGGGCTGCCGATCCTCGGCGGCGTCTCGTTCCACGGCGTCTACGACCGCCCCGACTATGCCAATGTCGCGCCGATCGCGGCCAGGCTGCTCGTCTGCCATGGCTGGGAAGATCCGATCGCGCCGCCCGAGAAGACCGTGGCGCTGGCCCGGGAGCTGACCGAATCGGGCGCCGACTGGCAGATCCATGCCTATGGCCATGCCGGCCATGCCTTCACCGATCGGGACCGCAAGACGTCCACGGTGCCAGGCGTGGTCTACGAGCCCAAGGCCGACCGCCGCAGCTGGCAGGCGATGGCCAATTTCCTCGAAGAGGTGTTCGCTTGAGCGCGCGAGTCGCGGCCATGGTTAACGAATCGTCGACGCGCCGGGCCCGGATTCATCCGTAAGGTGCGATTACCATAAGGGTTCCCGCCAAATTGGCGGGCCCCTTGCCCCCGTTCATATTCCCCGCACGACAGCAGCAGCCGGGGCGCTGCCGCAGCAGGGGATACGCAATGTCGAAGATCACGATCGCGCTCGAAGCAGCCGTCGCCACCGTTCTCGAGAACATGCCGAAGGACGCGGCGCAGACGAACC
>NZ_JAASQV010000003.1:0-111441 GCF_011761945.1 Sphingomonas leidyi
GCTTGACTTTATCTGAGTATCCGACGCCTAGAAGCCGCCAGAACCCAGGGCCGCCGCCCACATGTCCCTTCATCTAAATCACTATGTCAAAGAGCACGTTCCTGCTCGAAGCGACGCTTCGAACATCCCTTGAAGGGCCCCAGTCGGCAGCACCGAAGTGCCGCAACCGATTTGTGAACGTCCCGAACCGGAGGACCGGTTGGAGCAGAGAGGCGAGCGCCTCGTTGCCGGGAGGGCGCCATCTATGTGCCCGACCGATTCCCGTCAACCCGAAAAATGCACTTTTTTCCGATCTTCGCATTTTTTCGGTTCGACCCGCGGCTTCCGCCCCGGATCGCCGCTGCGAACGGAGCGAAGGGACCCCCCGCCGGGAGGGAGCGCCCCTCGCCTTCCCCGCCCCCTTCCCAGATGAAGCACAGTCCCCGGCACGAGCCAGGAGCAACGGCCGCCACGCCCCCAACTGCGCCGGCCGTTTGGGAAACAAATCGGACACACGCGTCCATCGCCGCTCGTGAAACCGGCCGATCACGGTCGGCGTGCCATGCTTCGACTGCTCGGATACGGGACAGATGCCGCTACGGAAACCATGTCCGAACAAGGGTAATTACTTGTTCAGCATGATATGGTCCAAGTTCGACTCACAGGTATTTCGGGGGAATTACGATGGTTCGGCGAACGGATGCTGTGCGGCTCGCGCGGCTCGCGGCGCTGGTGGATGCGACGGGCGACGCAGTCGATGCCGATCGGCTGACCCGCATCCAGCGATCGGACTTCATTTCGGAAATCGGCGCCGTCCTCTCGCTGCTCGCCGATCGATCGGCGGCGCTGTCGCATGCGCTCGAGCGGCTGCGGGATCGCATTGCCGGTGCCGGCGCCCCGCGCCGTCCGCGCCAGGCCGACCGCAAGCTGTTCGGCACGCTCGCCCGGCACCTGAAGCGCATCGGCCTGCTGCTCGCCATGGGCACCGCCGCCTGGGCGACCACCGCCGCCGCCAATACCAGCGTGTCGCGCATGGCGCTCACCAAGGCGATGATGGCGCCGATGCCCACGCCGCCTCCCCTGCCCGTCGTCGCGGTGGGCGACCTGGTGCACAACCCGGTGACCGATGCCGACGAACGCGTCGTCGAAGTGATCAACGCCGCGCTGGTCCGCACCGACCAGAACAATACGATCCTGCTCGCCAACACCGTGGGCCAGACCTTCACCGACACCAACACCAACATCACCTATACGGTGAGCGCGGTTCAGCTGACATCGGGCCAGGTCACCGGCGTCACGCTCGACAAGAGCGGCGGCGGCACGGTCACCACGCCGATCGTCACCGATGTCAGCGCGGGCGTCGGCTCGGCGCCGCCACCGCAGGGCAACGGATCGACCGGAACGACGAGCTCGGGCTTCACCTTCCCGGCCGCGGCGGGCGACGTCCATCAATATTCGAACGTCCAGCGCGGCGCGAACGGCGGCAATGGCAGCTTCGGTGCCGGCGTCCGGATCTGCATCTTCGGCGGCTGCTTCACCATCGGCGCCAATGCCTCGGCCGGCGGCGCCGGCGCCAACGGGCCGGACATCACCGCGACGGTGACTCCCGCCAACAACGGCAACATCACCACCATCTCGGACAACCTCCCGGGCATCGCGGCGATCAGCGCGGGCGGCAATGGCGGCAATGGCGGCGACGGCGCCGGCAATGTCCGTGGCGGCGCCGGCGGCGGCGCGGGCCGCGGCGGCAATGTCAGCCTGACCTCGAGCGTGACCGTCAGCACCTCGGGCGTGCGCAGCTACGGCATCCTCGCGCAGAGCGTCGCCGGGCGCGGCGGCACCGGCGGCACCGGCTATCTGTTCTCGGGCGGCGGCGCCTCGGGCCCGGCGGCGCAGGGCGGCACCGTCACCGTCAACAATTCCGGCCAGATCCAGACCACCAACACCGGCGCGATCGGCATTCTGGCGCAGAGCCTGGGCGGCAATGCCGGCACCAGCGGCGGCAGCTACGGCATCGTCGGCAATCCCGGTTCGGGCAGCGTTGGCGGCGACGGCGGCAACGTCACCGTCGAGCATAGCGGCATCGTCCGTACCTCGGGCGTCGATGCGATCGGCATCCAGGCCCAGTCGATCGGCGGCACCGGCGGCAATGTCGGCGGCACCGGCGGCATCGCCACGTTCGGCGGCACCGCCGGCAATGGCGGCAATGGCGGCAACGCCACGATCAACGTGCGCGCCGGAGCCGAAGTCACCACCACCAAGAGCGGCGCCTATGGCGTCTTCGCCCAGTCGATCGGCGGCGGCGGCGGCTCGGCGGGCGGCTCGGGCGGCCTGGTCGCCTTCGGATCGGACGGCAGCACGGCGGGCAATGGCGGCATCGCTTCGGTCCTGGTCGAGGCAGGCGCGACCATCACCACCGGCGGCGCCAATGCGCATGGCGTGTTCGTCGAATCGGTCGGCGGCGGCGGCGGTGCGGGCGGCGCCTCGGGCGGCGCGGTCGCGGTCGGCGGCAAGGGCGGGTCCGGCGGCACCGGCGGCGCGGCGAGCGCCACCATCGCCGGCTCGGTCCGCACCGGCGGCGTCGACGCGCGCGGCGTGTTCGTCCAGTCCGTGGGCGGCGGCGGCGGCTCGGCCGAGGGCACCGGCGGCCTCGTCTCGATCGGCGGCAGCGGCACCGGCGGCGGCCTGGCGGGCAGCGCCTCGGCCAGCATCGCCGCAACCGGCAGCGTCGTCACCACCGGCAAGGGCGCCGACGCAGTGTTCGTGCAATCGGTGGGCGGCGGCGGCGGCGCGGGCTCGGGCTCGGGCGGCGTGGTCGCGCTCGGCGGGACGGGCGGCACCGGCGGCAATGGCGGCATGGTCACGGTCGGCAACGCCGGCACGGTCCGCACCGAAGGCGACGGCGCCCGCGGCATCTTCGCCCAGTCGGTGGGCGGCGGCGGCGGCAAGGGCGGCGACAGCGGCGGCCTGGTCACCATCGGCGGCAACGGCTCGGCGGCGAGCACCGGCGGCACGGTGACCATCACCAACACCGGCAGCGTCACCACGTTGCGCAACAATGCCACGGCGATCTTCGCCCAGTCGGTGGGCGGCGGCGGCGGCGACGGCGGCACCACCGGCGGCGTGCTGCTCACCATCGGCGGCAAGGGCGCGAGCGGCGGCAATGCCGGCATCGTCACCGTCAACCACAGCGGCAATATCGGCACCGGCGGCAATGATTCGAACGGCATCTTCGCCCAGTCGATCGGCGGCGGCGGCGGCAATGGCGGCGCGAGCGCGTCGCTGAGCGCGTTCGTCGGCGTCGCGATCGGCGGCGCCGGGTCGGCGGGCGGCAATGGCGGCACCGTCGACGTCAACCTCACCCCCCGCTCGGTGACGATCGGCGGCGTGCCGACTCAGCTCGATCCGTTCATCGCGACCAGCGGCGACCGCTCGCGGGGCATCCAGCTCCAGTCGATCGGCGGCGGCGGCGGCAATGGCGGCTTCGCGGTCCAGGCGACCGGCGGCTTCTTCGGCGGCGCCAGCGTGGCGATCGGCGGCAGCGGCGGGACCGGCGGCACCGGCGGCCACGTCACGCTCGACGGCGACGCGGTGATCCTCACCACCGGCGACAATGCGCAGGGCATCCTCGCCCAGTCGGTCGGCGGCGGCGGCGGCGCCGGCGGCTTCACCGTCTCGGTCGCCGCCGCGGCGGGGCCGGCGCTCGGCGCATCGATCTCGCTCGGCATCGGCGGATCGGGCGGCACCGGCGGCAATGGCGGCCTGGTCGAAGTCCATTCGGGCGGCGCGATCCAGACCGATGGCGATTTCTCGACCGGCCTGCTCACCCAGTCGGTCGGCGGCGGCGGCGGCAATGGCGGGTTCAACGTCTCGGCGGCAGTCGCGGCGGGCGGCGGCGGCGCGGTCTCCTTCGCCGTCGGCATCGGCGGCAAGGGCGCCAATGCCGGCAATGGCGGCGTGGTCGACACCGATTTCGACGGCACGATCTCCACCGGCGGCGACGATGCCGGCGGCGCGGTGATCCAGTCGGTCGGCGGCGCCGGCGGCTCGGGGGGCTTCAACGTCTCGGGCGCGGTAAGCTTCGCGGGCACCACCAGCGTGGGCGTCGCGGTGGGCATCGGCGGCGCGGGCGGCGGCGGCGGCGACGGCGGCAAGGTGACCGGGCGCGTCGGCGGCAACGTCCAGACCACCGGCGACCGCGCCACCGGCGTACTGATCCAGTCGGCCGGCGGCGGCGGCGGCAATGGCGGGTTCAACATCGCGGGCTCGATCTCGGGCAGCGGCTCCTATGCCGGCGGCATATCGGTCGGTCTGGGCGGCGCCGGCGCGGGCGGCGGCGGCGGCGGCGACGTCACCGGCACCGCGGCGGGCACGATCTATACTTCGGGCGACCAGTCCGACGGCCTGCTCGTCCAGAGCCTGGGCGGCGGCGGCGGTTCGGGCGGGTTCAACATCTCCGGATCGATCGCAGGCAGCGCGACCTTCGGCGGAGGCCTGTCCGTCGGCCTGGGCGGCGCGGGCGGCACCGGCGGCAATGCCCTGCACGCCACCGGCACCGCGCTGGGCGCGGTCCACACGCTCGGCGACCAGTCGCGCGGCGTGGTGGTCCAGTCGAACGGCGGCGGCGGCGGCGTCGGCGGATTCAACGTCTCGGGCAGCATCGGCGGTTCGGGCAGCTATGGCGCGGCAGTCAATATCGGCCTGGGCGGTTCCGGCGGCGGGGCCGGCAATGGCGGCGAAGTCGATGCGAGCGCCGTATCGATCCTGACCGAGGGCAACCAGTCGGGCGGCTTCCTCGCGCAGAGCGCCGGCGGCGGCGGCGGCGCGGGTGGGTTCAACGTCGCAGGCGGGGTGAGCTTCGGCGGCACCGCCGCGGGCGCGCTCTCGGTCGGCCTGGGCGGCTCGGGCGGCGGCGGCGGCAACGCCATGCGCGTCGGCGCGACGGTGACCGGCAATGTCGTCACCCTTGGCGACCAGTCGACCGCGATCACCGCGCAGAGCCTGGGCGGCGGCGGCGGCACCGGCGGCTTCAACGTCTCGGGCGGCATCGGCATTTCGGGCACCATCGCCGGTGCGATCAATATCGGCATCGGCGGTTCGGGCGGCACTGGGGGCGACGCGGGCATCGTCAAGCTCGACGTGACCGGCACCACCGCGACCGCGGGCGACAAGAGCGACGGCATCCTGGCGCAGAGCGTCGGCGGCGGCGGCGGCGCGGGCGCGTTCAACGTCTCGGGCGGCATCGCGGTGGCCAAGGACGGCGCCGGCACGCTCGGCATCGGCCTGGGCGGCGCGGGCGGCAGCGGCGGCGACGGCAAGGCCGTCACGCTCAACGTGAACCAGGGCGTTGCCGACACCGGCGATACGCTGGTCGCGGTCTCCACCGAGGGCGACGACGCCCGCGGCATCGTGGCGCAGAGCCTGGGCGGCGGCGGCGGCAACGGCGCGTTCAACGTCACCGGCGGCATTGCCGGCTCGAAGAGCGGCGCCGGCAATATCGGCGTCGGCATCGGCGGCGCCGGCGCCACCGCAGGCAATGCCGAAGCAGTGATCGCCAACATCAATGGCGACGTCGCCACGCGCGGCGCGCGCTCGGGCGGCGCGCTGATCCAGTCGGTCGGCGGCGGCGGCGGCAATGGCGGGTTCAACGTCTCCGGCGGCATCGCGGTCTCGAAGGAACTCACCGGCAACGTGCTGGTCGGCGTCGGCGGGTTCGGCGGCGCGGGCGGCGACGCGGGCACGGTCGACGCGGCCCTGACCAGCGACATCGGCACCCGCGGCGACGATTCGCTGGGCCTCACCGTGCAGAGCCTGGGCGGCAGCGGCGGCAATGGCGCGTTCAACGTCACCGGCGGCCTCAGCCTCAGCGCCGGCAATGGCAGCTCGGGCACGCTGGGCGTGGGCGTCGGCGGCTTCGGTGACAGCGGTGGGAATGCCAAGGCGGTCACCGCCGCGCTCACCGGCGACGTCGCGACGCTCGGCGCGCGCAGCGGCGCGATCCTGATCCAGTCGGCCGGCGGCGGCGGCGGCAATGGCGGGTTCAACGTTACCGGCAGCATCGCCCTTTCCAGCGGCGGCACCGGCACGCTCGGTATCGGCATCGGCGGCTTCGGCGGCGATGGCGGCGACGCGGCCACGGTCGACGCCACGCTTTCGGGCAATGTCGCCACCAGCGGCGCGGAATCGGCCGGCGCGCTGATCCAGAGCCTGGGCGGCGGCGGCGGCAACGGCGCATTCAACGTCACCGGCTCGCTCTCGATCTCGGCAGGCAACAACACCTCCATCGGCGCCGCGATCGGCATCGGCGGCTTTGGCGGCGACGGCGGCATCAGCCAGAAGGTCACCGCCAGCGTGACCGGCGACTATCGGACCCGTGGCGGCGATTCGGCCGGCGTGGTGGCACAGAGCATCGCGGGCGGCGGCGGCGCGGGCGGGATCAATGTCTCCGGCGCGATCGCCCTCTCCACCGGCACCGCGGGCACCGCCTCGATCGGTATCGGCGGCTTTGGCGGCGATGGCGGCAAGGCCGGCGATGTCGATCTCACCCGCATCGGCGACACCGTGACCAGCGGCACCGATTCCGACGGCGTCGTCGCGCAGAGCATCGGCGGCGGCGGCGGCCGCGGCGGCATCAACGTGGCCGGCGGCATCGCGGGCAGCACCAGCGGCAGCACCGGCGCGTTCGGCTTCGGCCTGGGCGGCTTCGGCGGCGGCGGCGGCGAGGCGGGCAACGTCACCGCGCGCGTGACCGGCAACGTGCTCGCAACGGGCAATGGCGGCGTGGTCGCGCACGCGGCGCAGACGATCAACTTCCTCGGCTTCGACTTCACTTTCCCCGCCTATCGCACGATCGCGAACGGTTCGAACGGCGTGATCGCGCAGAGCGTGGGCGGCGGCGGCGGCCAGGGCGGGCTCAACGTCACCGGCCAGATCGCCCTCACCTCGCCCGGCTCGAGCAGCGCGAGCCGCGTCGCCTCGCTGGGCATCGGCGGGTTCGGCGGCGATGGCGGCAATGCCGGCACGGTCGACCTGACCGTCAAGGCGCCGGGCACCGACCGGGTGCAGGTCGTCGCGTCGGGCGACGAGCGTTCGGCGGTGATTGCCCAGTCGCTCGGCGGCAGCGGCGGCATCGGCGGGATCAACGTCTCGGGCGGCATCTCGCTCGACGGCCAGCTCACCGTCGGGATCGGCGGGTTCGGCGGCGATGGCGGCCTGGGCCGCAAGGTGACCGCCAATGTCGATGCCGACCTGTTCGCCCAGGGCGCCAAGGCGCGCGGCCTGCTCGTCCAGTCGGTCGGCGGCGGCGGCGGCACCGGCGGCATCAACATCTCGGGCGGGATCACCGCCGATAGCACCGCCACGGAGCCGACGCTGGTCTTCGGCATCGGCGGCTTCGGCGGCGCGGGCAATGCCAGCGGCGATGTGATCGCCACCCAGAATGGCCAGGTGTTGGTCGACGGCTATGAAGCCGCCGGCATCATCGTCCAGTCGGTCGCGGGCGGCGGCGGCGATGGCGGGCTAAACGTCTCGGCGGCGCTCAACAATGCGGGCGCCGGCAAGTCGAAGCTCACCGGCGTCGCGCTCGCCGCGGGCCTGGGCGGCACCGGCGGCACCGGCGCCGATGCGGGCGACGTCACTTTCACCAGCAACGGCAACGTGCTGGTCAACACCAAGGTGACCACCGGCGCCGGCGGCGCGGTCACGCTTTCGGCGACCGACTATGTCGGCAAGGCGCCGGGCATCCTCGTCCAGTCGGTCGGCGGCGGCGGCGGCCAGGGCGGCATCGACGTGGCCGGCGCGGTCTCGCGCCAGGGCGCGCCGATCGCGCTCGGCATCGGCGGGACCGGCGGCGCGGGCGGCAATGCCGGCGACGTGACGGTGACGCGCGGCTACACCATGGTCGGCGGCATCGAGACCGAGACGCCGGGCCTGATCCGCACTTTCGGCGACGAATCGAACGGCATGACCGTACAGTCGATCGGCGGCGGCGGCGGCAATGCCGGCTTCAACCTGGTGCTCGACGTGACGCTGGCGCCGGCGGGCAACAGCCCGTTCGCGGCGGTGGTCAATGTCGGCGGCGCGGGCGGCGACGCGGGCGCAGGCGGCGACGTCACGCTGCGGCATCGCGGCGACATCGGCACCAGCGGCGCGCTGAGCGACGGCATCCTCGCCCAGTCGATCAGCAAGGGCGGCGGCAACGGCACCTTCAACCTGGCCGGCGGCTATACCCGCGATGCCAACCAGCTCAACCTGAGCATCGGCGGACGCGGCGGCATCGGCGGCGAAGCAGGCGATGTCGAAGTCAGCCAGGACGGGACGATCGTCACCACCGGCGAGCGTTCGATCGGCATCCATGCCCAGTCGATCGGCGGCGGCGGCGGCAATGCCTCGTTCGATTTCGGCCTGGTGCCGGGCGCGAAGAACCAGTTCGCGCTGAGCCTCGGCCAGTCCGGCGGCACCGGCGGCACCGGCGGCGAGGTTACGGTGAACGCCAAGGGCGCGATCGACACCAGCGGCGGCTATTCCTCGGCGATCTTCGCCCAGTCGGTCGGCGGCGGCGGCGGCAACAGCGGCTCGTTCAAGATCGGCGGCACGGTGGGCACCGGCAGCGGCACCTCGGCGCAGAGCTTCGCCGGCAGCGTCGGCGTCGGCCTGGACGGCGGCGTCGGCGCGACCGGCGGCGCGGTCTCCGTCGTCAACGCGGCGAACCTCACCACGCGCGGCGTCGAATCGCGGGGCATCTGGGCGCAGAGCATCGGCGGATCGGGCGGCGCGGGCGGCAGCGGCACCGGCGTGATGGTCAACACCACGGCGGCGCTCACGGTCGCGGTGGGCGGCACCGGCGGCGTCGGCTCGAAGAGCTCGACGGTCGATGTCGGCAACAGCGCGCGGATCGTCACCGGCGGCGACGATGCGGACGGCATCCTGGCGCAGTCGATCGGCGGCGGCGGCGGCACCGGCGGCTTCGCGGCAAGCATCGCGCTCCAGTACAAGGGCAGCGGCAACACCTCGAACACCATGGGCATCGCGGTGGGCGGCTCCGGCGGCACCGCCGGCGTGGGCGACACGGTGACGGTGACCAACACCGGCGTGATCGCCACCACTGGGGCGCGCGCCTTCGGCATCCGCGCCCAGTCGATCGGCGGCGGCGGCGGCATCGGCGGCGCGGTCATCGACTTCCGTGCCCAGGGCAAGAGCGCCAACAACTCGATCAACGTCAATGTCGGCGGCGCCGGCGGCACGGGCGAGAAGGCCGGCGACGTCGCGGTCACCAACGAGGGCCTGATCTGGACCAAGGGCGAGGATGCCGCGGGCATCAGCGCCAATTCGATCGGCGGCGGCGGCGGCGATGCGGGCCTGGTGCTCCAGCTCGCGGTGGGCGCCACCGGTGCGGACAAGCAGACCCACAGCGCCCGCGTCACCATCGGCGGCAATGGCGGCAGCGGCGGCGCGGGCGGCAAGGTCACCGTGGTCAACCGCGACACCGGCGGCACCAATTCGGGCGACATCCTCACCGAGGGCAAGGGCGCCTATGGCATCTTCGCCCAGTCGCTGGGCGGCGGCGGCGGCAACAGCTCGACCATCCTGGCGCTGACCGGCGTCTCCTCCGGCAAGGACAGCGTCGCCTTCGGGTTCAATTTCGGCGCGGTCGGCGGCAGCGGCAATATCGGCGGCGTGGTCGACGTGACCAATGCCGGCACGATCGAGACCAAGGGCGAAGGCGCCCACGGCATCCTCGCCCAGTCGATCGGCGGCGGCGGCGGCAATGGCGGGATGGCGCTCACCGGCAGCCTGCTGATCGGCGCCCCCACTTCGGCGCCGCTGATCGCGATCGGCGGCGTGGGCGGCAATGGCGGCAATGGCGGCGCGGTCACCGTGACCAACAGCGGGTCGATCCTCACCCGCGGCGCCAAGGCGAACGGCATCGTCGCGCAGAGCATCGGCGGCGGCGGCGGCAATGCCGGCCTGGGCGTGGCGCTCACGCCGGAGCCTGCGAGCCTGACCCTGTCGAACACGATCGCGCTGATCGTCGGCCTCACCGGCGGCGGCACCGGCGGCACCGGCGGCGCAGTCACCGTCAACCAGACCGGCGACATCACCGTTCTCGGCGCCGGCTCGCAGGCGATCGTCGCCGAGAGCATCAATGGCGGCGGCGGCACGCTGGGTTTCGACTTCAGCGGCATCACCGGCCTGCCGGGCCTGCCCGTGGTCGGCCCCGGCGGCAATACCCAGCGGCCCAACCCGCTGCTCGTCGCCCGCGCGGGCGCCGACGGCGCGTCCGGCATGAACGCCGGCAAGGTGACGGTGAATTCGAACGGCACGATCGGCGCGGGCGGGCGCAACGGCGTCGGCATCAGCAACCAGGCGATCGGCGGCGGCGGCGGCACGATCGACATCGACCTCGACATCGTCGCGCTCCACGACCCGACGGTCACCGACCCGCAGGCGCCCATCGGCGTCCGGCTGGCGCTGGGCGGCCTGGGCGGCGCCGACAATGACGGCGACGACATCACCGGCAGCCATTCGGGCAGCGTCACCACCAATGGCGACGGTGCCGCCGGCGCACTGACCCAGTCGATCGGCGGCGGCGGCGGTCGCGGCATCATCGACGTCACCGCCGAACTGGCGTCCTTCTTCGCGGGCGCCTCGATCACGCTCGGCGCCGACGGCACCACCGGCGCGTCGGGCGGCGCGATCCAGCGCGGCATGACCGGCGCGATCAGCACCACCGGCAAGTTCGCCCCCGGCGCAATCGTCCAGTCGATCGGCGGCGGCGGCGGCTCCGCGATCGTCGAGATCGCCCTGGGCACCGGCGCCACCGCGGCCGCGCCGAGCGTGCTGAACATCGACTCCACCGCGCCCGGCACCGCCCCCACCGCGAACCTTTCGCCGGAAAGCCAGCGCGCACTGGCCTATTGGCTGGCAGGCGCGGGCGCGGATCCGCTGGCGGTCGCACCGCCCGCGGTTCCGCCGACCGTCATCACGCTCGGCGCCAATGGCGGCGCCGGGCTCGACGGCGGCACGGTCGCCCTCGCCTATGCCGGCGGCTTCGCCACGCTGGGCGACTATTCGCCGGCGCTGGTCGTCCAGTCGATCGGCGCGGGCGGCGGCGAAGTGCGCCTCACCGGCGGCAGCGCGAGCGTCACCCTGGGCGGCAGCGGCGGCGCGAGCGGCAATGGCGGCAGCGTTACCGTGTCGAACAACGGCGCCGTCCAGACCGCCGGCAACCATGCGCACGGCGTGTTCCTCCAGTCGATCGGCGGCGGCGGCGGCGCGGTGCTGGGCGCAGTCGATTCCGCCAGCATCGCCTTCAACGCGGCCAACACCGGCAATGGCGGCGCGATCCGCTTCGACCAGACCGGCAACATCGCGGTGCTCGGCGCCAATTCGGTCGGCGTGGTGGCGCAGTCGCTCGGCGGCGGCGGCGGCTGGGTCGAGGGGATATTCGCCGGCAACGGCACCGGCACGGGCGCCGGCGGCGCGATCGACCTGCGCCTTTCGGGCTCGGTCTTCGCGGCCGGCCTGAACGCGACCGGCATCTTCGCCCAGAGCCAGGGCAGCACCGGCGCGGGCAATATCCGGGTCACCGCCAATAACCTGGTGCGCGGCGGTGCCGGCACCGGCGCGGGCATCCGCCTGGCCGGCGGCGCGGCCAACCTGATCCAGCTCACCGCCGGCTCGATCAGCGCGGTCTCCGGCCTCGCGATCGACACCGGCGCGGGCAACGACCGAGTGGAGAACAGCGGCACGATCATCGGCAATGTCGACCTGGGCAGCGGGGCCAACGCGCTGGTCAACAACGCGAACGGCACCTTCATCGCCTTCAGCCGGATCGACCTGCGCGACGGCGCGGGTTCGAGCGGCAGCTTCGCCAATGCGGGCGACTTCCAGATGGGCCTGGCCGCCAGCCGCACCCCGATCGACCTGCTGAACGGCGCCACCTTCGCCAACCTGGACGGCGTCGGCACCCCCGCGACCAACCTGCTCTACGGTGCCCGCGTCATCAACACGGTCGACCTCGACGGCGACTTCACCCAGAGCGCAACCGGCCACATGGCCTTCGACGTCGCGTTCGGCCCCTATGCGTCGGACCGGGTCAATGTGAGCGGCAATACCAGCGTGGCCGGCACCGGCGACGTCATCCTCACCTGGATGCAGGACAAGAACCCGGTCACCCTGTTCGCCACGGCAGGCACGGCGACCAACAACGGGCTCACCATCCGCGACACGCTGGCGGTCGACTATCGCGTGCTGGCCAACAGCGCCGGCATCCAGCTCGCCTTCGACACCAATTTCGGCCAGCCCTTCCTCAACCGCAACGAGCGCGCGCTCGGTGCCTATATGGACCGCGCGGTGACGGCGGGCAGTTCGGCGGGGATCGGCCGCCTGCTCGCCCTGCTCGGCAACATCCAGGCCGGTAGCGAGGCCCAGTATCGCGCGATCTTCGATCAGCTGAACCCCGAACCCTATCTGATCGCCTCGCTCACCCAGTTCGGCGCGGCGCGCGACTTCTCGTCCAACCTGTTCGGCTGCGGCACGCCCGCCGGCCCGGCGGGCGATGGCTGCGTGTGGAGCCAGGCCGGCGGCCATGTCTTCCGGCGCAGCGGCGACGGCGAGCATGCCAGCGTCCGCGGCGATACCGACGGCCGCTTCCGCGCCGGCTTCGAGAAGCCGCTGGGCGGCGACTGGATGATCGGCGGCGCGATCGGCTATGACAGCCTCGGCAATGCCAGGATCGACGGGCTGCGCGCCAATTCGGACGGCGACGGCGTCCATGCCGGCATCGGCGCGCGCTATGCGGGGACGAGCGGCGCGCAGTTCGCCGCCTCGGTGAGCGGCGGCTGGCAATGGACCGAGCTGCGCCGCGGCGTGAGCATCTTCGATCCGCGCCAGGGCGTCGGCAACCAGGGCACCGGCTATCTCCAGGGCAGCGCCGAAGCGGCCTGGGTGCTCGGCCAGGGCATGGTGTTCGCCCGGCCGGCGGTGCGCGGCTTCGTCACCGCGCTGCGCCAGGGCGGCTTCGCGGAGCGCGGGCTCGAGGGCCTGGGCGTCGAGAGCCTCTCCCATACGCAGTGGATCGGCACCGTCGCGCCCGAACTGAGCCTGGGCGTGCGGCTGGCCGGCAACGGGCCGACCAGCGCGACCTTCGCGATCACGGGCGGCGGCGTGTTCAACACCACCGACCGGATCGCGGCGCCGTTCCGTTTGCTCGGCGGCAACGCCTCGGCCGCGCCGGCGACGATCACGACGCTGATGGATCGCCAGGCCGCGCATGTCGGCGCGGAGCTGCGCGTGGTGGGCAACGAGAACCTGTCGCTGCGGCTCGGCTATGATGGCGAGTTCGGCAAGCGCACCAGGGACCACCGCGCCAGCCTGAGCGCCCGCATCCGCTTCTGATCGCGCGGGCTGCCCAGGGCATGGGGCGGGCCCTGGGCAGCCTATGGATCGGGAGGCTCATATTCTCCCCCGTCATCCCGCGAAGGCGGGGATGACGGGAGGCGGTGAGATCACGGAGGGGCCGGGACGATGGATAATTCGCCAGGAACGGAACAAAGGACTATACGTCAACGTCCTCAAGTGGATCGAAACCCCAGTCCTCGGCGAGGTCACGCCAAGTCGGGTTGTTCTCCTCGACAAGCCTGATCTTCCAGTCGCGATTCCACTTCTTGATCTGCTTCTCGCGGATGATCGCAGGCTCCATTTCTTCATGGACCTCAAACCAGACGAGGCGCTTGCAGCCATGTCTCTTGGTGAATCCCTCAAGCATGCCGGTGCGATGCTGGTAGATGCGGCCCGGCAGGTCTGAGGTGACGCCGGTGTAAAGCGTGCCGATGCGCTTGCTTGCAACAATGTAGACGGCCGGGATGCGATCCATTGGCATCGGCTAGCGTCGCGTGGATGTCGAAGCTTGGACGCATTCGCCATATCGCGCCAAAGCCAATCTCGCTTTCCTCCCTGCGCCCGCCTTCCCTGTCATCCCCGTCCTTCCCCCGTCACCTCACCGCCCTTCCCATCATCCCCGCCCTTCCCGTCATCCCCGCCCTTCCCGTCATCCCCCCGCCTCTTCCGTCATCCCCGCGAAGGCGGGGATCCAGGGCCAGGAGCAATGGTCGCGAGGCTGGGTTTGCCGTCTCCGGCGAGCCCGCGCGCGATTGCTTCGATTGTCCCGGATTACCCTGGATCCCCGCCTTCGCGGGGATGACAGGAAGGGCGGGGATGACGGAAGAGGCGGTGGGATGCCAAGGCGGCGCCCCGACGAAGGAAATCGGGCAACGAGCAAGCCAAGGCCTGGGCCCATCCCCGCCCCATGCCTATCGCATGGTGCGGATCTCGTCGTCCCGGCCCGTCATTTCCCAGCGGATCAGCGAGATCGGGATCGAGCCCGCCGCGCGGAAGCGATCGTGGAACGTCTTGATGTCGAACCCGTCGCCTTCGCGCATCGCCACATCGGCGAGCAGCTTCTCCAGCTCCACCTTGCCCATGTAATAGCCGATGCCATAGCCGGGCTGGCGCAGGTACAGCTCGATGTCGAACTGGGCGACGGCATCGCCCGGCTGCATCCATTTGGGCGTGCGCGCGATCAGCGAGGCATTGGCCTGTTTCCAGGTCCATTCGTTCGCCTGCATCTTCAGCTCGGGCAGGATGCGCGCGGCGCGCTTGGCGCCCAGGATATAGTCGATCTCGCGCGCCTTGGGCCGGTCCTCCAGCATGCCCGACTGGATCAGGAACTCCTCAAGATAGAAGGCCCAGCCTTCGTTGCGCAGCCCGTTGACGAAGAACAGCCGCGGCTGCCCGCGCACCGGGCGCGTGTCGCGCGCCGCCTGGAGCTCGTCAAAGGCATGGCCGGGCAAATTGTGCGCGCGCAGCGGCCGGCCGTCGCGGAATTCTGCCTGGAAGAAGAAATGGAGATGCTGCGGCGGATCGAACAGGCCCGGCCTGGACGGATCCTTCTCGAAGGGGAACTCGTACGGCCCCTCCTCCGGATCATGCTTCACATAGTCCGGGATCGTCACCCACTGGCCGTCGCGCAGGAACTTGAGCAGGTCCTCATCCTCCTGCTTGCGCTTGGCGTCGAACTCGGCGCGGGTCTTGACCGGCTCGGGCATCGGGATCGCGCGGTCGCGATGCTCCTCGATCTTCAGAAAGGCGAGCTGGCGCTGATATTCGCGCTCGCCGATCACCCGGACCTCCTCCGGAGTGTAGGGCAGCAGCAGCACATGCCTGAGATACCAGGCATAATTCTCCGCCCCCACGCCACCATAGGCGGGGAGCCCGGCCTCGATGCCCTCCAGCCACGCCTTGAACGCCGCGGCCGCCGCCTGGGCGCGCTTCGCCGGGGCGACGAGCGATGGCTGGCGCTTCGCCGCGTCCGCAGCCAGCGCGCCATAGACGTTCACTTCCACCTGCTTCTGCACGATCGCCAGCCGGGCAAGGTCGCCGCGCGCATCGGTGAGGTTCGCCCGTGCCTGGCGCAGCGCCTCGGGCACGGCGTCGAGCCGGGCGGCCAGCGCCGCCGCCTCGTCCTTTGCGATCGGCAGCCTGGGGATGGCGATGGCGCCGTGCATCTTGGGCCCGAAGCCGAGATTGGTGGTGCTGTAGAAGGCCGGGTCGCGCTTCCAGGGCTGCATCACCCGGTGCTGGAACTCCAGCCCGCGCATCTCGGCAAGCGCCACCATGTAATCGACGCGCTGCGGGATCGGCCATGCGCTGTCGTCGATCGCCGCCAGCCGTGCCTCGAAGCGCTGGAGCCCGGCATAGTGGCGCGCCATTGCCTGGGGCGAATAATCGGGCACGCCCTTCACCATCGGCGGCGGCACGAAGGCGCGGAACTCCCTGTAGAGCGCGAGCAGCGCGTCATAGCCCTGCGGGGCCTGCGCCTTGGCCTGGGCGCAGGCGGGCCCGGCCAGCAGGAGAGGAAGCGCCGGCAGGGCCAGCAAGGCGGCGGCAAGTCCCAGACGCTTCTTCATCCTCTTCTCTCCCCGAATTCCATGGCTAGACGCGCTCAAAGCGCGTTGAAGAACCGGCCGAGCCGCTCCATCGCCTCGGCCACCCGCGCCTCGGATTCCGATCCGAAGCAGACGCGCAGATGCCCCTCTCCGCCCGGCCCGTAGAAGCTGCCGGATTCGACCACGACATGCGCTTGCCTGAGGATCGCCATGGCAAGGTCCTGCGAGGAACGGCCGGTGCCGCGGATATCCGGAAAGGCATAGATGGTCCCTTCCGGCTCGGCGCAGGTGACGCCGGGCATCTGGTTCAGTGCCTGGACGACGATGTCGCGCTTGCGGCGATCCGCCTCGACCATCGCCAGCATCGCGTCCTGCGGCCCCTCCACGGCGGCGCGGGCGCCTTCCTGGATGAAGACGTTGACATGAGTCACGTCGGTCATGGTGATGCGCAGGATCGCGGGCATCAGCTTCGCATCGGCGGTCAGATAGCCGATCCGCCAGCCGTCCATCGAATAGGCCTTGGTGAAGGCGAAGCAGGTGATCGTCCGGTCGCGCATGCCGGGCAGGCTGGCGATGCTGACATGCTCGGCCTTGCCATAGGTGATGTATTCATAGACCTCGTCGGACAGCACCAGCAGGTCGTGCTCGATCGCCAGGTCGGCGACGTGCTGCAGCTCCGCGCGGCTATAGACGCGGCCGGTGGGATTGGCCGGGTTGACCAGCACGATCATCCGGGTGCGGTCGGTGATCCGGGCGGCGATCTTCTCCTTCGAGATCGCGAAATTGTCCGCCTTGTCGAGCTCGGCGATCACCACCTTGCCGCCGGCCAGCTCGGTCTTGCCGATATGCTGGGGGTAATAGGGATCGAGCAGGATCACTTCGTCGCCCGGATCGATCGCGGCCATGAAGGCGGCGAACGAGGCATGGGTGAGCCCGTTGCACACCAGTATCTCGTCCACCCCGTAATCCAGGCCATTGAACGCGGCGAGCTTCCCCGCCAGCGCCTGGCGGAAGGAGAGCGTGCCGCGGAAATCGCCGTAATGGACGATGCCCGCGTCGAGCGCGGCCTTGGCGGCGTCCTTGATGTGCGCCGGCGTGTCGGCGTGCGGCCGGCCGAACTCGAGATGGATCAGGTCCACCCCCGCCGCATCCAGCTTCGCCGCTTCGTCGTACATGCCGAAGCTCTTCTTCGATCCGCCCGTCAGGCGCTGTGCCGGCCACTTCATCCCTAGACCTCCCACGACTCCGATACCTGTGATTAATTGCGTGATATATGATATTTCAAGCTTGAAATTTCAGGCTTGAAGCATTTACGCTCCTGGCGCTAGATTGAGACGGACTGGAGTCGCCGCGATGGAGTCGGGTCAATGAAGATCGCATGCGTGGGCGGCGGGCCGGCGGGCCTCTATTTCGCCATCTCGATGAAGGTGCGCGACGGTGCGCACGAGATCCATGTGTTCGAGCGCAACCGCCCCGACGACACGTTCGGCTGGGGCGTCGTCTTCTCGGACCAGACGGTCGAGAATCTGATGGCGAACGATCCCGTCAGCGGCGAGACGATCCGCGGCGAGTTCGCCCATTGGGACGATATCGACGTGCACATCCATGGCGCGTGCATCCGTTCCTCTGGGCACGGCTTCATCGGCATCGGCCGCAAGCGGCTGCTGGCGATCCTGCAGGCGCGCGCCCGCGAACTGGGCGTGGTGCTGCATTTCCAGCACGAGGCGGGGCCGGATCTGGCCGATTGGGCGGATTACGATCTCGTCATCGCCGCCGACGGCGCCAACAGCCGCATCCGGGGCGCGCATGCCGACCGGTTCGACGTCGACATCCAGGTGCGCCGGAACAAGTTCTTCTGGTTCGGCACCAGCAAGGTGTTCGACGCCTTCACCTTCGCCTTCGAAGAGACCGAGGCGGGCTGGGTCTGGGCGCACGCCTATCGCTTCGACGACGATCTCTCGACCTTCATCGTCGAGATGGATCCGGCGACCTGGCACGGCCTGGGCCTCGACACGATGGACCAGCCCGAGGCGATCGCGCTGTGCGAGAAGATCTTCGCGAAGCAGTTGGGCGGCCATGGCCTGATGTCCAACGCCACGCACCTGCCCGGCCCCCAGGCCTGGCTCAACTTCCGCCGGATCGTCACCGGCCGCTGGTCGCACGACAAGTTCGTCCTGCTCGGCGATGCGGCGCACACCGCGCATTTCTCGATCGGATCCGGCACCAAGCTGGCGCTGGAGGATGCGATCAAGCTGGCCGAGGTGCTCAACCGTCCCGGGCTCGGCCGCGCCCAGGCGCTGGAGGAATATCAGGCCGAGCGCAATGTCGAGGTGCTCAAGCTGCAGAACAGCGCGCGCAACTCGACGGAGTGGTTCGAAACGCTCGACCGCTATCTGCCCTTCGCGCCGATCCAGTTCGCCTATTCGCTGCTCACGCGCTCGCAGCGGGTGAGCCACGAAAATCTCCGCCTGCGCGATCGAGAGTGGCTGGAAGGCGTCGAAAGCTGGTTCCAGTCGCAGTCGCCGGGCGGAAGGAGCAACGAACCGGTCCCGCCGATGTTCGCGCCGTACAGATTGCGCGAAATGCCGCTGGCGAACCGTATCGTGGTTTCGCCCATGGCCATGTATTCCGCCGTCGAGGGCACCCCGAACGACTTCCACCTGGTCCATTACGGTGCCCGCGCCCAGGGCGGCGCGGGGCTGGTCTATACCGAGATGACCTGTGTCTCGCCCGAGGGCCGGATCACCCCCGGCTGCCCCGGCATGTACGCGCCCGAGCATGTGGCGGCGTGGCGGCGGATCACCGATTTCGCTCATGCGAACAGCGGCGCGAAGATCTGCCTCCAGCTCGGCCATTCGGGCGCCAAGGGCTCCACGAAAATCGGCTGGGAGGGGATGGACGCGCCGCTGGACGACGGCAACTGGCCGCTCATCGCCGCTTCCGACGTGCCGTGGAGCGCAGGCAATGCCTCACCCCGCCCGATGACCCGCGCGGATATGGACATGGTGCGCGACCAGTTCGTCGCCGCCGCGCGCATGGCGGTGGAAGCCGGCTTCGACATGATCGAGCTGCACGCCGCGCACGGCTATCTGCTCTCCAGCTTCATCACCCCGCTCCAGAACACGCGCACCGACGGCTATGGCGGCAGCCTGGAGAACCGCCTGCGCTACCCGCTCGAAGTGTTCGCGGCGATGCGCGCCGTCTGGCCCGCCGAGCGGCCGATGTCCGTCCGCATCTCGGCGACCGACTGGATGGGCGACCGGGGCGTCACCCCCGACGAGGCGGTGGCGATCGCCCGCGCCTTCGACGAAGCGGGCGCCGACCTGATCGACGTCTCGGCCGGCCAGACCTGGGCCGAGTGCAAGCCCGTCTATGGCCGCATGTTCCAGACGCCCTTTGCCGACAAGATCCGCAACGAGGCACGCGTCTCGACCATGGCAGTGGGCAACATCTCCGAGACCGACCACGCCAATTCGATCCTGGCGGCCGGCCGGGCCGACCTGGTCGCGATCGGACGGCCGCACCTGATCGATCCGATGTGGACGCTGCGCGCCGCCGCCCAGCACGGCTATCGCGGCGTGCGCGTGCCGCCGCAATATCTGGGCGGGATGAGCCAGCTCGCCCGCAACCTGCAACGCGCCGCCGAGACCGGCGCGGCGCCGCGGAGCTGACCCATATGCGCCTGAAGGACATCCATGCGGTCGTCACCGGCGGGGGATCGGGCATCGGCGCGGCCATCGCCCGCGCACTCGCCGAGGAAGGCGCGCGGCTGACGCTGATCGGGCGCCGGCTGGAGCCGCTGGAAACCGTCGCCGCGGCCATTCCCGGCGCGATCACCGTTCCCGCCAACGTCTCCGACCGGACGTCGATCGAGGCGGCCTTCCAGGTCGCCCGCGCCGCGCACGGCCCGATCGGGATCCTGGTCAACAATGCCGGCATCGCCCCCAGCGCGCCCTTCGCCAGGGTGACCGCCGAGGCGTGGCGCGAGACGATGGCGACCAATCTCGATGCGCTGTTCCATTGCTGCCAGGCCGCGCTGCCGGACCTGCTCGCGGCACCGGCCGGGCGGATCGTCACCATCGCCTCCACCGCCGGGCTGAAGGGCTATGGCTATACCGCGCCCTATGTCGCCTCCAAGCACGGCGCGATCGGGCTGATGCGCGCACTCGCCGCCGAGTTCGCTGCGACGCCGCTCACCGCCAATGCGCTCTGCCCCGGCTTCACCGACACCGATATCGTCGCCCGGGCAGTCGAGACCATCGCCGGCCGCACCGGCCGCAGCCATGCCGAGGCGCTGGCCGAGCTCACCCGCCACAACCCCCAGAAGCGGCTGATCACGCCCGGGGAAGTGGCGGCGGCGGCGGTCTGGCTCTGCCTGCCCGCCAGCGGATCGGTGACCGGACAGGCGATCCCGATCGCCGGGGGAGAAGTGACGTGACTCGCACCGCCTCCCTGCGCGAAAAGCATGACGGCGCGCTCGACGATCGCGGCAGCGTGCGGCTGTGGCTGCGGCTGCTCACCTGCACCACGGTGATCGAGAAGCGGCTGAAGCGCGGCTTTGCCGACGGATACGACATCACCCTGCCCCGCTTCGACGTGATGGCGGCGCTCGACCGGCATCCCGAGGGGATGACGATGGGCCAGCTCTCCCAGGCGCTGCTCGTCTCGAACGGCAATGTCACCGGCGTCGTCCAGGCGCTGGTGCGCGACCGCTATGTGAGCCTCGCGCCCTCGCCCACCGACGGCCGCTCCTCGGTTGCCCGACTGACCCAATTGGGGCGCGAATGCTTCGCCGGGCTCGCCGAGGCGCATCATGCATGGATCGAAGCGATGCTGGCCGGGCTGGGCCGCGAGGAACGCGGCCAGCTTCACCAGCTTCTGGGCGTGCTCAAGGACTCGCTCGCTGTCGATGGGGAGAAGGAATGACCATGGATCCGACCAGCTTCGTGGCCCGGCATTTCGGCTGGCATTTCGCCGAGGGCGTGGCGACGATCACGCTCGACCGGCCCGAGCGGAAGAACCCGCTCACCTTCGAAAGCTATGCCGAGCTGCGCGATACCTTTCGCGACCTCGTCTACACGTCGCAGGTCAAGGCAGTGGTGCTCACCGGCGCAGGCGGCAATTTCTCCTCGGGCGGGGACGTCCATGAGATCATCGGGCCGCTGACCGAAATGGCGATGCCCGAACTGCTCGCCTTCACCCGGATGACCGGCGACCTGGTCAAGGCGATGCGCGCCTGCCCCCAGCCGATCGTCGCGGCGATCGACGGCATCTGCGTCGGCGCCGGCGCGATCATGGCGATGGCATCGGACCTGCGCCTCGCCACCCCCGCCGCCAGGACCGCCTTCCTGTTCACGCGCGTGGGCCTGGCCGGCTGCGACATGGGCGCCTGCGCTATCCTGCCGCGGATCATCGGCCAGGGCCGCGCCGCCGACCTGCTCTACACCGGTCGGATGATGTCCGCCGAGGAAGGCGAGCGCTGGGGCTTCCACAACCGGCTGGTACCGGCCGACGCGCTGCTGAACGAAGCCCAGGCGCTGGCCCGCAGCATCGCCACCGGCCCCAGTTTCGCGCACGGCATCACCAAGACCCAGCTCAACACCGAATGGGCGGTGAGCATCGAGACCGCGATCGAGATGGAGGCCCAGGCCCAGGCGATCTGCATGGCGACCAGGGACTTCCGCCGCGCCTTCGAAGCCTTCGCCGACAAGCGCACCCCCGAGTTCGAGGGCAATTGATGGCCGACCGCAGCTTCCTCGACTGGCCCTTCCTCGACGACGGCCACCGCAAGCTGGCCGACGCGCTCGAGGCCTGGTGCGTCGCCAATCTCTCCGGCCATCACGGCGCCGATGTCGATGCCGAATGCCGGCGGCTGGTCCGTGCGCTCGGCGAGGGCGGCTGGCTGCGCTACTGCGTGCCGGCGGCGTGGGGCGGCATGCACGAGACGCTCGACATCCGCTCCCTCGCGCTGATCCGCGAGACGCTGGCGCGCCATTCGGGGCTGGCCGACTTCGCCTTCGCGATGCAGGGGCTGGGATCGGGCACGATCTCGCTATTCGGCACCGAGGCGCAGAAACAGGCCTATCTCCCCGCCGTGGCGCGGGGCGAGAAGATCGCCGCCTTCGCGCTCACCGAGCCGGGCTCGGGCTCCGACGTCGCCTCGATGGAGACGCTGGCCGAGCGCGACGGCAATGGCTTGCGCGTGAACGGCGCCAAGACCTATATCTCCAACGGCGGCATCGCCGATTACTACGTGCTGTTCGCCCGCACCGGCGAGGCGCCCGGGGCCAAGGGCATCTCCGCCTTCCTCGTCGATGCCGACACGGCGGGCCTGCGCGTCACCGAGCGGATCGAAGTGATCGCCCCCCACCCGCTCGCCACGCTCGAATTCGCCGACATGGCGCTGCCGGCCGACGCGCTGCTCGGCGAGGCCGGGCGCGGCTTCGCGGCGGCGATGGCGACGCTCGACATCTTCCGCACCACCGTGGGCGCCGCCGCGCTCGGCTTCGCCCGCCGCGCGCTCGACGAGGCGACCGCCCGTGCCCGCACCCGGCGGCTCGGCGACGGCACGCTCGCCGACAATCCGGTGACCCAGTCGAAGCTCGCCGAGATGGTGCTCGACATCGATACGTCCGCCCTGCTCATCTACCGCGCCGGCTGGCTGCGCGACGTGCAGGGCCAGCGCAACACCCGCGAGGCCGCGCTGGCCAAGCTGCACGCCACCGACAGCGCCCAGCAGGTGATCGACAAGGCGGTGCAGATCTTCGGCGGCCTGGGAGTCACCGTCGGCGCCCCGGTCGAGGCGCTGTACCGCGAAGTGCGGGCGCTGCGCATCTACGAGGGCGCGTCGGAAGTGCAGAAGATCGTCATCGCCCGCCAGCATCTCGCGCAGAGCGCAGGCTGATGTTCCGCGTCTCCCATCCGCTGCGCTTCGCGCATTGCGACCCCGCGGGCATCGCCTTCTATCCGCGCTGCCTCGAGCTGTGCGACGCCGCGGTGGAGGACTGGACCCCGGCCGTGCTGGGCGACGACCGGCGGGCGATGCACATGGGCCGCGGCCTTGGCCTGCCCACCGTCAGCCTGGCCGCCACCTTCGCCGCACCGAGCAAGCTGGGCGACCTGCTCGATTTCGCCGTGAAGCTCACCCGGGTGGGACGCAGCTCGATCGACCTGGAAGTGGATGTGACCTGCGAGGGTACGCCGCGCTTCTCGGTCCGCCTCACCCAGGTGCTGATCGAGCTTGCCGGCGGCACGTCGCAGCCCTGGCCCGCCGAATATCGCCAACGCCTTGAAATGGAATGCCAATGACCGTGCATCAGAGCCTGTTGCCCCCCGGCTGGAAGCGCCCGCGCGGCTATGCCAACGGCATTTCCGCCAGCGGCCGGATGGTGTTCACCGCCGGCGTGGTCGGCTGGGACGCGGAGGAGCGTTTCGTCGCCTCCGATCTCGCCGGCCAGTTCCGCCAGGTTCTGGTCAACACGGTGGCGATCCTCGCCGAGGGCGGCGCCGGCCCCGAGCATATCGCGCGCATGACCTGGTACGTCACCAGCCGCGACGAATATCTCGCCGGCCTGGACGAGATCGGCGCGGCGTATCGCGAGCTGATCGGCCGCAACTATCCGGCGATGGCCGTGGTCGAGGTCGCCGCGCTGGTCGAGGCCGAAGCCAAGGTTGAGATCGAGACGATCGCGATCGTCCCCACTGCCTGAGGAACCCTGACATGCAGAAATTCGACTGGGCCGATCCCCTGCTGCTCGATGCGCAGCTGGAGGATGAGGAGCGGATGATCCGCGACACCGCGCGCGACTATGCGCAGGCACGGCTCGCACCGCGCGTGATCGAGGCGTTCGACCGCGAAGTCACCGACCCCGAGATCTTCCGCGAAATGGGTGCGCTGGGCCTGCTGGGCCCGACGGTGCCCGAGGCCTATGGCGGCGTCGGCGCTTCCTATGTCGCCTATGGCCTGATTGCCCGCGAGGTGGAGCGGGTGGATTCGGGCTATCGCTCGATGATGAGCGTGCAGTCGAGCCTGGTCATGTACCCGATCCACGCCTTCGGCTCGGAGGCGCAGCGGCTGCGCTACCTGCCCAGGCTCGCCAGCGGCGAATGGATCGGCTGCTTCGGCCTGACCGAGCCCGATGCCGGCTCCGACCCCGGCGGCATGCGCACCCGCGCGACCAGGATCGACGGCGGCTATCGGCTGAACGGCACCAAGACCTGGATCTCCAACGCGCCGATCGCCGACGTGTTTGTCGTCTGGGCCAAGTCGGACGCGCATGGCGGCGCGATCCGCGGCTTCGTGCTGGAGAAAGGCATGAAGGGCCTCTCCGCGCCCAGGATCGAGGGCAAGCTGAGCCTGCGCGCCTCGATCACCGGCATGATCCAGCTCGACGATGTCGAACTGGGCGAAGACGCGCTGCTGCCCGAAGTCGAAGGCCTCAAGGGCCCCTTCTCCTGCCTCAACCGCGCGCGCTACGGGATCAGCTGGGGTGCGCTCGGCGCCGCCGAATTCTGCTTCCACGCCGCCCGGCAATATGGCCTCGACCGGCACCAGTTCGGCAAGCCGCTTGCCGCCACCCAGCTCTTCCAGAAGAAGCTGGCGGACATGGAGACCGAGATCGCGCTCGGCCTCCAGGCATCGCTGCGCGTCGGGCGGCTGATCGACGCCGGCCGGTTTGCGCCCGAGATGATCTCGATCGTCAAGCGCAACAATGTCGGCAAGGCGCTCGACATCGCCCGGGCCGCCCGCGACATGCATGGCGGCAACGGCATCTCGGGCGAGTTCCAGGTGATGCGCCACCTGATGAACCTGGAAACGGTCAACACCTATGAGGGCACGCACGACGTCCATGCCCTGATCCTGGGCCGCGCGATCACCGGGATCGCCGCCTTCTGACGGCAATGGGGCGGCCGGGCCCATGCCGGCCGCCCATTCCCTCACTTCACCAGCAGGATCCGGCTGTTGGGCGGATAGGCCCATTCGAAGCCGCGCTCGGTGACGACGCCATTGTCCTCCAGCGGAATCTTGATCTTGCGCCCGCCCCATTCGGGCACCGGCGTGTAGAGGAACAGCTCGATCGACAGGAAATTGCCTGGCCGCAGCGTATAGGTCATGCGCAGCGGGTTGAAGTCGGCGATCGACGGGCCCGAGCCATGCCCCCAATCGCCCACCGAATGGCTGCCGATCACCACGTCGGAGACCTTCGGGTCCTTGCTCGGATCGTCATAGCGGCCGAGCGCCAGCCCCGGCGTCGCCGCCACGCGCTTGTTGACCGCGGCCAACGCGTCGCCGGCGGTCACGCCCGGGCGGATCACGTCGAGGATCATCCGGCGGATGTCCTGCGCCTTGTCATAGGCACGCTGCACGCCTGGCGGCGGCGCGTTCTCGCCGGGCTTGAGCACATAGGCCATGCGCTTCATGTCGGTGTAGTAGAAGAGATAGTTCACTCCCCAGTCGACCGTGATCAGGTCCCCCGGCTGGATCACATGGTCGCCCGATACCGGGCCGCGCTCGCCGGGCCCCAGGATGTAGATGCTGGGCAGCCCGAAGCTGCTGCCCAGCCCCTCCTTGTGGAGCTGCTCCATCATCCACCAGGCGATGTCGCCGGTGGTGGTGTGGCCGGGCGCGATCACTTCGTTGGAGAGCGCGCGCTCCAGGATGGTGCGCGAATATTCCCCCGCCTTGGCGAAGGCCGCGATTTCATGGATCGAATGGCGGGCACGGAAATCGGAGACCAGCTTCTCGGCCGGGACCAGCCGCTCCGCCAGCGCCGGGCCGAGCGTCTCGACCAGCTTCGCGTGCAACGAATGGCTGAGCCCGTCCGCCGTGCCGATCTCGGTCGCCACGTCGATGCCGATCCGCCTGGGATCGCGCGCCTCGACGAACCTGCGCAGCTCGGCGGGCGAGAGCTTCAGGTCGTAGAGCGGGCATTGGTCGAACGCCGCGCCGCCGATTCCCATCGCCGCGCGCTCGATCCGGCCGCTGCCGGTGCGATCGGTGAAGACATGATAGCCGACATCGCCCACATAGCCGCCGCCGAGCAGCGCGGCATTGGGATCGTCATGCCCCTCGCGCGAGGCGACGATCCACATGTCGATGCGGTTCTCGCGCATCGCCTCGGGCAGGATCAGGTCGAGCTTGTCCTTGCGGATCTGGCACATCTGGTCCCAGCGCCGCTTCGCTTCCTGCCCCTGGGCAGGCAGCGCCGCGAGCAGCGGCAGGACGGCGAGCGGCAGGGCCAGACGGCGGCAGCGTTTCGACGACACGCTTGTTCTCCCATGGTTTCACCCTCGGGAACGTGACAGGCCCGCAATGGAAATGGAACAATAATCACGCAATTTTCGTTGATATTTCGCCGCTTGTTCGGCATGGGCCCGCCTTCTCGCGCGGTGGGAGCTGCCCATGGCGTTTCCGCCACGCAACCGATCCGGCGCAAATGACGATTGATAGGTGTAGAAACATATGTTTTCGGCTAATTCGCCTGCCGCACGCCTTCCGGCCCGGCGCAACGTCTTGATCCTGCGGAACGATTGAGGGAAACATGGCCACCAGCGCGGTGAAGAAAACGGCAAGAACGGCAGAGGATCTGATGGACAATCGCAGCGTCTACGACCCGAGCAGCCCCAATTTCCGCCTCGAAAACTCGCCCTTCTACCTGATGGCGCATGCCGACTTCAAATATCACGAGGACATGGACATCGTGCTGCACAAGCATGGCGTGTCCAAGCCGATCTACCGCGTGATGACGGTGCTGCGCGAGCGCCAGCCGGCCAGCATCGGCGCGATCGCCGAAGCGGCGCTGACCAAGCGCTCTACGATCAGCCGGATCATCGACCGGATGGTCGAACAGGGCCTCGTCACCACCGAGCCCAATCCGGAAGACAATCGCATCACCGAAGTGACGCTGACTCCGGCCGGCCAGCAGACCCTGCGCAAGCTGACCC
This sequence comes from Sphingomonas leidyi, assembly GCF_011761945.1. GTDB lineage: Bacteria > Pseudomonadota > Alphaproteobacteria > Sphingomonadales > Sphingomonadaceae > Sphingomonas > Sphingomonas leidyi. Next base: position 26,871 of record NZ_JAASQV010000003.1, read on the forward strand.
CGATCGTCGGCCGCCAGTTCAGCCGCGCGATGGACGGGGTGAGCGACCGCGACATCGCCCATCTGCTGCGCACGCTGCAGAAGATCAGCGCGAACCTGAGCAAGCTGCCGATCGAATGAGGGGAAGCCCGGCCCGGGCGACCGGGCCGGATTCATCCCGCGCGCCGTCACCCGGGGGACGATGGGCGACGCGCGCTCAACGGGGCCCGTTCTCCACCACCACCTTGCCATCGGCGACCACATAGCGGACGTCGCGCAGGTTCTTCAGCGAATCCAGCGGATTGGCGCCGACAACCAGGATGTCGGCGATCTTGCCCGGCTCGATCGTGCCCAGCTTGTCGCCCATGCGCAGGATCCTCGCGCCGGTGCTGGTGGCGGAGGCGAGCACATCGGCATTGGTCATGCCTGCCTGGTGGAGATAATCGAGCTCGCGGAAATAGGCGTCCGGATAGCGCCATTCATTCTCGAACGGGATATCGGTGCCCACGCCGATCGGCACGCCGGCGCGCCATGCCTCGTTCACGCGCTTCAGATGATCCTGCTGGTTGATCACGAAGCGGCGCGAATGCGTGTAGTAGAAGCCGCCGCCGGGGATGCCCGCGGTCGGATAGCCGCCCTCCAGCAGATTGTCGAACGCGCCGATCGTCGGCACGAAGGCGGTGCCGTGCTTCTTCATCAGCGGCACGGCCTGGTCGCTTAGCAGCAGCGGATGCTCGAGCGTGTCGACTCCCGCCTCGATCGCCCAGTCAGTATATTTGCCATAGCTGTCGATCGCGACCGGCACGCCGAGCGAATGCGCCTCGTCGATCGCCGCGGCCAGTTCCTCCCTGGCGGCGGGCGCGCTGATCTTGATCCAGTCGGACAGGCGCCGGACCTGCTCGCGCACCGCCTTGCGCCATTCCCACGGCCCGTCGACCCCGTGCGGATCGCCGCCGAGATTGGGCTTTTCGCGGCCGGTGGCGGTAGAGGTCACTTCGTCGCCATGGCCGCCCGTGCTGGCGATCAGCTTGCCGCTCCACAGCACGCGCGGGCCCCGGATCATGCCGCGATCCACCGCTTCCTTGATGCGCAGCGCCACGTCATCCATCGTACCCACGTCGCGCGCGGCGGTGATGCCCGCGGTGACCATCTGCTCGGCCAGCACGGTGCCGCGGATCGCCGCGGCGGCCGGGCTGTCCGAATAGCGGCCCATGTCGGTGCCGCGCTGCTGGGTGAAATGGATGTGCAGGTCGATCAGGCCCGGCAGGATCCACAGCCCCCGCGCATCGATCGTCCGCGCCGCATTGGCGGGCACGGAGGTGCCGGCCGGTCCGGCGGCAAGTATCCGGTCGCCCTGGAGCACGATCACCGCGTTCGGGATCGGCGCGCCGCCCCGGCCGTCGAGCAGGGTCCCGCCGGCGAGTATGATCACCGGCTCGTGGCTGCGGTCGACCGGGGGGATCGGCAGGCGGCGGACATCGTCCGTCGTCTCGGGGATCGCGCGCTGCGCATGCGCGAGATGCGGCGTCAGCACCCCGACCAGCAGCGCCGCCGAGATCGCCGCCCCTCGCAGAAGCTGCTTCCGAACCGCACCGCGCTTCCCCGATCCTCTCATGGCGACACCCCTATCATTCCCAATTACACATGATTTAAAGCGTGATTCCCTTGACGAAACAAGGGGCATTTGCAACCTTTCCCCTTCGGCGGGCTCCCGGAAGGAGACCCGCCATGGGAATCGCGTTCGATGGAACAGGCACCGCGACAGCAAGGCCCGGCATCTCCGCCAGCGGAGCCGAACGGTCTCGGCGCGCAGGCGCTTGGCGAAGCCCTGCAGCATGCCATGGGGCTGGCACGCGACGGCCAGGCCGGAGCGGCCGAGACCATTCTCCTGCATGTGCTGGATCTCGCTCCCGAGAATCCCGACGCGCTTCAGCTGCTCGGCATGATCGCGCGACGGGCAGGCCGGCACGAGGCGGCGGTAGCGCTCTTCCGCCGCTCGCTCGCGGCCGCTCCGGATCAGCCCCATGTGCACAACAATCTCGGGAACAGCCTTGGCGACCTGGGCGACTCCACCGGCGCGGCGCAAGCCTATCGCGACGCGCTGGCGCTCGCGCCTGCCTATGACGAGGCCCGGGTGAACCTGGCGATCGCCCTGCTCGCCGCCGGGGAACCGCGATCCGCCTGCGAGACGCTCGCCCCGCTGCTGCGCCGCGATCCGCGCAACGCACGCGCCTGGGCCACGCTCGGCCAGGCCCGGCGGGAGCGTGGCGAGCTCGATCACGCCATCGCCGCCTTCCGCACCGCGCTCGCATTGCGGCCCGACCATGTCGCCACGCTGCTCAATCTGGGCGTTGTGCTGCGCCTTGCCGGTTGGCCGGAAGAAGCCTTGCCCCTGCTCGCCCGCGCGGCCGAGATCGATCCGGCCAATCCGGATATCGCCTATGTCCTCGGCCATTGCCTGCAGGACCTGGGCCGGGTCGACGCCGCCATTGTCTCCTATGAACGCGCGATCACCCTGCGCCCCGCCGATCGCGCCGCACATGAATCGCTCAACAACCTGTTGTGGCGGCAGGGCCGCGGCGCAGCCTGGCTGGCCAGCTATCGCGCCGCGCTGGCCCGCTTTCCGGGCAATGAAGGGCTGCTCTGCGATCTGGCCGACCGGCTGCTGCTCGCCGGGGACGCGGCAGGTGCCGCGGCGCTGCTCGCGCCGCACGCCGATCGCGCCGGGCCGGAACTGCGCTGCCAGTTCGGCCGGGCCCGCTGGTCGCTGGGCGAAGCGCAGGCCGCGCTCCTGGAGTTCGATGCCGCGCTCGCCCGCGATCCCGGTTTCGCCCCCGCCGCGCGCGAAGCTGCCCGATCGCACATCATCCTCGATCGCCCCGCCGAAGCGCTGGCCCGGCTGGAGCCCCTGCTCGCCGCCGATCCGTTCGACCAGCAGGCGCTCGCGCTTCAGGGCCTCGCCTGGCGCTTCACCGGCGATCCGCGCGATGCCTGGCTGAACGATGCCGAGCGTCTCGTCTCGGCGAGCCGGCTGGCTCCGCCCGATGGCGACGCCGCCGGCTTCAACGCGCGGCTCGACGCGGCGCTCACCGCGCGTCACCGCGACCAGCAGCAGCCGCTCGGGCAGACGCTGCGCGGCGGCACCCAGACCAGCGACGACCTGTTCGCCCTGCCCGATCCGATGATCGCCGCGGTGCGCGCGATGATCGAGGCGCAGGTCCGCCGCTGGCTAGCCGCACTGCCCGCAGACGCGGAGCACCCTTTCCTTCGCCGCAACACCGGCCGGTTCGCCTTTTCCGGCTCCTGGTCGGTGCGGCTGCGCCGCGCCGGCTTCCACGAGAACCACATCCATCCCCAGGGCTGGATCAGCGCCTGCTATTATGTCGCCCTGCCCCAGGCGGTCGATTACCACCGCCAGGGCTGGCTCAAGTTCGGCGAGAGCGGGCTTCGCCTGGGGGAACGCGAACGGATCGCCCGCATGATCCGGCCCGAGCCGGGCCTGCTCGTGCTGTTCCCTTCCTATTTCTACCACGGGACGGTGCCGTTCGAGGATTCCGGCCACCGCACCACCATCGCCTTCGACATCGTGCCGGCATGACCAGGCCCGCGCGGATCCAGCCCCAGGGAGGACAGACATGACCAGCCAGACGCTCGAGAGTTTCGCCGCCGGCATCGCATCGGGTGCGATCCGCACCATCGACCTCACCCAGACGCTGTCCCCCGACACACCCACGCTCGTCCTCCCGCCCGAGTTCGGCCAGTGCGCCGGGTTCAGCCAGGAGGAGATCTCCCGCTATGACGAACGCGGCGTCGCCTGGTATTGGAACAACTTCACCGTCAGCGAGCATACCGGCACGCATTTCGATGCGCCCATCCACTGGATCACCGGCAAGGACCTGCCCAACAACGCCGTCGACACGGCGCCGCCCGCCGACTTCATCGCGCCGGCGGTGGTGATCGACATCTCCGCCCGCGCGGCCGAGAACCCCGACTATCTCCTCACTGTCGAGGATATCGAAGCCTGGGAAGCCGAGCATGGCCGCATCCCGCCGCGCAGCTGGATCCTGCTGCGCACCGACTGGTCGAAGCGCGCGGTCGATGCCTATGTCAATCGCCGCGAAGACGGGGCGCATACGCCCGGCCCCTCGGCCGAGGCGGTCCGGTTCCTGATCGACGCGCGCGCGGTGCACGGGCTGGGCGTGGAGACGATCGGCACCGATGCCGGCCAGGCGCATCTCCTCGATCCGGCCTATCCGGCGCATACGCTGTTCCACGCGGCTGGGCGCTATGGGCTCCAGTGCCTCGAGAATCTCGACCTGCTACCGCCGACCGGTGCGGTGATCGTCGCGACGCCGCTGAAGATCAGGGGCGGTTCGGGCAGCCCGCTGCGCGTCCTGGCGCTGGTGGCGGGCTGAGCGGATGGCCGAGCGTTCGTTCAAGGCGGAAGTCGAGCAATTGCGGCTGGGAGACGGCGGGGCCTTCCATGGCGAGGGCATCCTTGCCGTCACCAAGGCGCTGCTCCAGGCCGGAGTGGCCTATGTCGGCGGCTATCAGGGTTCGCCGATCAGCCATCTGATGGACGTGTTCGCCGACGCGAGCGAACTCATGGGCGAACTCGGCGTCCATTTCGAGAGTTCGGCGAGCGAAGCGACGGCGGCGGCGATGCTGGCCGCCTCGGTCAACTATCCATTGCGCGGCGCGGTCGCGTGGAAATCGGTGGTCGGCACGAACGTCGCCTCGGACGCGCTGTCCAACGTCGCTTCGGGCGGCGTGACCGGCGGGGCGCTGATCATCCTGGGCGAGGATTATGGCGAGGGCTCGTCGATCATGCAGGAACGCACCCATGCCTTTGCGATGAAGTCGCAGATGTGGCTGCTCGATCCGCGGCCCAGCCTGCCGGTGATCGTCGACATGGTGGAAAGGGGATTCGAGCTCTCCGAAGCCTCGAACACGCCGGTGATGCTCGAGCTGCGCGTGCGGGCCTGCCACGTCACCGGCAGCTTCGTCGCGCGCGACAATCGGCGCCCTGCGCTCACCGTGGCGGAGGCGGCCGAGGCGCCGGTGCGCGATCCCGACCGGATCGTGCTGCCGCCGGCCAATTTCCTCCACGAAATCGAGAAGATCGAGCAACGCTGGCCCGCTGCCATCCGCTTCGTGCAGGAGCATGGGCTGAACGAGCATTTCGGGCCCGAGGCGGACGAGATCGGCATCATCGTCCAGGGCGGCCTGTTCAACTCCCTCAATCGCGCACTGGAGCTGCTCGACCTGTCCGACGCCTATGGGAATGCGGCGATCCCCATCCATGTCCTCAACGTCACCTATCCGCTGATCCCCGACGAGATCCGCGACTTCTGCGCCGGCAAGCGCGCGGTGCTGGTGATCGAGGAAGGGCAGCCCGAGTTCATCGAGCACGAGCTGAACACCCTGGTCCGGCGTGCCGGGCTCGCCACGCGGATCGTCGGCAAGGAAATCCTGCCCCGTGCGGGAGAATATGGCGGCGCAGTGATCCGCGACGGGGTGGCGCAGTTCCTCCGCGCCCATGCTCCCGAACGTGCGCCTGCCGAGGCGCCCGTAGCCGCCAGCCCCGCCCTGCTGCCGAGCGCGGTGCCGCAGCGCCCGGCCGGCTTCTGCACCGGCTGCCCCGAGCGCCCGATCTTCTCGGCCATGAAGCTGGTGCAGAAGGAACTCGGCGCCTTCCACGTCTCGGCCGACATCGGCTGCCACCTGTTCTCGATCCTGCCGCCCTTCCATATCGGCAATACGACGATGGGCTATGGCCTGGGCACCGCCGGCGCCTCGGCCTTCCGCCCGCGCGACAGGCGGGCGATCGCGATCATGGGCGATGGCGGCTTCTGGCACAACGGACTGACCTCGGGCATCGGCAACGCGGTCTTCAATCAGGACGACAATCTGACGATCATCGTCGACAATGGCTATTCGGCCGCCACGGGGGGCCAGGACATCCTTTCATCCCGCGCCAGGCCGCCGGGCCGCAAGACCAACAATCCGATCGAGAAGGCCGTGCGCGGCATCGGCATCGGCTGGGCGCGGACGATGACGCGCACCTATGACGTGGCCGGCATGCGCGACGCGATCCGCGCGGCGCTGACGAGCGAGGAGAAAGGGCCGAAAGTGCTCGTCGCCCAGTCCGAATGCCAGCTCAACCGCCAGCGCCGCCTGAAGCCGCAGGTGGCCAAGGCAATGAAGGCCGGCGAGCGCGTGGTGCGTGAGCGCTTCGGCGTCGATCCCGACACCTGCACCGGGGACCATAGCTGCATCCGTCTTTCCGGCTGCCCTTCGCTCACGATCCGGCCCAATCCCGATCCGCTGCGCCAGGATCCGATAGCCCATGTCGAGAACAGCTGTGTGGGCTGCGGCGTGTGCGGCGAAGTGAGCCACGCCGCGGTGCTGTGCCCCTCCTTCTACAAGGCCCGGATCATCGCCAATCCCGATCGCCGCGACCGCTTCCGCCAGCGCCTGCGCGGCTGGGCGATCGGCACGTTCCAGCGCCGCGCGGCGCGCGCGATCGCCGCGAGGAGCTTCTGATGGCGGATCGCGAGCGCATCACCATCGCGGTGCTGGGCCTGGGCGGCCAGGGCGGCGGCGTGCTTGCCGACTGGATCGTCCAGCTCGGCAAGCGGGGCGGCCATGCGACGCAGGGCACCTCGGTTCCCGGCGTCGCCCAGCGGACGGGCGCCACCATCTACTATATCGAGATGATTCCGGCCGGCGGCGCAGCTCCGCCGGTACTGGCGCTCACGCCGGTCCCCGGGGATGTCGACATCGTCCTTGCCTCGGAGCTGATGGAAGCGGGCCGCGCGATCCTTCGGGGCTTCGTCACGAAGCGCACCGAACTGATCGGCTCCACGCACCGAGTCTACGCCATCGCCGAGAAGTCGGCGATGGGCGACGGCCGCGCCAGTGCCGAGCGCATCGTGGCGGCCGCCGGAGAGCGCTCGAAGCGCTTCATCGGCTTCGACATGGACGCAGTCGCCGAACGCACGGGCAGCGTGATCAGCTCGGTGCTGTTCGGCGCGCTGGCCGGCAGCGGCGCCCTGCCCTTCCCCCGCATCGCCTTCGAGGACGCGATCCGCGCCGGCGGCAAGGCAGTAGAGGCCAATCTGCGCGGTTTCGCCGCGGGATTCGATGCCGCCCAGGGGAAGCCGGAACCGCAGGATGAGGACGTCCGGACCATCATCCCCACCACCGACGCCGGCCGCGCCCTGGCCGCAAGGATCGAAGCCGATCTCCCATGCGAGGCGCGGCTCCTGGCGCTGGAGGGAGTCCGCCGGCTGATGGACTATCAGGACGCCGCCTATGCCCGGCTCTATCTGGACCGGCTCGACAGCCTGGGCAGCAATGCCGAGCTCATCGCCGAGGCCGCCCGCCATCTCGCGCTGTGGATGTCGTATGAGGATACGATCCGCGTCGCGGACCTCAAGGTCCGCGCCAGCCGTTTCGCCCGCGTCCGCGGCGAGGTCCGCGCGAAGGACGACCAGATCGTCCAGCTGACCGAATATATGCATCCGCGGCTGGAGGAGGTCTGCGAAACGCTGCCCGCGGGCATCGGCGGCCGCCTCCTCGCCAGCAAGCGCTGGTCGGACCGGCTGGCGCCGCTGTTCGCCAGGGGCCGCCATGTCGAGACGACCAGCCTGCGCTGGTTCCTGGCGCTTTCGCTGCTCGCCGGCTGGCGGCGCTGGCGACGGGGCACGCTGCGTTATCAGGTCGAGCAGGCGCGGATCGAGGACTGGCTGTCGCTGATCCGCGCCAGCGACACCGATGCCGCGATCGAACTCGTCCGCTGCCAGAGGCTGATCAAGGGCTATGGCGAGACGTTCGAGCGGGGGTTGGGCAACTATGCCCGCATCGTCGAGCGCTACCGGGCTGGCGGGCTGGACGCGGCCGGGCTGCGGCGCCTTCGCGAGGCGGCGCTGGCGGACGAGGAAGGCGCGGCGCTCGGGGCGGCGCTGGCTTCGTGACCGGCCGTCACCCTGGCGAAAGCCGGGGTGACGCGGGGGGAGGAACCGCAGGAGATCCCGGTCTTCGCGGGGGACGATGATGACGATATCGCCGGGTAACGCTATTTCCGCGCCGCGATCCAATCGTCCACCACCGTCTCCAGCATCGTCATCGGCAGCTGGCCCTGGGCCAGGATCAGGTCGTGAAAGGCGCGGATGTCGAAGCGGTCGCCCAGCGCCGCCTCGGCCCGGTGGCGCAGCGCGACGATCCGCAGCTCGCCGACCTTGTACGCCACCGCCCCGCCGGGCGCGCCGATATAGCGGGCCAGCTCCGTATCGATGTTGATGTCGGCCAGCGCAGTATTCTCCGTGAAGCAGGCCCGCGCCCGTTCATAGCTCCAGCCCATCACATGGATGCCGGTATCCACCACCATCCGGCAGGCGCGCCACATCTCGGTCGACAGGCTGCCGAACGCTTCATAGGGATCGCGATATACGCCCATCTCGTGCCCGAGCCGCTCGGCATAGAGCGCCCAGCCCTCGCGAAAGGCGAGCAGGTCGCGCTGGCGGCGGAAGCTCGGCCATTCGGGATGCTCCTGCGCGATCGCGGCATGGGTGTGGTGGCCGGGTGCCGCCTCATGCAGCGTCAGCGCCGGCACCTCGTAGAGCGGCCGCTGGTCGAGGTGCGAGGTGTTGACGATGAAGCGGCCGGGAAAGCCCCTGGAGAAGTCGCCGCCGCCCGAGCGCGCCGTGGTGTAGCCTTCCTCCAGGTCCGGCGGCACCGGCTCGACCGTGAAGGGCTGGCGCGGCAGCGTGGCGAACCAGCGGGGCAGCACGCCGTCGATGCGCTTGGCGGCGGCGCTGTATTTCTCGATCAGTTCCTCGCGGCTTCGGGCATAGAAGCGCGGATCGGTACGCAGGAATCGCAGCCAATCGACGAAGCTGCCCTTGAAGCCGCTCTCCGCGATCGCCCGGTCCATCTCGCCGCGGATGCGCTTCACTTCGGAGAGGCCGAGGGCATGGACCTGTTCGGCGGTGAGATCCGTGGTCGTGTAATAGCGCAGGAGGAAGTCGTAATAGCCCCTTCCCCCGCGGATGGTGGCAATGCCGAGCCCCTTGCGGGCATGCGCGCGGTAGCGGCCGTCGACATAGGCCAGGATCGCGCGCTGGGCGGGGCGGATCTCGCGCTCGATCACCTCGCGCGCTTCCGCGAGCAGCGCGTCCCGCCCCCGCAACGGCGCGAGCAGCGGATCCTCCGCCACCGGCCGCTCCACTTGCTTGCGCAGCACCGCCACCGCGACGTCGATCACCCGCGCCGGCTGGGTCCAGCCGGTCGCGATGCCGCGCTCCAGATTGGCGCGCTGCTCCGCGAAATAGCCGGGCACCCCGCGCAGCCGCGCGATCCAGGCCCGGCCATCGGCGTCGCTGCGCACCTCCACGCCGCGCGCGGTATAATAGGGCGTGTTGTAGAAGCCCTCATGCGCGACAAAGGCGAAGCGGCGCTCGTCGAAACCGATCCCTTCCACGCGCCAGCCGATGATATGACGGAGGAAATCGCGGTTCCGCCTGTCCTCCGAAGCGAGCGCCCCATCGGGCAGCGCGGCGAGCGCCTTGTCGATCGCGAGCAGCTCGGCCCGGCGCGCGGCCATGCCGCCAGGCGTCTCGACCGGCCAGCCTTGCGGAGAATGCGAGGGATCGGAGCGGCCTGCCTCCATCGGAAAGCGCTCCGAGAAATGCTCGTAGCGCGCGATCAGCGCATCGAGATCGGGCGATCCCGCGCCGAGCAGCAGCACGGCGCCGATCGGCAGCAGGAACAATCGCAGGGCACGGATCATGCGCGGTCTCCTCCAGGATCGGCCGGGCGCCTGCTCAATTGGACAGCCAGGCCATCGTCATCAGCAGCTTGGGCAGCAGCGCCGCGCCGGCATGGAGCCGGATCGGATGCGGCTCGCGCGGCACGACCGAGAGCCGCGCGCGGCTGTTCGACGCGATCGCCGCGGCCACTTCGATGCCCAGCTGCGTGTTGATGCCGATGCCGCGGCCATTGTCCGCCTGGATCGCCAGCGCGCCGTCGCCCAGATCGTAGAGCTCGGGCAGGAACGACGCGTTCACCCAGGCCAGCCCTTCCCAGACATGGTCGATCCGGGGATCGGACAGCGCGGCGAAATGCTGCCGGAGCCGGCGCCGTGCCTCGCGCAGATGCGCCCTGTCGCCCCGCACCAGGAACGACATCGGGAAGGCCGAGATCAGATGCCCCTGCGGATCGAGCCGCGCAGTGAAGAGATAGGAGACCTTGTCGGTGAAGGCCCCGCCCTCGGGCAGGATGGCGGCGCGCTGCACATCGTCCAGCGGCGCGGTGGCGAACTGGACGACGTGCAGCGGCAGGGCGGTGCGCCGCAATGCCGGGTGCAGCCGGGCATTGCCGCCATTCGCCGCCAGCACCACCCGCCGCGCCGACACTGCGCCGCCGGGCGTCCGCGCGATCCACCGGCCGCCTTCGCGCCGCAATGCCTGTACCGGGCTCTCGCCGAACAGCCTGGCCCCCTGCTTCAGCGCCGCCTGGGCGAGCCCGCGGACATAGCCGAGCGGATTGAGGCTGCCGCCCTCGCCGAAGCGCAGCGCGCCGCAATAGCGCTCCACCCCGAACATGTGCCGCGCCTCCCGCGCCTCGACGAAGCGAACGTCATAGCCGCGCGATTGCCATTGCTCGGCATAGCCGCGCTGGCTCTGCGCGAGCCCCTCGCTATGGGCGGGCGTGTAGAAGCCGTCCTGCCGGGCGTCGCAGTCGATCGCGTGCCGTTCGATCAGGTCGAACACCGCGCGCGCCGATCCGCCGATCATCCGCGTCAGCATCTCGCCATGGTGGCGGCCGAGCACCGTGCCGATCGTCTCGGGCGTGTGGCGGATATAGTCGGGCGCGACGAGCCCGCCGCTCCAGCCGGTCGCCTGGTCGCCGGGCTGCCCGGCCTCGAGCAGCACCGTGTCGACGCCGGCCTCGACCAGATGGAGCGCAGTGGTCATGCCGGCGATGCCGCCGCCGATCACGAGAACGTCCGCTTCGATCTCGGCGCCGAGCGGGGCGAGCCCCGGGCCCGGCGCCGCGGTGGCGACCCATAGCGGCATGGTCGACGGCGCTTCTCCCTTGCGGCGGGAAATGGGCTGATGCTGCATCACCACGCCTTCACAAGCATGAGGCTGGAGGCCGGCGCGAGGGACAAGAGCGCCCCCGCGACGTCCGTGATACGGGACGTTTGCATGTACTATCGAACTCTCTGTTCGCCCCGCGAGGGAGCGGTTCTTGCGCGCCCCTGAAAGAGGCGTTGTTCTCAAAAGGACGTCAGGCGGCGGCGGACACGGCTCTCCCGGCGCGCTCGGTGCGGCGCGCGATGGTGACGAAGGCCAGCACGAAGCAGAGCGCCACCGGCGTGTTCATGATCATCGGCAGCGACATCTCGTTGTTGCCGACGATGCTCACCGCAATGAAGATCGCCGTGCCTTCCTGCCGCATCAGATGCTCGATCCCGATCGCGATATTCTCGCGCCGGGTGAAGCCGGCGAAGCGCACGATCGTCATCACCACACAGACCATGATCAGGTTGAGCGCCACGGTGATCCAGAACAGCGCGCCCAGATTCTCGCGCAGCACCGGCACCTGGTCGAACAGGATCATGCCGAAGGCGCTGAACAGCACCACCATCGCGACGTTCTTGAGATATTTCTTGAAGGTGAGCGCGAAGGCCGGGCGCAGCGCGCGCAGCGTGAAGCCGGCGGCGGCGGGCAGCACCGTGATCGAGAAGATGTCCCAGAAGAACGACGCCAGCGGCACTTCCACGTCCGCCTCCAGCCCCATGAAGTGGCTCAGCGCGAAGTGCGCATAGAAGGGGACGACGAAGATGTAGATCATGCTGAGCAGCAGCGTCATCGACATCGACAGGGCCAGGTCGCCCTTGGCCATGTCGGTGAACAGATTGGAGAGCATGCCGCCCGGCGTGGTGGCGAGCAGCACGAAGCCGACCGCAAGTGCCGGCGTGGGCGCGACGGTGAGCGCCAGGGTGAGCCCGATCAGCGGCGGCACGATCAGCATCGAGCAGACGCCGAAGATCAGCGCGCGCTTGTTGCGGAACACCTGGCGAAAATCGTCGGCGGTGAGCGACAGGCCCATCGAGGCCATGATCGCGATCAGCGAGCCGGGCAGCACCCAATGGCCCAGGACGGACATCAGATCGGCATAGGTCATGTCCGCTTCCCCTCAGGCCGGCTCGACGGTGATGGTGCAGGCGCCGTTCCGGCGGATCGTGCGGCAATCGGCCACGGCCTTGTCCAGATCCTCCGGGAGGATGCGGGCGCAGACATTGGCCTGGATCCAGCCGAACGGCATCAGCAGCCGGCCGCCGGCGCCGTAGAAGATGCCGATGTCGTAAAAGGGCCCGGGCGGCAGGCCCTGGGTGCTGCCCGGCGCGAGATAGGCGAGCACCACGTCGCCCGCACCCGGATAGGAAGTGGCGTTCTCGGCCGGGATCGCCGGCTGGGTCATGCCCTGGGGCAGTGCGGCGGAGGGCATGGGCACCGAGATCTCCGGCCCCGTCCAGATCGCGTGCATCGCCTCGAACGACGCGCGGCGCGTGGCGAGATCGCGCAGGAAATCGCAGGATTGCGGCGCCGCGTCGGGAAGCAGGCGGCAGCGCGCCGACAGTCCCGATTTCGGCTCGGTGAAAATTACCAGATCCATCGAAAGCATGCCCCCTGTTCGCCCCTATTCGCCCGAAACCATCGACAGATACTCTTCCTTCTGCAGCGCGATCGGCACATTGCCGTTGGTCCATAGATAATCGTGGAAGCGCTTGAGATCGAAGGACTTGCCTTCGCGCACCCGCGCCTCGGCAAGGAACTCGGTCGTCTGCATCTTGCCGATCTGGTAGCTGATCGCCTGACCGGGCGCGGCGGCGAAGAAGGTGGCTTCCTCGCGCGCCGTCGCCCGGTCCATCGGGACCATCCTCTCCAGATAGTCGGCGGCCTGGGCGATGGTGAATTCACCTAACGCCAGCTTCACGTCCACTTCGACCCGAAGGGCACGCAATCGCGCGAAATTGTAGATGATCTCGCGCGTCTTGGGCGCATCGGCCCAGAAGCCCGCCTGGAGCATCATCTCCTCGGCATAGAAGCCGGTGCCTTCGTTGGCGCCGCTGTCATAATAGCGGCGGCGCAGCGGATCGGCGTTCCGCCAGCTGAGGCTGAGCTGGAAGAAATGGCCGGGCACCCCTTCATGGACGATGATCGGCCGCGGATCGCGCATGATCGAGAGGTTGAAATAGCCGAGCCTGGGCGAGGGATCGGGAAGATAGACGGTCGCGTCCTGCCCCGTCCGGTCGATGCTGGTGAAGTCGAAGGTACGCCCCAGCCAGCCGATCGGCGCCAGATAGGCCGGGAAAGGCTGGGCCTTGTAATGGCCGACCCAGTCCGGAACGGTCAGCAGGTTCTTCTCGGTGAGGAACCGGCGGACCTTCAGCTCCTCGGCATCGAGCCGCGCGGTCACCGCGCCGATCGAGGGGCCGATCGGCAGCTCGGGCAGCCCGGCATTGCGATTGCGCTCCAGCGTCTCGAACAGCACCGAGCGCGCCCATTCCTGGCGGCCCATCGCCACCAGCTGCTCGGGCGAATAGGGATAGATGCCGACATTGCCGAGGAAATAGCGATAGCTCTCCCGGCCCACCGCCGTCTGCTCGGACAGGCCGGCACGCTTCGATTTCAGGAAGGCGGCATAGTCGGCGAAGGCGGCGATCGCCTTGTCCAGCACGGCCTTGAGCCGCTTCTTCTGGCCGGCATCGGCATAGGCATCGAGCCCCGCCGCCATGCCGCGCAGGCTCTCCGGCACCTCGGCGAGCTGGCTGAGCGCGACGTCGACAAAGGGTCCGCGCAGGTCGTCGAGGTTCGCCCGGCCGGCCGCAAGGATGGCGGGCGCATTGGCCAGCAGGCGGATCACTTCCTCCAGCCGGGGACGCGCCACCGGCGGCAGGGGCAGCAGCACCTCGAACACCGGATTGAGCGCCTGCGCCGTGTAGAAATGCGGCTGGCGGCGCCAGGCGGCGACATGGTCCATTTCCCAATGGACCCGGGCCAGCGCCGAGCCGACCAGCCGGTAATCGACTTTCTCCGCCACGGTGCGGGGGGCGGCCTCCAGCGCCTGCCAGCGCGCTTCGAACGCGGCAAGCTGCCTGCGCTGGGCGGCGACGCCGGCGGGCGACCAGTCGGGCACCCAGCCCGCGGGGCGCACGATGCGGGGGATGTCGTCGCTGCTCGCCGGCTGGGTCGTGCCGCGCCAGGCCCAGAAATCGGCGCCCAGCTGCTGGACGGCCGGCTGGGCGGCGGCCGCCTGCGCCACCAGCAGAGCGGCGCCTCCCATCACGGCCGCGATGCCCCTCGCCCGCATGCTACTTCCGGTTCTTCACGTTGCGATCGAAGAACTCGACCATCTTCTTGAAGGAGAAGCGCGTCTGCGGGATGTTTTCCGCGTCCCAGCCATGGTTGGCGCCGGGCAGCGTGACCAGCTCGAACATCTGCTCGCGCTGGACCATCTGCTCGGCCAGCGCCATCGTGTCCGAATAGAGCACCACGGAATCGCGGGTGCCGTGGATGATCATCAGCGGATCCCGGATCCCCTTGGCCTGGTAGAGCGCCGACTGCGCCTCGTAGCGCGCGGGCATGTCCGGCCCCTCGGGCGGGCCCATGATCCACATCTGCGCCGGGAAGGCGTGCCACACATTGGTGGCGGGCGCGCCGGCGATGCCCGCGGCATAGAGGCCCGGCTTCTTCGACAGCGACATGATCGTCATCAGCCCGCCATAGCTGGAGCCCCAGATGCCGATGCGCTTCGGATCGGCATGGCCCTGGGCGATCAGATAGCGGACGCCGCTCTCGAGATCGTTGATGTCCGTCTCGCCATAGCTTTCATATTGCGTCTGGTTGTGCTCGCGCCCCTGCCCCCAGGAGCCGCGGATGTTGACCGTCAGGACGATATAGCCCTGCGCGACCAGATACTGGTCGAGCCCCCAGGTCGGATGGGCGCGGCGCCCGCCCCATTGGTTGCGCACCGCGTCCGAATAGACCGAGCCGACGATCACCGGATATTTCTTCGCGGGATCGAAATCGGCGGGGACGCTCACCCGGCCGAGCAGGTTGATCCCGTCGACATGGCTGGGGAACCGGACATAGCTCGTCCTGGCCCAGCTCTGGCCGTAAAAGTCCGGCTGGGGCGACTTGGTGACCTGCGCCGCCTTGCCCGGCTTCGCGGTGTCGATCACATAGAGCTCGGGCGGCGTGTCGTCGTTGCTGTACCAGTCGGCGATGCGGCTGAAATCGGGGGAATATACCGGCTCGTGCGTGCCGCCCGCGGGGCCGCTGATCCGCTGGATCTTCCCGCCCGCCACCGGCACCCGGTAGAGCTGGCGATCCTGCAGGGCGGATTCGTTGGCGGTGAAATAGAGCTGCCCGTTCTTCGCATCGACTTCGAACGAAGCGATTTCCCACTTGCCGCTGGTGATCTGGCGCGGCGCCTGGCCCGCCTTCTTCTGGTGATAGAGCTGCAGCCAGCCGTCGCGATCGGTGAGGATAATCAGCCCGTCGTCGCCCGGCGCCCAGGCGACTTGCCAGTCGGGGCGCAGATGCCTGGGCTCGCGCAGCTGGTAGAAGGTCTCGCGCGTGCCGGTGGCGGCGTCGTACAGGTAGATGGTGTGTTCCTTGGCCTCCATGTCGGCGCCGCTGACGAACAGCCGCTTGCCGTCATGCGACAGGCCATAGCCCCACACGTCGTGCTTGGGATCGGGACGCTCGAACAGGCGCGACCGGGCCGTGGCGAGATCGACCACGCCGATCACCGTCTTGCTGGTCTCCTCGCCCGGAAAGGCGCGGATCACGCGGTTGTTCTGCAGCTTGCCCTTGGCGTCGTAATAGATATCGCGCTCGGGCATGGCGCGGTCGTCGGCCTGCTGGAAGGCGATCGCCTTGCCGCTGTCGGCCCATTTATAGTCCTCGATGTAGAGCTTGGGATCGTCGCTGCCGGCCAGCCGTGTGGCGGCGGCGCCCTCCCCCGCCGCGGCGTCGCGCACCCAGAGCTGGCCGCCGGCAGCGACTGGCGATCCGTTCGGCGCGGCCGCGAGGAAGGCGAGCCTGCCGCCATCGGGCGATACGGCGAGCTTGCGGATGCCGCGCTTGTCGCCCTCGACCTTGACGATCTTGCCGTCGGCCTCGCGGATATGGAGCTGGCCGCCCAGGGTGAAGGCGACGCGGCCATGATCGAGGAACACCGCCTGGGCGATGCCCCTCGCTTCCGCCTCCGGCTTGCTGTCCTTGCCGAGGAAGGTCAGCCGGGTCTTCTGCCCGGTCCTGGGCGACCAGGCCCAGATGTCGCGGAACGCATAGCCTTCGTCGTTCCACAGGAACAGCACCGCGCTGCCATCCGCCGCCCAGCTATAGCCCTGGGGGTCGATGCCGACGAGGCTCTTGTAGCGATAGAGTTCGTCGATCGAGAAGCTGGTGCCGGGCACGCTGGCGGTACCCCGGACGGGCCCCTGGGCCTGCTGGGCGAAGACGGGCACCGCCACGCCCGGCGAGGCGATCATGAGAGCCGCCGACATCGCGCGGACGGAAACGCTGAACTTGATCATCTTCCCAACACCTTCACCATCTGTCGACGCCTTCGGCCCCGGAGCCGGTTGCCGGCGGCGACGGGGGATCAACCGCCGCCGCCGGGCTTGGGGCCTCAGAACCGCTTGCGGAAGCCGATCGTGAACCGGCGACCGATCGCATCATAGGTATCGCGTTCGTAGAGCTGGAACGGCGGGTTGTGATCGCCCAGATTGTCGATCATCCCGTAGATGCTCAGGCTCTTGTCGATGTCGTAGGACGCGCTCAGGTCGAAATAGCTGATCTGGCCCGTCTCCGGCACCGCGAGCAGCGGCATCGCCCCGCCCGAGGCCTTGGCCGCTGCGATCCGCCCGTCCTTCGCCGAGCCGATGAACCGGTGACGCAGCGAGACCTGGAAGGCATCGGAGACGTCCCAGGTCAGGCGCTGGGTGAAGCGCCATTTCGGGTTGGCGTTGCCGCAGGTGCCGCCGCCGATATAGCCGGCGCAATCCACCGCCGCGACGATCGGGCTGCTCTGCACGATGCTGTTGATCAGATAGCTGCCGGCCAGATAATAGCTCAACCGGCCCAGCGAACCGATGTCGTGGCGATAGTCGAGGCGGAAATCGACGCCCGCGGTCTTCATCGAGGCGATGTTGGCATTGAGCAGCGGCACGTCATAGAGCTGCCCGTCCGACGAGCGGTGGTTGAGCGGCTGGCAGAAGATGTTGCTCATCGACAGATTGGCGCGGCAGGCGGTGATCACCGACTGGAGGCCGCCGCCGAACGCCGCGATCGCGCCGTCGATCTTGATGTTGTAATAGTCGACGGTGAGCTGGAGGTTCGGCACGAACTCCGGACGGAACACCGCGCCGAGCGACCAGGTGTCCGACGTCTCCTCCTTCAGATTGGGATTGCCGCCGGTGATCGCGCGGATCTGGACATTCTCCTGCTGGAACACGTCGATCACGCTCGCCGGCACGCCCAGCGAGTTGATGCAGAAGCTGCGCTCGGCCGCCGTGCGGTTGGCCCCGGTAGCGTTGCAGAAGTCGGTCGCCTGCGGCGCGGTGTTGGTCGCGCCCGAATAGAGCTCGATCACGTTCGGCGCACGGACCGCCCGCTGATAGAGACCGCGGATCTTGAAGCTCTTCACCGGCGAGAACTCGCCGCCCGCCTTCCACGACGTCACGCCGCCTGCGGTCGAATAGTCCGAATAGCGGATGCCGCCCTCGAACGCGAGCAGGTGGACGAAGGGCAGGTCGGCCAGGATCGGCACGACGAGCTCGCCATAGACTTCCTTGACGTCGAAGCTGCCGCCGGTCGCCTGGATGCCCGCCGAGCGCGAGAGCGCCTTGCCCTGGATATAGAGCTGGTCGGGCGTGAAGGTGGAGCTTTCCTTGCGATATTCGGCGCCCACCGAGATGCCGACATTGCCCGCCGGCAGCTTGAACAGCGTGCCGGTGATGCTGGCGCCCGCCTGCTTCTGGTCGACGACGGTGATGTTGGTCAGGTTGGTGTAGATATAGTCGATCATCGGCTTGGTCATCGACATCAGCCCGAACGGGTTGATCGTGACGCAGCGCGGATCGGCCACCTTGCACGCATAGGGATTGCTCGGATTGGTCAGGAACGCATTGGCGAAATTGTCGATCAGGACGCCGCCGCCCTGAACCTCGGTGATCCGGACATGGCCCTGATTGTAGAAGGCCTCCCAGTTCAGCTTGTCGGTCAGCGCGCCCTTCAGCCCGACGACGAAGCGCGAGAATTCGCGGGTTTGATCGTCGGTGCGCGAGCCGAAGTCGAGCAGGCGGCGATTGATGTTGAGCGAAACCAGATTGTCGCCATCGCCATCGAGATTGGTGCGCAGGAACTCGCGCAGCGACGAGGACAGATAGGGATTGCGCAGGTCGAACTGGAAATTCGGCAGGAAGCCCGAACTGCTCATCGGCACCGCGCCCAGCGTCGAGTTGATCTCGCTGCGGACGTAATTGCCTTCCCAGAAGGCCGTGACGTTGTCGGTCACGTCGTAATGGCCGGTGATCGCCCCCGACCAGCGCTTCATCGGCATCTGGAGGTTGGTATAGGGACGGTCGTTGAAGCCGTCGCTGGTCTTGTAGGCGCGCCAGCCCTCGGGCGCGAAGAAGATGCCGGCGGTGCCGATCGTGTTGCCGAACTGGTCCAGCTTGCCGACCAGCGCCGGCGTGAAGATCGTGCCCTGCGGCGTGACGCCGTTGCCGCCCGGGACGAGCACGCCCTTCCCGTTCTGCACGGCGTCGACCAGGTAGAGCGTGGCATGGTCGCGCGCGGCGCCCTTCACCATCGAACGGTCGTAATAGCTGCCGTTGAACACGATGTTGCCGCGGCCATCGCCGAAATTGCCGCCGACGGTGAAGTCGATATTGTAGCGCTCGGCATCGCCCCGCTCGCTGATGCCGTATTGGCCGCTGACTTCCAGGCCCTGGAAATTGGTCTTGGTGACGAAGTTGACCACGCCGGCCATCGCGTCCGAGCCATAGACCGCCGAGGCGCCGCCGGTGACGACCTCGACCCGCTCGATCAGCGACGGCGGGATCATGTTGATGTCGACCACGCCGTCCTGGCTCGCGCCGACGATGCGGCGGCCGTTCTGCAGCACCAGCGTGCGCGCCGCGCCGAGGTTGCGCAGGTTGACCGTGGCCGAGCCGTTGCCCGCATTCGACTGGGCACCCGCGCCGGCGACCGCCTGGGGCAGCGCGTTGAGCAGCTGCTCGGTCTCGGCCGTGCCGGTCTGGCGGATTTCCTCGCTGCCGATCACGTTGACCGGGCTGTTCGAATCGACGTCCGGACGCGGGATGCGCGAACCGGTGACGACGATCGCCTCGCCTTCCTGCGCTTCCGGCTCGGCGGTCTGCGCCATCGCCGTGCCCATCATCATCATGGTGGCGAGCAGCGCGGAACCGCTCCGCAACCCCGCCCGCATCACCGCAATCCGCTTACCGCCCATGTCCGTGTCTCCCCGAATGGATACGCCCACCTGCCTCGTTCCGCTCTGGCGTCGTTCGTCGCGCCATTTCCGTGAACAAGTGCGTGATTTTGAGCATATTAGGAACAGGGGGTCAATTCGGGGTAACGAAAAAATGTGAAAAATGTCGCTTTCTGGTAACAAAGCTGCCGGGAAACCCGCGATTGCGCACGGTTTTTTCCGTGCCCCATGCTGGGCGGCGCGCGCCCTGCGGAACGCGCCAAACGCTCTCGCCGTCACAGGGGAACGGCCGAAAATGCGCAGATTTCCGCCGATTCGCATCGTTTCGGATTGGTCTGGAGCACTTCGCATCCCTCCGAGATAACACCGATTCGGTGCCTCTTGACCAGTGCCGCCCCGGGGATCATCGTATTACAAATCACATGTTTTCAGTTTTATTATGAATGAACGCGGCAATGGAAGCGCTGCGCGACCCGGACGACAGGGAGGAGATGGACATGCGTGCAAGGGGATTGGCGATCGCGATGCTCCTGGCCGGGAGCGCCACGCCGGCGGCATTCGGCGTCGCGCCGGCAACCGCGCAGCCGGCGGCCAACCAGCCCGACGGCCCGCCCCAGGGCGCGCGCGGCCATGCCGATCTGGTCACGCTGTTCACTGCCTTCGATGCCTGGCGCACGCCGCCCGCGGTCGATGGCGTGGTCGACTACAGCCCCGCCGCGGTCGACCGGCGCCGCGCCGAACTGCGCGGCTTCCAGGCGCAGCTCCCGGATTTCGCCGTGGCGCGCTGGGATCGCCATCAGCAGGTCGATTATCTCGCCGTCCGCGCGCAGATGGACCTGGAGGATTTCAACCTGAACATCCTCAAGCCCTGGGCGCGCGATCCGGGCATGTATGTCGATGAATTGCAGCGACTGGCCTATGCCGACCTGCCGCCGAAGGGCGAAGCGCGCGCGCGCTTCCGCGCCCGGCTGAAGGCGATCCCCGCCTATCTGGCCCAGGCGCGGGTCAACCTGGATTCGGTGGCGGCGGACTATGCCGATCTCGCGCTCCACGGCCTCTCGCACGGCGACGGCGTGGGCCATGGCATGCCGTATCGCGCCGTGGAGCCGGAGGGGCTGATCGGCTGGTTCGCCGATCTGCGCGGCCGCGCGCAGAAGCAGCAGCCCGATCTGCTGGCGGACATCGAGGCAGCGGAAGGCGCGATCCGCGGCTTTCGCGACTGGCTCGCCGCCGCGCGCCCGGCGATGACCGCCCGTGCCGGAGTCGGCAAGCCGGCCTATGACTGGTTCCTCGCCAATGTCCGGCTGATGCCCTACACTTCGGACGAAGTGGTGATGCTGGCCGAGCGCGAGCTCACGCGCTTCTGGGCCGACTATGCCACCGAGCGGCACCGCAACCGCAAGCTCCCCGAACTGCAGCTGCCCAGGTCCGCCGCGGAATATGAGGCGCAGCTCGCCGGCACCGATGCCAAGATCCGCAAATGGCTGAAGGACGAGGAGATCATCACCATCCCGGACTATATTCCGGGCAGCTATCGGGAAGTCGGCTTCAACGCGCCCTGGATCGTGCGCCCCACCGGGCCGATGTTCTGGGAGCAGATCCAGTTCCGCGACGCCTCGCCGGACCATCTCCACGCCACCTTTCCCGGCCACCGCTTCGACGGGATGACCGGCAAGCGCGTCACCGACCCGATCCGCAGTCGGGTGAGCGACAGCGGCCGCACCGAAGGCTGGGGCTTCTATCTCGAGGAGACTGCGCTGCAGCTCGGCCTGTTCGACGACCGGCCCCGCACGCGCGAGCTGATCTACGTCTTCGGCCTGTTCCGCGCGGCGCGCACGATCGGCGACGTGAAGATGCAGCGCAACGAGATGACCGTGGGCGAGACCATGCGGTTCTGGAAGCAATGGACGCCCTGGCTGGACGACAATGTCGCGCGCACCGATGCCGGCATCTATATCCGCCGGCCGCCGGGCTATGGCATGACCTATACGATCGGCGCGATGCAGCTCCAGAAGCTGCTGGTCGATCGCCGCCGCCAGCTCGGCGACGCCTTCTCGGTCCGCGACTATCACGACTATCTGATGAACACCGGCCGCCTGCCGGTGTCGCTGCTGCGCTACGACCTTACCGGCCAGGACGACGAGGTCCGCGGATTCTGGCGGCATGTCCCATTATCGGAAGTGCCGCGCTGACCCTTTCGGCGCGAGACGCGAAGACCATTGCAGCAACAGCGTGACGATGGGGCGTGCCAGGTGCGTGCGCCTGGCCATTTCGCCTGACCCTTCGCTTCCGGACGATCCCGTGCTCCGGCCATGGTGCCATCCGGCAGGATGGCGAGGCTTGTCGCGCGCCCCGCGCTTGCCGCGTCGTACCCGCCTTGCCGATTGAGATTGAGCAGGATACCCGCCGCTTTCCAAGACCCAGACCCCCTGTCGACAATCTAATTTGATCATTGACATGATCGAAAAAGATCGAGATTGAATGATTGTGGAAAATCGCTCGGACGGGTGATTCCATCCCGCGCAAGGCGCTGACCCCGCGGGAAACGAGAGTCCGAAGGACCAATTGGGGAGGGAATATGAACACCGAGATCATGGAGCCGCGCGTCCGCGGATTCGCGAAGCAGGCGGGGCTTTCGATGCTGGCCCTCGCCACCATGCTGGCCTGTGCCGGTACAGCGCATGCGCAGACCGCCCCGGCAGGTCCCGATGCCGCGCAGGCCGAGGCCCAGCCGGCCGATGACGGCACCGACGAAGCCCAGGGCAACATCGTCGTCACCGGCACGCTGCTGCGCGGCGTCGCCCCCACCGGCACCAACGTGATCGGCGTCACCCGCGACACGATCACCGCGCGCGGCGTCAGCTCCGCCAACGATCTGCTCGCGAAGATCCCGCAGGTCGGCAATTTCGGCACGATCCCGGTGGGCTCGGCGTCGTTCGCCCTGCCGGTCCTGCGCCCCAATATCCGCAACCTCGGCGCTTCGGGCGGCAGCACCACGCTGGTGCTGATCAATGGCCATCGCGGCGTCGGCGCGGGCATCCTGCAGACCACCGTAGATCCCTCGATCCTGCCCCCCGATGTGCTCGAGCGCGTCGAAGTGGTGCCGGACGGCGGCTCGGCCATCTACGGCTCGGACGCGATCGGCGGCGTGGTGAACTTCATCACCCGCAAGCGCTTCGACGGCATCTCCGCCAATCTGCGCTACGGCTTTGCCGACAAGTACAAGACGGTCGACGGCAACCTGACCGTCGGCAAGGACTGGGGCAGCGGCTCGCTGTTCCTCTCCTATGCCCATGTCTGGCACGGCAATGTCCTCGGCATCGATCGCGACTATGCCTCGGCCGATCGCCGGTCGAAGGGCGGCGGCGATTTCCGCGTCACCACCTGCGCGCCGGGCAACATCCAGATCGGCGCGACCAGCTATGCCCTGCCCGCGCTGACCCCGGGCACGGTCAACAAGTGCGACCAGAATGCCTATGCCGACCTGTTCCCGCGCGAGGAGCGCAACTCGGTCTTCGGCTCGCTGACCCAGCAGCTCGACGACAATGTCGCCTTCGGCTTGACTGCCTATTGGGCCCGCCGCGACACGGTGGTGAACCAGGCCCAGGGCATGCTCTCCGGCACGATCACTGCCCTCAATCCCTTCTTCCGCCCGATCGCGGGCCTGACCTCGCAGACCGCCAGCTTCTCGTTCGCCAGCGTCTATGGGAACAGCCTGACCAGCCGCCAGCGCTTCGAATCCTATGGCGTCACTCCCAGCTTCTCCTTCGCGATCGGCGACAAGTGGCAGCTGCGGGCGGAGAGCAATTTCGGGCGCAGCACCAGCCTGGTGCGCGAAGCCGCGCTCGACACCGGCACCGCGTCGTTCGCGCTCGCCGGCCTGATCCCCGGCATGGCGCTCAATCCCTATGACCTGGCGTCCAGCAGCCCCGCTGCCCTCGCCGCCATCCGGAACTACGAGAATTACGGCGACGCCACCCAGGAACTGGCCGAGGGCCGGCTGATCCTCGACGGTTCGCTGGCGCATCTGGCGGGCGGCGACGTCCGCCTCGCGATCGGCGCCGAATATCACTACGAGAACATTTCCTCGCGCATCGCCCAGGGCGCGGTCGGCTCCTATGCCAATACCAAGACCTCGCGCGCCGCACGCGACGTGCGCTCGGCCTTTGGCGAGCTGATGATCCCGATCGTCGGCGCCGGCAACGGCAGCCCCGGCCTGCGCGGGCTCCAGCTCTCGGCGTCGGTCCGCTATGACGATTATAGCGACCAGGGCGGCACCACCAACCCGAAGTTCGGCGTGAACTACAAGCCGTTCACCGACCTGACGATCCGGGGCAATTGGGGCACTTCGT
The DNA here is from genome assembly GCF_011761945.1 of Sphingomonas leidyi. Classification (GTDB taxonomy): domain Bacteria; phylum Pseudomonadota; class Alphaproteobacteria; order Sphingomonadales; family Sphingomonadaceae; genus Sphingomonas; species Sphingomonas leidyi. The sequence continues at coordinate 50,740 of NZ_JAASQV010000003.1, forward strand.
TCCATGCGCCGAGCCTCGCCGACACGACGAACACCTCGGACTCGCGCGCGACCGTGCTGCCCTACAGCCCGTTCCTCGCGCCGGGCGCCGGCCCCCTGGATCCGCTGCGCAACACGATCGTGCTCGCAGGCGGCAACCCGAACCTGAAGCCCGAGCGCGCCGATACCTGGTCCGCCGGCTTCGACTGGACGCCGAAGGCGGTCCCGGGCCTGGTTGCGAACCTCACTTACTACAATGTGAGGTTCAAGGACGCGATCGGCCTGGCGCCGTTCCTCTCGCCGACGCTGTTCACCAACACCAACTATGCGAACTTCTACATCCTCCGTCCGACGCTGGCCCAGGCCCAGGCGGCGGTGGGCAACCTGAACGTGGTGGGCGCGCCCAGCATCGCCAGCCTCTATACCGGTCCGCTCACGCCTTACGTGCTGATCGACGCGCGCCGCAACAATCTGGGCGCGGTCAACACCGAAGGGCTCGACTTCAACCTGGCCTATACCCGGCTGACCGGCTTCGGCGCGATCAACGCCAGCATCGCCGGCACCTACACGCTCAGCCGCAAGTCGCAGGCGGTTTCCGGCGGACCGTTCACCGACGACCTGAAGAACGGCGTCGGCCGCACTTCCTTCGTCGCCACGCTGGGCGGCAAGTCGGGCGGGTTCATCGCCTCGGCCTCGTACAACTACAAGGGCGGCTTCCCGATCCTCGGCGTCACGCCGCAGACCCGGGTGGGCGCGTTCCAGACGGTGGATGCCTTCCTCGCCTATGACCTGGGCGCGCACGGCTTCATCAAGAACGCGATGCTCACGCTGAACGTCGACAACATCTTCGACCAGGATCCACCCTGGCTGAACAGCGCCGCCGCCTATACCAATGGCAGCACCCTGGGACGGCTCGTCACGTTCGGCATCCGGACCAAGTTCTGAGGGAAGGGGATCGGGTGTCGCTTCCGTCGTCTGTGCTGACAATGCGTACCCTGTTGGCCTCGGGCACGGCGGCCATGGCGCTTCTCGCCGCCATGGCCGCGTCCGCCCGGGACGACGGCCCGGCACCCACCCGGCTGACGGCCGAATATGCCGATGCCGCGCTCGGCATCGACGAGCCTGCCCCGCGCCTCGCCTGGCATTCCCCGGCGAAGCGCCAGGCAGCCTATCAGATCCGCGTCACGGCCGAGGGCAAGCCCGTCTGGGACAGCGGCAAGGTGGCTTCGGCCGACAATGCGCAAATCCCCTATACGGGGCCCGCCCTCGCCGCGCGCACCCGCTATTCCTGGCAGGTCAGGACCTGGGACGCCGACGGTCGCGAGAGCGGCTGGAGCCGGCCCGGCTGGTGGGAGATGGGCCTGCTCGCCCCGGCCGACTGGGCGGCGGGGTGGATCGCCGGCCCGGCACGCCGCGACCATGACTGGAGCGACCTGCGCTTCGAAAGCGACCTGACGCTCACCGGCAGCTCGGTCGACCTGCTCTTCCGCGCCGGTGCGGCCGGCAAGACCTATGGCGAGGCCTATGTCTGGACCCTGGCCGAGGAGAAGGCCGGCCCGGTGCTGATCGCCCGCGTCCGCCATTATCCCGGCGGCAGCAGCTCGGGCGTCAAGCTCACCGAGCTCAAGCGCGTGCCGCTCACCGGCATCACGCTGAAGGGGGTGCGCCACAAGGTGACGATCACTGCCCGCGGCTCGAACATCGCCACCGCGATCGACGGCAAGCAAGTCGATCTGCTCACCGACCAGTCCCAGCCGCACGGCACGATCGGCTTCTCGTCGCGGGAAGCCGCCGGAGCGACGATCCACGCGGTCAGCGTCACCGGCACCGGCAGCCCGGCCTTCGCCACCCGCTTCCCGGCCAACGACAATCCCTTTGTCGGCGGCACGGTCGAGGCGCAGGGGCTCACTGTCGCCGCCGGCGTTCCGAACATCGACATCGTCCTGCCGATCGAGGCCCCCGCCCCGCTCGTCCGCAAGGCCTTCACCCTGCCGGCGAAGAAGATCGCGGCGGCGCGCCTCTATGTCGCGGGCGCGGGCTGGCCGCGCATGCATCTCAACGGCGGCACGGTAGGCGCCAGCGCGATGGCCAGCGGCTTCACCGCCTATGACAAGCGCGTCCTCTACCAGACCTATGACGTGACCGACCGTGTTCGCGCGGGGCAGAACGTCCTCGGCGCCGAGCTGGGACGCGGCTGGTATGGGCTGACCGACCCGAACGAATGGTATTTCGACCAGGCGCCCTGGCACGGCGAGCCGGCGCTCAAGGCGCAGCTCGAAGTGACCTTCGCCGACGGGTCGCGCCAGACGATCGCCAGCGATGCGACCTGGCGGACCGTCTCCGGCCCCACCCGCAACGATTCCGTCCATCGCGGCGAGCGCTATGACGCGCGGCTGCTCCCGACCGGCTGGGACAAGCCCGGCTTCGCCGGCAAGGGCTGGACCGCCGCCCGGCAGGTCGAAGGCCCCAAGGGTCTGCTCCAGGCCGCGAACGTCGAGCCGATCGCCCCGGTCGAGCAGCTTGCCCCGGTCTCGCTCACTCAGGTGAAGCCGGGCGTCTGGGTCTATGATTTCGGCCGCATCTTCTCGGGCTGGACCACGCTCGACGTGCGCGGGCCGCGCGGCACCACCGTCTCGCTCGTCGCCAGCGAGCGGATCGGCGACGACGGGATGGTCGTCCCCGCCTCGGGCCTGATCGACGCGCAGCTCCAGACCGATCGCTACACGCTCGCCGGATCGGGCGCCGAACGCTGGGAACCGAGCTTCGGCTATCGCGGTTTCCGCTATGTCGAGCTGCGCGGCTATTCCGGCACGCCGACCCTGGCCACGCTCACCGGCAAGGTCGCCCATAGCGCGGTCGCCCGAACGGGCAGCTTCACCAGCGCCAATCCGCTGCTGAACGAAATCGACCAGGCGGCGATCCGCACCATCCTGAACAACATGCACGGCTATCAGACCGATACGCCGACCTATGAGAAGAATGGCTGGACCGGCGATGCCCAGGCCTCGGCCGGCGCCGCGGCGCGCAGCCTGGGCATCGCCCGCGTCTGGACCAAATGGCTGAACGACTATCCGGATGCCCAGGCGCCGAGCGGCGAGCTGCCCGAGATCGTTCCGGCCACGCCCTTCTACGGCTATGAAGGCACCCCGGGCTGGTCGTTCGTCTGGGGTCCGTCGACGCCCTGGGACGTCGCGGCGATGATCCTGCCCTGGGAACTCTACCAGGCCGAGGGCGACACCCGCATCCTGGCGCGCATGCACGCCATGCAGAAGCGGCTGGTCGACTATACCGCCACCGTCTTCAAGGCGCCCGACTATCGCCACGACCGGGGCCTCAGCGAATGGAGCGCGCCGGGCCCGCTCGACATCTTCGCCACCAACAATGGCGGGATCGACGCGATCACCACTGCCTATTTCTTCCACGAGGCGGACCTGCTGGCCAAGTCCTCCGCAGTGATCGGCAACACGGCCGATGCGGACCGCTATGGCGCGCTCGCCGCCGATATCCGCCGCGCCTACAACGCACGCTACTGGGACGCAGCGAACGGCCGCTACCGCACGCTCGACGACAAGGGCGCGACCAAGGGACCGACCCAGTCGCAGAACATCCTGCCGCTCGCCTTCGGCATGGCGCCGGAGGGCCAGGCGCAGAAGGTCGCCGATACGATCGCCGCCGACGTCGAGGCCCGGGGCCTGCGCGCCGGGGTGTTCGGCACGCGCTACCTGCTCGAGATCCTCAGCGACTACGGCCATGCCGACCTCGCCTATCGCGTCGCCACCCGCACCGAGGAGCCGAGCTGGGGCTTCTGGCTGAAGAGCGGTCACAAGACGATGTTCGAATCCTGGGGCCTCAACGCCCGCTCGCGCGACCATCATTATTTCGGCTCGATCGCGGACTGGATGCGCCAGCGCCTCGCGGGACTGCGCCCGGGCGCGCCGGGCTATCGCATCGTCCTGGTCCGCCCCGAGATTCCGCAGGGCCTGGCTTCGGCTGCCGCCACGATGGCGACGCCGCAGGGCGAGGCCAAGGCCGGATGGCAGGTCGAGAACGGTCGCCTCACGCTCACCGCCACGGTGCCGATGAACGCCGCCGGCGAGATCTGGGTACCCGCCCGCTTCGGCATGGTCGGCGCAGTGCCCCGGGGCGCCACCCTGCTCCGCCAGACCGATGCCGCTACCGTCTATGCCACCGGGCCGGGCAGCTTCACCTTCGTGACCGGGGGACGGAAATGAGAACTTCGCTTTTCGCTCTCACCCTGCTGCTCGCGGGCACCGCCCAGGCGCAGGAGGTCCGCACCGACCGCGGGACCCTGCGCGGTGCCACTGCCGAAGGCGTCGCCAGCTTCAAGGGCATTCCCTATGCGGCCGCCCCGGTCGGGCCGCTGCGCTGGCACGCGCCGATGCCGGTCCCTGGCTGGACCGGCACGCGCGACGCCACCGGCTATGGCAATGACTGCGTCCAGGCTCGCATGCCGGGCGACCTCGCCAACACTACGCTGCCGATGAGCGAGGACTGCCTGTTCCTCAACGTCTGGACGCCCCGGCCCCGTGCCGGCGCGAAGCTGGCGGTGATGGTCTATATCCATGGCGGCGGCTTCTCCACCGGATCGGGCAGCGCCGCGATCCTGGACGGCAGCCGCCTGGCTGCGCGCGGGGTGGTGGTCGTCACCTTCAACTATCGCCTCGGCCGGTTCGGCTTCTTCGCCACGCCCGCACTCACCCGCGAGGCCGGTGGCGGCCCCACCGGCAACTGGGCATTGATGGACCAGCTCGCGGCGCTGCAATGGGTGAAGCGCAACATCGCTTCGTTCGGCGGCGATCCGGCCAATGTCACGATCTTCGGCGAGTCCGCGGGCGGGGAATCGGTCAGCCGGCTGATGGTCTCGCCGGCCGCGAAGGGCCTGTTCGCCAAGGCGATCGCTGCCTCGGGCGGCGGCCGCGACAGCTGGCCCGACCTCGCAGCCGGAGAGGCCAAGGGCCTCGCCTTCGCCAAGCGCGCCGGCGCCGAGGATCTCGCGGCGCTGCGCGCATTGCCGGCGGACAAGGTGCAGGGCGGCATCAACCTGCTCAACGGCGACGAAGCGCATTATTCCGGTCCGATGACCGACGGCCGCATCGTCACCGGCGACACCGACGCGCTGCTCGCCGCCGGCAAGGCACGCGGCATCCGCTATGTCGTCGGCTCGAACAGCGACGAGCTGGGCTTCATCCCCGCGCCGTTCCTCAAGGGCTTCGTCGCCAAGGCGACCGAGAAGCTGGGTGCCGCCGCCGATGCGGTGCGCACCGCCTATGGCTCGGCCGAGGCCTATGCCCGCCACATCCCGAGCGACTATACCTTCACCGAGCCGGCCTTCTCGCTCGCCGGGCGGCAGGCCGCCCACGGCCCGACCTGGCTCTATCGCTTCGGCTATGTCGCCGAGGCGAAGCGCGCCACGCTCGCAGGCGCCTCGCACGCCACCGACGTGCCCTATCAGTTCGACAATCTCGCCGCCGCGGGCGGCAAGCCCAGCCCTGCCGACATGGCCGCCGCCAGGCTGGTCGCGGACCATTGGGCGGCGTTCGCCAAGACCGGCGACCCGGGCTGGGCAAGGTTCGACCCGGGCGCACAGATGCTAGTGATTAGCAATAACGGAAGTGCCGCCGCACCCGCCGGCACGCCCGAGATCATGGCGATCGCCGCCGCCCGCGATGCGGCCAAGCAGAAATGAGGAAGTCCATGCGTACCCTCTTCCGGATCCTGGCGCCGTTCGCGCTGTTCGCCGGCAGCGTCACCGCCCATGCCCAGGAGGCGATCCGGCTCTGGCCGAACGGCGCGCCGGGCTCGATGGGTCCGATGCAGGCGGAGACCACCGCCGACAAGAAGCCGTACGGCTTGATCACCCGCAACGTCTCCGAGCCGACGCTCACGGTGTTCCGCCCCGATCCGAAGATCGCCAACGGGACCGCAGTGATCGTCGCGCCGGGCGGCGGCTTCCATCTGCTCTCGATCGGCAATGAAGGCGACGGCGTGGCCAGGTGGCTCAACAGCCAGGGCATCACCGCCTTCGTGCTGCGCTACCGCCTGCTTCCCACTGGCGACGATTTCGGCATGGTGATGATCCGCCGGCTGATGAACTTCAAGTCGCTCGAGGCCGCGATCGTCCCGCTCCGTCCGCTTGCCACCGCCGATGGCGAGGAAGCGATGCGCTATGTCCGCGCCAATGCGGCCAGGTTCGGCGTGAAGCAGAACCGCATCGGCATGATGGGCTTCTCGGCCGGCGGCGCGGTGACGATGTGGACGGTGCTCGGCGCGAAGCCGGCCAGCCGCCCGGACTTCATCGTCGCCATGTATCCCGGCCTGGTCGGCAATCCGCTGACCGTCCCGGCCAAGGCGCCGCCGCTGCTCGCGATGGTCGCCGAGGACGATCCCATCGTCCGCCCCGAAGCCGGCCGGCTGGTCGATGCCTGGAAGGCGGCAGGCGCCGACGCGACCCTGGTGACTTTCCCCAAGGGCGGCCACGGCTTCGGCATCACCAAGAGCGGCAAGGCATCGGACGCCTGGCCCGAGCACGCGCAGAAATGGTTCCAGGCCAAGGGGTTGCTCAACAAATGAACCGGATAGCCCATTTCGGCGCACTGGGCGCCGTCGCCACCGCGCTGCTCGTCTCGGGCGGCAATCCCGAACCCGTCGCGGCGACCCCGCCCACCGGCGCCTGCACCGCGCTCACCGGCATGGCGCTCGCCGACGGCAAGGTCGTGAAGGCCGAGGAAGTCGCCAAGGGCGGCATGGTCAACACCAAGGAGGGTACGCCCGGTCTCCCCGCCCAGGCCGGCTTCTGCCGCGTCTATGCAGTGCTCGCCCCCACCCCGCGCTCCGAGATCAAGGTCGAGGTGTGGCTGCCCGCACCCACTGCCTGGAACGGCAAGCTGCTGGGCGCCGGCAATGGCGGCTATGGCGGCTCGATGCTGCTCCCCCAGCTGACCATGCAGGGTGCGCTGGGCAAGGGCTATGCCACGGTGGGCACCGACATGGGCCATGTCGGCACTGCCGACACCGACGCCAAATGGGCGCTGAACCAGCCCGAGAAGATCGTCGATTTCGGCCACCGCGCCAACCATCTTGCCTCCGGCGTCGGCAAGGCCGTCATCGCCGCCTATTACGGCAATGCGCCCAAGGCGTCCTATTTCCAGGGTTGTTCCGATGGCGGCCGCGAGGCGCTGATGGAGGCGCAGCGCTATCCCGAGGATTATGACGCGATCGTCGCGGGTGCGCCGGCCAATGCCTGGAGCCGGCTGATGACCTCGTTCATGGCCACCGATCGCGCGGTGTTCGCCCGCCCCGATACGCTGATCCCCAACGCGAAGCTCAAGCTGCTCCAGGACGCCGCGCTCGCCCAGTGCGATGCGAAGGATGGCGTGAAGGACGGCGTGCTCGACGATCCGCGCCAGTGCGGATTCGATCCGGCCGTGCTCCAGTGCAAGGCCGGCGACGGCCCCTCCTGCCTCACCGCCGGCCAGGTCACCGCGGCGCGCGCGCTGTATCGCGGCACCTTCGATGCCAAGGGCAGGAAATTCTTCCCCGGCTACATGCCCGGCGCCGAGGCCGTTCCCGGCGCCTGGGACCTGTGGCTCACCGGCCCCAAGGCCCAGCACGGCATCTTCGCCGGCGAGTTCTTCCGCAACATGGTCTATTCGGACCCCGAATGGCAGCCCGCGTCGTTCGACGTGACGCGCGACTATGCCGCAGCCCGCCGCCTCGCGCCGGTGCTCGACAGCGACAATCCGGACATCGGCCCGTTCCTGAAGCGCGGCGGCAAGCTAATCCTCTATCATGGCTGGAACGACGCCGCGATCGCGCCCGAGAACACGATCGACTATTATCAGGCCGTGCAGAAGCGCGTCGGCGCCGCCGCGCGGGACTCGGTGCGCCTGTTCATGGTCCCCGGCATGTCGCACTGCCTGGCCGGCCCCGGCCCGAACGTGCTCGATACGCTCGGCACGATCGACAAATGGCGCCAGGGCGGCCCCGCGCCCGAGACGATGATCGCCACCAAATACGACAACGACCTGTTCGGCTATCTCGGCTTCCCGGCCAAGCCAGTCCGCACCCGTCCCCTGTGCGCCTATCCCAAGGTCGCACGCTGGACGGGCAAGGGCTCGACCGACGAGGCGGCGAACTTCCTCTGCGTCGCTCCCGGCGCGAAGCGGTGAGCCCGGCCGCGAGCCTCGTCCGGGGCGCCGATGCGCCGCCGCTGATCGAGCACACGATCGGCGAGGCGCTGGCGCTGGCCGCCGCCCGCTGGGGCGAGCGCGAGGCGCTGGTCTCGGTCGAGCAGGATATCCGCTGGACCTTCGCCGAACTGCTCGAACGGGCCGACGCCTTCGCCGCCGGGCTGCTCGCGCTCGGGCTGGAGCCGGGCGAGCGGATCGGCATCTGGGCGCCCAATTGCATCGAATGGACGCTCACCCAGTTCGCTGCCGCGCGCGCCGGGCTGATCCTGGTCACGATCAACCCCGCCTATCGGACGTCCGAGGCCAGCTTCACCATGGCGAAGGTCGGCCTGGCCGCGCTGGTCTTCATGGATCGCTTCAAGACCAGCGACTATGCCGCGATGGTCGCCGAGATCGCACCCGACCTGCCCGCGCTCCGCCGCATCCTCTGCATCGGCACCGCGCGCCGGCCCGGCTGGATCGCGTTCGACCAGGTCGCCGGCCATGCGGACGATGCGAGCCGCCGGATGCTTGCGGCGATCGGCCCGGAACTGCGCGCCGGCGACGCGATCAACATCCAGTTCACCAGCGGCACCACCGGCCAGCCCAAGGGCGCGACGCTCAGCCATCGCAACATCCTGAACAACGGCTATTTCGTCGGCCTAGCCCAGCGCCTCCAGCCCGGCGACCGGGTCTGCATCCCGGTGCCGCTCTACCATTGCTTCGGCATGGTGATGGGCAACCTTGCCGCGCTCACGCACGGCGCGACGATGGTCTATCCCGCCGCCGGCTTCGATCCGGGCGCGACCCTGGCGGCGATCGAGCGCGAGCGCTGCACCGCGCTCTACGGCGTGCCCACCATGTTCATCGCCGTGCTCGCCCATCCCGAGTTCGAGCGGTTCGACATCGCTTCGCTGCGCACCGGCGTCATGGCCGGCGCCGTCTGCCCCGAGCCGCTGATGCGCGCGGTGAACGAGCGGCTGCACATGCCCCAGGTCACCATCGCCTATGGCATGACGGAGACCAGCCCGGTCAGCTTCCAGACCGCGGTGGACGATCCCTTCGAGCGCCGCATCGGCTCGATCGGGCGGGTCCAGCCGCATCTCGAATGCAAGATCGTCGACGAGGCCGGCGAGATCGTGCCCGCCGGCACGCCCGGCGAACTCTGCACCCGCGGCTATTCGGTGATGCTCGGCTATTGGGACGAGCCGGAGAAGACCGCGGCAGTGCTCGATGCGGAGGGCTGGATGCATTCCGGCGACCTCGCGGTGATCGACGCGGCCGGCTATGGCAATGTCGTCGGCCGGCTGAAGGACATGGTGATCCGCGGCGGCGAGAACATCTATCCGCGCGAGATCGAGGAGTTCCTCTACGGCCATCCGGCGGTGGAGGACGTGGCCGTGGTCGGCGTGCCCGACGATCGCATGGGCGAGGAGCTCTGCGCCTGGATCCGGCTGCGCGCCGGCTCGTCGGGCGACGCGGAGGAGGTCCGCGCCTTCTGCCGCGGTCGCATCGCCCACTACAAGGTGCCCCGCTACGTCCGCTTCGTCGACGCCTTCCCCACAACCGTGACCGGCAAGGTCCAGAAATATCTGATCCGCGAGGCGATGATCGCCGAGCTGGATCTCCAAACCGCAAGCCAAGGATGAAGATGATGAACAAGCTGCTGATCGCCGCCCTGCTCGCCCTGCCGGGCACCGCCCTCGCCCAGACCGCGCCGGCACCGGCCCCCGCGCCGACGGCGCCGGCCGCCGCGGCGAAGTTCACGCTGGATACGCCGATCCAGGAGATCGTGGCCGACGCCCAGGGCAAGGCCGCGATCGACAAGAACCTGCCCGGCCTGATCGGCCTGCCGCAATACGACATGTTCAAGGGGCTGAGCCTCAACCAGCTCAAGGCCTATTCGGACGGCAAGCTCACCGACGAGATCCTCGCCAAGACCGCCGCCGATCTCGCCGCGATCAAATGATGACTCGCGCCAATTTCCTTGCCTGCGTCGCCGCGACGGCGTTGATTGCGAGCGCACCCGCGCTCGCCCAGGCCCAGAACGAACGCATGACCTATCGTGAGAAGAGCGCTCCGCTGGAGAAGCGCGTCGAAGACCTGATGCACCGGCTCACGCTGGAGGAGAAGGTGTCGCTGCTCGCCGGCGAAAGCTCGATGACGCTGCATTCCGTCCCGCGGCTGGGCATCCCCGCGGTCAAGGTGACCGACGGCCCCACCGGCGTGCGCTCGCCCGAGGGCAAGCCCGCCACCGTCTTCCCGGTCGGCGTCGCCATCGCCGCGACCTGGAATCCGGAGATCGCCAGGGCGGTGGGCGCCGCGATCGCCGAGGAGTCGCGCGGCTATGGCGCGGCGGTGCTGCTGGCGCCGACGGTGAACATCGTCCGCACCCCGCGCTGGGGCCGCAATTTCGAGACCTATTCGGAGGATCCGCTCCTCGCCGGCAAGCTGGGCCTCGGCTATGTCGCCGGCGTCCAGGGCAAGGGCATCGGCGTCTCGATCAAGCACTTCGCGGTGAACAACCACGAGACCAACCGCTTCTTCGTCGATTCCGTCATCGACGAGCGGACGCTGCGCGAAATTTATCTTCCCGCCTTCGAGACGGTGGTGAAACGGGCCGATCCCTGGTCGGTGATGGCTTCGTACAACAAGGTCAACGGCACCTATGCGAGCGAGAATCGCTGGCTGCTCACCGACCTGCTCAAGAAGGAATGGAACTACAAGGGCTTCGTCGTCTCCGACTGGGGCGCGACCCATAGCACCGCCCCCGCGGCCAATGCCGGGCTCGACCTCGAAATGCCCGGCCCCGCCCAGCATTTCGGCGCCAAGCTGCTCGCCGCGGTGCGCGACGGCGAAGTGAGCGAGGCGCAGCTCGACGACAATGCCCGGCGCATCGTGCGCCTGATCGTCCGCAGCGGCGCGCTCGACGGACCGCAGCCCAAGGGCGAGATCGGCGGCGAACGCCACCGCGCGGCCGCCCGCGCCGCGGCCGAGGAAGCGATCGTCCTGCTCAAGAATGCCGGCGTCCTTCCGCTGAAGCCGGGCATCAGGACGCTCGCGGTGATCGGCCCCAATGCCGATATCGCCCGCATCCAGGGCGGCGGCAGCTCGGCGGTGGCGCCGTTCGACAAGCTGGTGACGCCGCTCGAGGCGATCCGCGCCGCGCTGCCGGGCGTCGAGGTGATCTACGAGAAGGGCGTCGACAGCGAGGAGACGCCGCCCACCGCTGCGCCCGCGCTGTTCAGCCCCTCGGCCGACAGCAGCGAGACCGGCCTGGCTGCTACCTACTATGCCAGTGCCGATTTCAGCGGCGACCCGGTGAAGCGCGAGCGCGCCACCGATTTCACCAAGCGGATCAGCGCCAATATCGCGAGCGCCAAGGTGATCGGCTATGCATCGATGCGCTGGGCGGGCGTGCTGCGCGCGCCGGCCACCGGCACCTATGAGTTCAGCGTGCGCGGCACCGGCACGGGCGTGCTGACGCTCGACGGCAAGGCGATCCTCGACAAGGCGACGCCGGCAAAGCCGGACAATCGCGACGTGATCGGCTTTCCCGTTCCCCAGCGGACCGTCCAGGTCCAGCTCGAGGGCGGCAAGGCCTATCCGATCCAGCTCGACTATGTGACCGGCCAGACGCCCTATGAGGCACTGAAGTTCGGCGTGCGCGTGCCCCGGCCGGACTTCGATGCGGCAGTCGCCGCGGCGAAGCGCGCCGATGCGGCGATCGTGGTCGGCGGCTCCGCCTCGCTCACCGAGGGCGAAGGCTATGACCGGGCCAATTTCGACCTGCCGGGCGACCAGGACAAACTGATCGCGGCGGTGGCGGCGGCCAACCCGTCGACCGTGGTGGTCATCAACGCCGGCGCGGCGATGACCATGCCCTGGGCAAAGGACGTGCCGGGCATCGTCGGCATGTGGCTGCCGGGCCAGGAGGGTGCGGCGGCGCTCGCCGACATCCTGATCGGCAAGGTCAATCCCTCGGGCAAGCTGCCGGTGACCTTCCCGTTGCGCAGCGCCGACGATCCGGTGCGGCTGACGGACATGAAGACCCAATATGCCGAGGGGCTGCTGGTCGGCTATCGCGGCTATGAGGCGCGCGGCGTGGCGCCGCTCTTCGCCTTCGGCCATGGCCTGTCCTATACCAGCTTCGGCTATGCCGGCCTCGCCGCTCCCGCGACGGTGGCGCCCGGCGCCGCGGCCAAGGTCCGCCTCTCGCTCCGCAACACGGGCAAGCTTGCCGGGAAGGAAGTCGTCCAGCTCTATGTCGCGCGGGCCGGTCGCACGGCCGAGGAGCCGATCAAGCAGCTCGCAGCCTTCGCCAAGGTGGCGCTGGCGCCGGGCGAGAGCCGCACCGTCGAGCTGAGCCTCGATCCGCGGGCCTTTGGCTATTGGGATGCCGCCACGCATCACTGGGTGGCGCGCGCCGGTGCCTATCAGTTGCTCGTCGGCAGCGCCTCGGACGATATCCGGCTGAAGAAGGACATCCGCGTCACCGCGACCAAGCCGATCGATTGACCCACCAACTTCGTCACCCCGGCCCCTTCGGCTGCTTGCCCCGCAGGCGACCGAAGGGGCCGGGGTGACGGCTATTTTGGTGCGGTTCGTTCCTGCGCCTCCGATGCGCCGCGGGAGCGGCCGGACGCCCTCTAGGCCCCCGCCGCCGCCTCCAGCACCGGCACGAAATCGTCGGCCGACCGGCTGGCCCGGCCGACGAGCAGCCCGTCGATCCCCGGCAGTGCCAGCAGCTCCGCCGCGTTGCCGCCATCGACCGCGCCGCCATAGAGCAGCCGCGCCTCGCCCGCCTCGCCGCGCAGCATCTCGAAGATGCGGGCGAGATGCGCCGCATCCGGCACCGCGCTCCCGCCGATGCACCAGACCGGCTCATAGGCGATCGCGGCGCGCGACCGGTCGAGCCCGGGCGGCAGCGATGCGCGGAGCTGCGCCGCCACCAGCGCCCGCGCATCGGCCGAACGCTCGCACTCGCCCACGCAGATCACCACGGCCAGCCCGGCCGCCTGCGCGGCATGTGCCTTGGCGGCGACGCTGCTGGCATCGCCGGCACGCGTCTCGCTGTGCCCGGCCAGCACCATGGTCGCCCCGCTCTCGCGCAGCATCGCCGCCGACACGCCGCCGGTATGCGCGCCCTGGGCAGCGGCATGGCAATCCTGCCCGCCGATCGCAACGGCCCGCGCCCGGCGCGCCGCGCGCTCGATCAGCGTCGCCGGCAGCATCAGCCCGGCCTCGACGCCGAGCGCTTGCACGGCGGCGTCGATTCGTTCGACCTCGGCCAGGTCGGAGCCCGTGCCGTGCATCTTCCAATTGCCCAGGATCAGCGGGCGCCGCTTCGCCATGGTCATGCCGCGAGATAGTTGCCGACGCCGATCACCACGGTGGAGAGCAGCAGCGCGCCGATGCCCAGCCACACCAGCGTCCGCGTGCCCAGCCGCACCCCCGCCCATTCCTTGAGCGCGAAGCCCCAGAGCGTGGAGAACAGGATGATGCTCGCCATGTGCAGCGTCCAGGAGGAGAAGCCATATTTCCCCATCTGGCTCTCGCCCATCGTGTAGAAGAAGAACTGGAAATACCAGAGCGTGCCGCCCAGCGCGGCCAGGAGATAGTTGCGCAGCAGCGGCGGCTTCTCGCCCGACGGAACCGCGCCGACGATCTGCCCCGCCGACCGGTTGCGCAGGATCAGCCAGCCGCACCAGGCGAAATTGGTGGTGAAGCCGCCGAGCAGCACGACGCACAGCACCGGCAACCCTTGCCACAGCGGATCGGTCCCCGCCGCCACCGTGGCCGCGCGGATCGGCGCGCCGGCATCGAGCCCCCAGGCGAAGCAGCCCGACATGATGCCCGAGAAGACCGCGATGGCGAGCCCCTTGGGCAGGTTGAACTCGCGCACGCTCTGGCTCGCCGCCGCGCCTGCCATCTCGCGCTCCTTGCGGCGCCCGGCGGCGGCGACCACCAGGATGCCGGCAAGCGTGATCGCGATGCCGAAAAAGGTCATCTGCCCGCTCGACGTCTCCGCGAGCTGCCCTAGGGTGTCGTGGAAGATCGGCGGGCCCATCGTCCCGATCACGGTGGTCAGCCCGAGCGCCACCGCCATGCCGAGCGAGAGGCCGAGATAGCGCATGGTCAGCCCGAAGGTGAGCCCGCCAAAGCCCCACATCGCGCCCCAGAACCAGCACCAGAACCAGGTGCTGCCCGGAGTCCGCGCCAGCACGCCGAGCAGGTCGTGCGTCTGGATCGACGCGAACAGCCAGGGCGCGATCAGCCAGGAGAAGACGCCGCCGACCAGCCAGAATATCTCCCAGGACCAGGCCTGGATGCGGCGATAGGGAACATAGAAGCTGGCGGAGGAAAGCCCGCCAAGCCAATGAAACAAAACGCCGATCAGCGGATTTCCGCCCATATTCATTCCCTCCCCGCGAGTATCTTTTCGTCGATCTGGTCGATGCGCGTCACGCCGGTCAGCCCCATGGCGACGCGCATCTCGGCGGCCAGCAGCTCCAGCACATGCGCCACGCCCGCCTGCCCGCCGCCGCCCAGTGCCCAGGCCCAGGCACGGCCGAGCAGCACGCCCCGGGCGCCCAGCGCGAGCATCCGCACCACGTCGAGCCCCGACCGGATTCCGCCATCGGCCATCAAGGTCAGCCGGTCTCCCGCCGCATCGGCGATCGCCGGCAGCGCGCGGGCAGTCGACGGCACGCCGTCGAGCTGCCGCCCGCCATGGTTGGAGACGATCACGCCCTCCACGCCCCGCGCCGCCGCTTCGCGGGCGTCGTCCGGATCCAGGATTCCCTTGAGCAGGATCGGCCCCTTCCAGTGCCTGCGCACGAAATCCAGGTCGTCCCAGCCGATCGCGGGATCGAAATTGTCGCGCATCCAGGCGAAGAAGTCGTTGAGCCCGGTCTTGCCGGCAAGCACCGGCGCGACATTGCCGAGGTGGTGCGGCCGGCCCCACAGGCCCACGTCCCAGGCCCAGCGCGGATGCGTCAGCGCCTGGCCGAATCGCCGCAGCGATCCGCCCAGGCCCGGGGCGCCGGCCAGCCCGGAGCGATAGTCGCGGTAGCGCGTGCCGGGCACCGGCATGTCTACGGTGAAGATCAGCACCGGGCAGCCCGCCGCGCTCGCCTGCGCCATCAGGTCGATCATGAAGCCGCGGTCGCGGATCATGTAGAGCTGGAACCAGGGCGGCGTTTTCACCGCCCCCGCTACTTCGGCGAGCGGGCAGGCCGAAACGGTCGACAGCGCGAAGGGCACCCCCGCCGCCTCCGCCGCCCGCGCCGCCTGCACTTCGCCGCGCCGCGCGTTGAGCCCCGCCAGCCCGACCGGCCCGAGCGCGACCGGCATCGCCAGCCGCTCCCCGAACAGGCTCGTCGACAGGTCGATCCGGGAAATGTCGCGCAGCACCCGCTGCCGCAGCGCCACTGCCTCGAGATCGGCGACGTTCCGGCCCAGCGTCACCTCGGCATAGGAACCGCCATCGATATATTCGAACAGGAAGCGCGGCAGCCTGCGCCGCGCCAGTGCGCGATAATCGGATATCGACGCCGCCTTCATGCCGCCTCGCTGCTGCCCGTCGCCAGGCTCCGCCAGCGCGCGGCATAGCCGGCGAGATCGCACTCGAGCGGCGCCACCCGGATGAGCGCCGAGGGCGGTGCCAGCGACGGGTCGATCAGGCGCAAGGCTCCATAGGACACGTCGTTGTGCTCGTTGGAGACGAAGACGTGGAGGTCCGGCCGAAGCGTGGCCAGCGTGCGGACAAAGGCCTGGGCCTCGCCGAACCGCCCCTCCACCAGCACGCGCTCGCGCGTCCCGATCAGGCCGAGCATCGCATCGGCCACCAGCGCCGCATAGAGGCACACCGCCGCGCGCAGCCCCATCGATTCGGCCGGCCGGTTGATCCAGCGCGTCGCGCCGCCCGGGAACGGGCCCATACCGGGGGTCAGCGTCGGCAGCACCATCGCGCCGCTCGCGACGACGCCGCGCAGCGCCGCGATGATCGCCGGCTGATCGGGATTGATGTCGACGCGCCGTGTATCGATCCCGGTCAGCAGCTCGATCTCGCGTCCGCCCATGAACCGGGCCGAGGGGATCGGGGTGCCATGGACGTCGATATTGACCAGGCAGTCGCGTGCCTCGGGCAGGCCTGCCAGGTCGAGGCGCGCGCCCTTGCCGGGACTCCGCATCGCGACGAACCAGGTACCGGTCGAGAGCACCGTCGCTTCCTGCTCGGCGATATCGGCAAAGCCCCGCGCCGCGAGCAGGGCCGCGTTCGAATCGTGCAGCCCGCAATGCACCGCGACATCGGCCGGCAGGCCGGTGCGCTCCGCCCATTCCCGCGAGATCGTGCCGATCGCCTCGCCGGCATGCCGGAGCGGCGCGAACCGGGCGGCCCAGCCCCGCCGCTCGGCAAGTGCCGACGGTTTGCCCGAGGCGGGGCACCAGAGATCGCTGTGGCAGCCCAGGCTCGTAACCTCGGATGCCGCGACGCCCGAGAATCGCCATGCCCAATATTGCGGCCAGGGCAGGATCGTCGCGTCACCGTGGAGCAGAGCCGGATCGAGCGATTCGAGGAAATGCAGCTGGAGTCCGAGGTTGAGCCCGTCGGGCAGCGCGGGCGAACCGGTGCGGGCAAAGGGATCCCGCTGACCGCGATAGGCGGCGGCGCATTCGGCAGGTATCGCCTGCTCATAGTCGAGCGGCGGCGCCACCAGCGCCCCGTCGCGCACGATCGCGGCCGCGGCACCGTGCCCCACGGGAATGATCCGCGCCACCCGCCCGAGCCCTGCGAACGCGCGCAGCACCTCCTCGGCCCAGGCCTCGATCCCGGCCGCGTCGAGCGTGCGGACACGCTCGCCACCCAGCACCGTCACGGGCCGGTCATTGGGTCGCGTCCGCCGGGCCAGCATCGCCCCCGACGCATCCCAGAGACTGAGCTTCGACAAGGTCTTACCCAAATCGAGCACCACGCTCAGCCCATCACCCAATACTGCCTCCCCAATTTGTTATGATTGATATTTAGCGAAGTTGATTGTATCTGGCTAGACACCTTGATAGAGAAGCTCGCGCCGAAACGGGCGCTGGGGGAGAGTAATTCCGGATGCTTGAAGACGAGACAAGGGTGCGCCGGGCGGTGTCCGCCATTCCGTTCGCCGTGCCGCGCAACCGCTGGTCCGATGCGGAGGCCGCCGGCATGTCGCCGGAGGGGCTACTGCTCTACCGGTCGAACCTGTTGGGTTCGGACCTGACCGTCACCAATTTCGGCGGCGGCAACACTTCGGCGAAGATCGAGATGGCCGATCCGCTCAGCGGCGCGCCGGCGACGGTGCTGTGGGTGAAGGGTTCGGGCGGCGATATCGGCTCGATGAAGCTCGACGGCTTCGCCACCCTCTATCTCGACAAGCTGCTCGGCCTCGAATCGCGCTATCGCGGCGTGGCGTTCGAGGACGAGATGGTCTCGTATCTGCCGCACTGCACGTTCAACCTGAACGCGCGCGCGGCGTCGATCGACACGCCGCTGCACGGCTATCTGCCCTATGCGCATGTCGACCATGTCCATCCCGATGCGATCATCGCGCTGGCGGCATCGAGCGCGGGCAAGGACGCGACCGACGCGATCTGGGGCGGCGCGGTCGGCTGGCTGCCCTGGAAGCGCCCGGGCTTCGAGCTCGGCCTGCAGCTCCGCAAGCTCGCCGCCGAAAGCCCGAACCTGCGCGGCGTGATGCTGGAGGGCCATGGCATCATCTGCTGGGGCGACACCGCCAAGGCCTGTTACGACAACACGATCGCGCTGATCGCGGACGCGGCGGCCTATCTCAACGAACGCCTGGCCCAGGGCCCGGCGTTCGGCGGCGAAGTGACCCCGCCCCTCGCCGCCGATGACCGCGCCGTCCTCGCCGCCGCGCTGATGCCCCGGCTGCGTGGCCTGATGCGCGGTGCGCGCGGCAAGATCGGCCATTTCTCCGACGATCCCGAGACGCTGGAGTTCGCCGGCAGCCGCGATTTCGCCCGGCTGGCCGCGATCGGCACCTCGTGCCCCGATCACTTCCTGCGCACCAAGATCGCCCCGCTCACGCTCGATCCCGCCCGGCTCGACGACGAGGCCTATCTGGCCGAGGCGCTGGAGGCGTATCGCCAGGGCTATGCGGCCTATTATCAGCGCTGCGCCGAGCCCGGGGATCCGGCGATGCGCGATCCCAATCCGGTGGTGGTGCTGATCCCCGGCATCGGCCGCATCACCTTCGCCGCCGACAAGACCACGGCGCGCCTGGCCGGCGAATTCTATGGCAACGCGATCAACGTGATGCGCGGCGCCGAGGCGATCGGCGATTATATCGGCCTGCCCGAGAAGGAAGCGTACGGCATCGAATATTGGGCGCTCGAGGAAGCCAAGCTGCAGCGCATGCCCAAGCCCAGGCCGCTGGTCGGCCGCATCGCGCTGGTGAGCGGCGGTGCCGGGGGCATCGGCGCGGCCACCGTGCGGCGCCTGCTCCAGGACGGCGCCTGCGTGATGCTGGTCGACCGCGACGCCGAGGCGGCCGAGCGGGTCCGCGCCGAAATGGCCCAGGCCTTTGGCAAGGACGTGGTCCGCGCCGAGACCTGCGACGTCACTGACGAGCGGCAGGTCGCCGCGGCGTTCGAGGCGTGCACCCGCGAGTTCGGCGGGCTCGACATCCTGGTCGCCAATGCCGGCATCGCCTCTTCCGCTTCGGTGGAGGATACCAGCGTCGCGCTGTGGCGCCGCAACTACGACGTGCTGACCGAAGGCTATTTCCTCAGCGCCCGCGCCGCCTTCCCGCTGATGCGCGCGGTCGGCGGCGGCTCGATCGTGTTCATCGGCTCGAAGAACGCGCTGGCCGCGGCAGTCAACGCCTCCGCCTATGCCTCGGCCAAGGCGGCGTCGCTGCACCTCGCCCGCTGCCTGGCGCTGGAAGGCGCGCCGCACGGCATCCGCGTCAACACGGTCAACCCGGACGCAGTGATCAAGGGCTCGCGGATCTGGGACGGCGACTGGCGCAAGGAACGCGCCGGCGCGCACGGCATCGATCCCGGCTCGGAGCTGGAAGAGCATTATCGCAACCGCTCGATGCTCAAGCGCGACGTACTGCCCGAGGACGTGGCGGAGGCGGTGCATTTCTTCGCTTCCGAAGCCTCTTCCAAATCGACGGGCAACATCGTCAATGTGGATGCCGGGAACGCGCAGGCTTTCCCGCGATAAGAACAAGAGGGTGCAATGGCGAAGGAACTGCCGCTTTCGGTCGACCAGATCGAAAGCCACAATGCGGCGCGGGTGGAAGCGCTGCGGGACGAATATGACAGCCTGGGCCGCGCGCTCGGGCGCCGCGGGATCGACATCGATGCAGTGAAGGCACGCGTCGCCGGCTTCTCGGTCGCGGTGCCGAGCTGGGGCGCCGGGCGCGGCGGCACGCGCTTCGCCAAGTTCCCGATCGCCGGCGAACCCACGACCATCCACGAGAAGCTGGCGGATTGCGCCGTGATCCACCAGCTCTCCACCGTCACGCCGCGCGTCAGCCCGCATTTCCCCTGGGACAAGGTGCGCGACTATGCCGCGCTGCGCGAGGAGGCGGCGGCGCTCGGCCTGGGCTTCGACGCGATCAACTCGAACACCTTCCAGGACCAGCCCGGCCAGAAGCTCAGCTATCGCGACGGCAGCCTTTCGGCCGGCGACGCCGGCGTGCGCGCCCAGGCGGTCGAGCATAATGTCGAGTGCATCGAGATTGGCCGCCAGCTCGGCGCCAGCGCGCTCACCGTCTGGGTGGGCGACGGCACCAACTTTCCCGGCCAGCAGGACCTCGCCAAGTCGCTCGACCGCTATCTCGAGGCCGCGGCCCAGGTCTATGCGGCGCTGCCCGACGACTGGCGCATGCTGCTCGAGCACAAGATGTTCGAGCCGGCCTTCTACTCCACCGTGATCTCGGACTGGGGCTCGTCGATCCTCGCCGCGCAGGAACTGGGCCCCAAGGCGAAGTGCCTGGTCGATCTCGGCCATCACGCGCCGAACGTGAACATCGAGCAGATCGTCGCCCGGCTCCACCGCTTCGGCAAGCTCGGCGGCTTCCACTTCAACGACAGCAAATATGGCGACGACGATCTCGACAGCGGATCGATCAACCCGCACCAGCTCTTCCTGGTCTTCAACGAACTGATCGAGGCCGAGCTGAACCCGCGTGACGGATTCGATCCGGCGTACATGATCGACCAGTCGCACAACGTCACCGATCCGATCGAGAGCATGATCTCGTCGGCCGAAGCGATCGCGGGTGCCTTCGCCAAGGCGAGCCTGGTCGACCGCGAGGCGCTCGCCGCCGCGCAGCAGGCCAACGACACGATGCTGGCCTTCCTCACGCTGCGAAAGGCCTATCGCACCGACGTATCGCCGATCCTCGCCATGGCGCGGATGGAAGCCGGCGGGGCGATCGATGCGGTGGTCGCCTATCGCGACAGCGGCTGGCGGGCACGCAAGGCGCAGGAACGGATGGCCGTGGGGCTCGGCGCTGGCATCGTTTGAGCGGAAAAGATTGATTTCGGCAGATTTGCCCGGCACAAGACCCCAGGAAATTTGGGGCTCCACCGGAAATGCATGTCGAAGAGCGCGATAGCCTGATCCTCGATCTGATGGGGAAAACCGGCTTCGTGTCGTTCAAGAGCCTGGAGGCGACCGTACCGGCCTCGCCCGCCACGCTGCGCCGCGATCTCGACCGGCTGGAGGGCAAGGGCGTGATCCAGCGCGTGCGCGGCGGGGCGCGGCTGGTCGGCGACGAAGGGGAGCGCACCGACGTCCAGTCGCTCGCCGGCGTGCCGTTCCACGAGAATATCGATCGCAACCGCAAGCAGAAGGAAGCGATCGGCCGCGCCGCCGCCACGCTCTGCCAGCCGGGCGAATCGATCATCATCGACGGCGGCTCGACGACGCTGCAGATGTGCCGCCACCTGGCCGGGCTCAACCTCCAGGTCCTTACCAACTCGCTCCATGTCGTGAGCGCGCTGCTGCCCCAGCCGGGCACCCGCATCGCCGTGCCCGGCGGATCGGTGTTCCGCGAACAGAACATCATCCTGGGCATCGGCGGCGAGGAATGCATGCCGCGCGTCCATGCCCCGCGCCTGTTCATGGGCGCGGCCTTCGTCGGCGCGCAGGGCGTGATGCAGGCGGACGTCGTGCTCGCCGCCGCCGAGCGCCAGATGATCGACCGCGCCGAATGGGTGGCGCTGCTCGTCGACAGCTCCAAATTCGCCGCGCCCTCGGGCTCGGTGGTGTGCGGGCTCGACGAGCTCGACGTGATCGTGACCGATGCGGCGATCGGCGATGCCCATGCCCGCATGATCGAGCAGGCGGGCGTGAAGCTGATCATCGCCTGAAACCCGCGCCGAACGATCACGGCGTGCGCAGGAGCACCCTGCCGAACCGCTCCGGCACCGGCGTGCCCCGCACCAGCGCGGCCCGCCCGTTGACGAAGACATAGTCCATGCCCTGGGCATAGGCATGCGGCTTCGCATAGGTCGCCGTGTCGCGCACGGTCGCCGGATCGAAGACGATCACATCGGCAAAGGCGCCCTTGCGCAGCGCCCCGCGATCGGTGATCGCGAAGACCCGGGCCGGCAGCCCGGTGGCGGCATGGATCGCCTGGGTCATCGAGATCACCGGCTTGTCGATCACATAGTTGCGCAGCTTGCGGGGAAAGGCGCCATAGGCGCGCGGATGCTCCGCGGTCCGGCCGAAGGGCGGCAGGCCGCCGTCCGTCGACGTCATCGTCCAGCTCTGCCGCATGAACGCCTCGACGTCCTTGTCGCTCATGTTGAACGACACGGTGGGCGCCCCGCCTTGCTTGAGCATCTCGATCGCCGCGTCGAGCGGATCGAGCTTCATGATCGCGCCGACTTCGTCGAACCGCTTGCCGTCAAGCGACGGGTCGGCCTTGTAGGCGCGGATCTGGATCGCGTGCGGCCCGGCGCGGCGGGCGAGATTGGGGGCCATCTCGGCGCGAATGCGGGCGCGCATCGCCGGGTCCGCGAGCCGCTTGGCCAGCGCCTCCGCTCCGCCCTCCTGCGCCCAGCCGGGGACCAGCGAGGCCATCAGGCTCGAGCCGGATGCGGTATAGGGATATTGATCGGCCCAGACCTGCACGCCTTCGGCACGCGCCTTGTCGATATGCGCGATCACATCGGCCGACTTGCCCCAGACCTGCGGCCCCAGCACCTTGATGTGAGTCACGACGCCGGGGAGCCTGGCCTCCCGCGCGACGGTGATCACCTCTTCCACTGCCGCGACGACGCCGATGTCGTAATTGCCCTCGTCCCGGATATGGCTTTCGTAGAAGGCATGCGGAAAGGCCGCGGCGGCCTTGGCGAGGCCGACGATCTCCGCCGTGTTCGAATATTTGGCCGGAATGTAGAAGGGCCCGTCGGACAGGCCGATGGCCCCCAGCTTCATCGCCGTGGTGACCAGCCCTTCCATCCTCGCCTGCTCCTCGGGCGTGGCAAGGCGATCGACATTGCCCATCACCGCTGCGCGCACGGCATTGTGGCCGATCATCGGAGCGACGTTGACGCCGGGGACGTTGGCCTTGAGATCGGCGATCTGCGGCGCCAGGTCGGCCGGGCCGCCGCCATCCGGATTGAGGAACAGGGTGGTGATGCCCTGATGGAGCATCGGCAGCGCGGCGGCGAGCTCGGGCGTCTGGATATTGGGCGCCGCGTGCGAGTGCGGATCGATGAAGCCTGGCGCGACGATCCTGCCGCGCGCATCGACCACCGTCTTCGCAGTCGCCCTGGCGGGGATGGTCCCCACCGCGACGATGCGATCGCCCATGATCGCGACATCGGCGCTGCGGCCCGGCGCGCCGCTGCCGTCATAGACCGTGCCGCCACGGATCAGCACGTCATAGTCCTGGGCGAGCGCGGGAGAGGCCGTCGCAAGCAATGCGACGGCGGACAGCGTCAGGGTCTTCATCGATCCGCCTCCCTTCACATCTTGAACCGGGCGCCGATGCGGAAGGTCCGCCCCAGCAGGTCGTAGATCGACTGGTTGGTCGCCGGCGTCGCATAGGCGCTGCCCGCGGGTCCCGGCGCCACCACCGGCGGATCCTTGTCGAGCAGGTTGGAGACGTTGAAGAACAGCTGCACGTCCCTACCCCCCATCTTGAAGCCCTGGGTGAGCGAGGCGTCGATGTAGAAGGCGCCCTTGATCCGGTTGTCGTTGATCGTGCGGTTGGTGACGGTGGAAGTCGGGCAGCCGCTGGTGCATTCGACGAAGCTGTTGTCGTAGACGCCGTCGCTCACCCCGCGTCCGATCAGCGTGGCATTGAAATCGTCCACGTCATAGCTGGCCTGGGCGCGGTAGAGCCATTTCGGCGTGCCGCCGGGGGCGTTCTGGCCCACCGTGTCGGTCGGCGCGTCGATGCCGTTGTCGAAGTAATTCTTGATGTAGCGCGTCGCCATGCCGCGCAGCGAGAAATTGCCGGGGCCGACGCGGGTCCGGTACGAAGCCTCGAAGTCGATGCCCTGCGCCTTCTGCACCGCGAAGTTGAACGGGCTCTCATACACCTGCAGGTTGTTGCCGAACGCATTGGGCCCGCGCACCACGGCCGCGCAAAAGGCCTGGATGCCCTCGTTGCAGCGATCGACGATCGTCTGCGCCGCGACCGATCCGATCGCGCCGTTGATCTTGATGTTGTAGTAATCGACCGACATCGCGAAGCCGCGCAGGAAGCTTGGCTGCAGCACCACGCCGACCCCCCACTGATCGGCCTTTTCGGGCTGGAGCAGCGCGTTGCCGCGGGTCGTGCCCGCAAAGGTGACCGACGCGTTGTTCTGCGAGGAATCGATCAGCACGTTGATCCGGGTCGATCCGGCGGTGAACAATTCGCCCAGATTGGGCGCGCGGATGTCACGCGAGCGGGTGGCGCGGAAGCGGATGTCGGGGATCGGCTGGAAGGTCAGGCCCGCCTTCCAGGTGGTGACATAGCCCGAGGTCGAATAATCGGTC
This sequence comes from Sphingomonas leidyi, assembly GCF_011761945.1. Classification (GTDB taxonomy): domain Bacteria; phylum Pseudomonadota; class Alphaproteobacteria; order Sphingomonadales; family Sphingomonadaceae; genus Sphingomonas; species Sphingomonas leidyi. The sequence continues at coordinate 74,919 of NZ_JAASQV010000003.1, forward strand.
CCGCGCACCGCGCCGTTGAGGTCCAGCCCCTTGATCACCGGCACCGCGAGTTCGACATAGCCTTCGGTCACGCTGTACTGGCCGAAGCTGGGCAGGAAGTTTCCGACGAACCAGCCGCTCTGATATTCGCTGGGCACGAAGCCGCTTACCTTCTCGCGGCGATGCTCGCCGCCGACCGAGACGGAGACCGGGCCGGCCGGCAGCGCGAACGCGTCGAACGCCAGGTTGGCCGCGACCACGTCCTGCTCGAACTTCTGCCGGCGATAGGGGTTGCCGAGGACATAGGCGAGCGCTTCGGGGCTGGCGACGCCGATGCCGAGGCGGTTCAGCGGCACGCAGCCATTGGTCGGCGCCGTCAGCGTCGAACGGCACACGATCGTCCCCGCGGGCACGCCCATCGCATTGCCGACCGGTGCGAACACCGCGTCCTGGGCCAGCGCGAGCCGGGCATTGTTGGTGATGTCGCGCGCCATCTCGCGCGTGCGGCTGATGCCCTTCTGGTAATAGACGTCCCAGCGCGCGGTGCCGGCGAATAGCGGGAAGCTGCCATTGGCGCCGACGACGTAGCGCTGCAATTCGCGCTCGGTGTCGTTCTTGCGGATCGGCAGGTCGGCGTTGCTGGTGCCCAGCGTGAAGCTGGTGATGCCGCCGAGCTGGGCACGGACCGAAGCCGGGATATAGGCATTGTCCGAACGGATCGTGACGTTCGCCTGGTTGAGCTGCACGCCGAGCCAGCCAAGATTCTGCGACTTGGCATAGGAAGCCTGGCCGAACAGGTTGAGCCCGTCGGCCACTTCGAAGCTCACCCGGCCGAACAGGCTCTTGCGATTCTCCTCCGGATCGAGCGACTGGAAGCCGTTGACCTGAGTCGACTGCCAGTCGCCGCCGATCTGCCAGGGATCGCGGTTGGTGCCGAAATTATACTGGCTGACCGCCCCGCCATAGCCGAACTGGGTGCCGCGCAGCGCGGTGTTGAGGATGACGCCGCCCCGCGTCGCCTGGCTGAGCCCCGCGCCCGAGACCACCAGCCGCTCCGGCTGGCCGTTCCCCGCCACATAGGCGGGGTTGTTGATCATGTACCAGCCGCGGTTGTTCCAGTCGCGCGGGACGCCGTGCAGCCCTTCCTTCACCGAAATCTCGCCGTTGAGCAGGATATGGCCGCGCCCGCCCGCGAAGCCGGTGCCGGCGGTCAGCGTCGCACGGTAGTTGGGCGCGTCGCCATAAGTGGAGATGCCATATTCGACCGTGCCCTTGAGGCCGGAATATTCCTTGTCGAGGATGAAGTTCACCACGCCCGACACCGCGTCCGAGCCATAGGCGGCGGAGGCGCCGCCGGTGACGATCTCGACGCTCTTGATCAGGCCCTGCGGAAAGGTGTTGACGTCGACCAGGCCGCCGACGGTCGATCCCACCGAGCGCTGGCCGTCCAGCAGCACCAGCGTGCGCGCAGTGCCGAGCGCGCGCAGGTTGAGCGCGTTGACGCCGGCGGTGCCGGCCGAGATGTTGAGGTTGGAATTGGCCGGCGTCACGCTGCCGACCAGCGACGGGATCTCGTTGACATAGTCGGCGACGTTGGCGGGCGCGCTCGCCGCCATGTCCTCCGCGTTGATCACGGTGAGCGGCGTCGGCGCCTGATAGCCGTTGCGCTGGATGCGCGTGCCGGTGACGGTGATCTCGGTCTGCGGCGCTTCGGCTGCCGGCTCGCCGTTCTGCGCGTCCTGCGCATGCGCCGCGCCGTTCCACAGCAGCGCGATCGCCAGCGCGGACAGAGAGGCGGCCCTCGTCGATCTTGTCATATTTCTTCCCCTTCCTCGGTATAGTCGAGCGATGATGCCACTCGTGCGCCGGTTGCTCCGGCTGCACCGCATCGGCTCCTTCCTGCGGTTCCCTGTCAGTTACTTATCGGCAGCTCCCCGTCCTGGGCTGGCGCGGCAGCGGGCGGCCCCCGGCGGCGCCGGTCGGCGCGCCATTCTCGATGGCGACCACGCCGTTGACGATCACCGTGCGCATGCCCGTGGAGAACCGCGCCGGACGGACATAATCGGCCCGCGGCGCGAAGCGGCCGGGGTCGAACGCGATCACATCGGCAAAGGCGCCGGCCTTTAGCTGCCCTCGCCCCTCCAGGCCGAACATCGCCGCCGTCACGGCGGTGCTGCGATCGATGAAGGCGCGCAGGTCGATGACCTGCTTCTCCTTCACATAGGTCGCGTATTTGCGGGCGAAGGACGCATAATAGCGCGGATGGCCCTGCGACGCGTCCGAGCTGGTCACTACCCAGGGCTGCCGCATGAAGGCGGCGATGTCCGCCTCGCTCTGGTTGAACGACGCCACGCCCGCCTCGCGCTTGCGCAGGATCGCGATCGCGGCGTCGATCGGGTCGGCGCCGGCGCTGGTGGCGATCTGCGCGAGCGTCCTGCCTTCCGCATCGGCCGGGCCCGACGTGATCAGTAGCGAGGCGGGACCGCCGCGCCGGCGCAGATTGTCGGCGATCTCCGGCCGCATCCGCGCCATCGCGGCGGGATCGTCGAAGCGCCGGAGCATCGCGTCGCGGCCGCCGTCCTGCGCCCAGCGCGGCATCAGCGCCGCCGACAGCCCGGTTCCCGAGGCGGACCAGGGATATTGATCGGCATGGACCACCTGCCCCGCCTTCCGCGCCGCCTCGATCTGGGCGATGATCGCCCTGGCCTGCCCCTGCACGTCGACGCCCAGCGCCTTGATATGGGCGATGTGCACCGGGATGCCGGCCTCGCGCCCGATCTCGATCGCTTCGGCAACCGCGCCCTTCAGGCCGATCGTATAGGAGGATTCGTCGCGCAGATGGCTGTCATAGATGCCGCCCTTCTCCGCCGCGGCGCGGGCCAGCGCCACCACCTCGTCGCGCCTGGCGAAACTCTGGGGGGCGTAGAACAGGCCGGTCGAAAGGCCGAGGGCACCCTGGCACATGGCCGAGGAGACCAGCCCCTGCATCCGGGCCAGCTCCTCCGGGGTCGGCGCGCGATCGTCGGGGCCGATCACCTTCAGCCGGACCGCGCCCAGGCCGACATACGTGGCGAAGTTGATGCCATAGTCGCGGCTCGACTGGCCCAGCGCCGCCTCTCCGTCACCGCCCTTCGCTCCGCTATCGCGGCCGAAGGTGCGGGCGACATCGGGGTCGCCGCCGCCGTCCACCCCGATAAAGGCAGTCGTCACGCCCTGGGTGAGGAACGGCAGCACCAGCCGCGCCGCGGGATCGCCGGACGCCAGCGCGCCGTTGACATGGGTGTGGGTGTCGATGAAGCCGGGCGCGACGATCAGACCGGTCGCATCGATGATCCTTCCGGCCCCGCCGGACGCCCTGGGGCCGACATAGACGATGCGGTCGCCGCGGATCGCCACATCGCCTTTGAAAGGCGCGGCATTGCCCGGATAGATGGTACCGCCGCGCAGGATCAGGTCGGCGCCCGGTTCCGGGCTGCCTCCCCGTGCGAGGGCAACTCCGGCGGCGGTGGCCAGCAGGATGCCCGCCGCCACGCCAATCTTCAGCTTTCGACCCCGAACCATCCGACGCGACTCCCCTTGTTGCTTGTTGCTTCCGGCTATGGCGCTCCCCAGAATCCGGGGGCCGGCGGCGACAGCACGCCCCGTTCGCCACGCACGCCGCCCGGCCGGTCCTCCGCCAGCCACAGCGGCCCGTCGAGATCGACGAAACCCGAACGGGCGGCGATCACCAGCGCGGGCGCGATCGACAGCGAAGTCGAGATCATGCTGCCCGTCATCACGCCGAGCCCGGCGGCCGCGGCGGCCTCCGCCAGCGCGAGCGCGCCGGTGAGGCCGCCCGTCTTGTCGAGCTTGATGTTGATCACCTGATACCGGCCGGCGAGCGCCGCGACGTCGTCGGCGATATGCGCGGATTCGTCCGCGGCGATCGGGACCAGCGGCGCGAACCCCTCCAGCGCATCATCCTCGCCCGCAGGCAGCGGCTGTTCGAGCAGATCGACGCGCAGCTCGACCAGCATCGGCTGCAGCCGTTCGATCTCCGCGATCGTCCAGCTCTCGTTCGGGTCGACGATCACGCGCGGCGCCGGCGCCGCCTCGCGCACGCGGCGGATCTGGGCCTCGGGATCGCTGCGATCGACCTTGATCTTGATCAGCGGCACATCCGCCAGGCGCTGCGCCGCCATCGCCATTGCCTCGGGCGTGTCCAGACTGACGGTCATGGCCGTCGCAGTCGGCCCCAGCGGCGCCATGCCGAGCAGTTCGGTCACGCTACGCCCGGCCAGCTTCGCCTCCAGGTCCCACAGCGCGCAATCAACTGCGTTGCGCGCCGCGCCGGCCGGCATCAAGGCGAGCAACGCCTCGCGGGAGGCCCCCGCCTCGATCGCGCCGCGTACCGCCGCGATCTCCGCGAGCGCGCCTGCGATCGACTCGCCATAGCGCGGATAGGGCACCCCCTCTCCCCACCCGACCGCGCCCTCGGCCGCGATCGAGACGGTCACCACATCGGCGACCGTCTTCACGCCCCGCGAGATGCGGAAGGGCGTGGCTAGAGCGAAAGCGTCGCTACGCGCGGCGAGGCTTCGAAGCATTGGTCGATCCTGTCGATGATGGAGTCCACACCCATGGCGAAGGGGTCCGTGCAGGGCAGGCCGAGCGCATCGGCGGTCTCGGCGCAAAGCCGCTCCGCTTCCGCGCGCGCGAGCTTGGACGTGTTGAGCGCGACGCCGACCGCCCGGACCTCGGGACTGGTGAGGCGCGCGACGGCCAGATTGGCCTCCAGCGTTTCCCGGAGCCCCGGCACCGGATAATGCGGCAGGCCGCGCATATGGGCACGCATGGGATCGTGGCAGAGCACCAGCGCCGCCGGCTGCGCGCCGTGCAGCAGGCCGGTGGAGACGCCCGCGAAGGAAGGGTGGAACAGCGAGCCCTGTCCCTCGATCAGGTCCCAGCCGTCATCGGTGCGCGCGGGCGAGATGTCCTCGATCGCCCCCGAGATGAAATCGGCGATGACAGCGTCGAGCGGCACGCCGCTGCCGGCGATCAATATCCCGGTCTGGCCGGTCGCGCGGAAATCGGCGGCCATGCCCCGCGCGCGCATGCCGCGCTCCAGGCAGAGCGTCGCGTACATCTTGCCCACCGAGCAATCGGTGCCGACGGTGAGCAGCCGCTTGCCCGCCCGCCGCTTGCCATTGCCGACGGGGATGCCGGGCCGGGGATCGCGCACATCGTGCAGCTTGCGCCCATGGCGCGCCGCCGCCGCCACGATCGCCGGTTCCTCGCGCAACCGGTGATGCAGCCCGGACGCCACGTCGAGCCCCGCCTCGATCGCCGCGATGGCATCGCCGACCAGATCGGCGCTCATCCGGCCGCCGGCATTGGCGATGCCGAGCACCAGGGTCCTGGCCCCGACGGCCACTGCCTCGGCAAAGCCCATGCGCGGCAGGTCGAGCGTCAATCCGCAATCGTCGTGCCGAAATTCGCCAACGCAATCGTCCGGCCGAAACACCGCCAGCCCGCGGGAGGTCTTGATGCCCACCTCGTCGTTCGAATGGCCGAGATACAGGAGATAAGGACTGGCAATCATTGAAAACCCCGATTGATGCCTCGCATCGCATGATTGCCGAAACACGGGCCGACGCCACGTTCGAAGGCCGCGCTGCAGCATAACCATTCGTTATGGACAGGCGGAGTTGAGATGCGCGCCGCGTAAAAATAGCGCGGGTTGCAATAAGGAAATTCACTGGTCAGGTATCTGTGCAGTACGGACGACAAGAAGCCGCATAGAAAAGAACAAAAAAGCAGGAGAGGCACGACGAAGAAGGAGGCGAACTTCGAACGACGTCGCCTGAGGGCGACGTGGGTGGCGGAAACGGTGATCCCGTACGAGAGCACGGTACGGGCATGGCTGGTGCGCGCGCGCGTTTCGGAGGAGGATATCGATGACATCGTTCAGGAAGCCTATTGCCGCCTCGCCGCGCTCGACACGGTCGACCATATCACGCGTCCGGGCGCCTATTTCTTCTCGATCGTACGCAACCTGCTGCTGCAGCGCCTCAAGCGCGGCCGGATCGTATCGATCGACATGATCGCCGAGATCGAAACCTATGCGATCGACGACAGCCCCTCGCCCGAACGCGAAGCCGCGGGCCGGCTGGACTATGCGCGATTGCGCGCGATCATGGCCGGCCTGCCCGAACGCTGCCGGCGCATCGTCGAGATGCGCAAGATCGAGGGCATCTCCCAGAAGGAGATCGCGCGCCGCGTGGGCGTCAGCGAGAGCGTGGTCGAGAACGACGTCCATCAGGGCGTCCAGACGATCCTGCGCGTCTGGCGCGACGAGGACCGCCGGGTGATGGCGTGGCTGAACGGCTTCGAAGCCGGCACGCCGCGCGCGGACGGGGGGCGCCGGTCATGACGCACCAGAGCGCCCGCGAGATCCAGGAGGAAGCCGCGCGCTGGGTCGCGCGGATGGACGGGTCCGAATGGAACGACATCGACGAAGCCGAGCTCGGGCTCTGGCTCGAAGTGGATCCGCGGCGGCGCGGCGCGCTGCTGCAGGCCCAGGCGGCCTGGGCGACGCTCGACCCCCTGCGCCCGGCCAATGCCGACGACGCGGAAGCCGAAGCGCCGACCTATCGCTCCCGTACGGGCCGGCGGCGCTTCCTGATCGGTGGCGGCGCGGCGATCGCGGCATCGCTTGCGGGCGCGGCGTTCCTGCTCGACCGTGGCACCGAATATGGCACGCAGATCGGCGAGATTCGCCGCGTGCCGCTCGCCGACGGCTCGACGATGGTGATCAACACCGCCAGCCTGGCTTCGGTCGACCTCGAGGAAGCGCGCCGCCTGGTCCGGATCCGGCAGGGCGAGCTGTGGTTCCAGGTCGCCAAGGATGCGAAACGCCCCTTCCTCGTGGAGGCGGGAAAGATCCGCGTGCAGGCCGTGGGAACCGCCTTCGCCGTCCGGCGCCGCCAGGCAGGCGCCGACATCACCGTGACCGAAGGCGTGGTCGAAGCCTGGGCGAACGGCGCCGCCGCGCCGCATATCCGCATCGCCGCGGGCGAGCATGCCTTCCTGGCCGACGATGCCGCAGTCGTCCGCGCGCCTGCCAGCGCGAGCTCGGTCTATCGAGCGCTTGCCTGGCGCGAAGGCAAGATCGACCTTGCCGGCGTCACGCTCGCCGACGCAGCCGCGGAGTTCAACCGCTATAATCGCCGCCAGCTCGTCATCGTCGATCCCGGCATCGCCCGCGAAAGCTTCGACGGCACGCTGCGCACCGACGATCTCGAAGGCTTCGCCATGGCCGTGCAGGAAAGCCTGGGCGTGCCGATCGACCTGAGCGATCCGAACGAAATCCGCCTCGGCCGCCCGCGAAAATAAGGAAAATCGCCGCCGGGGACTCTTGCGGAATAACGGGCGCAAAAAAGCCCGCAAGGGAGAGGAATAACATGGGGATTATGCGGGGGCGTGCCGCCCTGTTGGGGGCGACTGCTTGTATCTTCGTAATGACGGCGCCGGCGGCTTCGGCGCAGCGGCGTAGCTTCGACGTATCGGCGCAGGCCGCGGAAACCGGCATCGTCGCGCTGGGCCATCAGGCCGATATCCAGATCATCGCCGCCCGCAAATATACCAGCGGGAAGCGCACCGCCTCCGTGCATGGCGAGATGACGATCGACCAGGCGCTCGGCGCGCTGCTCGAGGGCACGGGGCTGGTCGCGCGCCAGACCGGCGCCAAGACCTATGTAGTGCTGCCCGCCGCCGGCGCGGTGACGCCCACCTCCAGCGCCCCGCCCGCGCCCGTCCGGCCCGTCCAGGTCTCGGGCACCAGCGAAGCGCCGGGCGCGGCGCAGGACGATGGCCCGACGGAGATCATCGTCACCGCGCAGAAGCGCGAGGAATCGATCCGGGACGTGCCGATCGCGGTGTCCGCATTCTCCGCCCAGGCGCTCGACGACCGGAAGATCGAAGGCGGCTCGGAACTGCTGCGCGCGATTCCGAACGTCACCTTCTCGAAAAGCAATTTCAGCATGTACAATTTCTCGATTCGCGGGATCGGGACCAAGGCGATTTCGGCATCGAGCGATCCGGCGGTCGCAGTGAGCTTCAACAACACGCCGCTGGTGCGCAACCGACTGTTCGAATCGGAATTCTTCGATCTGGCCCGCGTCGAGGTGCTGCGCGGCCCGCAAGGCACGCTCTATGGCCGCAACGCGACGGCCGGCGTGGTCAACGTGATCCCCGCCCTGCCGGACGCCCATTTCGGCGCCGAAGTGAAGGCCGAGGTCGGCAATTACGGCACGATGCGCCTGAACGGCATGATCAACGTTCCGCTCGGCGACACGCTGGGCATCCGCGTCGCCGGCGCCTGGACCAGCCGCGAGGGCTTCGACTACAACAGCTTCACCAAGCGGGACGTCAACGGGCGCAACCTCTGGTCGACCCGCGGAACGGTGCAATGGATTCCCAGCGACCGGTTTCGCGCGAACCTGATCTGGCAGCATTTCGACGAGGACGACAACCGGGCGCGCACGGGCAAGCAGCTGTGCACCACCGATCCCGGCCCGGCGAAGGTCGGCAACGTCACGATCACCAATCCGAGCCTGCGCGGCAAGCTGAGCCAGGGCTGCCTGCCGGGCTCGCTCTATGACGATGCGGCCTATGGCGTGCCCAATGGGCGCAGCCTCGTCTATCTGAAAGTGCCCTCCGACATCCTGCTCGGCTTCCAGCCCAACCCCGCCCGCCCCGACCGGCGGGGCGGGCCGCGCGTCAACGTCCTCAAGGACGCCGACCCTTTTGCCGGGGTGACGCAATCGCGGAACCTGCGTGAGATATCGACCAGCTACGACCCGGTGTTCCGCGCGACGAACGACGTCTACCAGCTCAACCTCGAGTTCGTGCCCGCCGAAGGGCTGAAGCTGGTGTCGCAGACCGCCTATGCCCGCGACCGCTATTATTCCTCGCAGGACTATAACCGGTTCGTCAGCAACCCGATCTTCAACGACTCCTCGCAGCTCCTCCTCGACGTGCTCGGCCGGACCATGGACACGTCGGAACTGCCCACCCCGGGCGGCATATATTGCGATCCCCAGCTCGGCTGCTCCGACCGAATGGTCTCGGTCGACATAAGTCGTTCTAGAAATCGCCAATGGTCTCAGGAGTTCCGACTTCAATCGAGCTTCAGCGGACCGCTCAATTTCAACCTTGGATTGAACTATCTCGATTTCAAATCCAAGGACGATTACTACGTCTTCAATAACATGTTCACCCTGATCGCCGACTGGTATTACAGCCGCGGCGGCACGACGCTCAAGCCGGCGGTCGCGCCCTGCGGACTCGGCTTCGAAGCACGCGAATGCCCCTATGTCGACCGCAACCCCCTGGGAAGCCTCGACAATCAGGGCCACAACTACTTTCTGAGCCAGAATGGCGTGCGGATCAAAAGCAAGGCCGCCTTTGGCGAGCTCTACTGGAACGCCACCGACAATCTGAAGCTGACCGTGGGCCTGCGCTACACGCAGGACGAGAAGGTCTCGACCCAGATTCCCAGCCAGCTGCTGCTGGGCGGCGGCACCGGTACGCCGTTCCCCGGCGACACCACCGGCGGCCGGGTGAACAGCGGCTATCCCGCCCTGCCCGACATCCACCAGAAATGGGGGAAGTTCACCGGGCGCGCGGTGATCGACTGGAAGCCGACGCTCAGCTTCACCGACGACACGCTCCTCTATCTTTCGGCGGCCCGCGGCTACAAGGGCGGCGGCGTCAATCCGCCTCGCGTCGATTTCAACCCGGCGATCGTGCAGTACCAGTTCCTGCCGCAGACCTTTCGGCCGGAATATGTCAACGCCTTCGAGATCGGCACGAAGAACGCCTTTGCCGGCCGCAAGTTGACTCTGAACGCCACTGCATTCCTGTACGATTACAAGGATTACCAGATCTCGCAGATCGTCGACCGGATTGCCTATAACGAGAATTTCGGCGCCACGAGCATGGGATTGGAGCTGGAGGCGGCATGGCGCCCCTCGCGCGCCTTTCGCATCGACGGCAATTTCGGCCTCCTCAAGACGCGGCTGAAGAAGGGCTCGGAATCGATCGACGTGATGAACCGGACGCAGGGCGATCCGGACTGGGTGGTGCTGCGGCCCTGGCTGCAGGTCCCCTCGAACTGCATCGCGCCCCGCGCGCTGGTGGAGAAGGTGCTGCCGTCGGGCAACGAGATCGCGCTGGCCGCACTCTGCCCGGGCGCGACCCGCATCGGCACCTACAACCCGGCGGTGGACAGCAAGTTCAAGCTCTACAACACCTATGGCTTCACCTATGATCCGTTCGCGCCCTACAATGCGAGCACGGTCGGCCTGAACATCGCCCAGGGCGGAAGCGGCGCGCCCAATGGCGGGCGCGGCTTCGCCGCCGACCTCACCGGCAACGAGCTGCCCAACGCCCCGCGCTGGACCGCCAATGTCGGCGCGCAATACACTTTCTTCCTGGATGGTGGAGACTGGGAACTCACGCTGCGCGGTGACTATTACCGTCAGTCAAAAAGCTATGCGCGCGTTTATAACACCGCCTATGATCGCCTGAGAGCGTGGGACAACGTAAATGCAGCCCTGACTTTGTCTCGGCCGAAATCCGACATTACATTTCAGCTCTACGTAAAGAACCTTTTCAACAACACCCCGATCACGGACTTCTTTACGAATGCCGATGATACTGGCCTGACAACCAACGTATTCACGTTGGACCCTCGCATCGTGGGATTCAACATCATGAAGCGATTCTGAGACGAACCGTTCAACGCAATTAATTTTACGTTAAATCTGAATACTCTTGAATAAAATGACAGATAAGTTATAGTCGAGTCGCACTGATAAGACAGTGCGAATCAAATAACGCGGGAGATGATAAATGAACAGGCTCAACAAACTCGTCCTGATTTCATCGGCTGTTGTTGGTTCGACGTTCTTCGGTTCGGCGGCCATGGCTCAGGCTGCACCGAACGGCGTTCTGAACGGCGTCGTCGTCGCCACCAAGGGCATCACCGTCACGTGCGATCTGAAGCTCACTCTCGATGCGGCCAACAACAAGGGCTCGATCGAGATGAACCCCGGCGACACGAACTGCGCCGCGCTGCACTTCAACAACATGCCGTACACCACCTCCTATTCGGCCGGCGTCCTGACGTTCCACAACGTCGATGTGACCACGATCACCATCGGCGACTGCTATGGCGACATCAGCGGCACCTGGGATGGCAGCACCCTGACCATCAGCGGCGCCGTCCTTCCGCCCCACACCGGTGGTCCGGCCTGCACGGTCGATGGCTTTGCCGCCTGAATGAAGGTGCACTCACCCTCTCAACACTGAAACTCGGCGGGCGCATTGCTTCGGTGCGCCCGCTTCATTTCCCTGCAGTGCGGGCGCATCCCCGTACCGCGGTGTCGTTATCGTCCTTGCCTCCGGCCACAAGGCAGCGCGCCTTGATTTGACCGGAGCGTTAGTCATTACGGGTCCACGGCGTCGTATCGGGGGAATCCGGAGTGCGGAAAGTACGCGGTCTATGATGCCCCTGGCCCGTTTCTCCGTGCTGCTGTCCCTTGCACTGCCCATGACGCTGCCCCAGGGTGCCAGGGCGCAGACGGCGGGCGAAAAGCCGGGCGCAGCCACCGGCCCGCAGGACCGCCCCTCTCCCGCCGAAGCGCAGCCGGGGGACGAGATCGTCGTCACCGCCCGGCGCTATGGCGAAGCCAGGATAGCCGCCGAGACGGAGTTCGGCGAGGATGAGATCGCCAGCCACGGCGCGGACAGCATCCAGGACCTGCTGGCTCGCCTGACGCCCTTCATCGGCAATAGCGGCAGCGACGACGAACCGGTCCTGCTGATCAACGGCCGGCCGGCGGATGGCGACCGCTCGATCCTGTCCTATCCGGCGGAAGCGCTGAACCGCCTCGCCGTGCTGAAGCCGGATGCCGCGGCGCAATATGGCTATCCGCCCGGCCGGCGCGTCGTCAATCTGGTCCTGAAGCAGCACTTCGCCAGCCTGAACCTGGACGCGGGCATGACCGCAGCGACCGCGGGAGGGCAATATGGCGGCGATCTTTCCGCGGGCCGGGTGACGATCGACGGGCCGACCCGCTGGAACGTGCAGGCGCGCATCAGCCGGGACTCGGCGCTCCGCAAGAGCGCGCGCAGCCTCCCCGCGGCAGCGGGCATCTTCGACGGCACGGGCTATGTCACCGCGCCCGGCGGCGGAGAGATCGACCCGGCGCTCAGCCAGCTCGCCGGTCGGCCGGTGGGCCTTGCCGCCATCCCCCCGGGGGCCGCATCGCAGGCGCCGACGCTCGCGGACTTCGCCGGCACCGCGGACCGCACGCATCCGGTCGATCCCGATGCATATGAGACATTGCTGCCGTCGAAGCGCTCGATATTGCTCAGCGCCGGCGTCACCCGTCCGATAGGGGCGTTTTCGGCATCGCTGAGCTTCAATGCCACCAGCATCGGGAGCAACGGGCTGCGCGGGCTGCCCATGGCTTCGATCGAGATCCCGGCCGGCAGCCCCTGGTCGCCCTTCGGCAACGCGGTGCTCCTGGTGCGCCCCTTTGCCGGCGAGCGGGCGCTGCGCAACGATAACAGCTCGCAAACGCTGGGCACGTCGCTGACGCTGACGGGCCGGATCGCGGATTGGCAGGTTACGCTTTCCGGCAGCTATGGACGCAATTGGACGGACAGCCTGATCGAGCGCGGAATCGATGCGCGCAGCGTGCAGCAACTGGTCGCCGCTGGCGATCCCGCGTTCAATCCCTATGGCCCGTGGAGCACGCGGTTCCTGCTGGCGGGCCGCAATCGCGCGAAAGGCGACAATCTCTCCGCCCGGCTCAACGTCATCAAGACGGCGATCGATCTCCCGGCGGGGCCCCTGACCGCCAATTTCTCGATCAATGCCAGCCGCAACAGCCTGGAGAGCCGGAACGGAGACCTTTCGGGCAATCTCGTCGTCACCGATCGGGCATCCGGCCGGATCGACGGGCAGCTCTCCCTGAACGTCCCGCTGTCCCGGCGCGGAAAGGATAGTGCCGGCCCGCTCGGCGACCTGGCGCTCAACCTGGTCGCGGGCGGCCAGTCGCTCTCGGGGGGCAGCCTGCAGAAGCGGTTCGGCGCCGGGCTGACCTGGACGCCGCATCCCGTCCTCCAGCTTCGCGGCACGCTGGAGGATGTCGAGGCAGCCCCCTCGCCCGAACAGCTCGACGGCCCCGTCGTCACGACGATCAACCGGATCTACGACTATGCGCGGCAGGAAGCGGTCGATGCCATATGGATCCTGGGCGGGAACCCGAATCTGGGCCGCGGCCGGCGCCAGAGTCGCGCGTTGACGGCAATGGTGCGTCCGCTGGCGGACCAGACGCTGACGCTGAACTTCGGCTATAGCGAGCAGGTCGCCAAGGGCGGCGTCGCGCCCTTCCCCGAGTTGACGCCGGCGATCGAGGCAGCCTTTCCGGAGCGCGTGACGCGGGATGCCGCGGGCCATCTGGTCTCGGTCGACGCGCGCGCCATCAATCTAGCCCGCGATACCAGCGCCGAGCTGACTTCGGGCATCGCACTGCTGCTGCCGCGCCGCGGCAAGGCCATGCCCGCCGCCGGGGCCAGTGCCGATCCGATGCGCTGGAGCATCTCGCTCAACTATCGCCGCCGCCTGAAGAGCGAATTGCTGACGCGCGCCGGCATTCCGCCGATCGATCAGCTCGGCCCCGACAGCGGCCAGTCCCGCGATTTCGTCTCGCTCCAGGCGACCGCGGGAAAGCGGGGCATCGGCGCAACGCTGAACGGGAACTGGAGCGGTTCCGCGCGCCTGCGCAACGCCGGGCCGGGCGGCGCCTATCGCTTTGCCCCCTCGTCGATCCTCAACCTGTCGCTCTTCGTCGAGCCCGAACACATCCTGCCCGGCGCGGCGAAAACGCCCTGGCTGAAGAATGTGAAGCTCTCGCTCGACATCCGGAACCTGTTCGACGGCTATCGCCGGGCGACCCTGGAAGACGGCAGCATCCCGGCCGGATATACGCGCTACCAGATCGATCCGCTGGGGCGCACCGTGCGCCTGTCCATCCGGAAGCGCTTCTAGCACGGCGGCGGGGAAGCGGGCCGGGCCGCCTCGGCGACGCCCGAACCGCTTGTCCTTCCGCCGCCATCCCGATTTACATCGTCATCGCCGGCCTCGCAGGGACGACGGGGTTTGCCGATCGGGTCGTTGTCCCCGGGGGCCCGTCCTTCCCTCGACGCCTCACCGCCTGGCGGGCCGCCCCGCGCCCAGGCGCGTGATCAGGATGGCCGCGCGCTTTGCCTGGCGCCGGATACTCGCAAGGTCGACGGTCTCGCCCGGCGCGTGATCGCCGGTGCTGTAGGTGCCGAGGCCGGCCAGGCTGTCGACGTCCTGCGCGACGAACGAGATGTCCCCGGCGCCGCGCTTGAGCGGGTCGAGCGGCGCCATCTCGGCCAGGCCGAGGTCGCGGTTGACGCCGTTGAGTGCCGCCAGCAGCGCCTTGTTCCCCTCGGTCGGCGCCATCGCCGGATAGCCTTCGCCGAATTCGATCCTGGCATCGGTGCCCGGGGCGTGCGCCGCCACGATCGATTCCATCTTCGCGCGGATCCGCGCGGTCTGCTCGACGCTCAGCGTGCGGAAATCGCCGGTCGCGACGGCGGTGGCGGCGATGATGTTGGTCTTGCCCGCGGCCCTGGCATTGCCGCTCTCGTCGATCGCGGCGCTGGCGCCGCCGGCGATCACCCCGGCGTTGAAGGTGAGGTTGGGCTCGGGCAGCTCCTTGCGGAAGGCCGCCAGGATGCGCGCCAGCTCGTTGATCGCGCCGTCGCCGAAATCGGGGCCGAAGATCAGCGAGCTATGGCCGGTCTTGCCGGTCGCGGTGATCCGCCAGTCGGTGACCGAGCGACGCGCGATCGAGCCCATGTCCTTGCCGCCGTCGATCACCAGCCCCTCGAAATCGAGCGCGACATCGGCGCGCCTGCCCGCGGCGATCAGATCGGCGCGCGCAATGCTGTGCGGGCTGCCGGCATCCTCCTCGTCGCCGGTGAGCATGATCTCGATATTCGCGTCCTTGAGCGTGCCCGCCGCCTGCATGGCCCGCAGCGCCGCGACCATCACGACCATGCCGCCCTTGTCGTCGCCCGCGCCCGGCCCCTCGGCCTTGTCGCCGGTGCGGACGAACTTCTGGAAGGGCGAGCCCGGCTCGAACACCGTGTCGAGATGGCCGATCAGCAGGATGCGCCTGCCGCCCGGCTTGCCGCGATGGACCGCGATCAGATGGCCGGCGCGCTGGACGGCGTCCATCGGCTTCCAGCTGACGACGAAGCCGAGCGGCTCGAGCTCGGCGCGCATCATCTCGCCGACCTTCGCCACCCCCTGCAGGTTCAGCGTGCCGCTGTTCTGGTCGACCAGCCGGGCGAGCAGCGCCACCGAACGCTCGAACTCGGCATCGACCGTGCGGTCGATCGCCCTTTCGGGCTTCGACAGTCCCTGCGCCGCGGCGGGCGCCGCCCCCGCCAGCAGCGACGAGGCGAGAAGAATCGCTCCGGCCTTGCGGATCACAGCTTGGCCCCGCCCATCTTGTAGGTCAGCTGCACGTAGAAGCTCCGCCCCGCCCCGTCGAACCACGAGATGTCGTAATAGGGATAGGCGCCATAGGTGCGGTCCTTGATCGGGTTCTGGTCGAACAGATTGTTGATCGTGCCCGACAGGCGGAAGCGATCGGTGATGTTGTACTGGGCCGACAGGTTGAAGAGATAGCTTTCCTTGATGAAGGCATTCTCGTCGTAATTGGGCAGCCTGCCCAGGCGCTGCCCGGTCAGCGTCGTCGAGAATTTGCCGAGGTCCCAGCTGAGGCTCGCCGTGCCCTTGTCGCGCGGGATGTCGTAGCCGCTGTCATAGGTCAGCTTGTCGATCACCGGATCGCCCGGATACTGGCGGATCGTGTGGTTGAGCACATAGGTGTAGCTCGCCGAGAGCGCGAAGGTGCCGATCCCGGCCGTCGGGATGCGGAGATGCGCGGCGAAGTCGATGCCGTCGGTGGTCTCCTTCGCCACGTTGATCGGATTGATGAAGACGCCCTGGAGCTGGCCATCGAGCGCACCGCCGACATAGCGCTGCACGCGCGCCTTCGCGTCGAGGCAGGTCGGCGAATTGCCGTCGACCGGGCTGCCCGCCGCGGTCTGGCCAAGGCGGCAATCGGCTTCGTCGCGCAGGATGCTGTCGATGTTCATGTCGAGCACCTGGTTCTTCATCGCGACCCGGAAATAGTCGACCGACACGTCGAAGCGCCGCGACGGCTGCCACACGATGCCCGCGTTGAGCGAAGTCGAGGTCTCCGGCCGCAGCCGCCGGTTGCCCGAACGGTGCGAGACGATGCCCTGATCGGCATAGCCGCAATCGGGCAAGGCGACGCCCGGCTCGTCCCTGCGGCAGAGATAATAATCGGTGCCGGAGGGATGGGTGTTGCCCGGCCCGCGGAAGACATAGTTGAGATCGGGCGCGCGGAAGCCGGTGCCATAGGCGCTGCGGAGCATCAGCGACTTGGTCGGCCGCACCACCGCGCCGAGATTGTAGGTGAACTTGCCGAAGCCGTTGCCGGCGAAGCTGTAATGATCGTAGCGCGCCGCGGCATCGAGCTCGAGGAACGAGAAGGCCGGGATGCGCAGCTCGCCGCCGGCGCCCCAGTGCTGGCGCGTCCCCTTCCCGTCCGAATCGACCAGCCCGACATAATATTGGGTCAGCGCGAGCGGATCGGGCTTCAGGTCATAGCCCTGGTTCCCCACTTCGGCGCTGATCGCGAAGCCGACCGGGCCGCCGGGCAGGCGGAACAGTTCGGTATTGTTCACCGTGGCGGCGACGTTGTTGACCCAGGATTTGGGCCGATAGATCGAATCGGCAGTGATCGAGCGATACTCGGCCGGCGTCAGCGGCGTGTAGAGCCGCGTCGGATTGGCGTTGAACTGGGCATAGCCCGAGTTGGGATCGACGCCGACCTGCGGACCGAGGAAGAAGGCATTGGCCTTGGAGATCACCACCTGGGGGAAGGAAATCCGCGCGCTGTATTCGGCGTGGTTGAGGCTGAACTCATAGTTCCAGGTGCCGCCGAAGCTGCCCTTGACGCCCGGCGTGACATTGTAGCTGAACGAGCGGTTGCGGGTCATGCCCACATCGAACCCGCCCATTTCCTCGGGCGTGAACTGGCGCGTCCAATTGTCGAGCTGGTCGCCGCTGTCGGTGTCGCCGGGGGCCAGGTAATTGGGATTGTAGAAGGTGCCTTCCTCGTTCCCGTCGGGCGCGACGTACGACCAGGACAGCACGTCGCGGAACAGCTTGAGGTTGGAATAGCTGGCCTGGAAGTCGAGGAACAGTTCGGCATGGTCGCTCAGCGTATAGCCCATGGTGCCGAAGCCGCTGGCCGATTGCCGCTTCGAGAGCATCGTGCCGTAGGCGACCGATGCGTTGCTGCCGCAGAAATAGCCGTCGCCGGAGATGGTGTCGCGCCGCGGGCGCGCGGCATAATAGGTGGTGCCGCGGTTGAGCGAGGACAGCCGGTCGCACGTCGCCTTGCCGGGGTTGATGTAATAGAGATATTCGTCGGCGCGCAGGAAGGTGCGCCGGGCCAGCGGGGCCCCGGTGGGATCATCGGCGGTCGAATCCTGCAGCTTGCGCTGATATTGCCATAGCGGCCGCTGGTCGAGCAGTTCGACACCGACCACGCCGTGAAAGCCGCCGGTCTCCCAGCCCGTGGTGAGGCTCAGCCGCTGCGACGATCCGCCGCCCTGCTCGGTCGCCCCGTAGCGATAGTCGATGCGGGTGCCGTCGGGCTTGGACTTGAGCTGGAAATTGACCACGCCCGAGATCGCGTCCGACCCGTAGATCGCCGAGGCGCTGCCGCTGAGGATCTCGACGCGCTCGATCAGCCCCACCGGGATGTTCGAGATGTCGGTGAAGTTGCCATTGCCCTTGAAGGGCAGCGGGAAGTCCGCGATGCGGCGGCCATTGACCAGCACCAGCGTGTGGTTGGGGCCGAGCCCGCGCAGATCGACCTGCTGCGCGCCCGGCGTGAAATCCGCGCCCGAGAAGCTCTGCTGGCTCTGCGTCTCGCCGCCATTCTGGGTGATCGCGCGCAGCACGTCGGGCACGCTCTGATAGCCGCTGCGCAGGATGTCGTCGGCGGTGATCGTCGTCACCGGCGCGGGCCCCTCGCCCTGGATGCGCGGGATGCGCGAGCCGAGCACGACGATCTGCCCCTCGCCCTCGCTCGCTTCCTGGCCCGTCGCCGGCACGCTCTGCTCGCCCGACGCCGCCTGCGCCATCGCCGCGACCGGGAGCGCGACCATGCTGGTTCCCGCCAGCGCCACCGCCACCAACTTCATGTACCGCATATATCGACCCCCTGATGCGTTTGTGACATATTGATAACGAGAGCGATCAAATTGAAACAATAAAAATGCAGTTTGGCTATGCCATACGAACGAATTGCAAAGGACTATGGCCGTGAAGACACTATTGCGCCTTGCCCTGGCCGTGCTGGCCCTGCTCGCGCCGGCGGCGGCATCGGCCCGGCCGGGTGAGAGCTACAGCTATTACGCGATCGGCGACCTTGCCGCCGCGCGGAGCGGCCCGACGGCCCCGGCACTGATGCTCGTCGGCGGCGGGGACTGGGATTATGGCGCCTTCCGCTGGTTCGCCGAACGGGCCGGGCATGGCCATATCGTGGTGCTGCGCGCCTCGGGCGAGGGGCAGGCGGGCGAGGAGATCTACAGCCAGGTCGGCGGAGTCGCCTCGGTCCAGACGATCGTCTTTCACAGCCGCGCGGCGGCGAACGACGCGCGCGTGCTCGACATTCTCGCCCATGCCGACGGGATCTTCATCGCGGGCGGCGACCAGGCCAATTATGTCCGCTACTGGAAGGACACGCCGGTCGCCGCGGCGCTCGACGCCCATGTCCGCCGGGGACGGCCGCTCGGCGGCACCAGCGCGGGGCTCGCGATCCTGGGCGGCACCGCCTATGGCGCGATGGACGGGGGCAGCATCGACAGCCCGGCCGCGCTCGCCGATCCCGCCGGGCCGGCGGTGACTTTGGTCACCGGCTTCCTCCACATGCCGCGGCTCGCCCATGTCGTCACCGACACGCATTTCGCCAAGCGCGACCGGCTCGGGCGGCTCGTGGCGTTCGTCGCCAAGGCGCGGCTGCGCGACCCGCGGGCGATCGGACTCGGCATCGACGAAGGCGCCGCGCTCTGCGTCGAGGCGGACGGCAGCGCGAAGCTCCATGCCCCGCCGGGCGGCCATGCCTGGCTGGTCGAGCCCCATGGCACGGCGCGCCTGCGCGCGGGCAAGCCGCTCGACTGGGCCGGCGTGCGGATCACCGGGATCGCGCCCGACGGCGCGATCGACCTGCGCACGCTCCGCGTCACGCGCCCCGCCTTCAGCGGCGTCGCGCGCGTCGCCGGCGGCAAGCTGATCGGGGCGCCGGGGCCGAAATGACGCTGCGATCCGAAGAGATCGATCCCCGGATCCTGGCGCTGCTGCGCGAGGATGCCCGGCGCAACGTCTCCGAGCTGGCCACGCTGCTGGGGGTTTCCCGCACCGCGATCTACAGCAGCATCGAACGGCTCGAGCGGCAGGGCACGATCGTCGGGTACACGGTGCGCCTGGGTGAGGATTACGACCGCAGCCTGATCCGCGCCCATGTGATGGTGAAGCTCTATCCCAAGGCCACCCAGGCGACGATCGACCAGCTGATGACGATGCCCGCGGTGGCCGGGCTCTACGCGATCTCCGGCGAATATGACCTGATCGCCGTGATCGAGGCGCCGCACGTCAACCGGCTGAACGACCTGCTCGATACGATCGGGGCGATGGAAGGCGTGGAGCGCACCACTTCCTCGGTCATCCTGGCGACCAAGCTCCAGCGCTGAGGGGCCCCTCAGCGCTGGCGGGATTCGATGGCGACCGCGCCCGGATTGGCGATGAGATCGCGGATCGCGGCCGTATCCCCCTGGTTGACCACGCCATAGACCCGCACCGATCCTGCGCGCGGATCGGTCAGGACCAGGCGGTCCTTCGCATAGCGGTTCACTTCCTCGATGACCTCGCTCAGCGGCTCGCCCCGGAAGACCAGCCGCCCACGCGTCCAGGCGACGGCGCTGTCGGCATCGATATCGGCCGCCTGCCGGATAAAGCCCGTGTCGCCGCCCGTGCCCTTGGCGATACCGAACGACAGGCGCTCGCCCTTGCGCGCCAGCTTCTCGATCGGCTCGGAAGTGCCCGGCCGCCCGGGCTCGGACAAGGCGACGCGCACCACGCCCTCCACCACGGTCACCTTCGCCTCGCGCCTGCCCACGCTCACGTCGAACATGGTGCCGACGGCAACGACCTCGCCGTGCCGGGTCTCGACGACGAAGGGCCGGCTCTTGTCGTGCGCCACCTTGAACAGCGCCTCGCCGGCCACCAGCCGCAGCCGGCGCTCGCGCGGGGCATAGGCGACGTCGACCCGGCTGTCCGCCGCCAGGGTCACCACCGATCCGTCGCTGAACGCGATCCGGCGGCGCTCGGCATGGCCGGTCGCCACGCTCTGCACCGTCTCGCGCGCGGGCCGCGGATGCGACAGCCACAAGGTGCCGCCGACAACGGCCAGCGCGGCGATCCCCGCCGCCGCCCGGCCCAGCCAGGCGGGCCGCTGCCGCACCCGCGCCGCGCCCGGGCGCTCGAACTCGCCGAGCCAGTTCCAGAAGGCCGAGGCCTCGGCCCGGTCCGCCGGATGGAGGTCGCCGTCCCGCCCGTCCAGGAACGCCTCGAACACCGCCGAGGCGCGCTTGCCGAGATTGCGCTCGCTCATGCGCCGCGCTCCATCAGATGCGCGAGCCGGTCGTAGAGGTGCGCGACTGCGTGGTTGAGGTGCTTCTGCACCATGCGCGGGGAGATGCCGAGCTCACGGGCGATCTCGCCGGTGCCGCGCTCGTCGAAGCGGCGCATCACGAACACTTCCCGGCAGCGAGGCGACAATTCGTCCAGCGCGGCCTCGAGCGCCGCCTGGAGATCGGCCACGCGGCGCCGATCCTCCTGCGCGGGGCGCACCGGCGGATGGATCTCGGGCCCGAGCGGCACGACCGGCAGCACCCGGCGATGGCGATCGGCGATCAGATTGGCGGCGATGCGAAAGAGATAGGCCTGGGGCTCGTCCACGGTCCGCTCGCGCGCGCTGGCGACGAGCCGGGCACAGGCTTCCTGCACCAGGTCCTCGACTTCGGACGCATCGTCGACCCGGCGCGCGACGAACGCGCGCAGCGCCGCGCGATAGGCGTCGAAACTGCCGTCGTCCGCCTCCGGGGCCGCCTGCATTTCTGGTCGTCCGGCGGCCAAGCCCGCATCTCCCTGTCGCGCACCCGCGCATATTCCTCCTGCCATGACGCGCGGTTGCGGCAAAGGCGAACCTTGCACGAACGCAACACCCGAAAAAAATTTGGTCCACTTTGGTTCGCGTGCGGGGAGTCCCAGCGTCATAAACCATGATTGCCACGTCCAGGCATCGATTCAGGGGGGTCGATATCCATGAACACACGCCAGCTGCTTCTCGCCACGGTTGCCGCCTTCGTCGCCGTTCCCGCCGCCGCACAGGCGCGCGAGGCCGTGCGCCACGAAATCCATTTCTCGGGCGGAAGCCTGGACAGCGCGCTGATGCAGGTCGCCCAGCAGACCGGCGTCCAGCTGGTCTTCACCGATCCCGCGATCGCCCGGATCAAGGCGCCGAAGCTCGAGGGCCGGTACACCATCCGCGACGCGCTCGAACTGCTGCTCGCCAATAGCCGCTACACCTATCGCTTCACCGGCCCGAACAGCGTGCGCGTGATGCCGCGCGCCGACGCCCAGCCGGCAACTCGCCCGGTCGCGCTCTATCAGGACAGCCCTGCCGCCGCGCCCACCGGCGACCAGCAGGCCGCCGCCGAGACCGCCCGCGTCGAGCAGGCCGTGAACGGCGACGAGGCGCCGCCGCCCGAGATCGTCGTGGTCGGCTCGCAGATCCGCGGCAGCAAGGTGACCGCCGCGCTTCCCGTCACCGTCGTCGACGAAGCCCAGATCGGCGCCACCGGCGCGACGTCGGGCGACGAGCTGTTCCGCTCGATCCCGCAGCTCGGCGACGTCAGCTTCAACAGCTCCTACCTGCCGAACAGTTCCAACTCGGCGCGCGGCGATGTCGGCTCGATCAACCTGCGCAACCTCGGCGTCGGCAACACGCTGGTGCTGCTCAACGGCCGCCGCGTGGTCAATCACCCGACCAGCCGCGCCGACGACAATCTGGTGCCGGTGCTGACGGTCAATACCAACGCCATTCCCGTGTTCGGGCTGGAGCGCATGGAAGTGCTGCGCGACGGCGCCGCGGCGATCTACGGTTCGGACGCCGTGGCCGGCGTGGTCAACACCGTGCTCAAGACCGACTATCACGGCGTTGAGCTGGAGGGCCAGGTCGGCTGGGGCGAAGGCTCGCACCTGTTCGAGACCAACACCCACCTGCTCGCCGGCCGCAATCTCGGCGATCGCGGCAACATCACGCTGTTCGCCAGCTACGACAAGCGCGACGGCGTGCTCGCAAGCGACTTCGACTATACCCGCTCGAACGACAACCGCCCGCTCTTCGTCGGCACCCGCTTCGAGGGCGCGACTTCGCTCGACGGCCGCTCGACCATCACGCCCTGGGGCTCGTTCCAGACGGTGGGCAACGTGGTTGTGCGCCAGGGCACGACCGCGCTGACCAACACCTCGGGCCAGTTCCACATCCAGCCGACCAGCTTCACCGGCTGCCCGACCGGCGGCGCCGGCATCATCGGCGGCACCAACTGCGTCGCCACCGGCACCAGCTCGGCAGCGGGCATCCGCGACCTGCGCTTCGACGCGCCGCTGGCCTTCAACACCAACGTCACCCCCAATATCCGCCGCATCAACCTGTTCCTGAACGGCCATTACGAGCTGGGCGGCGGCGTCGAGCTGTTCGGCGAGGCCGGCTATTACAACGGCAAGAGCGACAGCATCCAGGCATCGAGCGGCACCCTGTCCTCGGGCCCGCTGACGATTGCGGCCAATGCCTATTACAATCCGTTCGGCCCGGTCGGCAGCCCCAACCGCCTTCCCGGCATCAACGCCGCGGCCACCGGCCAGGCGATCACGCTGTCGAGCTACAACTTCGCCGATGTCGGCCCCAACCATGTCGACGTGCTCAACACCCAGTATCGCCTGCTCGGCGGCCTGCGGTTCAAGGCGCTCGGCTTCGAATGGGAGAGCGCCGCACTCTATTCGGAAGCGCGGGTGCGCGACACGTCCGACGGGATCAGCCAGACGCTGCTCCAGCGCCAGATCAACCTGACCACGCCGGACGCCTACAACCCGTTCAACGGCAGCGGCCTCACTCCGCCGAGCGGCGCCGACAACACGCCGAGCAGCATCGCCGCCATCAACGCGATCCGGATCAAGACCACCCGCGTCAGCCAGTCGACGCTGGCGATGTGGGACATCAAGGGCTCGACCACCGATCTGATCCGCCTGCCCGGCGGCAATGTCGGCATCGCGATCGGCGGCGAAGTGCGCCGCGAGACCCAGCGCGACGACCGCGATCCGCGCGTCGACGGGACGATCCAGTTCACCGATTCGATCACCGGCGCGGTCAACGGATCCGACCTGGTCGGCACCAGCCCCTCGCCCGACACCAACGGCCGGCGCACTGTCGCCGCGGCGTATCTCGAGCTGGCGGTGCCGGTGGTCTCGCCGGACATGCACATCCCGCTGGTCCGCAACATCGAGCTCCAGCTCGCCGGCCGCTTCGAACATTATTCGGACGTCGGCTCGGTCGCCAAGCCGAAGATCGCGGCCGCATGGGACATCGTGCGCGGCCTGCGCCTGCGCGGCTCCTATGCCGAGGGCTTCAAGGCGCCGAACCTCGAACAGATCAACGCGACGATGGTCACCCGCTCGAACACCCGCACCGACTGGGTCCGCTGCGAGGCCCAGCTGCGCCAGCCGCCGTTCCTGGCCGATGGCGTCACGCCGAACCCGCTCCGCATCAGCAGCTTCGCCAATTGTTCGCAGGGCTTCGCCACCACCGCACGGCGCTCGGGCAATCCCGACCTGAAGCCCGAACAGTCCAAGACCTGGACGGTCGGCGTCGTGCTCGAGCCGCACTTCCCCGATGCCGCGGTCGGCCGGATGACCTTCACCGCCGATTACTGGCATGTCAGCCAGAAGGGCATCGTCGGCCTGTTCGGCGAGGGCAATGCGCTGATCAACGACTATCTGCTGCGCGTGCAGGGATCGAGCGACCCCAATGTCATCCGCGCCGCGCCGACGGCGGAGGACAATGCGCTGTTCGCCGGCACGGGCCTGGCGCCGGTCGGCCGGGTGCTCTACGTCAACGACAAATACGTCAACCTGCTGCCGCAGGAGGCCGCGGGCGTCGATCTCGGCTTCAACTGGCGCCTGCCCGATTTCGGTGCGGGCAGGATCAGCCTGAACGCGAACGCCGCCTATCTCGACAAGTTCTTCCTCGAGCCCTCGCCGCCGATCCAGAACCTGATCGCCGCGCGCGCAGCGGGGACGATCAACGCGGGCACCAACATCGCCGATGCGGGCGACCTGGTGCGCCAGAACGGCAAGCCGCGCTGGAAGGTCACCGGGTCGATCACCTGGGAAAAGGGGCCGTTCCAGATCGGCGGCTTCACCCAATATACGAGCGACGTCCAGGATACCGGCCTGATCGATTCGGCCGGCGCCGCCTGGCTGATCGAGGACCGGATGACCTTCAACCTCTATGGCCAGGTCACGGTCGGCAAGCGCGACAATGGCGGCCGCTACCGCCTGCGCATCGGCGTGCGCAACCTCACCAACGAGTCGCCGCCGCTCAGCTCGAACGGCTTCCTCGGCTCGCTCTACAGCCCCTATGGCCGCTACTGGTACGCCAATATGCGGGCGAGCTTCTGATGCGGATCGCGCTCGCCCTGGCGCTGGCGTCGCTCGCGACGCCGGCCTACGCCCAGGAAGCACCGGAGGCGCCCGCCACGCAGCGCGTCTCCGGTGGCGACATCGTCGCCTATGACCAGATCCACAAGCCCGCGATCGGGCGCGGCGGCATGGTCGTGAGCCAGAACAGGATCGCCGCCGATGTGGGCGCCGCGATCCTGCGCAAGGGCGGCAACGCAGTCGATGCCGCGATCGCCACTGCCTTCGCCCTGGCGGTGACGCTGCCGCGCGCCGGCAATGTCGGCGGCGGCGGCTATATGCTGATCCACATGGCGGCGAAGGACGGCAAGCCCGCCCGGACGATCGCGATCGACTATTACGGCCAGGCCTCGCGCAACACGACGCCGGACCTGCTGCTCGGCGCGAACGGCAGGATGGATCCCGCCAAGAGCTACTCGATGAAGGGCGTCGCCATCCCCGGCACGATCGCGGGCCTGTGGGAAGCGCACAAGCGCTTCGGCTCGCTGCCCTGGGGCACGCTGATCGCGCCGGCGATCGCGATGGCGCGGGATGGCGTCATCCTGTCGGACGACGAAGCCCAGGCCAATGCCGAGCAGAAGAAGGCGATGCGCGACGATCCCGCCGCGCTCGCCGTCTTCTTCAAGCCGGACGGGAGCGCCTATGCGCCCGGCGAGCGCTGGAGGCAGCCGGACCTCGCGGCGACGCTGCAGGTCATCGCCGCCAGGGGCCGCGACGGCTTCTACACCGGCGCCATCGCCCAGAAGATCGCGGCGGGGATGAAGGCCGGCGGCGGCGTGATCGACGCGAAGGACCTGGCCGACTATCAGCCGGTGATCTCCGAGCCGATCTGGTCGAGCTACCGGGGCATGCCGATCGCCTATATGCCGCCCACCGCGTCGGGCGTGAGCGTCGCCGAGGCGATGAACATCCTCGAGCGTTTCCCGGTGCGCGAGCAGCGCTGGGGCAGCGTCGCCAACCTCCACCTCCTCGCCGAGACGCTCAAGATCGTCTGGTCGGACCGCCGCCTGGTCGGCGGCGGACCGGACTGGCGGACCCCGGCGAAGGGACTCGCCAGCAAGGAATATGCCGCCGAGCGCGCGAAGCTGATCCGCGCCGACGGCGCGCTCGACGCCAGGACCCTGCCCGACGGCAATCCCTATCCGTATGAGAGCAAGGACACGACGCACTTCTCGGTCGTGGATGCGGCGGGCAACGCCGTCAGCAATACCTATACCCTCTCCGCTTCCTATGGCGCGCACGTCGTGGCGCCGGGCACGGGCATCCTGCTCAACAACTCGCTCGGCAACCTCGCCTGGGGCCGCCGCGGCGAGGAGTGGAAGGCAACCCAGCCCGTCCCCGGCAAGCGCGTCGGCTCGACGATCACGCCGATGATCGTGTTCAAGGACGACAAGCCCTGGCTCGTCACCGGCACGCCCGGCGGCGGCTACATCATCGCGACGATGGTGCAGATGCTCTCCAACGTCATCGATCACCGCCTGAACGTTGCGGAAGCCGCCGAACGCCCGCGGATCAACCAGTCGGGCGGCGACGGCCCGCTCGAACTGGAAGAGGGTTTCTCGCCGGACATCATTCCCCTGCTCGAGGCGAAGGGGCACAAGGTACGCGCGTCGAACACCATGGGCTCGGTCCAGTCGATCATGGTCGAGGGCGACAGGTTCCTGGGATCGGCGGATACGCGCCGGCCCGATGCCGCCGCCGTCGGCGCCAAATAGAACATAGGAGAGTGCACGAGATGACGATCAAGACCGCGCTGCTGCTAGCCGCCGCGCTCGCGCCGCTTTCGGCCCATGCGCAGGGCGTGCCCGAAGCCCAGCGCAGCGCCATGCTCGCCGGCATCGACAAGCGCGCGCCCGACCTGGAGAGCACCGCCAAGACGATCTGGGGCTGGTCCGAAGTCGGCTATCAGGAGAACAAGTCGTCGGCGCTGCTCCAGGCGCGGCTGAAGAAGGCGGGTTTCGCCGTCACCCCCGGCGTCGCCGGCATGCCCACCGCCTTCGTCGCCAGCTTCAAGCAGGGCTCGGGGCCGGTGATCGGCATCCTCGCCGAATATGACGCCCTGCCCGGCCTCGCCCAGACCACCGCGCCGACCAAGACCGCGATCCCGGGCAAGGCGGCCGGCCATGGCTGCGGCCACAATTTGTTCGGCGCGGCGAGCGTGGAGGCGGCCATTGCGATCAAGGAATGGATGATCGCCAACAAGGTGCAGGGCGAGCTGCGCGTCTATGGCTCGCCCGCCGAGGAAGGCGGCTCGGGCAAGGTCTATCTCGTCCGCGCCGGCCTGTTCGACGACGTCTCGGCCGTGCTCCACTGGCATCCCGGCGATGCGAACGGCGTCTCGACCGGCAAGAGCATGGCGAACATCTCGGGCAAGTTCCGCTTCCACGGCATCAGCGCCCATGCAGCGGCATCGCCCGACAAGGGGCGCTCGGCTCTGGACGGAGTCGAGGTGATGGACGTCGCCGTGAACTTCATGCGCGAGCATGTTCCGTCCTCGACGCGCATCCACAACATCATCACCGCGGGCGGCGAGGCGCCGAACGTGGTGCCCGATTTCGCCGAGAGCTATTATTATGTCCGCAACGTCGATCCCGCGATCGTGCGCGACGTGTGGGGCCGGGTGGTGAAGGCGGCCGAGGGCTCGGCAATGGCGACGGGCACGACGGTCGACCACGAAATCACCGGCGGCGTCTATTCGATGCTCGCCAGCGAGACGCTTGCCAAGGTGATGAGCCGCAATCTCGACGCCGTGGGCGGCGAGCAGTGGACGCCGCAGGAGGTCGCCTGGGCAACCGAACTGCAGAAGAGCCTGCCGACGCAGAAACCGCTGGATTCGGTGACGCAGACCGGCTCGCGCGAGCGCGGCCCGGACGGCGGCGGCTCGACCGACGTGTCCGATATCAGCTGGACGGTGCCGACGATCGGCCTCAGCACCGCCACCTGGGTTCCCGGCACGCCCGCGCACAGCTGGCAGGCAGTGGCGGCGTCCGGATCGTCGATCGGGATCAAGGGCGCCGCGGTCGCGGCCAAGACGATCGCGCTGACGGCTGCGGACCTGTTCCTGAGCCCCGAGACGCTGAAGGCGGCGAAGGCCGAGCTCGACAAGGCACGCGGCCCGGCGTTCCAATATGATGCGCTGCTGGGCAAGCGGGCACCCGCACTCGACTATCGCAAGCCCACCCCCGCCTGGGAAGGCACGGCGAAATCGAACTGAGCCGTCGACCGGCCGGCGGTGAAGGCATCGCCGCCCCCCCCCCGGGGGGCATCGCCTATGCGGCCGCGCTCGTCCTGCGCCGGGTGCCGAGCAGATCGGCATAGCTGGCAACGACCTTGTCCAGGATCTCGGACCAGCGATAGCCCCGCGCCTCGGCATGGGCCGCAGCCGCCACCGCGAATCTGAGGTCCGGACGCTCGACCAGCTGCGCCACGGCATCGGCCAGGCGCGTCGCCACCGGCGGCGTCAACAGGCCGGACTTGCCCGAAGCGATCAGCGCGCGGGCGCTGCCCGCATCGGCGCTGACCACCGCGAGGCCGGAAGCCATCGCCTCCAGGTTCACGTTGCCGAAGGCCTCGGTCATGCTCGGGTTGATCAGGATGTCGGCGCTCGCCACCGCGCGGCCCAGCGCGGTGCCGTCGAGATGTCCGGCGAAGACCGCGTCGGGCAGCAATGCCCGGAAGCGTGCCTCTGCCGGCCCCGCACCGACGATCAGCGGACGGAGCGGATAGCCGCGCTCGTGCAACGCATGGATGGTATCGGCAAAGGTGGCGATCCCCTTCTCGACGACCAGCCGGCCGAAGAAGATCGGCACGATCTCGTCGTCGCGATACCCCAGGCCGCGCCGCCAGTGCAGGTCGCGCAACGCCGGCGAAAAGGCCGCGGGGTCGACACCGCGGCCCCAGATGGCGATGTCCTCGTCCGGCACGCCCATCACCGCCAGGCTCTCCGCCGAGTCGGCGTTCGGCGCCAGGACGCGGTCGCTCGCCCGGTAGAAACGCCGCAGCCGGCGCTCGCCCCAGTGTCGCAGGGCGCCGAGGCCATAATAGTCGAAATAGGTCTCGAACCGAGTGTGCAGGCTGGCCACCACCGGCACGCCGAGCCTGCGCGCCAGCTTCTGCGCCCCGGTCCCGAGCAGGTCGGGCGCGGACACGTGCACGATGTTCGGCGCGAAGCGCTCGACGTCCATGCGCACCGATGCCGGCAGGCCGAGCGCCACCCGGAACTCACTGCGCCCCGGGATCGGCAGCGACGGAACCGACACGAGGTCGCCTGCGGGCGCGAAGGCCGGATCGGCGATCGTGGGCGAATAGACGCGCACGGCTGCCCCGCGCGCGAGCAGGTGATCGACCAGCCGGTTGAGCGCGCGGTTCGCGCCGTCGCGCACGCAATTATAGTTGCCCGAGAAGAGTGCGATCCGCATGCCCGCGGCGGGCATGGCATCGTTGGCCGGGCGCGTCGCGCCCGGTTCGCACGCAACCGAATCGGACGGCCCCATCGGTCGGATGAGGGCGGGACGCCCGGCCCGGGAGGCAGGCGCATCGGCGCGGCTGTGGTTGACCAGTGACATCTTCATCTTGGGCAATCGGATAGCGTGGGTCGCCTGCGAAACGATGACGTTCCTCCGGCGCCCCCCATATCCCTTACGGCAGATGAATGACGACTGACACGGCACGCCGATTCTGCGCGTGCGAGGCTTCGTCGGAGCCCAGCGCCTCGGGCCGTTCCTTGCCATAGGAAATGGTCGTGATCCGGTTCGGTGCGATCCCCTGCAGCGACAGGAAGTCGGCCGCGGCCCGCGCGCGGCGGTCGCCCAGCGCCAGGTTGTATTCGCGCGTGCCGCGCTCGTCGGCATGCCCCTCCACCAGGAAGCCCGCCCGCGGATGCTGGCGCAGCCACTGCGCCTGGCGCGTCAGCGTGGCGCGCGCCTCCGGCGAGAGGCTGAACGCATCGAAGGTGAAGAAGACGCGGTCGCTGCCCGCGCTCGCCACCAGGTCCGCCTGCAGCCGCGCCAGCGCCGGATCTTCGCCATTCTCGACATAGGGCTCGCCACCGCCCGCATTGGGCACGTCCGACACATTGCCGGGGTGCGTCCGCTTGGTGCAGCCGCCAAGGGCCACCGCCCCCACCATCACCGCCAGCACGAGTTCCCTACGCATAACTTCTCCAAGAAATGTTTCGGAAACATCCCTAGAGAAGCCTGGCGAGCGAGCGTTACTATAGGTTTTTTATGCATGGACCGAGACCGGTCGCCGCCATAGGCACTTGGCGAGAGCGCGCTTTTGCACCCCCTCATGCAGGCCTCCCCCCAAGAGAGGCGCGCGTTCCTACCGCGGCGGCGGGCACAAAGGGCTCCCGGCCCCAGCCCGCCGCCCGGACCAGCCGCCCGAGAATATCAGGAGCTCGATGACGACCGGACGACCAAATCCCCTCATCGGTTTCCTGACGGCGCGGCTGCATCTCGATCGCGCCGGCCTGCTCCGCACTGCGATCGTCCTCACCTTGTCCGCCATGGCGGCATTCGCCGTTCATCCGCTGGGCGAAGTCGCCTCGGCGCTGGTGTTCGTGCTCGGCATCACGGTGGCGGGTGCGCTGAGCGGGCTCGCATCGGCCCTGATCGCCGCGCTCGCGGCCTTTCTGATCTACAATTTCTACCTGACCGAGCCGGCCCTCACCTTCCGGATCGCGACGGGCGGCGACCTTGCGCCGCTTGTGGTGTTCAACCTGTGCGCGCTGGTTTCCGGCGTGCTTGCCGGACAGCTCAAGGACCATGCCCTGGCGGCGCGATCGAGCAACCTTCAGCTCAACAGCCTGCTGGCGCTCAGCCAGGAACTCCAGTCGGCGGCGCGCCCTTCCGATGTCGTCGTCACCGTCGAGCGGGCCGTGCACCGGATCCTCGGGGCCCGGGCAACGCTCTTCCAGGCCGACGAGGATGGGCTGCGCTGCCTCTCACCACTGCCGTGCGAGGCGCGCTGGCACGACTTCGCGAACGGGATCGCGCACGCCCCCCAGGTCTCCGGAGACAGCCCGCTGATCGGCAGGCGCCTCGAACTCGCCAATGCGCCGGTCACCGTGCTCGTGCTCGAGCCGCTGCGGCCGGGAAAGATCAAGCCGGCCTTCATCGATGCGGTTGCCAACATGGTCGCGCTGACGCTCGAGCGCGCGGCGCTGTCCGAACAGATCACCGAGCGCCGCGCCGTCGCCCGCGCCGAGAAGCTGAAGAGCGCGCTGCTCGCCTCGGTCAGCCATGATTTCCGCACGCCCCTCACCGCGATCAGCGCGTCGGCATCCAGCCTGATCGCCTATGGCGAGAAGCTCGACGCCGAAACCTCCGCGCGCCTGCTGCGCGGCGTGGTCGACGAGTGCGAGCGCCTCAATCGCTATACGGCAAATCTGCTCGAGATGAGCCGGATGGAGGCCGGCGGCATCGCGCAGCCGCTCCAGATCCTTGGCGCCGCCGAAATGGCCGGCGCGGCGCTGCACCGGATCCGGCCGCGCGCGGGCGGGCGGCAAGTGACGCTGCACGCGCCGGACCCGGACCTGCCGGTCGCCGCCAACCCCGCGCTGTTCGAGCTGGTGCTGCTCAACATCCTGGACAATGCGATCCTCTACAGCGACGAAGGCGCCCGGGTGGAAATCGCCATATCCGCCGAGGACGGCGCCTGCCGCATCGACATAGCGGACAGCGGACAGGGCATACCGGAACACGCGCTCCAGCGGGTGTTCGAGCGTTTCTACCGTGCCGGCAGGCCCGATACGACCGGACGCGGCAGCGGGCTGGGGCTGGCGATCGCGAAGGGCTTCGTGGAAGCGCTGGGCGGCACCATCCACGCCACGATCCCCGGGCTGGACGGCCGCGGGACCCGCATCACCATCCGACTTCCGCTCGCCGAGGCTATGCAAGCATGACCAACATCCTCCTCGTCGACGACGAGCCCGCGCTGATCGCGGTGCTCGAACCGGTGCTCGGCGCCGAAGGCTATAGCGTCGCCGTCGCCTCGGGCGGCGTGCCGGCGCTGCGCATGGCCGAGGACATCAGGCCCGACGTGGTGCTGCTCGACCTCGGCCTGCCCGATATCGACGGCAAGGACGTCATCCGCGCCTTGCGCGCGACGAGCGAGGTGCCGATCATCGTCATCTCCGCGCGCCACCAGGAAGGCGAGAAGATCGCCGCGCTAGACCACGGGGCCGACGACTATGTGAACAAGCCGTTCGAGATCGGCGAGCTGATGGCGCGCATCCGCGCGGCGATCCGGCGCAGCTCGAGCCTGAAGAACACGCCCACCACCTATCGCAGCGGCCCGCTGGAGATCGACTTCCAGGCGCGGCGCGTGTCGCTGGCGGGCGATGTCGTGAAACTCTCGCCCAAGGAATATGACCTGCTGCGGACGCTGGCGCTCAGTGCCGGCCAGGTGGTGACGCACAAGCGCCTGCTCGCCGTGGGCTGGGGCAGCGACACCGCCGACAGCCAGTATCTGCGCGTCTATATCGGCCTGCTCCGCCAGAAGATCGAGGAGGATCCGAGCGATCCGCGGCTGCTCGCGACCGAGCCCGGAGTCGGCTATCGGCTCGCCAGCGCGAGCTGAATTCCCGTCCCGTCCCCGGCTCCTGCCGGGACATGCAACCCGCGGCGGCCGCCGGGCCGCGCAGAACAAGGCAGAGCCGTGGAAACCGTTTCGATCATCCTGTTCCTCCTGCTCGCCGTCGTCGTCAGCGGCGCCGTCGCGCGGATGCTTCCCTTCGGCGTGCCCACCCCGCTGGTGCAGATCGTGCTGGGCGCCGCGATCGGCCTGTCCACCTCGCACCGGGTCGAGCTCGATCCCGAGCTGTTCATGTTCCTGTTCCTGCCGCCGCTCCTGTTCTTCGACGGCTGGCGCATTCCCAAGGACGAGTTGTTCAAGGATCTGCCCACCGTGGTCGAGCTGGCGCTCGGGCTGGTGCTGCTGACCGTGATCGGCATGGGGCTGCTCATCCACTGGATGATCCCCGCCATGCCGCTGGCGGTGGCATTCGCGCTGGCGGCGGTGATCTCGCCCACCGACCCCATCGCGGTGTCGGCGATCGCCGCGCGCGTGCCCATCCCGAAACGCATGATGCACATCCTGGAAGGCGAATCGCTGCTCAACGACGCCTCGGGCCTGGTCTGCCTGCGTTTCGCCGTCGCCGCCGCGCTGACCGGCAGCTTCTCCGCGGGTCAAGCCGCGCTCACCTTCCTCTGGGTCGCGGGCGCCGGGCTCGCCATCGGCGTGCTCGTCACGCTCGCGGCTTCGCGCGCCAAGGCGTGGGTGACCCGGCGCTGGGGCGAGGATACCGGCTCGCAGATCCTCGTCAGCCTGCTGATCCCCTTCGGCTCCTATCTGCTCGCCGAACATCTCCATGCGTCGGGCATCCTGGCCGCCGTGGCGGCGGGAGTGACCATGACCTTCGCCGAAATCTCGCGCCAGGCGATGGCGGTCACCCGCATGCGCCGGAACTCGGTGTGGGACACGCTCCAGTTCACCCTGAACGGCGTCATCTTCGTGCTGCTGGGCGAGCAGTTGCCCGGCATCGTCGCGGGCGCCAGGCAGACCGTGCTGCTGACCGGCCATGCCTCGCCCTGGTGGCTGGCGGTCTATGTCGTGGCCATCGTCGCCGGGCTGGCGGCGCTGCGCTTTGCCTGGGTGTGGACGTCGCTGCGGCTGACGATCCTGCGCAAGCGCGAGGGTGCCGCGGCGATGCGCAGCCCCAATTGGCGGCTGGTCGCGGCCACCTCCTTCGCCGGCGTGCGCGGCGCGATCACCCTGGCCGGCGTGCTCACCCTGCCGCTGGTGCTGCGGGACGGCACGCCCTTCCCCGCGCGCGACCTGGCGATCTTCCTCGCGGCCGGCGTGATCATCGTGTCGCTGGTCATCGCCAGCATCGCGCTGCCGATCCTGCTCAAGGGACTGGTCCTGCCCCCGGAGCCGTCCCGGCAGGCGGAAGAGGATTCCGCTCGCGTCGCCACCGCGGAGGCCGCCATCCGCGCCGTCGAGCGGCATCAGCACGCGCTGGGCGAAGCGCATGGCGACCCCGATCTCTACGCGGCGGCAGGCGCCCGCGTGATGGGCTTCTATCGCGAGCGCATCGAGGGTCTGGGCGACGGCATGGCGAGCGAAGCGCGCGCCCAGGAAAGGCTGGCCAGCGAGCTCAGGCTCGTCGGCATCCAGGCCGAGCGCGCGCGGCTGCTGGAGCTCGGCAGGGCGCGCGCGATCGGCAGCGAGACCGCGCGCAAGCTGACGCGCGAACTCGATCTCGCCGAGACGCGGCACCGCGGCTGAAGACAAGGGACTGCGCCGATCGGTGAAGGTCCCCGGTCCCGCGGCACGGAAGCACCGCGCCCGCGGCGCATGCGCATGCACCCGCAGTTGAGAGGGCCGCATAGTAGATCGATCGATTCCGATTTCGGAAGTATTGCATCGAAATCCCTCCCATAAGGTTTGAGCGAACTACCGGACCTTCCAACAATGTTTCGCAGGTTACGAGATTTAAACTAAATACTTGCGTAGATATTAACCAGTCGGCTCCGGCGAAGTTGCGTGGATTTCTCTGGGAGGAGACTGTCATGCGTGCTGATGTGATCGATAAATCGACGGGCAATATTGTTCACGTTCCCGGGGACTCCATCGATCTATCCAGCCCCAGCGTGGTTCGGCTCGATATCGACCGCTCGCAGATCACCGCGCTGGAGCGGCAAGGCAACGACCTGATCGTACATCTCGCCAATGGCGAGACGATCCGTGTCTCCAATTTCTACGTCCAGGCAAATGGCGCCGCGAGCGATCTCGTGGTCCGCGAGGGCGATCATCTCTGGCTGGCGAACACCGCGGCCTCGGGGCCGGCGCGGTTCACGGCGCTGCACGGTATCGACGACCTGCTGATCGGGGCCGGGGCGGAGGCAGCCGGCGGCGGTGGCGGCGCGCTGCTCCCTGTGCTGCTGGGGGGCGCCGCCGTGGCCGGGGGCGCGGCGGCGCTGGCGGGCGGCGGCTCGAGCCGGGGCGGCAGCAGTCCGGGCACCACCGTGGACACGACGCCGCCCAGTGCGCCCACCGCGACAGTGAGCGGCAACGGCGCCAGCGTCACCGGCACGGGCGAAGCCGGCGCCACCGTGCAGGTACGCGACGGCTCGGGGGCGCTGCTCGGCAGCGGCACGGTCGGCAGCAACGGCAGCTATTCGGTGACGCTCACCCAGCCTCAGACCAATGGCCAGACGGTCACCGTCACGCAGGCCGATCCCGCGGGCAACGTCTCCGCTCCCACCACGGCGCACGCGCCCGACACCACCCCGCCGGCCGCGCCCACCGGCACGGTAAATCCCAATGGCACGATCGTCACCGGCACCGGCGAGCCCGGGGCGACCGTGACCGTGCGCAACGGCAGCGATGCCGTGATCGGCACCGCCGTCGTCAATGCACAGGGCAATTACTCGGTGACGCTCACCACGCCGCAGAACAATGGCGGCACGCTCGCCGTCACGCAGACCGATGCGGCGGGCAATGGATCGAATGCCATCAATCTCGCGGCGCCCGACATCACGCCACCCAGCGCTCCCACCGCAATAATGGACCCGCATACCTTCACCGTCTCGGGAAGTGCCGAGCCCGGTGCGACGGTGACGGTGACGGATGCCGGCGGCAGGCCGCTGGGCGGCACCGTCGCCAATGCGGATGGCGGCTATTCGATCGCGCTTCCGCCCGCCGTGTTCGATGGCGAGCCGGTGACGGTGGTGCAGACCGATCCGGCCGGCAACCACTCGCCTCCGACAATCGTCACCGCGCCCGACCTCTCCCCGCCCGCCGCGCCGACGGCCGGCGTCACGCCGGACGGCACGGCGGTGACCGGCACCGGCGAGCCCGGCGCCACCGTCACGGTGCGCGATCCCGATACCGGCACCGCGGTCGGCACTGCGGTCGTCGGCCAGAACGGCAGCTACACGGTGCCGCTGGCGCCGGGCGTATCGGATGGCGGCACGCTCGTGGTCACCCAGACGGATCCCAGCGGCAATGTCTCGCCCCCCACCAGCGTGACGACGCCGGATGTCGTCGCGCCTGCAGCGCCGACCGCGACCATCGCGCCGGACGGCACATCGGTGACCGGCACCGGCGAGCCGGGTGCCACCGTCACCATCACCGGCGCGGGCGGCGCGGCGATCGGTACCGCGG
Source organism: Sphingomonas leidyi (assembly GCF_011761945.1). GTDB lineage: Bacteria > Pseudomonadota > Alphaproteobacteria > Sphingomonadales > Sphingomonadaceae > Sphingomonas > Sphingomonas leidyi. The sequence goes on from NZ_JAASQV010000003.1 coordinate 111,082, forward strand.
TGGTTGCGGGCAATGGCAGCTATTTCGTACCGCTCGCGCCGCCCCAGGCCAATGGCGAGACGCTGACGGTCGGGCAGACCGACGGCGCGGGCAACGCCTCGGCGACTGTCAGCCTGACCGCGCCCGACATCACGCCGCCCACTGCCCCCGTGGCGAGCGTCTCGCCGGACGGCACGACAGTGACCGGCACCGGCGAGCCGGGTGCGACGGTGACCGTCCATGACGCCGCCGGCAACGCGCTCGGCAGCGCCGTTGTAGCTGCCAATGGCAGCTTCAGCGTCACCCTGACCACGCCCCAGGCCAATGGCCAGCTGCTGGAAGTCTCCCAGACCGATCCGGCAGGCAACGCCTCGCCCGACG
>NZ_JAASQV010000003.1:111537-484169 GCF_011761945.1 Sphingomonas leidyi
CGCCGGTGAGCGTCACCGCGCCCGATATCACCCCGCCCGCCGCCCCCGTGGCGAGCGTCTCGCCGGACGGTACGGTCGTGACCGGCACCGGCGAGCCCGGCGCGACGGTGACCGTCCATGACGCCGCCGGCAATCCGCTCGGCACCGGCCCGGTCGCGGCCGATGGCAGCTTCAGCGTCACCCTGACCACGCCCCAGGCCAATGGCCAGCTGCTGGAAGTCTCCCAGACCGATCCGGCAGGCAACGCCTCGCCCGACGTGGCGGTGCACGCACCCGACATCACGGCGCCGCTCGGCCTCACCGCTGCGGTGAACGGCGTCGGCACGGTGGTGAGCGGCAGCGGCGAGGCGGGCGCGACCGTCACCGTCCGCGACCCCTCCGGCATCGCGATCGGCACGGCCGTAATTGCCGCGAACGGCAGCTACAGCGTCACCCTCACCACTCCGCAGACCAACGGCCAGCTGCTCCAGGTCACCCAGACCGACCCCGCCGGCAATGCGTCCACGCCCGTCCCGGCCGCCGCGCCCGACCTGACCCCGCCGGCACTGCCGACCGCGACGGTCTCGGCCGACGGCACGACGGTGACCGGCACTGGCGAGGCGGGGGCGACGCTCGTCGTGCGAAGCCCGGCCGGTACGGTGCTCGGCACCGTGACGGTGGCCGCCGACGGCAGCTATTCGGTCACGCTCTCCGTCCCCCAGACCAATGGCGAAGTGCTGACCGTTCGCCAGACCGATCCGGCTGGCAATCCCTCGCCCGACCTGCACACGACGGCGCCCGACATCACCGCGCCGACCGGGCTGACCGCCACGGTCAACGGCACCGGTACGATCGTCACCGGCACCGGCGAGGCGGGGGCGACCGTGATCGTCCACGATCCGCTCGGCACCGCGATCGGCACTGCGGTGGTCGCCGCCAACGGCGCCTATGCGGTGATCCTCACCACGCCCCAGGCCAACGGCCAGCTCCTCGAGGTCACCCAGACCGACACCGCCGGCAACCTCTCCGCTCCGACGCCGGCGCTGGCCCCCGACATCACTCCGCCTGCCGCTCCGGCTCTCGCGATCAGCGCCGACGGCACCACCGCGACGGGAACGGGCGAACCGGGTGCGACGGTGACGGTCACCAGCGCCTCGGGCGCCGTGCTCGGCACCGGCCCGGTCGCAGCCGACGGGCACTTCTCGATCACCCTCGCCACGCCCCAGGCCAATGGCGGCACGGTCAGCGCCACCCAGGCCGATGCGGCGGGCAACGTCTCGCCTCCCGGCACCGCCAACGCGCCCGACATAACGCCTCCCGCAATCCCCGCCGCCACCCTCGATGCCACCGGCGCAGTCGTCTCCGGCACGGGCGAGCCGGGAGCGACGGTCGTGGTACGCGATCCCTTGTCGACGGTGATCGGAACAGCGACGGTGACTGCGGCGGGGACCTTCTCGGTCGTCCTCTCCACGCCGCAGATCGACAGCCAGGTCCTGAGCGTGACGCAGACGGATGCAGCGGGGAACACCTCCCCGGCATTGTCGCTCACCGCACCCGATCTCACCGCTCCGCCCGCGCCCGTCGGGACGGTCGCAGCGGATGGCGCTTCGATAACCGGCACGGGCGAAGCGGGGGCGACCTTGGTCATCACCGATCCGACGGGCCTGCACATCGGGACCGTCGTCGTGGCTTCGGACGGCACCTTCACCACCACGCTCGTCCCGCCGCAGACCAACGGGCAGCTGCTCGGCCTCGTCCAGACGGACGCCGCCGGCAATGCCTCGCCCCAGGGGAGTGCGGTCGCCCCCGACCTCGTCCCGAACGATTCCCCTGGGGCACCCACCGCGACGGTGGCGGCCGATGGCGCGACCGTGTTCGGCACCGGCCAGGCCGGCGCCACGGTGAGCGTGACCGGCCCCAATGGCGTCGTGATCGGCACCGCAACGGTCACGCCCGGCGGCACCTATGTGGCGATACTCACCACCCCCCAGCTGAACGGCGAGACGCTGCACGTCACCCAGGCCGATGCGGAGGGTGACGTCTCACCGCCGGCCACGGCAATTGCGCCCGACCTGACGCCGCCGGTCGCACCGATCGCGGCGATCGATGCCACCGGCACGATCGTCACCGGCACCGGCGAGCCCGGTGCAACGGTTCGCGTCGCCGATGCGGGCGGCACCGTGCTCGGCACCGCGACCGTCGGCGCCAATGGCAATTACACCGTCGTGCTCGGCACGCCGCAGACCAACGGCCAGCTACTGTCCGTCACCCAGGCGGACGCGGCAGCGAACGTCTCGCCGGCCGTGCCGGTCACGGCGCCGGACACCACGCCTCCCGCTGCTCCCACCGCCACCGTGTCGCCGGACGGCGCCACCGTCGTCGGCACCGGCGAGCCCGGCGCGACGGTGACGATCACCAATGCAGCGGGCACGCCGATCGGCACTGCCACCGTCGCGCCCGGCGGCACCTACACGGCCACGCTCGCGACGCCGCAGACCAATGGCGAGACGCTTACCGCGATCCAGCGGGATCCGGCGGGCAATGCCTCGCCTTCGGTCACGGCGACGGCGCCAGACACCACGCCGCCGGCCGCCCCTGCCGCCACTGTCGATGCGACCGGAACGATCGTGACCGGCACCGGCGAGCCCGGCGCAACGGTGACGGTGCGGGATCCCGGCGGCGTGCCGATCGGCACCGCCGTGGTTGCAGCCAATGGCAGCTATACCGCCACGCTTTCCACTGCCCAGCTCAACGGCCAGCTTCTCCAGGTCACGCAGGCCGATGCCGCGGGCAATGTCTCGCCAGCGACGCCGGCCACGGCACCCGACATTACGCCGCCGCTCGCGCCGGCCGGCACGGTCTCCGCCGACGGCACTGCCGTCACCGGCACCGGCGAGCCCGGCGCCACCGTGCATGTGCTCAACGCCGCCGGCACCGAGATCGGCACCGCCACGGTCGCCGGCAATGGCAGCTTCACCGCGCCGCTTACCCCGGCACAGCTCAACGGGCAGGTACTGACGCTCAGCCAGACCGATCCGGCGGGCAATCATTCGCCGAACGTCACGGCAACCGCACCCGATCTCACGCCGCCCGCCGCGCCCGTCGCGACGGTCAGCGGCGACGGCACGATCGTCACCGGCACCGGCGAGCCCGGCGCCACCGTCACCGTCCGCGACCCCTCGGGAACCGCGATCGGCACTGCGCTGGTCGCCGCCAACGGCGCCTATGCCGTCACGCTGACCACGCCCCAGGGCAATGGCCAGACGCTGCACGTCACTCAGGCCGATGCCGCGGGCAATGTCTCGCCCGCCACTTCGGCGCTCGCGCCCGACTTCACGCCGCCGCTCGCGCCGGCCGGCACGGTCTCCGCCGACGGCACGGCGGTGACCGGCACCGGCGAGCCCGGCGCCACCGTGCATGTGCTCAACGCCGCCGGCACCGAGATCGGCACCGCCATCGTCGCCGGCAATGGCAGCTTCACCGCGCCGCTTACCCCGGCACAGCTCAACGGGCAGGTACTGACGCTCAGCCAGACCGATCCGGCGGGCAATCATTCGCCGAACGTCACGGCAACCGCGCCCGATCTCACGCCGCCCGCCGCGCCTGTCGCGACGGTCAGCGGCGACGGCACGATCGTCACCGGCACCGGCGAGCCCGGCGCCACCGTCACCGTCCGCGACCCCTCGGGAACCGCGATCGGCACTGCGCTGGTCGCCGCCAACGGCGCCTATGCCGTCACGCTGACCACGCCCCAGGGCAATGGCCAGACGCTGCACGTCACCCAGGCCGATGCCGCGGGCAATGTCTCGCCCGCCACTTCGGCGCTCGCGCCCGACTTCACGCCGCCGCTCGCGCCGGCCGGCACGGTCTCCGCCGACGGCACGGCGGTGACCGGCACCGGCGAGCCCGGCGCGACCGTGCACGTGTTCAACGCCGCCGGCACCGAGATCGGCACCGCCACGGTCGCCGGCAATGGCAGCTACACCGCGCCCCTCACGACGCCCCAGGCCAATGGCGAGACGGTGACCGTCACCCAGAGCGATCCGGCCGGCAACCTCTCCCCCGCCACGACGGTGACCGCACCCGACATCACCCCACCCGCGCCGCCCGCCGGCGTGGCGATCAACGGCGAAGGCACCGTCGTCACCGGCACCGGCGAGGCAGGTGCCGCCGTCGAAGTGCGCAGCGCGGGCGGCACGCTGCTCGGCACCGGCACGGTCGCGGCGAACGGCAGCTTCTCCGTCTCGCTGAACGATCCCCAGACCGCGGGTGAAACGCTCAGCGTCGCGTTGCGCGATCCCGCCGGCAACCTCTCCGGTGCGGTTCCGCTCATCGCGCCCTTCGACATCGAGGCGTTCAACAACACGGCCGACGCTTCGATCGATCTTGTGCCGGTCACCACCAACGAGAATCTGGGCAGCGCCAGCTATCTCGCCCTGGTCTCGCTGGGGCTGCTCAATCTCGATGCGCAGGTGCTGGCGACACCCAATGTCCAGTTCACCGTCGCAGCCGGCAATTCCCTTGCCGCGTCCTTCACCTATGACGCGACGCTCGCGATCGGCGTGCTGAGCGGCTACAGCGTGGTGGTCCAGCGCTTCGACGGCACCAACTGGGTCGCGGTGAGCGGCCCCGGCAACAGCTCGCTGCTCCAGCTCTCCCTGCTCAACGGCAATCTCGTCGCGACCGACACGCTCGGCCCGGGCGAGTATCGCGCCTTCGTCACCTTCGACGGCGCCGCCGGCGTGGGCCTGCTCGGCGGCCTCGCGGTCACGGGCGTCAACAGCGACTATACCCATGTCGGCGCCGTGCAACCGAGCGCGGCCGCGGGCAATGTGATCACCGATCCGGGCCCGGGCGGGGCGGTCGACGTCGTCAGCCCGCAAACGGTCGTCCAGAGCGTCACCGTCAACGGCGTGACCACCAATGTGGCTGCAGGCGGCACCTCGATCCATGGCGACTGGGGAACGCTCGTCATCAACCCCAATGGCAGCTATACCTACACGCCCGATGCCAATGCCGCGGCGATCGGCCATGCCGACACGTTCACCTACACGCTGGTCAACCCGACCAGCGGCGAACTGGAGAGCGCGACGCTGACGGTCACGATCGGCAGCCCGGACATTACCGGTACGCCCCTGGCGGTCGACGACGCGGCGATCGCCACGGCGACCTTCGAGCACGTCGTCACCACCATTCTGGCGGCGATCGACTCGAGCTTTGCCACGCCCACCGCGCTGATCATCACCGGCGCGCAGACCGGCTCGGTCCATGACAGCTTCACCGTCGGCGCGAACAGCACCGCCGATGTGACGCTCTCCGCGATCCAGTCGAGCGGGCTCAGCGTGCTGCCCACCTATACGATCACCGTCACCAACGCGCAGGGCACGGTCGTCGGCACGGTCACCCAGACCTCGGTCGCCAATCTCGGGCTCGGCACCGGCGTCGCGCTGGTGCTCCACGACCTGCCCTCCGGCACCTACAACTACACCGTGTCGAGCACCAACCTGCTGGGCACCGGCTATGGCACCAACGTCTATGTCGGCGAGACGGTGACGCATCTCGACCAGTACAGCCTCACCGGCAGTACCGCCGTGTCGGGCGAACTGCTCGCCAACGATACGTTGGGCACCGACTTCCCGGTGGTACGGGTCCAGATGGGCGGCAATTTCGTCCAGGTGGGCGATACGCCGCTGACCATCACCGGCGCCTATGGCACGCTGACCGTCACCGAGACCGGCCATTATACCTACCAGCCGAGCGCCTCGCTGACCTATTCGGGCACCGATCCGGTCGACAGCTTCACCTATCAGCTGGTCCAGCCCAACGGCACGGTCGCGACGGCGCATCTCGACGTGACGGTCGACATCAACAACGGCGTCGCGCCCACGGCGATGATCTTCGAGGCCCCTTCGCTGGCGGATACCGTGCCGCTCGCGATGTTCTCGGCCGAATCCGCGACGGCGCCGACGGCGGCGGCAACGACCGATCACGCGCCGGTCGCATACAGCCTGAGCGACAACCAGGGCAGCGTCGAGGATCTGCTCGGCCAGTTCCTCCACGATCGCCAGGCCGCCTCCGACGCGTCCGCTCCGCCTGTCGCCGCGAGCGCCGCTCCCGCCGCGCCGGACATCGCCGCGGCGCCCATAGCCGACGATCCGCTACATTATCTCGTAACCGCGAACGACCTCGAACAGGATCGCCACCAGTTGAATCATGTGGTGTGAGATATCACTCCGAACTCGGAGTCGATTCTCGAAAATCGTCCATGATTCCAAAAGGGTGATTAACTTACATCGTAAGACGACACGCAATGCGGACAGGGAGGCTGTCGCTTGGGAGAAAGGTTGCGACGAGGCCCGCTCGGCGGTGCGATCGGCATCATGGCGATCGGAACGCTGGCAGCCTCCCTGGCCGGCACGGTGTACGCGCAGGAAAGTGCCGGGCTCTCGCTCGAGGCGGCGGTCCGCCAGGCCGTGGCGTGGCATCCGAACATCGTCTCCGCAGCGGCCACGCTGGATGCGCGCGGCGCGGATGTGGACGTCGCGCGGGCCGGCTACCTGCCCCAGATAAGTGCGGGCGTCGGCACCGGCTACGACAATCGCCTCGGCTCGAGCTGGCGGCCGCGCCCCCAAGTCTCCGCCTCGCAGATGCTCTATGATTTCGGCAAGGTCCGCAGCGCGGTGGACTATGCGCAGGCGGGCACGCGCGTCGGCCGCGCCGATCTGCTCCTCGCGATCGACGGGCTCATCCACGATACCGGCTATGCGATCGTGGAACTGCAGCGCAACGCGGCGCTCCACGACATCGCCGAGGAACAGCTGGCGCGGATCCGCGAGATCAGCGGGCTGGTCGCCGATCGGGTCGCCAAGGGTGCGTCCACCCGGTCGGACGGGCTTCAGGCGGAATCGCGGGTTGCCGCCGCCAAGGCGACGCTGGCGCAGATCGATGCCGAGCAACGACGCTGGGGCAGCAATCTCGCCTTTCTTCTCGGCGACGAAAAGGCCCGGGCGCCGGTGAGCGCCGACATGCCCGACTGGCTGATGCGCAGTTGCGCCGCCGGGCTGGCCGATTGGAGCACGGTGCCGGCAGTGATGCGCGCCGACGCCCAGCGCGAACAGGCCGCCGCGCAGCTTCACCGCAGCCGCGCCGATCGCCTGCCCACCGTATCGCTCGCGGGGGACGCGGCCGCGGACATCGGGTCGCCCTTCTCCGATCGCAGCGCCTACAGCTTCGGGCTCAGCGTCTCGAGCAACATATTCGGCGGCAACGCCACCCGCGCCCGCGTCCGCAGCGCGGATTATTCGCTCGCCGCCGCCGATGCCGCCTCGCGCCAGGCGCGCAACGAAGCGAGCCAGCGGCTCGCCGAGGCCCGGCAGCAGATCGGCAGCCTTACCCGGCTGCTCGACACGCTCAACCTGCGCGAGGCAGACATGGCGGAAACCGGACAACTCTACCGCGCGCAATATCTCGAAATGGGCACGCGGACGCTGGTCGACCTGCTCAATGCGGAACAGGAACTGCACCAGGCGCGGTTCGACGCAGTCAATACCGAGCATGACCTGCGCCGGCTGCAGCTCGACTGCCTCTATTATTCCGGCCGATCGCGCGATGCCTTCGGCCTGACGGGCACGCGCCTGCGGGGCGTGACGCTGTGAGCGGCGCGTCGGCCGAGACCTGGCTCGACATCCTTTGCCAGGCGGCGCGGCACTATCGCCTGCCCGTTTCCGAGCAGCGCGCCCGCCTGGCGGGGCTTTGGGACATCGCTTCCCCCGAGGAAAGTCGCGTGCGTGCCCTCGCCCGGCCCCTGGGCCTGGCTCTCCGCTTCGCCGATCCCGGTTCCGTGCGGCTGACGAGCTGGCGCCTGCCGGTGATCGCCTGCCTCGCCGATGGCGAGCTCGCCCTGATTACCGCCCTTGCCGGCGACGGAGAGGCGGTGTTCACTGTCGCCGGCGAGGCCGGCATGGCCGCGCGCCGCCCGCTCGCCGAGCTGCTCGCCGCCGCGACCCTGATCGTCGTGCCACGCCCCGCCCGCTCCGCCGCCGACGCGCGCGTCGATACCTATATCCGGCCCTATGAGGAGCATTGGCTCCGCCGGATCCTGCTCCAGGACGCGCGCGCCTATGGCCATGTCGCGGTCGCCTCGGTGGTGACCAACCTGCTGGGGCTCGCGGGCATCCTGTTCTCGATGCAGGTCTATGACCGCGTCATTCCGGCCCAGTCGATGCCGACGCTCGTCATCCTCTTCCTGGGCGTGCTGCTGGCGATCGCCTTCGACTTCCTGCTGCGCAAGCTGCGCGTGGCCATCACCGACGTTCTGGGGAAGCGGGCCGACCTGCGGCTCTCCGATCTCGTCTTCGGCCATGCGCTGCGCGTCCGCAACCGGGAGCGGCCGACTTCGACCGGCACCTTCATCTCCCAGCTGCGCGATCTCGACCAGGTCCGCGACATGCTGACCTCCACCACCGTCTCCGCGGTGGCGGACCTGCCCTTCTTCCTGCTCTTCCTCGCGATCCTCGCCTTTATCGGCGGGACGCTCGCGCTCGTGCCCCTCGTCGCAGTGGCATTGCTGCTGGTGCCCAGCCTGCTCGCGCAGCGGCGCCTGCGCGTCCTTGCCACCGAATCGATGCGGGAAAGTTCGCTGCGCAACGCGCTGCTGGTCGAGGCAGTCCAAGGCATAGAGGACATCAAGGCGCTGCAGGCGGAGGAGCGCTTCCAGCGCCAGTGGAATCACTACAACAGCGTCGCGGGCGAGGCCCAGCTTCGCCTGCGCGGGCTGACCGCCAGCCTCTCGACCTGGTCGCAAAGCGTGCAGAACGGCGTCTACGCGGCAGTGATCTTCGTCGGCGCGCCCATGGTGATCGCCGGCGACATCACCACCGGTACGCTCGTCGCCACTTCGATGCTCGCCTCACGCATGATCGCGCCGATGGCCCAGATATCCGGCCTGCTCGGCCGCTGGCAGCATGCGAAGCTGGCAACCCAGAGCCTCAACCAGATAATGGGGTTGCCGACGGACAGCCCCGACGCCGAGCACCGCATTCCCCTCGCCGCGGTCACCGGCAGCTTCGCGCTGCGCTCGGCGGTATTCTCCTATGCCGATCCCAATGCCCCGCCCGCCCTGACCGTGCCCGGCCTCGACATCATGGCTGGCGAGAAGGTGGCGCTGCTGGGCCGCAACGGTGCCGGCAAATCGACTCTGCTCCAGGGCCTGTCGGGCATGCTCCAGCCGGTCTCCGGCGAAGTCCTGCTCGACGATCTCGCGCTGCACCAGATCGATCCCGCCGATGTGCGCCGGGACGTCTGCCTACTCACCCAGAACAGCCGGCTCTTCCACGGCACGCTGCGCGAGAACCTGACGATGGGCGCTCCACACGCAAGCAACGTGGAAATAATGGCGGCTCTCGAGATGGTCTGCGCACAGGATTTCGTGCGGCGGCTGCGCGACGGGCTCGAACATGTCGTGCTGGAAGGTGGGCTGGGCCTGTCCGGCGGGCAGGTCCAGTCGCTGCTTCTCGCCCGCCTGCTGCTCAGGCGCCCGGTGGTGGCGCTGCTCGACGAGCCCACCGCGGCGATGGACGAACTCGCCGAGCGTCACTTCATCGCGAGCTTCCGCGAATGGAGCCGGGATCGCACGATCGTCGTGGCGACGCACCGCATGCGGGTGCTCGAGCTCGTGGACCGGGTGATCGTCATCGACCATGGCAGAGTGGTGCTCGACCAGCCCAGGGAAGCCGCGCTCGACGCGATGCGCGGCGCCAGGACGCAGGCAGCATGAGCGCGGCATTCAGCGCCGACGACCGGCTGTTCGACGAGGAAGGGCGCGGCCGGCTGCGCGATGCGTCGCGCATGTCGTGGGTATTGGCGGCGATGGTAGCCGCCTTTCTCGCCTGGGCCTGGTTCGCGAAGCTCGATGAAGTGGCGACCGGTACCGGCAAGGTGGTGCCGACCAGCCATGAACAGATACTCCAGTCGCTGGAAGGCGGCATCCTCGCCAAGCTGCACGTGCGCCAGGACGATATCGTCAAGCCCGGCCAGGTCCTCGCTCAGCTCGATCCCACCCAGGCCGGCTCGACGGTCGAGGAAAGCGCCGCGAAATATCGCGCCGCGCTCGCAGCCCAGGCACGGCTCCAGGCCGAAGTGGATGAGACTCCGCTCCGCTTCTCCAGGGAGCTGGACGGCTATCCCGCGCTCAAGGCCGAACAGCAGCGCCTCTACGAAACGCGCCGCCGCAGCCTGGCCGGCTCGACCGGCCTGATCGACGAATCGCTGGCGCTGATCAATCGCGAAGTCGGGATCGGGGAGTCGCTGATCGCCACCGGAGCGGCGAGCAATGTCGAGGTGCTGCGGCTCAAACGCCAGCGCGCCGACCTCGATCTCAAAAAGGCCGATCTGCGTTCGCAATATCTGGTCGAGGCACGGCAGGATCTCGCAAAGGTGAGCGAGGAAGTCGAAGCGCTCGCCCCCGTGGTGCGAGGCCGGTCGGACACGCTGCAACGGCTCACCTTGCGTTCGCCCGTGCGCGGCGTGGTCAAGAATATCGAAGTGTCGACGATCGGCGGCGTCGTACCGCCCAATGGCAAGGTGATGGAAATCGTCCCGCTCGACGACCGGCTGCTCATCGAGACGCGCATCTCGCCGCGCGACATCGCGTTCATTCGTCCGGGCCAGCGCGCCAGCGTTAAGATCACCGCCTATGATTATTCGATCTTCGGCGGACTCGAAGGCGAGGTCAGCAGCATCTCGCCGGACACGATCCGCGACGAAGTGAATCCCGACATCTATTATTATCGCGTATTCGTCCGCACCCGCTCGGACGCCCTGGTCAACAAGGCTGGTCGCCGTTTCCCGATCGTACCCGGCATGATCGCCACCGCGGACATCCACACCGGAAGCAAGACAATACTTCAGTACCTGCTGAAGCCGCTCAATCGCGCCCAGGAGGCACTCAGAGAACGTTAAATCATATAATATGTAAATTACGATGTTGATTTGATTTACGATATTTTGACGATCTAATTTACTATGATGTATTTAGAATATGATGCTATACATTGCAGATATGATATCATTCCTTCTTGTATTTGGATGATAGTGTGACGAATAGCGTAAGCATTGGGGACGGATCCCTGCTCGACCTCGCGCGCCAGCTGCAACGCATGCGCGCCAAGGCAGCGAAACTCTTTCCGCGCGACGTCTTTCGCGATTCCGCATGGGACATGGTGTTGGAACTGTTCATCGCCGGACAGCAGCAGCGTGTCGTCTGCGTGAAGGAGCTCATTTTCGTCTCCGGCGAGACATCGACCAGTGCCCTGCGCCGGATCGATCGCCTAGAGGCGGCTGAATTGCTCCACCGGTCGCACGATCCCGACGACCATCGGCGCATGGCCGTGACACTGACGGACAAGGGCGATGCGGCGATGCGCGCCATGCTGCACAGCCTCTTCCCGGGCGATTCCTCCTCCATCACCGAGAAACGCGCGCACGGTGCCGACAGGCCGGCGCACGAGTTGCATTCCTCATCGGCCAGCCTCTTTTGACCGCGCCGGACCGAAGAAGGGCGAGGTCCGTGCCGTCACCGCCCCGGAGCGGGGACTCGCCGATCTCCAGCCGGGCCAGGCCCGACACGGGCGAGCGCTAGGACGGATCGTCGAGGCTGAAGCGGTCCGCCGCTTCGTCATAGGCGAAGGCTTCGGCATAGCGCCCCCACTGGATCACCGACTTCAGCGTCTGCTCGGCATATTCCTCGGACATGAAATCCTCGATCTCGTCGCGGAAGCGGCTCGCCGGCGCTTCGTGGCTGGCCCGGTCGTCGAGGATGCGGCGGATATGTCCGGCAAGCGGCACATGGCGCAACAGATGCTGGGCGAAGAGCTGCTTGCGCGCATCCACCTCCGCATCGACATAGCGCCGCGCCGCCGGCAGCAGCCTGAGGTCGCCGCCGCCCAGCTCCGCAAAGCGCAGCAACTGAAGCACCTCCGCGATCGGGAACAGCTCATCCGCTTCATATTGCAGCTCGCCGGCGAGATCCGACAGCGGCGCGCTGCCGGAATAGGGCTCGGCCGCCACTGCCTCCATCAGGCCGGCGAGCGTGTTGGTGGAGACGCGCGGCAGCGCCATGCCGATGCCGGTGCCCGGGAACAGCCCCTCGCGCGGATGCCCCACCTCCGTCCGCGCGGTCATCCGGGCATAGATATCGTCGACCAGCGCCTGAAATGCCGGATCCTGCCGGTTCCGCGGCTGCGGCAACGTCACGCTGATCTCGGCGACCACCCGCCCCGGGTTCGACGAGAAGACGAGGATGCGGTCGCACATCAGCACGGCCTCCTCGATATTGTGCGTGACGATCAGGATCGACTTGATCGGCATCCGCCCTTCCGACCAGAGGTCGAGCAGGTCGGTGCGCAGCGTCTCGGCGGTAAGCACGTCGAGCGCCGAGAAGGGTTCGTCCATCAGCAGGATGTCCGGGTCGACCACCAGCGCGCGCGCCAGGCCGACGCGCTGGCGCATGCCGCCCGACAACTCCTTCGGATAGGCACTCTCGAAGCCGTCGAGGCCGATCAGATCGATCGCCTTGAGCGCGCGCCGGCGCCGCTCCTCGGCGGCGACGCCCTGGGCTTCGAGCCCCACCTCGACATTCTGGAGCACGGTGAGCCAGGGGAAGAGCGCGAAGGTCTGAAACACCATCGAGACGCGCGTATCGGCATGCGGGAAGCGGACCTCGCCCGATGTCGGCCGGATCAGCCCGGCGATCGACCGCAACAGCGTCGACTTGCCGGAGCCCGAGCGACCCAGCAGTCCGACGATCTCGCTGTCGCCGAGAGTCAGTTGGACATCGTCCAGCACGAGGAGGCCGGCTCCGCTCGACTTGCCATAGACATGGCGGACGTCGCGGACCTCGACCAGGGGCAGCGTTTCAGTGCGCGTGTTCATTGGGATACTCCCGATGCTCAATCGAGGCGGAGGCGGCGCTCGGCGTACCGGTACATCGGCCGCCACAGCATGCGATTGAAGGCGATGACGAAGATGCTCATCACCGCGATGCCCAGGGCGACGCGCGGATAATCGCCCGCTTGCGTGGCATTGGCGATGAACGACCCGAGCCCGGCGGCTTCGAGATGCTTGTCGCCCCAGCTCACGGACTCGGCGACGATGCTGGCGTTCCACGAGCCACCCGAGGCAGTGAGCGCGCCGGTCACGTAATAGGGGAAGATCGCCGGGATCGCGACACGCCGCCACCATTGCCAGCCGCGGATGCCGAACATCGCCGAGGCTTCCTTCATGTCCGTCGGGATCGCGCTCGCGCCCGCGATGACGTTGAACAGGATATACCATTGGGTGCCGAGCACCATCAGCGGCGACAGCCAGATATTCGGATCGAGGCGCAGGCCGAGAATGGCGATGACCGCGAAGGGGAACATCACGTTCGCCGGAAAGGCGGCCAGGAACTGCGCCACCGGTTGCAGCCGCTCGGCCCAGGCGGGCCGGAGGCCGATCCACACGCCGATCGGCACCCAGATCAGGCTGGCGATCGCGATCAGCAGCACCACGCGCAACAGCGTGAGCAGGCCCAGCCCGAAGACGGTCGCCCCATCCTCCCAGGTCAGGCTCTGGGCGATGTAGCGGGCAAGCGTCCAGAAGGCCGCCAGCACCACGATGGCGACCAGTGCCAGCCACAGGCCATCGAGCGCCCGGCGCGCCGCGGGTGCGATGCGCAGCGGCCGCATCGCCGGCGTGCGCGGCAAGGGGAAGCTGCACAGCCGGCGCAGCGGCGTGGCGATCGCCGCGCCGAGCCGGTTCAGCCAGCGGGTGCGGCGGACGAGGTCGTAGAGCCAGGAGCGCGGCTGCTGCTGCGAGGCGGTCTGTTCGAAGCGGAACTTGTCCGCCCAGGCGACGATGGGGCGGAAGACGAGCTGGTCGTAGAGCAGGATGACGACCGCCATTGCCCCCACCGCCATGCCGATCGCGCCGAAATCCTCGCGGTCGATCGCAAGGGCAAGCCAGGATCCGATGCCGGGCAGCGTGATGGTGGTATTCCCCACGGTGATCGCCTCGGACGCGACCACGAAGAACCAGGCGCCCGACATCGACATCATCATGTTCCAGACGAGCGCCGGCAGCGCGAAGGGCAGCTCCAGCCGGACGAAACGCCGCCATGCCGAGAAGCCGAACTGCCTCGAGACCTCGTCCAGGTCCCCGGGCACGGTGCGCAGCGACTGATAGAAGCTGAACGCCATGTTCCAGGCCTGTGCCGTGAAGATCGCGAAGATCGCCGCGCATTCCGCACCCAGCTGGCTGCCGGGAAACAGCCCCAGGAAGAGCGTGACGGTAAAGGTGAGGAAGCCCAGCACCGGCACCGACTGCAGGATGTCGAGCGCAGGCACGATGACAAGCGCCGCCTTGCGGCTCTTCGCAGCAAGCGTGGCGACCGCGAAGGTGAACAACAAGGACGCGCCGAGCGCGGCGAACATGCGCAGCGTGGTGCGCAATGCATATTCGGGCAGCATCGCGGGATCGAGCACCACCGGCGTGCTGCGCAACTGCGCCAGCGGCGCGCCCATCTCCCCGGCGCCGTGGAATACGAGCACCGCTCCCGCCGCAAGCAGGATGAAAACGATCAAATCCGCCCAGGATGGCGCTCCGCCCCCGCGCACCCAGCGCACCAGCGGGCGTCCACCTCTGGTATCCTCGAAAAAGAAGACCATGGCTCACCTTATGATCGGCCATCTCGGCCGCCACGGGCGAGCGCTAGAAACTAGGCCCGGCCGGGCGCCCTCGACGGCGCGTTAGATCGACTACTGTCGCTCGGCATTTGCTGGCGTTCCTCGAATGGCCTCGGCCCCGCGAAAGCGGGGTGAGGCGTGGCGGGCGGATACCAACTGGGGATCGGCCCCGCCAGTGGGGAATTCTGCGGCGCACCGAAGCAAATCGGATAGTCGGAATATACCATGGTATATCCAACCGCCCCACCCCTATTCCGAAGGCGGGAACAGGCGATCGTGGATGCGCACCAGATCGGGCAGCGATCGCGCGTTCATCTTGCGCATGACCTGGCCCCGGCGCACCTTGACGGTGACCTCGCTCACTTCGAGCCGCGCCGCGATCTGCTTGTTGAGCAATCCCTGCGCCACCAGTTCCATCACTTCCCGCTCTCCATTGGTGAGCATGTGGTGGAGCCCGCGCAGCTGCGCGAGGCCCGCCTCCTCGCGGCGCCGGGCCCGGTCCCTGGCGATTCCCGCGTTGATCGCGTCGAGCAGCGCCTGTTCGTCGAACGGCTTGGCCAGGAATTCGATCGCACCGGCCTTCATCGCGCGAGCGGCCATCGCGATGTCGCCATGGCCGGTAATGAAGATCACCGGCAACAGGATGCCGAGGCCCTTCATCTGGCGCTGGAAGTCGAGGCCGCTCTGCCCGGGCATGCGAACGTCGAGCACGAGGCAACCGGGCGCCTCGGGCAATGCGTGCGCGAGAAAGGCCTGCGTAGAGGCGAACGCCCGGCATCCGATGCCGACGGACGCCAGCAGATCCTCGAGCCCCGCGCGGACCGAGGCGTCGTCGTCGACGATATGGACGATCGGCGCCGGACCGTCCTCGGCAGGGGCAATTGCTTCGATCGTCATTGCCTCGCTCCCGAAATCGGCAGGCTCACGCGGAAAATGGCGCCGGAAGGGGCATTCGCGGCAGCCCAGATACGCCCGCCATGCGCTTCGACGATAGCCCGGCTGATCGTCAGGCCGATGCCCGTGCCGCCTTCCCTGGTCGTCCAGAACGCCTCGAACAGCTGTTCCCGGGCGCCGGCCGCGAAGCCCATGCCGGAGTCCGCGATCGTCATGACGACCGACGGATCCTCGGCCGTGGTGGCGATCGCGATCCGCCGATCGGCCTCCGGCACGCGCGCCAGCACCTCGATCGCGTTGAGCAGAAGATTGCCGACCACCTGGAGAAGCTGCACCCGGTCCGCCAGCACGACCGGCAATGTTTCCGCCAGCTCCAGCGTCAGGCTGATGCCGCCACGATCGAGCTCGCCCTGGGCGAACAGGATCGCTTCGCCGATCGTCTCGTTCAGATCGACGCGTTCGCGCCTGGGCGCTTCATGCCGGGCGAGGCTCCGCACGCGCTGGATCACCGCGGCCGCGCGGTTCGCGTCGCCCAGGATGCGTTCCGCCGAACCGCGCGCCTTTTCGACATTGGGCGGATCCTGGCCCAGCCATCGGAGGCAGGCGTTGCCGCTGCTGACGATGCCGGCCAATGGCTGGTTGACTTCGTGCGCGATCGAAGCGGTGAGTTCGCCGAGCCCGGTCACCCGCGCGATCCTGACGAGCTGTGCCCGCGCTTGGTGCGCCGCAGCCTCGGCCGCGACCACCCTGAGCGCAAGCCAGGTCGTGATGCCGATCGCGGACGTGCTGATCGCCATGTTGACGATCCCCGCCTCGCGAGAGCCGCCGGCGGTCAGCGCGGAACTCACCAGCGTGAGCAGAATGCACAGCCCGGCGAGCGCGATGACGTTGCGGCGGGGAAATCGCCCGATCGCCAGCAGGATGATGGCAATGTAGAATATGGCTGCCGCGATCTCGAGGTCGGTGACCGTGTCGGCGATGAAGATGCCGGCCATGAGCGCCGCGATCGCCACCGCCTGCAGCCATGATTTCCATTGCATTGGGGAATCTGCCCGTTTCGAATATGCCTGCATATATGCCCGATATGCCCGGGTATCGACATCGATGCCGCAAAACGCAGCCGAAGATCGCGGCAATGCTTTGACAAGCAATGGCCGATACTATCCGGGCCCGAGAGGTTTCGCATGCATTGGCCCGCGATCCGGAGTTTCGTCATTCGCCACCGTTTCGCCATTCGCGACCTGGGGCTGGTCCTGGCAGCGGTAGCGGCACTCGCCTATTGCGCATTCGCCTTCGACCTGTTCGAGAATGAAGGCGGCCTCACCGTTCACAAGGCCGAGATCGAGCTCGACGAGGCGCTGCTGCTGGGCGTGGTGCTGGCGCTGGGCCTCCTGCTTTTCGGCGCCCGCCAGTATCTGCGCCAGAAGCGCGAGATGGCCCGCCGGCTGTCGGCGGAAGGCGAAGTCCGCAGGCTCGCCTATCAGGACGTATTGACCGGCCTGCCCAACCGCCGGAAGTTCGACGATGCGCTTGCTGCGGCGGTGGGAGCGCCTCCGCGGGCAGGCGCTTCGCATGCCGTGCTCCTGCTCGACCTCAACGGCTTCAAATCCATCAACGACGTGCACGGGCACGCGGCCGGCGACGAGCTTCTGATCGTCATTGCCCAGCGCCTGCTCGGCGCAATCCGCGATGGCGACATGGTCGCGCGTTTTGGCGGCGACGAATTCGCGATCCTGGCCACCCATCTCGCCGATCCCGAAGCCGCGACCAACGTCGCGCTTCGCGTGATCGATGCGCTCGACACGCCCGTCCATGCGGCGGGCGCCACACACCGCGTCGGCGCCGGCATCGGGATCGCGCTGGTTCCGGTCGACGCCACGAACGTCGAGGAAGCGATGCGCAAGGCGGACGTCGCGCTCTATCGCGCCAAGGCCGAACGACGCTCGGCGCTTCGCTTCTTCGAGCCCCAGATGGACGTGCGGATCCGCGAGCGCGCCGCAATGGAGGCGGCGTTGCGCCGGGCGCTCGACGAAGAGCGAATCGATATCGTCTATCGCCCTGCCTTCGATCTTCGCACGCACGCGGTGGTCGGCTTCGAAGCGGCGCCGCGCTGGATCGACCCCGAGCATGGGGAAATCCCGATCGAGCGGTTCCTGGCCATCGCCGACGAAGTCGGCCTGATCCACGCGCTGGGCGAGCGCGTGCTGCGCCTGGGCTGCGCCGCGGCGGGTTCCTGGCCCGCGAGCATCACCCTGTCGATCGACATTCATGCAAGCCAGCTCAGGGACAATCTCCTCGCCGCCCGGATCCTGCGCATCCTGGGCGAGGCAGGCATCGCGCCCGCCCGGCTCGAGGTCGACGTGACCGAAAGCGCGTTCGTCGCCGATCTGGACAATGCACGCGCCGTGCTCGGCAACCTCAGGGCCGCGGGGGTTCGCATCGCGCTCGACAATTTCGGCACCGGCTATTCGAGCCTCTATCATCTGCGCAGCTTCCGCCTCGACAAGGTGAAGATCGACCGCAGCTTCGTGCAGGCAATGACGCGCGAGCGCGAAAGCGCCGGGATCGTGCAGGCGCTGGTCGGCCTTGGCCATGGCCTCGGGCTCACCATCGCCGCGGAGGGCATCGAAGCCAGCGACCAGGAAGGCGCCCTGCTGGGCACCGGTTGCGAACAGGGCCAGGGAGACCTGCTCGGCGCGCCCCTGGACGCAGCGGCCGCTGCCGCATTGTTCGAGCACAGGATATCGGGAAGCACGACACAGGCGTGACGCATCGATCCGCAGGTCCGCGCATCCGCGCCGGGGGATCGGGAAGGCCCCGGAATCAGGACCGATTGGGATTTGCGGCAGAGCGCAGCGGAGACGGTTCGCCCCCGTCAGGGCTCGCAAGCGCGAACCCGGGCTTGTGCAAGGCCCTGGAGCAGGAACTGGCGGAGAGGGTGGGATTCGAACCCACGTTACGGTTACCCGTAAACCGCATTTCGAGTGCGGCGCATTCGACCACTCTGCCACCTCTCCGCGAGGCGATTGTGCGCGGAAGGGTTCCGCGTTGGTCGCTGTGAGCGGGGGCCCCTAGCGCAGCGTTTCGGATACTGCAAGCGCATCCTTGTACCTGCGCGAAGAGATATTAGATTGAAGGCATGACTCAGCTCCCCGGCGCCCCGATTCCCTATGAACCCGGACTTCCGATGCCGCCGGTCGCCACCGCCCGCTTCGCCATCGGCGAAGTGGTGCGCCACCGGCAGTTCGAGTTCCGCGGCGTGATCTTCGACGTCGATCCCGTATTCGCCAACAGCGACGAATGGTACGAGGCGATTCCCGAGGACGTGCGCCCGCGCAAGGACCAGCCCTTCTACCACCTGCTCGCCGAGAACGACGAATCGAGCTACGTCGCCTATGTCAGCCAGCAGAACCTGGTGGCCGACGATAGCGAGGAACCGGTCGACCATCCGGCGATCAACGGGCTTTTCGAAGGCTATGCGGCCGGGCGCTACACGCTGAAGCGGACCCACCGTCACTAAACTGCCCAATATGGGTAGTTACCGGTTGACTTCTGATCCCGCCTCCCTTAGCTGCGCCCTTCCTCCTGCCGGGGTGCAACCTTGGCGGGCACAAGCATTTGAACCAGAGAAGAGACCGATGTTCGCTATCGTGCGCACGGGCGGCAAGCAGTATCGCGTTGCCGCGGGAGACAAGATCGTGGTCGAGAAGCTCGACGGCGAGGCCGGTTCGACGGTCACGCTGGGCGACGTGCTGCTCGCCGGCGAAGGTGGCGAGCTGAAGTCCACCGAGGGCCTCACCGTCTCGGCCGAGATCGTCGCGCAGGCGAAGGGCGAGAAGGTCATCGTCTTCAAGAAGCGCCGCCGGCACAACTATCGCCGCAAGAACGGCCACCGCCAGAACCACACCATCCTGAAGATCACCGCCATCGGTGCGCAGGAAGAGAAGAAGAAGGCCGCGCCGAAGGCGAAGAAGGCCGCCGCTGCCGAGGGCGAGACCCCGGCTGCGGAAGCGTAAGCCAGAGATACGAGGAGTATAGAGCATGGCACATAAGAAGGCAGGCGGCTCTTCGCGTAACGGTCGTGATTCGGCCGGCCGTCGTCTCGGCGTGAAGAAGTTCGGTGGCGAGCTCGCGGTTGCGGGCAACATCCTCGTGCGCCAGCGCGGCACCAAATTCTATCCGGGCGTGAACGTGGGCATGGGCAAGGACCATACCCTTTTCGCGCTCGTGGACGGCCGCGTGTCGTTCAAGGAAGGCAAGCTTGGCCGCAAGTTCTGTTCGGTAGACATGATTGCGGAGGCTGCCGAGTAACATCGGGCAACCGACCGGGTTGTCCACCAGGACGACCCGGGTTCGACGAACGAACCAGCTGAAAAGGGAGACGGGTCGCCCCGGCTCCCTTTTTTATTTCCTCCCTGACACCACGGCGCAACAACCTCGTCACAGTAGCGTGGCGTGGGGCGTCGCAGGACCAAGGAGATGGTCATGTTCGTGCGAACGCAAAGACTGACATTACGGCCCGGCTGGCCCGAGGATGCCAATGCCCTGGCGCAGGCGATCGGACATGAGAGCGTGGTGCGCAACCTCGCCATGCCGCCCTGGCCCTATCCGCTCGAAGCGGCCGAAACGTTTCTCGCCGGTTTCGGCAACCCGGTCGAACCCAAGTTCCTGGTGTTCGAGCATCGCTCTGGCGCGGTCCGCCTGATCGGCGGCATGGCGGTGGGCACGTGGAAGGACGAACCCAACGAGCTCGGCTATTGGCTGACCCCGGATGCCTGGGGCCATGGTTTCGCGACCGAGGCCGGGCGGGCCGTGCTGCGGGCCGCGCGGGCGCGGGGCGTTCGCCGCATCACCGCCGGCCATTTCATCGACAATCCCGCCTCGGGCCGGGTGCTGCGCAAGCTGGGTTTCCGCCCGACCGGCCAACTCGTCACCATGTATTCGCGCGGCCGCGGCTGCGATGTGGCGAGCGCGCGCTACGAAATCGACCTCTCGGAGGGCGATTGCGGCGGCGGCGATGCGGATGACCGAATGGCGGCATGATCGTCCTCCCCGGGCCCGCCCCGGGGAGGATCGCTTGATGTCTGTGCTTTCCCCCTTGGAAATCATGCCCTAAGCCGGGGGTTTCCGGGGACGACACAGCAGAAGATGACCGCCGCACCACGCAAACGCCTTTCTCCCGAAGAATCCCGCGACGCCGCGCTCGAAGCCGCGCGCGCGCTGCTGCTCGAGGCGGGACCGCAGGCCGTGACGCTCAAGGCGGTCGCCGCGCGGATCGGGCGAACCCATGCCAATCTGCTCCACCATTTCGGCTCGGCCGCGGGGCTGCAGAAAGCGCTCGCCGCCAATATCGCCTGCGGCGTGACCAGCAAGATCAGCGCCGCGGTGATGCGCGCGCGCGCCGGCGACCATGACGACCACGAGGTGGTGAACCTCACCTTCGACGCGTTCGACAAGGGCGGCGCCGGCGCGCTCGCGAGCTGGATGATCCTGACCGGCAATCAGGATGCGCTGGACCCCATATTGGAAGCGATCCACGGACTGATGGACGAACTGGCCGAGGGCCATGACGACAAGACCCATTCGCTGCACGAGGAGACGCTCCAGCTCGTCCTCATGGCGGTGGGCGATGCGCTGCTCGGCGCCCCGATGGCGCGGGCGCTCGGCCTGCCGCGCGACAAGGCACGCCAGATGGCCGTCGCGCAGCTCTCGCGGACGATGGCCGAACATCATGGCGACATGGAGAAGCCGCAATGATCCTGTTCTCGCTGGCGCTGACCCTATCCGCCGTGCCGGACAAGACCTGCAACCTTTCGGCGCAATGGGGCACGAAGCTGCCCAGGAAGAGCGCCGATGCCTATGCGGTTCGCGACAATGGCGGTCAGGCGCTATGGGGCTTCATCCGCGCCAGCGACACCGCGCTGGAGGATTTCGCCAGCGGCGCCGGCCGCGAGACTCCGCACCGGCCGATCATCCTCTATGCCGCGGACACCGATTGCGCGGTGGTCGAACGCTATGCCGCGATCATCGAAGCCGCCGCCAATTGCGCGCCGGACTGGTGTGTAGTGAGCTACAAGCCGGCCCCATCCACGCGGCAGAAATCCGACAGCTAGCGCGCCGGGCGGATCACTCCGCTGCCGCCCGCCCGCTCCTGCGCGCTTCCTGCGCCATCGCCTCGGCCACCGCAGCGGCAAGGCCGGCAATGGTGAAGGGCTTGCGGAGCACGGTGCGCCCCTTGAAGATCGCCGCATCCGCTTCGCCGGCAAAGCCGGTTACGAACAGCACCGCCACCCCCTCGATCCGCTCGCCCAGCGCGGCGATCATCTCGGGGCCGGTCCGGCCAGGCATCAGCACGTCGGACACGATCAGGTCGAGCGACGGCAAGGTCGCGATCGCCCCCGGCGCGGCCAGCGGATCGTCGCAACCGACGGCACGATGGCCAAGCTCGCCAAGCGCGCCCAGCGTCGCGGCGAGCACGCGCGGATCGTCTTCCACCACCAGGACATCGAGCGGCCGCGCGCCCTTCTCGGAGGCGTCTTCGGCGGCGGGAGCCGCCTCGGGAACCGCGCCCTCGCCGACATGGCGCGGCAGGTACAGCACCACCTGCGTGCCCTTGCCCGGCGCCGTATCGATGCCGATTTCCCCTCCCGACTGACGGACGAAGCCGAAGATCTGGCTGAGCCCCAAACCCGTCCCCTTGCCCACCGGCTTGGTGGTGAAGAAGGGCTCGAACACGCGTTCCAGCACCTCGGGCGTCATTCCCATGCCCGTATCGCCAACTTCGATCGTGACATAGTCGCCCGCCACACATTCGCCGACCTCGTTCTCGGCCAGGGTGATCCCCCCGGTGACGAAGCTGAGCGTCCCCTGCCCCTCCATCGCATCACGCGCATTGACGGCGAGATTGAGCAGCGCGTTCTCGAGCTGATGGCGGTCGACCCAGATCCGCCAGCCCTTGCCCGCATCCTCCGTCTCGACCGCGATGCCGTCGCCCAGGGTGCGGTCGAGCAGTTCGGTCATGCCGTCGATCAGCGCGCCCGCCTCCACCGCTTCCGGCAACAGCGGCTCGGCCCGCGAGAAGGCCAGCAGGCGGCGGGTGAGCGCGGCGGCGCGGTTCGCGCCTTCCATCGCATTCTCGATATGCTTCTGTGCATCGGGCCCGCCCGTGTGCAGGTGGCGCTTGGCAAGCTCCAATCCGCCGAGAACCACGGCGAGCATATTGTTGAAATCATGCGCGATGCCGCCAGTAAGCTGGCCGACCGCCTCCATCTTCTGCGCCTGGCGAAGCTGTTCCTGCGCCGCCTCGCGTTCGCCCGCCTCGGCGCGCAGCTGCTCGGTCGCCTCGGCCACCGCCTCCTGCAGTTCGGCGGCTCGCTCGCGCTCGGCGTCGGCCATGGCATCGGCGACCGCGCGCTCGCCCTGGGCCTCGATCGCCATCCAGCCGAGCAGCACCGCGCCGAGCACGATCAGGATGCCGAAGCCGGTGAGGAGGCGTGAAGCAAAGCCCGAATTGGCAAGCAGGTCCGCGGCCGCCTTGCTGCGGCCGTGGAGCGTGACCCGCTCGGAATCGACCACTTCGTTGAGCACTTGCTCCAGCTCGCTGCGCGCCGGGCTGGAACGGACCTGGTAATAGCTGCCCCAGGCATCGCTGTGCCGCTTATAGGCCGAATAGAGTGCGGTGTTGGCCAGTTCCTTCCCGCGCGCGTCGAACGCCCGCTTCAGGCGGATCATCCGCGCGCGCTGATCGCCATTGTCGGCGGTGAGCTGCCGGAGCCGGGTGAGCTGCTCCGTCGCTCGTTCCCATTGCGCGCCATATTGCTGGCCGAGCTTGCGATCGGCGCTGACGACATAGCGGCCCAGCGCCGCCTCCGCCCCCGCAATCGCGCCGGAGAGCTGGTTGGCGCGCATGATGACGTCGAACGTGTGCTGCTGCCGCGCGATCGCCTGATCCCGCTCCGCATCGGTCCGCTGCTGGATCACCGCCACTGCCGCAAGCACAGCGATCCCGAGCAGCGCGAGCGCGCCGAGCAGCATGAACCGCCAGTTCGTCGCCCGGACAGCACGCTCCAGGGCGTTGTTGACCTCACTCATTACGCGCTCGATTTTAGTCGAGCCTGCGGGCGCTGAAAAGCGCCCTCAGCCAATAACGCCCACCGCCTGGCCCGCAGCCCGGAACAAGCCCAGTACGCGTTCGATCTGCTCGGTCGAATGTTCGGCGCAAAGCGAGCAGCGCAGCAGATAGGTCCCCGCCGGCGTCGCAGGCGGACGAGCCATGTTGACGTAGACGCCGCCGTCCAGCAGCGCCTGCCACATCATCACCGCCTGTTCCTGGTCCTCCAGGATCACGGCGATGATCGCGCTGTCCGGCGCCTCGGTGCCGAGCCTGAAGCCCATCGCCTTGAGGCCGCCGTGCAGCGTGCGGGCATTTTCCCACAGATGCGCGCGCTTGTTGTGGGCGTGCATCAGCTTGCGGATCGAAGTCGCCGCGGTCGCCACTACCGAGGGGGGCAGCGAAGCGGTGAAAATATAGGGGCGGCAGGCCAGGCGGATCGCCTCGAACTTGGGATGGTCCGAGATGCAGAAGCCGCCGACGGTACCGACCGACTTGGAGAAGGTGCCGACGACGAAATCGACCTGGCCCTCGAGCCCCTGATCCTCATAGACGCCGCGGCCATTGGGGCCGAAAAAGCCCATCGAATGCGCCTCGTCCGACAGGACCATGCAGCCATGCTTCTTGGCGACGGCGACCATTTCCTTCAGCGGCGCGATGTCGCCGAGCATCGAATAGACGCCCTCCAGCACCACCAGCTTGCCGGCCTCCTTGGGCAGGCGGCCCAGGCGCTTGTCCAGATCCTCCACGTCATTGTGACGGAAGCGGACGATCTCGGCATTGCCCTGCTTGCAGCCGTCATAGATCGACGCGTGGCTGTCCGCGTCGAGGATGACATATTCGCCCTTCCCCACCAGGGTGGAGATCATGCCGAGATTGGCCATATAGCCGGTCGAGAAGACGATCGCGCCCGAGACGCCATAGAATTCGCGCAGCGCCTGCTCGACTTCCATGTGATCCCGAAAGGTGCCGTTGAGCATGCGGCTGCCATTGGTGCCGGAGCCGAACGTGTCGAGCGCGTCCTTGCCGGCCTGGATCACGTCCGGATCGAAGGTCATGCCCATA
Source organism: Sphingomonas leidyi (assembly GCF_011761945.1). Taxonomy (GTDB): domain Bacteria; phylum Pseudomonadota; class Alphaproteobacteria; order Sphingomonadales; family Sphingomonadaceae; genus Sphingomonas; species Sphingomonas leidyi. Next base: position 136,306 of record NZ_JAASQV010000003.1, read on the forward strand.
TAGTTGTAGGTGCCGAGCAGGATCGTGTCCTTGCCCTTGATCACCGCCTCGGTGGGCGACTTCACCTGCTCCATCACGATCGCGAAGGGATCGGTGACGCCGCTGTCGAGCAGCGCCTGGCGCTCGGCGATCAGGCCGTCGAACTTCGACATCAGGTCGCGCTCGGGCGCGACCTCGGCCGGGTTGGCGGGAAGCGCGTCGGCGGTGTTCAGGCTGTCGGTCACGTGGATCAGCCCTTGAGCTTCTGGACCGCGTCGACCAGCTGGCCGACATTCTCGATCTCGGCCTGCATGTTCATCGTGATGATGATGTCGAACTCGTCCTCGATCGCCGCGACGAAATCCATCACGGTGAGGCTGTCCCACTCCAGGTCCCCGGCGAAGGTGGTGCTATCGGTCAGCGCGACGCCCTTCTTGTTGAAGGGCTCGATCTGGGCGGTGACGGTCTCGAAGACGGTGGCGCGGTCGGTCATGGGGTCCCTCTAGTGATATCGTCCCGCAGTGCCAAGCGATTGCGGCGGAAACGCGCCGCTGTCGAGGCAGGCCGCGGGGCGCGGAAGTTTAGGAAACATACACTACGGGGGCATCGATTCCGGCCCCTGCAACACCCCGCCTCCCGACCGATGGCAGCGATTTGAAGCGCCGTTCGCATGCGGAAGAGGGAAACAGACGAAATCCTACATTGCAAGGCGATGTCGCGGGGACGCTTGCCCAGCCACGCTTGGAGTCCGTGAAGCAGCGTGATACGTACATAAATCAGCAACACAGTTCGTCGGGGGGGATTTCATGGGGGATCACATGCTTTCGCGCCGCTCTGCCCTTTCCGCGGGAGCCGCTGCCGCGCTCGCGCCGGCCGCGCTGGCACCCGCGGCGCAGGCACGAGGCACGCGGGACGCCGCGCTGATCGGCCTGCTCGGCCCGATGCCGGCCCGCCCCCGTCCGCAATTCACCGTGCTCGAGACGACTGCCATCGAAGGCGGCCAGCGGCTCAAGATCGAATACCTCGCCGAAGCTGCCTATCCGCTGCTCGGCGAACCCGAGGACCGGGTGCGTGCCTATCTGCTGGTGCCCTCGCATGGCGCCGGGCAGCGGCTGCCGGCGATCCTGGCCTTCCACCAGGACGGACCCCAATATAACATCGGCAAGGCGGAGCCGGCCGGCCTGGCGGGCGATGCGAACCTCTTCTATGGGCTGGACCTGTTCCGTCGCGGCCATGTCGTGCTCTGCCCGGACCGCTTCTACCATGCCGAGCGCCGCCGCGGCGTCGATCCCGCCGCTCCGGCCGACAATGCGCGGGACAGCAAGCTGTACGATCACCGCGTGGGACAATTGTTGCTGCGCGGCCGCAATTCGATCGGCAAGGACGTGTTCGACGCGATGGTCGCGACCGACCTGCTTGCCAGCCTGCCCTATGTCGATCCGGCGCGGATCGGCGGGATCGGCCATTCGGCGGGCGGCATGGCGATGGCCCATTGGATGGCATGCGACAAGCGCGCCAAGGCCGGCATCTCGTCCTGCGGGCTTTTCGAAATCCTCAACTTCTACCGCGAGGACGCAGTGAAGCGGCGTTCGGCCTCGGTCGCGCTGCCGGGGCTGGCCGCTGTCGGCAGGTCCGCCGACTATCTCGCGATGATCGCGCCGCGCAACATCCTGCTCACCCGCGGGCGCTGGGAATGGGGCACCAAGGACGAATGGCGCGAGGCGAGCCTGCGCCATGTCGCCGAGACCGAGGACATGGTCGCGCATGCCCGGGCGCGGGGATCGGGCAATTCGCTCGAGGCGATCTATTTCGACGAGGCGGGGGGCAAGCACGACTTCCCGCCCGCCATGCGCGAACAGGCCTATGCCTGGCTGAAGACGCGACTCTAGCCCGCCCGGCCCCATCGTCGCCGACGGTGGGATTTGAGGCGCGGCGCAGTTGGCGCTAGAGGCGCGCGATGCTTCGTCTCTCCGGACTCCATCTGCCGCTCGACCACACGCCGGAGGCCCTGCCCGAGGCGATCGCGAAACGGCTGGGCATCGCACCCGCCGAACTGAAGAGCCATTCGGTCTATCGCCGCGGCAACGACGCGCGCCGGCGCAACGCGATCCAGCTGGTCTATACCGTCGATGTCGCGCTGGCCGACGAGGCGGCGGTGCTGGCGCGCTTCCCGGGCGACAAGGACCTGCGTCCCACGCCGGACATGGCGTACCATTTCCCGGTGACGGCGCCCGCCGGCTGGAACGGCCTCCGCCCGGTGGTGATCGGCGCAGGGCCGTGCGGCCTGTTCGCCGGACTGATCCTGGCCCAGATGGGCTTCCGACCGATCATCCTCGACCGGGGCAAGGTGGTGCGCCAGCGCACCAAGGACACCTGGGGCCTGTGGCGCCGCGCCGAGCTGAACCCCGACAGCAACGTGCAGTTCGGCGAAGGCGGCGCCGGGACCTTCTCCGACGGCAAGCTCTATTGCCGCGTGAAGGACCCGCGCTTCCTGGGCCGCAAGGTGCTGGAGGAGTTCGTGAAAGCCGGCGCACCCGACGACATCCTGTGGGAAGCGCACCCGCATATCGGCACCTTCCGCCTCGTCACCATGGTGGAGAGCATGCGGGCGACGATCGAGGCGCTCGGCGGCGAATATCGCTGGGAGACCCGAGTCGATGATATCGAACTGGAGCGCACTCCCGACGGCAACCAGCGGGTGCGCGGGCTGCACCTGGGGGACGGCAGCTTTCTCGAAGCCGACCATGTCGTGCTCGCGGTGGGGCACAGCGCCAGGCCGACCTTCGAGATGCTCCACCGGCGCGGCGTGCATATCGAGGCCAAGCCCTTTGCGATCGGCGTGCGGATCGAGCATCCGCAGAGCTGGATCGACCGCGCGCGCTTCGGCAGATGCGCCGGGCATCCGGACCTGGGCGCCGCGGCATACAGCCTGGTCCACCATTGTTCGAACGGACGCAGCGTCTACAGCTTCTGCATGTGCCCGGGCGGGCGGGTGGTGGCGGCGACCAGCGAGGAAGGCCGGGTCGTCACCAACGGGATGAGCCAATATTCGCGGGCGGAGTTCAATGCCAATTCGGGGCTCGTCGTGGCGATCGATCCCGCGCGCGACTATCCGGGCGGGCCGCTGGCCGGGATCGCACTGCAGCGGCACTGGGAGGACCTGGCCTATGTCGCCGGGGGCTCCAACTATCACGCGCCGGGGCAGCGGGTGGGCGACCTGCTCGCCGGCCGGGCTTCCATGGCGCTGGGCGAAGTCATCCCCTCGTACAAGCCCGGGGTGAAAATGACCGACCTGTCCGAATGCCTTCCCGGCTTCGTGATCGAGGCGTTCCGCGAGGCGCTGCCGGTGTTCGGCCGCCAGATCGCCAATTACGACCATCCCGATGCCGTGATGACGGGCGTGGAGACCCGCACCTCCTCGCCGGTGCGGATCACCCGCGGCAAGGATCATCAGAGCCTGAACGTGGCGCGCCTGTTCCCGGCGGGCGAAGGGGCCGGCTATGCGGGCGGCATTCTCTCGGCGGCGATCGACGGGATCAAGAGCGCCGAGGCGGTGGCGCGGAGCATGATGGGGACGGCCTAGGGCCGGAGCCCGGTCGAGGCCTTGATTTCCTTCGCCATCCCCGGCCGCCGATGCGCCGCCACACAGCTCACCACGCTCGCCACCACCAGTACGAAGGCCAGTGCCTCCGCCACGGTGGGGCCGCGATGCTCCCAGGCAAAGGCGTAGAGCAGGGCGAACAGCGTCTCGAAAGTGATCATCTGCCCGGCAAGGGTGAGCGGCAGCAGCCGGCTCATCTTGTTCCACAGCGCATTGCCGACGATCGAGGCGAAGATCGCCACCCCGGCCGACACGGCGACAAACAGCGCCCACTCCCCTGCCCCATGGCCCCGCGTGCCGAGCAGCAGCGCCAGCGGGATCAGCAACAGGCTCTGGGCGCCGGTGGCGATGCCGATGAGCAGGCTCCAGTCGTGCGACGAGACGGTCCTCACCCGCGCGAGCATATGGTTGTTGCCCACCGCAAACGCACCCCAGGAGGCAAGCGCGCCGAGCGCGCAGAGCAGGCCGGCGAGCTGCGCGGCGACCGGGCGGGCGGAAGGCAGGAACAGCGCCTGCCATCCGATGCAGGCCGTACCCGCCCCGCAAAGCAGCAACGACGGGGCTAGGCGGGCGAGCGGCACGGCCCCTTCGGCGCGGCTGCCGACGATGGTCACCACGACGGGGAGGAAGCCGATCACGAGTGCGGTGATCGCGGCGCCGCCGAGCTGCACGGCACTGGCGAGGAGGACATAGTAGAGCGTGTTGCCGGCGAGCCCGAGCCAGAACAGTGCCCGCCATTCCGCTCCCCCAATGCTTGCAGAGACCGTGCGCCAGCGCGGGGTGATCAGGGCGGCGGAGATCAGGCCATAGGCGAGGTAGCGGCCGATGGTCAGCTCGAGCGGACCGAAGGCGCGGGCCAGTTCGGGCGCGAGGAACACCAGGCCCCAAAGCGCACCGGCAGCCGCTCCGCACAATACGCCCAGCATCGTCGATCCGCGTTCGCCCGGCATGGAAATTCCCTTCGCAGCGGGAAATATCATCACCGGAATGGGCTGTGCGCTCTTGATTGACCGGCCGAATGCAACAAAAACTCGCCGAATGGCCAATGGACAGGGCAAATCCGCACGGATTCTCGACAGCTTCGACCGGGCGATCCTGCGAATCGTGCAGGCGGACAACAAGCTGCCGCAGCGGCAGATCGCCGCGGCGGTGAACCTCTCGGCGGCGGCGGTACAGCGGCGGATCGCGGCGATGGAGGCGGCGGGCGTGATCGCGCGCAACGTGGCGATCGTCGATCCCGATGCGGTACCGCTTACCATCACTTCCATCGTCGAAGTGCAGCTGGTCGACGAGCGCATGCCGACGGTGGAACGGGCGCGCCGCCTGTTCCTCGACACGCCCGAGGTGCAGCAATGCTATTACGTCACCGGCGGCGTGAGCTTCACGCTGGTGATCGTCACGTCGGACATGCGCGCCTATTCGGCGTTGACCCGGCGGCTGTTCGCCGAGAACGAATGCATCGCCAGCTATCGCTCGCTGATCGCGCTCGACCGCGTGAAGGCAGACACCGCGATCGTCATCCCGCCCCTGCCCTGACCGGGGGAAACGCTCAGACTTCCAGCCGGACCGTCACCTCGTCGCCCGCCGAAAGCCCGGCACGGCGGCGGATGTCGGCCTTTACCGGGAGGAGATAGCCCCCCGATTCCCTGTCGGGGAATAGCGACGTCTTCCAGTGCGTGCCGCCGATGCTGGCAGTGACGCGGATCGATCCGAAGCGGCTGGCGCGGCCGAGCGCGGCGAACCGGATCTCGGCGGCGACCGGGCCCTTCACCGGGAGGAAATACCAGCCCGCGGCCGAGGGGTCGGCCGGGCGCCAGGCGAACAGCCGGTCGGTGGTCTCGAACGTCTCGCCGTCCATCGGCACGTATCCCCTTCAGACCGGTATCCCTGTTTCGTCATCCTTGCCGGAAGGGGATAGGTGCCCCGTCCACCCGGCGCGCCCTAGGGCGGATCGACATTTGGGCGCGACGAGAGCCGGACCGCCCTTCTCGCTCCCCGGCGAAGGCCGGGGCCCAGTTGCGACATCGTTCGAGGGGTTCGCATATCTCGATAGCACCCCGACGCTGGGCCCCGGCCTTCGCCGGGGAGCGCCAGTCTCGTAAATGTCGATCGGCCCTAGAGCAGGCCCTGCTGGCGATACCAGGCCGCCGTGGCCGCGAGGCCTGCCGGTGTTTCCACCTGCGGCGTCCAGAGGTTCGCCGGCGGGCGCCGGGCGGCATCCACCACCCAGTCCTCATGACAGAAATAGGCCACGCGATCGGGCGTGAGCTTCGCCTTGCCACCCCGCACCAGCCGATCGAGATGCGCCCCCGCCATCAGCAGCGTGCGCGGCAGGGCGAAGGACGCGACCCGCTTGCCGAGCGCGGTGCCGATCGCGGCGGCGAATTGCTGGTGGCTCCAGCCGGTCTCGGTGCCGTCATCGGCGTCGAGGATCTGGTTGCACCCGTCGGTGGTGGCGAGCGCCAGCAGGAGCCGGCCGAGGTCGCCGACCTCGATCAGCGAGATGCGGCCGCCGCGCGGCATCAGCGCAAGGCCCTTCTTCGCCAGCCGGAACAGCTCGAGCATCTCGAGGTCGCCCGGACCATAGATGGCCGGGGGGCGGACGATGCTCCAGTCGAGGCCCGAAGCCATGACGAGCGCATCCCCCTCCGCCTTGGACCAGCCATAGGCCGATAGCCCGGGCTCGCGCGCGGCGAGCGAGGAAACATGGACGAAACGGTGGACGCCCTGCGCCCGCGCCGCTTCCAGCATGCCCCGCGTGCCGTCGATATTGCCCGCCGCGAAGCCGGCGCGGTCGGGCGCGTTGACGACGCCCGCGACATGGATGACGGCGCCCGCCCCCTCGCACAGCTCGGCGAGCGCGGCGGTATCCGACAAGTCGCCCCGCACCCAGGCGATATGTTCCCGTTCTGCCTGGGGACGGCGCGTGAGGGCGCGGACCTGGTAGCCGGCTTCGAGCGCGAGGGCGATCAGGCGGGTGCCGACGAAGCCGGTGCCGCCGGTAAGGGCGATGGTGGTCACAGCAGCGCCATATGGCTCCGGTGCACCAGTGTCGAGCGCGGGGCATAGCCGAGCAGCTCGGCCTGCGCCTCGTTGCGGTGGCCGAGGATGCGGGCGGCGTCCTCGCTGGGATATTCGGCCAGGCCGCGGGCGAGCGCCTTGCCGTCCGGCCCGGCGATCACGACCAGGTCGCCCCGGGCGAAATCGCCCTCGATCCGAGTGGCGCCGGCGGCAAGCAGGCTGCGGCCCTGCCCCAATGCCCTGGCCGCACCGGCATCGACATGGATGGTGCCGGACGCGGTGATGCCGCCGGCCAGCCACGCCTTGCGCGCGGGGGCCGTCCTCTCCGCCACGAACAGCGTGTGCCTCGCCTCCGCGCCGAGCGGGTGCTCGATCCGGCCGGATGCTATCGCCAGATGCGCGCCGGCGGCATTGGCGATGCGCGCCGCCGCGATCTTCGAGATCATGCCGCCCGATCCCATGCCGGAGGCGGACCCCCGGTCGGCCATGCCCTCCACCGTGCCGTCGATCCGCTCGACGCGGGGAATGTGCACCGCGCCGGGCAGCACGGGGTTGCGGTCGTAGAGCCCGTCGACATCGGAGAGCAGCACCACGCCGCCCGCCCCCGCGGCTTGCGCCACGCGGGCGGCGAGCCTGTCATTGTCGCCGAACCGAATCTCCTCGGTGGCGACGCTGTCATTCTCGTTCAGCACGGGAACGACACCGAACCCGAGCAGGCGATCGAGCGTGGCGGCGGCGTTGAGATAGCGGCGGCGGTCCTCGAGATCGCCCAGCGTGACCAGCATCTGCGCCGCGACGAGCCCATTGGCGGCAAGCACATCGGCCCAGACGCGGCTCAGCTCGATCTGGCCGGTGGCTGCCGCGGCCTGGGCATCCTCCAGGCTGGCGCGACCGCCCTTGGCAAGCCTGAGGCGCCGCGCGCCGAGCGCGATCGCACCGGAAGAGACCACCGCGACCTGTTGCCCGGCGCGGGCCCGGGCGGCGATGTCGCCGGCGATGCCTTCCAGCCAGGCACGGCGCACGCCGCCGTCCGGATCGACCAGCAGGGCCGAGCCGATCTTGACGACGATGCGCGGGAAGGAGGCGGGCGGGAAGAGCGACATGGCCGCCGCTATATGGCCCCCCGCTCCGCCTAGCCAGACAGGAACGCTTGGGCGCTCCGTTGCGCGCCTATTCCTCGGTCCTGAGCAGCACCGCCTCGCCGATCATCAGGAACAGCAGGAACGGCGCCCAGGCGGCGAGGAACGGCGGATAGGCGCCGAGATTGCCCATCGCGAGCGCGAAATTGTCGGCGACGAAATAGAGGAAACCGAGCGCCATGCCGATCACCGCGCGGACGAACAGCTTGCCCGAACGCGCAATGCCGAAAGCCGAGACCGCACCCAGCAACGGCATCAGGATCGCCGAAAGCGGCCCTGCCAGCTTGTGCCACAGCGCGCCTTCGAGCGCCTCGGTCTGGCGGCCCGCCACCTTCAAGTCGCCGATCGCCTGGTAGAGCGCGCCGAACGCCATGGAATCGGCATCGACATGGGCGAGCGTGAACTGGTCCGGCCGGACATTGCGGCCGATCACGATGCTGCCGACCTTGGCCTTCTGGCCGGTAGCGACGATGAAGCGCTCGGCATTGTCGACGCGCCAGCCATCGCCGGCGCGCACCGCGTGCGGCGCGGTGAGGATGCTGACCAGCGAACGGTTCTGCCGCTCATAGACGGTGACGCCATAAAGCTGCGCCGCATCGCCGCGCCCGCGGACCTGCTGCACCTGGATCAGGTTGTTGTCGCCCTTCACCCACACATTGGCGCGATCGCCGCGATCGATGGGCAGCGGAGCATAGGACACTTTCTTCCACTGCTCGAGCGTCGCGGTGGCTCGCGACACGATGCGATCGTTGAAGGTGAAGGAGATCGCCGCCACGGCGATCCCGGTGAGCAGCAGCGGCGCGAGCACCTGATGCGCCGACAGGCCGGAGGCCTTCATCGCGATCACTTCGCTGTTCTGGTTGAGCTGGGACAATGTCAGGATCGAACCGAGCAGCACCGAATAGGGCAGGAAGGTCGAGGCGATCTGCGGCACGCGCAGGCTGACATAGCGCCAGATCTCGGCATCGCCGTTGCCGGCATATGCCAGGATCGCGCCGCTTTCCGTCAGCAGGTCGAGCGACTGGAGGATGAGCACCAGCGCACCGAGAATGGCGAAGGTGCGCGTCAGGAACATGCGCGCCATGTAGAGCGACATGGTCCGCGACGGGAAGAAATTGGCCCAGGTCATGCCGCAGCTTCTTCCTCTCGGCGGAGCCGGCGGCGACGGCCCGGCAGGCGGCGCGTGATCGCCTTGATCATCTTGGAGAAGGCCTTTTCGAGCCCGCCGATCGGCTGCCCCCCGGGCACATAGGCGATCTGATAGTACATCCAGATCACCAGCCCCGCGAACAGCATGAACGGCCCCCAGAGCGCGATCAGCGGATCGACCCGGCCGAGCTCGCCGATCGACTGCCCATATTCGTTGACCTTGTGATAGGTCACGATCATCACGATCGACAGGAACACGCCCAGCGCCGAGGTGGATCGCTTGGGCGGCACGCCCAGCGCCACGGCGAGGAACGGCAGCAGGAACATCGACGCGACTTCCGCCAGGCGGAAGTGGAAGGCCGAACGGCTGCCCTCGCGATCCTCGTCGCTCGCCTGCGGATTGCGGCCGATCACGGCGAGCTCCGGCAGGGTCCGTTCGATATTCTTGCCGCCGCGGTTCCGGAACTGCTCATATTTGGGCAGCGGGATCGGCAGGTTGTGGGTGGTGAAGGTCAGCACTCGCGGCTCGGGCGAGTTCCTGTCGTGATGGACGAGCGTGCCGTTCTGCAGGCGGAAGATGATCACGTCCGGATCGTCCGAGCGCAGGAACTGGCCGCTCTGCGCCGTGACCGCCACCGGGGTGCCGTCCTTGGTCATCATCTGGACGAAGATGCCCGAAAGCCTGCGGCCCTCGTCCTTGCTCTCCTCGATGCGCATCGTCATCTTCGCGCCGAAGCTGGTGAACTCGCCCACCTTGATCGAAGCGCCCAGCGCGCCCGAGCGCAGCTCGAAGCGCAACTGCTCGTAATTGTAGCGCGACCAGGGCTGGATGAAGCCGACGATGGCGAGGTTCAGCGCCGCCAGCGCGATCGCGAACATGAAGGGCACCTTGAGCAGGCGCGTGTAGCTCATCCCCACCGCGCGCAGCACGTCGAGCTCGGACGAAGTGGCGAGGCGGCGAAAGGCCAGCAGGCAGCCCAGCATCAGCCCGATCGGGATGCCGAGCCCCAGATATTCGGGAAGCAGATTGGCGAGCATGCGCCAGACGACGCTGACCGGCCCGCCCTCGGTCGCGACGAACTCGAACAGGCGCAGCATGCGGTCGAGCACCAGCAGCATCGCCGATATGAGCAATGTCGAGATCAGGGGCACCGCGATCAGCCGCGCCATGTACCGATCGATCGAGTTCATCTGCGCGCGACGGTTGCCTTGGTTTCTTCTCGCCGGCGCATCCCGGCGCCGCCTCAATGAACCAAGAGCCTATACTCCCGGTTCCGGGCAGCGCCAGCAGGAAAGTTGCGCGCCGGGAAAGTTGCGCGTCAGTAATGCGAGCCGGGATTCCGCGGGGTCACCTCGGCGCCCTTGGGATCGAGCCGGCCCTTGTCCGGATCGACCATCGGCTTCGCCGCGGCCGCCTGCGCCTCGTGCTGGCGCATCTGCTCGCCCTCGCGCTGCGCTTCCGCATAGCCCGGGCGCGCGCGCATCTGGCGGTCGAGGTCGAGGAACCGCTCCGCCGCGCTGGCCACCTTGCCGGTCTCGACCTGCACGATGAGCTCGTCGAGGATGCGCGCCATCGCCTCGCGCATCTTCGGGTTATAGTCGGCGATCGCGGCCCTGCCCTTGAAATCGGCATTGAACGACAGCCTGGTCTTGCGGCCGTCGTCGAGCGGCGCGAACTGCAGCTTCATGTGCAGGAACTCCGTCCCGCCATGGCTCACGCGATAGTCGATCTCCTTCGAATCGACGCTGGTGACCTTGGGCCAGCTCAACCCCTCGCCGGGGCTCACGTCCGGCCCGTCGCCTTGCGGGCCATGACCGGTCCAGCCGTGCTTCGCGCCGTTGAGCGCCAGGTCGAAGCCACGCCAGGTATCGTGCGGAGTCGCGTTCACCGTCCGCACGATGTCCGCGTTCCGATAGGTCGACATCGCATAATAGCCGCCGCCCAGCAGCGCACACCCGATCAACGCCTCGCGAATCATTGCTTGTGCCCCTTGTTCCCCCGGGGCGATTTTCCCGCCTTGCCGTAAATAGTCCGTCACCATGGGGTGACGGATTTGCGACACTCGCCTATGGGGCGGCGATGCATTTCCTCGACCAGGCAAAGATCTTCGTCCGCTCCGGTTCGGGCGGCCCGGGCGCCGTGAGCTTCCGGCGCGAGAAGTTCATCGAATATGGCGGCCCCGATGGCGGCAATGGCGGCAAGGGCGGCGACATCATCTTCGAAGCCGTTGCCGGTCTGAACACGCTCATCGACTTCCGCTACACCCAGCATTTCCGGGCGCCGCGCGGCCAGGGGGGCTCCGGCTCGAACCGCACCGGCGCAGGCGGCGAGGATCTGGTGATCAAGGTGCCGATCGGCACCCAGATACTCGCCGACGACGAGGAGCGCACGCTGCTGCTCGACCTGACCGAAAAGGGCCGGCGCGTCGTCTTCCTGCGCGGTGGCGACGGCGGGCGCGGCAATGCCAGCTACAAGACCTCGACCAACCGCGCGCCGCGCCAGCACGGCACCGGCTGGCCGAACGAGGAGGCCTGGGTGTGGCTGCGCCTGAAGCTCCTTGCCGATGCGGGCCTGGTCGGGCTGCCCAATGCCGGCAAGTCGACCTTCATCAACCAGGTGACCAATGCCCAGGCCAAGGTGGGCGCCTATGCCTTCACCACCACGCGCCCGCAGCTGGGCGTGGTGCGGCACAAGGAGCGCGAGTTCGTCGTCGCCGACATACCCGGCCTGATCGAAGGTGCGGCGGAAGGCGCCGGCATCGGCGACCGCTTCCTGGGCCATATCGAGCGCTGCCGCGTGCTGCTCCACCTGATCGACGCCAATGATCCCGACGTGGCGGAGAGCTATCGCGTGGTCCGCGGCGAGCTGGAGGCCTATGGCGCCGGACTCGTCGAAAAGCCCGTGGTGGTCGCGCTCAACAAGATCGATACGCTGGACGACGAGCTGATCGCCGCGCTCTCCGCCGAACTGGAAGAAGCGAGCGGCGGGCCGGTGATCCCGATCTCGGGCGCGAGCGGCGTCGGCGTCGACTGGGTGCTCGACAAGCTGCTCGAGGAAATCGGCACCGACCATGGCAAGGTGGCGGACGACGACGAAGGCGAGGAAGCCATCGAATGGTCGCCGATCTGAGGGACTAGTCGGGAGAGCTTCGGGTTCGGGAGGCGGACAAACGAAAAGGCCGGGCATCGCTGCCCGGCCTTTCTCGTCTTCAGCCCGTCCGCCGGTTCAGCGGGCGCCCATGGTGCTGGCGGCAAGGCGGTGCATCAGCCCGCGCAGCGTGGGGTAATTGGCCTTGTGATAGGCCGAGGCTTCCTCGAGCGCATCCGACAGGCGGCGATGCGCCTCGTTCAAAGCATGATAGGGCAAGCTCGGCAGCAAGTGATGCAGTGCGTGGTAGCGCAGGCCGATCGGCGCCCAGAGATAGGCGAAGAAGCCCGGCGTCGGCACGTTGACGCTGTCCAGATACTGGGCCGTCACGGTGAGCGGCTCGCCGTCATTCTCCCACAGGTGCGCCACCAGCGTGCGGACCTGGTTGATCACCGCCACGCCCGCGATCACCGCGAGATAGATGCCGAAGTCGCGCAGCGGGATCACGCCGGTCGCGACCAGGGCGAGCAGCGCGATCGAGAAGACGCTGGCGCCCAGCTCCTGCCAGAACCACTGGCTCCGGAGCTCGCCCTCGGGCGCGCGGCGCTCGAAGGCCGGGTTGATCTTGAGGCCCGAATATTTGGCGACGACGACCCGGCGCAGCTTCGGAAGCACCGCCGAGAGCGGCGCGAGCACGGCGAAGCGGACCAGCATCGCGACCGGCATCAGCACCGCGGCGAGCAGGAACACCGGCAGCGTCCACGGCTTCATCAGCGCGAGCGGCAGATATTCGGGATCCTCGACCGTGCCGTAGCGGGTGCGGGCATGGTGAAGGTTGTGCACGCCTTCATAGGTGAAGCTGGGCACCAGGATCGGAATGCCGACCAGCAGGTTCCAGCCGAGCCGGAAATTGGGGAGCAGCGCGTGCTTCACATGCGTCAGCTCGTGGATGAACAGGCTGGCGCGATAGAGCGCGAGCACCGCCACCGCGCCGGCAAGCACCGCCAGCAGCGCCGACGGGGCGAGAATGGTCGCGGCAAGCGCGGCATAGCCGATGCCCGCGGAAAGCAGCATGTCGGTCCAGTAGATGCGCGGATTGGGCGCATGCAGGTCGCGCGTGAGCTCGGCCGCGGCGCGCAGCATCGCGCGATCGTCGGGCACGCCGGAAAGCTTGATACGCGCACTGGCCGGCGTCGCCGCCGGCGCATCATCGTGAACCTTGAGGGCAAGCGATTTCGTCATGATGTCCGCCATTGGCCTCAGATAGTGGCTTTATGGTGGCATTCCAGCGGTTAGGTGCCGCCCTGCCCGCCGCAATTGCCGCGCTTGACACTGGCTCCGCGGCGAAGGACTGCATTGCGCTGGATCAAACCAACAGAAGGGCTTTTCCCTTGCCCAGCGGCCCCCTCAGCATCCGTCCCGTTTCGTCCAAGCGCGACATCAAGCAGTTCATCGAGATCGCCTATCGCCTGAACGGCGACGACCCGAACTGGGTGGCGCCGCTGCGCGACGAAGTGGCCGGGACGATCAACCCGAAGAAGAATGGCTGGTTCAGCCATGCCGAAGCACAGCTGTTCCTTGCCGAGCGCGACGGCGAGCCGGTGGGCCGCATCTCCGCGCATATCGACTTCCTGGCCCTCGATATGCCGCCCGAAAAGGGATTCGGCCCCGGTACCGGCTTCTGGGGCATGTTCGAGGCCGAGGACCAGAATGCCGCCAAGGCGCTGATCAACGCGGCCGAGGACTGGTTGCGCGGCAAGGGCATGACGCGTGCGTTCGGCCCGGTGAGCCTGTCGATCTGGGAGGAGCCGGGCCTGCTGGTGAAGGGCCACGACCATTCCCCCACGGTGCTGATGGGCCACCACCCGGCGAAATATCAGGGCTGGATCGAGGCGGCCGGCTACAAGGAAGCCAAGAAGCTGCTCACCTACGAACTCGACGTGAGCAAGCAGTTCCCGCCGCTGATCAACCGCATCGTCGAGAATGGCGAGAAGAACCCCAAGATCCGCATCCGCAAGGTCGACAAGTCAAAGTTCGACCGGGAGGCCGCAATCATCATGGCGATCCTCAACGATGCATGGTCGGACAATTGGGGCTTCATTCCGCTCACCCAGCCCGAGATCGACGATGTCGGCAAGAAGCTGAAGCCGCTGGTATTCGAGGACCTGATCCTGATCGCGGAGCTCGAGGGCGAGCCGGTAGCATTCATGGTCACCCTGCCCGATCTCAACGAGCAGCTGAAGCCGCTCAAGGGCTCGCTCCTCCCCTTCGGCTGGGCCAAGCTGCTGCTGTGGCTGCGCAAGCCCAAGGCGCGGACGATGCGCGTGCCGCTGATGGGCGTGGTGAAGCGGCTCCAGGCGTCGCGCATGGCGAGCCAGTTGGCCTTCATGATGATCGAATATATCCGCCGCGCGGCAGTGGCCAATTATGGCGCGACCCGCGGCGAGATCGGCTGGGTGCTCGATGACAACCAGGGCATGAACGCGATCGCCGACGCGATCGATTCCTGGGTGAACCGCGAATACGCGATCTACCAGAAGCCGCTCTGAGCGCCGCCGCGGACGGCAAGCCGGCCCGCCCCCGAGGGATCGCGGAGCGAGCCGGCGCCGGCCGGAACCGGCTGGAGGAAGTCGCGCCACGGCGGCACGTTGCACTTAATCCGCCGCGGGCGCCCTCCGGGGGCCTCAACGTCGCTTCATCGCCTCGATCGGATCGACGCCGAGGTCGAGCCACTCGCTGCGCGTGCGGCAATCGCGCCTCAGGATCCGCGAGCTGGTCGTTTCGGTGTTCATGCAATATTTGCGGGTGTCGGCCTTGGCGGCCTGTGCCGGCGATTGCTCCTGTTCCTGCTTCGCCTTGGCGGGATCGTTTCCGGCAGCGGCAGCAGGGGAGACGGCGCCAGCCGCGAAGGTGGCGCCCGCCAGCAGGACAGCGGCGGCGGAAAGGATGGACTTGCGGGTCATGGCTGGATTCCTCGATGATTGGGGGCTCGCCGGCGAAGGGCGCTGCGCGGTCGACGCGCCGGCCCGTTCGCCGCGAAGGGCGCGGAACGATCCGCTCAGTTCTTCTGGACTTCCTTGACCGGATCGACGCCGGTGCGGGCGATCCACTCGGCACGCGTATGGCATTCGCGCTTGGGCATCAGCGTGCCGGTCGACGTCCCCTGGACGCAGTAGCGCTTCTGCGCTGCCTTGTCCGACTGGTCGTCGGTCTTCTTGGCCTCCTTGGCCGGATCATTGGCGCGGGCGAGCGCCGGCGATACGGCGCCGGCAACCAGCGTGACGGTGGCGGCAATCGCCAGGAAGGCGGACTGGATGGGCTTGCTGTTCATATCCTCAACTCCTTTACCTGCAGACATGACAGGCGCTCCTTCCCGCCTGTGCCTCATGCTTCGCAATCGGCGTGCCAAGTTTCAGAGTTAAGCAATTTCAATGGTTTAGCCGTTCATGACAGCGTGATGACGTGCCATAACACAGCAATACACACCAGATTTTGGGATTTGTCCGGGATGCGCGTCCGGAAGCGGACACCGCCCTTGTCCGGAAACGGTCAGTCTAGCGGAGGCTGACCCAGGTGGGCGCGTGATCGCTGGCCTTCTCGCGGCCGCGATATTCCTTGTCGACGCCGGCCCCCAGGAACCGATCGGCGGCAATCGGGCTCAGCAGCAGATGGTCGATGCGGAAGCCCGCGTCGCGCTGCCAGGCCCCCGCCTGATAGTCCCAGAAGGTCCAGATGCCGCCGCCGGGAAAGCGGGTACGCAGCGAATCGGTCCAGCCCTGTGCCAGCAGCGCGCGATAGCGCTCGCGACTCTCGGGCTGCATGAGCGCGTCGGTCGCCATGGCGCGAACCGAGAAGGTGTCGTCGTCATTGGGGATGACGTTGTAGTCGCCGGCCAGCACCACCGCCCGCTCCTCCGCGAGCAACGCCTGCGCACGATCGGCGAGGCGCTCCATCCATTTCAGCTTATAGTCGAATTTGGGGCCAGGCTGCGGATTGCCGTTGGGCAGGTAGATGGACGCGACGACCAGGTCGTCGCCGATCTCGGCCTCGATATAGCGGCTATGCGCATCCTCCGGATCGCCCGCCAGTCCACGCTGGCGCTCGACGGGCTGCCGGCCCCTGGCCAGTATCGCGACGCCGTTGAATCCCTTCTGACCGTGCCAGACGGCGCCATAGCCCGCCGCTTCGATCTCCCTGACCGGCAACGTCTCGTCGGCGCCCTTCAGCTCCTGGAGGCAGACGACATCCGGCTGCTGCTCGGCAAGATACTCGAGCAGGCGCTCCATGCGCGCCTTGATGCCATTGACATTGTAGGTGACGATCTTGGGCAAAGGGGGCCTTCCGCTCAGACCGAGAAGCTGGTGCCGCAGCCGCAGCCTGAAGCCGCGTTGGGATTCTGCACGGTGAAGTGTGCGCCGCCGAGATTGTCGACGAAATCGACATTCGCGCCCCGCACCAGATCGAGGCTGATCGAATCGACGACCAGCCGGACGCCGTCCAGCTCGGCGACTTCGTCGCCGTCCTCCACCCTATCCGCGAAACCGAATTTATACTGGAAGCCAGAACAGCCCCCGCCCTCCACCGACAAGCGCAGGATCGCAGGCTTGCCCTGCTTGGCCGCGATCGCAGCGACGCGCGCAGCGGCGGATGGAGTCAGGCCGATCTCGGGCTGAAGGAGCGCTACCATGGCACCGAGATAGGGAGGCGGCGCACGCGAGGCAATGCATCAGCGCGCCCCGCTTCCCGCTGCGCGTTCTTCCCAGGCAAAGTCGTAGAATATCCGGAGGCGGTTTCCATCCGGATCGCGCGCGAAGAATTCGTAGAGCTTGTAGGGCTTCGCCGCGGGGGGCGCATCGATGGCAGCACCCGCCGCTGCCCATTCGGCATGGAGCGCGTCGATCTCGGCACGGTTTGCGAGATTGAGCCAAAGCACGACCGGCGGCCGATTGCCGAGAGGATCGCGATAGGCGGCGCTACTCAGGAACGCCCGAGTCGCCCCGCGCGAGACGCCGGCAAGGCCGAGCTCCCTATCCGACCAGTCGACCGCGAGGCCCAGCCGGTCGCGGTAATAGGCGAGCGCGGCGGGCAGATCGGAGACGGGAATCTCGGGGCAGAATGCGGGAAGGTCCATTTTCGTTTCGCCTTCGTCTCGGTTGCCGCGGCATGCGCGACGAATGTGCCGGCCAGCCCGCGCGCAAGGGCGTAGATCGAACTGGCTGCATTCTGCAGCATGACCCCGTTCGCCAGAGGAGCAATATATGATCGTTCGCGCGTTCGACTTCTATACCGGTGCACAACAGGCGGCATGCCTTGCCGGTACCGGCACCGGCCCCGCCGATGATGTCTCCGTCCCGCTGCAGGCAGCCATCGATCATGCCAAGACCCTGACCACGCCCCATTTCATCCTCGATCCCGGCAGGCATTTCACGGGCGACAACACGATCGTGTTCGACCTGCCCGACGGCGCGACCCTGACTTGGCTGGGAAGAATCGCCTCCACCGCCACCGCCAAGCCGGCGGTCGTCATTGGCAGCGAGGCCGGGAACCGGTCCAACCTGTCCGTAAGCGGTGTAAAGATCTATCGCGACACCCCCTCGCCCGATACCTCGGGAGCGCCGGGATCGGGCGGCGGGAGCACCGGGGTGCGGCTGGTGAATCTGGTGCATTCCAACCTTCAGGTCACCAGCGTCCTCGGCTTCAGCATCGGCCTGCACTGCATCGGCATGGGGCACGGATTCGCCTATAACGTCGTGACGTTCGAATCCCTCGCGGACAACCGGACCAACCACCGCCTCAGCCAATCCGGCGGCGGCTATTGCAATGAAAACAACTTCATCTGCGGCGCCTATAATCACAATTCCCAATATCCGGCGGTCTCGACGACCAACCTGCTTGTCGACAACGGCGAAACCGAAGCCTTTGCCTTGAACAACAACGTCTTCCTCAAGCCTTCCTTCGAGGACAATGCGAGCCCGGCCGGCGGAGTCGTCGCCGCAACGATCAACGGCGAAAGCAACATGCTGATCCAGCCGCGCGTGGAGAATCCCGGAGGACAGGCGACCTATCAGATCCAGTTCACGGCGAATTCGCGGGACTGCTGGATCCTCGGCGCGGGCTTCGGCCTGGGCCAGGCCAATATCTCCGACCTGGGCGGGCGCAATTGCTACACCACCGCCGAAGGCCAGGTGCTGACGCGCTCGACGGCGCCGGACCCGAGCAAGTCGGTACTCACGCTGCGCAGCACCAATTCGAGCGCCGCGCGCGCGCTGAAGATCGTCGACGCGACCGGCGGCGAGGCCGGCTATATCGATTGTTCGGGCCATATCCACATGGCCGTCTATTTCGATGCTTCGGGGAACCAGCTCCTCTCGACGCGTCGGCACGGTTGGGGCGCGCCCTCCGGCCCCTTCCAGCGCGGGGCATTCGCGCCCTATGTCAGTTCCGGCAACCCAACGCTGGCCGAAGTCGTCACCCAGCTGGAGAAGACCTCCCAGACCCTGGCCGCCCTGATCCAGGACGGTGTGGCGCAGGGATGGATCGGCGCCTGACGCCCAGGAAGGAAAGGGGCCAAAAAAGAAAGGGGCCGCCTTCGCGGGCGGCCCTCTCCTCTCCTGACTCTGGAACGCGCTGTTACTTGTTCGTCGCCGGGCCGCCGACGCCGCCGGCCACGCGGTCCTGCACCGAAGCGAGATACTCGCCGGTCTGCAGGAACGGGATCGGGTTCACGGCCTTGCCATCGACGCGCACCTCATAATGGAGGTGGCTGCCGGTCGAGCGGCCGGTCGAGCCCATCAGGCCGATCAGCTGGCCGCGCTTCACGCGGGTATTGTCGGCGACGAGGATCTTCGAGAGATGGCCGTAGCGGGTCTCGATGCCGCGGCCATGGTTGATCTGGACGAGATTGCCATAGCCGCCCTGCCGGCCGGCATGGCTGATGACGCCGTCGGCCGTCGCATAGATCGGCGTGCCGAGCGCGCCGGGAATGTCGACGCCGGCATGCATCGCGGCGGTGCCGCGGAACGGATCCGAACGGACCCCGAAATTCGAAGTGAAGGTGAGCTTGTCGACCGGCTGCATCGACGGGATCGAGATCACCGTCTGCTCGAGCATGTCGAGCTTCTTCCAGGTGACGAACAGCGCGCGGAACTGGGCATCGGCGGCTTCGGCCGAAGCGTCGCTGCCGCTCGCATTGTCGTTGTCGACCGGCTCATAGGGGCCGCCCATCGCCGGCACCTTCACATAGCGCTCGGGCGAAAGGCCGAGGCGGCGAAGCTCGCTCGCGGTCTGCTGGTAACGGGCTTCACCGGCGGCGCGCGCCTTGCCGGCCAGCGCGATCTGGCGCGCTTCCACGCGCTTGAGCGGCGCAAGGACTTCATTGGCGACGGCGCTGGTGCGCTGCGAAGCGCCCGGCAGCGGCTGTTCGATCACCTTGCGATCGCCCTTGCCGGTGAGCGTCGCGCTGATCAGCGCCTGGTGCTGCTCGACGCGCGCGGCCTGGAGGCGCGCGGCCTCCTTGGCGGCGGTGACGTCGGCCTGCATCTTCTCGACCTGCTCGCGCATCCGGGCGACCTGCGCTTCCGGCGAAGCGGGCGTACCGGTCACGCCGCTGATCGCGATCGCGCCCACGGCGGCCTGGGCCACGCCATAGGCGGAGAACAGCACGGTGACGGTGGCGACGCCGGCGAGCAGCGCCTGGGTGCGGCCCGCGATGCTGAAACGCTTCAGGTCGCGGCCGTCATGGAAAATAAAATCGCGGGTAGTGAAAAAAGCACGGAACCGCTGAGCCGCGGTAGTGGTTTTGATGTTCGACGCCTTGGCCATGATTCCCCGGCAAGTTTCATGGAAGCAAGCACCGAAACGCGACCCGGTTGCCGTACTTCAATTGTCACCACGTCGCAGGAAGCAGCCCCTCCGCCTCTGGACGGTGGCTTGTGGCCCGAGGAATCAGTCCACGGCAAGAGGTTGGTAATAATCGCGGGACAAACCGGCTGAGTCGCGCGCCGAGTCGTTGAACGGAGGCTTAAGCAAGCCGCCGAAATGGCGCGTCACCAACGCCTGCCAGGTTGTTTCGGGCGCGAAACCCTTTTCGCGGCACGCTGATTCGAACCACCGGGTCCCAGCGCGAACGTGCCGCACCTCGTCGTTCAGAATACGTGTGAGGATGCGCGCCGTAACTGCATCATCTGCCGCCAGAAATCGCTCGATCGTTGCCGGCGTCACGTCGAGCCCGCGCGCCTCCAGCACCATCGGCACCACCGCCAGCCGGGCGAGCGGATCATGCGCGGTCTCGGCCGCCGCGTCCCACAATCCGTCATGCGCGGGCATCGCGCCATAATGGCTGCCGAGGTTTCGTAGCCGCCGGTCGAGCAGGGCGAAATGCATCGCTTCGTCAGCGCCGACCTGCATCCAGTCATCCGTGAAACCGCGCGGAAACCGCTCGCCGAAGCGCCCCGCGGCGTCGAAGGCCAGATCGATCGCGGCGAATTCGATATGGGCAAGCGCATGGATCAGCGCGATGCGCCCGCGTTCGGAGCCGCCCTTGCCGCGCTTGGGCATGCGGTTGGGCGGGAGCAGCTCCGGCTTGTCGGGGCGTGCGGGGCGATCGGGCATCGCCACGTCGAATGCGAAGGCCAGCCGTCCCAGCCGCCAGTCCCGCGCGGCGGCGCGGGCGGCCTTTACCTTGTCGGCCGGCGCCGCGGCGGCAAGCACCGCGCGGCAGGCCTGGGCAATGGTGCGCCGGGTCATGTCAGATGCGGCCGGCACCGGGTGCGCAACTCTGAGGGATCTGGGGCGCCGGGACATCACCGAACTGCACCGGCATCGGGAACCAACGGTTGCGTACGCCTTCCTCTCCCGGTTGCGCGGCGGGCCATCTGAGTTCGCGTACCCAGGCGAGAACCGCCCTGTCACGCGCCGCATCGCCCTTCGAATCGAGCAAGAAGGCGTCCACCCTGCCCTCGGCATCGACCTTCACGCAGACCAATGCGGCCGTGTTCAACAGTACGCGCGGTATTGGCGGCAACTCCTGCGCCTGCACGGCCGCAGGCGCCAACGCCGCGATCGAGGCGAGCAGCCGACGCATCACCGCGCCTGCATTTCCTTGATCGATTCGAGCACGTCCACCGCATGGCCGGGCACGCGCACCCGGCGCCAGGCGCGGAACAACTTGCCCTGGTCGTCGAACAGGAAGGTCGAGCGATCGATGCCCATGTAGCGCTTGCCGTAGAGCTGCTTCTCCACCCATACGCCGAACGCTTCCATCGCCTTGCCCTCGGTATCGGTCGCGAGCGGCACGGTGAGGTCGTATTTGTTGATGAACTTCTGGTGCTTGATCGGCGGATCCTTGGAAACGCCCAGCACCTCGGCGCCCAGTGCCGCGAACTCGGGCAGCAGCGCCGAGAAGTCCTGCGCCTCGCGCGTACAGCCCGAAGTATCGTCCTTCGGATAGAAATAGAGGACGAAGGGCTTCCCCACCTTGTCCGCGAGCGCGATCGCCTCGCCTTCGGTCCCGTCGAGATCGACCGCGGGGATCTTGTCGCCTTCCTCGATAGCCATCTTCTTCTCCTCAGGCCGGGCCGCGCACCGACGCCCAGCAATCGCGGACCTCCTGCCGGGTCCGGTCGAGCTGCGCAACCACCTCGTCCCAGCCCTCGAGCCCGAGTGCGCGGGCGATCAGCGCCTGGGTGGCGCAACCCGGCGGCTGCGCATCGGGCGCGACGAGCCGCATGGTGACCAGCAGCCGCGTGAGGAAATCATGCGCGGGACGCATGCCAGGGGGCAACAGCCCCTGCCCCGCCAGCGCGTCGATCGCCAGCCCCAGCCGCGGCTCGAAGCCGGCATGGCGGACGAGCTGCGTCACATGCACCGCGAACTCCAGGTCGACCAGCCCGCCATCGAGCAGCTTGGCGTCGAGCGGCCCCTTTGGCGGCTTGTGCGCCGCCATGTCGGCACGCATCCTGACGGCCTCGGCCCGAATGTCGCGATCCGGCCGCTCCCCCCGGAGCACCGCATCGATGATCGCCTGGACCCGGGCCCGCGCGGAGGGCGAGCCGAAGACCGGGCGGGCGCGGGTGAGCGCCATGTGCTCCCAGGTCCAGGCATCCTGACGCTGATATTTCTCGAAACCGTCGAGCGACACGACCAGCGGGCCCTGCGCGCCCGACGGGCGCAGCCGGGTGTCGACTTCGTAGAGCGGCCCGGCGGGCGTCGGCACCGAGAGCGCCGCAGTGACGCGCTGGCCGAGCCGGTTGTAATAGGTCACCGCGCCGAGCGGCTTGGCGCCGTCGCTTTCCGCCGCATAATCGCCCGTGAAGAGATAGACCAGGTCGAGGTCCGAGGCATGGGTGAGCGCCTGCCCGCCCATCCGGCCGAGTGCGAGGATCACCAGTTCGCTGTCGGGCACCGCGCCATGGTTGCGCGAGAATTCGGCCACCGTCGCGGTGGCCAATGTCTCGATCGCCGCCTCGGCGACGCGGGCATAGCCCGTGGAGACCTCCAGCGGATCGCCTGCCCCCGCGACGATCTGCGCGCCCAGCGCGAAACGCTTCTCGTTGACGAAGCGCCGGACGAACTCGAGCTGGAACTGATAGTCGGAGCCCGGCTCCCAGCGGCGCATGCCGGCGGCGAGCGTCTCGATATCGGGAACCGGCGCCAGCGCAGTCGCGTCGATGAGCCCGTCGAGCAGTTCGGCGCGCCGCCCCAGCTGCTCGGCAAGGGTGGGCGCCAGCGCGAGGATCGCGCCGAGCAGCTGGGCAAGGCCCGGCTGGGCTTCGAGCAGGCGGAAGAAGTTGATCGCGCTGGGCAGGCGCGAGAGCATCGCATCGAAGCGGGTGATCGCATGCACCGTGTCGGGCGCGCGGGAAAAAGCGTCGATCAGGCCGGGCAGCACCGATTCCAGCGCTTCCCGGGCAGCGGGGGTGCGCAGCGCCGGATAGGTGCCGGCACGCCAGCCCTGGACGATCCGCGCCGCGCCGTCCGGCCGCTCGAACCCGGCCGCGCCGAGCTTCGCCTCGAGCGGCGCGCTCTCGCTCGGCAGCCGCTGCTCCTCCTCGCCCGCCAGGCTGTCATAGACCGCGCCGACACGGATGACGTGCGGCCTGAGCAGATCGGTGAGCGCGGCGCCGTCCGCCAGCCCGTGAAGCCGGGCGACATTGTCGAGCGAGTCCGGGTTTTCGGGCAGCTGGTGGGTCTGGCGATCGTCGACCATCTGCAGCCGGTGCTCGATCGTGCGCAGCGCGATATAGGCCCGCGTGAGGTCCTGGGCCTCGTCGACCCCGATCCGCCCCGCCTCGGCCAGCGCGGCAAGCGCGTCACGGGTAGCGGGCGCGCGCAGCGACGGTTCGCGGCCGCCATGGATGAGCTGGTGGATCTGGGCGAAGAACTCGACCTCGCGGATGCCGCCCCGGCCCCGCTTCAGGTCGTAGCCCGGGCCGAACGCCTGGGCCTGCGAATAATGATCGCGGATACGGCGGCTGATGTCGCGGATCTCGCGGATCGTGCCATAGTCGAGCGCGCGACGCCAAACGAAGGGACGGATCGCGTCGAGGAAATAGGCGCCAAGCGCACGGTCGCCGGCACAGGCCCGCGCGCGGATGAAGGCGGCGCGCTCCCAGGGCAGCGCCTGGCTCTCGTAATAGGAGATCGCCGCCTCGACCGGCAACGCGATCGGCGTCACTTCGGGCGAGGGGCGCAGGCGCAGGTCGACGCGCAACACATAGCCGTCGCCGTCGCGGGCCTGGAGCAGCTCGACCACGCGGCGGCCGATCCGCACCGCCGCTTCCTGCACGTCCTCGCGCGGGCGACAGGGCAATGTCTCCGGATCGAAGAGCAGGATGGGATCGATATCCGACGAATAGTTCAACTCGCGGCTGCCCTGCTTGCCGAGCGCGATCGCGGCGAATCCGCGCGGATCGGCATCCGGGGTCCGTTCGAGGATCGCCGTGCGGATGGCACGATCCAGCGCCTCGTCGGCGAAATCGGTGAGCAGATGCGTGACGCGGGTGAGGTCGAACCGGCCCGATAGATCGCCCAGGGCCACGAGGAGCGCGAGCCGGCGGCGCTCGATGCGCAGCCGCGCCCCTTCGCTCATTTCGCCCGTGACCGCCCGCGCCGCCGCATGGGGATCCGCAAGGGCGGCTTCGAGATCCGCGACCAGGGCCGCTTCGCGCGTGAGCAGGTTGTCGAGGAAGGGCGCGTGCGCATGCGCCCGCGCGACGGCGTCGGCAAGATCGGCGGGAAGAGGCGTTTCAGTCACGGAATCAGCCACCTGCGAAACGGTGCATTGCAAAAAGTCAAGCAACAAAACGAGAATTGAATTGTTCTAGCAACATGAACCAGACGACTTCAGCCTCGGCCAACGAAGCCCGGCAGCCCGCATATCGGGTCGAGGCGCCGCGCGCCAGCGACGCGATCGGCCTGGCGCTGCGCGACGCCTATGCCCGCGACGCGGGGCTGCCGGACGACATGGCGGCGATGCTCCGCCAGCTCAACCGGCCGCGCTGAACCTTGCATATCGAATATTGAGAAGGCCGCGCTCCCCCCGGGGAACGCGGCCTGAATTTTGCGCGGTGTCCGGCTTACTTGGCCGAGAGGTCGCCGCGATCGCGGCTGAGGTCGTCCACTTCGCCCATGATCGTGTCGAGCGCCGTCTTGCCCTCGGCAGTGCCCGGCTCGAGGCGCCGCGAAGGCAGCTGGCCTTCGCTGAGCAGATGTTCGAGCGCAACGCGCCCGCGCGCGACGCGGCTCTTGATGGTACCGACGGCAACCTGGCAGATCTCGGCCGCCTCTTCATAGGCGAAGCCGCCGGCCCCGACGAGGATCAACGCCTCGCGCTGCGGCTGGGGAAGATGGAGCAGCGCGCGCTGCATGTCCGAAAGCTCGACATGCCGGTCCTGGCTCGCCGGCGCGGCGAGCAGCCGGTCGGCGACCAGATCGTCCCACTCGCCCTTGAAGCGCGCGCGGCGCATCTGGCTGAGATAGAGATTGCGCAGGATGATGAAGGTCCAGGCGCGCATGTTGGTGCCCGCCTGGAAGCGCTTGCGCGCGGCCCAGGCCTTGAGCAGCGTCTCCTGCACCAGATCGTCGGCGAGATCGCGGCTGCCGGAAAGCGAACGGCCAAAGGCGCGCAGATGCGGGATGACCATCGCGAGCTGTTTCTTGAACTCGGGGTCGGAGAGCGAGACATGCTCCTGCGGCGCCTCGGTTCCCTTGTCCTCGGGCTGTTCGGACTGACTCATTCGATCCCGCTTTTTTGCGTGGGCCGCGTGGAAGCGGCCTGTTCCAGAGATAGGCTTGGTCGCCGCGATTGCCAGCATATTCATGCCGTGCGCGGTCAGAAGAGAAGGATCACGGCGAACGCGACGATAACCAGCACCAGGCCATAGCCCAGTACGTAGCGCGTCATGTGCGGCGTAGCGCCGGCGCGGGCCTGCTCGGTGTCGAGATGGATGGATTCATCATTCTCAGCCATGCCATCTACAACCCGCGAAAACCGTTTTGGGTCCGTATCATGTGGAACCCGCGCCGGATTTTTCGCGAGGATCAGGCGGGCACGGTCGCCTGATCGAAGAACAGCGCCTGGCTGATCGTCGTCTTCACGGTTTCCCGCTGGAACGGCTTGGTGATCAGGAAGGTCGGCTCGGGCCGCTCGCCGGTGAGCAGCCGCTCGGGGAAGGCAGTGATGAAGATCACCGGCACCGAGAATTCGGCGAGGATGTCCTTCACCGCATCGATGCCCGAGCTGTCGTCGGCAAGCTGGATGTCGGCGAGGACCAGCCCGGGCCGGTCCTCCATCGCCAGCGCCACCGCTTCGTCGCGCGTGACGGCAACGCCAGTCACCTCATGGCCAAGATCGCGCACGATCTGCTCCAGGTCCATCGCGATCAGCGGTTCGTCCTCGATGATCATCACCCGGGTGCGCGTCTGGCGCTCGATCTCGGCCACGGCCTCGCCCACCAGCTTCTGCACCTGTCCCGCATCCTCTTCGATCAGATACCCGGCATCCTCGATGCTGAAGCCCTCGACGGTGGTGAGCAGCAGCGCCTGGCGCGACAGCGGCGTGAGGCGCGCAAGCCGCTTCCGGGCGATCGCCTCATTCTCGTTGGCGGCATCCGCGACCGCATCCTCTTCCTCGAGATGCGTCGACTGCCAGATCGCCTGGAAGGTGCGGTACAGGCCGAGCCGCGGATCGACTTCGCGGGGAAACTGGTCCGGCGCCGCGACGATTGCCTCGAGCGCCGCGCGCACATAGCGATCGCCTTCGGCCTGGCTGCCGGTGAGCGCGCGCGCATAGCGGCGGAGCAACGGAAGATGCGGCGCAAGTTGCTGTCCAAGCGACATGGTCGAACTATTCTCCTACGAGTGCGGAACGGATTGTTTCATCCCCGTTCCGAGCTATTGCAATCCTCATTCGTGCCACCCGAAGGAAGCCCCTCCCCGGATATTGCATCGCCTGTGGAACAAACGAGGCGCTATTTGGTTTCATGGCAGATGCTGCGTAGTGTTGCCGCTCAGCCGCCGGCCCCATGCGACCGGTGGCTTTCGTTCAATTCCGGAAGTTGCATCCGGAACAGGTCGCTTTTAGTCCGGGCCGTGGGTAACGCTACGGCGCAGGGGGGAATTGGTGCGTTCCGCGGATGAGAAAATGAAAAAACCGCCCAAATCCGATGGCGGAAAGGAAACCGGTCGCCCCGGTCGCAATGTCGGCGTCGCGCTGCGTCAGGCCTATGACGAGGCCTTGGGCGAAGCCGTTCCCGACGATCTGCTCGACCTGCTGAAGAAGCTCGACTAGTCCGGAGTCCATGGACATCGCAGACGAAGAACCGCGCGCCAGGATTCGTCCGGCCGCGGCGCTGGTGCAATTGCCCACCGGCGCCAAGGTCTTCCTCTACCTGATCCTCTGCCTGTTGCCGCTGGCATTGATCGCATTGTTCACCACGCTGCAGAGCACCCGAAACGCGGATACCGAAGCGCGCGCGCGGCTGGGCGCCGCGGCCAGCGAAAGCTCGGGCGTGCTGCGCGACATCCTGGTCAACCATGTGAGCCAGCTCGCCGACGCGCTGGCCGCGCTGGAGGCCAACCCCCACGACGTTCCGGCCTGCACCCGCCTGGCGGGCACCTTCGCCACCACGGCGGGAGCGCGTTTCTCGATCGCCGACGGCGAGGGCCGCGTCATCTGCGGCCAGCGATTCCGTGCGGAGGACAGGGAGAGACTCCAGCACCGCCAGGTGCGGACCACGCTCGAGGCCGACGGCATGACGCTGCGTATCGGCGGCCGGACCGGCAGCACCGCGACGGCATTCTATTCCAAGGCCACGCTCGCCGCAGTGGCCCAGCCGAGCGGCTTCGTCCCCGAATATGGCGCGGCGCTGATACAGCGCGGCGATCGGCTGGTGCTGCGCAAGCTGGAGGGCGCGGGACCGCTCGATCGTCGCGAGACCATTCCCAGCAATCTGGGCATCGACGGACTCGAACTCGAAATGTCGATGCTGGGCACCCCGATCACCTCGCCGATGATCATCAACACCGTGGTGCTGGTGCTGATGTGGATCGCCGCGGCGGGCATCAGCTGGTTCGTCGTCGACATCCTGCTGATCCGGCCGCTCCGCCGCCTGCGTGCCAGCGTCGGCGCCTACAAGCCGGGCGAAGTCATCGACATCGAGCGCTTCGGCGACATGCCCGCCGCGGAGATTCGCGAGCTGGGCGATACCTTCCGCGATATCAGCCGCACCGTGAAGGAGCACGAGGCCGACCTGGCCGAGGGGCTGGTGCGCCAGACCAAGCTCACCCGCGAGGTCCATCACCGGGTGAAGAACAATCTTCAGGTGATCGCCAGCCTGATAAACTTCCACGCCCGCAGCGCCAGGAGCGAGGAAGCCAGCGAGGCCTATGCCTCGATCCAGCGCCGGGTGGACGCGCTCGCCGTGGTCCATCGCCATCACTATGCCGAGCTGGAAGAGAATCGCGGGCTCGACCTGCGCTCGGTCATCGGCGAGCTCGCCGCCAATATCCGGGCCACCGCGCCCGAGCGCGCCCAGGGCCTGGGCGTGACGCTCGACGTCTCGCCGGTGCTGGTGAACCAGGACGTGGCGATCGCCGTCGCGTTCCTGCTCACCGAGATCGTCGAGCTGGCGATGAACTGCAATCCGTCCGCCCAGATACGCATCTCGATCAAGCCGATCGACGACGACGAGCGCAGGGCGCTCCTCCGCGTCTCGTCGCCCGCCCTGGTCGAGAGCCCCGTGATCGAGACGCTGGTGGAGAATCGCTATGGCCGCGTGATCGGCGGCCTCGCCCGGCAGCTGCGCACCAAGCTGCACCACGATCCGCTCAGCGGCGCCTATGAGGCCGCGATCGCGATCACCGGACGCCCCTAGGGACGACTGGCCCGAGCAATAACCTGGATAAAAAAGTTCGAAAAAAATCGAAGGGCGTGGAACCCGGGCCCGCATGGACCGTTCTGCACTTCGGATAGTGACCTTTTGCCCCCCCGCTCTCGCTATCCAAGACATGGGCCCGGAAGCGTCAACCCTCCCCCCCCCGGTGACGCTTCCGGGCCTAAAAATTTCGGGCTACCTGGCACCTTTCCTAGCATTCCCAGATACTTGCTGCGCGAACGGAACGTTTGCGGCGACCTGTGCATTGGTCCTGCGCCCCCAATGGGGCCAGTATTCTGGAGAGTGAAGATGCGTAAGATCATCGCCTGCGCCGCGCTTGCCGGCGCGATGCTGGTTTCGGCCTGCAACACGATCGAAGGCATGGGCCGGGACGTTTCCTCGGCCGGCGACACGGTCGCCAAGGCCGCGGACAACGCCAAATAACCAGCATCCCAAGGCGGAAGAAGAACCCCTTCCTGACGGGAGGGGTCTTTCATGTCAGGCCTCGGCTGGCTCCACCTCGTCCTCGGCTTCGGGTTCGGCTGCCGGACGGCGGCGGCGTGTGAACCAGATCGCCGCCAGCGACAGGAAATAGAGGCCAACCAGCGGGATCGCGAGCAGCAGCTGCGAACCGACATCCGGCGGCGTCAGCACCGCCGCGATCGCGAAGGCGGCGACCACGGCATAGCGCCAGGCGCCCTTGAGCTGTTCGTAGGTGACGATTCCCGCCCGCTCGAGCAGCATCAGCAGCACGGGCAACAGGAAAGTGATGCCGAACGCGAACAGGAACTGCATCACGAAATCGAGATATTTCTCGGCCTCGGGCAATGCCTCCTGCTTGACGCCGCTGTTGCCGAGATCCCCCTGATACCCGAGCAGGAAGTGCAGGGCAGTGGGGATCGCCACGAAATAGGCCAGCGCGGCACCGCCGATGAACAGCACCGGCGTCGCCAGCAGGAAAGGCAGCAGCGCCTTTTTCTCCCGCCGGTAGAGCCCCGGCGCGACGAACTGCCACAGCTGGGTCGCGATCACCGGGAAGGACAGCATCATCGCCGCGAAGAACGCCACCTTGAGCTGGACGAAGAAAGCCCCGAAGACCTGCGTGTAGATGATCTTCTTCTGTCCGGCTTCCGCGAGCGGATGGACCAGGATGCTGAGCACTTCCCGCGAGAAATACATCGAGGCGGCGAACGTCACCAGCAGCGCGGCCACGCAGTAGAGCAGGCGGCGACGCAACTCGATCAGATGCTCGAGCAGCGGCTGCTGGGTATCGTCGATGTCCCTCATTCGGCGGCCTCGGCCGGCGGAACCGCGTCAGGCTTGCGGGTGCGCGGCTTGGCGGCAGGCTTGCCTGCCTCAACCGGAGCGGTTGCGCCGGCGGCGGAAGCCTTGCGCGCCCGGGGCTTCGGCGCGGGCTTGACGATCTTCTCGGCGGCCGGGGCCTCGACCGCCGCGGCGGGCGCCTTGCGGGTGCGCTTGGGCTTGGGCTTGGGCTTGGGCGCGGAGACGCCGGGCGTCTCGCCGGTGATCGCGGGCTGCTCCACCATTACGGGCGGCGCATCCTCGGCAAGATGATGCACCTCCGCCGCGGGCGCGGGAAGCGCCGCCGGCGGATGCTCGGACATGATGCGGGCATTCTCCTCCGCCCATTGCTTCTCCAGCTCGGCCAGCTCCGCCTCCCGGACCATGGCATCGAACCCCGAGCGGAACTGGCGCGTCACCGCACGCGCCTTGCCGAACCATTTGCCCACGAAGCGCATCGCCTTGGGCAGATCCTTGGGCCCGATCACGAGCAGCGCCACAATGGCGACGACCACGAATTCGGGCGCGTTGAAATCAAGCATCGATCAAATCGCCAGAAGCGGCCCCCGGCGCCCTGAGCCGGGAGCGGCGCGGAAGTTCAGAGCTTCTCTTCACGCGCGGCCTCGGCCTCGCGCTGCACGGTAGGCTCGGGAGCCGCCTTGCCTTCGATGCGGGTTGCCGGCTTGTCCTCTTCGTCTTCGGACATGCCCTTCTTGAACTGCTTGATGCCCTTGGCGACGTCGCCCATCATGTTCGAGAAGCGACCGCCGCCGAGCAGGAGGATCGCGATCAAGCCCAGCACGAGCCAGTGCCAGATGCTGCCCATACCCATAACAAATCTCCTTGATTCAAGCTCTATCTAGGCCCCGCGCGCAGCAGCGGCAATGGCCAACGCGGGAGCGCCCTATTCGTCGTCTGTGACAGTTTCG
The DNA here is from genome assembly GCF_011761945.1 of Sphingomonas leidyi. Classification (GTDB taxonomy): domain Bacteria; phylum Pseudomonadota; class Alphaproteobacteria; order Sphingomonadales; family Sphingomonadaceae; genus Sphingomonas; species Sphingomonas leidyi. Next base: position 166,887 of record NZ_JAASQV010000003.1, read on the forward strand.
CTTTCGGGTGCCTCGGCGGCGTCGCTTTCGCCCAGCACCTCCATGGCGAGGTCGACCGGATCGAGCAGTCCGGCAGCCTTCAGATCGTCGACCCCCGGCAGGTCGCGGCGGCTGGAAAGGCCGAAATGCGTGAGGAAGCCGCCCGTGGTGGCATACATCAGCGGCCGTCCCGGCACTTCGCGGCGGCCGGCCGGGCGCACCCAGCCCGCCTCCATCAGCACGTCGATCGTACCCTTGGAGATCTGTACGCCGCGGATCGCCTCGATCTCGGCGCGAGTCACCGGTTCGTGATAGGCAATGATCGCCAACGTCTCGATGCCGGCACGGCTGAGCTTGCGGCTCTCCTCCCGGTTGCGGCGCAGCAGATGGGCAAGATCGGCCGCGGTCTGAAAGTGCCAGCGGTCGCCGCGGCGGACCAGCTCGATCCCGCGCCCGGCATACAGGGCCTCCAGCGCGGCGAGCGCGCCGCGCAGGTCGATCTCCGCGCCGACATGGGCGCGGATCTCGTCCACGGTCATCGGGTGCTCGGAAGCGAACAGCACGGCCTCCACCGCGCGCGAAGCTGCGTCCTCGGGAGTCATCCGGCGGCCTTGAGATAGAGGGGCGCAAAGGCCGATTTCTGCCGCAGCTCCACCCTGCCCTGCTTGGCCAGCTCGAGCGCGGCCACGAAGGACGAAGCGAGCGCCGACTTGGCATAGGGCCCGGTCGCGCCTTCGGGAAGGAAGGACTGGAGCGTGCTCCATTCGATCCGCGTGCCGATCAGTGCCGAGACCCGCTCGATCGCCGCCTCCAGCGTCATCACGTCGCGGTGCGCGACCACATGCATCACCGGCCGGGTGCGCGCGCTGATCCGGCCATAGGCGGCGATCAGGTCGTAGATCTCGGCTTCCCAGCGCGCCTTGCGCAGCACCCGTAGTCCCTCCGGCGCACCACGGAAGAAGTTATCGCGCCCGGTGCGGTCGCGCGCCATCAGCCGGGCACCGGCATCGCGCATGGCGTTCAGCCGCTCGAGGCGCAGCTGCAGGCGCAACGCCAGCTCCTCGGGGCTCGGCGTCTCCTCGGGGTTGCGCGGGAGCAGCAGCGCCGATTTCAGATAGGCCAGCCAGGCGGCCATCACGAGATAGTCGGCAGCCAGCTCGAGCCTGAGTTCGCGCGCCTGGTTCACGAAATCGAGATATTGCTCGACGAGCTGGAGGATCGAGATCTGCCGCAGGTCCACCTTCTGATTGCGTGCGAGCGCGAGCAACAGGTCGAGCGGCCCTTCCCAGCCGTCGATGTCGATCTTCAGGGTGTCGGGTGTCTCGACGTCCATGCCGGGAATTAAGCAGGTCGGAGCGGCGGTGTCATCTCCCTCCGAAGGGAGGGAGAAGTCACGCCAGCGCCAGCAGCGCGTCGCGCCTGGCGATCAGTTCCGCGAAGTCCGCCTCGGGTTCGTCCGCGCCGGTGGTCGCCATCGCCCGGTCGAGCCGCTCGATGCACATCGGCGTGGCGTCGGGCAGCAGGCCGGAGATCTCGACCATCTCCTCCATTCGCGCCCAGCAATCGAGCACCACGTCGCAGCCTGCCGCCAGCGCCTGCGCTGCCTTCTCGCCCGGCGTTCCGGAGAGGGCCTTCATATCGATGTCGTCGGTCATCAGCAGGCCGTCAAAGCCGATGCGGCCGCGAATGATCTCGCCGATGACCCTGGGCGAGAGCGTGGCGGGGCGCTCGGCATCCCATGCCTCGAACACCACATGGCAGGTCATGCCCATCGGCGCATGCCTGAGCGCGTGGAACGGCGCGATGTCGGCCTCCAGCGCCGCCGCATCGGCGCGCACGCGCGGCAGCTCGAGATGGCTGTCGACCAGCGCGCGGCCATGGCCCGGCATGTGCTTGACCACGCCGACCACGCCGCCCCGGCGCAACCCCTCGACACAGGCCTGTCCCAGCGCCGAGACCCGCATCGGCTCGCCGCCAAAGGCGCGGTCGCCGATCGCCTGGGTCACTTCGGGCGTGACGACGTCGAGCAGCGGCGCGCAATCGACGGTCACGCCCACTTCGGCGAGCATCATGCCCAGCGCATGATAGTTCGCCCGCGCCGCCTCGATCGCCGAGACGGGTGCGACGTCATAGAGCCTGCCGAACCTCTCGCCCGCCGGGAAGGCCGGCCATTCGGGCGGCACCATCCGGCTGACCCGGCCGCCTTCCTGGTCGATCAGGATCGGCAAATCGGCCCGGCCGCTCAGCTCGCGCAGGCTCTCGGTAAGCGCGCGCATCTGGTCGCGGCTCTCGCAATTGCGCTTGAACAGGATGTAGCCGAGCGGATCGGCGTCACGGAAGAAATCGCGCTCTTCGGCCGTGAGCGACAGGCCGGATACGCCGAAGATTACGGGCTTCATGGAAGCGTCTTAGCGGAGCCGGAGGCGCCGGATAAGCCCCTCCCCCGACATCGGTCATGCCTGCACGGCATGACGTGCCGTCAGCAGGACCGCAGGGCGCGGCGCCCGGCCGTCAATTCGCCACGTAGCAGCTCTCGCCCGCCACCTTGAGCTTGCCGCAGAGCTCCTTCGCCTGACCGTTCGAGCCGGCATTCACGCGCAGGCGGAACACCGACTTGCCGTCCTTCTCGCCGCGCTCGACCGATTTGCCCAGCGGCGCGAGATAGGAGAAGCGCTTCGACAGGCGCGCCCAGGCGGCATTGGCGCCGCCTTCATCCGGAAAGGCGCCGAGCTGGATCAGCGCGCCCGCGCCACCGGCCTGCGGAGCAATCGCCGGCACGCGCCTGGGCTGGGCCTCGGTCTTGGCAACGGCCGCGCTCGAGGGGATCGCGACCTTGGCATGCTTCTCCCCGGTCAGCGTCGGCGCCTTCTCCGTCACCTTCTTGCCGTCCACCGGCGCCTCGGGAAGCGCGCTGGTGTCGATGCTCGAATTGCCGCTGTCGCCCTGGCTGGTGGCGAAGACGGTGTCCCCCTCCCCATCCACCTTCATTCCGCCGGGTTCGTCGGGCTTGACCTTGTAGTCGCCTTCGGGCGCAGCGATCAGCTCGCCATTGCCGACCAGGCTCTTCTGCTTCTGGTACCAATAATAGCCGAACGCCCCCGCGCCGAGCACGGCGAGGAGCAGGACGACGAGCAGCAGGAGGCGACCGAAGGATGGCCCCTCGCGATAATCCTCCTCCACCGTCTCCAGCCAGGGAAGGCGATCGTCATCGCCGAATCCGGCCTCCCCCCCACGCATGCTCATTCCTTACATCTCCTGGACAGCCTCGACGCCCATGATGCGGAGGCCGTTACGCACAATCTGCCCAATCGAGCGCGCCAGATAAAGCCGCGCACATGTCAATGCCGGTTGATCCGGAATCAGGAAGCGGCGGCTCGCATCGTCCTTGCCGAGATTCCACAGGCTATGGAGCTCAGCCGCCAAATCATAGAGATAAAAGGCAATTCTATGCGGCTCGCGCGCCGATGCCGCTGCCTCGACGATCCGTGGGAACTGCGCGGCGGCCTTAACCAGCCGAAGCTCCTGTGTATCAAGCAGAGACAGATTCACATCGGCACAGGCGATCCCCGCCTCCGCGGTGCGCCGCTGGAGCGAAGCGACGCGGGCATGCGCATACTGGACGTAGAAGACCGGATTGTCCTTCGACGCCTCCACCACCTTGGCGAAGTCGAAGTCCATCTGGGCATCGGCCTTGCGAGTCAGCATGGTGAAGCGGACCACATCCTTGCCGACTTCCTGGACGACATCGGCAAGCGTCACGAAATTGCCCGCGCGCTTCGACATCTTCACCGGCTCGCCATCGCGCAGCAGGCGGACCATCTGGACCAGCTTCACGTCGAACTTGGTCTCGCCGCCGGTGAGCGCCTGCACCGCGGCGACGATGCGCTTGACGGTGCCCGCATGGTCGGCGCCCCAGATGTCGATCAGCGCGTCGGCGGACTGGGCCTTCTGGAAGTGATAGGCGAGATCGGCACCGAAATAGGTCCAGGCGCCGTTCGACTTCTTGATCGGCCGATCCTGGTCGTCGCCGAACTGCGTCGAGCGGAACAGCGGCAGCTCGACCGGTTCCCAGTCCTCGGGCGTCTCGCCCTTGGGCGCTTCGAGCACGCCGTCATAGACATAGCCGCGCGCGCGCAGCCACGCCTCGGCCTGTTCCGGCTTGCCCGCGGCCTGGAGCTCGGCCTCGGACGAGAACAGGTCGTGATGGATGCCGAGCAGCGCCAGATCGGCCCGGATCATGTCCATCATCGCGGCGACCGCGACCTTGCGGAAGAGCACGAGCCACGCGCTCTCCGGCGCACCGACATAGTTGTCGCCGAACTCCGCCGCCAGCTTCGCGCCGACCGGCTTCAGATAGTCGCCCGGATAGAGGCCTTCGGGAATCTCGCCCACATCCTCGCCCAGGGCTTCCCGATACCGAAGATGCGCAGAGCGGGCGAGCACGTCGACCTGGCCGCCCGCGTCGTTGACATAATATTCCCGGATCACCTTGTGCCCGGCGAATTCGAGCAGGGAAGCGAGCGCATCGCCCACCACCGCGCCGCGGCAATGGCCCATATGCATCGGGCCCGTCGGATTGGCCGAGACATATTCGACGTTCACGGTCGTGCCCGCGCCCATGGTGGAGCGGCCATATTCGTCGCCGGCATCGAGGATCGCCATCAGCTCGCCGCGCCAGGTCGCGTCGGTGAGCGTCAGGTTGATGAAGCCGGGGCCCGCGATCGAGACCGAGGCGACTTCGTCCAGCTTCTCCAGCTCCGCGCCGATCTTCTCGGCCAGCGCACGCGGATTGGCGCCCGCCGGCTTGGCGAGGACCATCGCGGCATTGGTGGCCAGATCTCCATGCGAGGCGTCGCGCGGCGGCTCGACGGTGACCGCACGTCGCTCCAGCCCCGCAGGCAGGTCACCGGCGAGGACGAGCGCATCCAGAGCGAGGTTCAGATGCGCGGCGAAGCGTGCGTAGAGCGTCATTCAGGGTTCCAGTGGTTGCGGAAGCGCGCGCCTTAGCGGATGCGGCCGAAACTGCACAGCCCCCGGCCGAACTTCACTGTTCTCGCGCCCTGCGGGGCGGCGCGTGTTGACGGACCTTGCCGCGAGCCGCCAAATGGGCTGCTTTTGCCGGAACCGGCGATCGGGAAGGACGTAGGACAAGGTGGCGGCAGCAGCTTCGGGCAGCAAGCGTCGGACACAGGCGGAACGCACTGCGGAAACGCGGGAAGCGCTGCTCGATGCCGCGATAGGATTGCTCTACCGCAAGGGCTATAGCGGCACCTCGACCGAAGCGATCGCGGAGGAAGCCGGCGTGACCCGCGGTGCGCTCCACCATCATTTCGGCACGCGCGTCCAGTTGATGGCCGATGTGATCGGGACCGTCTACGAGCGCGAGAAGCGCGCCTATGAACGGATCGCGGCAGACACCGGCCGCGGCGCGCGCCTCTCCGACTGGCCCGAAATGCTCTGGGAAGTGCTGAGCAGGCCCTCCGGCCTGGCCGTGCTCGAGATACTCCAGGCATCGCGCAGCGATCCCGAGCTGGCCGAGTTGGTCACGCCGATGCAGGCGAAGGTGGAGCAGATGTCGCTCGAAACCATCAAGCAGCAGTTCGGCAGCGGAGAGGATGGCGACGTGCTCGCCGGAATCCGCCTGTTCGTCTGGGCCGTGCGCGGGCTGTCGATCGCGCAGGTCCTTGCGCCGAACCCCGCGGAGATGCGGCGCTCGATCGATTTCCTGCGGCTGCTGATCGACGGCGCGACGAGCGCGGGCGTCATCGACTCGCGGGGGCGCCCGGTCGCGTTGCCGAACGGCTGACGGATCAGGGAACCGGCTGCCCCTCCCGGCAGACCGCGGCGATGTTGGCGAAGTCCTTCGTCCCGTCGTCGGTCGCGAGCATCTTCAGATGCCCCAGCCATACGAAGCGCCTGAACACGGGGTCCCGCGCAGTCCGCTTCTCGCCACAGGCGATCTGCGGGGCGTCCCGCCGAACGACGACATCGCGCAGCTCGGCCCGCGGGTCTTCCATCGATGCGAGGATCGCGGTTTCCACCGCCGATCGCGGCTGCGGCGCCGGCGCGGCGGGTTCCACCATGGGCACCGGCGCCGGAGTGGGCGCAGCGTCGGCCGGCCGCACCACGACCGCGCCGGCGTCGGCCGCAACGGGCGCGCTTCGCGGCCATGCGAAAAATCCGGCAATTGCCGCCGCTACGACCAGAATCGCGACGATGCAGTAGGTACGAACCATGTTCCTGCCTTCCATGGATGGGGGTTGGCCGCGCGCCGCCCGGACCGCGGCGCGCGACCAGAAGTTCAGGGCCGGAGGCTCAGGGAATGTTCGAGACGCGCCCCGTCCAGGCATTCGCAGTGAAGAACTCCCCGGTGCCGTTCTTGAACGCGGCGCCCGCGACCGCATCGCCCTTCAGCTGCCAGGCGAGCCAGGCGGTGGGGAAGCCCATATAGCCATAGACGCCGTTGGCGCAGGCCTTGAGGAAACCCAGCACGCCGCATCCCGGGGTACCGGTGATGTCGTTGTGATTCGCGCCCTTCAGCAGGCCCTTGGCCTTGAGCATCGTGCCCGGCGTGGCGTTGTAATAGGCCGTTTGCGAATTGAGCTGGGTGCCGCCGCTCTGCGTATCGGGGGCGATAAGGCTGTCCGCCGTGCCACTCACATAGAAGATCGACCCCGAACCGTCGGTCAGCGTCGGCGTGAGCAGGCAATTGTCCGCCGGATTGCACCAGTTCTGGTTCGGCAGCTCGAACGTCACCGTCGTGGTGATCGCTCCGTTCGAGTGGAACATCGCATTGGCGGCGCCCGATGCCCCCTGCGAATGGCCCGCCGCGCCGACATGCGCGAAATCGATGCGGTGATAGAAGGGGCTGGACGGGCTCGCTTCCTCGGCCCGCATATAGGCCAGCGAATCCAGCACGGTATTGCCATAGCCCGTCTGCTGGTCCCGCGTCGCCACGACGACGAAACCCCAGCTGGCCAGGTGCTTCAGCCAGTTGGTGTAATTGTCCGGCGTGGAGCCGGTGCCATTGGCCCAAACCACCAGCGGCAGGCGGGCGTTCAGCGATGCGATGTTGGACGGATAGAAGACATCGCACTGATTGCCCTTGGAATCGCAGGGTGCGGCGGAGCGCGTCGTGGTCGTCGCATAGCTGCCATTGGCGTAATATTGCGTCTCCACCGGGCCGGTCGGCGCGTTGGGGACCGATTGCGCGGACGCCGGCAGGACGGCGGCGAGCGCCGTGGCGGAAACCAGCATGGTACAGATCGCTCGGGATAGTCTCGTCATCTGCCTCTCCTTGCGCTTGTTGTTCTTCTCCTTCGAACCGCGTCGATCGCGCGGCTCGTCCGCACGGAGAGGCGGGCGGGAAACTGGCTTGTGCATGGCGCACCGGCCCATGGCCCGGATGCGCAACTGGTCCTCCCCGATCGCCGGTCTCCGCCGGTAGCGGCAGCCTAGGCGTACATTTACATGCAATCAAGAACGTATGTAAGTTGCACAGGATGCCGTTCCCGAGGTTCGCGGCAGCGGCCTATTCGGTAGCGGCCGCGCGCAGCCTTGCCGGATTGACGCCGTTGAGAAGCATCGCGGCGAGCGGGAAGCGCCGGACGATCAGGCGATGCACCAGATAGGAGAGCCAGCCCGACGATCCCACGAGCAGCAGATAGGAGACATAGGGATCGAGCCGCAGCGGATCGAGCAGCAGGTCGAGCGCCAGGATGATCGGGAAATGCACCATGTAGATGGTAAAGGCCGCGTCCGATACCCGCCGGAACAGCGGCGGCGTCGCGCGCATCGCGACCGTCGAACGCAGGATCAATACGGTGACCGCCGGGGGACAAAGGCAGGAAGTCACCACGTTGAGCGGGCTGGCCGGGCCATCGAAGAGTCCCTTCCCGCCCCCGGGCAGCAGCCGCGAGGCCAGGCAAAGCGCGAACACCGCCGCCAGCACGGTAAAGGCCGGCCCGGTACGCGCGGTCACATGGCGGAACAGCGCGGGCGAGCCGGCCATGATCACGCCGAATGCATAGAGCGGTGCATAGCCCAGCACCTGGTGGACCGCCCAGACCGGCTCGGCCAGCGCCCCCGCGACGCTTGCCAGCCGCGCGACGAGAAGGACGCCGACGGTCGCGACCACGCCCACCGCCAGGACGATCAACGTCACCGAGGGGCGATCGCGCTCCACCCATCGATCGATCCGGGCGAAGACCGCGTGCCTCTGGTCGGCGCGAAAGAGCCAGAAGGTGATCGGAGCAAAGGCGAGCAGATCGACAAGGAACCAGAAATGCCACCAGCCAAGCTCCGGCAGCGCCGGCATCATCGTGCCGAACGCATGCCAGCTGATGCAGGCGCTCATCAGCGGAGCGAGCAGGAGCAATCCGAAGCACATGGGAATGCCGATCTGGAAGCTCCGGCGCGCCAGCCAGGGATCGGCGCCATGCTTGCGGATAGCGAGCAGGCTAAGCAGCCCGGCGATTGCGAAGAAGGCGCCCATCCGGAAATTGGAGGATGTCTTGGCGATCAGCACGAACACGGGCCGATCGATCTCCTGCACGGTGGTGGCATGCAGGAATATCCCCGCCAGCATCAGCAGCGCGCGCCAATTGTCCAGGCCGGCAATCCGCTCGCTTCGCAAACTCGCCCCCCGGTGCAACTGCGGATGCAGTCGACTGGAAGTTGGCTAGATCAAATTGCTTAATCAGCCGTTCCTTGCGGCAACGAAACGGTATGAATACTGTCGTAACCTTCGTCGCAGGGCATCGACAGGCATCCGGGTCTACGAAACTTCCTTATGGCATCGTTGCAGGACGGCGTGGGGCAGTTTCTCGTCCAGTGCGTGGCGCAGCGCGATCGTCCAGCGCCGATAGCCTTGGTCGTTCAGGTGCAGGCCGTCCTCGCTGTAGAAGGGCCCCGGCCGCCCCTGCTCGAGCAGCAAGGGCACGATGTCGACATAGGTGACGTCCGGCCGCTGCCCGGCAATCGTCCGCGCGGCCATGTTGTACCGATCCTGCTGGGCGCGCTGATCCCAGCGCAGGGGGCTGGGCTTCAGTGAGATGACGAACACCGGCGTCTGGCCGAACAGGCGGGACTTGATGGCGAGGAACTCGCGCAGATCCCCCACCGTCTCGTCCACCGAGCGGCCGAAGGCGAGATCGTTGTCGCCGGCATAATAGACGATCGCCTGGGGCGCGCGTTTCGCCTGATCGTTCGCGATGTGGAGGTTGATCTCCGCCATCGTGGCGCCGCCCATGCCGCGATTCTGCGCGATCCAGGGCTTGAGATCGTCCTGAAGCGAGGACCAGCGGCTCATCGTCGAGCTGCCGACGAACCACAGCACGCATGCGCCCTGGCGGTTCGACGCCCCGGGCAGGGGCTGGCGCGCCAGGACCCATTGCCATCCGCCGAAGATGACCGTGAACACGGTGAGCGCGAGCGCGCACTTGCCAAGCGTAGCGAGCGCGATGCGCAAGGGTCCGGGCGATCGGGGCGACAGCGGCACTCTCAGTCCTCAACGCTTGATCGGCGCATATTGTGGCATGAAGGTTAAAGCCGGGTTTTCCGGTAGGCCCGCGATATCAACGCTTTATCCAGGCCCGCCTTTCATGGGAAGACAGCCCCCAAGGCCGGATCGGCGTTTCACGCCGCGCGGCCGCGATGCGCCAGGAACTCGCGCTGCACGGCACGCCCGCCGAACTGGAGCGCGTGCTGGAGGAACATCAGATGGAGTTGGGTGCGCTCCTCGCCGGGATCGGGATGCTGCTCGCCGCTGGATCCCGGGCGACGATGCTCGCGATAGCGGTCGAGCAGCATTTCGAACTCGCGATCGGAGAGCAGCCACACCGACAGCTGGCCACGCGTCGAGACGACGTCCTGGAACATGAGCTTGTCGCTCGCCTCGAGCAGTTCGATCGCGTTGCGGCGTTGCGTGCGGTTGCTCCAGAAGCTCCAGTTGCGGACCACGGCCCGCTTCTCGCGGACTTCCATGATCAGCTGCTCGGTGAGGCGATCATAGGCAAGGCGATTTTCCACCGTCCGCGCGTCGAGGATGCGGGCGCTGCGCTCGGCGCTGTCGGCGACATGCTCGCACAGGAGGACCCCGCCTACTTGCGGGCCGAAATCATGCTCGTCGACGAGCACCGGCATCGCGCGGGGCAGGCCATGATGCGCGAGTGCGTCGGCCACGCCCTGATGGACGCGCAGATAGAGCCACCACAAGGCGATGACGAAACCGGCATAGTCGCGCGGCAATGCGTCACTCGGAACAGCATGCCGACCCGGATAGGCGCGGATCGCGCCGTCGAGCAGCGCGAGGCCACGGCATTCGAGCGAAGTCTCGATCTCGACAAAACATCCCTGCCAGGGCGTGGCATGGCCTTCGGAGGCTTCCAGCAGCGCCGCGCGGCTGGCAGTGGAGAAGGCGAAGCTGCCATCGTCATAGAGCGAGACTTCGAAGCCGGGGCCCTCGCCTTCCCAATGGCCGGTCAGGTCGATGCCCAGCGCGGTACAGCGGCTGCCCTTGCGGTCCATCGCAAGGATATCGGCATGGACGCGTTCCCAGCCGACGATCTCGACGCTTTCGCGCATGCTGGCGCGGCACAGCGGCGCGAAGGCGGAGGGATGCTCCTCGAGAAGCATGGCGAGCTCAGTCTCGAGCGCGGCGAAATCGAGCGCGCGGATCAGCCCCGCAAAATAGCGATCGAGCGCGCGTCTCCCCTCGCCGGTCGAGAGTATCTGCTCCAGTTCGGTCATGCCACCCACGCCTTGCTGCCGGAAATCCGGGCGAGCGATAGCGTGGATGGCCTAATGGCTGGTTGTCAGGCCCGCACCAGGTCCTGGATCGGCCGCGCCATCTGCACCTCGGGGAAGAGCGTGCGTGCCGCGATCTGCGGAGTCAGGTCGAAATGCGCGGCGAGCGTGGAGCCGATCACCGTATCGAGCCCCAGCGTCGGCTTCAGGTCGCGATCCTCGTAGAGCGCCGCGTCGGCGAGGCCCGGCCAGTCGGCGACCACCCGCCCCCCGTTTACGGCGCCCCCCATCAGCATCGCGACCGATCCGGTGCCGTGATCGGTCCCCTGCGTGCCGTTGACCTTGACCGTGCGGCCGAACTCCGTGGCGACGAGCACCACCGTGCTGCTCCACAACGGGCCCAGCCCCTTCTGCAGCGCGCCGACCATCTGGTCGAGACCGTTGAGCTGGCCCGCCAGCCGGCCGCGCTGGCCGGCATGCGTGTCCCAGCCGCCGGTCTCGATCATCGCGATCCGCGAGCCGTTCTCGGCCGACAGCATCTTGGCGGCGAGGTCGCCCGTGGCGGCGGCGTTGCGGCCATTGTCCGACGCGAGATCGCTGGTGAGCATCCTGGTGGCCGTCGCCTGTTCCCAGATGCCGTGGAGCTGGGCGTCGCCCTGATACATCTGGGTGACGCGCATCAGCAGGTCGTCCGAGGCGTCGGGCAGCGCCGAAGGGGCATAGCTTGCCACTTCCACCGGCCCGCGCAGCGCCAGCGGCACCGTGGCGGCGAGTGCGATCGCCTTGTCGTCGGCGGGCAACAGCGTGAGCAGCCGGTTCAGCCAGCCGTCCTTGACCTGATAGGCGGAGGTCCCGCCGGTCTCGAGCACATTCTGCCCGTCGAAATGCGAACGGTCGCGATAGGGCGAGGCGACGGCGTGCAGGAACAGCGCCTGTTTCGCGCCATAGAGGCCGTGGATGTTCTTCATCGACGGATGGAGCGCGAACATCGAGTCCAGCTTCGGCGCCGAGGCGAAATCCTGGGCGAGCTGGCCACGCTGGCTCGCATAGGCGGGGTCGCCCACCGGCGCTACCGTGTGCAACCCATCGGCGGCACCGCGCTGGATGATGAAGACGAAGCGCCGGTCGGTCGCCGCACGGGCGAAGGCCATGCGGGCGCCGAAGGTGGAGGCGAAGACGGCCGAGGCGCCAAGGGCGACGAAGCTGCGACGGGAAAGTGCGGTCATCGGGCTTACCTCCGCATGAATTCGGGCGAGACGAGCATCAGGGCGAGGCCCTGGCCCGGGCTTTCGGCACGCGCGATCGACTGGGCGGTGCCGGTGCTCAGCGTGCCGGGGAAGAGTTGCGCGGCGCGCTGCCGCGCATCGATCGTATCGCGCGCGCGCTGCGCCATGCGCTCGGCAGCCTCGACTCGCCGCATCACTGCATCGGGCCCGGCCCAGGCGCCGGCGACATCGTCCCAGCCCGCCGGCGACCCCGGCTTCCAGGTCGGCTGGCCAAGCTGGCCCAGCAGCCCGTTGACCGCATTGGCCTGGACCTGCTGCGTGCCGAGCGCCCGCAGCGCCGAGATCGACCATTCCCAGGGCGATTTGAACTTGGCCGGCTGGGGGGACCAGCATTCGGGCGAGGCGATCAGCGTGCGATAGACGGTCGGCAGATCGCCGCCCGAGCTCAGGAACGCCTTTTCCAGCCGCGCGACCAGCGGCGCGGGAGGATCGTCGCTGGCGAAATGCCGGGCGAGCTTGGTCGCGATGTGCTTCGCGGTCGCCGGATGGGTGGCGAGATGGTCGAGCACCGCAGCCGCCTGCGCCTCGCCTTCCTGCGTCCATTGCCTGCCCAGGATGGTGCGGGTGCCCGGCTCGTGCAGCCGCGGGGCAAAGACGAAGCTTCCAGGCTCGCCATCGGCGGTGCCGGCATAGCGCGCGCCGGCGCCGCGGCCGAGGCCCGCCACGGTGAAGCCGGTCATCGCCCGCGCGAACTCGGTCACGTCCGCCTGGGTATAGACGGTGCGCACGCCGAGCGTGTGGAGTTCCATGATCTCGCGTGCCAGGTTCTCGTTGAGCCCCGCGCGCTGCCGCGCCTGCCGGCGGGCGGCGAGCTGGCCGGCGGGGCTGTCGGGGCCGATCGACACCGCCTGATCGAGATAGAGCAGCATCGCCGGATGGCGCTCGACCGCATTGAGCATGTCGCCGAACCGGCCCATCACATGCGGGCGGATCGCCTCGAACTCCATCGTGCCCGCCAGCCCGACCAGTTCGAGCTTGTCGGCCGAGACGGCGAAATGGTTCGCCCAGAAATGGACGAGCCGCTCGGCGAAGGGGGTGGGCGTGGCGATCGCGCTCAGCGCACGGGCGGAGACCATGCTCACATAGACTTGCTGCTGCTGGCGCCGTGCCTCGCGCCGCGCCAGCATCGCGGCGTCCTCGCCCTGATAAGGCGCGGGCTGCATGCCGGCCTGCATCGCCGGCGCGGCGGATTGCATGTCCTGCATCGCCCCGCCCCCTGCCATGGGCGGCTGTGCGCTCGCGGGCTTCGCCGGCCCGGCCGGCGATTGCGGCGGCAGCTGCCGGTTGCGCGGGCCCTCGGCCTGGCGAATCTGCCGCTGGCGTTCGTAGAAATCGGCGAGATCGCGCGCCACCTGGGTGCTCGGCACCTGTGCCGCGATCGTCTGCGGGCGCGGATCGAAGCCCGCGATCTGCCCGGCGAGCCATTTGCGGGGATCGGCCCCGGCGTCCTCGCCCGGCCTGGCACCGAGACCGAAGCGATTGAGCGCGATACTGGCGTCCGACATGCGACTCCCCTGTCCGTTATGTGTCCGGGTTACGCGCAAAGTGTCGCAGAAGTTTGCCACAGTTGCGGTTCGACATCGCCTTTCGTCCCTTGTTCGCGTGCATACTCTGCAACTGGTGCCAGTCTCCTTTGCGATTGCCGGATTTGCCGCATCGCAACATGCTTCGACGCAAGAACAGAACAAACCGGATGCCGGTCTGGCTCCTGATCAATCAAGGAGAAAGATCGTGTCGAAGTTCCTCTTTGCGGCTGCCGCCGCCGTCCTGACCTTCACTGCCCCGGCCGCGATCGCCGGCGAGCGCAGCTTCACCCATGAAGGCGTGACCTATACCTATTCGATCACCACGAAGGACAAGGCCCAGGTCCTTGCCGGCCGCACCAGCAAGGGCGGCGAATTCCGCCTGAACGTGAAGAACGGCTGGGTCGAGGGCTATGTGAACGGCACGCGCGTCTCGTTCCGCGCACCCAGGGAAAGGACGCCGGCGCAGATCGCCGCGCGCTGAACCGGAGCGCCGCAAGGGCCGGAACGGCGACGCTCCGGCCTTTCGCGCGTCAGAACCCCTCGGGCAGATCGATCGGGCCGACCCGTTCCCTGTAGCGCGCAATGGCGTAGCGATCGGTCATCCCGGCAATGAAGTCGGCGATGTGGCGGCCGCGGGCAGGCTCCTCGACGGGCAGTGCCTCGGTCCATTGCACGGGCATCAGCGACGGATCGGCGCGATAGACATCGAACAGCCCGGCCACCACCGTGCCGGCCGCCTCCGCCGCGGCGAGTTGGCTCGGATGGTGGTAGAGATTGCCATACATGAAGCGCTTGAGGCCGCGTTCGGCTTCGCGCATTCCGTCGGAGAAGTGCGCGAGCACCCGGCCCGCCGCACGGACGTCCGCCACGGTCTCCACGCCGCTCTCGGCGATACGGGCGCGCGTGGCGCCGATAAGGTCGTTGACCATCGCGCCGATCTGGGCGCGGATCAGCTCGCTTATCAGGCGACGGCGCTCGCAGCCGGGGAATTTCGCCTCCACCTCGCGCCAGCCCGCGGCGATCATCGGCACCTCGAAGAGCTGGTCGAGCTGGAGCAGCCCGGCACGCAGCCCGTCATCGATATCGTGATTGTCATAGGCGATATCGTCCGCGATCGCCGCGACCTGGGCTTCGAGCGAGGGCCAGCTCGTCAGCTCCAGCGGGAACGCAGCGTCCGCCTCGGCCAGCGCCCATTCGGGGTGATCGATCGGGCCATTGTGCTTGGCGAGCCCCTCCAGCGTGTCCCAGGTGAGGTTCAACCCGTCCCAGGCCGGATAGGGTCGCTCGATCGCGGTAAGCGTGCGCAGCGTGTTGCCATTATGGTCGAAGCCGCCCTGCCCGGCCAGCGCCGTGCCCAGTGCCTTTTCACCGGCATGGCCGAAGGGCGGATGGCCGATGTCATGCGCCAGGCAGAGCGCCTCGGTCAGGTCCTCGTTGAGCCCCAGGGTCCGCGCGATCGCCCGGCCGATCTGCGCGACTTCCAGGCTATGGGTGAGCCGCACGCGGAAATGATCGCCATCGGGCGCCATGAATACCTGGGTCTTGTGCCGCAGGCGCCGGAAGCTGATCGAATGGATGATCCGGTCGCGATCGCGCTGAAAGGCATCGCGCGGCCCCCGCGCGGTGCCGCCGGGCTCAGGATGGAGGCGGCCGCGGCTGGCTTCGGGCATGGAGGCCCAGGGGGAGATCGCTTTCACGCCTGGGCTCCTATCAAACCCGGCCACACCCGTCATCCCGCGCTTTGCCCGGATCCTACAAGGGCCCGCCCCCCTCCGACGCGCGCGGATCGACCAGCTTGCCGCCTGTCATCAGCAGGACCCGTTCCGCCGCTTCGATGGTTTCCCTGCGATGGGCGATGACGATGCGCGTGATGCCCATGGCCCCGATTGCCGCATTGACGGCATGCTCGTGCGCCATGTCCAGATGGGCGGTGCCTTCGTCCAGGATCAATATCCTGGGTTGGCGATACAGCGCCCGGGCAAGAAGGATGCGCTGCTTCTGCCCGCCCGAAAGCGTGGATCCCATATCGCCGACCAGGGTTTCATACTGCATCGGCATTCGCATGACGTCTTCGTGAATCGCCGCCATCATGGCCGAGGCGATTACGCGCTCCATGTCGATCCCGTCGTCGAACAGCGCGATATTGTCCGAAAGCGTGCCCGCAAAGAGGCTGTCCTCCTGCAAGACGGCAGCGACCTGGTTGTGGAAACTCTTGTAGCCGAAACGCGAGAGCGGCATCCCATCGACCAATAGCTCGCCGCTGTCCGGCTCCACCAGGCCGAGCAGCAGCTTCGCCAGCGTCGATTTCCCGCCACCCGAAGGACCGGTGATCGCGATGTGTTCGCCCTGACCTATCTTCAGGTCGACGCCGTCGAGAACGGCCGGATCGGAAGGCGAGTAGCGATAGAACACCTCCCGCAGCTCGATATTGCCCTTGAGCGGCGTCTCGATATCGGCGCCGACGCCGAAGCTGCGGTCTTCGTTCGAAAGCGCGATGTCCGACAGCCGTTCGAGATGAAGGCCGAGCATCTTGAACGCGATGCCTTGATCGATCAGCCCGGCGGCCTTTTGAATGAACTGCGTCTTGTAGGCCATATAGGCGAACACCATGCCAAGGCTGAACCCGGCGCCGTCGACGACGAAGCCGATGGCAAGCCAGATCGTGACGATGTTCTCGATGCCGAAGATCAGCAGGTTCGCCGTCGATTGCCAGATGGCGATCCGGGCAACCCGGACATTGGCGTTGACCGCATCCGTAAGGCGTGTCTGCCACAAGGCATGGCGAAAGGCTTCCCGCCCGAACAGCCGCAGCGTCGTGATGCCGCGAATGGTTTCGATAAGGGTCGTCTGCTCCTTGCCGTTGCTGATGATCGCGGCTTCCTGAGCCTCGCGCTCGAAGGAGAAGGACACTAGCCGAACCACGCCATAGAGGCCGAACGCCACGGCCGAGACGAAAGCGAGCAGCGGGCTGTACCAGACCATCAGCGCCAGGGTCAGGGTCGCCATCAACCCGTCGACGATAGCGGCGACGGCACCCTGGGTGAGCATATTCTGGATCGGGGTGATGGACTGGAAGCGCGAGAGGATATCGCCGGTATGCCGCTTCTCGAACCAGTCGATCGGCAAGCGGAGCAATCGACGCGCGACGTTCGACGCAAGTCCGTAGCCAAGTGTCGTGCCCGCGATCATGAGCACGAACGAACGCAGCAGGGATGCACCGGCATTGATGAGCGTGAACAGCCCGAAACCGAGCGCCAGCACCGCCAACAGGTCCCGATCGAGCGCGGGCAGGACATTGTCGACCGCCAGCTGCATGTAATAGGGCGAGGCCAGCACGAAGATCTGCAGCACGAGGCTTAGCACGAGCACCTGGGCGAGGGCGCGCTTCATCCCGGTCATGCGCCGCCAGAGTTGCGGAAGTCGCAGTCGCTCGCGCTGGCTGCCGGCCTGGAAGTTCGCGCCGGGCCGCAGTTCCAGCGCGACGCCCGTGAAATGCCCGGAAACCTCCGCCATCGACAGCCAGGACGACCGGCCATCCGGGTTATGGACGAGGGCCTTGCCCGCGGTCACCCGTTCCAGCACCACATAATGGTTCATGTCCCAGTGCAGGATGCAGGGGACATGGAGGTTGGCGAGTTGCTCCAGCGGCAGCTTCACTGCGCGCGGCGTAAGGCCGATCTTGTCAGCAAGACCGATCAGCGAACGAAGCGAGGCACCGCGCAAACTGGGCGCGAAGCGGCGACGCAACGTGCCCAGATCGACGTCCAGGCCGTGATAATTGGCTACCATCGCCAGCGAGGCGAGGCCGCATTCCGCGATCTCGGTCTGGCGCACCAGGCGCACGCGCGAACGGCTTAGAAAGCCAAGATCAAGCATCGACGGCGTCACCGGCGCTGCACGGCGAAGAGCGGTTCGAAGAGCCATTGCAAAAAGGACTGCTTCTCGGTGACGATCCGCGCGGTCAGCGTCATGCCCGGGACGAGCGCTTCGCGCTTGCCATAAGCGAGGACACCGGCCCGCTCCAGGGCCACCGTGACCGGATAGACCGAGATCGTCGCACCGCCGGGGGTCTGCGTGCCGACCGCGCTCGACGCGACGCGCTGCACCTTGCCCTTCAGCGTCCCGAACCGCTGATACGGGAATGCATCGATGGCAAGGCGCACCTCCTGCCCCGGCTTGATGAAACCGATCGCGGCGCTTGGCACTGCCAGCTGCGCATCGAGCACCGAGTCTGACGGCACGATCGTCATCAACGGAGCGGAGGCGCTGGCGAGTTGCCCCACCCGCGCCGTCAGCGCGGTCACGCGGCCGGCAACCGGCGCGCGCAGCGTGTAGGCGCGCGATCCGGCAATGCTGGCGGCCTGCCGCGCGACTTCGGCGCGGCTTGCGGCAAGGCTGGCGTGCTGCGACTGCGCCTGGGCTTCGACCTGGGCAGCGCTGCGCTCGACTTCGGACAGCGAAGCGCGCTTGCTCGCCAGGGATTGCACCAGTTGCGACAGGCCCTGCTGCCGAACCAGAAGCGTCTCTTCCCGCACCTGCAGATCCCGTTGGCTGATGAAACCATGCTCGGCGATCATCCGCGTGCGCTCATGATCCCTTTGCGCCGAGACGATCAGGTTGCGCTGCAGGGAAATCTGCGACTGGAGCTGCGCGACCTCCTGCGACAGGCCGAAGCGCTGCGCCGCGAGTTGGCGCAGCTGCGCATCCGCGGCTTGTCGCGCCGCCGCCATTTGCGCCGCGAGGCTGCTGTCCTGGTGCCCGACCGCCGCTTCCATCCGACCGGCGACCGAGACCGCGTCCGCACCATCCTCTTCCGCGCGAATGGCCGCCAGCTCGGTGCCGGCGCGGATGTCGTGCCCGTCCCTTACCGCGATCGACATGACGATCCCGTTGCGAGGCGCGACAATAGTCACGATTCCCCTATCCGGCACTATCAGGCCGGTAACCGTTTCCACGCGCGAATAACTGGCAAGCGCCAGAAAGATAATCGCGCAAAGGACGCTTATGAATAGGAAATACCCGATGACCTGCCAGGCGACGGGCACCGAGATCGCCACGTCGCCAGACAGTCGATCTCGGTGCTGCGTTATTGCTTCTACGCGGAACACAGGAAATCATGTCTTTCGGCAAATGGTCTAGACGGGATTTCCCGATATATCGCCACCCCGAATTCCGAGAGGGCGCTCGAAAATCTATCGCCGTTCGTTCTGGGCGATATCCTTGCCGATCGTATAGCCATTATTGAAGGCGGCGATCGACGCACCGATCACGCCCAGGCCGCCCGCAACGAGGAACGCCACCAACGGAAGCGGACCACCGCTGACCGAGGAAATCTCGCCATCATTGAGAGTAATGATCTGGTTTTCCATGATTACATCCTATCCGATTCGGCTTTGGCCAAATCTTGTCCAACAATGTATCCGGAGGAAAAGGCGTATACCGCCAATGCAGCGACAATTATGACATACAAGGCTACAATCACCGCGATGATGCTCCT
Source organism: Sphingomonas leidyi (assembly GCF_011761945.1). Lineage (GTDB taxonomy): Bacteria > Pseudomonadota > Alphaproteobacteria > Sphingomonadales > Sphingomonadaceae > Sphingomonas > Sphingomonas leidyi. The sequence continues at coordinate 185,921 of NZ_JAASQV010000003.1, forward strand.
CATAGGCATGATAATCATGTCACTGCTTCTTGTTGACATTATATCCGGTATGCACGCCAGCCACCCACGCACTACCGATGACCAGCACCGCAGCGTCGATGGCAATACCCGCATAGGCAATAGCCAGGAGAGGAAGAGGACCTCCAGAAACCTGATCGACTTCGTCCAGGTTGAGATCCTGAATAGACCCGGCAGAACTGACGATATTACCCATATATGACATAATGATATCCACATCTATAAATGGAGAGACCACGTTATTATGGACTCGCATCATTCTCTATACGCTGGAAACATCAGTCAATATGATGATATCTGAATTACAGTCAAAATGGACTGATTATTGATATCATCGAATTACTCCGGACAGTCTAGGTCGCATATACTTCCAACGGATAGCCAATATTTGTTACAAAGTATTGCCGGCCGCCCGTGGAATACAATCGCCACGTACCTCGCAGTCATCAATCACAAGGCTTGATTTTCGGCGATTCGAATCGCCAACGGCTGGCTCGCCGCCAAAGCCGCGCGCCTTTGTTTCCGATGGATAGCGAAGGCGCCTCCCAGGGAGGCGCTAGCGGCACCGAACACCGCTACGTTACGGCGCCAGCTTGGTCACCTTCTGCCCGGCTTCGCTGGTGAAGACGAAGCCGGAGACACCCGCCTTGCCCAGCGTGTTGACGAAGGCCTGCGCCTCCGCGCTGGTCTTGAACGGGCCGGCGAGCACGCGGTTGGTGGCGCGCAGCGGCGTCGTCCACGCACCCTTGCCCTTCATCGCCGCCGGCGCTTTCGCGACCACGCCCTTCCAGGCCTTGGCGAGCGACTCCTCATTGGCGCCCCCTGCCACCTGCACCCAGATGCGGCTGGGATCGGTCTTGGCCGGATCGGGTTTCTTGGCCTCCGGCTTCTTCGTCGTCGCCTTGGGATCGGGCTTGCCCTTCCTGATCTCCTCGGGCGTCGGCTTGGCCTTGGGATCCGGCCTTTTCGGGTCGGCCTTGGCCATGACCGGCTCGGGCTTCGGCTTGGCCGCGACCGGCTCCGGCTTCGGTTTGGGCAATGCGGCAGGCCTGGCCTCCGCGACGCGCAGCGGCTCAGGGGCCGGCACCTCCACCGGTTCGGTCGGCGTCGCGGTGACGGCTGCAAGCTCGTCGGCAGGAATCGTGATGCCGCCGACGATCGCGGCAAGCACCGAATCCTCCTGCCCCACCCTGGCCGGGCCCGGCGGAATCGGCTCGGGCTTCGGAGCCGGGCGCACCGGCTGCACCACCGGCTCGGCGCGGGCGAGCGTAACGGGGGCCGCGGCCGGCTCCGAACGCGCCGGCACGGGTGCGGGGACCGAGGCAAGGCGCACAGGCGCGGGCATGGGCGTCGGAGCTGGAGCCGGAGCCGGGCGCGCGGGAACCGCGGCCGGACGCTCGGCGGCTTCCACCGGCTCCTCCTCGCGCTTCGGCGCCGGGATCGGCTGCACGATCGGCACGGGCGGAGGCACGAAGCGCGGCGGCGGCGGGAGATTCTCTTCGGGCGCGGGCTGCGGCACCGGCGCGGCGGCCGGTCGCGCCGCGGCGACGGCGGCAAGCTTCTCGTCGCGCTCGCGATCCCTGCGCGAGCGGCGGTCGTTTCCCTTGGGCGCCGGCGCGGGCGCGACGACCGGCTGCGCCGCCGCCAGTTGCACCGGTCGCACCGCCGGCACATAGCGCGGCAGCTCCGGCGCAAGCCGCGTGTCCGCGAGCCGCACCTGGCTTGGCGAAAGCTCGCCGAAATGCACGGCAAAGGCGCGGTCGGCGGGCCCCAGATCGGCGAGACGGCGGAAAAAAGGCGAGAGCGCCTGCCCCATGGTGCCCGGCATCATGCTGGAGGCGATCTTCTCCGCCCCCGCCGTGTCGCCGTTCATCGCCAGGATGAAGGCCCGCGCACGCCACGCCGCCCGATCGCTGCGGCGAAGCAGCGGATCGAGCGTGCGCATCGCCTCGTCCTTGTCGCCGGTGATGCCGAGAGAGAGGGCATAGCGGCGGAGCGTCTCGGCATCGTCGCGATTGCCCGACAGCGCGAGCTTGTAGTCGCGCTGGGCGAGGCCCGGCTGGCCGAGCAGGTCATAGGCGAAGCCGCGGTCGCCGGCATAGTCGCGCGGATCGAGCCCGCGCGCTTCGGCCGCCTGGAAAAGGCGCAGCGCCTCGCCGGGCCGCTCCAGCCGCACCAGCACCATGGCGCGCCCAGCCGAAATGCGCGGATCGCCGGGGCTGAGCGTCTCTGCACGCTGGAAGAAGGCAAGCGCGGCGGAAGTATCGCCGAGCCGCGCGCTGGTCATCCCCGCATCGAGCAGCGTGCGCAGGTCGCGCGGATCGCTGGCGAGCATGCGGATATCGTTGGCCAGCCGGTCGGCGTCGGGATTGGGTTGGGCAACGACTTCGGTCTGGGCAAAGACGGGCGCGGCCTGGACCGCGACCAGCGCGAGTGCCGCAGCACCGATGAAGCGAATCCGGTCCATGTCCCCGCCAGCCTGCGCCGTGTTGCGCTGAACCGCCGATTACGGCGCCGGCACGGCTCGCCGAAGCGAGGCCGGCCGGCGACGAATGGCTTACTGGTTGTTCTGGCTGCGCAGGAAGCGCGGAATGTCGAGCGGATCCTTGTCGTCGTCATCGTCCGACTTGGAGGCGCCGCGCGAAGCCATCGCCATGCGCTCGAACAGCGTGCCGCCGCTCTTCTTCGCCGGCTTCTCGGCCGGGATCGAGGGCGCAGCTTCTTCCTCGTCGCCGCCGGTCAACCAGCGGCGGCGCGTGGTCGGCGCGGGCGCCGGCTCATCGACGGGCGGACGCGGCGCCTCGGGCACCAGGCTCTCGGCACCGAGCACCAACTCGTCCTCGTCGCCGTCCTTACCGTCATCGACCCAGCTCGCCTGCACGGGCGCGGCCGGCTGCGGTTCGGGTTCATAGGCCTGGGGAATGGGCGGCGAGAGCGGCGCCGGCTCGGCGGCCACTTCCGGCGTGTAGGCCTCGGGCACCGGCGGCTCGAGCGGCGCTTCCTCCGCTACCGGCTCTACCGGGATCGGTGCCGGCTCGGCGGCTGCGGTGCGGCGCGGCGTGGAGAAGGAGAAGACGCGCGGCTGCTCGGCGGCGCGCGGCGCCGCCATCGGCTGCGCATCGGCATCGATACCGGTCGCGACGACCGAGACGCGGATCTTGCCCTCGAGCTCGGGATTGAAGGCCGAGCCCCAGATGATGTTCGCGTCGGGATCGACCAGCTCGCGGATATGGTTCGCGGCTTCGTCGACTTCGAGCAGGCGCATGTCCTCGCCGCCGGTGATCGAGACGATCACGCCCTTGGCGCCGTTCATCGAGACGCCATCGAGCAGCGGGTTGGCGATCGCCTTCTGCGCGGCGATGAGCGCACGGTCGTCGCCCTCGGCCTCGCCGGTGCCCATCATCGCCTTGCCCATCTCCTGCATCACCGAGCGGACGTCGGCGAAGTCGAGGTTGATGAGGCCCGGCATGACCATCAGGTCGGTGATGCCGCGCACGCCCTGCTGCAGCACCTCGTCGGCCATCTCGAACGCTTCCTTGAAGGTCGTGTTCGCATTGGCGATCAGGAACAGGTTCTGGTTCGGGATGACGATCAGGGTATCGACGTACTTCTGGAGCTCGTTGATGCCCGCCTCGGCCGAAGCCGCACGGCGCTTGCCCTCGAAGGCGAACGGCCGGGTGACCACGCCCACCGTCAGAATGCCCATGTCGCGGGCAGCCTTGGCGATGACGGGCGCCGCACCCGTGCCCGTGCCGCCGCCCATGCCGGCGGCGATGAACACCATGTGCGCGCCCTCGAGCGCCTTCTGGACGTTGTCGATCGTCTCCTCGGCCGCGGCGCGGCCGATCTCGGGCCGCGAGCCCGCGCCCAGGCCCTGAGTGATCTTGGCGCCAAGCTGGATGCGATGCCCCGCGCTCGATTGCTTGAGCGCCTGCGCATCGGTGTTGGCGACGATGAAGTCGACGCCCTGCACATCCGCGCGGATCATGTTCGCGATCGCGTTGCCGCCCGCGCCGCCCACACCGACTACGGTGATCTTCGGGGTCAGCTCGTCCACATCGGGCGGAAGGAAATCGATACTCATCGCCTTGGTCTCCCTGCGCCCGGGTGGCTGTCACAGGCGCGTAATCTGGCCCCCGTTCTGCACGAACGCAGAGGGTGACTCTAGAGGGAACGCGAAGTTACCAACGCATTTCTTCTAATAATTTGCCCGGAATGCCGCGATCAGCCGCTGGATCAGGGCTCCGGGGTTCGTCCTGGTCACCATCTGGTGATTCGGTTCGAGCGCGCGCAGGTCGATCGGATTGGCCGCGGCGAAGCGCGCCAGCCCCGCCAAAGTGGCGAAGGCGGGCCCCGCATGCGCCTCGGGCAGCGCCACCAGCCCCTTGGGCCGGCCGACACGCACCGCGCTTCCCAGGAACTGCTGGGCATAGTCCGCCACGCCCTTCAGCTCGGCGCCGCCGCCGGTGAGGACGATCTGGCGACCGGCGGGATCCTCGAACGAAAGCTTCTTGAGCTCCTTCTGGATCTCGCCCATCAGCCGCTCCAGCCGCTTGCGGATGATCGCGTTGAGCTGCGCCTTGGTGATGCGCGGTCCTTCGGTGCCGTCGTCCGGGATCGCCGGCACCACGTCGATCATCTCGTGATTGTCGCGGGGAGACAGGTTCGCGGAGCCGTGGAAGCATTTGGTCCGCTCCGCCCAGGCGCGCGCGGTGCCGAAGGACGAGGCGATGTCGTCGGTGATGTCCGCCGAGCCCATCGGGATCGAGGCGAGGCCGGAAAGCACCCCCTGCGAGAAGACGCTGACATTCGTCACCCCCGCACCGATCTCGACCAGCGCGACACCCAGTTCGCGCTCCTCGTCGGTGAGGCAGGCCAGCCCCGTGGCAACCGGCGCGGCGATGATCGAGCGAACCTCGAGATGCGCCGAGCGGACGCAGTGATCCAGGTTGCGCACCGGCGCGCCATCGGTGGCGACGACATGGATGTCGACGCCCAGGCGCTCCGCATGGAGCCCGAGCGGACGCCGCACGCCGGCAAGACCGTCCACGGTGTAGCGGGTCGGCTGGGCATGGAGCACCATCTTGCCCTGGGGATCGATCGCGTCGCGGCCGGCGCGAAGCAGCTCGTCCACGTCGTTCTGCTCGATCCGATGCCCCCCCAGGTCGGATTCCAGCCGGACGATGTCGGAGATCAGCCCGCCCGCGGAGAAACTCACCCAGACGTCCTCGATATTCTGTCCGGCGATGCGCTCGGCCTGTTCCACCGCTTCGCGGATCGCCAGTTCGGTCGCGTGCAGGTCGGCGACATAGCCGCGCTTGACGCCGCGGCTCTCGCGCTGGCCGGTGCCGAGCACCACCAGCGAGCCGTCATCCGCCTTTTGCGCGATCAGCGCCGAGACCTTGGACGAGCCCACGTCCAGCGCGGTGATCAGTCCTTCCGGTGCAGCCTTCGCCATTTGCCCCTCATTCCAAAAAACGCCTAACTCCCGATTCAGCTTATGAATCAGTATTTTCCCCGGAAGGCAACTACGGTGTTCATCATAATCCCGTCGCCGCCGGCACTCCGATCGCCGCCGGGCGGCGGATCACGAGATTGTCGGGATCGCGCATATCGAATCCCAGATTGCCGCGGCCGAGCAGGCGATAGGCGCCATCCTTCTCGGCAAAGGTCTTAAGCGCGTCCCTGGCTTCCTTCTCGCCCTCGGGCAGCTGGAGCTTCTCTCCCGTGTCGAAGATGATATCCCAGCGCCGATTGCCCACCCAGGTCGCTGCGCGGACGAGCGGCTTCAGCGCGGGCGCGCTGTCCATCAGGTCGCGCCGCACCGGCTCCTGCGCGTTCGCCCCGTCTCCGATCAACAGCGGCAGATCGGGCATCGCCTCGCGCGAGACCGGCTCCAGCGGCACGCCCATCGGATCGATCAGCATCAGCTGGCCGTGATTCTGCCAGATCGCCGCAGGCTCGCGCTCGACGATGTCGATCAGCAGCTTGTCGGGCAGGCGCCGGGAGACGCGCGCATCCTTGATCCAGGGATAGGCGAGCAGCCGGGTGCGCACATCGGCCAGGTCGACCAGCGGCATGGCACGCGCGTTCTGGTCGAGCACCTGCTGGTACACGGTCATGCGGTTCATTCGCTTGAGACCGTTGATCTGGATCGTGTCGACGCGCAGCCCCGCCTCGCCGACCGCCTGGGCAGCGCCGACGCCGATCACCTGCGGCACGCCGAACCAGGTCGCGACGGTGATCAGCCCGACCGAGAACATGGCGACGATACCCCAGGTGGCGATGCGAGTGAGCGTCGCCTGGCTCACCGGCAGCGCAGCCAGCGCCTGGTCCATCAGTCCCGGCTGCTTCTTGCGCGCGATCTGCTTGCGCTTCTGCACCGGCTTCGCCCCGCGCCGGGTGGCCGCCCGTCTGGCGGGGGGGCGGCTCATCCCGCGCAGCCCCCGCCCATCGCCTCGTCGACGATGCGCTGGCACAGCTGGGGATAGGAGATGCCGAGATGCCGCGCCTGCTCGGGTACCAGGCTGAGCGGCGTCATGCCGGGCTGGGTGTTCACTTCGAGCAGGAACAAGCCCTCGACGCCCTGGCTGTCGTCCCAGCGGAAATCGGAGCGCGAGGTGCCCTTGCAGCCCAGCAGCTTGTGCGCCTCGAGCGCGATGCGCCGGCACGCCTCGGTGATCTCGTCGGGGATCTGCGCCGGATAGACATGCTCGGTCAGCCCGTCGGTATATTTGGCGTCATAGTCGTAGAAGCCGCTCTTGGGCTTCAATTCGGTCACGCCCAGCGCTTCGCCAGCCAGCACCGCGGTGGTCAGTTCGCGGCCGCGGATGAAGGGCTCGGCGAGCAGTTCGTCGAACTCCTGCCACGGGCCCACCGCATCGGCCGAGATCGGATTGCCGTAATTGCCTTCCTTGGTGACGATGGCGACCCCCACCGAGGAACCTTCGTTCACCGGCTTGAGCACATAGGGGCGCGGCAGCGGATCGGCCTGGTGCAGTTCCCCGGTCTTCACCATGCGGCCGCCGGGCATCGGGATGCCGTGCGGCACCAGCGCCTGCTTGGTCAGCTGCTTGTCGATCGCGATCACCGAAGTGACCAGGCCGGAATGCGTGTAGCGCACGCCCATCAGGTCGAGCATGCCCTGCACGGTGCCGTCCTCGCCGGGGGTGCCGTGCAGCGCGTTGAACACCACGTCCGGCCTCGCCTCGGCGATCTTCAGGGCGACGTCGCGATCCATGTCGATGCGCGTCACCTTGTGGCCCAGGCTCTCCAGCGCCTCCGCGATGCCCGCGCCGGACATCAGCGAGACTTCGCGCTCGGCCGACCAGCCACCCATCAGAACCGCGACGTGCAACTTGCTCACCTATTCACCCCAATGACGTCCTTGCTTGGCGTCGTCGGCAAACATGCCGACATGCTACTTGTCCCCGTCGTCGGCAAGCATGCCGACACGCTATTTGTCCCCGTCGTCGGCAAGCATGCCGACACGCTGGATTTCCCATTCCAGCTCGACGCCCGACTGCGCCTTCACCCGGGCGCGGACTTCCTCGCCCAGCGCTTCGATGTCGGCCGAGGAAGCATTGCCCAGATTTAGCAGGAAATTGCAGTGTTTTTCGCTGACCTGCGCGTCGCCGCGACGAAGGCCCCGACAACCGGCCGCGTCGATCAGCGCCCAGGCCTTGCCGCCGTCCGGATTCTTGAAGGTCGAGCCGCCGGTGCGCGACCTAAGCGGCTGGGAAGCCTCGCGTTCCGCCGCGATCCGGTCCATCTCTGCGCCGATCTCGGCCTTGTCGCCGGGAGTCCCCTCGAACAGCGCCTCAACCACCACGGCACCGGCAGGCAGCTCCGAATGGCGATAGGTATAGCCGAGTTTGGCCGCCGGCCAGGTCTCCACCGTCCCGTTTCGAGTCACCAGCGTGACTTCGATCAGGATATTGCTGGTGTCACGGCCATAGGCGCCCGCGTTCATCCGCACCGCGCCGCCGATCGTGCCCGGAATCCCGCGCAGGAATTCGAGGCCCGCAATGCCCGCATCGCGCGCGGCGCTCGCCACGGTGATCCCCATCGCGGCCCCGCCCGCGCGCACGCGCCGGGAACCTTCCTTGATGCCCGGTTCGATGGTCACTTTCGCCATCGCCTTGGGCAGCCGCACCACCACGCCCGGCACGCCGCCGTCGCGCACGATCAGGTTCGAGCCAACCCCGACCGGCAGCACCGGCACTTCCGGATCGAGCGCGGCCAGGAATGCCGCAAGGCCCTGCACGTCATCGGGGCGCACCAGCCATTCGGCCGGGCCGCCGGTGCGAAACCAGATGAAGTCGGCAAGGCTGCCCTGATGCTCCACCGTGCCGCGCAGCGGAGGCAGCGCGGTGCAGACTGCGCTCACTTCCACCCCCACATGCTCGACCATTGCCTCCACGCCGCGAGATTGGCCTCGGCCGCCCTCTGCCCGGCCTGCTGCAGCTTCATAACGTCGCGCCCGGCATCCAGCATCTTCTGCGCGGCAGCCATCTGCGCCTGCTGTGCCTGGATCAGGTCGCGCTGCATCTCGATGCCCAGGGTCAGCCAGTCCTTCATGCGACTGCCTTTGCTTCCTCGATCGCGCCCGCCAGGTTCGCGGCCCATTTGGTGATGTCGCCCGCGCCCAGGCAGATGACCATGTCCTTTGGCTGGATCACCCCGGCGAGCGCGCGCGCCAACGCGTCCTCGCTCTCGATCGCGCCCACCGCGCGATGCCCGCGGCGCTGGACGTTCTCCACCAGGGCCTCCGCGCTCACGCCCTCGAGCGGCAGTTCGCCCGCCGCATAGACCGGCGTGACATAGACCATGTCGGCATCGTTGAACGCCTGGGCGAACTCGTCCATCAAATTCTTCAGGCGCGTGAAACGATGCGGCTGGACGACTGCGATCACCCTGCCCTCGGCGCTCTCGCGCGCAGCGGCCAGCACCGCGCGGATCTCGACCGGATGATGGCCGTAATCGTCGATGATCGTCACGCCGCCGGTCTCGCCGACCTTGGTGAAGCGCCGCTTGACCCCGCCGAACTTGGCGAAGCCCTGCTGGATCGTCGCATCGGGAATGCCCAGCTCGAGCGCTACGCCGATCGCGGCGAGCGCGTTCTGGACATTGTGGCGGCCCGGCATCGGCAGTTCGATGCCCTCGATCGAGCGGGTGGTGCCGTCGCGGTGGCGGATGATCGCCTCGAAGCGGTTGCCGCCATGATGCGGCACCACGTTGACGCCGCGCACATCCGCGCTGGCGGCAAAGCCATAGGTCACGATCCGGCGATCGCGCACGCGCGGGATGATCGCCTGCACTTCGGGATGGTCGAGGCACAGCAGCGCGGCGCCGTAGAAGGGCACATTCTCGACGAACTCGACGAACGCGTCCTTCACCGCGTCGAACGAGCCGTAATGGTCGAGATGCTCGGGATCGATATTGGTGACGATGGCATAGGTGCCGTCGAGACGCAGGAAGCTGCCGTCGCTCTCGTCGGCCTCGACCACCATCCACTCGCTGTCGCCCAGGCGCGCGTTCGAGCCATATTGGTTGATGATGCCGCCGTTGATCACGGTCGGGTCCACCCCGCCCGCGTCGAGCAGGGCCGCGACCATCGAGGTCGTGGTCGTCTTGCCGTGGGTGCCCGCCACCGCGACGGTGGACTTCAGGCGCATCAGCTCGGCGAGCATCTCGGCGCGGCGTACCACGGGAACGCGACGCTGATAGGCCGCCTCGACCTCGGGATTGGTACGCACGATCGCGGTGGAGACCACCACCACGGCCGCGTCGCCCAGATTCTCGGCATCATGGCCGATCGTCACCGGAATGCCGCGGCTGCGCAGCCCCTGCACGACATAGCCTTCGGCCACGTCCGAACCCTGCACCTTGTAGCCCAGATTGTGCATCACCTCGGCGATGCCGGACATGCCGATGCCGCCGATGCCGACGAAATGGATGATGCCGATGTCGGTTGCGACGCCCTTCATGCGCCAAACTCACTCATGCGAACGCTGGCCTTCCCTGCATTGCCGCACGGCGGATCCCGATCGGGGCCTCCGGCGCGTGGATGGATTCGACGAGATCGGCGAGGTCGCGCGTGGCGTTGGGGCGGCCCACGCTGCGCGCCCGCGCCGCGGCATTCTCGAGCCCGACCGTGTCGAGCCCGAGCTTCTGGATCTGCTTGGCGAGTTCCGCCGCGGTGAAGGCGCGCTGCGGGATGGTCCGCGCGCCGCCGGCCGCAGTGATCTCGCGGGCATTGGCGGTCTGGTGATCGTCGGTGGCGCTGGGCAGCGGCACCAGGATCGCCGGGCGGCCCGCCGCGGTAAGCTCGGCAATGGTCGAGGCACCCGCGCGCGCGATCACGATGTGCGACCAGGCCAGTACATCGGCCATGTCGGTGATATAGGTGGAGACATCGGCCGGGATGCCGTGATTCTGATATTTCGCCCGCACCGTCTCGATATCCTCGACACGCGCCTGGTGCGTCACCTGCAGGCGCCGGCGGAAATGCACCGGGAGCAGCGCCAGCCCGTCCGGCACCACCTGGCTCAGCACGGTCGCCCCCTGGCTGCCGCCGGTGACGAGTACGCGGAAGATGCCGTCTTCCTCGAGCAGCGGATAGGGGCGGTTGCGCAGGTTCAGCACCGCCTCGCGCACCGGGTTGCCGACGAGATGGATCCTGACCTGCCAGCCGGGCTTCACCCGGTCGACCTGGTCATAGGAAGTGGCGATGGCATCCACGCGCCCCGCGACGAAGCGGTTGACTCGCCCGAGCACGGCATTCTGCTCGTGGATCACCGTCGGCACGCCCGCACGGAATGCCGCGAGCAGGGCGGGCAGCGCCGGATAGCCGCCGAACCCGATTACCGCGGCAGGCTGGATCTCCTTGTAGAGCCGAAACGCCATCGAGCGACCCGCCATGATCCTGCTCGCCGCGCGCAGATAGCCGAGGGGCCCGCCGCCCAGCCGGCCCGCGGGCAGGACGTGCGTCTCGACGCCCTCGAACAGCCCCGGGAAGCGCACGCCGCGATCGTCGCTCACCAGCGCGACATGGTGGCCCCGCTCGGCCAGTTCCGCCGCCAGCGCCGCCGCAGGCACCATGTGCCCGCCGGTGCCGCCGGCTGCGAGGACATAGCTTCGGGACTGAGTCATGCGTTCGTGCTCCAGCGGCCGGTATAGGGCGAGCGTTTCAGATACGGGTTTCGGCGCGTGAAGGCGAGCAGCAACCCATAGCCGATGGCCAATGCGATCATCGACGACCCGCCATAGGAAATGAAGGGGAGCGTCATGCCCTTGGACGGGGCGATGCCGGTGTTCACCGCCATGTTGATCAGCGACTGCACGCCGAACTGCGCGGCCAGGCCGGCGGCCGCGAGCAGGCGGAAGGCGTCCTCCTCGTCCAGCAGCTTCATCAGCACGCGGATCACGATGGCCAGATAGAGGGTGGCGATCACCGCACAGGCGATCAGCCCGAACTCCTCGCCGATCACCGAGAAGATATAGTCGGTATGCCCCTCGGGAAGCTTGAACTTCATCATGCCGTTGCCCGGCCCCCGCCCGAGCAGGCCGCCCGCGGTGAGCGTCTCGTGCGCCATCTCCACCTGGTAGCGCTCGGCGAGCGCGGCGTCCTTGGTGGGAAACAGGAAATTGTCGATGCGGGTGCGGGCGGTGCCGTAGAACAGATAGGCCGCGAACACACCCGCCACTGCCGTGCCGAACAGGCCGGCGATGGCGGCGGGCGAGATGCCCGAGATCATCAGCAGGATGATCCACACGCTGCCGAACACGATCGTCTGGCCGAAATCGGGCTGGAGCATCAGCAGCACGCCGATCAGCGCAGTGAGCGCGCCGGTGACGAACAGCACCGGCAACTGCGGATCCTTGGCGCGGAAGCTGAGCATCCAGGCGGTGGAGACGATGAACAGCGGCTTGAGGAACTCGGAGGGCTGGAACTCGGCCAGCCCGACTCCGATCCAGCGCTTGGCGCCGTTCACTTCGTGCCCGATCACCGGCACCAGTGCCAGGCAGACCAGGAATATCCCCGCTCCGATCAGCGCCAGCCGCCGCGCCACCGTGACCGGCAGCATCGAGACCGCGATCAATACGGGCACGCTGATGCACACCCAGATCAGCTGGCGCCAGAAATAATACATCGGCGCCATGATGTGCGTGGCGTCGGAATAGCGGCGCGCCGTGGCGGGCGACGCGGCGGCGACCGCCACCAGCCCGATCGCGATCAGCAGAAGCGCCAGCGTGAGCAGCACGCGATCGACTTCCCAGAACCACATGCCGGCGCGCGTCTTGCTCGCACGGCCGAGCTGTTGCTGGACGCGACGGCGGACCTCGCTTCCAGCTTCCGGCACTTCCACGGTTTCGTTCATCCCAGTGCCTCCACCGCGTCGCGAAAGGCCTGGCCCCGGGCTTCGTAATCCTTGAACTGGTCGAACGACGCGCAGGCGGGCGACAGCAGCACCGTCTCCCCCGGATGCGCCTGTGCCGCCGCGCTCCGCACCGCGGCCTCGAGCGTGCCCGATCGCTCGACCGGCATCTCGCCTTCGAGCAGCTGCGCGAACATCTCGCCCGCCTCTCCGATCGTATAGGCCTTCACCACATGGGGGAAACCCGGGCGGCAAGCGTCGAGATCGCCGGTCTTGGCCTTGCCGCCCAGGATCCAGTGGATCTTCGGATAGGCCGAGAGCGCCGGTGCGGTGGAGTCGGCGTTGGTCGCCTTGCTGTCGTTGACGAACAGCACGCCGTGCCTGGTCGCAACCCGCTCCATCCGGTGCGGCAGGCCGGGGAAGCTCTCCAGCCCCCGGTCGATCGCTTCGCGGACGATGCCGAGCGCCTGGCACGCAGCGATGGCGGCAAGTGCGTTCTGCGCGTTGTGCGGTCCCTGCAGCGCCGGCCAGCGCGACTGATCCAGGCAGGCGCCGGGGGCGATCCTGGTGAGGTCCTCGCTACGGCCCGCGGCCGCCAACTGGGCCGCGATCCCGGCCGAAGGCGCATCCCCGATGCCGATCACCGCGGCGTGGCCGGGCTTCTGCATCGCGAACAGCCGCGCCTTGGAGGCGGCATAGGCGTCGAAATCCGCATAGCGGTCGAGATGGTCGGGCGTGATGTTGAGCAGCACCGCCACGTCGCAGTCGAGGCTGTGGGTCAAGTCGATCTGGTAGCTCGACAGCTCGAGGACATAGACCCCGCCTTCGGGCAGCGGGTCCTGCCCCAGGATCGGCAATCCGATATTGCCGCCGAGCCGCGCCGGGATGCCGGCGGTCTCGAGGATGTGGTGGATCAGCGCCGTGGTGGTCGACTTGCCGTTGGTGCCGGTGATGCCGACCACACGGTGCGCGGGCATCTCGGCACGCGCCTCGGCGAACAGCTCGATGTCGCCGATGATCGGGACGCCATATTTCGCCGCCTTGTCGGCGACCGGATGCCGATTGAGCGGTACGCCCGGCGAAACCACGACGGCGTCGAAACCGGTCAGATCGATCGGGAGCTTCACCCAGTCCTTGGTCGAAAAACCCGGTTCGTTCTCAAGCGCCTGCCGATCGGCCTTGAGCTGATACCAGAGGTCGCGATGCGTCGCCTCATTGTCATCCCAGCCCAGCACTTTCGCGCCGCTCGCCACCAGCGCGCGCACCGTCGCCGCGCCGGAGCGCGCCAGCCCGAGCACCGCATAGCGTTTGCCGCGCCAGGCCGTGCTCGTGATCACCGCAGCTTGAGCGTCGCCAGCCCCGCCAGCGCCAGCACGAAGGCGATGATCCAGAAGCGGATCACCACCGTCGGCTCCGACCAGCCGAGCTGCTCGAAATGATGGTGGATCGGCGCCATCTTGAAGACGCGCTTGCCCGTGCGCTTGAAGAAGAACACCTGGATGATGACGCTCAGCGCTTCCATCACGAACAGGCCGCCGATGATGCCGAGCACCAGCTCATGGTGCGTGGTGACGGCGATCGTGCCGAGCGCGCCGCCGAGCGCGAGGCTGCCGGTATCGCCCATGAACACCGCCGCCGGCGGCGCATTGAACCACAGGAAGGCGAGCCCCGCCCCCACCATCGCGCCGCAGAAGATCGCCAGGTCGCCCGCGCCCGGCACGTGCGGGATGCCCAGATACACCGCATAGATCTTGTTGCCGGCCAGATAGGCGATCAGCATGAAGGCCATGCTGGCGATCACCACCGGCATGGTCGCGAGCCCGTCGAGCCCGTCGGTGAGGTTCACCGCATTGCCGAACGCGACGATCACGAAGGCGGCGAAGGCGATGTAGAACCAGCCGATGTCCGGGTGGATCCAGCTGAAGAAGGGTACGTAGAGCTGGGTGCCGTTCTGCGAGCAGATGATCCAGGCGGCGACGCCTGCGATCAGGAACTCGCCCAGCAGCCGCACCTTGCCCGATACGCCGGCGGTCTTCTGTTTCCGCACCTTGTCGTAATCGTCGAGGAAGCCGATCATCCCGAAGCCGAAGGTGACGAACATGCACGCCCAGACATAGGGGTTGCGCAGGTCCATCCACAGCAGCAGCGAGAGCATCAGGCTGGTCAGGATCATCAGCCCGCCCATCGTCGGCGTGCCGCGCTTGGCAAGGTGGCTCTGCGGCCCGTCGTCGCGGATCGGCTGCCCCTTGCCCTGGCGGATGCGCAGCCAGCCGATGAACCTCGGCCCGATCACCAGCCCGATCAGCAGCGCCGTCGCCACCGCGCCGCCGGTGCGGAAGGAGAGATAGCGGAAGAGGTTGAAGACGCCGGGAAAGCCCAGCAGATCCGCGATCCAGTACAACATCAGGCAGGTGCCCTTTCCGCCAATGCCGCGACCACCGACCCAAGCCGCACGCCGTTCGACCCTTTTATGAGAACCGCGTCCCCCGCCTGGAGCATGTCGTCGAGCCTGCCCAGCGCGGTCGCCGCGTCGGGCACATGGACGAAATCGACGCGCCCCTCAAGCGCCTCTGCAAGCGGAAGCATCGCTTCGCCGACGAGAATGGCATAATCGACGCCCGCGGCCTCGATCGGGCCCGAAAGTTCGGCGTGGAAAGCCGCCGAATGCACGCCGAGCTCGCGCATCTCGCCGAGCACCGCCAGCTTGCGGCCCTTTTCGAGCGCGAGCACTTCGAGCGTGGCGCGCATCGAGGCGGGGTTGGCGTTGTAGCTCTCGTCGATCACCAGCGCCTCGCCGCCACGCGCCGGCACCATGCGCCGCGCGCCGCGCCCCGCCAGGCCGCCCAGCTCGGCGAGCGCAAGGCCCGCCAGCTCGAGATCGCCGCCCACGGCATCGACCGCGGCGAGGATCGCCATCGCGTTCGACACCCAGTGCGCACCCGGCTGGGACAAGGTGAAGCTCAGTTCGCGCTGGCCGAAACGGGCCGTGACGAAGGTGGCGCCGGTGCGGGTGCGCATCGTCTCGACGGCGCGATAATCGGCGCCTTCCTTCAGGCCGAAGGTGACGATCTTTCCCGCATAGGGCCTCGCGGCGTCGATCAGACGGTCGCGATGCGGGCTGTCGAACGGGACGATCGCGGTGCCGCCCGGCTCCAGCCCCTGGAAGATCTCGCCCTTGGCGTCGGCGATCGCCTCTTCGCTCGCGAAGAAGCCCAGATGCGCCGGGGCGATGGTGGTGACGATGGCGACATGGGGGCGCACCAGCCGCGTGAGCGCGGCCAGTTCGCCGGCATGGTTCATGCCCATCTCGAACACGCCATAGCGTGCCGTGCGCGGCATGCGCGCCAGGCTGAGCGGCACGCCGGTATGGTTGTTGTAGCTCTTGACGGAACGATGCGCCGCGCCGGGCGCGTTGCGGTCGAGCGCCGCGAACAGCGCTTCCTTGGTGCCGGTCTTGCCGGCCGAGCCGGTGACTCCGATCACCTGGCCCTGCATCCGCCCGCGCGCCGCAACGCCCAGCGCGTCCAGCGCCAGAACGGTGTCCGCCACGCGCACATGCGGGTGCGGCGTGGGTTCCGAAACCAGCGCACCTGCCGCGCCCTGCGCAAAGGCCTGGTCGAGATAGCGATGCCCGTCGGTGGCCTCGCCCTTCAGCGCCAGGAACAGGTCTCCCTGCCCGACTTCGCGGGAATCGAAGGTCACGCCCGAGGCCTCGAACGCCGCCGAGGCCGTGCCGCCGGTCGCCTCGGCGATCTCGTCTGCGGTCCACAACCTCACGCCGCGCACTCCCGCGCCACGGCGACGTCGTCGAAGGGCAGCACCATGTCACCGACAATCTGGCCCTGCTCATGCCCCTTGCCGGCGATGAGCACGATGTCCTCGCTCCCGGCCATCTCGATCGCCGCCTTGATCGCCCCGCGCCGGCCGCCGATCTCGATCGCTTCGGGCGCCCCTTCGAGCACCTGGGCGCGGATCGCCGCCGGATCCTCGGAGCGCGGATTGTCGTCGGTCACGATCACTATGTCCGCGCCGGCGGCCGCCGCCTGCCCCATCGGCGCGCGCTTGCCGGTGTCGCGGTCGCCGCCCGCGCCGAACACGATGATCAGCCGCCCTGCGGTGTGCGGCTTGAGCGCCGCGATCGCCGCTTCGAGCGCGTCGGGCGTATGCGCATAGTCGACATAGACCGGCGCACCCTGCTTGGTGATCACCGCACGCTCCAGGCGCCCCCGCACCGGCTGCAGCCGGCTGAGGTCGCCGAGCGTCTGGATGACATCCCCGCCCGTCGCGATCACCAGGCCCGCCGCAACCAGCGCATTGGCGGCCTGATAGGCGCCGATCAGCGGCAGGTTCACTCGATATGTCTCGCCCCCGGCCTCGATCGTCAGCCCCTGGCCGAGCAGCGTCGGATCGCGGGCGATCAGCTTGAGCGTTTCGCCATGCTCGCCCACGGTGACCAGCCGATTGCCGCGCATCCGCGCCAGTTCCTCGACCCGCGGGCTATGCGGGTCGTCCGCCCACACCACCGCCACGCCGTCCGGATCCAGCACATCGGCGAACAGACGCAGCTTGGCATGGAAATAGGCGGCCATGTCGCCATGATAGTCGAGATGGTCGCGGCTGAGATTGGTGAACGCCGCCGCGCGCACCGGCAGGCCTTCGGTGCGATATTGCGACAGGCCGTGCGACGATGCCTCGAACGCGACATGGCTCACGCCTTCGCGCGCCAGCCCGGCGACATTGGAGAGGAAGGTGACGATGTCCGGCGTGGTCAGCCCGGTGCTCACCGTGTCGTCCGCCGTGGTGACGCCGAGCGTGCCGATCGAGGCGGCGTGGAAGCCCCGCATCCGCCAGAGCTGGCGCGTCATCTCCACGGTGGAAGTCTTGCCGTTGGTTCCCGTCACCGCCACCGCGGTCGCCGGGAACGGCGCGAAGAAGCGCGCGGCCAGCCGGGCGAACTTCTCGCGCGGGTTCGCATCGACGATGTGGATCGCCCCCTCCACCCTGGCGCCGGGCCGGGCGACGATGGCGACGGCACCGGCCTTCACGGCGTCGGGAATGAAATCCTCGCCGTTGAAGCGCGCGCCTTCGAACGCGCCGAATATGGTGCCGGGCGCCACCTTGCGATGATCGATGGCAAATCCGGTGACGACGGCGTCCCCCCCGCCTTCCGTCAGCGTGCCCAGTTTCATTCGGGATCCTTCTTGTCGGCGCCTGGCCCCGCCCAGATCAGCGGCAGCAACTCGCGCTCGTCGATGTCGCGATTGGCGTCGGGCATCACGCCGAGCAGCGAGCCGGTACGGCCCACCACCCGCGCGACCACGGGCGCCACCGTCCACGCAGCGGTCGTGCGATAGACGCCGATCGAGGGGTTGGCTTTGGGCGAATCGAGCATGGCGATCATCACATAGCGCGGTGCGTCGATGGGGAAAGCCGCCGCGAAGGTCGAAACGTTGCGATGCTTGTCGTAACCACCTTCGCTCGCCGCCTCGGCGGTGCCGGTCTTGCCCGCGATACGGAAGCCGGGCGCCTCGCCCTTGCGGCCGGTGCCCTTGAGCACGATCAGGCGGAGCAGCTGGCGCATCCGGTCGCTCGTCGCCTGTTGCAGCACGCGCTTGCCCTCCGGCGGATGGGCGGGATCGACCTTGCGCAGCGTGACGGGACGCAGGATGCCGCCATTCACCATCGCGGCATAGGCCGTCGCAAGGTGCAGCGGCGTCACTGCGATGCCATGGCCATAGGCAGTCGTCATCACCGTGATCCGCCCCCAGCTCGACGGCCAGAGCGGCTTGGCGCTGGCATCGAGCTCGATCTCGGGCTTCCGGTCGAAGCCGAAACGGCGGAAGATCTCCTGCATCTTCTCCGCGCCCAGCTCGTCGGCGATGCGCGCGGTGGCGATGTTGGAGGAATAGATCAGCGTCTCCGGGATGTTGAGCCAGCGGAACTGCTCGTCGCCCGGATCGTCGTGGATCTTGAAGCGGCCCACCTGCAGCGGCACGGTCGCGTCGAAGCGGCGCGACATCGACGTGATCGTGCCGGTGTCGATCGCCGCCGCCACCGCGATCGGCTTGAAGGTCGATCCCAGCTCATAGACGCTCTGCGTCACGTTGTTGCGCGGCGGCGGGCCGGCGATCGCATTGGGATTGAAGGCGGGGAGCGAGGTCATCGCGATCACTTCGCCGGTATGCACGTCGAGGATCACGCCCGCGGCGCCGCGCGCCTGGAGCTGCGTCATCGCCGTGCCCAGCTCGTTCTCCAGCGCCGCCTGCACCCGCAGGTCGAGCGACAGCGCCACGGGCTCGCCGCGCCGCGCCGGATCGCTCAGTTGCGCGTCGAGCACCCGCTCCATGCCGTAGCGGCCATGGCCGGTGCTATCGATATAGCCGAGCACATGGGCCGCGAGCGTCGATTGCGGATAGAGGCGGTCGTTCTCGCGCTGGAACTCGATCGCCGGCTGGCCGAGCGCATTCACCGCGCTCACCAGCTCCGGCATGGCCCGGCGCTTGAGATAGGCGAAACTGCCCCCCGACTTGAGCAGCGCGAAATAGCGCTCGGCGCTCTGCTCGGGAATCAGCTCGGCCAGCCGGTGCGCCAGCTCGGCCTTGTCGCCGATCACCTGGTTGGGGTGAATGGCGATCGTCCAGGAATCGATCGAGCGCGCGAGCGGCGCGCCGCGCCGGTCGGTGATGTCGCCGCGCGGGGGCACCAGCGTGGTGGCGATGTCGCGCGCAGTGGCCGGCTCCGCCCAGAGCGCGAGCAGCGCCAGCTTGCCGATCACCACCAGCATGCCGAACCCGAACAGGATCGACAGGATCATCAACCGCACCTGGGCCGTGGCGACAAGCGCCTGACGGGCATCGCCCGTACGGCCCTTGCGGGCCGGCGGGGCGACGACGACGATCAACGGAGCGCCAGCTTCTCGCGCTGCGCAAGCTTCTTCAGGTCGTCGATGGTCGAGGTGCTCAGCACGCCCTTGTCCACCATTGCCACCGCGCGCCTGTCCGCCTTCTTCATGAGGTCGTGAAGTTCCCTGTCCTGCTGCGCCACGCTCTTGCCCGACGGCGCCGAAGCAGAGCCCGGCTGCGGCGCCGGGGCCGCCTGCACCGGCGCTGCCGCTGCCGTCGCCACTGCTGCGACGGAGTGAGCCCCGGGCGCGCCGGCCGGAACGATCAGCGAAGCATTCTGGATCTGCGCGGGCTGGTCGAGACTGGCCAGCGCCGTCTCGCTCGCCAGATACTGGCCGGGCGCCGGCGCGGCAAGCGCCAGCACGTCGCCGTTCCAGCGCTCGATCTGGGCCAGGTTGGCGCGCGTCTGGAACTCGGTCTCCAGCCCGCGAATGTCCTTCTGCGCCTGCAGGATCGCACCCTTCATCGCGTTGAGCTTGGCCTGTTCGGCCGCGCCGTGCGAATTGACCATGTAGCACGCCGGCGCCACCACAACGGCGCAGAGGAGCCACCCCAGTCCCTTGAAGCTCTGAACCGCCATCTCACGCTACTCCTTCACTGGGCCACGGCGCCGCCGCGGTCCGCCGCGCCACGCGCAGCGTCGCCGAACGGGCTCGCGGATTACGGGCAACCTCGTCATCGCCCGGCCGCACGGCCTTGGCGGGAGGTTCGAAACTGGGCTCGGCACGCGGGCCGACCGCGGGACGGTGACGCGAACCGGCAGGCTCGCTGCCGCTGCGCTCGCGCAGGAAGCGCTTCACCAGGCGATCCTCCAGGCTGTGGAACGTCACCACCGCCAGCCGGCCGCCGGGCCTGAGCACGCGCTCGGCCGCGGCCAGCCCCTCCGCCAGTTCGTCGAGTTCGCGGTTGATGAAGATGCGCACCGCCTGGAAGGTACGGGTCGAGGGATCCTTCTTGTCGTGCGGCTTGTGGCCCAGCGCGCGGCGGACGACATTGGCGAGATCGGTGGTCGTCGCCAGCGGCCGGGCGCGCACGATCGCGCTCGCGACCCGGCGGGCACGCGGCTCTTCGCCATATTGATACAGCACGTCGGCGATCTCGCCTTCGTCGGCCGAGTTCAGCCACTCCGCCGCGGTCATCCCCTCGCCGGCCATGCGCATGTCGAGCGGCCCCTCCTGCTGGAAGGAGAAGCCGCGCTCGGCCTGGTCGAGCTGCATCGACGAGACGCCGATGTCCATCGTCACGCCGTCGACCGGCACGAGG
Organism: Sphingomonas leidyi; assembly: GCF_011761945.1. Lineage (GTDB taxonomy): Bacteria > Pseudomonadota > Alphaproteobacteria > Sphingomonadales > Sphingomonadaceae > Sphingomonas > Sphingomonas leidyi. Next base: position 206,484 of record NZ_JAASQV010000003.1, read on the forward strand.
CCGCGGCGTTCGAGCTCGCCCTCCAGCTGGCTGAACGGCGCCTCGATCAGGATCAGCCGGCCATCCGCATGGGAGACGAGAGTTTGGCCGCCCTCGATCGCACGGGGGTCGCGATCGAAGGCGGCCACCTCGGCACCCCGCTCGAGGATGGCGTTGGTGTAGCCGCCGGCGCCGAACGTGCAGTCGACATGACGCTCGCCGGGCACAGGGGCGAGGCCGTCGACCACTTCGTCGAGCAGCACCGGGATATGCGGCTGGGTCGGGGAGCTCACAGCTTCACTCCCTTGGCCTGGCACAGATACTCGCAGATCTCGCGCAGCGTCGGGTCCGCTTGCGCGTCGCTCATCAGGCGCTCCGGCGCCCAGATGTCGAAGGTCTCGCCGCTGCCATAGAACAGCGCCCATTTCTGGATGCCCGCCTTCATGCGGAAGAAGGGCGGAATCACGAAACGGCCGGAATCGTCGTACGGCGCCTTCTCGACCTGGCCGAAGGCACGACGCTTCGCCTTGTAATCGGCGTCCTCGCCGCGATCGGCAGCCTGCTGCTCCTTGCGGTCGATCCGCTCATATTTCTCCTTGGACCAGGAGAGGTCGTGCGCCGACAGGCAGGGGTCATGGGGGTGCAGGCCCACGACGATCTGGCGGATGTCGGAATTGCGTTCGGCGGCGTTGCGCAGGTCGGCGGGGATGGCGACGCGGCCCTTCTGGTCCACCGCCTGGAGCGCAAATCCCTCGAAGAGCTCCCTGTCTGCCACGCCAATACCCCAATGGGCACAGCTTTCCCGTCTCCGGAATCAGCCCCCACGGCCGGGCCCGGCGCTTCAAATGACGGTGAAAAGGGTGTGCCCCCTTTAAGCATCTCGTTTTACCAACAAGCGCTCGGGGATACAACGGGAGAATTGGGGATAGAGCGGGAATTTGCCCCACTAAGTCCCGATTTTCAGCGGTGTTTTACTTAGAATCAGTGTTTGTTCTTTGTTTGTTTCAATAACGCCTCCGTAAATGAACCCATTCGCTACGGACAATTCCGGAAAATGGGGCGCCATCCCGCCCGATCCCGGGAAATCGCCAAGTGACGCAATTTCCTCGATTTTCCTGCTCGACCCCTAGCAGCGGCCATCTCGCCCGGCCAGCCCGCCCCTGCAGGAAACCGCAGAAATCCTGCGAGTCGCCGCGAAAACCGGCGCGCGCTAACCGATATTCCTGGGATTCAAGGTATTTCGGGAGCGGCTTGCAAGGAAATTGTGGATAGCCGGGCCGCCATGCCTGCTTCGCGCCAGTGGCGCCGGATCCCCGCGACCGCGCGGGCAGCGGCGATCAGCGCGCCTCGCCGTTCTGCTGGGCTTCCTGCTGCCGGCGCGCGATCGCCGCGGCATCGACCTTCTCGGTCGAGGTGGTGCTGGGCGCGGCGCCCAGTTCGGCGAGCGGCTCTTCCTTGGCCTTCTCGCCCAGCGAGTTGCCCAGGGCAGTCATGTTGGCGACCACGGCCGAGTTGGAGGCACCGACCGCGGAGACCGGCATGTCGTTCGCACGCCAAGCGACGACCGCGCTCGCCAGCACGATCAGCACCGTAACCACGGCGAGCCCCGTCAGACCAACGTAGATACGTTGCATCGTCTGGGCGGTATCAGGCGAACCCACACTCATATCTGTTGCATAAATGTAACGCCGAACTGCCCCGTTGCCAAGATGGGGCGTTCACTCCGCTGCGAGCCACTCCGGGACCGGCAATCCCTTGGCCGCGAGCCACTCGGCATTGTAGAGCGTTGAAAGATAACGAAAACCCGTATCGCACAGGATCGTCGCGATCCGCTTGCCCGGCCCCAGCTCGCGCGCCAGCCGCACTGCGCCGGCCACGTTGATTCCGGAGGACAGGCCCAGGCACAGCCCTTCTTCCTTGAGCAAACGTTCGACCCATTCCAGCCCCTCCTCGTCGGAGATGCGGAACTGGGTGTCGATCGGCGCGCCCTCGAGATTGCCGGTGATCCGCCCCTGGCCGATCCCCTCGGCGACCGAGCTGCCCTCGGCCTTCAGCTCGCCGCACGCATAATAGCTGTAGAGCGCCGCGCCGTGCGGGTCGCTGAGCGCGATGCGGACATTCTCGTCCCGGGCCTTGAGCCCCAGCCCGACGCCGGCGATCGTGCCGCCGGTGCCCGCCGCGCAGGTGAAGCCGTCGATCCGCCCGTCCATCTGCGCCCAGATCTCCTCGGCGGTGCCGACGATGTGCGCCTTGCGGTTGGCGGTGTTGTCGAACTGGTTGGCCCAGATCGCATTGGGCGTCTCCTCGGCGATCCGCCTGGAGGTGTGCACGAAATGGCCCGGGTTCGAATAGGGCGCCGCCGGCACCAGCACCAGTTCGGCGCCGAGCGCGCGCAGCGTGTCCATCTTCTCGCGGCTCTGCGTCTCGGGCATCACGATGATCGTGCGATAGCCCTTGGCGTTGGCCACCAGCGCCAGGCCGATGCCGGTATTGCCCGCCGTCCCCTCGACGATGCAGCCGCCCGGGCCGATCAGCCCGCGCTCCTCGGCATCCTTGACGATGAACAGCGCCGCCCGGTCCTTCACAGACGCGCCGGGATTGGCGAACTCGCACTTGCCGTAGATCTCGCAGCCCGTGGCCTCGCTCGGCCCCTTCAGGCGCACCAGGGGCGTGTTGCCGATCAGTGCCAGCGTATCGGATGTCGAATGCATGGCCGCTAGATGGAGCGCTTTCCGCCGCGCCGCAAGCAAGCGCTGGCAGGGCACGGCGAAGCCCGGCTTTCCGCCTTTACGAAACCCTTATGCGGGCGCCCGGAATTCGTCTCGAAGCTTAACGGGCAGGGCCCCTATCTCACGCTCCGTTCCAATCGAGGAGTGCATATGGTTTCGCGTTCCGAACATGTCCTGCGCGTCGGCCAGGATCGCCAGGGCCATTGGGTCGTGCAGGAAGAAGGGGGGATGCTCGAAGGCCTGTTCCGCTCGCGCGACGCGGCGGTCCGCTTCGCCCTGTCCGAATGCCGCGCCTTTCCCGGCGCCCGCATGGTGCTCGCCACCGCGCCGCTCCATTCGATCCTGTCGCACTGATGCGCGGCCGTGACCGCGCTCCTCGCGCTCACCCTGGCGCTCGCCCTGCTGCTGCGCCTGCCGCGCAGCGGAGCGCCCCACCCCATCGCCGGATTCCGGGACCCCTGTCGCTGAGGACCCGGCCCGGTACCCAGGAGAAGAACCGATGACAGCCACTCAATTCTCGCTCGGCGGTCTGCTGCGCCGCGCCGGCCTGTCGACCGAGCCGGAGCGATCGCGATCCGGCCCCTGCGACGCGCGCATCGCCCGGGCGCTCGCCGAATTCCGCAACCATGGCCATCGGGCGGTGCGCATGCTCGATCTCGACTGTGCCGATGGCGGCCGCCTGCTCCGCGCCGCCGAAGCTGCCCGCGCGCTGGGCTTCGTTGCGATCGAGGGCCGCGGCGTGTCCCTGTGGACCGCCGGCATCCGCCATGCCCGCTGGCAGGCCGAGCTCGCCGCCCACCCTTCCACCAGCCTGGCCTTCGAGATCGCCGAGCCGATCGCCGCGCTCGCCTCGGAGCATGACGGCGCCGCCGACCTGATCTTCCTGTCGGAACCGATGCCCTATCCCTGCAGCCCGCTCGGCGCGGCGCTTGCCCGGCTGGGCGGCCGGGTGCTCGCCGAGGGCTAGGCGGACACGCCCGCCCGCTGGAGATGCGGGTCCAGCTTTCCCGCGAACCACAGGAAGAACATCCGATAGTCCGAGACCAGCGACCAGAGCGGATAGGTGAAGGTCGCCGGGCGGTTCTTCTCGACGCCGAAATGCGCGGCCCAGGCGAAGCCATAGCCCGCCAGCGGAATCGCCAGCCACCACCACCATCCGGCCCCGCCCAGCGCCAGCAACAGGAACCAGAGCGTCAGGATCGTGCCCACATAATGGAGCGCCCGTGTGCTCGGCTTCGCATGCTCGCGAAGATAGAAGGGCCAGAACTCGCGATAGGTGGTGATGGTGCCTGCCATGGCGAGAGGCTAACGCGACATCATGGATCCGCGCAAGCACAGCTTCCCGCCGGTGGTCGATGCCCATGTCCGCCTGCTCGTCCTCGGCTCGCTCCCGGGGGAGCGTTCGCTTGCCGAGCAACGCTATTATGCCCATCCGCAGAACCAGTTCTGGCGCCTGGCCTCCCCCGCCGCCGGCCGCGACCTTGCCGCGCTCGACTATGACGCCCGCCTGGCCGCCCTGCTCGCTGCGCATATCGGCCTGTGGGACGTGGTCGCCAGTGCGCGGCGCATGGGCAGCACCGACGCGGCGCTGCGCGACGTCGAGGGGCATGACATCGCCGCGCTGGCCGCGACCCTGCCAAATCTGCGCGCGATCGCCTTCAACGGCGGCACCGCATTCCGCACCGGCTCGCGGCAATTGGGCAGCGCCGCGCAGCGCTACGCGATCGTCGCCCTGCCTTCGTCGAGTCCGCTCCACACCATCGGCTTCGAGAAGAAGTTGCCGCACTGGGAGGCGCTGCGCAGCCTGCTCGAATAATCCTATCGAAACGCTGTGAATTTTCCGCTTGCCGATTTCGCCGCGATCATGCCACATTTACGGCAAGATTGTGGCTTTAATTGGGCAAGGAGAGAATGCATGCGTAGCAAGTTATTGATTTCCGTCGCCATTCCGGCGGCCCTTCTCGCCAGCTGCAACAGCCAGCAAGGCAGTTCGGTCGGCTACCGGTCCGGCCCGCAGCAGATGGCGGAAGCCGATTCCGCCGCAGCGCCCGATAGCGCGGAGCGCTATGCGCGGAACGACGTGGCGGCGGTCCGCGCAGTGGCGCAGGAGCCGGTCTCCACCTTCGCCGTCGATGTCGACACTGCCGCCTATGCCAATGTCCGCCGCTTCCTCACCCAGGGCCAGCTTCCGCCCAAGGATGCCGTCCGCGCCGAGGAGCTGATCAACTATTTCCGCTACGACTATCCGCTGCCCCAGGATCGGGCCGCGCCGTTCAGCATCACCACCGATGTCGCGCAGACGCCGTGGAACCCCGAGACCCGGCTGCTGCGCATCGGCCTGCGCGGCTACGACCTGAACCCCAGCGAGCGCCCGCCCGCCAATCTCGTCTTCCTCGTCGACGTCTCGGGATCGATGAACGAGCCGGACAAGCTGCCGCTGGTGAAGCGCGCGCTCGGCATGGTCGCGGACAATATGAAGGCCGGCGACCATGTATCGATCGTCGTCTATGCCGGGGCTGCCGGCGTGGTGCTGGAGCCGACCGCCAGCCCCGCCGAGGTCCGGGCGGCGCTGAACGATCTCAGCGCCGGCGGCTCCACGGCGGGCGGCGAAGGCATCCAGCTCGCCTATGCGATGGCGCGACGGAATTTCCGCGAGGACGGAGTCAATCGCGTGATCCTCGCCAGCGACGGCGATTTCAACGTCGGCATCACCGACCAGACCCAGCTCGAGCAACTGATCGAGAAGAACCGCGACGACGGCATCACCCTCACCGTGCTCGGCTTCGGCCAGGGCAATCTCAACGATGCGATGATGGAGTCGATCGCCGACAAGGGGAACGGCAACTATGCCTATGTCGACGGGATCGACGAGGCGCGGAAGGTGCTCGACACCGAGCTGGCCTCCACGCTCTTCACCATCGCGAAGGACGTGAAGGTCCAGGTGGAGTTCAATCCGGCGGCGGTGCGCCAGTATCGCCTGATCGGCTATGAGAATCGCGCGCTGCGCGAGCAGGATTTCCAGAACGACAAGGTGGACGCGGGCGATATCGGTGCCGGGCATCAGGTTACCGCGATCTACGAGATCGTCCCCGCCGGCGCCAAGGGCTGGCTGCCCGAGCGCCATTTCGCCGCCAATCGCCGGCCCGAAGGCCAAACCCCGGATACGGGCACGGCGCAGGGCGAACTGGCCCAGGTCCGGCTCCGCTACAAGCTGCCCGAGGGCGGCGCCTCGCGCCTGATCACCCGGCCGGTCGACGCCGGCCAGCTGCGGAACGCCCCGATGCCGCGCGGCGACCTGGCCTTTGCGGTGGCAGTGGCCGGCTTCGCGCAGAAACTGCGCGGCGACGACCTGCTCGGCGACTGGGGCTATGCCGACATCAGGCGCCTCGCCGGCACGCAATGGGGCTTCAGCCAGCAAGCCTGGTGGCGGAGCGAGTTCCTGCGCCTGGTCGATCTCGCAAACACCCAGGCGCGTACCGCGTCGACGGAAGGCCGCGGGGAAGATCGGGCACTCTAGCCTCCCCCGCATCCGGCGGCGATCCAGGGCGCCGCCGGCCGCCGCGGCCCGGCCTTTCGTCCCCTTGAGGCCGGGCCGCGGCACCCATTTGCTTCACGCCAACTCGTCATTCCCACGAAAGCGGGGATGACGGACGTAGTTTCAAAGGCTTGCCTGGAGTTCTCAACCTAGCGCCGGTTCACCACCGCATCGTCTGACCCGGCCGCATTGTCGGCGACATTCCCCGGCGCCACCGGCGGTTGCGAATTCAGCCCGTCCGCCGGCCGTGCCCCCGCGCAGCCATGGAGCTGCTTGTCGCCGATGCGGATATCGGCGGTTAACGGTCGCTCGATCGCCGGATCGCCGCCTTCGACGCAACGCGTACCGGTGAAGGTGATCGTCACCGGCGCGCCCGCGACGTCCTTGGTGGTCCACACCGCCTTCCCCGCCTGGACCTGCGGCGAGACAGGGTAGAATTGCGTCACGCTTCCCTCGGTCCCGCGCCCGGCGAAGCGCGTGAGCGTGATCGATCCGGGCGCGACCTCGAGCGACCAGGTCAGCGCGTTGTCGGTGGCGCGCAGCGGCGCGTCGAGTGGGATATCGCCCAGTCGTGGCCCGGCTGGGCTCGGCTTGGCCGCCGGCGCTTCGGTCTTCTCGCTCGATCCGCAGCTCGCCAGCACGAGCAGCGCGGCAATGGCGAATGCGCGCATTTACCATCCTCCCTCGGCCGCGACCCTGCACGGGCCGCGCCCGCCGGGTCAAGCGGCAGGCCGCGTCCCCAATTCTTCATTCCCGCTGTCCGACAAGCCAATGTTCCTATATTGTTCCAATCCATGACCGACGCGAGTCGCCTTGCCGCTGCCCCTTCGCCGCCCCCGCCGGTGCTCGAAGAGAGCGGAGCCGGGGCCCCGTACCGTGATCCGCCACCGATCCTCGCCTTCCCGCCCCGGCCGCTGCGCTGGCTCTATCTCGATCTCAATTCCTATTTCGCCAGCGTCGAGCAGCAGCTGAACCCCGATCTCCGCGGGCACCCGGTGATCGTCGCGCCGGTGGACAGCGACACCACCGTCGCCATCGCCGCCTCGGTCGAGGCGAAGCGGTACGGCATCTCCACCGGCACCCCGGTCTGGGAGGCCAAGCGCCTGTGCCGGGATCTGCGGATCACCCCGGCCCGGCACGAAAAATATGTCGAGTTCCACGAGGCGGTGCTGGCCGAGATAGGGAAGCACATTCCCGTCACCCATGTCTGCTCGATCGACGAGGTCGCCTGCCGGCTGCTCGACAATGAGAACGATCCGGCGGCCGCAGTGGCGCTCGCGCATCGGATCAAGGCGGGAATCCGCATGCATGTCGGCGAATGCCTCACCAGTTCGGTGGGCATCGCGCCGAACCGTCTCCTCGCCAAGCTCGCCTCCGACATGCAGAAGCCCGACGGCCTGGTGGTGCTGACGGCGGACAAGCTCCCCCAATGCCTGTATCCGCTGCGTCTGCGCGAGATCGCCGGCATCGGCGCCAAGATGGAGAAGCGGCTGGCGCAGGACGGCATCCTCGACATCCGGCAATATTGCGAGCGCCGCCCGCGCGACGCGGGCAATGCCTGGGGCGGCGTCAATGGCGACCGGCTCTGGTATCTGCTCCACGGCGTCGAGCTGCCCGACAAGCCGACCCAGAGCCGCACGATCGGGCACAGCCATGTGCTCAGCCCGCAGAGGCGCGGGCTCGAGCCCACCCGGCTCACCGCGCGCCGCCTGGCGCTCAAGGCCGCCAGCCGCCTGCGCCGCAAGGGCTATCGCGCGCGCCTGCTGGTGCTCCACGGCAAGTTCGAGGACGACAAGTCGGGCTGGCGCGCCTCGATCCGCCTGCCGGACACGCAGGACAGCTTCGTGATCCTCCATGCGCTCGACCAGCTCTTCCCCCGCCTGGCCGAAGCGGGGCGCGGCCGGACGGGCGGCTTCCGGCTGCGCATGGTGGGCGTGACGCTCTGCGAAATCGCGGCGGTGGAGGGCGAGCAGGGTTCGCTCTTCGCCGCGCTCGATCCGGACGATCCACTGGCCCGCGAGACGCGCACGCTCGCACTCAGCCGCGCGATGGACCGGATTAACCATAGATTCGGCCGCAACGCCGTTTCGGTCGGCCCGCTGCACGGCGGCAGAATCGATCGGGTAGGGACAAAGATCGCTTTCGGACGTATTCCGGAAATGAGCGAATTCCATGAATGACATCGGTGTCGGTCATGCGATCGCAATATTCCAGGCGTGATACCGCACCGCACAATTGGAATGTAACTCTATAACACGAATCGCTTGACGATTCTTGCATGGTGAACGAAAGCTCCTGCCCGCTATGAAGAAAGCCCCCTTTTTTGCCGCCGCCGCCGTGCTCCTGTCGCTCGCGGCCTGTGAGAACAAGCCCGAGGAAGTCTCGGGCACCGCGCCCGATCCCCAGGCCGAAGCGCTGAAGAACGCTCCCAAGGTCGAGCTGCCGCCGTCGATCGCGTCGTCGGTCTCGATGCGCTGCAAGGACAACACCGTCGTGTTCGCCGACTTCTACAAGGGCGACAAGCAGGTCCTGATCAAGGAGGCCAAGGACGGCCCGGGCACCATGCTCAAGGCGCCGGAAGCCGGCCAGCCCTTCGTCGCCGCGGGCGGCTACAAGGTCACCGGCACCGCCAAGAACGCCACGATCGAGATTCCGGGCAAGGGCTCGCGCGCCTGCCACGCCTGATCGCGGTACAGTGTTTTCATCCGAGGGTCGGCGGGCATTCCCGCCGGCCCTTTTTCATGCGAGGCTTGAAGGCGAAGGGAGCGAATCCGGGTGGCGACTGTCGCGATCTACAGCCTCAAGGGCGGTGTCGGTAAGACGACGCTGGCGGTGAACCTGGCCTGGGCCTCCGCCACCCTGTCCGCGCGCCGCACCCTGCTCTGGGACCTCGATCCCCAGGCCGCCGCCACCTTCCTCGTCGAGCCGCAGGGCAAGACCCGCGACCAGGCCCAGGCGATCTTCACCAAGGACGTGGCGCCGGCCAAGCTGGTCCAGCACACCGGCACCGAACGGCTCGACCTGATCGGCGCGGACACGTCGCTGCGCGGCCTCGACCTGACTTTCCACGAACTCGACAAGAAGAAGCGGCTGGCCAAGCTGCTCGCCGAGCTCGACCGGGCCTATGATCGGACGCTGCTCGATTGCCCGCCCGGCCTGACCGAGACCAGCGAGCAGGTGATGCGCGCCGCCGACCTGATCGTCGTGCCGGTGATCCCCTCCCCGCTCTCCACCCGTGCTTTCGAGGAGGTTTCGGCACATCTCGCCCGCAAGGGGGGCAAGGTGCCGCTGATGCCGGTCCATTCGATGGTCGACCGCCGGCGGAAACTCCATGTCGAGGCGGTGGCCGCGCGCCCCGACTGGCCGGTGATTCCGATGGCGAGCATCGTCGAGGCGATGAGCGTGCATCGCGCCGCAGTGGGCGACTATGCCCCCCGTACCCTCGGCGCCCAGGCCTTTGCCGGGCTGTGGCAGGCAATCGAGCGCCGGCTGGCGGGCAAGAAGCGTTGAGCCGCGCCCAGCCGCCCCAGCAGGAGCTGGATCCGGACCTGGTGCTGCGTGCCTATGCCATGGGCGTCTTCCCCATGGCCGATCACCGCAGCGCGGCCAGCGTCTATTGGGTCGAGCCCAAGCTGCGCGGCGTGCTGCCGCTGAACGGCTTCCACCTGTCCCGCTCGCTCAGGAAGGTCATCCAGTCCGGCCGTTTCCGCCTGACCGCCGATGCCGCGTTCGAGCACATCATCCGGCTCTGCGCCGAGAGCGCCGCCGACCGGCCGGACACCTGGATCAACGGCCCGATCGAACGCGTCTTCCTCGAACTGCATCGCCGCGGCTTCGCGCATTCGCTCGAATGCTGGGACGGCGATACGCTCGCCGGCGGCTTGTATGGCCTGGCGCTGGGCCGGGCGTTCTTCGGGGAATCGATGGTCACCCGCATCCCCAACGCCTCGAAAGTGGCCTTCGCCCACCTCGTCGCACGGCTCGGAGCCGGCGGGTTCACGCTGCTCGATTGCCAGTTCATCACCGAGCATCTCACCACGCTGGGCGCGGTCGAGATTCCTCGTGACGACTATGTCGCGTTGCTGGCCGGGGCGCTGGGCGATTCGGCTGCCGGGCTCTCGGTCGGCGCGCCTTCGGTCGACGGCGACTTCTTCGCGCTCGACGCATTGCCCGATCCGCTGCCGCCCGCCGCGGGCGCCGGCACCGTGTCGGGCCCGCTGTCGCGGAAGGTCATCGCGCAGCTCTTGGGCCAGACGTCGTAGATCGGATGCTGGACGACGTTGAGCGCCGGACGTTCCGCGAACAGCCAGCCCGAATGGACGCGGTGCCATTGCTTGTCGAGCTCGAGCACATCGACCTGCACAAAGGCGCCGGTGAGCTGGTCCGCTTCCCAGGGCGCGGTCTTGTCGCAGGCCCTGAGGCGGACGATCACATCGCCGATCCGCACCGCCTGGCCCGGCTTCAGCTTGAATTCGCGCGCTTCGCCGTTGCGCTTGTTGAGGATGCCGAGCACGGCGACGCGGTCCTTCATCGGCGTCGCAGCCGCATCCTCGATCGCCTTGCCGTCGCGATCGACGGTGATCACGTCGGCCGCCGCCTTGTCCGAAGCGCCGCCGCCGGTGACGATCTGGTCCGAAACCGAATTGTTCGTGGGACCGCCGCCGCTGCCCGAACAGGCGCCGAGGGCGAGCAACAGCCCGACCGCGGCGGCTCCGGCACGGCAACGGATCATGCGCCGGGGGTCCAGGCCTCGTAGTCGCCGGTGGCGCGGGCACGGTGCCCGCCCTTCTCCAGCGCGCCGCTCGGGCGATAGGCGAGCTGCGAGCCGGTCAGGTTCATCTCGGCGGGCTTCTCCCACGCCTTGGGCGCCGGCAGCGCCTGGTCCGGCGCCGAATCGATCTGGTGGTGCAGCCAGCTGAACCATTCCGGCGGCACCCGGCTCGCATCGTTCGAGCCGTTGTAGATCACCCAGCGGCGCGGAATGCCGTTGGGATCCTGGCCGCCCTCGTAATAGACGTTGCCCAGATCGTCCTCGCCCACGCGCGTCTTCCCGCGCAGGCCCATCCAGGTGCCGAAGGTGGCGCCGTTCCACCAGGTGAAGGGATTGAGATTGAGACCCATGGGCGCGGATTAGCGGGGAGCGCGCGGAGAGGCAATGATTACTGCTTCTCCCAGCGTACCTTGTCGCCGGCCCGGATGCCGAGCTTCGCCGAAAGGCCCGCGTTGATCTCGAGCACCGCCGCCACCGGCTCGCCCGACTTCACGTTATCCTCCGAAAACGGCACGGCATTCTCGCCGATCCGGGCGATCGTGCCGTCCTCGCGGATGAACAGGATGTCGAGCGCAGTGGGCGTGTTCTTCATCCAGAAGCTCGCCTCGCGCGGCGGGCCGTCGGCCGGATAGGGCGCGAAGAGCATGCCGCCGTCCTGCGGGATGTTGGTGCGGAACATCAGCCCGCGCTCCTGCTCGGCAGTGGTGCGGGCGAGCTCGACATGGAAGACGTGCGGGCCATTGGCACTGTCGACCGTCACGTCGATCTTTCGCGCAGCCTGCACCGCGGCTGGCCGGGTCTCCGCCTCGCCCTGACACGCACCCGAGACGAGCAGCACGGAAGCGGCGAGCGCCGCTCCCAACCCACGCAGGAACTTCATCGTCTCAGCCGGTCCTTTCGACCGCCACGGCGAGCGGCCCCTTTTCGCCATCGACGATGCGCGCGCTGAGCGACTGGCCGGGCTCGACCTCCTCGATATCGGCGCGGCGCAGCGTCTCCATATGGACGAATATATCGGCCGAGTCGGATTCGCGCACGAGGAATCCATAGCCCTTGAGGCGATTGAACCATTTCACCGTCACCGGCTCGAACGGTCCGGCAGTGGCGATCAGCTTCACCCGGTCGGCCCGATCGGCCTGGCGCTTCGGCGCCTCGACCGCCTGGCTGAGATCGATCGAAAGGATCTCGCGGGCCTGCAGCCCCCGCTGGCGCTGCACCGCCGTACACTCCACCCGAGCGCCCTCGGGCAGCGAGCGGCGGCCATGATCCTGAAGCACGGTGAAGTGGATCAGGATGTCGCCCACGGCAGCGTCGTCGGCAACGAGAAAGCCGAAACCCCGCGTAACGTCGAACCATTTCACGACACCGGCAAAGACCTGGTTTTCATCCACCGGGTCCTCGCCAATCCCCCCGTTATCGTTCGGCGTGTCTGTATAGTCGTTCTGCGCAACCTGTTGGTCAGCACGCATTTCCTGTTCCCCCGAAGGGTCACATTAACATGGTATTTTCCATAAATGGAATTGCCTTTGTTGCCGATCTGGCATCAAGCGCCGCCGAGTGCGGTTTCCGGGTCGTCCCCCGGCGCCATGCGGACGATCGCGCGGGCCAGTCCCGGCGCATGCCCGGCACGGATCATCGCAGCCATCTGCTTCTCCTGGAGCGGCCGGTCCGCCGCTTCGCGGGCATAGGGACCGATGCGCCTGCGCCGGGCAAAGGCGATCGCGCTCGCAAGTCCTTCCGCCGCGATCGCCGGCGCCAGCGCGGCGGCATCCGCCTCCTCCACGCCGGCGAACCGCAGCGCCTCGTGCACCCGGCGGGCCCCCAATCCGCGCCGCGCCATCGCCCCTGCCTTGGATTCGGCATAGAGCCGGTCGTCGACATAGCCGAGCTCGGCCATGCGCTCGGCCAAAGCCTCGGGATCGGGGGAATTTTCTCCATCCCAGCCGCGCTCGCGCAGCTTTCGGGACAGATAGGCCGCAAGTTTGGCCCTTGTCGTAGCGTAACGTTCGACATAGCGGAGCGCATAACGCTCCAGATCGGCGCTATTCAGCGGTGGGAGGGGGCGTCTCGGGACTGGCATGCGCCATGATTGTGCCACACTGGCAACCGATTTTGAACGACAGCGCGTAGCAGAGGCTAGCCTCAAAAAATTCGTCGTGGGGGCACGACGTTGGCTACCACGCAGGGGCACGGAATAAAGAATGGTATTGGACGTTACGGGATCGCTCGAGGCAGAAAAGGAAGCGGGAACGCTCGCGCCTACGCCTACCGATGACAGCCTGCCGCGTCGCCTCGCGGATTTCGAGACGCTGGGCGAAGCGCTCGACTATGCCGCCAAGGGCAAGCGCGGGCTCAATTTCCACGACGCGCGGGGCAATCTCGTGCGCCCCTATCCCTTTGCGGAGCTGCGCGAGGATGCGTTGAAGCAGGCCTGGCGCCTGATCGCCGCGGGCGTGAAGCCCGAGGACCGCATCGCGCTGATCGCGGAGACGGGCGCCGAATTCGCCTCGCTGTTCTTCGGCGTGATCTATGCCGGCGCCTGGCCGGTGCCGCTGCCGCTGCCGACCAGCTTCGGCGGCGCCCAGTCGTATATCGACCAGCTCACCGTCCAGCTGCAGAGCTGCGACCCCTCGATGCTGCTCTTCCCGCCCGAGATCGGCGCGATGTGCGCCGAGGCCGCGCGCGGCCGCGGCGTGCCGGGCGTGGACTGGTCCGAGTTCGTCCAGCGCGATGCGGCACCGACGCAGCTGCCCGAGGCGAAGACGACCGACATCGCCTATCTGCAATATTCGAGCGGCTCGACCCGCTTCCCGCACGGCGTGGTGATCACCCACCATGCCCTGCTCAACAACCTGGCGGCGCACAGCCACGGCATGAACGTGACCGATGGCGATCGCTGCGTCTCGTGGCTGCCCTGGTACCATGACATGGGCCTGGTCGGCTGCCTGCTCTCGGTCGTCGCCAACCAGGTCTCGACCGACTATCTGAAGACCGAGGACTTCGCCCGGCGCCCGCTCGCCTGGCTCGACCTGATCAGCCGCAACCAGGGCAACACGCTCAGCTATTCGCCGACCTTCGGCTACGACATCTGCGCCCGCCGCATGTCGAGCCAGACCAAGGCCAGCGAACGCTTCGACCTCAGCCGCTGGCGCGTCGCCGGCAACGGCGCCGACATGATCCGCCCGGACGTGATGCAGTCGTTCGTCGATGCGTTCGCCGATGCGGGCTTCAAGGCCACCGCCTTCCTGCCGAGCTACGGCCTGGCGGAGGCCACCCTCGCCGTCTCGATCATGCCGCCTGGCGAAGGCATCATGGTCGAGCTGGTCGAGGAAACCCAGCTTTCCGGCGGCGAAGTCGCCCGGGGCGACCGCCCGCAGCGTTTCCGCGCGATCGTCAATTGCGGCGTCCCCGCGCGCGACATGACGATCGAGATCCGCGAGGAAGACGGCACGCCGCTTCCCGAAAAGGCGATCGGCAAGGTCTGGTGCAAGGGCCCGAGCGTGATGGTCGGCTATTTCCGCGACCAGGAGGCGACCGACGCCTGCCTGAAGGACGGTTGGCTCGACACCGGCGACATGGGGTATATCAGCGAAGGCTATATCTACATCGTCGGCCGCGCCAAGGACATGATCATCATCAACGGCAAGAACCATTGGCCCCAGGACATCGAATGGGCCGTGGAGCAGCTGCCGGCATTCAAGCAGGGCGACGTCGCCGCCTTCGCGATCACCACGCCGGGCGGCGAGGAGACGCCGGCGGTGCTGGTGCAGTGCCGCACCTCGGACGAGCAGGAGCGCCTGCGCCTGCGCGACGAGATCCGCGAGCGCGTCCGCTCGGTGACCGGCATGAACTGCGTGATCGAGCTCGTCCCGCCGCGCACGCTGCCGCGCACCAGCTCGGGCAAGCTCAGCCGCGCCAAGGCGCGCAACCTCTATCTCAACGGCGAGATCAAGCCCTACGCACTCGCCGCATAGGGCTTTCGCTTCCATCGCCTCCGTCATCCCCGCCCGCACGGGGATGACGGAAGTAATCTCGGAAGCAATCTCAAGGGCTGCTCGGGTTCCGACCCCAGGCCATTCCCCGCCCGCCACGGAACGGGAAGCGCCCCGTCACCACCGCCCGCCGACCACCCGGTCGATGATCGCGTCGTCCGCCGGGATCTGCCGGTCGAGCATCAGCATCGCCAGCCCGTGCGCGCAGGACCAGGCGTGGATGGCGATCACGTCCGGGTCGCCGCCATGCTCGGCCGCCGCGGCGCGGGCGTTTTCCCTCAGGAACGCCATCGCACTGTCTTCATGCGTCAGCGCCGAGGAATCCATGTCGGGATTGGCGAAGATCAGCCGGAACAGTGCCGGATTGGCCAGCGCGAACCGGACATAGGCGGCACCGGTGGCCGCGAAGCCCGCCTTGCCGCCGCCGGCGCGATCGGCCGCTTCGTGCTGCGCCTCCGACAGCCGCCGGAGCCCCTCGCCCGCCAGCGCGGTCATCAGCGCCTTCTTGTCGGGGAAATGCCGGTAGAGCGCCGTCGCGCTCACGCCCACGGTCCGGGCGATCTCGCGCAGGCCGAGATCGTCTGCGGCGCGTGTCTCCAGCAATCTCAGCCCGGCCTCAAGCGCTGCCGTACGCAGATCGCCATGATGATAGGCCTTGCCGCTTTCAGATGTTGACACTGTTATCATTTGCTCGCTATGTAAACAGCGTCAACATAGTCCCGGAGGCGACAATGGCAAGCGCGATCGAACTGGACCAAGCGACCGATCACCCCTTCCTCACCGGCATCCACGCGCCGATGCGCGCGGAGCTGACCCTTACCGAGCTTCCCGTCACCGGCACGATCCCGCCGGCGCTGAACGGCCAGTATATGCGCATCGGCCCCAATCCGGTGAACCCGGACCCCAGGGGCTATCACTGGTTCGTCGGCGACGGCATGGTCCATGGCCTCGCGATCCGGGACGGGAAGGCGCAATGGTATCGCAACCGCTGGATCCGTTCGACTCCGGCCGCCGCGGCGTTGGGCGAGCCTCCTGCCCCCGGGCCGCGCCATGGCCGCTTCGACACGGTGAACACCAATGTCGTCGAGATCGCCGGCGAAATCCTGGCGCTGGTCGAGGCCGGCAGTACGCCGGTCACCCTGTCGCGCGACATGGAGCGCCAGGCCTATTCCGATTTCGGCGGCACGCTGGCGGGCACCTTCACCGCCCATCCCCACCGCGATCCGCTGACCGGCGAGCAGCATGCGATCACCTATGCCGCCATGGTGCCCGATACCGTGCACCATGTCGTGATCTCGGCCAAGGGCAGCGTAGTGCGCGAGGAGCCGATCGCGGTAGAGCACGGCCCCTCGATCCATGATTGCGCCTTCACCGCGCGCTACGCGGTGGTGATGGACCTGCCCGTGACCTTCTCGCTGGCGGAAGCGATGCAAGGGACCCGCTTCCCCTATCGCTGGAACCCCGAGCATCGCGCCCGGATCGGCCTGCTCGCCCGCGACGGGCGGGGCGAGGATATCATCTGGATCGAGATCGACCCCTGCTACATCTTCCATACCGCCAACGCCTATGACCTGCCCGACGGCCGGGTGGTGCTCGACGCAGTGACCTATGACACGATGTTCGCCGGCGCGCCGGGCGGTCCCGACCAGAGCCCGCGCGGGCTCGAGCGGTTCGTGCTCGATCCCGCGACGCGCACTGCCGAGCGGCGCATCCTCGATTCCGCGCCGCAGGAATTCCCCCGCCCCGACGAGCGGCGCTTCGGCCGGCCCTATCGCTATGCCTATACGATGGCGCTGCCCGACAACGGCTTCGCGATCGCCGGGACGCGGCTCTACAAGCACGACCTGGCGGACGGCACCCGCCAGGTCCACGACTTCGGCCCGGACCAGCACCCGGGCGAGTTCGTCTTCATCCCCGCCGCGCCCGATTCGGCCGAGGACGAGGGATGGCTGGTCGGCCTGGTGGTCGACCTGCCGAACGAAACGACCGACCTGGTGATCCTCGACGCGCACGACTTCGCGGGCGCGCCGGTGGCTCGCATCCGCCTGCCGCACCGGGTGCCGCCCGGCTTCCACGGCAACTGGATCGCGGATTGAGGAACGCGCTCCCCTCCCCCGCAAGGGAGGGGAGCTATATTCGCCTTTTCCCTTCCCAGCCTAACCACTCGCTAACCAGCGCCGGTCTACACCTTCCGGGTGAACAGCCAGACGACCTCGCAATTCGCCCGGCCGCGCATCGATGCGCGTGCGCTTCTGGGCCTGTACGACCCGGCGGACACCACCGACTGGGGGCCGATCCGCGCCGCCCAGCTCCATGCCGGCAGCCAGCTGGCCCTGTTCATGCTCGCGGCCAATGTGATCGGCGCCTCGCTCGTCACGATGATCCTCGCCCCGCTGGTGCCGCTGTGGCAGCTGGCGAGCTGGGGCGCGATCGTCGCCGCGGCCGGCACCGCGGTCGCCTTCCGGCGCCTCGCCAGGCGCCATCGCACCGCCGTCACCGCCACGCTCGGCGACGTGCGCGACACCGTGCTCGACGGCGTTGCGCTGGGCGCGGTCTGGTCGATCCCGCCCCTCGCCTTCGGCCATCTGGTGGATGCCAGCGCCGCGCTCGGCCTGTGGATCGTCGTGTCGCTGCTGATGACCGCCAGCGCCGTCGCCATGGCCGCGCTGCCGCTCGCAACCATCACCTTCGTCTCGATCGTGGGCACCGCGCTGGTGGTTACGCTGTCGCTGATCGCCTCGCCGATGCTCGCCGCCGCCTCTGCGCTGTTCACCGTGCTGCTCGTCATGGCCACCTTCGCGCGCGGCAAGGCGCTCGTCGTGATCCGTGCCGGCGAGATGGCGATCGCCGAACGCGACGAGACGCTGAGCCTGCTCCTGCGCGAGAACGAACGCGAGGGCGAGGCGGACTGGCTGTGGGAAATCGATGCGCAACGCCGCGTCGCCCGCGCCAATCCGCGCTTCTCCAAGTCGCTGGGCGTCGATCCCAAGGCGATCAACGGCATGCCCTTTCTCCAGGTGCTCGCGGGGCCGACCTGGGAAGACGGCAATTTCGCCGCCGGCCTGCGCGACCTGGCCGAGAAGCTGAAGACGCGCGACCCGTTCCACGACCTGCTGCTGCCGGTCTTCGTCAATGGCGAGGAACGCTGGTGGGAGATGTCCGCCAGCCCGCGCTATGACGAGGGCGGCACCTTCATCGGCTTCCGCGGCGTCGGCTCGGACGTGACCGAGGCGCGCGCCTCGGCCGACCAGATCAGCAAGATGGCGCGCTTCGACACGCTCACCGGCCTGCCCAACCGCCTGCTGCTCAACGAGACGCTGGCCCGCGCCATGGCCGAGGCCGAGAAATGGGGCTCGCGCTGCGCGTTCATGATGATCGACCTCGACCGCTTCAAGGCCGTGAACGACACGCTGGGCCATCCGGTGGGCGACCGGCTGCTGATGCGCGTCTCCGAGCGGCTGAAGCAGTTGATGAGCGAGAACGAGATGGTCGGCCGGCTGGGTGGCGACGAGTTCGCCGTGGTGGTGCGCGACGCGACCGACACGGCGGGCATCGAGCGGCTGGCCCAGGCGATCATCGACACGGTCTCGCGCCCCTATGAGATCGACCAGAACACGCTGTTCATCGGCGCCTCGGTCGGCCTGGCCGTGGGGCCGCGCGACGGGCGCACCGCCGAGATGCTGATCCGCTCGGCCGACCTGGCGCTCTATCGCTCCAAGGATACCGGCGGCGGCGCCTTCCATTGCTACGAGCCGCAGCTGCACATGGCTGCCGAGGAGCGCCGCGTGCTCGAGATCGCGCTGCGCAGCGCCGTCGAGAATGGCGAGATGCACCTCAACTACCAGCCGGTGGTGCTGGCGGACACCGGCTCGCTGGCCGGCTTCGAGGCGCTGCTGCGCTGGACCCATCCCGAGTTCGGCGTGGTCTCGCCCGCCAAGTTCGTGCCCCTGGCCGAGGATGCCCGGCTGATCCCCGCGATCGGCGAATGGGTGCTGCGTACCGCATGCAAGGAAGCCGCGCGCTGGGATGCCGATGTGCGCGTGGCAGTGAACGTCAGTCCCGAACAGCTCCACTCGCCGAGCTTCGCCACCATGGTGGCGCAGGCGCTCGCCCAGTCCGGTCTGCCGCCCGAGCGGCTCGAGCTGGAAGTGACCGAGAGCGTGTTCATGCGCGAAGGGACCCAGGCGATCCACGTGCTGGAAAAAGTGCTCGAGCTGGGCGTGCGCCTGAGCCTCGACGATTTCGGCACGGGCTATTCCTCGCTCGGCTATCTGGCCCATACCCGGTTCAGCTCGATCAAGATCGACCGCAGCTTCGTCCAGGGCGCATCCAAGGGCACCAAGGAAGCGATCGCCATCATCCGCGCAGTCGTGGCGCTGGCCGACAGCCTGGGCATGGCGACCACGGCCGAGGGCGTGGAGACCGAAGAGGAGCACCGGATGGTGCAGCAGCTCGGCTGCACCAAGGTGCAGGGCTATTATTTCGGCCGCCCGCTCCCCGTGCAGGAAGCCCGCGCGCTCGCCACCCGCCCGCGGGGCGGCGCCAGCGCCGCCGCCTGAGACGGCGGCGCCGGCAGGTCACTTCGCCGGCCCGGTCCGGCTGGGCTCGGTCGGCAGCGGGCGCCGCGGGAAGGGCTTGTCCGCATTCGCTGCGTTCCACAGGAAGCTCGCCAGGATGATCGAGGCCTGGCGCATGTCGTCGGCGTCGAGATGGTCGAACGTGTCCATCGAAGTATGGTGCATCCGGCCATAGTCGTTCCAGTCCTGGATGAACTGGAAGCCCGGCACCCCGACCATCTGCATATATTCATTGTCCGGCCCGGTATTGTCCGACGCGGCGACCGTGGTGGCGCCCATCGATGCGAAGGGCGCAAGCCAGGCCTGGAAGATCGGCACCGCCGCCAGGTTGCGATAGGCATAGACGCCGCGGATCTTGCCCGAGCCGTTGTCGAGATTGAAATAGACCGACAGCTCGCCCCAGGTCGGCCGCTTGACGATCGGCCAGCTGGTCGAGTGGAGCCAGAAGCGGCCGTTCGCGCCCACCTTGGGCTCGGCCGGCGGCACGCGCTGCGCGAGCCGTTCCTCGACAAAGGCCGAGCTGCCGATCATCCCCTGCTCCTCCGCCCCCCACAGCGCGAAGCGGATGGTGCGGCGCGGGCGCGGCATCTTCGAGAGGATGCGCGCGGCCTCCATTACCATCGCCATGCCCGCGCCATTGTCCGCCGCGCCGTCCGCCGCCGCCGAACTGTCGAGATGCGCCCCGGCCATCACATAGGCTGCCTTGGGATCGCTGCCGGGGATCTCGGCAAAGATGTTGTAGGCCTGGGGATCGCTGTCGTCATAATGGACCACGCTCTCGATCGCGAGCGTCGGCGCCTGCCCCGCATCGGCGAGGCGGACGAGGCGGCGATAGTCCTCCGCGGCGATCTCCACCGCGGGCAAGGGCGCCTCGTCGCCCGGCGCGAAGCGATAGCCGTCGCCCATCACCAGCTTGCCGTCGCGCTTGGTCACCCGAGCATAGGCGAGCGCCCCCTCCGCCTTCAGGAAGTCCTCCATCTGGCGCGGGAAGAAATAGGATTTCTCCAGATAGGCCTTGCCGTCGGACGAGAATTTCGGCGGCTCGTACACGGCCAGCCTGGCGAATTCGTCCGCCGACAGGCGCGAGGCGGCCGGCGGGGTGTGGATGTCGTCGATGCTCGAGACCAGGACGATCCTGCCCGCCAGCTTGCCCTTCCACTGCGCGAAATCCGCCTTGCTCGTCATCGGCGCGAAGACGATCGGAGCAGTGATCACTCCGTTCGTGCCCGGCGTCCAGCTGATCGGGATGGCGGTGAGCGCGAGCGGCCGGGGCGCGATCATCCGCACGCTCGAGCGCTCCATCCACCAGCCGCGCCCGAAGGGGAACCCCTGCTTGTGCACATTGGCGAGGCCCCAGCCGCGGAACTTCTCCTGGGTCCAGGCCTCGGCCTTGCGCGCGCCGGGCGAATTGGTGAGCCGGCTGCCGATCTCGTCGCTCAGATAGCGCGCGATCTCCATCACTTCGCCATGCCGCTGGCCCTCGTCGACGATGCGATCGGTCATGTCGAGGTCCACGGCCTGGCCGCGGACCACGAGCGGCGCCACGCCGAGCGCCAGCGCGAGCAGCGCCGCGCCGCCGCGCGGGAGAAGACGGTTCGATCGGTTCTTCATGTCGCTCACCATGCCTTGCGCAGCGAGACGCTGACGAAGCGACCCAGCGGCGAATAGTTGGTCGAATCATAATTGACCGTGGTGTCGTCGAACGGCGCCAGATAGGGCGGCCGCGCGTTGGTCAGATTGTTCACGTACAGCCCGAACTCGAAGCCCTTCAGCGGCCCATGGGCCGCCGGCGCCTTCCACATCAGCGACAGGTCGAGCGTGGTCATCCCTTCCCTCGGCACCGGCGGTGCCACGTTCAGGTCGGTGATCCCCCCGGCATAGTTGGCGAACAGCGTGCCGGTGAACGCGCCGAAATGCCCGGTCGCGCCGCCGCGGGCGCGGAACCGCGGGGGATTGAAGTTGGTGCCGGCGAGCTGGGTGAGCGGCGCGCTCGTGCTGTTGCGCTGGTTGCTGCGCAGCCAGCTCGCCTGGCCCGAGAGCGTCACGTCGCCGGTCGCGATCGGAATCCGATAGCTGCCGACCAGGTCGACGCCCTTGATCCGCTGGCGCGCGGCATTGACGAGCTGGTTGCGGATGACCGCCACCACTTTCGCCGGATCATAGGGCTTGCCGGTGTAGTTGCCGAGGCCCCTGCTGTCGCGCGCGATCACCGCTGCCTGCTGGGCCGGGGTCGGCGCATAGTCGATGAATTCCTGCAGCGCCGGATTGTCGAGCACCTTCAGCGTGGCGTTGCTCACCGGCTGGACCACCCGATCGGTATAGTCGATGTCGAAATAGGTCGCCGACAGCTTCAGGCCCGGCACCGCCCGGGGATGCAGGTCGAGCGTCGTCGACAGGGTGCGCGCCCGCTCCGGCTTCAGATCGCGATTGCCGCCCGAAGTGAGCAGCACCGTCGAGCCCGCGGGATAATTGCCGCCGTAGAAGAGGGCGGACTGGAGCCCGACCCTGAACACCTGGAATTCGTTGCGCAGCGTCGGCGCCTTGAACGAACGGCCCCAGGAAAGCTTGAGATCGAGATCCGGCGCCGGCGCATAGACCAGGCCGAGCTTGGGCGTGGTGACGCCGTCGAAGCGATCATATTCCTCGTGGCGCAGGGCGGCCGAAAGGGTCAGCTGGTACAGAAAGGGCGAAGCATTGGCGGCGGAGACCAGCGGCACCGAAAGCTCGCCGAAACCATAGAAATTCCCCCGCCCATCGCCCGTCGGCACGGCGGAAGTGGCGGAATAGACCCGCAGATGGTTGAAGCGATAGCCGCCGCCCACCGCCAGCCGCACATCGCCCCCGGGAATCGCGAACAGCCGGCCATCCAGGTCCAGCTCGCCGCCATAGGCGTAATTGTCGTAGATGCTGCTGCCGCCGTCGTTGTAGCCGGTCACCTTGTCGATATAGTCGTCGAAACGGCGCGTCTTATTGGCGCCGTACGACGCGCTGAGCGAGGCCTTCCAATCACCGGACAGGCGCCAGGCCAGCGTCGGCGAGATCGCATAATTCTCGTTGCTGAACCGCGTCGTCGCGGCGAAGGCGACGGTCGAATATTCGGCGCCGTCGCTGTGGCGCCAGCTGTACAGGCCATCGATGCTGAAGGTCAGGCGATCGGTGATGTCCTGGTGCGCGGTGACCAGTCCGCTGAAATGCTTGTGCGCATCGAGCAGCGTGTTGGGGCCGACGACGTAGCGGGTATAGTCGCGCTGGTCCGATCGCACTGCGTTCTGCCGGTCATATTGCAGGGCGACCAGTGCGCCGCCGCTGCCCCAGCGGCCGCCGCCGACTGCGCCATATTCCTGCAGGAACCCGCCGCCATCGGTGGACGTGCCGAAGCGAAGGGATGTGCTCACGCCCTCGAAGTCGCGCCGCAGGATGATGTTGGCGACCCCGCCGACCGCATCCGATCCATAGAGCGCGGAAGCGCCGTCGGGCATGACCTGGAGCTCCGCCACCGCATCGAGCGGAATCGCCGAGACGTCGACCGCCTGGGCGGTTCCGTCATAGGGAAGCCGGCGGCCGTTCAGCAGGGTGAGCGTCGCATCCGGGCCGAGGCCGCGCAGGTTCAGCGCGGAGGAGCCGGACGCATTGGTGTTGGCGGTCGTGCCGGCCTGAAACCGCGCACCCGGATTCTGCCCGCCACTATAGTTGCTGGGGATGTTGCGGATCACTTCGCCCAGGTCGCGCTGCCCGGCCTCGCGCATCCCGCGCTGGTCGATCCGGAGGACCGGCGAGGCGACGGGCGCCCCGGCGATATGGGTGCCGGTGACGACGATCTCCTGCTCGGCCATCACCGCCTTTTCGAGACCCGGGTCGGCATCCTGCGCGGCGGCGGTGCTTGCCGTCGCAGCGACGACGATGAATACGCCGCGCGCGCTGCGGGAAACGCTCAGCCCCGATCCGCGGATCAGCGCCGCGATCGCCGCATCGGCCGTATAGGAGCCGCGCAGCGCATTGCTGCGTTTGCCGCGCACCACTTCGCCACGGAACACGATCTGCTCGTGCGTCACGCCTGCCACGGTCTTGAGGGCGGCCTCCATGTCCTGTGCGGGAATGTCGAGCAGATAGCTGGCCTGTGCCTGTGCCGATGCCGGTGAAAGGCAGCTCGCGGCCACCGTCACTGCAGCCCCCATGCGAAGCAACGCCATCGATCCCCTCATCTCTGTTCCCCTGTATCGCTCCTCGTTCGCCGGGAGCTTCCGGGAAGAAAGACGCACGAGGCGCGATATCGCGAAATGCCCGCGCCCCGGACTGTCCCGCCCCTCCCTTCCGGGGGAACGGCGCTAGCGCCCGGGAGCGCGCAGGATCACGGTTTCGCCGCGACGAAGCTTCCGCAATCCGTAGAGCGTGACGACACCGTCGATGAAGGCCTCGGTATCGCCGGCATTGAACGTTCCGCTTACCGGCAGCGCGGCGGTGACAGGGTCCTCGATCGCGAGGCTGGCGCCGGAATAGCGGTTGACCCGCTCCACCGCGACTCCCAGCGGCTCGTCCGAGAAGACGAGCTGTCCCTGCTCCCAGGCAGAACTGCGTGCCGTGTCCACCGTCTCGAGCCGCGCCGCCGCCGAAGCGCCGGTCGGCACGATCAGCGCGGTGCTTGGGGCGAGCATCCGATCCGCCGGCGTCCGGCCATCGCCCTGCAGCACGACGTGCCGCGGCGCCTGATCGGCAGGCCCATCCTCGAGCACCGAGACCGAGCCCTGGTAGAGCACCACTCGCATCTCGGCCCGGAACAGTTCGACGCTGAACGCGGTTCCCGTCGCCACCACCATCCGATCGCCGGCCGTAACCGTGAAGGGCCGCCGCGGGTCCTTGGCGACTTCGAACCGCGCCCGCCCGGCCAGCAGGCGCAGCGCACGGCGCTCGCCGTCATAGCGCACTTCGACGGCGCTCGCCGCATCGAGGGAGAGCCGCGATCCATCGTCCAGCATGACCATGCGGCGCTCGCCGATGCCGGTCCGGAAGGTTTCACCCCGCGGATAGAAATGAAACGTGGCAACGATCAGCAGAAGGCAGGCAGCGAGCGCCCCCAGCGCGTGGCGCAGTTCCGGCCTCCAGCCGCGCGGCGATTGCCGATCGGCCTGGCTCAGCGCCTTCAGCGCATCCGCGCGGGCCGCGACCAGTTCGGGGGCTTCCGCAGCCGCGCCCGCCATTCGCCACGCCCGCTCCACGCTCGCAAGCGCCGCGCGATTGGCCGGATGCGCCTCGAGCCACAATTCGAGCTCGAGTTCCTCCTCCAGGTCGATCGGCCCTTCGTGGAACCGCATCAACCACGCCGCCGCCTGTTCGCGGGCCGCTTCGAGATCGCCGCCGCTCACCGGAACGCCTCCATGGAGGTAGCCAGCGCCTCCAGGGCGCGCTGGACATGAATCTCGACCATGCGAACCGACAGGCCAAAGCTCTCCGCGATCGTGCGCTTGTCGATATGCTCGATGCGATACAGCGTGAAAATCCTTCGTGTCTTCTCGGGCAGCTCGGCGATCGTGCGCGCGACGAGATCGAGATTCTCCCGCCCTTCGGCAACGCGATGGGGATCGAGCGGATCGATGCCCAGAAAGTCCTCGATTGCCCGGGCTTCCCGATAGCTGGTGCGCACGCGCTCGCGCCGCCCCTTGTCGCGCAGCAGGTTTGCCGCGATCCGGAAGACATAGGCATCCGCCATCGGCGCTTCGCGCTTCGGATCGCGTATGATGCGGAAGAAGACGTCCTGAGTCAGGTCCTCGGCTTCGGGCAGGGTTTGTACGCGCCGGGCAAAGAACGCGACCAGCGCCCGGCGCAAACGCCGGTCGTTCTCCGTCAGCTCCTGTCGCACGGCCTTGTTCAACGGCTTCACACCCTCCGACAGCATAACGCGCGGCATTGCGGAATCCGAAACGGGAAATCGCGGCGACCATCCGCCTGGCGACGTCCCGGCGCCGTCATCAAGCGCGAGCAGCGCCCTCCCCGCGCTCGCACCGACGCGGCGATGACAGGGTAGATATAGAATTCTTCCATATATTACAGAGTATTAAGTCAAATCGAACAGCACGCTTGCTCAGGCCGATCCGCCGCGCTACACGCGCTCTCCGCACAGGGGCGTAGCTCAGCTGGTTAGAGCGTCGGTCTCCAAAACCGAAGGCCCTCGGTTCGAATCCGAGCGCCCCTGCCACTTCCGATCCGCCATGCGATGTTCTTCATCCCGGCGATGTGCGGAAAGCGCTCGAAGCCCCGGATGCCGGCCGCCCGCTCCGGGCACCGATCGGATGCCGGCCGTTCTCACAAAAAAGGGGCCAGCCAGGCGAATTGGCTGACCCCGATCCGGGAAGCGGAGGGAAGCTGGCCCGGAAGCGTCAGAAGGCCAGCCGCGCACCCAGGACGAACTGACGGCCGCTATGCGTGAGCACGTTGAGACGATTGGTCGCGTCGACGAACTGGTCGTTCAGTTCGTCGGTGAGGTTGATCATCTCCAGGCTGACCTTGAACTTGTCGGTGATGTTGTACGAGACCTGCGCATCGATGTTGGTCGTCGCGTTGGTGCCGTTGTACGAATTGCCTTCCGTGCCCGGCACCGCGGTCAGATATTTGGAGCGATAGGCAACCGAACCGCGGATCGAGAATTTCCTGGTCTCGAAATAGAGCGTGCCGTTGGCGGCATGCTTGGACAGGCCGAGCAGCGGCGCCTTCACCGTGGTCGAGCCGTTGGCCGAAGTCAGATATTCGATGTCCGAGCTGACATAGGTGTAGTTCGCCAGCACGCCGAAGTTGCTGAGGAAGCCCGGCAGGAAGCTGAAAGGCTGCTGCACATTGACCTCGAAGCCGCGCAGCAGGCCGCCCTTCGAGTTGACCGGCTGGCTGACGATGAAGGCGTCGGTGGGGCTCGCGGTAGTGCCGTCGAGCAGCGAGGCGGGCAGGCCCAGGTCGCTGAAGGGCACCGTGGTACTCAGCGTCTGGACGAAGGTGCCG
The DNA here is from genome assembly GCF_011761945.1 of Sphingomonas leidyi. Taxonomy (GTDB): domain Bacteria; phylum Pseudomonadota; class Alphaproteobacteria; order Sphingomonadales; family Sphingomonadaceae; genus Sphingomonas; species Sphingomonas leidyi. Next base: position 233,051 of record NZ_JAASQV010000003.1, read on the forward strand.
ATGTCCTTCTGGAACACCGAGACGGCATAGATCGCGCCGCGCGTCGGATACCATTCGATCGAGGCGTCGAGATTGGTCGACTTGGTCGGCTTCAGGTCCGGGTTGCCCGAGCTGAAAGTGCGGTTGCCGCCCGAGACGTTGAGGTTGCCGCCCGGGGTCAGCGAGCCGATGCCGGCGCGGGCGATCGTCTTGGCGGCGGCGAAGCGCACCATCAGATTGTCGCGCACATCGACGACGAGATTGGCGGACGGCAGCCAGTTCGCATAGCTGCGGTCCGCGCCCACCAGGTTCACCGTGCTGCCCTGGCTGGCATAGCCGGTGGAGAACTGGTCGGTCTTCACATAGCGAAGGCCGGCGTCGCCGCGGATCGGGATGCCGGCATTGGCGAAGTTGAACTCCGCCATGCCCCAGGCGCCCAGATCCTCCTCGCGCACGGTGACGAACGAGCCGCGCGCGGTGGCGTTCTCCACCCCGCCGATGGCATAGGTCGGGTTGGTGTAGGTATTGAGATAGGCCTGGAACGCCGCGAGATCCGGCACCACCCAGGAAGTGGGCGTGCCCGCGGGAACGTTCAACCCGCGGCCGAAGCCCGAGAAGACCGTGGTCAGCGGGGCGAGCTGCGCCGCGGTAAGCGTGGTCACCACCGTCTCGCCCTGCAGGCGGCGCTGCTCGGTGGAGCCATAGTCGAACCGGCGCCAGTCGACGCCCGCCTTGAGCTTCAGCTCGGGCGAGGCCGTCCATTCTAGGAAGCCCTTGGCGTTGGTGAAGCTGTTGTCGACGGTCTGCGGCCGGATGCGGACTTCCGAAGTGCCGTTGGTGAAGGCGAAAGTCGCGGGGCTGGTGACATCGACGCCCGGCCGGATCGTGGGGAAGCGCGTCGAGAAATCATAGTAGAAGCCGTTGGTGTTCGCGGCGTCGATCGTCACCGTGGTCTGGATCGGGTTGCGGAACTGCGAGCTCGAATAGCCCACCACCGCGCCGAACTTCAGCGACTCGCCGATCTTCTGGTCGAGCGTGCCGGTGAGCTGGTAGAAGTCGGTGACCAGCTTGTCGTAGCGCGACTGGGTGCGCAGATCGACATTGTCGAACGTGCCGCTGATGATGTTGCGATTGGCGTCGACCGTGCCCGAGCGGATGATCGTCTGCGGCTTGCCGGTGCCCGAGCGGCTGAAGCTGATCGCCTGGAACTGCGCTTCCTGGCGGGTGCCGTCGAGCCGCGAATAGAGGCCGTCGATCGAGATCAGCGTCTTCTGGGTCGGCTGGAACTGCACGCCCAGCGCCGCGCCCAGGCGCTTCTGCTCGATCGCATAGCTCACCAGGCCCGGGATGCGCGGGTGATAGAGCGCGGTGGCGGGGTTGGTGTCGTTGATCTGGGCTATCGTCTTCCCCGCGATCGTCGAGGCGGCGTTGAACCCGCCGTTGAACCCGCCATAGGTCCAGCGGGTGATGTTCGCACCCTCCTCGACCAGGGCGCGCTCCTCATAGGCGACCGAGAGCAGCACGCCGAAGCGCCCATCCGCGGTGCTGGTGGTAAGCAGCGTCGAGACGCGGGGCTTGGCCTTGCGGGCAAGATCGTTGTAGCTCGCCGCCGCCTGGATCACCGCGGTCGGCTTGCGATAGTCGAACGGACGTGCGGTCTGGAGATCGACCGTGCCGCCGAGCGAGCCCTCCTCCACGTCTGCAGTGGCCGTCTTGCGCACGGCCAGGCTGTTGAACAGGTCCGACGAGAAGATGTTGAAGTCGAAACCGCGGCCACGGTTCACGCCGCCCGAATTGTCGGTGCCGCCGGTGGTGCCGATCGCTTCCATGCCGTTGATGCGTACGCGGCTATATTCCGGGCCCAGGCCGCGGATGGAAATGTTGCGGCCCTCGCCGTTGACGCGGCTGATGGCGACGCCCGGGATGCGCTGGAGCGATTCCGCGAGGTTGAGATCGGGGAATTCCGCGATGTCCTCGGCCTTGATCGCGTCGATCGTCGCGGTCTCGCTGCGCTTCAGGTTGAGTGCGCTGTTGAGGCTGGCGCGAAATCCCTTCACCACGATCTCGTTGCCCGCGCCTTCGTCCTGGACGGGCACCGACGCCGCGGCCGAATCGCCGGCGGCATCCTGCGCACGCGCGTCGGCAGCCGCGAGGACGGCGGCCGCGCCAGACAAAGCGAGGACGGATTTCAGGATTCGGGTGCGGGACATCGCCTTCAGTCTCCCCATGAGATTCCGCTTCTTTGGCGAGCGGATTTGATTGCAGGCTGGTTAGCCGTGAAGGCGCGCGACAGGCCAACCTCAATCGAACATGGATCGATGCGCTTCTTGCACTGATCCGCACGGTCTCGAAGCAAGATGGCCATGATCAAGCCAAGTCGGGACTGGATCGTTCCCGTTTTTGGCTTGGACCCGCTCCCCGCTGCCCGGTAGGCCTGCAAAGCCGTCAACGCGCAGGCAACAGGCGCGCAGCGCGAAGGAGAGAGACTTGACCGAGGGCAGCCGGCCCACGCGCGTGCGCCATGCGATCATCGCACTGATCTTCCTGATCACCAGCGTGAACTATGCCGATCGCGCAACCTTCTCGATCGCAGGCAATGCGGCGGCGGGCGAGTTGGGGCTCACCCCCGTGCAGACCGGCTATATCCTCTCGGCCTTCGCCTGGGCCTATGCGCTCTCGCAGATCCCGGGCGGGCTGCTGCTCGACAGGTTCGGTACCAAGCGCGTCTATGCCGCCGCGATCGCGCTCTGGTCGATCTTCACCGCCAGCCAGGGCCTTGCGGGACTGGTGCCGATCCTTTCCGCCACTGCGATGCTGTTCGCGCTGCGCTTCCTGGTCGGCCTGGCCGAGGCGCCGTCCTTCCCGGGCAATGCCCGGCTCGTCGCCGCCTGGTTCCCCGCCGCGGAACGCGGCACCGCCTCGGCGATCTTCAACTCGGCGCAATATTTCTCGATCGTCGCCTTCGTGCCGCTGATGGGCTGGCTGGCGCACAGTTTCGGCTGGCGATCGGTGTTCTGGACGATGGGCGGGCTGGGCCTGCTCGCCACCCTCGCCTTTCTCCGCTTCATCCACAGCCCGGCCAGGCACCCCGCGATCAACCGGGCGGAACTCGGCCATATCGAGGCCGGCGGCGGGCTGATCCACATGGAGGAGCAGGCCGGCAGCTCGGCCGCGTTCGATTGGGCCAATATCGGCAAGCTGATCGCCAACCGGATGATGCTGGGCATCTATCTGGGCCAATATTGCATCAACGTGCTCACCTATTTCTTCGTCACCTGGTTCCCGATCTACCTGGTGAAGGAGCGCGGGCTGAACATCATGCAGGCGGGCTTCGCCGCCGCGGCCCCCGCCCTGTTCGGCTTTGTCGGCGGGCTGGCGGGCGGCTATGTCTCCGATCGCATCCTGAGGCGCACCGGCTCGCTCGACTGGGCGCGCAAGGCGCCGCTCACCATCGGCATGCTGCTCGCCACGGCGATCATCGCCTGTGTGTGGGTGAAGGAGGAGTGGCTGGTCGTCACGCTGATGTCCGTCGCCTTTTTCGGCAAGGGCGTCGCCTCGCTCGGCTGGGCGGTGATGGCGGACGTTGCGCCGAAGAAGCTCGCCGGCCTTTCGGGCGGCGTGTTCAACATGTTCGGCAACATCGCCGGCATCGTCACGCCGATCGTGGTGGGCTATATCGTCGCCGGCACCGGTTCCTTCGACCTCGCACTGGTCTTTGTCGGCGCGCATTGCCTGCTGACGATCTTCGCCTTCCTCGTCATCGCCGGCCCGATCCGCCGGGTGGAGATCGCCGAATGACCGTCGACCGCCGCCAGTTCCTGATCGCAAGCGCCGCCAGTGCGGTTGCCCTGCCCGCTGCCGCGCATGCCGCTCCGGTCCGGCTGATCGCGAAGACCCGGATGGCAGCGCCCGACTGGGCGGTGATGCAGCGCCGGCTGCTCGCCCGCAACGCCGCTGCCTGCGAGGCCTTCTACGCCAAATATGTCGATGCGCGTGGCTGGTTGAAGGTCTTCGCGCGCTGGGGCGCCAATGACGGCCCCGACGACGCGGCCGAGGCGACCAACGACTGGCTGGTGCTGCACGCGCTCGGCGGATCGGACAGGATCCTGACCCTGGCCCAGCGTTTCTGGGAAGGGCATCTCAAGCAATACGCCGCCGCCCGGACGATGGACGTGCCGATCGCGCGGCAGGGCATGTATCATCGGGAATTCCCGGTCCAGATGGACTGGCAGCACAACAGCGAGGGGCTGACGAGCTTCAACGTGATGGGACTCTCGATCCCTCGCGATCCCAGGCTGCTGGCGCGCACGATGCGCTATGCCGATTTCTATACCGGCCGCGACCCCACGGTGCAGAATTACGATCCCGAGCGCCGGATCATCCGCAGCGTGATGAACGGCAGCCGCGGCCCGATGCTGCGAAGGGCGACTCCGCTCGACTGGGCCGGCGACCCGTTCGAGGCGGGCGAGCGCTTCCACATGGAGCATGGCGAGACGACCTATCAGCAGACGCTCGACCATTATAACGAATATGGCGACGTGATCGGCGACAATCCGCTCAATCTGCAGGCGACCACTCTCGGCCTCAACGCCTATGCGCTCGGCGGTGGCGAGCGCTATCGCCGCTGGGCGCTCGACTATCTCGACGCCTGGGTGGAACGAGCCAGGGCGAACAACGATATTTTGCCTAGTCATATTGGGCTGGACGGCAGCGTGGGCGCCCGGTGGTGGCACGGCGTCTATGGCTGGGGCTTCTCGCCGATCGTGCCGCAGACCGGCAAGCGCGAGGACCGCAACCGCGTACCGCGCGCGATCACCGCCTTCTTCAACGGCACGGTGCTGACCGGCGACCTTTCCTATGTCGAATTGTGGCGCCGCCAGAACATGCGAATCAACGAGGCGGGCCGCCAGCGTGACGGCAAGTTCGAGGCGCCGACCATGTATGGCGCCCAGGGCTGGTATGGCTGGAAGCCCGGCCCCTATCGCAGCAACGGCTTCGAGATCTGGTACTTCACGCAGGACCCGAAGGATCGCGCGGCGGCGGGCGAGCATCCCTGGATATCGTTCCTCGAGGGCCGGAACCCCGGCTATCCGACCACGGCGATGCAGGCGGATCTCGACAGGATCGCCGCACGGGAAAAGGCCCAGGCCGACGACCCGACCACGCCCGGCACGCGGCTCGCCGACTGGCCGCTGGACATCACGCCGGCGAGCGTCACCAGCCTGATCCAGCTGATGACCGGCGGACTGCACGTCGCCCGCCCGCCCTGGTCGCCCACCTCGCCCAACCAGGGCGGCGTGCCGCTCCATTGCCGGCTGCGCTATTTCGACGTGGAGAAGCGCCGCGCCGGCGTGCCCCAGGATGTCGCCGCACTGGTCCATGCGCTGGGCGATGCCTCGGCGGAGGTCACGCTGGTCAATCTCGGCGAGGCGCCCCGCACCATGGTCGTGCAGGGCGGCGCCTGGGCCGAGCACCGGATCGAGAGCGTGACGCTTGACGGCATCGAAACCCGGATCGGCCGGCCGGACTTCGCGCTGCGGCTGGAACCGGGCTGCGGCGCGCGGCTCAAGCTGGCGATGCGGCGCTTCGCCAACCGGCCGACGCTGGCGTTTCCGTGGAGCCGCTGAGCGCTGGGGTCCGTACTCGATATCGGCAACGGTCGTGATCGCCCTGGGAAGGCTGCTGGCGAGGAGGGTCGCGCAGTCGCGTAGCGGCGCTACGCGCAAGCGATCCGACGAAGTCCAGGAGCCTTCCCAGGGCGACCCCTTCGGGGCGGGCGGATTTTGGCGCACAGCGGCGTCGCTTGTCGGTCACGATGCTTTGGCATCGCTCCCTCCTCCCTCCTACCTGTGCGCCAAAATCCGCTCCGTCACGGCCATTGCCGATATCGAGTACGGACCCTAGGCCGGCACGTATGTCAGCCTGATCACCTGCTCGCCGATGCGCTCGCTCGCCACCAGCCGCAGCGGCGGCCGGGGACCGGCGAAATAGGGCTTGCCCCCGCCCAGCACGCCGGGGTGCAGGTACATCCGATATTCGTCGACCAGGCCGAGCCGGGTGAGGCTGTGCGCCAGCTCCGGGCCGGAGACTTCGATCACGCCTTCATGCCGCGCCTTCAATTCGCGCACCGCCGCTTCGAGATCCTCTCCGAGAAGCGTGGCATTGGGGCCGACGGACTCCAGGGTGCGCGACGCCACCCATTTCGGCATGCTCCGCCAGGCCGCGGCATAGTCGCGCCGGGGAGCATCCCATTCCGGATGCTCGTCGTCCCAATAGCGCATCACTTCGTACATGCGCCGCCCATAGATGCTGCCGGCCAGGCTCCGCACATCGTCGATGAAATGCCGGAAGAGCACGGGATCGGGCGCGAACGCCAAGTGATCGACATAGCCGTCGAGCGACTGGTTCAACGCATAGACAAGGCTGGCCATGTGCGATCTCCTCCCGATGGAAGCCACAAGTATCGACCCTTGGCTCTTCCGTTCCCCGGCGAAGGCCGGGGCCCAGTCTCGGCGCAATTGGCTGGGGCAGTCAAACCTATCGAACGACATCGCAACCGGGGCCCGGCCGCAGCTCAGCCGCCCGGCTTGATATAGGGCGCGACCGACCAGAGCAGGCGCTCCTCCCGCCGCGGGTCCGCTACCACGCGCGTATCGGTGTCGAAAAGCATCGTCGCACGCCGATCGAGATCGAAACGCGGCCAGGCGGGCACGCTCGCGCAGTTCGGATCGCCGGTGCGGGCAAAGGCGATGAAGGCGTCCGCCATCCGCCCGGCCAGCCGCCGCGCCTCGGGACCGTCCCCCGTGCGGGCGCCCTGCGCGCCGGTGTTGTCGAACACCAGCGGGATATCGAGCGTGTGGAAGGCGCCGAGGATGCCCCCTGCCTCGGGCGCGGGGAAATCGAGCTGATACATCCAGGTGGGCGCCCCGATCCGCGCGCGTTCCTCCGCCTGGATCAGATGGCCGGGCCAGGAGCGGCCCGCCGTGCTTGCCGCCAGCAGGATCTGGCCGGGCGTCCTTTCCGGATAGATCTCGCGGTAGCGCTTCACCACCCAATCGGGCGCGACGTCCTTGGTAACCTGCGCCGCGATCCGCCCGGCCAGATTGTCCCATGTCGTGTCGCCGCGCTTGAGGATGTCGCCGATCCAGAAGCCGGTCTCGTCATGGGTGTTGCCGACGATCAGCGGGATATGCGCCGCCTCGCGCGGAGCATCCGGAACGAAGGGATGGCGCGGAAGCGCGCCGTGATCGAGCGTCGAGACGAAGCTGATCTCGCCCTTCCCCTCCAGCGGATCCGTCATCCCCATCGCCTCGACCAGCCGCTCGACGGGCAGTGCATCGAGCGCGGCGACATCGGCCGCCCCGGCCCTGGCCATCCAGGCCCTGGCGCGGGCCGTGGCATGCATCGGGCCCGCGGCAGTGACGTGCTGGCCGCTCATCGTCGCGGCGCGGTGAAAGAGCGGGCGCGCCTCGGGCATCGCCATCAGGGTCACCACCTTGGCGCCGCCGCCCGACTGGCCGAAGATCGTCACGCGAGAGGGGTCGCCGCCAAAGCCGGCGATATTGTCCCGCACCCATCGCAGCGCCAGCACGATGTCGAGATTGCCGACATTGCCCGATTCCGCCGGGCCGCCGAGCTGGGCGAGATAGGCATAGCCGAGCGCCGCCAGCCGGTGGTTGAGCGTCACCACCACCACATCGCCGCGGCGGACGAGGCGGCTGCCGTCATAGAGCGGGTCGGAACCCGAGCCATGCGCGTGGGCGCCCCCGTGGAGATAGACCATCACCGGGCGCTTCCCGGCGTCGAGCGCCGGGGTCCAGATGTTGAGGAACAGGCAGTCCTCGCCGGCCGGCTCGTCCACCCTGGTCTGCGGCGCGGCTCGGCCATGGCGCGTGGCGTCGGCGATGCCCCGCCAGGGCTGCGGCGGGAGCGCGCGGCGGAAACGGCGAGTGCGGGTATCCGCGCCGTAGCGGACGCCCCTGAAGACGAGCACGCCCTGTTCGTTCACGCCCCGCACCCGGCCATGGCGGGTGGTCGCGACCGGATCGGCGGGCGCCTTGGCCAGCGCCGCGCCGGCGGGGAGCAGCATCGCGCCGCCGATCACTGCGCGCCGGTCGATCACGCGCCCGCCGTCTGCGCGCAGAGCTGCCGCATCGGCTCGAGCGCCGGATTGGCGTTGTCGCGGCGCCACGCCATGTGGAGTTCGACGGGGTTTTCCGGATCGGTGCGCAGCGCGCGGAACTGCACGTCCATCAGATGCAGGCCCGATGCCGATTGCGGCACCAGCGCGGCGGCAAGGCCGGCATGGACGAGGCCGAGCATCGAATGGATCTGCGTGACGTGCTGCACATGGAGCGGCGAGACGCCGGCATCGTCGAAAAGCCGCACCAGCATGTCGTGGAAATAGCCCGCGCCCTGCCGCGCATACATGATCAGCGGCTCGTTATCGAAATCGGCCAGTTCGAAGGTGGGACGGGACTGGCGCGGATCGCCGGGCGGCAGCGCCACCACCAGCGGCTCGCGCAGCACGCACAGCGTGTCGAACTCGTGCCTGTCGACCGGCGGGCGGACGAAACCGATATCGATCAGGCCGGTGAGCAGCGCATCGACCTGGTCGCCGCTCACCATCTCGTGGAGATCGAGATCGATGTTGGGCAGGCTCGCGCGCGCATTGGCGACGATATGCGGGACCAGTCCATAGCCGGAGACGGCGGTAAAGCCGATCGCGACCTTGCCGGCATCGCCCTGCGCGACTCGCCGCGCCGACAGCGAGGCGCTTTCGGCGAGCCGCACGATGCGCCGCGCCTCGATCAGGAAGACCTGGCCAGCGGGCGTCAGGCTCACCTGGCGACTGGTGCGCTCGAGCAGCATGACGCCCAGAATGCGCTCGAGCAGCTGGATCTGCCGGCTGAGCGGCGACTGGGTCATGTTCAGGCGCTGTGCGGCTCGGCCGAAATGGAGTTCCTCGGCCGCGGCGACGAAGCAGCGGAGCTGGCTGAGCTCGAACATGCTCCCGGGTCTATCGCACCTCCGTGCGCCCTGTCACGCCGCGTGGGCGGCGGACGCGGCGGAGGCGCCCTCCACCAGCGCGCGCAGGGCGTCATGCTCGGCGGCAGTGAGGTCGGTGAGCGGCGTCCGCACCGGCCCGGCATCGCGCCCGACCACGCGCATGCCCGCCTTGACGATCGACACCGCATAGCCGCGGCCGCGGTTGCGCAGCGCGATATAGGGCAGCACGAAGGCCTTGAGCCGCGCAATCACCTCGTCCTGCCGGCCGGCGCGAACGGCGCGATAGAAGTCCAGCGCCCATTCCGGCATGAAGTTGAAGATCGCCGAGGAATAGGTGGTCACGCCCATGGTGAGATAGGGCGTCGCGAAGGTCTCGGCCGTCGGGAGACCGCCGACATAAGTGAGCCGATCGCCCATCCGCGCGAAGATGCGCGTCATCAGCTCGATATCGCCAACCCCGTCCTTGAAGCCGACCAGGTTGGGATTGCGCTCGCACAGCCGGGCGAGCGTATCGTCGTTCACCACCGCATTGTCGCGATTGTAGACGATCACGCCCAGGCCGGTGGAACGGCACACCGCCTCGATATGCGCGGCCAGCCCTTCCTGGCTCGATCCCACCAGATAGGGCGGCAGCAGCAACAGGCCGTCCGCGCCCGCCCCTTCCGCGCCGCGGGCGATCTCGGTGGCGATGGCGGTGCCGTAGCCGCAGCCCGAAATCACGGGCAGCTTGCCCGCCGCCTCGGCCACCGCCGCGGCGACAACGGTAACCACTTCGGCCGGAGTGAGCGAGAAGAACTCGCCGGTGCCACCCGCAGCGAACAGGCCCGACAGCTCGTGCGACAGCATCCATGCGCAATGCTCGCGATAGGCATGCTCGGCAAAGGCGCCGTCGGCATCGAAATGCGTGACCGGAAAGGACAGGAGGCCCCCGCCAAGGCTGCGCGCCATTTCAACCGGATTCCAGCTCGTCACGATCGTCTCCTAGTCGCCGCCCATCGTCCGAGGGGGTCTTGGTTCGATCGCTAGCTATTGGGTCCGCGACATGCCGTCCAAACCAAAGCCGCGATGGATCGATGCAAGACTTGGCTCGATCCATCGCAGGCGGCGCCGGCCCGGCGTCACTTCACCGCGCGGCGACCCTGGGAGCCGGCGTGTCCGAAGCGGCAAGTTCCAGATCGGGCGCGAAGCTGCTGCGGGCGGCTGAACGGCGGGCATTGACGGAGAAGGGAACGACTTCCGCAACGACGACGGGGGAAGTCGCGCGGCGGCCCCATCGCGCGCGACGCAGGCGCCGCAGCGGTGCCGCCGCCCGCTCGATGAGCGCATCCACGATTCCCTCGCCCCTGGTCTGCTCGAGGTGGATCAGCCCGGCGGCGGCCGCCACCCACAGGCCCAGGCTCAGCGCCTCGGCCAAAAGGATATGCGCGGCGAAATTGGCTTCGATCCATGCCGCCAGCTTCAGATGCAGCACGACCAGCACGATCGAAACGAGGATTCCGACCGCGCTCTCCTTGCGCCGGGGCGGTTTGCCCAGCGGAACCGCGAACCAGGGAATGAGCAGGCAGAACAACACGCTGTCCACCCGCATCACCAGCGCGGTCAGCGCATATTGGCGCTCCGCGGGCGTTCCGTTGCGCGCCTTCTCCAGCAGGCCTGGGCCCGAAAGCAGATCGAACCGGTGCATCGCATCGTTGTCGGCCATGCCGGTCGCGGGCGGCTGGCCGGAAAAGTCCATCCGATCGAAACGAACCGCACGGACCTGGCCTGCCCCCGCACCGATCACGCCGACGCCATGGCGAAGCCGCAATCGCACGCCGCCGCCCGGCGAGAAACCGATATCGGCGCGCGGCGCGCTGAAACTGTCCTCGCCGCGGCGAACGACGACGTCCTCGAGATGGCGTTCGCCGCCTCTCCCGGTTCCGCCGATGAAGATCGTGGTCGACGCATCGAGCTCGATCGGCTGGCCGACCGGCAGGGGCAAGCCGTGCTCCCCGGCCTGTAGCTCGTGGTAGATGCCATCGAGCGCCCGCTCGCCGGCGGGCCGCAGCGCGAACCCGATCGCGAACTGGGCGCCGGCGACGAGCACGGCGAAGGCGAGCGGAACCGCCATGATGCGCAGCCGGCTCATGCCCGCGGCCGCGGCGATCTGCCACTCGCCACGCAGGATCATCTGCCGCACCGCCATCGCGGAGGCCAGCATCAGCGCAACGGGGACCGCGGCGTTCAGATGCTCGGGGACCTGCGCGATGCTGAACCGGACCAGCAGCGCCATCGCGTCGCTGCTCTTCTCCACTTCCGCGAGCAGGCGGCGCAGGTTTTCCAGGGCGAGGATCGCCGGGATGATCGCAACGATCACGGCGAACCGGACCGCGATCTTCGCGCCCCAATATCGATCGAAGATGCCGCCGACCACTTCAGCTACGGGGCGAGAAGCCGAAACCGCGCAGATATTGCATCTGAACGTTCACGGTCGTGATCCCGGAGCCGGCGACCACCCTGGCCTGCTCGACGGACGGCTTGCTGCGCACCAATGCCCGGTTCGCGGGTATGCCGGCACCGTCGCTCCAGAAGGAGAATTTGTCGCGCCCGACCCGGTTGTGCCGGAGCAGCACCGCATAGGTGCCCGGCTGCGGGACACGCACGCAGATCGCCACATCGCCCGCGGCGGGCAGCCGCGAGCGGGTGCGGCGGAAAACCTTCCCCTCGGCGACCAGATCCGTGTCGTCCCGCAGATAATCGGTGTTGTTCGCCGGATAGAGCTCGAGCCAAAGCTCGCCGCTGCGATCCTTCAGGCCCTGGACATTGACCTGGATGGCCGGTCCGCGGCCGTTGCGGCAATAATCCGAATCCTCGCCGATCTGCGCGCTCGCCGCCGGCACCAGGGCGATCGCGGCCCAGGCGAACGCCAAGGCAATACCAATCCGCATGCAGAGCATTCCCCGCCATCCCCATGATGCTTCGGGGGTCAGACGACGCGGCGCGGAGCGACTCTCACTTCCGCCCGCGAAAAATCCTCATCGGCGTGCCGGCAAGCCGCGGCGGACATAGACGAGGAGACGCTCGTCCTCGCGCGGCTGCGACAGCGCGAGCGCATAGTCGCGCCGCAATGCCGCATCGATCACGGCCTTGCTGTCCTCGTTCCAGGGCGAGAGCGGCGCATCGAGCGTGACGATCACGGGCGGCCGCCCCGCGATGATCCGCCGGACCTCGGCCGCCTCGTCGGTTCCGGTCGCGCCCTGCTCGGCGGCATAGGCCAGGGTGGAGGGAAAGGCGTAGCGCGTGGGAACACAGGCGTGCGCGAGGACATAGAGCGCCGAATCCCCGGCGAAGACATAGGGGCAGCCGGCACGCGAATGCGCTTCGATCTCCCGCGCGGCCGCGTAGATGCCCGCACGATAGTCGCGCTCGGTCGATAGATGGAAGGCCGCCAGCGCGAGCGCGGCGACTGCCATGAAGCCCTGCGCGAGCCGCGACGCGCCCAGCGCAAGGCCGGCGATCATCGCCAGCGGCGCGAGCAGCGGCAACGCATAATGATCGAAGAACGCGCCGATCATCGCAAAGGCGATCAGCGCGGCGGCCAGCCAGGCGAGGCAGACCGCCAGCGCCTCGCCCCGGTCGGAGAAGCGGCGGGCGAGGATGGCAGCCAGGATGAAGGGCGAGAGCTGCGCCGTCGTTCCCGCCAGCCGCGCGGCGATCTTGCTGGCGGGATAGCCTCGGCGCAGGGCGATGGAAGCGAAATTGGAGAACCAGAACGTGTCGAACGCCGCCGGGCCCAGCGCTTCGAAATAGAGGATCGCGGCCAGCGTCGGCGCGATCCCGAGCGCGCCCCACAGGATGGCGGCGCCGACGGTGAGGGCAACCCGGGCGCCGGCCCGGTGCAGATACCAGAGATGGACGAGCCCGAAGAACGCCCCCTCCACCAGCGGCGTATATTTGATCTGGATGGCCAGGCCCGCGAGCAGGCAGGCGACCGCACCGCTGACGATTATCGCACCGATTTCCCGGCGCCGCGCCCGCTCGGGCAGGCACAGGGCCAGATACCCGCCCGCCGCCATCAGCAGATTGTAATAGACCGGCGTCTGGCCGCCGCGCCCGCTCAGGAAGGACAGCCACAGCACATAGGCACAGGCGGCGAGCAACGCGCCGAGCGGACGCGCGCCCAGGCGCCGCGCACCCAACGCCACGATCAGCCCGGTCGACGCCGCGCACAGGGTAGCGACCAGCTGATAGGCAAGCACGCCGTCGCCGGGCAGCAGCCGCATGCCGGCGAACAGGAGGAACAGCCCGACCGGCTTGCGGTCCCATATGTCGAGATAGGGCAGCGCCCCATGCAGCATCCGGTCGCCGACGAGCAGATAATATTGCTCGTCGACATGGATCGCCGGATTGCCGAAGTCGCGCCAGCGCACCGCCACCGCGAACATCAGCAGAATCAGGAACCACGCCGCGTTCCGGCGCGCCTGCACCCTCGTCATCCCCCTGGCCTTTCCCGGTTCGACCCCGCCGGATCCTATGAGGTTCGGCCTGCCCCGTCATGGAAACTATTTTCCGGAGGCCATGTGGGGATCGCCTCTCGCGGTGTCGTCAGGGCGGTATCGGGGAGAGCGAATGCGGCGCCGAGCGGGGAAATCCGCCGCCGCGCTCGATCTCGCCAGTTGCCGGGGGTGGGGACGGAATATGTACGTCGATCTGGAACGCGCATTGCCGCCATCGATGCGCCGCACAGCGGAAGATGCGGTCGCGGACTGGACGGTGATCATTCCCTTCTTCAACGAGCGGGAGCTCCTGCCCGGCACGATCGCCAGCCTCGCGCGGCAGATCGTGCCCTTCCGGCTGATCCTGGTCGACAATGGCTCGACCGACGGCAGCGCGGCCGTCGCCGAAGCGGCGGCGCGCAGGCACGGCCTCGACCATATGCTGGTCACCGAGCGCACGCCCGGCAAGGTCTCGGCGCTGCGTGCCGGGTTCCGCTGGTCCCGCACCCGCTGGACCGCGACCTGCGACGCCGATACGCTCTATCCGCCGCACTATCTCGCGACCGCGGAAGAGCTGCTCTCGCGGCGCAATTGCGTTACCGCGGGGGCCTATTTCGTCGACCCCGGCGCGAGCGCGGACGACCGCGCGGCGCGGGCCGGGACGATCCGCATGGCCGCACGCCTGCTGCCGCGCCAGTCGCACACCGGCGGCGCCGGCCAGGCCTTCTGCACCGCGACGCTGCGCGCCGTGGGCGGCTTCGATCCCGATCGCTGGAACTTCGTGCTCGAGGATCACGAAGTGATCCACCGCATGATGCGCAAGGGCACGATGCTCTATTCCGAGGCATTGTGGTGCATGCCCTCGCCCCGCGAGCGGGACCGCCACTCGATCCGCTGGAACCTGTTCGAGCGGATCGTCTATTCCGCCGCCGCGCCCTGGGCCGGCGACTGGTTCTTCTATTCCTTCCTTTCCAGGCGGCTGCGCCGGCGCCGGCTGCTCAGCCAGTGCATCCGCGAGCGCCAGTTCCAGCAGATCGAGGAGACCGAGCTTGTCCCGACTCATTCTGTGCGCTGATGATTTCGCCTATTCGCGGGGAGTGAGCGAGACCATCGTCGACCTCGCCAAGGCCGGCAAGCTCAACGCCATCAGCTGCATGACCGGCATGCCCGGCTGGCACGAGGACAGCCTGCTGCTCCGGACGGTGCCGCCGCATGTCCAGATCGGCCTGCACCTCACCCTGACCGGCGAGCGGCCGCTTACGCCGATGCCGGAACTCGCGCCGCGCGGCGTGCTGCCCGACATCAACACGCTTCAGCGCCGGGCGGCGCGCTGGAACCTGCCGTTCGGCGAGATCGCCGACGAGATCCGCGCGCAGTTCGCCGCGTTCGTCCAGGCGATGGGCCGCGCGCCCGATTTCGTCGACGGCCACCAGCATGCGCATGCCCTGCCCGGCATACGCGAGATCGTGCTCGCCGAAGTCGCCTGCCGCGCGCCCCAGAGCTGGGTCCGTGCCTGTTCGGATCGGCTCTCCTCGATGGTGCAGCGCCCCTTCCTGGGCAAGGCGATCGGCAGCAGCTTCCATACGCGGGGCTTCCGCCGTGCCGCCGCCGCCTATGGCATCGCGACCAACGACAGCTTTGGCGGCCATTATGATTTCGCCCGGGACTATGCCGTGCTCTTCCACCGCTTCCTGCGCGGCGGACGCGGCATGCATCTGGTGATGTGCCACCCTGGCGCCGGCGCGCGCGCGGATGACACGATCGCCGGCGCGCGGTGCCGTGAAGCGGAGACCTTGATCAAACTCCCGATCGCCGACATGGCTGCGCGCGCCGGGATGGCGTTCCCCGGACGAGCGGAGGGTCGGCGCGGAAGTGTCGCAAGAAGATCTGAAGGCCAGTTTCATTGCGCAGCGGCCCATGTTGCGGCGGCTTCTGGCCGCGCGGCTGGGTAGCCGTGACGATGCCGAAGACGCACTCCAGGACCTATGGTTGAAGCTCGACCATGTTCAGGCGCCGATCGCGCAGCCCGCGGCCTTCCTGTACCGGATGGCCGCGAACCATGCGACCGATCGCCGCATAGCAGCCTCGCGGCGCGTGGCGCGCGACGGCGCGTGGCTGGCGGTGCAGCCTCCGCCTGCGGCGGTCGCCGACCCGGAAGGGGCGATCGCCGCGGCCGACGATCGGCGGGCGCTGGAACGGGCGATCGCCGCGATGCCCGAACGTATGGCGACGGCGCTGCGCATGTTCAGGCTGGAGGAGCAGCCGCAACGGGCAGTCGCGGAGCATCTGGGCATCAGCGTGAGCGGCGTCGAGAAGCTGCTGGCGCGCGCCTATCGCAGGATTCACGATTCGCTGTCGGAGCCCGATGCCTCGGGCGAGACGAAAGGGGGCAGCAATGACGGCTGACCGAGTGAGCATCGTCGACCAGGCGATCGCCTGGCACCTGCGGCTCGCCGAGGCGGACGAAACCGGCTGGGCGGCGTTCGTCGCCTGGCTCGAGGCGGACCCCGCGCACGCCGAAGCCTATGACCGCCTGGCGGCCGGCGACCGGCTGCTCGACGCGGCGACATTCTCCGCAGCGCCCGCGCCCGTTGCCGACAACGACAACCCGGCCGGGCCACGCCGCTGGTGGTGGGCGCTCGGCGCGGGCGGTGCAGTCGCCGCCGCCCTTTCGGTGGTGGCGCTCCAGCCGGGTCTGCTGAAGCCGCCGTCGAGCGCCTATGTCGTCGCCACGGCGAATGGTGAGCGCAAGACGGTGACGCTTGGGGACGGCACGCGCATCGAGCTCGGCGGCGGCACCGCGATCAGGCTCGACCGTGCCGACGACCGCTTCGCCTCGCTCGAGCGCGGCGAAGCGGTGTTCCATGTGCGCCATGACCCGGCGCGGCCGTTCACGGTCGACGCCGCCGGCGTCGCGGTGCGCGATCTCGGCACGGTGTTCGATCTCGCCGTGGCCGACACGCGGATCCATGTCGCCGTGGCCGAGGGTTCGGTCATGGTCGCGCCGGAGCGCGAGGCACTGCGCCTCGGCGCCGGCGATGCGGTAGCGCTCGACAGGGGCAGCGGCAGGATCGCCCGCTCGCGCCTGGCGCCGGAGCTGGTGGGCGGATGGCGCACGGGCAGCCTGTCCTTCGACGGAGCGCGGGTGGGCGACGTCGCGGCCGCGCTGACGCGCCTCTACGGTACCGAATTGGCACTTGCCCCGAACTTGTCCAACAAACCCTTTACGGGCATGGTCCGCTTCACCGGAGCTGCCGATCGCGACGTACCGCATCTGGCCGAACTGATCGGGGCAACGTCGCGACGTGAGGGCAATCGCTGGATATTGTCGGAGGCGCCATAGAGCCGTGGCATGGGCGCCGGCGTTCGCGCTGCTGCTGGCGCTGCCGTCCTCGCCCGCACGCGCGCAGCGGACCACGCTGTCGATACCGGCGACGACGCTCGACCAGGCGCTGCTGATGCTTTCGCGCCAGACCGGCGTGGAAATCATCAGCACCGAAGCCGGACTGTCACGCGTGCGGACCGTTGCGGTCAGCGGCGTCCCCGATCTGGCCACGGCGCTTTCCCGCCTGCTCGCGGGCACCGGCTACAAGGCGGAACGCGCGAGCCATGGATACCGCATCGTGCGTGCGCGAATCGCCCCCGCCCCCGCCCCGTCGCGACCGAAGCAGAGACCGAAGCCCGCGCCGGCGCCCGCCACGGAGCCCGCGGAATCCGACGAGATCGTGGTCGAGGCGAACAAGCAACGCGTGCCGCTCCTTCGCTATCCGGGCAGCCTGACCATGCTGCGCGGCAGCGAGATCCCGGCCCCCTCGGGAAACAGCCTGTCGGACATCGCCGCTTCCACCCCGATCCTGCAGAGCACCCTGCTCGGCCCCGGCCGCAACAAGGTCTTCATCCGGGGCGTGGCCGACAGCAGCTTCAACGGCAGCACCCAATCGCCGACCAGCGTCTATTTCGATGACGTCCAGCTGAACTATTCCGGCCCGGACGCGGGATTGCGCCTCTACGACATGCGCAGCGTCGAGGTGCTCGAGGGGCCACAGGGCACGCTCTACGGCTCGGGAGCGATCGGCGGCGTGATCCGGCTGACCTCCAATCCGGCCAGCGTGACCGATACGTCCGCGTCGATGATCGGCGGGGCGACCGCCACCGACCATAGCGAGCCCGGGTTCGATCTGGCCGGGATCGTCAACATGCCGGTGATACGCGACAGGCTGGGCCTGCGCGCCGTTGCCTATCGGGTGCGCGACGGCGGCTATATCGATGACGCCAAGCGGGGCCTGCACAACACCAATCGCATCGACACCGTCGGCGGGCGGCTGGCCTTGCGCCTGGACCCTGGCAACGGCTGGCGAGTCGAAGCGAGCGGTGCGATCCAATCGATCGACATGCGCGACGGCCAGTATTCGGACGTCGCGGGAAAGCCGCTGGTGCGCTACTCGCGCCTCGCCCAGCCCTTCCACAGCGCGCTCTGGCTGGGGCGAGTCGTCGCTTCGAAGGATTGGGACAGCGGACTGCGCCTGATCATCGCGAACGGAATCGTCGCGCAGCATTCGGTCGAGCAGTTCGACGCGTCGCCGCGGGGATCGGGCCCCACCACCCAGTATCGCGCCGACCGCAACAAGCTGCTCGTCAGCCACGAAACCCGCCTGTCGCGTTCGCTCGGCAACGGCAATTCCTGGGTGGCTGGCTTCACGCTGGTCAGCGATCGCGACATCCTCTCGCGCGCGCTCGAGATCTCGGCCACCGACCGGTCGCTGATCGGCGTCACCAATGTGTCGCGGGCGGCCTCTCTGTTCGGCGAAGCGAGCTTCGCGGTGTTCGACGATATTTCCCTCACCCTTGGCGCGCGCGCCACCATGGGCCGGAATGACGGCGAGCCCTCCAGCACGCCACGCGGCGGCAGTTTCACCAAGGGGCGCTCGACGCACCGGGTCGACCCCACCCTCGCCTTCTCCTGGCGGCTGGCTCCCACACTGGCATTGTTCGGCCGCTTCCAGACGAGCTACCGCACCGGCGGCCTTGCCGTCGCGGCCGGCACCGGCCGGGTCGCGGACTATCTCTCGGACGTTATCCAGGTGGGCGAAATCGGCATTCGCAAGCTGCGCGCCGGCCCCACCGGCCTCGCCTTCTCGCTGGATCTGTCGACCGCGCATTGGAGCAATATCCAGGCCGATCTGATCACCCAGCGCGGCCAGCCCTATACGGCGAATATCGGCGACGCCCGGATCCGCGCCATCGAAGCCAATTTCGATTGGGTGCCGGTCAGCGGTCTCCATGCCGGCGGATCGATATTCTTCACCGCCAACCGGGTCATCGGGCCGATCGCCAACGCCTCGAAGCGCGACAACCGCCGCCTTCCGGAAACCCCCCCGCTCGCCGCCGTCGCCAGCCTCTCCTACAGCGCACCCACGCGCCGTTTCGCGCCACGCTTCGGCGTGACTGCCAATTATGTCGGCCGCTCGGTGCTGGGCACGGGCGATTTCCTCGACATCAGCCAGGGCCGCTACTGGGTCATCGGGGCGTCGGCAGGCGCGCGCATCGGCCGGATCGAATTGTCGCTGGACGTCGACAATCTCCTGAATGCCGCGGCCAATCGGTTCGCCTTCGGCAACCCCTTCACCCTCGTCGTGCGCGATCAGGCGACGCCGCTGCGGCCGCGCAGCGCACGGCTTGGCATGACCGTCAATTGGTGAGACGGACGATCCCATGACGGACACCGCCCCAACAACCGGAGATCCCGGCCCCGATCACGCGCACCCGCGGCGCCAGCGCGTGCTGCGCTGGCTCGGCATCGCATTGTCCATCGTCACGCTGGGCGCCATCGTGTTCGCCGTCCGCGGGCTGGATTTCGCCGATCTGCTGCGATCCACGCCCGGCGATCCGCTGTTCTGGGTCGCCTTCATTGCCTCCTACCTCCTTGTTCCGGGCGTGGAGTGGCTGATCTATCGCGAGCTCTGGCACCTCCCGCCGAGCGGCATGCTGCCGTTGCTGCGCAAGCAGATCGCGAACGAACTGCTGCTCGGCTATTCGGGCGACGCGCAGCTCTATCTATGGGTGCGCCAGCATGGGGGCGGCGCGAATGCGGCTGCCGCGGTCAAGGACGTGGCGATTCTCTCCGCCGCCGCCGGAAACGTCGCGACACTGGCGATGATGGCGGCAACGGCCCCGATGCTCTGGTCGCTGATCGATGCCGGCTGGCTGCGGGCGCTGGGCATATCCATCGGGCTGGTGACATTCATGTCGCTGGCGATCTTCCTGTTCCGCAATGCGCTGTTCGGCCTGTCGCACCGGGAGCTCTGGCGGATCTTCGCCGCCCACCTGCTGCGGCTGCTCTTCTCGATTCTCCTGCTCACGGTGATGTGGCACGTGCTGGTTCCGCAGGCGACGATAGCCTGGCTGCTGCTGCTCGCGACGATCCGCCTGATGCTCTCGCGCCTGCCGCTCTTCCCGAACAAGGATGCGCTGTTCGCCGGCGCGACGATATTCGCGCTGGGAGCCGGATCGGATACTTCGCGCGCGATCGCGCTGGTGGCCGCACTCACCATCGCCGCGCACATCGCCTTGCTGCCGCTGACCTATCTGCCCATGCTGCGAAGCTGGCTGCCCGGGGCCAATCGCGCCGAAGGCACGAAGGATCGGCCCGCGGTCGAGCCGGAATAGGGTGGCGGAACCCTCAGAAGCGCGCGTCGAGGCCCAGGCGAATGGTCCGTGGCCGCAGCGGAGTCATCTGATTGCGCTGGGCCAGGCCGAACGGGTTGCCGAAGGCGAAGCTGTTGCCGCGGACATCGCCGAGGTTCGTGACGTCCAGCGAAACGCCGAACCTGCCAAAGCCCAATCGGCTGCCGACGTCGCCCACGGAATAATTCCCCTGCGGGATATCGAGCAGCGGCCCGACCCCCAGCCGTGACGCGCCGACATGGCGCAGAGAGGCCTCGCCGCTGAGCGTGATGCCCGACGCGATCTCGTGCCGCCAGGCGGCAACGGCGCGCGCACCGTTGCGCGCCACGTTCGGCAGGGTCCGCTCGCCCGGGGCAACATATTCCGGCGCGGGCGCGTAGAGCTCGCTGTTGTTCAGGAAGGCCGATGCGGTGATCGTCAGGTCCGGCGACGCACGCCATACGATATCGCCGTCCAGGCCATAGATCCTCCCGCTGCCGATATTGGCGGTATAGGGAAGGCCCGAACGGTCGATGAGATCGGCCTGGATGTTGTTCCAGTCGGCATAGAACAAGGCGGCGCGGACCGACAGGCGATCCCGCTCCTGGTTGCCCAGGCGAATGCCGAACTCGCTCATGATCAGGTCGTCGGTCGCGAACTTCCGGGATTCCAGTGCGGATCCGGACGGTGCCACGGCCAGGCCGCCGGCGCGATATCCCTGCTGATAGCGGAGGAAGGCCGAGAACTTCCCGCTCGGGTGCCAGTCCAGTGCGAGGGTCGGCGAGAAGCGCAGCTCGTTGATGAACGGCTCCTTCGACTTCTCCACCGGGCTGTCGAGCAGATTGCCGACGCTGCGCGCGAACGTGACTCGGCCGCCGATCGTGCCGGTAAGGCGACGGAACAACGGCCTCGAGAGCTGGCCGAAGATGGCCGCCTCCGCCTGCCGGTTGACGACGCCCGCGATCCGCGCGGGCGCCTCGGGAGGCCCGAGCGAGCGGGACGATGCGCTGATGTTGTAGATGCTCGAAATGCCGACCACCCAGGGGAAGCGCCCGCCGCCGCCGGACAGCCGCGTTTCCTGGTTGAAGAGCGTGATGTTGTTGTTTTCCTCGTATCGCGCGGTCGCGCCGGAGCCGTCATGGCCCGTCGCATCGAAAATGGTCCGCAGGTCGTGGCGCACGATCGACGTGGTCGAAACCAGCTCGGCGCGCCCGAGCCGCCGCCGCGCGGTGAGATAGGTCAGGTAATAGGTGTTCCTGAAAGGCTGGGCGATCGCGTTGTCCCGAGTCAGCGGCGCATCGCCACGGAGCGTGTATTGCCCATCTTGAGTGGAGGTGTTGTGGGTGGCGGTGCCGAAATCGACGGAGAAGCCCCACAGATCCTCGACGCGCCCGGCCAGGCGCTGGCCATAGCTGGTCGTGTTGTTGATGTTTCGCCGCTTGCGCGCGGGAGCATCGATATACCCTGCCTCGCGCGTCGCGAACACGACGAAGCGGACGGCGACCCGGCCATCCGCGATCGGCACGTTGAGCATCGTGGCGCCATCGCCGCCGATGCCGCCGAACCGGGTGCCGCTGACCCCGGCAGAAACCGTCGTCGACAGCGTATGCGTATCCGGCTCGTTGGGAACGAGGCGAATGATGCCGCCCAGCGAACTCGCGCCGTAGAGCGTGCCCTGCGGCCCCACCAGCACCTCGATGCGCTTCATGTCATAGAGGTTCAAGTTCGGGTCCGGCGCATTGTAGTTGAGCCGGACGTCCCCAAGATACTGGCCCACGGTGGCCTGGGTCGGGCCGTTGAAGCTGCTGTCCGCAATGCCGCGGATGAACAGCTTGTTGCGTGCCGAGCCGAGATTGGTGGACCCGACCGAGGGCAGCAGCTTCGTGATCGCGGCCGTACCCCCGGCGGCATTGCGCGCCACCCAGCCGGGATCCAGCGCCACGAGTTTCACCGATCCCGGATAGCTGTCGATCGGGATGGACTGCTTGCTGGCGGTGACGACGATCTCGGGAGCCCAATCGGGCTCGACCGGCGGAGCGGGTGGCGGCACTCGTTTCTCGGCCTTCTTCGCCGGGAGGCGCTTCCGCACGATGCGGACGGTATTGCGATCATAGAAGATCGCTTGCGTGCCGGTGCCTCGCAAGGCGCGGTCGAGCGCGGTGCGCAGGGGGAAATTGCCCCTGACTCCGGGGGATCGCCTGGCGGCCAGATCCGGGTCGGTCACCGCGATGGTAGCCCCGCCCTGCTCGCCCAGGGCAGCCGCAACATCGCCGAGGCGACCGGGCGCAACGTCGAATCGCTGCGCATGGGCGGCATCGATACCGAGAATGGAAGTCGCGGCGAAAGCCGCCCATCTAACGCTCCGCACCGGCGGCAGTCATCGTCCAGCCGCCGGCGTCCGGCCTGAACGTCACGTTCAGGGCCGGCGTCAGGCGCTCGAGCTCGGCGGGCCCTGTCCCGCGCAGGGCAATCGTACCGGAAAACGGGCGATCGGCGACGTCGGGTGCCGGAGTGATGCGCATGCCGAGCGCCCTGCCGAGATCGGCCGCCACCTGCGCAAGGGGCTCTCCGGAATAGACCAGCCGCCCCTTCCGCCATGCCCCGACGGAGCCGATTGCGGTTCGAGACACCCTGGGGGCCTCCGCCGAGGATGTATCGAGCACCGCCTGTCCGGCATCCAGGGAAATCGTTCGCCCCTTGGACTCGTACAGGACCTTGCCCTCGGCAACCGCCACGCGGACGGCACGGGCGTCGCGCACGACGTTGAACACGGTTCCCACGTCCACGACTCTGCGGCCCGCGACCTCGAGCGTGAACGGCCTGGCGCCGTCATGCTGGACCTGGAAGAGCGCTTCCCCCGCCTCGAGCGCGGCGAAGCGCCGATCCTTGCGGTCGAACCGCATGCGCGTCGCGCCGTTGAGCGTGACCTGGGTTCCCGCCTCCAGGCTGATGGTCCTGCGCTGTCCCGGACCGGTCGCCACTTCGTATCGGCTGTTGGTGGCTTGAGGGACCAGAACCAGCATCGCCGCAACCGCCGCAGCCGCCGCGCCGCCGCCGAGCCCCCACCAGCGCCAGCGCGGGCTCTGTCGCCGGTCGTCGATATCCGTGTCATTGGCCGCTTCCCGGAAGGTCACCGCGGGCAACAGCGGCTCCAGGGCCAGGTCGGCCTGTTCGATCTCGTCATAGAGCGCCGCATGGACCGGGTCCTCGGCCAGCCACTCCGCAAACGCTTCCCATGCCGCATGGTCACCGTGGCGAAGGCGGATGTGCCATTCGATGGCGCGGGCGCGCGCGCTGCCTTGTGCCTCAGATGTCATGACGACCTCTCTCGATCCTGAGATGCCGCGGATCGCCGCCATCCCCATCAAGCCGGAATTTTGCGGCCGCGATGGCTTCATAGGCGCGCGCCAGATGCTTTTCGACAGCGCTGATGCTGATGCCGATATCCGCGGCGATCCGGCGCTGGGGTTCGCCATCGATCCGGAAGCGGCGAAAGATGGTGCGGGTCCGGTCCGGCAGTCCGTCGAGCACGCGCTGCAGCAGCGCGAGCTGCTCGCGGGCGATGAGATGCGCCTCGACCGATGGCTGCTCGTCGATTTCCCGCTCCTCCCCGCTATGCGCGTCGACCCAATCCTCCTCGCGCCGCACCCGCCTCCCCGCAGAGCGGCGCCACCCGAGGAAATGGTTGTTCGTCATGCGATAGAGATAGGCGCGCGGCTCGGCGACGGGGCCGATACGCTCTGCCAGGAGCTTGAGATGCACCTCCTGGAGAATGTCGTCGGCCTCGTCCGCGGTCGCTCCACGCAGCGAGAGATAGCGCGCCAATGCGGAGCGAGTCTCGGTGAAGGTCCGAACCAGACCGCCACCGGCGAGACTCTGCCCATCGCGCTCGTCGTCCGACATGCGGCGTTACTAGCCCCGGAGCAGACCGCGAACAATCCGTTGCCGAGAGCGTAACGAACAGCCGCGATCGGCCGGTACGCGAGCCTGCCGTTTTTTTGATGAGGGTGGTCGAAGGCGCCGGTGTCTCAGGCAGGAAAGGAGACGAACGGTGCGCAACGAAACGCTGACGAGCCTGGAAGTCACGGTCCTCGCACTCGCCTGCCGCGATCCATTGTCGAGCATTCTGCCGAAGAAGCGATTCGCGCTCTACCCGTTTGGCCCGCCCCCCCATTCGCCCCTGGCGAACCCGCGCCTAGAGGCGCTTCGCCGCTATGCGATCCTGTATCGCCTTCACGGCCGGGGCGTGGCCGCGGCGGAGCGCGAGCGCATCCACGGCGCCGGCTATGATCCGCGACAGATTGCCGCGATCGAAGCCGTCATCGCGCAAGCAGGCTTCCGGCAAGGCGGCGCGATGCGCTCCCTCGCGGGCGCTGCCCGAGGCTGGCGAACGATCTTCACCGGCTGGCGACGGCCTCGCGCCCGGAACGCCTCCCATCCCATCCCCAACCGCGCCCGCGAGCCCCGCGGTGCCATTCTTGAGAGAGTATCTGTGAACAGTCCAATCAGCACGCCCTTCTGCCTCGCGATCGCCACGGCGATCCTGACCTTCTCGGGCATCCCGGCGGCGGCGCAGTCCCAGGCACAGATCCAGCCGCAACCGCAGCCGGAGCGCAACCGCGACCATTTCGTACTCGGTATCGGCGCAGGCTATGCCCCGGCCTATCAGGGCGCCGACGACTATCGCGTCATGCCCCTCCCGGTGATCGATATCGCATGGGGACCCTTCTTCGCCAACCTGCGCAACGGCATAGGCGTCAACGCCGTTGACACGGACCATGTCACCATCGGGGCAAGCGTGACGATGATGCCCGGCTATCGCAGCAAGGACGCGCCCAAGGGAATCGGCGAGCTCTCCTTCGGCGCCGGGGCCCGCGGCTTCATGAGCCTCAAGGCCGCCGGCTTCGTCGCGACGATCGGAGCAACCAAGGGCTTCGCCGGCGGCACCAAGGGCGTCATCGCGGATGCCAGCCTCTCCCGGCCGGTCTTCGTCTCGTCGCGCTTCATGCTCGTTCCCACGATCGCGGCAAGCTGGGCCGACAGGAAGCATAACGACCGGTATTTCGGAGTGAATGCCGCGCAATCCCGCGCCTCGGGCCTTCGGCAATATCGCCCGGGCAGCGGCCTCAACGACGCCTCGGCCATGCTGACCGCCCAATATCGCCTGACCGACCGCATCAGCCTCGCCGCCACCGGTGGCGTCACCACATTGCTCGGGAAGGTCAAGGACAGCCCGATCGTCGTCCACAAGACCCAACCGCTCGGCTTCCTCTCGGTCTCCTATCGCCTGGGCCAATAGGGGAAGCGCCAGCCCCGAGGCCCGAGCAACAAGGGGGGAAGGCACGGGCTGCCTTCCCCGCCAAACCGCGCTCCACCTCTGGTTCACGGATCGAGAGGGTCTTGCGGAGGGACGATGGCCGCGGAACCATCGCTCGGTCGAATCGATTGCCGCACCATGAAGACATCCTGCTTCCCGGACATGAGGAACCCCGTTTCGGAGCCGGGCGAATGAAGCGCCTGGTCGCCTTCGACCTCGATGGCACGCTCGCCGAGAGCAAGCAGATGCTCACGCGCGAAATGGCCGACCTGCTGGCGCGGCTGCTCGATATCGTCGATGCGGCCGTGATCTCCGGCGGCGACTGGCCGCAATTCCGGCATCAGGTGGCGGAGCGATTGCCCGTCGGCACGCGCCGGCGGGGCCTGTGGCTGATGCCGACGACCGGCACCAAGCTCTATCGCCATGCCGGCGAATGGCGGGAGGTCTATGCCGAGCGCTTCAGCGATGCCGAACGAACGGCAATCCTCGCCGCGTTCGACCAGGCGCTCGGCAAGGCCTCTCTCCCCCCGGAGAAGATCTGGGGCGAGCGGATCGAGGATCGCGGAAGCCAGCTCACCTTTTCCGGGCTCGGCCAGGACGCGCCGCTGGAAGCCAAGGCGAAATGGGATCCCGACCGGAGCAAGCGCACCGCCCTGCAGGCCGAGTTGCAGCGCCTGCTGCCCGATCTGTCGATCCGGCTCGGCGGCACGACTTCCATCGACGTGACGCGCCGCGGCATCGACAAGGCCCATGGCCTGGAAAGGCTCGCCGGCGAGAGCGGCATCCCCATTGCCGACATGCTGTTCGTCGGCGACGCCCTGTATCCCGGCGGCAACGACGAGCCCGCGCGCCGGACCGGCATCGATGCCATCCAGGTTCGCGACCCCGACGAGACCCGCACGGTCATCGCCACCATCATAGCCTGCCTGCACGGCCAGGCGCCGTTGCCGGCGCGCCCCTCGCCGGCGGGCGGTTGAAGGCCTCCCGGAAATTTGAACCAAAGCCGTTGAATTCAAAGCTATTTGCTTTGGCGCGGATCCGTGTGGATTATAGTTAACGAATCCGCGCCGAATCGTCGATTCGGCGCGGCAATCGGAAAATCCGGGGGGATTTCGTGGAAGCCGACCGCGCGCTCAATTTGCTCGACGACATGTTGTGGAACTGCCTGATCGTTGCGGGCCCCGTATTGCTCGCCACGCTCGTCGTCGGGGTATTGATCAGCATATTGCAGGTCGCGACGCAGATGCAGGAAATGACGCTGAGCTATGTGCCCAAGCTGCTCGTGGCGGCGATGCTGCTCATCCTGCTCGGGCCATGGATGATCGCGCGGATCACCGATTTCGCGCGTGGCCTGTACCTGGTGATCCCCACGCTCGCGAGCTGATCATGGGCGACCTGACCGACCAGGCGGTGGCGGTGCTGCTGCTGAGCCTGCGCATCGCGCCGACGCTGAGCTTCGCCCAGCCCTTCACGCTGCTGCGCATTCCGGCGATGATAAGGCTGATCCTGGCGATCACCCTTTCCGCCTGGCTCGTTTCCGGCAATCCGGACGCGACCTGGCGCGCGCCCTTCTGGGATGCCGGCCTGCCGGTGGTCGTGCTGGGCGAACTCTTCCTGGGCATATCGCTCGCGCTCGCGCTCCAGCTCGCCTTCGCGGCCCTGCTCACTGCCGGGCGCGCGATCGACATCCAGGCCGGGTTCGGACTGGCGGTGCTGGTCGATCCCACCACCCGCGCGCAAATGCCGCTGGCCGGTACGTTCTTCGCCTATGCCGGTGCCGCGATATTCTTCGCGATCGGCGCGCCCGGGGACCTGCTCGCGATCTGGGCCGCCTCGGTCGAGAAGGTCCCGCTGGGTGCCGCGAGCCTGGGCGGCGACCCGGCGCCGTTGATCGAATATATGGGCACGGTGTTCCTGATGGCGATCGGGCTGGCGGGGATCGTGCTGCTCGTGCTGTTCCTGCTCGACCTGATCGTCGCCTTCCTGTCGCGCACCCTGCCGCAGATGAACGTGCTGCTCCTGGGATTCCAGGTGAAGGCGCTCGCCACCATCGCGGCGCTGCCGCTCGCCCTTTCCTTCTCCGGCGCGCTCTTCGCCCGGCTGATGCGAACCGCGCTCGAAACCATGCCGCGGCTGATCTGACATGGCCGAGCAGGAGCAGAATCGCAGCGAGGCACCGACACCCTTCAAGCTGAAGAAGGCACGCGAGAAGGGCATGGTCGCCCGCAGCGCGGAACTCGGCTTCCTGGGCGGGCTGGTCGCGCTGGCGGGGTTCGGCGCGGTGGCGGGGCCGACGATGGTCGGCGAGATCGCCGAGCTGATGCGCAAGGCCTTTTCCGCCGGCATCGACCGGGCGGGCGATCCCGAACAGGCCCAGGCGATGATCGGCACCATCGCCTGGGCCGCGATCCAGCCGCTTGCGCTGCTCGGCGGCACGATCATGGCGGTGGTGATCTTTCTCGAGATCCTTCAGCTGCGCGGGCTGATGTTCACGGCCCAGCCGCTCAAGCCGGACTTCAACCGGCTCAACCCCGCCACCGGCCTAAAGCGGCTCTTCTCGATGCGGATGCTGAAGGAGACGCTGAAGACGGTGCTCAAGTCGGCGGTCTATGCGATCGCCGCCTGGTTCGTCGTCAAGGACGCCATCGCCCGCTTCGCGATCGCCGCGAGCGACGGCGAACGGCTGGCCGAAGCGCTTGCCGGCGCCGGGCTGCGGCTGATCTTCGTGTTCATCGCGATCGCGATCGGCTTCGTCATCCTCGACCAGGTGCTGGTGCGCGGCGAGTTCCTCAAGCAGATGCGGATGAGCCGGCGCGAAGTCACGCGCGAGGCCAAGGACCGCGAGGGCGATCCGCGCATCAAGCAGAAGCGCAAGCAGCTCCATGCCGAGTTCGTCAAGCAGAGCGAGGGCCTGGGCGCGGTGCCGGGATCGGACCTGGTGGTGGTCAATCCCGAGCATTTCGCCGTGGCGCTGCGCTACGATGCCGAACGGATGATCGCGCCCGAAGTCTCGGCCAAGGGCCGCAACCGCTTCGCGCTGGCGATCAAGGAAGAGGCGTTCCGCCTGGGCATCCCCATCCTCGAGCGGCCACCGCTCGCGCGCACCCTTTTCCGCGCCTGCCAGGCGGGCGGCGCGATCCCCCCTTCCACCTATGAGGCAGTGGCCGAGCTCTACATCGCGCTCCGCCGCGCTTCGCACCCTTCGGAAACCGCATGATGTTCGACAAGCTGTTCCGCAACCAGAAGGACCTGGCGCTCGTCGGAGCGACGATCGCGATCCTCGTGATCCTGTTCGTGCCGATCCCTCCGGCCTTTCTCGACCTGGCGATCATCATCAATTTCGGCCTGGGGCTGACGATCATGCTGCTGACCTTCTATGTCGGCAAGCCGGTGGAATTCTCCACCTTCCCCTCGCTGCTGCTTGTCGCGACGCTCTATCGCCTGTCGCTCAACGTCGCCGCGACCCGCCTTATCCTGACCGGCGGCAATGCCGGCGATGTGATCGGATCGATCGGCGCCTTTGCGGTGCAGGGCAATTTCGTGATCGGCCTGGTCGTCTTCTCGATCCTCGTCGTCGTCCAATATGTCGTGGTGACCAGCGGCGCCCAGCGCGTCTCCGAAGTCGCAGCGCGCTTCACGCTCGATTCGATGCCGGGCCAGCAGATGAGCATCGATGCCGACCTCAACATGGGCCTGATCGACCAGAAGGAGGCGGTGCGCCGGCGCGAGGAGCTGGAAAAGGAAGCGAGCTTCTACGGTGCGATGGACGGCGCCTCGAAATTCGTGAAGGGCGACGCGATCGCCGGCATCATCATCCTGCTGATCAACATCATCGCCGGCTGGATCGTCGGCGTCAGCCAGATGGGCATGGAATGGCCCGAGGCGCTGCAGCACTTCACGCTGCTGACCATCGGCGACGGCATCGCCACCCAGCTGCCCGCGCTGATCATCTCGATCGCCACCGGCATCATCGTCACCCGCTCGGCGGCGGACCGGCAGCTTTCCACCGAGGTCTTCCGCCAGCTCGCGTCCGAACCGCGCATCCCCTTGATCGTCGCGGCGGTGCTGCTCGCGCTGATGCTGATGCCGGGCATGCCCAAATGGCCGATCCTGCTGATCGGCGCGGCCGCCGGCTTCGCATGGTGGCGCCTGCGTCGCCGCACCGCTGCGCAGGGCGGCACGGACGAGGACGCGACCGACGAGACGATGGCCTCCGGCACCGCGCCGGTGCCCGCGGTCGAGATCCGCTTCGGCGCCGAACTCGGCCGGGCGTGGGAAAAGGAAGGCGCCCTCATCCTCGAGCGCCTCGCCGGCCTGCGCCGCGCCCAGGAGCAGGAGCTGGGCATCGGCTTTCCCGCGGTCAAGCTCGTCGACGGCCAGGGGCTGGGCAGCTTCGAATATGAGGTGCGGCTGTTCGGGGCCCGCTACGGCGCTACCGAGGTCCAGCCCGAGCGGGTGCTGGCGATCGCCAACCAGGGCGCCAAGGGCCGGCTCGCCGGCGAGGAAACGGTGGACCCGGCCTTCGGCATGCCCGCCTTCTGGATCGCCGAGAACGAGGCCCAGGCCGCGCGCGATTCGGGCTATACGATCATCGATCCGATCACGCTGATGGTCACGCATTTCGGCGAGATCGTGCGCAGCGAGACCTCGACCCTGCTCACCCGCGCCACCGTCGCGGGGCTGCTGGGCGAAGTGCGCGAGCGCCAGCCCGGCCTGGTCGAGGACCTGATCCCCAACACGCTGACGCTGTCCGACGTGCAGCGCGTGCTGCAGAACCTGCTCGGCGAAGGCGTGTCGATCGCCAATCTCGACCTGATCGTCGAGCATCTCGTCGACCTGGCCCGCATCCAGAAGGACCCGATCGAGCTGACCGAACAGATTCGCCAGCGGATGAGCTATGCCATCTGCCACCAGCTGCGCGGCAGCCATGGCGACCTGGCGGTGCTCAGCCTCGATCCGCGCGTGGAGAACCAGATCGTCGCCAGCATCGGGGCCAATGCCGGCCATAGCTCGCTCGCGGTCGAACCGCGCCTTGCCGAGCAGATCCTCCGCCGCCTCGCCCCGATGAGCGAGGAGATGTTCCGCCAGGGCCGCGCGCCGGTGCTGCTGTGCGGCAGCGAGATCCGCCGCCACCTGAAGAACCTCACGCGCCGCAGCATCCCCAAGCTTTCGATCCTGTCGGTGAGCGAGATCCCGATGCGAGTGAACCTGAAATCGTTCGACGTGGTCCGGCTGGAAGGGTGAGCCGAGCGCCACTCCAGCGTGCGACGGGGCGGATGTCGCCGTGACGATCCGCCCGCGATCGGCAAACTCCGCCATCCTCGCCCTTGCGGGGATGGCGGTGGAGAACGCGGCGCTGAAGGAAGAACGAAGGCCTTCAGCCTAACGCGCGCCCAGCTTCGCCAACGCATGCGCCAATGTCTTGCCGTCGTCCCCGATCGGCGTGTGGAGCGCGGTCTCGAAGATCTTGGCCGCCCGCTCGCTGTTCCCGTCGCCCGCGGCGAGCAGCATCGAAGCAAGCGCCGCCGAGAAGCTCTCCCGATCAAGCCGCTGTGCGATCGCGGTGCGCCGGCGCGCTTCCTCGATATGCCCCTCGAGCAGCTCGATCACCGCGATGGAACCCTGCGCCTCGCCGAAATTGTCGTCGAGCGCCAGCGCCTTCTCGAAGCGGACGCGGCCGGCGGCGCGATCCCCGGCCAGGACGTGCGCCCAGCCCGCGGCGATCCACGAGCCCAGATGGGTGCCGAACATCTCGGCCCCCTTGTCCAGATCGCGCGCGGCTTCCCCCTGGTCGCCGCCCAGCATGCGCGTGAGCCCCAGCCCGATCCAGGCCCGGGGGGCGCCCGGCGCACGCGCCAGCGCCGCCTCGAACAGCTCCGCCGCGGCCGCGGGATCGTCCTCGCCGAGCGCCAGCGTGCCGAGCGTGGTGAGCGCGTCGGGGTGATCACCGGCCATTCGCGCGGTGCGCGCCGCGAGATCGGTGTCCTCGATATCGACCGCCAGAGTCGAGACGATGGCGTTGAGCCCGCGATGCTCGGGATGGAGCGCGATCAGCGTGCGTGCGCGCTCCCCGGCGCGATCGAACTGGCCGAGCTGGTGCAACAGCTGCACTTCAAGTTGCGCGGCCTGCGGCAAGGCAGTGCTGGTCGCAATGTCGAGCGCGGCCAGCGCCTCGTCGAAGCGCTTGGCCATGGCGAGCGACCAGGCGAGGTTAAAGCGCACCGGCGGCGCATCCGCGCCCCCGGCCAACAGCGCAGCATAGAGATCGGCAGCGCGCGCCCAGTCGAGCCGGCGCATCGCCACGAGTCCGGCCAGATGCTGGGCCTGGGGCGTCAATGGCTGGAGCCGCGCATGGCGATCGAGCAGTTCCTCCGCGGCGTCGAAGCGTTCCTCGGCGAAGGCTGCTTCCGCCGCGTCGGCGATCAGCGCGACATTGTCCGGATCCTCGGCAAGCAATGCCGCGAGACGATCGTGGCGGCTCTGCGCGGTGGCGGTCTGGTTCATGCTCGAGATTCCCTCAACTGGGCCAGGGCCCTGTCCATCAATTCGCGCCCTTCGGGCGTCTCGCCGATCATCCGGCTCACCTGATCGACGATGGCGATCAGCGCCGGATCGTTCCCGACCGCTTCGCCGAATTGTTCGGCAAGCAGTCCGCGGACCATCGCCCGGCGCAATTCCTCTTCCTCCAGCGTGTCGAGCGCGGCGAGCGCGCGAACCCGGTCGAGCGGGCGCGCGGATGCCGTCTCGGCACGGGAGGTCCGGCCCTGCCGTGCCGTGCCGCGATTGCGGCTCGTGCGTTGCAGCTGCTCGTGCAGGAGCAGCAGCACCTGGTCGACATTGCCGATGCGTGTCATGTCGCGCGCGCGCTCAGTGCGTCGTGCCGCGCTCGATCTGGTCGAGCAGGAAGGACGTCGCCGAAGCCTCTTCTTCCGCCGGTTTTGCCGGGGCACCGTCGCCGGCCAGGCGGCTGCATTCGTCGATGATCAGCCGCATGTCGCGGTTCAGCGGCGGATTCTCCTCGTTCACTGCGATCCCTTCGGTCAGCTCGCGGATCGCCTCCCCGAAATGATCCTGGATCAGATGCCGCAGTCCGCGGACGAAATGCGCGAGATAATGGTCGGACGGCAGCGTATCGAGCGGCTCCCAGGTTGCGAGTGCGCGCGACGCCTCGCCCGAAGTGAGCTCGAAGAAACCGAGCTGGAAGCGGGCCAGCGCAAAGTCAGGCGCCAGCGCGACGGCGCGGCTCAGGGCGGCATGCGCCTCGATCGGGCGCCCCGATCCGGCGAGCATCGAACCGCGCAGGAAGTGGAGCCGGGCATCGTCGGGATAGGCTTCGATCAGCCGGTCGGCGAGGCCGAGTTCGTCCGGCATGCTCGCCTGCATCGCGGCGAGCAGTTGCGCCATCTCCTCGTCACTGCAAAGCGTCATGTCCATCTCCATCAACGATATCCTATCCGTGTCCGCAGCTTCGCCAGCGCTTGGGCGTGAAGCTGCGAGACGCGCCCCTTCGACAGGCCGAGCAATTGCGCGATCTGCGAGAAGCTTACTCCGTTCTCATAGTGCTGGCGAATGATCGCTGCCTCGCGCTCGGGCAGGCGCTCGATCTCGCGGGCGAGCTGGGCGTTGAGCTGGCGCCATGCCAGGCTCTCATAGGCATTGGGCCGCCGGTCGATCCCGTCTTCGGGCTCGACCAGGCCGGTTCCCTCGAGTATCAAGCCGATCGCGAGCCCGGCGGCAAGGTCGGCGAGCGCGCCCAGCGGATCGGCCGGGCCGGTCTCCGCCGCGATCGAGCGGAGCCGCTCGGTCTCGATCCGGCGGCGATAGCTATATTGCGCGTCGCTCTCGTTCATCCGCGCCGCGCCATCGGCGATGCTGCCGATGATCCGGCGCCGCGCAAAGGCGCCAAAAGGGATGCCACGCAGCGGGTCGAACCGGTCGATCGCGACCAGCAGCCCTTCATAGGCGAACTGTTCCAAGTCGTTGAGCTCGATGCCGTTGCGTGGCCGCGTCCGCAGCTGGCGCCGGGCAAGGGCGCGCGCGAGCGAACGGTACCGCGTGAAGATCTGCTCGCGGCACCTGAACTCGCGCTCGAAGCGGAAACGCCGCCATAGCGACGCTTCCACGCGCGGGGGCATCAGCAACAGGTCGAGGCCCGAGGAAGTGCCGCCCCGGCGCTGCTTCATCTGAAGCTTCCCAGCACGCCCTGCAGGATCAGCCCCCAACCGTCGATCAGGACGAACATGAGGATCTTGATCGGCAGCGAGATCGTCGATGGCGGGACCATCATCATGCCGAGCGCGAGCAGGATCGAGGCGACGACCAGGTCGATCAGCAGGAAGGGCAGCAGGATGACGAAGCCGATGGTGAAGGAGACCCGCAGCTCGTTCAGGATGAAGGCGGGCGTGAGCTTGAGCAGTTCCACCTGCTCGGGCCGGTCCGGCACCGGGGCCTTGGCGATGGCGTAGATCGCCTCGATGTCGCTGTCGCGGGTCTGGGCGAGCATGAAGTTGCGCAGCGGTCCGCTCCCCTTCTCGATCGCCTGCTCGACGGTAACGCTGCCGGCCATCAACGGCTTGAGCGCCTGGCTGTTCACGGCGGTCAAGGTCGGGCCCATGGTGAAAGCCGTCAGGAACAATGCGAGGCTGATCAGCACCGGGTTGGGCGGGGTTTCGGGCATGCCAAAGGCATGGCGGACCATCGCCAGCACCACGACGATGCGCACGAAGCTCGTCATGCTGATGAAGATCGCCGGAGCGACCGCCAGCAGCGTGAGCAGCAACATGGTGCGCACCAGATCGGTGCTGATGCCGGTGCCGTTGGCAGCCAGGGCAGTGGCGGGAGCAAGCAGCGCGACGGCCAGCAGGCACGCCTTGCCGGCGCGAACGCGGCGCATCAGCCGTCCTCCCCCTCCGCGCCCGGCGGCGCGGCCGAAGCGGGGGCGGAGGCCGGAACCGGACACGCACTCTCGCGCAGCAGGAGGTGCTGCTGCTGCCCGCAAAGCACGAGATATTCGCGCCCGTCGCAGCGCAACAGGCAGATATCGGCATATTGGCTGGCCCGGCGCGTCTCGAGCACCTCCACCCGCCGCTGCGCCGGCAATGCCGCAACCAGCCCGCGCAATCGGGGAAGGTCGATCCGCCCGCCGCTGCGCTTGAGCGCCAGCGCGGCCAGCGCCGCGAGCATCAGGCACAGGAGCAACGCCATCACGATCCGCGTGAGCGAAAGATTCAGGCTCCCGCCGCCGCCCAGCCGCCCCGGCTGCGCGAGCGCGGCCGGGGCATGGACCAGGAATGCCGTCAGACATGCGCATGCTGCACTCAATCGGGCCATTGCGCGATCTCGGTCAGGCGCACGCCGAACTTCTCGCCCACCGCGACCAGCTCCCCGCGCGCCACCGCCACGCCGTTCAGGCGCAGTTCGACCGGCGTATTGAGCTGTGCATCCAGCGTCACCACCGCGCCGGTGGCCAGGCCGGTCAAGTCGGCGACTGTCATCGGGGCAGCGCCCAGAAACGCCTCGAGCTGCACGCCGACATTCTCGATCAGCTTGCTGCTGACGCGTGCGGGCGCCGGCCGCTCCGGCTTGGCTGCGGCGGGCTGGCTTTCGGCGGGCAGGATATCACTCGGTTCGGTCACGGGGCTACTCATCGGGTTGGAGCTTCTATGATTTCGAGCGCGGGACCGCGCTTGCCTTCGACGACGGCACAGCGGCCCCGCGCAAGCGGCACCCCGTCCACCGCGAGCGGCAGGATGTCATCGGTCGCGCGGTCGAGCACGAGCACGTCGCCGCAGCCGAGCCCGGCGAGATCGGCGACGGTGATATGGCTGCGGCCGAGCAACGCGGAGAGCGACACGGGAATTCCGGCAAGCGCGGCACTGCCGGAACCAAGCGGCACACCGACCGCCGGCTCGGGCAGCACCTCCCGCACGAAGCGCGCGAAACAGGGCGCCGACAGCTCGATCAGGAGCGTCAGCCCGCGCGTGGCGGTGACGGCCTCGAGCCGATGTATCGCCCCCTCGCCGCGCCCCGCCTCCGATGGATGCCAGACCGGCTTGCCCAGCGCGAGGCACTGGACGAGGCGAGACTTGAGGCCATCCAGGCATTCCTTGCCCAGTGCCTCGAGCAGCGCCAGATCGTGCGCGTTGCGCTGGCCCGCGGCTGCGGGCACGCCGAGCACCATCGCCCCCAGCGCCATCACCCCCGCCGGCGGCAGGCCGATCGCCACCCCTTCGTCGCAGCAATGCCACACGGCCTTGCGCAATTCGGTGCGCGGTGCCGCAATGCGGGCGAGCCCCCCGGCGACGCGCATCGGCTCGCCCGCGAACCACTCGCCCGACCAGCTCTCGACCATGCCGGCGAGCAGGTTCTGGACCGAAGCGGGCGCGAGCGTTCCGTCGGGCAGCCAGGATCGGCAGGGAAGCGTCATCCCTGGCCCCGGATGCCGAAGAGCTGCTGGATCATGTCGTTCGAAACGCTGACGATCTGCGACGAGGCCTGGAATCCGCGCTGGATCAGGATCAGGTCGCCGAACTGCTTGGACAGGTCGACGTTCGAGGCCTCCAGCTGCCTGGCCTTGACCAGGCCCACCCGGGGATCGGAGCTGGCAAGATACATGCGCTCGCCGCTGCCATTATAGGTGAACAGGCCGCCATCCTTCTCGACCAGCGACTGGGTATCGCGGAAATCGGCGAGCGCGACTGCGCCCAGGTCGAGCTTCTGCTCGTTCGAATAGGCAAGCTCGATATTGCCGGTGGCGTTCACGGTAACGGTGGTCAGCGCGCCTACGCCGTGCCCGTCGATCGAGGATGCGCGCAGATTGGAGACATCGCCGGAGGAATAGGATTGCACGGCCGAGAAATCCAAGGTCACCTTGAAGTTGTTGGTGGTATCCTCGACTTCGATCTTGGCGGCGCTGGGATCGATGATGCTACCGATGAATTTGAGGCTCTTGGTCGCGACCAGGCCCTTCTCGTCGCTGATCTTGACGGTCCATTCGCCGGCGGCGGTGCCCTTTTCGAACTTCGCGCTCCATTTGTGCGAGCCGCCCTTGCTGTCGTACACGACCATGTCGTTGATCGTGACTGCGTTGACGGCAGTGTTCGACAGATTGTCCGTGAAGGTGATCGTGGTGCTGCCGAGCGGGGCGCTGGTGCGCTTCTGATCGATCGAAAGGCTCACCGGCCGGCCGGAGGAATCGAGCGTCGCCAGCCGATATTTCGTGCCCGAAAGGACGATGAAGCCCTTGTTGTCCACCTCGAAGCTGCCGGTGCGCGCATAGAGCATCTTGTCGCCGTCCATCAGGACGAGGAAGCCGCCGCCGTCGATCGCCAGGTCCAGGTCGCGCCCGGTCTGCCGCAGCTGGCCGGCGCTCAGGTCGAGCCGGCTCTGGCCGATGCCGACTCCGTTGCCGCCGCCATTGCTGTCGGTGTCGTGCGAAAGCCCGCCCTGGCTGCCGCTGCCATAATAGTTCTGGAACGTCACCGTCGAACCCCGGAAGCCCGAGGTGTTGAGATTGGTCACGTTGTTGCTGACCTGCTCGAGTCCGCGGGAATAGGCGTTGAGGCCACTGAGGCCGATATAGATGGCACCGAACATGGCTTAGTTCCCCTTCCTGACTTGCGAGATGCTGGCGATCGCGAGGTTGCTGATCGTGCGATTGTCCGCCGTCTTGATCGTGATCCGCGGCGTGCCATTGCTGAAGGTGACTGCGGTTACCAAGCCCGTGAGCGTGGTCGCCCCCGCCGGCACGTCGACCGTGGTGCCGAGCAGGCCGGTCGCCTGGCTGGTCGCCTGGGCGGAGACCAGCGCCTCGAGCCGGTCGTTCATCGTCTGGCTCTGCTGGATCTGCGAGAACTGCGCGAGCTGCGAGACGAACTCGAAATTGTCCATCGGCTTCAGCGGATCCTGATAGGTCAGCTGGGTCAGGATGATCTTCAGCAGCGCGTCGAAGCCGAGGCCGAAGGCATCGGTCGCCGCATTGGCGGCGCCGGCATTCTGCTGGCCGCCGTCAGCGGCGCCCACTGGCGCGGTTTGCGCGATCATCGTTCACTCTCCCGTGGCGGCATGGCATTGATCTGGATTCGGGCGGCGGAAAGCCCATGGCGGCCGAGCAGCGCGGCGATTTCGTCGCGCAACTGATGACGTTCCGCTTCGTCCAACCCCTCGACGCGCGCCGCGATCTGCAAGCCGCTCTCGATCTCGTGCAGCGCCACATGCAGCGCCGAACGCGCGGCGCCTGGCGTGCGATAGGCGCGGTGCCGCAGGGGCGCGACGGGATCGGCCGCCTCATTCTCTGCGGTCGCCAGCGGCGCGGCCGCCATGCCGCTCGCCGGCTTGGCGACGACGGTCGCCGGCCCTGCCCTGGCGACGCGCATCGCCGGCCCATGCCCCGCGCCCGATCGCGCCATGGTGCTGCCCCCGGGGATGGCGGGGAACGCGACTTCCGGACGCAGCGCCGCGGCCAGCCCTGCCGGCGCGACGCCGGGCGCCTGTGCCAGCGCCGCCTCCTCTCGCTCGAGCATTACCGCCTGGCCCGGTATCTTGCCTGCATGGCCGAAAAAGCCATCCTGATTGAACACGCGCGCGAGCGGCGCGGGCGCCTGCTGCGCCGGGTCCGCGCCAACGACATCGGGGACGAGCAGCGAAGCTTCGGGAGCCGGCATCGAAGGCGCTTCGGCGAGCGCCGCCTGCTCTGCCGCAAGCGCGCCGCCGGCACCGAGTAGCTGCGCGAACAGGTCGCTCGGCGCCTGCCCATGCTGCTGATCGGCGGAATCGCCCCGCCCCTCGGGCGGCATGGGGCCGGTATGCGGGAGAGGTCCAATCATGCTCGCCTCCAGTTCGAAGCTATGCGGTCCGCCAGCGCATCGAGCGCGCGCTCGTCACGGTCCCGGCGGCGCGCGCGGCGGCTGGTGTCGAGCGCGCGGTCGGCAAGCCGGCAATGTGCATCGCCGTCGTGCCAATCCTGCTCCGCAGCGGCGCAAGCCTCGACCATTTGCGCGCGATGCGCCTGCGCGACGGCACTCGCCCGGCCCTGTTCGACAAGCTCGGCGGCAAGCGCGCGGGCGAAATCCGGCGCGAAGTCCGCGCTGCCGAGATGCGCGTCCCAGGCCCTTGCGGCCGTTTCGGTGCGCAGGTCCGCGCGACGCGACGCGTCCGCCGCTTCTTCCTCGCGCACCTGCGCCGCGGCCAGTTCCTGATGCGCGGCCATGCGCTGCGCGACACGGAGCGCGGCGATATCGGCGAGTGCGCGATGGGTGCGGCGATCATGCATGGCCGCCACTCCCGGCAGCCGTGCGCAGGCCTGAAAGCGTATCGGCAAAACCCGAATTCTCGCTCTGCCCCTGGCGCAGGAACGCCATCAGCTTCGCGCGCATCGCGATCGCCTGATCGATCTCGGCATTCGCGCCGTCCTTGTAGACGCCACTCTCGATCATCACGCGCGCCTCGTCATAGACGCCGAGCTGCGTGACGGCCGTGCGTGCCGCGCTGGCATGCTGGCGCTCCATCAGCCGCGCTGCCTGGCGGCTGATGGAACGCGACACGTCGATCGCCGGGAAATGGCCGCGCTCCGCAAGCGTGCGCGACAGCACGATATGGCCGTCGAGCAATGATTTCATCACTTCGACGATCGGGTCGTCGACATCGTCGGTCTCGCTCAGCACGGTCATCACCGCGGTGATCGCACCGCCGCCGCCGGTGGCGCCGCACCGCTCGACCAGGCGCGGCAGGGCCGCGAACACATTCGGCGTATAGGCGCGCACCGTCGGCGGCTCCCCGGCGGCGAGGCCGATCTCGCGCAGCGCCATGGCGAGACGCGTGACCGAATCCACGACCAGCAGCACATGCTGGCCCCGATCGCGCCAATGTTCGGCCAGGCACAGCGCCACATTGGCTGCCCGGGCACGCAACGCCGCCGTTTCGTCGGATGTCGCGGCGACCAGGGTGAAGCGCTCCGCATCGGCGCGGGCGGAAAGCGTGCGCCAGATCGCCTCGACTTCGCGGCCGCGCTCGCCGACCAGGCAAAGCACCACGCGATCGCATTCGATCTGGCCGGCGAGCTGCTCGAGCAGGCTGGTCTTGCCCACCCCCGCGGCAGCGAAGATGCCGACGCGCTGGCCCTCGCCGAGCGTCAGCAGCCCGTCGATCGCGCGCAGCCCGGTCTTCACCATGCGCCGGGGCGCCGCACGATCGAGCGGGCGCGGCACCGATCCGGCAAGCGCCGTCCGAGCCTCGACGGCGATTGCGCCTCCGCCATCGAAGGGCCGCCCGAACGCATCGATCGCCCGCCCGGCGAAACCGTCACCCACCGCCGCCGAGCCGCCGCCGGGCAGCGCCGTCACCCGGGCGCCGGGGCGCACCTGGCGATTCTGTTCCAGCGGCACCAGGATCAGCCCGGCCTCGTCCACCGCGGCGACTTCGACGCGCACAGCGGCACCCTCCCCGGCAACTTCGCACAGGTCGCCTACGGTGCAGGCCGGGCCGGTCGCCTCGAAATGGCCATGCGCGACCTTGCGCACGAAGCCTATGGGGCGAACCAGCTCCAGATCGCGCAGCCGCTGCAGGAAGGGATGGAGGGTCATCCGGCCATCTCGGCCAGCAGCGCCGACAGCGCCTGCCACTGCGTGCGCACGTCGAGATCGACCTGGCCGAGCCGGCATTCGATCCGGCTGGCGCCCGCGCGCAGCGCGCGGTCGCTCTCGACGCGCAGCCCTTCCGCGCCGAGCTCGGCCGAAAGCGTTGCGAGCGCGGCAGCGTCCGGGAAGTCCTCTGGGCTCACATGGATCGCGATCACGCTCGATCGGCGCAGGGCGGCGAGCTGGCGCGCGATCATCGCCTCTGCCGGGGCGGCCCAGCCCTCGCCCTCGGCGAACATCTTGTCCAGTGCGGCCCGGGCAAGTTCCGGCGCGAGCCTGTCGAGCGAATCCAGCTGCGCAGCGAAGTCCGCCCGGGCCTGTTCCAGCCCCTTGCGGACCGCGGCGATCCCGTCGGCCTCTCGCCGTTCGGCCTGGGCCAGCCCCTCCTGCCGGCCTTCCTCGCGCGCGACTTCCACCGCGCGCTTCGCCGCGGCTTCGTCCTCGCCGCGCTGGCGCTGGAGCCGCTCCACCTCGGCAAGCAATTGCGCACGCTCGATATCGCGCGGATCCGGCGCCGGCGCTTCGCTCGCTTCGACCGGCAAGCGCGCGCCGCCGATGAAGCTGCGCACCGCAATGCCGGCATCGGACTTGATGAGCATGGTCATGGCAGCCTGCCACGCGGGCGGAGCAGGCCGCCCATCGCCTGGGCGAGCGACGCGCCGCGCCCCTGCTCGGGGCGCGAGGCGCCCTTCCCCGCCGGCATCAGGAACGCATCGAGCGCGCGCCGCCCCGCCACGGTGAGCCCGGTGTCGCCGCGTGCCTCGAGCCGCGCCGCGATATCGGCGGAATAGGGAGAGACGGGTTCGGCGAGCCCGCTTGCCGAAGCGGCGAGCCGGGCACGGACGCGCCGGCGCTCCTCGCCCCCCAGCTTCGCCAGCACCGCCTTGCGATCGCCGGCGGACATGCCGCGCAGTTCGTCGATCAGGATATCGAGCCGGGCTTCAGGCAGCAGCATCGCCAGCCTCCTCCGTCATGTTGAGCTGGCGGCGCAGCCGCTGCGCGAACGCCTCCTGCTCTTCGCCGCTCATCCGCGCGCCCGGGCGGCGGAAGCGCCAGACCAGCACTGCCGCCATTGCGACGCCGGCAACCAGCCACAGCCAGATCGGCGGCCAGGCGAAGCCGAAACCCTGGGCCGGTATCGGTGCTGCCGCCATGGGTGCGCCTGCCGCCGCGTGGCTGGGCTGCGCGATCGGCGGGGAAGATACGGGCTGATCGATCGGCCCGGTTTCGAAGGACAGGCTGTCGCCGGCCTGGTCGTCGAGCCCCGTCGCCTGGACGATGGCATTGCGCGCGATCTGCTGGTCCTCCGAATTGATCGGCGCTTCGCTGATGAACAGGATACGCATACGGAAGTTGCGCGCCGACCCTTCGCCCGACGGCGTCCAGCCGGCGGCAGGAACCACCGTCGGATCGGCGCCGGCCGTGCCGGCGGCTCCTGCCGTCGGCGGCGCGCCGTTCGGCAGGAGCAGGACCCGGAGGGCAAAGCGCACGCCCGGCATCTGTCGCTCGACCGCGCCGCGCGCTCGCGCCCGATAGTAATTCTCGACCGCGCCGCGCTCCTCGATATCGGCGGGGCGTTCGGCGCCCGTGCCGCCGTCGACCACGGGCGGGGGGCTGATCACATGTCCGGCCGCGTCGAGCACCACCACCTTGCTCTCGGGCAGATCGGGGACGGCCGCCGCAACCAGCTGCTGGATGCCGGAGACGCGCGCCGGATCGGCCGTCTGGCCCGGCTTCATCGTGACGGTCACCGCTGCTTTGGGGTCGACCCGGTCGCCGCGGAAGAGCGCCTTTTCGGGCAGCGCGAGATGGACGCGCGCCGTCTCCACTCCGTCCATCGCCGTGATGGTACGGACCAGTTCGCCCTGGAGCGCGCGCTGATAGTTGATCTTCTGCGCGAAGTTGGTGAGCCCCATGTCGGACTTGTTGAACAGCTCGAAGCCGATCTGCCCGCGCGCCGCCGCATCCGACCCGGCGATCGCGACGCGAGTGGCATCGGCCTGCCCCTCCGGCACCAGGATCGTCGCGCCGCCGTCACGCAAGCGATAGGCGACGCCGCGCTTGTCCAGCTCCGCGACGATCGCGGAGGCATCGGTCGGACGCAGCCCCTGCGCGAGCACGACATAGTCGGTGCGCAGGAACAGGAAGTAGCCGATGGCGAGCAGCAACAGGACGAGCCCGAAGACGCCGCCCAACAGGTACAGCTGTCCGCGCGCGGCGGCGGGAGCGGGAACGGGGTTTTCCATCGGAGATCAGCCGGTCAGAGGGGCATGTTCATGATTTCGCGATAGCCCTCGACGATCCGCGAACGGACCTGCATCGCGAGCTCCACCGAAAGCCGGGCCTGTTCCAGCGCCATGGTGACCTGGTGCACGGGCACCGAATCGTCCACCGTGAACTGCTGGACGAGCTTGTCCGCCGTGGCGAGCTTCTGGTCGACGCCGCGCAGCCCGTTCATCAGCACTTCGCCGAAGCCGGCGCCCCCGGCGGGCTGGGCAACCGTCGCAGCCGCTTCGCCCAGGCGCATCGCGAGCGGCGCCGCATCGGCACCGCCGATCGCCGCGATCCCCTCGATCCCGGTCATGCCTGCTTGCCCAGTTCGGCGGCGCGCGAATACATTTGCTGCGCGATGCTCATCGCCGTGAGATTGGCCTCATAGGCGCGCGACGTCTTGATCAGCAGCGTCATCTCGGATGCATGGTCGACATCGGGATAGGTGACGAAACCATCGGCGTCGGCATGCGGATGGCCGGGCTCGTAGACCCGGCGCGTGCCCGCCGCCATCGGCTCGACACCAAGCACCTCGACGCCGCCGGGCGTCTTGTCGCCCGCCCGCACGAGATGCTTGAAATCGACTTGCGGCCCCGACAACAGGCGCAGCGGGTGGAACGGCTGGCCGGAAGCGGTGCGGCTCGTGTTGATGTTGGCGAGGTTCTGCGCGATCACCTGAAGGCGCTGCCACTCGACGTCCAGGCCGGTGCGGCTGATGGCGATGGCGTCCATCTCAGCGGCCTCCCGACACGATGGTGCGGGCAAGCTCCATCTGGCGCCCGAGGATCGAGAGCAGCGCGCCATAGCGCATCGCGGTCTGCGAGGCGTTGGCGATCTCCAGGTCGAGCCGCATCTCGCTGGCGATGCGCGGCATCGGCTCGAGCTCCACCTTGGGCTCGACGCCGGCGATCGCTCCGCCGCCCTGCGTCGCCGCGCTGCGCAGGCTGTCCTCGAACGTGACGCGAATCGGCCGATAGTTGGGCGAGTTCGCGTTGGCGATGTTCTGCGCCGTCGCCTGGTAGCGCGCGGTAAGCCCGTCGAGCGCCTTGGCGATCAGCGCCGTCGAAATACTCTCCATGTCCCCACCTTCTTCACGCTACTGAACGATGATCTCCGCGTGCAGCGCGCCCGCGGTCTTGATTGCCTGGAGGATGCTGATCATGCGCCGCGTATCGACATGCGCGCGCGACAATGCCTGGACGAGATCGGCAACCGAAGTGTTGGGGAAACGGAACGACTGGTCCCCCACCCCTTGCGCCACTTCGAGCTTGGTATTGGTGACGATCAGGCTGCTGACGTCATTGGCGAAGCCGCCATAGAAGCCGCCGGGCTGCGACGCGCTGCGCTCGCCGGTCACCGTCACCTTGATGTCGCCCTGTGCGATCGCGACGCTCGAGATCATCACGTCGCCGCCCGCCACCACCGTGCCGGTGCGCTCGTTGATCACGATGCGCGGCGCGATGTCGGGCTCGACCCGGACATTCTCGAGCTGCGCCACGAAACCGGTCACCTCCGCCGGCGCGCCGGAGAAGCGAATGCGGACCTCGTCGGCATTCTTCGCGAGCGCGGTGCCATAGCCGAACCGCGCATTGATCTGCTCGGCGATGCGCTGCGATGTCGAGAAGCTCGGGTTCGCAAGCAGGAACGCGACCTCGTTGCCCCCGCGCAGCACCATCGACTCGACCGGCGCCTCGATGGTGCCGCCGCCCTGGAGCACCGCAGTGGTCGGATAGTTGCGCTGCTGCTGGTTCAGATCGGCATCGAACCGATAACCGCCCACCAGCAGCGGCCCTTGCGCAAGCGCATAGGTGCGCTGGTCCGGGCCGAGCAGCGGCGTCATGATCAGCGTGCCGCCAGCCAGGCTGCGCGCATCGCCGATCGACGATACGGTGACGTCGATCCGGTCACCGACATTGGCCGATGGCGGCAGCACCGCGGTGACCATGACCACCGCGACGTTGCGGCTGCTGAGCTGATCCTCGGTGACGCTGGTGCCCAGGCGGCTCAGCACGTTGCGCAGCGCCTGGCGCGTCACCACGCTGCGGCGCGTATCGCCCGATCCGGCCAGGCCGGTGACCAGGCCATAGCCGACCAGCGCATTCTCGCGCCAGCCGTCGAACCTGCCCAGGCTCTTGAGCGGCACCGACTGCGCGATGGCGGGCGCGACCGGCATCGCAAGAGCCAGCACGAGGGCGACCGCCGCGCGGACCGTTCCGGCGCCGCGCATCAGCCCAGCCCCAGCAGCGAGAAGATGCGGTTGAGCAGCCCGGGCTTGGCGCTGCGCGAAACAAAGCCCTTGCCGTCATAGTTGATCTGGGCATCGGCGATCCGGCTCGAGAGCACGCTGTTGTCGCTGCGGATATCCTCGGGCCGGATGCGCCCCCGCACGGCGATCAGCGTCTTCTCGCCGTTCACGTGGAGGCGCTGCTCGCCGACGATGCGATAGTCGCCATTGGGCAGCACCTGTTCGATCGTGACGCTCAGTTGTGCGACCAGCCGCTCGCTGCGCCGCACCTCGCCGCGCCCGGTATAGCCGCCGCCGAAGGAGAGCTGGCCGCTCTCGTT
The DNA here is from genome assembly GCF_011761945.1 of Sphingomonas leidyi. Classification (GTDB taxonomy): domain Bacteria; phylum Pseudomonadota; class Alphaproteobacteria; order Sphingomonadales; family Sphingomonadaceae; genus Sphingomonas; species Sphingomonas leidyi. The sequence goes on from NZ_JAASQV010000003.1 coordinate 277,963, forward strand.
GATCGAGCCGGCATTGAGCCCGCCCGACACGTCGGTGCTCTTGCGCGTCGCGTTCTGCGTGGTGTTCGAAGCCTCCGCCGCCTGCTGGACGACGACCGTGATCGCGTCGCCCACGCCGCTGGCGCGGCGATCCGCCGCCATGGAGGACCAGTTCCCGCCCCTGTAGAGATCCTGCGCGGCCACGGGCGTCGCAAGCAGAAGCGCCGCGGCCGCGGCTGCCAGCCTGAGGCTCATCGTCCGCCCTCCTTGTCGACCAGCGCAAGCGGCGCCGCGAAGACCTTGCCTTCGCCATCGCGCACGAACAGGCGCGCGCCCGGGCGGCCGGACTGCATCGTGGTCACCGCGCGCTCGACCGTCACCGGGCCGGCCGCCGAGCGCAGGGTCAGCGGAGTCCCCTTGCCGATTGCGTCCCGCGGAAGCGCTGCCAGCCGCCCGAGATACGCCCCTGCCGGCAGTGCGGCGCGCGCCACCGCCAGCCCATCCCGGTCATAGCGCAACGCCGCGGGCACGGTGCCGCGGCATTCGGCCGCGACCACGTCGCCGGCCTTGACGGCGGCACCCGCCGGAATCGCGGCCGCGGCGGCGAAGCAGCCACCGCCGATGCGCGCCGGAAGCGCCGCGATCGCCGCGCGTATCCGGACAATCTCCCCTGCCGGCGCGGATACCCGCAGCCCCGGCACCCGACGGCGCACCAATGCGGCGACGTCGCGGGCCGGCAGCGCAAGCGTCGTCGCGCCATGCGGCAGCCGTGCCACCACCAGCTCGGCGATGCCCGCCGGCAGCGCGCCCTCGCGCGCGGCGACCAGATCGCCGACGCGCAGCTGCGCCGAACGCACCTCGACCATCGGCCTGAGCGCGACATCCCCGGCGCCGCCCGCCGCGGCGACGGCGAGCGCCACCCCCATGACGATTCCCCCTGCCATGTTCCTAGCGCCGAAGACCGTTCGCAATGCCCATCAGCTGATCGGCGGCCTGGACGATCTGGGCATTGGCGGCATAGGCGCGCTGAACGAGCATGAGCCGCACCATTTCGTCGGTCAGCGCGACGTTCGATTGCTCGATCGAGCCCTGGACGAGCATCCCGGTGCCGTCTTCGCCTGGCACCGCTTCGCTGAGGGCACTGGCATCGTCGACGCGATAGAGGCCGCCATCGAGCCGCGAGACCGCCGATGGATCGTTGACGCGAACGAGCTGGATCTGCCCGAGTTCGACCGGATCGGCGCTGTCCGGCACGCGCACGCGCACCACGCCGTCCTTGCCGATCTCGATCGCGCTGGCGTCGCCCGGCACCGTGATCGCGGCCCGCAACGCGACGCCATGGCTGGTCGCGAGCTGGCCGTCGTCATTCACCTTGAGCGCGCCGCCGCGCCACAGCAGCGTCTGGCCGCCCGGACCCATCAGCTCCATGAAACCCTGGCCGTCGATCGCGATGTCGAGCTGCTGGCCGGTGCGCTCCAGCTGCCCCTGTTCGTTCAGCATGAACTGGGTATCGAGCATCACCCCCGCGACATCCGCGGGAAGCTGGCGCAGATCCGGCGTCGCCACGTCCACCGGGCGGCCGGCCACCACGTCCGAAAAACGCAACTGGACGCGCTTGAACGCCGGCGTGTTCACATTGGCGATGTTGTTGGCGATGCCATCCAGCGCACGTTGCTGCGTCTGAAGGCCCACCGCTCCCACATAGAAGGCGTCACTCATCGCGTCTGTCCCAGGCTGGAGATCGCGCGGCCGATCAGATCGTCATAGACCTGCACCAGGCGAGCGCCGCCTTCCGACTGGCGCAGCGCGGTCATCATCGCGACCATTTCGTCGCCCATCTCGACATTCGAGCTTTCCACCATGCCCTGGCGGATCACCGGCCCGCCGACCGTGTCCATCGCGCCCGCCCCGGCCGAGAAATAGGATTCGCCAACCGGTGTCAGCGCCTGCGGGTCCCTGGCGGCGAACAGCTCGATCCGGGTGACCGGTCGACCGTCCTCGATCACGGTGCCGTCCTGCTGGATGGTCGCCGCCTGGCGATCGAGCACCAGGTCGCCGCCGCCCTGCTGCTGCAGCACATAGCCTTGCGGCGAGACCAGCGTACCGTCCGCGGCAAGCTTGAACTGGCCCTGGCGCGAATAGACGATGCTGTCGCCCGCACGGAGCTGGAAGAACCCGTCGCCGCTGATCGCGAGGTCGAACGGATTGCGCGTCTCGGTGAGCTTGCCCTGCGCGAAATTGCGGCGGACCGCGACCTCGGGAAGCGGCATCGCATCGTTCCCCGAAGCCTGGAGAAGCTGCGAAAACCCTATCTGCCGCTTGAAACCGGGTGTGGAAACATTGGCGACGTTGTGCGCCGCTACTTCCAGCTTTCTTTCGGACGCACTAAGAATAGCCGTCGCCGCTTCGACGAGCCCCGACATTTCATCCCCCCGTTACTGTCCCGATATGAGACAGTCCGGGGTGTCTGCCGTCAAGTGCCTCCGATTAAGAAATATTTCGATGTGTTGCGGCAACGTTTCAACCGCGGAAATCCCGCGATTCGCCGAAATCCCATTCCATCCCAGACAGCTATGGGCCTCGGCTCCAAGTGCCTTTTGCTGCCATTTCGGTTCATTCTTTTCGGAGCAATTCCACGCTTCGAACCGGAAAGGCCCTCCTCCGATTCGCATGCGATGCCGGCCGCCGACGTCCTTGCCCGATCAGTTCTGCGCGTCGCCGACTTCGCGCCATGGGCCGGTCTGATCCCGCTCGAACGCGCTGCCGATCGCGCTGTCGAGGATCGAAAGGATCGCCGGATCATAGTTTGCGATGGTATTCACCGCGTAGAAATCATGCCGGGAAGCGTCCGCCATGTACGCGTCGTCTTCGTCTCCGGCGAAGAACCGCCAGCCGCTATCCGCCCCGTTCACCGGCCGCTCCCGATAGGCATAGCCGATCATCCTGCCGTCAACGGTTACGCGGTCCGTGGCGGTCGCGGCGCCCCAGCCGCTGACGAGCGCGACCATGTCCTCGGCGGCGATCCTATACTGCTTTTCCGGCATGCCTCAGCTTCTCGATCAGTTGCGCGTTGCCCATGTCGATCGCCAGGTCGAGCGGCGACTTGCCCGCCCTGTTGCGGGTATCCGGATCCGCGCCATGGGCAAGGAGCAGATCGACCAGCGCATAATCGCCCCGCGCGGACATCACCGCGGTCCAGAGCGCGCCATTGCCATGCTTGTTCGTCGCGTTGACGTCGGCACCCGCGCGGATCAGCTTCTCGGCCAGAGGATAATATTGATATTCCATGGCATAATGGAGCGCCGTGAAACCGGAACGATCGCGATTGTCGAGGTCGACGCCGCGCTCCACCAGCCAAGCCGCAAGCTCGGGCTTGCGGCTGGCAATGGCCTCCTGAAGGGTCGTCTGGCCGATATCCCCCTTTGCCCGGATGTCATCGGCAGTGATCCGCGTTTCGATCGCCGGCGCATCGGACCGAATCAGCGTGAAGACGGCCGCTTCGGGTATCATTGGTATCTCCTGCTCCTGTTGGCGCCAGGCGCCTCCGGCTGGTAATTCCGCGGATCATGATATTCGCGGAGGAACTGCTCGCGACTAATCTGCCCGCTCATATACCGATCGTGCAAGGTCTTGTAGTCCTTGCCCGGAAGATGGCCCATGTCCCACTGGCCATTGCGGTTCCGGCCACGGTCCCAGGTAAGGACCTCGCCGGTATTGGGATCGCGTACCACACCGTCCGGCGAGCGGCGCACCGCATTCTCCCAGACGCTGTCGACCTGGCCCCGCGCGTAGCTCGGGCGGCTGCGCGCATAGGGCATGCGCCGCGTGGTGGGCGTCGGATCGGGCGTGGATACCGGCGTCTCGATCGTCGGCGCGCGACGGACCGCGCCGCGCAGGCGCTGCGCGATGCCCTTTGCGAGCGATGGCAGCGAACGCAGCGTCCCGACGATGTCGCGCGAGCTCAACCCGAGCTGGATCAGCGTAGCCGCGCCCACTGCACCGGCGGACGCTTCGGTCGGGTCATATCCCTTGTCGTCATAGCGGTTGCCGACCGCGTCGCTGACATATTGCGTGGCGGCGCCCTGGAGCTGGCCGACGGCCTGGCTGATGAAGAACTTGGCCGGCCCGCCGAAATACCAGGTCGCCGCATCCGCGGTATAGCCGGCAACCGTCACGCCGATCCGCAACCAGGGGCGCGAATCGATGACTTCGCCGATCCGCTGCGCCTTGTCGCCGACGATGCTTACCGCACTGTCCACCGCGACGACGCCGAGCGCCGCCCCCTGACGCGTACCGTCGGTGGGCAGGTCCTCGCGCCGGTATCCGATGACGACGACCGTCTGGAGGATCTCGCCGGTCTGCGGATCGACGGTCGGCGGGGCATTGTTCTGTGCGTTCTGTTCGGCGATCTGCGCATCGTATCTCGCCGGATCATAGCCCCGCCCGCCGGACCGAAGCGCTTCGTTGATCTGCGCGTCGCTATAGCCTGACGCACGACCGGCGATCGTTGCCAACGTGCGCTTGTTGGCGGCGAGCCGGCTCAGCGCGCCTTCGCGACGCGCCTCATAGTCGCCGACGGTCTCGTTCCGGCCCTGCGGGCGGGCATAGTCGTCCGAGATCCTCGGCGCGTCGAGATAGGCGGCCCGGACCTCGGCAAGCTGGTCCTTGTCGGTGATGCCATATTCCGCGGCGAACCGCTGGGTTTCCGACTCGGCATATTCGATCCGCGCCTGCTCCTTGGTGCTGGTGACGCCGTTGAACAGGATGTCGCCGATCGTTTGCGCGATGACGTCCGGGATCGCGGCGACCACCGCGTCGCCGAAGCTCGTGCCCTCGATCGCGCTGCGCGTCGCGGCATTGGCGATGGTGCTCGCCGCACCCTGGGCGAAGTTGACGAGATAGTTGCCGATCGAATTGTTCTGGCTGATCGGCTCCACGCCCATCCACTTGCCGGCCTGATAGCCGACCGCCGCACCCACCCCGGCGGCCGCGACGCCGGCCCAGCTGAACTTGTCCTGCAAGCCGGTGGCGACGCCGATGCCCTGGGTTATCGCGCTGCCGGCGGCACCGCGCGCCGCGGCACCGATGATCCCGCCGCCGCCAAATGCCTCGTTGAGACCGCCCGACACCAGCGAGCCGATCGCGGCCATGCCGACTGCCTTCCAGCTGAACTTGTCCTGGATGCCCGTCGCAACGCCGATGCCCTGGCTGACGATCGAGCCGATGGCCGCGGCACCCGCGCCGATGGCCAGCCCGCCGGCCACGCCGGCGGCACCGATCAGGCCGCCGCCGACGACGGTGGTGATCCCGGCGCCGACGCTGGTCGCCAGGCCGGCGGCCGCCAGCGCGGCGCCCGCGGTCACCACGGTGACTGCGATCGCCACCACCGCGAGGATGATCGCGCCGAAGACGCCGCACTTGTTCTTCTTCTGCTGCTGCGGCTGCGGCGTCGACGGGGTTACGTCGCCGATCGCCTCGCCCGGATTATAGGGCTTGAGCCCGGAGGCGTTGTAGCTCGACTTCACCACGCCGCTCGGCAGCGTCAGCGTCCGCCCCTCGACGAGCGCGGAGGCACCGGTCAGGCCATTCGCCTCGGCCAGGCGATACCAGAGGTTGGAGTCGCCATAGATGGAGAGCGCGATGCCCTGGAGCGTGTCGCCGGCCCGCACGGTGTAGCTGCCGCCCGACGAACCCTGGCTGTAGCTGTTGATCGGATCGTAGCTGTTGGCGAACTCCGCGTAGGAGCTGCCATAGCTCGCGCCGTTGCGGAACGCGCCCGGCGTGGTCGGCGAGACGGTCTGACGCTCGCTGATCGACTGTGCGGTCGACACGTCGTTGGTGCCGTTGTTACCGACATAGCCCAGCTGGCGCGCGTTGAACCGATACCAGATCTCGTGCGGATCGCCGTTGGACCAGTTATAGTCCTGTTCGTCCCGGCGGATGATCTGCCCCTCGCCGTTCATCTTGAACGTGACGTTGCGCGCGCGGGCATCGCCGACATAGAGCGACGTCAGCTGGCCTAGGCCGTTATAATAGAAGCTGGTGTAATAAGTAGTCGACTGGCCGGTATTCGGCTTGTGCGCGATCTGCGACTGCACCGCGCCGTCCCACCAGGTATAGCTGTTGGTGGTCATCGTATCGGGCGCGTTCGCGTTGTTGTTGTCGCGATAGTTGATCGTCGATACGCTCAGCACCGATCCCAGCGCATAGTTGGACCCATAGCCATAGTCGTAATAGCTGTACGACTGATAGGTGTGCCCGTCATACTTCTTGGTCGACGTGCTCTCGTAGGTGACCTGCCCCTTGTTGTTGTAGCCGACATTGCGGCTATAGGCGATCGCCGAACCATAGGCCTCATAGTCGTTCTGCTGGGTCATGTGGCCCACCAGGTCGTAATAGAAGCGCGAGCGCACCGTGCCGGTCGCGGGCGCCGCGGGGATCGTCCCGGGCGGGGTCGCGACGCCGGTGTTATAGTCATAGTCCTCGGAGACATAGCCGCCGATCGAGGTCTGGATCTCGTAGATACGGCCGGCGCTGTTATAGATATAATTCTCGCGGCTCTCGTAATAGCTGCCCGCGTAGTAATAGCCCCATTCATAGTCGTAATAACCGGGCGAATATTCGGTCCGCATGACGGCGATGCGCTGGCCGGCGAGATCGTACAGGATGTCCTGGCCGCCGCCGGTGCCGTACACCGCTTCGCCGCGGACGATCTGGCCGCCGCGCAGCGTGCCCTTGTCGGTGACCACCCGGCCCATGCTGTCGTAGCGGAACCAATAGTCGCTGGTCGTCGAATAGGACGAGACATTGCCCTGATAGTCGAGCGTCCGATAAGTCGCCGTGGTCCGGCGGACATTGCCGTTCGCATCATATTCATAGGCGATGTTCGCCGCGGGCATCGTCGCCGTGCCCGCCTCGGCGAACGTCTTCAGCCGGCCCAGCGCGTCATAGGTGACGCTCGAATTCTGCAGCGTCGCCGAAGTGGTATAGTAGCTCTCGTCGACCCAGTAGCTGTTGGTCACGTACCCGTAATAGGGGTCATATTCCTCGTACCAGTAGCCCGGCGAATAATAGCCCGCTTCCTCGCTGGTCTGCTCGGTCAGGCGCTGGCCCAGCTTGTCGTAGCTGTAGGTGGAGACCGTCCGCGCCCAGCTGGTGTTCACCTGCGGATTGGGGGTGCCCACGATCGTCTGGCCGATCATGCCGGTGTTGAGATAATTATAGGTCGTATAGAGCCCGCCCGTACCCACCTGGCTCAGCCGGCCCGAAATGTCGTAGCTGTAGCTCCAGACGTGTCCGCCAAGGTCGGTCTTGGCGGTGGTGCGGTTGAAGACATCCTTGCTTTCGACGAGTGTCTTGCCGTTGGCGTAGGTCGTTACCTGGGTCCAGCCGCCAAAGGTGCCGATCCCGCTGGTCGAGATGCCGCCGTTCCACGAATAGCCGGCCGTGGTGAGGTCGCCGCCGAACGCCAGCTGGCTGGTCACCCGGCCGAGCGCATCATATTCGGTCAGCGCCTTTTCGGGCGTGTAGCCGATGATCGGCGTGTAATATTCCCAATGGCCCCCGCCGCCATAATAGCCGCCATAGGGATCATAGGGATCCTCGACCCAATAGGATTCCTCCGGGCCGTAGATCGGGTTCTGATAGAGGTTGTTCCATGCCTGGATGCGCTGGCCCAGCCCGTCATAGGCATAGTTCTCGACCAGGCCGCCATAATGCGAGACGCCGGTGACGCGGCTCATCGCGTCATAATCCTGGGTGGTGACCCGGCCGATCTGGTCGGTGATGCGCCGCGTATCGCCATGGATATCATAGGCGTTGGCGATCTTGCCGCCATCGGCCGCGAAGCTGGTGACGACCAGCGCCTGGCTGACGCCATAGCCGGTGCCGGCAAGCAGGCTCCGCGTCGAGAGGTTGCCGTTCGCATCGCGCCCGCCGATCAGCCGGCCGCTCAGGTCGTAATAATAATATTCGGTGGGGCGAACGCTCTGCTGGGCGCCATTCTCGAGCGTGATCGAAACGGTCGGGCTCTCGCTCTTCGTCAGCTTGCCCATCGTGTTGTAGGTATAGGTGAGCGTCGCGCCGAGCGCATTCGTCTCGCTCGCGATCTCGCCGAACGCGTTGTAGCCGCGCGCAGTGACGAACTGGTCGCTGGCCGAAGCGCTCAGCTGGCGCCCCTCCTCCACCACCTGCACCGCGAGGTTGCGCTTGTCGTAGCTCGTATAGGTGGCGTTGACCGTCGACAGGCCCACCAGCGAGAGCGCGCCCAGGAAGGACTGGCCGGCCAGGTTCGTCCCGGCCGAGGTGATCGCGACGGTCTGGTTGCCGTTGCGATCATAGCCGAAGAACTTCCAGACGCCGTCCCCCGAATTGGTCGCGGTCAGGCGGCCGGCATTGTCATATTGGTTCTCGGTCTGCCAAAGCCCGTTGACGCCGTTCCGGGAGACCTGCCCATAGCTGTTATACTGGGTCTGGCTATAATCGATCATCGCGAAGCCGCCGCCGTTCCAGGTGGCGACGCCCTGGAACACCTTGCGGCCGGCAAGGTCGTAGCGTGACGCGATGGCGTCGGTGACGGCGCCGCCCGCCGCAGTGGCGCGCGTATAGCTTTCCTTCTTCACCCGGCCCGCGACGTCATAGGCATAATAGCGGCTGAAGCCGGAGGCGTCGGTGGTGCTCGCCAGGCGCCCATCGGCGCCGTAGCTGTAGGTCGTCACGCGCGCCGCGGCGTTGGTCGCCCCGGATTGCACGGTACGCGACAGGTTGCCCAGGCCGTCATAGAGATATTGGGTGGTCGGCGAGACCCACTGGCCGTTGAAGTCGACAAAGGCCGAGCGTGTCTCCACGCCCAGCCGGCCCGCGCCGTCATAGCCGTAGAAGGTCTGGTCGCCGCTCGACTCGGTCTTGCGGACTACCTGTCCCAGGCCGTTGTAGAGATATTGCACGATCGCGGTGCCGCTGACCGAGCTCAGCGCCCCATTGCCCGCATTGACCGAATAGGCCTCGACCGAGAGCCGCGCCTCCCAGGTGCGATTGCCCTGCCGATCATACCCATATTGCGTGACCCGGTCGGCACCCGACGTGCCCACGCCCGGTGCGCCACCCAGCGACGCCGCACCGGCATAGCGCGTGGCGTAGCGGCGCTCCTCGGTGACATTGTTGTCGGGATCATAGCCCCAGCTCGTCAGATAGCCTTCGGCATCGAGCTGCCCGGTCTTGCGGCCGAGCGCGTCGTACCAGCTATAGGTCTCGCCGCCATTGGGATCGACGACCTTCTTGAGGTTGCCGACGCCGTCATAGGTGTAGCTGGTGGTGAGATTCGCCGCGGCATAGCCCGTCGCGTAGCTTCCGGTGACGACGTTCAGCACCTGGCTCGAGCTCGTACGGCCGAGCGCGTCATAGTTGAACAGGGTCTCGCGATAGCCGGTCGCGGGCGGCGAGGGCGGCGTGCTGCCGACGCTCCCCGGCAGGGCGATCGAGCCCGCATAGACGCGGTTCGACTTTACGTTGCCCGCAGCATCATAGGTGAAGCTCGAATAGGTGTTCTCGCTGGCCGAGGTCTGGCGGATCTCGACCGTCTTGCGATTGAGCGCGTCATAGTAGAACAGCCGGCGCGCACCCGCGACGTCGATCATTTCCTTGACGTTGCCGCGCAGGTCGTAGCGGATCGTCTCGACCGGAGTGACCGTCGACACCGTGACGAGATCGTCGGCGATCACCGAAACCGCGTCGCCGCGCGTCTCGATCAGGCGATCGTTCTTGTCGAAACCATAGGTCGTGGTGCGGCGGTTGGAAAGATTGTCGGCCTCCACCACCTTGGTGCGATTGCCGCGCGCATCATATTCATAGCGGTTGACCACGGTCGAGCTGGTGAGGTTGCCCGCGGCATCATAGGTCGGCTTGGGCAGCGTCTCGGTGAGCACCCGGCCGAGGCGATCATGGGTATAGGTCGTCGCCGCCCCGGCGACGGCGCTGTCGGTCGACGATTTTGCCGTGACCGAGAGCCGGTTGCCGAGCCCGTCATAGCTGTAGGTTTCGAAGAAACCCATCGCATCGGTCGTGCGGAGGAGCCGGCCCAGCTTGTCGTAGAGGAAGCTGGTGGTGGCATCCTCGGTGCCGTTCGCGGCCACCGAGGGCGGCGTCGCCATGGCGGCGGTGCCGGTCACCTGGTTGAAGCGGCGGGTCAGGCTCGCCTTCTCGCCAAAGGCGGTATAGCTGGTTTCGGTCAGGTAGTTGCCGGCATCGCGCGTCTGCGTGATCCGCCCGAGCCGATCGTACCAGCTATAGCTCGAATAGCCCAGCGCATCGGTGGCCTTCCAGGCCTGGCCGAACGCATTGTATTCGTAGCTGGAGACACCGCCCAGCGCATCCGTCTGCGTCTTGAGCTGGCCGAGCTTGTCATAGGTGAAATTGGTGACGTTGCCGTTGGGATCCGTAGCCTGGATCCGGTTGCCGAGGCCATCATAGGCATAGCTGGTCGTCGACGCCTGCGCGGTGCCCCAGGCGCGAACCTCGGTGACGACTCGCCCGGCGGCGTCATAGCCATAGGCGGTGATCACCTGGTCGCCCGTACCATAGGCATCGTACCGGGCGTTGAGCTTGCCGGTCGCGGTATAGTCGTACAGCGTCAGGACGCCGAGGGCGTCATACTCGGTGTAGAGCATGCCGTCGGGGTGATAGCCATAGCTGTGCGCGGCATAGTCGCCCGCCCCCGCCGTCGCCGCGTCGACCTGGCCGATCGTCGTCGCGTTCGAAACGCTGATCCTGTTGTTCCAGAGGATGCTGGCCGTGATCTTGCCCGAGGCACTATAGTCGGTCCGCGAGACGAAGCCTTCGGCGTTCACCACATAGCGGGCCTCGCCGCGCGCCGTGTACCAGGTGCGGGTGATCCGGTCGGCAGCGCCGCCCGCGTTGTTGCCCGACCACCCGTTCATCGTCGAGACGGACGGGAGCGAGCCGGTCACGTACTTGGCTGCATATTGGACCGAGCGGATCACCTGGCCGCTCGTATCGTAGCTCAGCCCGACGACACCGCCATCGGCATCGATCGAGAAGGCAAGCTGGCCCGCCGCGTCATAGACCGACCAGCTGGTCCGGTTGTCGGCATTGCTCGCCAGCGAAGCGGTGAGTGCCTTGACGTTGTCATAGGTATAGTCGCCGGTCGCGGCCATTGCCGCGGCATATTGCACCGTGCTGGTCCGCAGGCCCGCCGCGTCATAGCCATAGGCAGTGACCTGGTTGAGCCCGTCGACGACATAGCGCAGCAGCCCCTGGCCGTCATAGACGTACCGCACCACGCGGTCGCCGGCCGAACTGCCGACGCTCGCCGCCAGGTCGTTGAAGCTGCCCGCCGCGCGCAGCCCCGCGGGGACGGCGTTGTACGAAGCGATCTCGGAGACCTTGTTGCCCGCCTTGTCATAGACGTTCCGGACCAGGAAGCCCTCTCCGTCCAGCCTGCCGAGCAGGCGGCCGTCGCGATCGTAGAAGCTGCGCGTGATCGCATCGGCGGCGGTCGGCGCCGGGATGTCGGTGAGCAGCGGCGGGGTGGTCTTGAAGCCGGCGATCTGTCCCGCGGTCAGCTTGACGGCATAGGCGGTGGTGCCGACCAGGCGACCGGACTTGTCATAGGCCATGGTCGCCACGCTGCCGTCGCCCGCGATCGAAGCGACGACCTGGCCCAGCTTGTCATAGACCGACCAGCTCCACAGATCCGCACCCGACGCGCCCGGGCGGATGGCGCCCACATCGAACACGCTGTCCGGATTCTGGAGGATGGCCAGCTGGCCGGCGGTCAGGCGCGTCGCGTAGCGCGTGGTCGAGACGATGCGATCGTTCGCATCGTAGCGATACTCGGTCATGTCGCCATAATGGTTGACGTCGGCGATCAGCCGGCCCGCCTTGTCATAGGCGGAATAGCGGCTGAGCCCGGCAGCGTCGGTCGCGATCCGCACGCGGCCCAGCTTGTCGTACTGGCTGGCGGCGGTCCCGCTCGCGACATAGCTGCCGCTATCGGTCAAGCTGACCAGGTCGCCGGCCTTGTTGTAGGTGGAGGTCGACACATAGCCCGATGCGAGCGTGACCGTCGTGGTCGTCGCCGTATCGTTGAAGACGAAGCTGGTGGTGCCGCCGTTGATGTCGGTCGAGGCGGTTATGCGGCCCATTCCGTCATAGACGAAGGTCTCGGCGACCTGCCCCTCGTTGCTGCGCGCGAGCAGCCGGCCCGCCTGGTCATAGGTGTAGTAGGTGCGCCGCGCGCCCTCCGCCGCCGATTCCGCGCCTCCGGCGCCGGCGATCCCGAAGCTGCGCGTCGAGGTCATGCTCCCGCGCGCATCATAGGTGTTCAGGGTGATCTGGGTCGACGACCGGTCGGCCAGGCCGTTGCGCCATGCGTCCATCGTCGCTTCGCTGAGCGCGCCGGCGCCGATCCCATAGCTGTGCTCGGGATATTCGATCTTGTACTGGAGCTCGCCCGCCGCCGTGTAGCGGAATTCGGTCACATAGCCTTCGCCGCTGACGACGTATCGCAGATGGTTCCTGGCATCATAGGCGAAACGGCTGGTGACGCTGACGACGGCGCCGCTCGCGTCCGACGCGGTGCGGGTCTCGGTCAGCAGCTCGTTCTTGCTGCCATAGGTACGGGTGACGACATTCCCCAGCACATCGGTGGCGGTGAGCACATTGCCGTTGCCGTCATAGGTGTAGCTCGCCGAATTGCCGGACGCGTCGGTGGTGCTGATCAGGTCGCCATTGGCGTTGTAGCCGAACTGCACGACCTGCTGCGCGGCGCCGCTCGAGGCGGGCGGTGCGGTGATCCTGGTAAGGTTGCCGGCCGCGTCATAGTCGAGCCGGGTCACTTGCCCGGTCGCGTCGGTTATCGTGGTGTAGCCGGCATAATAAGCGAGCGTCGTCACCCGGTTGACGCCCGAGTTGGCGAGCTGGGTCAGCGTCGCGACGCGGCCCGATCCGTCATAGGTGACGGTCAGGCTCGAGCCGTCCTTCTGGGTAATGCTGTTGACTCGGCCGGCGCCGTCATAGCCATAGCTCGTCCAGTAGGAATCGGCATCGCCGGGCAGCGCATTGTCGGCCGGGGTGAGATCGGTGCGGACCTTGGTCAGTTGCGAGCCGGAATATTCGTACCAGACGCGCGATAGCGTCCTGGAGAGGCCCGTCGCGAGATCGGTATAGCCGGTGGTGACCTTGGTGATGTTGTAGCCGGACCAGCTATATTGCACCCAGGCGCCGTCCGCCGTGGTCGCCTTGTCGAGCTTGTCGCCGACATAGGTGTAGGTGATCGCGTTGAGATCGGTATCGCCTTCCCAGACGATGCGGCCGCCGTTCAGCTCGTCATATTTCTCTACGCGCTGGGTGTCGCCATCGGTCCAGATCCACTGGCTGCCCGACTTGACGATCTGGTCGTACGCGCCCGCGCCTTCCTTCGAGACATAGGCCGAGCGGGTGGCATCCCAGGTGTAGATCGTCTCGCTGCCGTCGGCCGAGACGCGGCGCACGGTCGTCCCCGAGACCGTCGTCACGCGCCGGTCGGTGCTCTGGCGCCACTTGTCGTTATTGTCGTCGTCGGCGGTTGCCTGGCTGTTGAAGGCGCGGCCGATCGCGACATCGGGGCCACGGCCGACGAGATATTCATCCTGTCGCGAGATCAGCAGGTTGCCGTTCGCGGCGTTGACGAGGACATTGTCGCCCCCCCGCCCCTGCGATGCGCTGCCGAGCAGGCCCGACCCGCCCAGAACCGAGCCCGACCCACGCTCCAAGCCCGTGCCGGCACCCGTGAAGATCGCAACCATCCGCCCCTCCAAATCGCCGCGGCGGCAGTCCCTTGCTGACGCCCGCGATTGGTAGTCGGAGGATTTTCGCCGGCGTTTAGGCGACTTGTGCCGTTTCGGTCCCATTTCTTCGCGATGCGAAACCGCGCGGGGCCGACACGTTCAGGAATTGGTGATCGCGCTCTCCTGCCCGGGCTCATCGATCTCGATCTCGCCCAGCCAGTCGCACAGGCACATCGAGCCGGTGCACAGGGCCGGCATCCCTTCGAGCAGCACCTCCGGCGCCCCGGGAAACCAGGGCGAAGTCGTCACCGGGATGCACGGCATCGGCGTCAGCACGCCTTCCGCCAGCGCGGTCGCGGCCGCCACCTCGGGATTGGCCAGGCTGGAGCACAGCCCGAAGCTGGGGATGTTCTCCAGCGGCACGAAGTCGAAGATCGTGGCCAGTGGCAGCATGTCGGCGAACACGGGCACCTCGGGCGGCACGATCATCGGCATCGGCGCGCTGCCGAAGCTGCACGACAGCACCGCGCCCAGGCTGACCAGCTGCGGCACCGGGGCCTAGTCGGCGACGATGCCGCTGAGCGTCAGCGCATTGCCGGGCGTGAGGACCTGGGTTTCCAGTCCGGTCGCCGTAGGCCAGGAGACCGTCGCCGGGCCGCCATGTGCCGCCGGCACGAGATTGTCGAGCGTCACCGTCGGGTCCTCCCCGCTCCAGGACAGCGTGAGCGCCAGGGTCCCGGCGAACGCGCCGCCGGTCGGGGCGGCGAAGGTGACTTGCCCGGGATGGACCGTCATGTTGGTGAAGCCCACGACATCGGCCAGGGCGCCGCGGACGCTCTCCAGCGCGAGGACCGCCTGGCCCAGTATGACCTGGACCAGGTTGGTCGAGGCGACGCCCCCGGCGAAATTGATCGTTACTTGCGCATCCACCGGGGGCCTCCCTTGTTCGAGGTGCTTCGCGGCTCAGCTCGCGAAGTTGTTCAGCGTGATCGGGTCGCCCGACATCACGGTCTGCGTCTGCAGGCCGTTCGGAGTCGGCCAGGTCACGGTCACGGTGCCCGCGAAGTTGGTGACCTCGAGCGTCGGCGCATTGCTGGTCGAGTTCGGATGGACCGGCGTCACCACCGCGGCGGTGAACGAGGTGCCCGACTCGACGTTGAAGTTGATCGCGCCCGACGTGATGTAGAGCGAAGTGAAGCTGATCGTCCCCGACATCGACAGCGAGCTCGTGGTGTCGAGCGCAAAGGTGCCGTTGGTGATCAGGATCTGCGACGTCGTCGTCGTCAGGGTGGCGTTCTGGAAGTTGATCGTGATCGTGCTCATGGCCATGACGCGTTTCCTTTCTCAGATTCACAAGTGGCGATGGTTTCGAGACTGATTCCGCGGATCGCCCCCACGCGGAGTCTACAGGAAGGTCGCAGGCATCCTCGCGCTCAGGCCGCCGGCGTGGGCGTGGGCGTCGAGGACCGCGGCTCGGGCGCCGGCGTGGGCGCGGGCTTCGGAGCGGGGCTCGGACTTGGCTTGCTCGAGGACGGCGACGGCGCGGGGGCCGGAGCGGGAGCGGGAGCGGGAGCCGGTGCCGGAGCAGGCTTCGCCGCCGGCTTGCCCTCGGCCTCGACTTGGGTCAGCGGCACCGCCCAATAGCCCGCCCCGACGAAGCGGATGCGCTGCACCGAAGTCGCGATCGACACCTGCACGTCGCCCGGCACCTGCACCCAGCCATGGATGAACCGGCCGCCGCACAGGATGTGGACGAGCAGCGGCAAGGTGGCGGGCGCGTTCTCGATGTCGAACTCGATCCGGCGCGGCTGGATCGAAAGTCCGCGGATCGCCATCTCGCCTCCGCCATAGCTCGCGCCGAGCCGCACCGACGGCGTCGCGCGCGGCATCGGGATGATCGCGCCCGTCTCTATGGGGAAATCGAGCCGAACCGAAGCGGACGAGGGCAGGCCGTAAAAGGTGAGATCGAGTGCGTGCTGCAATAACGCATTGTTCTCGGCCGCCATGAGCAACGCCCTCCCACCCTAAAGAAAATGGTTAGCCGAACGTAATCCCCGTTTCTATCAAGAAACGAGACCAAACAGATGGAGTCGATATGAAATTATGCTATTGACGTACCCGCACATCGTCAAGCACAACGTTGACAGAATCTAAGATCTGAATTTTGGCATGGGGAATCCCCGCCGAGTCTGCGCCGGGGATGGAGAGTCAAATGGCACTTCAGCTGACATATCCCGGCGTATATGTTCAAGAATTACCGAGTGGTACGCACACCATTTCTGGTGTTGCAACCTCCGTGACGGCATTTGTCGGCTATTTGACTCGCGGACCCATGAATACACCGGTTCAATGTCTGAATTTCGGTGATTTCCAGCGCGTATTCGGTGGACTTGATCCTACGAGCACGACAAGTTTTCAGGTATCGCAGTTTTTTCTAAACGGCGGAACCGAAGCCTGGATCAGCAGAGTCTGTGCGAGTTCTAATCCGCCGGTCCAACCGAAGACCGAGCTTTCCGGCGCGCTGCCGCCCACCAGTTCTAGCGGAGGCGGCGGAAGCGGCAAAGGCCTGACGCCGACAACTGGCACCAATCTGGTAGAAATAGACTCGCAGAACCCCGGCACCTGGGGCGAGAACGTGTTCGTGACGGTCGATTACATGACCAACAAGCCGAATACGTTCAACATGGCGGCGACGCTCTACTCGATCACGAGCAACAGCAATTCGTCGAGCAGCAGCTACAGCATCGTCCAGACGCAGAGCGTGCCGGCCGTGACGCTCGACATCAGCCAGACCAATTCGATCGTCGAGGTCATGCAGTCGGGCAACCAGAACAGCGCGCTGCTGGCGGTGCCCAACCTCACCGCGACTCCTTCGGTGCTGGTGCCCTTTGCCAGCGGCACGATCCTGAATTTCACGGCGCCCAAGAACGCCGTGACCGTCACCGGCATCACCGTGACGGTGCAGCCGCCCGGGCCGGACCCGACCAAGCCGCCCCCCTCGGTGAGCACGACAGTCGCCATGACCAGCCCGGTCTCGACGGTGGGAGACATGATTGCGGCGATCCAGGGCGCGCTGTCGAGCGCGGCCGGAACCCTCGGCTATCCGAGCCTGGCGAGCACCCAGGTGCGCAGCTGCCTCTCGCCGTTCCTCTCGTCGAGCGGCACCCAGGCCCAGCTCATCCAGGTCTGGGTGCCCGATCCGGGCTTTGCCGGCTATCTGGTCAGCGTGGTGGCGAACCCCACGTCGCTGTTCACGACTCAGTCGCTCAACTATCAGGCGCAGCAGCTGCTACCGCCCACGACGACGCCGGCACCCAAATATCCCGACGGCCTGCCGCCCACCGGATTCGACATCGCCGGCAACTCGACCAACCGCTCGGGCATCTATTCGCTCGACGCGATGCAGATCGTGAACCTGATCCTGGTTCCCGACATGGCGTCGATGAACACGTCGAACTACCTCACCTCGGCCACCGCGACGCTCAACTATGCGATCCAGCGCAAGGCCTTCGCGATCCTCGACATGCCGCTGACGGTGACGAGCACGACGAGCGCGGTCGCCTGGGCGACGAGCACGCCGGGCACGTTCGGCACCGGCATCATCAGCGCCGCCACCTATTGGCCGCAGATCCAGATCCCCACGCCCTTTTCCACCCAGCTGCTGACGCTGGGCGGCAGCGGCACGCTGGCGGGCGTCTATGCGCTCACCGACGTCAATCGCGGCGTGTGGAAGGCACCGGCGGGCATCACCGCGCCGCTGGCCGGGGTGCAGCAGCTCTCCTATGTCATGAACGACCAGGAGAACGGGCAGCTCAATCCGCTCGGCATCAACGCGCTGCGCACTTTCCCCACCTATGACAACATCTCCTGGGGCGCGCGCACGCTCGCCTCGGCGAACGTTGCCGACGACGACTGGAAATACATCTCGGTCCGCCGGTTGACGCTCTATCTCGAGCAGAGCCTGATCCAGGGGCTGCAATGGGTGGTGTTCGAGCCCAACGACGCGGCGCTGTGGGCGCAGATCCGGCTGAGCGTGAACGCCTTCCTGCACCCGCTCTATCTGCAGGGCGCGTTCGTCGGCGCGACGCCGTCCCAGGCCTATCAGGTGGTCTGCGATGAATCGACCACCACGCCGGAGGACATGGACAACGGCATCGTCAACATCCTGATCCTGTTCGCCCCGGTCAAACCCGCGGAATTCGTCGTCATCAGCTTGCAGCAGATGGCCGGACAGTCTTCGAGCTAGGATAGCGACCCATGCCAAGCGTCTCGTCGACCAGCCAGTCGCCCGACCCGTATCTCAACTTCAAGTTCCGCATCAAATGGCAGGGCAAGTACGTCGCCGGCCTGAGCAAGTGCAGCGCGCTGAAGCGCAGCACCGAGGCGACGCCCTTCCGCGAAGGCGGCGATCCGAGCACCAACCGCATCCTGCCCGGCCAGACCAAGTTCGAGCCGATCACGCTCGAGCGCGGCATGACGCAGGACCTCGAGTTCGAAACCTGGGTCAGCCAGGTGTGGAACTATCGCGCCGGCCAGGGAATGGAGAGCTCGCTCGCCAATTTCCGCCGCAACATCACGCTCGAATTCTACAATGCCGCGGGGCAGTTGGTGTACGCGTACAACATCTACAATTGCTGGCCCTCTGAATACACCGCGATGCCGGAGCTCGATTCGAGTTCGAACGCCGTGGCGATCCAGACGCTCGTACTGCAGAACGAGGGCTGGGAGCGCGACGCCAGCGTCAAGGTTCCGCCGCCGCCCAGCTACTGACGGCCATGGCGCCGCGTCCGCTGAGCGCCGCCGAACTGCTGGATGCCGCATCGGCATGCCGCGGCCGTTCTGCAGCAGAGAAAGGCATCTACCTCGCCGCGCTCGGCATGCCGGATCAGAGCTTCGGCGCCTGTGCCGCGCTGCCGATCGGCGCCCGCGATGCGGCGATCGTGGCATTGCGCCAGACGATGTTCGGCGACCGGATCGAGCTTTCGGCGAAATGCCCGGGCTGCGAGGCGCGGCTCGACGTGGCGATGACGTCGGCGGCGCTGCTCGCGATCGCCGGATCGGCCACGGATGCGACGCGTGCGATCGTGATCGACGGCGATCGCTTCACGGTGCGCCCGGCCGACAGCGCCGACCTTGCCGCGATCGGCTGGATCCCGGACCTTGCGGAGGCGCGCGCCGAACTCGCCCGGCGATGCCTGGTGCCGATGGAAGGCGCCGAAGTGCCGCCCTGGCTCGAGGAAGCCGAGGTCGATGCGATCGGTGCGGCGATGGCCGCGATCGATCCGGCGGGCGACCCGTTCGTCGCGCTCCATTGCCCGGAATGCGATGGCGAATGGGATGCGCCCGTCGACATCGCCGGGGTGCTGGCGGGCGAAATCGAAGGCGCGGCGGATGCGCTGCTCGACGAGATCCACCTGCTCGCCCAGGCCTATCACTGGAGTGAAGCGGCAATCCTCGCCCTCGGCCCCGAGCGACGGCGCGCCTATCTCGCGCGGTTGCAGCAATGAACGACATGCTCGCCCGCCTGGCGGCCCGCGCCCAGGAGAGCCCGGTCGTGCTCGGCCGCCGCATCGGCTATCGCTTCGGGCCGGCCGCGGACCATCAGGAAGCCTGGCCGGGCGAGGAAGCCTGGCTGGGCGAGCAACGGATCCTGCGGACGAGCGAGCCGGCGGCGCCGCCGCAGGCCGATGGCGGCGAAGCGTCTATCGGGCGGGCCGCGCCTGTCGCCCGCGCCCGCAACGTTGCGACCGAAGCGTCCTTGCCGTCGCCGCTGGCCGGCGGGAGCGATGCCGCCGGCACAACGCTTCCGACCAAGCCCGCGCCTTCCGCCAATCGCCCCGGCACGCGCACCGCCGGGCTCGACGCGGCGATGCGCGAGGGGGCGACCGCCATGCGCCCAATGGCGCCGCCGAACCGAGCAACGGCGCCGCCACCGACCGCTCCGGAGCAGATGATGCCCCTGGCTGGGCCGTCGGCCGGTTCTCCCCCGGCCGATGCCGTCGCGCATGCCGCACGGGCGCTTTCCGCACCATCGGCCGGCCCCGGGGGCAATGCCTCCGATGCGCCGGCACCCGCCATGGCTCCGGCAGCCGGGGCTCGCTCCGGCCCCGTGCTCGCGCCCGTCGTGCAGCGCAAGATCGCCACCGCCATCAGCGCCCCCGCGGCGGGCGCCGCCGAAGCTGCACGGGAGGCACCACCGCCGGGCGCCGCACCGATCGCAAATGCGGAGACCCGGCCGCGCGCGCAGGGGGGTGAAGCGGGTCTCCCGGCTTCCGCGACCCCGCACGCGCCCCGCAATGCCTCCGAAGCGGGCGGCGCGGCCGAAACATCGGTTTCGTCGGCGGGAAGGGCCGGGGCCCCTTCGCCATCGGGCGAGGCCCTTGTCTCGCCGCCCTCCGATGCGGCGCGTCGGGCGACCACGGGCTCGCGGCGAGGCATCGCGAGTCCGGCAGCCACGCCGCCCGTCGCGGCACGGCAGGCGGAGGGCATGGAACCCACCGCTCCGGCCGACCGGGCATCGTTGCCCGACCCCGCTCCGCTCGATGCCGTGGCGCAGGCGCTTTCCGAGCCCGTGGCGTCGGCTGTCGCGCGCGCTCCGATGCCCGCGGCGCGCGACGCGCCTGCCGCGATGGCTGCGCACCCCGGTCCCTCCGCGCAAACGGCATCGCAGGCTGGGAACGCACCACCGGCCGCTCCCGCACCCGCCCCAGACTTGCCGGCGGTTCCCCCCGCCGGGCAGCGCGCCGCCCTATCGCAGCGCGCGGCGCAGGAAACCGCCCCGGTGCCGCCGGCACATGCCGGTGCAACCGAGGCGCCAGGGGCGGGCAGGCCACGCCGTCCCGCTCGGCCCGCCAATGGCGTGTCGGCAGGCGCCCCACCGGTGGCGCCCGCTCCAGCAGCGCAGCGATTTGCGAAGACGGATAATGGCATTGCGGCAGGCTCCCGGGCGCCTGCGTCCCCCGCTGCCGTGCCGGTCGTCCTCGCCTCGCCCGGTGAGCCCCAGGCGCTTCCCGCCACCGCCCCGAAGCCGGCGATGCGCGCAGCGCCGGAGTCCGCCCCGCCACCGCTTGCAGCCGCGGCGGGCCCGAGCCGGGGCCGGCAGGCGCGGGATCGCGGGGCCGCCGGACCGCGCGATACGCAGTCCGCGCCCGGGGGACGGCCTTCCGTGCTCGAACCGGGCGAGGCCGGGGTTCGGCGCCCTTCCCCCGAGACACGCCGCATGCCGGATCGCACACCGGCCAGCGATTTGCCGGCGATGCCGGCGCGCGCACCTGCGACGCGATCGGTGGCGGCGGAAGTCATGCCCCCGCCCCAGCCCGCGCGCCGGCCTCCGCCCCCCGCACCGCCTTCGGGCGACATCCGCATCGACATCGGCCGTATCGCGATCGACCTGCCGCGTCCGCGCAGCGCGCCGGCGCGCCCGCAACCGCCGCCGCTAAAGGCCAAGCCGCGCGGGGGGCCTGACGCATGAATTCCAGCTTCTCGATCGCCGCCTGCACCGTGGCGATCGCCGACCGGCTGCACATGTTCATCGGCGATGCGGTGCCGGGTGCGCGAGTGACTACGCTCAATCCGGGCTCGGAGGCACTGCGCACCGGCGATCCGTTCGTGAACCTCTATCTGTTCCGCACCACCCGTAACGGCTTCGTCTCGAACAACGACCTGCCGACGCGCGGGCCGCTGGGCGGCGCGAAGAACTCGCCGGTGCTCAAGCTCGACCTCGATTATATGATCACCTTCTTCGGGGACGATGCGCGGCTCGATCCCCAGCGGCTGCTCGGGCTGGTCGCGGGCGGGCTCAATGCCGAACCCTATATACCGCGCGACATGCTGCGCGCGGCGGTGGCGAGCACGCCCTGGCTCGGTGGCGGGGCCGGCAGCCAGGAATTGCCGCGCGACGAGATCGTGGTGACGCCGCTCAACATGGCGCCGGATGCCATGGCGCGGCTATGGTCCGAATTCGTCAACGTCCCCTATCAGCTCACGCAACTCTATACGGCGATGCCGATCGCGATCGAATACCGGTTGCCGGTCGAGCCGGTATTGCCCGTGCGCCGCATCGGCCTGCGCGCGCTTCCGTCGCGTTCGATCGTGATCGTCGACATCGTCGACGCGGACGATCCGGATCTGCCGATTTCGGGCGGCTGCACGCTGGCGGTCCGCACCCCCAATCCCGCCCAGCCCGGCCTTTCCGTGCTGCTGAACGGTGTCGCGGCGAAGGATGTGACCAGCGGCTTCGATGCGCAGGGCCATGCCGCACTGCTCCTGCCGCTGACCAGCGCCCAGCCCGCGCCTCTCGCCTCTGGCAGCCTGACGGTGAAGCTGGTGAAGCACGGCCCCGACGGCGAGGGCATAGAAGCGGAATCTCCCGCCTTCGCGACCAGCATCGTGCCGGGTTTCGCCGGCGCGCCGTCCATAGGCACCGACGGCAGGCAGCTCGACTTCGCGATGGCGCTGCCGGTGCCCGCCCAGGCGAGCGCGACTGCGCTTCTCTTCGCTCGCGGCGCGAAATCAACTTCCTACAAGATCCCCTGCCTCCCCCGCACCGCGGCCGCGACTGCGCTGGCTGCCCCGCTCGCCGGGGTCTCCCCCGGGGAGTATCTGGTCAGCATCGAGGTCGACGGCATCGCCAGCCTGCTCGACTGGAAGGACGGCGCCTATACCGGCCCGCGCGTCACGGTGCCGGGGAGCTGACGATGGCGGAGATCCCTCACGTCGCCCGCCTGCAGGGCGCGGTCACCGCGGTCGAGCGCATGCTCGAGGACTATGCCCGCACCCGATCGCGCCCCGGTCTGCGCCACGAGCCCCACCTCCCCCCGGAGGCCGGGCTGGGCGAACCGGTCCCCGGATCGGCATTCGACGCGCTTGCCAGCTGGTTCTCGCTCACGGCCTTCGAGCAGGGCGTGGTCGCGCTGGCCGCCGGCTTCGAGATATCGCCCGACATCGCCAATCTTTGTGCGCTCGCACAAGGCGATCCCGCGACTCCCTATCCGACGACGCTCCTCGCGCTCGCCATCTTCGCCGATCTCGAGGGCGCATCCCAAGCCGCGTTCGCGCCCTCGGCGCCGCTCCGATACTGGCAGCTGATCAAGGCCGAAGGCGCGCAGCCGGGAAGCCGGCTCCAGCAGCGCTTCGTCATGCCGGACGCAGTGCTCTCGTTCCTCGTCGGCCAGCCGGTGCTCGATGATGCCCTTGCCGACATCGTCCGCCCGCTCGACCTCGCGCCACAGCTGCCCGCCGACGGCGTCCTCGCGCAGCGGCTCGCCCGGACCGTCCTCGCATCGGGCATGGACGCGACGCTCCATCTCGCCGCCGAACCGAGCCGCCGCGCGCTCGGCGTGGCGGCGGGCGCCGCGGCAGCGCTCGGCCTCCTGCCCTTCCACCTGCCGCTCGCCCGCCTCACCCCGGAAGCCGAGGGCGACGGCTTCTTCCGGCTGTGGCAACGCGATCGGCTCGCGCTGCGCGGCGCGCTGCTCCTGTCCTTCGAGGAGCCGCCGGGCGAGTTCCAGCTGAGCGCGATCTGCCGGCTGATCGGCGAAGGAACCGGCCCATTGTTCCTCGTGGGCGCCGCAGGCCAGTCCATCGCCGAGCGCGCGCCCGGCGCCGTGATCCGCATGTCCTTGCCCAAGGCCGATCCGGGCGAGGTCGCCGATCATCTCGCCGCCGGCCTGGGCCAGGATGCCACACCCGCCCTGCGCGACGTCGCCGCCCGCTTCCGCCTGCCGCTGCCGACGCTGGAGAGCTGCGCCACCGTGGCGCGTGCCAAGGCGGAGGAGACCGAAGCCCCCGCATCGCAGGCGGCGATCCTGGACGAGATGCTGCCGCTGCTCCGCGATCAGGTGCGCGAGGCGATGAGCGGCCTCGCCGATCCGGTGCCGGTGCGGATGACGCTGGACAATCTCATCCTGCCCGAGGCCACCCGAGCCGTATTGGGGCAGATCATCGCCCGGCAGCGCAACCGGTCGCGCGTGATGGAGGAGTGGGGATTTGCGGGCGCAGGCGGCGGCGCGCAGGGCATGAGCGTGCTGTTCGCCGGCCCGAGCGGCACCGGCAAGACGATGGCGGCGGAAGCGCTTGCGCATACATTGTCGCTCGACCTGTTCCGGGTCGATCTGTCGCGGATCGTCGACAAATATATCGGCGAGACCGAGAAGCGGCTCGCGGCGCTGTTCGATGCGGCCGACATGACCGACGCGATCCTGCTGTTCGACGAAGCCGACGTGCTGTTCGGCAGGCGAACCGAAGTGAAGGATTCGCACGACCACTATGCCAATCTCGAAGTCGGCTATCTGCTCCAGCGGATCGAGGCGTTCCGCGGGATCGCGGTGCTCACCACCAACCTGGCGAACGCGATCGACGATGCATTTGCGCGCCGCTTCGCCTTCAGCCTGCATTTCGAATTCCCCTCGCCCGACGAGCGCCGGCGCATCTGGCACGGCGCCTTTCCGGCCGCGGCGCCGGCCAGCGGACTCGATTGGGATCGGCTCGCGCGGCTGACGCTCACCGGCGGCCAGATCCGCGTCGTCTCGATCAACGCGGCGATGCTCGCCTCGGAGGAGGAGGCCGCGATCTCGATGGGCCACATCGCCCGCGCGCTGGAAAGCGAATATGCCAAGCAGCGCCGGCGCGTGCCGCCCGCCGAACTCGCGGACTGGCCGGCATGAACCGTCCTCCCCGCCCGCCCGCCAATCTGTCCGCATCGATCGACGCGGCAATCTCTCGCGACCCGCGCGTGCGCGCCACGCTGGCCCGGCTCGACGCCGGACAACGCGACCATGTCCGCCGCGCGATCGCCCAGGCGATCCGGGCCAAGCTGCGCGAACGCGGAGGCCCGCAATGACGCCCTATCCCAACAGTCCGCATATCCTGAAGGCGGCCCTGATCAGCATGGGCGGCACCATTCCGGTTCCCCGGCTGATCCTGCTGCAATACAATCCCGCCGAGCTCACGCGCCAGCTCCATCCCGATTTCGAGAAGACGGGAGATACCCCCACCGGCACCAACCTGCTCGCCGGCCCCGCGGTCGAGACGATCCAGATGACCGCGCGGATCAGCGCAGTCGACCAGCTCGAGAGCAACGACGCGACGGCGATGGCGTTCGGCATCCACCCCCAGCTCGCCACGCTGGAGATGATGCTGTTCCCGACGACAAGCTCCATCGTGCAGAGCCTGGCCCAGATGGCGCTCGGCGTGCTCGAGATCGTGCCGCCGGAATCCCCGCTCACCGTGTTCGTCTGGGGTCCGCAGCGCGTGCTACCCGTTCAGATCACCAGCTACAGCGTCACCGAGACGATGCACGACACGCGCCTAAATCCCATCGACGCGAATGTGACGATGGACATGAAGGTACTGACCTATCAGGATTTTTCACCCAGCCAGACCGGCTTTTACCTCTATCTCGCCAATCTCGCCGAGCGCGAACTGATGTCGGCCGTGGGCACGGTGCAGAGCGGTGCCAGCATCATCTCGGGAGCGCTGTCGCTATGACCGGCCGCCGCCTCAGCCGCTATCCGGTGCAGATCGAGCATGCCGCCCCCGGCAAGCTGGTCCGCACCCGCACGCGCCATGTTTCCGCGACTTCCTCCTCGACCTCCGGCGCCGATGCGGCAACGGATGCCAAGGACGCCGTTCCCTATCTCGCGCGCACCATCCTGCCGCTGGCGACCACGTTCCAGCCGCAGACCAGCTACACGATCCAGGCCGGCGACCGGATCGACAATATCTCGGCCAGGCTGCTCGGCGATCCGCTGCTCTACTGGATGCTGCTCGAGGCCAACAATGCGAGCGACCCCGCCACGCTGTGCGCGGTGCCGGGGCGAAAGATCGTCGTTCCGGCCGTGGTGGGCCAGGCCAACGACCCGTTCGACCAGCCCAAGGCCTCGCGCCGCGGAACGGCCGCCGCGCCCACCGACCAGACCGACGACCGCGAGGAAAGCGCATGAGCTTTCCCGTCGGCGTCCAGCTCGCCGTGCTGGCGGGCACCCAGGAGGTTCCCACCCCGATCGGGCCCGGGCTGGCCGATCTGCTGATCGAGGCCGAGGTGACCGAAGTGGCCGACGGCCAGTCGGCATTCCGCCTGACGTTCGGCGCGCAGCGGACCGACAATGGCAAGGGCATGCAGGTCCAGGTGCTCGCCGACGGCCGCCTCGCCACGGGCAATCGCGTGCTGATCATGGCGATGCAGGCCGCGCTGCCGACCGTGCTGATCGATGGGCTGATCACCGATATCTGGCTCGATCCGGCGAAGAATCCGAGCCAGAGCCGCGTCGTGATCAGTGGGGCCGACCTGAGCGTGGCCATGGACCTGACCGAGAAGATCCGCGGCTATCCCGACATGGACGACGAGCTGATCGTGCTCGAGATCCTGGCCGAATATGAGCGGTTCGCGATCGTCCCGGAGACGATCCCGCCGGTCGAAGCCGATTTCCCCACGATCGTCCAGCGCACGCCGATCCAGTACGGCACCGATCTCGAATATCTCTACACCCTCGCGAACCGCTACGGTTATGTGTTCACGCTGCGCCCCGGCGCGGTGCCGCTCACCAACACCGCCTATTGGGGCCCGCCCAAGCGCGTCGGCATCCCCGCGCCCGCGCTCACCGTGGGCAACAGCACGTTCACCAATGTCGACCAGCTGACCTTCACGCAGGACGGCCGTTCCGCCTTCCAGGTCTCGGGCCTGATCCCGGGCCCGCTCGAAGCGACTCCGGCATTGCCGGTGATGGCGCTCGAGCCGACGCTCCTGCCGCCGCTCGCCCTCAAGAGCCCGTTCCCGATCTCCTCGCTGCTCGGCATGAAGCTGCCGGCCGGATCGGACGGATTCGACGAGATCCGGGCGATGGGCTTCGCACAGGGGCGCGTCAACCGATCCTCCACGACGGTCGCCAAGGCGGAAGGGGCGCTCAGCGTAGAGAAATATGGTTCGATCCTGCGTGCCGGCGGCCTCGTCGGGGTGCGCGGCGCGGGCACGACCTTCGACGGCAATTGGAGCGTCGCGGAGGTGCATCACAAACTCAAGCGGAACGAATACAAGCAGACGTTCAAGCTGGAGCGCGACGGCACCGACCCGCTGTTACCGGTGGTGGTGCCATGAACGCGCGGCACGGCCGGGGAGGCAAGGATGAAGCAGTTCTGGGGCAAGTATCGCGGGATCGTCGTCGACAACGAGGATCCGCTGATGCTCGGCCGGCTCCAGGTGCTGGTGCCGATGGTGCTCGGCGAAGTGGCGACGGCATGGGCGATGCCCTGCGTTCCCTATGCCGGACTGCAGGTGGGCTTCTACATGATGCCGCCGGTGGGCGCGGCGATCTGGGTGGAATTCGAGGGCGGCGACCTCGACTATCCGATCTGGGCGGGCTGTTTCTGGCGCGAGGGCGAGCGCCCGATCGAGGCGGAGCTGCCGACGATGCGCATGATCCAGACCAGCTCGGGCAAGCTGCTGTTCAACGACCTGCCGGGCGAGGGCGGCTTCACGCTGACGGTGACCGATCCCGCCGTGGCGGTGCCGGTGGTGGTGAGCGGATCGAGCACCGGCGTGGTGATCAGCCTGGCGGAAATCCGCATCACGATGAACGAATCCGGCGTCAACATCCTCGCCGAGCCGGGCACGCTGGCGGTGACGATGGAGGGATTCACCATCGCCCATGGCTCGGCGATGGTGGGCGGCGTCGAGCCCGAGGTCTCGATCAACGAGGGCGGGCTCACCGTGCTGTAGCCGCTTCGATGACGAGCGGCGGTCGGGAGGCGCGCGGATGACGGGCTATCTGGGCTTTCCCTATCAGATCGACGGATCGGGGCAGACTGCGACGACCGATCTCCCGACCTATGTGCAGAACCTGATCCTGCTCGTCTTCGAGACCAATCCGGGCGAACGCGTCAATCGTCCGGATTTCGGCGCCGGCATGCGCCAGCTGGTCTTCGGAGGCATGGATGCGGCGCTCGCCAGCGCGGCCGAGACGCTGGTGCGCAGCAAGTTGATCCAGTTCCTGGGCGATGCCATCTCGATCAACACGCTGACCGTGACCATGGGCAACGAGACGGTGACCGTCGACCTGACCTATTTCGTCACGCACACCCAGACCGCGGCGGGCACGTCGATCACCGTGCCCCTACCCGGCTACAGCGCGACGCCGCAGGGCGGGAGCACTACCGCCACCGCTTCGATTCCGGACTATTGAGCGATGGCGGACGACACCCAGCCCACCGTCGTGCATTCGGTGCAGAGCGCGGGCTCGCTGCAGCTGGTGGTGCAGGTTGCCCCGGCATCGGCGATACCGGCCGCGCAGGTGCGGGCCGCCGATATCGCGATGGACGCACTCGCCGGCGACGCCGCGCCGGCCACGCCGCCTACGACCGTCCCCGCGCTCGACACGGCGCCGGTCGCCATCACCGACCTGTTCGGCACCCCGGCCGAAGTGGTGCGGGTCCATGCGCTCGATCCGGATACCGGGCTTCTCCACATCCAGGCGATCCCGCCCCCGGCCGATCCCGCGGCGGACGCGCCTGCCTATCGGCTCACCATCGGCGACGTCTCCACCTGGTTCGCGCCCGAATCCAAGGCCAATGTCGCCACGCCGAGCAGGCCGGTGCAGGCGCCCCCCGGCCAGGCCGCGATCAACTATCTCGGTCGCGACTATGCGGCCTTCACTTCGCTGATGCGCTCGCGCGTGTCGCAGATCGTGCGCGACGATTCCGCCTGGGCGCTCGATCATCCCGCCGATCCGATGACGACGCTGATCGAAGCGCTCGCCTATGCCGGGGACCATCTCTCGTTCCGCCAGGATGCGGCCGGCACCGAATCCTATTTGCCCACCGCGCGCCACCGCCTGTCGCTGCGCCGGCATGCCCGGCTGCGCGACTATGGCGTCAACGACGGGTGCAATGCCCGCACCGCGCTCGTCTTCACGGTGAAGAGCAATGGCGTGATCCCCGCCGGGCTGCAGGTGGTGACCCAGCAGCCGGGCATCGTGACGATGAACCTGCCCGCCACCCAGGATCTGACGGCGAGCACCACCGTGTTCGAGACCATGGCCGATCTCCCGGTGTCGCTGCTGCGCAACAATCTCGCCTATCCGCTGGCGCGCTCGGCCGCCTACACCTTGCCTCAGGGGGCCATCCAGGCACAGCTCAACACGGCCCAGACCGGGCTCGTCCCCGGCCAGCTGGTCGCCTTCGTCCAGACCGCCGCGCCCGCCGGCGCCGCTCAGCCCTTCGGCGCCCAGGTCGTGCGGCTGATCAAGGTCGAGCTGCTCCCCAACGGCAACAACCCGCCCTATGCCACCATGATCACCTGGCACCCCGAGGATGCGCTCACCAAGCCGCTGACGGTCGCGGTGCAGAACCAGGCGGGCATGGTGCAGCTCTACGGCAATGTCGGGCTGGCTGATCATGGCAGGACCATTGCCGTGACGCCGATGCCCGATACGGCGCCCGCCGGCCGCGTCTATCGCCCGATCATCGAAGTGGAGGATCCGGTGTCGGCGGCACCGATGCCCGCATCCGTGGCGGCGTTCGACGGATCGCAGGACATCGCCGAGGCCGCGTTGCTGGTGCCCTCGGCCAAGGCCAGCCTCGCCCCCGATCCGGGGCAGGCCAATCTCTGCGTGAAGATGCTGGGCGAACGGCCGGGCATGGCCAAGGTCGTCGATCTGTGGACGGCGCGGCAGGACCTGATGAGCACGCCGCCGGCGGGGCGCGCCTTCGCGGCCGCGCCCGAGGACGGCTATGGCGGCAACCGGCGCCACCTGTTCCTGCGCTTCGGCGACGGAGCGTTGGGAGAAGCGCCGGCCCCGGGAACGACCTTCACTGCCACGGTGCGCGTCGGCGACGGGCAGAGCGGCCGGGTGCGCGCGAATGCGCTGGTCCAGATCGTCGGCTCCACGCCGATGATCAGCTGGGTCTCGAACCCCCTGCCCGCGACGCCCGCCCAGCCGGAACTGAACGAAAGCGTCCGCCTGTTCGCGACGACCAGCTTCCGCACCAATCTGCGCGGCATCGATCCGGACGATTGGGAGCGCCTGGCCCAAAGCGATCCCCTGGTCACCGAAGCCGATGCCCGGCTGGTAAACGGCTATGCGCCCTGCATCGTCGGCATCGCCACCACCACCACCACGCCCGACGGCTACACCTATCCGATCGCGAAGGCCCGGCTGATGGAATATGCCGTGCTCGGCGCGCCGCCGACGATCCAGCAGGAATCCGACGTGCCGATCAATGTCTCGCTGGTCGTCTATTGCTCGCAGGGCTCCAATATCGGCGCCGCGCGCGAACGGCTGCTGCGCCGGATCGGTGCCGGGGCGAAGACCGATGGCGGCCCGGCGCATTTCCACCCGACCGCATGGCCGCTCGGCCGGCCGGTGATACTCGCCGATCTGATCGCGCTGCTCGGCGCCGATCCGGTGGTATCGCTGGTGGTCAGCGATCCGGCGATGGACCCCCGCGTGGTATTCCAGACCGTCAGCGGCCGCGACAACACCGTGGACAACATCAAGGCCGGCCGGATCGCGATCGGCTCGAACGAGCGCGCGCGCGCCGGCAATGACGGTTTCCATCCCGAGCTCGGCATCGTCCGGCTCTTCGTGGCGGCAGCGAAATGAGCGGGAACGGCCCCGACGACGAGATCTCGGCCGGGCTGGGCGACTATGCCAGCTTCAAGCAGGAGATGCTCGACCTGATCCCGCGCGTGGTGGTCAACAGCGGCGGGAAATCGGTCTCCCAGCCGCTCGCCCGGCTCGACCGCAACGTCCCCACTGATCCCACCCTCGCGCTGGTGGATGCCTTCGCCGAAGTGGCGGACGTGCTGTCCTTCTACCAGGATCGCGTGCTCAACGAGGGCTATCTCTCCACCGCGGTGGAATATCGCAGCCTCGCGCTGATCGGACGCGGGCTCGGCGAGACGACCGGCATGCATATCGGCGCGACCGCCGAGATCGCGGTATTCGCGCAGCCCGGCGATCCGGTGATCGTGCCGAAGGGCTCCGCGATCCAGGCGACGCCGCCCGCCTCGCGCGGATCGAACAGCGCGGCGACAAGCGGCCCGACCGGCAGCGGCGGCGCCGCGTCGACGGCCACCAACC
Organism: Sphingomonas leidyi; assembly: GCF_011761945.1. Lineage (GTDB taxonomy): Bacteria > Pseudomonadota > Alphaproteobacteria > Sphingomonadales > Sphingomonadaceae > Sphingomonas > Sphingomonas leidyi. Next base: position 308,801 of record NZ_JAASQV010000003.1, read on the forward strand.
AGACGGCGGCGGCGACATCGGCCACGGCCGCCGCCAGTTCCGCGAGCGCGGCCGCCGTCGCGGCGGCGGCGGTATTCGAGACGGCGACGCAGCTTACCGCCGTCTCGTCGCTCAACCAGCTCACGCCCCTGCAGACGCGCCCGGCCTGGGTCACCGCGGACGCCACCGAACTGCTGCTCGCCGGCACCGGGCTCGGTCTGCAGGTCGGCGACTTCCTGCTCTACAAGCGCGTCGATCCCGCCCCGATCCAATGGGTGCGGCTCACCGTGTTCTCGGTCAACGAGAATCATGTCCTCTCGACCACCACGATCGGCATCGGGGCGCCGATCGGCGAGCAATGGGCGGCAAGCGGCGCCACCGACCCGCTGCCCCCGAACGAAGCGAACGGGCTCGAGCTCTACGCGTTCGACCTCACCTGCCGGCTGTTCGGCTACAACGCGGCCTCCTGGTCGTCGCAATCGGCGGCGGTGCAGCGGGCGAACACGCCGACCGGCATGGTCCCTTCCGAATTCTCCGAATGGCCGGGCTATGCCATCGACCTGAACCAGCTCGATCTCCAGGCGGTCTATCCCAAGGTGCTGCCCGGCAGCCAGTTCCTGCTCGAGACGCCCGAGGACAAGACGCTCGGCATCATCGACGCGGTCTCGCGGCAGAACATCTCCGAATTCAACATGTCGGGCCAGGTCACCGAGGTGGAGCTGGCGCCCGATCCCGCCACCCTGCCCACCGGCTCCGCGCTGATCCCCTCGCGCATGGGGCACAGCGCCACCACGCTCAGCGACGGCCGGGTGCTGCTGGTCGGCGGCATCGGAGTGCAGGGCGTGCTCGACAGCGTCGAGATCTACGATCCCGCCACCCAGCTCGTCAGCCAGATCGACGCGCTTCCGGAGCCGCGCGCCCTCCACACCGCCACGCTGATCGACGGGAAAGTCTATCTCGCCGGCGGCGTGATGAAGGACTGGTCGCTGGCGACCGACCTGCTGGTGCTCGACCCCACGTCGATGCGCTTCAGCGCGATCCCGAACGTCACGCTCGCGACCCCGCGCGTGGGACACGCGGCCACCCTGCTCCCCAACAACCGCATCATGCTGAGCGGCGGCCTGACCCAGGCGCCGAACGACGCGCACGACAAGATCGCGGAGTTGTTCGCCGCACTGGAAGCGACGAAGTCGGTCGCCGTCTACGATCCCGCCGCCGCCGATTGGCAGCCCTGCGCCGATCTGGCCAAGGCGCGCGCCGGGCACAGCGCCACCGTCTGTCCGGTCGTGAAGAGCATGGCCGATGGCGGCGGACCGGCGGTGCCCCCGGTCGCCAACACCGTGATCTTCGTCGGCGGGCATGACGGGGGCGCCGCGCCGCCGGGCTTCTCGGACACGGGCGCCGCCCTCGGCACGGTATGGGATGATGCCGAGGTCACCAGCACGACCGACTGGCAGCCGACCGGCAATCTCTATCCGATCCCGCCGGGCCAGGCAGGCGCGCAGGGCCGCTACGATCAGGTTGCGGTGGCGCTCCCGAACAATATGGGTTTCCTCATAACCGGCGGCCAGTCCGCCACCGGGCCGGTGGGCGACGACTGGCTTGTCGGCGCCTTTGCCGCCTATCAGGCCGACGGCAGCATCAGCGCGGTGCCGACCTTCGTCGTCGCCCCGCCGCTCAGCGAAGCCCGCTCCAACCATGCCGCCGCGCTGCTGCCCGGCAACAAGGTCGCCGTCGCGGGCGGCATCGCCGGCAACAGGGTGCTCGCCACGGTCGAGACGTTCGCGGTGAGCCCGGGCGTGAGCATTCCGTTCAACGGCGGCAAGGTGCTGGCGCCCAGCATCGTCGGCGCGCCGCTGCCCAATCCGCAGGGCTATCCCGCCTTCGCGGCGCTGGCCCAGGACTTCCTGTTGCTCGCCGGCGGCATCTCCGCGCTGCCCGCCGAACCCGGCACGCCCCCCACCTATACCGGTGCCGTGGTCGCGCTGGATGCCGATGTCGGCACGTTCCAGACGCTGCCCGGACCGGTGCTGACCACGCCGTTCACGCTCGCGCCCACCGGCACGATCCTGCTCGCCGACGGCACGATCCTGATCGTCGGCGCGACTCAGCCGGAGCCCTTTCCGCAGCCGACGACGACCATGACCGGCTTCGCATGGACCTTCGATCCCACCACCGGCCTGTCGACCGCGGCCGGCGCGCCCATCGCGCCCCGCATCGGCGCGACGCTGTCGCTCCTTGCCAATGGCACCGTCCTCTATGCCGGCGGCTACGGCCTGGGCGATGACGGCTATGCGGTGCTCGATACCGCCGAGGTCTATGATCCCAAGAGCCGCACCTTCCGCAAGGTGGGCAACAAGATGACGACGCCGCGCTGCGGCCATAGCGCGACCGTGCTCACCGATGGTTCGGTGCTGCTCGCGGGCGGGTTCGCGGTTCCGCCGATCACCTATGACCTGCCCGGGCTCGAGGCGATCTATGTGCCCAGCCTCCACACGGCCGAGACCTTCGCCACCGCCACCCAGACCTTCACCGCGATCACCACCGTGCTCGACAGGGGCTTCGCCCTGCACTCGGCGACGCTGCTCGCCAATGGCGACGTGCTGATCGCCGGCGGCTTCAGCGCGTTCCAATCCGAAGCGCCGTTCGACGAGATCCAGATCTGGCCCATAACCCAGGCCGCGGTGTTCAACATCGCCGCCCAGGCCTTTGCGACGATCGCGGACATGCCGGTGCCGCGCGCGATGCATTCGGCAACCCTGCTGCCCGATGCCAGGGTGCTGCTCGCCGGGGGGGCGATCGACTGGACCATGGAGCCCAGCGCCAGCAGCGTCCTGTTCGATCCCACCAGCTTCGCCTTCTCCTCCGGCCCCATGCTCGATGCCGCACGCCGGTCGCAGGGCGCGGTGCTCGTCGAACAGGGCGTGCTGATGCTGGGCGGCGACACCAATTCGACCTATGAGATCGTGCCGCCGGACGGAGGCAGCACCCAGCCGGTCTATCCGTTGCCGATCGTGCTGCCCTCGCCCGACTATCCCAATCTCGTGTCGCTCACCGAGGGGGTGAATCCGATCCCGCTCGCCAATCACGGCGTCTATGCCTTTGGCGGCCAGGTCGATGGCAACGGCAATTCGACCTGCACCGCCGTGCTCTATGTCGAGGCACCGCCGCCGGCGGATTCGGACGCCCGGCGCCAGGCGCTGGTCTATACCCAGAGCCAGCAGCTGAGCCTCGCGCCGCCGATCGACGACGCGCCACTACCCGGCAACACGCCGACCCCCGGCAATCCCACCCTGCCGGACGACACGCTGGTGCTCACCGGCCTGATCGACCAGATCGTGGTGGGCCAGGCGCTCCTGCTCGCCGGCAACCCGCCGCTGGCGACGACGGTGGGCAAGGTGTGGCCGATCGGCGCGCCGACGGCGCTCGCGGAAGGCACGCTCGTCATGGTCTACGGGCCGATTCCGCAGGGCGGCGCGAAGCAGGACGGCAAATGGTGGTGGGCCAATATCCCGGATATCGGCAACCTCTCGCTCCAGACCGATCCGGCGGGCGATCCGCCTTCGGACTTCGCCTATCTCTCCGGCAACGGCACCACCATCGGCAACGTCACTTCCGCGCAGCTCGCATTGTTCAACCGCCCGGTCCAGAGCGAGGCGGTGACCGTGAAGGCGATCGCGAAATCGTCCAGCGACAATACCACCACCCTGACCCTGCAGGAGCCGCTGCGCTACCTCTACGACCGCACCACCACCACCGTGTACGGCAATGTGGTCGAGGTGACCCAGGGAAGCACGGTCGCGGGCGAGGTGCTCGGCAATGGCGACGGGCAGAAGCCGTTCCAGCAATTCCTGCTCAAGCAGGCACCGCTGACCTGGCTCGAGGAAGCCGACGGGACGATCGCGCCGCAGCTCAGCGTGACCGTCAACGGCGCCGTCTGGCAATGCGTGGAGGCGCTGGGCAGCATGGGGCCGGATGCGCGTGCCTATCAGCTCACCCAGGATGCCCAGGGTCGCGCGCAGATCACCTTCGGCGACAGCGTCCACGGGCTGCGGCCGCCGACGGGCACGGACAATATCGTCGCCACCTATCGCGTCGGCGCGGGGGTGAACGGCAATGTCGCCGCCGGAAGCATCACGCGCGCGCCGATGGGGGTGGGCGGGATCAAGAGCGTGCTCAATCCGGTCGCCGCGAGCGGCGGGATCGGGGCGCCGCCGCGCAGCACGCTGCGCGCCCTGATTCCGACGGGCGCCCAGGATCTGGGACGGATCGTCACGCGGCAGGACATGGTCAGCTTCGTCCTCAACCGCCCCGAAGTGAGCGCGGCGGTGCTCACGGTCGTCCAGGGTGACGGCACGCTCCCGCGAGCGCGACATTCGGTCTTCCTGCTCACGCTCGCCGGCCCCGACAACGAAGTGCCGGACATGCTGTCGCCGGCATTCAAGTCGCTCACGGCCGCCGTCGATACCGCGCAGGCGACCAGGCTCGACATTCGCCTGCTCCCCTTCGAACCGCTTCCGTTCAAGGTGCAGGGCTGGTTCGCTGCCGATACGGGCGCCGACGTCCATGCGATCCAGCAATCGATCGGCGATGCGCTTCGGGCGGCCTATGCGCTGCCGGCAATGGCATTCGACGAGCTGGTCCGGGCCGGCGAGATCATCCGCATCGTCGAAGGCGTGGACGGCGTGACGAAGGCCGGTGTCGACAAGCTCTGGGCGCCCACCGAATCGGGCACCTCCTCCGGTGCGCCGGACCAGCAGGTGCTGGCGCCCAAATCCGCGCAGCTCGATCCGGTGACCGGCGCGCAGATCCTGTACATCAGCGCCGACGCGGACGCGGTAACCTTCGCTGAACGGACGGGGGCCAAGCAATGAGCGACGACACCGAAGGCGCGCCGATCCCCGATGCGCTCTACGATCTGCTGCCGCCGATCTTCCGCATGGCGGATATCACGCAGGGCTATCCGCTGCTCGCGCTGTGCAAGGTCTTCGATCATGTCCGCGAGCAGATCGGCGACTCGGTGCGCGAGCTCGAGGACGACTGGTTCATCCAGACCTGCCCGCTCCATCTCGTCCCCTATGTCGCCGCGCAACTCGGCCTGGAAGTGGCGCAACCCGTGCGCCGCGAGCATCGCGCGCTCGTCGCCGACGCGCTCGGCTTCCGGCGGCGCAAGGGCATCGCCAGCGCGATCCCGCGCCGGGTGCGCGACGGCAGCGGCTGGTACGCGCTCTACGCCCCGGACGAGACGACACCCTTTGCAAGCTGGCCGCTTCCCGATGCCGCGCCGGCCCCCACGCCCGCCCCAGCGCCGCCCCCCAGCGCGCCCGAACCGGAGGGTGCGCCGGAGGATCCGCCACGCACCTCGGTAGGCCTGTTGCGGGTCTGGCGGCTGCCCAGCTTCGCGATGACGGGCGTTACGCCCATGGGCGCCTCGACGCCCCGTTTCTATCACTTCAACCCGCTCGCCATCGCGCAGCCGCTCTACAATCTGGCCAACGCGCCGCTCGACTGGGTCGCCGCGCCGCCGGTGACCGCGCTTCCGGTCCGCCTCACCACGCAGATGCTGGCGGCCGACCTGGAACAGTATAACCGGATCTGGACGACGCCGGGCACCGGCCCGGCAAGCTCGCTGCTCTATGGCTCCGAGCGCGGCCTTGTGATCCGCTACAAGCCGAAGAGCACCTCGGACTGGGTTGCGCTGGGGGCGGACGGCGTGCGGGCGATGCCCCTCGATATCGGCGCGATCCAGCCGCCCGCGCCGGACTATCCGGTGCTCGAAGGCGGCGCGATCAACCTGCAATCGATCACCGCGCAGACCAGTACGCTCAACCTGAACTATGGCGACGCGTCCGCGGTGCTCGCCATGGACGTGCCCGCCAATCCCTCGATGAGCCAGTTGCTTGCGCTGCTCCAGAACGCGATCGCCACCTGCCCGGTAAAGGCGGGCACCCAGGTGACCGAGGCGGACGTACGCGCGCTGATCTGCGGATCGCTCGGCAACGCGCTGCTGATCGTGCCGACGGTGCCCACCGCGTCGCTGTCGCTGCTGACGGCGCCGTCGAGCACGGACCCCCTGCTGCTGAGCGGCAGCGCGCGCAACGGCGTCGCGGGGGCCACGCTGCCGCTCGACCAGAAGCGCCTGAACCTGCTCAACGACGCGGCGCCCGGCACCGTAATGACTTTCACTGCGCCGACCGGGAAGGTGCTCAACGTCAACCTGCCCTTCTCGCCCGCGGTCACCACGCCCGCCGAAGCCGAGGCCGCCTTCGCGGCGAAGCTCACCAACTGCTTCGTCTGCCTGGCGGGCGACCGGACGGTGATCGTGGCGCCGGCCTCGTCGCAGACGCCGATGTCGCCAACGCCACCGGCCTGGGAACTGGGGCTGGTTCCCGCCGCCGCGATCGACCCCGATCTGGGGCTGTTCAGCTGGCCGGCGGCCTGGGCCGCCCCGGCCGCGCTCAGCGTAGACTATGGGATCGCCATGCCAGGCGCGATCGGCGGGATCGGGCTGCGCGCTCCCCTCCCGATACCGGCGAATGCCGTGACCTTGTACGATGCAGGCAATACCGGCTGGATCGTCACCCAGCTGAGCCTGTGGGAGATGGCGCCCACCCCCTGCACCGTGCTGGTGCTGCAATCGAGCGCGACCCGCTATCTCAACGCGCAGACGATCGTCCCGCCGCCGGGCGACAAATTGTGGATCGCCTCGGCAGCCGGCAGCCAGGCACTGCTCTCCGTCTCCTATCCCGGCGCCTTCTCGCTGACCGGACCCAGCTCGGGCACGGCCGGCACGTTCGGCATGTCGGCCATCCTGTTCCAGGGCGCGCTCTGGCTCAATGGAGGCAATCTCGACCTCCAGTTGCTCGACATGACCCTGATCCCGACGAGCGGCAGCGCGATCATGCCGGCGCCGCCGCCATCTCCGCCGCCGCCGCCGACACCGCCCCCCACGCCGACGCCGGCACCCGCGCCGACGCCCGCTCCCACTCCCACGCCGACCCCGCCACCGCCCCCGTTCAACGGAAGCGCGCGCATCGCGCTCGAGCGGACGATCGCCGCGCCGCTCGATTTCAGCCGCGTGCAAGGCGATGTCCGGTTCGAAAGCTGCGTGCTGAGCCCGCTCCACGCACCGCCGGCCGATATGGCGACGCCGGTGCTCATCGCGCCGCTCGCCACCGTGCACATTGCACGGACGACCGTGATGGGCACGGCGCAGCTCGGCGCCGGGGGAGAGGCTCTCGATTCACTGTTCGCGGGAACGCTCACCTGCTCGGGGGCGATGACCTTCTCCAATTGCTATGCCGCCGATCTGGGATACCTTTCCGGAGGAGGGGGAAGCGCCGGCGCCGCCGCGACCCAGGCCGCGCTGGCCGCCGCACCGACGACCGATCCGCCCAGCCTCGCCGTGGCGCGCTGCAAGAGCTGCGGGAAGATCAGCGGCGTCGGCGGCCGCAACGTGATGCTGCGCCATCTCGTGCTCGGTACGCCGGCCGATGGCTACTGCGCCTGCGCCGACGCCGCCGATGTCGTCGTCACCGCTTGCACGACCTGCACCGATCCCGCCTGCGCCTTGACCTGCCCGGTGCGTTCGGCGGGCGCCAGCTTCCAGTTCGGCACCGCGCCGCCGGTCTTCTCCCCGGACAACGCCTATCCGCTGCCCGGCTTCGCCCGCCTCGAGCCCTTCCCGCGCAATCCGCGTGTCATCACCGAAGGGGCGACCAACCGCGACGAACTTGGCGCCTACAACCTCGCCGTGCCGACCGCGCGGGGCACCGAGCTGCAGGTCGCGCTGGAGGATGCACTGCTCGAGGGCGTCACGCTCGACCTGCGCTTCGAGAGCTGAGCGCGGAGCGGCGGCTCAGAAATCGTCCAGGGCCGAGGACGGGATCGTGGTCTTCCCGCGCTTGTGCCCGTTGAGCAGGAGGTCGAAGTCCTCGACCCTGTCGGGATCGATGCCCCGTCCATCCGTGCCGACCAGATACTCGTCGTCGTCGTCCACCGCGACGCCTCTCGGTACGCGCGGCGGCGACATCGCCATCGCATAATGGGAGCCGGGCGTCATCGGCACCTGCATCGCGTCGTCGTCCTCGTCCCAGTCCTCGGGCCTTTCGACATGGACATGGATGCGGTCGGAGACCGGGATGTTGATCTTGGTGTGCGGCCCATAGTCGGGGATATTGCCGTGCATGTTGTTCGCTGCCTTGAGCAGCCGCTGCACCACCGGCGAATATAGGTCCAGCGCATCGCCATTGCCCTTGGATGCCTCCAGCGCCAGCACCGCGGCGTGAAGCTCGTTCAACTGGGCCGTCACTGCCTGTTTGTACCAGTTGAGCTCGTGCGGGTCGCTGATGTGCGGAGTGTTCAGCGCGGCGCGCTCGACGGTGGCGTCGTACAGGCGCCTGGTCCAGCGTTCGAGCGCCGCGTTGTCGTCCGTCCCGTCGAGATAGAATCCCACGCTTCGCTCGATCGCCGAATAGGGGAAGCGATGCGGCATCGCGAGATCCTCCTCCGATGGCTTGAGGCCCGACTGATCCATGCCGGTCTGCAAGCCATAGGTGACCCTGGCGAGCGCATAGGCTGTGCTCGAGAAATTGGGGCGCGTCTTGCCACCGCTCTTCGCGACCTTGGCGAACTTGCTCTGGAGATCCTGATAATAATCCTCGGTCGTGGCAAAGGTCGTGAGCGGCTGGCTCTTGTCGGCCAGATTGCCGACATAGGTCTTCCAGCCCGGCTTGAGCTCGTCCCCGACCGCAGCCTCGGTATCCCTGATCAGGTTCCTGGTCGCCACGCCGCCGGTGGTGCCATAGTTCCCCGCACGATCGCCGGCGCCAATCCTGAGCACGCGCTGGACGACGCCCGCAGGCGCGGCGATCGGGACGCGGGAGATGTCGTGCATCGGCATGCCCCAGCCGGTCGGCGATGCCAGTCCGCTTTCCTCGAGGCGCGTCGCGACCCTGTCCGATGCCGCGGCGCGGGGGGGCTTGCGGGCGCGGGCCAGGTGCATCCTTCTGCGCCTATTTGATCCGCATGATCGGAATGAGCGTCATATAGGGCGGCAGGGGCACGGTGAACGCGCCGGCCGCGAGGTTGTGATGGTGATTGCCGTCATTCTTGTCGTCGTCGCTCGTCAGCACGTAGCGATAGCCCGAAGTCGGCGACTCCCCCTGGATGATGTCGTTGCGCACCGCGTCCGAATTCGATGCCGCGGTCGACTGGGTATCGATGCTCGGATTCGGCCAGCCGTCGATGCCATAGCCGCCTGCGGTGCCATAGGGGACGGTGCCCGCCCCCAGGACGAAGCGATCGATCAGGCTCGGCAGGTTCGAGCCATCGAACGGGCTGTCCGGATCATGCACCGTGCTGCCGTCGCACAGCATGAAGCCCGGCGGATAGGTCAGGACCGGCGCCGCCCCCGTACCCGACGAACCGGTCGTGAAGGCGGTGGGCGGCGGATACCAGAAGATCACCGTGCCGACGGGCACCGCGTAGAGGATCTCCACGGGCGGCTGCGACGGGGTCGGCGTACTCGTGGGGGCAGGTGTCGCCATGGCCGGGAGGCTATGGAGGGCGCCGCGCGGCCGCAAGCCGAATTGCCTCCGAAAAGGCCCTATGATCGCGGCGCCCGCCGCCTTGCCATGGACAAGCTCCGGCACCGTCCATAAAGAACGCACATCTCCCGCATCGAAAGTTGCCCGGTCCCGATGTTCCGACCCTTGTACGACTGGGTGCTGCGCATGGCGCATCACCGTCATGCGCTGCGTGCGCTGTTCACGGTCTCGTTCGTCGAGGCGAGCTTCTTCCCGATCCCGCCCGATGCGATGATGATGCCGATGGTGCTCGCCCGCCGCGATCGCGCGTTCCTGATCGCGGGCATCTGCACGCTCGGCTCGGTGCTGGGCGGCATGTTCGGCTATGCGATCGGCTATTTCCTGACCGACTTCGCGAACCAGGTGCTCGAATTCTTCAAGCACAACGCGTTCCAGGAATTCACCGAGCAGTACAACAAATATGGCTGGGCGATCATCCTGGTGAAGGGCGTGACGCCGATTCCCTTCAAGCTGGTGACCATCGCCAGCGGCCTGTCCCACTATCCGTTCGCGCTCTTCGTCCTGCTCGCCACGATCACCCGCAGCGCCCGCTTCTTCCTGGTCGCGACGCTGCTCAAGATCTATGGCGCACCGGTGCAGGAGTTCGTCGAGAAGCGGCTCGACCTGTTCGCCTGGGGTTTCCTTGCCCTCATCGTGCTGGGTTTCGTCGCCGTCGCGCTGTTCTGAGCGGAGCCATTTCTTTTCCTGAGCGCGCCAGCTTGCACGCCCGCTCGCGACTCGCTAGATACAGCCCCCAATCCGACAGCGTGGGTGGGTAGCGCCGGTTCCTTCGAGTAAGGACCGGGCAGCGGACCCGTGCCCCGCAGCCGGCGAACTTTGAAGCGAGGGTGCCCCAGTGGCGAAGACCAGTCCGATCGAATTCGTGAAGCAGGTGCAGACCGAGGCCCGCAAGATCGTGTGGCCGTCGCGCCGCGAGACCGTCATGACCGGCATCATGGTGATGATCATGACGACGCTGCTCGGCGTGTTCTTCCTCGGCATCGACTCGATCTTCGATTTCATCGTCAATTCGCTGCTGCGCCTCGCGCAGTAAGCCGCACCGCAGATAACGAGAGAAAGAACGAACGCATGGCGCGCTGGTACATCATCCACGCCTATTCGGGCTTCGAGGGCAAGGTTCGCGACCAGATCCTGGCCGACGCGACCCGCATGGGCCTCGATCGCCTGGTCGAAGCCGTCGAGGTTCCGACCGAGACGGTGACCGAGGTCCGCCGCGGCAAGAAGGTCCAGTCCGAGCGGAAGTTCTTCCCGGGCTATGTCCTCGCCAAGCTCGAGATGAACGACGATGTCTATCACCTGGTGAAGAACACACCGAAGGTGACCGGTTTCCTGGGCTCGTCGGGCAAGCCGCAGCCGATCAGCGAGGCAGAGGCCGCGCGCATCCTGAACACCAAGGACGAAGCCGCCACCGCCGCTCCCAAGTCGAAGGTCAAGGTGGACTATGACATCGGCGATACGGTGAAGGTGACGAGCGGCAACTTCGCGACCTTCTCGGGCGTGGTCGAGGAACTCGATTACGACAAGAGCCGCGTGAAGGTCTCGATCTCGATCTTCGGTCGCGCGACGCCGCTGGAACTGGGCTTCGAGGATGTCGAGCGCGTGAAGTAGGCAACGCTCGCCTATTGTTGGGATTTCGAGAAGGCCGGGGCGAAAGCTCCGGCCTTTTTCGATGCCTGGCCGGCATCGGCAAGGAGCCGGTGAAGGCCGGCGATCGAAGAAGGCGAAGCGCCACCGCCGATCATGGCCGGCACTGCGTCCTGCCCCACTGCCGGGGAATGAGGGGCCGGCCGCTCCGACGCGACCGGCCCCCGCCCCTTCAGATCGCGATCTCGGTCCATTCGATCGTCGAACCGCCGCCGCTCTGGGCCTGGTTGCTGCTCGTGTTGTAGGCGCCCATCTTCGGATAGAAATAGCGGCCGCTCTTGAGGCTGCCGTCATAGACGGTGCCGGCCTTGTCCCCATCCGGGTTCGATTTCTGGCAGACGACGCCGTTGATCCGATATTGCGGGCTCTGGCCGGTGCTGACCGATACGCTCACGTCGTAGGTGCTGCCCACCACCACCGTCGGCGCGCCGCTGCACACCTGGCTACCCTGTACGACATAGAATTCGTAATTGCCCCCCGATTTGGGCCGTACGGCAAGCTGGGTGATCGGCTCGGAAGGCCCCGAGGTCGCCCCCGCGGCGACGACGTTGAGCACCTGCATCACGCTCACATATTTTCCGCCGCTCACCAGCTTGAACCGCCCGCTCGCCGAAGCGCCCGTGGTGCTGGAGGTGCCGCGCAGCTCGGCGCGGCCGGGGGTGCTGTCGGTGCGCTGCTGGATTACGAAGCGCTTGCCGCCGCTGATATTGGCGATGCTCCCGCCGGAATCGGTATCGGTCGTATAGGCCCAGGCCACGCCGGCGGTGGCGAGGATCAGGCCGGTGGCCGCGATCAGCGCGGTACGATTATGTTTGAACATTGCATCTTCTCCAGGCGCCTCCTGGATTGCCCGGCAAGTCTCGTAGGAGCTGGTGCCCGCGCCGCCGGTAAGGACAGCCTGTTACGCGTCAGGCCAGTTGGCAAGGCCAAAGATGCACGGAAATGAATGGGCCGGCGCGCCATGCCGGACGCGCAGGCGCACGCACATGCCGGCCATTGCCTTTCACCCCGGGATGCGCTAGGCGCGCGCCCTTCCAAAGCAACAGCAATGGAAAATCGCGGGAGGCCGTGTCCGCACGGCCGCTTTACCGCTCGACTTGATCAGGGGCTCCAGCTTCGCGACGGCCCCGCGAAAGAGAGTGACATGGCAAAGAAGATTACCGGCTATATCAAGCTGCAGGTGCCTGCGGGCTCTGCGAACCCCTCGCCGCCGATCGGCCCTGCCCTGGGTCAGCGCGGCGTGAATATCATGGAATTCTGCAAGGCGTTCAACGCCCAGACCGGCGACGTGGAAAAGGGCACCCCGCTCCCCACCGTCATCACCGTCTATGCGGACCGTTCGTTCTCGTTCGAGACGAAGACGCCGCCGGCGACCTACCTCATCAAGAAGGCCGCGAACCTGAAGTCGGGCTCGAAGGAGCCGGGCAAGGTCTCGGCGGGCAAGATCGCCCGTTCGAAGCTGAGCGAGATCGCCCAGGTCAAGATGAAGGACCTGAACGCTAACGATATCGAGGCGGCCACCCGCATCATCGAGGGCTCGGCCCGCGCGATGGGCCTCCAGGTTGTGGAGGGCTAAGGACATGGCAAAGCTGACCAAGAAGCAGAAGACCTGGACCATCGACGCAGAGAAGCTGCACGGTGTGGACGAGGCGATCGCGCTGGTGAAGGCCAACGCCACCTCGAAGTTCGACGAGACCGTCGAAGTCGCGCTGAACCTGGGCGTCGATCCGCGTCACGCCGACCAGATGGTCCGCGGCGTCGTCACGCTCCCGAAGGGCACCGGCAAGACCGTGCGCGTCGGCGTGTTCGCCAAGGGTGCCAAGGCTGACGAAGCCCGCGAGGCCGGTGCCGACGTCGTTGGCGCCGAGGACCTGCTCGAGATCGTCCAGGGCGGCAAGATCGAGTTCGATCGCTGCATCGCGACCCCGGACATGATGGGCCTGGTCGGCCGCCTCGGCAAGGTGCTGGGCCCGAAGGGCCTGATGCCGAACCCGAAGCTCGGCACCGTGACCATGAACGTCGCCGAGGCCGTGAAGGCCGCCAAGGGCGGTCAGGTCGAGTATCGCGTCGAGAAGGCCGGCATCATCCACTCGGGCATCGGCAAGGCGTCGTTCCCGGCGGAAGACCTGCGCGCGAACTTCGACGCGCTGGTCGACGCGGTGGTCAAGGCCAAGCCGTCGGGCGCCAAGGGCAAGTATCTGAAGAAGGTCGCCCTGAGCTCGTCGATGGGCCCGGGCGTGAAGGTCGACGTCGCGGAAGTCGCGGCCGTCTGATCCACCGGCACAGCCGAACAAGGAAGGGCCGGGGGAGCGATCCCCCGGCCCTTTCCTTTTGCGCGCGTGCCGCGAAGGACGGAAAAAGGGCCGAAGGCACAGCCTCCGGCCCCTTTCTGCCTACCCTGCGAAAGGGACGGCTCAGACCACCGGATCGCCCGGCAGGGGGGTTTCCGCCTTCCACACGCTCCGCACCCGGCGGGCCCAGTCGTCGACGCGACGGATCGCCTCTTCGGTGAGCGTGACGATGCCTGCCCGATTGTCCATCGGGTTGGGCGTGCGGACCACCAGTCCGGCACTCTCGAGCAAGGCAAGATGACGGATCGCGGTGGTCTGCGGCGCCCCGCTGCCGATACAGGCACTGCTCACCGATACCGGCCGCCCCTTGGCGGCGGCGAGGTAGAGATCGAGCAATATGTCCCAGGTCGGCTCGCGGAACTGCCCGGCAATCGACCCGAAGGCATCGTCGCGCAGCCGGCGGGCGCGATAGATGCCCTCCACCAGATCCGCCGCCGTTCCCGTGAACGCCACCCCTCCGGCAGCGGGCTTGGGCGGGATCATCGGCCGATCGCGCAGGCGATATGTGGAGTTGTCCGCCTCAGCCATGATGCCCCTCCTTCGTCAGGACCAGGCGGGATCCGCCCCGTAGCGTTTCAATCGCTGCCGATGCCGCGCCGCGCCGATCGCGATGAGCAGCGGGCCGGGATAGTTCCACGCGGCGTTCGCCACCGCATAGGACCATGGCATCAGCGAAGGCGTGAGCATCAGCAGATGCGTCACCACGATGTTGAGATACACCGCGGACAGCCACATCGGCCAATAGCGTTGCGCCCGTAGCGACAGCAGCATGGTGCTGAGGAACATGCCCGAATCGACCGCGAGCAGCCCCACCTCCATCTTCTGGAAGCGATATTGGCCAGACACCGGTGCGAAGTGCGATGCGACGATCGCGAGCACCAGAATGAGCACTGCAAGGCGCTCCGGCAAGCCTCCGCGCGTAACCGCGTAGAGACAGCAGAGGAGCAGCACGACCAGATAGACGAGCACGTTCATATGGCGCGACCGCACCAACGAACCCCAGCCAAGTCAAGGCCCCCCTCATGCTGCGACGGTGAGCGGAAGGATTTCCGCTTCGCCACGGGGGTCGTCATGACCCGGAGTCTCGAAGATGTCACCCGCTCCGAGCACCTGATGGCGCAGGCCGACGCCGCGCAGTTCGCCATGCGCCTTCTTGATGTCCGACATCGCGCCGAACACCTTGGCCGTGGCCGCACCGACATAATCGACCGCATCCTGGGCCTCGAGCGGATGGAAAGTGCCGTCGGCCCGGGCAGTGAGCACGGCGGTGCCCATCGCGAGCACCTTGAGCGCAGCTTCATTCACCGCGACTTCCGCAGGCCGCAGCGAGCGGGCGATACGCACGGCGGCAATCTTCTTCGGAGACGTCATGAGTCCTCCTTCGCGCAGCGGAAGGGCTGCGACGGATCTAGATTGGGTGGTTCGAAAGAGGCCGGGGCTAGCCGGTAATGCGCCAGAGCGCCCCCAGGCCGTTGAGGAAATTGGCCACCGCGATCAGCATCAGCAGCGCGAGGCCGAAGATCCACATCAGGCGGTTGAATGGGTCCAGATCATTTGTTTGCTTCCCCTGCCTCAGAAACGGAACCCGAAAACGCGGTTCGGCTTCGGACCGTTTCGGAGGCAATGGAACTCCCGAATGCACCGTTTCGGCAAGGTCCGCCGGCTCGGCCCCCAAATTTTGGGGGGGCGTTTCCCCAGCCTGCGCAGAGAGCTGCTCGTGCGCGGTCAGGATGCGCGCGGCCTCCCGCCGGCTCGAAACCCCCAGCGTGCGTGCCGCTTCCTTCAGATAGCCATCGACCGTGAGGGGCGAGAGCCCGAGCGCGAGGGCGATTTCCTTGGACGACATGCCGCGCGCGACGAGCCGCAGGCAATCGCGTTCGCGCGCAGTGAGTTGATCGATCGTCCCGGTCACCATCGCTGCCAGCTTTTAGCCATCGCGCGCGCGAATCCAACCGAGTTGGTGCGATTTTCAGGCGTTTCCTTTGTGAAGGGAGAATAGGAAAAATTGGCCGCAGCCGGCTGGAAATCCAGCCGAAAAGGCCTTCCCCTCCGCTTCCGGACCACCCGCGACTCCGGGCCTGGCCGAACCGCCATAGTGCGCTTCCCTCCCCCCGACGTAACAAGCATAGTAACGTACTGACAACAAAGGGGGAGAGGCGATATGCGTAGTGCCCGCGCGATTTTAGCACTTGCCTTGATCATCCTGCCCGGAAACGCCCCGGCACAGGAGGCAAATCCCCCCGCCCAGGATATGCCGATCGTGGTGCGGGGCCAGCGCGACCGGGCAAGCAACTGGCATCAGGCCGAAACCGATCACGTCGTGGCGATCAGCGAGGGCAGCGAGAAGGATCTGGCCCGGATCGCCCATGACCTGGAGCGGCTCCATTTCCTCCTGTCGGTGCTGCTGAACCGGGCCGACAAGCCCGATGATACACGCAAGCTTCGGGTGACGCTGGTCGGCGACGGCGCCGAATTCGATGCGATGGAACTCGGGAATCTGAGATATTCGCCAGGCCCCTATAGCCGCGTCTTTCCGGGGCCCGCCTATTACGACCCCCGCGAGGACGGGGCGGTGTTCGCCGCGAGTCGCTACGATCAGAAGGCGGTCCTCGAACGGGGCCAGGACCTCGCCGGCATCCTGCCCGACCTGGTGCGCGCCACCACGCCCGCCGCCGTGGAAGCGCCCGGCGCCGGGGCCGAGAATCCCGGGGCGAGCGCGGCACTCTCGGCCAGCCATGCCGGCTCGATCGTCCGGTTCGGCCGCAACGATCCGCTCGCCGTCTCGGTCAACGAACTGGCCGTGCCGGTATCGGCGGAAGGGCGCATCCTTGCCGGCTATGCGCGCCATTTCCTGCTCACCTATTTCCCGCATGCCTATCCGCGCTGGTATGTCGACGGGTTCGGCGAGCTCTTCGCGACCCTGGCGACAGAAGGCGACGCCCGGATGGAATATGGCCGCGCACCCGCAGGCTATCGCAAGGTGCTGGATCGCTATCGGCGCTATCCGGTCGCGGACATCGTTACCGGCCGCTATCTGGCCGATCGCAATGCCGGCGAGCGCTGGACGCCGTTTCACGCCTGGGCGCTCACCCATATGCTGTTCTTCTCGAACGAACGGAAAGGCCAGCTTCGCACCTATCTCGCGACGATCGCCGCTGGCGGCTCGATGGAACGGGCGGCGGCGGCGTTCGGCGACCTCGGCAAGCTGCAGGACGAACTCGTCGCCTATGATCGGGGCAAGCTGCCCTTCGAGCGGATGTCCTATCCCGCCGAACGGGCCGCCGAACCGATCATCCGGCGCCTGAGCGAAGGGGAAGCCGCATTCGTCAAGGGGCGGCTGGAGCTCGGCGCGCGCCTGGCCATCCCGCCCGCGTCCGCGGATCCGAAGCCCGACAGGCAGCGCATCGCCACGATCGCCCGCCGCGACGAATGGTTGAGGGGCCTCCGCCGCGACGCCGCGCGCTATTCCACGAACCGCGATGCCCAGCTGCTGCTGGCCGAAGCCGAATGCCGCAGCGACAACATGCAGGAATGCGCCGCCGCCGCCGCCAGGGCATTGGCCCTGGCACCGGGCAATGGCGATGCGCTTGCCTGGCAGGGTACGGCACTGGCCGGGATCGCGCTCGCCGCGCCGGCGAGCGCGCGTGCCGGCCAGCTAAGGGCCGCGCGGATCACGATTGCGCGCGCCAATCGCGCCGACAGCGAGAACCCGCTGCCGCTCCTGGCCTATTATCGCAGCTTCGCTGCCGCCGGCGAAACCGCGCCCGATGTGGCGATCGAAGGCCTGATGAAGGCAGTCGACGCCGTCCCCGCCGCCCCGGGATCCAGGCTGTTGCTGGGCGAGGCGCTGGCGAAGCGCGGCAATGTCGCGGCAGCCCGCAACGCGCTGATCGCGGTGGCCAACGGCCCCTATGAAACGCCGGAAGCGGCGCCGGCCCGCGCGCTGCTCTCCAGGCTCGAGCAATAGGCACGGGCCGGGAGCCTGGCCCCCGGCCCGTGCCCGATGCCTGTCGTCAGAAGCCGGCCGAATAGGTGAGGAACCACTGGCGCGGCGGGATCGGATAGGCCGAATAATTGTTCGTCGCCGAGCCGACCGAAAGGGTCGAGACGCCCTTGATATCGCCCAGGTTGGTGATGTTGAGGCTGAGCTTCGCCTTCTTCATCCCCAGCATTTCGGCCGGCAGGTCCACACCGACGCTGAGCGAAGTGAGGAAATAGGAGCCGACGCTGGCGTCGTTCGAATAGGTCGCGAAGCGCTTGCCGACATAGTCGCCGACCAGCTGCGCCTCGACCGGGCCGACATTGAGCGTCGCGACGCTCTTGTTCATCCATTTCGGCGTGCCCGGCAGCTGCTTGCCGCAAGTCGGGACCACGCCACCGACCACCAGAAAGCCGCCGATGCAGCTATTGGTGGCACCACCGATGCCCGTCGCCGCCGAGCTATAGTCGCTCCGATATTTGGAGAGATTGTACGACGTGGCGTTGTAGAAGGAGAAGGTACGGCCGAAGCGCAGGGTGAAGGCGGCGTCGACGCCGTTGGTGCGCACGTCGCCCACATTGACCAGGATCGAAGTGCCGCCGGCGATCTGGCCGCCCGCGATGCCGCCCGGATTGGTCGAGATCGCCAGCAGCCGGTCGCTGAAATCGACGCGGTAATAGTTGATCTGCGCGTCGAGCCCGATGCCGCCGCCAAAGGTGCGATGGGTGCGCAGGCCCGCCTCATAGGTCCAGCTGCTCTCGGGCTTGCCGTCATTGGCGAAGGCATTGAACGCAGTCTGGCTGCCGGTGAACCACGGGCCGCCGCCGCCGGCCAGATAGGCCTGATACTGGCGCAGGTTCTTCTGGACGTTGAAATAGGCTTCCTCGTGCCCGTTGAAGTCCCAGGTCGCGCCGACGGCGGGCAGGAACCATTTCAGCGTGTTGATCTTGCCCACCGGCAGGCCCCCGGTCAGGCCCGAGAGCGAGCCGAGCCGGGGCTGCACCGGATACCAGCCATTGGCCCATTGCGCGCTGGTCTTGAAGCCGAACTGCACGAGCAGCGGCTCGAACACCCGCCAGGTGTCCTGGACATGGAGCTGCAACTGGTTGATCCGCGCCTCGCCCTGATATTGGGTGAACAGCGGCTGCATCACCTCGAGCGGACGGATGTAGGGCGTGCTGAGCCCGGGATTGCCGGCGGGAACGGCATACCAGCGGCGCCACTGGGTGGTGCTGTTGTGCTCGAACCAGCCGCCCAGCTCGATCTGGTGGTCGCCCAGATCCATGTTGAGCGCAGTGATCGCGCCGCCGCGGTCGATGCGATATTCGGTGGTGCGGGTGATCATGCCCGAGCCGCCGGTGGCCGCGACCAGCGCCGCGCCGCGCGCCGCCGCCTGGGCGTCGGTCAGCGCCGTGCAGGCCGCCGGGCGGACGCCGTTGCCATTGGCGCCGAAGCGGCAATTGGCCGGCAGGCTGGCATAATTGGGATCGAGATAGGGCTGCGCCGTCGTGATCGACTGGCCGAGCGGGCCGGCGACGACGCCGGCACCGTCATTGTGGTGGAAGTAGATCGAGTTCGACAGCGTGACGTTGTCGGCGATCCGGGCGTCATAGCGCGCATAGGTGAGATAGTCGGTGCGCTGCGCATCCGAATAATAGTTGCGGTAGTTGCCGCCCTGGGCCGCCGGCGAGTTGCCCAGCGCATTGATGTAGCTGCGATAGCCGTTGAAATCCGAATAGAAGAACGGCTTGGTATAGGGTGTGTAGAGCTGCACCGGCGTGGCGGTGCCGCCGGCCGACGGCTTGAAGAAGACGGTGGCGTCCTCGTTCGGCTGCGTCATGTCGTTATAGTCGAAATAGAGCGTCAGCTTGCCGACCGCATCGTCATGGACGAACTTGGCATTGGCCTGCCATCCGCCCTGCCAGCCGTTGAAGTCCCAGGCCTTGGCCTTTTGCCGCGCGACCGAGACGTAACCGGCATTGGTGCCGCCCCCGCCGAGATTGCCGGTGTCGAGACGCAGGAAGGTGCGCGAGGTGTTGTAGCTGCCCGCGGTCTGGTTGGCGGTCACGCCGAACGCCTGGGTGGGATCGGACGAATAGGTCTCCACCGTGCCGCCCAGGTTGCTGTTCGACGCCGTGGCGAGATCGCCGGCGCCCGTCGCCACCACCACGCGGCCGACATTCTCCGAAATCACCGCGCGCTGCGGCGAGAGGCCGTTGTAGTTGCCATAGCTCTGGTCGCCCAGCGGAATGCCGTCCATCGTGTAGCCGAGCTGGTTGCCGGCG
The DNA here is from genome assembly GCF_011761945.1 of Sphingomonas leidyi. GTDB lineage: Bacteria > Pseudomonadota > Alphaproteobacteria > Sphingomonadales > Sphingomonadaceae > Sphingomonas > Sphingomonas leidyi. Next base: position 328,647 of record NZ_JAASQV010000003.1, read on the forward strand.
AAGCCATGGATGAAGATCTGGGCGTTCTGCTCGTTGTTCCCCCAGGGATCGGCGGTGACGTAGAGCACGCCGGGCAGCGTCTGGATCGCCTTCAGCGGCGAGACGCCGGGCAGGATCTTCTGGATCTCGCTTGCCGGGATCGCAGTGGCCGAGCGCGTCTGCTTGGCGGTGACGAGGATCGATCCGTCGCCGGCATTCTCGGGCGCGTTGCCCTCGGGCGCGTTCTCGCCCGTGGCGGACGGAGTGCGGTCCTGGGCCTGCGCGGGGGCCGCCATTGCGGCGGCGGCAAGAACGGCGGCGCAAACGGTAGCGCGAAGCGTGTGGCGAACGGTCATCATACCCCCCTGGAGTCACGGCGTCGTTGCGCCGCAGCATCGCCGCCTAGGCGCGGTATGTGGCAGTCCTGTTGTGGTTCGGTGAAACATCCGGGAAACGCCGATGAAGCGTAGATGGCAACGCCCCCGCCCCTCTCCATCGGCGCTCCACGCTCGGTTGACTTATCCACAGATATCGCTATTGGCGCGCCTTCCTCCCTCGGGAGGAGACCGTCCGAGACAGCAAGCGCGGGGAATCTGCCCCGCTTAATCTCTTGCCTAGACGGGGACAGATTTTCACCGGCGGCTCCCTGCGTGGAGCGCGCGGGTCATGCCCAGGGATAACCGGGCACGACGATCCTTCCCCTCGGACATTTTGCAACCGGGCATTTCCCGCAAGGGAGACGCTCATAACGAGGAGACCGGCATGGATCGTTCCCAGAAGGCTGACGCCGTTGCCGAGCTGAACCGCACCTTTGGCGAGGTTGGCGTGGTGGTCATCACCCGCAACCTCGGGATGACCGTCAAGCAGTCGACGGACCTCCGTAACAAGATGCGTGAGGCCGGCGCGAGCTACAAGGTCTCGAAGAACAAGCTTGCCAAGATCGCTGCCAACGGCACCGATTACGCGGCGATCGCGGACCTGCTGACGGGTCCGACGGCGCTCGCCACCTCGATCGATCCCGTGGCTGCGGCCAAGGTGGCGGTCGAGTTCGCCAAGACGAACGACAAGCTCGAAATCGTCGGCGGCGCAATGGGCACCCAGGTGCTCGACCAGGAAGGCATCAAGGCGCTCGCCTCGCTGCCGTCGCTGGACGAACTGCGCGGCAAGCTCGTGGGCCTCATCGTCGCTCCGGCGACCAAGCTCGCGACCGTTACCCAGGCACCGGCCGCGCAGCTCGCGCGCGTTTTCGGCGCCTATGCGGCCAAGGACGCCGCATAAGCGGATCTTGCAAGTTTATTTATCCCGAAACATCTGATTTGATTGGAGTTTATCATGGCTGACCTTAACGCGCTTGTTGACCAGCTTTCGGAGCTGACCGTTCTCGAGGCCGCTGAGCTCTCGAAGCTTCTCGAAGAGAAGTGGGGCGTCTCGGCCGCCGCTGCCGTCGCCGTCGCCGCCCCGGGTGGCGCTGGCGCCGCTGCTCCGGCCGCCGAAGAGAAGACCGAGTTCGACGTGATCCTCACCGGCGACGGTGGCAAGAAGATCAACGTCATCAAGGAAGTCCGCGCCATCACCGGCCTGGGCCTGACCGAAGCCAAGACCCTCGTGGAATCGGCTCCGAAGGCGGTCAAGGAAGGCGTCAACAAGGACGAGGCCGAGAAGATCAAGAAGCAGCTCGAGGAAGCTGGCGCGACCGTCGAGGTCAAGTAAGCTTCTTAGCTTCTCAGCGAACAGATCGGGGCGGTCCGGCAACGGGCCGCCCCTTTCTTGTGTGCGGTTCAGGCCGCGACCACCTGCTTCGCGAAATAGCGGTGCGCCGCCAGCGGCCCTGTCGGCGCCGGGCGGTCTAGCCAGATCGGGCCGAGCTTGCCGCCCTGCCCCGCGGTGCCGAGCATGAAATCGGCACCGAAACGGCGAATGCTCAGCCCGCCGCGCCAGCGCAGGTCGATCAGCACGATAGGAACGAACATCGGCCGGCCGCCGAGCTGGACCACGTTCACGCTCGCGCGCGGAATGGCGACGCGCACCGGCATCCGTCCGCCACCCCCCGCCGGCAGATCGAAGGGCGCGCCGCCCGGCTCGCCCGGCGGCCCGCCATGGAAGCCGGCGATGACTTCGTCCTGCCGGGCATGCGCGCTCATCGCCGCGAAGGTGGCGCGGATATTCTCCGCCGACGCGCCCGAGACGTTGCCGATCAGCAGTTCGAACTCGAGCAGCACGTCGTCCTCGCCCGCGACGATCCGATGCGGATTGACCGCCAGCTCGAAAGGATCCGCGCCGGACGGGGAGAGCCGGGCCGGCGGCACGGGCGCCGGGACGGGCTCGGCCGGTCGCGCAGCGCGCTGCAAGCCGGGCGGCGCCTGGACCGGCGGCGCCGGGAGCGCGACCGGCTCGGCCTCGAACACTTCTTCCTCCGCTCCCGCGCGGCGGCGGCGCAGGAGCAACCAGCCGCCCAGACCGAGCAGCGCCGTTCCGCCCGCGCCGGCGAGCGCCCAGATCCAGGGCGAGGCGGCGGGTGCGGCCATGGGCGCGGGCGCCGCGGTCGGCTGAGGCGCCGGCGTCGACGCGGCCTGGAGGGACGGCGTGGCGGCCGGCAGGGGAACCGGGGCCGCGGCGGGCGCCGGGGCCGGCGCGGCTGCGACGGGAGCGGTTTCACGCGGGGCCGGCGTGGCGCGAGGCGTGGGCGTCGCGCGCTGGGCCGCGGGCGTGGCGGCACGGGCAACCGGTGCAGGAGTCGGCGTCGGTGCTGGCGCCGGCGTCGCGCTCGGCGCTGGGCCGATGCTGAAACGCTCGGGGATTACCCCCGGCAGCTGCTGCGGCCGGGCGCTAGGCGGCGGAGTGATGATCGGCGCGGCGCTGGGGCTGGGGGCCGGAGCATCCTGCGCATGGGCCAGCGGCGCGGCGATCGATGCCGCGGCCAGACCCCATAGCCAACCAGTCCTGAGCCTCCCTGCGTTCACCGTCATTTCCTGGCCTTCCGAAGATGAACGCCGGCTGCACGCCGCGCGCCGTTCGCCGCATGGCGAGGGCGGATTGTCCCTGCCGGTTCCGTCCCTTACAGGGCGAACGATCTGGGGAGATATTGGTGGCAGGCGAACGAACGGGGGACGGCCCCGGTTATATTCCGGCGATCGACGGGCTGCGCGCCATCGCCGTCACCTCGGTAATCCTCTTCCACCTCCGGCCCGGGGCGCTGCCCGGCGGCTTCACCGGCGTGGACATCTTCTTCGTCATTTCGGGCTTCGTGGTGACGGGTTCGCTGCTCGGCCGCGCGTTCGCCAGCTTCGGACAGCTCGCCGCCTGGTTCTATGCGCGTCGCCTGATGCGGATCATGCCGGCGCTGGTCGCGATGCTGCTCGCCACGCTGTTCGCCGCACAGCTCTTCATTCCCGATGCCTGGCTGAGCAACAGCCTTGCCCAGGTCGGCCGCTTCGCCTTTCTCGGGCTCAGCAACGTCGTGCTGGCGACCGACACCGACAGCTATTTCGGCCCGCAAGCAGCCTATAACCCGTTCACCCACAGCTGGTCGCTCGGCGTGGAGGAGCAGTTCTACCTGTTCTTCCCGTTCATCCTGTGGTGGCATCACCAGTTGCAGGCCGGCGCCAAGGCAGTGCGGTGGGTAGCCATCCTGTCCGGCCTTTCGCTGCTGCTCTGCGCGGCGCTGGCCGCCTTTGCGAACAAGTTCGCCTTCTACCTGATCTTCCCGCGCTTCTGGGAGCTGGGCGCCGGCATGCTGCTCTGCCTGACGCGCGAACGCTGGCAATGCTGGGCCGCGGGCAAACGCTGGCTGGCGCCGCTGGGCGCGCTGCTGATCGCCGCCGGCTTCGCGCTGCCCGAGGGACCGTTCTTCCCCTTCCCCGGCGCGCTGCTGCCCGTCGCGGGCACCGCGCTCGTCATCATGGCGATCCTGGGCGGCACCGCGCCCCGCGCGCTCGCCAGCCGGCCGATGGTCGCGGTGGGGCTGCTCTCCTATTCGCTCTATCTCTGGCATTGGCCGGTGTTCGTGCTGTTCCGGTGGACCGCCGGCCTGCACACGCCGATGCTCCAGCTCGCCGCGCTTGCCATCACGGTAACGCTGGCGATCCTGTCCTATTTCCTGGTCGAGAAGCCGCTGCGCTCGAGCCGCCGGATGGCCGGATGGCCGCGCGGGCGCGTCGTTGCCGCGGCGCTGGCCATGGTGCTGGCCGCCGGGCTCGGCGGGCAGCTGCTGATCGCCGCGCACAACCGCATCACGCTCAGCGTCACCCGCGATCGCTTCGCCTGGTACGCCGAACCCGGCCGGCCGCTGCCGCTCGACCTTACCGGCTGCACGCCGATCGACGGCGAGGAACGGCTGGCGAGCGGCAAGGTGACGCTGTGGACGCCGCGCTGCGCCCGGCCGGGAGGCTTCACCCTGTTCGTGCCCGCGGATTCGCACGGCCTTGCCTATGCGCCCGCGCTGCGCCGGCTCGTCGCCGAGACCGGTGCGAGCGTGCGGCTCTATTTCCGGCCCGCCTGCCCCTATCTCAAGCTGATCATGAGTCATGCGGCACGCCCGCGCTGCGCCGACTGGTACGCGGCAGTGGAACGGGACGTGGTGAACCGGTCGCACCCGGGCGACGTGGTGTTCCTGCCCGGGCTGCGCGTCACGCGCCTTGCCAACCAGTTCGAGAAGGACCGCGACCTGGCCGGCCGGCACGACGACACGGTCTCGGCCGCCGCGCTCGCCGAAGCGCAGGGCATCACCAGGCGCCTCGCCGCCGGCGGCGCGCGGCTGGTGCTGGAGGCGCCCAAGCCGGTCTTCCCCAGCCCGGTCTTCCGCTGCACCGACTGGTTCAACCGCACCAACCCCGCCTGCCACGGGCTCACCATCGGGCGCGAGACGATGCTCCAGCGCCGCCGCGACGTGATGCGCGCGATGCACGAGCTGGCCGCCGGCCAGCGCAGCACCATCCTCTGGGACCCGCTGCCGATCTTCTGCCCCGGTCCGACCTGCGAGGCCGTGCCGGGCGGCCGGCCGCTGTTCTTCGACGGCGACCATCCGAGCGGGCTCGGCAACGACCTGATCTATGCCGACCTGAAGCGGACGATCCTGGCGGTTCGGTGACGAGAGCCGCCCCTCCCCGAAGGTCTTGGCAATACGGAAGGACCTGGCGCAGCGATATCGCGGCGCCAGGCCTCTATCCCCTCCCTTCCCGGGAGGGGAAGATGCTCAGGGCACCGTCACATTGGTCATCGGCACGTTCGCCAGTTCGGGCTGGGCCTTGAGCTGCGGCACGACCGTCTTGAGATCGCCGACCACCACCAGCGTGAGCTTGCCCAGCGGATAGGAAGCCGTCGCCGAGGCCATCATCTGCTCCGGCGTCACCGCCAGCACCGCGGGGACGTAGCGCTCCGTCCAGTCGCCCGGCAGGCCGAGCAGGTCGCGCGTCGCCAGCGTGCCGACGACCGCGCCCGAGGTCGAGTTGGAGATCGCGAACAGGCCGGCCATATAGGTGCGGATCCCCTTGGCCTCCTCGGCCGGCACCGGCTCGGTCTGCATCCGGCGGATCTCCTTGAAGACCTCCTTCAGCGAGTCCCCGGTATGCTCGGTGGTCACGTCCGCCTGGAAGGTCCACAGCGCCTGTTCCGGAGTGAACTCCACGTCGGAATCGGGCGAATAGGTATAGCCCTTGTCCTCGCGGATGTTGCGCGTGATGCGCGAGCTGAACGCACCGCCCAGCAGCGCATTGGTCACGCGCTGCGGAATATCCGCCTCGGTGCCCGCGCGGTTCGCGTCGAAGCTCAGGCGCAGCGTGGCCTGCGGCGCGCCCGGCCGGTCGACCAGCACGATGCGCGGGCCCGGCTGGTGCGGGCTCTGCAGCACCACCGGATCGGGCCCCGCCGCCCAGCCTGCGAACGCCTTGTCGATCGCCGCCTTCACCGCCGCCGCGTCGAACCGGCCGGCGACATAGAGATGCGCGCGCTTCGCGCCGAACTGGCCGGCATGGAAGGCCCGTACCTGCGCGATCGTATAGCCCTGGAGCTGCGCCGCGCTCGGGATGATGCGGCCATAGGGATGGTTCGCGCCATAGATGGTCCGGCCCAGCGCCACATCGGCCAGCGTGCCCGGCTGCGACAGCGCGACCGAAAGCTGGCGGCCGAGATTGGCCTTCACCCGGGCAAGCTCGCTCGCCGGCAGCGTCGGCCGGGTCGCCACGTCGCTCACCAGCGCGATCGCGACCGGCGCATATTCGGAAAGCACGTTCACGCCGACCGTGGTCGACTGCATGCCGGCGCTGACGTTGAGCTGCCCGCCCATGCCCGCCGCGGCGGCGGCGAGATCGGCGGCGGTCTTGCCCGCGGCGCCTTCCTTCATCAGCGCCCCGGTGACTTCGGAGAGCCACACGGCGTCGCCCTCGTCGACTGCGCCGGCGCGCACGCGCAGCGAAACGACCGCCTTGGGCGCGATGCCATAGGGGATCAGCGTGACCTGCAGCCCATTGGGCAGCGCATAGGTCTCGGTCGCCGGCAGCCTGAACGGCTTGGGATCGGCGATCGGGGGGGCCGGCGGGAAATTGTCCTGCGCCAGCGCCGGAACGGCGGCGAGCAAAGCCGCAACTGCCAGAATCGCGCGCTGCATCACTTGCCTCCCTTGGGCTGGGCGCCGGGCTCGATGACATAGACCGAGCGGTTGGTCTTGCGGAGATATTCCTGGGCGGTCTTCTGGATCAGCGCAGGCGTCACCTTGGCGAAGCCCTCCTCGATCCTGTTCACCGCGGCGGGATCGTTGTCGAACAGGGCATAGACGGCGAGCAAGTCGATCAGGCCGACACGGCCGCCCCCGTCGATGGTGCCGTACAGCTCCGAGCGCATCTTGGTGCGCGCGCGCTGCAGCTCGGCGGCGCTGACCGGCGTGGTGCGCAGCGCCTCGATCACCTCGTCCACCGCCTTGGTGATCTGCGCGGCCGAGTGCGTCGTGTCGTGCGTGAAGCTGAAGCTCCACAGCATCGGCCCGCGATAGTTGAACATGTTGCCGAGATCGCCGTTGATCCCGCCCGAAAGCTCGCCGGCGATGCCCGTATCGGAGACCAGCTTCTTGAACAGCCGGCTGTCGTCGCCCTGGAGCAGGATCTGGTCGATCAGCCCCATCGCATACCATTCGGGCGTGCCGCGTGTCGGCACGTGATAGCCCGCGGCATAGCCCGGCTTGGGCGCCAGCGCGTCGACCCGGCTCTTGAACTTCTCGGCAGTCTGGCGCGGCTCGGAAATGTCGGGCTGCGCGACCGGGGCGGCCGAGGCGATCGGAGTGAAATATTTCTCAACCATCGCCCGGGTCGCGGCATAGTCGATGTCGCCGGCGATCACGAGCACGGCGTTGTTCGGCCGATAGAATTCCTTCGAGAAGGCCTGGGCGTCCGGCACCGTTGCCGCCTCGATCTCCTTGAGATCCCCGTAGAAATTATGGCTGTTATACCAGTTGACGTTCGCCAGCATCGGCAGGTCGATCCACGGCCAGGTGCTGTAGGGCTGGTTGAGGACGTTGACCTTCACTTCGTTGCCGACCACGCCCTGCTGGTTCTTCAGCACGACGTCGTCGATCACCGGATTGGCCATGCGGTCGGCCTCGAGCCACAGCATCCGCTCGAGCGCGCCCGAGGGGACGATCTCGAAATAATTGGTGAAGTCGAACCGGGTCGAGCCATTGTTGACGCCGCCGGAATTGGTGATCGTCGTGTCGAACACGCCCTTGGGCGCGTGCTTCGATCCCTGGAACATCAGATGCTCGAACAGATGGGCGAAGCCGGTGCGATCCTTGGGCTCCACTCGGAAGCCGATGCCGTAATAGACGCCGACCGTCACCGTCGGCGCGATCGTGTCCCGCGTCAGCACCACCCGCAGGCCGTTGGGCAAGGTGAAATATTGCGCGTCGACATGCAGCTTGTTCGCGGCAGTGGCGCCGGCCTGGGCATGCGCTGCCGCCGGGAGCGCCGCCGCCGCAAGGGCAAGCGCCAGGCTCAAATGCTTCATCGTTCTGGACCCCCTGGGACTCGGGAACTGTATTGCGAGGTTAGCACGGCATGGGGCACCGGGCGCAAGAGCCGGATCCCCCCGCCGGAGCGTTACGACCGCCCGCAACGCCCCGGTCCGGTCCGATTATTTCTCCGCGTTCGCCGACTGGTCGAGCGGCACCACCGGCAGCAGCACGCTGCTCGATTGCGCGCCGCCATAGATCAGCGTCACCGTCGCCTTCTGATAGTCTTCCGGCTTGGCGAAGAAGATGTTCGGGACGAACTTCTGCGGATTGCGATCATAGACCGGGAACAGGCTCGACTGGACCTGGACCATGATCCGGTGCCCCGGCTGGAAGACATGGTTCACCGTCGGCAGGCGGAACTTGTACTCCTGCACCTTGTTCGCCGGGATCGCGGTGGGATGCTCGAACGAGTTGCGATAGCGGCCGCGGAAGATGTCCATCGCGATCGGCAGCTGGAACCCGCCCATCTCCTTCTTCGTGACGTAATCGTCGGGATAGACGTCGATCACCTTGACCACGAAGTCGCCGTCGGTGCCCGTGGTCTTGGCGAAGATGTCCGCCAGCGGCGCGCCCGACACGCGGACCGGCGCGGTGAGCGGATCGGTCATATAGGTCATCACGTCGGGCCGGCCGTCGACGAAGCGCTGGTCGGTGACGAGATAGGTCGACCAGCGGCCGTCCTGGAAATTGACCGGACGCGGCAGATGCGGAACCGGCTTGGCGGGATCGGAGACATAGGAGTCCGAACCGGCGCCCGGCTTGTCGAAGCCCAGGCCCTCGGCCGGCTTGAGGTAGATCGGCGTCAGCTTGGTGCCGCAGCCGTCGTCGCAGGCCAGCGGCCATTTGCTCAGATAGTCCCAGCGATTCTCGCCGGTATTGTAGAAGCTCGCCTTGGCCGGGGTGAACGGCGGCGCGCCGTCCTTGAGATAGGCGTTGAAGAACGGCAGCAGGATGTCGCGCCGGGCCTGGAGCGCGGTGTCGCCCTCGAAGGCGAGCTGGCCGAGCGTCGAGCCGTTATAGTTGAAGCCCGAATGGCGCCACGGGCCCATCAGCAGGAAGTTCTTGTCGGCCTGGGGCGTCTTCTGCAGCGCCTCCCACGCATGGATCGCGCCATACATGTCCTCATGGTCCCAGATGCCCTGCTCCCAGAGCGTCGGCACGTTCGAGGGATTCTTCGCCAGCAGCTTGTCGAGCGCCTGCTCCTGCCAGAACTGGTCGTAGGCGACGTGCTGGCTCATCTTGTTCCAGGCGGGCAGCTGGTCATAGCCGAACTGCTTGGCCCAGTCGCCGGCGCTGCCCACGCGGCGGAAGGTGTCGTAATCGTCCCAGTCCGGGCGGGGCGGCGCCTTGCCGGCGCCCTTGTAGCCGGTCTGCGCGCCGATCCAGCCGATATTCGCCAGGCGGAAGGCGCCGTGGTGGAACCAGTCGTCGCCCATCCAGCCGTCGATCATCGGGCTCTCGGGCGCGGCCACCTTGAGCGCCGGGTGCGGCCCCATCAGCGCCATCACCACGGTGAAGCCCTCGTACGACGAGCCGAGCATGCCGACCTTGCCGTTGGTCTCCGGGACGTTCTTCACCATCCAGTCGATCGAGTCATAGGCATCGGTGATGTGATCGACCTTGGTCGGATTGAGGGGACCGACGGGGGGGCGCGTGATCACATAGTCGCCCTCCGACTTGTACTTGCCGCGAATGTCCTGGAACACGCGGATATAGCCCGCCTTGACGAACACCTCGTCGCCTTCGGGCAGGGTGTTGATCATCTTGCCGCTCTCGGTGCGGACGACGCGGCCGGCGGCGTTGTAGGGCGTGCGGGTGAACAGGATCGGCGCGTTCTTCGCCCCCTTCGGGATGATCATCACCGTGTAGAGCTTCACCCCGTCGCGCATCGGGATCATCACTTCGCGCTTGATATAGTCGGCCGGCAGCGCGGGCGGACTGAAACTGGCGGGAATGTCGTTGAAGGCGGGAGCCGGCGCCGGCGCGGGACTTTCCTGGGCCTGGGCGGCCGCGGCGGCGAGGAGGGCGGTTCCGGCGGCGAGCGCGAGCAGCGACTTCTTCATGTGACATCATCTCCCCTGAGGATGGCGTTCGATAGGCCCAAAACCGCGTGCATGAAAAGAGCCCGCCCCTCCCTTCCGGAAGAAGCGGGCTCCGATGTCCCCGATATTTCAGGGATCAGGCGTGCTCGGGCTGGCCATAGAGCTCGGCGGCGAGATCGTCGGTCACGTGCGGACGCGACGCACCGATCGCACCGATACCGCCTTCATAGGCCGGGCGGCCGATCCGGAACGCGGCCGCGGTGCGCGCCTCGCTGCCGTCGGGCAGCGTGTAGCGGGCCTCGGCAACGACCACCGGATTGAACATGCGGCCGAGATCGCCCTTGGGCACGGCGAGATGCGCATCGACGCGGGTGCCGTCGCCCGGATCGATCGAGACCGGCGGCACGATCGTCTCGCTGCGGCGCTCGGTGAGCATCCGCTCCATCTCGGTGCCCTCGGCTTCGTCGGCGAGCATGAAGCTGGAGATGCGGACGTTGCGCGCCGCGGTGTCGCCCGAATTGCCGACGGTCAGCTCGAAATCGACCATCGCCTCCTCCTCGGTGGTACCGGCGCTCACCGGGCGCAGGCCCAGCTCGATCCACGGGCGATGCGCGACGGGCGCGACCGCATCCGCGACGCCGGCAAGGTCGTCCCTGCTCGCATCGGCGATCTCCGCTTCCTCGACCTGCTCGGCGACGGCCGGAGGCGTGGCCAGGGGCGCGACAACGGGCGGCACCTTGGCAATCCCTGCGGCATCGGGCGCGGCGACCGGCTCGGCCGCCGGCGCACGGGCCAGGGGCCTGGCACGAGCGGGCTCGACATGCGCGGGCTCGGTGGTGACCGCTTCGTCGTTGCGGCGGCGACGCGTGAGCAGGAACACGGCAAGGCCGGCGATCACCAGCGCGAGTCCGCCGAGCAGCCATGGCCAAGCGATGCCGGTGCTGGTGCTGGTGCTCCGCTCAGTGCTGCTATCGGCCGTAACCGGCGCAGCCGCCTCGGGCGCCGGGGCCGTATCGACCTGGGGCGGAAGCGGCTCGGGCACCGTCCGGACGGGCGGCGATGGCGGCGTCACCGGAGTTTCGGCGGCCGGTGCCGCAGGTGCCGCCTGGCGAGCCGGTGCGGCTTCCCGCGCCGGCGCCGGCGCGGCACGGGTAGCGGTGGCCCGGGCCGTGGCGGCCCGCGTCGCGGTTGCGCGGCGCTCGGCCGGTACCGGGGCATCGGCAGCGGCGACGCCGCGCTGCTGCTCCTCGACCGAAGGAACCGGCTGAACCACCGGCGCCGAAGGCTGGATCACCACCTGCGCCTGCGGCGCCGGTGCGGGAGCGGGCGACGGTGCCGGCGTCGTCATGATCGGCGGCGGCGTCACCTGCTGGGGAGCGTCCTGCGCATGGGCAGAGGTTGCGAAAAGCGCGGCACCGATCAACAGCGCGGCGCGTGGGCGGATGGGGGCGTGTGCTTGCGTCATAACGCAGGTTCAATGAATGGAACCCGGTATTGGCTTCCCCCGATTGCGCCGAGGCGTTGCCATTACGCGACAGGGCGAGCATCTAACCATTTGTCTAGAAAGGATTTTCTGCACGCGCGACCACGCGAAAAGTTCCAACGCGCCCTCGGAGGCGGAACCTGACGGAGGAGCGGACGCCGCCCGCCCCTCCGTCACGCCGGGTCGTCAGAAGCGCCCGGTCAGCTGTGCGCCATAGAAGCGTGGTTCCGCGGGAATGAAGGTCGGATTGCCGAAGCCGCCGCCCGTATTGCCGGCATCGAGCAGATAGCGCTCGTTGGTCGCGTTGCGCACATAGGCCGCGATCTCGTATCGGCGATCGGCAAAGCTCAGGCCGGCCCTTGCGTTGACCAGCATCACGCCATCCTGCGAGATCGCCTCCTTGTTGGGCACCTCGAAATAGATCTTGCTGCGATAGGTCACGCTCGGCGTCGCGAAGACGCGGATGCCCCCGCCGATCTCCGCATCGACGGTGAAGCCGCCCGCCGCCTGGACCTCGGGCTGGAGCCGGAACTTGTTCCCGGCATAGACGCCGTTCGCCTTGGTCTTGTCGATCCCGCCATCGATATAGCCGATATTGCCGAACACGCTGAACCACGACGCCGGCCGGAGCAGCAATTCCGCTTCGACGCCGAGATTGCTCGCGCTGCCGGCGCTCTCGGTGATCTGCGCTCCGACCGGGCGGCCCGAGGGGTCATTGGCATCGGTGACGACGCGCGAGATCTGGAAGTTGCTGTACTTCTGGTAATAGACGCCGAGCGAACCCGAGACGATGCCCTTCGACGCCTTGATGCCGCCCTCATAGTTCCAGACCGTTTCCTCCGGAATCAGCGAGGGCGCGGCGGCACCCTGGTTCACCGTCGGCGAGCGGCGGCCCTTGGAGATCGTGCCGTACAGGTTGATGCCGTCGCTCAGGCGGTAGAGCAGGTTGAAGCGCGGCAGGAACGCCTGAAAGCTGTCCTGCGTCCAGCGCGTGCCATTGGTGGTCGCCTGCCCCGGGATCAGCGGGGCGCCCGTCAGCACCGATTTCGGCGCGACGGCGAAATAGCCCGACTTGCGCTGCTCGATCAGCGCGCGGATGCCGGCGGTCACTTCCAGCCGCGCGGTCGGCGTCCAGGTCACTTCGCCGAACATCGAATAGCTGTCGTTGATGCCCTTGTTGCCGAAGATCGAGCGATAGGGGATCACGGTCGCCGCGCCGCGGGTGAGCAGGCCGGTCGCCTGCGCGGCCGTGACCGTGCCGTCGGGCGCGACGCATCCCAGGCCCTTGATCACATTGGCGGCGCACTGGAGATAGGTGCCCTCCTCGCTCGAGAACGGCACTTCCTGCCGGCTGTTCTCGTGGAAGACGTTCCAGCCGAAGCTCGCGCGGACATGATCGTCGCTATAGGCGAAGCGCGATTCGTGGCTGATCTGCGAGCCATAGGCGCCCTCGGCGAATTCGAGATACCAGGCGGCCGAACCGTCGGCATCGAAGATCTCGAGCGAGTCGAAGCTGCGATAGCCATTGACGGTGGTGAAGTTCCAGCCGTCGGCGAAATCATGGCTGATCGTCAGGTTGCCGTCATAGACGTGGCGATTGAGCCCCAGCTTCGCGGCACCCAGCGCGCTCTTCGAGAGCGGCGAGCCCGAAAGATTGGCATAGCCGAACGGATCGGCCGGTCCGCGCGCGGTCGGATAGAGCTTCGAGATGAACGGCGTGCCGCTGTTGCGCTGGCGGTCATAGGTGCCGATCAGATCCACCGTCAGCGCATCGCTGGGCGTGAAGCGCAGCGAGGCACGCACGCCGAGCTGGTTCTGGGCGTAGAGATCGCCCTGGGTGGCCGAGAGATTGCGCACATAGCCGTCGCGCTTCTTCCATTCGAAGGCGACCCGGCCGGCGATCACGTCCGAGCCGAGGTTGAGATGGCCGCCCAGCTGCCTCTGGGCGAAATTGCCGACGCCGCCGGACAGCTCGCCGGAGAAGCCGGCGCGCGGCCGCGCCGAGACCATGCTGATCGCGCCGACGGCGGAGGCGGTGCCGAACAGCGTCGCCTGCGGCCCCTTGATCACTTCGACGCGGTCGAGATCATAGACCGCCTGATAGGCGCCGCGCGACCGCGAGATGTCGATGCCGTTGTAATAGAGGGTGACGCGGGCGGCCTGCTGTGCCGAACCGCTGTCCGAGGTGATGCCGCGGATCACGATGCCGGGATTGTTGGCGCTCTGCTCCTGGATGTTGAGGCCGGGGACATAGGCGGACAGCTCGTCGAGGTCCGACACGCCGAGTTCCCGCATCCGCGCATTGCTGAGCGCGGAGATGGTGATCGGCACGTCGCTCGCCCGCTGCTCGATCTTCTGCGCGGTGACGACGATCTCGTTGCCCTCGGCCGCTTCCTGCGACACCGCCGGCCTCTCCTGCGCATGCGCCACGCCCGTTGCCGTCGATGCCAGAAGCGCCGCGAGCAATTTCATCCTGTTGGTCATGGAACCGACCCCCTTCTCTGTTGACCCGAGAGGAGGCCAGTGCGGACCAAATATGAACTCTACGCTGCATCACGGCATAATTTTTGTTGCAATTGCGAAGCGATTTGCGGTCAGCGGGGCGCCCGCCCGGCCTTCGCGCCGGCCATTTGACAGAATCCAACAAGCTACCTATATGCCGCCCTCCACCACGGATCCGGGAAATGATGCGTCGTCGCGCAGCGCATCGGGCGAATTGGGTTCATGGTCTCATAGGACGCTGAAAGCTGCCGAAACCCACCATGGGAGTCGCGCGGCTTTTTCTGCGTCCTTCTGTGCGTCCCGGCCCCGGAAGGGGCACCGAAATCACTGCTGACGAGGCACTATACACCCATGGCAACCAAGGCGATCGAAGGCGGCACGTTCAAGCGCCGCATCCGCAAGGTGTTCGGCGACATCCACGAAGTGGTGCAGATGCCGAACCTGATCGAGGTTCAGCGCGAATCCTACGAACAGTTCCTCCGCAGCGATCCCTCGGTCGGCTATGTCTCCGGTCTCGAGAAGACCCTGCGCTCGGTCTTCCCGATCCGCGACTTCGCCGGCACCGCCGAGCTCGACTTCGTGAACTACGAGCTCGAGAATCCGAAGTTCGACGTGGAAGAGTGCCGCCAGCGCGGCATCACCTATGCGGCGCCGATGCGCGTCACGCTGCGCCTGATCGTGTTCGAGGTGGATCCCGACACGGAAGCCCGTTCGGTGCTCGATATCAAGGAGCAGGACGTCTACATGGGCGATATGCCGCTCATGACCGAGAACGGCACCTTCTTCATCAACGGCACCGAGCGCGTCATCGTCAGCCAGATGCACCGCTCGCCGGGCGTGCTGTTCGACCATGACCGCGGCAAGACCCATGCCTCGGGCAAGTATCTCTTCGCTGCGCGCGTGATCCCGTATCGCGGCTCGTGGCTGGACTTCGAGTTCGACGCGAAGGACATCGTCAACGTCCGTATCGACCGGAAGCGCAAGCTGCCGGTGACGACGCTGCTCTATGCCCTGGGCCTGAACGGCGAGGACATCCTCAACTATTTCTACAACCGCGTGACCTTCGTCCGCGGCCCGAACGGCTGGCAGATTCCGTTCGACCCGGCCAACTGGCGCGGCGCGAAGCCGATGTTCGACATCGTCGATGCCAAGTCGGGCGAAGTGATCTTCCCGGCCGGCCAGAAGATCAGCCCGCGCGCCGCCAACAAGGCGCAGAAGGACGGTCTCGAGACGCTGCTGATCCCGACCGAGGAAGTCTTCGGCCGCTATTCGGCGTTCGACCTGATCAACGAGTCGACCGGCGAGATCTACATCGAGGCCGGTGACGAAGTTTCGGCCGAGAATCTGGAGAAGCTCGACAAGGCCGGCATCGACCGCCTCGAGCTGCTCGACATCGACCATATCTCGACCGGCCCGTGGATCCGCAACACCCTTGCCGCCGACAAGGCCGAGGAGCGCCAGCAGGCGCTGGCCGACATCTACCGCGTGATGCGCCCCGGCGAGCCGCCGACGCTCGAGACCGCGGAATCGCTGTTCGCCGGCCTGTTCTTCGATCCGGAGCGCTACGATCTGTCGGCCGTGGGCCGCGTGAAGCTCAACATGCGCCTTGACCTCGACGCCGAGGACACGGTGACCACGCTGCGCACCGAGGACATCCTCGCCGTCGTGAAGACCCTGGTCGACCTGAAGGACGGCAAGGGCGAAGTCGACGACATCGACAATCTCGGCAACCGCCGCGTCCGTTCGGTGGGCGAGCTGCTCGAGAACCAGTATCGCGTCGGCCTGCTCCGCATGGAGCGCGCCGTGAAGGAGCGCATGAGCTCGGTCGACGTGTCGACCGTGATGCCGAACGACCTGATCAACGCGAAGCCGGCCGTGGCCGCGGTTCGCGAGTTCTTCGGCTCGTCGCAGCTCTCGCAGTTCATGGACCAGACCAACCCGCTCTCCGAAGTGACGCACAAGCGCCGCGTCTCGGCGCTCGGGCCGGGCGGCCTGACTCGTGAGCGCGCCGGCTTCGAAGTCCGCGACGTTCACCCGACCCATTATGGCCGCATCTGCCCGATCGAGACGCCGGAAGGCCCGAACATCGGCCTGATCAACTCGCTGGCGAGCTTCTCGCGCGTCAACAAGTACGGCTTCATCGAGACGCCGTACCGCAAGGTCGTCGACGGCAAGGTGACCAACGAGGTCGTCTATCTCTCGGCGATGGAAGAAGCGAAGCACACGATCGCGCAGGCCTCGGCCGAGGTCGATGGCGATCACCGCTTCACCGAGGAGCTCATCTCGGCCCGCCAGGCCGGCGAATTCCTGATGGCGCTGCCGGAGACGGTGACGCTGATGGACGTGTCGCCGAAGCAGCTCGTCTCGGTCGCGGCGTCGCTCATTCCGTTCCTGGAAAACGACGATGCGAACCGCGCGCTGATGGGTTCGAACATGCAGCGCCAGGCCGTGCCGCTGGTGAAGGCGGAAGCGCCCTTCGTCGGCACCGGCATGGAAGAGACCGTCGCCCGGGATTCCGGCGCTGCGATTGCAGCCCGGCGGGGCGGCGTCGTCGACCAGGTCGACGCGACCCGTATCGTCATCCGCGCAACCGGCGAGGTTTCGGCGGAAGAGAGCGGCGTCGACATCTACACGCTGATGAAGTTCGAGCGCTCGAACCAGTCGACCTGCATCAACCAGCGTCCGCTGGTGAAGGTGGGCGAGACGGTCAACGCCGGCGACATCATCGCCGACGGCCCGTCGACCGAGTTCGGCGAGCTGGCCCTGGGCCGCAACGCGCTCGTCGCGTTCATGCCCTGGAACGGCTACAACTACGAGGACTCGATCCTGATCTCCGAGCGGATCGTGAAGGACGACGTGTTCACGTCGATCCATATCGACGAGTTCGAAGTGATGGCCCGCGACACCAAGCTCGGGCCGGAGGACATCACCCGCGACATCCCGAACGTCGGCGAGGAAGCGCTGCGCAACCTCGACGAGGCGGGCATCGTGTACATCGGCGCCGAGGTCGAGCCGGGCGACATCCTGGTCGGCAAGATCACCCCCAAGGGTGAATCGCCGATGACGCCGGAGGAGAAGCTCCTCCGCGCCATCTTCGGCGAAAAGGCTTCGGACGTTCGCGACACCTCGCTCCGCCTGCCCCCGGGCGTGTCGGGCACGATCGTCGACGTGCGCGTGTTCAATCGTCATGGCATCGACAAGGACGAGCGCGCACTGGCGATCGAGCGCGAGGAAATCGAGCGCCTGAAGAAGGACAGCGACGACGAGCGCAACATCCTCAACCGCGCGACCTGGTCGCGTCTGCGCGAGATGCTGCTCGGCCAGGTCGCCACGGCGACGCCGAAGGGCCTGAAGAAGGGCTCCGAGATCGACGCCGACCTGCTCGACAGCGTGGATCGTCACGAATGGTGGAAGTTCGCCGTTCAGGACGACAAGGTCCAGGGCGACCTCGAGGCGGTGAAGGGCCAGTATGACGAGGCCGTGAAGCGCATCAAGGAGAAGTTCGAGGACCGCCGCGAGAAGCTGGAGCGGGGCGACGAGCTGCCGCCGGGCGTGCTCAAGATGGTCAAGGTCTTCGTCGCGGTGAAGCGCAAGCTGCAGCCGGGCGACAAGATGGCCGGCCGTCACGGCAACAAGGGCGTCATCTCGCGCATCCTGCCGCAGGAAGACATGCCGTTCCTCGAGGACGGCACTCCGGTCGACCTGGTGCTCAACCCGCTCGGCGTGCCTTCGCGCATGAACGTCGGCCAGATCTTCGAGACGCATCTCGGCTGGGCTGCCCGCAACCTGGGCATGCAGGTGGCCAGGCAGCTCGAGGAGTGGCGCGAGACCAATCCGGACGCGGTGGCGGGCGAGATGCCCGATGCCGTCAAGGATCGCCTCAAGACCGTCTATGGCGACCATTATGCCGCCGAGATCGAGGCACGCAGCCCCGAGCAGGTGGTCGAGCTGATCCAGAACGTCCGCACGGGCATTCCGATGGGCACTCCGGTGTTCGACGGCGCGCGTGAGGCGGACGTCTCGGACATGCTGGAGCTGGCGGGCCTCGACAGCTCGGGCCAGTCGACGCTGTTCGACGGCCGTACGGGCGACGCGTTCGACCGCAAGGTGACCGTGGGCATCATCTACATGCTGAAGCTCCACCACCTCGTGGACGACAAGATCCACGCGCGTTCGATCGGCCCCTACTCGCTCGTCACCCAGCAGCCGCTGGGCGGCAAGGCGCAGTTCGGCGGCCAGCGCTTCGGCGAAATGGAGGTCTGGGCCCTGCAGGCCTATGGCGCGGCGTACACGCTGCAGGAGATGCTGACGGTGAAGTCGGACGACGTGGTCGGCCGCACCAAGGTCTACGAGGCGATCGTCAAGGGCGACGACACCTTCGAGGCCGGCATCCCCGAGAGCTTCAACGTGCTCGTCAAGGAAATGCGCTCGCTGGGCCTCAACGTCGAACTCAAGGCGATCGACGAAGCCTCCGAGGAAGACGGCCTGGCCGAGGCGGCGGAGTAACGGGAATGGAGCGCTGCCCTTCCAAGGGCGGCGCTCTCCCCTGCCCCCGCCCAGAAGAATTGACCCTCCAGAGGGACTGAAAAATGAACGAACTTACCAACTTCGCGAACCCGCTCGCCAAGCCGGAAACCTTCGACCAGATCCAGATCGGGATCGCGTCGCCGGACCGCATCCGCAGCTGGTCGTTCGGCGAGATCAAGAAGCCCGAGACGATCAACTACCGCACGTTCAAGCCCGAGCGTGACGGCCTGTTCTGCGCGCGCATCTTCGGTCCGATCAAGGACTACGAATGCCTGTGCGGCAAGTACAAGCGCATGAAGTACAAGGGCATCGTCTGCGAAAAGTGCGGCGTGGAAGTGACCGTCTCGAAGGTCCGCCGCGAGCGCATGGGCCATATCGAACTGGCCGCCCCGGTCGCGCACATCTGGTTCCTGAAGAGCCTGCCGTCGCGCATCGGCCTGCTGCTCGACATGCAGCTCAAGCAGCTCGAGCGCGTCCTGTACTTCGAGAGCTACATCGTCACCGAGCCGGGCCTGACCCCGCTCGAGAAGTTCCAGCTCCTCACCGAGGACGAGCTGCTCGACGCGCAGGACGAATATGGCGAGGACGCGTTCTCGGCCGGCATCGGCGCCGAGGCGGTCAAGATCATGCTCATGGATCTCGACCTGGAAGGCGAGCGCAAGGAGCTCCTCGAGGAGCTGGCGGTCACCAAGTCGGAACTGAAGCCCAAGAAGATCATCAAGCGCCTGAAGGTCGTCGAGAGCTTCATCGATTCGGGCAACCGCCCCGAGTGGATGATCCTCGACGTCGTGCCGGTCATCCCGCCCGAGCTGCGCCCGCTGGTGCCGCTGGACGGCGGCCGCTTCGCGACTTCGGATCTCAACGATCTGTATCGCCGCGTGATCAACCGCAACAACCGCCTGAAGCGCCTGATGGAGCTGCGTGCGCCGGACATCATCGTCCGCAACGAAAAGCGCATGCTCCAGGAAGCCGTCGACGCGCTGTTCGACAACGGCCGCCGCGGCCGCACCATCACCGGTGCGAACAAGCGTCCGCTCAAGTCGCTGTCCGACATGCTCAAGGGCAAGCAGGGCCGCTTCCGTCAGAACCTGCTCGGCAAGCGCGTCGACTATTCGGGCCGCTCGGTCATCGTGACCGGTCCGGAGCTCAAGCTGCACCAGTGCGGCCTGCCGAAGAAGATGGCGCTCGAGCTGTTCAAGCCGTTCATCTATGCCCGCCTGGACGCCAAGGGTCTCTCGATGACCCTGAAGCAGGCCAAGAAGTGGGTCGAGAAGGAGCGCAAGGAAGTCTGGGACATCCTGGACGAAGTGATCCGCGAGCACCCGGTTCTGCTGAACCGCGCGCCGACGCTCCACCGCCTGGGCATCCAGGCGTTCGAGCCGGTGCTGATCGAGGGCAAGGCGATCCAGCTCCACCCGCTGGTCTGCTCGGCCTTCAACGCCGACTTCGACGGTGACCAGATGGCCGTCCACGTTCCGCTGAGCCTCGAGGCCCAGCTGGAAGCGCGCGTCCTGATGATGTCGACCAACAACATCCTGAGCCCCGCGAACGGCAAGCCGATCATCGTGCCGTCGCAGGACATGGTGCTGGGTCTCTATTACCTGTCGATGCTCAAGGAAGGCGAGCCGGGCGAAGGCATGCTGCTGGGCGACATGGCCGAAGTGCACCAGGCGCTCGAGGCCGGCGCGGTCACCCTGCACACCAAGGTGATCAGCCGCGTCCCGCAGACCGACGAAGAGGGCAACCAGTACCTCAAGCGCTTCGAGACCACGCCGGGCCGCATGCTGCTCGGCGAGTGCCTCCCGAAGAGCCACAAGGTGCCGTTCGACACCGTCAACCGCCTCCTCACCAAGAAGGATGTGGGCGACGTGATCGACGAGGTCTATCGCCACACCGGCCAGAAGGAGACCGTGCTGTTCGCCGACGCGATCATGGCGCTCGGCTTCCGGCACGCCTTCCGTGCGGGCATCTCGTTCGGCAAGGACGACATGATCATCCCGCAGCAGAAGGAAGCGATGGTCGACGAGACCCGCGCCCTGGTGAAGGACTATGAGCAGCAATATCAGGACGGCCTGATCACGCAGCAGGAGAAGTACAACAAGGTGATCGACGCCTGGAGCCGTTGCGGCGACCAGGTGGCGGCGGCCATGATGGACGAGATCAAGGCGGTGAAGCGCTACGAGGACGGCCCCAATGCCGGCCGCGAGAAGCCGATCAACGCGATCTACATGATGGCCCACTCGGGTGCGCGTGGTTCGCAGGCGCAGATCAAGCAGCTTGCCGGCATGCGCGGCCTGATGGCCAAGCCGTCGGGCGAGATCATCGAGACGCCGATCATCTCGAACTTCAAGGAAGGCCTGACCGTCCTTGAGTATTTCAACTCCACCCACGGTGCTCGTAAGGGTCTCGCGGACACGGCACTGAAGACGGCGAACTCGGGTTACCTGACCCGCCGTCTGGTCGACGTGTCGCAGGACTGCGTGATCATGGAGCTGGACTGCGGGACCGAGCGGGCGCTGGAAATGCGCGCGATCGTCCAGGGCGGCTCGACCATCGCGTCGCTCGGCGAGCGTATTCTCGGTCGCACGACCGCGGAGGACGTGGTCGACGCCAAGACCGGCGAAGTCGTCATCCCGACGGGCACCCTGCTCGACGAGGCGGCAGTCGCGAAGATCGAGGCGCTGAACATCCCGGGCATGAAGATCCGCTCGCCGCTGGTCTGCGAAGCCAAGATCGGCGTCTGCGGCAAGTGCTATGGCCGCGACCTCGCCCGCGGTACGCCGGTGAACATCGGCGAAGCCGTCGGCGTCATCGCAGCGCAGTCGATCGGTGAGCCGGGCACGCAGCTGACGATGCGTACCTTCCACATCGGCGGCGCGGCGCAGCTCAACGAGCAGTCCAACCTCGAAGCCCCCGTGGACGGCAAGGTCGAGTTCCGCGACGTTCGCATCATCGAAGACCAGCGTGGCCGCCGCGTGGTGCTCAGCCGTTCGGCCGAGCTGGCGATCCTGGACATGGACGGGCGCGAGCTCGCCGTGCACAAGATCCCGTACGGCGCCTATGTGATGTTCGACGATGGCCATATCGTCTCGAAGGGCGATCGCATGGCCGAATGGGATCCGTTCACCATGCCGGTGATCACGGAAACCGGCGGCGTCGTGAAGTACCAGGACCTGCTCGAGGGCAAGACGCTCACCGAACAGACCGACGAAGCGACCGGCATCGCCCAGCGCGTCGTCACCGAGTATCGCGTCGCCAGCAAGTCGAAGGAGGACCTGCGTCCTCGCCTGACCCTGACCGGCGACAATGCCGCCGAGGCCGCCCGCTACATGCTGGCCCCCGGCGCGGTGCTCTCGGTCGAGGACGGTGCGACGGTGCAGGCCGGCGACGTGCTCGCCCGTGTGGCGCGCGAAAGCGCGAAGACCCGCGACATCACCGGCGGCCTGCCGCGCGTCGCCGAGCTCTTCGAGGCGCGCAAGCCCAAGGAGAACGCGATCATCGCCAAGGTCTCGGGCCGTGTCGTGTTCGGCAAGGACTACAAGGCCAAGCGCAAGATCGGCATCATGCCGGACGATGGCGGCGAGGTCGTGGAGTATCTGGTTCCGAAGTCGAAGGTGATCGACGTCCAGGAAGGCGACTACGTCAAGCGTGGCGACAACCTGATCGGCGGCTCGCCCGATCCGCACGACATTCTCGAGGTGCTCGGCATCGAGCCGCTCGCGGAATATCTCGTGTCGGAAATCCAGGAAGTCTATCGATTGCAGGGCGTTAAGATCAACGACAAGCACATCGAGGTGATCGTTCGCCAGATGCTGCAGAAGGTCGAGATCACCGATGCCGGCGACACCACCCTGCTCCCCGGCGAGCAGGTGGATCGTTCGGAGATGGACGAGACCAACGAGAAGCTGGCTCCCGGCCAGGCCCCCGCACAGGGCAAGCCGATCCTGCTCGGCATCACCAAGGCGTCGCTGCAGACCCGCAGCTTCATCTCGGCGGCGTCGTTCCAGGAGACCACCCGCGTCCTCACCGAGGCGGCGGTCCAGGGCAAGCAGGACACGCTGATCGGCCTCAAGGAGAATGTGATCGTCGGCCGCCTCATCCCCGCCGGCACCGGCGCGGGCATGAACCGCCTGCGTGTCGCCGCGTCGAGCCGCGACGCTGCCCTGCGCGTCCAGCAGCGTGCGCTGCAGAACGCGCTGGTGGCGCCGAACTCGGCCGCCGAGGAGCATGCCGCCGAGCTCGCCCGCTCGGTGCGTGACTCGGAAGGCACCGGCAGCGATCCGCTCGCCTCGGTCGTGCCCTCGGGCCATGGCACCGACGCGGATGCCGGCGAGTATCTGAACGACGGCGAATGATCGCCTGAGTTCGGCCTCGGCCGACCCACGAAACACCGCCGTCCGGGCAACCGGGCGGCGGTTTTCCTTTGGGCTGGCCTGGCGCCCGCCGGCACGATGGGATCAAGGCCGACGGCCGAGCCGCGACGACCGTGCCTCGCTCCAGCCGCCGACACAGAAAAGCCGCCGCCCGGGATGCCGGACGGCGGCCTCTTTCTTGCGCCGCACGCCCGGCGAGCGGGCGCCCGGAGCCGGCGGCGGGTTATTTCGCCGCCGTGGCCTCGCCCGGCGCCAGGAACTTGATCGCGGTGCCGGTGGCGTTGGTCTTGCCCCAGCTGAGCGCGCTCACGTGCGAATCGCCATATTTGGCGTTGATCACCGCATCGGCGCCCATCTTCTCCGCGCGCTCCCAGAGCTCGCGATAGATCTTGGTCTGCGATGCTTCCTTGCTGAAGATCGTCGCCTTGCGAACGCCGGCCTTCACTTCGCCGAGCACCTTGTAGGGGCGATCCGTGATGTCGGTGGCAAAGACGGGCACGCCAACGTCTTCGTTGACGACGACATAGTGCTTCTCGGCCTTGCCCTTGCTCTTGTCTTGCGCCGAAACCAGCGACGGCGATGCGACCAGAACAGCAACGGCGGCAAGCGCCGAGAGACGCGTGAATTTCATGACTTCCCCCCTTTAGTAACCCGAATCCCCTTCAGGCAAAGCGAACCTGCCCCAAGTCCCCGTAATCGACAAGCGCTTGCCAAATGCTTTGGCAGAAGGAATATTCCCCCAAGGGGGACTTGTCATGATCTTGAGCCTGATGGCCTTTGCGGGGCTGTGCATTGCCGTGCAGGACGTTCCGGCAGCGGCGGCGATGCCGGCGCCGGCGGCCGCGGCGGCATCCACGCCGTTGCTGGTGACGCTGCCGCGCGACACGCCGGTCGAGCTGATCGCGACGCGCGAAGTCAGCACGGCGGACGCAAAGCCGGGCACGCCGATCAAGCTCCAGGTCCGTCGCGCCGTGCTGATCGGCGACCGGGCAGTGATCCCGGCAGGCACGCAGGCCTGGGGCGAGGTGGTGACGGCGACCGACGCCGGCGGGCTGGGCAAGTCCGGCAAGATGACCGCCCGGTTGAAGCATATCCAGCTCGGCGATGTGGCGATCCCGATCGACGGCGAAATCAGCAGCAAGGGCCGCACCGGCTCGGTGGCCGGTGCGGTGCTCACCGGCGGGCTGGTGGGCCTGTTCCATCGCGGCAACAACGCCAAGATCAAGGCCGGTGAGATCGTCAGCAGCTTCGTCACCGAAGATGTCGTCCTCGATTTCTCCGGCGCCGCCGTGAAGCGCGTACCGGCGGCAGAAACCGTCGCGGCGCCGGCCGCGCCGGTGGCGGGCACGTGATGGTCGCCGCGCTCCTGCTGCTCGGGGCGGCGCCTCCGGCGGCGTGCGAGCGAGACCTGGTGCTGGCCGAGGGCACGACGATCCGGCTGCTCACTGCCGAGCGCCTGTCGAGCAAGCACGCCGCCACCGGCGACATGGTGGCGCTCACCGTGGCCGAGGATGTGAAGATCGATGGTCTTGTCGCAATTCCGGCGGCCACGCCCGCCCAGGGGCAGCTAACCGAGGCCAGCGGCACGGGTGGGCTCGGCGCCGCGGGCCGGCTGACGCTCCGCCCCCTCTATCTGCGGCTGGGGGAGACAATCGTCCGGCTCGACGGGCAATCGCGGCGCCATGGCAGCCTTCCCGTGGCGACGGCGGTGGGCATGGCCACGGTGAGCGGCTTGTTCGGCGGGCGCACCGCGGAGATTCCAAGCGGCTCGCCGCTGGAATCGGCGGTCCGGCGCACCGTCACGCTTCACGTCACGCTGCGCGACGGCTGCTGAGCCACCGCATCGGGAGCCCCGGGCGGAATTTTTCACCTCCCTGTCGATTTCCCCGCGCCTCGTTCGTCGTCAGGATAGGAAGCGGATGTCGCTTCGATCCGAGGAGATGAACGATGCGCGTACTGGTGTTCGTGAAGGCGAGCGAGGATAGCGAGAGCGGCGTGCCGCCCACGGCCGAGGCCTGGGCGGCGATGGACGCATTCACCGAGGAACTGGTCCAGGCCGGCGTGTTCGTGGCCGCCGCCGGACTCAAGCCCAGCGTCGAGGGCAAGCGGATCCTCTATCACGGTGCCGAGCGCCGGGTGATCGACGGGCCGTTCGCCGAGGCGCGCGAGCTGGTCGCCGGCTTCTCGATCTGGGAAGTCAAGGACATGGACGAGGCGGTGGCCTGGGCCAAGCGCTGTCCCAACCCGATGTCGGGCACCAGCGAAGTCGAGATCCGCCCCTTTTTCGAGGCGGCGGACCTGGCCGAGTTCCTCACCGAGGAAGCGCTTTCGGCGCCCCGCGAGGGCACGCGCGGCAAGCTCGGCGTCGCCTGAGGCGCGCGAGAAAATATTTTCATTCCCTGTCGATTCCGCGAGTCCCGGATCGTCGTCAGGATGCGGAGCGATGGCGCTTCGAGGAACCCTGGGAGAAGAACGATGCGTATGATGGTTTTCGTGAAGGCGACCGAGGACAGCGAAAAGGGCGTGATGCCCACCACCGAGCTGCTCGACGCGATGATGAAGTATAATGAAGAGCTGGTGAAGGCCGGCATCATGGTAGGCGGCGACGGGCTCAAGCCCAGCTCCGCCGGCAAGCGGGTAGCGTTCGACGGGCCCGGCCGCACCGTGATCGACGGCCCCTTCGCCGAGACCCGCGAGCTCGTCGCCGGCTATTGGCTGTGGGAAGTCAAGGACATGGACGAAGCAGTCGAATGGGTGAAACGCTGCCCCAATCCGATGTTCGGGCCCAGCGAGATCGAGATCCGTCCCTTTTTCGAGATGGAGGATTTCGCCGAGATCGTGACGCCCGAGATCGCCGAGCGCGAAGCCCGGCTGCGCGCCGAGACCGAAGGCCGCTGACACCGCACCGGTCGCCGCCCGCCGCTTGCCCTCGCCGCGCGTGAAGGTCACACAGGCGGCGTGGCGGCGACCGATATCCAGCGCACGATCGAAACGGTCTTCCGGATCGAGCAGCCGCGGCTGATCGCCGGGCTCGCCCGGATGCTGCGCGATATGGGCCGCGCCGAGGAACTGGCCCAGGACGCGCTGCTCGTCGCGCTCGCCGAATGGCCGGCGCGCGGCGTTCCGGACAATCCCGGCGCATGGCTGATGGCGGCGGCCAAGCGCCGCGCGATCGACGGCCTGCGTCGCGACAAGATGCGCGCGCGCAAGCACGAGGAGATCGGCCGCGACCTCGAGACCGCGCGCGACACCAGCGTCGAGGACATGGAGGCGGCCATGGACGACGATGTGGGCGACGAACTGCTCGGCCTGATCTTCACTGCCTGCCATCCGGTGCTCTCGCCCGATGCGCGTGCGGCACTCACGCTGCGCCTGATCGGCGGCCTGGGCACGGACGAGATCGCCCGCGCCTTCCTCACGTCGGAGCCGACGATCGCCCAGCGCATCGTCCGCGCGAAGAAGACGATCGGCCAGGCGGGCCTCACCTTCGAAGTGCCGCGGGGCAGCGAGCGCGCTGGCCGCCTCGCCTCGGTGCTGGAGGTGATCTACCTGATCTTCAACGAAGGCTATGCCGCCACGAGGGGCGAGGATCTGGTGCGGCCGGCGCTCTGCGACGAGGCCCGGCGGCTCGGGCGCATCCTTGCCGGCCTGGCACCCGAGGAGCCGGAGGTACATGGCCTGCTCGCCCTGATGGAGATCCAGTCCTCCCGGCTCGCCGCGCGCACCGCCCGTGACGGGTCGTTCGTGCCGTTGCCGGAGCAGAATCGCGCCCGCTGGGACCACGGCATGATCGCCCGCGGGCTCGCCGCCCTCGACAGGGCCGAAGCGCTGGGCGGAGCCGATGGCCCCTATGCGCTGCAGGCCGCGCTGGCCGCCTGCCATGCCCGGGCACTGACGCCGGAGGCGACCGACTGGCCGCGCATCGCCGGCCTCTACGACCGGTTGCGCACGCTCCTCCCCTCTCCCGTGGTGGATCTCAATCGCGCAGTCGCGCATTCCATGGCCTTCGGACCCGAAGCGGGGCTCGCCATTGCCGACCAGCTCGCCGAAGCGGCGATGCTGCGCAACTATGCGCCCCTCCCCGCCGCGCGCGGCGACTTCCTGTTCCGTGCCGGACGGCTGGAGGAAGCCAGGGCCGAGTTCGTCCGGGCGGCATCGCTCACGCGCAACGAAGGCGAAAGGCGCTTCCTGCTCGGGCGGGCGGAAGCCTGCGGGCCCGCCGCCATGCCATGAGCAATGCGCCGGGGAAGCTGCCTATTCCCGCTCCAGCCGCCACGCCGCGTCGAGATATTTCTCCGCCGCAGCCTTGAGCGCGGGCGCCTTCTCGAAAGCCTGGGCCGGCAGGGGCGCGATGCCGAGCCCCTCCATCACCACCCACAGCGCGAACTTGCGCGAAGGCTCCTGCTCCACGCCGAAATCGATGCGCAGCCGCTCCTCACCGCGCGCGCGGGCAGCATCGTCCAGCGCCTCCGGTTCGTCGGTGCCGAAATAATGGGCGAGCAGTGCGTCGAGGTCCATGCGCCCTACTTCGGCGCATGGACCTCGATCTGCAAGCGGCCGGCCGCTACGCCGCCGCGCCGCCTGCAAGCCATGTGGCACCTTCGGGGCCGAGTTCGGCCAGCGCGGCGGCTTCGTAATCGGCCGCGTCCCTGGCCGTCAGCACATCGCGCCAGCGGCCATTGGTGCCCTTGTTGATGAGAGTCTCGGCGCCGCCCTCCCAGAGCGCGCCGCCCAGCGGGGCGACCTGAGGCGCATTGGCCTTCATCCAGTCGAAGCCGCAATGGCGCAGGATGCGCGGCCAGCTTGCCGGATCGACTTCGATCTCGAGGAAATCGGCTATCCGCCGGATCTCACCCGCCATGTCGCGCTTCAGCGCCTCGAAATGGACGAGATGGACATTGGGCAGGCCGCGCACCGCCCACCAGCTCCGGACATTCTCCCAGAAGGGCCAGAAGGGCGCACCGTCGCCGCCCAGCCATTCGCGGAAATATTCGGCGATATCGGGATTGGCGCGCGGCACCGGCGGGCCGACCCGGCCCGGCGTGTCGTTGAGCATCGCATACCAGGCATCGGCCGCGTGCAGATGACGGTTGTGCAGGCTCCACGCCACGTCACGCCCGTCGCGTGCGACATGGATGTATCTGGCCTGGCGGCTGAATCGCAGCGCATCGACCGGCAGATGCGTCTTCAGGATGCGGCGATGCGTCTGCGCCTCCAGCATGGCGAGCCGCGCCAGCACCGGGCCGACGCGCAAATCGACCCAGGGCGAGATGTCCGCGATCGAAACCTCGGGATCTCCGTTGAACACCAGCTGCGCGACGATCTGCTGCACCCAGCCGGTGCCCGATCCGGCATAGCCGGCCACCACCACATCGTCGCCGCGAAACGCCAGATCGTTCCAGACGGTCGAGTCGAAATGGGCACCATGTAGTTCGCGCAACTTGCGCGGAAACCTCGCCGGAACAGCCTCCGGCGCGAAGGTCACGGGCATTTCGCTTGTCCCACTAGAGTTGCACGGTGCACTATGAACACAACACACCACGGTCAATCAGCAAATCGCGCCAGGCCTTATCAAGAACAACGCGAGTCATAGCCAAGTGTTATGCGAAACCGGATCAACTAAACCTGATCTATAGATTACAATTATTTCACGCGCGCCGGGGCGCTGCTCTCAGAACTCCAGCGTGGCACGCAACGCGATCACGGTGACGCGCGGCGCATCCTCGTCGCCACCGCGATTCCAGATGAACTGCAGGTCCGGCTGCAGCGTCAGGAAGCTGGCGAGGCGATCGGAATAGGTCAGTTCGATCGCATTCTCCGCCGCGGCGGTGCGGGCGCCGCCGGCCCGCAGCAGGTCGCGATAGCCGGTCGACAGATAGGCCTGGTTCACGCCGATCGAGAGCTGGCTGCCGTCGCGACCGGGCACCACATGGGCGGCGCGCAGGCCCGCTTGCCAGCCGCCCTTGTAGGGCGTGGTCCTGCCGTCCGATATCCCGGCGCGGGCGAACAGGCTGGTGGCGAAGGGCCCGTCCTGGTCGCCCAGCGCCTTCTCCGCGATCACATAGGCACCCCGCGCTTTCCGGCGGATCGGATTGCCGGTGTCGTCGGTATCGGCGATATCGTCCTGCCGCCGGGTATAACCCCAGGCGCCGAGCGCCAGCTTGTCGCCGTCCTTCTCCAGCCCCGCCTCGCCGATCAGCAGCGCGCCGTGGTGGAAATCGAGCGCCGAGCCGCGATCGTCGCCAAGCGCGCCTGCGGTGGCATTCAACACCGCTACTCGCGCGAAGCCCGCGCCGCCGAAGCGCTGCTCGACGCGGATCGCCAAGGCGGTGGTCGGAAAGATCGAGGGGCCGTTGGGGCCGGTCGCCGCAATCTCCGAGCCCACGCCGAAGGCCGGGGCGAGCAGCAGGCCCGACGCCTCGCCGGCATAGAATTCGCTGTTGAGGTTGTAGAGGCCGGCCCGCAACGTCGTCGCGCCGCCCAGCTTCTGCTCCACCCAGATCTCGAACAGGCGCAGCTTGGGCGAAGCGACTTCGATATTGTCGACGCCCTGCAGCGTGCCCGCCACGCCATTGGGCCGGCCGCCGAGATTGTTGAGCAGGCCGATATGAAAGCGCGCCTCCTTCCAGCCGATCAGCCGTGCCAGATCCCCATCCGCCTCGATGTTCAGGTCGTCGAGCCCGAAGCTGCGCATCCGGCGGCCGTCGGCGGCGATCCCCGACAGGTCGACGCGATACGTTGCGCCGATATCCAGGGCAGGCTCGCCGGTCTCCTGTGCCAGTGCCGATGTCGAGAAAAGCAATGCGAGCGCCGTCGAGCCCCCGCCAAGCGTCGTCCTACCCATATCCAAGCCCCCGCTCTGTGAAACCCCCCGGACACAATAATAGAGGGCTCCCACCGAGCGGGGGTGGCCGCCCCCTATAATTGGCTCGGAGGCGGACGCCGCGGAGGCTTCCGCACGGGAGACTTCTCGTGAAGATCACGTCGCTGAACAAAGCCACGACGCAGGCCGCCGCCGTCCTGATCGGCATTACCGCCCTTTCCGGGAGCACCGGCCTTTTCATCGTGGCCAAGGAGAATGGCGCGATCGCCGAACAGGCAACCGCGGCCACGCTGCTCCAGAACCATATGGAAGCCGACATGATGCACGACGCGGTGCGCGCGGACGTGCTGGGCGCGCTGCTTGGGGGTGGCGACGCCGCACGCCAGGAGACGCTGAAGGACCTGAAGGAGCATCTCGGCACGCTCTCCGCGGCGATCGACAAGGATGCCGCCTTCACGGGCGTCGACAGCATCGTCGCGGCGACGAGCAAGCTCAAGGCGCCAATGGACGCCTATGCCGCCGCCGCGCAGAAGATCGTCGAAGCCGCCGGCAGCGATCCGGTCGCGGCCCGCGCACAGATGCCGGCCTTCATGGAACAGTTCCGCGCGCTGGAGAAATCGATGGGCGTCGCGTCGGACGCGATCGACACGCATGCGCATCAGATCGCAGCCAGTTCCGCGGCGCTCGGCACCGTGGCGATGATCATCCTGTCCATCACGCTGCTGGCCGGCATGGGTGCAGCGTTCCTGCTCGCCCAGGCCGCGCGCCGCCTGCTGGTTCGCCCGCTGCTCGACCTCGCCGACACGATGCGCGCGCTGGACGGCGGCGACCTGTCGGTCCGCGTTCCCCATGCCGATCGCGAGGATGAACTGGGCGGCATGGCCCAGGCGATCGATGCCTTCCGCGACAAGCTCAAGGCTGCCGAAGCCGCCAAGGAGGCGCAGACCCGCCTGATCGTCGATACGATCGGCACCAGCCTCGATGCGATGGCGCGCGGCGATCTCAGCGTCGAGATCGAAGCCGATCTCACCGGCCCCTTCGCTGCGCTCAAGCGCAGCTTCAACGATGCCGCGCAGGGTCTGCGCACATTGATCGGCAATGTCGTGACCGGCACCGAGAATATCCGCACCGGCGCGAGCGAGATCGCCTCCGCCTCGGAGGACCTTGCCCGCCGCACCGAGAGCAATGCCGCAAGCCTGGAAGAGACTTCCGCTGCCATCCACGCGATCGATCATCGGCTCAAGTCGATCGCGCTCTCGGCCAACGAGACGCTGTCGCGCGCCGATGGCGCCATCGCCGTGGTCGGCAACGGCCGCGCGATCGCCGACGAAGCGGTGCAGGCGATGACGCGGGTGAGCGAGAGCGCCAAGGGCATCGACGGCGTGATCGAGGGGCTGGACAAGATCGCCTTCCAGACCCGCGTGCT
Source organism: Sphingomonas leidyi (assembly GCF_011761945.1). Classification (GTDB taxonomy): domain Bacteria; phylum Pseudomonadota; class Alphaproteobacteria; order Sphingomonadales; family Sphingomonadaceae; genus Sphingomonas; species Sphingomonas leidyi. The sequence continues at coordinate 359,798 of NZ_JAASQV010000003.1, forward strand.
CGCGATGAACGCCGCGGTGGAGGCCGGGCGGGCCGGCGAGGCGGGCCGCGGCTTCGCGGTGGTCGCCGACCTGGTGTCGGCGCTGGCGATGCGGGCGGAGGAAGAGGCCGGCCGCGCCCGCGACCAGCTGACCGCCACCCAGACCGACATCGTCGCCGCGGTGGACGCAGTGCAGAAGGTGGATGGCGCCCTGGCCGATATCTCGGGCGATGTCGGCCAGGTCCATGCGCTGATCGGCACCATGGCCGAGGACAACAACGCCCAGTCGCATGCGATCGGCCAGGTGAGCGACGCGGTCGGCGACATGGATCGCGGCACCCAGCAGAACGCCGCCATGGTCGAGGAAACCTCCGCCGCCGCGCGCAACCTCACCCGGGAAGTCGACACGCTGGCCGACAGCGCCGCCAGCTTCACCATCGCCGCGCCGCAAGGCCATCGCTCCACCGGGCAGCGTCCGGCGATGAACGGCACGACGGTCCACTAGGTTGAGAACCCATATTTGTTTCCGTCATCCCCGCCTGCGCGGGGATGACAGAGGAAAGTCGCTGGGATGACGAGGTCTACCGATCGAGTCCCGGCCCTGAACGAGAAGAGCCGGCACGGCCGAGGACCGCGCCGGCTCTTCTCGTTGTTCAGCCTGCGCGATTAGAACTTGATCTTCGCGCCGAACTTACCCGTGAAGCTATAGTCCTCATATTGCAGGAGCCGCGAGCGGCCCGCGAAGTTGCGATAGGCGTAATAGGGCTCGTTGGTCAGGTTGATCAGGTCGCCGAAAACCTGGATGTTCTTGGTGATCCAGTATTTCGCGCTGATATCCAGCTGGAAGTGATCGGTGACGTACCGGTCCTCGGCCGCATCGTCGCCCAGCTCGTCGAGATATTTGTCGCGATAGGTACCGGCGACGCGGAAGGAGACCGGCCCCTTCTCATACCCCAGCACGACGTTGAACGTATTCCGCGCGGACGAAGGCAGCGGAATCACGCGGGGATCGCCGATATCGCCGTCCTTGAGCACCGTGCCCTTGGCGTCCGTGAAGGTGTAGTTGATCTGGGTCAGCAGCCCGCTCAGCGCCCCCGGCAGGAAGCTGTAGACCTGGCTGTAGCTGAACTCGACGCCGTTGATGCGCGCGCTCGGCCCATTGTACGGGATCATCGCCTGGTCGAGGGTGCGGCCGTTATAGGCATAGTCCTGATACACACGGTCGACGATGTAGTTCTTGATGTCCTTGTGGAAATAGCCGAGCGACAGGCCGCCGCCCTTGCCGAAATAATATTCCGCCGAGGCATCGAAGTTCCACGCCTTGTAGGGCTGGAGGTTCGGGTTGCCGAACTCGCCTTCGTCGTCCTCGATCACCACGCGCGGGGCCAGCTTCGAGAATTTCGGGCGCACCAGGCTGCGATAGCCGGCGGCACGCAGCACCAGGCCGTTGGTCGGCTCGAAGCGCGTGGTCAGGCTGGGCAGCCAGTCGGTATAGCTGCGGGCGACGCGGATCGGCGTCACCGTCTTGGCATCGAGGTCCAGCACCTGGCCATGGATATCGTTACGGGTACGTTCCATGCGCACGCCGCCGATCACGCGGACCTTGGCGCTGTCCCAGCGGGCGAGCAGATAGCCGGCCGAGACGTCTTCCTTCACCTTGTAATCGGAGTCGTTCGAGCTTTCGAACGTATCGCCGTCGTCCAGCGCGAACAGCTTGCGATTGGCGTCGTAATAGTTGCGGAACGCAGTCTTCGACAGCGCCGGCTCGATGTTGGCCAGGTCATAGTCCTGCGGACCGAGCAGGTCCCGCATGGTGAGGTCGCCCGGGCCGTCATATTCATAGACGTCGATGTTCGCGTCGTAGCGCTTGGTACGCCAGCGGAACTTGGCGCCGCCCTGCACGGTGAACTCGCCCGCGCCGGTCGCGAAGATCTTGGCGAGGTCCGCCTTGGCCGCCCATTCGGTATCCACTGAATCGCTCAGCGTGGTGCGCTCGAGCTTGTCGAACTCATAGCCCGCGGGATCGACGAACGCCGCCTGCCCCGCCACGATATTGTAGCGGGTCTTCATCGGGTCGGCATAGTCGAAGGCGACGACGAAATTGTCGCCATCGTCGAACTTGCGCTCGAACGCGGCCGGGTCGATCGAGCCATTCTCGCGCTCGCTCGACCGCGCCCAGCTGCCCGAATAGTTGAGCTTCCAGCCATTGGCCTTGGTTTCGCCACCCAGGGTGATCGACTTGATCTCCTGGCGCTCGAAACGGTCCTTGAGGTCGCGCGTGACCGCGATCTCGCCATCCTTCGAATCGAAGGTGGCGCCGGTGGCCGTGCCGGTGCTGGGCGCCTCGTCCATTTCGAAGGTCAGCCGGCGGCGATATTCCTGATCGTCGAAGCGCGAATACAGGCCGCGGGCATAGAGCGTGGTGGTGTCGCTGGGCTTCCAGTCGAGCGACAGCGACGAGCTGATGCGCTGGCGCTCCACGTCATAGTCGCGATATTCGACGGTGTCGGCAAAGGCGTTGCCGCCATCCTCGTCCCAGCCGTCCATCTCTTCGTTGTTGGTCGCGAACTTGCGCTGATAATAGGAGACGCCGCCGGCGATGCCGAAATTGTCGGTGATGCGAGTCGAGAAATCGAAGCTCGCCTTGGGCGTCACCGTCTCGCGCAGATTGTTGTAGCTGCCCTCGATCGAGGCGGTCAGCAGGTCCTTCTTGCGGGCGAAGGCGCTCACCGTGTTGATCTCGATCGACGCGCCGATCGTGTCGGCGTCCATGTCGGGGGTCAGGGACTTCTTGACCTCGATCGATTCGATCGTGTCGCTCGAGATCACGTCGAGCGCGACCGAGCGGACATCGGATTCGGGCGCGGGCAGGCGCGTGCCGTTGACCGAGGTGCCGTTGAGCTCGGGATCGAGGCCGCGGACCGAGACGAAGCGGCCCTCGCCCTGGTCATTCAGAATGTTGATGCCCGGCAGGCGACGCAGCGATTCCGCCACGTTCTGATCGGGGAACTGGCCGACCGCGTCGCGGGTCAGCACGCTCTCCACGCCGTCGGCGGCGCGCTGGCGCGAGAGCGCGCCGAGCAGGTTGGCGCGCTGGCCGACGACGAGGATCTGGCTGCCCGCGGTGCCGAGCACCAGGTCCTGCCGGAACACGCCGCTTTCCGGCACTACGATCTTCACTTCGCTCGCGGGCACGCCGGCGAATTCGGCGCGCAGCGTGTAGGCGCCGGCCGGAACGTCGCCGAAGCGGAAGCTGCCCGAGGCATCGGCCTCGGTGGTGCGGCGCAGCTCGACGATGGTGACGCGCGCGCCCTGGAGGTTGCGGGTGCCGCTCGCCTCCGAAACATTGCCGGTCACGTCATTGGCGTGCGCGGCGACCGGTGCGGTGAGAAGCGCGGCGCCAAGCAACAGGCGCGTGCGGAGAGACGGTTTGCGAAACATGAAATCGGGCCCCCTTCAATATGCAGGGGCCCGGTTGCCTTGGATCATGAACGGTACATTTCTTCTTGACGACATTTCGGTGACACAAGTCTAAACAACTGCTTTTACAGCAATCTTTCCCATGACGCGCGATCCCGCACTTCGTTGCGCCGCGGCAATCAGGTCCTGCCGGAAACATTTCGCTTCCGTTCAGGCCCGTTGCGCGGCGTTCCGCGGGGGCTTATCTCCGCGACCATGGCAACCGAACTCTACGACCTGACCGTTCCCGTCTTCCTGCGCGGCTTCAAGGCGATGGCGGCGTTCCTCGACAAGGCGCGCGCATGGGCCGACGAGCAGGGCATCCCGCACGAGGAGCTGCTCGCCGCCCGGCTGGCCGAGGACATGGCGCCGCTCACCGCGCAGATCCAGCGGGTCAGCGATTCGGCGAAGCTCGCCGTGGCGCGGATCGGCCGGATCGAGGCGCCGGCGATGGCCGATACCGAGACGAGCTTCGACGAGCTGCAGGCGCGCATCGCGGCGACCATCGCCTTCCTGAAGGCCGTCCCGCGCGAAGCGATCGACGGACGCGAGGATGCCGATGTCGAAGTGAAGACGCCCAGCCGCAGCTTCCACTTCAAGGGCCTGCCCTATGTGACCGGCTTCGTCCTCCCCAACTTCTATTTCCACATGACCGCCGCCTACGCGATCCTGCGCCACAAGGGCGCGCCGGTGGGCAAGATGGACTATCTGGGCGGCATCTGATGGCGCGCGTGGCGGTGATCGGCGCGGGCGCCATCGGCGGCACCCTTGCCGCCTGGCTGGCCCAGAGCCACGAAGTCACGGTCTGCGCGCGCTCGCCGCTCGCCGATCTCGAGGTCGAGACGCCCGAAGGGGTGATCCGCGCCGCGCCGCGCATCCTCACCGATCCGGCCGGGGCCAGCGCGGTGGATTGGATACTCTGCACCACCAAGACCTATGACTGCGCCGCCGCGGCCGCCTGGCTGCCCGGCTTGATGGGCCCCGCCACCCGGCTCGCGGTGATCCAGAACGGCGTCGAGCAGCGCGATCGCTTCCCCCAGGTGCCGGCGCAGCGCACCGTGCCCGTGATCATCGACCTGCCCGCCGAGCGGCACGCGCCGGGCCGCATCGTCCAGCGCCGCAACGGCACGATCCATGTGCCCGAGGGCGAGGCCGGCGAGGCCCTGGTCGCGCTGTTCGCCGACACGCCGATCGACGCGCAGACCACGCCCGATTTCGTCACCGCCGCCTGGCGAAAGCTCGCGATCAACTGCTCGGGGATCGTCAGCGCGCTTACCCGTCGTCCCGCCGAAGTGGCGAACGACGAAGGCGTGGCGGAGGTAATGCGCGCGCTGGTGAGCGAATGCATCGCGGTGGGCCGGGCGGAGGGCGCCGACCTGCCCGACAAGCTCGCCGACCAGGTCGTCAGATGGACGACGCTCGCGCATCCGCAATCGGTCAATTCCCTCCACGCCGATTTCGTCGCGGGCCGCCAGACCGAAGTGGATGCGCGCAACCGGGTGATCGTTCGGCTGGGCGCCACGCACGGCATCGATGCGCCGATGAACCGCGCGCTCGCATCTCTACTAATGGCGGCATCCACTCGGAATTAACCGTTACGGTGCAGGAATCCCGGCCATGGAAGCTGGTATTCGTGCGTTGCTGCTCAGTCGCGGCACCTGGTTCGTCATACTCCTGGCCATGGCCGGGCTCTACGGCATATTCGCGTTCGACATCTTCCGCGACGAAGGCGCCAATGTCGCCGATCGCAAATTCCGGATCGAAGTGGACGAGTTCCTGCTCTTCACCTCGGCGCTGATCCTCCTGCTGTTCGGCTTCGGGCTGAACCAGCATCGGGCGCGCGCGCGCGAACGCGTGCGGAGGATCCAGGCCGAGCACAGCGTGCGCGATCTCGGCTATCATGACGCGCTCACCGGCATGCCCAATCGCCGCGCCTTCGACGAGGCGCTGGCCCGGCTGGTCGACGGAGCGGCGCCGGAGCGGCTCACTGCAGTCTTCATGCTCGATCTCAACGGCTTCAAGGCGATCAACGACACGCATGGCCATGCCGCCGGCGATGCGATCCTGCGTGCCGCGGCGGGCCGCATCGCCGACGCCGTACGGGACGGCGATTGCGCGGCGCGGCTGGGCGGGGACGAATTCGCGGTGATCGCCCCCGCGGTCCTGAGCGCGGAAGTGGCGCTGTCGATCGCCGGCCGGCTCGCCGCGAGCATCACGCGCCCGATCGTGCTCGACGGGCGCTCCCACCAGGTGGGCACCGGCATCGGCATCGCCCTGGTCCGCAGCGGCGAGATACATTCCGCCGAGCTGGTTCGCCGCGCCGACATCGCGCTCTATGCAGCCAAGCGCGGCAATGGCGAGCCCTGGCGTCTCTACGCGCCCGAGCTGGAAGCCTAGATCCCGACCACGCGCGTTCCCAGCCGCGTCGCTTCGTCGCGGTCATGGGTCACCATCAGGATCGGCATCCGCACCGCGTCGCGCAGCCGCTCGATCAGCGCCATGATTTCCTCGCGCCGCGCCCGGTCGAGCGAGGACAGGGGCTCGTCGAGCAGCAGGAAGCGCGGATCGGACAGCAGCGCCCGCCCGATCGCCACCCGCCGCGCCTCGCCCCCCGAAAGCGTGCGCGGCCAGCGATCGAGCAGATGCGCGATGCCCAGCAACGCGATCGTCTCGTCCACGTCCAGGCCGCCATCGCCTCGGCACCCATAGAGCAGGTTGGCGCGCACGCGCAGGTGCGGGAACAGCCGCGCTTCCTGGAATACATAGCCCGCGCGCCGCTCGGCCACGGGCACGTCGATCCCGGCCGCGCCGTCGAACAGCGTCTCGCCGCCCACTCGCACATGGCCGGCATCGGGCGCCGTCAGCCCGGCGACCATGTTCAGCACGCTGGTCTTGCCCGCGCCCGAGGGGCCGAACAACACGGTGAGCCCCGCGTCCGCCACGATCCGGCAGGCGATCTCGGTCTCGCCCAGGCGCTTGGTCAGGTCGAGGTCAAAGGACATGCAGCCCCCTGCCCGCGCGCCGCGCGATGATCTCGGAAGCGAGCAGCGCTCCCAGCGAGAGCAGCACCGAAATGCCGGCAAGGCGCAGCACCTGGCCCTCGCCGCCCGGCAGCTGCAGCGCGGCATAGATGGCGAGCGGCAAGGTCTGCGTCTCGCCCGGCACGCTGGAGACGAAGGTGATCGTCGCCCCGAACTCGCCCAGCGCCCGCGCGAAGCCGAGCACCGCGCCGGCGAGCACCCCGGGCAGGCTGAGCGGCAGCGTCACGCTCGCGAACACCCGCCAGCGCCCGGCTCCCAGCGTTGCCGCCGCCTGCTCGAGCCGCCGGTCGACCGCTTCGATCGAGAGCCGCATCGCACGCACCATCAGCGGCAGCGCCATCACCGCCGACGCGATCGCCGCCCCGGTCCACCGGAACAGCACCGAGACGCCGAACCAGCTCTCGAGCCAGCCCCCGATCGGCCCGCCCGGCGCGAAGGCGAGCAGCAGCAGCCAGCCGGTCACCACCGGCGGCACCGCCAGCGGCAGGTGCACCAGCCCGTCGAGCAGCAGCTTTCCCGGAAAACGCCCGCGCGCCAGCAACCAAGCCAGCGCGAACGCCACCGGCAGGCATGCCAGCACCGCCACCCCGCCCACGCGGAGCGACAGCAGCACGATGCCCCATTCCGCGGGCGCGAGCATCACAACGGCAGGAAGCCGAAGCGCCGGAAGATCGCCCGCCCCTCGCCGCCCAGCAGGAAGCGCCGGAACGGCTCGGCATCGGGGCTGGCCGATGCCTTCAGCCGGGCAAGCGGATAGCGGATCGGCGGATGGCTGCTATCGGGCAGCACGCGCACCATCTCCACTCGGGTGGAGGCCCGCGCATCGGTCGCATAGACGATCCCGAACGGCGCCGCCCCGCGCTCGACGAACGCCAGCGCCGCGCGCACGCTCTCGCCGCGCACCACCCGGGCCTTCACCGCATCCCAGGCCCCCAGCGCCTCGAGCGATGCCCTGGCATAGCGCCCGGCCGGCACCGCGTCCGGATCGGCGAGCGCGAGCGGCCCGCCGCCCAGCAACCGCGCCAGCGGCACGCGCGGCCCGGCATCGCCCCGCGCGCCCTTCGGCCGCACCACCACCAGCCGGTTCCCCAGGAATGCCGCGCGCGTGCCCGGCACGATCAGCCCGCGCTTCTCGACATCGTCCATCCACGGCTCGTCGGCCGAGACGAACAGGTCCGCCGCCGCGCCCGCCGCGATCTGCCGCGCCAGCGCCGAGGATGCGGCGAACGAGCAGACCGGCCGGGCCCGGCCCTTGCGTGCCCAGGCATCGGCTGCCGCCGTCATCGATTCCTGCAAGCTGGCGGCGGCCAGCACCAGCGGCGCCCCCACCGCGGCGGCAACCACCCCGCGCGGCGCCATCGCCGCCACGCCGATCCCGGCGAGCAGCGCTCGCCGGTCGATCCGTCCCTCGATCGTCATGCCCCCTGCCTGACACCCGCCACGCAGCGAGGCAAGGCCCTCACTTCAGCCCGAGCGCCTTGCGGACATCCGCCCAGCGGACCAGCTTGAAGTTCTGCGCGGCGGGCGCATTGTCGCCATCCTGCGCCAGCATCAGCCCGCCCTGCAGCCCCGGCCCGAAGCTCGCGGTGGAGACTTCGATCCCGTCGGTCTCGCTGGTCGCGCCGAATTTCCCCGCCGCGATCCGGAAGCGCCCCGCATAGGCCATGTCGCGCAGGCGCCACACGCCATAGGCGCTGTCGCCCTGGCTCGACACGACCAGCCAGCCGCCGCGCGCGCCCTCGGCCGCGATCGCCACGCCTTCCACATCGTCCACCAGGCGCTTGCCGTCCACCGCGATCACTTTCTCGCCGGCGATCGGATCGCGCGGGTTCGCACCGAAGCGCCACACGCCGACATCCTCCTCGCCCACGAACAGCGTGCCCGTCCGGTCATCGGCCACGCACCCTTCGGACTGGGTCGCCAGCCGCATGGTGCGCACACGGTCCGCCTTGATCGCTCCGCCTTCGCGCAGGATCTCCATCTGCACGATCGTGCCGCCCTTGTGCACGACAAAGGCATGCAGCCGTCCGCCGCGCGGCGCGTACATGCACAGGCCATATGCCTCGCCCGCCCCGGCATCGAACCGCCCGATCTCGGCGAGCGCGGCCGTCCGCGTATCCAGCGTGTAGAGCGCCAGCTTCGCCGCCGCCTTGTCGTTGCGATCGCTCGCCGCCACGATCACCTGGCCGCCCCACACGCGCAGGTCGACATTGTTCACTCGCCCCGCCGGCAGCGTCGAGCGCAGCTTGCCCGACAGGGCATAGACGTTGAGCCCGGCCTTCTTGTCGGTCGCGACGATCAGGCTGCGGGCGGGATCGCGCGGGTTGCGCCAGATCGCGGGATCGTCCGCCGCATCCTCCAGGCTCGCGACTGCCTGCGTCTCCCCGATCGCCTTCACTTCGGCAGTCGGCACCGCCTGCGCATCCTGAGCGGTGGCAGCAGGCACGGTCTGGAGCAGCATCAGCGTGGCAAGCAGCATGGGTTCCCCTTCTTCATGGACGCCCGCCGTCTATAAACGCTGTGCGACGGAACGATGACGATCCGGAGACAGTCGCTCCCCCATCGCTCGACAGGAAACCGTCGCCCCGGTGCCCGAACCGCGCTACGACGCATGGCGGCGAGAGGGATGGCGATGCGCTTGGGGAATATCGGACCGCTGGTCGTAAGCGCCTTGATATTGGTGCTGGCAGCCTGTGGAGGCGGAGGAAGCGCCCGGCGCAGCGCCACCCCTGCGGGCATCGCGAACGTCACCACCATCGACTTCGCCCATGTCGCGGACTATTCCGCGCCAAAGCTCCCCGCCTATTTCGATCACACCGTGGCGGCGCTGGACAACGGCCCGGCTTCCGACGCGACCAGCGATCGTGTGGCAACGCTTGGACGCGTGCTGTTCTACGATCTGCGGCTGAGCACGAATAACAGGGCGTCCTGCGCATCCTGCCATCGGCAGGCGATCGGCTTTACCGACTCGATGCGGTTCAGTAACGGGATCAGCAACGCGGCCACCACCGATTTCCATGCGATGCGGCTGGGCAATCTCCGCTACTGGCAACCCGGTTCCGCCTTCTGGGATCGGCGCGCGCCCAATCTGGAAGCACAGACCAGCCAACCCTTCCACAGCCTGGTCGAATTGGGATGGGGCGGAGACGCGGGCGGCTTCGACGCGCTGACCCGGAAAATGGGCGCGACGCCCTATTATCCGGACCTGTTTGCCTGGGCGTTCGGCAGCGCCGCCATCGACGAGGCCCGCATCCAGCAGGCGCTCGCCCAGTTCGTGCGCGCGATGGTCTCGCACTCGAGCCGGTGGGACACCGGCTATGCGCAGGTCTTCTCCCCCAGCGCCCCGAACCGCGCGCTGGACGTCGCCCTGCCGAACTTCAGCGCCCGGGAGAATCGCGGACGGCAGTTGTTCATGACAAGTGCGCGACAAGGCGGCGCCGGCTGCTCCGCCTGTCATCTTCCGCCGACCTTCGCCCTGGCGGCAAATGCGCGAAGCAACGGCCTGGACGCGGGCGAGACACGCCTGTTCAAGGCGCCGGCGCTGCGCAACGTCGGACTGACCGGACCCTATATGCACGACGGCCGCTTCGCGACCCTTGCGGAGGTCGTCGACTTCTACGACCGCGGCATCCAGCAGGGCCCGGCGCTCGACGACCGCCTGCGCGAGGGCGGGCGGCCGCGGCGCCTGAACCTGAGCCCGGCGGACCGGGCGGCGCTCGTCGCCTTCCTGACGACGCTGAACGACCCGGCTCTCACCACGGATGCGCGCTTCAGCGACCCGTTCCGCCGGTAGGAACGCCGGTGCCGGATCCTAGGCGCGGATCGAATAGAGAGTCGCGTTGCTGATCGCGTACACCGCGCCATCGGCGCCGACGAGCGTCGGCGTATAGGCCTGGCCGAGCCCTGCGTTCAGCCGCACGCTCTGCGACAGCGTGTTCGTGGCCAGGTCCCAGCGATACAGCACGCCGTCCTCGTTGTTCGCGAGGATCGATCGGCGCACCGGGTCCGCGGCCATGGTGTTGACGCACCACTCGACTCGCGAATTGGCGGAGCCGCCATCCCGCGTCGGGGCCAGGATCGTCAGCACTTCGCGCATCACCTGAACGCTGGGCACGACCGTATCGGCCTGGCTCGCCTTCGGATCGATCACGGCTATCCGGTTGAGCCCGTCGCCATTCCCTACCCCGAAGTAATTATTGTACTTCGTTGCGAGCAGATAGGTCGACGTGCCGGTGTAGGATGGCACCATCGACGCAGGAATCACGCTGGGCGACACGTCCCAGCCGAAGCTGCCCGGAACTCCCGCCGGATTGAGCAGGGCATCGAACTGCAACAGCCAGCCCCGCGTGTTATGCGTCGGGAACTGCGATTCCATCACGCCGAGGAACACGCGGCCATCGGGACCGACCACCGGCGATGCCGTGCCGTCATCGGGAAGGCGCGCGGGCGTGCCCAGGTTCGGGTCGGTCAGCGCGATCCTGGCGCGGGTCGCGAGCGTCGCGCTGTCGAGCGCGAGCAGGAAGCCGGTCTGCGTCGCGGTCGTCGAGCCCCGATTCACCGCAACATACACCGTGCTGCCGTCGATCGAGATGGCGGGAGCGCAGTTCATCGCGGGCTTCTGGACCGAGGCATCGCCCGCTGCCGCCGCGACGCCCACCCAGCTGCCCGTGCCGTCGGGCGCGACCCGCGCTATCCCGCTGACCAGCCCCGCCGGGTTCGCGCCGGTCACGACGAAACCGAAGAAGACATTGCCATTCGCATCCGCGGTGAGCGGCGTGTTGATGAAGACGCTGCCGTCGAATGCCGCGGAATTGGCATTATACACCGCCGCACCATAGAATATCTGGGCCGCCAGGGTGCCGTTGACCGCATCTCCATCCGCCCGCATCAGCAGCTTGCCGCCGGCGCCCGGCGCATAGACCCGGCCCTGTTGGGTGAGGATCAGGTTGTACGGTGGCTGCCAGTTGTGCGGAGGCATGACATAGTCGGTGGCGGCCATCCACAGGAGCGCACCGGTCGCGCCGGCACGGCCTTCGACGCGGAAGCCGCCAGTGGCCCCCGTCTTCACCGGGATCACCACGGTATTGTTCGTCGTCACGGCCGGCGAGCCATAATGCGCGAGCAGCCCGCCCCAGCTGGCATATTGCGGAGCAAGATCCACGGCGGACGTCCAGGCGATGCGATTGAGGTCCTGCGTGGCGATCCCGCTCAGCGCGGTATGCTGGGCGTCGCGGCCATAGCCGAACCATGCGGGGCCGGTGAGCGGCGTGGGCGTCGGCGTCGGCGTTGGGGTTGGCGTCGGGGCCGGGCTCGGCGAGGGCGACCCGCCGCTGCATGCCGCGACCACCATGGTCGACGACAGCATCGCCAGCGCGCCGCGACGCGAGACGTGAGAGTCGGAAACGGGAACGGAGGGAATGCGATTACGGCTCATGGCTGCGCTCCATCAATGTGCTGACGTCGCCGGCGCGCGTGTCACCCCTTGGCATTGCCGACCCGGCCACACTTCCCAAAAGACCTGTGAAGTTGTTGCTGAGCCGCTCTGCAGACATGGCGCCAACCTGTTGAGGAGAGACAGGATAGGCTTCTCAAAAGGAGAAGAAGATCGCAACATTTATCTTGACGGCTCATCGCCGCCAGGATCTCGATCTCCTGACGCCCCACGAATTCGCACAAGTCATTTGCGACCAGACCGCAGCGGCAGGCGATGAGGATCGCCCGCTATCCGATGACCGCAAGAACGGGCGGCCGCTTCGCAAAGGCCCAGGCCGGCCGTCGCTGACGACCCGGCGGGCGCAAGCTTGCCTCTATTCCTCGCCCATCCGCAGCGCCGCGATAAAGGCCTCCTGCGGGATCTGCACCGAGCCGTATTCGCGCATCCGCTTCTTGCCTTCCTTCTGCTTCTCCAGAAGCTTGCGCTTGCGGGTGATGTCGCCGCCATAGCATTTGGCGGTCACGTCCTTGCGCAGCGCGGCGATCGTCTCGCGGGCGACCACCTTGCCGCCGATCGCCGCCTGGATCGGGATCTTGAACAGGTGGCGCGGGATCAGGTCCTTCAGCCGCTCGCACATGCCGCGGCCGCGGCTCTCGGCGGTCGAGCGGTGGACGATCATGCTCAGCGCGTCGACCGGCTCGTTGTTGACGAGGATGCTCATCTTGACGAGGTCGCCGGCGCGGTGGCCGATCTGCTCGTAATCGAAGCTCGCATAGCCGCGCGAGATGCTCTTCAGCCGGTCGTAGAAGTCGAACACCACTTCGTTGAGCGGCAGCTCATAGGTCACCTGGGCACGGCCGCCGACATAGGTGAGGTTCTTCTGGATGCCGCGCCGGTCCTGGCAGAGCTTGAGGATCGGCCCGAGATACTCGTCGGGCACATAGATCACCGCATTGATCCACGGTTCCTCGATTTCCGCGATCCGGTTGGGATCGGGCATGTCGGCGGGGTTGTGGAGTTCGATCTCGCGGGCCTCGGCCTCGCCCGCCGCCTTGGTCAGCTTGAGCTTGTAGACCACCGACGGCGCGGTGGTGATCAGGTCGAGATCATATTCGCGGCTGAGGCGCTCCTGGATGATCTCCAGGTGGAGCAGGCCGAGAAAGCCGCAGCGGAAGCCGAAGCCGAGCGCGGCGCTGGTCTCCATCTCGAAGCTGAACGAGGCATCGTTGAGCCGCAGCTTGGAGATGCTTTCCCGAAGCTTCTCGAAGTCGTTGGCGTCGACCGGGAACAGGCCGCAGAACACCACCGGCTGGACTTCCTTGAAGCCCGGCAGCGCTTCGGCGGCAGGCTTCTTCGCGTCGGTCAGCGTGTCGCCGACGCGCGCCTGGGCAACTTCCTTGATCTGCGCGGTGATGAAGCCGATCTCGCCGGGCCCCAGGTCGGGCAGGTTCTCGAGCTTGGGGCGGAAGCAGCCGACCCGGTCGATCAGATGGGTGGTGCCGGTCTGCATGAACTTGACCTGCTGGCCCTTGCGGATCGTGCCGTCGATGACGCGGACCAGGATCACGACGCCGAGATAGGGATCGTACCAGCTGTCGACCAGCATCGCCTTGAGCGGCGCGTCCGGATCGCCCTTGGGCGCGGGAATGCGTTCGACCACGGCATCCAGTATCTCGTCGATGCCGATGCCGGCCTTGGCGCTGGCGAGCACCGCGTTCGAAGCGTCGAGGCCGATGATCTCCTCGATCTCGTTCTTCACCTTCTCCGGCTCGGCCGAAGGCAGGTCGATCTTGTTGATGACCGGAATGATCTCGTGATCATGCTCGATCGACTGATAGACATTGGCGAGCGTCTGGGCCTCGACGCCCTGGGCCGCATCCACCACCAGCAGCGCGCCTTCGCAGGCGGCGAGGCTGCGGGAGACTTCATAGGCGAAGTCGACGTGACCGGGCGTGTCCATCAGGTTGAGGACATGGCCCTTCCATTCCAGGCGCACCGTCTGCGCCTTGATGGTGATGCCGCGCTCCTTCTCGATGTCCATGTTGTCGAGCACCTGGGCGGACATCTCGCGCTCGGAGAGCCCGCCGGTGCGCTGGATCAGCCGGTCGGCCAGGGTCGACTTGCCATGGTCGATGTGCGCGATGATCGAGAAATTGCGGATCTTGGAAAGGTCGGTTGCCATGATCGGGGCGCGTTAGCAGCTTGCACGCGAAAGCCAAAGGGTCGGAAATACACTGCCGGTACCTTCTGTGATTTCACCGCGACGCGTTTGCCGCTATCCGGGCGATGGTTTCAAACAGAGGGAGAGAACCATGACCTCGAAGACCGCGTTCATCGTGAAGACGTTGATGGCTTCGGCCGCCCTGCTCGGCGCGAGCGGAGCCTATGCGCAGAAGCAGGCCAAGCCGACCAAGGGGGAGAAACTGCAGCAGGCCGCCGTCAACGACGTGCCGCATTGCTCGCGCAAGCTGGGCACGCTCTCGATCGTCGACGGCGACGATCCCAGCGGCTGGACCCAGTATCAGCTCGCCCCGCCCGCCAAGCTGCTGAAGGTGCTGGTGCAGCGCTCCGGATGCTTCAACCTCGTCGATCGCGGCTCCGGCCTGCAGGCGGCCGCGCGCGAGCGCGACATCGGCGGCGGCCTGGGCCTGCAGCGCGGCGCGAATGTCGGCCAGGGGCAGATCAAGGCGGCCGATTATGTGCTCGTCGCCGAAGTGCAGGGCGCCAACAGCAATGCCAGCGGCAGCGCCGTGGGCGGCATCGTGGGCGGCCTGGTCGGCGGCCGGGTCGGCGGGCTGCTCGGCGGCATCAAGTCGCGCAAGCTCGAGGCGAACACCGTGCTCTCGCTCACCAACGTCCGCACGACCGAGACGATCGCGGTGCAGGACGGCTATGCCGCCAAGAACGACATCGGGTTCGGCGCGGGCGGCGGCGTCGGCTTCTTCGGCGGTGCGGCCGGCGCGGTCGGCGGCGGCTATGAGAATACCGATATCGGCCGGATCGTGACGCTGTCCTTCATCCAGGCCTATGCCAAGATGGTCACCGATCTCGGCCTGGTCCGGCCGGGCGATGCCGGCACCGCCCAGGCGGCGCCCGCCAAGACCTTCACCGCCCAGGCGCCGGTCGCGATGCGCGCCGCCCCGGTTGCGACGGGCAAGGTCATCCGTACGCTCCCGGTGGGTGCGATCGTCTATCCGACCGGCAACAAGAACGGCCTGTGGTGGGAAGTCGCCGACGAGAACGACAATGTCGGCTGGGTGCTCAACACCAAGCTGGCGCCGTCGAACTGACATTTTCCGAACGGTGGAGAAAAGGGCGGGCGCCATCGGCACCCGCCCTTTTTTTTGCCCTGGAAAGGGGACGGGCCCAGCGGAGTTGCAATCCGCCGGGCCCGACTGACCGCCGGAAACGGGATTAATGGATCCGGCCGGTCAGCGACACGCCGATGACGCGCGGCTCGTTGAGCACCGCGGCCATATAGTTTTCGATCACGCCCTTGAGGTTCTTCTCGTTCGTGATGTTGCGGGCGAAGGCAGCGACTTCCCAGGCGCCGTTGCCGCCCTGGTAGCCGATCTTCAGGCCGCCTTCGAAATTGCCCTTCGAGTAGAACTCGTTGGTCTTGTAGAGCACATAGTTGGTGTAGCCCTGCACGTTCCAGTCGGTCGAGATGAAGACCTTGCCGCTGTCGCTGACGGGGATGTCGTAACGGGCCGTGGCGCTGAGGTTATATTCCGGCGCGTTCGGCAGCGGGTTGCCATCGATCTGTGCGAACACCGCCGGCGAACCGAAGACGGTGCGGGTGATGGTCGGGTCGTTGACCGTGCAGACCACCGTGCCGGCAAGCGCGCAGACCTGGGCGTAGACGCGCTTGTCCTTGATCTCCGAATGGAGCCAGCTGGCACCGAACGAGAGCGCGAGGTTGCGCACCGGGCGCACGTTCAGCTCGGCCTCGACGCCATATGCCTCGGCCTTGTCGGCGTTGAAGAGCACACCGTTGCCGTTCGAGTCGTTGCCGTTCAGCTGGATGTCGTCGACCGTGTAGTAGAAGCCCGTCAGGTTGAAGCGGACCTTGTTGTCGAACAGGCTCGACTTGATGCCGGCCTCCCACGACAGGATCGTCTCCGAATTGGCGGTGGTGAAGTCCGAGTTGAACACGGCCGAGCGGCCCTGGATGGTCGGACCGCGGAAGCCGCGCGCGACGCGGGCATAGAGGCTCAGATCGTCGCTCGCCTCATAGAGCGCGCTCACGTCCCAGCTCGGCTGCCGGTCCGACAGGCGGACATGGCGGCGGCCCGCATAGGTCACGGCGCCCGCCGCGGTGTCGGCGGTCTTCAGCAGATCGGTGGTCTTCGTGTCCTGGGTCACGCGCACGCCGCCGGTCAGGCGGAAGCGCGGCGTCACCTGATAGCTCGCCTGGCCGAACAGCGCCCAGCTGGTGTTCACGTCGTGCAGGCGCACCCAGTTGTTCGGGTTGCGGCCGACCACGCCGGGGCTCAGGAACCAGGCGCGCTGGTAGAACTCGGTGATGTCGCGGCTGTCGAAGTACATGCCGCCGATCTGCCACTTGAAGGCACCATCGCCGTTGCTGGCGAGGCGGACTTCCTGCGACCACTGGTCGAGACCGCGCAGACGGCCCATCGACTGGCCGCAATCGCGGCACGTGCCCGTCGCCGGATTGTAGCCGAGCTGGCTGAAGCCGCCATCGGTGTCGCCGCGGCTATAGCCCGAGCTGGTCTCGAAGGCAGTGATCGAGGTCAGCGTGACCGGACCGAAATCGAAGCCGTTGTTCCACGACATGCCATAGGTGTCGTAGTCCTGCGGGTTGTTCGCCGCCTCGTCATACTGGACCGTGGTGCGCGAGACGTTGCTGACGTCGTTCGAGCCCTTCTTGAGCCCGTTGCGCAGGAACAGCGTCGAGGTGCCGTGATAGTTGCGCATGTGCGCCGAGAAGAGCGAGGTCCAGTCCTCGGTCGGCTTCACCAGCAGCTGGATGCGGGCATCGCGCTCGTCGAAGCCGCCCATCGCGTTCTTCTTCGGACGCTGGGTGCCGTCCGAGTTCGGGCCGGAATAGGCGTTGTCGACATAGTTGTCGCGATGCTGGAACAGGCCCGAGACGCGGATCGCGACATTGTCGGCCAGCGGGCCGCCGATGCCGGCGTCGAGGCTGATGCTGTTATAGCTGCCATAGCTCAGCGTGCCGCGCGCATCGAGGCCGTCCAGCGACGGGCGGACGGTGTCGAACTTGACGATGCCGGCCGTGGTGTTGCGGCCGAACAGCGAACCCTGCGGGCCGCGCAGCACTTCGACATGGTCGAGGTCATAGACCGGGTTCGACTTGAGCACGACATGCTCGAGCACCACGTCGTCCTGGATGATCGAAACGGGCTGCGAGGCGCCCAGGTAGAAGTCGATATTGCCCAGGCCGCGGATGTAGAAGCGCGGAAAGATGCGGCCGGTGGTCGTCTCGGCATAGAAGCTGGGAACCTTGCCCGACAGCGCGAGCAGCGTGTCGTCGCCGCTGGCGGTGAAGTCGCGGGCATCCTGGCCGCCGATCACTGCGACCGACACCGGCGTGTTCTTCAGCGCTTCGGGACGGCGCTCGGCAGTGACGACGATCTCGGTCGTGGGCTCGTCGGCGGCCGGGGCGGCAGTATCCTGCGCCTGCGCGGTGCCGCCGATGGCGAGCGCGCCGAATGCCGCGCCCAGGAAAAGGGCAGATCTGGTGATGCGGATCTTCATGTGGTTCTTCCCTGCTGTGCGCCCGACACGCAGCAACGGCCACGACCCCGCATTCGCAGAATCGCGCCACCGTCACGCCGGGCATTCTTGTTATCGAAGAGTGGCTCTCGCCCCCTGCAAGGGCGCCGTTAGGATCGGATTGTGTACGAACTATGACAAGAACCGACAATTTCTCGCAAGTGCAGCATACGCATCCTGCAACTGCCCCTGCCGCGTTCAGCCGTCCGCCTGGGCTGCCTCGATCGCGGCGATGGCATTGGCATAGCGCTCCTCGCCCTGGCCCGAGACATGCGCCCAGCGCACACCCCGCCGCTCCAGCTCGGCCTTGCTGAGGTCGTAGAATTTCTGCCGCAGTTCCCGGGTGCCGAACATGCGGGTGCCGTCGGCGCGCCAGGGCATGTCGATATCGAACAGCAGATAGAGGTCCGCCGTTCCCTGCCATTCGTCGAACCAGGGGTCGCGCTCGCCGAACAGCATGTCGGCCCAGACCGCAGTCATCAACGGATCGGTATCGAGCACCAGCGGCCGGAGGCCGGCCGCGACCATGGTGCGCGCGCCCGCGTCGTGCGTCTTGGCGATCTCCAGCAGGTCGCGCATCGTGAAGTCGATGCCGCGCGCCTCGGCATATTCGCGGCCATATTCGTCCACCACCTCGCCGCCGAGATAGGCGGCGATGCGCGGCGCCAGCGTGGACTTGCCGGTGCTCTCCGGCCCGTGGAGACAGATGGTGCGCAGCTTCATTCCCGTGCCTTCAACCAGTTGATCAGCCCCCAAGCGGAAAGGGCCAGGAATACGCAGTACAGGCTCGCCGTAAGCCACAAACCCTTGATGGCGAAAAGGGGAATCGCGAGCAGGTCGACGGTGATCCAGAGCACCCAGCATTCCCAGTTGCGGCGCGACTGGAGGATCTGCGCGGCGATGCTGAGCACCGCGATGCTGCCGTCCCACCAGGGATAGGCCGCATCGGTGAGCCGGTGCATCGCATAGCCCCAGGTGCCGATCACCGCGGCGCAGACCAGCGCCCAGGCCAGGCGCGCCCGCACGCCCATCGTCTCGACCACCACTTCGCCGCTCCCTGCCCGCGAGCGCGCCCAGTTCCGCCAGCCATAGAGATTGACCACGAAGAAGAAGAGCTGGAGCAGCGCGTCGCTGTAGAGCTTCTCGTGATAGAAGACCCAGGCGTAGAGCGAGACCATCGCCAGCGCGAAGGGATAGTTCCACATGCTGCGGCGAACGACCAGGAAGACGTTGATCAAGCCAAGCAGGCTGGCGGTCGTTTCGATCATCGGCACGGCCTAGCAACAACCCCGGGCGCCCGTCGAGAGGGTTGCCCTTCCCCGCCCGGGCGCTAGGCTGGCCCCCTCAGATCGCGGGAGGAATGCCCATGCGTCACGTCGCGGTGATCGGCTCCGGGCCGGCCGGCTATTACACGGCCGAAGCCTGCCAGAAGGTGTTCGGCGATCAGGTCCGGGTCGACATCATCGACCGGCTTCCCGTGCCTTTCGGGCTGATCCGCACCGGCGTTGCCCCCGATCACCAGTCGATCAAGGGCGTCTCGCGCCGCTACGAGGCGGTGGCATTGACCGACAATGTCCGCTTCGTCGGCAACGTCACGCTGGGCCGGGACGTGTCGATCGACGAACTGCGCGCGCTCTATGACGCCGTGGTGCTCGCCACCGGCGCGCCGCACGACCGCAAGCTGGACATCCCCGGTGCCGGCCTGCCCGGCGTGGTCGGCTCGGCGGCGTTCGTCGGCTGGTACAACGGCCATCCCGACTTCGCCGATCTCGATCCGCCGCTGGACGGGCCGGCGGTGGTGATCGGCAACGGCAATGTCGCACTCGATGTCGCCCGCGTGCTCGCCAAGACGCAGGACGAGTTCGAGGGGTCGGACATCGTCACCCATGCACTGGGCGCGCTGCGGGGTGGGCATGTCGACACCATCACCATCCTGGGCCGCCGCGGCCCGCACCAGATCGCGATGACGCCCAAGGAACTGGGCGAGCTGGGCGAGCTCCGGCGCGCCACGCCGCTGGTCTCCCCCGCGGACCTGCCGCCGGCGGAGGACGATACGGTCCTCGACCCCGGGCAGCGCAAGTCGGTGGGGCATCTGCGCCGCTTCGCGCAGGGCATGCCCGACAAGCCGATCCGCATCGTCTTCGATTTCTTCGCCATGCCGGTGGCGATCGAAGGCGACGGCAAGGTCGAGCGCGTCATCGTCGAGCGCACCGCGCTGGGCCTGGACGGCAACGCCCATGGCACGGGCGAGACCTATGCGGTGCCGGCCGGCCTGGTGGTGAGCTGCATCGGCTATCGCACGCCGCCGATCGACGGCGTACCCTATGACGACAAGGCGGGGCGATTCGCCAATCTCGACGGGCGCGTGCTGCCCGGCCTCTATGCGGTGGGCTGGGCGCGGCGCGGGCCGACGGGGACGATCGGCACCAACCGGCCCGACGGCTTCGCCATCGCCGAGAAGATCGCCGAGGATGTCGGCGAGGGCTCGGAAAAGGCCGGCCGGCCGGGGCTGGACGCGCTGCTGGCGGGGCGGGGCGTGGAGCTGGTCACCTTCCGCGACTGGCAGAAGATCGACGCCGCCGAGATCGCTGCCGCCCGCATCGGCGCCCCGCGCGAGAAGTTCGTTTCGGTCGATGCCATGCTGGGCGCGCGGAAAAGCTGATTCAGTGGCTTGCGTGACTCCCACGGCGTGGTTATAGGCGCCCCCTCGCAGTCGGGGTTCGCCCCGGATGCGCCGGTCGGGGAATAGCTCAGCCTGGTAGAGCACTGTGTTCGGGACGCAGGGGCCGGAGGTTCGAATCCTCTTTCCCCGACCATTTCATCCTCATGCAAATCGTCGATCCTACCCCATCCGGGGGGCGGCATTCCCGCGGATCCTCTTGACGCGCGCCATCCCCCGACGCTGACGCCGGGGGATTGCCGCCTTCAGAAGAAACGCCCGTAGACGACCTGGATGACCTCTCCGGTCGTTATGTTGACCAGAAGCGCATCGGGCCCGTAGCGCACCCATTCATAGCCGACCGGCGGAACGTCGAGGCCGAACAGCCAATAGTCCGTCAGCCAATAGTCCTGCCCCCAGAAGATGCCGGGCAGGATATCGCCATAGGCCCAGCGGCGATACTGGAAGCCCCGGGGCGGATGGTACGGGCCAATGTGATAGGTGCGATCGGCGTTGAAGTTATGGTTGTAATAGGGCCGATCGAGCTGACTCGGGCGCGTCTGGGTGCCCTGGGGGCGTTCGAAGCGCGGATAGGCCATGGGCGCACGCTCCATCTCGGGCGCGGCCATTTGCCTCCCGCCTCCCTGATGATGGGCCTGCGCCATCGCCGGCGACACGCCGAGCGTCAAACCTGCGCCCGCACAGGCAAGCGCCAAGGCAGAACAGAACAGATTCTTGCGCATAACGATCTCCGTCACTGACTCGATCGCCTGCGATATGGGAATGCCTCCCCCTCGGTGGCATGCGTAGGATTACGTAATTGACTCGATATGCAGGAACGGGTGAGTCGCCTATCCTGCCCTCTTCTCATTCCGCATCGATGCAAGGCCGGCAGCAGCGACCCGTCGGTCCGCTTTTCCGTTGCAAACGGATGTGCGAGATGTCTCCGCCCGACCAACGCGCGAGGAGTCGCTCAACGCATGCTGCTGTCTCTCCTGCTCTCGCTCGCCGCGCCCGCGCAGGCGACGCCGCTGCGCGTCGGCACCTACAGCTATCCGCGCTACGATCGCCGGATCGCGCTGGGACCGATCGCGGCGCTGGCTGGGAGAATCGCGGGGCGTCCGGCCGAAATCGTGCTGCTGCCGACACCGACCGCGCTGGCCGAAGCGCTGTGCAGGGGCGAAGTCGATGTGGCGATGACCAATCTCGGCGCGTTCGTCGAGGTGCGGGACTGCCCGAACCTGCGGGCCATCGCCGTGCTCGACACGCCGCCGCCGGTATTGGATCGCTATCGCGGCGTATTGCTGGTGCGGCGCGAGACGGGCATCGACACGCTCGATACGCTGGGCAAGCGAGCTTCCGGGCTGCGCTATAGCGAAGTGCTGCCGGGATCGACCTCGGGCGGGCTGGTGCAGGCCGAAGCGCTGCGTTCGGCGGGCAGCGCACCATCGGCCTTCGCCGCGCGCCGGATGGCGGGCACGCACGAGGCAGCGCTGGCCGATCTGATCGAGGGCCGCGCCGATGTCGCCGCGCTGACGGAGGATCCCTGGCGCAGGCTGCAGGCAAGCGACCCGGCGAAAGCCGCCACCCTGCGCCCGATCTGGCGCTCCGCCCCGCTCCCGCCCGGTCCGGTCGTGTGCCACGAAGGCCCCGCGACGCCCTGCGCGGAGATCCAGGCCGCATTGCTCGGCGCGCAGGGAGGCCCGACCGCCGTCGCACTTGCCGCCGGCTGGAGCGAGGCCGATGGCGCGACACGGTTCATGGCCTATGACCGGGCGCGCTACGAGGCGTTCAGGACGCGCTGATACATGGCTTGGGCAAGCGGCCGAGTGCTGCTAGGCGCCGCCCATGCTTTCCTTCCGCGACATCACCATCCGGCTCGGCGGCCGGGCAATCATCGAGGGCGCGAGCGCCGCGATCCCGCCGCGTGCCCGAGTCGGCTTCATCGGGCGCAACGGCGCCGGCAAGTCGACGCTGATGAAGGCGATCGCCGGCATGATCGAGACCGACACCGGCTCGGTCGATATCCCGCGCAACGCCCGTTTCGGCTATCTCCGCCAGGACGCACCCGGCGGCCAGACCAGCGCCTTCGACACGGTGCTGGAAGCCGATGTCGAGCGCGCCGCGCTGCTCGTCGAGGCGGAGACCCAGACCGACCCCGACCGGCTCGGCCATATCTATGAGCGGCTCGACCAGATCGACGCCTATGAAGCGCCAGCCCGCGCCGGGCGCATCCTGAAGGGCCTGGGCTTCGACGAGGCGATGCAGGCTCGGCCGATGGACAGCTTCTCCGGCGGCTGGCGGATGCGCGTGGCGCTGGCCTCGCTCCTCTTCCTCAATCCCGACATCCTGCTGCTCGACGAGCCGAGCAACCACCTCGACCTGGAAGCGGTGATGTGGCTCGAGGGATTCCTGCGCGCCTATCGCGGCACGATCCTGCTGATCAGCCACGAGCGCGATCTGCTCAACAATGTGGCGGACCATATCCTCCACCTCGATCGCGGCCAGACCACGCTCTATCCCGGCGGCTATGACGCGTTCGAGCGGCAGCGGGCCGAGCGACTGGCCCAGCAGGCGGCGGCGCGCGAGAAGCAGGTCGCCGAGCGCGAGAAGCTCCAGGCGTTCGTCGACCGCTGGCGGGCCAAGGCGAGCAAGGCCAAGCAGGCGCAGAGCCGCGTCAAGGCCCTTGAGCGGATGCAGCCGATCGCGGCAGTGGCCGAGGATCCCAGCCTCACCTTCCAATTCCCCAATCCGGTGGGCCTGCGCCCGCCGCTGCTGACGCTCGACCATGTCGCGGTGGGCTATGAGCCCGGCAAGCCGATCCTCTCGCGCGTGGGGCTGCGGCTCGATCCCGACGACCGGATCGCGCTGCTCGGCCGCAACGGCAACGGCAAGACCACCCTGGCCCGGCTGATGGCCGGCGAACTGGCGGTGATGGAAGGCGAGATGGCCACCGCCACCAAGCTGACGGTCGGCTATTTCACTCAGTATCAGGTCGAGGAGCTCGACCCGAAGGACACGCCCGTCGAGACGATGGGCCGGGTGATGAAGGGCGCGACGCCGGTGCAGGTACGCTCGCAGCTGGGCCGGTTCGGCTTCTCGGGCGACAAAGCGCTGACCGCGGTGGGCAAGCTTTCGGGCGGCGAGCGGGCGCGGCTGGCGCTGGCGCTGGTGACGCACAACGCCCCCCACCTGCTGATCCTCGACGAGCCGACCAACCACCTCGACGTCGATACGCGCGAGGCGCTGGTCCAGGCGCTGGCCGAGTTCAAGGGCGCGGTGGTGCTGGTCAGCCACGACCGCCACATGCTCGAACTGGTCGCCGACCGGCTGCTCCTCGTCGACGGCGGCACCGCCCGCGAGTTCGACGGGACGATCGAGGAATATGCCGCCTTCGTCGTCTCCGGCAAGGAGCCGGCGCCGGCCCCCGCGCCCGCCGCCGCGCCGGTGGACAAGAAGGAGGAGCGTCGCGCCGCCGCCCAGGCGCGCGAGGCGTCGGCCGGCCTGCGCAAGGCCGTCAAGGACGCCGAGGGCGAGATCGCCAAGGCGCAGCGGGCGCTGGCCGAAGTGGACGGGGCGCTGGCCGGGATCGCCTCGCCGGCGCTCAAGGGCCTGTCGATGGGCGAGCTGATGAAGCGGCGCGGCGAAGTGGAAGCGCGGCTCGAGGCGGCCGAGGCGGCATGGCTCGCAGCCAGCGAGGCGCTGGAAGCAGCGGGCTGAACCAGGCGCTCCCCGCTGCCCCCATCCGCTCGACACTTGTCCCCTTTCCGATAGGGGCCTCCGGGGAGAGCCTATTTGCGCCCGGCCCACTTCTCGTACGCCACCAGCGCCTTGGCGGGGCCGGCATTGTACCAGCTATAGCCGTTGCGGCGTTCCTGGCTGAGCGCATTGACGTCGGTGTGGATCGAGCGGTCGCGGTCGCCGAAGATCGGCTTGCCGGTCCGGATGTCGTAATAGCGCGACCAGATCGGGCCGGCGCCAGGCTTGTCGACCAGCTTGCGGCCGTCCGGCCCCTTTTCGAAGGCGACGCCGCGGATGGCATGCGCCTCGATCCACGCCACCCCGTCCCGCACCGCCGCCTCGACCGCGGGAGACCGGCCCGCCTGCTTCATCAGGAAGATCAACAGGTCCGCGCTCTCGTCGGAGGACAGGGCGGCCGGTTCGAAGTTCCGGGCCCCCGCGGGCGCGAGCGTGAGCGCGTCGTGCTGCTGGCCCCAGATGGTGCGCTTGCCGTCGACGACCACCTGGGTCGCGAGGATCAGCCGGATCGCCTTGTCGCAGGCGGCCCTGGCCTCGGCGGCCAGCGCTTCGGGCACGAAGGCGTAATCGTCGCGGCGGCGCGCGACCTCGGCGAGCACCGTCACGACCGAGGAGAGCGCATCGTCGTTATAGGTCAGCGCGTCGTGATAGCCGCCCTGGAGCGGATAGATTTGCGGCCAGCCGCCATTGGGGAATTGTGCGCCCAGAAGATAGCGCACGCCCTTGAGGAAGGCCGCGCGATACCCCTCGCCTTCCGCACCCGGCGCCATCGACTGGACGCGGGCGAGGAAGCGCAACTCCGACGTGGTGGCATTGTTGTCGATCGTGCCGACATAGCTCCACGCCTCGTCGTCGCCGGTGCGCGCATTGGCGGGCAGATGCTCGACGGGGACATAATGCTGGCCCTTCACCCGGACCGGGCCGTCGCGATCGACATTCTTGCCCCAGCCGCCGGCGGGCGTCTGGAAGCTGACGATGTTGTCCGCGACGCGGCGCGCCTCGGGCGTGGCATAGAAGGCCGCGGCGAGGTTGGCGGACATGCCGCTCCCGCCCGACTTGCCGCTGGGCGGCGGCGCGGGAATCTCGGCCAGGCCCCGGCGCTCGGCGGCGAGCGCGGCCTTGTCCGCCGCCATCAGCGCACGCGAGCGGGCGAGATAGGTGGTCCAGGCGCCCTGCTCCGCCTTGGGAAGCGCGGCGATGCGCGCCTCGGTGATCGGTGCGGCCGGCGTCATCTGGCCGATCACTTCGACCGCCGCATATGCTACCGGTGTCATCGCTGCAGCTGCGAGCAGAGCGATCTTTGCGATGCGAATCATGTCCCCTCCCGATTTGGATTTTGTCCGAGAATAGCGGGTTTGATTGCGAGCGCCAGCCGGGGCGAGCCGGTATCGGCTGGCGCTCGCCGTGGCGGCCCGTGTACATGATCTGTGCGCGTTCTTGCGAACCTCCGCTATATTGGCCGCATGCGCATCGGAGGAGTGTTCAGACATGGCTGACGCACGTCTCGTTGCCGATCGGCTCCTCGAGCCTGGCAATATGGCCCGGTCATTCGCGATCTGTACAATGCGATGAAGGGCTTCGGCGGGCGCGCGGTCGCGGCGATCGGCCTGGTCGGTTTCATCGCGCGAGGAATTTTCCGCGCGCCGCCGGAGCCGCTCAGCCCCTAGGTTGGGGACTCATTCAGCTAACGCCGTCATCTCCGCCTGCGCGGGGATGACGAACGAAAATCAGATACTTGTTTGGGTTCTCAACCCAGTGTCGACGCACGAAAAACGGGCGAGAGGTTGCCCCCTCGCCCGCTCCTCATGGCCCTGAACTGACGCGCCTACTCGTAGCGCAGGGCATGAATCGGATTGGTGCGCGCCACGCGGAAGGCATGGGCGCCGATGGTGAGCACCGCGATCGCCAGCGCGAGCAGGCTCGCGCCGATGAAGGGCACCGGCGTGAGCGAGATGCGCGCGTCGAAGGCGTTGAGGAACTCGCGCATCAGCCACCAGGCGACGGGCCAGGCGATGATGTTGGCGATCACCACGGGCCGCGTGAACTGCCAGACGAGCAGCCGCGCGATATCGGCGGTGCGCGCGCCCAGCACCTTGCGGATGCCGATCTCCTTGGTCCGCCGCTCCGCCGTGAAGGCGGCGAGGCCGAACAGGCCGAGACAGCCGATCACCACCGCCAGGATCGCGAACATGCCGAACATCTGCGCACGGGCGTCGAGCCGCTTATAGGCCCGGGCGATCACTTCGTCGGCCAGGGTCGCGTCGAAGGGTACGTCGGGCGCATAACGGCGCCAGACCTTCTCGATCTCCTCGCGCACCGGTCGCGGGTCGCCGTGGAAGCGCGCGACGAGCCAGCTCACGCTGTGCCTGTCGAACAGGAACATGGTCGGCTCGATCGCGGTCCGAACGGTGCGGAAGCGCGCATCGGCGACGACGCCGATGATGGTGAGGTTCATCAATCCCCCATATTCGTCCTTCACGCCGTACCGGACCGTCTTGCCGATCGCTTCCTGCGCGCTTTTGAAGCCCATGCGCTTCACGGCGCCCTCGTTGATCACGATATGGCCGCCGCGCGCGACCAACGCCCTTTCCGCCGCCGGATCCTCGGGGACCGGCGTGGTCATGTCGTCGGCCGGGCGGTTCTCCTCGAACAGGCGGCCGGCGACCAGGCGGATGCCCATGGTGGGGAAGAAGCCGGCGTCGACGCCGTAGATGCCGATGTCGACGGGATCGGTGCGGCCGGGCACGACCACCGAAGTGGAGGAGGTGTTGCCGGTCACCACGCCGATCATCGTCCGCCCGACGGAATCGACGCCCGGCACCTTGGCGATCGCGCGGGTTAGCGCATCGGCCTGGGGCTCCAGCGTCTTGGAGCCGATGCCGGCCAGCTGGATCAGCCCTGCCCGCTTGTAGCCCGGATCGAGCGAGCGGGCATAGACGTTCTGCGAATAGACCACCGCGGTGCAGATGATCAGGCCGATCGAGACGGCGAACTGGATCACGACGAGCGCGCTGCGCAACAGGCCCGAGCCTTCGGCATCCGCCGCGGACTTGTTCGCCTTGAGCACGCGCGCCGGCTGGAAGCGCGACAGGTAGAAGGCCGGATACAGCCCACCGGCCGCGCCGACGAGCAGCACCAGGCCGATCATCGGCAGGAACATTCCGCCATGGCCGAAATAATGCAGTTCGAGATCGGCATCGAGGAAGTTGCCGAACCAGGGCAGCACGATCTCGACCAGGGCGAGCGCGAGCAGCATCGCGATGGTCGCGAGCAGGATCGATTCCCCGATGAACTGCGTCATCAGCTGGCGGCGGGTGGCGCCCAGCACCTTGCGCAGCGCCACTTCGCGAGCGCGCTGGCTGGCGCGGGCGGTGGCGAGGTTGGTGAAGTTGATGCAGGCCATGGCGAGGATCATCACCGCGATGGCCGCGAAGGTGACGATCGTCTGCACGTCGTTGCCGGCGGTCATCGCCGAGCCGGTGGCGCGGCCGAGATGGACGTCGGGCGCCGCGACCAGCTTGAAGGTGCGCTCGTCGCCGGGATTATGCTTCTGGCCGTTGAAGGTAATGTCCGGGATGTTGCGCTTCTTCCACGCCTCCAGCTGGTTGTTCACCGTGGCGGCATCGACGCCCGGGCGCAGCTTCACATAGACCCAGCCCGAGGTCCAACCCCAGCTGGTCAGATAGCCATTGTCCTCCGGGAACATGCTCGGGAAATCGACGCGGACCAGCATCCGCATATCCATGTGCGAGTGCTTGGGGAGGTCCTTGAACACGCCGGTGATGCGGTAATCGGCCTTCTTGCCCGAAGTGAGCAGCGTCAGGGTACGGCCGACGACGTTCCTGGTGCCGAAGATCTTGTTCGCCTCGTCCTCGCTCAGCACCACCGTTCCGGGCCGCGAGAGCGCCTTGCGGTCGCCCTGCGCCATCGGCAGCGCGATCGTGTCGAGAAAGGCGCCGTCGACCAGCCTGCCCTCATCGACCTGCCTGGCCTCGCCGTCCTTGAGCAGCGTGAGCGGCGGGCCGCCCATATAGGTGGCGCTCTCGATCTGCGGGAAATCCTTGAGCAGCGCCCCCTTGGTCACATAGGGCGCGCCCTGGTTCTCGAACCCGTCGCCGGTGGTCTTGCTCTTGTAATAGACCTGGAGCTGATAGGTGCGCCCCGCATCGGGCAGCCAGTTGTCGTAGCTGCGCTCATACTGGACGTAGAGCAGGATCAACAGGCAGGCCGCCAGGCCGATCGCCAGGCCGAACAGGTTGATGAAGGCATAGGTGCGGTTCTTCGCAAGCGCGCGCAGGCCGACCGTCAGATAGTTGCGCCACATGGGCTTTCTCCTCTCCCGGAGTTTCAGGCGGCGCGGCGGCGTTCCTGGAGGACGCGGCCGTCGAGCATGTTGACGATGCGGCCGGCATAGTCGGCATGCGCCGGCGAGTGAGTGACCATCACGATCGTCGAACCCTCGGCATTGAGGGTCTGGAGCATGTGCATCACTTCCTCGCCATGCTGGGTGTCGAGATTGCCGGTCGGCTCGTCCGCGAGGATCAGCTTCGGGCTGGCGACGAGCGCCCGGGCGACGGCGACGCGCTGCTGCTGGCCGCCCGAGAGCTGGCTCGGCCGGTGCTTGGCGCGATGGGCGATGCCGGTGCGGTCCATCACTTCCTCCACCCGGCGCTTGCGCTCGGCGGCAGGGACCTTGTGGTAGAGCAGCGCGAGCTCGATATTGTCGCGGACGCTCAGCTCGTCGACCAGGTTGAAGCTCTGGAAGATGAAGCCGATATTCTCCTTGCGGACATCGGCGAGCCTGGTCTCGCCCAGACCGGCGACTTCCTGGCCGTTGAACAGATAGCTGCCCGAGGACGGGCTATCGAGCATGCCGATCATGTTGAGCAGGGTCGACTTTCCGCAGCCGGACGGGCCCATGATCGCCACGAATTCGCCCTGCGCGATTTCGAGGTCGATCGCGTCGAGCGCCGTCGTCTGTACCGTGTCGGTGCGGTAGACCTTGGAGAGTTCGCGCATCTGCAGCATCGGATTCCCTTTCTTTTCGGTCATTTGGTCAGGTCCAGGCGCGTCTTGTCGGTGAGACCGGTATAGGGCGAGGTGATCACCTTCTCGCCGGGTTCGAGCCCGTCGAGCACTTCGACGAAATCGGTGTTGCGGCGGCCCAGGCGCACGTTGCGCTTCTCCGCCGAAGCGCCGCCGGGCGCGACGACGAATATCCAGGCGCCGCCGGTATCGTTGTAGAAGGCGCCGTTGGGGATCAGAAGCGCGGGTGCGGAATCCCCCAGGGTGAGGCGCGCCTGCATGGTCTGGCCGCGCTGGAGCTGGGGCGGCTCGCCGCCGGTGAACTGCAGGTCGACCTGGAACTGGCCGTTCTGCACCTGCGGATAGATCTTGGTGACCTTGGCGCCGTAGCGCTTGCCGCCCCAGTCGAGCGCCGCCTGCTGGCCGAGCTGGACGCGGCCGAGATAGAATTCGTCGACCCCGGCGATCAGCTTGTTGCGGCCGGGGCTGTCGATCTGGCCGACCCGCTCGCCGCGGCCGAGCGACTGGCCGACCTGGACCGAAAAGCCCGAGAGCTGGCCGGCCACCGGCGCGCGCAGCTGGAGTGCGTCGAGATTGGCGCGGGCGATGGCCAGGCCCGACTGCATCGACTTGGCCGCGGCCTGCTGCTGCGAGAGCTGGCTGCCCTGCAGGCGCGCATCGGTCGCCTGGCTGCGCTTCAGGGCGGCGAGGTTGCGCTGGCTGAGCGCGTAATCGGCCTGGGTGTCGGCGAACTGCTTGCCCGAGACGAAGCCGCGATCGGCGAGCGGCTTTTCCCGGTCATATTGGCGGCGGGCCTTGTCATAGACGGTCTCGGCGGCGAGCACGGCGCGCTCGTTGGACAGGCGCGTCTGGGCGAGCGCCAGTTCCTGGCTGCGCATGTTGTTGATCTGCTGCTCCACCTCGGTCTGGCGGGCGAGGGTGGAGAGCTGGAGCTCGGCGTTGGAGAGCAGGGCGATCGGCTGGCCGGCGGCGACGGTGGCGCCGTCCTCGACCAGCATCTTCTCGACCCGGCCGCCCTCCACCGCGTCGATATAGACGGTGAGCAGCGGCGTGACGCGCGCGCGCAGCGGCATGAAATCGTCGAACGTGCCGCGGGTGACGCTGGAGATGGTCACGCGGTCCGCCCCCACCGTCTGGCTCGCGCCCGACGGGGCGAACCACCAGAAGCCGGCCAGCGCGAGCAGCAGCACCACCGCGCCGAGCGCGACCTTGAGCCGCCCCGAAAGCCCCCGCTTCTCGACGACCTGGTCCATCCCGCTTCCGGAGACGGCCCCCCTGTCCTTCTGCATTCGCAAAACCGCCATGTCCTCTTCCCCACCAACTACCCCAGCAACAGCCGTGCCAATCGCTTTCCCCAGCGGCGGCACGTCACATCCTCACACGGCAACTGTTCGATTCCGGACAGGAGCGTCCGGAATCGAACGCTATCCGAAACGAAATCGGCCCGAGATCGAGCGCAGCGCGCGTGGCGTTCGCCTGGACGCGGAGGTCGAGCCCGAAGCGGCCTTGCGGCAGGGCGCAAAGCAGAAGCGCGAGCGCGCCGAGTGCCGCGAGCGTCCTTCCCTCCGTCTTCCCTGCTCCGGTGCGCCGCACGATTTCCTCCTCCGGCACTTGCGCCGTTCATCGGAGTGTCAGCATGACCCGTGCCAATTGCGCGCCGAGGGGGGACCAGGGCTTGGCACGTAAATTGATTGTCCGGTTCCGCACACTAGCTGTACGGGAGCGGGCAGAATGAGCGATCCGGAATTCGAATTCTGCGTCGTGATCGACGACGACGAGGACATATTGATGGCCTCGCGGCTGCTGCTGCGCAGGCTGTTCAGGGATGTCGAGGCGGTGCGCAGCCCCGAAGAGGCGCTGCCGCTGATCCAGGCGCGTACGCCCGACGCGGTGCTGCTCGACGCCAATTTCGCGCGCGGCGCCACCGATGCGGCCGAAGGGCTGGCCTGGCTGGACAAGCTGCTGGCGGTCGATCCCGAGATGGTGGTGGTGATGATCACCGCGCATGGCGGCGTTCAGGTGGCGGTGGCGGCGATGAAGCGCGGAGCGACCGACTTCGTCTCCAAGCCGTGGTCGAACGAGAAGCTGCTGGCCACCGTGCGCACCGCCGCGTCGCTCCGCCGCTCGCGCAAGGCAGTGAGCGGCAGGGGCGCGCCCTCCCCCGCCCCGCCGGTCGGCGCGTCGCCCCTGCTCGGCGATTCGCCGGCGATGGCGCGCGTCCATTCGCTGATCGCCCGCGCGGCGCCCACCGATGCCAATGTGCTCGTGCTGGGCGAGAACGGCACCGGCAAGGAGCTGGTGGCACGCGAGCTGCACCGCCAGTCGTTGCGGGCGGACCAGGGGATGCTGACGGTCGACCTGGGCGCGATCAGCGAGGACCTGATCGACAGCGAGCTGTTCGGCCATGTGAAGGGCGCCTTCACCGATGCCCGTACCGACCGGGTGGGCCGCATCCAGGCGGCGCATGGCGGCACGCTGTTCCTCGACGAGATCGGCAACCTGCCGCTGCGGCTCCAACCCAAATTGCTTACCGTGCTCGAGCAGCGCCAGGTGACGCCGGTGGGCGCCAACAAGCCGGTGCCGGTGGATATCCGCGTGATCGCCGCGACCAACCTGCCGCCCGAGAAGCTGCGCGACGAGAGCCATTTCCGCCAGGACCTGCTCTTCCGCCTCAACACGGTGGAGATCGACCTGCCCCCGCTCCGCGCGCGCCACGAGGACCTGCCGCAGCTCGTCGCCCATTATCTCCAGCATTATGCGAAGCGCTACGGGCGGCCGGTGCCGGTGCTGAGTCCGGCGGCGCGGATGGCACTGCTCGAGCATGACTGGCCGGGCAATGTCCGCGCGCTGCGCCACGCCCTGGAACGCGCAGTGATCCTGGCGCGCGAGGAAGCGCTGGAGCCGGAGGACTTCGCGCTCATACGCGCGATGCCGCGCTTCCCGAGCGTGGCGATCACGCCGCCGCCGCAGCTCCAGCAGAACGACGACCTCAACCTGGATCGGATGGAGCGCCGGATCGTCGAGGAGGCGCTGAAGAAGCACGGCTACAACATCTCGCTCTCCGCCGCAGAGCTGGGCCTGTCGCGCGCGGCGCTCTATCGCAGGATGGAGAAGCATGGGCTTTGACCGGCGCTTCGCGCCCGGCCTGGCCGCCTGGATCGCGGCGCTGGGAGGCGCGCTTGCCGCCGCAGCCCTGACGCTCTTCACCCCGGGGCTGGGCGCGGCGCGGATCGTCGCGCTGCTGCTCGTCCTGGGCGCGGTCTGGGGGCTGTGGCGCCACGTCTCGCGCACCAATGTCGATGTCGCGCGCTTCGTCGAGGCGCTGCGCTTCGACGATACCGCCGCCCGCTTCGGCGGCCATCGCGACGCCGGGTTCGAAGCGCTCGGCACCGCGCTCGATTCGGCGATGGATCGGCTGCGCGCGCGCCAGATGGCCGCTGCCGCCGAGATGCGCTTTCTGGAAGCGCTGGTCGACGATATGCCGGTGGCGCTGCTCACCATCGACGGCGAGGGCCAGGTCGCCCCCGCCAACAAGGCGGCGCGGCGCCTGTTCCGGAAGACGCCCGGCACCCGGGCCGAGGACTACGCCGTCTATGGCGCGACGCTCGCCAAGCGGCTGGCCGGTGGCGGCGCGACAGAGGAGATATTGCTGCTGGCGATCGAGGGGCGGACGCAGCGCGCGCTGGTCCGCTCGGGAATGCTCGAGCGGCTGGGGCGCAGCATCCGGGTGGTGACGGTGCAGCCGATCCAGGGCACGCTCGACGCAGTCGAGATGGCCGCGCAGACCGATCTGGTGCGGGTGCTGACCCATGAGATCCTCAATTCGCTGACGCCGGTGACGTCGCTCGCCGCCACCGCGGCGGACCTGCTCGACGATCCCGAGCTGGCGGCCAATCCGCGGATCGCCGATGCGCGTGCAGCGGTCTCCACCCTCGCCCGGCGCGCGCATGGGCTGGGGCATTTCATCGAGGCCTATCGCACGGTGGCGCACACGCCGATAATCCAGCGCCAGGCCTTTGCCGCCCAGCCCTGGGCCGAGGAGCTGGGCCGCATCTTCGCCGCACGCGAGCCGGAGGTGCCGCTCGAGATCCATGTGGCCTCGGCACGGCTGGCGATCGATGCCGATCCCGACCTGCTGGCGCAGGTGCTGATCAACCTGCTGCAGAACGCGGCCCAGGCCATGGCCGGCCAGAAGCGCCCACCCCGGCTGGCGCTGCGGCTGTTCCCGGACCGCGAGGCGCTGGCGATCGAAGTGGAGGACAATGGGCCCGGCGTGCCCGAAGGGCTGCGCCAGGACGTGTTCCTGCCCTTCTTCACCACCCGCGCGACCGGCACCGGCGTGGGGCTGAACCTCGCGCGCCAGATCGTGGTGGCGCATGGCGGCAGCATCGCGATCACCGATGCCCCGGGCGGCGGCGCGCTGTTCCGGATCTTGCTCTAGGGTGAGAACCCGGACAAACCCTTGAAACTACTCCCGAAACCTGCCTTCGCGGGGATGACGGGTCTGCCGATCGAGTCCCGCCCGCCACGCCCCGCTTGGCCGGAGCACCTGGCGGTGCCCCGGCCGCCGGGTCACCGAAGCAACCAGGCCCAGGCTTCGCCGATCTCGTCATCGATATCGGTACCGATCCTCCGGAAACCGAGCCTGGTGAGAATGCGCGTCGATGCATTCTCCTCCGGCATCGTCTTCGCATAGAGCGCGATGCCGGGCGCGTGATGCCGCGCGATCTCGACCAGCCTCCGGGCAATTTGCGTGGCCACGCCCGTGCGCCGGTGATCGGCCAGGGTGAAATAGGCAATCTCGACGCGATTATCGGCGGGAGCGCCGACAAAGGCGCCGCCGCCGACGGCCGTGCCGGACGATATGGCAATATATCCGATCCAGGGCGGATCGAAGCCCAACCGGTCGTACATCGCTGCGGTGGCTGCGCATGCCTGGTCGATTTCGCGCGCCCGCTCGCATGGGGACGCAATGGTCCCGTCACGCGCGCAGGCGACGAGCGCAAACTTGTCGTCTGACATTTCTTGATCTCACATGCCAAAAATGCCCGCCGCTCTTGGCGGCGAGGCGGATCCTGGTTCAGGCGGGAACCGAAGCTCCCGGGCCTTGGGCAATGGCAGGCAGAGGCAAATCCAATCGATGAACCCCGCGGATAGCGGGCGCGGGGAGGCTTGGCAACGGCGGCGATGCGAGTTGCTGGCAATGTGTCCGCTTTCGTTCCGATGGCGGTTTCCACCCTGATGGATGAATTCGCGCACAGGTGATAGAAGGAGCAATGCGCAATCAACTGCAGAGAGCGGTCATCGCCTTGGCTCAGCCCGCCGGCATTCAGCTCTCCCTCTTTCCCGACTTCGTCTGCAAAGCGGACGAGCTAGCCCTCGACTTCGAAGATGGCCTTTATGAGATGGTCGGACACGAGGCGGAGTTTTCGGATGAGCAGCGAAAGGCGATCAACATCTTGAACCAGTTGCTTTCCAAAATGGTCGGCGAGCAGCATGCATCATTCTGGACTGAGGCAGCTCTCCGCGAGCACCCGGTCTGGGAGGAGATACGCGATGCAGCAAAGGCAGCCGCAGCAACCTTCGGCTGGGACTTGCAGGCTGTCCCCTCGTCGAATGCCGTCTACATCCCTGCGGGCTCGAACGGCGGCTAACCCCCCTTCAGCGCGCGCCTCGCCCCTGCCAACCCGCACCTAACGCCCCGCCACGAACGCCGGCGCCTCGGGCGGCACCGACGCCCCGCGCCAGCGCTCGACCACGCCCACCGCGATCTTGCCATCGGTATGCTGCACGCGCTGGATCAGCACGGCGGCCTGCTGGCTGGTGCCGCCGATCGTCGCACGGGTACGGACCCAGAAGGTGCCCGAGCGGAAGCTGGTGCCCCAGGGCAGCGCGAGGTTCTGGTCGCTCAGGTCCTTGAGGATGAGCTTGCCGTTCCGCTTGCGGATCTCGGCCAGCCGCTGCGCCGCCAGCGGATCGCGAAAGAGGATGCGCAGCATATCGGGATCGGCGGCATTGAGGTTGATCGTCGTGGTGCCGGGCAAGGCCGTCACCAGCCGCTCCAACCGGGCAGTCGCCTCCGGATCCAGACCCGCCAGGCGCAGCGGGCGGATGTCGGTGATCGGGCCGTAGAGGCGGACATAGGTGATCGCCTTCACCGCATCGTCCGGCGACAGCCCCACATCCTTGGCGATCGTCTGGAACAGCACGATCGCGCCGGCATCGCCTGCGCGGAGGGCATTCAAGTTGAAGCGCCCCTCGGCATCGGCGATCGCGAGATCGAAGGTGCCGCCCTCGATCGGCGCGCCGCTCTCCGACAATCGGGCCCAGGGCTCGGTGAGATTGTCCTCATTGGGAGCGACCACCATGTCGCGGCGGAGCGCCACCACGGCGGAAAGCTCGCCGCCGCGCACCACCGCCAGCGCGCGCGCCGCCTCGCGCGTGCGCAGCGCGCGATCGAGCGCCAATTCTTCGCGATTGATTAGCAATAGCACAAGCCCGGACGCGATCGCGACGAACATCAGCACGTTGACGAGGATCATCCCCGCTTCGCCTTCGCCCGCCCGTTTCATTGCTTCGGATACTCCGCCTGATCGGGCAGCGTCACCACGCGGCGCAGCGCCCCGGGCGTTCCGCCGGGTCCGATTGCCTGCAGCTCGATCGCGATGGCGCGCGGCCATCTGTCCTTGTCCTCGTCGCGCAACGGCCAGCGATCGGCCCAGGCGCCGCCGTCGAGGAAGCGCCAGCGGACATTGGCGACGCCACCGACCACGGTCTGCAGCATCGCGCCCGATCCGCGCACCAGATTGCCGTTGGCCACCGAATATTGCAGCGGCACCGCCGGCCCGCCAAAACCGGGCGCGGCGCGCGTGAAGTTCAGCTTCTCGCCGCCACCCGAGACGCGGCCGAACGCGATCTGGTCGATATCGCTCGACACCACGAACATCGCGCGCTGGAGATCGGCGAGGCGATCGAGCCGCTTCTCGGTACGCCCCTGCACCTTGATGATGCCGTCGACCAGTGCGAGGCCCGCCACCGCGATCAGCGCGAACAGGCCGAGCGAGATCATCAGCTCGATCAGGGTAAAGCCCTGCTCGGCCCCTCCTTCGTCGCGACAGCGGGGAACGGGACGAAGCACTTCGGCCTCAGGAACCCGAGCTCGACGCCACCGGCGTGTAGCCGGTCTCGCCGGCGACCACGATCGCGAAGTCGCGGGCGACCGAGCCGTCGGTGCGGAAGCGGACCGGTCCGGTGACGCCGTGGAAGCCCTTGGCGTCCATCAACCCCTCCATGCCCAGCCGGTTGTCGGCACGCAGCGTATTGGCGATGCCCGCCGCGTCATAGGCGAGTGCGGCGATCGTGCCAGGCTCGCCGCCGTTGCGGGCCTGGAAGGCGGCAGCGAAGGTGCCGAAGGCACCCGGATCGGGGCTGGCGAACCAGGCGCCGTCGAGCGCCGCGAGTGCCTGGGGGCGGTTGTCGAGCGCCTGGAAAGTGCCGAGCAGCTGCACGCCGGTGTCCTTGAGCGCGCGCGCCGCGGCCAGAACCGCCTCGCCGCTGCCGGGCAGCAGCACGGCGTCCGGCGCCTCGCCCGGCGCGGGGAGCGGCTGGCCAGGCTTCACCTGGAGGACATGGACGGTGATGCCGAGTTCGCCCTCGCTCTTGCCGGCGGCGAGCGCGGCGGCGGCGCTCCAGGGCGAGCCGTCGTCGATCATCGTCACGGTCTTCACGCCGCGGGTGCGGGCATAGCGCAGGATCGCGGTGGTCACCTGGCCCGCGGTGATCCCGAAGATCCAGGTGCCCGGCGCGCGCAGCACGGAATCGTTGCTGAACGCGATCACGGGCACGCGGCCGGCGATGGTGCTGGAGACGGCGGGCACTTCCTCGGCCGAGAGCGGCCCCAGGACCAGCGCCGGCTTGAGCTTCAGTGCCTGCGCGGCCGCACCGGCGGCGCCGGCCGCGGTGCCGCCCGTGTCGAAGCTCTGCACATAGGCGCTGTTTTCCGCGAGCAACGCCGCCTGGCGCATGCTAAGGCCCAGCCGCGCTCGCGGGCCCGTGAGCGGCAGCAGTAGGGCGATCGGGCGCTTGTCCTTCTTCTCCGCTGCGAACACATGCGAGGGAAGCACGACCGATGCCGCTGACGCGACCAGGCCTGATTGCAGCGACTTCAGCAGGGTCCGTCGATCCATTGCCGACTCTGGGAGAGGGAAGCGGGGCACGGCGGTCTATTATCCTCTTCGCCCTGATCGGCATAGGGGCGTATCTGCTCGCGCTGCTCGTGACGATGCCGGCGAGCGTGATCTTCCGGGACGCCACCTGGCGCACGGGCGTGGCGGGCACGGTGTGGAACGGCGAAGTCGGCATCGCCGGCGGCGCGACCTTCGCCTGGCACATGGCGCCGCTGCGCTCGCTGACCAGCCTGGCCTTTGCGGCCGACTGGAAGGCGACCGGGCCGGACACCGATCTGGGCGGGCAGATGCTCCAGCACCTGGGCGGGCGGACGGTGCTCGACCATGTCAGCGGCTCGGCCGATGCGAGCCTGCTCCGCGCGCTCCAGCCCAACCTGCCCTTCACCTGCAACCTGACCCTGCAGGTCGAGATGCAGCGCATCGCCTCGGGCGGCGGTGCCCGCATGGCCGACGGCAAAGTGACCACCGATCCGGGCAGCTGCCGCGCGAAGAGCGGCGGCGGGCCGGTGGCGGTGCCGGCGCTGCTGATCACCGCCGAGCATGTCGGCGATCGCACGACGATCCGGGTGGCGCCCTCGGCCCAGCGGCTGAAGACGCTGATGACTGCGGTGCTGTCCGAGGACGGCGCGCTCGACATCGCGATGACGCCGGAGGGCGCGGCGATCCTGCCGTTCGTCGGGCTGCCGGGCGGAGCCAGGGTGCAGGGGCAGATGTGATGCGTTGACCGCGCAATCCGATATCGTCAGCCCCGCAAAGGCGGGATGACGATTGCCTTGGCTTACAACCCCACCAGATTGTTCAGGTTGATGATCGGCAGCAGGATCGCCAGCACCATCATCAGCACCAGCCCGCCCATCACCAGCAGCACCAGCGGCTCCACCAGCGCGACCAGGGTGCCGACGATCGCGTCCAGCTCGCGCTGCAGCTCGTGCGAGGCGCGGTCGAGCGCCGGCGCCAGCCTCCCCGAACTCTCGCCCGAGGCGACGATCGCGACGAGCATCGAGGGGAAGACCCCCGCCTCGCCCATCGCGGCGCGCAGGCTGATGCCTTCGCGGACCCGCGACGCGACGCCGAGTGCCCTTTCGCGCACCCAGCGATTGGGCGTGACCGCCGCCGCGGCATGCAGCGCATCGACCAGGGGGACGGCGCTGCCGACCAGCGTGGCGAGGCTGCCGGCGAAGCGGGCGGCGCTCAGCTGGCGGCTGAAACGGCGGAAGGGGCGGCGCTCCGAGAAGAAGCGATCGATGCGCAGCCGATTGGCCGGCACCCGCGCCCAGCGGAAGAAGACGAGCGCCGCCACGGCAAGGCCGAGCAGCAGGTACAGCCCGAAATTCTGGAGGAACCAGCTCACCGCGATCAGCGCCTTGGTGAGGAACGGCAGGTCGGCCCCGCGCGAGACGAACACCTTCACGATATCCGGCACGATATAGACGAGCAGCAGCGCCATCATGCCGAACGAAACGAGCGCGAGCAGCGCGGGATACATCAGGGCGAGCTGGAGCTTCTGGCCATTGGCCTGGCGGTTCTCGACGAACTCGGCAAGGTGGTTGAGCACGTTGGGCAACTTGCCCGACGCCTCGCCCGCCGCGACCGAGGCGCGGTAGAATTCGGGAAAGGCCCCGGGATGCTGCGCCAGCGCGGCGGCGAAGCTGCGCCCGTCGAGGATCGCGGCGCGCACGTCGAGCAGGAGCGAGCTGGTGGGCGCATGCTCGGACTGGGTGGCGACCAGGCGCAGCGCTTCCTCGATCGCGATGTCCGAGCCGACCAGCGTGGCGACCTGGCGCGTGACGGTGGCCAGCGCCTTGGAAGACAGGCCGGCGCGGCGGAAGCGGGGCAACTGGATCGTGCCGAAACTGGCGCCCTTCTCGGCCGCCATCTCGACGGAAAGCGGCAGCAGCGCCTGCTCGCGCAGCAGCGCGCGCGCGGCGGCGGGGCTGGAGGCTTCGATGATGCCCCTCTTCGAAGCGCCGGCCTTGTCGGCGGCGCGATAGGCATAGGCGGGCATCTATATTCCCCCCCGGCACGGGGAGGGGAAGCGGCCGCAGGCCAGTGGAGGAGGGGCGCCGCAAGGGTCTCGCCTGCGGAGAGCCCCCTTCACCACGACGCTACCGGTCGCAGTCCCCCTCCCCGTGCCGGGGAGGATTTTCATGCTTCGTCCCTCACCACCCGGGCCACCTCTTCCACCGTGGTCACCCCGGCCCTCACCTTCGCGATGCCATCGTCGAGCAGGCTCGGATTGTCCTTGCGGGCATGAGCCTCGAGCTCGGCCTCGGAGGCGCCGTCATGGATCAGCTTCTGGAACTTCTCGTCGACCGCGACGACTTCGTAGAGGCCTGCCCTCCCCCGATAGCCCTCGCCATGGCATTCCGGGCAGCCGACCGCGCGCCAGATCTTCTTGCCCGGCTTGATCGCCCCGCCGAGAAGGAGCGAGTCCGCCTCGCTCGCCTCGTCGGGCCTGGCGCAGCTCGGGCAGAGCTTGCGGACAAGGCGCTGGGCGCACAGGCCGACGACCATCGGGGCGAGCAGATAGCGCTCGACTCCCATGTCGATCAGACGAGTGACCGAGCCGACCGCGCTGTTGGTGTGCAGCGTCGAGAGCACGAAATGCCCGGTCATCGACGAGCGCACGGCGACCTGCGCAGTCTCCTGGTCGCGAATCTCGCCGACCATGATCACGTCGGGATCCTGGCGCAGGATCGCGCGCAGGCCGCGGGCAAAGGTCATGTCGGTGCGCGGATTGACCTGGGTCTGGCCGATGCCCGCCAGCTCATATTCGATCGGATCCTCGACGGTCATGATGTTGCGCTTGCGATCGTTGAGGCGATTGAGCGCCGCGTAGAGCGTCGTGGTCTTGCCCGAACCGGTGGGGCCGGTGACGAGCAGCATGCCGTGTGGGCGCTCGAGCAGGCGCGTGAACACGCCGCGATCGCGCGCGCTCATGCCCAGCACTTCCATGTCGAGCCGGAGCGACCCCTTCTCCAGCAGGCGCATCACCACCCGCTCGCCATGCTGGGTCGGGATGGTCGAGACGCGGGCATCGACGTCGTGGCCGCCGATCCGCAGCGTCACGCGGCCGTCCTGGGGGATGCGGCGCTCGGCGATGTCGAGCCTGGCCATCACCTTGATGCGGCTGACCAGCAGCGGCGCGAGCGCGCGCGGCGGCTCGATCATGTCGCGCAGCACGCCGTCGATGCGGAAGCGGACGACCAGGCGCTTCTCCTGCGTCTCGATATGCACGTCCGACGCGCCTTCGCGCACGGCTTCGAGGAGCAGCGCGTTGATCAGGCGGATGACGGGGGCGTCGTCGCGCGTGTCGAGCAGGTCGTCCACGCTGGCGGCGCTGTCGGCAAGCGCGGCCAGGTCCATGTCGCCGAGATCGATGTCGGCGGCGGCGCCGGCACCCGAATAGGCGGCACTCAGCGCCGCGTCGAACTGGTCGTCGGCCACCGAGACGAAGCGCGCGGCGGGGGCGAGGCGCTGGACTTCGAGCAGGCCGTCGAGCGCGGCGCCCGCCTTGTGGACGCACTCCAGGCCGGCATCGGTGACGCGCAGCAGCACCCCGTTCCGGCGCGCAAAGCCATAGGGCAGCGTCGCGGGGGATTGGTCGGTGAGGATCAGCATCTCGTTCATCCGCCGAAATCCACGGTGGCGCTGACCCGGCCCGGCTCCGGGCGGCGCCGGAGGTCGACCCGCCGGATGCGCAGAGTGCTGGTCGCGGAGAGATCGGCGAGCCAGGCCATGACCGAATCATAGCTGCCATCGGCGATCGTCGCACGCGCACCGTCGGGGATCGGCGCGACGGTCGCGGCAAGGCCGAAGCCCCCCACGGAGCCGTTGATCACCTCGGCCGGCGAGCCCTGGCGGCGCTGGGGCTGGCTCGGCGAAAGCGTGCCCGCGGCGCGGATGCGGGCGGTGAGCGTCTCATAGGTGCGGATATCCTGCAGCGCCGAGGCTCGGGCGGCCTGGAGCGGCTTGACCACGCCATAGACCAGCACCAGCGCGGCGAGGAACAGGGCCAGGACGCCGAGCATGGCCTGCTCGCGGCGGCTGCGGCCGGTCCACCAGCCGTCGAAGCGGATCAGCGCGGCGTCGAGCGCCGGCATGCGGGCGAGAATCAGTCTCATGCGGCGCTCGCAGTAATGCGGATCGCGCCTTCGGGCGAGCGGACGACGCGTGCCCCTATCCCGGCAGCCTTGAGCGTCGCCTCGATCCGCGATGCCAGCTCCGTATCGGGCGAGGCGTCGAGATCGAGCGTGAGCAGCTTGCCCTCGAAGGTCATGGCCCGCACCGCGAACGCGCCGGCCAGCGGCCCGAGCGCACCCGATACGCGCGTGACGAGCGGCACGAACGGCTGCGGCACCCGCGCACCGCCACCGGCCGGCAGCATGCCGGTGATCGAATTGGCGAGATCGTCGCCCAGCGTCACGCCGGGCGCGGCGAGCGAGGCCGTGGCGCGCGCCTCCGCCTCGCGCCGATCGGCGATGTTGCGCAGCATGATCACGTCGCCCAGTGCGATCACGGCATGCGCGGCGGCACCGATCGCGGCGACCCAGACGAACTTGCGCCACAGGCCCGAGCGCGCGGTCTTGCGCACCGCATAGGCGCCCTGGCGCAGGTCGAGCGTGGCGACGGCCGCGCCCGCGCCGGGCCCGACGGCGGAAGGATCGAGCGTGGCCGCGCCCTTCTGCATGTCGTCGGGCAGGCGCTCGCCATAGCTGGTGACGCCCGGACGCCCGGCAGCTTCCCAGGCGGGGCGGAGCAAGTCGGCGGGAACTTCGAAGCCGGTTCCTTCCGCATCGCGCACCGCGGCGCGGCCGCCGGCCTGCGACACTGCCCAGCCTTCGGCCGGACGCGGCAGGGTCAGCACCTCGGGAACCATCGCGGCATGGCCGATGCCGGCCTCTTCGGCCTGGGCGATCCAGCGCGCCATCGCTTCGTGGCGGACCACGCCGACCAGATAGCGGCCCGGCGCGATCTGGCCGCCAAGCGCGAGATGCACCGAATCGACCGGCTCGGCGATTCGATCCTCGATAGCAAAGGGCAGGGCCGCGACGCGGCGCGCATGGCTGGGCAGCGGCAGATCGACCGCCAGCAGCCGCACCTGCCCGGTGGGGACGAGAATGGTTGCGGGCCAGTCCCGCGCGGCTATGATCAGGCGGTCACCCGCCAGCGTCCACACGCCCGCGGCGGGCGGCTCTGATGGGTCGGACGCACCCCTGGTGTTTGGGCTCATTGTCACATTTGCTTCATGGGCAGGACGCATGGGGCGGGGATGCGCATAGTTTTGAAACAGTTCCATGACATCGCACCTAAGGTGCATGACCGCAAGCACGCCGTTCCCGATGGCGAGGCCGGCCTGACGCTCATCGAGATGATGATCGTGCTGGTGATCATCGCGATCGTCGCCGGGCTCGTCGCCGCGAACGTGATGGGCCGGCCCGACGAGGCGAAGGTCACCGCCACCAAGAGCAACATCGCCACCATCTCGGGCGCGCTCAAGATGTACCGGCTCGACAATGGCGACTATCCCACCACCGAGCAGGGCCTGAAGGCGCTGGTCGAGAAGACCACCACGCCCCCGCTGCCCGCGACCTTCCCGCAGGGCGGCTATCTCTCCGCGCCCGCGCTCGACGCCTGGGGCAAGCCGTACGAATATCGTTCGGAGGGCGGCACCTTCACGATCCGCTCGCTCGGCAAGGACGGCAAGCCGGGCGGCGAAGGCGTGGACGCCGATATCGAAGGCAAGGGCTGAACCG
The DNA here is from genome assembly GCF_011761945.1 of Sphingomonas leidyi. GTDB lineage: Bacteria > Pseudomonadota > Alphaproteobacteria > Sphingomonadales > Sphingomonadaceae > Sphingomonas > Sphingomonas leidyi. Next base: position 402,874 of record NZ_JAASQV010000003.1, read on the forward strand.
CATGCGGGGGGCCGACATCGCGATGCGTCGTCGCCCCTCCGACGAGGGCATGACACTGATCGAGATGATGATCGTGCTGGCCATCATCGGCGTGATGGCGGGCGCCGTGGCGCTCGGCATGGGATCGGTGACGCGCGCGCCGAGCGTGGAGACCGAGGCGCGCCGGCTGGCGACGCGGCTCCAGGCCGCCGCGGACGACGCGATGCTCGCCGACAGGACGATCGCCTTCACCGTGCAGAAGAACGGCTATGGCTTCGCGGTGTTGAGCGCCGACGGCAAGGCAGTGCCGCGCACCGACGACGCGTTCGGCTTCCACAAGCTGCCGGGCGGCATGGTGATGACGCTCAACGTGAAGCCGCCGGTGGTGCTCGGCGTCGACGGCGCGGGCAAGCCGATGCAGGCGGTGATCGAGAGCGGGCAGCGGCGCTGGACCGTCGTCTATGACGGGATGACCGTGCGCGCGTTCCCGGTGGGGGCTTCGTGATGGCCGGGGCTGCGGAGCATGACGGGGATGCCGGCTTCTCCCTCATCGAAGCGCTGGTCGCGCTGGCCGTGCTCGCCATCGCCACGGTGGGCCTGATGCGCACGGTGGAATCGCACATCGATTCCACGCGGGCGATGGAGCGCCGCACCACTGCCATGTGGGTCGCCGAGAACCGGCTCGCCGAACTGGAGGCGCACGCACCGGGCCGGGAGCAGGTGGAGATGATGGGCCAGCAATGGCGCGTCGCGGTCGCGCGGCGGCGGACCGACGATCCGGAGATCGAGCGCGTCCGCATCGAGGTATTCGCCGGCGCCGAGAAGAGCGCGCTTGCATCGCTCGACGGCTTCGTGGACGGACGCAAGCTGTAATGGCCGCCCTCACCCTCACGCCGCGCCAGGCGCGCATCGGGCTCAACCTGTTCACCGGCGCGATGGTCGTCTCGGTGGCGGTGGCGCTCGCCGGCCTCACCTGGCGGATCGCCGGCCATGCCGGCACCGGGGCCATCACCGTGCCCACCGGCAGCAATGGCCCGGCCATGGCGCCGGACATCGCTGCGGCGGTGGCGCTCGCGCCGTTCGGCAAGGCGCCGGCTTCCGAGGCCGGCCAGGCGACCGGCCTGCCCCTGGAGCTGAAGGGCGTGATCGCGGCGAGCCCCAGCGCGCTTTCGACTGCCTTCATCTCGGTGAGCGGACAGCCGCCCAAGACCTACAAGCCGGGCGACGCCATTGAAGGCGCGACGATCCAGGCGATCCTACCCGACCGGGTGATCCTGGCCAGTGGCGGGCGGAGCGAATTCCTCGCCTTCCCCGATCCGACGCTGACGCCCGAGCAGCGCCAGGCCGCCGCGGCCGGCCGGCCGCCGGCGCCTGCCGCCAACCCGGTGACCGCACCGGGCGCACCGCCGCCGGCCCGCACGCCGGGCGCCCCGCCCACCCCCGCCGCCGCGCCGCCCCAGGCAACGGTGGCCGGCATCCTCCAGCGCTTCGACGCGACGCCCGTATCGGGCGGCTATCGCATCGGCGACAATGGCCCGCCGGGCATGGTGGCGGGCGACGTCATCCAGTCCGTCAACGGCACCTCGCTTTCCGACCCCACTGCCGCACAGGGCGCCTTCGCGGCGGCCCAGGCGAGCGGCTCCGCCCAGATCCAGGTCCTGCGCGACGGGAAGCGGCTGACGCTTACCCTGCCGCTCCGCTAGAAAGACTCTCCGTGAAGATTCGCTCCGCCATCGCCGCCCTCGCGCTCGCCGGGATCGCCCTCGACACGGTCGCCGTCGCCCAGACCGCACCCGGCTCCGCGCCCGCCCCGCAGGATGCCGGCACCGGCGACGTGGTGGTGAACATGCGCGGCGTCGAGATTTCCGACGTCGCCGACCAGATCTCGCGCATCACCGGCCGCACGCTGATCCTCGATCCGGCCGTGAAGGGCGTGGTGACCGTCACTTCCTCGACGCCGCTGTCGCCGTCGGGCGTGTGGGAATTGTTCCAGTCGGTGCTGCGCGCCAACGGCTTCGCGGCGGTGCGCTCGGGCCGGGCCTGGCGGATCGTGCCGGCGGCCAATGCGGTGCGCGACGGCGGCATCCCGAGCCGGGGCGTATCGGGCCAGGAACTGGTGACGCGGATGGTTCGGCTCCAGAACGTGCCGGCGGCGGACGTCGCCCGCGTGGTGCGCCCGCTGGTCGCGACCTTCGGCAGCGTCGAGCCGCTGAGCACGCCCAATGCCGTGGTGATCACCGACTATGCCGACAATGTCCGCCGCGTGGAGGCGATCGCCCGCCAGCTCGACGGCGGCAGCGGCGCGACCTTCTTCACGCTGGCGATGAAGAACGGCAACGCGGCCGACGTGGCCCAGTCGCTGCAGACGGTGCTGGGCGAAGGCACGCGCGTGGCGGCCGATGCGCGCAGCAACACGGTGATCGTGCGCGGCACGCCCGCCTCGGTCGCCGAGGCGCGCAAGATGCTGATCTCGCTCGACCAGCCGGGCGGCGCGACGCCGATCACCCGCATGTTCCGCCTGAACTATGCCGATGCCGAGACCGTGACCAACGTGCTGCGCGGCGTGCTCGGCCAGGGCGACAGCGCCGACAATCCGATCGCCACCAGCCTGGGCAATGGCAATGCCAATCCATTCGCGCGCCTGAGCCAGAACAGCCAGAACCTCTCGGCACTGCCCAACAGCGCGGCCTCGACCGGCGGCGGCATCGGCAGCGCGATGCAGAGCGCCAATACCAGCGGCACGACGATGCAGAGCGTGCAGACGCAGACGCCCAAGGGCTTCTCCACGCCGGACCTGACCGTGCAGCCGGCCCCCGAACTCAACGCGGTGGTGATCCGCGGCACGCCGGCGGCGATCGCCTCGATCGAGCCGCTGATCACCGATCTCGACGTGCGCCGCCCCCAGGTGCTGATCGAGGCGGCGATCGCGGAGATCACCGGCGACGATGCGGAAGCGCTGGGCGTGCAGATCGGCACCAGCGGCGCGGTGATCAACCAGGTCAAGGGCGTGGCGACGTCGTTCGACAAGGCGGGCGTGTCGCTCGGCCAGATCCTGACCGCGCTCAAGGTGCCGGCGGCCGGGGCGATCGGCACGGGCCTCAACGCCAATTTCGCGATCGGCAACGATTTCTCGGTGCTGGTCCAGGCGCTCGGCAGTTCGACCCGCGCGAACCTGCTCTCCACTCCGCAGCTCACCGTGCTCGACAATGTCGCCGGCGAGTTCGTCTCCGGCCAGAACGTGCCGTTCCTCACCGGCTCGATCCTGACCAATTCCTCGACCGTGAACCCGTACACCACGATCGAGCGCAAGGACGTGGGCATCACGCTGCGGGTGCTGCCGCGGATCAATGCCGGCGACACGATCCGGCTGCAGGTGAACCAGGAAGCGTCGTCGATCGCCGAGGCGCAGACCCAGGCGGCATCCGATCTCGTCACCAACCGCCGCGCGATCACCACCACGGTGCTCGCCGACAATGGCCAGACGATCGTGCTCGGCGGGCTGACCGCCGACGACTATACCGATGCGCGCCAGCAAGTACCGATCCTGGGCGACATCCCGATCGTGGGCGAGTTGTTCAAGAGCCGACGGGAATCGCACCAGAAGCGCACGCTGTTCATCTTCCTGAAGCCGACGATCCTGCGCGACGGCGCCGATGCGACGGCCGCGTCGAAGGACCGCTACAACCGGCTGCGGGCGGACGAGATCGCCAATTCCAAGCGCGGCAGCCTGTTGCTCGCGCCGCCGGCGCCGCGGCTGACGGTGGAGATCGACGGGATTTATTGAGGGGCCGGCGCCGCCGCACGGCAGCGCCCTGTCGGATCACTCTCTTCGTCCGCAAAAAGGGGCAGCCTTCCCGATGATTCGCATCCTGATGCTTGCCCTGGCGCTTCCGATTTCGGCGGCCCCGAGGGGCGCGCCCCTGGCCGCCACGCCGGAGCGGGAGGGCGCGGTGCTGCTGCGCGAGTTCATCTATCAGGCCGCGCCCTATCCGCAGAGCCATGCCTCGACGATCGTGCAGACCCCGGACGGCACGCTTGCCGCCGCCTGGTTCGGCGGCACGCACGAACGGAGTCCGGACGTCGAGATCTGGTTCGCGCGGCGCAGCGCAGGGGGCTGGGAAACGCCGAAATCGGTCGCCAACGGCATCCAGCCGGACGGCACCCGCCTGCCGACCTGGAACCCCGTCCTCTTCCAGGATCCGGCCGGGCCGCTGCACCTCTATTACAAGGCCGGCCCAAGCCCGCAGCGCTGGTGGGGCATGGTGATCACCTCCACCGACGGCGGGCGCAGCTGGGGCAAGGCGCAGCGGCTGCCGGCGGGCATCCTTGGCCCGATCAAGAACAAGCCGGTCATACTGGAGGACGGCGCCTGGCTTTCGCCGTCGAGCACCGAGGATGAAGGCAGCGGGCGCTGGAAGCTGCATTTCGAGCGTAGCGAGGACGCGGGCAAGCGCTGGTCGGCAACCGCCCCCGTCGACCCCGACGCACGTTTCGACGCCATCCAGCCCAGCATCCTGTTCCTGCCCGGCGGCAGGCTGGAGGCGATCGCCCGCACGCGCGAGGGCGTGCTGGCGGCGACCCAATCGGCCGACAACGGGAAGAGTTGGGGCAAGCTGTTCGCCGTCGACCTTCCCAATCCCAATTCGGGCACCGATGCCGTGACGCTCAAGGACGGGCGCCAGCTGATCGTCTATAATCACGCCGCCCAACGGCCCGAGACGCCCGGCTCCGGCAGGCGCTATCCGCTCAACATCGCGATATCGCGCGACGGCGTGTACTGGCGCCCGGCACTGACGCTGGAAACCGAGCCGCTGCCCGATGGCTATGCCTATCCGGCGGTGATCCAGTCGGCCGACGGGCTGGTGCACATCACCTATACCTGGAACCGGCAGCGGATCCGTCACGTCGTCGTCGATCCGGCGCGCCTGACGGACTAGGATGGAAACCCAAGCAAATATCTGATCTTTCGACGTCACCCCGCCTGCGCAGGGGTGACGGGGTTTGCCGATCGAGCCTGGGCCCAGGGCGCGCTGGCGGGCGCCCCCAGCCTCTCCCTTGCCGGGAGGGGAGCGGAAAGGGGATGGCCGCGGAATCTGCCCCGGTTCGCCACCGGGGCAGCACCCTTCATTCGTCGTCGCAACGCGGGTCCCATCGGCGGTCGACGCCGGAAAGGTCCTCCCGCAACGCCCCGGTATCGGTAAAGCGCCACGCACAATAGCCATATTGGAACCAGCGCCTGAAAGGAACCGCGCGGAACCCGGCCAGCTCCTCCCTGCTATGATGCCAGCGCGGGGGCAAAATCGCGAAGAACAGGTCATTGGCGACAAGCCCGCTTCGCATCTTCAGCGAAAGCCACGCATGGCCAAGGCTGCCACGTTCCGCCACGCGATCCACCCTGGGATGCGTCAGCAGATATCGAAGCCCCTGTAATGCCTGGCCGAAGTTAAGCGTGGCGTGCTTGGCGTATTCCTCGATCCATTCGAACATCCGTCACCTCAAAGCCGAAATCGGAAAATCGCAGATTCGGGTTCGTGGCTCGGGACATGTCGCGGATCCTCGGCAATCGTCGATGCCATATTCTGCCGCAAAGCAGGCTGGCTGGAAACCACCGTTTCGCGCATTTCACGGCTCCGCCACGCGGGGCGGCGATCGGGCGCTACGGGCCCGTTTCGCTCGGCGCGGCATCGCCCCCGCCCGGCTCGATCGGCAGGGGCACGCGCACCCGCTCGCTGCCGCGCGTGAAGAAGGCCGCGTCGATCGCCAGGCTGGCCAGGCTCCAGCCGTCGACGCTTTCCCCGATCCCGAGCGTGCGGGTCGCCCCGTCGCTCGCCTTGACCAGCGCCACCGCATCGACATTGAGCCGGCCGACGATGCCGACGAGCCGCGGCGCGTCGGCGGGCGCTTCGGCGGGCTCGGCAGCGCCGAACAGCGGCCGCTCATAGACGCGCGCCAGCGCCGGCATCGTGCCGGCCCCGATCGGCGCAGGGACGGGCGCAGACCTGGGCGCTCTGCCGGCCTCGCCGGGCAGCAGCAGAGCGGGCATGGCGATCGCCAACGCACCGGCGACGGCGAGCAGGATCCCCTCGGGGCGCAGCTTCATTGCCATGCCGCCACCACCTCTCCGATCAGTCGGATGCCGCCGCCCTCGGGGATCGGCTCGATCCGCCAGTTGCGCATCCGCATCAGCGGCCTGCCCCGCTCCAGCGCGTCGGCAAGCGCGATCACTGCCTTCTCCGCACCCGAGACGCGGATGCGCAGCGCGGCCACGCCGGCGGGGGCCTGGGCGACGCTCGCTTCCTCCACCAGCACGCCGCCCGATCGGGCAAGGGCGCGGACCCGCGACAGGATCGCCCCCCGCCCCGCCGCCGCGTCTGCAGCGCGCAGGCCCAGCCCGGGCGCCAGCAGGGGCGGCGGGGATGCCGGCCGGGCCGCGAGCGCGGCGAGCCGGGCATGCTCGGCCCGCGCCGCGGCGAGATCGCCCAGCGCGCTGCCGGTGGCCGGCGCGAGCAGCAGCGCCACGCCCAGGCCGGCGATGCCGCCGACCGCCATCGGAGGCGGCCGCCACCTCATTGCGCGTCCTCGCGCATCGAAACGATCATCGCCGCGTCGGTCCGCCGCTGGCTGGTGTTGCGCATGCCGGCGAGTTCGGGCGCACGGCGGATCGCGGCGCGCAGCGTATCGGGATCGGAGCCGGCGACGTCGAGTTCCAGCCCGCCATCGCGGGTCCGCTCGACTCGCATGAGCCCGGCATCGGCGGGAAGCGCGCCGGCCAGCACCTCGAGCACCTGCCCCGGCGCGGCGCGGCCGGCGGCATTGGCGAGCGCGGTGCGCGCCGCCCGCGCGGTGGCTTCCGCCCCGAGCCGCAGCGCAAGTTGCGCCTGCAACCGGACTGTCGCGTTTCTTTCATGTTGCGCGAGCAAGGTGGCGCCCGCCAGGGTCAGCAGCGGCCCGGCGGCAAGCAACGCGCCGAATGCCGCCGCGGCATGCCAGCCGCGGGGCAGCGGCATCGCGCCAAGCGCCGCGGAAAGCCGATGCGACAGGCTTTGTGCCGGCGCGGGCGGCGGTGCGGGATCGGGCTCGGCGGGGTTCATGTCGCGTGCCTGCCTAGACGCTGCCGCCGGCCCGCGCAAAGCGTCATGGATCGGAAACATAAAAGTCACGCCTGCGAAACCGCAATCGCATGCTGGCGTCATGTCACGCTTCCAAGGACCGGCCAACCGGGTCGCCAGTGACTCGGCTGCTTGGGGGTTTCCATGACCAATCTGACCGAGACGGGCTTCGGCTATACCGATGGTGACGTCGACACCAACATTCACAACAACGGCCCGACGCTGAACGACCTCGCGGCCCAGCGCTACTCGCGTCGCGCGACGCTTCAGCGCGGCGGTGCGGCGATCGTCGCGGCCACCATGGGCGGCTCGGTCCTCGCCGCCTGCGACAGCAAGGTCACGGACACCGGTGCGGGCCCGACCGTGAACGCGGGCGCCGACGCGGCGACCACTTCGGGCCGCGTCGTCACCCTCACCGGCACCGCGACGGGCGGCAACGGCCTCACCACCGCCTGGAGCCAGATCAGCGGCCCGACCGTGACGCTGAACAGCGCCGCGAGCAACACCGCCAACTTCATCGCGCCGAGCGTGAGCGCCGCCACCCCGCTGGTGTTCCAGTTCGCCGCCGCCGACGCCGCCGGCAAGCCGACGACCGCGCGCACCACGATCACCGTCAGCCCGGCCGTGCTCGGCTTCACCGCCGTCGCGAAGAACAAGAACGACGTCGTCACCGTTCCGGCCGGCTACACCGTGCAGATCGGCGCCCGCCTGGGCGACCCGATCGTCGGCGGCGCCGCGGCCTACAAGAATGACGGCACCGACACCGGGTACGCGAACCGCATCGGCGACCATGGCGACGCGCTGTTCTGGTTCGGCCTGGGCACTTCGGGCGCCCGCGACGACACCAGCTCGACCCGCGGCCTGATCGTGCAGAACCACGAGAACATCAACCAGCAATATCTCCATCCGAACGGCCCCACCTCCACCGGCGGTGTCCGTCCCGAGGCGGAGGCGATCAAGGAGATCGAGTGCCACGGCGTTTCGGTCGTCGAATATTCGCAGGCCGCCAACGGCAGCTGGTCGTTCTCCGCCACTTCGACTCTCAACCGCCGCGTCACGCCGAACACCCCCATGGTGTTCAACGGCCCGGTCAAGGGTTCGGACCTGCTCAAGACCCCCTATTCGCCGACCGGCGTGGCGGGCCGCGGCACGATCAACAACTGCGCCAATGGCTACACGCCCTGGGCGACGCTGCTGACCTGCGAAGAGAATTGGGCCGGCTATTTCCGCCGTTCGGGCGACAATGCCGCCCGCACCGCCAAGGAAGTCACTTCGCTCAGCCGCTATGGAGTGACGAGCAGCTCGGGCAGCTATGGCTGGTCGACGGTGACCGCCGCCGACACGGCGAACACCACGTTCCGCCGCTGGGATGCCCGCGCGACCGCAGCGGATGCGCTCACCGACTATCGCAACGAGCCGAACCAGTTCGGCTGGGTGGTCGAGATCGATCCGTACAACCCGTCGGCCGCGCCTCGCAAGCGCACCGCGCTGGGCCGCATGGGCCATGAGGGCTGCTGGCCGGGCGCGTTCGTCGCCGGCCGCAAGCCGGCCTGGTACATGGGCGACGACGCGCGCCGCGAATATCTGTACAAGTTCGTCTCCAGCACCGCCTGGGCGGCCGCGGATGCGAATGCGACCGATCGTCTGGCGATCGGCGACAAGTATCTCGATGCCGGCACGCTCTATGTCGCCAAGTTCAACGCGGACGGCACCGGCACCTGGCTGCCGCTGGTGTTTGGCCAGAACGGCATCGACGCGTCGAGCACCGTCTATCCGTTCGCGAACCAGGCGGACGTACTGGTCAACACCCGTCTGGCCGCGGACGTGGCCGGCGCCACGCCGATGGACCGCCCGGAATGGACCGCGGTGAACCCGGTGACCGGCGAAGTCTATCTGACCCTGACCAACAACAACGCCGCCAACCGTCCGCTCAACGGTACCGACGCCGCCAATCCGCGCCACTATAACGACCCCTATGGCGCGGCGCAGACGGCGCAGTACGGCAACCCCAACGGCCACATCATCCGCCTGAAGGAAGCCAATACCGAAGCCACCAGCTTCACTTGGGACATCTATGCCTTTGGTGCGGGCGCGGACCTCAATGCGACCAACATCAACCTGTCGGGCCTGACCGCGGACAACGACTTCTCGAGCCCGGACGGCCTGTGGTTCGGCCGCGCGAGCAACGCCTCGGGCCTGGTGAAGCCGCTGATGTGGATCCAGACCGACGACGGCGCCTATACCGACGTCACCAACTGCATGATGCTGGCGGCCCAGCCGGGCACCGTCGGCGACGGCGGCGCGCGTACGATCACCAATACGGGCTCCGGCGGCGCCACGGCGACCCAGGCGACCCGCATCGGCGCGGCGCCGGGCGCGAACCTGAAGCGCTTCCTGGTCGGCCCGGTCGAGTGCGAGATCACCGGCGTGGACACCACGCCGGACGGCCGCACCATGTTCGTCGGCATCCAGCATCCCGGCGAGAATGGCGCACCTGCGACGCCGTCGAGCCATTGGCCGGACAGCCAGGCGACCGGCACTGCCGGCGCCACGATCCGCCCGCGCTCGGCGATCGTGATCATCACCAAGAATGACGGCGGCCTAGTGGGCCTCTGATCTTCACGGATCGGTGAAACAGAGAGGGAGGCTCCCGCGAGGGGGCCTCCCTTCTTGCTGCCGGCGCCGGCGCGATCCGGCGCACCCTATCCGCTCGGCGCCGTATCCGCCGCGCCTGAAAGAATCCGGTCGCAAAGCGGCAGCAGCAGCGCACACACCGCCGCGCCGTCACGCTGTTCGTTGCGCAGGCTGGAAAAGGTCGCAAAGCTGGTGAGCGTGAACAGCAGGTCGACCATATCCGCCTTCGCCTGCCCCGCGGCCACGCCCTGGCGATCGACCAGAACGCCCAGCAAGGCACGCCGCCGCGCGTTGCGGGCGGCCAGGGCAGCGCCCAGCTCGGCATCCTGGGCCGCCGCCGCGAAGATGCCGCCAAGCCCGTCATGCGCCATCCAGAAATCGCAGAAGGTGCGAACCACCCCGGCGAGCGCCCCGCGCGGCTCCGGCATCGCCATCGCATCGGCCAGGCTGGCCAGATTGCCTTGCTCGGCAACCGCATCGAACGCGGCCTCGAGCAGCCCGTTGCGCGAGCCGAACTGGTTATAGACCGTCAGCCGGGTGACCCCCGCCGCCTTGGCTACGGCGTCGAGCGACAACATGTGCCCACCGGGCTCGCGCAGGATGGCCAGCGCGGCCGCCACCAGGCGCGCACGAGTCTCCGCCGCCTTCGCGTCGCGTTTCTCGGTCGCATAGGGCCTTGACGATTTGCCGGGAATATTCACTATACATCCTGTATATCAAATCTGAGTCGAGCCCCCGCTCCGGAGCTTCGCACATGCAAATCTTGCTGATCCTGACCATCGCTGTCCATGTCCTGTCGTCGATCTTCTGGGCAGGATCGACGTTCGTCCTCGCCAGGAATGGCGGCCAGGGCGCTACCGGGCTGATCCGCCCGCAAACCGGTGCCGCAAGCGCCTCGATCCTGTCGGGGCTGCTGCTCTGGCATCTGCTCCACCAGGGAAGCTTCCAACGGGTCGAACAGGTCCTCGCGACGGGCGCGGCCGCCGCCATCCTCGCCTTTCTCATCCAGCTCGCCCTGGTCCGGCCGGCGTTGCGATCCGGAGAAGCGCCACGGCGCATCGCCGGCGGCTATCGCGCATCCGCCGCGCTGCTCGTCGTCACCATCGTCTGCATGGCCGTGTCCCGTTACGTCTGAAGGAAGCCGCAATGCCCGATATTCCCCTTTTCCCCGACCTCGCCGGCAAGACCGCGCTGATCACCGGCGGCTCCGGCGGGATCGGCGCCGAGACGGCGCGCTGGTTCGCGCACAACGGCGCCCGGGTTACGATCGCGGGGCGCGACCGGGCGCGGCTCGACGGCGTCCATGCCTCGCTCGCCGCCATTTCGCCGGGGCACGCGGCGATCGCACTCGATTGCACCAGTGCCGACCAGCTCGAGGCGGCCCGCGCCGCGCTGATCGCGCGACAAGGCGGCCTCGACATCCTGGTCGCCTTCGCCGGAGGCGGCACGAGCCGGCCCGCGCCCATCGAGCAGGTGACCGAGAGCGACTGGCAGTCGAGCCTGGACCATAATGTCACCGCGACGTTCCTGACATTGCGCACCTTCGCGCCGGACCTGCGGAAGAGCGGGCGCGGTGCCGCGGTGACGATGGCTTCCACTGCCGGCCGGGCACCGTCTGCGGCGCCGCTCGGCTATGGCGTCGCGAAGGCGGGGATTATCCTGCTCACCCGGCAACTCGCCCAGGACCTGGGTCCCGATGGCGTGCGGGTGAACTGCATATCCCCATCGGCAGTGCTGACCGATCGCACGGCGGAACGGATGCCGCCTGCCGTGCGCCAGGAAATCGCCGATGCCCATCCGCTGCGGCGGCTCGGCACGCCCGCCGACGTCGCCGCGGCGACGCTGTTCCTGGCGTCGGAAAGCGCCGGCTGGCTGACCGGCGCGACGCTCGACATCGCCGGCGGCCGGCTGATGCACTGATCGCCGGTCCTCCCCACCGAAAGGCATTTGCGACATGGGCTTCGAACTCAACCACGCCATCGTCCGCTGCACCGACAAGGCCGGGGCGGCGCAATTCTTCGCCGACCTGATCGGCGCTGCGCCCGCATATGCTTCAGGACCGTTCGCGGCCGTACGAGTCAACGACCGGTTGACGCTCGACTTCCATGACGAGGGCGCCTTCGTGTTCGGCCATTTCGCCTTCATGGTCGAGGACCCGGACCTCGACGCGATCCTGGAGCGCGTCCTGGCGCGTGACGTGCCGTTCGGATCCGGGCCGTTCGCCCGCGACCGGAGGATCAACCGCCACAATCGCGGACGCGGCGTCTATGTCTGGGACGGCGACGGCAACAGCTACGAATTCTTCACCACCGATCCGCTGGGCTGACGGTTCGAGCCCGACGACCGGTGGACACCTTCAACCGCAAGCAGGGCGGCCGGCGGCCCTTGCGTGCGGGGAGTGCATGCTTGCCTGGGCAAGGAATGGCAGAAGCGGCGCGCGCACTAGGGTCAAACCTCGATCAAGACTTTGATTTCTTTCGTCATCCCCGCGCAGGCGGGGATCCAGGGCCAGTCGCGGAACGGGTGTGGCGCGTCCTGTCCTATCCGGGCGGCGTTCGCGCGGTGGCGCCGATATCTCGCATTACCCTGGATCCCCGCCTACGCGGGGATGACGCGTTCGCTGAATGAGTCCTGACCCCAGGCGCCGCCCCATCCGGCGCGCCGCGGCTGCCGCCCCCCTCGCCCTCACCGATCCGTGCGGCTGATGATCTTCGCGACGCCGTTCTTCGGAATGCCGATCATATAGTTCAGCCCGCCCTTGCAGGTGACGCGCCAGGTCGGCACGCCGTCCTGGTCGGCGATGCGGGTCGCGCCGTCGACATGCTCGCAGGGCAAGGGCGCATCCTGGAGCGCGCGGATGAAGGTGGCCCCGCGCTGGGCGTCGTTCTGGGCCAGCACCGCGGCGCTGTAGTTGGTCTCGGCGGCATTGCCGGCGGCAGCCTCGTCCGCCGCATTGAGCGGTTCGGCATTCACGGCATCCTTGGCGGTGAGATTGACGCTGCTCGAGCCGCCCCCGCAACCGGCAAGCGCAAGCGCGGCGAGCATCGGCACGATAATCCGCATCGCGGTTTCTCCCAGAAAAAGCGGTCCCGCAATCAATGCGGGACCGTAACCAAGGTTCCTAGCGCTGATATGCCTTGGGCAGTGCGCCGTCCTTCGGATCGAGATAGCGCTGGCGCAGGCGCGTCCAGCGATTCTCCAGCGGCTGCTCGACGCCGTCGATGAACACGTTCACCGCCGACGTACCGATCTCGAGCGGATCGCCGTCCCAGATCACCACGTCGCCGCGACGGCCGGGCTTGAGCGAGCCGAATTCGCCGCCCAGGCCAAGCGCCTCGGCCGGCCGGGAGCTGATCGCCGCAAAGGCCGCGCCCCAATCGAGACCGGTGGCGCCCGGCACCCTGGTCAGCGCGACGAGGTTGCCGGCATATTGCTTTTCCCAGCGCGCCTGCCGGGCCTCGTCCTGGTTGATCGTGCCGATCGCCACGACCACGCCCGCCGCCGCCATGCGGCCGATGTTCGACTGGCTCGCGGCGAGTTGCTCGAAGCTTTCGGGCAAATCGTTGAGCGCGGTGGCGATCACCGGAACGCCGGCCGCCGCGATCTGCGGCGCGACGGTCCAGCCCTCGGTTGCGCCGACGAACACCAGCTTGAGCCCCGGCATTTCCTTGCGGAGCTGGAGGAGCACCAGCATGTCGGACGCGCGCTCGACATGGACGAGCAGCGGCATGCGGCCCTGCACCACCGGCACCAGCGCCTCGGCATCGGCGCGGGTGAGGAAGGCATCCTTGCCGCGATCGACATAGCTGCCGGGCGCGCGGATATAGTCGCGCACTTCGAACAGCACGTTCCTGAGCGCGGCATAGGCCGCCGGCCGGCTGCCGCCCGCGGCACGCGCGCCGCTCTCGCCCCATTCCATGAACTGGAAGGCGCGCGGCTTGCTGACCGCGTCCATGTCCGCCCCCAGGTCGATGATCGCGCCCTGGCCTGCGAAGATCGAGCCGGAATTGTCGGGCGCGACCACGGCGCGGGTGATGCCCTCGGCCCGGTTGATCGCGATCGGGCTCGACTTGGGGTTCACCGCCGGAGCCACGTCGATCGCGGCGTGGAAGCCGACATTGCCGGGACCGGTGTCGTTCGTCTGGTCGACGCCGTCGACCTCGACGATGCCCAGGCGCGTGAAGCCGGCGAAGATGCCGGGCGAGACCCATTTGCCGCCCGCATCGATCACCCGGATGCCGGCGGGCACGGCGACGCCGGTGCCGGCGGCGACGACCTTGCCGTCGCGGATCACGACGGTGCCGCCCTCGACCGGCTGGCCGCCATCGCCGATCACGAGCCTGGCGTTGGTGATCGCCACGGTCTGGGCCGCGGCGGGAGCGGCGAGGAAAGCCATCGGGGCAAGCGCCGCGGTGGCGGCGAGAAGGAGCTTCCTGGTCATCACTTCACATCCCCCTCGCCCGGCTGGCCGAGCTCGAAATCGGAAACCGGCCGGCGCTTCGGATCCTTGGCGTCGTACAGCAGCGCGCCATCGACCCAGACCATCTCGGGCCGGGTGTAGACGCTGAACGGATTGCCGTTCCACAGCACCACGTCCGCCATCTTGCCGGGCTTGAGGCTGCCGGTCTTGTCGGCGATGCCCAGCGCCCTGGCCGGGTTGATCGCCAGCCAGGTCCAGGCATGTTCCTCGCTGATGTGCATGCCCGCCTTGATCCCCGAGGCCCGGGCCTTGGCGACTTCCTGGTTGAGCCGCTGGATGCCGTTGGCGTCGTCCGAATGGATCATCGCGCAGGCGCCTTCCTTGTCGAGGATGGCGAGGTTCTCCGGCATCGCGTCATAGGCTTCCATCTTGAAGCCGTACCAATCGGCCCAGACGGCGGCACAGGTGTTGTTGGCCTTGAGCAGATCGGCGATCTTGTATGCCTCGACCGCGTGGTGGAAGGCCGAGACATGGTAGCCGAACTCCTTGGCCATATCCATGACGACGGCCATCTCGTCGGCGCGGTAGCAATGGTTCTGGACGAGGATCTCGCCCTCCAGCACGCCGCGCAGCGTGTCCATGGCAAGGTCGCGGCCAGGCGCCTCGCCGCCCTTCTCCTCATATTTGTCCCAGCGGCGCTTATATTCCACCGCGCGCGCCCAGGTCTGCCGGTCGACCGCGACATTGCCCATCCGGGTGGAGGGCATGCGGCCCTTCGAGCCATAGACGCGCTTGGGGTTCTCGCCACAGGCCATCTTCAGGCCATAGGGCGCGCCGGGGAACTTCATCCCCTGCATGGTGCGGGCATACACGTTCTTCACCACCACCGAGCGGCCGCCCATCAGATTGGCCGAGCCGGGAAGGATCTGCAGCGTGGTAACGCCCCCGTTCGCGAGCGCGCGACCGAAGCCGGGGTCCTGCGGCCAGACGCTGTGTTCGGCCCAGACCTCGGCAGTGACCGGGCCGGTCATCTCGTTGCCGTCCGAATTGGCCTGCACGCCGGGCGAGGGATAGTCGCCCAGATGGCTGTGGATGTCGATCACGCCGGGAGTGACATATTTGCCCTGCCCGTCGATCACCGTCGCGCCGGCGGCATCGAGATTCTGGCCGACCGCGACGATCTTGCCGTCGCGGAACAGCACCTGCCCGCGATCGATCCGCCCGCCCTCGCCATCGAGCACGGTGACGTTGGTCAACAGCGTCGGCGCGCCGGGATAGGCACGATAGGTCGAGGGGAAGGGATCGTGGCTATAGCCCTTGCCCTTGCCGGGACCGCTCGCCGCCGGGGCGGGATCGGATGCGGCGCTCTGCGCCCGGGTGCCGCCGGAATCGCAGGCCGCGAGACCCGCCAGCGCACCAAAGATGATTAACGTCCGGATCAAGCGAATCCTCCCCCTTGCGTAATGATCGAGTGATCGCGCAGGTGCTATCCAGTTGGCAAGCCGTCCTTCCTCGCAAAGAAACTGAACCACTCTGGACTATCCCCATTTTCTCTTGGGCTTGATTGGTGTTATTGACAGTTCCCGGAAGGGGAAGGTGCATCGTTGCGCTCCGCAATTGACCCCACCGAGCCATCATGGGTGGCAGCACCCGTGAATCGACGAGTCGCGCTTGCGCTCGCCTTTTTCGGGCTGGCCTGCAGCCTGGCGGCTTTCGCGGGCTGGCTCCTCCACTTTCCGGCCCTGCGCGGGTTCGGCCTGAACGATTTCCCGATCTGGCCCTGGACCGCGATCGGATATATCGGCCTGTCGCTCGGCTTCCTGGCTTCCTTTCTGGGCCGGCGGCGACTGGCAATCAACTTCCTGGCGGTCCCGCTCACCATCGCTCTCGTCGCGCTGTTCGAGCGCTGGACCGAGATCGACCTCGGCGTCGACCGGCTGCTCTTCCCGGCCCAGCTCGACGAATTCAGCTTCAGCTTCCCGGGGCGGGTGGGCATCAATCCGGCCGCGGTGTTCCTCGTGCTCGGCCTCGCCGGGCTGGGACAATGCGTGCACGACCTGGTGGCGAAGGAGATGCGCAGCCTGGTCGCGATGATCGCGCTGGGGCTCGCCGCGGCGGCGGCGATCATCATCCTGTTCTCGCGCGCCGGCGCGGGCCCGGCCCTGCCGCTGCTCACGACCTCGCTGCCCGCGGCGATCGTCTCGATCTCGCTGGCGCTGGCCGCGATCACCTGGAACAGCGGCTTTGGCTGGATGCGCGACCTGGCGCGCGATCCCGACAATCGCCGCATGCTGCAGATCCTGCTGCCCGCCGCGCTGATCCTGCCCGTGCTGCCCGCCATGCTGGAACTGGTGCTCGCGCGGCGGATGGTGTTCACCGCCGCCCCCGGCCAGCTCCTCGCGATGCTCGGCAACGTGCTGATCGTCGGCACGATCGCCTATTGGGCCGTCACGCGCGTCGCACGCGAGCAATCGGTACAGGTGGAGCTGAGCGAGGCCATCGACGTCACTACCATGGCGCTCACTTCGCCCGACGGGCGGATCGTCCACTGGTCCGAAGGCGCGGCCCGGTTGTTCGGATGGAGCGAGGAGGAAGCCCGCGGGCAGAACAAATATCTCCTGCTCCGCTCGCGCTGCGAGAGCGCCGAGACCACCCTGCCCCGCCGCCCGCAGGACGAAACCCAGGAACTGGTGGAGACGACGCGCGACGGGCGCGAGATCGCCATTCTCGAGCGGGTCCACCGTGTCGAGATCGCCGGTCGCGATCCGGTGATCATCCACAAGATGACCGACATCTCCGACCGGGCCCGCGCCGTGGCCGAGCTGCGCGAGAGCGAGGAGCGGCTGGCGATCGCCACCGCGACGCACGAAGTGGGCGTGTTCGAATGGGAAGTCGCCACGGGTCGGCTCGCCTGGGCACCGGGCGCGGAAGAACGGCTGGGGCTGGTTCCCGGCACCGTCACCAGCTTCGACAGCTGGCGCGACCAGATCGAGCCCGAGGACGCCGAACGCGTGATGGAGACGATCGAGGGCGCCGTCGCCGATCGCGCGCCCCGCTTCAGCTTCCGCTATCGCTTCAAGAAGCGCAACGGATCGGTGCGCGCGGTGGAAGGGTCGTCGCGCGCCTTCTACGATGCCGAGGGCAACCTGGTCCGCACCATCGGCGCCATGCTCGACATCACCGAACGCGAGGAGCGCGAGGCGGCGCTGCGCCGCCGCGAGGCACAGTTGCGCTCGATCATCGAGACCGTGCCCGAGGCGATGCTGGCGGTGGACGAGGAAGGCACGATCCGCGTGTTCAGCACTGCCGCGGAAGCCCTGTGGGACTATCGCGCCCATGAGGTGCTGGGCCATAATTTCGCGATGCTCACGCCCTATCCCCGCGACGAGGAGCCGGAATCGGAGACGCGGCTGGGCGCCTTTCTCAAGGCGGGCAAGCCGCTGGAACAGGGCCAGACGATCGCCGCCGCCGGCCTGACCCGCGGCGGTGATCGCTTCCCGATGGAGATCCGCGGCGGCGTCGCCCAGATCGACGGGCATCTGCTCTATACCCTCTTCGCCCGCAACCTGAGCGAGCAGTTCGCCGCCGAGGAGCGGCTGAGCGAACTCAATGCCGAGCTCGCCCATGTCGGCCGCCAATCGGCGATGAGCGAGCTCGCCGCCGACATGGCGCACGAGCTCAACCAGCCGCTCGCCGCCACCTCCAACTTCCTCGCTGCGGCGCGGATGCTGCTCGACAAGGGCGAGGAATTCGAGCGGGTCGGCGAATTGCTGCGCATGGCCAATGAACAGACGTTGCGCGCGGGAGAGATCATCCGCCGCCTGCGCAGCTTTACCATGCGCGGCGAAGTGGATCTGCGCATCATGCCGCTGGGGCCGACAATTCGTGACGCAGCCGATCTGGTCCTCATTGGTACCAGCCAGTTCAACATCCGGCTGACCTACGATCTGGACCCCGAAATACCCTGTGTCTTCGCGGATCGCGTACAAGTGCAGCAAGTTGTTGTTAATCTTTTGCGCAATTCCATAGACGTTCTTCGCCAACAGGGAGGCAACGATCGCCGGATTATCGTACGATCGCGCAAGTCTACCAAAGATATGATTGCAATAGAAATCGTCGATAGTGGGCCGGGCATACCGGAACCAATGCTCGACCAACTCTTTTCCCGTTTCACGACAACGAAGAAAGAAGGCGCAGGAATGGGTATTGGACTTTCCATCAGCAAGCGTATCATTGAGGCCCATGGTGGGGTTCTGAGTGCCGAAAATCGGCCCGAAGGGGGCGCGGTTTTCCGCTTCACGCTACCCACGACGGAACAGGGTGGAGAGTAGATGACAAAAACGGTCTATATCGTGGACGACGACGATGCCGTCCGGGCCTCTTTGCACAGCCTCCTTTCGCTTCGCTCCGATCTGGTGATCCGGGCCTTCCGTTCGGGTGACATCTTCCTGGAATCGCTGCCGGATCTCGATCCGGGCGTCCTGCTGCTCGATTTCCACATGCCGGGCTCGACCGGGCTCGACGTGCTCAACGCGGTGACGAGCGATCCGCGCTTCGTGGCGATCATCCTCACCGGCCAGGGCAATGTCGGTCTGGCGGTGCAGGCAATGAAGGCCGGCGCGCTCGATTTCATCGAAAAGCCCTATGAGGCAGAGTTCCTGATGACCGCGATCGACCTCGCTTTTTCGCGGCTCGAGGAGGGTAGCGAGGCGGCGACGCGCGTAAATGCCGCGGAATCCAAGATCGGCAAGCTCTCGCCGCGCGAGAAGGACGTGCTCAAGGGGCTGATCGAGGGACGATCGAACAAGATCATCGCCTATGAACTCGACATCAGCCCGCGCACGGTGGAGATCTATCGCGCCAACCTGATGGAGAAGCTGGAAGTGCGCAGCCTTTCCGAAGCGCTGCGCATCGCCTTTGCCGCGGGAATGTTCCCCAAGAGCTAGCGCGCATAGTCAGCGCTCGGGATAGCCCCAGCCGGGCAACATCGCTTCGATCACGCTGGCGGGATCGTCGCGCGGGATGCGCGGCGGATATGCCGCATCCGCGGCCGCACCCCCGATCACCGCAATGGCGCGCCAGCGCGGATCGGCGCGCAGCGCGGCCTCACCGCCGGGACGTGCGGCAAGCGCAGCTTCGTCGATGATCAGGACCGGGCTCCGGGCCAGCCAGCGCGCGACCCGCGGATCATCCAGATTGTCGATGGTGACGAGATCGGCGCCGGCCATCGACAAGCGGGCGATCAGCGTGCTGCGGAGGCCCATTTCACGCGCGACGAGCACCACCAGTGGGAACCTCGGGCTCACTTGGCCCTCCTGCAACTTGCGACCCGGACTTACCGCCCGCGGGTGATCGGATGTATGCGCGACCATGCAGGTCCTGCCATCCGTGGCTTCTACCTAAATGTCGGACCGCAAAGGCGGATCAGAACGAAAAGGCGAGATCGGCATGCGCAAACCGGGTGTCGCCGGTGCGCGGCGCATTGGGCGCATCGTGCAGGAAACGCCCCTTGGCGAGCCAGGCTGCGCCAAGCTCGAGGCGCAGTTCCCGCGGCACCAGCCAGCGGCGCCCGCGCAGCTCGAACTGGGTGCCGCCGAAGCGGCCCGCGCGGCCGGCGCGATCGGTCACGCCGGTCGCGGAGAAGCTGTCGATGGCAGAAGCGAGCCAGGCGCCGCGCACCGATGCCATGAGGTCGAGCCGCTTCGAGGGTCGCGCCTCGAAGCGGATGCCCGGCGACACGATATTCGCCCGGCCCAGCGCACCATAGAGCGAGAGCGGGCCGAAATCGGCGCGGCGAGCGCCGTAGAGCGTGTCGAAACGCGTGAACGTGTCGGGGTTGGCCGTCTCGCCGCTGGCATAGTCGAAGAGCGCAGCCACGCGCGGCGCCCAGCTGCCGCCGAAGGTCCAGCCCATCTCGGCATGCACGAAGCCGGCGCGGACGCGAAGATCGCGCACGTCGGTCACCGCGGCGGTTGCACGGGCTAGGCCGCGCTGGAGCGCAGTTTCCACTTCATAGTCCAGCGCATGCCGTGCCGGCGCCTGGCGCAGCCGCACGCCGAAAGTCACCAGGCGGCGGTTGCGCGTCGGATGCGTGGCGCGATCATGCTCGATCAGGCGAAAGGCATAGGTCTCGAAGCCGGTCCTGCCGAACAGCCTGGCAAGCATGGCGTTGCCGCCGAAGAACTCGATATTCTCGGTCGCCCGGTCGAGCTGGACCTTGTTGTCGTAGATGTCCTCCGGCGTGTCGGGCAGCGCAGTGAACGGACGCGTCCAGAACAGGAAGAGCTGGTTGCGCCTTTCGTCCTGCAT
The DNA here is from genome assembly GCF_011761945.1 of Sphingomonas leidyi. Lineage (GTDB taxonomy): Bacteria > Pseudomonadota > Alphaproteobacteria > Sphingomonadales > Sphingomonadaceae > Sphingomonas > Sphingomonas leidyi. Next base: position 423,325 of record NZ_JAASQV010000003.1, read on the forward strand.
CTCGAGCTTCGCGCCGAGATAGGTGGGCACGCCATTGGGGAAATCGGTGCGCCCCACCAGGCGGCTCGCGCCGATGTCCATCGCGAATTTGCCCGCGGTGAGTTGCATGCCCCTGGCGGGCCGCCAGGCGAGATAGGCCTGGACCGGCTCGAGGTCGTTGATTTCGTTGGTGCGCACCGAGCTCCGGTCGCGCTCGCCATATCCACGCGCGTCGACCAGCTCGCCGCCCAGCGTGAAGCCGCCGATCTCGGCCTTCGCCGCCAGCATGGAGCGGAACGAGAGGAAGCTGTCATGTTCCGGCGTGTTCGGACGGAACTGCCCGCCGATCGTCTCGGCGCGGGCGCGCAGGCTGCCGTTCACGCTCAGCTTCACCCTGTCCTGCGCGAACGCCGGCGCGGCGGCGAGCGGCAGGATCGCCGCACAGGCGACGGGGATGCGAACGGAACGGGCCACGGGACACTCCGGAAATGGTTACCCGGTCAATTATAGGATGATTTGCAAACTCCGGTCTGCTCGCAGTGCCCGTGCGACCTCAGGAGGGCGAGGAGTTAGTCCTATAATGGTGCCACTTTCCTGCCGGGCAGGACACCCTCCCCGATCGCGGCGCCTACAATGGAACCGCCGGAAAACAACGAAAGATCAAGAATGTTCGGCACGATCAAGCAGCTGGCCCTTCGCAAGGAAGATGCCGGTGGGCGTCGCCATTCTCGGCACCCGGGCCCTCGGTCCGGGCGTCGGCGACTATGTTGCCAGCAGGGCAGGAACCCCGCCTGGGCGTCGTTCTGATGCCGCCGCTCCCCATCGAATTTTAGTCGGGACGGGCTCTCGTCGAGAGCCTGTCTCTTTGCAGGAGAAGTATGAGATGCTCGCAAAGTTGAAGATTCCAACCAAGATATTGGGGCTCGTCGCCATAATCGCCGCCGTGGGGATGGGCGTCGCACTGTTCGGATCGGACGCGCTCCTGCGCATCGACCGGAGCTATTCGGAGATGATCGAGAACCAGATGCCCGTGGCAACCGAGCTGGCACGCGCCAATCGTCGCGCATCGGACATCGCCTATGCCGGCTATCGCGCGCTTTCCTATGACGGCGCTTCGAAGATGGCCCAGGAGGCCGGCAAGGCGGAGCAGGGCAATTTCGAGACGGCCAACAAGCTGCTCGACAATGCCGAACAGCTCCAGCCTTCGCTGAAGCCGCAGCTCGACAGGTTCCGCAGCCAGATCGCCAAGATCCACGAGCTTGCGGCGCAGGCGGTCGTGCTCGGCCAGCGCAACGAAAATGACGGCGCCAAGGCATTGCTCGCCAAGGTGGATCCGCTGATCATCGACCTTTCCGCGCAGATGGTGAAGTTCAACGACAATGTGGTCGCCAACGGCAAGGCCCGATCGAACGAGCTTACCGAGAAAAGCTATTCCACGATCTACACGATGCTGGTCGTCAGCCTCGTCTCGATCCTGACCACGATGGGCTTCAGCTATTTCGTCTCGCGTTCGGGCATCACCCTGCCGCTCGCGCGCCTGCAGGAGGCGATGCTCGCGCTCGCCGGTGGCAACAACCGCGTCGAAGTGCCGGGCACCGATCGCGGCGACGAACTGGGCGCGATGGCAAAGACCGTGCTGGTCTTCCGCGACACCGCCCAGGCGCAGGAAGCCGCCGCCGCGGCCAAGGCCATTGCCGACGCCGAGCAGAAGATGGTGGTCGACACGCTCGGCGAGAATCTCGGGGAAGTCGCCAGGGGAGACCTGACCGCGGAGATCGCCCGGGAGTTCCCGGCCGACTATGCCACCCTCAAGACCAACTTCAACGCAGCGCTGACCAGCCTGCGCACGCTGATCGGCTCGGTGATGGAATCGACGTCGACGATCCATACCGGCTCGAGCGAAATCGCCCAGGCCTCGGAAGACCTGGCCCGCCGCACCGAAGCCAATGCCGCCAGCCTGGAGGAGACCTCCGCCGCCGTCACCCAGATGGACGAGCGGTTGAAGACGATGGCGGCCTCGGCCGGCCGCACGGTAGCGCGCGCCGACGGCGCGATCTCGACCGTATCGGGCGGCCGCGCGATCGCCGACGAGGCGGTGCAGGCGATGACGCGCGTCTCGGAATCCGCCAAGGGCATCGACAGCGTGATCGAGGGCCTGGACAAGATCGCGTTCCAGACGCGGGTGCTGGCGATGAACGCCGCGGTGGAGGCCGGGCGGGCCGGCGAGGCGGGACGCGGCTTCGCGGTGGTCGCCGACCTGGTCTCGGCGCTGGCGATGCGGGCGGAGGAAGAGGCCGGTCGCGCCCGCGACCAGCTGACCGCCACCCAGACCGATATCGTCGCCGCGGTGGCGATGGTCGAGAAGGTCGACGGCGCGCTGGCCGATATCTCGAGCGACGTCGGCGAGGTGCACACGTTGCTCGCCGAGATGGCGACGGACAATGCCGCGCAATCGACGGCGATCACCCAGATCAGCACCGCCATCGGGTCGATGGACCAGGCGACCCAGCAGAATGCCGCGATGGTCGAGGAAACCTCCGCCGCCGCGCGCAACCTGAACACCGAGGTGAGCACGCTCTCCGAGCAGGCCGGCCGCTTCACCGTGGGCAACGCCGCCGCCGTGCGCCCGGCCATGCGCCCGGCCCCGATGCCTGCCACCCGCGCACCGAAACCGGCCTCGAAAAAGGCCTATGTCTCGCCGGTAAAGGCCCTGGCCACTAACGGCGCGATCGAGACCAGCGGAGACTGGGCTTCGTTCTGAGGCCCGGCTCCAGCTGCGCGAACGGGGCGTCCCGGCTTCGGCCGGGGCGCCCTTTCCCTGCGGCCCCCGCATCCTGGCGGGCACCGGTGCCGCTCATTCGAGCATGCGCTTCCCGATCGCCGCCACGAAGGCATCGAGATCGGTGGTGCCGGCATTGCTCAGGATGATGACCGTCAGATCGCTGTCCAGGAACCGGTAGAGCTGGCTCTGCGTGCCCATGATATGGCCCGGACGCTTTGCGACGCGATGCGTCGTGCCGCCGGCCCTTGTGTCATACACCCAGAGGCCGAGGCCATAGCGGTCGAGCCCGGCTGCGGTCATCTGGTCGAGCATGGGCCGGCCGATCAGCCGGCCGTCGAACAGCGCATTGGAAAAGCGCAGCAGGTCGCCCACGCTCGAATAGAGCGCGCCGGCGGCATACCAGTTCTCGGGATAGACCGGCGTGTCATGCTGCAGCGTTCGGCGATCGGCGCCGAGCGAATAGGCATTGGCCAGGTTGGGAACGACATCCTGGTGGCGCATCATTCCGCTGTGGCGCATCTGCAGCGGAAGCAGGATGCGCTCGCCCAGCACGACGCCGAACGGCTTCCCATAGGCCTGTTCGATGATCTTCCCGAGGATGATGTAATCGGCATTGTTGTAGTCGAAGACCTTGCCCGGCGCGTTGACGAGCGGATCGCTGCAGAACTTCCGAAGCAGATCGTCGCTGCTGTAGGGCGTCTGATAGAGCGGCAGCCGGTCGTGCCGGACGGCGTCCTCGATCTGGGCCCGGATGGCCTGCCGCTCGTCCTCGATATTGGGAATGACGTCGATGTTCCGCAGCCCGGACGTGTGGTTGAGAAGCTGGCGGACCGTCACCCTCGTTGCCGCTTCGCCGCGATAGTCGGGAAGATAGGTGCCGACCGTCCGGTCGAGGTCCAGCCGCCGCTGCTCCGCGAGCTGGAGAATGAGCGTCGAGGTGAAGAGCTTGGTGATCGAGGCGACCCAATAGACGGTGTGGTCCGCGTTCGGCACATTGTGCTCGCGGTCGGCCAGGCCGAAGCTGCGTTCGAAGGCCACCCGGCCGCCCTTCTGCACCAGGATCGTGCCGCTGAAGCCATGTTCCGCGGCATAGCCGGCAATGAAATCCCCGGGCGATTGCCCGGCCGGGGACCGGGCCGTCGCGATCGGCGGAGCCTGTTGCGCGCCGGCGGACGGAGCGAGCGCAGCGGCCAGGCCGATCGCCATCACCAACGAGCGAAGGAACAGGTGCACGCGACCTCCCGCATTGTTTCCGGCAGCCCCGTCGCCATCATGGCAATGTCCCCCGTCGGCGCGCAAGCGCATGGTTCGGCACTTGTGCCGCGAGGTTGCGCGAACATTGCGCCCAAGTCCCCTCTCCCGCCTATGCCGGCAGCATGAACCGCAGCATCGCCGCGCTCGCAACTCCGATCAGGACGGTAGGCAGCAGCGGCAGCCTCGTGGCGGCGAACAGCGTCGCGACGAGTGCGATCAGATCCGCGGAGCGCCCGGCGGCGAAGGCCGGCGCGATCACCGAAACGAGGACGCAACCGGGTGCGGCATCCATCACCGCCGTCATGCGCGGAGACAATATGCGGTCGCCGAGCAGCAGATAACCGCCGATCCGGGTAGCATAGGTCACGATCGCCATCAGCAGGATCGCCCCCAGGGTGGCGGGGTCGGGCATCATGGCCGTGCCCAGGCGCAAGCGGCCAGGACGCCCGCAACCGCACCCGCCGGCACATACCAGGCGCCGGGCACGAGCAGGTAGACGGCAATGGCGACGGCAAGGCTCACCGCCCAGGGCATTGCGGCGCGCACACTCTTCCACATGCCCCGCAGCAGGACGAGGAACACGGCCGGAAACGCCATGTCGAAGCCATAGCGCGTGATGTCGCCCAGCACCGGGCCGAGGAGCGCGCCCAGTGCGGTAAAGGCCACCCAGGTGGCGTAGAGCCCGATCGAGACGCCGAGATAATAAGCGAGGCTGAACGGTTGCGACCGACCCGCCCTTGCCCCCAGCCTGGCATCCGCGAGCCCCATCGCCCAGCTTTCATCGCACATGAAGAACAGCGCCGGCAGCACCTGCCGACGGGGCAGATGGCGCAGATAGGGCGCGAACGCCGCCCCCATCAGCAGGTGACGGCAATTGACCAGCATCGTCACGCCCCCGATCAGGAGGAGGTGCGGCGGCGAAGTCCATAGCCCGATCGCGGCGAACTCGGATCCGCCGCCGAAGTTCAGCCCCGTGAGGATCGGCACTTCCAGGGCGCCGAGCCCCTTGGCCGATGCCTGCGCGCCCAGCACGAGCGCGAACGGTATGAATCCGATCATCACGGGCAGCGATGCCCGCAAGCCCCGCGCCAGTTCGGCGCGGCGCTCTGGTACCGGCATCGACCTGCCCTGCGTCATTCCCGTCATGGCTGCCCTTCGGATTGCGGAACTATTTGCAGGCAGTCGTATATGCCGCTTCAAGGCGCATTAGGTTGCGAACTTTCGCGATATTCGGCAGCATCTCAGCATTTATGATTACATATTCTCATGGATGTGGAATATTCCGCCAATGAAGCTCGATCGTATCGACCGCCGCATTCTGATGGCCTTGCAGCGTAACGGGCGCCTGACGAACGTGGAGCTGGCGCAGGAAGTCGGACTGTCGCCATCGCCCTGTCTGCGGCGCGTGCGGCTGCTGGAGGAATCCGGCATCATCGAACGCTATGTCGCGCTGCTCGACGCGGAGCGGATCGGCTTTGGCATGTCCCTGTTCGTCCGGGTCTGGCTCAAGAGCCAGGACGAGGAGACCGTGCAGCACTTCATCGCCAGCATCCGGCCGCTCGGCGAAGTCGTCGAATGCCATCTGATGGCCGGCGACTGCGATTTTCTGCTCCGCGTGGTCGCCGCGGACCTGACGGCCTTTCGGCGATTCCAGGCCGAAAGGCTGGCGCGCATCCCCTGTGTGCTAAGCCTGAAGACCGACATTCCGATGCAGAAGGTGAAACTGACTTCCGAACTGCCGCTGTCGACGGACTAGCCTCGCGGACCGGAGGAAGCCGGGCCCTGTCGCGTACGACGGAAAGGGGCGCCGCGGCTCTCGCCGGGGCGCCCCTTTCCGTCGATGCCGGGGAAGGATCAGGCGGCGGCGCGTTGCGGGCCGCGCAGCCCGTCCATGATCATGCGGTTCACTTCGATCAACTCGCGGATCCGCTCGCGGCCGGCGATCACGTCGCTGGTGAAACGGTCCACCCACAAGGCAAGGGAAATGATCTGCGCGCGCAACTCATGCGGCAGGCCATTGCCCGCAATGCCGCAATCGGTCGAGAAGGCGTCCCACATCTGGCGGTTGCGATGCAGCGGCGGCATCAGCAGCGCGCCCTTCAACCCGCGCTCTTCCGCATCCATCATCTCGCCGGTGATCTCGCCCAACAGCCTGAGCTCTGCCGAGCGCGGCGTTTCAGCCCGGGTACGGGCAGCCTGATAGGCACTAAGGGTCATGCTCGCTCCATTTGCTTGACCCTTCATTCTAGGACGATTGCGACCGTTCCGGGTGCGAACATCCTATAAGATTGGTGCGTCCTGTCGAATTGCGGGCGCGCATCCGGGGAAAATCATTGGCCAACGCAATCCTTCCGCACGCGCTGCCGTCGGCACTGGACGCTTATCCGGGGGTGACCCTGCTCTCGCTCGACTGTTTCGACACGCTGTTGTGGCGCGACGTGCACGCCCCGCGCGACCTGTTCGGCGCGCTCGGCGAAGCCAACCTCCTCCAGCGCGGCTGGGCCGAGCAGACCGCGCGGAGCACCGCCGCCGTCCGCCACCACCGCAACGAAGTCCATATCGACGAGATCTATGCCGAGCTGATGCCCAATGCGAGCGCCGCCGAGCGCGCCGCCGCGGTGCGGGACGAGCTCGCCGCCGAAGCACGCCACTGCTTCGCCTTCGCGCCCACCGTGGCGCTGATGCGCGCAGCCAGGGCGAAGGGCATCGAGACGATCATCGTCTCCGACACCTATCTCGACGAGAAGCAGCTGCGCAGCCTGATCGCCGCCGCCGCGGGCGAGGAAGTCGCCGGGCTGATCGGCCGCATCTTCTGCTCGTCGCATTACGGCAAGGCCAAGGGCGAAGGCCTGTACGGCCCGGTTCTCAAGGCGCTCGGGATCGCGCCCGAGCAGATCCTGCACATCGGCGACAACAAGAAGGCGGATGTCGACGGCGTCGCGCCGTTCGGCGTGAACACGCTGCACCTCAAGCAGTTCACCGACGGCAGCGAGCAGCGCATCCGCCTGGAGGGCGCGATCAGCAACATCTTCCACGCGACCGAGGCCGGCGTGGCGATTACCCACCAGCCGCACCGCGCGACGATCGCCGCCATCGAGCCGCAGCTGGGCGATGCCGCCGAAGTGCTCGGCTTCACCACGCTGGGCCCTGTGCTGAACGGGTTCGACCGCTGGCTGGACGACGAGGCCGCGGCGCTGCGGGCGCAGCATGGCGGCACGGTGCACGCCGTGTTCCTGATGCGCGACGGCCATTTGCCGCAGCTTGTCCACGAGGCGCGCGGCGGCACCGGCCATGCCGTTGAGATCAGCCGCTTCACCGGCACCGCCGCCGCGCTGGCAACGCCGGGCGCGGTCGATCGCTATCTCCAGCGCGAGATCTGCGGCGACCTGAGCGCGGTGGCGAAGCAACTGCTGCTGCCGGCCGCCGAAGCGGCCAGGCTGGTCAAGGACAATCCCCGCCCCGGCGCCTTCCTCAAGGCGATTCAGGACCCGCAGCGCATGCGCCGCATCACCCAGGCCTCGCGCAGCTTCGCCGACCGGCTGATCGCACATGTCCGCAAGGCCGTGAACCCGGCCAGAGGCGACACGCTGATGCTGGTCGACCTGGGCTATAACGGCTCGGTCCAGAACGATGTCGAGCCGCTGCTCGCCCGCGAGCTGGGCGTGAAGGTCGCCGGCCGCTACCTGCTGCTGCGCGAACAGTCGCGTAGCGGCTTCGACAAGAGGGGCTTTATCGGCCACGACGATTATGACTGCGCCGCGCTCGAGGCGCTGTGCTCGAACGTCGCCGTGCTCGAGCAGCTCTGCACCGCCGCCCAGGGATCGGTGATCGACTATGAGAAGGACGGCACTGCCATCCGCCGCGGCAGCTCGATCAAGTCGCGCCAGTCGGACGTGCGCGACCGGGTGCAGGCGGGCTGCCTGCGCTTCGTGCGCGACGAAGGCAGCGTGTCGATCCGCGCGGTGCCGCCCGCGCACGAGGCGATCCTGTGGCGGCGCGGCGCGGCGAGCGTGCTCGGCCGGCTGATGTACGTGCCGCTCGAAGCCGAGCTCGCGGTGCTCGGCGCGTTCGAGCACGACATCAACCTGGGCGTCGACAATACCGTCTCGCTGTTCGATCCCGCCATCGCCCGGCGCGGGCTGCGCCAGCGCGGCCTGTTCTACATGAAGGGCGCCGAGCGCATGTATCTGCCGGCGGAGCTGCACGGCGAGGGGTTGGCGCTCAAGCTCAGCCTGCTGGCGCAGCGCCGCTTCGCGATGCCCCTCAAATACCGGGACTTCGTCGACACCTCGATCGCGCTGCCGCTGATCGTCGCCGACGGCAACCAGGTCTCGACCGGCACGGTGACCGCCACGCCGACGCATGACGGCTATTATCTCGCCCCCATTCCGATCGGCGACAGCCGCTTCTCGGTGGGCGTGCAGTTCGGCCAGCTCTTCGACTATGTGCAGGTGGAGAGCGTGAGCTTCATGCCCGTCGACCGCTTCCTGAGCGACAGGCCGCATCCGGACGGCAGTCAGGAAATGGATGCGCTGCCCTCGCTCGAAGGCATGGAGCAGGTCGCGCCCCATCTCTTCCGCTGCGAGAACGCGTTCGCCTTCATGATGGTCCCGCCGCCGCCGCGCCAGGGAGACCGGCAGATGATGCTGGCCGTGGCCTTCCGTCCCATCGCCGCGCGCCAGCCGGCCGCACCCGCGCCTTCCAACGCCATGCTCCAGGGAGCCATCGCATGAGCCTGCTGATCCACTCCATGTCCGAATTCTCGGACATCATCCTCCACGGGCTCCAGATCGCGGGCGCCCGCAACATCGCCGAAGTAGGCGCCGAGTTCGGCGGCATGTCGCAGCAGCTGGCCGCCTATGCGCGCGTGGCCGGCGGCAGCCTGACCAGCATCGACCCGGCGCCCAAGGCCGAGTTCCTGGCCTGGGCCCGCCAGACGCCGGAGGTGCGCCACATCGCCGAGCCCAGCCATGACGCGATGCCGAAGCTTTCGGACATCGACGCCTGGGTGATCGACGGCGACCATAATTACTACACGGTGATCAACGAGCTGCGCATCGCCGACCAGATCGCGCGGCGCGACGGCAGGCCGCTGCTGGCGCTCCTGCACGACGTCTCGTGGCCGTGCGCCCGCCGCGACTGCTATTATGCGCCCGACCGGATTCCCGAAGAGCATCGCCACCCGCACAGCTTCGAAGGCGGCGTCTCGCTCGGCCAGCCCGGCTGCCTGCCCGATCGCGGCTTCCGCGGCGCGGGCAGCTTCGCCTGGGCGCTGCACGAAGGCGGCCCGCGCAACGGCGTGCTGACCGCGGTGGAGGATTTCCGGGCCGAGGCGCAGACCGAGGCGCGTCCGCTCGCCTGGGCGCACGTGCCCGCGGTGTTCGGCCTGGGCGTGCTGTTCGACAGCTCGGCGCCCTGGGCTCCCGCCCTCGCCGAGATGATCGTGCCCTGGCACAACAACAAGCTGCTCGCCGCGCTCGAGGCGAACCGGCTGCGCAACTATCTGGCGGTCATCGACTGGCAGGATCGCACCGCCGAGGCGGCCTGAGCAATTTGCCGGCGCGGCAACACCGGCCGGCAAATCCTTCCTATAATTCTGGAAACAACAGGGACATCGGGCGAACCGCCATGCTCAACGGCATCGGATTCATCATCATTCTCGTCTGCGTCTTCGGCAGCTTCATCATGTCGGGCGGCAAGTTCGAGATCATCGCGCATGCGCTGCCGCACGAGATGATGGCGATCGCGGGCGCCGCGATCGGCGCCTTCATCGTCGCCAACTCGATGGCGACGATCAAGAAGGCCGGCACGGGCATCATGCGCGCGTTCAAGGGCGGCAAGTGGAAGGCGCAGGACTATAAGGACCTGCTCACCTTGATGTTCACCGTGCTCTCCACCTTCAAGAAGGGGGGCGCCACCGCGCTCGAGCCCCATCTGGACCAGCCGGAGGAGAGCAACCTCTTCACGCCCTATCCGCGCCTGCTCAAGGACCATCACCTGGTCGAGTTCATCTGCGACTATCTGCGCATGATGACGGTCAACTTCGAGGATCCGCATCAGATCGAGGCCGCGATGGACGCGGATATCGAGAAGCATCACCACGAAGAGGCCGGCCCGCAGCACGCGCTGCAGATCATGGCCGACGGCCTGCCCGCGCTCGGCATCGTCGCCGCCGTGCTCGGCGTCATCAAGACCATGGGCTCGATCGACCAGCCGACCGAGATCCTGGGCGCGATGATCGGCGGCGCGCTGGTCGGCACCTTCCTGGGCGTGTTGCTGAGCTACTGCGTGGTCGGCCCCCTCGCCGCCAAGCTGCTCGAGACGCTCGAGGCCGACGGCAAGCCCTATTCGATCGTGAAGACGGCGATCGTCGCCTATGCCCAGAACCAGCCGGTCCAGGTGGCGATCGAGATCGCCCGCCGCATGACCCCCTCGGCCTATGCGCCGAGCTTCCAGCAACTCGAAACCGCACTTGACGAGGCCAAGAATGGACCAGTCCCAGTCGCTGCCGCTGCCTGACGCCGAGGAGCGCGCGCTGCGCCTCCCCGTCCACGGTACCACCGTCACGGCCGAAGACCTGCGCGTGCGCCTGGTGCTCGCCGCCGACCTGGACGACGCGATCGAGATCGACGCGTCCGAGGTCGAGAGCGTCGGCCAGGCGGTGCTCCAGCTGCTCGTCGCCGCGCGCGCCGAGGCGGCCGCGGGCGGCCAGGAGTTCCGTATCGCCAATCCCAGCCCCGCATTCGTCGATCGCGTGCAGCGCTGCCACCTGGCCGCGACGATCGGCCTCGAGACCGGAGACGCCCAGTGAGCAAGTTGATCCTTACCGTCGACGATTCGGCGAGCATGCGCATGCTGCTCAAGACGTCGCTGACCGCGCAGGGCTTCCGCATCGAGAGCGCCAATGACGGCGAGCACGGGCTGGAGCGCATGCACGAAGTGCAGCCCGACCTGCTGATCACCGACATCAACATGCCCAAGATGGACGGGTTCGAGCTGATCGAAGCGGTGCGCGCGGTCTCCGGTTTCCGCGGCACGCCGATCCTGGTGCTGTCGACCGAATTCTCGGACGAGAAGAAGGCGCGCGCCCGTGAGGCCGGCGCCACCGGCTGGATCACCAAGCCGTTCGAGGCGACCAAGCTGGGGGCGGCCATCCGCCGCGTGTGCCCGTGAGCGACGAATTCGACGATATCCAGGCGATCTTCTTCGAGGAATGCGCCGAGGGGCTGACCACCGCCGAGCAGGGGCTGTCGGCCATGCAGGCGGGCGACGTGTCGGCCGAGGTGATCGCCGGCGTGTTCCGCGCGGTCCATTCGATCAAGGGCGGTGCCGGCGCGTTCGGCCATGCCGATCTCACTGCGTTCGCGCACAAGTTCGAGAACGTCCTCGACGAAGTGCGCGGCGGCAAGATCCCGCCGAGCCCCGGCGTGGTCAAGGTGATGCTGAGCGCCTTCGACATCCTGACCGACCATGTCGAATCCGCCAAGGGCCTGGCGCCCCGCCCGGTCGACCAGGCCGCGCTGGCCGCGCTCGAGCAGGTGCTCGCCAACAAGGGTGCCGATGACGGCGGGCCCGTCGCCGCGCCGGCCGCCGCCGCCGAGGTGCCGGCCGGCGAAGCGGACGCGTTCGGCTTCGTGCCCATGGCCGTCTCGCTCGACGATTTCGACGCGCCCGCCGAGTTGCCGGCCGCCGACGCCGCCTGGATCGTCACCTTCAAGCCGTCGCGCGCCGCGCTGGCCAATGCCGGCGAGCCGTTGCTGATCATCCGCGAGCTGGAGAGCCTGGGCGGAGAGGTCGTCGCGGTCGACACCTCGACGGTGCCGCCGCTGCGCGATCTCGATCCCGAGGACGCCTATCTCACCTGGACGCTCCGCGTTCCGGGCGAAGTGGCCGAGAGCGACATCAGCGATTGCTTCGATTTCGTCGCCCCGGATTCGATCGTCGAGGTCCGCCGCGACGAGGCGGCAGCCGCACCCCTGGCCGAAGCCGCACCGGCGGCCGACGAATTCGGCTTCGTGCCGGTATCCGCCGGCATCGAGGACTTCGCAGCGGAAATGCAGCGCGTCGTCGAGACGATCGCCGCTGCCTCGCCCGCGATCGGCAGCGTCGAGACGCCCGCCATCGCCCCCAAGGCGGGCAGCGAGGCGCAACAGACGATCCGCGTCGATCTGGGCAAGCTGGACCTGCTGCTCAACCTGGTCGGCGAGCTGGTGATCCGCAACTCGATCCTGGCCGACCGGCTGTCGCCGGCCGATCGCCAGCGCGTGGAGCTGCCGGAGCTGGCGCGCCTGACGCGCCAGATCCAGGACAACGTCATGTCGCTGCGCGCGCAGCCGATCAAACAGGCCTTCAGCCGCGTGCCGCGCATGCTGCGCGACCTTTCGGTGGAGACCGGCAAGCAGATCCTGCTCGAGACGGTGGGCGAGACCACCGAAGTCGACAAGGGCGTGATCGAGAAGATCGGCGATCCGCTGACGCACATGATCCGCAACGCTGCCGACCATGGCCTGGAAAGCGCCGAGGAGCGCATCGCCGCGGGCAAGGACCCCGCGGGCACGATCAAGCTCTCGGCCGAGCAGCGCGGCGCCCGCATCTTCGTGCGGGTGCAGGACGATGGCCGCGGCATCAACCGCGAGAAGGTCCGCGCCAAGGCCGTCGAAAGAGGCATCATCAGCGGCGACGCGCAGCTGTCGAACGAAGAGATCGACCAGCTGATCTGTGCGCCGGGCTTCTCGACCGCCGACACGATCTCGAACATCTCGGGCCGCGGCGTCGGCATGGACGTGGTCCGCTCGAACGTCGAGGCGCTGGGCGGCCGCGTGGAGATCCACTCGGTTCCGGGCGAAGGCACCACCTTCACGATGATCCTGCCGCTCACCCTGGCGATCCTGGACGGCATGATCGTCCGCCTCGCCGGCCAGCGCTTCGTGCTGCCGCTCGCGCATGTGCTCGAGACGGTGCAGCCCGAGCCGGGCCAGGTGAAGCGCACCTCGCCCGACAGCGAAGTGATCGACATGCGCGGCGAATATGTCCCCGTGAAGCGCGCCACCGAGATCTTCGGCCTCAACGACGACCGCGCGATCGAGGACAGCCTGGTCGTGATCGTCGAGAACGAAGGCTCGGGCAAGGTCGGCCTGGTGGTCGATACCATCGACGATCGCCGCGAAGTGGTGATCAAGAGCCTCGACCAGAATCTCCATCCGATCCGCGGCCTGGGCGGCGCCACCATCCTCGGCGACGGCTCGATCGCGCTCATCCTCGACATCGAGGCGCTCGTCGCCTCCACCAATCGCTTCACCCCGAAAGGACTGGCAGCATGACCACCACCAACGACAACGCCGGCACCGACCGCAAGATCGTCACCTTCTCGCTTGCCCAGCAGACCTTCGGGATCGACATGCGGGCGCTGATCGAGATCCGCGAATGGGACGAGCCGACGCCGCTTCCCAACGTCCCGGGCTTCATCAAGGGCGTGACCAACCTGCGCGGCAACGTGGTGCCCGTCGTCGGCCTGGCCGAGCGGCTGGGCTGGGAACCGAGCGCGATCCATGCGCGCTCGTGCATCCTCGTCGTCCATATCGCGGGCAAGCAGGCCGGCTTCCTGGTCGACGAAGTCAACGACATCGTCGCGATCGGCGAAGCCGAGATCCAGCCGGCCCCCGAGGTCGAGACGATCGAGCCGAGCGTCATCGCCGGGCTGGTGCGCATCGCGACCCGCCAGAAGGACGGCACCCGGGACGAGAAGGGCACCATGGTGCTGCTGCTCGACCTCGACGCGCTGAGCCTGACCAAGCATCTGGACATCGCAGCGTGACCGCCGCCGGGGGCGCCCTGGCGCCTGCCGGCGTCGCCACGGCCATGACGGGCAGCAATGCGGAGCTCACGCCCCGCGACTTCGCTGCCATCGCCGCGATCATGCACGAGGATGCGCGCATCGCACTGAGCGCGGCGAAGACCACGCTCGTCCAGTCACGCCTGGGGCGCCGGCTGCGCGAGCATGGCCTGGCCAGGTTCTCCGACTATGTCGCGCTCGTGCAGGGCGATCCGGCGGAACGCCATGCGATGGTGGTGGCGCTGACCACCAATCACACGCATTTCTTCCGCGAGCCGCATCACTTCGATCATTTTCGCGAGGCCGTGCTGCCGGCGCTCAAGCGCAAGCAGGGCCCGGTGCGGATCTGGTCGGCGGGCTGCTCGTCGGGCGAGGAAGTCTACACCATCGCCATGTGCCTGCTGGGGCCGGACCGCGCGGGCGCCGCGTGGCTGCGCAATGCCGATGTCCGCCTGCTGGCGACCGACATCGCTCCCCATGTGGTGGAATCGGTGAAGCGCGGCGTCTATGCCGACAGCGTCGCCGAAGCGGTGCCCGAGCCCTGGCGCAGCCAGTGGATGAAGCCCGTCCAGGGCGGCTTCCAGATGGCGGACGAGGCGCGCGCGCTGGTGACGGCCAGGGTGCTCAACCTGTTCGAGCCCTGGCCGCTCCGCGCCGCCTATGACGTGATCTTCTGCCGCAACGTGATGATCTATTTCGGCGATCCCGCGAAGGAAGAGCTGGAGGCGGGTTTCGTCAACCAGCTCGCCCCCGGCGGCCACCTGTACATCGGGCATTCCGAGCGGCTGATCGGCCCGGCGGCAAGCCAGATGCGCTCGTGCGGGCACACCATCTACCAGAAGCCGGAGGCGCATTGATGGCACCCGTACGTACGCTGATCGTCGACGACAGCGCCTCGATGCGCGCGACGCTCAACCGCATGCTTTCCGTCGATCCGGCGATCGAGGTCGTCGGCATGGCGCCCGAGCCCTTCGCGGCGCGGGAGATGATCAAGTCGCTCAACCCCGACGTGCTGACGCTCGACGTCGAGATGCCGGGGATGGACGGGCTGTCGTTCCTCGAGCGGATCATGCGCCTTCGGCCGATGCCGGTGGTGATGTGCTCGACGCTGACCGCGCGCGGGGCGGAAGTGACGATCGAGGCGCTCCGCCTGGGCGCGGTCGACTATGTCACCAAGCCCAGCGGCACGCCCGAGGACATCGAGCGCGACGCGGTGCTGCTCTGCGAGAAGGTGAAGGCCGCCGCCCGCTCGGTCGCCCGCGCCGGCCCGCAGCGCCTGCCCGCCCAGCCCGCGCTTGCGGCAGGCAGCGTCGGCGAGCGGATCATCGCGATCGGCTCGTCCACCGGCGGCGTCGAGGCGCTGTTCTCGCTGCTGCCGGCCCTGCCCGAGAATTGCCCGCCGGTGCTGGTCGTCCAGCACATGCCGGCCGCCTTCACCCACAATTTCGCGGAGCGGCTGAACGGCGAATGCCGGGTGCATGTGGTGGAAGCTACGGATGGCGCGCCGGTGCTGCCGGGAACCGTCTATATTGCTCCTGGGGGGCAGCGCCACATGGAGCTGCGCGGCGGCGTCCGCGGCCATGTCAGGCTGCGCGACGGCGATCCGGTCTCCGGCCACCGGCCGTCGGTGGACATGCTGTTCAACTCGGTGGCGCCGCTCGGCAAAGCCGCGGTCGGCGTGATCCTCACCGGCATGGGGGCCGACGGCGCCCAGGGCATGCTGGCGATGCGCCAGGCCGGTGCCCGCACGCTGGGCCAGAGCAGGGAGACCTGCGTGGTCTGGGGAATGCCGCGCTCGGCGAAGGAGCTGGGCGCGGTGGAACAGGAAGTTGGTTTGTCTGGCATGCCTGAGGCGATCCTCAAGGCCTGCCGCGAGAAGATTGGGAGCGTCTGATGCCTGCTGCTGCAGCGATCAAGGTGATGGTCGTCGACGACCAGACCAGCATGCGCGCGATGATCCGTCGCGCGCTGCAGGATCTCGGGTTCAAGGACGTGCGGGACAAGCCGAGCGCCCAGGAGGCGCTGGCGGCGGTCAAGAGCGACCGCGTGCATCTGATCATCTCCGACTACAACATGCCGGAGATGGACGGCCTCCAGTTCCTGGAGGCGGTGCGCACCGATGCGGTGATCGGCAAGACGGTGTTCATCATGCTCACCGGCTCGTCGGACAAGGAGATCGTCCAGAAGGCCGCGGCGCTGGGCGTGAACAACTATGTCGTGAAACCGTTCGCGCCGGCCGCGCTGAAGGAGAAGATCGAGCGCGTCTTCGGCGAGCTCACCTGATGCGCCGGCTCGCCATCGTCCAGGGCGAGCATGCCGTGGTGGCCGAGCCCGGGGTGGTCGTCTCCACCCTGCTCGGCAGCTGCGTCGCCGCATGCCTGTTCGATCCGGTCGCCCGGGTCGGCGGCATGAACCATTTCCTCCTGGGCGAGCCCGGCGCGGACCAGCGCGTGGGCGCCTCGGAAATGGCGCGCTACGGCGTGCATGCGATGGAGCTGCTGATCAACGCGATGATGCAGAAGGGCGCGGTGCGCGGCCGGCTGATGGCGCATCTCTACGGGGGTGCCAACATCGTCTCGGGGCTGGGCTCTATCGGTTCCTCGAACGCCGACTTCGCCCGCCGTTTCATGGAGACCGAGGGGATCGCGGTGGGGCATACCGATCTGGGGGGCACCAGCGCCCGCAAGATCGAGTTCCTTCCCCATGAAGGCCGCAGCCGCTGCGTCAAGGTTACGGACCGCGTGCCCGAGCGCCCGCCGGTCCCCGTTCACGCCCCGGCCTCCGGCGGCGATCTGGAGCTGTTCTGATGTCCTGCATGCCCGTTCCCGCGCAGCTCCCCCCCGCACGGGCGATCTCCGGCTTCGATCCCTTCTCGGCGACGCTGCACAATGTGATCGCCGGCGAGATCCGCGAGATGCGCGCCAAGCTGGAGGCGCTTGCCGAAGTGCTTGTCGGCGACGCGCATTTCGCCAGCTCCTACCTCGAGCAGCTCCAGGACTTCGACTATCTCATCCAGCATGCCGACGAGTGCGTGAACCTGCTCGAGCGGATCGCGCGCGGCGAGGATTCGCTCTCGGCGATCGGCCATATCCGCCTGGGCGCGGTGCAGCAGCGCATGCGCGACGCCCTCGGGGGCGCCTGACCATGCCTGCGCCCGGCGCCAATGATCGCCCGATCGTCATCAAGCGGGTCAAGAAGGTCGCGGCCGGCCATCATGGCGGCGCCTGGAAGGTTGCGTACGCCGACTTTGTCACCGCGATGATGGCCTTCTTCATGCTGCTGTGGCTGATCGCCAATCCGGACAAGCAGCGGCTGAAGGGCCTTGCCGCCTATTTCTCGCCGACCATCTCGGACACCTCGCCTTCGACGCCGGTAATGGGCACGTCCGAGGGCGCGGGCGGCCAGGCGCGCCGCTCGTCGAACGACAGCAGCCGCGCGAACGGCACGCCGACTTCCGAGGCCGCCACCAGCGGCGCGGCGCGCGGCGGCACCGCCGATGTGCCCGACACCTCGATGCGCGTGCTCGCCAGCGAGCTGCAGATCGCGCTCGACGCCGTGCCGCAGGACCAGGCGCGCAAGAACGTGGCGATCGAGCCGGAGCGCGCGGGCATGCGGATCACGCTGATGGACACCGACAAGCAATCGATGTTCCGCCCCGGCACCGCCGAGCTCAATCCCTTCGCGCGCGCGCTGCTCGCCAAGACCGCGGCCAAGCTCGCCCAGGCAGGCGGGCAGATCGCGATCGAGGGCCATACCGACGCGACCGGCGGCGGCCAGAGCGATGCGAACTGGCAGCTGTCGGGCGCGCGCGCGCTCGCTGCGCGCCAGGCGATGATCGCTTCGGGCATGACGCCGGATCGCTTTGCCGAGGTCGTCGCCATGGGCGGCACGCGTCCGGTCTTCCCCGACCAGCCCGACCGGGCGGAGAACCGCCGCATCACCATCGTACTGAAGGCCGAGGCACCCTCGCTTCCGACCGACAGCAGCTTCAAGTTCTGAGTGTCGCCGCCATGAAGAAGATCCTGTTCCTGGCCATTGTGCTGCTCTCCGGGCTCGGCCTGGGGGGCGCCGCCGCGTTCGGCACGCTGGTGGTGCTGGGCCCCCGCCCCGCCCACGCCGCCACGGCCCCCGCCCAGGCGGAAGTCGAGACCGCGTTCGTCCAGGTGGACAAGCTGCTCGCGCCGCTGGTCTCGCCCGAAGACGGGCGGCTCACCGGCTATGTCCAGTTCCAGTTCAACCTCGAAGTGCCCCGCGACAAGTCCGGCGAGGTGGCCAAGCGGCTGCCGCTGCTGCTGCATGCGATCAACATGCGCACCTTCAGGACGCCGATGGCGGCCGGCAAGGACGGGCTGCTGCCCAGCCTCGAGCAGTTCCGCAAGATCGTGGAAGCCGCCGCTCCGGAAGCGTTCGGCGCCGGCGTGGTGCGCAAGGTGGCGATCACCCAGGCGACCCCTGCGTAAAATACGTATTTTGCGTCAAGTCGGACCACCCCGGCCGGCGATCCCCCTATAAAAAACAGAGGTCACGCAATTTCGCCGAGGACATAGTGGAACCCAACTCCGCCATCGCAAGCGAGAACCGCGACGAGTGGATCGAACGCGCGCCGCGGACGGTGGCTACGCTCCTTGTCGGCAAGCTGCGCCATGAGGGCAATCCCGGCCAGCTCTGCCGGGTGCGCAACCTCTCCGAACGCGGCATGCAGATCGATACGATCGCGTCGCTGCTGCCCGATATGCGGATCACCGTCGAGCTGCGTGGCGGCGCGCTGTTGAACGGCGCGATCGCCTGGACCGGGGGAGGCCGCGCCGGCGTGCGGTTCGATACGCCCGCCGACGTGAACGCCATTCTCGGCAAGCCCCAGCCCGAGGCAGCCACGGTGCGCCCGCGCTCGCCGCGCTTCGCCGCCGACATCCCCGCGCGGATCAGCTCGTTCGGCCGCCCGATCGACGTGGTCGTCGCCGACCTCTCGCAGGGCGGCGCCTGCCTGCGCCTGCAACGGCCGCTGCGCGACGACACCGAAGTGATCCTGATGATTCCGGGCCTGCCCTCGCGCCGCTGCACCACGCGCTGGAGCAACGAGGAGTTCACCGGCGTCGCCTTCCACGACCCCATTTCCTATGCCGAACTCTCGGCCTGGCTGGACAGCCCCGCCGCACGGGGCTGACCGCCCGTCACGGCAGCGCGAGACGCTTCGACACGACCGACATCGCCCTGGCGGACGAACGGCGGAGCCGCGCCGGGCGCGTTGGCAGGGGCCGACCCGGAATTAGCAGGGACCGTGCCAGAATACGCCGTGGCCGACTTCCGAATAGCATCCGTCGAACATCGGCAGATCGCGCCGGCTCCGGGCGACATGATATCCCCAACCGCCATCGAAATAGGGCTTGATGACGATGTCGACGCCCCATTCGTGCACCGTGACCCATTCGGGATGCAGGCTCGCGATGACAGGCGGCAATTGGCTCTCCGGCACGCGGGCATAATGTACCGGGGGTCTCGCCGGATGCGTTGCCATCAAGGCCTGGGCTTCGGCCTCGATCGCCTTCAGCCTCACCGGATCGGAAATGGGCCAGGGCCAGCGCGCCAGCAGCACCGGGATCGCCAGGGCCGCCAGAACAGCCAGGACGACGAGCGTGACGAGGCAGCCTCTCCGGCGATTCATGCGCGAAGCTAACCGCCGCCATTCGGGTCCACAAGCAGATAGGGGCGGACGCCCCCCGGCATCCGCCCCCTCCCCCGTCCCTGACGGCTTCGCTACTGGGCGAAGCTCTTGACCAGCGATCCGGCGACCAGCGCCCAGCCATCCACCAGCACGAAGAAGATGATCTTCATCGGCAGGGATATCGTGGGTGGCGGCAGCATCATCATGCCCATCGCCATCAGCACCGCCGACACCGCCAGGTCGATCACCAGGAACGGCAGCAGCAGCAGGAAACCGATCTCGAAGGCGCGCCGCAGTTCCGAGATCATGAAGGCCGGCGCCAGCGTGGTCAGCGGCGTCTCGGCGCGGTTCTGGATCTTCTTGCCCCCCAGATCGGCGAACAGCTTGAGATCGCTGTCGCGCACCTGGCCGAGCATGAACTTGCGGAAGGGCTCGGCCGTCCGCTCGAAGGCCTGGCTCTCGGTGATCCTGCCCTTGGTATAGGGGTCGACGCCCTGGCTCCATGCCTTCTCGAAGGTGGGCGCCATCACGAAGAAGCTCAGGAACAGCGCCAGGCTGATGATCACCGGATTGGGCGGCACGCCTTGCGCGCCGATGCCGGTGCGCAGCAACGAGAGCGCCACCACCATGCGCGTGAAGCTGGTCACGGTCATCAGCAGGCCCGGGGCCAGGCTGAGCACCGTCAGCATCAGCACCAGCTGGATCGCCTTGGCCGAGAGCGCGCCGTCCGCGCCGCCGATGTTGATCGTCGTGCCCTTGGCTTGGGCATAGGCCTCGGCCGGCATGAGGATCAGGGCGGCAAGGGCCGCCGCGAGCAGCCTATGCATCGAGCGCGGCCCGCACCGCGGCGCGGTTCCACCGCGTGGTGTTGCGCTGCTCGCGGACGCGCTTCGGCGCGCGCGGCGGATGGGCATTGCGCGCGGCGGCGGCAGTCGCGGCCCGGGCCGCAACGGCCCTGGGCAGCTCGGCCAGCCTGGGAAGATCGACCAGCCGGGCGAAATTGGCACCGAGCGCGGCGATATCCTCGGCGAGGTTGGCCGCCGGCATGGGCTCCGCGGCCGGCTCGGGCACGGACGGCTCGGGCGCGACGATGCCGCTCTCGATGGTCGCCTGCCCCTCGGGGCCGAACATCACGAGATGCTCCATCCCGTCGCGGCGGATCAGCGCCACCGAGCGCTTGCCGTCGACCGACAGGCGCTCGACGATCTCGATCCGCTTGCGGCGCGTGCTGGTCACGCGGCCGGGCAGCTTCAGATCATAGCGCTTCACGAACCACAGCGCGCCGGCGAGCATGCCGAGCACCATCCCGAGCGCACCCAGCGTGCGCAGCGTCGACAGGATGTCCATCAGTTGCGCTGCTTCTTCACGAGTTCGGTGATTTCGAGCGACATCACTTCGCCGTCGACCAGGACCACGCCCTTCGCGACGAGCTCGTCGTTCACATATACGAGCGAGGGATCGTCCTGGCTGCTTTCCAGCGGGATCATCGCGCCGCGGCTCATCTGCAGGACCTGGCGGATCGGCACATTGGCCGAGCCCAGCACGATCGACATATCGACCATAATTCCGTCGAGCACTGACATGCGTGTTCCTTTCAGGAGGACTTATAGGAACCTTTTTTCCGCGCTCGGCGCCCGCCCCGGCAATTTTTGCCTACAATGGAGGAAACGGCCCGTCGGGCCTGCTTGGAAGGACGATCATGGACCTCAAGACCTCGCTCGGCATCTCCGCCTCGGGCCTGCGCGCGCAATCGCTGCGCATGCGCGTCATCGCGGAAAACCTGGCGAACCAGGACTCGGTGTCGGATACGCCGGGCGGCAATCCCTATCGCCGCCGCGTCGCCAGCTTCCAGTCCGAGGTCGACCGCTCGACCGGCGGCCTGGGCGTCAAGGTCAAGGCGATCGAGAACGACAAGTCGGACTTCGTGAAGGTCTATCAGCCCGGCCATCCGGCCGCGGACAAGGACGGCTATGTCATGAAGCCCAACGTCAACGGCCTGATCGAGACGGCCGACATGAAGGCGGCGCAGCGCAGCTACGAAGCCAATCTCAATGCCATCGAGGCCGCCAAGAGCCTGACGATGCGCACCATCGACCTCCTCAAGTAAAGGATATTCGGAATGTCCATCGGCGCACTTGATGCGATGTCGGCCTATGGCCGCGTCGCCGGCCTTGGCGGCAACAGCAAGACGGATCCCGTAAAGACCGGCGGCAGCGCCGGCGGCTTCGGCGCGATGGTCGAGGACATGGTCACCGGCACCGCGGACCAGCTGCGCACCGCCGAAAAGGCATCGGCCCAGCAGGTCGCCGGCAAGGGCGACCTGATCGACGTGGTCACCGCGATCGGCGCCGCCGAGACCGCGCTCGACACCATGGTGGCCGTGCGCGACCGGGTGGTGAACGCCTATTCCGACATCATGCGGATGCAGATCTAACTGCGCTCTGTGTTCCTTGCGGCTCCCCGGCAAAGGCCGGGCCCCAGTATCGGGCTGGTTGGTTGGATGGGGAAATGACCCTCTCAATGGACATTGCAACTGGGCCCCGGCCTTCGCCGGGGAGCGGCCCTTTCCCTCCCGCGAACCGCTTTCGGGGCTGAACGATGCTGCCGTCCCAGGTCCTCGCCCTGGCGCAGAGCGCGCTGATGCTGGTGCTCACCATCGCAGGTCCGCTGCTGCTGACCTCGCTGATCGTGGGCACCGTCATCGGCCTGCTCCAGGCGCTGACGCAGATTCAGGAAACCACGCTCACCTTCGTCCCCAAGCTGCTCGCCATGGGGCTGGTGCTGCTGCTCATGCTGCCAACGATCGGACAGGCGCTGAACGACTTCATGACCAGGATCGGCAGCCTGATCGTGACCGCCGGATGACGCTGCCCCCCGACCTGGCGCTGCAAGCCTCGGCCTTCTTCATCGTCTTCGCCCGGGTGGGCGCGGTGCTGATGCTGCTGCCGGTGTTCGGCGACGACGCGATCCCCGGCCGCATCCGGCTGATGATCGCCTTCGCGCTGTCGGCTACCATGTATGGCCTGGTCGGCGCCCCTGCCCGCGTGGCGGTGGAGGCCGGCGCGGCGCTGCCCGCGGTGCTCGTCGCCGAGCTGATGACGGGCCTGGCCATGGGCATGATCGTCAAGATCCTGTTCCTCGCCGTCTCGATGGCGGGTTCGGTGATCTCGACCCAGATCGGGCTCTCCTCCGCGGTCATCTTCGATCCCGCGCAGAGCAGCGCGGCGCCCCAGCTCTCCAAGTTCGTCGCCATGGCGGCGGCGCTGGTGTGCATGGGCATGCAGGTCCATCACCTGTGGCTGGGCGCGATCGTGCACAGCTATCAGAGCTTCCCCGTGGGCGGGCTGCCGCCGGCGCATGATTTCGCCATGCTCGCGGTCGAGGCGATCGGCCGCTCGATGACGCTCGGCCTGAGCCTCGCCGCTCCGCTTCTCATCTATGGCATCGTCTTCAACGTCGCGCTCGGCCTCGCCGCGCGCGTGGCCCCGGCGATCCAGGTCTTCTTCATCGCCCAGCCGCTCAACCTGCTGCTCGGCATCAGCCTCGCCGCCGCCACGCTCGGCACCATGCTCACCTTCTTCGCCCGCGCCATGGGCGACGCGATGCAGGGAGGCTGGTGATGTCGGGCGATACCGACCAGGACGACAAGACTCACGATCCGACGGACAGGAAGCTCGAGGACGCGCGCGCGAAAGGCGATGTGCCGATGGCGCCCGAGATGCGCCACGCGGCGATCTTCGTCGGCATGCTCGTGGTGATGGGCGGCCTGGGCACCTACACGCTGCAGCTGCTGGGCACGCTCTTCGTGCGGCTATGGGGCAGCGCCGACGATTTCCGGATGGAGCCGCAGGGCGCCGAGAGCTTCGTGACCGGCGTGATGCGCGCCAGCGCCTTCGCGCTGCTGCCGATCCTGGGCACGTTGTTCGGCATCGCGCTGCTGGGCGGCATCCTCCAGGGCCGGCCGATGCTCAGCTGGAGCCGGGTGAAGCCCAAATGGTCGAAGCTCAATCCCGCGAGCGGCGCCAAGCGGATGTTCGGCAAGATGGCGCTGATGGAATTCGCCAAGACGCTCGCCAAGCTCTGCCTGGTCGGCGGCGTGGCGGCGTATCTCGCATGGCCGCATGCCGCCGCGATCGATGCGATGGTGGGCGCCGACCTTCAGCAGGTGGGCAGCGCCACGCACGGTATCGTCTATTCGATGCTCCGCCCGATCGCGATGCTGGTAGGCGCGCTCGCCCTGTTCGACTTCGTCTGGCAGCGCCGCGCATTCCTGCAGCGGATGCGCATGAGCCTCCAGGAGATCAAGGACGAGCACAAGCAGAGCGAGGGCGATCCGCACATCAAGGCCAAGGTCCGCCAGATCCAGATGCAGCGCTCGCGCGGCCGCATGATGCAGAACGTGCCCAAGGCCAGCGTGGTGATCACCAACCCGACGCACTATGCCGTGGCGCTGCACTATGACCATGGCCAGATGGCGGCGCCGGTGGTGGTCGCCAAGGGCGTCGACGGGATCGCGCTCAAGATCCGCGAGATCGCGGGCGAGCACGGCATCCCGCTGGTGGAGAACCGCCCCCTTGCCCGCGCGCTCTATGCCAGCGCCGAGATCGATCGTCCGATCCCGGTGGAACATTATGCCGCGGTCGCCGAAGTGATCAGCTATGTGCTGAAGATCGCGAAGAAGAGGCGCTGAGCGCCCCTTCCCCGCGATACTTCAGAGTTCCTCAGAACTTCAGGCGCGCGCCCGCCGAGAGCACGATGGCATGGGCGTCGCGCAGCTCGCCATCGGTAAGGATCGGCGTCTGCGCGGCGGTGCCGGCATAGGCGGCGGTGACGCGGTCGATCGGGGCGTCGGCGAAGCTGACATAATTCGCCGCCAGGTCGAACGAGAGCTTCTTGTTCGCCGCGAGACTGCCGCCCACGCCGAAGTTCCAGCGGTTCGAATCCGGCACCCGGGCATCGCGCTCGCCATCCTGGGTCGGCGTGGTCGCGCGCTGGACGCCGGCACGCAGCGTCACCTTGGGCGACACGGCATAGTCGATCCCGCCGGCATAGCTCCAGCTGGCGCGGTAGTTCTCGGGGATCGCCTGGTTGACCGGCGCGCCCAGGCGGATCGCGTCGAACTTGTCCCAGCCATAGCGGATCACCTGCGCGTTCAGGGTCAGCTTGTCGGTTGCCGCGAAGCGAGCGCCGGCGATCGCCTGGGACGGCGTGTAGAATTTCGCCTCGACGCCCGAGAGCTGCATGTTCGACGTCGCCAGCGGGCCGACCAGGCCCGAGACGGTAAGGTCGCCCTTCAGCGTGTGCTCGATCGCCGACTTGTAGCTGAGACCCAGGGTGAAGCGGCGCGAATGCAGCTGCACGCCGGCGGTCCAGCCGAGATCCCAGCCATCGCCCTTCAATTCCTGATGTCCGTCCGGCAGCACCGCCGCCAGATTGGGCAGCGCGTTGCCGAGGCTGGCATCGGTATATTCGATGTTGAGCCCGGCGCCGACGCGCAGCCAGTCGGTCACCGCCACGCCGATGCTCGGCTGGATGTCGACCGTGCGCAGCTGGGTCCGGGCGGCGCTGTAGCGCGCCCAGCTGTCCGCCGGATAATCGGTGGTGAAGCTGTAGGGCGAGGTGATCGAGACGCCGAGCGCGATGCGGTCGTTCAGCGGCACGGCGATCGCGCCCGAGGGGAGCACGCCGTTGTTGATCGGATTGCGAGTGACGCCGTTGCCGCCCACCGGCGCCGGCGGCTGCCCCGGGCGGACGATCAGCGTGCCCCTGTCGGCAACCTCGCCGCGCGGCAGGATGACGGAGGCGGAAAGCGTGGCGTCGCCACTCTCGATGCCGCCGATCGCGGCAGGGTTCCACCAGATCGAAGCGGAGCCGGTATCGGCGGCCTCGCCCGAGAAGGCACGGCCGGCGCCGCGGGCGGATTGCTCCTGGAGATAGAAGGCCTGGGCATGGGCAGCCTGGGAGAAGCCGAGCAGCGCGATCAGCGCGCTGCCGGCGGCGAGCGAATATCTGAAGGGGGACATCGGGGTAATCCTTGTACGCGTACGGATACTGAGAACTCGGAAACGCGCGTCAGCGCACGCGGGTCCAGGTCTGGGTGCGGCAGAAGGGCTTGAACACGCAGCCGCGCAGGTTGAGCTGGTCGTTGCCGGAGAGGGTGATCTCGGCGCTATAGGTCTTGCCGTCCTCGGCATTGTAGATCTTGCCGCCGTACCAGCCGCCATTCTGCTGGCTGAAGCCGGAGAGGATCTGCAGGCCCATCAGCTTGCGCGTGCGCAGTGCCGCGTTGCCGTTGTTGCCGTCGGCCAGGTTCGGGTTGGTGCGCAACTTGTCCGACCCGACGATCTTGCCGCAGATCGACGCGCCGCATCGGGTGATCTCGACGATACCGTTATGGACGGGGGTCTTCCAGCGGCCGACCACGGCATCGGCCGGCTGGAGCGCGGGGGCCGCTGCGACGGCAAGCCCCATAAGCAAAGCCAACATAGGCATACTCTCCTCGAGGGGATTCCATGCCGCGCTCTGCCGGCTGGTCATGGAAGGAACGGCATCGCCCTTTCGAACGCGAAACCGGTGGCGCCTCCCTAGGTTCCAAAAATCCGGTATGCAATTGCGTTCGGATTTGAAACTGAAAACCCGAGGATGCCGTAAGGGAATGAAAGGCGCGGATCAGGCCTTGAGATCGAGCTTGGCCAGCTCGACTCGGACGCGCAGCTCGATGTCGGAGAGGATCGCGGCGAGCGCGGGATCGTCGGTGCGCTCGAAGGTCTCGGACCATTCGACGATCGCCGTGAGCCGCGCCGGGCTGACCACTCCGGCGACCAGCTCGCGGTGGAGCTGATCGAGCATGTCGATGCCGCGCTGGGCGTCGACTGCCTGTTTGCGGCGGCGCTCGATCGCGGGATCGGCGGCGGCGAGCGTGACGAGCATCGCGACCGAGGGGTTGAGCGCCTGCGCCGCATTGGCCCCCGGATGCAGGGGCGCGGGCGCCGCGGGGGCTTCCCCCTCGCCCACCGAGAAGCCGGACGCGACCTTGGGCAGCGCCGCCATCAGGCTGTGCAGCAAGGGTGCCTGCAGGTTCTCGATCCGCACGAAATCTCGTCCCCTGGGCCCGCATGGCCCGTCTTCTATCCTATAAGAGAATTATCGGAAATTTTCCACTTCCAGGGGTTATATGCTGCGCTTCGCCGCTCCCATGATCGCCCTGCTCCTGAGCCTGGGCCTCGCACCGGCCGCAACGGCCCAGACGCGGATCAAGGACGTCGTCAACGTCGAGAATGTCCGCGACAACCAGCTCGTGGGCTATGGCCTGGTCGTCGGCCTGGCCGGCACGGGCGATCGCCTGCGCAACACGCCGTTCACCGAGGAATCGATGCAGGCGATGCTCGAGCGGATGGGCGTGAACATTCGCGGGACCGAGATGAAGACGCAGAACGTCGCCGCCGTCTCGATCACCGCGACGATGCCGCCCTTCGCCCGCTCGGGTTCGCGGATCGACGTCCAGGTCTCGGCGCTGGGCGACGCGACCAGCCTGCAGGGCGGGACGCTGATCGTCTCGTCGCTGCGCGGCCTCGATGGCGAGATCTATGCGGTGGCGCAGGGCAATGTCGCGGTCTCCGGCTTCAAGGGCCAGGGCGCCGCCGCCAGCGTGAGCCGCGGCGTGACCACCTCGGCCCGCATCGCCGGCGGCGCGATCATCGAGCGCGAGGTGCCCTATTCGCTCCTCTCGGCCAATGGCCTGAAGCTGGCGCTCAAGAACCCCGACTTCGCCACCGCCGACCGCATCGCCGGCGCGATCAACGCGAAATATCCGGGCAGCGCCGCGGTACTGGATCCGGCGACCGTGCAGCTCACGGCGGGTTCGAATTTCGTCGGCAACGTGATCGACCTGGTCACCCGCATCGGCGAGCTGTCGGTCAAGGTCGACCAGCCGGCGCGCGTGGTGATCAACGAGGCTTCGGGCACCGTCGTCATGAACGCCGACGTCCGCATCACGCCGGTGGCGATCGCCCAGGGCGGCCTGACCATCACCGTGACCGAGAGCCCCCAGGTCTCGCAACCCGCGCCGTTCTCGAACGGCCAGACCACGGTGGTGCCGCGCACCAACGTGCAGGTGAACGACGGCAACGGCGCCAGCCTGGCGATGGTCGACGGCGCCAGCCTGCAGACGCTGCTGAGCGGGCTCAACACGCTAGGCGTCTCCCCGCGCGACCTGATCACCATCCTCCAGGCGATCAAGAGCGCCGGCGCGCTCCAGGCCGATATCGAGGTGCAATGATGCGCGACGTGACTTCCCCCACCGGGCCCCAGGCCCCGGCCGTCCCGGCCAATCCGGAGCTCGACGCCAGGAACCGCGAGACCGCGAAGAATTTCGAGGCGGTGTTCCTCGGCCAGATGACCCAGCTGATGCTCGAGAGCGTGCAGCAGGGCGACGGGGAATTCTCCGGCGGCCATGGCGAGGAAATGTTCCGCGGCATCATGGCCGAGAAGCTGGGCAACGCGATGGCCGCCAAGGGCGGCATCGGCCTGGCGCCGGTGGTGCTCGACCAGATCATCAAGCTCCAACAGGGTAACAAGTAAATGACCGAGCAGCTCATCGACGCCATGGTGTCCCTCACCCATATCATGGAGGAGGAGAGCGATCGGCTGGGCCGGGCCCCCTATTTCCCCGAACTGCCCGAGATCGCCCAGGCCAAGCGGCGCCTTACCGGCCGGATCGAGGCCGAGGTGGCGCGGATGAAGCGGGAGGCGCCCGACGACTGGGCCGAGCGGCTCGACCCCGAAACGCGCGAGACGCTGGCCGAGGCCAGCCGCGGCCTGCGCGACGCCTCGGCCGTCAATGCGCGGATCCTCGCGCGCCAGATCGAGCTCTCGGTCGAGATGATGGGCGCGATCGCCGCCGAGGCCCAGCGCCTGACCGGCAGCCGCAGCATGACCTATGGCGCCTGTGGCGGCCTGGGCGGGATGGACGCCCCGGCGCCGATCTCGATCAACGCCCGGCTCTGAGATCTCCCGCGCGGGGCGCCGGTTTCGCGCGGCCGGAGTTTCGGAAGTTTAGGCAAGCGCGCGCACTCCAACATCTCCGACAAGTCAGAGAGCAGCCGGATTCTCGGCCCGGGGAGCGAAGCAGGCGAAATCCTACATTGCAATCTTTAGCCCTCTCCCGCTTGCGGGAGAGGGTTGGGTGAGGGTGTGTCAGGCGTCGCAGGCGATGTCGCCAATTTGAGGCGTATCGCTTCGACGACGCCATCGAAATTCTCGACCAGATCGCTGTTCCAGAAGCGCATCACCACATAGCCCTGGGCTTCAAGATAGGCCGTGCGGCGCCTATCGGTGCTGACTGCCGTCCAGTTCGACGACCAACCGCTTTTCCACGCACAGGAAATCGACGACGAACGTGCCGATGGTCGCCTGGAACCGGAACTTGTGGTTCTCGAGCTGCCGGTTTCGCAGTGCGGACCATAGCTTGCGCTCAACGCCGGTCGCTTCCCTGCGAAGGCGGCGCGCATGCGGATTGGTGGGACGTATCGCCGGCATTCGGGCAGAGTAACCCACCTCACACCCTCACCCAACCCTCTCCCGCAAGCGGGAGAGGGCTAAGGAGAAGGAAGGAACCTACCCGCTCTTCCCGACCGCCGTCTTCAGCATGCTCAGCTGCTTGCGGTAGAGGTTGGTCATCGCAGTGAAATCCGCCTGGACCTGGCCGAGCTTGAGCAGCTGGTCCTCGAGCGTGACGTTGTTGCCGTCGGGCTTGGTCTCGCTGATGTCCTTGTCGAGCACGATGCCGGCGCCGGCCGGCTGGATCGCGCCCAGGCCCTTCATGCCGGCCGTCAGTTCGACGCGCGGCTTGGCGACGCGGATGCTGCCGGTGCCCGCGCTGCCCAGCAGGTCGGAGAAATCGGCGTCCTCCACCATGCGCGCCTTGAAGCCCGGCGTCTCGCTGTTGGCGATGTTCTGGGCGATCACGCGCTGGCGATCGGAGAGCGTCTCCATCTGGCGGCGGATGCCGGAGAGGATCGGGGGCATGTCCATGATCAGAATCCGTAGGTGGAGGGCGTGGAGCTGTTCAGGCGCGCGAGCGCCGCCTGATAATTTGCGAGCTGGGCGTTCACGATCGCGGTGCTCTCCTTGCCGGTCGCGGCATTCTTCTTGCTGCCGTCGATCATCTTCGCCTTGGTGTCGTCCCAATAGAGCGCGCGATAGGCGGTCTGCGACATCGAGATCGCGTCCTTGATCTTGCCGAGCGCGGTCTTGGCCATGTCCGCCGTGGACAGGCTGAGCCCCTCGCCCAGATCGAGGCCGAAGCTGCCGCCCGGACGAACCTTGGGCGCATTGCTCGATACCGGCGCCTGGGTCGCGATGCGCTGCGGCTCCATGCCAAGCTTGGCGAGCGCGTCGCTGTCGCCAGTGCCTGCCAGAAGCTGCAACTGATGCCCCGACTTCATGGTGATGCGCAGCTGCTGGACGCCGTCGACCGCGGTGGCGGTGACGCTTGCCTTGGACGCGCCGAGCATGCCCTGCATGCGCGTGGCGATCGACTGGAGCGTGTCGTCGGCAAGGATGGTCAGCTTGCGGATCGCGCCATCATCGGCCTTGAACGAGAAATAGTCGCCTGCCTTCAGCCCGGTCTGCGTCGTTACCTTGCTCGAGGCGACCGCGTTGATCGTCCCGCGCCCATAGCCGAGCGCCGAGACCGCGCTGGCGCCGCCCGTGTCGGCGGCGATGCGGACCGGCTCGGTGCGCAGCAGCGCCTGGCCGAACTGGGTGGTGTTCTGCACCGCACCGGTCGACGCGTCGATGCGCGCGACGAAGCCGTCGGTCGGTCCGCGGCGAGTTGCCGCCAGGTCGCCGGTGGTGCGGCCGCCGGCATAGAGCTCGCCGTTCATGAAGGCGATGCTGTCGACCTGATCGTCGGCCGAGGAGCCGAGATAGGTGGTGCTGGCGCTCGACAGGCCGGCATCGATCCGCGTGACGAAGCCGTCGCGATTGCCGCTGATGCCGTTGACCTGGCTGCCCGAAAGCGCGGTCGAGGTCGCGCCGCCCACGGCGATCGTGCCGTCATCGGCTACCGCGATCACGCGGGCATCGGCAGTGCCGAGGCTGAGACTGCCCATATCGGTGGCCAGCGACGAACCCTGGAACTTGCGGAGCTCCGCAGTGCCGTCGTGCGAGACGAGCGCCAGGACATTGCCGTCGTCGTCGACCGCGAGCGCATTGACGCTGTCGCTGCCCGGCCCGGTGATGGTGCGGCGCTCGGCGATCTTGCCGCTGGCATCGATGCGCGCGACGAAGCCGTCATTGCCGGCGGCGATGCGGCCGCCGACATAGACCGAGCCGTCGGCGCCGACCGCCACCGCCTTGGCGACGTCGGTGCCTGCCGAGCGGACCACGGTGGAGAATTTCTCGTCGCCGTTCGCGGCATATTTGGCGACGACCATGTCGCCGTCGGTCGAGGCGCCGCCGAAGCTGCCGGTGACCGTGCCCGCGACGACGATGCTGCCATCGGGGCCCAGGCTCACCGCCGCGCCGGTCGACGAACCGGTGGCGCCGAGGCTGCGCTGCCAGACGACATTGCCCGCGCCGTCCACCTTGGTGAGGAACAGGTTGTTGTCGCCGTCCGACAGATTGGCGCCAAGGTCGCCCTTGGTGGTGCCGACGACATAGCTGTTGCCCTGCGCGTCGGTGACCACCGCGGCGGCGTCGGTATTGGCATAGACGTTGCTGGTCGACGTCTTGACGGTCTTCACCTTGCCGTCGAGGTCGGTCGTGGTCGTGGTGATCGTCGTCGTCTTGCCGGCGGCGACGTTCTGCGCGGTCGCCTGGCGATCGAGCGCCTGGATCGTGCCCATCGCCACGCGGGTGTTGTCACCTGCCGGATCGTCGAAGCGGAAGAGCTGGGTGGAGCTCGGGGCGTCGAGCGCGGTCTGGCCGGTGGCGACGACCAGCGCGTCCTTGGCGTTGGTCTGGTCGAGCGTGACCTGCTCGATGCCGGTGGGGTTCGAAAGGGTGAAGCCCCATTTCCCGCCCTCGTTGGTCACCTTGAAGGTCGACTTCCAGCGCGGCACGACATTGCCGTTGGCGTCGAGCTGGGGGGCGCCATTGGTGTCGAGATTGGGGATCGCGGCGATCGCGGCGTTGAACTGGGCGGCGACGGAATCGAGCGTGGGCGGCTGCGCGCCCTGCGACAGGTCGACGGTGACCGTCTGCGCCGCAACGCCCGGCTTGCCCAGCGTGATCGCGAACTGCTCGGTGCCGGTGAGGCCGGGGATCGCATCGCCGCGCGCCTTGACCAGGGTCTTGCCCTCGGTCTCGTAGACGCTGGTGGCGACCAGCTTGTTCGAAGTGACGCTGGACGCCGGCTTCCCATAAGCGAGCTTCACCAGGTCGGACGGCGCGGTGCTCAGATAGGATTGGAGATCGTCCAGCCCCTTGAGGAAGGTCTTCTGCAGCTGGGCGCGCTGCGCGTCGGAAGTGGTCTTGGCGCTCGCGGTCTCGGCGAGCACGCGCAGCTTGTCGAGCGCCTGATAGGCAGTGAAGCTGGTCTGCACGTCCTTGGGCAGGAAAGTGCCGTTGCCGTCGGTGATGGCGGGGGTGATGATCGAACGCAGCGCGGTGATCGCGGCGACCTGACTGGCATTGGCCGGCAGCGCGTCGCCGCTCTTCCACGGCGCCACGGTGGCCGCGGTGGTGAACTGCGCCTTGGCCATCCGCACGGCCTTGCTGTCATAGGCGATCGGCGAGACCGCCGACGTCATGGTCGAGCTCGACCCCGTCAGGATGCTCAAGCCGATCAGGTTTCCAGATAAATTAACCGTCATCGCGATCCGCCCTGCCTCCCTTGCTCCTATAATAGAGGGACAGCGGCCCCCGCCCTTGTGCGCGGCCGCAATTTTTTCGCGAGGGAAACGAAAAAGCATGTCCGTGATGGCGCCGATCGCAGAACCGCCCGAACTCAAGCGCTTCAGCGGCGCACAGCGCGCCGCCGCCCTGATGCTGGCGCTGGGCAAGGATCACGGCGCGCCGATCTGGGAACAGCTCTCCACCGACGAAGTGAAGGAGCTGTCGTCGACCATCGCCGGGCTGGGCCGCATCCCGGCCCAGGTGGTGGAGCATCTGCTCGTCCAGTTCACCAGCGAAGTCGCCTCGATGGCGACGCTGCACGGCAGCTACGAGACCACCGAGCGCCTGCTGACCGGCATCCTGCCGGGCGACAAGGTGAAGGAGATCATGGAGGACATTCGCGGTCCTTCCGGCCGCACGATGTGGGACAAGCTCTCCAATGTCAGTGAGTCCGTGCTCGCCGGCGCGCTGAAGCACGAATATCCGCAGACCGTGGCGGTGATCCTCTCCAAGCTGCGCCCCGACCATGCCGCGCGCGTGCTCTCCGAACTGCCGCGCGACTTCTCGGTCGACGTGATCATGCGGATGCTGCGCATGGAAACGGTGCAGAAGGACGTGATCAACCAGGTCGAGCAGACGCTCAAGACCGAGTTCATGACCAACCTCTCGCGCTCGCAGAAGCGCGACCCGCACGAGGCGATGGCCGAGCTGTTCAATTCGCTCGACCGCTCGACCGAGGAAGCGATGCTCACTGCGCTCGACAATCGCGCGCCGGAGAGCGCCGAGCGGATCCGCGCGCTGATGTTCACTTTCGAGGACCTGGGCAACCTGCTGCCGCCGGCGATCTCGTCGATCGTCCGCAACGCCGACAAGCGCCAGATGGCGCTGGCGCTGAAGGGTGCGCCGGACAGCCTGAAGCAGCTGTTCTTCGGCGCGATGACCGAGCGCGCCTCGAAGCTGCTGCGCGAGGACATGGCGGGCATGGGCCCGGTGCGCGCCCGCGATTGCGAGGAGGCCCAGTCGGCGCTGGTGCGCCTGGCCAAGGACCTGGCGGACCGCGGCGAGATCCTGCTCGTCGATCCCAAGTCCGACGACGCGATGATCATCTAGGGGACTTTGCCGATGAGCATGCACGCCCATGTCCATGTCGAGCGTTTCGGCTTCGACCGCATCTTCGCCGTGCCGCCCGGCCGGAGCGCGCCGATCGGCCCCGATGCCGCGCTCGAAGTGGCGACGCTGCGCGCCGAGCTGGCGCTGCTCAAGTCCGAGCAGGAATCCGCCCTCGCCCTCGCCCGCGCCCAGGGCTATGAGGCCGGGCTGGCCCAGGCGCGCGCGGAACGCGAAGTCGCGCTGCTGAGCGCGGTCGACGCGCTGCAGGCCGGCATCGAAGTGATCGACGCGCAATTCACCGAAGTCTCCGAGCGGGTTACCGGCGAAGCGGCCGAAATCGCACTCGCCGCGGCCGACATGATCGCCGGGCGCGCCCTCGAAACGGCGCCGGGCGCCGCGATCGACGAGGCGATCGGCCGCGCACTCGGCCAGGTCGCGCGCGGCACCGAGCTGCTGGTGCGCGTCCATCCCGACCTGCTGGAAGACATCGAGGGCCGCATCGCCGATCGCCAGTCGCGCGACCGCCGCAAGCTGAACCTGATCGTGGTGCCCGATGCCGACATCCCGGTGGGCGACGCCCGGATCGGCTGGGAGGAAGGCGGCCTGGCGCTCGATGCCGCCGCGCGCCGCGAAGCGGTGCTGACCGAGCTCGAGACGCTGCTCAAGGCGGCATGACCCGGATCTCCCCTCCCTGGAACGGGAGGGGTCGGGCGGCATGGCATCCTCATCCATTGCCATAACCGTATCGCGTACATCCACCCACCCCTGCCCCTCCCTTCCCGGGAGGGGTTTCGATTCCGGGAAAGGCCAGGCGGCTCAAGCCACTAGGCAAAAATTTCCCCCGGCAAAAACTGCCGCCTCCCCCACCCCTCTATAATGATCGCAAGGGGCATCCGCCCCGCCAGTTCCATCGAACGGGGCGACATTGGAAGCGATCAAGAACCTGGTGGGCCAGATCGGCCCCAAGCGGCTGTTGCTGATGGGGGGAGTGGCGCTCGCGCTGCTCGCCGCTCTGGCCTTCGTCGCCACCCGCGGCTCCACCCAGAGCATGGGTTTCCTCTACACCGATCTCGATCCCTCGGCCGCTTCGGCGATCTCCGAGAAGCTCAAGGCGCAGAACGTCGCCTTCCAGCTTTCGGCCGACGGCACCTCGATCATGGCGCCGCAGGACAAGCTCGCCGAACTGCGCATGAGCCTGGCCGGCGAGAAGCTGGGCGGCAAGATCGGCTATGAGGTGCTCGACCAGGAGCAGCCCTTCGGCGTCTCCGCCAGCCGCGCCAAGATGAACGAGACGCGCGCGATCGAGGGCGAACTGGCCAAGTCGATCCAGACCATCCAGAACGTCACCGGCGCGCGCGTGCACATCGTGATGCCCGAGCGCGCCATGTTCGCCGAGGAGAGCCGCAAGGCGACGGCGGCGGTGACCGTCAAGACGCGCGGCCGCATCCCGAGCGAGACGGTCGCCTCGATCCGCTACCTCGTCTCCTCCTCGGTGCCCGAGCTTTCGCCCGATGCCGTCTCGGTCGTCGACCAGACCGGCGCGCTCCTCGCCCGGGCCGGCGACCCCAGCACGGCCAGCGCCGGCGACGCCGACCAGCGCCAGCAGGCCGTGGAAGGCAAGCTGCGCGACGAGATCGAATCGCTGCTCGAGCCGATCGTCGGCCAGGGCAAGGTCCGCGCCGAAGTCTCCGCCCAGATCGACCGCGACCAGTCGCGCGAGGAATCGCACGTCTTCGATCCCGACAAGCAGGTGATCGCCCGCCAGGTGAGCGTGGAGACCGGCGAGCAGAACCGCGAGACCGATGTCGGCGCACAGACCGCCTCGGTCGGCAACCAGCTGCCCGCCGCGCAGACTGCCGCCGCCAACACGCCGGGCGCCTCGCGCCAGTCGGGCAGCAACCAGAATTCGGAAGACACGACCTACGACAACAGCTCGACCAGGACGGTAACCGTCCGCACCCCGGGCAAGGTGACGCGCCTCAGCGTCGCGGTGATGGTCGATGGCGGCGACAAGGGCCTGCCCCAGCCGCAGATCGACCGGCTCCAGCGCCTGGTCGAGAATGCGGTGGGCGCCGATACCCAGCGCGGCGACAGCGTCGTCGTCGAGAGCATGAAGTTCAACACCGGCGACGCCCCGGCCGACGCCACGAGCAGCTTCCTCTCGTCGCTGCCGATGGACCGGATCTGGGGCCTGCTCCAGCTGGTGGTGATCGGCGCGGTCGGCCTCCTCGCCCTGCGCATGCTGAAGCCCAGGCCCGCTCCCGCCACGGAGATGGCGGAGGCCCCGGCCGCGCTGCCCACCCACTCGCCCGAGATGCTCGCGCTAGCCGAGCGCGCCGCGGACGGCGACGTGGAAGCGATGGCCCAGCTCGAAGCCATGACGCCATCGGACGTGCCGCAGCTCGATCAGGAGATCGCGCTCGCCCAGGTCGACGGCCGCATCAAGCTCTCCGCGCTCAAGCGCATCGGAGACGCGATCGCCGCGAGCCCGCCCGAGGCGGCCTCGGTGATCCGTCAGTGGATGAACGCATAGGATCAGACCCATGGATACCGAACCCCACGACATCATTCCCACCGATCCGGCGACCGACCAGCCCGCGCCCGTGTTCGAGGATTTCGACAACCAGGGCGGCGCCGAGCCGCACCATGGCGGCGAGGGCCTGGAAGCCGTCCATGACGTGCCGGTGAAGGTACAGGCAGTGCTGGGCCGCGCCCGCATGCCGATCGGCGAGCTGCTGCACCTGGGTGCCGGCACCGTGGTCGAGCTCGACCGCCGCGTCGGCGAGCCGGTGGACATCTTCGTCAACGACCGGCTGATCGCCCGCGGCGAAGTCGTGCTGATCGACAATGCCCTGGGCGTGACGCTCACCGAGATCGTCCGGGCCGAGCATTGACGATGGGACCGATCCGGATGCTGCTGATCGGCGCGCCGGGCGGCGAGTTCCGCCGGGCGGCGGAGCTGGCGCAGGGCGCCGGCGCGGAGGTCACCATGGCCGACGCCCCCGCCCCCGCGCTGGAGACGCTGCGCGAACAGGGCGCCGATCTGGTGATGATCGACGTGCTGGAAGACGCGGTGGGCTTTCTGGCCGACCTGCGTCGCGAGCGCTTCGTCGTGCCCGTGCTCGCCTGCGGCATCTCCGCGCCGGCCGAGCGCGCGGTGGCGGCGATCCGCGCCGGCGCCCGCGACTATGTACCCCTGCCCCCGCAGCGCGAGCTGATCGCGGCGGCCATCGCCTCCGTGGCGGAGCGCCAGGCCCAGGTGCCCATCGGCGGCCACCCGGTGCTCGATCGCGCCATGGCGCTCGCCGCCGCCGTCGCGCCAAGCGGCGCGCCCGTGCTCGTTTCGGGCGGCAAGGGCAGCGGCAAGGAGATGATGGCGCGCGAGATCCACCGGCTTTCCGGCCGGCCGGATCCGATCGCCTCGGTCGAATGCGCCGGCGTTGCCGCCGACGTGCTGGAATCCGAGCTGTTCGGCCACGAGGCGAATGCCTTTCCGGGCGCCGCGGCGCGCCGGGTCGGCCGGCTCGAAAGCGTCCGGGGCGGGACGATCTTCCTGCGCGAAGTGG
The DNA here is from genome assembly GCF_011761945.1 of Sphingomonas leidyi. Taxonomy (GTDB): domain Bacteria; phylum Pseudomonadota; class Alphaproteobacteria; order Sphingomonadales; family Sphingomonadaceae; genus Sphingomonas; species Sphingomonas leidyi. The sequence continues at coordinate 460,350 of NZ_JAASQV010000003.1, forward strand.
GGGCGCTCGCACCCGCCACCCAGGCCCGGCTGCTCGCCGCGCTGATCGAGAAGCGTTTCCGCCGCCTGGGCGGCGAAACCGAGGTGCCCTTCGCCGCACGGCTGATCGCCTCGACCAGCATGGACCTGGAGACGGCGGTGGCCGCCGGCAGCTTCCGCGAGGACCTGCTCGTGCGGCTGAGCCTGGCGCGCATCGAAGTGCCGCCGCTCGCCGAGCATGACGACGATATCGCCGCGCTGGCCGGGCATTTCATCGCCCAGTTCGCCCGGGGCGACGGGCTCGCCCCGCGCCCGCTCTCGGACGGTGCGATCGCGGTGCTGCGCGCCTATGGCTGGCCGGGCAATATCCGCGAGCTGAAGGAATGCATCCACCGCGCCGCGCTGCTGGCCCATGGCCCGCGGATCGAGGCCGAGGACCTGACCCGCGCCGACGGCTCGCCGCTCGAGGCGCTCGTTTCCCTGCCGGGGCCCGATGGGCGGATCGAAGTGGACGGCCTGATCGGCCGCACGGTGGAAGAAGTGGAGCGCGAGCTGATCCTGGGCACGCTGGAACGCTGCCACGGCAATCGCACCTCGGCCTCGAACATCCTCGGCATCTCGGTGCGCACGATGCGCAACAAGCTGCGGACGTTCATCGAGGGCGGCATCGCCGTTCCGCCGGCGGCATGAGCCCGCACCCGCTCTTCGCCCTCCAGCGGCTGCACCTTCCGCAGGCCGCGGCGGAGACGGTGGAGGGCTTGCCCTCCGCGACGCCCTGCAATCGCTTCACGCTGGGCCAGTCGGCCTCGGCGCCTGCCAAGGCCATTTGGAAAGCACGCCCCTGATGCCCCCCGCGATCCTGAACTTCCTGAACAAGCTCGGCCTGAACCGCGACATCGCGCTCGCGGGCGGCGTGGTCGCGATCATCGCGATGCTGATCCTGCCGATCCCCGGCTGGCTGCTCGACCTGGGCCTGGCGCTGTCGATCACCGTATCGGTGATGATCCTGATGACCGCCCTGTTCATCGAGAAGCCGCTGGAGCTCAGCGCCTTTCCGACGATCCTGCTGGTGGCGACGATGCTGCGCCTGGGCCTCAACCTCGCCTCGACCCGCCTGATCCTCACCCATGGGCACGAGGGGCCCGATGCCGCCGGCGGCGTGATCGGGGCGTTCGGCGAGTTCCTGATGGGCGGCGAGGTGATCATCGGGCTCACCATCTTCATCATCCTGATCGTCATCAACTTCGTCGTCATCACCAAGGGCGCCGGGCGCATCGCCGAAGTCGCGGCGCGCTTCAGCCTGGATTCGATGCCCGGCAAGCAGATGGCGATCGACGCCGATCTTTCCGCCGGCATGATCAACGAGGATCAGGCCAAGGCCCGCCGCGCCGAAGTGGAGGCCGAGAGCGGCTTCTACGGCGCGATGGACGGCGCCTCGAAGTTCGTGAAGGGCGATGCGATTGCCGGCCTGCTGATCACCGCGGTGAACATCGTCGTCGGCCTGACCATCGGCGTCGTCTCGCATGGCGTGCCCATCGGCGAGGCTTTCCACACCTATACGACCCTGACCGCCGGCGACGGCCTGGTCAGCCAGATCCCGGCGCTCATCATCTCGATCGCCGCGGGCCTGCTCGTCTCCAAGGGCGGTGTGAAGGGCAAGACCGGCGCCGCGCTGGGCGACCAGCTGGGCCGCTATCCCAAGGCGTTCGGCATGGTCTCGGTCCTGATGGGCGCGCTCGCCATCATGCCGGGCATGCCCTTCCTGCCCTTCGCCGTCTTCTCCGCCGCATCGGGCTTCGTCGCTTGGCGGATGAGCAGGAAGGCAGCCGCCAGGGCCGCGCTGGAAAAGGCCGTCGCCGCGCAGGAACAGGCCCAGGCCGCCGTGGTCGAGCAGCCGATCTCGCAGACGCTGGCGATCGACGCGGTGCGCATCGAGATCGGCTATGCGCTGCTGCCGATGATCAACGACGAGCAGCGCGAGCCGCGCCTCGACGACCAGGTCCGCGCGCTGCGCCGGCAGATGGCGACCGATTTCGGCTTCGTGCTCCCCTCGGTCCGCATCATCGACAATATGGGCCTGAAGCCCAACGAATATGTCATCACGATCAAGGAGACCGAGGCGGCGCGCGGCGAGATCCGCGTCGACAAGCTGCTGATGATCAATCCGGGCGGCGGCCCGGCCGGCCTGCCCGGCGAGCCGACCACCGAACCGGTGTTCGGCCTGCCCGCCCTGTGGATCGATCGCGAGCTGCGCGACGAAGCCGGCTTCCGCGGGCTCACCGTGGTGGAGTGCGGCACGATCATCACCACGCACCTGACCGAGCTGGTCAAGGAGAACATCGCCGACCTGCTCTCCTATGCGGAGACCCAGAAGCTGCTGACCGAAGTCCACAAGGATTCGGAGAAGCTGGTCGCCGACATCATCCCGGCCAAGGTCTCGATCTCCAGCGTGCAGCGCATCCTGCAGAACCTGCTGGGCGAAGGCATCTCGATCCGCGACGTGCCGACGATCCTGGAAGGCATTGCCGAAGCCGCGCCGCTGACCAGCAACCTGACCCAGATGACCGAGCATGTCCGCTCGCGTCTGGCCCGGCAGATCAGCGCGTCGCAAGTGCGCGGCGAGGCGATACCGGTGGTGACGCTGTCGCCCGAATGGGACCAGGAGTTCGCGGAGAGCATCCTGGGCCAGGGTGACGAACGCCAGCTGGCGATGGCGCCCTCGTCGCTCCACAAGTTCATCGCGCATGTCCGCGAGACCTATGACCGGCTGGCGCAGGACGGCGAGATCCCGTGCATGCTGACCAGCCCGGCGATCCGCCCGTTCGTCCGCTCGATCATCGAGCGGGTGCGCCCGGCGACGGTGGTGCTCTCCCAGAACGAGATCCATGCCCGCGCCCGCATCCGCGCGCTCGGCACGATCGGCTGAACGCGAACCGTTTCGGCGGCGAACATCCTATAATGAAGATTGCGGGCCCCATGCCCGCTCATGAGGCGCGTGCATGCAGATAAACACTATCGGGTTTCCCGCGAGCCTCCTCGGCGCAACGAGCGCCGACTCCGTTGCCGGCTTCGGCTTCGCGCAAATGCTCGGCGCACCGGCCAGTTCGGCCGGCACCGGCCCCACGCCGCCACCGGCCGCCAATGACGTGCTGGCGCCCGCCGCGCCGCTGAGCATGGCGCAACTCCTCACCACTGCCGCGCCGGCGGCGGCCGCGGAAGCTCCGCCGGTCGAGGGGGCGCCGCCGCAGCCCGCCCTGCCGGCGGAAGCACAGCCTGCCGTACGGGCGGAAGCGCAGCCTCTGGCGGGCTCGCTGCCCGCGGTGGCGGAAGATCCCGCCGCCACACCGGACAAGCCGCCCCTGCCGGGCACCGAGGCCAGGCCGGCCAAGCCGGCGGCGAGCGCCCTGCCCGCGCCCTTGCCCGCCGAACCCGCCGAACCGGCGATCGACACGCCTCCCGCCCCGGCCGCCGAGACGGGCGAGCAAGCCCAGGCCGCGCAGCCGGAAGCGCCGAGGGCTCCGATCAAGCGCGGCCCGCGCCCGGCGAACCTCGGCGAGGAGCCGCCCGCCGCCGCTCCCGCCGCCATCCCGGACACTGCGCAGGCCGCCGACATGGTCGCGGTCGCCCTGACCCAGGCGCCCCCGCGTCCCGAGCTCGCGACGAGGCCGCAGCCCTTGCCGGCGCGCCAGACCGGCGACGCCTTGCCCCCTGCGCGCAAGGCCGATGTCGTGCGCGGGAACCCAGGCGCGGCGCCCGCCCCCGAGCCGGCAGCCGGCAACGACAAGGTCGAGGCAGCAGTTTCGGCGATGGCCGGCAAGCCGGGCGGCGGGAAGGACAATATGCCGGGCGACGAGGCTGGCCAGGCGCCGGCATTCGCGCTGCGCCACGACGCGCATGCCGCGCCCGCCGCACCGCATGCCGCCCCCGACGCTTCCCGCGGCCAGGCGGCACCCGCCATGGCAACGGCCGAACCGGTGGTCGCCGCGCGGCCCGGTCATCTCGGCCAGGCGCTCGGCGTCGAGATCGCGCACAAGGTGGAGGCCGGCGAGGAGATGCTGCGCGTGCGGCTGAGCCCGGACAATCTCGGCAAGGTCGAGGTGACGCTGTCGTTCGACGATGCCGGCACGCTGCGCGCCACGGTGCGCGCGGATAGCGCCCATGCGCTCGACCTGCTCCGCCAGGACGCGCCCGATCTCGGCCGCGCACTCGACCAGGCGGGCATCCGCGCCGACGCGCAGAGCTTCCGCTTCGAGAGCCGCACCGGCGACGGCAACGCGCAGGCGCAGCAGCAGCCGCAACAGCAGAACCAGAATTCCTCCGCCGGCCGACGCGCCGGCAACGACGAACCCGATACGGCCGACATCGCCTATCGCAGCATCCGCGGCGACGGGCAGGTCGACCTTCTCGCCTAGGAGCAGCCAGCATGACTACCGTCAACACCGCGACCAACACGCCGGCAACGAACGGCACGGCCAATGCGTCGAGCACCGGCCTCAACGGCGACTTCACGATGTTCCTGAAGCTGCTGACCACGCAGATGCAGAACCAGGACCCGCTGAGCCCGATGGACACGGCCCAGTATACGCAGCAGCTGGTGCAATATTCGCAGGTCGAGCAGTCGATGGCGCAGACCAACACGCTCAAGTCGATCCTGTCGGCGCTGGGCACCCAGAACCTCACCCAGGCTTCGTCGCTGATCGGCCGCGCGGTGGAAGTGGACTCGCCTGTCGCCGGGCTCACCGGCACCCAGGCGGCGCAGTGGAGCTGGAGCACGCCGCGCGACGCCGCCTCCGTGGTCGCGACGATCAGCGACGCGTCTGGCAAGGTCGTCGACACCCGCACCGTCCAGGTGACCGGCAATAGCGGCACCCTCGCCTGGGACGGCCTGACCTCGGGCGGCCGCGAGATGCCGGCCGGCAAATATTCGCTGTCGCTCAAGGCGCTCGACAGTTCGGGCACCCAGCTGACCAGCACGGTCCACAGCATCGGCACGGTCAGCGACGTGCAGCTCAGCAACGGCGCGGTGCTGGTGACGGTGAACGGCAGCCAGGTCGAGGCGGGCAAGCTCATCCGCATCGGCGGCGCCGGGGCCGGCACGGGCACGGGCACGGGTAGCGGCAATAGCGGCGCCTAGGCCGGAGTGACGGCGTGGATCGGTTCCCGCTCCGAATGTCGATCGGGACCATATCCCAGGGGTTTCCCTGAGGGCCGGGCGTTTGGGGCGCCGCTTCCCCGCCTCTATAATGGAATCAGAGAGGCGGGCGGACGTATCAATCCCCTCGCGATCCGCCCGTCTCTCGGCCGGCGCCGCGGCGCCTTGTTCTTCCTTCGCTTAACCGAGCGGGCCGGATCCTCCACCGGCCCGCTTTTCTTTTGGACCCCGAGCCGGGCCGAACAGCAGAACGGGGCCCAACGGGCCCCGTTCGCGATCTTCGAAACGGATGTGGGATCAGGCGTGCGCGGCACGCAGGATCGGCTGCGTGGGCAGCTGGATGATCCGCATCGGCGGCAGCTCATCCCCGGCTTCGGCCACTTCATAGGCGTCCAGCGCGCAACCGGGCAATGCGGCGGGCGCGGTGAGCATGGCGATGCAATCGGCGATCGACGGATCCTCGCGCGGGCCGATCGTGTCGAGCACGTCGGCCAGCGTCGTGCCCGGCGCGGCCAGCGCGCGATCGGCGGCGGCGGCCCAGAGCGCCCGCGCATCCTCGACCGTTAGCGTTAACGTCACCGTGTAGCCGGTCGCCGCTTCCAAACCCTGCCTGATTTCACCAACGCCCATTTGTCTGCCCCCGACCTGTTCGTGTGAATTTTGTATTAAATGCCTCAAAGCCGGCTTGCGGCGTAGTACGGGCAAGCCCGTATGTGGTTTTGCGGAATCAATGGACCCGCGCTTCCGCCCGCCGCCCGAGCTCGCGGGCATGCGCCGCGACCAGGCACAGTTCGGCATAGAGCCGATCCCAGAAAGGCGCCGGGATATCGAGCGCCGGACCGTCCGACTGATGGAGCGCGAGCGCGGCGCAGGGATCGAGCCCCAGGCGGAAGCGCGTGGCGAACACGCCATCGATATGCTCGTCGGGCAGATCGTGCGGCACGGCAAGGCGCGCCGACATGATGTAGCCCGACAGGATGTCGACGCCGTAACCGTCGAGCATCACGCGGGGCCGGCCGGCCATGTCCGGCCGCTCGAGCACCACGAGCGCGCCCGAGGGATGCTCCTCGACGCTCACCTGGAGCCGGCCGCCGAACGCATCAGTGATTTCTCTGATCCTGGGAAACAAGGCTCTATTCTCCTCTTGGGATCATTATAGAGGCGTCAACCAATTGGCGGGGCGGCGCGCGCAAGAAAATTGCGGGCACGAAAAAGGAGGCCGGGACTTGCGTCCCGGCCTCCTCGTCAGGGCCATAGACTCCAGGGAAAAGTCCGGCCTTAACGGAACAGCGAGGTGATGGTCGACGGCGCCTGGTTGGCGATCGACAGAGCCTGCACACCGAGCTGCTGCTTGACCTGCAGCGCCTGCAGCTTCGCCGATTCCTTGGCGAGATCGGCGTCGACAAGGTTGCCGATGCCGCCCTCGATCACGTCGGAGAGCTTGCTGGTGAAGGTCGCCTGAGCATCGATCTTGCGCGAAGCCGCGCCGAGGGTGCTGAGGCTGGTCTTCAGGTTCGCCTGGGTCGTGGTGATCGTGTCGATCATCGCCTGCGCCGAAGCCTGGGTGCTGATGCTGCCGCCCGAAGCGATCGTGACGACCGAGCCGCCAAGGTCGAGACCCTGGTTGGTGACGCTCAGCGAGTCCGGATCCCAGGTGGTCGAGCCGGTGTTCGAGTCCTGCAGCGACTGCAGGGCCGTCACGGTGCCGCCCGAAGCCTTCAGCAGGTTCGTGCCGTTGAAGTCAGACGAGTTCACGATCGTGGTGATCTGGTCACGCAGGGCAACGAAGTCCGCGTTGAGCGCGTCACGGGTCGACGTGTCGATGCCGGCGTCGGCGGCCTGGTAGGCCTTCGCCTTCATCTGGTTCACGACGTCCGAGATCTGCTCGGCGCCAGCCACCGCCACATCGGTCACGCTCTTGGCGCGGCTCAGCGACGAAGACACGGCAGCGAGGCCGCCCATGTCGCCACGCAGGCCCTGAGCGATCGTGTACGAAGCCGAGTCGTCCTTGGTCGACGCAACCTTCAGGCCGGTGTTGATGCGGCTCTGAACCTGCGACAGGCCCCGGTTGGTCTCGTTGAGGCTCTGGAGAGCCGCCATCGCACCGACGTTGGTGTTAACCGAAAATGCCATTTCCCTATCCTTCTTGGATCGAAGGGCCGCTTCTGCGACCCGGACCGGTGACGCCGGCCCGCGACGGAACGTGATCGGTACGCCCGCATCATCATTGTGGGAAGAATTATAGGATGACCAAAATTACCTGGAGAATTTAGATGGTTAGCAAAGAGTTAACCATCGTTTCCAGGCGTGGTGGGCAAGGAATTCCGGGAGCTTGTCGTCCTTCCCCTCTCCCCGCGAGCGGAGGGGGAGAAAGGAAAATCGCCCCGCAGCGCGGGCTGCGAGGCGATCCTCTCCAAAGCTGGCGACGGCTCAGAAGGGGAAGAGCGCGTCATAGATCTGCTGGCCCCAGCGCGCCTGCTGCGCGTCGGTCAGCTGGCCCTTGCCGCCATAGATCACGCGTGCCTCGGCGATCTGCGAATGGCGGATCGAATTGTCGCGGGCGATGTCCTCGGGGCGGATGAGGCCGGTGATGATCAGCTCGCGCATCTCGAAGTTCACGCGGACTTCCTGGCGGCCCTTGATCATCAGATTGCCGTTGGGGAGCACCTGGGTGACGATGGCGGCCATCGTCATGTTGATCGTCTCCGAACGGGCGGTGGTGCCGCCGCCGGCATATTTCGAGCCCGAATTGGTCTCGAGCGCGGCATTGGCGTCGGCGCCGAGCAGCTTCTTCACCGGGCTGATGCCCAGCAGGCCGCCCAGGCCGCCGCTCTCGCTGCCGCCGCGGGTGCGCGAGGTGTTGTTGCCCAGGTCCGCCTTGTCGGCGATGTTGATCCGGATCGTCAGGATGTCGCCGGTCTTGTTCGCGCGCTGGTCGCGGAACAGCGCGCCGGCGCCGGTGCGGAACAGCGAGGCGCTGCTGCTGCCCTGCGGCTGGACAGCGGCGGTGGTGGTAGCGCCGCTACGGACCCGCTCGGCCGGCATCGCCAGCGACGGCTCGACCTCCGCCACTTCGACCGGCTGGATCTCGGAAAGCTTGGGGGCCTTGCCCACCTGCTTCAGGCGCCCGACGGCGCCGCAACCCGAAAGCGTGGCGCAGACGGCCATCGCGAGAATGATCTTGCGCATGATAGCTTCCCTCAAGGCGTGACGATGCGCACGGCGCCCGTGGCCTCGACGACCCCGTCCAGCGTGCGATTGGTTGCATTGGCGACGACCCGGACGGCCTCGCCCCTGGAGCCGCCGCCGAGCGCGCGGCCCGCCGCGGTGATGATCAGCGGGCCGCTGACGATACGGATCGTCACCGGCTCCCCGCGCCGCACCATCTGCGGGCGCATCAGATCGGCCTGGCGCACCACCGTGCCGGCGGGCAGGTTGCGCGCGGCTTCCATGCCCGAGGCCTGGTCGATGGTGAGCGCGCCGCGCGCGGTGGCGGCGGGGCGCTGCTCGACCGCGAAGTCGCCCGCCTCGATCCGGTCGCCCTTCTGCACGGCATGGCCGAGCACGGCGACCGGCACGTCCTCGGGCGCGGCGAAGGCGAGCAGCGCGAGGCCGAGAACGCCGAGCATCAGCGCAGCTGGCTGGTCGTGGCCAGCATCTCGTCGGCGGTCTTCACCACGCGGCTGTTCATCTCATAGGCGCGCTGCGCGGTGATCAGCGCCGTGATCTCGGCCACCGGATTGACGTTCGAAGCCTCGACATAGCCCTGCATCAGCGTGCCGAAGCCGGGATCGCCCGGGGCGCCGGCGATCGGCGCGCCCGAGGCCGAGGTCTCGAGGAACAGGTTGCCGCCCTTGGCCTCCAGGCCGCCTTCGTTGACGAAAGTGGCGAGCTGGAGCTGGCCGAGCGTCTGCGGCGTCGGGTTGCCCGAGAGGACGACATCGACCTGGCCGGTCTTCGAGACGTTCACGCTCACCGCGTTCTGCGGCACGGTGATGCCCGGCTGGACCGGGAAGCCGTCCGAATTGACCAGCTCGCCCTGGTCCGACACGCCGAACGAGCCGTCGCGGGTATAGCCGGTGGTGCCGTCGGGCAGCGTGATCTGGAAATAGCCATGGCCCTGGATCGCCAGGTCGTATTGGTTGTCGGTCTGCTGGGTCGAGCCCTGCTCGTTGATCCGATAGATCGCGCCGGTCTTCACGCCGGAACCGATCTGGATGCCGGTGGGGCTCATCGTCTGCGCGCTGGTCGACGAGCCGGGGCGCACGACCTGCTCGTAGAGAAGGTCCTGGAACTCGGCGCGCTGGCGCTTGAAGCCCGTGGTGTTCATGTTGGCGATGTTGTTCGAGATCACGTCGACATTGGTCTGCTGCGCGAGCATGCCCGTCGCGGCGATGGAAAGCGTACGCATGAGCTAGTTCCTTATGCTCGTAATGGGGTTCAGCCGACCTTGCTCAGCCGGTCGATCGCCGACTTGCGCATGTCGTTCATGCTCTGGGAGAGATTCTGGCTGGTCTGATAGGCGCGCAGGATCTCCACCATGTCGGTGGTCTCCTGGATCGCGTTGACGTTCGACCCTTCCAGGCCGCCGCTCGCCAGATGCGTCTGCTCCGAGGTCAGCTCGCGGCCGCCGCTGCCGCTGAACAGCCCGTCGCCGCGCGGATCGACGCCGGCCTCGTCGAACTGCGTCACGGTGACGCGTCCGAACGGGCCGCCGGGCCCGTTGACCGTGCCGTCCTTGCCGATCGAGACCTGGTTGGCCGCTTCCTGCGGGATGGTGATCGGCTTGCCGCCCTCGCCCAGCACCTTGTTGCCGGTGGAAGTGGCGAGCTCGCCGGTCGGGAGCATCTTGAGCTGGCCCGCGCGCGTATAGGCGGTGCTGCCGTCGGGCGCCTGGACCGAGAAATAGCCCTGCCCCTCGATCATCAGGTCGAGCGGGTTGCCGGTGGCCTGGAAGCCGCCCTGGCTGAAATCATGGACCGCGCCGTAATCGAGCACGAACGACGTCTGCTTCGCCGGCTTCACCGCGCTGTCCGTCTTCTCGACATATTCGCGGAAGACCGGCTGCTCGCGCTTGAAGCCGACCGTGTTCATGTTGGCCAGGTTGTTCGCCGCCACGTCCATGCGACGGCGCAGCGCCGTTTCCTGGCTCAGCAGCACATAGGAAGAAATGTCCACCGGACGTCCCTCAAAAATTCGCACTAGGCAACAATTGCCGGGCGCTGATCCTATAATAGGAGAAAATGCACCGACGCGGTGTCGGCGCGCAGATTTCGGAAGGTCACCAGGGAATGTCGTCTCCGGAAATCATCGAGGAGGGCGCCGAAGCCGCGAAGCCGGCCGAGCCCAAATCGAGGAAGAAGCTGATCCTCATCGGCGCCGCGGCGGCCGTGCTGCTGCTTGGCGGCGGCGGCGGCGCGGCCTTCATGCTCTCCGGCTCCGGCGCCAAGGCGGAAGGCGCCAAGGACGCGCATGGCGGCGCAAAGGAAGCCGCGGCGAGCGGCGGCGGCCATGGCGAGGCGGCGGCGGGCGACGCGGGCAAGGGCGCCTTTGTCGACGTGCCCGCGATGCTGGTGAACCTGCGCTCGCCCGACGGCCAGGCGCGCTTCCTCAGGATCCATTTCATGATCGTGCCGGGCGACGGCATCGCCCCGGACGGGCTGAAGGAGAAGCTGCCGCTGGTGCTGGACAGCTTCCAGCCCTTCCTGCGCGAGCTGCGCCCCGAGGACCTGTCCGGATCGGCCGCGGTCTTCCGCATCAAGGAAGAGATGATGGTGCGCGCCACCGCCACGCTCGGCGAGGGGCAGGTGAAGGACATCCTCATCCAGGATCTGGTGCAGCAATGATCGATCTCGAGGACTTCGATCTTCCCGATCCCCCCGCCCCCCCGGGCGAGATGGGCGGCGGCGTGTTCGACCAGGCCGATATCGACGCGCTGTTCGGCGATGTGGGCCCCATCGCCCGCAAGTCCGGCCTGCGCGCCGTCATCGAATCCAAGGTCATCAGCCACGAACGCCTGCCGATGCTCGAAGTGGTGTGCGACCGGGTGGTGCGTTCCTTCGCCAGCTCGATGCGCAACCTCACCTCGGACGGCGTCGACGTGAGCCTGGAGGAAGTGACTTCGACTCGCTTCGGCGAGTTCATGAACCGCGTCGCGCTGCCGGCGATGGTGGGCGTGTTCAAGATCGAGGAATGGGAGAGCTACGGCCTCGTCACCGTCGATTCCAACCTGATCTACTCGGTGGTCGACGCGCTGCTCGGCGGGCGCGGCGGCGGCGGCTCGCCGATGGTGATCGACGGCCGCGCCTTCACCACCATCGAGACCGGCCTGGTCTCGCGCATGCTGACGCTGGCGCTCGACGACTTCTCGGAGGCATTCGCCCCGATCGAGCCGGTAAACATGAATCTCGAGCGCATCGAGACCAATCCGCGCTTCGCCGCGATCGCCGGCGTGTCCAACATCTGCGCGACCGCGACCTTCCGCGTCGACATGGACGGGCGCGGCGGACGGTTCACCCTGGTGTTCCCCTATGCGACGCTGGAGCCGGTGCGCGACAAGCTGCTCCAGCGCTTCATGGGCGAGAAGAGCGGCCGCGACAGCATCTGGGAGGCGCACATGGCCGCCGAGGTGCGCAAGACCAACGTCTCGATGAGCGTGCTGCTGGGCGAAAAGGCAATGTCGATCGCCGACCTGCGCAACCTCGAGATCGGCCAGACCATCGCGCTCCACAAGAGCCCGGACGATGCTCTCGACGTCGCCTGCGGCGGCGTGAAGCTCGCCCAGGGCCAGATCGGCCAGCGCAACGGCCAGGTCGCCGTGCGCCTGATCAACGACGTTTCCTCCGACAAGAAGGTGAAGCAATGAGCATCGCGCTACTCGCCAATGTGCTGACGATCATCCTGTGCATGGCCGTGCTCGTGCAGAGCGTGCGGATGATGAAGAGCCTGCGCACCGTGAAGGACGGCGCGCTCACCCAGGTGGTGGAGGCCCTGCAGGTCGCCACCGTCCAGGCCCGTGCCGTGCTTTCGGACATGAAGCACACGCTGGGTACCGATTGCGCCCGCCACGCCCAGCTGGTCGAGCGCGCCCGCGAGCTGCGCGACGAGCTGAGCCTGATGACCGGCATCGCCGACGCCGCCGCCGAGCGGATCGTCAACGCAGTCGGCATGGCCAATGCCCAGCGCGACGCGGAAGCAGGCGAACCGGCGGCCGCGGCCGAGGGCGACGCCCCGCTGGCGGAGGCCGCGTGATGGCCCGCCCCTCGCTGCTCCTGCTCACCGCCGGCGTGGCCGGGCTCGCCGTGGTCGCCAATGCGGCGACGATCGCGACCGGCCAGCAGGACACGGCCCAGACCCGGCTCGGCAACGCGATCACCCAGGACATGAGCGACCGCGATGCCGCCGCCGCCCGCCGCAAGCGCGGGCTCGACCTGCGCGAACAGGCTGCCAAGGCCGCCTCGGCCCGGCTCGCCGCCGATGTGGAAGCGCGCCGGAAGCAGGACGAGGCGCAGCTGCAGGCCGGCATGGGCCCGGGCGGCGCGCCCGGTGCGCCTTCCCCGGCGGACTCGCAGTTCGACGAGCTGGCCCGGATCTACCAGGCGATGAAGCCCAAGGCCGCCGCGGTGGTCTTCGAGCAGCTCGACATGGAAGTGCAGATGAAGGTCGCGCAGCGGATGCGCGAGCGCTCGACCGCGATGATCATGGCGGCGATGACGCCCAAGGGCGCCGCCGCGCTCAGCATGGCGATGGCACGCCGCAACGCCGCCCATCCCCCGGCGCCGCCGGCCGTGCGCGCCCAGCCCGGCCGGGCGATGGGACCGGCCGCGACGGCACGCCGCTGACGCGAAAGGGCCGCCCGGGCGGGATGCCGGGGCGGCCCATTCGCACCTTTCCGTGAATCCGATCAGCCGGTGCGCGCGTCGACTTCGACGATCAGCACGCGGACCAGGCCGGGTTCGGCCACCTTTAGCGCGGCGGTCAGGTCATGGTCGAGCCGCTGGGCATCGACCGCGCGCAGCGCCGAGGCATTGAGCCGGGCGAACTCCAGTCCCGCCGCCACCGTCGCGGCGCGCAGCACCGGCATCTCGCCGTTCAGCCTGGTGGCGACCTCGGGCGAGCCCGCATCGATCACCAGCTTGAAGCGCAACGCGCCGTTGACGCGATCCGCGTCGACGATCGGCACGGTGATCTCTTCCATGGTCACGAGATGCAGGCCCTCGCCCGCGGCGGCGCCGCCGCCCGAGGCCTGCGCGCCACCGCCCGGCAGCGGCAATGCCGCAAGACCCAGCGCCACCAGCGTTTCGCGTCGCAAAATCCCGTCCTCCGATATCCATGCCCGGCGCCCACATCGGGCACCCATCCCTCTATAATAGAATGGAATCAGCAAGCAGGTGACGAGTTGAGCCACGATCAGCGCCCGAGAAAGATGCGTGTCGTCGATAATGGAAGGCATCCCAATGTGCGGGTGACCATCGAGGAGACGGCCGAGATCGTCCGTCCGCCGGCGCCGCCGCCCGCTCCGGCCAAGGCGGGGCTGCCGATGCTGCACGCCATTCTCTTCCTGCTCGCCTGTATCGGCGGCGGCATCGTCGTCGTCGCGATCCGGCCGTTCGGGCTCGGCTGATGCGCGGCCTGTTGCTGCTCCTTGCAGCGGGCACCGCGCCTGCCCCGCACACCACCCCCACTCCCGCCGCCACTCCGGCGGCCGCAACCAAGCCGGCTGCCGCCATCCCGAGCGTCGCCCTGCCCCGCTTCGCCGCAACGCTGGCCCAGATGCCGATGATCACCGGCGCGGACGGCTGGACCGGCATCACCGGCACCGAGGCGTGGCACCAGCTCGCCACCGCGACTCCCGACACGCGCCAATCGGTGCGCTGGGCCTTTGCCCGGGGCCTGATCGGCCAGGATCGCGGCGCCGAGGCGCTGGGCGTGCTCGAGGCGATGCGCCTCGCCGATCCCGACCTTGCGCTCGTCGCCCCCTATCAGCTTGCGCGCGGCGCGGCGCTCACCCTGCTGGGCCGCGATGCCGAGGCCGTGGAATCGCTGAGCACCGCCGAACTCTCCGGCAATGCGGAGGCATGTGCCTGGCGGATGCGCGCGCTCGCCCATTCGGGCGCCGCGCCCGAAGCGGTGGGACAGATCGCCTGCGCCAGCGGCGCGATCAACGCCCACGCCCCGCGCGATCGCGCCCCCTTCATGCTCGCCGCGGCCGGCGCCGCGATCGATGCCGGCCAGCCCCAGCCGGCGCTGCAATGGCTCCAGCTGTTCGGCGATCGCAACGGCGACGCCAACCTGCTGCGCGGTCGCGCGCTGCTGGTGCAGAAGGACCTGGCGGGGGCCCGGCTGCGCTTCGAGCGCGCGGCCCTCACCGGCACGCCCGAAGTACGGGCCGGCGCCCGGCTTGGCGCGATCGAAGTGTCGATCGCCGGCCATGCGATCGCGCCGCCGGAAGCGATCCGCCAGCTCGACGCGATGCGCTTCGGCTGGCGCGGCGGCCCGGTCGAGCGGCGGGCGCTGACCATCGAATATGGCCTGGCCAAGGAACAGCAGGACCTGCGCGCGGAGCTGAAGAGCGGCGCCACCCTGCTGCGCTATTTCAAGCTGGGCACCCAGGCCGGGCCGATGCTCGCCGAGTTGCAGCAAGCGCTGAGCGCGGTGCTGGCGCCGGAAAGCGGCGTGCCGCTCGCCCAGGCCGCCGGCCTCTATTGGGACTATCGCGAGCTGGCGCCCTCGGGCGGCGATGGCGACCTGCTCGCCAATCGCCTGGCCGACCGGCTCCAGGCCGCCGGCCTCTATGCCCGCGCCGCCGAGCTGCTTTCCTACCAGCTGACCCAGCGTGCGCAGGACGTGGCGCAGGGCCCGCTCTCGGTGCGGGTGGCGATGCTGCAGATCCTCGCCGGCCGGCCGGACCTGGCGCTCAAGGCGCTGCAGGCCACCGAGCAGCCAAGCTATACCGCCCAGATGCGCTGGGACCGCAAGCGGATGGAAGCCGTGGCGTTCCATCGGCTGGGCAAGGACGACGCCGCCGCGGCGGCGCTGGACGGCGTGCCGGACGGCGCGGCGGTACGCGCCGAGATCCATTGGCGCACCCAGGACTGGGGCTCCTTCGTGACGGAGAGCGAAAGGGGCCTGCCCCCGGGCAAGGGCCTTGGCGCGCCGCAACAGGCGGCGGTGCTGCGCTATGCGGTGGCACTGGCGATGCTCGGCCGGGAGGACAGGCTGCGCGCGCTGCACGGCCGCTACGCCGCGGCGTTCAAGGGCCTGCCGACCGCCGGCGCATTCGACATGCTGACCGCCAGCATCGACAAGATCGACCCGGCCAGGCTCGACGCCGCGATCGGCGCGATCCCGGAGGCGAGCCCGGCGGGCGCGATCGGCGACCTGCTCGACGCCGGGGGCTGAGCCTCTCGCCGTCACCGCGGATCAAGGCCGCGGTTCCAACATCGCGGCTGGTCCCGGCGCCTGAACGGGCGGCAACGCGCGCCGGCTGCGCCAGCTCCCCTGCACTGCACGAACAACAAGGCGAAGGCCGGGGCCCGGGCACGATGGCCAGGCCCCGGCCTTTGCCGGGCATGCGAGAGCGTTGCGCCCTATTATTTCAGATAGGCGGCCAGGTTCAGTCCCGACAGCTGGGCGAACACCGAATAACTCGCCTCGAGCACGGTCTTCTGCTGGGCAAGGTCGATCGCGACCTGGCCGAGATCGGCATCCTCATTGTCCTGGATCACGCCCTGCAGCACCAGCCCGCGGGCTTCGCCCCGCGCGGTCAGCGTATCGACCTGGTTCTGCTTGCGGCCGTTGTCGGCGTTGATCGCCCGCACGTCGCCAAGACCGGTATTGAGCTGCGCCACTGCCTGCTTGATCGCATCCATCTGCGCGTCGGTGGGCTTGGTGCCGATGTCGCCGGCCTGGCCGAGCGTGCGGAACGCCTCGTAGAGATTGGCGCCGATCTCGCTCGCCCCGACGCCGTAGCTGATGTCCACGCCGTCGGCTACGCGCGCATTGGCGCGCACCGTGTCGTTGTGGAAGGCGCTGGCGCCCGGCGTGGTCGCCGCCTGGGCGAGCGTGTCCACCGAGAAGGGCGCCTGATCGACCTGGCTGCCGCCGAACAGCGGCGTGCCGCCCTCCGAAGCATTGAGCGAGGTGCGGAACTGATCGAAGGCGGTCTGGATCGCTTCCTGCAGGCCGGCGGAATCGCCGGTGCCGACGGCCTTCATCAGGCTGGTGCGCAGATCCGAGGTCGCATCGTCGATGCCTTCGAGATTGGCCTGGTAGAGCGAGAGCGTGGTGCCGACCCGCTTCGACACGGTGGCCTGCGCGTCCTGGCGGGCCAGCAGCGAGTGCGCGGAGAGATTGCGCACCGCCTCGGTGCCGAGATCGGCGAAGGTCGCGGCCTTCTTGCGGGTCGAGAGCTGCCGCTGGGTGTCGGCCAGCTGCTCCTGCGCACGCGAGATCGCGCTCGCCATGGTGCGCTGGAGCGGAATCGTGGCAACGCGGGTCATGGGTCTTCCCTTCTTCTTCCGGCCCTATCGGAGCATGCCGAGGAGCGTGTCGTACATGTCGTTCGCGGTGGAGATCACGCGCGCGGCGGCCGAATAGCTATTCTGCAGCACCACCATCTGCGAGAGTTCCTCGTCGATATTGACGCCCGCGAAGCTGTCGCGGCGGGTGATCGCGTCATCGCGGCGCGCCGTGGCATCGGCGAGCTGGCCCTTGGCCTGGTTCGCATCGAGGCCGATCCGGCCCATCAGGTTGCTGGCAAAGGCATCGACGGTCGACTTGCCGTCCTTGCCGAGATCGATCGCGCTGCCGAGCTTGTTGACGAAGGCCGTCGCTCCGCGCGTGTCGCCGGAGCCGAGCGCCTTGGCGCCGGCCGCGACGTCCTGCAGCCGGGCGAGGCCGAGCTTGGAGGAGTCCGCGAGGATATCGGGCCGCACCTGCGCACTGCCGAGCCCGCTCGACGCGCCGGTGAGGTTCATCATCTGGGCGAAGGAGCGCCCGGTGCCGAGGCGATTGGTCGAGTCCGCCGGGATCGAGAGCGTCGCGCCGGCAACGCTTGCCGCCGGGGCGAAGCGCAGGCGGCCGCTATCGTCCAGCGAGAAGGTGCCGAAATTGGAGAGCGGGCTGCCGTTCAGATCGTTGACGAGGTCGCCGAACGTGCCGCCGGTGGCGGGCGTCAGCGTGTAGCTGGTCAGCGCCCGGCCGGAGCTGTCGCGCAGCACGATCTGCGTGGTCTCGCCGGTAGCGAAGCCATGCGGATCGCCGGCCGCGAAGCCCGAAGGCACCAGCGAGGAGCTGTCGCTGCGGACCAGATCGTTGAGCCCGAAGAATTGGGAGACGCCCTGCCCGGCGCGCGCGCTGGGCTTGGTCGCGTCCTGGCCGATCGCCACGCCGTTGCCGGCGCCATTGGCGACGATGCTGAGCTTGCCATCGGCAAAGCTGGCCGTGCCGGCGCCGCCAAGGCCGGTATTGATCGCGGTGACCATGTCGTCGATCGTCGCGTTCGGGCCGAGCGCGTCGAAATCGATCTTGGTGCTGGCGACCAGCGTGCCGTCCGCCTTGGTGACCGCGAAGGTCGCCGCGCCGGCGAAGCCCAGGCGATCGCTGCCCGCCATGCCGCTGTTGCGGCCGATGAGCGCGGCCGGAGGCGGCACGGTGCTGCCCGCGTTCGATACCGAATTCAGCGCCTGCGACAGGCCGGTGAACAACGTGCCGAGCTGCTCGGAGAATGCCGGCAGCGCGCGATCGCGCAGATCGAGCAGCCCGCCCAGCTTGCCACCGATCGCAGCGGAATCGATCTTGTCGCCGGTGGCCGCGTCGGGCTGGGCGAAACGGATCTCGATCGCCGGATAGGTCGGCTGCGAAGCCCCTCCGGCGCTGGGATAGGAAAGCTGCCGCAGGCGCTTGTCGAGCAGCATCTGGCCATTGGCCGTCTCGATGGTGACGCGACCGTCCGCCTGATCGCGGACAGTGACCTGCATCAGCCCGCTCAGCTCCTCGATCGCGCTCATCCGCTGATCGGCCGCACCGCCGGCGCTGCGGCCAAGGCCGGTCGCCTGCGCCACCGTGCCGTTCAGGTCGTAGATGCGCTTGAGCAGGGTGTTGATCTTGTCGACCGAGTAGCCGACCTCCGATTCCACGTCGGAGCGCAGCTGGGACACGTCATTGTCCATCTGCTGCATCGAGCTGATCGCGTCCTGCACGTCGTTGGTGAACTGCGCCACCGTCTGCGTGGAGCCCAGCGAGCCGGTCATCGCCACCGCCGAGGCCGAGACCGCGTCGAGGCGCGCCGACAGGCCGGAAGAGGCCCCCGGCTGCCCGAGGAGCGCCTGCAGGCGGTCGAGATAGTTGGCGGTCACTTCGGTGCGGCCGTAATCGCCCGCCCGGTTGTACACCGTCGCCTCGAGGAAACGATCGGCAACGCGGGTGGGCTCGCCCACCACGACGCCGCTGACCTGACCCGAGACCACGCCCGTCGTGAGGTTGACGCGCTCGCGCGCATAGCCGGCCACCCCGACATTCGCGATGTTGTTGGAAACCGCGCGGAGGCCGGCCTGGGCTGCCGCCAGGCCGGACACCGCGGTACCGAGAATGTCGTTGAGCGCCATGTTCCCCTACGTTCTCTTGGCGTTAGCGCTTGAGGTCGCTGACTTCGCGCAGCATGTCGTCCACCGTCGTGATGATCTTCGACGACGCGCTATACGCGCGCTGGAAGCGGATCATGTTGGTGAACTCGCCCGCCAGATCGACCGTCGAGGCCTCGAGCGAGTTCGCCGCGATGGCGCCCGCACCCAGCTCGCCCGGCTCGTTCAGGGTGAAGCCGCCCGACAGCCGGCTGGCGGTATAGGCATTGCCGGACACGCGGGTGAGGCCGTCCGGGTTCTGGAAGGTCGCCAGCGGGAGCTGGAACACCGAACGGGTGGTGCCGTCGTCGAACACCGCGTTGACCACGCCTTCCTTGGTGATTTCGATCTGCGACAGATTGCCCAGCGTGCCGCCGTCGGTATTGCCCGAGATCAGCGAGCTCGGCTGGCCGAACTGGGTCAGGCCGTCGATCTTGCCGTCGCTACCCATCTCCAGCTTGATCGGCACCGAGGCCGCCTGGTTGGAATAGGTGATGTTCAGCGCGCTGTTCAGCCAGCTGCCCGCCGGGAGGTCGAGGCTGCCGTCCGGCTTGAAATTGACGTCGCCGCCGGCGATGAAACCGCTGGTGCTCTTCACCGCCGGAGTGACGCTGGTGTCCATGACGTCGCCGGGGGGGTTGGAATAGACTTCCGCCTTCCACGCGTTCGGGCCGGTCTTGATGAAGGCCATGTTCAGCGTGTGCGAGCCGCCCTGCTGGTCGTAGACGGTGAACGAGCGCTGGAACTGGTTCTCGGTCTTCGGCGTGTAGCTGTTGTTCGCGGCATATTTCGCCAGGTCGCCCTTGGTGTAGCCGGCCGCGGCGGGCGAGACGTCGGTCGCGGTGTTGAGGTTGATGCGCGCCTGGATGCGCGACGTCGCCGCCGCGGTGCCGGTCAGGTCGCTGACGCGGATCGCCTCCAGATCGTCGAGATTGCCGGTGTTGACGTACTTGCCCTCGGCATCGAGGCGATAGCCATAGAGGTACAGGCCCGTCGCCGGGTTCTTCAGATAGCCTTCCTCGTCGGCGCGGAACGAACCGGCGCGGGTGAAGGCGACTTCGCCCTGGCCGCCGGCGGCGGTGCGGGTGACGAAGAAGCCCTTGCCGTCGATCGCGATGTCGGTGCTGTTGCTCGAAGCCTGCATCATGCCCTGCTTCGAGATCATCGCGATCGGCGCGGCGACGACGCCGCCGGCCGAATAGCTCGAGCGGGCGCGACCATCCGTCACCATCGTCTTGAACTGGGCTTCGACGCCCTTGTAGCCGATGGTGTTGATGTTGGTGATGTTGTCGGCAACCGCCGCCATCGCGCTCGACTGCGCGTTGAGGCCCGAGACGCCGGCATAGAGAGCGGAATAGAGGCTCAAGACGTTAACTCCCGTCGATGCCCACGGAACGCGCGCGGGCCACGCCTCAATTGTAGGATGAGCGAAGCGAAGACCCAAAGCAGGGCGCAAAGATATACGCTGGGCAAAATTTGCCGGGTGCGGCGCCGGCAACGCGAAAGACATCCTATAATGCAGCCAGACGAACGAAAGGCTGTTCCCCAATGCTCCGCATCACCCTTCGCGACGGCGAGAAGGCGATCGTCAACGGCGCGGTGATCCGCGCGGTGGGCCGCACCCAGATCGCCGTGGAGAACCAGGTATCGATCCTGCGCGGGCGCGAGGTCATGCGCCCCGAGGAAGCGACCACCCCCGCGCGCCAGCTCTATTTCGCCGCGATGCTCGCCTATATCGATCCGGCGAACCGGGACGGCCACCACGATATCGTGGTCGGGCTGGTCGGCGCACTGGTCGTCGCGCTCGAGGTGCCGGAAGCCAAGTCGGCCTGTATCCGCTTCGCCAGCGAGATCGCCCAGGGCGAATATTACAAGGCACTGGCCACCGCGCGCGAGGTGATCGCGTTCGAGGACGCCCTCGCCGCCCCGCAGGCAGCCTGAGGGCCGCAAGGTGCAGACGCTCGCCAGCGCAGCCCGTGCGATCCGGGACATGACGCCCGATCGCCGCTTCGGCCGCGTCGTCGCCGTGCGCGGCGCGCTGATCGAAGTGGAAGGGCTCGCCGGCGCCGCACAGATCGGCAGCCGCATCGAGATCGCCGCGCCGGGCGGCATCGTCCAGGCGGAAGTGACTGCGCTCGACCGCGAAGTCGCGCTCTGCCTTCCCTTCGTCGATCCGCAGGGCGTGGGCCTGGGCGCGCGCGCCGAACTCGGCGCCGGCCAGTTCAGCGTCCGCCCTTCCCAGGCCTGGCTCGGGCGGATGGTCGACGGGCTCGGCCGCCCGGTCGACGGGCTCGGCCCGCTTCCCAACGGCGCCGATCCGCAGCCCATCAAGGCCCCGCCCCCCGCCGCCGCCAATCGCGCCCGGGTGGGCGAGCGGATCGAGACCGGGGTGCGGACGCTCGACCTGTTCGTCCCGCTGTGCCGCGGCCAGCGGCTCGGCCTGTTCGCGGGCTCGGGCGTCGGCAAGTCGGTGCTGCTCTCGATGCTGGCGCGCTGGACCCAGTGCGACGTCGCGGTGATCGGCCTGATCGGCGAGCGCGGCCGCGAAGTGCAGGAATTCATCGAGGACGATCTGGGCCCCGAGGGCATGGCCCGCTCGGTCGTCGTCGTCGCCACGTCGGACGAACCGGCGCTGATGCGCCGCCAGGCCGCCTGGACCACGCTCGCCGTCGCCGAGCATTTCCGCGACCAGGGCCTCAACGTGCTGTGCCTGATGGACTCGGTCACCCGCTTCGCCATGGCGCAGCGCGAGATCGGCCTGGCCAGCGGCGAGCCGCCGGCGACCAAGGGCTATACCCCCACCGTCTTCGCCGAGCTGCCCCGCCTGCTCGAGCGCGCCGGCCCCGGTGCGCCGGGCAAGGGCATGATCACCGGCCTGTTCACCGTGCTGGTTGACGGCGACGACCATAACGAGCCGGTCGCCGATGCGGTACGCGGCATTCTCGACGGTCACGTCGTGATGCGTCGCGCGATTGCCGAGCGCGGCCGCTATCCGGCGATCGACATCCTCAAATCGGTCTCGCGCACCCTGCCGCACTGCATGGACGACGCGCAGAACGACATCCGCGTCGGCGCGCGCAAGCTGCTCTCCACCTATTCCGACATGGAAGAGATGGTCCGGCTCGGCGCCTACAAGGCCGGCTCCTCGCCCGAGGTCGACCGCGCGGTGGCGCTCGCCCCGCAGATCGAGGCGATGCTCAACCAGGGCAAGAATGACGAGGGCAATGCCGATGCCGCCTTCGCCGCGCTCGGCGAGATCGTCGCGCTGAGCATGGAGATGGACGAATGACCCCGTTCGACACCGCACTGCGCGTCCAGCGCCGCGAGGTCGACACGGTGAAGGTGTCGATCAGCGTCGAGATCGAGACGATCAGCACGCTCAACCACCAGACCCGGGCCCACGAGATCCGCATGCGCGAGGAGCGCGCGCTCGCCGCCACCGTACCGATCGCCAGCGACGCCTGGACGTTGCGGATGAAGGCCGAGCGCGCCCGGCTCGATCGCCAGTCGCAACTCGCCCATGGGCGGCTCACCCATCTGCGCGCCCAGGCCGTGGAAGCCTATGGCACGATGCGCGCCATCGAAGGCGCGGCGGATCGCTTCAAGGACGAGGCCGAGCGCGCCGCGGCCGGCGCCGAGCAGGCGATGATCGACGATATCGCCGCCGCGAAGCTGGTCGTGGCGCGTCGCAATGCGGAGCGCAGCGCATGATTCCGCGCGCGGACCTCTCCCAGCTCAGCCCCGCAAACCGTGCCAAGGTGATCTACACCGAGGCGCAGACCGAGCTCGCCAGCCGCTTGTGGCGCGCCGCGCTCGGCGATGGCGAGCGCGACGACCGCAAGGGCAACGGCATCGGCCAGACCGGCCTCAGCGGCGATTCGCTGCTCGACCTGCTCGGCGGCCGGGTCAACGGCCAGACGAACGGCGTGCAGGGATGCAATTGCGGTTGCGCCTGTGCCTGTCACCGGAAAGGCGTCGGCAAGGATTTCGCCGACGACTGTATCGAGGATCTGCGCGGCGCGATCGGCGACACCGCCGAGGAACGCAGCCGCGCCATGGCCGCCGCGATGGGTACCGAGACTACCGTCTCGGTCGCCAGGGGCGCGGTGGTCTCCGGCCTCGCGCTCGGCGCCAACACCCGCTTTGCGCCGGCCCTGACCATGGCCGAGGCACGCACCGGCATTCCCGCGACCGCGCTGGCCGCCATCGTCGACGCCGAAGCCGCCAAGGGGCGCGACGGCAGCTGGAACACCATGTCGCGCAATCCGCGCTCGAGCGCCGCCGGGCTCGGCCAGTTCCTCAGCGGCACCTGGGAGCATCTCGCCGAAACCTCGGGCACCTGGCTCAACCAGCTGGCTGCCGATCGCGGCTGGCTCGACGGGCGCGGCCAGGTGCTGCCCGGCGCGCGTAGCGCGCTGCTGGCATTGCGCTATGACGGCCAGGCCTCGATCCTGGGCGTTGCCGATCTCGCCAAGTTCAACCTTTCGCGGCTCGAGCAATCGGGCATCCGCGTCCACACCGATGCCGAGACATTGGCGAAGTCGGCCTATCTCACGCATCATCTGGGGCTCGGCGACGCGAAGAAGTTCCTCGCCGGGGGGATCGAGCCGGGCCGGGCGCGCATGCTGCTGGCCGCCCAGATCGGCGGCGGTGCGGCCGATCACCGAATCGCCACGGCGGGCAACGCCACCCAGGCGCACCGCCAATGGCTGCTCGGATTCATCGATCGTCGAATCCGCCCGGAACAATTCGCCGGCTAAATTATTTTATCCTATAATAATGGCACCGGCAGCCTTTCAGGCGCGGATCTCCATTAATATCATGTATTTTCCGCACTTTGTGCGGAGCGCCTCGTCATGGCGAAAATCCATGACTGGTAGGACTACATATAGGATTTTAAGGGATCTGTTAAAGGATTAGAAGCCATGTTGCCCCTGTGAACGGCAGCCGAGACCCGGCGGGCCCGGACGAAACAGGGGATACGCAATGTCGAAGATCACGATCGCGCTCGAAGCAGCCGTCGCCACCGTTCTCGAGAACATGCCGAAGGACGCGGCGCAGACGAACC
>NZ_JAASQV010000004.1 GCF_011761945.1 Sphingomonas leidyi
CAGTTCCGCCCCTTCAGCGCCGCATCCAGCTTCTCGATCAGCAACGGCACGTTCGCGCGCTCGTTGAACGTCGGGATGACAACTGCCAGCTCGAGATCCGCGGCGGGGGCGATGCGGACGAACCGGGCGATCTCGCCGTCGAGAAAGAGCTTCATGCGATCCCTTTTCTGGCCCTGTATTTGGGCCCCGGGAGGGGCGCGCCGGGGCACGGATACGCATGGCGCGCCCCTCCCGGGGGTTCGAGGCAACACCATCGAGCCGGGGGACGACTATCGTGGCTTGCCTCGGGGGCATGGTTGAGACGGAGCCCGTGCGGCGATCCCGCAACGGATCCTCAAAAAAACCTAGAAGCCGATTTCGACTCCGAGCCGCACGGTGCGGGGGCGCAGTGGCGTGATCTGCTTCTCGTCGCGGATCAGCAGCGGCGTGCCGAGCGCGAAGCGGTTGCCGCGGGTATCGAGCAGGTTGGTGGCCGAAAGCGTGATCGCACGCCGGCCGCGCGCGAGCCGGAGCTCGAGGCCGGTATCGACATAGTCACCCTGCGGCCGGCCGAGCACCGGGCCGATGCCGAGCGTCGAGCGACCGACATAGCGCAGATAGCCGGTCGTGGAGAATTCCGCGTCGCCGGCCAGCGTCTCGCGCCAGGCCGCGCCGAGCCGGCCGCTCGCATCGGCGACATTGGGCAGCCGGTTGAAGTCCGACGGCCCTTCGGCCAGCGGGAACACTGCCTGCGAGGGATTGGTAACCTTGCTGTCGTTCAGGTAGAGCGAACCGTCGAGATCGAGCCCCGGCAGCGGCCGCCAGCGCACCGCGACGCCCAGCGAGAGCACGCGCCCGTCGCCGATGTTCGCGGTGGTGGGAAAGCCATAGCCGTCGATCAGGTCCGCCTGGATGCTCGTCCACCAGGTCACCGATGCATTGGCCGAGACGGACAGGCCGTTCTCGGTATAGCGTCCCCCCGCTTCCACGGTGGAGAGGCGATCTCCCTGGAAACGCTGGATCACGTCGCGGCGCACCGCCAGGCCGCCGGGCCGGAAACCCTGCTCGAAACGCCCGAACACGGTGAGCCCGTCGGCCGGCCGCCAGGCGATCGCGGCGGAGGGCAGCAGCCGCGTCTCGGTGCGCGCCGCCCTGGCCCGCGGGTCCTCGCGAAAGGCGAAATGGAGGTCCGCGTCCTCCGAATTGCCCGTGAGGTGGGAATTGGTGAGGCGGCCCCCGGCGGTAATCGTCACGCCGCGCACCGGCTCGATCGTGCCCTCGCCATAGAGCGTGGCTTCGTCGACGCTGTTGCGCACCCCGGTGAGCGCCGCGCGGGCCACGCCGAAATTGCGGTTCACCCGCCCGCGATTCTGCAGGAAGCTGACGCCGATCAGCCAGCCGGTGCCGCGCGGCCCGTGGCGCGCGAGCCGGGTTTCGCTGGTGAGCATGCTCACGCGGTTGATCTGCTGATAGCCGATCAGCGGCGCATCGGCCGCGGGCAGCGGAAAGCCCTGATTGACGTCGCTGACCGAAGCGCCGGCGAACACCTCCGACACATATTGGCGGGCATAGGCCACGGCCGAGCTCAGCTCGAGATCGCCCCAGCGCTTGCGGGCCACCAGCTCGCCCAGCCAGAAATCGTTCTGGAAGGGCTGGGCGATCGAGCTCCGGCGGGACAGCCCGTCGCCCTTCCCGTCCGAATATTGCGCGTCGCGCCCCACGATGCTCTGGCCGACGCCATTGAGGTCGATGGTCCAGCCGTCCATGTCCCAGCGCAGCGCCAGCCGCCCACCGGTGGTGCGCACGCTGTTGACGTCCTTCAGGCCGCGCTCGCGATCGTCGATATAGCCGCCGTCCAGGGCAGTGAAGGCGAGCGCACGCACCGCCACATCCCCTTCCTTGACCGGCAGATTGACGATGCCGCCGATATCCCAACCCAGCGCGCCGTGCTCGGTGGCCGAGCCGCCGCCCCAGACCTGGCCGCCCCGTGCCCAGAGATCGGGCGCGCGCGGCACCACCCGCACCACGCCGCCGAGCGAGCCGGCGCCGTAGAGCGTGCCCTGCGGCCCCTCGAGCACCTCGACCCGGCCGATATCGTAGAGCTTCAGGTCCGGATCGGGCGCGCTGTAGGTGATGCGGCTGTTGCCCCAATATTGCCCGACGGTCGCCTGGGTGGGGCCGACGAAGCTGGAATCGGCGATGCCGCGGATGAACAGCTTGTTGCGGCCCGGCCCGAGATGGGTGGAGGCCAGGCTGGCGACGCGATTGGCGATCACGTCGCTGCCCTGCCCGCCTTCCGAGACGGGAATGTCGCTGCCCTCGACGATCTGCACGCCGCCGGGATAGGCCTTGAGCGGCACGTCGCGCTTGCTGCCGGTGACGAGGATCTCGGCAGGCGGCGCATCGGGCATCTCGGGCGGCGGCACGGGGCGCGGTCGGGGCCGTTCGGGCGGCATGCGCTCGATCAGCCAGGTGGCGACGGCGACGCGGCGCGCGCGGGCGCCGGAACCGCGCAGCATCTCCGCCAGCGCACCGTCCACCGTATGCCTGCCCTTTACCGGACGGACCTTGATCCCCGAAAGGCCGGGCTCGCGCAGACCGATGCTGCTGCCGGTCTGGCGGCCGAGGGTGAACACCGCCGCGTCCAGGCGGCTGGCGGGCACCGAGACGGAGTGGCGCCTGTCCTGCGCCAGCGCCGGCGGAGCCGCCAGCAGCACCAGGGGGAGGATCAGATCAGCGCGGCGCACCGTCGATCGCGTCCAGCATCCATCCATTGCCTGCGCGGGTCGCCCGCGTGCCGGTGAGCGCGGCGATACGCTCGATCACTGCGCCGGGGCCGCCCTGGGTGGAGATCGTGCCGGTGAACGGGATATCGCCGGTTCCCTTCCCCGCCCGAACCTGAATGCCCAGGTTTCGGGAGACATCCGCCGCGACGCGCTCCAGCGTGGCGTTGCGATAGACGAGCTGCCCGCCGCGCCAGCTGCCGACATCGGCAGCCATGGTGCGCGTCACCTCGGGCCGGCCGGCGCCGGCCACGCTCAATGCGTCGCCGGGAGCAAGGCGTACGGCATCGGCCTGGGGCTGATAGATCACCGCGCCCTCGGCCACCGAGACGCGCAGGCCGGTCTCGTCGCGCACCACGTTGAACACGGTGCCGGCGTCCTCGAGCGTCACGCCGCCGGTCTTGACGATGAAGGGACGCGCGGCATCGTGGCGCACCTCGAACAGCGCCTCGCCCTCGATCAGTTCGGCATGGCGCTTGTCGATCAGCGCGACGCGGGTGTCGCCGTTGAGGACTATTCTCGAGCCGTCCGCCAGCGCGAACTCCTGGCGCTCGCCAGGGGCGGTGCGATATTCGACCGGTCCCTTCGCACCGGGAACGAGGCTGGTCCAGCCGATCACCACCGCCAGCGCGGCGGCGACGGCTCCACCCGAGATCAGGAACAGCCGGCGCGACGGACGGACGGCCGTCTGCGCCGCTGCCGCCGGCGCCAGACGGAACAGCCCGGCCATCGCCTCATCGGCTTCGAGCGCGGAATTATAGGCGGGCAGGTGTGCGGGATCGCGCTCGAGCCATTCGGCGAACGCGTCCCAATCGGCGAATGCCGTGTCCTGCAGCCGGATCACCCAGCCACGGGCATCCTCCGCAAGATAGTCCGAAACCTGCCCGTTCATGCCCACCTCTGCGCAGGGACGGAGTCGACGCGCTCATTCCGCATCGAATTTGTCCTTGAGTTGCGCAAGGGCGCGATATGCCTTTTGCAGATCCTTCTCCACCGAGCTCAAGCTTATCCCCAATTCCCGAGCGATCGCTGCCTGGCCGAGCCCATCCAGCCGGTAGCGACGGAAAATCTGATCGACTCGCGGCCCGAGCGCAAGCAGCGTCGCCTCGGCCTCGCGCAGCCGCTCGCGCGCGATCAGCACCCGCTCGCCCTGGGGAGCGTCGTCGCTCCCGGCGAGGTCGTGCCATTCATGCTGGCGCCGATCCCGGCTGAGCGAGGCGCGCTGGCGATCGCGCAGCACATTCTCGGCGGCACGGAAGAGATAGGAGACCGGATCGGCGACCGGACGCGCCTCGACCCCGGAGATCTTGTGCCACAGGTCCTGCAGCACGTCCTCCGCATCGTCGCCCGCGCCGCGAGCCGCAAGGAAGCGGAGCAGCCGCGGCCGCTCATTTTCCAACACGCGTTGCAACCCGCCGGTCTGCGAGGACGAATCCATGTCCGCGCCCAAAGCACTGTGTGCGGGAATTGCCAAGCCTTGGCTTCGCGATTGTGCGAATGCGCTGCCCCGCACCGGCTCAGGCACCGGGCCGGCGCCGATAGACGATGCGGCTGCGGCTGCCCACCGGCACCTCCAGCGCGGGCGCATAGTCGCGCTCCAGGAGCCTGGTCATATAGGCGAGCACCTCCGGGCTGAGATCACGATCGGGCCGCGTGCTGGCGACGACGAATTCGGGCCGCTTCGCCATGATCCGCGCGACTTCGGCCATGGGCTCGCCGCCGATCGCGCGCGATTCGCGGGTAAGGGTCAGGTGGCTCGGAAAGGGCCAGCGCGTGGGCAGGCAGCTGCCGGTCAGGCGATAGAGCGCCGGCTCCCCGTCGAACACATAGAGGCAGTCGCGAAGCTGCGGACGGATGAAATCGGCCATGCGCTCCACCTGCGGCCCCCAGCCGCGCGCGCGCCGATTGTCGTTGACGGTCTGGAGCGAGACGAACGTGATCAGCACCATCATCGCCACACCCGCGGGAACGCGCCAGCGCGTGCGACCCGAGACGAGCACCAGCCCCGCCGCACCGTCGCCGAACCAGGCCGCGGCAAGCACGCAGAGCGGGGCGATGAGCGGCAGGGCGTAGTGATCGAAATAGGTACCGAAGAGCAATACGCCCGCGATGGCCGCAATCGCCCAGCCATCCAGCAGGCGGCGCACATCGTCGCTCACCGGGCGCGCCATGCCGCGCCCCAGCCAGGCGGCCAGCGCCAGCGGCACGAGGCAGAGGACCATCCCGGCGAGCCGCTTGAGCGCGATGCCGAGCCCGTCGGAGCCGCGATCGAGGATCGACAGGAAATTGGCCTGGACGAAGGCATCGCCATGGCCGATCGCCGCGTACCAGGCCCAGGCGGCGAGCGTGGGGAGCAGGGCCGCGCCGATCCAGGCCAGCGCCATCGCGGCAAGCGTGCCCCGCCCCGTCCCACGCTTGAAACCGAGCCAGAGAAGCGCCAGCCCGAAGAACAGCCCCTCGAACAATGCGGTGTATTTCACCTGCATCGCCACGCCGATCAGCAGCATCGCCACCATGCCGCCGCCGAACGCGAGGGTGCCGAAGCCGGGACGCCGGACAAGCCCGATCATCGTCCAGGCGGCAAGCGCGACGAACAGGTCGTAGAAGACCGGCGACTGGCCGCCCTCCCCCCCGAAGATGCCGAGATAGAGGATGTACACCACCCCCGCCGCGGCGGCGCCGTGCGGGCCCGAGAGATTGCGGGCGATGCGCGCGACGACGAGCGCGGTTGCCACCGCGAAGAGCGTGGCGACGATCTGATATTGCAGCACGCCGGCGCCGCCGAGCAGCCGGATTCCCGCGTAGATCAGGAACAATCCGATCGGCTTGCGATCCCAGATGTCGACATAGGGCAGCGCGCCGTGGAGCATCCGATCGCCGGTGAGCAGGTAGAATTCGTCATCGACCTGGACGACCGGATTGCCGAATTGCGCCGCCCGCGCCGCGACCGCGACGAGAAGCAGCAAGGCGGCGAGCCGCGCCGGACTGTCGACCCAGGCCCGCGCAGCCGCGGCCAGCCGCACCGTCCAGGGCAGGCGCTCCGGCTCTACCAGGCGCAGTCGCCGGAGATGGGAAGGATCGGGCCAGGCCCGAGCTGGTGAACGCGGCATACTCACGACCCGACAAATGGCTGCAGGTCGAGACGGAGCAGCGGCGGCAGTTCCGCAAGGCGGACACGATCAGATGCACCTGGGAAACGACAGGTGCCTCGATCCGCCCAATGGGCCGAACCTCTAGCTGCGCGGCTTGGTATAGGGGACGAAGTCGCCCAGCCCGACCCAGCCGGTCGTCATGCGAACGCCGGTGTCGTACAGCTTCACCGTATCGATGCTGCACAGCTGCGACGAATGCGTGTCGGTCACCAGCACATTGGTCCAGTTGAGCGATTCCGCGCCGCTCTTCGGCCGGTTCACATAGAAGACGCCGTTGTTCATCTCATAGACGATCGCGGTACCGTCGATGATCCGCGACGAGCGGATGTCGCGCAGCAAGATGCAATCGACGGGCTTGCCGGCGGTGCGCCCGGCGATCGCCTTGGCGAGATCCGCCTCGCCGTCGCGCGCGGCCGCTGCGGCGGGCGTCGCGACCGCGGCGAGCAGCGCGGCGCCGAGCAGACTGATCGAGATCCTGTTCATGGCACTGTCCTTTCGATCCCCTTTCGGGGAGATGACGGAGCATATAGGCACGATCCGCATCCGGATCATCGGCGCCAAGGCGATTCTTGTGTCGCAACTTGTCGCGGCGGCGCCCTTCAATTCTCGGGGCCGGCCCAGCCGGGCAGATAGGCGGCACGCTTCCGCCGCGCGAGCGCGAGCGCATGTTCGAGCGCCTTGTCGAAATCGACCTCCAGCAGCTTGGCGGACACGTGCCGCCGCAGGAAATCGGCCCAGAGGAACTCCGAATAGGGCGTGAGATCCTTGGCATAGCCGCCGCTGCGGCGCAGCTCGCCGGCCAGCGAGCGCCAGGGATCGTCGAGCAGGCCGCCGACATGCTTGGGCAGGTGCCGCGCATCCAGCCTGTGACCCTGCGGATCATAGGGATGGAGCCAGCCCCGGCTGTCCATGAAGGTGCGGAAGGCGCGGCCCGGCAAGGCGGAAAGGTCGGCGATCTCGCGCACCAGCACGAAGTCCACGCCCTCGTCGTGCAGCGCGCGGGCAAGGTGATGGGCATCGACGATCCAGAAACGGTCCCTGGGGCCCCGCACTGCGGGGATCATGTGGCGGCCGAGGAACTCGGAGCCGTCCGTTCCCGCCCGCGCGCGCCAGTCATGCCGCTTGCGAGCCACTTCGCGGAAACCGACGGTGATCTGGGTGGGCCGCAGCGCATCGATCGAGACGGGGCGCAGAAACGGTTCGGGCTCGCGCATCAGGGGTTCTCCAGCCGCGCGACCGCATCGGCCACGCTATAGTCGCAGCGCGCGACCAGGGCGTCCGCGCCGGCGGTGTGCAGCAGGTCGCGCACCCGGTCATGCACCCGGGCATAGCGCAGGGCAAAGCCCTTGGTTGCCATCGCCCGGTCGAAATCGAGCAGCGCGTCCAGCGCCGTGCTGTCGATGTCGCTGCTCTCCTCCAGGCTGATCACCACGGCGCGGGTCCCCGGCCCGGCCAAGGTCCGCCGCGCGATCTCGGCGAACATCCGCTCGGCATTGGCGAAGAACAGCGGCGCTGCGGGCCGCCAGATCGCGATCCCGGCGGGCACCTGGGCATCCGGATGGCGATCGGCATCGACGAAGTCATGGCTGGCGCCCAACCGCCCGAGCCGGGCCAGCCGGGCATTGCCGAAGCGCTGCACGAGCGCGGCCAGCGAAAGCAGGATCGCGCACAGCATCCCGTCGAGCACCCCCAGCAGGAGCACGCCCAGCGCGGCGGCGAGCGCGATATACTGGTCGCGGTCGAGCGCCCAGAGCCGGCTGATCGGCCGCGGATCAAGCGCATGGGTGAGCGCGGCGATCACCACCGCGGCCAGCACCGGCTGCGGCAGCAGCGCGACCAGCGGCATGGCGAACAGCACGAGCGCGCCGAGCGCCAGCGCCGCGACCGCTCCCGCCAGGCGCGATTGCGCGCCCGAGGCCTCGTTGGCCGCGCTGGCGGACAGGCCCGCGCCGACCGGCATGCCCTGCACCAGCGCCGCCGCGAGATTGGCGAGCCCCAATGCGCGCAACTCGCGGCCGGGATCGAGCAAGTCGCCATGCCGGAGCGCCAGCGCGCGCATCGTTCCCCAGCTCTCCGCCAGCAGGATCAGCGCGAGGGGCACCGCGAGTTGCGCCGTTTCCAGCACCAGCGCGAGCGAGAAGGCGGGCATTGGCGAGGTCCCCGGCATCAGGGCGATCCGGCCGACGGTAGCGACGCCGTGCGCGCCCAGATCGAGCAGGCCCGAAGCGGCGACGCCGGACACGAGCACGATCAATGCCCCCGGCATGCCGGGCCAGCGCCGCAGCGTCAGCAGCGCGGCGAGTGCCACCAGGCCCACGGCAAGGCTGGGCAGGTGCCAGTCCGGCAGGGAACGCATCACTTCGAATCCGGTATGGAACAGACTGCCGCCGGGCGGGGGAATGCCGGTGAGTACGGGAAGCTGCTTTACGCAGATCGTGATCGCCAGCCCGAAGGCGAAACCGCGCAGCACCGGATGCGAGATGAATCCGGTGAGCCCGCCCAGCCGGAAGATCCAGGCGAGCAGGAACAGCAGCCCGGCAAACGCCACCGCGACGATCAGGAACAGGGCGCGCACGCCCGCTCCTCCCGGCAGCGTCGCCAGCGACGCGGCGAGGATCGCGGCCGAGGAGGAGGTGGCGGAAACGATGGCGAAGCGGCTGCGACCGGCCAGGGCATACGCGAGCGTGCCGACGATGGCGGCGAGGATCGCATGCCCCGGACCGACGCCGGCGATCGTGGCATAGGCCACCGCCTCGGGCAGCATCAGCCCGGATACCGCGAGGCCCGCAACGATGTCGGCGCGAATCTTCAAGCCATCCCTCCGGCCGATCATGCTGCGCTCTTCGGCGGCGGATGGGAAGTCGTGAGAGGCGCTGGCTTGCCACTTCCGGGAGTCGAGGCGCCTGGTCCCGAGGTCATGGCGCCAAGGGGCAGGACTCCACGGGCAAACCCGCCGTCCCCGCCTGCGCGGAGAGGAGGGAAACGAATAGGAGTCCTCAACCTAGCGCAGTTGCCGCTTCTCCAGCTTCCGCGCGAGCGTACGGCGGTGCATTCCCAGCCGTCGCGCGGTCTCGGAGATGTTGAAGTCGGTCTCCACCAGGGTCTGGTGGATATGCTCCCATTCCACCGTCTTGATCGATGAGGGCCGGCCGGCGAGCGGCGCGTCGGGATCACCCTCCTCGCGCCCGAATGCCGCTTCGATGTCGTCGGTGTTGGAGGGCTTGGCGAGATAATAGGAAGCGCCGAGCTTGATCGCCTCCACGGCGGTGGCGATACTGGCGAAGCCGGTCAGCACGACGATCTTCATCGCCGCATCGGCCGCGCGCAGCGTCTGCACGCAGACCAGCCCCGAGGCGCCCCCGAGCTTGAGGTCGACCACGGCATAGGCGGGGTCGAACCGCTCGAGCAGCGCGGTCAGCGCCTCATGGCTCGCCGCGACTTCCACCATGTACCCGCGCCGCTCGAACGAACGGCGCAGCGTCCGCGCAAAGGCTTCGTCGTCCTCGACGATCAGCAGCTTGCGGATGGCGGTCATGCCTGTTCCTCCCCGGGCCGGGCGATCGCGTCAAGCGGCAGGCGGATGCGCACCAGCGCGCCGCCGCCCGGACGGTTCTCCGCGCTCGCCGCGCCGCCCAGCTTGCGCAGCACGTTGACGAGGAGGAACAGCCCCAGCCCACCGCCCGGCTTGCCCTTGCTCGAGCGATAGGGCTGGCCGAAGCCCGCGAGCATCTCGGGCGCGAAGCCCGGCCCGCGATCGGAGATCTCGATCACCAGGTCGTCCCGATCGCGCGAAGCGGCGATGCCGATCCAGTCGGGCGAGACTTCGGCGGCATTGTCGATCACGTTGCTCAGCACCTGGCGCAGCGCGGGATCGGCGACGATCGGCATGTCGGGCCCGAAGCCATCGGCATAATCGAGCATGCCGGTGAGCCGACTGGCACGCCATTCGGCGACCACCGCATCGAGGAAGCGGCGGACGGTGGTGAATTCCGAGGCGATGCCGCGCGCCTCGCCTGCGGAGAGCAGGATGCCGCTGACGATCGTCTTGCAGCGCGCCACTTCGGCCTGCATGTCGGCCACGTCCTGCGCCAGGTCCCGGTCGCCGGCGATGCGCGGCATGCGCTGCCAGTCGCCCAGGATCACCGAGAGCGAGGAGAGCGGCGTGCCCAGCTCGTGCGCCGCACCGGTGGCGAGCAGGCCCATGCGGACGATATGGTCCTCCTCCGCCGCGCGCTGGCGGATCGCTGCACGCTCGGCATCGCCTTCGCGCAGGTTGCGGGCGATGCGGGTGATCAGGAGGACGAGCAGCACCGCGATCAGCGCGAAGCAGATCAGGCTGCCCGCGAGATAGAGGCGGAACGGATCATTGACTCCGGTCGGCAGGTCGAGCGGCACCGGGCTGATCGCGACGGCGAAGAGCGCGAGGCTGGCCGCGCCGACGATCATCCAGCTCGACCCCGGCTGGAGCAGCATCGCGCCGGTGACCACCTGGAGCAGGAAGAGCGAGGCGAAGGGATTGGCGAGCCCGCCGGTGAAATGCAGCTGCCATGCCAGCGCGGCAACGTCCGCCAGCATCGCCACGGTCAGCTCCCAATTGGTGATCGCGGCGCGGCGATCGAGGAGCGGATAGGTGGCCAGGTTGATGCCCGCGAGCATCAGCGGCGCGATGAACAGCGGCACCAGCGGCAAGTGCACGCCCATCACGAAATGGACGAAGCCGATCGTGCCCAGCTGCCCGCCCACCGCGATCCAGCGCAGCTGCACGAGCAGCCACATGTTGCGGCGGCCGGGATCGGTGTCCTCCAGCCCCCCGGCAGCGATCATGCGACGGCTCCGCGCCGCCGGCCGACGAACCATGCCGCCCACAGCGCCATCGCGGCAAGCCCGAACCAGGTGAGCGCGTAGACGAGGTGATTGTCGGCGAAGCGCACCACGGTCAGCCCGCCCACCGGCCAGCCGCCGGGATTGGGCGCGGCATCCGCATCGATGAAATAGGGAGCGACCTGTCCAAGCCCATGGGCCTGGGCGATAGCTGCGACGTCGCGCGAATACCAGCGATCGCCCCCGGGATCGTTGGCGCGAAGGAACCCGCCACCCGGCTCGGTAATGCGCAGCAGGCCGGTGACGCTCGCCTGCCCGGGCCCGGAGGGCGGGCGCCGGCGCATGGCCTCGGGGAGGAAGCCGCGGTTGACCAGGACGGTGAAGGACGGCCCGGCAAGCGGCGTCATCACCCAATAGCCCGGGCCGCGCTCGGTGACTGCCTTCACCAGGGTAGTGCGGTCATTCTCGAACCGGCCGGAGAAGCCGACGCGGCGATAGGCGTCCTTGCCGGCAGTGATCCCGCCCCACGCCGCCGGCCCCGGGGCAGGCACCGGCGCGGCATGGATGCGGGCATCCACTGCCGCGATGAGCTCGTGCTTCCAGGCCCGCCGCTCGAGCTGCCAGATGCCCAGCCCCGCCAGCACCGCCGCGCAGAAGAGCGCCGCCAGCGCGGCGCCCCACCGTGCGCGGGGCCGGCGGGCTTCCGTCACGGAAGCTGGCTCGGGTCGTGCAGCGGCATCATGTTGGCGTTCAGATGGTACATCACCCAGAGCGAGCCGGAGAGCATGATCGCTACCACGATGATGGTGAACAGCAGCGCGGTGACCGACCAGCCGCCCTCGGCCTTGGGGCTGAGGTGGAGGAAATAGACCATGTGGACGACGATCTGGACCATGGCGAGGACCATGATCGCCGCGGCGGTGGCGCCGTCCGAGAGCGGACGCGCCATCACCAGCCAGAACGGAATCGCCGTAAGGATCACCGAAAGCACGAAGCCGATGACATAGTCGCGCATCGAGCCGTGCGGGATCTCGACCCCGTGGCCATGATCGCCGTGGCCGTGATCGCCATGCGCATGCGCGCCCTGCGTGTGCGGATCGTGGCTCATCGCAGCATTCCCATCAGATAGACAAAGGTGAAGACGCCGATCCAGATGACGTCGAGGAAGTGCCAGAACAGGCTCAGACAGGCCAGCCGGCGCTGGTTCGCGGCGGTCAGGCCGAAGCGGCTCACCTGCACCATCAGCGTGACCAGCCAGATCGAGCCGAAGGTGACGTGCAGGCCGTGCGTGCCCACCAGGGTGAAGAAGGACGACAGGAACGCGCTGCGCCACGGGCCGGCGCCCTCATGGATCAGCTCGCTGAATTCGTAGAGCTCGATGCCCAGGAAGCAGGCGCCGAACACCAGGGTGACCGCCAGCCAGATCAGCACCTGGTTCTTGTTGCCCCGCGCCATGCCGAGCATCGCGAAGCCATAGGTGATCGACGAGAACAGCAGCATCGCCGTGTTCAGCGCGACCAGCGGCAGGTCGAACAGCTCCTTCGGGCCGGGGCCGGCCGCGAAATTGCCGCCGAGCACGGCGTAGCAGGCGAACAGGATCGCGAAGATGAGGCAGTCGCTCATCAGGTAGATCCAGAAGCCCAGCATGGTGCTGTAGCCTTCCGGGTGCGGATGCTCGTCGAAGTCGTAGAAGCGGACCGGTTCGTCCGCGGGGGAAAGCGTGGTGGTGCTCATCGATCAGGCTCCGGCGGCGAGCTGGCGCGTGCGCGCCGCCTCGGTCTCGGCAACGACTGCGGCGGGAATGTCGAAGTCGCGCTTGTAGTTGAAGGTGTGGACGATCGTCGACGCGATCAGCGCCACGAAGCCCAGGCCGACCAGCCACCAGATGTGCCAGATCAGCGCGAAGCCGATCAGGGTGCTGATGCCGGCCAGGATCACGCCCGCGCCGGTGTTGCTCGGCATGTGGATGTCCTTGAAGCCGGCAAGCGGACGCTCGCAGCCGCGCGACTTCATGTCGTACCAAGCGTCGAGATCGTGGATCACCGGCGTGAAGGCAAAGTTGTATTCCGGCGGCGGCGAGCTGGTCGCCCATTCCAGGGTGCGGCCGTTCCACGGATCGCCGGTCGTGTCCTTCAGCGCCTCGCGCTTCCAGATGCTCACCGCGAACTGGACCAGCATCGCGCCGATGCCGGCGGCGATCATCACCGCGCCGAACGCGGCGATGACGAAGAGGAACTGGATGCCGGGATCGTCGAACACGCGCATGCGCCGCGTCACGCCCATCAGGCCCAGGATGTAGAGCGGCATGAACGCCACCCAGAAGCCGGGGACCCAGCACCAGAAGCTCACCTTGCCCCAGAACTCGTTGAGCTTGAAGCCGAACGCCTTGGGCCACCAATAGTTGATCGCGGCGAACACGCCGAACACCACGCCGCCGATGATCACGTTGTGGAAGTGCGCGATCAGGAACAGCGAGTTGTGCAGCACGAAGTCGGCCGGGGGCACGGCGAGCATCACGCCGGTCATGCCGCCGATCACGAAGGTCAGCATGAAGGCGATCGTCCACATCATCGGCAGCTCGAAGCGGATGCGGCCGCGATACATGGTGAACAGCCAGTTGAAGATCTTGGCGCCCGTCGGGATCGAGATGACCATCGTCGTGATGCCGAAGAAGCTGTTGACGCTGGCGCCCGAGCCCATGGTGAAGAAGTGGTGCAGCCAGACAAGGTACGACAGGATCGTGATGACGATCGTGGCATAGACCATCGAAGAATAGCCGAACAGCTTCTTGCCCGAGAAGGTCGAGGTGACTTCCGAGAACACGCCGAACAGCGGCAGGATCAGGATATAGACTTCCGGGTGGCCCCAGATCCAGATCAGGTTCACGTACATCATGGCGCTGCCGCCAAAGTCGTTCGTGAAGAAGTTGGTGCCGACGTACCGGTCGAGCCCGAGCAGCGCGAGCACCGCGGTCAGCACCGGGAAGGACGCGACGATCAGCACGTTGGTGCACAGCGACGTCCAGGTGAAGACCGGCATCTTCATCAGGCTCATGCCCGGCGCGCGCAGCTTCAGGATGGTGACGATCAGGTTGATGCCCGACAATGTCGTGCCCACGCCCGCCACCTGCAGCGCCCATAGATAATAGTCGACGCCGACGCCCGGGCTGTACGCCAGCCCCGATAGCGGCGGATAGGCCAGCCAGCCGGTCTGGGCGAACTCGCCGACGAACAGCGACGCCATCACCAGCACCGCGCCGCCGGTGGTCATCCAGAAGCTGAAATTGTTGAGGAAGGGGAACGACACGTCGCGCGCGCCGATCTGCAGCGGCACGATATAGTTCATCAGGCCCGTGACGAACGGCATCGCCACGAAGAAGATCATGATCACGCCGTGCGCGGTGAACACCTGGTCATAGTGATGGGCGTTCAGATACCCCTCGGACCCGTTGAACGCGAGCGCCTGCTGGAGGCGCATCATCAGCGCATCGGCAAAGCCGCGCAGGAACATCACCAGGCCCAGGATCATGTACATGATCCCGATCTTCTTGTGATCGACGGTGGTGAACCACTCCTTCCAGAGATAGCCCCAGAGCTTGAAATAGGTGAGCGCGGCGACAAGGCCGATGCCGCCCAGCGCGACGACCGCGAAGGTCGCCACGACGATCGGCTCGTGCAGCGGCAGCGCGTCGAGCGAGAGCTTGCCCAGGATCGGGCTCACGGGTGCGGGTTGCGGGATCATATCTCGATTCGCGATCAGGAGAGAGGACGCGGCCGGGTCTCGGACGCAACGCTGGGAGCGGTCGGGCTCGGCTCGGCCGAGGGCTGCTTCATGCCCGCGCCGGTCAGCGGCTTG
Organism: Sphingomonas leidyi; assembly: GCF_011761945.1. Taxonomy (GTDB): domain Bacteria; phylum Pseudomonadota; class Alphaproteobacteria; order Sphingomonadales; family Sphingomonadaceae; genus Sphingomonas; species Sphingomonas leidyi. Next base: position 14,591 of record NZ_JAASQV010000004.1, read on the forward strand.
GGATTGCCGGCCTTCGGCGCGGCGCGGACGGCAATGTCCTGCTTGTCGGCGCAGATCTCGCCGACAAAGCTCTTGCCGCCATGCGCATGGGTGCCGCGGCCGCCGAACTTGTCATAGGCGAGCTGGCGGACATTGTAGAGACCGGCCTTGCCCATGCCTCCCTTGGCGTCGAGCGACATCATCTGGTGCATGCACATCTTGCCCGGCTCGACGCACAGGTTGGTCACCATGTCGAACAGCCCGGCCTCGACTCCGGCGAAGCGGCGGACCGGCTCCTTCTCGCTCGGGCGCTCGAGCTTCAGATATTCGGCCCGGTCGAGCGTGGCGCCGGCCTTCTTCGCCTCGGCGACCCAGGCGTCGAAACCGGCCTGGTCGGTGCTGTGCGCCTTGAAGCGCATCGAGGAAAAGCCATGGCCGCTGTAATTGGCCGAGAAGCCCTGGAACGCGCCCGTCTTGTCGAACACGGCGTTGAGCGGCGTCTCCATGCCCGGCATCGCATAGATCTGGCCGGCGAGCGCGGGGATGTAGAAGGAGTTCATCACCGAAGAGGCCGAGATCCGGAAGCGGATCGGGCGGCCGACCGGTGCGGCCATCTCGTTCACCGTGGCGATGCCCTGTTCGGGATAGATGAACAGCCATTTCCAGTCGAGCGCGACCACCTGCACCTCGAGCGGCTTCACGTCGGCCGCGACCGGCTTGCCCGGTGCGGTGCGCGAAAGCGGGCGATAGGGATCCAGCAGGTGGGTGCTCACCCAGGTGATCGCGCCCAGGCAGATGATGATCAGCAGCGGCGCCGACCAGATCACCAGCTCCAGGCTGGTCGAGTGATCCCAGTCCGGCGCATAGGTCGCGTCCTTGTTCGACTCGCGATAGCGCCAGGCGAACAGCACCACCAGCGCCATCACCGGCACGATGATCAGCAGCATCAGCAGAGTCGAAACGATCACCAGATCGCCTTGCTGACGGGCGATGTCGCCGGCGGGGTTGAGCACGACCATGTCGCATCCGCACAATAGCGCGAATGCCGGCAGGATCAGCAGCGCACGGAGGCGTGCGGAGAGCGGACGGGGGCTAGGCATGGCGGGCGCCTAGGCTGCTCATGTTGCACCGCACATAGGACATTTTGTCCAATCCCTGCGTTGTCTGCTATGGCGCAAGAGCGCCGCGCCGGGGGCACTCTAGCCTCCTCCACGGCGTTATGAAACGCGCTCGCGCGGCGCGTGTTGCAGGAAAGTTCGAACTCGATGAGCGGCGATACCGTCCCCACCCTTCCCGCCGAGCGCGATGCCCGCGCGCTGCACGGCGACGGCCATGCCATCCATCCCGGCGAAATCGCGATCGGCGTGATCATCGGCCGCACCTCCGAGTTCTTCGACTTCTTCGTCTATGCCATCGCCTCGGTGCTGGTGTTCCCGAAGCTGGTCTTCCCGTTCCTCGATCCCCTGCAGGGAACGCTCTGGTCGTTCGCGATCTTCGCGCTCGCCTTCATCACCCGCCCGATCGGCACGCTGATCTTCACCGCAGTCGACCGCGCCTATGGCCGCGGCGCCAAGCTGACGGTCGCGCTGTTCCTGCTCGGCGGCTCCACGGCCTCGATCGCCTTCCTGCCCGGCTATGCCGATGTCGGCATCACCGCGGCGCTGCTGCTCGCGCTGTTCCGCATGGGCCAGGGCGTGGCGCTGGGCGGCACCTGGGACGGCCTCGCCTCGCTGCTCGCCATCAACGCGCCGAACGACAGGCGCGGCTGGTACGCCATGATCCCGCAGCTCGGCGCGCCGCTCGGCCTGTTCGTGGCGAGCCTGCTCTTCGCCTTCTTCATCGCCGCCCTGCCCGCCGAGGATTTCCTCAGCTGGGGCTGGCGCTATCCCTTCTTCGTCGCCTTCGCGATCAACGTCGTGGCGCTGTTCGCCCGGCTGCGCATCGTGGTGACGCCCGAATATGCCCGCCTGTTCGAGGACCGCGAGCTGCAGCCCGCCCCGATCGCCGAGACGGTGCGGACCGACTGGCGGATCATCGTGATGGGCGCCTTCGCCCCGCTCGCCAGCTTCGCCATGTTCCACATGGTGACGGTGTTTCCGCTTTCCTGGGTGTTCCTCTACACCCAGAACAGCCCGGTCGACTTCCTGGTGATCGAAGCGGTCGCCGCCGTGGTCGGCACCATCTCCATCGTCGTCTCGGGCCAGCTTGCCGACCGCGTCGGCCGCCGCACGCTGCTTGGCGCCTCGGCGCTGGCGATCGCGGTATTCAGCGGCTTCGCACCGCAGCTGCTCGCCGCCGGCGAGGCGGGCGAGATCGTGTTCATGCTGTTCGGCTTCGCGCTGCTCGGCATCTCGTTCGGCCAGTCGTCGGGCGCGCTGTCCTCGATGTTCTCCAAGCCGCACCGCTATACCGGCTCTTCGCTCACCTCGGACCTGGCCTGGCTGTTCGGCGCGGCCTTCGCCCCGCTGGTGGCGCTGTGGCTCGGCAGCAGCTTCGGCCTACTCGCCGCAGGTGCCTATCTGCTTTCGGGCGCGATCGGCACGCTGCTGGCGCTGTGGCTGAACCGCGAGCTCGCCAAGACGATCGACTGATCCGGATGAAGGGGCGGTCGGGCAACCCGGCCGCCCCTGCTCAGAGCATGATCCAGTCGTATTTCGCGCGGCGGAGCATCGGCGCGCCGCAATAGCGGCACTTGCTCGTATGACGGCCATCGCGGGTCGGGCGGACCTCCTTGAAGTTGCGCTCGTGCTTTCCGACGACGCAGCGCGCCCGCCCCCTTATCCAATGTAGCATTCCCTCTCCGGTGTCCGGTGCGCCCCGGGCCGCCGCGCGAGCGCGGATGCCGGGGGCTCGGCACCTTATTCGGCGACTTCGCCGCAATCGGCCGACAGGAAGGTGCCGACCTGATGGTTCTCGAGCGTCATCGGCTGGCCCTTGTGCTCGAAGCCGAGCACGGCATCGAGCGTGAAGCCGGCGGCGGTGTAGCTGCCCTTGAACGACATCCTGCCCTTGGCCGGGCCATGCGCCTCGAAATCGATCACACCGCCCGAGGCCCGGTTGCGGACCACCGTCCAACCCGGCTGCACGTCCTTGGCGGCGACATAGCCGCCCTTTGCCAGCGTCTCGGCAGTGATGCAGCGCTCGGTCTCTTCATCCGCATCGCCCGTCTGGACGATCTTGTAGAGCCCGGGGCGAAGCGACCCGCCAAAGCCCTGGAGCGCCGGCTGCGCCGTCGATCCGGCACCGGCATTGGCGCTGGCCGCGTCCTCCTGCCCGCACCCGCCCAGCAGGCACGGTAGCAACAGCGAGAGAGTCGCGATCCGGCGCGCGGCCCGAACATACCCGACATTGTGCGTCATCAGCAGCCGCTCCCTTCGCCGGAGCTGTCCTGGCTGGGCGATGCCGGCTGGCTCGCCGCAACGTCGATCGCCGTGCTCGCCGCGGAGTGCGCGAGATAGGCGTCGCCGCCGACACGCCCGGCAATGCCGCCGATCAGGCCCGAATTGCGCGCGGCGCGCAGCACGCCGCCAAGCCCGAGACCACCCTTCTTCTTCTTTTTCTTCGGCTTGCACTCGGGCGTCGCCTGGCCGGCATCGGCGGAAGCGGCCGGTGCCGCCTGGGGAACGTCCTGGACACCCGCCTGGGCGGGAATCGCGAACAGGATGGCCGCACAGGATGCGGCCGCGACGATCTTTCTCATCACATGGTTCTCCTTGAACAAGGCGGCCATGCGTCGAACCAACGGAACAAGGGAGACGCGCAGAGCCGCGCCCGCGCCCCGTGGCAGCGGACCGGCCCTGGACGAAGGTTTCTGCGACCAATGCCGCCAGGGTGCGACGAAGCCGGCCGGCGGAACGGTTCTTGTTTGCCTTGTCCGGCATCGGGTTTGGGATAGGCTGGACCGAGAAAGGGCAAGCGATCGCCTCGACAGGAGAAAGAACCGCGCGTGGCAGCGCCTCCATCCCGGCCGTATGACGCGATGCGCGCGCCGCTCGGGCGCAACCTCACCTATGGCCTGCTCGACCGGCTGGGGCGCGCGATCGTCATCGGCCAATATGCGCGCCGGCCCTTCCCCACCGAGGCCGAGCTGACCAGGGAACATGGCGTGAGCCGCTCGGTGACTCGCGAGGCCGTGAAGATGCTCACCGCCAAGGGGCTGCTGCGCGCCCGTCCGCGCCAGGGCACCATGGTGGAGCCGACGTCATCCTGGAACCTGTTCGACACCGACGTGCTGCGCTGGCTGCCCGAGCGGCAATCCTCGGTCGACCTGCTCGTCCAGTTCGACCAGCTGCGCGTCGCGATCGAGCCCGAAGCCGCCGCGCTCGCCGCCCGCTTCGCCACCGACGCGGATATCGAGGCGATCGAGAAGAGCCTCGCCCGCATCGCCGCCGCCGAACAGGGGCCGGGCGACATGCAGGAGGCGGACATCGCCTTCCACGTCGCGATCCTGCGTGCCTCGGGCAATCCCTTTTTCGGCCAGTTTCGCGACCTGGTCGGCACTGCGATCCGTGTCGCCGGCCACTCGACGGGCCGCGCCGCCGCCATCGAGGATCCCGGCAGGGTGTTCGCGGCGATCAGGGCCCGCGATCCCGAAGCCGCCCGCGCCGCGATGCGCGCGCTGATCGATGCGAACATGCCGCGCGACCGCGGCCCCGGCAGCCCGATCGGGCACCCATCCCGAGAAGGCTGAGCGGCCCCGCAGGTCGCACCACCTTGCCGGACGCAAGAGGCCGATCGGTCACCATCGATCGCCCCTTCCCCATCGCAACATTCACTCGGTAGTGAATTAGTGTTGCAAGCCTCCGGGCTTTGCGGCATCCTCGCCCGATCGTGCCGAAGAGCGCGTGTGGAGATGGATGTGGGAGGGACCCTGATGGAATATCGTCCGTTGCTGCTCGGCGCCTCGGCGCTGGCCCTGGTCTGGAGCGGCGCGGCCGCGGCGCAGACCGCCGCCGAACCGGCACAGGATGCACCCGCCGCCGCATCCGCGGCGGACGCCGAAGAGAGCGAGATCGTCGTCACCGCGCAGCGCCGCAACGAGAATCTGATGACCACGGCGGTCTCGGCCTCGGTGCTGTCGGGCACCCAGCTCGACAACAAGGGCGTCGCCAATGTCGATGCGCTGCAGTTCGCGATGCCCAGCATCGTCGTCAACAATTTCGGCCAGGGCAACGACTTCAACATCCGCGGCATCGGCAAGGCCGAGCACAACACCCAGACCACCACCGGCGTGATCACCTATCGCGACGGCGTGCCGACCTTCCCGGGCTATGTGCAGGGCGAGCCCTATTACGACGTCGCGAACATCCAGGTATTGCGGGGACCGCAGGGAACGATCGTCGGCCAGAACGCCACCGGCGGCGCCGTGTTCGTCAACACCAACGACCCGGTCATCGGCGGCGGCATCCACGGCTATTTCAACCTGAACTACGGCAACTACAACGAGGCCGGCGCCCAGGGTGCGGTGAACCTGCCGCTGAGCGACACCTTCGCCGCGCGCGTGGCGCTCTACGGCTCGCGCCGCGACAGCTTCTACAACATCACCGGCCCGAACGGCGGCCCCTACCCCTATGACAAGGGCAATGTGGGCATCATGGCCGGGCGGATCAGCTTCCTGTGGAAGCCGAGCGACAGCCTGTCGGTGCTGTGGAAGACCGATCTCGGCCATCTCGACATGGGCGCCTATCCGGCGAGCCCCTATGCCAACCACTTCAAGACGCTGCCCGGCACCGCGACGCCGAACCCGAATTATCGCGACCTGTTCGACGTGTCGTTCAACGCGCCCCAGGCGGCGCGCGACGAGTTCGTCCGTTCGACGCTGAAGGCCGAATACGAGTTCTCGGGCGGAGTGAAGCTCCGCTCGGTCTCGAGCTACCAATGGGCCAACACCCTGTACCGCGCGGACCTGGACGGCACCGCGACCGGCATCAGCACCTTCTTCGACAGCGTCGACGAGCAGCAGGTCACGACCGAGCTCAACCTGATCTCGCCCGACAACCAGCGCGTCACCTGGCTGCTCGGCGCCTTCGGCCTGTGGAACGACTATTATTTCCGCAAGCCCTATCAGTTCGTCGTCGACCTCGCCGATCCGTTCAACCTGCCAACGGCGCAGTACAAGCTCCAGGGCACCAACCCGACGCGCTCGCTGGCGGCGTTCGGCCAGATCGGCTTCGCGATCACGCCCAACCTGAAGATCGACGCGGGCATCCGCTACACCGCCAGCCGATCGACCAACCATGTCGACGTGCTCCAGTACGGCACCTATATCCGCCAGGACCAGACGGTGAAGTCCGACAATGTGTCGTACAAGGTCTCGCTGGGCTGGAAGGCGAGCGAGAGCCAGTATCTCTACGGCTTCGTCGCCACCGGCTTCCGTCCCGGCGGGCTGAACGTGCCGGTGGGCCTGGGCCTGCCCGCGCCGTTCAAGCCCGAGGAAGTCACATCGTACGAAGCGGGCTGGAAGGCCAATTGGGCCGGCGGCAAGGTCCGCACGACGATCACCGGCTTCTACAACGACTACAAGAACTTCCAGGTCATCATCGGCTATCCGACCTTCCCGACCTTCGGGATCGAGCTCAACGTGCCCGACAAGACCAAGATCTACGGCTTCGAGGCGGAGACCGAACTCCATTTCGGCGGGCTGCGGATCGATGCCGGCGTCAGCGTGCTGCACAGCGAGCTGGGCACCTTCTATGCGGTCGACACGCGCAACCCGCCGGCGGGCACGCCCACCGATCCGGTGCTGCCGTGCAACCCGGCGACAGGCCCGGCGAGCGCCAAGTGCATCAACCTCACCGGCCGCCGCCAGACCTATGCGCCGAACTTCACCTTCAATGTCGGCGCCCAGTACGAGATCGGGCTCGGCAATGGCGACAAGCTCACCCCGCGAGTCAATTTCGGCCATGTCGGCGATCAATGGGCGACGCTGTTCGAGAACCCGGCGCGCGGCGACCTGCTCGAGGCGCGCAACATCCTGAACGCGCAGCTGGCCTATCAGCACAAGAGCTGGACGGTGACGCTCTACGGCACCAACCTGACCGACCAGCATTATCCGGCGGCGCTCAATTCCGGCCTCTACTTCGCGGGGCCGCCCCGCCAGTACGGCATCAAGCTGCTCAAGACCTTCTGATTTCCTGCCGGCCGCCGGGGCTCCCTCTCCGGCGGCCTTTCCTTCCCTCCGTACGCCCCAAGGTTTCATGCAGCCCTACGGACTGACAGTAGACAAGTTCCTCGATCATGCCGCCAAGTGGTTCCAGGACTGCGAGGTGGTCGAGGCGGACGCGGGGACGGTCATCCGGCGGACCAACTATGCGGCGCTGCGCGAGCGCAGCAACCGCTTGTCGGGCGCGCTCGCCGCGCTCGGGCTGGAAGCGGGCGACCGGGTGGGCACGCTCGCCTGGAACACGATCCACCATTTCGAGATCTATTATGCGGCGATGGGCGTGGGGATGGTCTGCCACACGCTCAACCCGCGGCTGACCGCGGCCCATCTGGCCGCGATGATCGACGAGGCCGGCAACCGCGTGCTGGCGGTGGCGGCGGACCTGCTGCCGCTCGCCCGCGACCTGATCGCCCGCTGCCCGACGATCGAGCATGTCGTCATACTGGACCGGCCCGACGCCGATGTCGGCGCCCTCGGATCGCACCGGGCGCGCATCTGGGAGCATGAAGCGCTGCTCGCCGCGCACGGCGCGCCGGTGCCCTGGGGGGAGTTCGACGAGAATGCGCCGGCGGGGCTCTGCTACACCAGCGGCACCACCGGCAGCCCCAAGGGCGTGATCTACACGCACCGCTCCAACTATATTCACACGCTGCGCGCGTTGCAGGCCGATGCGGTGGCGATCACCGCGCGCGACACGTTGCTGCTCGGCGTGCCGATGTTCCATGCCAATGGCTGGGGCATGCCGTTCGCGGCGCCGGCGGCGGGCACCAAGCTGGTGCTGCCGGGGCGAACGCTCGACGGGCCCAGCCTCGCCCGGCTGATCCGCGAGGAAGGCGTGACCGTTGCCGTCGGCGTCCAGACCGTCTGGTTGACGCTGGCCGACCAGGCCGAGGCGACCGGCGAGACCTTCCCCACCCTGGAGCGCGTGCTGATCGGGGGGTCGAGCTGCCCGGACGCGCTGATCCGGCGGCTGGAGGAACAGCTGGGCGCCGCGGTGCAGACGAGCTGGGGCATGACCGAGCTCTCGCCGATCGGCACGGTGGCGCCGCGCGACCTGCCCGCCGATGCGGCGCGCGGATCGGGGCGGCCGATCCTGGGGCTCGACCTGAAGCTCACCGATGCCGGGGGCAATGCGCTGGTGCCCCAGCGCGGCGTGCTGGGGCATCTGAAGGTGAAGGGGCACAGCGTGATCGAGCGCTATTTCCGCGCCGAGGCGAGCGCCCTGGACGCCGAGGGCTATTTCGACACCGGCGACCTGGCGATGATCGACGAGGCCGGCAACCTGACGATCTGCGGCCGCGCCAAGGACCTGATCAAGTCGGGCGGCGAGTGGATCAACCCGAACGAGATCGAGGCGATCGTGGGCACGCATCCCGCCGTCCGCCACGTCGCGGTGATCGGCCGGGCCGACGACAAATGGGGCGAGCGGCCGGTGCTGATCGTCGAGACCCAGGGCAGCGAAGGCGATCCGCGCGCGCTGCTCGCGCTGCTGCGCGGCAAGGTGGCGGACTGGTGGATCCCCGGCGAAGTCGCCGAGGTGCCGGCGATGCCGCTGGCCGCGTCGGGGAAGATCGACAAGAAGCGGCTGCGCGAGGACTATGCCGAAGGGCGGATCGCCGGGCGCAAGGTGGGACGGTAGGCGGCTCGGCATGACCGAGCGATGGCCGCAAGAGGGTATCGCTCACGCCGCCACGCCGCTCCCGAAACAAGGGGCCGATCGTCCCCCGAGACAAATGACCCTTTCGTCATCCCCGCGCAGGCGGGGATGACGACGGAAAATCAGATACTCGCTTGGGTTCTCAACTTAGGGCCAATCGACATTTGGGCGTGCGATGAGAGCCGGGCAGCCCTTCGCCGGGCAGCCGCATGGGGGACCGCCAGTCTCGCAAATGTCGATTGGCCCTAGTCCGGCAAGGCGGAGCTCAATCGCACCCAGGCGCCTTGGGCGGCAGCTTGGGCGCGGCGAGTCCGGCGTTCCAGTTCCACGCCACCCCCACCGCGCGCCTGCGGCAGACCACGGCTTCATACTGGTCGTACATGCCCGGCATCAGTCCGCGCTCCGCCCTGGGGGCGTCGGCGATGTGGAGATAGTCGCGATCCTTGCCGAAGGCGGGCCACGCCGGCGCGTCCTTCGCGGCCGGGGTGCCGGTCTTGGCGAAGCTGGTCCAATAGCCGAGCATCGCATCCGAGAGCGGGCGATCGCTCTCCGGCATGACCGGCCATTTCGGCGGCAGCGGCGCGAGATTGCCGAACACATAGGGCAGCTCGCTGGCGTGGAAGGCATGCAGCCCCGCCGCCGCCATCGCCGGATAGCCATGATCCCAGAGATAGACATAGGCGGGCTGGCCGATCGCCGCCTGCTTGCGGGCGAGCCGCTCGGTCGTCCAGCCATAGAGCGCGTCGCGGCTCGTCGCCAGGATGCTCTCCTTGTAATCCGCGGCGGGATAGAGCTTCAGGAAGCCATCGGCGAACTCGCCATATTTCTCGCGGATGCTCTTCTCATAGTCCTCCGCCGTCGCCGGGGCCTTGGGCGCCAGCACCATCAGCGAGCGGATCTCGCCCTGGTTGAAGCCGGTGAGGATCGGCACCGGGGCCTGCCTGCCCTGGTCGAACGCGTCGACCATCTGCGTCGGCAGCACCAGCCCGTCGACCACCCCGAACGGGAAGAAGCCGAGCTTGGCGGCGCTGTCGGTCAGCGTCTGCGCGTCCATGCCGCGCAGCGCGGCGAGATCGGGCGCCTGGACGCCGGCGGCGAGCATCGTGCCCACGGCCTCGGCCGAAGGCGCGCCGTACGCCTGCTTCTTCAGCTCGGGCATGGCGACCATATAGGCGCTCTGCGCGATCGCCTTGCCGAAGGTGCCGCGGGCGAGCGGGGATTCCATCAGGAACATCACGCTGAGCCCGCCGGCGGATTCGCCCGCGATCGTCACCCTGGCGGGATCGCCGCCGAACGCCGCGATATTGTGCTTCACCCAGGCGAGCGCCGCCATCTGATCGAGCAGCCCGTAATTGCCCGAGACCTTTTGCGGCGATTCGGCCGAGAGCGCCGGATGGGCGAGCCAGCCGAGAACCCCCAGCCGATAGTTGATCGAGACGACGATCACGCCCTGCTCGGCCATCTTCCTGCCGTCGTACATCGGCTCGCGGCTGGAGCCGCCCGACAGCGCGCCGCCATGGATCCAGAAGAAGACCGGTGCCTTTTTCGCGTCGGCCGGCGCCCAGATGTTGAGCGTCAGGCAATCCTCGCTCACCGGCAGCGGCGCAGCGGGGGAATAGACCGAGACCGGCGTCTTGCTCTGCGACTGGACGCAGGCCGGGCCGAAGTCCCTGGCGTCGCGCACCCCCTGCCAGGGCTGCATCGGCGCAGGCGGGCGCCAGCGCATGCCGCCGACGGGAGGCACCGCATAGGGAATGCCCTTGAACGCGCGGATATCGCCCTCGCGCGTGCCGCGCACGCTGCCCGAAGGCGCGGCGACGACCGGCTCCTGCGCGGATGCGGTGCCCGCAAGCAGCAGGGCGGCGGCGATGGCGGCGGGACGGAACGGCTTCATGCGGACCCCTTGGCGTTCTGCTCGGCGCGCAGGATGCGGGCGAGCGTGAGGAATAGCGCGATCGCGATCAGGTAGAAGGGCGAGAGCGTGTAGAGCGCGAGCTGGAGGCCATGGTCCCAGCCATGGTTCCGGAACCAGTCGCTGGCGGCGCCGACATAGGTGGGCCCGAGGCCGAGGCCGATGAAGTTCATCACCAGCAGCAGCAGCGCGCCCGAGAGCACGCGCTGGTCCGGGCGGACTTCCTCCTGCACCAGCGCGACCGAGGCGGAGAGGTAGAAATAGTTGAAGCAGTTGACGATGGTCAGCAGCACCAGCGCGAGCGGCCAGCCCGGCGCCCAGACGAAGGCGATGTAGAAGGGCATGGCGATGGCCAGCGAGACCGCCGGGCCGAGCGCATAGACGAGGCGGCCGCGGCGGCGGAGGCGGTCGATCACCCGGCCCGAGACGAGCATCGCGGCGCTCATCCCGATGCCGACGACGATCGCATACCACAGTGCGATCTCGGACAGGGTCATCCCCTTTTCGCGGATCAGGAACAGCACTGCGAAATTGCCCAGGCCATAAGTGACGAACTGGGTGGCGCCGCTGCCAAGCGCGGCGAGCATCAGCACGGGATGGGTGAGGAACATCCAGCAAGTGCCCCAGAACGGCGCCTTGGCGGCCGGGCGGGCGGCGGGGGCCGAGTCGGTCGCACCGCGCTTCGGCTCGCGCACGACGATACGGACGAGGATCGCGGTGACCACGCCGACCACGCCGATCGCCACGAAGGCGTCGCGCCAGTCGAACATCGCGGCGATGGTCGCGCCGAACGCGATGCCCAGCGCTGCGCCGATCGGGGGCCCCAGGTTGAAGATGCCGAACGCCGTGCCGCGCTGGCCGGGCGGGAAAGTGTCGGTGATGATCGCATAGCTGGGCGGCACGCCGCCCGCCTCGCCGAAGCCCACGGTCATGCGGGCGATGACGAGCTGGGTATAGCTGGTCGCCAGGCCGCAGGCGATCGTCGCGCCGCTCCAGATCGCGCAGGCGAGCGACAGGATCGTCACCCGGTTGGTGCGGTCGGCCAGCCAGCCCACGGGGATCGCGATGAAGCAGTAGAACATCGCGAAATAGAGCCCGCCGATCAGGCCGAGCTGCCCGTCGGTGACGTGGAGCGAATCCTGGATCGGCTTGGCGAGAATCCCGAGGAGCTGCCGGTCGAGGAAATTGAGCACATAGACGAAAGTGAGCGTGACGAGCACGATCCAGCGGCGGGCGCCGCTTGCCTGGGTTTCCACGCTTCCTCTCCCTGACGGTTCTTCCGCCTTCGCCGCATCATGCGGGCAAGCGCGCGATACTGTCAACACACACTATCACGCGTGTGAATATCTGCGCGGAGGCTTGACGCTAGGCCCTTAGACGGGAAGGAACATGGGCGTGACCGAGACCGCCAAACCCGTTCGCCGCTCCCGCAAGGCCGAGCAGCGCGCCGAGACGATGGAGCAGATCTACGACGCTGCCGAGGCGTTGTTCTCGCAGCACGGACTCTACGGCGTCACGCTCAAGGACGTCGCCAAGCAGGTGGGCGTCCACCACACGCTGCTCAACTATTATTTCGCCGACAAGAAGGCGCTGTTCGACGCCGTCTTCGCAAGGCGGGCAGTGGTGACCAGCGAGCGGCGGATGCAGGCGCTCGACGCGTACGAAGCGGCATGCGGCGGCGCGCCGACGGTGGAAGGTGCGCTGCGGGCGTTCCTCGACACCGATCTCGACACCTATATCCAGGGCGGCGAGGGCTGGAAGAACTATGCCAAGCTGGGCGCCCAGGTCGCCAACACCCCGGCCTGGGGTGCGGACCTGATGGACGCGCATTTCGACCCCGTCGTGCTGCGCCTGATCGGCCTGCTCAAGCGCGCCCTGCCCGACTGCGCCGAAGAGGATATCTTCTGGGGCTATCACTTCGTCACCGGCGCGCTGATGCTCACGCTCGCGCGCACCGGCCGCATCGACAAGCTCTCCGACGGCCTGTGCCATTCGGACGACTTCGCCGCGGTGAAGGAGCGGATGGCCTCGTTCATGGCCGCCGGCTTCCTCGAGATCTGCAACCGGAGCAGATAGCGCCACATATTCGCTATCTTGCTAGTGAATCATTGCAGCGCTACCAAGCGATCCGTCGATAGAGTCGAAGAACGGAGAGCGGGATGTCGCTGGCGGGTCGTGTAGCAATCGTGACGGGTTCGGGCGGAGGACTGGGGCGCGCGCACGCGCTGTACCTGGCGAGCAAGGGCGCCCGCATCGTCGTCAATGACCTGTCGCAGCCCGCAGCCGACGCCGTCGCCGCCGAGATCCGCGCGGCCGGCGGCGAGGCGATCGCCTTTGCCGCATCGGTGACCGACGAGGCGCGCGTCGCCGCGATGGTCGCCGAGACGCTCCACCGCTTCGGCCGCATCGACATATTGGTCAACAATGCCGGCATCCTGCGCGACAAGAGCTTCGCCAAGATGAGCATGGACGATTTCCGCCTGGTGGTGGACGTGCACCTGATCGGCGCGGCGATCTGCTGCAAGGCAGTGTGGGAGGCGATGCGCGCGCAGAATTACGGGCGGATCGTGATGACCACTTCCTCCTCGGGCCTGTACGGCAATTTCGGCCAGGCGAATTACGGCGCCGCCAAGATGGCGCTGGTCGGCCTGATGCAGACGCTGGCGATCGAAGGCGAGAAATACGGCATCCGCGTCAACAGCCTGGCGCCCACCGCGGCGACCGGCATGACCGAAGGCGTGCTCTCCGCCGAGAGCCTGGAGATGCTCGCGCCCGAGCTGGTGAGCCCCGGCCTGCTCGCCCTGGTCGGCGAGGATGCCCCCACCCGCGCGATCCTCTGCGCCGGCGCGGGCCATTTCGCCGCCGCGCACGTGACCCTGACCGACGGCATCCAGGTCGGCCGGAGCGACGACGCGGGCGAACGGGTCGTCGCCGAATGGAGCAGCGTCGCGGACCGCGCGGACGAGATCGTCCCCGCCTATGGCTTCACCCAGGCCGAGCGCGAAGTGGCCGCCGCCACGCGGCGCGCGCCGGTCGCCGCGACGGCGCGGTGAGCGAAGGCCTGCGCCTCGGCCGCCGCGCGCTGATCGTGGCGGCCGCGCTGGGCGCCGGGGCCTCGCCCGTAGCGGCCAGGCCCCTGGCCCGCCGCAAGCCCGCGCCGCCGGGCTTCCTGTGGGGCACGGCGATCTCCGCCTATCAGAGCGAGGGCAACAACACGAACGCCGACGCGTGGCTGATGGAGAATCTGCAGCCGAGCATGTTCAAGGAGCGATCGGGCGACGCCTGCGACTCCTATCATCGCTATGCCGAGGATTTCGCGCTTGCGGCGAAGCTGGGCTTCAACAGCTACCGGCTCGGCGTGGAATGGGCGCGGATCGAGCCCAGCGAAGGCCATTTCTCCAATGCCGAGCTCGACCATTATGCCCGCATGCTCGAGGCGTGCCGCGCGCACGGCCTGCGCCCGATCGTGACGCTCAACCATTTCACCACGCCGCTGTGGTTCGCGCAACGCGGCGGCTTCGAAGTGGCGGACGCGCCGCAGCTGTTCGCGCGCTATTGCCGCAAGGTCGCCGAGCGGCTGGGCGGGCTGATGCACATGACGACGACCTTCAACGAGGCGAACATCCGCCTGCTGGTCGACATGATGCCGGGGATCGCCGCCTTCGCGCCCGTGGTGAAGGCCGCCATCGCCGCCGCGGCGCGGGCGACCGGTTCGCCGAAATTCTCGCGCCTCGCCTATGCCGATCCGGCGGTGGCGACGCCGATCCTGCAGGCGGCGCACCGCCAGGCCTATGCAGCGATCAAGGAGGTCCGCCCCGCCCTGCCCGTCGGCATCACCCTGACCACGCAGGACGTGCAGGCCGATACGCCCGAGCGCGCCGCCTATTATCGCGACAAGCTCTATGGCGATTGGGTGCAGGTGGCGCGCGAGGCCGCCGATTTCTTCGGCGTCCAGACCTATACCCGCTTCGTGTTCGACGCGAACGGCATGGTCGCGCCGGCGAAGGACGCGGAGATGACGATGGCGGGGTATGAATTCTATCCCCAGGCGCTGGCCAACACGATCCGCTGGGCGCACCGGGAGATCGGCAAGCCGATCTACGTGACCGAGAGCGGCATCGCGGCGAAGGACGATGCCCGCCGCATCGCCTTTATCGACCAGGCGCTGGACGGCGTGCGTGCGTGCCTGGACGAGGGCATTCCGGTGCACAGCTATCTTTACTGGTCGCTGCTCGACAATTTCGAATGGACCTCGGGCTATGGCGTGCCGTTCGGGCTGGTCGCGGTGGACCGCGAGACCCTGAAGCGCACCCCGCGGCCGAGCGCGCTGCACCTGGGCGCGATCGCCCGGGCGAACCGGATCTAGGGTTCGGGCGGTAGAGCCGGAGGCTCGTTGCCGGAGGCTCGGCCGATGGCTGGGATTGTGGCAACCCAATCGCTCGGGTTCGGCGCGCCAGCCTCGGGGCAGCATAATGCATAGAATCTTCGGATTTGCGGCAGCGATGCAGCGTCGATACCGGACCCGACCGCCGGGGCCGAGACCGGCGCTCACCCCTCGGCGAGCGCCGGCTCCTCGTCGACGATGTTGCCCGATTGCCGGTCGAACAGCCGGCGATAGCGGCCGTCCGGATCGGCCAGCAGCGCGGCATGGTCGCCATCCTCGACGATGCGGCCCTGGTCGAACACCAGGATCCGGTCGAGCGTGCGCACCGTCGAGAGCCGGTGGGCGATGACGATCGCCGTACGGCCCTTCATCAACCGGTCCATCGCCTGCTGGATCAGCGCCTCGCTCTCGGAATCGAGGCTCGAGGTCGCCTCGTCGAGGATCAGGATCGGCGCGTCGGCCAGGAAGGCGCGGGCCAGCGCCACGCGCTGGCGCTCGCCGCCCGACAGCTTGACGCCGCGCTCGCCCACCGGCGTCGCATAGCCGCGCGGCAGCTTGACGATGAAGTCGTGCGCATTGGCCAGCCGCGCCGCCGCCTCGACCTCCGCCTGGCTCGCCCCGGGACGGGCATAGGCGATGTTGTCGGCCAAGCTGCGGTGGAACAGGATCGGCTCCTGCTGCACGATCGCGATCTGCGCGCGCAGCGACTGCTGGGTCGCATGCGACACGTCCTGCCCGTCGATCGTCACCCGGCCCTGGTTCACGTCATAGAGGCGCTGGATCAGCTTGACGAAAGTCGTCTTGCCCGATCCAGAATGGCCGACCAGCCCGACCCGCTCGCCGCCGCGAATGATGAGGTCGAGATGCTCGTAGAGCGGCGTCTCGTGCCCGCCATAGCGGAAGGTGACGTCGTCGAAGCGCACCTCGCCCGCGGTGATGCGGATCGGCGCGGCGTCGGCCCGGTCCTCGATCCCCAGCGGCTGCTCGTGCAGATCGACCAGTTCCTCCATCTCGTTCACCGAGCGCTGCAGGTGATGGATGTGGAAGCCGATGTCGAACAGATAGCTGTGCACGACGAAATAGCTGGCCAGCACGAAGGTGACGTCGCCCGGAGTCGCCGCCCCGAGCCACCATAGCCACAGCGCGGTGCCGGTGATCGCGGCGCGGATCGCCCACAGCACCGCGATCTGCGCGCTGCCCGACCAAGTGTAGCGCAACCAGGTGCGCCGGGTGCGCTTTCCCCATTTGGCGAGCAGCGTGCCGACGCGGCCTTCCTCGCGCGCCTCCGCGCCGAACGCCTTGACCACGGCGTTCGAACCGATCGCATCGGAGAGCAGGCCGCCCAGCTTCGTGTCCCAGGCATTGGACAGCGTCGCGGCGGGCGAGGCCCAGCGCGTCGCCAGCACCATCGTCATCGCGACATAGGCGACGGCGCCGATGCCCATCACGACGCCGAGCACGGGCCAGTGCCAGCCCAGCAGCAGCATCGTGCCGAGGAGCACGGCGAGCGACGGCAGCAGCTGGAGCAGCAGCACGTCGTTCAGCGTATCGAACGCCCACATGCCGCGCGTGATCTTGCGGACCGTGGAGCCGGCGAAGCTGTTGGCGTGCCAGTCGGTCGAGAAGCGTTGAACGCGGTGGAAACCGTCCTGAGTCACGTCGCGCATCATACGCAGCGTGAACGGGATGATGCCCGCCCAGGCGATGTGGCGGAGTACCACCATCGCAAGGCCGAGCGCCGCCATCGCCGCGAACAGCGCCAGCGCGTCGTTGCGCAGATCGGCGGCCAGCGCGTCGATCAGCCGGCCGGCGAACATCGGGACGAAGATTTCCGTCGCCGTCGCGGCAGTGATGAAGAAGGCGATACAGGCGGCGCGCGTCCGCTGCCGCGCCCAGTGGCGGAAAGTGAAACGCAGGACGCGGCGGATCGCATCCGGGCGGTCGGTGTCGTGGGTCATGTCGTGAACCGGCGCCGGGGCGCCGTCTCCAATGCGATGTCGATCAGGGGTGATGCGGGTGGAAGGCCCGGATCAGGGAGGCTTCAGGACCTAGTGGTGGAAGCGCCCGATGGTGCGGAACGCACCGGGGAGGCGTGTGGTAACATCTGTCATCTACGCCCTCCCTTTTTTCGCAGTGGAACGATCCTGCCATGTAGCGACATCGGATGTGGCTGGCAAGCCGTTGGCACCCGGCTCCGCACCTGCGACAAGGGAGCGGCCGAATGCGGAAGGGGCACAGCAATGGAATGCCGGCACGTGATGACCGTCAACCAGGTCACTCCCAGCGCCCGCGGCTGCGAGGAGTGCCTGGCGATCGGCAGCCCCTGGGTGCATCTGCGCCTGTGCCGGGCCTGCGGCCATGTCGGCTGCTGCGACCAGAGCCCGCATCGCCATGCCACCGCGCATTTCCATGCGACTCGCCACCCGATCATCGAAGGCTATGATCCGCCCGAAGGCTGGGGCTGGTGCTATGTCGACGAGGTGGTGGTTGAACTGCCCGACCGGACACCCCAGCTGGGGCCCATTCCGCGCTACGTCTGATTTCCCCCGGAGCATCCATGACCACCCCCCTGCCCCTGGCCGCCGGCACGGCACCGGACCGGCTTGGCCGTCCGCTGATCTTCGCGATGGCCGCCGCCACCGGGATCGCGGTCGCCAACATCTATTATTGCCAGCCGATGCTGGGGGTGATGCAACGCGACCTGCCCGGCGAGCTGACCGTGCTGGTGCCCACCGCAACCCAGGTCGGCTATGCGCTGGGCCTGTTCCTGCTGGTGCCGCTGGGCGACCTGGTCGAGCGCAAGCGGCTGATCGCGATCCAGTTCGTCGTGCTGGCGGGTGCACTGATGCTCGCCGCGATCGCGCCCAGCGCCGCGCTGGTGATCGCTGCCTCGGTCGCGGTCGGCTTCGCCGCCACCGTGGCGCAGCAGATCGTGCCCCTCGCCGCGCACCTGGCCGCGCCCGAGCGGCGCGGCGCGGTGGTGGGCACGGTCATGGCCGGGCTGCTTTGCGGCATCCTGCTCAGCCGCACCCTGGCCGGCTTCGTCGCGGCGCATGCGGGCTGGCGCGAGATGTTCTGGCTGGGCGTCCCGCTGGCGCTCGCCGCGGGCGGGGCGATGGCGCTGACCCTGCCGCACAGCGCCCCGGATTCGGACCTGCGCTACCACCAGCTGCTCCGCTCGCTCGGCGGGCTGTGGCGCGAATTCCCGGCGCTGCGCCGCGCCGCGATCACCCAGGGGCTGCTGTTCGCGGCGTTCAGCGGCTTCTGGACGATCCTGGCGCTGCGCCTGCAGCAGCCGGACCTGGGGCTGGGCGCCGAAGTGGCCGGCCTGTTCGGCGTGGTCGGTGCGGTGGGCGTGCTCGCCGCCCCGATCGCCGGGCGGATCGCGGACCGGAAGGGACCGCGCCCGGTGATCCTGCTCGGCGCGGCCGCGGTGCTGGCCGGCTGGGCGTTCAACGGCCTCTGGCCCTCGATCCCCGGCATGGTGATCGGCGTGCTCCTGCTCGATTTCGGCGTGCAGGGCGCGCTCGTCTCGCACCAGCACATCGTCTATGCGCTGCGGCCCGAGGCGCGGGCGCGGCTCAACACCATCTTCATGGGCGCGATGTTCGTCGGCGGCGCCACCGGATCGGGTGCTGCGACCTGGGCCTGGGCGCTGGGCGGCTGGAGCGCGGTGTCGCTGCTCGGCGCCGGGTTCGCGGCGGTGGCTGTGGCGATCCAGCTCGCGGGGCGCCGGGCCTAGGCCTCGCGCACCCGCAGCGTCGCGAGCGCCGCCAGCCCCATCACCGCCGCCGCGATCGCCATCGTCCAGATCGGCTGGCCCGGGAAGAAATGGCGCATCGCCGTGCCGATCACCGCGGCGACGAGCAGCTGGGGGATGACGATGAAGACGTTGAACAGGCCCATGTACACGCCGAGCTTCGCCTGGGGCAGCGCCGAGGCGAGGATCGCATAGGGCATGGCGAGGATCGAGGCCCAGGCGATGCCGATCCCGATCTCGGCGGCGAGCAGCAGGTTGGCATCGCGGATCACCAGGAAGCTCGCATAGCCGAGCCCGCCGAGCGCCAGCGCGATCGCATGGGTGCGCACCTTGCCGACGCGGGCGGCGAGCGGGCGGAGCAGGAATAGCGCGGCAAGGGTGGCGACCGCGCTCTGGGCGGCCATCAGGATACCGACCCAGTTGCCCGCCGCGTTGAACACGGCCCCGGTGGTATCCGGCGCGTGGAAGACATATTGGGCCACCACCGGGGTGGTATAGATCCACATGATGAACAGCGCCGACCAGCTGAAGAACTGGACGAGCGCGAGCCGCTTCATCACCGGCGGCATGCCCGAGAAATCGCCCATGAGATCGCCGAGGATGCCCGCCCTGGTCACCGCGGTGATCATCCGGGCGAGGCCATAGGCGGCGAGCAGGCCGGCCAGCAGATAGAGCTCCTTCTCCAGCTCCAGCGCGAAGACCAGCGCCCCCAGCGCCGCGCCGCCGACCAGCCAGGGCAGGCCCGCGCCGATCGTGGCGGGCGGGGCCGGATGCGCGGCGGGCGCCGCCTCGCCGTCGAACGCCGCGATCTCCTCGGGCGAATATTCGCGGGTGGTGAACACGGTCCACAGCACGGCGAGCAGCAGCGCCGCGCCGCCCAGATAGAAGCTCCAGCGCACCGTATCGGGCAAGGCGCCGCCGATCGCGACATTGGACACGCCGCACCGGTCGAGCAGCCAGGGCGTGGCCGATCCGATCACCGCGCCGGCGCCGATGAACGCCGTCTGGATCGCATAGCCGGCGGTGTGCTGGCTCCTGTCGAGCATGTCGCCGACAAATGCGCGGAACGGCTCCATCGAGACGTTGAGCGACGCATCGAGCACCCAGAGCAGCAGCACCGCGGCGAGCAGCACCGGCGCATTGGGCATGGCGAACAGCGCCAGCGCCGCCAGCACCGCGCCGGCCAGGAAATAGGGTCGCCGGCGGCCAAGGCGGCCCCAGGTCCGGTCCGAATAATGGCCGATGACCGGCTGGACGAGCAGCCCGGTCAGCGGGGCGGCGACCCACAGCAGCGCCAGATCGTCAATCTTGACGCCCAGCGACTGGAAGACGCGGCTCATGTTCGCATTCTGCAGCGCGAAGCCGATCTGGATGCCGAGGAAGCCGAAGCTGATGTTCCACAGCCCGGCGAACCCCTGGCGCGGCCGCCCCCCGGCCGAAGTCACCGGCGGCGCGCCTTGGCGGCCGGCGCGACGAAGCGGATCGCCTCGCCGCCGCCCGGCGCCAGCGCGATCGTCAGCGTGTCGCCCTTCTTCACCGGCCTGCTCTCGATCGTGATCGCATGGCGGGCCTCGGTGCGATAGTCGGCGCCGGGGCCGTCGCGATAGATCTCGGCGACATAGGTCTTGCCCGCATCGAGGAAGTCGAGCGTCACCACCGAGCTGCGCGCCTGTTCGTCGCCCACCGCGCCGAGGAACCAGTCGTCGCCGCCCCTCGCCTTGCGCACGATCGTCGCATAGTCGCCCACTTCGCCGTTCAGCACGCGGGTGTCGCTCCAGTCGGTCGGCACGTCGCGGATGAACTTCATCTCGCGCGGATATTTGGCGTAGTTCTCCGGCGTGTCGGCCGCCATCACCACCGGCGAATAGAGCACGACGTACAAAGCGAGCTGCTTGGCGATGGTCGACTGGATCGCCGAGCCGTTGGAGCCGCTCAGGCTGAGCACGCCCGGCGTGAAGTCCATCGGGCCGCCGAGCAGCTGGGTGAAGACCATGTTCGCCTCATGCTCGGGCGGATTCTTGCCGCCTTCCCAGGCGTTGTACTCCATGCCCCGCCCGCCCTCGCGCGCCACCCAGTTGGGCCAGGTGCGGCGCAGGCCGGTGTCCTTCACCGGCTCGTGGCTGTCGATCGAGACATGATATTTCGCGGCAGTCTCCACGACGCGGAGATGATGGTTCACCATCCACTGGCTCTCATGCCATTCGCGGTGCTGCGCGCCGTCGGGATCGACCCGCTCGATCTGGCCGGCATCGGTGACGTAACCGGTCTTCACCACCGGGATGCCATGGTCCTGGGCATATTTGAACGCGCGGTCGAGCTGGCTGTCGTAATGACTGGCCGAGCCGCCGGTCTCGTTATGGCCGATCAGGTACACGCCCTTGGCCTTGGCGTAGCGCGCCAGCTCGGCCGCGTCGAAATCCTCGGTCGGCCGATCGAACTGCATCTCGTTGCCATTGCCGAACCAGTTGCCGTCCCAGCCGATGTTCCAGCCCTCGACCAGCACGCCGGGGATATGGTTGGCCGCGGCGAAATCGATATATTGCTTCACATGCGCCGTGGTGGCGCCGTGCTTGGCTCCGCGCGACCAGGTCCATTCGCCCTTGATCATGTTCCACCAGACGCCGACGAACTTGCCCGGCCTGATCCACGACACGTCGCCCAGCTTGTTCGGCGCGTTGAGGTTCAGCGTCATCCGGCTGGCGGCATAGAGCCCCGCCGCGTCATCGGCGATGGCGATGGTGCGCCACGGCGTCGAGAAGCCGGCATCGCGCGACACCTTGGGCGCGCCGGCCCCCGGAGTCAGCGAGGCCTTGAAGGTGTTGCCCTCGGCCCGCTGGAGGTTCATCGCCGAATAATCGACCAATGCCGCCTCGTGCAGCGCGACATGGGTGCCGCCGGCGAGCTTCACCGTCATCACCGTCTGCGCGGTGCCCACCGCGTC
Organism: Sphingomonas leidyi; assembly: GCF_011761945.1. GTDB lineage: Bacteria > Pseudomonadota > Alphaproteobacteria > Sphingomonadales > Sphingomonadaceae > Sphingomonas > Sphingomonas leidyi. The sequence continues at coordinate 36,386 of NZ_JAASQV010000004.1, forward strand.
GAGCGGCGTCTTGTTGTAGAGATATTCCTCGCGGTTCCACAGATAGGCCGGCTTCCACCAGGCGGTGCCCGGCTCGGCAAAGGCGAACTCGGTCAGCTCGTCGGCGATGTTCGCATGCTTCAGGTTGGGCTGGCTCGGCAGCGTGTAGCGGAAGCCGACGCCGTCGTCGAAGATCCGGAAGGTCACGTCCATCTCGCGCGCGAGATCGGCCTTCTCGCGCAGCCGCACCGTCATCTCATTGTGGTTGTCGCGGATCGTCGTCCATTCGCCGAAGGGCTGGGTCCAGCTGGTGTCGGCCTTGTCGCGCTTCACTTCGACCAGCGCCATGTTGCGGTCGAGCTTGGGCGCGTCGGTGAACAGGAAGCCCAGCCGGCTGTCGGCGAGCAGCGGCTTGCCGGCGCGCTGCACGGCATAGCTCGCCCGGCCCTCGCCATCGATGCTGACCGTCACGGTGATCCCGCCATCGGGCGAGGCGGCGCGGGCGACGACATTGCCGTCCCGCTTCTGCGACAGGTCGTCCTGCGCCAGCGCGGGCGCCGCGAAGGGAAAGGCGGCGAGCGCCAGCGCGAGGGGGGCGAGCTTCATGATTTCTCCTCAGGCTTCGTAGCGGGCGATCAGCCCGGAATGGGGTGCGAAGGTCCAGTCGCCGGCGCCGCCGGTCGCGAGCAGCGGACGCCAATGGGATGCGTTCGCCGGCGTCCAATGCTGCGCGACATCGCCCAGGTTGAACAGGCAGAGCAGACGCTCGCCCTCCGCCGCGCGCTCGAACGCGAGCAGTTCGCCTGGCGCGTCGTGGAAGGCGATGTCGCCGGTGCGCAGTGCCGGCGAGGCGCCGCGCAGCGCCAGCACCCGGCGCGTCCAGGCGAGCAGCGAGGCGGGGTCGGCATCCTGCACGTTCACTGCCAGCGCTTCATGGTTGGGGCCGACCGGCAGCCAGGGCCTGCCGCTGGTGAAGCCAAGCTCGGGCGCCGTCGACGACCAGGGCATCGGCGTGCGCGCGCCGTCGCGCGACAGGGTGCGCGGCCAGTTGGCGATCGCTTCGGGGTCCTGCAGCGCCTCGAAGGGGATCTCGACCTGATCGAGCCCCAGCTCCTCGCCATAATAGAGGAAGATGTTGCCGCGCAGCGCCGCGAGCAGCAGCATCTTCATCCGCGCGAACGCGTCCGCCGTCTTGGGCCGGGTCCAGCGCGACACGGCGCGCGGCGCATCGTGATTCTCGAACGCCCAGCTCGGCCAGCTGCCGCCCGCCGGCCAGTTCTGCAGCGCGGCGCGCACGCCCGCGGCAGTGAGGCGGGAGGCATAGAGAAAGTCGAAGCCATAGGCGGTGTTCAGCCGGTTGCCGCCCGCGGTGAACAGCTTCATCTCGCGATCCGCATCCGCACCGCCCACTTCGGCGACGGTGAATCGATCGGGATATTCGTCGAACACCCCGCGCAGCCGCTCGAGAAAGCCGGGAATGTCGGCATGGCTCTGATTGTAGATGTGGAGCTGGAAATCGAACGGGCGCGTGCGCGGCGTGCCGTCGTCCGGGGCCGGCGGATTGTCGCGGAATTCGGGATCGTGCATCGAGAAGTTGATCGCATCGATGCGGAACCCGTCCACGCCGCGATCCAGCCAGAAGCGCGTGATCGCCAGCAGCTCCGCCTGCACTTCGGGATGATGGCAGTTGAGCTGCGGCTGTTCCTTCAGGAAATTGTGCATGTAATATTGGCCGCGCCGCGCGTCCCAGGTCCAGGCCGGGCCGCCAAAGACCGACTGCCAGTTGGTGGGCGGCGAGCCTTCCGGCTTCGCGTCGTGCCAGACATACCAGTCGGCCTTGGGATTGGCGCGGCTGGCCCGGCTCTCGATGAACCAGGCATGCTGATCCGACGTGTGCGCCCAGACCTGGTCGATCAGCACGCGCAGCCCCAGCGCATGTGCGCGGGCGATCAGCGCGTCGAAGTCGGCGAGCGTGCCGAAGATCGGATCGACGTCGCGATAATCGGCGACGTCATAGCCGAAATCGGCCATGGGCGACTTGAAGAAGGGCGACAGCCAGACCGCATCGACGCCCAGGCCGGCAATGTGATCGAGCCGCGCGGTGATGCCCGGCAGGTCGCCGATGCCGTCGCCGTTCGAATCGAAGAAGCTGCGGGGATAGATCTGGTAGATGGCCGCGCCGCGCCACCAGGGCTGCGCATTCCGGGTCTCCGCTTTCGCGGCAAGCTGGTTCACTGGTTCGTCTCCGCCGCGCACACCGCATATCCGAGCGGCGGCAGGGTGATGGAAAGGGAGCCGGGAGCGCTGGCCGTGGCGGCGCAGCTTCCGGCTAGCGGATGAAAACGGAGGGATCGCGTCTCGACCTGGACCTGCCGGGTCAGCGGCTCGGTGGAGGTATTGAAGGCGAGCAGCACTTCGGCGCCGGTGACGGGATCGAAGCGCGAGAAGGCGAGCAACCCCGGCTTGTCCTCGCGAGCGCGCAGCAATTGCCGTCCGCGGGTGAGCGCCGGCGTGGCGGTGCGCACGCGCGCCAGGGCGGCGATCTCGCGGAAGATCGGATGCGCCTCGTCGAAGCGCGGCGTGGCGATGCTCGCATCGCTGCCGACCAGCTTGCGCGCGGTATATTGCGCGACCTTGCTGCCGAACTGATCCTCGCGCGCGTCGACGTCGTTCGCGCCGCCGGCAAAGCCCTGTTCGTCGCCGGCATAGATGGTCGGCACCCCGCGCAGCGTGAGCAGCAGCGCGTTGGAGAGCAGCACGCGCCGCAGCACTTCCGCCTCGCTCGCCTGGGGAAAGGCCTTGCGGACGAACCAGGCGAAGCGGCCATTGTCGTGGTTGCCGCTGAAGGTGGGCAGCGTGATCGCGGTATCGAAGCCGCGGGCATAGAGCACGTCGTCGTCGAACAGCTTCTCGAACACGTCGGTGCCCTTCGTCCCGGCAACGCCGTCGAGCAGCGCCTGACGGAAGGCGAAGTCGAGCACCGAGGGCAGCTTCGCGGCGATCGTGTGCGCGGCCTGGGCAGCGGGATCCGCAACTTCGCCGAAGATGTGGAAATTGGGGATGCCCCGGGTCCTGGCCCGCGCCAGCATCGCGGGAACGAAGCCCTGCCAGAATTCGGGGTTCACGTGGCGGGCGGTGTCGATGCGGAAGCCGTCGACGCCGAACCGGTCGATCCAGCTGCCATAGATGTCGATCATGCCGGCGAGCACGCGCGGATCCTCGGTCATCAGATCGTCGAGGCCGACGAAATCGCCCATCGTCGAGCTCTCGCCGGCGAAGATCGAGTCTCCGCGATTGTGATAGTGAATGGGGTCGTTGAGCCAGGCGGGATGCTTGGCCGCCCGCTCCGCTTCGGGAACGAAGGGCGTATAGGCATAGCCCGGATCGGTCAGCTTCGCGAAATTCTCCGCCGTCTGGACCGCATCGCCCGCGAAGCCCGGATTGATCGGTGCGCCGTGCACGCCGCCGCGGCGCTGATAGGGATAGTCCGCCCGGCCGCGATAGGGGCAGGCGCTCGCGCCCACGCACTCGCGATACTGGATCACATCGGCCGTGTGGTTGGCGACGATGTCCATATAGACCTTCATGCCGCGGGCATGCGCGGCGTCGACCAGCGCCTTGAACGCCGCATCGGTGCCGAAATGCGGGTCGACATGGGTGAAGTCGGTGATCCAATAGCCGTGATAGCCCGCGCTCTGCTGGCCCGGCCCGCCCTGGACGGGCTTGTTCACGAAGATCGGCGCGACCCAGATCGCCGTGATGCCGAGTGCCTGGAGATAGGGCAGCTTCGCCGCCAGCCCCTTCAGGTCGCCGCCATGATAATAGCGCGCGTCGGCGGGATCGAAGCCGGTGGTGCCGCGATCGCCGGACAGGCCGCCGCGATCATTGGCCGGATCTCCGTTGGCGAAGCGATCGGGCAGGACGAAATAGATCACTTCGTCCTGCGGCAGGCGCGCGCGGAAGTCCTGCGCGGCGGCGGGGGCCGCGGCCTGGAGCGCAAGCGCGAGAGCAGTTCCCCGGCGAAGGCCGGGGCCCAGTTTCGGCGCAGCTGGAGACGCGGTCTTCCCTATCGAACGACGTGGCAACTGGGGCCCGACCGTCGCCGGGGAACAAATTCGCCGAATATTGCGCCAGCGGATCTTCATGCCGCCGCCGCTCCCGCGCAATGCTGCGCCACATAGGCCGCGTGGTCCGACATCTGGCCGGCTTCGCGGGCGTTCAGCAATTCGATCAATCCGAGATACTCCGCGATGTGCTCGCGCGGCGGCGCATCGGCGAGCGGATGGTGGGCGGCGGCGGCGATCCCCTGCCCGGCCAGCACCTGCAGCCAGGCGACTTCGCTGAACAGGTCCGCCTCGCCGCGCACGATCCGGCCGGAGGCGCGCCACAGCGCGACCTTGTGGCGGAGGCAGGCCGGCAGCGCCGCCGCGCGCCGCTCCGCCCAGAAGGGCTCGTCGCGATCGTTCGCCCAATAGTGCAGCACCAGGAAGTCGCGGATGCGGTCATATTCCAGATGCGTCTGGCGATCATATTCCTCGCGCTGCGCCGGGGAGGTCTGCCGGCCGGGAAGCAGGCTCAGGATCCGCTCGATCGCCGACTGGATCATGTGGATGCTGGTCGATTCGAGCGGCTCGAGGAAGCCGCTCGCCAGGCCGACCGCGATCACATTGTGCTTCCAGAAACCGCGCCGCTTGCCCGCGGCGAAGCGCAGCGGCCGGGGATCGGCGAGCGCCGGTTCGTCCAGGCCGGCGAGCAGCCGCGCCGCGGCCTCGTCGTCCGAAAGATGCGCGCTCGCATAGACCAGGCCGTTGCCGGTGCGGTGCTGGAGCGGGATGCGCCATTGCCAGCCGGCAGCGTGCGCGGTGGCGCGGGTATAGGGGGTGAAGTCACGCGCGCGCGCGGAGGGCACGGCAATGGCGCGGTCGCAGGGGAGCAGGTCGCTCCACCCCTCGAACCCCGTGCCCAGCGCCTCGCCGATCAGCAGGGCGCGGAAACCGGTGCAGTCGAGGAACAGGTCGCCCGCCACCTCGCGCTCGCCCTCCAGCTCGAGGGCGCTGACGTCGCCGCTCTCCCCATCGCGCGCGACCGCGACGATCCGGCCCTCCACCCGCGTGACGCCGCCGCTCTCGGCCAGGCCACGCAGGAAGCGGGCATAGAGGCCCGCATCGAAATGGAAGGCATAGGGCATTTCGGGCAACAGCTTCGCCGTACGCGCCGGCCCGCGCTGCATCCGGTTCGCCAGCGCCGCCACATTGTTGAGCGAATAGGCGGCGAGCGGCCGGGCGACGCCTTCGGCCAGCCCGCGCAGCCAGCTGTGCTGGAAGGCGAGCAGCCCGTTCGCGCGGCCGACATCGCCGAACGCGTGCATGTAGCGCCCGCCCTTCGTCCAGCCGACGAACTCGATGCCGAGCTTGAAGCTGGCCTGGGTGGCAGCCATGAACGCGTCCTCGTCGATGCCCAGGCCGGCATTGAACAGGCGGATCTGCGGGATCGTCGCCTCGCCCACGCCGACCGTGCCGATCTCTTCCGATTCGACCAGGGTGATCCGGAAACCGGGGCCGAGGAACCGGGCGAACGCGGCCGCGGCCATCCAGCCCGCGGTGCCGCCGCCGGCGATCACGATCCGGATCGGCTGCTCACTCTGCACGTCTGCCCCTCGATAAACAGGCGGCCCGGCGCGGTGCCGGGCCGCATTTCCACGCGTCAGAACTTGTACGTGATGCCGATATAATAGTCGCGGCCGTAACGCTGATATTCGCGCACCAGGCGTGGGTCGCTCGCCTCGGTGGTGACGAAGGGCTGGTCGGTCAGGTTCTTCGCCTGGGCGAGGATCGAGAGTCCGCTCAGCGGCCCGCTGCGGAACTCATAGCCGATCTGCGCGTCGAGCACGCCTTCCGGGCGGCCCAGGCGATATTCGGGATTGGCCGAGAGGCCGGCCAGCTCGGCCAGGAAGCTGTCGCGCCAGCGATAGGTGGCACGCGCCTGGAAGCCGTTCTTCTCGAAATAGGCGGTGCCGGTGGCGACCCATTTCGACTGGCCCGGCAGCGTGATCGGCGTGACGTTGTTGGCGTAGCGGATCTTGCTGTCGACATAGGTGCCGGTGGCGAAGATACCGAAGCCGTCCAGCGCCTGGCTGAAGACGGTGAAGGGCAGCGAGGCGGTGGCTTCCACGCCCAATATGTCGCCGCGGCCGGTGTTCTTGGGCGAGCTGACCAGGCCGATATGCGCATTCTGCGCCACCACGATCGCACGCTGTGCCGGCGTGAGCGCGGAGAGCAGCGGCGAGAAGTCGTAGAGCACCGAATTGTTCGGATCGACGAAGTCGGTCAGGTGCTTGAAGAAGCCGGTCAGCGCCAGATAGCCGCCGCCATTGCCCAGATACTTCTCGAACGAGATGTCGATGTTGGTCGACTGATAGGGCCGCAGGCGGAAATTGCCGCCGTTCGAGCTGAACGGGCTATTCTGCGGCTGGCTGCCCAGGCCGATCTTCGAGAGGTCGATCGACACGGCCTGGGTGATGCGCTCCTGGTCGAGGCGCGGGCGCACCATGGTCTGCGCGGCGCCGAGCTTGATGTAGAAGCTGGGCTCCAGCTCGAGGCTGAACGAAGCCGAGGGCAGGACATTGGTGTAGCTCTCCGAACCCGCCACCTGCGAGATCGTCACCACGCCGCCCACCAGCGCCGCGATCTGGCCCGCCGATTGCTGCTTGGTGTGGATCACCTGCACGCCGAGCGAGCCCTTGAGCGGCTTGCCCCCCACCGTGCCGTCCACGGTCAGCTTGGCATAGCCGGTCCACACATCCTCGCTGACGACATTGTCGCGCACCAGCGAATCCGGCCGGTTGTCGTACACCGAGTTGAGCAGGCCATAGACCTTCATCGGATCGACGGTCAGCATCCTGGGCACGCCCAGATAGTCGAGGCTCACCGTCTCGCCGAGCAGCACGTCGTTCGGCACCGCGAGGCTGGTCGGCGTGCCGCTGGCGACGGTGCAGTTGGTGCCGCCGCCCTTGGGGCAGAGGAAGTAGCTGGTGTAGTTGCTTTCCTTCTTGCGGCGGCTGAAATTGCCGCCCACTTCCCAGGCGCTCAGCACGCTGCCGCCGATCTCGCCCTTCAGGCTGGCGCGCAGCGCCTTGAGGTCGTCGACGAAATCGGGCCGGTTGAGGAAGCCGGCCTGCACCACCGCGGTGGTGCCGTTATAGCCCCAGCCGCGCGGATCGGTCAGGCGGATGACGCTGGTATTCGAATAGTCGATCGTCGGCACGATGTCATAGGTGCCGTCGCCATTCTGGTGGATCCTGATCGTGTCCTTGGCGCCGCTCGAATTATAGCCGGTGCCCGAATAGGTCTCGAGCAGGAAGTCCGTGCGGGTGGCGCGGCTCCAGCTGGCATCCACGTTGAGATGGATCGTGTCGCTGAGCTTCAGGTCGTTGTTCCACCCCAGCGAGATGTTCTCGGCCTTGCGCTCGTTGAGGTCGTTGCGCTGGACGGCGACGAGGTTGCTGATCGTCGCGTCGGTGACCAGCCCGTCCCGCACCGTATAGCCCGGCGCGATCACGCCGCCCGAACCCCAGGCCGGCGCGACGCCGAACTCGATGCCGCGCAGGTGCTGGGTTTCCTTGAAGTTCGAATAGAGCGCATCGAAGGTCGAGTGGAAATTCTCGCTCGGTGCCCATTCGATGGTGGCGACGCCGCCATAGCGCTTCAGCAGGTTCGACTGGACATAGGGCTTGGCGCCACCGAGGAAGAGGTTGCCGCCGGCGGCCGGCTCGGTCGGGAAGCCCCAGGCCGCGTAGCGCTCGATCTGGGTCGGCGTGTTCTGCGCCGATACGCCCAGCGCGATACCGAGCGTGTCGCCGGCGAACTTGCCGACATAGGTGGCGGACGCCTTGTAGCCATAGCGGGTGCCGTCGGGATTGAGCTTGTCCTTCTCGTTCATCTGGCCGCGCAGCGAGACGACGAACGTGTCCCTCTTCTGGTCGAGCGGGCGCAGCATCCGCAGGTCGACCGTACCGGAGATGCCCGCCGCGATCAGCGAGGCGTCGGCCGACTTGTAGACGTTGACGTTCTTGAAGAATTCCGACGGATATTGATCATATTCCACGCCGCGATTGTCGCCGACGGTGACCTGCTCGCGGCCGTTCAGCAGCGTGGTCGAGAAGTCCGGGCCCAGGCCGCGGATCGACAGGCGCTGGTCGCGCCCTTCCAGGCGCTGGGCGGTGACGCCGGGGATGCGCGCCAGCGAGTCGGCGATCGAGACGTCGGGCAGCTTGCCGATATCCTCGGACGAGACCGAGTCGACGATCGTCACGTTGTTGCGCTTGATGTTCGCCGACGAAGTCAGCGAGGCGCGGATGCCGGTGACGACCAGATTGCCCTCCTCCGGCTGGTCGGCGGGCGCCGGTGCGGGCGTCGTGCCCTGGGCAAAGGCCGGGGTCGCGCCCAGCAGCAGCAGCGCCGCGGCGAGCGCGCGGCTGCTCGTTCCCAGCGAAAGCGCCGAACGGGCGCGCAGCATCTCGGCGTGATTGGACAGAGCCATCGTCTTCCTCCCCAAATATCCTCGCCGCCTTCACTGGCGACGGTTTTTCTAAGCCTCCCCCAATTCGCCGCATGCGGCCGACAAGTGAAGGCAAGCGCATACGTATTCAGCCCTGCTTCCGATTCCGGCCCGGGCAGGGTAGTTGCAACAAGCGCGCAACAATTGCGCGGCTGGGGAGCAGGGAGCGGCATGGCCTCGCCGGACAAGCCGACATCGTTCGACATCGCGGCATTGGCGGGAGTCTCGCAGCCGACGGTGAGCCGTGCCCTGCGCGGCGATCCCACCGTGAACGAAGGCACGCGCAAGCGGATCGAGGCGATCGCGGCGCAGCTCGGCTACAAGGTCGACAAGAACGCATCGTCGCTGCGCCGCGGCCAGAGCAGCACGCTCGCCCTGCTCTTCTTCGAGGATCCGCTGCCCGACGGCACCGCGATCAATCCCTTCTTCCTGGCGATGCTCGGTTCGATCCTGCGCACCTGCGCCAAGCGGGGCTACGACCTGCTCACGTCGTTCCAGCAGCTCTCGTCCAACTGGCACAAGGACTATGAGGACGCGCGCAAGGCCGACGGGCTGATCCTACTCGGCTATGGCGATTACGAGCTGTACCGCGCCCGCCTGCAGGACCTGGTCCGCCAGGGCACGCATTTCGTGCGCTGGGGTTCGGTGGAGCTGGACGGGCTCGGCACCACGATCGGTTGCGACAACATGCTGGGCGGCCGGCTCGCCGCGGCCCATCTCCTCGCCCAGGGCCGCCGCCGGCTGGCGTTCATCGGCGAGGCGACCAGCCACTATCCCGAATTTCGCGACCGCTATCACGGCTTTTGCGACATCCAGCTCGAAGCCGGGATCGAGCCCGATCCGCGCCTGCAGACCGGCGCGCTGTCGATCGAGGAATCGGGATTCGCGGCTACGCGCCAGCTGCTCGCCAACCAGCTGCCCTTCGACGCGATCTTCGCTGCATCGGACCTGATCGCGATGGGTGCGCTGCGGGCACTGCAGGAAGCGGGCAAGTCGGTGCCCGGCGACATATCGGTGGTGGGCTTCGACGATATCCCCGCCGCCAGCCTCACCCATCCCCCGCTCACCACCATCGCGCAGGATTACAATGCCGCGGGCGAGATGCTGGTCGACACGCTGATCGGCGAGATCGGCAACCATTCTTCCGAGATGCGGCTGCTCCCGCCCCGGCTGGTGGTGCGGCGGACGAGCTAGGCGCGAATTCCGGCAAGCCGGCGGTGCCGCCACCGCATTTGCACATTGCCCCCGCCGCCGCGCAACCTCGCGGTTTACTGCACCGCGATTGTGCGCCCATAAAGCGGGCGATGACGAAGAAGACCGCCAAGGAGCGGCCCGGCAAGGCGGGCGCCCGACTCACGATGCAGGACATCGCGCGCCTGGCCCAGGTTTCCACGCCCACCGTGTCGCGCGTGCTCAACGGCAGCCCGCTGGTGACCGAGGAAACGCGCGAGCGGGTGATGGAAGTGGCGCGCCAGCACGGCTATGCCGTCAACCGCAACGCCGCCAAGCTGCGGCACACGCGCACCAACACCGTGGCGGTGATGCTCGATTTCGGCTCGCACCGGCACGGCGCGATCGGCGATCCCTTCATCTTCGAGCTGCTCGCCGGCGTTTCCGAGGCACTGTCGATCCGCAACCAGGACCTGCTCCTTTCCCCGCCGGGGCTCGAGGACGTCCGCGCCTTTCGCGATTTCTACCAGGCCCGCGGCGCCGACGGGTTCATCGTGCTCGGCCAGGGCACGCGCGACACGATGCTGCGCGAGCTCGGCCGCAGCGAAGTGCCGCTGGTGGTCTGGGGCGCGGTCGCGCCGGACGCCGGCTATTGCTCGGTCGGCAGCGACAATTTCCTGGGCGGGGAACTGGCCGGGCGCCATTTCCTGCGTGCCGGACGCAGGCACTGGCTGTTCGTCGGCGACATCCGCCACGAGGAGCTGCGGCTGCGCTATGCGGGGCTGTGCGCGGCCGCCAAGGATCAGGCCGACGTGACCGTCGATTTCCTGCCGATCGCCTCGATGGCGTTCCACGCCACTGCCGACACCGTCACTGCCTATCTCGCCGCCGGCCGCCAGCCCGATGCGGTATTCGCCTTTTCGGACACCGCCGCCATGGCCGTGACCGGCGCGTTCAAGGAGCGTGGCCTGGCCGCACCGCGCGACTATTCGCTGGTCGGCTACAACAACATCCCGCCCGCCGCGCATTTCAGCCCGGCGATCACCACGATCAACCAGAAGACCGACGTGGCCGGCGCGCTGCTCGTCGAGAAGCTGATGCAGCAGGTCGATGGCGGCCGCGCGCGCTCCACCACGCTCCCCACCGAGATCGTCGTGCGCGATACCTGATCCTTTGTTCTTGAAAACGATATCAAAGAGCCTGTAACGCAACTTTTCATAAGAGTTGGGGAGCGGGTGTTGGCTCGGACATTGAACGGCGCGGAAGATGGTGTGCTCTTCGCGGAGGACGGTTGGTCGCTGGACGTGATCGGCGACGACTCGGCCCGCGAGGGCTGGGCCGCGACGATTCTCGCCCTCTCCAACGGCACGATCGGCGTGCGCGGAGCGATCGAGGAGCGCGCCCAGGCCACCACTTTCCTGGCCCATGCCTATGAACAGGCGCCGATCCACTATCATGAGAAGCTCAAGGGCTTCGCCGCCAACTCCGATTCGCGCGTACCCGTTGCCGAATCCCTGGGCATCGACGTGCGGGTCGACGGCGAAGCAATCGATTTCACGGCCCTGCGTTCGGCGACGCGGCGCACGCTCGACCTGCGCGCCGGCATGCTCCGCCGCGAGACGCGCTGGTCCTTGCCGGACGGCCGGCTGCTGCGCATCCGCACCGAGCGGATCGTGCCGCTCGACGGCAGCACGCTGCTGGTCCGCCGGCTCCAGGCCGAGATCGAAGGCACGGGCAGCGTCACGCTGCATCCCCGCCTCGCCCCCGCCCCCAGCGGCGCCGCCCAGTCCGACGATCCGCGCATCGGCGTGAACCTCGCCTCGCGAGGCTTCGAGACCGAGCAGGCGGAGCAGGACATCGTCGTCGAGCGCCTGCCCGGCAGCGGCATCGCCGTCGCCGCCGTGCAGCGCACCCGCGAAGACGCCGGCTGGCTGCTGGCGGCTACCGGTTTCGCTACTGGCCGCGATGCCTCGGGCGCGCTGGCCGAACGGGCCGCCACGCTCGCCGACACTGCGCTCGCCGCCGGCTTCGAAGCCGCCGCGGCCGCGCAGCATGCGCTGCTCGAGCGCTTCTGGGCCGCCGCCGACCTCGCCATTGCCGGCGAGCCGCGCCTGGCTGCGACCCTGCGCGCCAACCTGTTCCACCTCTTCGCCTCGGCCGGGCGCGACGGCCGTTCGAGCGCCGCGGCCAAGGGCCTGACCGGCGAGGGCTATGAGGGCCATTATTTCTGGGACACCGAAGCGTTCATGCTGCCGGTGCTCTCGGTGCTCGCGCCCGACATCGCCCGGGCGATGCTCGTCTACCGCGCCGGCACGCTCGATGCCGCCTTCGCCAACGCCCGCGCGCTCGATCACCGCAAGGGCGCGCTCTATGCCTGGCGCACGATCGAGGGCCGCGAATGCTCCGCCCATTATCCGAGCGGATCGGCGCAATATCACATCAACTCGGCCATCGCCTTCGCGATCGGCGCCTATGTCGACGCGACCGGCGACGAGGGCTTTCTGGTCGAGCATGGTGCGCGCATGCTGGTGGAGACCGCGCGGATCTGGGTGACGCTGGGCGATTGGGCGGACGGCCGCTTCCACTTGCGCGGCGTGACCGGGCCGGACGAGTATACCGCGCTGGTCGACGATAACTGGTACACCAACCGGATGGCGCAGAAGCATCTGCGCCTCGCCGTCTCCGCCGCCGCGCACGTCGCCGCGCTGGCGCCCCGGGCCTGGGCCGGCCTGGCCGCCAAGATGGCGCTGGATGCGGACGAGCTCGCCGAATTCGGCCGCGTCGCCGATGCGATGCACCTGCCCTGGGACGCAGCGCGCGAACTCGACGCGCAGGATGCGAGCTTCCTCGACAAGCCGCGCTGGGACCTGGCCGGAACGCCCGCCTCCGAATTCCCGCTGCTGCTCCACTATCACCCCATGACGCTCTACCGGCACCAGGTCTCGAAACAGGCCGATCTGGTGCTCGCGATGGTGCTGGGCGGCGAGGATGTCTCGCTGGAGCGCAAGCGCCGCGTGTTCGACCATTACGAGCCGATCACCACGCATGATTCGACGCTCTCCGCTTCCACCTTCGCGATCCTGGCAAGCGAAGTCGGGCACGAGGCGCAGGCCCTGCGCTTCTTCGCGGAGACCAGCCTGGTCGATATCGACGATCGCCATGGCAATACCGGGCACGGCGTCCACATGGCAGCGCTGGCGGGTTCCTGGCTGGCGCTGGTCTGGGGCTTTGCGGGCTTCCGCCCCCAGGGGCCGGCCCTGCGCTTCCGCCCCACCCGCCCGGCGGCCTGGCAGGGCTATGGCTTCGGCCTCGTCTGGCGCGGCACGCTGGTGCGGGTCGAAGTGGCGGGCGATCGGATCACCTATCGCGCCGTCTCGGGCCCGGGGATCACGATCGGGCATCATGACGGCGAGGTTCGCCTCGCCCCCGGCGAGAGCTGGACCGGAGCGCTGGCCGCATGACCCTGAAGGGCGTCGCCTTCGACCTGGACGGTGTGCTGACCGACACGGCGCGCGCGCATTACCGCGCCTGGAAGAAGCTTGCCGACAGCCTCGGCATTCCGTTCGACGAGGAAAGGAACGAGGCGCTGAAGGGCGTCGACCGGATGGGCAGCCTGGCGCTGATCCTCGGCGACCGGCCGGCCTATGACCTGACCGAGCGCCAGCGCCTCGCCGCCCGGAAGAACGACTGGTATCTCGAGGAAATCGCGCATTTCGGCCCCGCCGACCTGTTTCCCGGCGCCCGCGCCGCGCTCGAGCAGTGCCGTGCGGCCGGGCTCGGCATCGCCCTCGCCTCGGCCAGCCGCAATGCGCCGCTGCTGATCGCGCGGATGCAGGTGGCGGACCTGTTCGACGCAGTGATCGATCCCGCCAGCCTCGCCGCCGGCAAGCCGGCGCCGGACATCTTCCTCGCCGCCGCCGCCGTGCTGGGCGTCCACCCCGCCGCGATGCTGGGGGTCGAGGATGCCCCTGCCGGGGTCCAGGCGATCCATGCCGCCGGCATGAAGGCGCTCGGCGTCGGCACCCGCGCCGCCCTGCCCGATGCCGACTGGATCATCCCGGCGATCCGCGATTTCGATCTGGCCGCCTATTCGGCCTGACCGCTCCCTCCCGTCATCCTTCCCCCACTTGGGATGACGGACCTAGTTCCCCGGTGCCGGCACCCAATGGCCGCACCGGGGAACCATCTTTCAGGCCTTGCGCGTCAGCCGCTCCAGCCGCACCAGCGCCAGCGCGATCAGCACCAGCGGCACCAGCACCAAGTAGAATGCCGTCTGGCCCGAGAAGCGATCGAAGGTGAAGCCGGTGATGAACGATCCGATCGTGCCGCCCAGCGCCGAGAAGATCACCATCAGGCCCACCATCGCCGCATGCCGCTCGCGGGGCAGCGCGCTCAGCACCACCGACGATACGATCGGATAGATCGGTGCCATGAACACCCCGATCAGCGGGAAGATGTAGGCGGCCACCGGCGCGTCGAACCAGCCCATGTTCGCGCGCGGGTGGAGCCCCTGGGTGGTCGGCAGGGTGAGCATCACCAGGGCCGCGATCAGCGCGAGGCAGCCGAGCAGCAGCCTGAGCCATCCCAGCCGCGCGACCAGCCCGCTGGCGCTCAGCCGCCCCACCGCCAGCGCGGCGATGAAGATGCTCGACGCCTGCACGCTCATCGCACCGGGCAGATGCAGCACCTGGTTGTTGAAGGTCGGCAGCCAGGTGCCGACGCCCTGCTCGATCAGCACATAGAGGAAGATCGCGGCGAGGAAGGCGATGGTGGAGGGCAAGGCAAGCAGCGCCAGCGCGTCGCGATAGCCGGTGGCCGGCTGCCCCTCCACGGCCTTCGCCGCCCCCTCGTCGAGATCGGCGAACCACCAGAGCACCGCCGTCGCCAGCGCGAGCACCGCCACCACCCGATAGACGCCCAGCCAGCCCTGGCCGGTCGTGTCCTGGCCGATGAACCAGCCGAACAGCCAGATGCCGGCGAGGATGCCGACCATGAACACGCCCTCGATGAGCGAGGTCAGGCTGGCGTGGCGCGCCGGATCGGGGCGGACCAGGCCGATCGAGCTGTAGGTCGCCACCTTGGCGATGCCGAAGCACAGGCCGACGAGCACGAAGAACAGCTGCATCGCCCAGAAACTGTTCGCGAACGAAATGGCGAACGCCCCGGCGGCGACCGCAAGCGTCACGCCGATCTGCGCGCGCCGGAAGCCGAAGCGCGGCAGCGCGGTGGCGAAGAGGAAGGAGGCGACGACCACCGACAGGTCCTTGCACGCCTCGAGCGTCGCCGCCTGCGGCTTGGTGACGCCATAATGCGCGATCGACTGGAGGATCACCGTGCCGACGCTGTTCATCAGCAGCCCGAGCAGGGCGTAGCTGGTGATCAGGGCGGGTACCGCCCAGGCTGCGCGCTTCATCCGTGACCTCTCCCGTTTCTCTGTCGCCTGGCAGCGAAGCAGATCATGCAATGCATTTCAACGCCTGCGTCAAACCGCGTCGAATTGGCTGTGGAGTTCCTCGCCCCCGGCACCGACCCACAGATCGAACGCACCCGGCTCGACCCGCCACTGCCCGTCCGCGGCGACCAGGGCGAGCTCGGCATGGGGAATGGCGAGCGTCACGATGCGCCGCTCGCCGGGATCGAGCGTGACGCGGGCATGCGCCTTCATCTGCCGCACCGGCCGGGTCCGGCTGGCGACCCGATCATGGATGTCGGCGCGGACGAACGCCTCGCCCCGCCGCGCGCCGGCATTGGTGACCGCGACGCGCACCTGCAGCACCTCGTCGCTGGCCAGGCGGGGCGGCACTTGCAGGTCGGCGAGCGTGAAGCGGGTATAGCCCTGCCCGCTGCCGAACGGGAACAGCGCGCGGTCTGGCGCGTCGCGCCAATGGCTGCGGCCGGGCGCCACCGGATCGGCATCGGGCGCCGGCCGGCCGGTGCCGCGCCGATCGTACGACCAGGGCTGCTGCCCGGTCGCCAGCGGGAAACTCACCGGCAGGCGGCCGGTCGGCTCGCGTACGCCGAAGAGTATGTCGGCCACGGCAGCGCCGGTCTGCTCGCCGAGAAACCAGGTGCACAGCAGCGCCGGCGCATCGCGCACCGCGCCCTCCAGCGCCAGCGCGCGGCCGTGACGGAGCAGCACCACCACCGGCCTGCCCGTCATGGCCACCGCCTCGGCCAGCGCCTGCTGCGCCGCCGGCATGGTGATCTCGACACGGCTATTGCCCTCGCCCGACATGTCGCCCGCCTCGCCGATCGCGAGCAGCACGACATCGGCCGCCTTCGCCGCCGCCACGGCCCGCGCGATGCCGCCGGGAAGCGGTTCGTGGATTCCGCTTCCGGCTTCCACCACGAACGCAGCGGGATCGGCGAGCAATGCGCGGATCCCGCTGGCAAGGTCGATGCCGTCCTTCGCATCGCCGGCAAAGGACCAGGGCCCGTTGAGGTTCGCCCGGTCCGCCCCGAACGGGCCGATCAGCGCGATCCGCCTGCCCTTGCGCGGCAGCGGCAGCAGGCCTTCCCGGTTCCGCAGCAGCACGATCGACCGGGTCGCCACCTCGCGGGCCAGCGTCCTGATCGCCGGGGTCGCCGTCCGCTTCTTCTCGGTCGCGGCATCAAGCGAACGGAAGGGATCGTCGAACAGCCCCAGCGCGTCCTTCAGCGCCAGCACGCGCCGCACCGCTTCGTCCACCCGTGCCATCGGCACCCGGCCGCTGGCGACCAGCCCGGGCAAGTGCCGATTGTAGAGCCCGCTCTGCATCGACACGTCCACGCCCGCCAGGATCGCCAGCCGCGCCGCATCGGCCTCGTCCGCGGCCACGCCGTGCGCGATCAGCTCGCGATCGGCATCATAGTCGGAGACGCAGACGCCGCCAAAGCCCAGCTCGCCGCGCAACATGTCGGTGAGCAGCCAGCGATTTGCGGTGGCGGGAATGCCGCCAAAGTCCGTGAACGAAGCGATCGTCGCCAGCGCGCCCGCGCCGAAGCCGGCCGCGAAGGGCGGCAGATAGGTCTCGCGCAGCTCGGCCACGCTCATGTCGACCGCGGCATACTCCATGCCGCCGCGCACCGCCGAATAGCCGGCGAAATGCTTGGGCGTGGCGAGCAGGCCGTCCGGCCGGCGCAGATCGGGGCCCTGGAGCCCGCGCACCCGCGCCGCGGCAAGCTGGCGGTTGAGCAGCACATCCTCGCCCGCCCCCTCCGCCACGCGGCCCCAGCGCTGGTCCCGCGCCACATCGACCACCGGCGCGAACGTCCAATGCAGCCCGCCCGCGCTCGCTTCTTCGGCCACGGCCCGGGCGGCGCGCTCGGAGAGGTCGGGATCGAATGCCGCGGCCTCGGCCAACGGGATCGGGAAGATCGTGCGGCAACCATGGATCACGTCGGCGGCGAAGACCAGCGGAATGCCGAGCCGGCTCCGCAGCGCCGCCTGCTGCGCCTGGCGCGCACCGGCGACGCCATAGCCGTTGAAGAGCATGCCCACCCGGCCGGCCCGGATATCGGCGAGCATCGCGTCGGCGCCCCGCGGATCCACCACGGGATTGAACACTGCCCCCACCGGCCGGATCTCGTCGTTGAAGCAGCTGAGCTGGCCGGCCTTCTCCGCGATCGTCATTCGCGCGATCAGGTCGTCGATCTGCGCGGACGCGGCCCGCGCCGCGACGGGGAGCATGCCGAGCAGCGCCGCCTGGGCCGATCCGGCAAGCAGGGCGCGGCGGCCGATTCGCGTTCCGGCGCCGCGCGCCGCCCTTTTCTGCGTCAAGATTCACTCTCCCCACTCGCCGCCAAGGCGACCGAAATCGTTGGAATCAGGACGTGTTGCCCCAGTGCACCACTGGTTGGCAAATTCCGCGTGACAGTTGCAGAAAACGATTTCATTATCTCGTTGCCGGGACTAGTCGGGCGGGATCAACCGCCGGACGGTCCGGCGATAAACTCGGTTGGGGAGGATATATGTTGTTTTCCGTTCGCGCCGGCGTTCGCGCTGCGCTGTTGGCCAGCGCAGCCATGCTGCCGCTCGCCGCCCAGGCCCAGACCGCGGCCACCGACGCGGCCGCGCCCGCCGCGCAGGACGACGCCGCCGACGAGGGCCAGATCATCGTCACCGGCCAGACCACGCCCAATCGTCCGCTGATCACCGCTTCGGCCGACATCACGCTCGCCAATCGCGAGCTGATCGACCAGAAGGCCCCGCGCTCAACCGCAGACCTGCTCGAGATGGTTCCGGGCATCTTCGTCGAGGCGACCGCCGGCCAGATCTCGAACAACTATTCGGTCCGCGGCCTGCAGGGCGGCGGCCAGCGCTTCGTCCAGCTCCAGGAGGACGGCATGCCGATCCTCTATGGCGGCGGCGGCGCCGACTTCTTCTTCGACCAGGACCTGACCATCGATCGCCTCGAAGCGGTCAAGGGCGGTTCGTCGGGCGTGCTCACCGTCAACGGCGCGGGCGCGACGATCAACTTCGTCTCGAAGAACCCGAACCACGAGAAGGCGGAGGGCATGGCCCGCTTCACCGGCTATAATTACGGCCTGAAGCGCGGCGATTTCTATTATTCGCAGCCGATCACCGACAAGCTGGCTTTCAATATCGGCGGCTATTTCCAGTCGAGCCCGGGCGTCCGCAAGAACCCGTTCGACTATCAGGGCTGGCGCCTGAAGGGCGCGCTCGAGTACAAGTTCGATGACGGCGGCTATATCCGCCTGTCGGGCAAGGGCGGCAACGTCGAGAACGCGTACTACGCCGACCAGCCCTATCGCTTTCAGAACGGCAAGCCGGCCGGCATCCCCAGCCTCGACACCCAGTTCGGCAATGTCGGCGGCGACGCCTTCGCGAACATCGCCGTGCCGGTCTCGACCTTCGCGCATTCGAGCGGCTATCGCGACTTCAAGTATCGCGACGGCGTGGTCGCCAAGACCTGGCAGGCGCGCCTCGACTTCGAGAAGCCGGTCAGCGACTCGCTCACGCTGTTCGGCCATGGCCGCTATCTGGACTATTCGTACGACTTCAACGGCCTGTTCCCGGGCTCGGGCACCGGCAATGCGGGGCTGACCAGCGCGGTCAACTATCTGACCCCGGGCAACAGCTCGCCGATCAACGACCTGCTCACGCTCGGCCAGGCCGCCTTCCCGACCACCGTGCGCTACGGCATCAAGAACCTGCGCACCGGCCAGGTGATCGGCTCGAACCAGACGGCGCTGCTCAACGCGCTGAACGGCAACGGCTTCCTGCAGCGCACCACGCTCAACCACGACGCGATCGACGCCTATGACTTCGGCATGAATGTCGGCGGCCGCTGGAGCTTCGAGAGCGGCAGCTTCAAGAACTCGCTGACCGCGGGCGTGATGTACTACAACACCAAGCGCAATCAGGATCAGTCGGCGACCGCCAGCGTGGTCAACGACGTGCGCACCAACAGCGACATCTACGACATCGTCGCGCTCAACGCGAACAACCAGGTCATCGGCACGCTGTCGGACAACGGCCTGGTCTCCTATGGCGACTGGGGTGCGGGCATCCGCAGCCGCAAGGATTCGAGCCTGTCGCTCTATGTGAACGACGAGTTCTCGATCGGCGACCTGCACGTCGATGCCGGCGTGCGCTGGGAGCATGACAGCGCCACGGCGTGGGACGGCAACCAGGCGGCAGTGAACCAGCCGGTTCCGGCCGGCACCGCGGGCGTGCTGCCCACGGTCGGCTCGACCTGGGACGGCACCTATTCGGTGCGCAAGGCGAACAAGAAGGCGGTGGCCTATACCGTCGGCGCGAACTACCTGATCACGCCGAACTTCTCGATCTATGCCCGCTACGCCAACGGCTTCCAGATGAACAATGTCGACCCCATCACCGGGATCGAGTTGTACGAAGCCGGCCTGCGCTATCAGATGGGCCGCCTGATCTCGGCTTCGGCAACGGTGTTCCGCACCAACTTCCGCAACCAGAACTACAACTTCGCCGATCCGGTGAACCCGTCGCAGCAGAGCAACATCAACGCCGACCTGCGCACCAACGGCGTCGAGCTCAACCTGAACGTCCGTCCGATCGATGCGTTCTCGATCGACTTCCAGGGCGTGTTCCAGGATCCGAAGCTGGTGAACCTGGCGATCAACGGCGCCAACCAGGCCGGCTTCGAGGGCAATCGCCCCGAGCGCACCCCGGCCCGGCTGTTCACGATCACGCCGAGCTACAAGCTGCCGAACGGTCTCGGTGAGATCTACGGCCGCTACAAATATATCGGCAAGATCTATGCCGATGCCGGCAACGGCGTGGCCCTGCCGAGCTATGGCGTGACCAGCGTGGGCGCCTCGTTCAACCTCAGCAAGCAGCTGCAGGTGAGCGTGAACGCCGACAATATCTTCAACGTCATCGGCCTCACCGAGGGCAATCCGCGCCAGGGCCAGACGCAGGCGATCACCAACGGCTATTTCTACGCCCGCGGCATTGTCGGCGCCACCTATGGCGGCACGATCACGTTCAAGTTCTGATAACCCGCGAGGGTCGCAAAAGGGGGGCGCGGCAACTGAGAGGTTCGCCGCGCCTTTCCATATCTGGAAACGAGAGGAGGAAGCGGATGCGAGGTTCGATGCGGTTGATGCTGGTGGGCGGGCTACTGCTCGCGGGCACGAGCACGACGGCCATGGCGCAGCAGCGCGGCGGCAAGGCGCCCGAGCTGGCCTACAGCCTGACCGAGGGGCAGAATCTCAATGCCTTTGTCCGCGACGGCAAGGTCGCCGCGCACCTGCTGCTGCGCAACGGCAGCGATCCGCGCATCCTGGTCGCCTTCCCGGCCGGCAACAGCGGCGTCGGCCTGTGGTTCCAGCCGCTCGCCCGCCCCGCCACCTGGCGGCTCGACCAGGCGCCGCGCCCGGTCACCTTCGCCGATGCCAGGGGCCGCCCGCTCCACGGCATCGAGAGCATCGCGACGATCGATGCCGCCCGCCTCGCCCCCAAGCAGGCGGTGCTCTCCAATGTCCGCTTCCTGCGCGACTATCAGTCGATCAGCCGCTTCCCCGCCGAAGTGGCCGCGCCGATGCGCGTCGAGGGCAATCGCATTCTCTATGCCCGTGACCGCGTCGACGGCGCGCCGGGCTACAGCCTGGAGATCCAGGTGCTGGGCGGCCGGATCGACAAGGGCGAGATCGTCGCCGGTGCCGATGGCCGCATCCGCCTGCGCATCGTCGCGGCGACGGGCGACACGCCGCTCACCGGCCTGAGCAAGGCCGAGCTGCTGAACGCCAGGGCCGCCGCCGATCCCGCCGCGCGCAACGCCCTCGCCTTTCTCAGCTACCGCGAGAAGTTCCTCGCCGGCTCGTGGCGCTTCGATACCTATTTCGGCCGCGACACGCTGATGTCGGTCCGGCTGCTGATGCCGGCGCTCAAGGGCGCGGCGGTCGAGGCCGGGCTCGGCGCCGTGCTCGCCCGCCTCGACGACAAGGGCGACGTCGCGCATGAAGAGGGCCTCTCCGAGTTCGCGCTGGTCGATCACCAGCAGCATGGCCAGGGCGGCGGCGACACGCCGACGCTCGATTATGCGATGATCGACGACGACTATATGCTCGCGCCGGTCGCCGCGGAGTATCTGCTCGCCCCGGCCAATCGCGCCGCCGCGCAGCGCTTCCTGGCGGGCGCGGTGCCGAGCGTCGCGCATCCCGGCACCGCCCAGCCCGCCGGCGCGCTGCTGGTGCGCAACCTGCGCTTCGTGCTCGAGCATGCCGCGCCCTTCGCGGACGATCCGCGCTGGGACAAGCTGGTCGCGGTCAAGGCCGGGCGCCTCACCGGCGAGTGGCGCGACAGCGAGGAAGGGCTCGGCCGCGGCCGCTATCCCTATGACGTCAACGCCATCCTCGTCCCCGCCGCGCTGGAAGCCGCCGACAAGCTGCTGCGCGCCGGCTTGCTCGACCGCTATCTGACCCAGGCGGATCGCACGGCGCTTGCCCGTGCCCATGCCATGGCCGCCACCTGGCGCGGCAAGGCTCCGGGCCTGTTCGCGGTGGAGACGCCAGGCGCGCAGGCCACCGCGCAGATCCGCGACTATGCCGCGCGCGTCGGCGTGCCCGCCGCGCCCGCGCTCGCCGCACTCAAGGGCCAGGCGCTGCGCTACCACGCGATCGCGCTCGACGATCATGGCCAGCCCGTGCCGATCATCAACTCGGACGAAGGCTTCGCGTTGCTCTTCGGGCATCCCGATGCGGCCGATCTCCAGGCCTATGTCGGCGCGCTGGCACGGCCCTTCCCCGCCGGCCTGATGACCGATATCGGCCTGCTCGTCGCCAATCCGGCGCTGGCCAGCACCGAAGTGCAGGACCGCTTCACCCCGGCCGCCTATCACGGCGCGGTGGTGTGGTCGTGGCAGCAGGCGCTGTTCGCCGCCGGACTGGAACGCCAGCTCGCCCGCACCGACCTGCCCCCCGCCACGCGCGCGGTGCTGAAGGATGCGCAGGCGAAGCTGTGGCGCGCGATCCAGGCGACGCGCGCGACGCAAAGCTCGGAGCTCTGGTCCTGGGCCTTCGAGAATGGCCGCTACAAGGTCGTCGCCTTCGGCGCCGGCAAGACGGACGTCGACGAGTCCAATGCCGCGCAGCTCTGGAGCACCGTCTATCTCGCGGTGCAGCCGCCCAAGGCCCCCGCGCGGAAGAAGCGCTGAGCTTATCCAACACCCCACCTCGGCCCGTCATCCCTCCCCGGGGTGGCGGGCGATTTTTGGGTGCCGCCCGCCTTCGTCCCGAGGGGAGCTAGGCAGCCGCCAGAAACGCCGTCACCGTCAGCCGCCCGGTCGCCGGATCCGCGTCCAGCACGGCGCCGGGCGAGATCGCGCCGCTGTGGAGCAGCGCACTGCGATAGATCACCGCGCGGTTCGTCCGCGCCTCGACATGGGCGATCCGCTCGAACAGCGCCGTGTCGCCGAACGGATAGGCCGCTGCCGGCGGGTCGCTACGCAGTTCGGCATTGAGCGTCGCCAGATAGCCTGCCGAGCGCGCTGGATCGATCGTCTCGAAGCCGGTGGCGCGGTGGCGGAAGAACGCCGTCCCCTCGCCCTCCGACAGATAATGGACCAAGGCGATCCGCCCGGGCTCCACCGCATCGACATGCGGCAGGCGCTGCTCAACGCCCAGATCGCCCGGCCGCATCGTCACCATCGAGAAGCTGGCATCGAGTAGCTGGACGCCGCCTCCCGCCCCCAGCACCTCGCGCAGCACCGGCACCAGCGCCGGCCGCACCAGCGCGAAATAATCCGCCGGCAGCGCCGCGCGGATTCCGGGATAATGGTGCCGTCCAGGCTCGAACGCGGCAGCCATGGCAGCGGCTCGCAGCGCATCCGGGTCGGGATGGAAGCCGTCGACGATCGCGATCGGCTGGCCCTCGCTGCCGATCCGCCGGGCGACGATATCCGGCTTCGTCACCCGCCCATCGCCGCCGCCAGCGCGGCATCGTGCAGCGGCAGCGTCGGTGCGGCGCGCCTGATCACCTCGGCGACCTGGCGGACCTGCGTGCTGTTGGCGGCGCTGTCGAGCACGTCGGCCAGCGGATTATAGTCCTGCGCCACGATCTCCTGCCCGTTGAGCACCGCCAGCCAGCTGGCGTCGCGGAACAGCTCCTCGGGGCCCAGCATCAGCCGGCCGGAGCGGCGATACTGTTCCTCGCGCGCCACCAGGGTCCCGGGCAGCGCCATCTCGCGCCGCTCGACCCAGAACGGGTCGCTCCGCCCGGGATTGGCGTGATAGTGCAGGATCAGGAAATCCTTGATATTGTCCATGTCGGCGCCCAGCAGCGCATTGTAGCGCTCGGCCAGCATCGGATCCATGTCGCGATCCGGGAACAGCGTCAGCAGCTTGGCGATGCCGCTCTGGATCAGATGGATGCTGGTCGATTCCAGCGGCTCCAGAAAGCCGGAGGAGAGCCCGATCGCCACGACATTGCCGATCCACGCCCGGCGCCGGGTGCCGGCGGTGAAGCGCAGCGTGCGCGGCTCGGCCAGCGCTTCTCCGTCGAGATTGGCGAGCAGCATCGCGGTCGCCTCGTCCTCCCCCATGAAGCGGCTGGAAAAGACATGGCCGTTGCCGATCCGGTGCTGGAGCGGGATGCGCCACTGCCAGCCCGCCGGGCGTGCCGTGGAACGTGTGAAGGGCGTGGTATGCTCGGTCCGCGCGCAGGGCACGGCCACGGCGCGGTCGCAAGGCAGCCAGTGCGACCAGTCCTCGAACGCGCCGCCCATGGCCCCGTCGATCAGCAATGCGCGGAAGCCGGAGCAGTCGATGAACAGCTCGCCTTCGATCCGCTCGCCGCGCTGCGTGGTGAGCGCAGTGACCAGGCCGCTTTCGGCGGCACGCTCGACATCCTGCAACCTGCCTTCGACGCGGATGACCCCCGCCGCCTCGGCGAGGCCGCGCAAATGCTTCGCATAGAGGCTGGCATCGAAATGATAGGCATAGCCGAGCGTCGACAGGATCGAGCGCGCATCGCCCGTCGGCATGGCGAAGCGCCCCTGCCCGGCCAGCTCGGTCGCCAGCGAGAAGGCGGAGAGCGGCAGGTCCACGCCCTCGGCCCGCGCCTTCATCCAGCGATGGTGGAAGGCGACGCCGGGGAAGCGCACGCCATATTCTCCGAACGGGTGGAAATAGCGGTGGCCGGGACGCACCCAGTCGACGAACTCGATGCCCAGCTTGAAGCTCGCCTTGGTCTCGCGGAGGAAGGCTGCCTCGTCGAGCCCGATCAGCTCGTTGAACCAGTGGATCGTGGGGATCGTCGCCTCGCCCACGCCGACGGTGCCGATCTCCTCGGATTCCAGCAGCGTGATCCGCACCGTCCGCCCGAACTGGCGCGACAATGCGGCGGCGGTCATCCACCCCGCGGTTCCGCCGCCCAGGACGACGACCGAGCGCACCCGCCGCGGCTCCCGGGCCATTGGGGAAGTCATGTTGCTGGATGCGGTCATGGGGGGCTTCTCATGCTTGTGAAGCCCGGGATTAGCGCGCCGCGGCAATCCTTGAAATGCATTTCCTTGCCGGGTCCGCCCGCATTCCGGGCGGATCACCGGAGCGGGCGCAGCCGCTCCGGTGAAATCATCCTCTCCCGTGGATCTATTCCTGCATCAGAAGGCCGCGCTGACCGAGAAGATCACCGCGCCGTCCGCGATCGAGCTGCCATCCTTCACCCGTGAGAAATTAGGCTGGATATAGGTCGCATCGGCCTTGCTGATATTGGTGTCGACATAGGCGATGCCGAGCGTGAGCGGGCCCACCGCCGCATCGGCGCCGAGCGACCAGTCCAGATATTTGCCGGTGGGCGCCACGCTGGTGCCGTTCGGTCCCAGGCCCGGATTGCCGCGCGAGCCGCCGAGATGCGCCTTGAGCGTGATCGGGGTGCCGGGAATGCCGCTGCTGGCGTCGGCCCACAGATAGAGATTGTCATGCTTGGCGCCGGGGCGGCTGCGGGGCGTGTTGCTCCAGTCGCCCAGGGCCTCCTGGCTCGGCGCATAGGCCACGCCGGCCAGCATCGAGACCGGCCCGATCGAGCTGCTGAGCTTGACATAGGGCTCCGCGAAGTCGGTCTTGTCGGCGCCCGAGGGGTACATGTACCAGGTAACGCCGACATCGACCGCCAGCCCGTCGGCCAGCTGCCGCTTGTAGCCGGCGACCAGGTCGAGCTCCATGTTCGCGCCTCCGAAGGTGCCCCAGCCCGCAAGGTTGGAACCCCAGGTGCCGACATAGAGGCCGCTTTCATGGGAGACGGTGATTCCGCCCTGGATGGCCATGCCCTTGTCGCTCTGCGACACCCCGCGGAAGCGATAGTCGGAGACGAGCGCGACATTGCCGGAGACGGTGATCGGCTTGGGCGGCGCTTCTTCCTGCGCGAAAGCCGGTGCGGCCGTGCAGCAAAGCACGGCCGCGATCAGATAGTGTTTCATGCGGGCATTCCCCTTAGCTTGAGAATGTTCCCGCCTGCGTCGGAAAGCGCGACCCTCTCATCCCGGGATGGGTAGTGGGAAGGGAGCCGCTGCTTTCCGACTTTCAAAGTGCCGGCCCAGTCAGGCCGGCGGGTTTCTCCTTTGTGAGAAAATGTTGCTGCGCCTCAGGCCGGCTGGAGCTTGCGGAGCTGATCGGGATGACCGCTCAGTTCCACCTTGAGCCCGCGCGCCCGGCGCCGCTGCACCCAGTCGCGCAGCGTTTCGGCGCTGGTATGGTCGATCGCCGGCACCTTCTCGAAGGCGAGATGGACCGGCTTGTCGCCCGGCACCGCGTCGAGTGCGCTGTTGAGCTTGGGCAGCGTGACGAAGGTCGCGGCACCGTCCAGATTGATCCGGTGCGCATCCTCGCCCTGTTCCGCGTCCACCTTCAGGCGCAGGCGGCGGAAGTGCGGCAGCAGTTCCAGCACCGAGAGGCCCAGGCCGACCAGCACGCCGGTCAGCAGGTCGGTCGCCACCACCAGCACGAAGGTGACCGCCCAGATCGCTGCGGGCAGCATGCCATAATGGTGGAACAGGTGGCGGACATGGCTGACGCTCACCAGCTTCCAGCCGGTGACGACGAGCACGCCGCCCAGCGCGGCCATCGGGATCTCGCGCAGCAGCCACGGCAGCAGCGCGGCGAAGCCGAGCAGCCAGGCGCCGTGGAGCACCGCCGACAGGCGGGTGATGGCGCCCGCCTGGACGTTGGCCGAGCTGCGGACGATCACGCCGGTCATCGGCAGCGCGCCCGCGAGGCCGCAGAGCAGGTTGCCGACACCCTGTGCGCGCAGTTCCTTGTTATAGTCGGTGCGCACGCCGTCGTGCATGCGGTCGACCGCGGCGGCCGACAGCAGCGTCTCGGCGCTGGCGATGAACGCGACCGCAATCGCGGCGATGATGATCGTCGGGCTCAGGAACGAGCTCAGGAAACCACCCCCCGGCAGCGTCACCGCCGAGGCAAGCGAATCGGGAACCGCGACGCGGACGACGTCGAGGCCGAAGCCGAAGGCGACCAAAGTCGCACCGACCACGCCGACCAGCGCGCCCGGGATCAGGCGGAGCGCCTGGGGCTTGAGCTTGTCCCAGCCGAGCATCAGCACGATCGTCAGCACGCCCAGGCCCAGCGCCAGCTCGGTGCCGGCGATGTTGGTCGGGTCGAGGCCGAACAGCCGGCCCGGCAGCGCCGCGAGATTCTCGAGGCCGCTGGAGAGCGGCTTCGCGTCGAACAGCGTGTGGAACTGGCCGACCACGATCAGCGCGCCGATGCCGGCAAGCATGCCGTGCACCACCGCGGGCGAGATCGCGCGGAACCAGCCGCCGACCTTCACGACGCCGGCCAGCACCTGCAGGGCACCGGCAAGGACGAGGATCGCGCCGAGCGCGGCGAGGCCATGTTCGCGCACCAGCTCGAACACAATGACTGCGAGGCCCGCCGCGGGGCCGCTCACCTGGAGCGGCGAGCCCGCGATCAGGCCGACCACGACACCACCGATGATGCCGGTCAACAGGCCCTTTTCGGGCGGCATGCCCGAAGCGACGGCGATGCCCATGCAAAGGGGCATCGCGACGAGGAAGACCACGATCGAAGCCGTGAAATCACGGACGACCCAGCCCTTGGGGAGGGTGGCGGAGGTCATTCGGCGGCTTCCACCAGGTCGAAATCGGCCGCGCGGCGGCGAGCCGGCTTCACCGCGACGGGCAACGGGGTATCGTCACGCACGACGACGAAGCGATCGGTCTCGCCGTCGAGCGCCAGGATCTGGCCGGCATGGATATCGACGAACCAGCCGTGCAGCGCGATTTCGCCGCGCGCGATCCCGGAGGCGACCGAGGGATGGGTGCGCAGGTGCGCGATCTGCGCCACGACGTTCTCCAGGCTGATCGCGCGAACGCGATCGGTCTCACCCAGGCCCGGATAGGCATCGGCGACGACCTTCTGCGCCGCGTCGCTATGGTTCAGCCACACCGCGACATTGGGCATGCTCGCCACCATCTCGGGATGGGCGACGGCCTTCATCGCGCCGCAGTCCGAATGGCCGCAGACGATGATGTCGCGCACGCCGAGCGCCATCACGGCATATTCGACGGTCGCCGAGACGCCGCCGATCTTCTGCGCGAAGGGCGGGACGATGTTGCCGGCATTGCGGCAGACGAACAGGTCGCCGGGTTCGGCCTGCATGATGTGCTCGGGCACGACGCGCGAGTCGGCGCAGGAGATCATCAGCGCCTTGGGGCTCTGCCCCTGGGTTGCGAGCTTGCCATAGAGGTCGCTCTGGTTCGGGAAGACGGTCTTCTCGAAGCTGAAGACCCGACCAATCAACTCGTTCACGGTTACAACTCCTTTTACAGCGGAGTGCAACCTAAGGAGCCAGTTTTGCCGCAGCGCAGCGGAACTGTGAGAAAGTGTTGCCGTCAGCCGGGCAGGCGGATTTCCGCGATGAGCCCCCCGCGCTCGGCATTGGCGAGCGTCAGCCGTCCCTTCTCGAGCGCGACTGCCTGCTGGACGATGGCAAGCCCGAGGCCCAACCCCTTGGTATTGCGTCCACGCTCCACGTCGAGGCGGACGAAGGGGCGCATCGCCTCCTCGATCTGCGCCGGCGGAATGCCCGGCCCGTCATCTTCGATGCGGAAGACCAGTTCCGCCTCCTCGCGCGCCACCGTCACGCAAACGGACTTGCCGTAGTGCAGCGCATTCTCGATCAGATTGCTCAGCGCGCGGCGAAGCATCGACGGGCGCGCCACCCATTCCAGATGCTGCGGCCCCGAATAGCGCGCGTCGCGTCCGCGATCGGTGGCGTCCTCCACCAGCGTCGCCGCCATCACCGCGACGTCGACCGCGACGGCCGGCTCGGGATCGTCCTCTCCCTTCAGGAAGGTGAGCAGCGAGGCGATCATGTCGTCCATCTCGCTGACATCGTCCTGCATCGCGCGGCGGCTGTCCTCGTCGCGCACGTCCTCGAGCCGCAGCTGGAGCCGGGCGAGCGGCGTGCGCAGGTCGTGCCCCACCGCGGCCAGCGCCTGGGTGCGGTTCTCGATCAGCTCATGGATACGGCGCTGCATGCCGTTGAAGGCGTGGATCAGCCCGCGGATCTCGGCGGTGCCCTCTTCCTCCACAACCGTCACGCCGTCGCCCGAGCCGACCCTGCCGATCGCACGGACCAGCTTGCGCAGCGGCAGCAGCGTGCTGCGGATCAGGAGCGCGCCAAGCGTGAGCAGGAGCAGCGCCGGCACCAGCGCCACCAGCGTGCGCTCGATCGCGAACTGCCAGACCTGGACGGCCTCGCGCGTCTTGAACACGATCCAGCTGCCATCGGCCAGGCGCATCTCGCCGGCGACGACCGAGCCATGGGTGCTCGGCGCGAGGCGCAGCTGCAGATGCGATGCGGCGAGGCCCTTCTCCCAATTGGTCACCTGTGCCTCCATCCGCTTCTGGCGCGGCGGGAAGGCCGGACGCTCGGGAATGGTGGGGGACCAGCGGACGATGTAGCGATCGGTGGTGAGCTCGCGCGCGGCATCCGATCGTTCGGCCACCGGTCGCTCGCTCAGCAGCTTCTCGGCGATCACCAGATGCTCCGCGAGCCGGTGCGCGTCGCTTTCCTCGATCGAATAGCGCGAGGCGCGCTCGTACAGGAAAGTGCTCGCCCCGAACTCGATCGCGACGGTGAGCAGCAGGATGAGCAGGATCCTGCCGAGCAGTCCCAGCGGATGGCGCGGCACCAGGCTCAGGAGCGGGTTACCTCTGCGCGGAAGATGTAGCCGATGCCGCGCACCGTGCCGATCGGCGGCTGGTGGCCGGCTGCGGAGATCTTGCGGCGCAACCGGCTGACCAGCACGTCGACGCTGCGATCCGAGCTGTCGCCGAGGCGGACGCGCGACAGCTCGACCAGGCGTTCGCGCGCGATCACGCGCTGCGGCTGGCCGAGGAATGCCGCGAGCAGATCGAACTCCGCTCCGGTCAGTTCGACCACCGCGCCGCTGGGCGATTTCACTTCGCGGCGCGGGAAGTTGACGGTCCAGCCGTCGAAATGCGCCTGGGTCTCGCGGTCCCCGCCCGCCATCCGCTCGAGCCCGCCACGGCGAAGCACCGCGCGGATCCGCGCGATCAGCTCGCGCGTGCTGAAAGGCTTGCCGAGATAATCGTCGGCGCCCAGTTCGAGCCCGAGCACGCGATCCTGCTCGCTGCCCTTGGCGCTGACGAAGATGATCGGCACATCGCTCTTGCGCCGCACTTCGCGGCACAAGTCGATGCCGCTGGTCCCGGGCAGCATGATGTCGAGCAGCACCAGGTCCACCGGCCCGTTCTCGAACGCCAGCCACATTTCCGGCGCCGTGGCCGCCTGGCGGACCGAATAGCCGTTTTCCTGAAGCGCGCGCGCCGTGAGGGTGCGCAGGGCGGGATCGTCTTCCACCAGCACGATGACAGGGGCGCTCATGCCATGGTCTCGCAAAAACTCATTGCCGGCACTTAGGCGTCTCCCGGGGCACCCTCAAGGCCGCCCAGGGATTACAGCAATGCTTTGTCACGAACCAGCATCGCTTGGCAATCGGAGGGAAAATCTTCCTTACAGGCGGGCAAAGCACCGCTCAGGCGCCGTCGCTATCTCCGGGCATCGGACATAGGAGATCGCATGAAACTCGCCCTTGCCGCCGCGGCGGCACCCTTCCTGCTCCTCGCCCCGGCCGTGCAGGCCCAATCGCTGCACGAGACCCACCAGCTCGTCTGGGCGCCCTCGGGCAAGACACCGGTCGCGCATTGGCGCATGCGCGACAAGCCGGCCTGCCAGCCGGCCCAGAGCCATCACCAGGCGGGCAAGACCGCCCTGCCCGTACGCGCCAAGTGCGACGCGCAGAACATATCGGCCAAGGCCCGATAGGGACACACCCCTCCTTCCCGTGTCCCCGGCCCGCGCAGCCCCACCTGCGCGGGCCGTCCTTGCCGCCGGCCGCGATGCCGGGTCCCCAGCCTAGGCCCGGCCCGATCGCTTGATCTCGGCCAGATCGATGCCGAAGCGCGCGATCTTGTCGTACAGCGTCTTGCGCGGGACGCCGAGCTCGGCGAGCGCCAGCGACACCCGGCCGCCGTGCCGCAGCAGCGCATCGCGGATCAGATTCTCCTCGAACTTCGCCACCCGCGCCGGAAGATCCGCCCGGCCGTCCGGTCCCTCGGCACCGGCAAGGCTCCGGCCCGCCGCGACTTCGAACGCGAAGTTCCTGAGCTCGCGGACATTGCCCGGCCAGCCATGACCCGCAAGATGCGCGTGCACCGCCGCATCCAGCGCCACGTCGCCCACGCCCAGCTGCTGCTTGGCCTCCTCGATGAACGCGGCGAACAGCAGGAATACGTCGCCGGTGCATTCGCGCAGCGACGGCACGCGCAGCCGCATCGTCGCCAGGCGATAATAGAGGTCGGCGCGGAACCGGCCGGCGGCAACCGCCCCCGCGACATCCTCCTTGGCGGTCGCGATCACGCGCAGGTCCACCGGCTCCGGGCGTTCCGCCCCGATCGGCTGGACCTCGCGCTCTTCGAGCACCCGCAACAGGCGTGCCTGCATCGCCAGCGGCATCGAGTCGATCTCGTCGAGCAGCAGCGTGCCGCCGCTCGACGATGCGATGCGCCCGGTGCGCGACAGCCTGGTGTGCGGCACGCTGTCGGCGGCGTGGCCGAACAGCTCGATCTCGGCAATCCCCTCGGGCAGCGCCGCGCAATTGACCGCGACGAAGGGCTTGCCCCGCCGCCGGCTGCTCCGATGCAGCATCCGGGCGACCAGCTCCTTGCCCGTGCCGGTCTCCCCTTCGAGCAGGATGTCGACATCGGTCTCGGCGAGCTGGCCGATCATCGCCCGCAGCCTGACCATCGCCGGGCTTTCGCCGATCAGCGGGCTCTCCTCCTGCGCGGCAGTGGCGGCCGCGGCGCGCAGTCGGCGATTCTCGATGACCAGCGCGCGGCGATCGAGCGCACGGCGAACCGCGGCGAGCAGCCGCTCGGCGGCGAAGGGCTTGGGGATGAAGTCGAACGCGCCGTCGTGCAGCGCCGCAACCGCCATCGGCACGTCGCCATGCCCGGTAACCAGCAGCACCGGGATGTCGCCGTCGACCGCGCGGATGCGTGCGAGCAGTTCCAGCCCGTCCATGCCCGGCATGCGGATGTCGGAGACGACCACGCCGGGGAAGTCCGGCGTCAGCCGCGCCAGCGCCGCCGCCGCGCGATCGAAGGGCAGGACCCGGAGCCCGGCCAGCTCCAGCGTCTGGACCGTGGCGAGCCGCAGCTGCTCGTCATCCTCGACGAACATCACGGTGGCGTTGTCGGGTGCGAGCATCATGCAGCCTTCAGCAGGAGATGGAACGCCGTGCCGCCGCCCGGATTGGGCGCATGCACGATATCGCCCCCGAACTCGCGCGCGATGTCGCGGGCGATGGCGAGACCCAGGCCGAGGCCGCCCGGCTTGGCCGAAGTGAAGGGCGAGAAGAGCGTGTCCGCGATCTCCGGGTCGACGCCCGGTCCATTGTCGATCACCGAGAGCCGCACCGCCTCCCCCTCCCTTGCGCCCTGCACGAGCACGCGCGCTTCCTTCGCGCCCTGGATCGCGTCGAGCGCATTCTGGAGCAGGTTGATCAGTATCTGTTCGAGCCGGATCCGGTCGCCCCGGACCACGACCTGGCGCAATCCCCTGGGCATCCTGAGCGTCACCACGCCGCGCGCGCGCTCGCCGAGCAGCAGCAGGGTGCCGTCCAGGATCGAGCCCAGCTCGGCATTCCCCTCTGCCGGCGTCTTGCGCCGGGCGAAGGCGCGGAGCTCCGCCGTGATCGTGCCGATCCGCTCGGTCAGCGAGACGATCTGCTTCAGGTTGGCGCGCGCATTGTCGGTCGCCGCACGATCGAGGAAGGTCGTGGCGTTCTCGGCGAAGGTGCGGATGGCCGCGACCGGCTGATTGATCTCATGGGCCACGCCGGCGGTGATCTGGCCGAGCGAGCCGAGCCGGCTGGCCTGCGCCAGCTCCTCGCGCGCCGCGCGATAGCGGCGGTCGGCTTCGATGCGTTCGTCGGATTCGACGATCAGCCGGGCATTGGCGTCGCGCAGCTCGGCGGTGCGCCGTTCCACCTCCGCTTCGAGCCGCGCCTGGTGATGGCGCTGCAGGCGACGCTTCTCGGCGGCACGCAGGGCGAAGCCGAGCAGCATGCCGGCGGTCAGCAGGATCGCCAATGCGATCAGCAGCGCCTGGGTGCGCGCGGCCGCGAGCGGCGGCTCGAGCGGCGCGAGATGGATCAGATGCGCGCCCGCCAGCGGCGCCGGCTCGGCGGCGGCCCGATAACGCTGCGCCTTGCCCCCCGCCGCCACGCTCGCCACGGCCCCGTCGATGGTGAGCGGTGCGCGCCTGGGCGGCTGCGCTCCGAACTGGAGCGTACGGCGCGCATCGGCGAGCGTCGCCGCATCGAGCGCCCGCGTCGTCTGGAAGCGCCAGCTTCTGATCGAGGTGACCAGGATCACGCCATGCGCATCGGTGACGATGGTGATGCCGGGGCCCCGCGCCCAGGCCGCCTCGACATCGTCGAACTCCACCTTGACCACGACCACGCCGAGCGCCTGCCCGCCGCGATCGACCCGGCGCGCGAGATACAGGCCCGGCCGGCCGCTGATCGTGCCCAGCGCGAACAGCTCCGAAGCGCCGCGCTCCATCGCGTCGCGGAAATAGGGCCGAAAGCCATAGACCTGGCCGACGAAGCTGGTCGGCAGCTGCCAGTTGCTCGCCGCGACCGTCCTGCCATGGCGATCGATGACGTAGATCACCGCGGCATCGGTGCGCGCGGCCAGCAGCTCGAGCGTGGCGTTCAGCCGACGCTGCGCCACCGGATCGCCACCGCGCAGCGCCGGCGCAATCTCCGGATTCTCGCTGAGGACCAGCGGCAACAGCCGGAACTTCTGGAGCTCGCTCGTCAGCAGCCCGACATGCGCGCGCGCGGTCTGCCGTGCCACCGCGTCGGCAGAGGCGCGCGCCTGGCCCGTGGCCCAGCGGCTGCCCGCCCAGGCGAGCAGCAGAATCGCGGCAATCATCGCGCATGCGAGCAGCAGATGCCGATATCGGAGCGGCGCTCGGAGTCTCATTTGTGCGGTTTATCGCACATTTCGAGAGTATCCGCGCGGATTCTCACACGCTTTTCCGCGACGCCGCCACGGCGCACTTCGCATGAATATATGAAAATCAAATACTTATCCCGAAAAATCCGAACCTCTGGAGGGCCGTAGCGAGAGGGATATGGTGCACGGCCAAGGCCCCGACACAAGAGGGTGCGCGCGCCATGCCGGCGCGACGAGAGGAGAATATGATCATCCAGTCGATCCCCGACGGGCAGCCGATCGCTGCCCGCAAGCCCTTCTATCGGCACCTGTATTTCCAGGTGCTCGTGGCAATCGCGCTGGGCGTGACCATCGGCCATTTCTGGCCCTCCGTCGGCGAGTCGTTCAAGCCGCTCGGCGACGGCTTCATCAAGCTGGTGAAGATGGTGATCGCGCCGGTGATCTTCCTCACCGTGGTGAGCGGCATCGCCGGCATGCGCGAGCTCGGCTCGGTCGGCCGCGTCGCCGCCAAGGCATTCGGCTATTTCCTGTTCTTCTCCACGCTCGCGCTGATCATCGGCCTGGTCGTCGCCAACGTCGTCCAGCCGGGCGCGGGGATGAACGTCGATCCGCACACGCTCGATGGCAGCGCCGTCGCCGACTATGCGCACAAGGCGCACGAGACGACCGTCATCGGCTTCCTGATGTCGATCATCCCGACGACGCTCCCCTCCGCCCTCACCGAGGGCTCGATCCTGCAGACCCTGTTCGTCGCGGTGCTGTTCGGCATCGCCATGGTGCTGGTCGGCAAGCCGGCCGAGCCGGTGCTCGACCTGGTCGAGCGCGTCGCGCTGATCGTCTTCCGCGTCGTCGGCATATTGATGCGCGTCGCGCCCCTGGGCGCGTTCGGCGCGATGGCCTTCACCATCGGCAAATACGGCGTCGAATCGCTCGGCAACCTCGCCTGGCTGGTCGGCACCTTCTACGCCACTTCGCTGTTCTTCGTGCTGGTCGTGCTGGGCGCGGTCGGCTGGTTCAACGGCTTCTCGATCTTCAAGCTGCTGCGCTATCTCAAGGCCGAGCTGCTGCTGGTGCTGGGCACCTCGTCGTCCGAAGCCGCCCTGCCCAGCCTGATCGCCAAGCTGGAGAGCGCAGGCTGCGAGAAGGGCGTGGTCGGCCTGGTCGTGCCGACCGGCTATTCGTTCAACCTGGACGGCACCAACATCTACATGACGCTCGCCGCGCTGTTCATCGCGCAGGCGACCGGCGTGCACCTGAGCTGGGAGGAGCAGATCCTGCTCGTGCTCGTCTCGATGCTGAGCTCCAAGGGCGCGGCCGGCGTCACCGGCGCCGGGTTCATCACCCTGGCGGCAACGCTCTCGATCGTACCGAGCGTGCCGGTGGCCGGCATGACGCTGATCCTTGGCGTCGATCGCTTCATGAGCGAATGCCGCAGCCTCACCAACTTCGTCGGCAACGCAGTGGCGGCGATCGTCGTCGCCCGCTGGGAGAACAAGCTCGATCGCGCCGCGCTGGATGCCGCGCTCTCGGGTCGCCCCCATGCGCAGCCGGAGAGCCTGGAGCAGAGCCAGGCGGCCTAGAGCAAGACAGAAGACCAGAAACAAACAAGAAAAAATAGAACAGGGAGAGAATGCATGAGGAAGGGATATCGGCACATCGCCTTGACGGCGGGCAGCGCGCTCGGCGTGCTGATGCTTGCACAAGCGGCGCAGGCGCAGGAAGCGCAGGCGGCACAGGAAGGGGCTGCCGCGACCGACGAGATCGTCGTGGTCGGCACCCAGATCAAGGGCGCCAGCACCACCGCCGCCCTCCCCGTCTCGGTGATCGACGCCAACCAGATCGACGCCACCGGCGCGCTTTCGGGCGACGAGCTGTTCCGCTCGATCCCGCAGGCCGGCGACGTGACCTTCAACGAAGCGAACAATCCACAGACCAGCAACGCGGCGCGCGGCGACGTCAACTCGATCAACCTGCGCAATCTGGGCGTGGGCAACACGCTGGTGCTGCTCAACGGCCGCCGCCTCGTCAACCACCCCACCAGCCAGGCAGGCGACGGCAACGTCCCCGTGCTCGGCTACAATGCCAATTCGCTGCCGGTGGCCGGCATCCAGCGGCTGGAGATCCTGCGCGACGGCGCGGCGGCCATCTATGGCTCGGACGCGGTGGCGGGCGTGGTCAACACCGTCACCAGGACCAACATCCATGGCGGCTCGCTCGACTTCCGCTATGGCGGGGCCGAAGGCACGCATCGCCGCGAATTCCAGGTGACCGGCACGGCCGGCAGCAACTTCGCCGGCGGCCGCGGCAACGTCTCGCTGTATCTCGACTATACCCACCGCACCGCCCAGCTGGCCGAGGACCAGCCCTATACGGCGACGGACAATCTCATGTCCTATTTCGCCAATGACCCCGCCTATGCCGGCAACCTGACCGCCGACGGCCGCGCCACCCAGTCGCCCTGGGCGAACCTTGCCGTCGTCAATGGCCCCGGCACGATCCGCCGCAGCCCGGGCAATCAGGCGCTGACCTCCTCGGCGGGTGCGTTCCACACCCAGTCGAGCGCCAATCCGGGCTGCCTGGTGGCGCTCAGCGCCGACACCTGCCTGGGCAGCGGCACGCGCGCGACCGCTTCGACGCTGCGCAACGAACGGTTCGACACGCGGCCGGGGACGACGGTTTCACCGCGCATCAACCGCTACAACAGCTTCGCCAGTGCGCATTACGACATCTCGGACAGCCTGACCGCCTATGGCGAAGCGGGCTTCTATTATGCCGAGACGCGCCGCATCCAGCCGCCGACGATCAACCTCAACGCCATCGTCATCCCGGCGTCCAACTATTGGAACCCGTTCGGACCGACCACGCTCAACGGCCAGCCCAATCCGAACCGGATCCCGAACCTGACCAACGTGCCCGCCGCCGGCCTGCCGGTGCGCCTCTCCACCTATCGCTTCGTCGATGCCGGCAAGCAGGAAGTGAACGTCACCAACTGGCAGTCCCGCTTCCTGGGCGGCCTGAAGGGGCAGATCGGCAGCTTCGATTTCGACAGCGCGATCCTCTATTCGGCGGCGCAGGCGACCGACGTCTCGAACGCCATCAACATGACCAAGCTGCAGCAGAATCTCGCACTGTCGACGCCGGATGCGTATAATCCGTTCAGCGGCGGCTGCGCGGCGACGCCGAGCGTGGGCGACTGCTCGCCCGCCTCTGCCGCCACGATCGATTCCTTCCAGTTCAAGCTCAAGCGCCGCTCCAGGACGACGCTCGCGCTGGCCGACTTCAAGATGTCGAACGCGCGGCTGCTTGCCCTGCCCGGCGGCAATCTCGGCATCGCCTTCGGCATCGAGGGCCGCCGCGAGACCCAGCGCGACGACCGCGATCCCAATCTCAACGGCACGATCGGCTTCGTCGACATGGTGACCGGCGAGACGAACCTGTCGAACGTGGCCGCCGTGAGCCCGACGCCGAGTACCAAGGGACACCGCGAAGTCTTCTCTGCATTTGCCGAGCTCGCCGTGCCGGTGGTCTCGCCCGAGATGCACGTGCCGCTGGTCCATCGCCTCGATGTCCAGCTCGCCGGGCGCTACGAGCATTACAGCGACTTCGGCTCGGTGGCGAAGCCCAAGGTCGCCGCGGCCTGGGACCTGGTCGACGGCCTGCGCATCCGCGGCTCCTGGTCGCAGGGCTTCCGCGCACCGAACCTCGAACAGACCAACACCGTCGCCTATTCGCGCCTCAACTCGAACACCGACTATTATCGCTGCGAGGCCGATCTGCGCGCCGGGCGCATCGCCAATTACGGCGCCTGCTCGCGCGGCATCAGCTATTCGATCTTCGTCAGCGGCAATCCGAACCTGAAGCCGGAGAGCAGCACCAGCTGGACGCTGGGCACGGTGCTCCAGCCCAAGTTCATCCCGGAAAGCGCCGGGCGGCTGACGCTCACCGCCGATTTCTGGTCGATCAAGCAGACCGGTATCGTCGGCCAGTTCGGCGCGCAGAACGCGCTGGTGCTCGACTATCTGCTGCGCCTGCAGGGATCGAGCAACCCGAACGTGATCCGCGCCGCGCCGACGGCGGACGACACCCCGATCTTCACCGGCACCGGCCTCGCCCCGGCGGGCGTCGTCACCCGGATCAACGACCAGTTCGTCAACCTGCTGCCGCAGACGGTGCAGGGCGTCGACCTGGCGCTGCTCTACAATGTCCGCACCGGCATCGGTAAGTTCGACCTGGCGCTGAACGGCGCGCGGCTGACCAAGTTCTCGCGCGATACCCCGCCGGCGGTGCAGGCATTGTTCGACGCGCGCACGGCCGGGCAGATCAACGCCGCCACCCCGCTCACCGATGCGCGCGACCTGATCGCGGACCGCGGCAAGCCCAAGTGGCGCGTCACCGGCTCGCTCACCTGGTCGAAGAGCGGCTGGCAGGTCGGTGCCTTCGCCAACTATATCGACACCGTCTATGACAGTAACTTCCTCGACGCGAACGGCCGCCCCTACAAGCTGGACGGCCAGGTGACGTTCAACCTCTACACCCAGTATCGCTTCAAGGGCGGCGTGCTCGACGACACGCGCATCCGCATCGGCGCGCGCAACCTCTTCGACAAGCAGCCGCCGATCACCGCCGACGGCTATCTGGGCTCGCTCTACAGCCCCTATGGCCGCTATCTCTACATGACGATCGGCAAGAGGTTCTGATGCTGCGCCTGTCCTTCTTCCTCTCCCTCCTGGCCGCGGTTCTCGCCGCGGCCAGCCCCGCCCTCGCCCAGGACGGGCTGGGCACGCCCGAGGTCCATGCGGTGTGGCCGGGCAAGGCGCCCGGCTTCGGCAAGCCGACGGGCCCGGAGAAGATCGGCAACGAGGGCGGGCAGACCGGCTCCTGGTCGAACATCTCGGAGCCGCGCTACGAAGTCTATCGGCCGAAGCATCCCAATGGCGCGGCGGCGCTGCTGCTGGGCGGCGGCGGCTATTTCCGCATCCAGATCGGTTCGGCCAAGGACGTGGCCGCCAGGCTCGCCGCGGCCGGCATCACGCCGGTGATCCTCTATTACCGGCTGCCCGGCGACGGCTGGAACGCGGACGCGCCCTTCCAGGACGCCCAGCGCACGCTCCGGCTGCTCAAGGCGGGCGCCGCGCGCTGGGGCCTGGATCCCGCGCGGATCGGCGTGGTCGGCATGTCGGCCGGCGGGCACCTCGCCGGGATGATGGCGACGCGCGGCGGCCATGACTTCTATCCGCCCGCCGACGAGGCCGACCGGCTGAGCGCCGTCCCGGCATTTGCCGGGATGATCTATCCGGTCGTCTCGATGCGCCCGCCGATCGACACGACGCAAACGCGCAAGAAGCTCTCGGTCCTGCCCGATTATCGCGACGCCTATTCGGTCGAGGCGCAGGTGGGGCCGGATACGCCGCCCGTCTTCCTGGCCCACGCCACCGACGATCCGATCGCCAATGTCGAGCATTCGCTGCGCATGTTCGCGGCGATGCGCGCGGCCGGGCGGCCGGTGGAGCTCCACGTCTTCGAGAAGGGCGGGCACAGCTGGGGCGCCGGCAAGCCGGGCACTCCCGTGTCGCAATGGCCGGACCTGTTCCTCACCTGGCTGCGGCTGCACAAGGTCCTGCCCTGATCCGCGCCATCAGGGCACGGGCCCGCGCCGGTCGCGCTTGCGGGCGCAGTCGGCGCAGCACCCCGGAAGCTCCGCGAAGATCCGGTGCGTCCGGAAGCCGGCGCGCCCGGCCGCCGCTTCCACCGCTGCCCGCACCGCTTCGCCTGGCGCCACCAGGATCGCGCCGCAATGCCTGCAGTGCAGATAGAGCGGCTGGTCGCCGTCCCGCAGCAGATAGCCGCGCGCCAACAGCAGCTTCTGCACCTTGCCGGCATCGACGAGCTGGCGCAGCGCCCGGAACACGAGGCTGGGCGCGGCCGGATCGCCGCCGTCCCGGAGCCGCTCGACCAGTTCCAGGCCGCCGAGCGGACCGGGGGCCTGTGCGAGCAGCGCGACGATCCGCTCGGCCAGCGCCCCCGCGCGCCGCCTAGCCATGGCGGTGGCCGCGATGCCGCAACCGCCAGTTGCCGATATGCGCCGCGGCAAGGCAAAGGCTGCCGGCGATCGTCACCGGCGCTTCCGCCGCGCTCTCGGCAAAGGCGAACACCGCGGCTGCCATCAGCGCCAGCCCGGCACCGCCGAGCGCCAGCATCTCCGGCTGGTCGTGCCGGCGATAGCCGGCGGTCAGCGCCAGCGCCGAGCTGGGGATGGCGAAGGCGAGCAGCCAGGCATGAAGCTGTTCGGGGATCGCCAGCACCTGGGAAAGCGCCGGCAGGGCCGCGAGCAGCAGCGGCAGCCCGGCACAATGCACCAGGCAAAGCAGAGATGCGCCGACCGCCGCGTGCTCGATCAGGTCGATCGCGCGGGTACGGCGTGCGTGCGGATCGCAACGCATGCGATATCTCCAAACCGAAGGGAGGCCGGGCGGCACGCCGCCCGGCCGGTCATCAGAAGCCGAGCCGCAGCGTCGCCCGCAGGTCCCGGCCGGCCAGCGGCGCGAAGTCCTTCAGGAAGCTCGAATGGCGCCGCGCATCGACATCGAAGATGTTGTTGGCGCTCAGCGTCAACGAGATCTTCCGGTTCTGGGCGAACGGCCTGAAGCTCAGCGAGGCATTGGTGAGCGTATAGCCGTCGGTCGGCGTCTCGAACGCGGCGATGCGATCCTGGGCCCAGACATGCTCGACTTCGACGCGGGCGGTCAGCAGGCTCGACTGCGCCTCGAGGCCGCCGAGCACGCGCAGCGGCGGGATGCGGGGCACCGGATCGCCATTGTTGCCCTGGCTGGCATGGACATAGTCGCCGAGCAGGTCGAAGTTGATCGCATAGTCGCCGATCCGGGCGAGCCGCGCGGACAGGTCGCCCTCGAGCCCGTAATAGCGGGCCTTGACCTGCTGGAACTGGAAACAGGGCAGATCGACGGTGCGGCCGCTCGGCGCCGCCGCCGCTTCGCAGACGCTCTGCGCGACTTGGTTCTCGGAGATATAGCCGTCGAACCAGTCATAATAGGCCGAGGCGTCGAAGCTGAATCCGTCCTTGTGGACATGCAGCGTCGTCTCGAGGCCCCAGGACTTCTCCAGACCGAAGTTCGGATTGCCGAGCTCCCAGGCCTGGGTGCCCGCATGGCCGCCATTGGCGAACAGCTCCTCGCCCGAAGGCGCGCGTTCGGTCCGCGAGGCGTTGATCCCGATGCGGACATCGTCGGACAGGGCATAGGAGAGCCCCGCCGATCCCGAAAGGGCGTCGAAATTGCGCTTCGTATTGGGAAAGCGCAGATCGCCCGCCGCCGGGTTCGACTGGAGGCTGCTATGCTCGTAGCGGATGCCGCCCTCGGCGCGCAGCTTGCCGAAGTCGAACTGCTGCAGCGTGAACAGGCCGACCTGGCTGGTATTGTTCTGCGGCAGGAAGGCCTCGTCGCCGACCACGTTGAAGTTGCGATGGTAATATTGGACGCCCGAGGCGCCCTGCCAGCCGCCGCGATTGGCCTGGACCAGTTCCAGCCGCCCCTCGAAGCCCTTGTTGTAGAAGGCGGTGCCGATCGAGCCGTCCTCCTCGAGCTCGAAGTGGCGATAGTTCGCATAGCCGGCGCGCGCGCGAACCTTGTCGATGAAGCCGCCCCCGGTATCCACGTCGGCACGGAAATCGAAACGGTTCTGGAGCACGGAGAGGCGCGGCGCCTCCTGCTCTTCGCCCGAGGCCAGCGCATAGCGGATGGGCACGCCGTAGAGGCTGTCATAATGCGAATAGGACACGCCGATATTGGCGGTATCGCTGACATAGGCCAGGCCGGCGCCCGCGGTCCAGGTCTCGGCCTGGGTGTTGGGCAGCTTGCCCCTCAGCGCCGCGGTCTCGGCGAAATCGGGGTCGTCGGGCGTGGTCGGCCCCGCCGCGGCGGCGAGCGCCTGCGCCCGGGCCGAGGGGCTCAGCACATAGCCGCCGATCTTCAGGTCGTCGCTCTTCGAATAGGAGCCGTCGGCGTGGAAGACGAAATGCCCGCCCAGCGCCACATCGCCCGAGCCCGCGATCGAGCGCTCCTTCGCGGCCGAGCCGTAGGTGGCGATCGCATCCACGTCATAGCCATTCTCGGGCAGGGTGCGCGGGATGCGCTTGTCGATCACGTTGACCACGCCGCCGATCGCCGAGGAGCCATAGAGCAGCACCGACGGACCGCGCAGCACCTCGATGCGCTCGGCCAGCAGCGGATCGATGATCACCGCATGATCGGCCGAGGTGTTCGAGACGTCGATCGAGCCGATCCCGTCGGTAAGCACGCGGACGCGCTCGCCCTGGAAGCCGCGCAGGATCGGGCGCGAGGCGCTGGGGCCGAAGGACGTGGCCGAGACGCCCGGCTGCTTGGACAGCGTCTCGCCGATGCTGGGGCGCAGATCGCGGGTGAGCACTTCGCCCGAGACGACCGAAGTGCCGGCGAGCACATCCCGCTCGCTGGTCGGCAGGATGCCGGTGACGACGATCTCGTTGCCCTTGTTGCCGGTCGTGCTCTGCCCGTCCGGGCCGCTATCGTCCGCCGGGGCGGGCTTGGCCGGGGGCGCCGGCGGGTTGTTGCTGTCGGGGCCGGCGGCGTGCGCGGCAGCGGGGATGGCGAGCGCGAGCGTGGCCGCGCGCAGCAGGAACAGATGACGCATGGAAATTAGACTCCGAGAACCTTGGTTTTTCGCGGGAGGGACGAGGACGCGAGGGCACGGCGCGCAACTGCGCCGTACCGGGGCGGTCCCGATCCCCTAGGCCTGGAGCGGCGGTGGAGGCGCCCGGCTGCGCGCGGTTCGCGGAGGTTCGAAGAAGGAGAGGCTGGGCAGTCGCACCGGCGCCGCACGGAATGCGACCGGCGCCGGCGCGGCAAGCGCGACGGGCGCCGGAAGCAGCACCGCGCCGATATTCGCAACTTCCCGGCATATCGGGCAGCTGGCCGGGGAATCCGCGGGCGCCTGGCGATCCGTCGCCTTGCCCGCGCCGCTCGCACCCGGCCTTGCCGTTTCCAGGGCAACGCCGCGATCGAAGTGATTGTGCGTCTGGACGACGGCACCTTGCCAGACGAACGCGAAGAGCAGGGCGCAGAGGAGCGCCCACCGCGTCGCGGCCCGATCTCCGCCACGCCGCGGCCTCGTTTCGCGCAAGCGACTCGGGCGACTGCCATTCACGGATGCCGCGATGCAATAAAGGTGTTATGTTGTAAAGTCTCATATGCCGGCGGCCGGGGGCCTCCATCCTTCCGCCGCGCCCCATCCGGTTTCCCAGCACCATTCCCGCGCAGACGGCGATCCGGAACCGGAAACGATGGCCGCCAGGCTCGCTTGCCATGTCCGGCAAACCCGCGCGATTGCATCGATTGTCCGGCACTCTCCCCGATCCCCGTCCGCGCGCGGATCGCGCGCGTGCCGAACGAGCCATGGCTTGACGGAGGGGGCCTGGCAAAGCACTGCCCGCCCCCCGCGAACATGCTCCCGGCACGAATCGGCAAGGATGCCGCTCCACGCTCCGCCCCGGCGCGAGTGGCGTAATTTTGCAACTGCCACGCGGGATGTTCGCGACATATGGCATCGGCGGTCTTTTTGGGAATTGAAATGAATTTTCACCTATGACAACTTCATTGCGATCGGTGGCGTGAGATCGGCGCCCTCCGGCAAATGAAGGTCGCGTTCGGGCGGCCGGGTAATTCAGGGTGTTGTTCGTCGATGGAAACCTCTCGCCGCGGCGCCATGGCATTGGGAATGGGAAGCGCCGCCCTCGGCCTCGCCGCGCCCGCGCTCGCCCGCCCCGCGGAACGCACGCTGATCCTGTCGACCTGGGATTTCGGCGCCGCCGCCAACGCCGCGGCCTATGCCCAGTGGAAGAAGAGCGGCAGCCTGCTCGACGCCGTCGAAGCCGGCGCCCGCATCCCCGAGGCGGATCCCGAGAATCATTCGGTCGGCCATGCCGGCTATCCCGATCGCGACGGGCATGTGACGCTCGATGCGATCATCATGGACGATCGCGGCAATGTCGGCGCGGTTGCCGCGCTCGAGGATTTCGCGCATCCGATCTCGGTCGCGCGCCGGGTGATGGAGAAGACGCCGCACACGTTCCTGGTGGGCGAAGGCGCGCACCAGTTCGCCGAGGCCGAGGGCTTCGACAAGGTCGCGATGCCGACGCCCGAGGCCGAAAGGGCATGGCGCGACTGGCTGAAGACCGCCCGGTACAAGCCGGTCGCCAATAGCGAGAACCAGCGCGGCTCGGCGCTCGATCATGACACGATCGGCATGTTGTTCTGTGCGCCCAGCGGGCAGCTCGCCGGCGCCTGCACCACGTCCGGCATGGCGTTCAAGCTGCGCGGCCGCGTCGGTGATTCGCCCCAGGCCGGATCGGGCCTGTTCGTCGAGGCCGGTGTCGGCGCCGCCACCGCCACCGGCGTAGGCGAGGAAGTCACCCGGATC
Organism: Sphingomonas leidyi; assembly: GCF_011761945.1. GTDB lineage: Bacteria > Pseudomonadota > Alphaproteobacteria > Sphingomonadales > Sphingomonadaceae > Sphingomonas > Sphingomonas leidyi. The sequence goes on from NZ_JAASQV010000004.1 coordinate 80,573, forward strand.
GCCGGATCGGCGCGCGTGGTCGCGTCGATGCGCGCCGGTATGACGCCTCAGGCCGCCTGCCGCGAGGCCGTGCTCCACATCGCCAGGCTGCGCGGCGACGCCGTGCGCGACGCACAGGTGGCTTTCCTCGCGATCGACCATCGCGGCCGGATCGGGGCCTTTGCGCTCCAACCCGGTTTCACCTTCGCGGCGACCGACCCTGCGGGGCGAACCCGGATCCAGACCGCCGGGAATTTGAAGAATCTCGCAACGACCAAGTAACCGAATCGATTTCCAAAAGGGGGGAAGTAATGAAGAAATTCAATGCATTGTTGCTAAGTTCGACGTGTTTCGCGGTGTTGCTCGCCGCGCCCGCGATGGCGCAGGACGCCGTGCCGGAAACTGGCAGGGACTCCACCACCAGCTCCGGGGACGAGGGCTCCCTCGTCGTCACCGGCACCCGCATCGTCCGCCCGAACAACCGTTCGGCCGCGCCGATCACCACCACCACCTCCGCCGAGATCGCCGCACAGGGCGCGACGACGATCGAAGAGGTGCTCAACCGCCTGCCGCAGGTGCAGGTCAACTCCGAACAGAATTTCAGCGACTCCGAAGGCCGCCAGCGGATCAAGCTGCGCAGCCTGGGCTATGAGCGCACGTTGATGCTGGTCGACGGGATGCGCATCGGCCTGCCCAACACGGTCGATGTGGGCATCATCCCGAACGCGCTGGTCGAGCGAGTCGACGTGCTGACCGGCGGCGCTTCCGCAGTCTATGGCTCGGACGCGGTCGCGGGCGTCGTCAACTTCATCCTGAAGAAGAACTTCAGCGGCATCCGCGTCGACGGCAATTACAGCTTCTTCAACCACAACAACCGTTCCAGCGCGGTGACCGACGCCGCGCGGCGGGCCGGGTTCGATTCGGCCAGCGGCATGAGCAATGACGGCGCCCGCGCCGATGTCAGCCTCGCCGCCGGCACCAACCTGTTCAACGACCGCGTCAATGTCTCGGCCTTCGTCAACTATCGCCAGTCGAGCCTCGTTCGCCTGCGCGACCGCGCGAACGCCGTCTGCGAAGTGGTGACGACGAGCAACACCTCGCCGCTCTCCTGCTCGCGGGCGAGCTACACGCCGGCCGGCACGATCATCCCGCGCGCCGGCGCCAGCGCCGGGACGGTGCTCGTCAACAACCCGAACGGCAACGGCACCTTCATCCCGATCAACAGCGGCCCCGCAGGCGCCTCGGCCAATCCCTATGACGACTGGGCGTTCCAGCGGCCGTTCAACCGCGTCAACGCCGGCGGCTTCCTGACCGCGCAGATCAACGACCATGTCGAGCTGTACAGCAACGTGCTGTGGTATCGGGACAAGTCGTACAACACCCAGCTGAACCGCACCTATTCGTACAGCGTCTATGGCAGCACGCCCTATCAGGTGAATTGCGACAACCCGTTCCTCTCGGCGTCGCAGGCGCAGACGCTGTGCGGTGCGAACGCGGGCGTGGCGGGCCAGTATGCGCCGCTCGACGTGCGCTATCGCTTCGACGGGATGCCGCTGGTCCGCCAGCAATTCACCAACACCGGCTATCGCGTCGTCGCGGGCCTGCGCGGCCGGGTGCTCGACGATGTCTGGTCCTATGACGTCGCGGGCATGCTCTCGCGCGCACAGCTCGACACCATCGACGTGCCGTTCGCGAAGTTCGACAGCGTCAACCGCTCGCTCGACGTGGTGAACGTCAACGGCCGCCCGACCTGCCGCTCGGTGGTCAACGGCACCGACGGGAACTGCGTGCCGTTCAACGCCTTCGCGCCGTTCAACAACGATGCCGCGCTCAACAACTATCTCTATGGCAACGCCTCTGGCGGCATCAGCACGCGCATTCCACGCCTGTTGCAGTTCGTCGGCACCATCAGCGGCGATCTCGGCAAATACGGCATTGCCTCGCCCCTCGCCGAACAGGGCATCGCGATCGCGCTGGGCGGCGAATATCGCGAGGAGATGGAACGCACCGTCGTCAACGCGATCTACCAGCAGAACAATGGCGGCACGAACCAGCGCGTCACCCAGAACATCCTGGAGGCCTTTGGCGAAATCCAGGCACCGCTGGTCGAGAACCGGCCCTGGACCAAGCTGCTCCAGCTGAACGCCGGCTACCGCCTGTCCAAATATAACCGCCTGGACAGCAAGTTCGGCACCTGGAAGATCGAGGGCATCTGGTCGCCGGTCGCGGACATCAGCTTCCGTGCGTCGCTCAACAAGGCACAGGCGGCCCCGGGCGTCGGCACCGCCGCCAGCGCGTCCAACATCTTCTGGAACCAGGGCTTCTACGCGGATCCCTGCGCCCCCCGGATCGATCCGGCCAACCCCAGCGCACCGCGCATCGCCCCGGTCGCCACGCAGCAGCAATGCGCCAACACCGGCCTGCCGGCGAATCTCTATGGCAGCACCACGCTGATCTGCCCGGACGATCGCTGCACCGTCCGCGAAGGCGGCTTCGACCTCAAGCCGGAAACCGCCTATACCAAGACGTTCGGCGTGGTCCTCCGCCCGCGCTTCGTGCCGGGGCTGACCGTCTCGGTCGATCGCTGGCTGATCGATCTGAAGGATCAGCTCGACTTCCTCCAGCCGCAGAACCTGATCAACGACTGCCTCAGCACCGGCAACGACTATTTCTGCCGCGCCATCGTCCGCAATGCGAACGGCACGCTGTACAGCTCGCCGGCGACGCGTCCGGCCACGGGCTGGGTCGCGCGCGGTTCGGCGAACGGCTATCGCTCGCAGTCGCATGGCTGGGACTTCCAGGGCCAGTATGACGTCGGCATGGGTTCGGTCGGCCGCCTCGAGATGAGCTTCAACGGCACGCTGATGACGCGGGTCGCCTCGCAGGCATCGCCCACCGCCACGTCGCGCAATTGCGTGGGCTATTGGGGCAATTCGTGCGGCGAGAGCATGCCCAAATGGGCGCACCAGATGCGCACCACCTGGATCCTGCCGGAGCGCATCGCCAGCGTCTCGCTGAACTGGCGCCATCGCTCGGCCATGCCGCTCGACGTCTATGCGCCGGCCAGCACCGGCATCCCGACGGCGGATCCCAGCCAGCGGCGGGACCAGTTCCCGGGCATCAAGGCCTATGACTGGTTCGACCTGGCGCTTAGCTTCGACGTCAACAAGCAGATGACGTTCCGGCTTGCCGCGAACAACATCTTCGACCGCGACCCGCCGATCGTGCCGGACAGCCGTTCGCGCATCGGCCTGCTGCGCGGCAACACGATCATGGGCTATGACCTGCTCGGCCGACAGATCGTCGCCGGTGTCTCGCTACGCCTGTAATCCTGGGGTTGCCCCTCCCCCGGAGACTGAGTCTCCGGGGGATCCGGGCGTTGGGGCGAGGGCGGCGATCCCCGCCGCGCCGGCCGCTAACAGCGGCAACGCTTTCAAGGGGGCGCGAGGGTCAATCTATATGCCCCTGCGCTTGCCTTGCGATTGGTGAAATGGCTCATCAGCCGGTCCTGCCGCGTGGCCTGTGTCTCGCTCGTCACTTGGCCCTCGGCATTGTACACGATCGCGCTGCGGCTGGCGGCTGCACACTGCCGTCGCCCCGTCATTCTCATAGTCGCTTTGGCCGATTAGGCGCCCCTGCAGGTCTATGGTCGAAGGCCGCCCGCTTTACTGCCACTCCGAACGTCCCGTTCGGCGTCACCGTCGCCCCGCCATTGGCGCTGGCCTGCTCGACGACACCCAGGCCTGCACCAACTGCCCATCGGCATTGCAGCTAGCCAGCCCGCAATCCCTCAGGCTCCCGATGCACCCGCTCGTCTCTAACTCGCGCGGCCGACGCCTGCCGATACCCCATCACCGAGAAGTTCTGGGTGAAGGTTCACCGACGATCGCTCAGGTGCAGCTCCCCTGGATCCGCCGGCCGGCATTGTCGCATTCGTAACCGATATGGAACGGCGGCGCCGAAATCTCACAACACCAATCGGCGCTCATTTATTCATTGCATCCGTAATATGTTGGAAAATACTTCCGGTGTACCAAATGCCCTGGACGCATGATAATATAGACAAAACGAGCCAGAATTACGCCACTCTTTAAAATTATCTTTGAGTAAAAATTTCATCATATATGTGTTTGATTTATAATATTTCGCAGTTTCTTGCTTGGGATATTCATTAGCAGTATCAGCTATAGATGCGAAGTTTACTTCGCCAATATTCTCTCGCTCATAAGAGCATTTTTTTGTAGCGAAGATAAACCCAGGCTGACTACTGTTTACTATTCTTGCACCAGCACGATCTACGTACAGATACAGCACACGAACCTCGCGCCCATGAAATATTTCATTTTTTATTGAATAATCCTTATGAACTAAGACGTATTCTTTATAGGAGCAGGCGGAACATGATAAAAAAGCCATAATGGAAATTATGATTCTCACGATAAAACTCCCACTACTTATAAAGCTTAATCATGTATCCCTTGGCGTACGCCTCAAACATCTGAACAAAACCAGCATGATCCCACTTAGAAGTCTCGTAGAAATAGGGGGCGGAAACGGCCTGAACTTCTCGCCTCATCGGCTTACCGAGGTTCTTAATAAAATCGTTCCGCCCGTTCGAGCCCCATTGGGTGGTCCAATCGTCCGACGTTGTCGATCGGACGTCAACCCATCGCGCAGAAGTCGACTTCACGGTTTGCGCTTGTGTGACAGAATGTCGAGAGATCCATCCCGATCCGTCGACCGGATCGACCGTAACTAGATAGTCTATGCGAAGATTTCTTGAGGCAGCATACAAACCACCCTCGAAGACTGCATTGCCACCATAGCTATGCCCGATCAAGGTTGTTGGCAGACTCAGGGCGCGCGTTACTTCAATATAGTTACGTATCCTACCGGTTTGGGGCCAACCTGCAAAATTGGCATCCTTGGAAAGACCCTTGGTAACCGGATATAGTGCCGCATAATCTCGCACTGTGGTGGTGAGCCCGGTGCCTTCCTCTCCGCCGCCGCCCACGAAAAGCGGGTTGTAGGGATCAAGGTTGGACGCCTTGGCCAGAATGAGAGCCAATGCCGGGGAGAGGGTGGCCCCGGGGGCGAGGTTCGCGATCATACGCTCAATGGTCGCGACGGTTCTGGATTCCGTGAGTCCTTGGATAATCGACGGAACATTGGTCATGTTGTGTCTCGACGCAAGGCCCTGCCCCTGCACTGAGGCATCCCAAAAGAGCGGATCGTCAATCCCCGGCCGATACACCGCGTCGCTGAATATCCCAACCTCGTCCGATATCTGAATGCCCAACGCGCCTTCGTTGCCTGTCTGATAAGTAACCGCCAGCCCAGGTGCAACAACCGGGGCCGGCGTCGAGTTATAGATTTCTTCAGGCAGCAGATTTTCAGGCCTATCATAGGTTGTCCGCTTGCCCATGCCGGCCGCGCGATCAGCCAATGCTCCCCCAATCGTTTGCCCGATGATATCGGGCAGGGCGGCAAGGATATTATCGCCGAAGTCGGTTCCGTCGATCAGGCTGCGGGATGCCGCGTTGGCGAGGCCGCCAGCGGCATTTCTGAGCATCTTGCCCGCAAAGCCTTGCGTCTTGATGGAGCCGACTGCTGCCGCGCCCAGGCCTGCCGCAGCGATGCCGGCAAAGTCGAATTTCGACTGCAGCCGGGTGGCAACGCCGATACCCTGGGTAACGACGTTGGACAGCACCCCGCGCGCCGCCGCGCCGGCAATCCCGCCGCCCGTCAGGAAGCCTCCGACCGGACCGAGTTGCGCGCGGATCGCGTCCTGAACCACCTGACCAGTGAGGGTTACCCCGCTCCTTTCAAGCGTATCGACTGCCAGCCCGGCACTGTTGCCCAATCCCTGGAAATAGCCACCGACCGCGCCGCTGACCCCCGCGAGCGCCACGCCCTTCCAGTTGAACTTGTCCTGCATGCCGGTTGCCACGCCAAAGCCTTGGCTTGCCGCGGAACCCACCGCGCCGCCAATGGCCCCACCGCCAACCCATGCCGCCATCGAGACATTGGCAACGGCAGCGCCGCCAGTCATGGCGCCAAGTACCGCACTAAAGGACTGGCCCGAAACAAGTGCAGTCGCACCGGCGGTGACGAGTGTCGTCACGGCCACGGCTATCGCCGCCACCAATATCGCCCCGAGCGCGCCGCAGCTGTTCCGCTTGGGCGGCGCCGGGGTGTTGGGGGAGGTGTTGCCGATGGCCTCGGCGGGGTCGTAGGGCCGGAAGGTGGTGGCATCGTGATGGCTGCCGACCACGCCGCCGGGGACGGTGAGCGTGGTGCCGGCGGGCACCGCGCCGCCCGCGCCGAAGCCGGGATTGGCCTCGGCGAGGCGGTACCACAGGTTGGAATCGCCCCAGAGCTGGGCCGCGATCGACTGCAGGGTCTCGCCCGCACTCGCCGAATAGCTCGAGGCGCCGCCCACCGTGCCGCCGTTCAGCGCCGTGAAATTGGCGTCGAAATCGGCGAAGATGGTGGCGTTGGTCGCGCCGTTCCGGAACGTGCCGTTGCCGGGCGCTGCCGTGCGCGCGGCGATCGCGGCGGCATAGTCGACATTGGCAGTGCCGTCGTTGCTCACCACGCCCATCTGGCGCCCGCCGAACATATAGGTGCGCGTAAGCGGCTCGTTGTTCCCCCAGATGAGGTCGGTCTCGCCGCGCAGGATCACCTGGCCCTGCAGGTCGGTCCGATACAGGATCGCGCGGGGTCGCGAACCGCCGTTGATGGCGACCCCGGTCAGCGCCCCGTCGCGGTCATAGCTGTAGCTCGAGCTGCTCGTGCCGTCGCGGTTGGTCAGTTGCACCAGCGTCTGCTGCGCGCCGTCGCGCCATGCATAGGACTGGCTGGTATAGCTGTCGGCGTAATCGAGATCGGCCTGCGAATAGCTGCCTGGGCCGCCATAGACCGGCGTACCGCCATTCTTCCAGTTCTTGGTCTCGCTATAGTAGAGCAGGCTGCCGCTCGCGCTGCCGGCCTGGCCCGACCAGCTGATCGCCGGGCCGGCGGATCCCACGCCGGTGGCGCTGTAATAGTTGACCGTGTGGGTGTAGAGCGTGTCGCTCCCCTGCCTGGTCGAGCTCTTCTCCGCCAATACCAGCCCGCGCGGGTCGTAGACGATGTCGTAGCGGCTGTGCACGCCGACGCCCCAGCCGTCATATTCGGCATAGCTCGAGACCCGGCCCAACAGATCGTAGGACGTCTGCGCGCGCGTCGTCCCACCGATCACGACCGAGCCAAGCTGCCCCACGGCGTCGTAGGCATAGGCCTCCTGCGCGTTCGAACCCGTCTGCGCGGTCGCCCGCTGGCCCGCCGCGTCATAGGTGACGTCCGTGCCGGCGCCTCCGCGCTGGATCGCTCCCGAACCCGCCGCGCCAACGAACACGCCCTTGGTCGTCACCACACGGTTCATGCTGTCATAGCGATACCAGTAGGCCTGGCTCGTCGCCGTGGTCGCGAGAAGGCCGCTCGCCTGCACCGGCAGGTAGCTGGTCGCGATCGAACGGACATTGCCGGCGGCATCATAGGTCCAGCTCTTGTCGACGGCATCGACCCCGGGCGCGTAAACGTCGCGGTAGCGGGTGATCCGGCCCGCCGCGTCATATTCGGCGCGGCCGTCCTGCCACATGCCGGTTCGGACGATGTAGCTTGCGGGAATGAAATCCCAATAGCCCTGCCCTTCCCCCTCGGGCGTGTCGGGAGACTGGCCTGGAGCCAGAACCCAGACATATCGTTCCTCCTTGAACTCCGCGACTTCGCTGACAAGGGTCTCGCGGGTCAGTTGGCCCAGCAGATCATATTCATAGCTCGCGACCTTGCGATTCCAGCTGGTGTTGACGACGGGCACGTCGCCCGAGAGGACCTGCCGGATCTGCCCGGTATTGTAATAGCTGTAGACGAGATTGCGCGCGGGCGCTCCGTCGAGCGTGCTCGTCTCGGCGACGATGCGGGCGGCGCGATCATATTGATAGCCATAGGCCTGGCCGCCCTTGTCGCTGCGCGCGACAACCCGGCCGAAAATGTCGACACGCTGGACCGCCGCATGGATGCCGTAGCTGGCCGAGGCCCGATCAGCGTCGGTGCTGGTCGTCTGAACCCAGCCGCCGAACGTCCCCAGTCCCGAGGTGGCCATGGCGCCGTCCCAGCCATAGCTGGTCGTGGTGGTGTCGCCCCCGAACGCCATTTGCAGCGTGATCCGGCCGAGCGCGTCATATTGGGTGCGCTCGCGGCCGGCATAGCCGACGGCGTTGTTCCACGCACCGATCCGGTTGCCGAGCACGTCATAGGCATAGGATTGCACCAGCGTGCCCGCCGCCGTCGCCGGGCGCGTCACCTGGGTGAGCCGCCCGAGCTTGTCATAGGCCATGCTCGTATGACGGTTGAGGGCGTCCCAGCTGTCGACCTGGTCGCCGAACACGTCATAGCTGTTGGCGACGACGCCGCCATCCGGATGCCATTCCTTGACCACCAGGGCCGCGCCGTCGCCATAGCCGGTGCCGGCAAGCAGCTGGCGCGTCGTCTTCACCCCCGAGCCCGTCTGCACGCTGTTGGCGTCCTGCGTCCCGATCAACCTACCGCCAATGTCGTAGAACATCCGCTCGGTCGGGCGGGTGCTCGATACCGTGCCGTTCTCGGCCGTGACGGAGACGCTCGGCCGCTGGATCTGCGTCACCCGGCCCATGGTGTTGTAGCTGTAGTCGGTCTGCCGGCCATAGGCGTCGGTTTCCCAGGCCAGCTCGCCGAACGCGGTATAGCCCCGCGCCGTCGCGATGTTCTGGGTACCGCCGCCGACCGCGGTCTGGCGCTGGACCTGCACTGCCTGCACCGCCTGGCCACGTGCGTCATAGACGGTCGCGCTCGCGGTGACGGTGCCACCCGCGATCAGGCCGATCGCCGAGGCTTGCGACATGCCCGACAGATCGGTGCTGCCGTTGCTCTCGATGGCGAGCGTCTGCCGGCCTGCCTTGTCATAGGCATGGATCCGCCACACTCCGTCGCCCGCGTTGGACGCGACCAGGCGCCCGGCAGTGTCGTAGCGGAACTGCTCCTGCCACCCGCCATTGGTGCCGCGCGCCGTGATCGCGCCGAACGCATCGTACGCGCTCTGCGTGGAGCTCACTTCGCTCCAGCTGCCGCCCGCGATCGTGTTGATCGCCTGGCGCACGACATTGCCGGCAAGGTCGTACTGGTACGAGATCCCCTCGGTCACCAGCGTGCCGGCGCCGAGCGATCCGCCATTGCCCAGCTCGCGCGTGTAATATTCCCCGACCTTCCGGCCGGCCGCATCGTAATAATAGCTGCGCGTCTGCCCCAGCGCGTCGCTCACCCCGGTCAGCCGGCCCGCCCCGTCATAGAGATTGGTGCTGATCCGGTCGTTGCCCGAGACGTAATAATCGCCCTGCCGCGTCACGGTGAGCTGGCCCAGCCCGTTATACTGGTAGCGGACTGTCGGATTGACGTTTCCCGTCGGGGACGCGAACGTCTGCCGCATCTCCAGGCTCAGTCGCCCGGCATTGTCATAGGCGTAGATCGTCTGGTCGCCCGTCGCCTCGACCTTGCGCACCACCTCGCCCAGCGCATTGTAGACATACTGGATCAGCGACGTGCCGCTCGCGCCCGACAGCTGGCCGTTCGCCGTGTTCAGCGACCAGGCCTCCACGCCGTAGCGCCGTTCCTCGGTCCGCCGGCCCATCTTGTCATAGGCGAACTCGGTGAGCCGGTCGTCGGTCTGGATGTCGGGCGCGGTGTAGCTGCTGCTCGAAACGCCGGTTGCCCGGCTGGCGAAGCGGCGCTCGCCGAGCACATTGCCTTCGGCATCCAACGCCCAGCGCGTCAGATAGCCTTCCTGGTCGACCTGCGCGATCTTGCGGCTGTTGGCGTCGTAATAGGAATAGACGCTCTTGCCGGCACTGTCGGTGGTCCGGACCAGGTCGCCGACGACATTATACTCGTAAGCGGTCTCCAGCGTGACGTCGGTCGCATAGACATAGGCGCTGCCGTTCCAATAGCCCACGCTCTGGTTCGCGACGCTGCTCGTCTTCAGCCGGTCGAGCGCGTCATAGGTGTTGACCGTCTCGCGATACGCCCCGCCGGGATTGCCCGGCGGCGTGCCGCCCGCCATGCCCGGCAGCGCGACCAGCGTCGCCCAGGTTCGGCTCGCGGTCAGGTTGCCCGCCGCATCATAGGCGAAGGTCGACAGCACGCCCTGCGTGCCCGCCGTCCCCGCCGGCGTCACCGTCGCGATCCTGCGGTTCAGGTCGTCATAATAGCTGAGCGTCCGCGCGCCGTTCGCGTCGATCGTCTCGACCAGGTTGCCGCGCGTGTCGTAGCGATAATATTCCCGCGGCGTCGCCATGGCCTGCGACAGCCCCACCGACACCGCCTCGCCCCATTTCGACGTCAGCCGGTTCGCCTTGTCATATTCGAACCAGCTGTCGCGCTGCTCGGCCAGGCCATACGCCTCGATCCGGTGCACCACATTGCCGCGCGCGTCATATTCGTAGCGGTTGCGCGAGAAGGCGGCGGTGACGACATTGCCGCTCCCGTCCAGGATCGCCTGGACCCTTTCCTCCGCCAGCAGCCCGCGGCGGTCATAGCTATAGTCGGTGATCCCGCCCAGCTTGTTCACCAACCGGATCCGGTTGCCGAACGCGTCATAGCCGCTCGTCTCGACCCCGCCCTCGGCATCGGTCGTCGTCACCGCCCGGCCCAGCTTGTCATAGCCGAAGCTCGTCACCGCCGCACCGCGCGTCACCGACGCCACTTCCCCGAACGCCGTGTAGCGCGTCGTCGTCGCATTCCCCAGCGCATCGACCACCGACGTCACCCGACCCGCCTGGTCGTACTCGCTGTACGTGCTGAAACCCCGCGCGTTGATCATCCGCGTCACTTCGCCGAACGCGTTGTATTCGAACACCGTCGGCGAGCCATACGCATTCGCCTGGCGGACCATCCGCCCCGCATGGTCATATTCGAACGACGTCGTATGCGCATTGGGATCGCTGACTGCGATCAGGTCGCCAAGACCATTATACGTATAGGTCGTGATCGCCTGCTCGGCCGTGCCGAACGCCGCATATGCCGCCGCCTTCCGGCCGGCTGCGTCATAGACATAATAGGTCCGGCTATCGTCCTGACTGCCTTCCGACACGATGTCCCAGGCCAGCAAGCCGTTGGCGTGATAGTAATAACGCCGCGTACCGCCCTCGCCATCGGTGGTCAGCGTGATCCGGCCTGCAGCGTCATAGGCATAGCTGCGCGCGGAAACTTCGCCGCTGACGGACGTGGCGAGCGTGTAGATCGACCAGCTGTCGGTCGCCGCGACCGGCGTACCCCAGCGTCCCTCCCAGACCTTCCGTCCCTCGGCGTCATAGATATAGCCCGTCACATAGCCTTCGGCGTCGACGGTGTAGCGCAGCTCGCCGCGCGCGCTGTAATAATAGCGGGTGACGCGGTCGTTCGCGGTGGGGTAGCTGGCGGCCCAGCTGTCCATGTCGCCCTTGCCCGGCAGCGACGCGGTCGGCCGCAGCGTGGCATATTCGACCTTGCGGATGACCTGGCCCCGGATGTCGTAGCCATAGCCCACCACCGCGCCGGTCGCGTCGATCGAATAGGCCAGGCGGCCGGCATTGTCGTAGACCGCCCAGCCCGTGCGGTTGGCGGGATCGCTCGCCAGCGCGGCAACCGCGCTCTTCACGCTCGCATAGCTGTAACTCGAAAGCGTACCGATCGTGCCGGCATAGCGCGTCGTCTGGCGGACCAGACCGGTGGCCGCCGCGCCGCTGCCATAGCCATATTCGGTGACGTGCCCCAGCGCGTCGATGGTGTAGCGCAGCAGATCCTGCCCGTCATGGACATAGCGGGTCGAGCGGTCGTTCGCGCTGGTCCCGGCGCTGTCGATCAGGCTCTGGAGGCTGCCCGATGCCCGCAGCGCCGCGCTCGTGATGTTGGCATAGGCGATCTCCTGCACCTTGCGCCCCGACCCGTCATAGATCGTGCGCGTCAGATAGCCTTCGCCGTCGAGCGCGCCGATCTTGCGGCCGTCCTTGTCGTAGAAGATCCGCGCGACGCTGTCCTTGGCGTGCGCCGCCGGCAGCCAGGCGCTCGGGCCGTTCACCTTGAACGCGTCGAGCTGCCCGCTGCTCAGCTTGTTCGCATAGCCGGTGGTCTTCACCAGCCGGCCCGAGCCGTCATATTCGTACGCCGTGACCGAGCCGTCGCCCTCGATCGCCTCGATCACCCGGCCTTCCTTGTCGTAGACCGTCCAGGTCCACTGGTCGTGGCCATTGGGATTGGGCCGGATCGACGCCATGTCCAGGCTGTTGTTCGGATCGCCCAGCGTCGCCATCGCGCCGGCACCGCCCATGATGCCATTCTCATAGCGCACGGTCCCGATCAGCCGGTTGTTCAGGTCGTACTGATATTCGGTGACGCTGCCATAGGCGTCGATATCGGCGACCTTCCGGCCGGCCTTGTCATAGACATGATAGGATTTGACGCCCGTCGCGTCGGTCATCACCCGCAGCCGGCCGTTCCTGTCATAGGCATAGCTGGCCGTGCCGCCGGCCACTGCCTCGCCGCTCTCGGTGAAGCTGACCAGCTCGCCCGCCTTGTTGTAGGTCGAGGTCTGGACGAACCCGTTCGCCAGCGTGATCACCGTCTGCGTCGCCGCATCGTTGAACACGATGCTCGTCGTCCCCCCGTTCAGGTCGGTGCTCGCCACCACCCGACCCAGCCCGTCATAGGCATAGACCAGGCTATTCTGGCCTGCGACCGTGCTCGTGATCAGGCGGCCGGCCGAGTCGTAGGAGAAGACTTCGTAGGAATAGCCTTCGCCGACATGGGGGCTCCCCGGGGCGTAGGCAGCGGCGTAGCGATAGATGTGCGAGATCGTGCCATTGGCGTGATAGAGATATTCCACGTGCGATGCCGCGGTCGGATCGGCGAGCGCATTCCGCCACGCCACCAGATCGGCCTCGGCCCAGCCGGACTGATCATAGACCTGGCCCGTATAGGCGATATCGTAGATCTTCTGGCCGTAGCCATTGTAGCGATACTCGGTGACATCGCCCTCGGCGCCGATCGTGAAGCGCAGCCGGTTGGCACTGTCATAGACATAGCGCGTGGTGTGTGCGGCGGCGGCGCTGTCCTTGTCCGAGCCGGTGCGCGTCTCGGTCAGCAGCTGGTTCGTGGCGCTGTAGGTCCGCGTGACCACATTCCCCAGCCGGTCCGTCGCCGTCAGCTGGTTGCCGTTCGCGTCATAGGTATAGCTGGTCGTATTCCCCAGCCCGTCGGTCACGCTGGTCAGGTCGCCATTGGCATTGTAGCCGAACTGCACCGTCCGCGCCTGCGCCGTGCCATAGCCGGTGGTGATCTTGGTCAGCTGGTTGGCGCGTTCGGTCGCGATGTCCTGGGTGAGCCTGGGGCCGGCGATGACGAGCGAGCCCCCCACCCGCATGCCGAGCGGGCGATCGACATAGGTGTAGATGCCGCCGGTTTCCGCGCGATCATAGGTCCGGATGATCTCGATGCGGGTCGGCGTGGTGGTGGAGAGCCCGGTGATGTTGAACAGCCCGCCGACCTCCTGGGATATGCTGCCCGGGCCCGATATGATCCGCGCCGAGGCCCAGCTATTGTCCCCCCAAATGGTCACATTGCCGTAGAGGCCAACGGACGTCGCCGTGCTGTCGCCCGAACCCTGCAGCGTGACCGTATAGGTGAAGGTGTCCCCGGCGCGCGTGGCGTTGAGCGACTGGTAGATGGCAGGCCAGGTCGCGTTCGGCTGGATCGTGTATTGATACGCCGCGCTTCCGGCCAGGGTTCCGGCCGACTGGCGCGCCGTGTCGTAATAGCTCCAATTGGCCTGATCCATCAGATAGGGATCGGTTGCGGTGGCGCTGCGCAGGAGCTCCGGATCCGCTGCAATCAGCGACGTGCCGGCCCGGTAGCCGCCGGGATAATCCGCATAGAAATAGGCGCCCACATATTGCACCTGCGTGAAGGTCCGGGTGATCTCGATCCGGGTGCCTTCGGTGGTCGACAAGCCGTCGACTTGCCAGAAGCCACCAGCGAGCTGGACCAGCCTGCCTGGGCCAGAGACAATCCTGGCGGAGGAAGCATCATTGGGTCCCCAAGCATCGATGTTGCCATGGAGGCCAAGCGCCTGACTGGTTGCGGAGCCCGACGCCTGCAGCGTCAGCGCGAAGCTGATCGTTTCTCCCGCCGCAGCGACCAGGCCGGTCGATATGCCGGACCAGCCGCCCTGGGTTTGCACCGTATATCGCGTGGCGGCACGGCCATCGATCGTCGCAGGCTGCCGGTCGACGCCTCCCCAGGCCCAGCCGTCCAGCTGGGGTGCGAAATTGCCATCGGCATATTCGAGACGGGTGACCGTGCCGGTCGGATCGGTGACGTCGGTATAGCCCGCGCCATAATAGAGGCTGGTGGTGCGCGTGTCGCCGGCAGCAACCGTCTGCGCCAGGCTGGTCACCCGGTTGGACCCGTCATAGCCGATGGCAAGCACCGATCCGTCGGTCTGCTCGATCCGCGAGACCAGGGTCGTCGCACCGACATAGCTGTACCAGGTGGAATAGAAACTGCCGCCACCGGCGCTCAGCTGCACCGCCACCTGCGAGAGCCGGCCATAGCTGTCGTAATTATAGACCGTCGCGGTGCCGTCGCCCGAGATGACTTCGCTGATATGGTTGCCGCTCCACACATAGGTGAGCGTCTCGCCATTGGCGGTGGTGAGCGTGGTCAGCTTGTCGCCGGTATAGCCATAGGTCAGGCTGTTGCCGCTGGTGTCGCTCTGCGACGTAATGCGCCAATAGCTGCCATAGGCCGCATAGCTCTCGGTGACCCGGCTGTCCCCGTCCGTCCAGGTCCAGCCCGAGCCATTGTAGCTCAGCCGGTCGAAGCTCCCCGCCCCGTCGGTCGCGACATAGCTCGTGCCGTCCCAGCCATAGCTGATCTCGCTGCCGTCCCCCGAGCGCCGCTTGATCGTGCTCCCCCAGCTGTTCAGCGTCCCCGTCAGCCCGAACACCCGCCGGTCCGTGCTCTGCAGCCAGTTGTCGCCATTGTCGTCGCTCTGGTTGCCCAGGCTGTTATAGGTCCGGCCCACCCCAGCATCCGGACCCCGCCCCACCAGGAACTCGTCCTGACGGTTGATCAGCAGGTTGCCGTTCGCCGCGTTGAGGAACACCTGCTCGCCGCTGCGCCCGAAGCTCGCCGAGCCCAGCAGCCCAGACCCGCCCAGCACGCTCCCCGATCCGCGCTCGAATCCCGTCCCGGCGCCCGTGAAGATCGCAACCATCCGTTCCCCCACACATCAACCCGGACAGCACGACACGCCGCCCCTTCACATCCAAATCGGAGGAATCTCGCGATCGTTTAGCCTCGGCCCCAAAAAATCCCGGGCCGTAGGGATTCCGCGCGCGCCGATCGCGCAACTGCGCCACGCGAATCGTGACCGGAAGATGCGATTGCGATAGATGCGTGCCGTGCCAGTGAATCGATCCGTTCTTCCCGTTGGTATTTCAGTCGCTGCGATCGTCGACCAGGCGCTGGACCTTGTTGCGTCCGGCGGCCTTGCCGAACTGACGCTGCGGCCGCTCGCAACCAGCCTAGGCGTCAGCGTACCGGTGATCTCGACGCGCATGGGCAGCAAGGAGCAGTTGCTCGAAGGCGTGACCCAGGCGGCGCATGCCAGCGATCTGGCGTTCTTCGGGAAATGGCGCGCCCTTGCGGACGCGGTTGGCGCTCCGGATACCGCCGCACGCGCCGCGATGGCGGAACTGGCCCTGCGCGAATGGGTGACCCGGGAGCGGCGCCACGTCGTTCTGCTCATCGAACTGGTCCATGATCGGGCGTTGCGGCCCGATCGGCTGCCCGCGCTCGAGCATTGGCTCGACGATGCCGGCCGGTTCTGGGCCGAACTCATATTCGGGGATGCGGCGCTGGCCGATCTGGCACTCGGCTATGTGCTCGACGAGGCGGGCTTCTCGCTCGGCGCCGACGACAGCCCGAAATATGCGCTGCTGCGCTCCCTGTGCCTCCGGCGCTTTGCCGGCGGCATATTCCCCGGGGCGGATGCCGGGGAGAGCGGAACGATCGCTTCGCTGATCGGCTTGCTCGACGCCGATGTGCCGCCCACGACACAGGAAGGAGATGCGAAGCGCCAGCGGATCGCGGGCAGCGCCGCCGACCTGATCGTCTCGCAAGGCATAGAAAGCGTGACGCACCGTTCGGTCGCGCTGGCCGCAGGCGTGCCCGCTTCCACGGTCGTCTATCATTTCGGGGGGCGCCCGGCATTGGTCGTGGCGGGGCTCCACGCCGTCATCGCCCGCTTCCACAGCCGCCGGAGCGATATTCGCGCCGGGCATGACGGCGGGCAGCCGAACGACACCAGCATCCAGGACCTGGTCAAGGCGACGTCGATGATCGCGCTTGCCAGCGCCCGCGAGCCCAGCCTGTTGCCCTATGCGCTCGACATGCGGCGCCGGCGCGGCGAGAATTGGCGGGCGAGCGATATGGCGCCCATGGGGATCGGCATCGGAGCCGGCTTCGATCGCGCGGCTGCGCAGGTGCTGTCGATCGCCGCCTTCGGCATGGGAATGATCGGCATGGCGCGCAAGATACCCGATCGCACGCACTATATGCGCGCCTTCGCCGCCCTCGAAGCGTGGCGCATGCGATCGCCCCGCTGAGCGCGCGGAGTCATCGAAACGGCATAACCCGCTGATAGGCGCCGTGCCGGAGTGCGCGGGATGGCGGATCGGGAAACACTATCGCGCACGCGCCTCGTCGTGCTGTCGCTGCCCTCGCTGGCCTTTGCCGGCTACGACCTGGCCCGGCGGGTCTTCCTGGCGCCCTATCTCTCCGGCGAGCTCGGGCTCCAGGTGAGCGTCGTCGGCTGGCTGGTGCTGCTCGCCAACTTCGCGCCGATCCCGGCCGAGCTGCTCGCGGGATCGATGGGCGATCACGGATCGAGCCGCTTCGGGCGACGACGACTATGGATGGTCCTGGGTACGGCCCTGGTGCTGATCGGCACCGCCGCCCTGCTCGCGCACGGCGCCGCGCCTTCGATCGCCTCGCTAGCGATCGCATTGGTCGCATCGGTGGTCGGCTGGGCATTGTGCAACGTCACGCATGGCGCCTGGGCGCTGGAAGCGGCGCGCGATGGCCAGGCCCGCGGACGGATATTCGGCACGCGAACCCTGTTCGGCATCGCCGGGGGCATCGGCTTCTCGGCGATCGGCGCGCTGCAGGTCCCCGCCTGGTCCTCGCCCTTCATGGCGATCATGATCTTCGTCGCCTGCGGGGCGCTGGTGCTGCATGCCGCACTCATCGCGCTGGTGTCGGATCGTGCGGCCACGCCGGGCAGGTGGCGGCTCGCCGGCCTGCTCGCCCCGCTGCGATTGCTGTTCGCCAATCGCGACAACCGCCGGCTGGCAGCGCTGTTCGCGCTCAATGGCGCGCATGCGGCGATCACCACGACAGGCTATTTCTACACGGTCAACGATGGCCTGGGGCTGCGCGGCTGGGCCCCGGCCGGGATCCTCGTCCAGACGATCTGTGCCGCCATCGGCATTCTGGCGGCGATGCGCATCGCCGCCAATCTGAGCGCGCGCACATTGCTGCGGCTGACGCTCTGGGCGAATCTGGTTCTGGCGCTCGCCCTGCCGATGCTGCCGGCTGGTTCCCCGGCTGCGCTGATGCTGTGGACCATACCCTTCGGCCTGACCTCCGCGATCGATTTCATGGCCCTGCGGATGCTGCTGGGCGCACGGCTCGATGCCGCGGACGCACCCTCGGGGAAGCGCGCCGCGGCGCATTATGCCGGATTCCACCTGCCCTTCAATCTGTGCGGGGCCGCTGCTTCGGGCCTGTTGTTCACCGGCTATCGCGCCCTGGGGTTCGATCCGCGCGCGATGCCCGCGCCTGAACAGACGTTCGCGCCGGTGCTGCTGGTCCCGAGTCTCGCCGCAGCGCTGATCACCCTGGCTTCACTGCGGGTCCTGGCGAAGGAAGCAAATTCAACGCCCTGCGCGAACCCTGGCGCATCAACTGAACAACTGTAATTCCTCTGTCATGCGAAAACCCTAGGGCGACCCTCGTATCCCGCCGAATCGGTGGTACTTCCAGGGGGATTGCGAATGAAGAACGACCTGCTTCGCGTGCTGATGGCCAGCGCGGCGACGATCGCGTGCGGCTTCGGCATGACTGAACAAGCGTATGCCCAGAACGATAGCGCTGCTCCCGTGCAGACATCGGAGGCGTCCGCGGACACCGGCCTTGCCGACATCGTCGTCACCGCGCAGCGCCGCCAGGAAAAGGCGCAATCGGTGCCGATCTCGATCACCTCGGTCAGCGGCCAGACGCTGGAGGACAGCGGCTTCACCTCGCTCACCGACCTGCAATATGTCGTGCCCGGCGTGCAATATGACCCCACGCAGGGCGCGGCCTTCCAGATCCGCGGCGTCGGCAGCACTTCGTTCGATTTCTCCAACGCCAAGTCGGTCAACGTCGTCGTCGACGACGTCGTGATGGACGCCCAGCGCGACAATGGCCTGATCGGCCTCACCGACATCCAGCGCGTCGATGTGCTGATGGGCCCGCAGGGCACGCTGTTCGGCAAGAATTCCACCTCGGGCGTGATCGCGATCACCACCAACAAGCCGGTGATCGGTCAATTCTCCGGCACTGCCTATGCCGCCTATGGCGAGCGCAACGACCGCAATGCCAACCTGACCCTCAACGTGCCGATCAGCGATCAGGCCGCACTTCGCCTGTCCGCCTTCGCGCTGGGCCAGGATGGCAAGGGCCGCTATGTCGTGCTCGACCGCAATCTGGGCCTGGTCAGCGAATGGGGCGTGCGCGGCAAGCTGCTGTTCCGGCCTGCCCCCGCGCTCGAACTGGTCCTTGCCGGCGAGTACACCCACCATATCGACACCGCCATCCGCGTGCCGGTGGGCGGCCCGGCTGGCTCGACCTATGCGCCCGCCGCCGCGCTCACCGCGGCGCAGATCGCCCTCGGCGTGATCCCGGGGCCGGAGAATGCCGACAGCGCCGATGGCTCGCTGGGCCACAACACCACGACCAACAAGGGCGGCTCGCTCCATGTGAACTACGAGATGGGCCGGCACACGCTGACGTCGATCACTGCCTATCGCGAAACGACGTTCGATAACGACACGCCCGCCGATCTGCTGCCCCGCAACATCTATGCCTTCATCCCGTTCAACTCGGGCCGGCTGAAGACGCACAAGTTCAGCGAGGAGATCCACTTCGCTTCGCCCGCGGGCGGGACGTTCGAATATCTGGTCGGCGCCTTCTACAACAAGCTGAACGCCAGGCAGACCCAGCTGCAATGGGGCACGCTCGGCGCGCCTTTGCTCTCGCCCGCCGGCGTTCCGTCGCCAACGCTCTACGCGTTGACCGGTGCATTCGATCCCATCACCAAGGCGATGCTGGGCAACGCCGTGCTGTTCGACGCCGCCAACGAGACGGCGGCCGCGTTCGGCCAGGTCAAGATCACCCCGGCCCGCCAGTTCAGCGTGACCCTTGGCGGCCGCTACAATTATGACTGGAACCGCCAGACGATCGGCTACATCAATATCGATCCGGTTCCGATCACCGGCTATTCGCCCGTCTTCGTCGCCACCAGCTCCGGACCGACCGAGGCGTTCCGATCGGGATCGAAAAAGGGTGGCCGCTTCACCTATCGCATCGCGCCGCAGTTCACGATCAGCCGCGACGTGATGCTCTATGCGAGCTATGCCACGGGCTACAAGCCGGGCGGCGTCGCCTTTGTCGGCAACCGCTACGATCCCTATAATCCGGAATCCGTGAAGAGCTGGGAAATCGGCCTGAAGAGCGAGTTGTTCGATCGCCGCGTGCGCTTCAACGTAAATGCGTTCGCGTCGAAGTTCACCAATTTCCAGGCGACGATCCTGACTCCGGTGAGCACGGGTGTCGGCGGGTTCATCCTGGCCTCGGCGATCGGCAACGCGCCGGGCCTGCGCTCGCGCGGCATCGAGGCGTCGCTGGCGATCAAGCCCGCGCGCCAGGTCACGCTCGGCGGCTCGGTGACCTACACCGACGCCGTGTTCACCGACTATGTCGCCAGCCCGACCGCCAACTATACCGGCACGCGCCTTACGAACGCGCCGGAATGGCAGGCGAGCGTCACCATGGACTATGCCGACGAGATCGGCGCGGGGCTGAACTTCAAGGCGCATCTCGACTATGGCTATCGCAGCCGCACCCAGACGGTGACGGGCGCGATGCTGGGTGATATCCTTGCCCCGCCGGTCAGCAACCCGGACGGCACCAAGACGCCCAATTCCACGTACTCGCTGATCCCGGGCTACGGCCTGCTCAACGGCCGGATCAGCCTGGCCAAGGTGGATGGCGCGGTCGAGTTCGGCGTCTATGCCCGCAATCTGCTGAACACCTATTATTCCACGGGGTGGCAGATCTACGGCCCGCTCGGCCTGCTCCACTACACCTCGCCGAACGCCTATCGGACGCTCGGCGCCTTCGCCAAGATCAACTTCTGACGCGCCTTCACCCCTCCCGGCCATTCGGCCGGGAGGGATGCGCACGCCCCGATCCACCAAGGACACCCGACATGAAGAAGTTCGCGACCGGCCTCGGCCTGATTGCCGCCTGCGCCGCCGGCGCAATCGCCACCTGCGGCGCCGCCCAGGAAGCGCCCCGCACCGGCGAAGTGCGGCTCAACGAGATCCAGGTGATCGGCACCCACAACAGCTACGCGCAGGGCGTCGACCCGCAGCTGCTGGCGATGGTGGATGCCTTGCTCGGCCCGAAACTGGCCGCCTTCGCCAAGGCCATGCCAGAGAAGATGAAGGCGGACTGGCAGGAATATCACCCCAATTTCACCAGCATGAGCGAGGGGCTGAACTATCGCTACACCACGCTGACGGACCAGCTCGACGCCGGGATGCGCAGCCTCGAGATCGATATCAACAACGATCCCCAGGGTGGCCGCTACGCGCGGCCCGCAGGTCTTGCGGCGCTGCGTGCCAAGGGCGTGAAGGACAGCCAGATGCTGCCCTATGACACCACCGACATGGAAAAGCCGGGCCTCAAGGTGTTCCATGTCGCCGATCTCGACGTGCGCTCCAGCTGCAACCTGTTCACGCGCTGCCTGAAGCAGCTTCGCGCATGGTCGGATGCCCATCCGGACCATGCCCCGATCTTCATCCTGGTCGAGGCGAAGAGCGATGCCCTGCCGATATTCCCCAACGCGACGCCGCCGCTTGCCTTCGATCGCGCCGCGTTCGACGAGATGGACCAGTCGATCTTCCGCGAGATCGGCCGCGACAAGCTGGTGACCCCCGACGATGTCCGCGGGCACCATCCCACCCTCGAAGCCGGCGTGCTGGCCCATAACTGGCCCATGCTCGCCAAGTCGCGCGGCAAGTTCGTCTTCCTGCTGCTGACCGCGATGGATCCCAAGGCGCTGGCCGCCTACCATGCCGGGCGCGAGAATCTGGAGGGTCGCGCGGCGTTCCTGCGTGCCACGCCGGGGCAGAGCTATGCCGCGTTCCTTCTGCTCGACAATGCCGATGTCCGCGCCCGGGAAATCCCCGAACGCGTGAAGCAGGGATATCTCGTCCGCGCCCGCGCCGATATCGAGACCTACGAGGCCAAGGTGGACGACCCGGGTCGCGCCAACCGGGCCTTTGCCAGCGGCGCCCAGATCGTCTCGACCGACTTCTACAAGCCGGGCAACGCCTATGGGACCAATTATGTCGTGCGGCTGCCGGGCGGCGGCGAGGCGCGCTGCAATCCGGTCAACGCACCCAAGGCCTGCCGGCTGCAACGCTGACCGATGATCGAATGAAGAGCGAAGCATCCGCTCCCGAGCGGGAGCGGATGTACGGCACCGGCCCGTGAACGGCCATTGTCGGGGCGCGCGCCTGCCCGGCTGCTCGCGCCGAACCCGGCTCGGCGGCGCGGCGCCCTTGCGAAAGGTGCGGCATGAAGGCCCTTCGCAGCCGGCCGTTGCGCATCGGCATTTGATCAATTGGCTGGGGCGGAAGGATTCGAACCTTCGGTACACGGTACCAAAAACCGTTGCCTTACCACTTGGCTACGCCCCAGCGGGAAGCGCGCTTATAGGGACTTAGGGCAGCCGTTCAACCCAGCCATGCGGGTCCGGCGCGGTTCCGCGCTGAATGCCGCCCAATTCCCCCCTGAGCTTCTCGGTAAGGATGCCCGGTCCGCCGTTTCCGATCATGAACTCATAGCCGCGGCCACGCACCTTGCCGATCGGCGTGAGCACCGCGGCCGTGCCGCAGGCAAAGGCTTCGCGCAGCTTGCCGCTCTGGGCATCGGCCTTCCACTGGTCGATCGAATAGCGCTCCTCGCGCACTTCGATTCCCTGCGACCGTGCCAGGGTGATCAGCGAATCGCGGGTGATGCCGGGCAGGATCGTGCCGCCCAGCGGCGGCGTGACGATCGAGCCGTCGTCCATCACGAACATCACGTTCATGCCGCCCAGCTCCTCGACATAGCGGTTCTCGACCGCATCGAGGAACACCACCTGGTCGCAACCCTGGTCGATCGCTTCCTTCTGCGCGACCAGGCTGGCCGCGTAATTGCCGCCGCACTTGGCCGCACCGGTCCCGCCGGGGGCCGCGCGCGTATAATGTTCCGAGACCCACAGAGTCACCGACGGCGCGCCGCCCTTGAAATAGGCGCCCGCCGGCGAGGCGATCACCATGTAGAGATATTCGCTGGCCGGCTTCACCCCCAGGAACACTTCGCTCGCGAACATGAACGGACGCAGATAGAGCGAGCCGCCCTCGATCTCCGGGATCCATTTCTGGTCGATGCGGACGAGCTCGCGGATCGAGTCCAGGAACAGCGCGTCCGGCAGCGGCGCCATCGCCATCCGCTCGGCGGATTCGCGGAAGCGGCGGGCATTCTCGTCCGCACGGAACAGCGACACGCCGCCATCGGGCAGGCGATAGGCCTTCAGCCCCTCGAAGATCTCCTGCGCATAATGGAGCACCGCGGTCGCCGGATCGACCTGGATCGGGCCGCGCGGCAGGATCTTCGCATCGTGCCAGCCCTTGTCGGCGCTGTACTTGATCACCGCCATGTGATCGGTGAACACCTTGCCGAAACCCGGATTGGCGAGCACCGCCGCACGGTCGCCGTCGCTGACCGGATTGGGATGCGCCTCGAACTCGAAATCCAGGGTGGTGGTGTCTTGCATAGCACTCGCCTTCGACTCTGCCGGACCGGCTTGCAGCGGGTTAGGCGCGGTGGCAGAAAGCGTCAACATGGCTGCCCCAATTCCTGCCTCCCCGCTGTTCCTGCGCGAGCCCGAGATCCGGCGCGGCGTGGAGCTGCTCTACTTCGGCTATGCCCATCTGACGCGTTCGATCGACGCGGGGCTGGCGGCACAGGGCCTGGGCCGCGCGCATCATCGCGCGCTTTATTTCATCGCCCGCAAGCCGGACCTGACGGTGAGCGAGCTGCTGGCGATCCTGGCGATCACGAAGCAGTCGCTCGGCCGGGTGCTGACCGAACTGGCCGATCGCGGCTTCGTCGAGACCCGCACCGGCGATCGCGACCGGCGCCAGCGCCTGTTGCGGCTCACCCCCGCGGGGGCGAAGCTGGAAGGCGAGCTGTTCGATGCGCTGCGCGAGAAGATGGCCAACGCCTATTCGAGTGCCGGACAGGGCGCGGTGGGCGGCTTCTGGGCCGTGCTCGAAGGGCTGGTGCCCGAGGAAGAGCGCCAGCGGGTGGCGGCGCTGGGCCGCTGAACCGCTCGAGCTGCACGAGGCCGCGCGCCGGCCGCGGCCACTTCCTCACCGCCGCCCCGGACCTGCTCGGGGCGCATCCCGCTTGGACAATATCGGTCCTCCATCCAGGACGGCCGGCGCGCGCTTGCAGTCGCCTCATCAATATAGCATGATATATATCTTGCTATATTGATGAGGCCCGAACGATGGCGGACGTGCTCGAAGATCTCGGCGACCTGTTTCTCGGAAGCCGCCTGAAGCGCCTCGCCGAACGCCTGCAGGCGGGCGCGGGGCGCGTCCTGCGCGACGTGGGACTGCCGATCCAGCCGGCGCAGTTCCCGATGCTCGCGGCGATCGATCGCTATGGCCCGCTCACGGTCGGACAAGCAGTGGAGGCGCTGGGCGTCAGCCAACCCGTCGTCACGCGCACGCTTGCGGGACTGGTCGAGATGGGGCTGGTGGAGACGACCCGCGACGAAGCCGATCTTCGCCAGAAGACGATCCGCCTGTCGAGCGCCGGCGAAGCGATGATGGCACGGGCCAAGCCGATGATATGGCCGCGCGTGGATGCGGCCGTGAAACAGCTCTGCGCAGACCTGAACGGGTCGTTCCTCGACCAGGTGGGCCAGATCGAGACGGCGCTCGACCGGCAGTCTCTGGATGCCCGCGTGCGGGACATCCCGCAGGGGCTGAATATCCGGCCCTATTCGGACGATCTCGCCGAGGCTTTCCACCGCATCAATGCCGAATGGGTCCAGGCGATGTTCACCCTGGAGGAGAATGACGTCCAGATCCTCACCCGCCCGCGCGAGTTGATCATCGACCGCGGCGGCGAGATCCTGTTCGTCGAGACGCCCGATTCCGGAGTGGTCGGCACCTGTGCGCTGATCAAGATCGAAGAGGGCGTCTTCGAACTGACCAAGATGGGTGTCAGCGAGGCGGCGCGCGGCCGCAAGGCCGGCGAATTCCTCCTTGCCGCGACGCTCGATCGCGCCCGCGAGATCGGCATGGAGCGCCTCTATCTGCTGACCAACCGCAAATGCGCGGCTGCCATCCATCTCTACGAGAAGCTGGGCTTCGAGCATTCGGGGGAGATCATGCGGCTATATGGCGGCAGGTATGCCCGTTGCGACGTCGCCATGGAATATCGCTGGTAGCGCGGAGCGGCGCTGCCCGTATCGCCACAGTTACGGAGCTTCCCCGCGCCCGCTACCCTGCTGGCTCATCGGCTTGGATTTGCCTCTGTCCGTCACTGCCCAAGGTCCGGGAGCATCTGCTCCCGTCCGAACCCGGATCAGCTTCGCCGCGAACGCGGCGGGCACCTTTGGCATGTGAGATCAAGATATGCCGGACGACAAGTTCGAGCTCGTCGCCTGCGCGCGATGGAAGAATCGCGTCGTCGTGCGAGCGGACGCGCGAAATCGGCCAGGCCCGTACGGCCACCGCAGCACTGTACGATCAATTGGGCTTCGATCCTCCCTGGATCCCGTGCCGTCCGGCACGGCTGTCGGCGGGGGCGCATTTGCCGGCCCTCCTGCGGGCATCCGCCCCGCGAAGCGAGGGACGCCCCCAGCCTCACGCCACCTTGAACCCTTCCCGGTTCATCGCCAGCGTCAGCGCCTTGTTCTTCTCGTCGCTCAGCTGGGCGCGCAGCATCGGGAACAGGCGCAGTTCCTCTTCCTCCATATGCGCCTCGATCTCGGCGCGGAACCGGCGGACCTTGGCGATCCAGTCGGGCGAAGCCGTGGGCATGTTCTCCAGTTCGTAGAGATGCTGCTTCACATAGCCATGCTCCTTGGTGAGCTGATCGGCGGCATCTCTCTGCCCGGCCTCGCGCAGCGCCGGATAGATCACATTCTCCTCCTCCACCGCATGTTTCATCAGCGCATGTTTCAGATGCGCGAGCAGCAGGTTGCGCCGGGTGGAGGAATGCTCGTCCGTGGCCTCGATCTGGCCGAACACCTTGCGCACCGCCTCGTGCTCAGTGGCGAGTGCCTCGTCCCAATTGCCGGCGAGCAGGCTGGGCGCCTGCACCACGGCCTTGCGCCCGAGCAGCGCCAGCATGCCCAGCGCCATGCCGCCAGCGGCGGCGCCGGCGATCACGCCGAGATTGTGGGTGGTGCTCGTCCGCTTCGATCCGGTGAAGCGGCCCTTGCTGTCGCGCGTGGCGGTGGTGGTCGTCATGGCCCTCGACTCCGATGTTACGCCGTCGCCGCAACAACGAAGGGAGGCTATGCGCGTTCCGGTCAGCGCCGGGCGGCGGCGGCCATTTCGGCACTGCGGCGCGCCGATGCGCCGAGCGTGGCGCGCAGCAGTGCCGCGAGCGCGTCGTCCGCGTCGAGCACGTCGAGCCCCTTGCGCGTGGTTCCACCCGGGCTGGCGACCTGCTCCACGAGCGCCGAGGGCGGCAGCTCGGCCTGGGCGGCGAGCAGCCCCGCCCCCTCCACCGTGGCAACGGCGAGCCGCAGCGCCTGCTCTTCGCCGAACCCGATCGACACCCCGCCCGCCGCAAGCGCATCGATGAAGCGATAGACAAAGGCCGGCCCGCAGCCGGCGAGCACGCCGAGCCGGTCCAGCCCCGCCTCGTCGCCCCATTCGACCAGCCCGAGCGGCCGCATCAGCGCGTCGACCGGCGCGCTGCGATCACCGGCCAGGCCGACCACGCCCTTGCCGATCGCGACCGGCAAATTGGGCATCGCGCGGACGATGCCCCCTGCCCGGAACCGGCCCGCAAGCGAAGCCAGCTCGACGCCGGCGAGGATGGAAATGAGCAGTGGCACCCCGGCGATGCGCGCGCCGTGCGCCTCGGCCACCGCATCGATCTGCTGCGGCTTCATGCCGAGCATCACGGCATCGGGCAGCGGACCGTCGGGGAAGGCCCTGCCCTGGCGCACGCCCCGGGGCAGCGCGCGGTCCTGGCGGTTGACGACGAAGACCCGCGCGGGGTCCACCGTTCCCGCATCGATCCAGCGGCGGAGCATCGCACCCGCCATGTTGCCGCAGCCGACCAGCCAGAGGCTGGCCGGGGGCACCGCGCTCACGCCTCGCCCTGCGTTTCGATGAGCGCGGAGGCCAGCGCGTCCTGCGGGGTCTTGCCGCCCCACAGCACGAACTGGAACACGGGATAGAAGCGCTCGCATTCGTCGATCGCGCTCTCCACCAGCAGCTCGGCCTGGGCCAGGCTGAGCGTCGGCTCCTCGCCGTCGATCAGCGCGGCGTGGCGGAACAACAGGATGCCGCTCTGCGACCAGAGCTCGAAATGGCCGATCCAGAGCTGCTCGTTGACCAGGCCGATCGTCTCGTAGACCGCCATGCGGCGCTCGTCGGCCACGCGGATGTCCGGAAAGGCGAGGAACTGGAGCACGCCATCGTCCTCGCGCCAGATCGCGCGCAGCTCATACTCCGTCCAGCTGCCCTTCACCTTCGCCACGATCTCGTCTTCTTCGCGGCTGTGCGTCCAGCCATGCGCGGCGAAATAACTTTCGAGCATGTCGATAGGGGCTGCGTCGTCGCGGTCGAATTCCGCTTCGTCGAGCATCAGTTTCTCCACTGGGGCCGGATTGCTTGGGCAGAATCTGCCAACCGCATCGGGCCCGCACAAGCGCGGGGTTCACAACCCTGCGCAAAAGCTGTGGACAAGGTGTTTATGCTTGTCCTGCCGGCTTTTTAGGCGATTTCGGCGCCTTGGGCGCGGCCGCCGGCTTGGCAGCGCCGCCCAGCTGTGCCTCGAGCGCGGCGAGGCGCGCCTGGAGCGCCTCGTTCTCGTCGCGCGCGGCCACGGCCATGGCCTTCACCGCTTCGAATTCCTCGCGGGAAACAAAGTCCATCCCGCCGATCCATTCGCGGGCACGCTCGCGCGCGGCGCCTTCGGTCTCGCGGGCGACGCCGGCCAGCGTGCCCGCCGCGCCGTTCACGAACTTCACGAAATCGTCGAACAGGCGGTTGTCGGTCTGCATTTCAAATTCCTCGCGCGATCACTTGATCTGTATTTCGTCAGCCGGACGCGCGGATACAAGGCTTCCCGCGTCCGGATTGAGCTGATGGATCTGATAGAGGAGCATGCCGGCGAACGCGATCCAGGCGAGATACGGGATCAGCAGCACCGCGGCGAAGGCGCGGATGCGGGCGAAGAGCACGAAGGTGATCAGCGCGAGCAGGAACAGCGCGCCGAGGATCGCCAGCGCCGGCACCACCTGGTGCATGCCGAAAAAGACCGGCGACCAGACGAGGTTCGCCACCATCTGCACCGCGAAGACGACCAGCGCGGGCCCGCGCAGCGTCGACCCGCGCGCATTGATGATCATCGCCAGCGCCAGCCCCATCAATATGTAGAGCGCGGTCCAAGCGACCGGGAAAACCCATTCCTCCGGCATGATCGCGGGCTTCGCCAGCCGGGCGAACCACGGGTTGGCGCTGCCCGACGGCGCCAGGCGCGCCGAGGTGAAGCCGAGCAGCAGGATGAACGGCACCGTGACCACGGCCCATCGCAGATAGGCGAGCCTCAGCTGCCCCTTCGATGCGATTTCCCTCAACGCGCCCTCCGGTTAGATCCTGTGGGCGCAAGGGCTATGTTGCAGCGCGCCGAAACGCAAGCGTTGCCGTTATGTTTCGCGCGTCGCGGCGATCAGGAATTCCACATTCCCCTCGGGCCCGGTGATCGGGCTGGCGGTGACGCCGACGACGGTCCAACCCTGCGCGGCAACCCATTCGGACACTTCGCGGCAGACGCGCTCGTGCACCGCGGCATCGCGCACCACCCCGCCCTTGCCCACTTCGTCGCGCCCCGCCTCGAACTGCGGCTTGATCAGCGCGGCCAGCCGGGCGCCGGGCCGGGCAAAGCGGAACGGCACTTCGAGCACCTTGGCCAGGCCGATGAAGCTCGCGTCGCAGACGATCAGGTCGACCAACTCGGGAATGTGCGCCTCGGTCAGGATCCGCGCGCTGGTCTGCTCATGGACGATGACGCGCGGGTCCTGGCGCAGCTTCCAGGCGAGCTGGTTGGTGCCGCTGTCCACCGCATAGACGCGGGCCGCCCCGTTGCTCAGCAGCACGTCGGTGAAGCCGCCGGTCGACGAACCGACGTCGATCGCCACTGCCCCGGTCACGTCCCAGCCGAAATGCGCGAGCGCGTGCGCCAGCTTGATCCCGCCGCGCGACACCCAGGGATGGTCGCGCCCCCGCACGTCGAGCGGCGTCTCCTCCGGGAATTGCTGGCCGGGCTTGTCCACCTTGCGATCGCCCGCGAACACCAGCCCCGCCATGATCAGCGCCTGGGCACGCGTGCGGCTCTCGGCAAGGCCGCGGTCCACGAGCATCTGGTCGGCACGCTGCTTGGGCATGCGCTTCCCTTTAGGTCCGTTTCGGCCCGGCGCAACTGGCCATCATTCCGTCGCAAGGCTTATTGCCTACTAATTCAATGGGAATAAATTGGAGCTCCGGCCTGCCCTCCCGTTGGAGTGCAATTGCAATGAGTATCTTCGCTCCGTTCGACGAACATTCCCCGATCGTCCTCACCGTCCCCGGGCTCGGTGGCTCGGGGCCCTCGCACTGGCAGACGCTCTGGGAACAATCCCGTCCCGATACCAGCCGAGTCGAGCTCGGCATGTGGGACACGCCGCACCGCAACGCCTGGGTGACCAGGCTCGACCAGGCGATCCGCGGCGCCCAGGCGCCGGTGGTGCTGGCGGCGCACAGCCTGGGCTGCCTTGCCGTCGCCTGGTGGGCCGAGCTCTCGCCCCAGCCCTTTGGCTGGCCGGTGGCGGGCGCGTTGCTGGTGGCCCCGGCCGATGTCGACCGGCCGGAGGTGAAGTCCGAGCTTGCCGGCTTCGCCCCCGCGCCGGCCAAGCCGCTCCCCTTCCCCTCGATCACCGTGGCGAGCCGCGACGATCCCTGGATCGGCATCGATCGCGCCCGCGAGCTGGCCAAGGGCTGGGGCAGCTTCTTCGTCGACGCCGGCCCGCAAGGGCACCTCAACGCCGCCAGCGGCATCGGCTGGTGGCACGAGGGGCAGGAACTGCTCGACCGCGTGCTCGATGCCGCCTCGGACCGGTCCGGCCGCGTCCGGACGGCGGCGGATGCGCGCTCGCTGCTCGCGATCAACGCAACCGAAGCCGCCCAGGCGCATTATCTGAGTCGGCATGCGTGATTCGGCGTGTGGCCGGTGCTTCCGGACGCACGCCACTGGTAACTGCCCGCAAATCCCCTAAATAGGGAGTGCGGGCGTGGCCGGGTGGCGTACCCTAGAGCGTCACCCGGCCTACCCGCGCCTTTTCCTTTTTCCTTCCGCCAGCGCCTCCGCCCGGGTACACCGGTGTCATGGATCGTCGAGACCTGCTTGCCGCCGGCCTGGCCGGCCCATTGCTCCCGCTTGCCGCCAGGGCCGTGCCGCACGGGCCCCTCGCCCCCGATGCCAGCATCAACCTCTGGCCGGGGGAAGCGCCGGGCCTGCTCGACCGGGCGCTGCAGGATCATGTCGCAGTCCGCAGTGCCGATCCGGGCTTTCCCGATCGCGCGATGGATCATGTCCGCACGCCGCGGCTCGACATATTCCGGGCGACCCAGCCGAACGGCGCCGCGATGCTCGTCATTCCCGGCGGCGGCTATGCCCGCGTCGTGGTCGACAAGGAGGGCTATGAACTGGGGCCGTGGCTCGCCGCGCGCGGGATCACTGCCTTCGTGCTCTTCTACCGCCTGCCCGGCGACCCCTGGCGCGATCCGAGCAACGTCGCCCTGGCGGATGCGCAGCGCGCCATGCGGCTGATCCGATCTCGCGCAGCCGAGTGGCAGGTCGACCCCGAACGCGTCGGCGCGATGGGCTTCTCCGCCGGCGGGCACCTCTGCGCCGATCTCGCGGCCCGCTTCGGCCGCAAGCTCCATGCGCCCATCGACGCCGCCGATGCCCTCGACGCGCGCCCGATCGTCGCGGCGCCGATCTATCCGGTCGTCTCGATGGACCCGGGCTTCGCGCATATGGGCTCGCGCACGCTGCTGATCGGCAAGGAAGCCACGCCCGGCATGGCCACCGAGCATTCCCCCGAGCGCCAGGTCGGCGCCCATACGCCGCCCTGCTTCCTCTGCCATGCCGAGGACGACGCCACCGTGCCGATCCAGAACACGATCGCCCTGCGCGCCGCGCTGAAGGCGGCGGGGGTGCCGGTGGAGACGCATCTGTTCGAGCAAGGCGGCCATGGCTTCGGCTGGGGGCCGCGCACCCTGGGCAGGCCCGCACATGCCTGGCCCGAACTGTTCCTCGCCTGGGCCAGGGGGCACGGCCTGCTGGGCTAGGCTGGGAACGCAAGCAAGCATCTGATCTTCCTCGGTCATCCGCGCTTGCGCGGGGATGACGGGGTTCGCTGAACGAGTCCCGAACCTGGCGTCCGTGCCCGATATCCGATGCGCGTCCCCGGCCCGGTTGCACGGCGCCGCTGCCCGCTCGAGATTCATGCGCATGTTATGTTGTATCTTTAACTCGCTTGCCCTATATCCGCGCCATGCCGGTGAGTCTTCCGTTGGCCCGCTTGTGGGGTGGCATTGATGCGCGTCTCGATCGTATCGCGATCGGGATCAGCGGGCTGTGCCTCGTCCACTGCGTCACGACCACCATATTGCTCACCGTGATTTCCTCGGCCGGCGGCCTGCTCAACCCGGCGATCCACGAGGTCGGCCTCACCCTCGCGATCGGCTTCGGCGCTTTTGCGCTGGTCAAGGGCGTGATGTCCCACGGCTATATGGCCCCCGCGGTGGTGGGCGCCTTCGGGCTCGGCATCATGGCGGGCGCATTGTCGCTGCCGCATGGCGATTTCGAGATTTTCTGGACTTTGGTGGGCGTCAGCCTCGTCGCCCTGGGCCATGATCTCAACCGGCGCGCCACCTACTGAACTTGCCGCGAGGGGCCTGCGGGCCTACATCATATCCATGCACGCGCACGACCATCACGAGCATCACGGCAACGACCTGACCAAGGCCGCCCAGGCGACGCTGGAGAAATCCGGCGAGCAATGGACGACGATGCGCGAGCGGGTGTTCGAAGCGCTGGCGGGCTTCGACAAGCCGGCCTCCGCCTATGACATTGCCGAGGCCGTCTCCCGGGCGGAGGGGCGCCGGGTCGCCGCCAACAGCGTCTACCGCATCCTCGACCTGTTCGTCGGCGCCAATCTCGCGCGGCGGGTGGAGAGCGCGAACGCCTATATGGCGAACACCCATCCCGACTGCCTGCACGACTGCATCTTCCTGGTCTGCGACAATTGCGGCCAGACCACGCACATCGACGACGATTCGATCACCAAGACGGTGCGCGCCGCCGCCAAGGACATGGGCTTCTCGCCCGAGCGGCCGGTGATCGAAGTGCGCGGCAAGTGCGCGGATTGCGACTGATCGCCCTTCCTGCACGGCGCCTGCACGCAAAATCCACACGCGCAAGGTTCGACTTCCCGGAATCGGAGGAGTAAGGGCAGTCGGATGGCCGATCTACCCAGCACGCCGCTGCTCGATACCGTCGATACGCCCGAGGATCTGCGCAAGCTCGATCCGAAGCAGCTTCGCCAGCTCGCCGACGAGCTGCGCGCGGAAACGATCTCGGCCGTGGGCTCGACCGGCGGGCATCTCGGCTCCGGGCTCGGCGTCGTCGAACTGACCGTCGCCATCCACTATGTCTTCAACACGCCCGACGACCGGCTGATCTGGGATGTCGGGCACCAATGCTATCCGCACAAGATCCTCACCGGCCGCCGCGACCGCATCCGCACGCTGCGCCAGGGCGGCGGCCTGTCGGGCTTCACCAAGCGCAGCGAGAGCGAATACGACCCGTTCGGCGCGGCCCATAGCTCGACGTCGATCAGCGCCGCGCTGGGCTTCGCGATCGCCAACAAGCTGGGCGACAAGCCGGGCAAGGGCATCGCGGTGATCGGCGACGGCGCGATGAGCGCGGGCATGGCCTATGAGGCGATGAACAATGCCGAGGCCGCGGGCAACCGGCTGGTGGTGATCCTCAACGACAACGACATGTCGATCGCGCCGCCGGTGGGCGGGCTCTCCGCCTATCTCGCGCGGATGGTGTCGTCGTCCGAATATCTGGGGCTGCGCAGCCTCGCCAAGCGTGCGATCCGCAAATTCTCGCGCCGCCTGACCGCGGCGGCCGGCAAGACCGAGGAGTTCGCCCGCGGCCTCGTCACCGGCGGCACGCTCTTCGAGGAGCTGGGCTTCTATTATGTCGGCCCGATCGACGGCCATAATCTCGAGCATCTGATCCCGGTGCTGGAGAATGTCCGCGATGCCGAGGACGGGCCGATCCTCGTCCATGTCGTCACCAAGAAGGGCAAGGGCTATGCCCCGGCCGAAGCGGCGGCGGACAAATATCACGGCGTCCAGAAGTTCGACGTGATCACCGGCACCCAGGCCAAGGCGCCCCCGGGCCCGCCCGCCTATCAGAACGTCTTCGCCGACCAGCTGATCAAGGACGCCGAGCACGATCCCCGGATCGTCGCGATCACCGCCGCCATGCCCTCGGGCACCGGCGTGGATCGTTTCGCCAGGGCCTATCCGGACCGCACCTTCGACGTCGGCATCGCCGAACAGCATGCGGTGACCTTCGCCGCCGGGCTGGCAGCGCAGGGCATGCGCCCCTTCTGCGCGATCTATTCGACCTTCCTGCAACGCGCCTATGACCAGGTCGTGCACGACGTGGCGATCCAGAACCTGCCGGTGCGCTTCGCGATCGACCGCGCGGGGCTGGTCGGCGCCGATGGCGCGACGCATGCTGGCAGCTTCGACGTCACCTATCTCGCCACCCTGCCCAACATGGTGGTGATGGCCGCGGCGGATGAGGCCGAACTGGTCCACATGACGCACACCGCCGTGCTGCACGACAGCGGCCCGATCGCGCTGCGCTATCCGCGCGGCGGCGGCACCGGCGTGGCGCTTCCCCAGGTTCCGCAGCGGCTGGAGATCGGCAAGGGCCGCATCGTCCGCGAAGGCAAGACCGTGGCGATCCTCTCGCTCGGCACCCGTTTGGCCGAGGCGCTGAGAGCGGCCGACACGCTCGAGGCCAAGGGGCTCTCCACCACCGTCGCCGACCTGCGCTTCGCCAAGCCGCTCGACGAGGAACTGATCCGCCGCCTGCTCACCACGCACGAAGTGGCGGTGACGATCGAGGAAGGCGCGATCGGCGGCCTGGGCGCGCACGTCCTCACCATGGCGAGCGACCAGGGCCTGATCGATGCGGGCCTCAAGCTGCGCACGATGCGCCTGCCGGACCTGTTCCAGGACCAGGACAAGCCCGAGCTGCAATATGCCGAGGCCGGCCTGAATGCCGAGAACATCGTCGACACGGTGCTGAAGGCGCTGCGCTACAACGAAGCGGTGGTGACCGACGGGGCGCGGGCCTAGGTCAAGTTCGGCGAGCTTCCTATACCATTCCCGTCATCCCGCGAAGGCGGGGATCCAGGGTCGCAAGGCGGCGTCCCAGATAACTCTGGATCCCCGCCTTCGCGGAGATGACGAGGAAGAGCGGCGAGGACAGGCTCCCCCCCAATAGCCCCAGGTTATGTCCGTCGAACCTATGTTCCGATGGACAGCCGCATTTGCCCGGACCACCCTCAGCGCCAAAGCGCCATCCGGGGAATATCCAATGCTGAACCGCCGTGCCTTCCTGCTGAGCTCGACCACGGCGCTGCTCACCGGCGCCGCCGTGGCGAGACCCCGGCTGGTCGCCGCGAAGCAGCAGAGCGTCCGCGGGGCGAGCGCGCCGATCGAAATTGTCGACGACGAATGGGGCACGCCGCACATCCGCGCCGCGAGCATCCCCGATGCGTTCTTCGGCCAGGGCTATGTCGTCGCGCGCGACCGGCTGTTCCAGATCGACTTGTCGCATCGCCGCGAGATGGGCCGGCTGGCCGAAGCGTTCGGCGCGCGCTTCGCCAGGCACGACGCCAATGCCCGCCTGTTCCACTATCGCGGCGACATCGACGCCGAGCTGCGCCGGGTGCCGGCCGATGTGCTGGCCTGCGCCCAGGCCTATGTCGCCGGCATCAATGCGCGCATCGACGAAGTGATTGCCGATCCCGCGCTGTTGCCGCTCGAATATCGCATCCTCCAGATCGTCCCGATCCGCTGGGACCTGCGCGACCTGGTGCGTGCCCGCGAAGCCTCGAGCGGCAATGTCGACGACGAGATCCGCCGCGCCCGCCTCGCCGCCCTGGGGTTGCTCGATCTCGACGCGATCGTCGCCCCGCTCCGCCCGGCCTGGTCGATGAAGGTGCCCGACGGGCTCGACGCCGCGGCGGTGAGCGCGGCGGACCTGGGCGTGCTCAACATCGACGGCCTGCCCTGGGCCGAGCTCACCGGCCAGGACCCGGCCGCCGCTTCCGCCGAGCGCGCCAATGCCGGCAGCAACGCCTGGACGGTGTCGCCGTCGCGCACCGCCACCGGCCGGCCGATCCTGGCCAATGATCCGCATCTCGGCATCGGCGGCTTCAGCCCGCGCCACATCGCGCACCTGACCGCGCCGGGGCTCGACCTGATCGGCGGCGGCGCGCCCGGCCTGCCCGGCATCATGCAGGGCCATACCGATCGCTTCGCCTTTGGCCGCACCAATTTCCACATCGACCAGGGCGACCTGTTCGTCCTCGAGCTCGATCCCGCCGATCCCGAACGCTATCGCCACGACGGCGGCTGGAAGCGGTTCAACAAGGTCGAGGAAGCGATCGCGGTGAAGGACGGCGCGCCCGTCGCGGCGACGCTGCGCTATTCGGTGCAGGGCCCGGTGCTTTCCTGGAACCCGGAGAAGCGCCGCGCCACTGCGCTCGCCACCATCGCGATGCAGCCGGGCGGCGACGGCGCCTTCGCGATGATCGCGATCAACCTGGCCCGGGACTGGGAAGGCCTGCGCAAGGCCTTCGCCCTCCACCCCTCGCCCACCAACTTCCACTATGCCGATGTCGACGGGAATACCGGCTGGCAGGTGATCGGCTTCGTGCCGGTGCGCAAGCGCGGCGACGGGCTGCTCCCCGTGCCGGGCGACGGCCGCTACGACTGGACCGGCATGCGCAAGTTCGAGGCGCTGCCGAGCGCGTACAATCCCGCCAAGGGCTGGTTCGCCTCGGCCAACCAGAACAACCTGCCCGCCGATTGGCCGCGCGACCGCATCCCCGCTTTCTCCTTCCGCGATCCCTATCGCTACGATCGCATCGCCGAAGTGCTCGCCTCCCAACCCAGGCACAGCCTGGCCGACAGCGTCGCGCTCCAGCACGACACGCTCTCGACGCCCGCCCGCCAGTTCCTCGCGCTCCTGCCGGCGGCGCCCTCGGCCGCGGCCAGGCCGGCGGCCGACATGCTGCGCGGCTGGAATGCGCGGATCGATCGCGACAGCGGCGCCGCCGCACTGTTCGAGGCAGTGTGGCGCGAGGCCGGCAGGCGCATGCTCGCCGCGATCGTTCCGGCCCGCGCCAAGGGGCTGATCAACACCATCGCCCCTTCGATCCTGCTCGACGCCCTGGCCAAGCCCGACACGCGGTTGGGCCCCGATCCCGTGGCGGCGCGCGACGCGATGCTCGATGCGGCGCTGGCCGCCGGCTGGACCGCGATCCGCGAGAAGCTCGGCCCCGATCCCGCCGCCTGGCGCTATGGCACGCTCCACCAGGTCCGCCTGCGCCACCCGCTCTCCGCCATCCCCGCCATCGCCCGCGCCTTCCCGGCGATCGAGGGCGAAGGCTCGGGCGGCGACGGCTATACGGTGATGGCGCGCTGGCTCGGCTCCGGCCCGGGCTGGCAGGTCGGCGGCGGCGCGAGCTATCTCCAGGTGATCGACGTCGGCGCCTGGGACAATTCGCTGATGCTGATCCTGCCCGGCCAGTCGATCGACCCGCGCTCGCCGCATTATCGCGACCAGTATCGCAACTGGGCGAGCGGCCGGATGCAGCCCATGCCGTTCAGCCGCGCCGCGGTCGACGCGCGCGCCGCCTCGCGCACCACGCTGCGGCCGGCATGAGGCGCGCCGCCCTGCTCCTGCTCGCCCTCGCCGCCGCCCCGGCCGCGGCGCAGGATCGCGGCTTCGACAAGGCAGTGGCCGATTTCCGCGCCCTCCACCGCGCCGAAGTCGCCAAGGCCGGGATCGCCGGCAGCAGCTTCTACCTGATCCGCGACGGCCGCACGATCGTTGCCGACCATCTCGGCGAGCAGGATGCCGAGGCGCATGTGCCGGTGGATGCGCGGACCATCTATCACTGGGCGTCGATCACCAAGACGATGACCGGCATCGCGATCCTGCAGCTGCGCGATCGCGGGCTGCTGAAGCTGGACGATCCGATCATCCGCTACGTGCCCGAGCTCGCCGGCGTTCACGATCCCTTCGGCGATCCTGCC
Source organism: Sphingomonas leidyi (assembly GCF_011761945.1). Lineage (GTDB taxonomy): Bacteria > Pseudomonadota > Alphaproteobacteria > Sphingomonadales > Sphingomonadaceae > Sphingomonas > Sphingomonas leidyi. The sequence goes on from NZ_JAASQV010000004.1 coordinate 117,703, forward strand.
GAGATCACCATCCGCCAGTTGATGAGCCACAGCGCCGGCTTCCGGAACGGCACCTGGCCGTGGCGCGACAAGGCATGGCAGCCCTTCGAGCCGCCTGGCTGGAAGCAGCTGGAGGCCATGATCCCCTACACCGAGCTACAGTTCAAACCGGGCAGCAGGTTCGGCTATTCCAACCCCGGCATCGTCTATCTCGGTCAGGTGATCGAGCGGCTCTCGGGCGAGGATTTCGAAGTCTATGTCGACAAGAACATCCTGCGCCCGCTCGACATGCGATCGAGCTATTTCGACCGCACCCCGCCCTATCTCCTGCCCCACCGCGCCCACAGCTATTATATCCGCGACGGCAAGCGCGTGCCCGCCCCGTTCGACGTCGATACCGGCGTGACCGTCTCGAACGGAGGGCTCAACGCCCCGCTGCCGGACATGGCGAAATATGTCGCCTTCCTGCTCGGCGACCCGAAGCGCGGCGCCGAGTACGACCTCGTCCTCAAGCGGGCCTCGCTCGAGGAGATGTGGCGGCCGGTGATCGGCGCGGGCGAGGACTTCACCCAGGGCCGGATGGCGCCGACCACCTGGAGCGGCCTGTCCTTCTTCCTCGACCGGACCGACGGCATCCGCATCGTCGGGCACAATGGCGACCAGAACGGCTTCCGCGCCTATCTGAGCCTGTGCCCCGACCAGCACATGGGCACCCTGCTCGCCTTCAACACCGAGACGCGCGGCGTCGAGAACGATCCCGGCAACCGGAACATGCCGGAATCGCGCATCGCGCTGGCGACCGACAATCTGTGCAAGGCGGCGGCCCGGCCCGGAAAGTGATCAGCGCGCGCGGAGCAGCCGCCCGCTCTTCCCAACGCGCGCGCCGCCCTCATAGGCGGGCTTCCCATTGACCATGACCAGGTCGAACCCCTCGGCCCTGGCAAAGGGATCGACATAAGTGGAGCGCGCCTTCACCTTCGCCGGATCGAACAGGATCAGGTCTGCCTTCGCCCCGGCGCGGATCATGCCGCGATCGCCCAGGCGCAGGATATGCGCCGGATAGCCGGTGCCCTTGCGGACCATCTCCTCGATCGTGAGCTTGCGATCGCGCACCACATATTCCTCGACCAGCTTGGCATAGGTGCCGGTCGCGCGCGGATGGCGCATGCCCGGGCCGCCATCGGTGGAGAAGGCGACATGGGGATCGACCAGCAGCACGTCCTGCAACGCCTTGTCCTGCGTGAAATGCGCCCCTGATCCGCTCTGCGGGCCGATCCTGATCAGGAAATCGGCATAATGCAGCCCGGCTTCCCCCGCCGCCTGGGCCAGCGTCTTGCCGGCATAGGGCTTGGTGCCGATCAGCAGCGCCTCGGGCCCGCCGCGGCGGGTCATGCGCTGCACCAGATAGTCGCGCAGTTCCTGCCGCCGCTCGGCCACCACCTTGGCATAGTCGGTCGGCGGCAGCGCCCATTTGGGAAAGAGGATCGCGATGCCGGTATAGCCGGCCTCGTACGGATATTGGTCGGCGGTCAGGTCGATCCCCCGGCGGCGCTTCTCGGCCAGATAGGCGAGCAGCTCGCGCGCCCGCGCCTCGCCCTTGCCGAAGACGACCTTGAGGTGCGAGATGTGCGGCCGCGCCGGCAGCGAGGAAGCGATCAGCTCGTCGATCGAGGCCTTGATATCCTCGTCATTCTCCGAGCGCATATGGCTCATCACCACGCCGCCGTACCGCGCCACCACCTTGCCGAGATTGGTCAGTTCGGGCGTCTCCGAATAGATGCCCGGCACATATTCCAGGCCATAGGACAGGCCGAACGCCCCCGCCTTCAGCTCGGCGTCGAGCTGCGCCGCCATCCGCGCGAGCCCGGCGGCATCGGGGCGGCGGACCGAATCCGGCACGCCCGCCGCGCGCCGCAGCGTGCCATGGCTGGAGAGCAGCGCGACATTGAGGTCGATCGCCGCCCGATCGACGGCCGCCATCCAGCTGCGCGGATCCAGGTCCTTGCCCAGCCGGGGGCCGCTGCCGTCCTGGCCGAGCGTGATCGTGGTGACGCCCATCGCGAGAAAGGCCTCGTAGCTCTCGTCGAGCGGGTCGCCATGGCTGTGCATGTCGATGAAGCCCGGCGCGAGCACCCGCCCCTCGCCGGCGACGATCCGCATCGCCCCGCCCGCGGCCGAGGGCGCCGAAACCTCGACGATCCGGTCGCCGGCGACCAGCACATTGGCCAGGCGCGGCGCGGCGCCCGTCCCGTCGACGAGAAGCACTTCGCGGAACAGGATCTCGGGCTCGGCCGCCAGCGCGATCAGGCCGGGCCAGCTCGCCAGCCCGCCGGCCGCCACCGCCCCGCCAATGGCCTGTCGCCGTGTCAACCGCTGGGTCATCCCGCTCCCCCGTTATTGTCTTGCCCGGCAGGACTATGCGCGGAAGGAGAGCGAAGGCGAATCCCTAAAAATGATTAACCTCATTGCTTCCGCGCATGGGAAGCGGGGATGGGAGCGGAACCCGATCGAGGTCTGACCCAGCCAGTCGCCTGCCCGCGCTTCCAAAGGGGGCCGAAGCCAATTTGCCGTCCCCTATCGATGGTCAAATCGGTCCGGATCGGGACTCGCCTTGGCCACGTATCGCCACTAGACCTCGCCACGTGCTGCAGATGACTTCGCTCCCCGCTTCCGCCCGCCCGCGCGCCCTTGCCCATTGGCTGTTCGCCGTCGCGGCGCTGATCGTGCTGATGGTGGTGATCGGCGGCATCACCCGCCTCACGGAATCGGGCCTGTCGATCACCGAATGGAAGCCGCTGTCGGGCGCGATCCCGCCGCTCACCGATGCGCAGTGGCAAGCCGAGTTCGCCCATTACCGGCAGATCGGCCAATATGAGCAGCTGAACCGCGGCATGACGCTGGCCGAGTTCAAGAACATCTTCTTCTGGGAATATCTCCACCGGCTGCTCGGCCGCGTCATCGGGCTCGCCTTCTTCCTGCCCCTGGTCTGGTTCGCTGTCCGGCGCGCGATTCCGCAAGGCTATGGCTGGCGGCTGACCGCGCTGCTCGCGCTGGGCGGGCTGCAGGGCGCGCTCGGCTGGTGGATGGTCCAGTCCGGGCTCAACAAGACCAGCACCGCAGTGGATCATTTCTGGCTCGCCGCGCACCTGCTCACCGCGCTGTTCACCCTGGGCGGCATCGTCTGGACCGCGCTCGACCTGCTGGCGCTCGCCCGCAACCCGATGGCACCTCCCGCCCGGCTGACCGGCCTCGCCACCGGCGTGCTGCTCGTGCTGTTCGTCCAGCTCTTCTACGGCGCGCTGGTCGCCGGGCTCGATGCCGGGCTGGTGACCGACCAATGGCCGCTGATGAACGGCCATTTCTTCCCGGGCGTCAGCCAGACGGGCCAGAGCCTCGGCCATGTCCTCTTCTCCGATCCGGCGGTGGTGCACTTCATCCATCGCTGGTGGGCCTGGGTGGCGGTGGCGGGGCTGATCCTGCTCGCGCGCAAGGTGCGCGCCACGAGCCGCCCCGCCTCGATCGCGATCCACAGCGCCTTCGGCACCCAGATCCTGCTCGGCATCGCCACGGTGATGGCCGGGGTGCCGATCTGGCTCGCCGCGTTCCACCAGCTCACCGGCGCGCTGGTGGTGATCGCCACCGTCTGGGGCGCGCATGTCGCCGGCGCCCGGGCTGCCGCTTGAGCGAGCTCGCGCTCTTCTACGTGACCTTCGCCACTCGCGCGGATGCCGAGCGGGTGGCGGAAGCCGTGCTCGACGAGCATCTCGCCGCCTGCGCCAACATCCTCGCCCCCTGCACGTCGCTCTATCTGTGGCACGGAGCGCTGGAGAGAGCGGAGGAAGTGCCGGTGCTGTTCAAGACGCGCCCGATGCTCGCCACGCGCCTGCGCGATCGGATCGCCGCGCTCCATCCCTATGAACTGCCGGTGATTGAGAGCTGGACCGCCACTGCCAGCGAGCAGGTGGCCGCCTGGGTGGCAGGCGAGACGCGCTGATGCTGCTTGCGGCGATCATCCTCCAGGCCAGCACGGCCACCTTCGCCCCGCCGCTGGATGCGCCGAGGCGCGTGGTGACCGAACGCCGCGACGGCGCCCGCACCTATCGCATGGAGCGCGATGTCCGCTTCGCGCGCGTGGACAAGGGCTATCGCGCCGAAGTGACGCTGCGCGCCGGCATCGGCGAAACCCCGGACAGCAGCGGCGCTGCCTATGAAGCCGGGTTCGAGGCATTTGCCGGCAGCACGATCGTCTTCCATCTCGATCCGCGGGGCGCCGTCGTCGCGATCGACGACATGCCGGCGCTGTGGGAGCGCTTCTGCCGGCGTGTCGCCGAAGTGGCCGCCGCCCGGCATGCCCTGGCGCCGGCGGAACGCGAGAAGCTCGCCGCGCGCATCGCGGCCCCGCTCCGCGCGCTGCCGGTCGAACGCCGGCGCGCGATGCTCGCCTCGCTCGTGGTGGCGGTGATTGCGGACGAGGCGACAACCCCCGGCAGCGCGCCGGTCCGCCTGCCCGGCCAATCGGCCTATGGCGGCACGATAGCGCTCGAGGGGCGGCGTACCGTCGTCGCCCTGCCCGACGGCCTGCTCCGCAGCACCGTCCGCGCCGATGCGGCCGACGTGGCGTTCGAGCGCGTGACCGACATGGATCCCCGCACCGGGCTGATCACCCGCAACAGCAAGACGCTGCGCATCCGGGCGGGCGGCCTGGAGAAGGTCAGCGTCACATTGCTCACCGTGGAACGGGCCGCCGATTAGGCCATGGTATCCCAGTACCCGTCAGCAAACCCGCGCTTTTCTTGACTTTCTCCGCGCGAATCGTCAGAGGGCCATCAACCGCGCTGCCCGGAAGGGTGGCGCGCTTGCGTTTCATACTCGAAAGGTCTCGCCCATGAAGGCGCTGATGAAGACCACCAAGTCGGCCAAGCCGGCCGAGGTGGAGAAGAAGTGGCACATCGTCGATGCCGACGGCCTGATCGTCGGCCGCGCTGCCGTCGTGATCGCCAACGTCCTGCGCGGCAAGCACAAGACGAGCTTCACCCCGCACGTCGATTGCGGTGACAATGTCATCGTCATCAACGCGGACAAGATCCGGTTCACCGGCAAGAAGCTGGCCCAGAAGGTGTACTACAAGCACACCGGCTATGCGGGCGGCATCAAGGGGATCACCGCGGGCAAGGTGCTCGAGGGTCGTTTCCCGGAGCGCGTGCTCGAAAAGGCCGTGGAGCGCATGATCCCGCGCGGTCCGCTGGGCCGCCAGCAGATGCGCAACCTGCGCATCTACAACGGTGCTGAGCATCCCCACGAAGCGCAGAACCCCGAGGTCCTCGACATCGCCGGCATGAGCCGCAAGAACAAGGTGGGCGCATAATGTCCGACAACCGCCAGTCCCTTTCCGATCTCGGCGCCATCGCCGCCGGCGAGCAGGCCGTGGCCACCGAGGCCCAGGCTTCGGCCGACACCCGCGCCGAGGCGTATCTCGCCGGCCAGCTCGACGCACCGTCTACCCCGGCCGTGCTGCGCCAGCAGGAGCTCGACAAGTTCGGCCGCGCCTATGCGACCGGCCGCCGCAAGGATGCCGTCGCCCGCGTGTGGCTGAAGCCGGGCACCGGCAAGATCACGATCAACGGTCGCGATCAGGAAGTCTATTTCGCGCGCCCGACGCTGCGTCTCGTCATCAACCAGGTGTTCGGCATCACCGAGCGCGAGGGCCAGTATGACGTCGTCTGCACCGTCAAGGGTGGCGGCCTTTCGGGCCAGGCCGGCGCGGTGAAGCACGGCATCAGCCAGGCGCTCACCAAGTACGAGCCGATCCTGCGCACCCCGGTGAAGCAGGCCGGCTTCCTGACCCGCGACAGCCGCACGGTCGAGCGCAAGAAGTATGGCCGGGCCAAGGCTCGCCGCAGCTTCCAGTTCTCGAAGCGCTAAGCGGTTCTTCACGGAACAACGAAGGGGCGGTCCGGCGACGGGCCGCCCTTTTCGTTTGTGCGCCGGCCCCGACCGCGGCTAGCCTCGCGCCATGGCGCTCGACCATCCCGACACGGTCCGCATCCTGGCCTTCCTCGACGAGATCGGGATCCCGGTGTCTCGGGGCAGGATCGAGGGCGAGAGCTTCCTGCCCGGCATCGAGGTGCGCAGCGGCGGGCTGGTGCTCGATCCGGCCCGGCCCTTTCACCCCGGCGACCTGCTCCACGAGGCCGGCCATATCGCCGTCACCGACCCCGCCGACCGCCCGACACTCTGCGAGGTCCGCGACGATCCGGGCGAGGAGATGGCGGCGATCGCCTGGTCCTATGCCGCTGCCCGCGCGGCCGGCATCGATACGCGCACGCTGTTCCATGCCGATGGCTATCTCGGCGGCGGCGAAGCGCTGGCGGCCGCGTTCGACCGCGGCGCCGGGCCCGGGCCGCCGATGCTGCAATATTTCGGCATGTCCGCCGAGCCGCACCAGGCCGCCGCGCTGGGCCTCCCCGCCTATCCCCGAATGGCGCGCTGGCTGCGCTAGAGGCGCGCCAGCCAGCCGGTATAGTGGACCACCGCGCCGAGCAGCGGCAACGCTACTCTCACCTCGAAGCGGAAGCGCCCGTCCTCCTGCCATTCGCGCGCGGCGATGCGGGGGGCCAGCAAACGCGGCATCGGCACGCCGAACGCGCTCCAGCGCCGCAGCACCATCCGCAACCCCTTGTCATCCGAGGGGAGGTCGAAGGCGAAGCGCAGCGGGCCGAAACGCTCCGCGACGCCCTGTCCCGCTTGGCCGAGTTCGCTCGAAAAGGCATGGCCACCGAAATCCCGCGTCCAGCATTCCTTGCCATCCCTGGCGGCGAAGGCGACGCGGAGCGGATAGCTGCCGCTCGGCGGGAACCCCATCACCCGCCCGACCAGCCAGGCCAGGCCCCTGCCTCGGCGCACCTCGCCCTCTCCCTCCGCGCCGGCGTCGCCACAAAACGCGTGCATGGCACGCACCTGTTCCGGCAGCCGCGCGAAGCGCGCACCCATGGCCCGCGCGTAGAGCGGATCGACCGCATGCTCGCGCACCGCATGGCGGATGGCCAGGCCGACGAAGAGCGGCTCGAACCGGTCGAGCGTCAGCAGCCGGCTCGCATCCTGTGCACCCGGCGGCACGCGACCGGCCAGAATGTCCCCGGCGAGCAGTTCGGCCGCCAGCGTGGGAATTTCGGGCCCGTCTCCGCGATCGGCGATCAGCGTCCAGCGCCGGCGGACACCTGCCCCAACCAGCGTTACCGACATCGCCGATCGGTCGCTCCCGGCCCAGGCGGTGATCCGCTGGAGCTCGTGCAGCCAGGGCGCCGCGCCGCGCAGCGTCCGGAGCCACCCCCAGCGGACCGGCCAGCTCAGCAGCCACAAGGCGAGCATCTGGAACCCGAGCTCGGTACCGGCACGGAAAGTCGTCGCGGGGCGACCGGGCAACAGTTCCGGCGCCAGCGACAGGTCCGGCACTTCGGCGAGCGCGATCCAGCGACGGAGCGGGGCCGCCTCTCCTTCGATGGCGAAGCGCTCGCGGCGCAGGTCCTGCCAGCCGGTCGCCTGCATCCAGCGCTGGCCGCGCCAGACGCGCACCGGCTTGCCGACATAGGAGAGGATCGCGGCCGCCACCGATGGGCCGGCCACTGCCCGGTTCGAAGCGCTGATGGCGATGTCGATGCGCTCGACCTGCGGCAGTCCCGCCGCCAGGGCACGCACCACGGCGCCGGAAAGCGCCGGCACGCTCGAGGCGCCGCTGACGATCGGCACCGCCACCATCGGGCCCTTGTTGAGCGCCGCGATTCCCGTCACGAAATCGCGCGAATCCGCCAGGTCGAGATAGGGGATGCGCATCGCGATGCACGCCTCGGGCACCGTATAGCCGCTGCCCTGGAACGGTCCCGCCGCATCGATCACCAGGTCGGGCCGTTCGCGCGCCAGCACCATGCCGATCCCGTTGGTCCGGTCCGCCACAACGGGTTCGGCGCCGGGATGCCCGGCGCAGAACGCCGCGGCCCTGTCGTGGCTCCGCCCGGCGACCAGCACCTCATGCCCCGCCGCAAGCAGTCGCCGGCTCAACCGCGCCCCGAACCCGCCATAGCCGCCGATGACGAGGATGCGGCTCATTCGGCGCCGTCCGGCACCACGATGTCTCCGCCGCGGACCGCGCAAAAGGCCAGCCCGCCGACCAGTCCCGAACCACCGAACCATAATATCGCCGAGAGCAGCGCTCCCAGGTCCGGCCTGCCACCGAGGCCAAGTAGCGACATTGGTATCGCACCGATCAGAAAGCCGGCCAAACCCGCATTCCACATGCGCAGCGGCCATCGATCAACCAGCACCAGATAGATCGGAAGCGCAATGAAGACCAGGTGACCGAATGCGAGAATCAGGGCGATGAAGAAGCAGAGCAGGAACAGGTCACCGGCGAGACTGCCCGCGAGGAGCATGAATCCGATCGAGCCGGCCAAGGCGGCGGCGAGGATCGCCGCGCAGCAGGCAAGGGGGCCGCGCCCGCTCATTCCACCGGGTCCGCGAACACGCAGAGCTGGTGGACCAGCTCGCCAAGCCAAGGATGCACCAGGTCGAGGCTGAACAGGAAACGTCCGCCGCCCAGATCCATATGCCCCACCGTCAACGCCCCGGGCATCGCCCAGGCCGGCAGCTTCACCCGCAGCCCGCCCAGTTTCAGGAAATAATGATCGCTCACGAACAGTAGCGCGCCACCCGCTTCCTCCAGCCGGAGTGCGATGCCCACCCCAAGCCCCAGATATTCCTCGATGCCCGTCGGCCCGGCAAAGCGCTTGGCGCTGTGGATAACCTGTGGAAAACCCTGTGCGCGGCCATATTGCCGCGTCCAATATTGCCCCTGGCCGTCGGCGTCGGCGGTGACGCTCACACTGGCCGAGACGCCCACGTCCGTGCCGAGCGGCAACGGCGCGCCGATCAACCGCGCGGCCTGCGCCAGCAGCCATCCCGCCCGGCTGATCCGGCATTCGGCGACTTCGCCGAGATAGGAGACACAGGCCCCGGCCTCGATCTTGCGCAGGAAACGGCGGCGCGTCGCGGGCGGCAGGAACAGCCAGCGTGCGCCGAGCAGCCGGGCAAAGGGGCTGTCGTCGTCAGTGCGGCAGGGCGCGCCCATTCGATGCCAGTCGGCGTAACGGGCCAGCGCGCCAGGCGCATATCCGATTGCCACGCCCATATGCCACCCTTTCCGCGGCCGGAGGCCGCTATTCAGCCTTGCCCTTGGGAAGGAAGCTCAGGATCCGCTTGCCCAGCCGGATCAGCGTCATCAGCCGTCCCGGCGGCACGCTCATCATCTGCTGGTACCAGTCGTCGATCGTGACGACGAAATCCTGCATCGCCTCGATCCGCCCGCGCGCAACGTCCGAGATGCGGCCGTCACGCCTGGCTTCCTCGGTGCACACACGCAGCGCCGCCACTGCCGGATCGATCTCGCGCTCCTTGCGGCCCTGGGCGATGCGCGTGAGCATCTGCATCAAGTCGACCTCGGCCTCGTAATGATCGCGCCGGTCGCCCATCACGGGCACGCGGCGGATCAGCTTCCAGCCGAGCAACTCCTTGAGACTGTTCGACGTGTTGCTCCGCGCGATGCGCAGCGTGTCGCTGATCTCCTCGGCGTTGAGCGGCCGGTCCGAGAGATAGAGCAGCGCATGGATCTGGGCGACCGAGCGGTTGACGCCCCACTGCCCCCCCATCTCGCCCCAGTGCAGCACGAACTGCTGCACCGCGATCGGCAACTGAACAGCATTGTCCGTAATTTCTGTCATAACAGAAATATAAGACACGATTGCGGAAGAGTCAACCGCTGTCGGACTGCGTATTCCGTCGCATGTTCCGATCGTCTCGTCGCCGTTCGCGCCGTTGCGGCTGCGCAACTACCGGCCGGATCCGCGCCCTTGCGCCGGGCACAATCGCGCTGAAGCCCGTCTTAGGTATTTCCGCAGGTTGCTGGGATTCCGCCGGCAAACTATGCAGATTCGCGCAGGTCGCGACTTCTCGCGGCGGCGGGGGAAAATTGGTGTTCCGGCAACGAAAACTGGCCGCGCTTGGCGCGGCGCTCGGTTTGCTCGCGCTCGCGGGTTGCGATTCGGGCGGCGGGGGCACGTCGTCGGGCGGCGGCGGCGTGGTCTCGACACCCGGACCGACGCCCACGCCGGCCGTGTTCACCGAGGGGGACGCCGCCCGCCTCGCCAAGCAGGCGAGCTTCGGCCCCACGCCCGATCTGATCGCCCGGATCAAGCAGCTCGGCGCCACTGCCTGGGTCGACGAACAGCTCGCCGCGTCCAGCAGTTCCTACGCCGATCTCACCACGGAAGTGCGCCGCGATTTCTGCGCGAGCGGCGACACGGTCTGCTCGCGCGCCCATTTCAGCCGCACGCCGGTGGCGATGCGCTTCTACGCCAATGCCATCGCCGGTTCCGACCAGCTGCGCCAGCGCACCGCCTTCGCGCTCGGCCAGATGATCGTCGCTTCCGAAGCCGAGGTGAACTCGACCGCAGGCATCGCCGCGTTCAACCAGATCTTCCTAGCCAACGCCTTCGGCAATTATCGCGACATCCTCCAGCAGGTGACGATGAGCGGCTATATGGGCGACTATCTCGACATGGCCGACAGCAACAAGTCGGGCCCGTCGGAGAATTACGCCCGCGAGCTGCTCCAGCTGTTCTCGATGGGGCCGGACCAGCTGAATATGGACGGCAGCTTGAAGCGCGACGGCAGCGGCGCGGCGATTCCCAATTATGCGACCGACGACATCAAGGGCGTCGCCAAGGCGCTGACCGGCTGGACCTATGCCCGGGTCGGCGGCGCCGCGATCACCGACGGCAATGCCCGCGACTATTCCAAGCCGATGATCCAGGTCGCATCGCGCTATGACACGACCGAGAAGAAGTTCCTCGGCGCCACCGTCGCCGCGGGTGCCACGCAGGAAGCCAGCGTCGCGGCGGTGGTCGATGCCGCGTTCAATAGCGCTTCCACCGCGCCCTTCGTCGCGCGCCACATGATCGTCCACCTCGTCACCGCCAATCCGAGCCCGGCCTATGTCGGCCGCGTGGCGGCGGCGTTCGCGGACAATGGCAAGGGCGTGCGCGGCGACATGAAGGCGGTGGTCCGCGCCGTCCTGCTCGACGGCGAGGCGCGGGCGGCGCCCACCGCCGCCGGCGGCAAGCTAAAGGAACCGGTGCTGCTGATGACCGCGCTCGCCCGCGCGATCGGCTTTGCGACCGACGGCTATGTCTTCACCACCCGCGATGCCAATCTCGGCCAGCCGGTGTTCCGGGCGCCTTCGGTGTTCAACTTCTATCCGGACGACTTCCCGCTGCCCGGATCGACGGTGCTGAAGAGCCCGGCCTCGAAACTGCTCAATACGTCCAACGTGCTGCGCTGGCACAATTTCGTCTATGACTGGACCGTCTCGGGCGATGCCAATCGCAGCGAATATGCGCTCGATTCCGGCCTGCCCATGTCCTCGCTGACGCAGCCCCTGTGGGCGACCTGGGAAGCCTATGGCACCGATCTCGACACGATGGTGTCGCGCATCGACCTGACCTTGTTCGCCAATACGCTGAATCAGGCGCAGAAGGACGCGCTCAAGGCCGCTGCCACGCCGATCACCAATGCCGATGCGAATGTCCAGGCGCGCCGCCGCGCCCAGACGATGCTCTACGTCGCGGCGACCAGCCCGATGTTCCTGGTCGACCGCTGAGGAGCCGGACCGATGACGATTTCCCGACGCGACTTGCTCAAGGTCACCGCCGGCGCGAGCGCGCTCGCCGCGATCGGCCAGCTCGGCCGCACCACCGCCATCGCCGCGCCGAGCGGCAGCTATCGCGCGATGGTGGGCGTGTTCCTGTTCGGCGGGAACGACGGCTGGAACATGGTGATCCCCACCGATGCCCGGCACCCGCAATATCTCGCCTCGCGCGGCACGGTGGGCATCGCGGCCAACCGGCTGACCGCGCTCACCGGCGCGCCCTATGCGCTCCATCCGGCGATGGCGGCGCTGCGCCCGCTCTGGGACGAGGGCAGCCTGGCGCTCGTCCTCAATGCCGGCACCCTCTTCGCCCCGCTCACCAAGGCGACCTATCAGTCGCGCGCCGATCTGCGCCCGATGAACCTGCTCAGCCATTCGGACGAGCAGGCGCACTGGCAGGGCCTGCGCGCCCGCGACTTCGCGACCGACGGCTTCATGGGCCGCCTGACCGACCGGATGGGCACGAGCGCGGTCCCGTCGATGATCTCGATCGCCGGCTCGAACCTGGCGGTGATCGGCAAGACCAGCTCGACGCTGGTGCTGCCTTCCACCGGCACGCTCACGCGTTCGGGCTATTCGAGCATGAGCAACGCGGCGAACAACGCCAAGAACGCCGCGCTCACCACCTTCTCCTCGGCCGCCGGCCTGGGCGACGTCGCGGAGGCGAGCGCGCGCGACATCAATGCCAGCTATGATCAGGCGACCACCGCCAACACGATCATCTCGGCGAACAGCACGCTCGACGGCTATTTCGTCAACCCGGCCACCGGCGCCGCGCTCACCAGCGACGTCGCGCGCCAGCTGATGCGCGTCGCCCGGATGATCGATGCGCGGGGCAGCCTGGGCCATGGCCGCCAGACCTTCTTCGTCAGCCAGGGCGGGTACGATAACCATTCGGGCCAGACCAATGGCGGCACCAACGATACCGGCACCCATGCGAACCTGCTCGGCGACCTGGCCATGGCGCTGGCCGGCTTCCACCGCGCGATGCAGGCGATCGGCATGGCCGAGAACGTCACCAGCTTCACGATGAGCGACTTCGGCCGCACCTATCGCGGCAATGCCCAGAACGGCACCGACCATGCGTGGGGCAGCAACCATCTGGTAGTCGGCGGCAATGTCGCGCCCGGCGGCATCTTCGGCGCCTATCCGGACCCGGTGCTCGGCGGCGCCACCGATGTGAGCAGCGAGGGTCGCTTCGTTCCCGCCGTGGCGCAGGAGGAGTATATCGGCGCGATCGCCCGCTGGCACGGCGTCGCCGATGCGGACCTGCCCTATGTCTTCCCCAACTGGTCGACCTGGAGCACAGGCGGGCGCGGGCCGCTGGGCCTGTTCCGAACTTAGGTTCCTCCGCGCTTAACTGCGTATCGGGATTGCGCTATCGTTCCGCTCCGGTAATGGGGCGCGGCTTTGGGGGAGGCGGACGATGGCCAATCTCTATCGCATTACACCGTTCATGCACGTGCCGGATTTCGAGAAGGCCGTCTGGTTCTTCACCGAGGTGCTGGGCTTCACGCTCTATTTCCGCACGTCCAACTATGCGTATGTCCAGCGCGAACAGGCTGCATTCCGCCTGCTGGAGAATGTCGGCGACGACGGCGCCCCGCCGGGCAATCGCCGCTTCTGCTATTATGTCGACGTCGAGGATGTGGAAGCGGTCGCCGACGAGCTGAGACCCAAGGCGCACCTGCTCAACGATGGCGACATCCACGGACCGGTCGACCAGATCTATGGCCAGCGCGAACTGATGGTGGTGGCGCCGGACGGCAATCTGCTCGTGTTCGGGCAGGACATCTCGAAGCGGTGATCAGAGCGCCACGCTCCCCTCGCCCATGAACCGCGCCCGGGTGGAGAAGCCCGTGCCCGCCACGCTGAGTTCGTTGAACGAAGGCGGGCGCGCCCGCACCCGCTCTGACAAGGTGCCCGCCCCGATCAGGCGCACCGTCCGCTCGCCGATCCGCCGCTCGATATCGAACGGATCATGGACATGGCCAGTGAGCACCGCATCCACCCCCGCCCGGGCCAGCGCGTCCAGGGCCTGGGCCCCGCAATGCGTCTCCGAGGTCGTCCGCGTGCCACCCTCCACCAGCGGGTGATGGCAGGCGACGAACACCAGCCCGCCCGGCGGCACCGCTTCGACCAATGCCAGCGATGCCCGCAGTGCCCGGCCGCTGACATAGCCCTTCGACCAGTCGAGCCGCCACTGGAAGCGCGCGGTGGTCTTGAGCGGCACCACTGCCACGCCCTTCACATCGAGCGGCCGCTCGATCATCCGTTCGAGCGCATGGTAGCGCCGGTAGGGCGCCACGAACCGCGCCCAGGGATTGAACCACGGCAGGTCGTGATTGCCCACCTCCACCGTCACCGGCCGGCCAAGGCCCTTGAGCCACTGCGCAGCGGCCGAGAATTCCTTCGCCCGCGCCTGCATCGTCAGGTCGCCGGTCACGATCACGGCGTCAGGCTGCTCTTCGCGCACCCGCGCGGCGAACCAGTCGAGCGCAGCGCGGTCCTCCCGCCCGAAATGCACGTCGCTGACATGGAAGAGCCGCGTCATTCCGGCCCCTCGCGCGTCGCGATGAAGGCCTTGCGGCTGATCCCCGCCGTGATCGGGGTTCCCGGCGCCAGCGGAACCGGCTCGCCATCGAACAGCGCCAGCACCGGCTTCTTCCCGCGGGCGGCGAACTCGCGGGTAAGGCCCTCGCTCACCGCATGCGCCGCGACCCAATCCCCGGTCAGCCATTCCCAGCCCAGTTGCGCGATCGCGCTCCAGTCGCGCGCGTCCACCGCCGCTACGTGCAGTTCGCCCTTCTCGGGCCGGACGAATACCGCCTGATAGCGGCCCGCGAGCGCCGATACGCCGGAGATGCGGATGCCGCTGCCGCCGAACGTGCGGTTCCATGCAACATGGGCCGCCTGGAACAACCGCCGGAACGCCCCCTTGCGCACCGCCTCGCGCGCGCGGAACCAGGCAGTGGCGGGCCCCATGATCAGCCCGACGAACGCACGATGCCCGGCCGCCTGGACATAGGGCAGGGCGATGCGGGTGGCTTCGTCATGCGCGGCCTGGACGATCGCCCGGGGATCGAGCGTATCGTGCAGCGACTTGGCGAGCAGGTTCATCGTTCCGCCCGGCAGGATCAGGAAGCTGCCCTCCCATGCCCTGAGCGCCGATAGTGCAGCGTTGATCGTTCCGTCGCCCGCGAACAGCACCACGGTATCGACCCCGTCCCGATCGAGATCGGCCCCGGCGGGCATCTTCTGCTCCGGAAACTCGGTGCGGCCGACCAGCGTCAGCCCGCGCTCCGCGAACACGCCCTCGAGCGCATTGCATTTCGCCCTGGTGGTGGATCCCGAGCCGGGATTGGTGATGAACCAGAGTCTTTCCATCCGGATCGTAACGCCCGAGATATGATTTGGCTCAACCGGATCTCAATAACGATAGAGCCGCATCTTCTGGATGCCGAACTGCCCGGGCGGCAGGCGGACGTGCCGGCCCTGGTGCGTCTCGTCGCCGTTGAGTTTCCGGCCGGCGACCCATTTCCCGTCGACGAACTTGCCCTCCTCGACGGTATCGAGGCCGATGCGCGGCCCGAACGTCACCGTGATTCCGCTGCCCGCGACCAGATAATCCTCGCCGCCCAGCCAGAGCAGGATCCCGCCATGCTCGGCCGGCTCCTGCTTGTCCTTCGGCGTCCAGGGATCGACGAACCCGACGGTCAGCGCATAGCCACCCAGCGTCGCCGTCTGCGGTGCGCTGTCGACCGCGCCTTCGAAGCCCACCGGCGGCGCGAACCCCGCGCGTGCCCTGGCCGCGAACAATGCCGGGGTCAGTTGCTCGAGCATCGCATAGAAGCTGCCCAGGCGGTCCTTGTCGGCAATGTTCTCGATCGCGAAGGGGCTGAACCCGATCGCGCCATGTTTGCCGATCGCCCGCATGGCGTTGGCCGGCGCGCGCGGATCGCCCGCCTGGTTCGCCTCGGGCACGAACAGGGGGTTGCCAGGCACGGCATAGCCCTCGACGATGCCCGCGAAGTTCGGGAAGTAGATGTCGGGCGCGAGCATATCGATCGCAGGCGCGGCATCCCGCCATATCTGCATCAGATGCGCGAGCGGGCCGCCGCTCGGATATTCGCCCGGCAGCTTGCCCGGCCGCCCCTGCGCTCCGTTGACGTACATCGGCAGCGCGTATTCGCGCTTGCCGGCCTCGGCCACCGCATTGGCCCAGCGCGCATAATGATGCGCGGTGAACCCCTCCTCGCCGCCCTTCCACCTGGCGAAGGCGGCGTCGGCCAGCGAGCCGTGCTCGCGCGCGGTCGGCAGGAAGCCGATCTCGTTCTCCACCTGCACCATGAGCACGGTGTGCCGGTCGCCGTCGATCGCCTTCAGATGCTTCATCAACGCGGCAAAGGCCCGCGCATCGGCGTCGCGCGTGGCCATGCCGAACACCGACAGGATATCCTGCGGCTGCCCATCCTCGCCGGTCGAGCGCAGGAAGCGCTTGCCGTCGCGCTTCACCCACGCGGGCACATAGGTCGACATGCTGTTCTTCCAGCTGCCGAACCACAGCAGCACCAGCCGCATGTCGTTGGCCCGCGCATCCTCGACCAGCCAGTCGAGGCTGGAGAAGTCGAACCGGCCTTCCTCGGGCTCGATTGCCTCCCAGGTCACCGGCGCCAGCACCGTGTTGAGATGCAGCGCCTTCAGCCGCTGCCAGTGCGGCCTGAGCCACGCGCGGTCGGTGGCCGAGCTATTGCCCAGTTCGCCCCCCCGGATCAGGAACGGCTTGCCGTCCACGATCAGCCGCCCGCCCTCCATATGCGGCATCTGGGCGAAAGCGGGGGTGGCGAGCAGAAGGGCGAGCGCAGGGAGCCAGCGGAGCATGGCAAGCACAATAGTCTGATTTAATCGCGCATGGGAACCGCGCATGGCGCGTCGTCCGCGATTCGCGGCAATGTCTTCGGAATCAAGGAGAAGCTGGAGCGGGTAGCGGGAATCGAACCCGCGCTAGAAGCTTGGGAAGCTCCTGTGATACCATTTCACCATACCCGCTCGGGCTCGCCGAAATCCCCGCTTTTGCCGATTCTGTCAAGCTGCTCCGCTCAGTGTCGAAGCTTCAGATGATGCGGCAGCGGCCGGCGCCTGCGGAACAGCAGCTTCAGGCACACCCATAGCAGCAGCCACTCCCATAAGGTCGGCACCCGATCGGCACGCATCATTTCGGCTCCCATGGCTCGAGGAAAGCGGGCGGCACCTGCTCGGTCAGCCACACCCCGTTGCTGGTGACGAAGAAGTCCCGGCCGGTCTCGGCCAGCGCCGCCGCGCGAACCGCCAGGATAACCGCCGTCCCGCGCCGCTGCCCCACGCGCGTCGCGGTATCGCGTTCGCCCGAGAGATGGACATGATGGCGCCGCATCGGCTTCAGCCCCTCCGCCAGGATCATCGGCAGGAAGCGCTCGACGGTGCCGTGCCACAGCAATTCCGGTGGGTCGGCGCGCGGCCAGTCGAGCGCCACTTCCACGGAATGCCCCTGCCGTGCCCGGATCCGCGCCGCGTCGCCGGAAAGCTCGAAGCGCTGCTTGTCGCATTCTTCGACCAGGCGCATCAGATCGTTCCGATCGCATCTGACGCCCGCCCGGGCGAACGCGCCCAGCACCGCGCGGACATCGGTCCAGCCCTGTCCGTCGAGCGTCAGTCCGCCCGCTCCGGGATCGTGCCGCAACCACAATGACAGCCGCTTCGAGCGCCGAATGTCGTTCACTGCTCCGCCCCCTCGATGACGACCGCCGCGCCGGGCCATTCCTCCGCCGCGACCTGGTCGATCGGCCGGGCGATGCCGCGCGTCAGCTCGGCCGGTACCGTCACCCGGAAGCCGCGCGCGATCAGTCCCTCGACTGCCCAACGCACGCAATAGTCCGCCGCGACGCCGACCACGGTCACCGCCTCGATCCCCGCGCCGCGCAGCCCGGCGAAGAATGCGTCGCGATCCGCCGCCTCGCGCGCGCCGACCCGCTCGATCGCCAGGCCCGGTTCGGCCCACATGTCGAACACGCCCTTCTCGAGTCGCAACACCGGGATCGCCGGATCGACCGCATCGGCATCGACCACCAGCTCCCAGCCCGGCGTGCCCTTCTCGCAATGCGGCGGGAACTGCTTCGCCTCTTCGGATATGGCGTAGATCGCCGGCACATGCGTGTCGAAGGTGAACAGCACGCCGGCCGTTTCTTCGGAACGCAGCCCGGCCAGCCAGGCCCGCATCGGCGCAACGATCCGCTCGGCGCCCGGAACCGGCAAGGCACCGTCCGCCGCCACGAAATCCCGCTGCATGTCCACCACGATCACGAAGTCCGGCATCGCTAGCCTCCACATTCCGCATTTGACATATATCCAATCTGAACATAAGTAAAGCGCATAACGCACATAAGGGTGACGTGATGGACCAGGCCGCCTTTCTCGAAAGCTACGATCCGGCCGCGTTCGAGCGCCCGTCGGTGGCGGTCGACCTGATCCTGATGAGCGTGGTCGATGATGCCCCCGTGGTGCTGCTCACCCGCCGTGATCAGCATCCCTTCCAGGGCGCATGGGCGCTCCCCGGCGGCTTTGTCGGCATCGGCGAGAGCCTGGATGACGCCGCCCGCCGCGTCCTCGCCGAGAAGACGCGCATGGCCGATGCCTGGGTCGAGCAACTCTACACCTTTGGCGCGGTCGGCCGCGACCCGCGCATGCGGATCATCAGCGTCGCCTATTTCGCGCTGATCCCCGCCACTGCCTTCGCCGCCGCGCTAAGGGCTGCCCCCGAACTGGCACTGGCCGAGCTGGCCGTCCCCTGGCATGGCGAGCTCGGCGGCCCGGTCGAGGCCCGCCTCGCCGAGGGCGAACCGCTCGCCCTCGCCTTCGATCATGGCGCCATGCTCGGCGTCGCGATCCTGCGGCTGCGCGGCAAGCTCGATTACTCCGGCATCGCCTTCGCCCTGCTGCCCGAACGCTTCACCCTGCGCGCGCTCCAGCAAGTGTACGAGGCGATCCTCGATACCCGCCTCAACAAGTCCGCCTTTCGCCGCCGCATGCTCGATCGCGGCTGGCTGGAGCCGACCGGCGAGCGCGAGACCGGCGCCTCGTTCCGTCCCGCCGAGCTCTACCGCTACCGCCCGCCCGGCGAAGCCCCTCGCTGAGCCGCGCCGCCGCGTCTATCGTCACCGGCCACATCCGGAGGAAGCCTTGCCCGTCACCGACATCGCCACCCGCGTCTACAATCATGGCTGGCGGCTCGATCCGATCGTCCGTAGCCTGCTCGACACCGATTTCTACAAGCTGCTGATGCTGCAGATGATCCGCCATCTGCACCCGGACGTGCAGGCGACCTTCTCGCTGATCAACCGCACGAGGAGCGTCCGCCTGGCCGAAGTGATCGACGAGGCCGAGCTGCGCGCCCAGCTCGATCATGCCCGTACCGTGCGCTTCTCGAAGAAGGAGCTCATCTGGCTCGCGGGCAACAGCTTCTACGGCAAGCAGCGCATGTTCGCGCCGGACTTCATCGCCTGGCTCGCCGATTTCGAGCTGCCCGAATATGACCTGCACAAGGTCGACGGCCAGTTCGAGCTGCACTTCGCCGGCCCGTGGACCCACACGATGATGTGGGAAATCCCCGCGCTGGCCATCGTCAACGAGCTCCGCTCGCGCGCCGCCTTGAAGGGCAAGGGCCGGTTCGAGCTCGACGTGCTCTACGCCCGCGCCAAGGCGAAGATGTGGGACAAGGTCGAGCGCCTGCGCCGGCTTCCGGACCTCGTCATCTCGGACTTCGGCACGCGTCGCCGCCACGGCTTCCTGTGGCAGCGCTGGTGCGTCGAGGCGCTGAAGGAAGGCCTGGGCAGCCGGTTCATCGGCAGCTCGAACGTGCTGCTTGCGATGGACAACGACCTGGAAGCGATCGGCACCAATGCGCACGAGCTGCCGATGGTCCTCGCCGCGCTGGCGGACAGCGACGCGGAAGTCGCCGCCGCTCCCTATCGCGTGCTGGAGGAATGGCGCGCCCATTATGACGGCAACCTGCTGGTCGCCCTGCCCGATGCGTTCGGCACCACCGCGTTCCTGCGCAACGCACCGGACTGGGTTGCCGACTGGACCGGCTTCCGCCCGGACTCGATGCCGCCGATCGAAGGCGGCGAGCAGATCATCGCCTGGTGGCAGGCGCGCGGGCGCGATCCGCGCACCAAGCTGCTGATCTTCTCCGACGGCATGGACGTCGACAGCATCGAGGCGACCTATCGCCACTTCCATGGCCGCGTCCGGATGAGCTTCGGCTGGGGCACCAACCTGACCAACGACTTCCGCGGCTGCGACCCTGCCGGTGGGCACGACCTCGAGCCGATCTCGCTCGTCGCCAAGGTGACCAGTGCGAACGGTCGCCCGGCAGTCAAGCTCTCCGACAATCCGTCCAAGGCCACTGGCGACCCGGCCGAGATCGCCCGCTACCTGCGCATCTTCGGCGGCGAGGGCCGGACGGCGCAGGCGGTGGCGGTTTGAACCGTCTCCCCTCCTCTGCAGGGGAGGGGAGACGGAGCGACGCGCCGAGTCAGAACCCGATCGGGGACGCGGTGCCGGGCCGCGCCGCCGCCTCTGCCCGCAACCGCGCGAGGATGTCCGCCGCGCCCTGCGCCGGCCGGTGCCGAAGCTGCCGCGCCACCACCGCGAAATCGCCGGGAGTCAGCCCGTCGAGCCCTGCCGGAGCGTCCATCCCGAAGAAGCGCGCGAACGCCTTTGCCGCGCGTTCGGCCCCAAGCGGCCGCAACGCCAGCTTGAACACGAACCGCCGCAACGTCGCCGGATCGAGCTTCCCCGGATGGTTGGTCGCCGCGACCACCGGCAGCGGGTGCCGGTCGAGCCAGGTGAGCAGTTCGTTGACTTGCCCCACTTCCCAGCTCGCCTGCGCCGTCGTCCGGTCGAAGAGGAGCGAATCCGCCTCGTCGAACAGCAGCACCCCACCGCGCCGCCGTGCCTCGGCAAAGGCATCGGCGATGTTCGCCTCGGTCTCGCCGACCCATTTGGACAGCAGGTCCGACGCGCGCTTCACCACCAGCGGCCGATCGAGCCGCCGCGCCAGGTGCCAGGCGAGCGCCGTCTTGCCCGTGCCCGGCGGCCCGGTGAGCAGCAGCGAGACATCGGCCGCGCCCGCCGCCGCGATGCCCTCGATCACTTCCGCCACCGGCGGATCGCTTTCGTAGAGCGCCACGTCGAGCGCGCCCGGCCCCGGCTGCGGCAGCTCGCCGCCCCGGAGCGCCTTCACCAGCGCCTCGGCCGAGCGCACGCCGCCATCCGCCTCGCCCGCCAGCCGCCCGGCCCGGGTCGCGACCCGCAGCACCGTCGCCGCCTCGGGTGCGGCGTCGAGCAGCCGGACGAAGCCGTCGCCCGGCGCCACGCCCTCGTCCGCCGCCACCCGCGCCAGCATCCGCTGCCCGGCGCTGCGCGAAGGCAGGCCGAGCCGCAGCACATGGCTCATCCGCCGCAGGATCGCGCCGTCGACATTGCCGATCGCGTTGGTCGTCCAGATCACCGGCACCTTGTTGGTCTCCAGCATCCGGTTGACGAACACCTTGCTGCCCGTGCGCTTCTGGAACCAGTCGCCGTCGCTCGGGCTGGACTCGCCGATCAGGTCCTCCATCTCGTCGAACAGCAGCGCCGCGCCCCGCCGCCCGCCGAGCACCCGCTGCGACAGCTGCATCGCCGCGATGCGTTCCCAGCGCTCGGGCTCGGCACCGTCCTCGTCCGCTTCCGCCACCGCGTGCAGCCGCGCGCCCGCGGCCGCCGCCAGCGTCCGCGCGAACTCGGTCTTGCCGGTGCCCGGAGGCCCGTGGATCAGCAGGTTGATGCCCACCGCCCGTTCGGCGATCGCGCCGCGGAGCAGCCGGACGAGATAGTCCGCCTCCTCCACCGCGAAGTCGTCGAGCCCGAGCCGCGCGACCTGGCAGGTGCCGGCCAGCGCCTCGAGCAGCGGCCGGCCGGGCCGGGGCGCCGCGTCGAGCACCCGCTCGAGCGACCAGCTCAGGTTGATCTGGTCCCGGCCCTGATAGTCATGGCCGAAGCTCGCCAGCCCGAGCCGCACCGCCGCCGAGCGCCGGGCCAGCCGCCCGGCATCGACCGGCTCTGCCCCGGCCAGTGCGCCGAACAGCCCGGGCAGGTCGATATCCGCCCGGCACATCGCCTCGACCAGCCCATAGACGCGCGGCACCCGTTCGGCCGCGATCATCAGCTCGAGCAGCGCATGGTCGAGCGGACCGAAGCCGAGCAGCAACGCCAGCTCGTCGGCGATCTGGAGCACCTGCGGACGCACCTCGCCCAGCGGCCGCCAGCGCAGCGTCGCCGCTAGCAGCGCGTCCCAGCCGATATCCTCGCTCGCTGCCGACGAGCCGGTGAGCCAGTCGACATGCGGCATCGCCCATTCGTGCACCGCCTTGGCGAGCGGCGCGGTGGCCGGCAGATTCCGGCCGATCCGGCGGAGCATCCGCCGGACGATCTGATGTTCGTGCATAAATTCCCGTGCTCGCCCCGGGCGCAGGCGCGCGTCTTCGCGACGCGCGGCTCGGCCGGCGCGGTTCTCTGATTGCGTTATCGAGACGGATGCTGCGGGCGCCGCTCGGCCCCCACAGCGCTCAGGCGAGCACTATCGGAACGAAGCGACGCAGGGCAGAAGGCCGTTTCGGGCGTTCGTGGCCAACACGTCATTTCTCCACATCGCCGGGCGGAAATGGTCCCCCGGTCGGGGCGGGCTCCTAGCCGCGTTCGCGCCCAAATTCAAGTTTGACCTGCCCCGGTCCGGCGCTAGCGTCGCGGCCAGGCAATGGGAGAGACGGGTAATGCGGGTTCTTGCAGGTGCGGCGCTGGTCGCGATGGCGTTCACCGGAACGGCAGCCCGGGCGCAGCAGAACCCCCAGGCCGAGGCCCAGGCGCTCGAACTGCTCAAGCGCGGCATCGCCTTCCGCACCGTTGCCGGGCCGGGCAACCAGACGCCCGACTATGCCGCCTATCTGAAGACCCAGCTCGTCGCCGGCGGCTTCGATCCTGCCGACATCCGCATCGAGCGGATCGACGACACCGCCTGGCTGGCCGCCCGCTATCCGGGCACGGACCGGGCCGCCAAGCCGATCTACATCTCCGGCCATATGGACGTGGTCGAGGCGAAGCCCGAAGACTGGACCCGCGATCCGTTCACGCCGATCGTCGAGAATGGCTATATCTTCGGCCGCGGCGCGACCGATATGAAATACGACCTCTCGACGATGGTCGCCACGCTGATCCAGCTGAAGCGCGAAGGCTACAGGCCGTCGCGCGACATCGTCCTCCTCGCCTCGGGCGACGAGGAGACCAGCATGAAGACCACCGCCGCGATGGCCGAGCAATATCATGACGGCGAGCTGCTGCTGAACATCGATGGCGGCGGCGGCGCGCTCGACGAGCACGGGAAGCCCGAGATCTTCGGCCTGCAGGGCGCCGAGAAGACCTATGCCGATTATGAGCTGACCTTCACCAATCCCGGCGGCCATTCCAGCGCGCCGACTAAGAGCAACGCGATCTATTCGCTCGCCCATGCGCTGGCGAAGATCGAGGCGTATCAATTCCCCGGCGAGATCAACGATATCACCCGCGCCGGCTTCGTCCAGGGCGCCAGGACTGCCGATCCGGAAATGGCCGCCGCGATGCGTGCCTTCATGGCCAATCAGCGCGACGCCAAGGCGCTTGCCGTGCTGCGTTCCGAACCCGGGCTGATCGGCCAGACGGGCACCACCTGCGTGGCCACCATGGTCAATGCCGGCCATGCGACCAATGCGCTGCCCCAGCGCGCCACCGCCAACATCAATTGCCGCATCTTCCCCGGCACCTCGGTCGCGGCGGTCGCGGCGACGCTGACGAAAGTGGTCGGCGATCCCGAGCTCAAACTCCGGACGCTCGACAGCGGCACCGTCGCCAGCCCCGCCTCGCCGCTGCGGCCCGACCTGATGAAGCTGGTGTCGGATGGCATCCACGCCCGCTTCCCCGGCGTGCCGATCGTGCCGGCGATGTCGGCGGGCGCGAGCGATTCGATGTGGTTCCGCGCCAAGGGCGTGCCGAGCTACGGCATCAGCCCGATCTTCATGAAGGGCTCGGACAGCTTCGCCCACGGCCTCAACGAGCGCACCCCGCTCAGCGAGATCGCTCCGTCGATCGTCTATTACAAGTTCCTGCTCCGGGGCCTGACGAAATAGCGCCTCCGCGCCGGCATGCGCTGCCCCCGATCCGCTGCGAGCGTATTAGCTTGATAACACGCACCGGATCGTGCAGAAATCGTCTCCAGTGGGCATCGAGGCCGAAGCCCTGGGGGAATCACATTGTCGACAGACGAACCTGGCGGCGCGCCAGCGCTGGAGTTGCGCGCGCTCGGCAAGACCTATGGCCGCGGCGCCGGCGCCAAGCGGGCGGTCGATGACGTTTCGCTCACCGTCCGCGGCGGCGAGGTCTATGGCTTTCTCGGCCCCAATGGCGCGGGCAAGAGCACGACGATCCGCATGGCGTTGGGCCTGATCCGGCCGAGCGACGGCGATGCCCTGCTGTTCGGCCGGCCGGTTTCGGACCGGCAGGCGCTGCGTCGGGTGGGATCGCTGGTCGATGGCGGCACTTTCTATCCCTTCCTTTCCGGGCGCGACAATCTGCGCGTGCTCGCCCGTACCCAGGGTCATGACGGCGCACGCATCGAGGCGGTGCTCGAACGGGTGGACCTGGCGCGGGACGCGAAGCGCAAGGTGAAGGGCTATTCGACCGGCATGAAGCAGCGCCTGGGCGTCGCCGCCGCGCTTCTCGACGATCCCGATCTTGTGATCCTCGACGAGCCGGCAAACGGTCTCGACGCCGCGGGCATCCAGGATATGCGCACGCTGCTGCGCGGCCTGGCTGCGGACGGCAAGGCAGTGTTCCTGTCGAGCCACCTGCTCCACGAAGTCGAGCAGATCTGCGACCGGGTGGCGATCGTCCACAAGGGGCAGTTGCTTCGCGAGGCGACGGTTCGCGAGATGCTCGACCAGGGCGAGGCGCTGCGCATCGAGGCGGAACCGCTCGACGCCGCGGCCGCCGCACTCGAGGGGCGCTGGCCGGTCGAGCGCATCGCCGGCGCGCTCAAGGTGCGCGCGCGCCGGGCCGAAGCGCCGGCGATCGTGCGCACGCTGGTCGAGGCCAGCGCCGACATTTTCCATATGGGCCCCGACGATCAGAGCCTCGAGGAAATCTTCCTGACCATGACGAGGGACTCCGATGCTTGATGCCGTCCGTGCAGAGGCGCTGAAGCTTCGCCGTCACCGGGCGACCTGGATGATGGTCTGGATCTATCCGATCGCCATCACCCTGATCGTTGCCGGGATGCTCGTCTACGGCGCGTTCCGGGCGCATGGCGTGCCGGCGCCCGCCCAACCCGCCCTGGAATGGATCCGGGAGAGCACGACTCTGTGGAAGCTCCCGGCCTCGCCGCCCGGACGCTTTCTCATCGCCGGCTTCTGCGCAGTGGTGTTTGCCGGCGAATATGGCTGGAACACCTGGAAGCTGATCATTCCGGCACGCGCGCGCTGGCAGCTGATCGCGGCCAAATGGGTCGTTGCGCTCGGCTTCCTGACGATCGCCCTGATCGCAGCGGACCTCATCACGCTGATCGGCAGCTGGCTGGGATCCTTCCAGGGCGACGGCATCCCCGCCGGCGTCACGCTGGCCGCCGTCCTCGAAGCGCATTGGCAGGCGGGCGCGCATGCGCTGCTGCCCATCGTCTACACGATCGCCTTTGCCGGGCTGTTCGCGATACTCACCCAGTCGATCCTCGCGACGGTGATCCTGTCGATCGCGCTCGTCGTGATCGAGGGGCTCTGGCCGCTGATCGGCCTCTTCCTCCATCAATATGTGCCGGCGCTGACGGAGACGCTGGTCAGGGTGCTGCCCTTCTATCACCTGGCCAATCTGAAGACCTGGGCCAGCGGTGCCGGCCTGACGATGCCGCTCGGGCCGGATGCCGTCGTGTCGATGTCCTGGGGGATGTCGTTCGCCGTGCTGATGGGCTGGATCCTCGCCGCAGCGGCCGCCACGCAGCTCCGCTTCCTGCGGCAGGATCTCAACTGAGGCGGCGCCGGCCCCGCTCGATCCCGGGGTTCGCGTCGCTACCCAACCGCTCAGGCCGGATCGCCGCCATCGGGGGCTGGCTCCGGCATCAGCCGGGAGGGCCAGCCGATGCGGATCAGCATGCCGTCCGGGCCGGCGATACCCACTTCGTACAGGCCCCATTCGCGATGCCGCAGCACGCCGCCCGGGCGGATGATCAGATCGTCGACCAGCGCGGCGACGGCATCCACTTCCGGGGTGCGGATGAAGACGCCGAACGGGTTGTGCGCCTCCGGCACCTGCCACGGGCCCGGGCCCGCCTGGGTGAGGTGCACCTCGCACCCCCAGCCGCTCATGATCGCATAGGCGGCATCGCCGCCGACGCGAGCGAAGCCCAGCCGTTCCCAGAACGGCATTGCGGCCCCGAGGTCGTTGTGGGGAACTATGGCGAACGCGCCCACCGTCGCGGGGATCGGCATCGTGCTTCTCCTTGCTTTCCGGACGATCCTTCGCATGGTCTGGCAGCCTGTGCACGAACGTCGCGGCGGACCGCTTGCGGCCCGTTCGCCGTATAAGCCGATGGCGCCAGGAAAGGGAGGCCGATGACCGCCAGATACGACGCCCTGATCATCGGGGGCGGCCATAACGGCCTGGTCTGCGCCTTCTACCTCGCCCGCGCCGGCCTGAAGGTCCGTGTGCTCGAGCGCCGCCATGTCGTCGGCGGCGCGGCGGTGACCGAGGAATTCCATCCCGGCTTCCGCAACTCGACGGCCAGCTATACGGTCAGCCTGCTCCGCCCCAAGGTGATCGCCGACATGAAGCTCCCGGCACGCGGCTGGCGCGTGGTCGAGCGGCAGATCTCCAACTTCCTGCCGCATGAGGGCGGCTATCTGAAGCTGGGCGGCGGGCATGAACGCACTCGCGCCGAGTTCGCGCGCTTCTCGGCCAGGGATGCCGAGGCGTTTCCGCGCTACGAGGAGGCGCTGGAGCGCGTCGCCGCGGTGCTGCGCGACATGGCCCTCAAGACGCCGCCCAATGTCGGCGGCGGCGTCCGCGCGCTGCTCGCCGCCGCGGCGCAGGGGCGCAAGCTGGCGCGCATGCCGATCGAGGCGCAGCGCGACACGATGGACCTGTTCGTCAAGTCGGCGCGCGACTTCCTCGATGGCTGGTTCGAGAACGACTATGTCAAGGCGGCCTTCGGCTTCGACGCGGTGGTGGGCAACTATGCCAGCCCCGATACGCCGGGCAGCGCCTATGTGCTGCTCCACCATGTCTTCGGCGAAGTGAACGGCAGGAAGGGTGCCTGGGGCCATTCGATCGGCGGCATGGGCGCGATCACCCGCTTGATGGCGGAAGCCTGTACCGAGGCCGGCGTCGAGATCAGCCTGGAGGCTCCCGTCGCGAAGCTGCTGGTCGACGGGAACCGGGTCGCCGGCGTGCGGCTGGAGAGCGGCGAGGAGATCGCCGCCGGGACCGTCGCGGCCAATGTCGGCCCGGCTCTGCTCTATCGACGACTCGTCGACCGCGCCGACATGCCCGCCGACTTCGCCCGGCGGATGGACCATTACAAGGCCGGCTCGGGCACCTTCCGGATGAACGTCGCACTCTCCGAGCTGCCGGACTTCACCGTCCTGCCCGGCGCCGGCGAGCATCATACCGCCGGCATCATGATCTGCCCGACGCTCGACTATATGGACCGCGCCTATGTCAGCGCCAGGGCCAGGGGCATGTCCGACGCGCCGATCGTCGAGATGACCATCCCCTCCACGGTGGACGACAGCCTCGCCCCGCCGGGCCGGCACGTCGCCGCGCTGTTCTGCCAGCAATTCGCGCCCGACCTGGACTGGGACCAGGCGCGCGAAGCCGCCGCCGACCGCATCATCGATACCGTCACGAAGCACGCGCCCAACTTCAAGGCATCGGTGATCGCGCGCCAGATACACTCGCCGCTCGATCTGGAGCGCAAGTTCGGCCTGGTCGGCGGCGACATCATGCACGGCCACATGTCGCTCGACCAGCTCTGGGCCGCCCGCCCGGTGCTGGGCCATGGCGACTATCGCGGGCCGATCCGGGGGCTCTACATGTGCGGCGCCGGCACCCATCCCGGCGGCGGCGTCACCGGCGCGCCGGGGCACAATGCCGCGCACGAGATCCTAAGGGATCGCAGCCTCCTCGGCCGCCTGCTCGGCTGAACCGCGCATCAGGTAGAGCGGGATCGCCGTCGCCATCAGCAACAGGCTGAGCCCGATCGCTTCATAGCCGGCGCCCCAGATCGCCCAGAGCGCGAAGACC
This sequence comes from Sphingomonas leidyi, assembly GCF_011761945.1. Classification (GTDB taxonomy): domain Bacteria; phylum Pseudomonadota; class Alphaproteobacteria; order Sphingomonadales; family Sphingomonadaceae; genus Sphingomonas; species Sphingomonas leidyi. The sequence continues at coordinate 145,829 of NZ_JAASQV010000004.1, forward strand.
AGCCCGATCGCAGCGGCGGGCCGCACGACGCCCAGCACCAGCGCGGACAGGCAGGTGCCGGCATAGAACCACAGCGTCGCCGCCGTCGTCACGCGCAGCATGAAGTCGTAGATGGCGGCGGTATCGCGCGAGACGTTGCTGAGCACCAGCACGCTGGCGAGCGCGCTCGACGCGAGCAGCGCCGCCACCGGCACGTCGCGCCCGCTGGTTCGCCCGATACGGGCGGGGATCACGCCGGCACGCGCCATGCCCAGCGGCACCTCGCCCTGCAGCAGCACCCAGCCGTTGAGCGCGCCGATCGCGGCGATCGCAGCAAAGCCCGCCACCGCCAGCCCGGCCCAATGGCCCCAGAAGGCCTCGACGAACAGCGCCACCGGCGCATTGGCGCCCGCCACCGATCCTTGCGGCATCGCGAAGATGATCCCCGAACAGGCGATCAGGTACAGCAGCCCGGTCAGCCCCACCCCGGTCAGCGTGGCACGGGGAATGGTTCGGGCCGGATCGCGCACCCGCTCGGCCGCGACGCCCGCACATTCGAACCCGACCATCGCGAAAAAGGCCAGCGTCACCGCCGATGCCAGCTGGCTCGCATCGAACGGCGTGTGCGGATGCGCGCTCGCGGCAAGGTCGCCCTTCGCGCCGAGCTGGGCGAGCAGCAGCACGATGGCGACGAGGGGCACCAGCTTGACGAGCGTGGTGACCACCTGGAACTCGCCCGCCGCCCGTGCGCCGCGCAGGTTGAGCAGCGTGATCCCCCAGAGCAGCCCCACCGCCGCCAGCACCAGGCTGAGCGAAGACTGGGCCAGGGGCGGCCAGAACACCGCCAGATAGCGTATCGCGGTGAGCGCGATGAACGCGTTCGCCGCCCATACGCCGACCCACATCGTCCAGGCGATCAGCACGCCGGGGAGCGGCCCCAGCGCGCGCACACAGATCGCCAGCGTGCCCGTCGCCTCGGGCATCGCGCGCGAAAGGCCGGCGATCACCCAGGCGATCACCATTGCCCCCGCGATCGCCGCGATCCACGCCGCCACGCTGGTGAAGCCATAGGGCGCGAGCTGCGCGGGCAAGGCGAAGAAGCCCGAGCCGATCATGTTGCCGATCACCAGCGCGGTCGCCGTCCAGAAGCCGAACGGCCGCTTCGATTCCGTCATGCCCCATTCCCCCGGAAAGTCAGATCCCGCCTTCGACCGCCTCCAGCCCCCGCTCGGCCAGCCCGTGGAGCAACGCGTCTCCGCATGCGTCGAGCGGCGCCTGCTCGGTCGCCCGCACCACGAAGTTGGCGCCGGTGCGGCCGTCGCGGAAGAAGGGATAGCTGCCGATCGCCACGCCTTCATGGGCGCGCTCGGTCTCGCCCAGGAACTCGGCGATCTCGCTCTCCGCCACCCAGGCGCCGATCGTGCGCGAGAGCAGCGGGCGCCCGCCCTCCAGCGTGCCGGTCAGCGCGTCGAGCATGCCCGCCGTGATGTGCGGCACCCCCGCCAGGATGAAGAGATTGCCGACGCGGATACCCGGCGCGCCGGACATGCGGTTGGGGATCAGCTCGGCGCCCTCCGGCACCCGCGCCATGCGCAGCCGCGCATCGGTGAGCCCGCCGCGCGTCTCGTAATAGCGCTCCAGCACCGCGCGCGCCTGGGGGTGGATCACCACGCCCACGCCCAGCGCCGCGGCGATCGCGTCGACGGTGATGTCGTCATGCGTCGGGCCGATGCCGCCGGTGGTGAAGCAATAATCGTAGCGGTCGCGCAGCGCGTTGACCGCCTCGACGATCCGCGCCTCGACATCCGGCACCACGCGCACTTCGGCCAGGCGGATGCCCTGCACGTTCAGCCAGGTCGCGATCTGGGCGATGTTCTTGTCCTGCGTGCGGCCCGAGAGAATCTCGTCGCCGATCACCGCCAGCCCAGCCGTCCAGATGCGTTCGCCCATATCCCCGGCATAGACGCATGCGGCGTCCGCGCCTAGCGTCCCGGTCATGCTGCTCGCCATCGCCGCCCTCGCGCTCTCCGCCGCCGCCTCCACCCCTGCCCCCTGTCAGGCCGAACTGGTCGTGCTCGGCACCTCGCAGGATGCCGGCACCCCGCAGATCGGCCATCCGGAGGACCCCGCCTGGCGCGATCCCGCGCTGCGGGCCTGGGCCGCCTCGCTCGCCCTGGTCGATCATGCCAGCGGTGCGCGCTACCTGTTCGACGCCACGCCCGACCTGCGCGAGCAGCTGGAATGGCTCGACGTGCACGATCCGAAGCGCACGCCGGGCCTCGGCATCGACGGCATCTTCCTCACCCATGCGCATATCGGCCATTATGCCGGCCTGATGTTCCTCGGCCGGGAATCGGCGAACGCCCGGGGCGTTCCTGTCCATGCGATGCCGCGCATGGCCGAGTTCCTGAAGAACAACGGCCCGTGGAGCCAGCTGGTCAGCCTGGACAATATCGCGCTCCGGCCGCTCGCCGCCGGCACCGCCACCCGGCTGCCCGACGGCATCACGGTCACGCCCTATCTCGTGCCCCACCGCGACGAATATTCCGAGACGGTCGGCTTCGTCATCGCCGGCGCCGGGCGCAGCGCGCTCTTTCTTCCCGACATCGACAGCTGGGAGAAATGGGACCAGCGGCTCGAGGACATGCTGGCCCGGGTGGACGTCGCCTATCTCGACGGCACCTTCTTCGACGATAGCGAGCTTGGCGATCCCGCACGGATGAAGAGCGTTCCCCATCCCCGCATCGCCGACACGATCCGCCGCCTGCCGCCCGTGCTCGCCGCGAAGGTCCGTTTCATCCATCTGAACCACACCAACCCGGCCCGTTTCCCCGATGCGGCGAAGCGCCGGGCGGCGGAGCGCGGCGGCGCGGGCTTCGCCCGGCTCGGCGAGCGTTTCTGCCTCTCGAAAAACGGCGCCGACCAGCCTATATCGCCGCGATGACCGAATATGTGACCGTTACTGCCGACATGCCCCAGGCCCGGGATGGCGCGATCAAGCTCCATGGCCCCGCAGGCTTCGAGGGCATGCGCCGCGCCGGCCGCCTCGGCGCCGAGATTCTCGACGCGCTCGTGCCCCATGTCGTACCCGGCGTCGCCACCGCCGAACTGGACGACATCGTCCGCGAGATGACCGTCGCCGCCGGCGGCGTGCCCGCCACGCTCGGCTATCGCGGCTACACGCACAGCTGCTGCATCTCGATCAACCATGTCGTCTGCCACGGCATCCCGAGCGACAAGACGCTCAAGGACGGCGACATCGTCAATATCGACGTGACGCCGATGCTCGACGGCTGGCACGGCGACACCAGCCGCATGTTCCTGGTCGGCGATGTCGGCATCAAGGCGCGCCGCCTGGTCGACGTGACCTATGAATGCCTGATGCTCGGCCTCGAACAGGCCAGGCCCGGCAACCATCTCGGCGACGTCGCCCATGCCATCCAGCGCCATGCCGAGAAGCATCGCTACGGCGTGGTCCGCGATTTCTGCGGGCACGGCCTGGGCCAGATCTTCCACGACGCGCCCGAAGTCGTCCATGTCGGCCGCCCCGGCACCGGCCCGGAGCTGCGCCCCGGCATGTTCTTCACCGTCGAGCCGATGATCAACATCGGCCGGGCGGACGTGAAGCTGCTCGACGACGGCTGGACCGCGGTGACGCGCGACCGCTCGCTCTCGGCGCAGTTCGAGCATTCGATCGGGATCACCGAGGACGGCTGCGAAATCTTCACCAGGAGCCCCAGGGGCCTCGACCACCCGCCCTATTGAAGCGTTCCGCAACTTGCCTGGGGCGCTACGCAACGGGTTGCGTCCGCCAGCGGCCGGAAGGCCGGGCGGACGCATGCGGCGGGTGGAGGGAGTGGGCCGCACCGCCGCCGGGGCTCATTCGCTCGCTTATAGTCAAGCGCGAACCGATTCGAACAACTTGTGCAAGGAATCCCCATATCGACTGGGGAGTCAATGCAACTTCCTGGGGACATTATTCCCATTTTGGACAATATTACTTCACGGCAATAGTAAACGCTATTACGTAAATTATGATATTTACTGAGGCAGGCCGCATCTCAGTGCGCGGCGCGCGACCAGAACGACAGTTGCTCCTCGGCAGCCGCTGCATCCAGATCGCCGATCTCGCTGTGGATCCAGCAGGTCTTGCGCGCCTCGGGATCGAGGGCCAGCAACCCGTGCGCCATGATGACAAGCGGCCCCGTGGCGACGATCACATCGCCGTCCGGCAGGTCGTTCCCACGCCGATGCAGTTCGGCGGGCAGGTCCATAGGCATAGGCTGCATACATCGCACCCCGGTACGCTCGCCGCCCCCAACGCGATTACACCGAAATGGTTCCACAAGCCGGTCGCCGATAATTTGTTGCCGCGGGGCAACGCTTTCGCCGCTGCCCCCAAATCCGGCACCGCATGCGGCGCTGCCCATTTGATAGGCACTTGTTAAAGCGGCGCGGCGCGTGCAACCGAGAGGGCGAGCCGAGTCCCGCCTCTGGCACGAAGTTTGCCAGACGCGCGGATAGGCAAGCCTCATGTGCCTCGGGGGAAACCGTGAAAAAGATCGAAGCGATCATCAAGCCGTTCAAGCTCGACGAAGTGAAGGAAGCGCTCCACGAAGTGGGCGTCTCCGGCATCACCGTCACCGAAGCCAAGGGCTTCGGCCGCCAGAAGGGCCATACCGAGCTCTATCGCGGGGCCGAATATGTCGTGGACTTCCTTCCCAAGGTGAAACTCGAGGTGGTGGTTGAGGATTCGCTTGCCGACCGCGTGGTCGAAGCGGTCGCCGCCGCGGCGCAGACCGGCCGGATCGGCGACGGCAAGATCTTCGTGATCCCGGTCGAGACGGCGCTCCGCATCCGCACCGGCGAGCGCAACGAGAACGCGATTTGACGCGCCGCAACATAGCGTCGATGTAACGCCCGATCTGGGCAAGATTCTTTCCCGATTCGTCGGGTCAACGAAAGAGAGCGAAAGGGCTTAACAATGGCGAATTCGGCCAGCGACGTTCTGAAGATGGTGAAGGACAACGAGATCGAGTGGATCGATCTCCGCTTCACCGATCCCAAGGGCAAGTGGCAGCACCTCACCATGGTCGCCAAGGTGATCGGCGAGGACGAACTGACCGACGGCCTGATGTTCGACGGCTCCTCGATCGAGGGCTGGAAGGCGATCAACGAGTCCGACATGATCCTGAAGCCGGATCTGGACGCGGTGTGGATCGATCCCTTCTCCGCCACCCCGATGCTGATCCTGGTCTGCGACATCGTCGAGCCCTCGACCGGCGAACTCTATGCCCGCGACCCGCGCAGCACCGCGAAGCGTTCGGAGGCCTATCTCAAGTCGCTCGGCATCGGCGACACCGTCTATGTCGGTCCCGAGGCCGAGTTCTTCATGTTCGACGACGTCCGCTTCGAGAACAGCTACTCCACCAGCTATTACGCGATCGACGACATCGAGCTGCCGGGCAATTCGGGCAAGGAATATGAGGCCGGCAATCTCGGCCACCGTCCGCGCGCCAAGGGCGGCTATTTCCCCGTCGCCCCGGTCGACTCCGCCGTCGACATCCGCGGCGAGATGGTCGCGACGATGCTCGAAATGGGCCTGCCCTGCGACAAGCATCACCATGAAGTCGCCGCGGCGCAGCACGAGCTGGGCCTGACTTATGGCACGCTGGTCCAGACCGCCGACCGCATGCAGATCTACAAATATGTCGTGCACCAGGTCGCGCATGCCTATGGCAAGACCGCGACCTTCATGCCGAAGCCGATCAAGGAAGATAACGGCTCGGGCATGCACACGCATATCTCGATCTGGGAGAAGGGCGCCAACACCTTCGCGGGCAATGGCTATGCCGGCCTGTCGGACGCGTGCCTCTATTTCATCGGCGGCGTGATCAAGCACGCCAAGGCGCTCAACGCTTTCACCAACCCGACTACCAACAGCTACAAGCGCCTGGTGCCGGGCTATGAGGCGCCGGTGCTCCTCGCCTATTCGTCGCGCAACCGCTCGGCTTCGTGCCGCATCCCGTACGGCGCGGGCACCAAGGCGAAGCGCGTCGAGTTCCGCTTCCCGGACGCGCTGGCCAACCCGTATCTCTGCTATGCGGCGCTGCTGATGGCCGGCCTGGACGGCATCCAGAACAAGATCCACCCGGGCGACCCGATGGACAAGAACCTGTACGACCTGCCGCCGGCCGAGCTGTCGCAGGTGCCGACGGTATGCGGTTCGCTCCGCGAGGCGCTCGACAGCCTGGAGGCCGATATGGACTTCCTGCTCAAGGGCGACGTGTTCTCGAAGGATCAGGTCGAGGCCTATGTCGAGATCAAGCGCGGCGAGGTCGCCCGCTGGGAGATGACGCCGTCGCCGGTCGAGTACGACATGTACTATTCGGCCTGAGCCGCGGGAAATCGGACGATTCGGAAGGGCGTCCGGGGAAACCCGGGCGCCCTTTCCGTTTCGGGAGCCGCGCGCGCCGCCGCCGGACTCGACGCGACCGGCCCGTGCGCATTAGGCTGGCCCCATCTGCCCGCCCCGCCACGAGGAGCCGAGATGGACGAGGATGACCGCCCCACCGACAAGGGGCCGCCGCACGGGCCGGGGCCTGCGACCCCGCTCGAGATTCCGGGCCTGGGCTCGATCCCGCCCATCGGCGCGCTGCCCAATCCCCTTGGCCGCCTGCCCGCGGACGCGATCGCCCAAGGCCTCGGCATCACGGGCATCGCGGCGCAATCCCCCGGCATCGGCCTGCCGTTCCCGCCCCTCTCGCCCCAGGCCGCGCCCCAGGGCATCTTCGGGCATCCGATCGGCAACCCGGCCGCTCCGCTGGGCGCCGCGCTCCCCATCCATCCCGGCAACCCGGGGGCGACGGGGCCAGGCATCCAGATAGGGAGCATAGCAGGCCAGCTCGGCTCGCTCCTCCCCTTCTCCGCTGCGCCGACACCGGGTGGCATGCCCGGAGCCGCGCCGGCCGCCGGGGACAAGGACGACCCGCTGCCTTCCTGACGCGCCGCCCGAACGCGCTACGACTGGTAAAAATACGCCCGGCCCCGAAGGACCGGGCGCATTCCCCCTTTTAACTCGTCGGCGCCTGCCGCCCGCTTGCCCACGCCGTTGGCCCCGGATCATGACATCCCTGTTGCGTTGCGGCGTAAACCGCGTGACTTTCCTTGCCGCCGGAACGGTTCCTTTCCCGGAGACGGAAAGAAAGCGCGTCTCACCAGTTAAACAATCGTCCCTAGAATGATGGCCATGCGCAGCCTCTCGACGATCCCTGCCCTGCTCCTCGTCGCCGCGTGCAGCGGAGGCGGCGGCAATGGCGGCACGCCGACGCCCGCCAATACCGCGCCGAGCTTCACTTCGCCGGCCGCCACGAACATGGTCGAGAACGGGACCGCCGCCTATCAGGCGGCCGCGATCGATGCGGAGGGGAACCCGATCACCTTCTCGATCGCCGGCGGTGCAGACGCGGCGCGCTTCGCGATCACCGCCGCCGGGGCGCTCAGCTTCGTCGCGGCGCCCAATTTCGAGGCGCCGACCGACGCGGATGGCGACAATGTCTATCGCGTCCAGCTGCGCGCCAGCGACGGCAGCGCCGCCTCGACGCTCGACCTGGCCGTGACCGTCACCAACAGCCGGGAGGGGATCGCGGTGAAACGGGTCGCGACCGGGCTGAACCAGCCGACCTTCGTGACCGGGATCCCCGGCAGCAGCGACGTGTACGTGCTCGAGAAGGGCGGCAACCTCTATCGCCTCGCCCCGGCCACCGGCGCGCGCGCCCTCGTCTTCACGGTGGGCGATCTCAGCACCGACGGAGAGCGCGGGCTGCTCGGCATGGCCCCGCTGCCCAATCCGATCAACGCCGATCGCTTCATGATCTTCTGCACCGCGGCGAACGGCGATATCGAGCTTCGCCAATATGCCTTCCGCGCCGCCGGCTTCCCGCCGACGGTGCTGGCCAGGATGGTGATCCCGCATCCCGGAGCGAACAATCACAATGGCGGCTGGATGGGCTTCGGGCCCGACGGCTATCTCTATGTCGGAATCGGCGATGGCGGCGGTGCCGGCGATCCCGGCAACAATGCCCAGAACCCCTATTCGCAGCTTGGCAAGATCCTGCGCATCAACGTCGTTTCCGATCCCTATGCCGGCGGCGCCCCCACCTTCTTCGCGCCGCCCATGAGCAATCCGTTCCCATTCGGCAGCGGCGGCGATCCCTATGTCTTCGCGCTCGGCCTGCGCAATCCCTTCCGCGCCAGCTTCGGCCCGGACGGGCGCCTCTATATCGGCGATGTCGGCCAGGGCGCGATCGAGGAGATCGACGTGCTGCGGCCGGACCAGCCCGGGCTCAATTTCGGCTGGCGCTATCTCGAAGGCACCCGGCCCTATACCGGCACCGCGCCGGGCGGGCTGACGCCCCCGGTCTCGCAATATGATCATGGCAACGGCCCCAAGCAGGGCGCGTCGATCATCGGCGGCTATGTCTATCGCGGCCCCGTCCCCTCGCTGCAGGGGCAATATGTCTTCGGCGACTATGTGAGCGGCAACATCTGGACGCTGCCGGCGGCCTCGCTGGTGCAGGGCCAGCTGTTCCCCGCCGCCGGCTACGAACGGCGCAACCTCGATTTCACGCCCGACGCCGGTACGATCGGCAGCCTGGTCTCGTTCGGGGAAGACGCCGCCGGCAATCTGTTCCTCGTCGATATCGGCGGCAGCGTCTTCATGGTCCAGCCGGGCTGAGTCGCGCACTTGCGTTGCGAATGGCAACTGTCCATCTAGGCACCATACCGGGTTTTCGAGAATTGGAGAGGCGAGTGATGCGCAGCTATCTGAAGCAGTTCATCGGGGGCGAATGGGTCGAGAGCCAGGGCGGCACCCGGCACGAAGTGATCAACCCGGCCACCGAGGAAGCCGTCACCGAGATCACGCTCGGCTCCGCGGCGGATGTCGACCAGGCGGTCGCCGCGGCGCGCAAGGCCTTTGAGAGCTTTTCGCGCACCAGCGTCGACGAGCGGGTGGCGCTGATCGAAGCGATCCTCGCCGAATACAAGGCGCGCGCCGGCGACATGGCCGAAGCGATCAGCCAGGAAATGGGTGCCCCGATCAGCCTGGCCAGAACCGCGCAGGTCGGCTCCGGCCTCGGCCACCTGATGTCGGCCGCCAAGGCGCTGCGCGAGTTCCGGTTCGAGGAGCAGATCGGCAACAGCCTGGTCGTGCACGAACCGATCGGCGTCGTCGCGATGATCACGCCCTGGAACTGGCCGCTCAACCAGATCGTCTCCAAGGTGGCGCCGGCGCTCGCCGCCGGCTGCACCATGGTGCTCAAGCCCAGCGAGGAAGCGCCGCGCTGCGCGATGATCTTCGCCGAAGTGCTCGCCGCCGCCGGCGTGCCCAAGGGCGTGTTCAACCTGGTCAATGGCGACGGCCCCGGCGTCGGCACCGCGCTCTCGCGCCACAAGGGCGTCGACATGGTGAGCTTCACCGGCTCCACCCGTGCCGGCGTGCTCGTCGCCAAGAACGCGGCGGAAACGGTGAAGCGCGTCCATCAGGAGCTGGGCGGCAAGTCGCCCTCGCTGATGCTCGAAGGCGCCGATCTCGGCCGCGCGGTCCAGACCACCTTGTTCAGCGTGCTGATGAATTCGGGGCAGAGCTGCATCGCCCCCACGCGCCTGCTCGTGCCGAAGGGCATGCAGGAACAGGTCGCCGCCGCCGCCGCCGAAGTGATGAAGGCCACCCACACCGGCGACCCGGCCGAGGAGGGCCGCCATATCGGACCGCTGGTCAACAAGGCCCAGTGGGAGAAGGTTCAGGGCCTGATCGCCCGCGGCATGGAGGAAGGCGCCAAGCTCGAGGCGGGCGGCCCCGGCCGTCCGGACGGAGTCGAGACCGGCTATTTCGTCCGTCCCACGCTCTTCTCGGGCGTGCGGAACGACATGACGATCGCCCGGGAGGAAATTTTCGGGCCGGTGGTGACGATCATCCCGTACGAGGATGAGGAAGACGCGGTCCGCATCGCCAACGACACCGATTACGGCCTGTCCGCGGTCATCTTCGGCGATGCCGACGCCGTGAAGCGCGTCGCCCCGCAGCTGCGCGCCGGCATGGTCTATGTGAATGGCGGCCAGCCGGATCCGAACCTGCCCTTTGGCGGCTACAAGCAGTCGGGCAATGGCCGCGAGCACGGCAAGTTCGGCCTGGCCGAGTTCATGGAAGTGAAGGCGATGGTCGGCGCGCTGGCATGATGCGCGCGGCCTTCCTCCTCCCCTTCGGGCTGCTCGCGCCGTCCCTTGCGGCGGCGCAGCAGGCCGGGGACCAGTTCCAGCTCGTCCGCACCACCCTGGTCGAGCAGCGCGGCCCCGGCACGATGCGCAGCTCGCAGAACAGCGACGCACTGATCGAGCGCATCGTCGCGGTGACGCCGGCCGGGGTCGAACTCGAATACGGCCTGCCGCCCGGCAGCCAGGGGGGCGACTGGACCTTCCCGGTCCGCGTGTTCCAGCCCCAGGGCGGCGCGCTCCAGCTACGCGACCGCGCCGCGCTGGAGGCCCGCATCGACAAATGGCTGAAGGACGCCAACCTGACGCGCGCCGCGTGCGGCCATTGGGTTGCCGGCTGGGCCGCCTTTCGCATCGAGTGCGACCCCGACACGGCGCTGCGCACGGTGGATGCCTTTGCGATCGGCCAGTTGAAGCTCGTCGACGGCGCCCCCTATGCCGATGCCCAGGCGGCGCGCCCGGCACCGCTCAGGGCCAGGCCCGACGGCAAGGGCTTCACCGCCGAGCTGGCGGTCGACCCCGCCGCCATCCGCGACGAACTGGCCCGGGCCGATGTCGCGGCAGCCGAGATCGGCGGGCAGGAACTTACCCTCGACGCTGCCCGCAAGGCGCATGCGGGCGACCAGGTCTCGGGCACGATCAAGGTGACGATCGACCTGGCCGGCACCGTCAGCCGCCGCACGCGCATCGTCACCTGGACGATCACCCGCAACGGCCGGACCGAGACGCGCACCACCACCGAAAGGGTCGAGCGCCGCCCGATCCAGCAGCACGTCGATCCGAACAGCATCTAGGGTCGCGACCCGATCCGCAAACCCCGTCGTCCCGCCTTTGCGGGGATGACGGTGGCGGCCATTTGCCCTGCCTGGATCTCACGCCCTCCATTGCAGGCAGATGCCGTACCCATCGGGATCGGCAAGATAGAGCTGGCGCATGCCATAGAGCGTCGTCACCGGCGCCCGTGCCGATGCCACGCCCCTGGCCTGAAGTTCCGCCCAGGCGCCGCCCAGGTCCCCGCAGCCGAGATACAGGCAGATATCGTCGCCCAGCCGCGCCGTCCGCGCCGCATCGCGCGCCGGCGGGCGCTCGCCCGCATCGTGCAGCGTGTTGAGCATCAGCTCGCCCCCGCCATTGCGCAGCCAGCACCAGTGGAAATAGCGCCCCTCCGCCGCTTCGATCTCGGGCGAATGCTCGACAAGCTCGAAGCCGAGCACGTCGCGATAGAATGCCACCGATTCCGCCATGTCGAACACCTGAAGCAACGGCACCAGGCCTTGCAGCTTCATCATGACCTCCCCTTTCTCAGGGCAGCAGGAGCGTCGATCCCGTCGTCTGCCCGGCCTCCAGCGCCCGGTGCGCCTCGGCCGCGTCCTCCAGCGCGAATCGCTGGTTGACGTCCACCCGCACCGCGCCCGAGCGCAGCATCTGGAACAGCCGGGCGCTGCCCGCGGCGCGCTCCTCGGGCGTCACATAATAGTCGAACATCGTCGGCCGGGTCACGTAGAGCGAGCCCGCCCGGGCCAGCGCGCCCAGCGCCACGCCCTCGACCGGCCCGCTGGCATTGCCGAAGCTCACCACCAGTCCGCGCCGCCGGGCAGAGGCCAGCGATGCCTCCCAGGTCGCCTTGCCGACGCCGTCGAGCACCACTTCCACGCCTGCGCCGCCGGTGATCTCGCGCACCCGCGCGGCAATGTCGTCCTCGCGCGCCAGCAGCACATGGTCCGCCCCCGCCCCGCGCGCCAGCGCCACCTTGTCGCCATGCCCCACCGTCGCGATCACCGTCGCGCCGATCGCCTTCAGCCAGCGCACCGCGATCTGCCCCACGCCGCCCGCCGCGGCATGGACCAGCACCGTCCAGCCCGGTTCGACCCGGGCGCAGCGCTCGACCAGGAACTCCACCGTCCCGCCCTTGAGCAGGGCCGCCGCCGCCGTCTCGTCGCTGATGTCGTCGGGCAGCGCGAACAGGATCTTCGCCGGCACGTTGCGCGCGGTGGCATAGGCGCCCAGCCCCGGCCCGAAGGTCGCCACCCGGTCGCCGGCCGCGAAGTCGGTCACGCCTTCGCCCACCGCCTCGACCACGCCCGCCGCCTCGCCGCCCAGCCCGCTCGGCAGCGGCACCGGGTACAGGCCGGAGCGATGATAGGTGTCGATGAAATTGAGTCCCACCGCAGTGTTGCGCATCCGCACTTCGCCGGGGCCCGGCGGGGCCAGCGCGACATCGCTCCACCCGATCACCTCGGGCCCGCCCGTCCGCTCGATCCGCGCCATCCGTTCCATATGTGCGACTCCCGTCAGAATACCGGCCATACCCATAGGATCAGCGGCGTTCCCACCGCCAGCACCAACACCGAGAGTGGCGCGCCCAGCCGGGCATAATCGCCGAACCGATAGCCCCCCGGCCCCATCACCAGCGTGTTGCACTGGTGGCCGATCGGCGTGAGGAAGTCGCAGCCCGCGCCTACCGCGGTCGCCATCAGGAACGCCTCGGGGCGATAGCCGAGCTGCCCGGCAAAGGTCGCGGCGATCGGCGCCATGACCAGCACGGTCGCGGCGTTGTTCAGGAAGGGCGTCACCGCCATCGCCGCCGCCAGGATCAGCGCCACCGCGCCCCAGGGCGGCAGCGTCGCGGCGAGCTGGCCCAGCCAGTCGCCGATAATCTGGCTCGCCCCCGTGGTCCGCAGCGAATCGGAGACCGGGATCAGCGCGCCCAGCATCACCAGGATCGGCCATTCGATATGGTCGTACGCCTCGCGCACCGGCAAGGCGCCGAGCAGGATGGTGAGCCCGGCAGCCGCGAAGAAGGCCACCGCCACCGGCACATAGCCGAGCGCGGTCGCCGCCATCGCCGCGGCCAGGATGGCGACGGGCAGCAGCCCCTTGCGGGCGCTGCCCAGCCGCAGCGTCCGCTGGGCGAGCGGCAGGCAGCCCAGCTCGCCCAGCCGCTCGAACAGCAGCTCCAGCGGGCCCTGCAGCACGATCACGTCGCCCGCCTGCAGCACGATCGCGCCCAGCCGGCTCGCCAGCCGCTCGCCCTGGCGCGAGACCGCGATCAGGTTCACGCCGAAGCGCTCGTGCAGCCCCAGCCGTCCGGCGCTGCGCCCGATCAGCGGGCTCTCGGTGCCGATCACCGCCTCGATCACGCCCGGCTCGCCCTCGGCGCCCTCCGGCCGCTCGCGCTGCGAGCCCTCGAGCGCCAGCCGGTCGCCGGCGATCACCCGCTCCAGGCTGTCGGGCGCGCCGGTGAGGATCAGCAGGTCCTCGGCCCGCAGCACCGTGTCGGGGAAGGGCGTCGCGCGGATGCCGGCGCGCAGGATCGTGGTGACCTTCACTGCATCGTCGTGGCGCGCGCGAAAGGCGGCGACGGTTTCGTCCACGGCCGGCGATCCGGCGGGAATCTCGGCCTCGGTCACATAGTCCTGGATGTCGATCGCCTCGCCCAGCGTCGGCGCCGCCCGCCGGTCGCGCGGCAGCGGCCGATAGGCGAAGCGCAGGAAGACCAGCCCCATCAACGTCAGCCCCAACCCGACCGGCGCATAGTCGAACATGCCGAAGGGCTGCCCGGTCATCTCCTCGCGCACCCGGCTGACGATGATGTTGGGCGAGGTGCCGATCAGCGTGATCAGCCCGCCGAGCAGCGAGGCGAAGGACATCGGCATCAGATAGGCGGCCGGCGATATGTTCGAGCGCTTGGCCATCTGGAAGGCGACCGGCATCATCATCGCCAGCGCCCCGATATTCTTCACCAGGGCGGAGGCGAAGCCGACCGAGGCGCAGAGCAGCAGCAATTGCGAGCGGATCCGCGTCACGCGCCGCTGGAGCACCAGCATCGCCCGCTCGATCACGCCCGAGCGCTGCACCGCCCCGGAAAGCACGAGCGCGCTGGCCACGATGATCACGATGTCGTCGGAAAAGCCGGTAAAGGCCTGTTTGGGCGAAACGATCCCCAGCGCCAGCGCCGCGAGCAGCGCGATCACCGCGACCATGTCGTAGCGGAAACGTCCCCAGACGAAGAGCAGCATCATGCCGGCGAGCACGCCGACGGAGAGCAATTGGGGCGTGTTCATCGCTTGAGGAACGCCGCGCGATGGTTTCGGGTCCGTGCCCTTTCGTCTCCCCGCCCTTCCGGGCAGGGGAATGCACTCAGTGCACCGTCCCCACTGCCCGGCCGACCGACATCAGCACGATCAGCCGCTCGATCTGGCGCCAGCGGCAGAAATGGATGTGGTTGCCAAGGTCGCGGCTGCGATCGGCAAGCGCGGCGGCCTCGCTGCCGGCCAGTTCGCCGAATCGGGCGATGAGTTCGTTGGCGTCGGCGATTTCGCGGCGATCGCCGAGATAAGGCATCATGTTCATGCGGGCAGACACTCACGCATCATGCCAGTTCCGCGGAATCCCCGCTTCGCGCGCCACATGATGCTGAATTTCCGCTAACCATGCCGAAAATGCCGTATCGCCTGCCCCGGTTCGGCACAGGTGGCGTCCCGGCCCGGGACGTGGCAGAGGAGCGGCCATGACCAAGCCCCCCTCCAAGACGCCGATGGCCGGCGGCTTCCTGCTCGCGCTCAGCCTGATCGTCGGCGTGTTCGCCGGCATCGCCCGCGGCGAAGCCTCGTTCGGCTTCCTCATCGGCCTGGGCGTCGGCATCGCGCTGCTGATCCTGGTGTGGCTGGCCGATCGGATGCGGACGGGGCGGTAGTCCGGCCCCTCCTCCGAAGGGAGAGGGTCAGATCGCCCGGCCCAGCCAGGCCACCCGCCCCACCACATCGACCAGCGCCGCCGGCACGACCCGCGCTTCCCAGGCCGGATTGTCCGAGATCACTTCGATCCCGCCCACTCCGGTGCGCAGCCGCTTCACCATCAGTTCGCCGTCGAGCCGGATCACGAACACCCCGCCCCGCCCCTCGATACGGCGCCGGTCGCGATCGACCAGTATCTCGTCGCCATCCTCCAGCGTCGGCGCCATCGAATCGCCCTTCACCCGGATCATCGAGGCGGCCTCGGCGCGCACGCCCAGCGCGCGCAGCAGGTCGGGCGAGAAGCTGCCCGGCCGCCGCCGCGCCTCGCCCTCGACCAGGCCGCCAGGGCCCGCCGAGGCGCCCACGTCGAGCCGCGCCACCGCGACCATCCCGGCCACCTCGGGCCCACCCAGCCGCGCCTCGGGCACCCCGAAATAGCGCGCCAGCAACGCGCGGTCCGCCTCGGCCAGCAGCCGCGGCGTGCCGCGCACCACATATTGCTGAAGATAGGCCAGATTGCGCCCGAGCAGCCGCGAAAGCTCGGAAAGGCTCGTGCCATTCTCCGCGATCAGCGCTTCCAGCGCGGCGCGTTGCGCTTCCGGATCCATGACATCTCCATACCCGTAGGATTTTTCCTAGACAAGTAGGAAATACGGAACAAATTAGGAACGATCTTCAGCGAATCGGACGGGAGACAGGCGGATGTCGGTGCATCGCAAGATCGAGAAATTCCTTCGGGCGACGGACATGCCGCCCACCAAGTTCGGCCGGCTGGCAGTGCGCGACCCGCGCTTCGTGCTCGACCTGCGCCGCGGTCGCGAACCCGGCCCGCGCATCGTCGCGCGAGTCGAGGCGTTCCTGGCCGCCCAGCAACCGGCGCAGGCCCGGCAAGGCGAGGCCGGGCAATGAGCCGCGGCCCCGATGCGGAAGCGCTGTTGCGCCGAGCGCTGGAGGCGAGTGCGGAAGCGGCGGGCTGCCCCGCCGCGCTGGTCGCATCGGATTGGACGCGATGGGCCAGCGCCACCTTTACCGGCGCGCGCCACCTCCTCACGCTCGCCGCCCCGCCCTCGGCCGCGCTCGACGCCTGGATCGCCGGCCTGCCCGATGCGGAACTGCGCCTGCGCCGCCACCTGGTGGCGGACCTGGTAGTCGATCATGTCCGCCGCGCGGGCGATCGGGTGACGATCTCGCTCGAAGTGCTGACGGTGGAGGAAGGGCGGTGAGCGCTCACCCGGGATCCGTCATCCCGGCGCGCGGATGACGAAAGAGACGATCCGGCGCGGTATCAAGCCGTCCGGCGCGCCAGGTTGCGCAACGTGACCAGAGCCTCTTCCAGTCCGCGTTCATGCTGCTTCGACGTCGGCGGGGTCGCGGGCGCCAGGCCCTTGTCGGCCACCCCGCGCTCGAGCCGTTCGAGCAGCGCGTGGATCGAGGCATCGGTTTCCGGCCGCACGATCCGCTCGCCCCTGGGCGGCAGCACCGGGGCTTCGGCCGCGGGTTCCGGCACATGGCGGCGCACCGCCGGCGTCAGTTCGAATATCTCGAACCGCTCGCTCTCGTCGAAGATCGACGGGCGCGGCGCGCGGCGTAGCGGGGCGAGCGGCACCGGCGCGGGCTTGGGCACGGCCGGAATGGCCTGCGGATCGAAGGCGGAGAGCGGCTGGTCGAAATCGACCGGCAATTCCTGCTCGGCGAGCGGCTGGCGTGCCCGCGCGTGGACATCGCGGCTTTCGCGACCTTCCGGCGCCTCGGCGATCGGCTCGGGAGCGGCAATCGCGGCCTGCTCGGGATAGGCTTCGGAAACTTCCGGTACCGCGATCACAGGCTCGGGCGCGGCGACCGCCACCGGCGCGAGCGGCACCATAACGGGCTCGGGCGCCTGTGCCACCGGCTCCGGCGCCTTGGGCGGCGTGATCGCGCGCGGCGGGAAGATCGCGTCGAAATCGATATGCTCGTCCTCCGGCGCGGGCGCCGGCGGCGCGGGCGTTGCGGCGCGAATCTCGAGGAACGGCCGGCCCAGGTCGCGCGTGGCGAGCAGCGGCGGGCGCGGCGGCGCGTCGGGATGCGCATCGGCGCGGCGGAGCACCGGCAGCGGCACTTCTTCCGGATCGAGCGCGATATCCTCCGCCTCGCCGATGGTCAGCCCGCGCGAGCCGAGCAGAATGAAGGCCGAGAGCCACATGAAGGCGCCGACGAACGCGCCGGTGCCCAGCGCCACCGCGAGGCGGGCAGTGGCGCCCAGCGGCGGCTCGGCCGCGGCGAGGATGGAGGGAAGGCCGGAATCCATCACCAGCGCCTCGAGCGCAGGCACGGGGATCATCGCCACGCCAAGCGCGGCGAGCCCCCCCGCGACCGCGGCGATCAACGGCGCCAGCGGCAGGTTCATGCGCTCACCATGGGCGTGTGCGACCACGAGTCTTCCATGGCCCCGACTTTGGCGAGTCTTTGGTAAACGGAGTCATAACGCCCGACATTCCTCGCCCAGTTGCGCTCCGCCTCGACAAAGGCTCGGCCACGCTCGCGCCGCGCATCCCATCCGTCGCGCTCGGCGAACAGCCGGGCCACGGCCTGTGCGAGCGCCACGGGATCGTCGGGCTTGAAGAGCGTCCCGGTGTCGCCATCGCGGATCAGCTCGCGATGCCCGCCCACGTCGGACGCAGCGACCAGCCGGCGCTGGGCCATGGCCTCGAGCGGCTTCAGCGGCGTCACCAGGTCGGTGAGGCGCATATGCTTGCGCGGATAGACCAGCACGTCGATCACGCTGTAGTAACGCTCGACCTGCTGGTGCGGCACCCGGCCGACGAAATGGATGCGATCGGCGACGGGCGACGCTGCCGCCTGCGCCGTCAGCGCCGGGTCGCACGGCCCGCCACCGACGAGCACCAGGTGCATCTTCGGCCGCGCGGCGACCAGTGCCGGCATCGCCTCGATCAGCACGTCGAGCCCCTCATAATCGTAGAAACTGCCGATGAAGCCGATCGTCTCGGCACCGTCGATCCCCAGCTCCTTCGCCAAGGCCCGGTCATAAGGCAGGGGTTCGCCGAACACGCCCAGATCCACGCCGTTGGGCGAAATCATGATCTTGCCCGGATCGATCCCGCCACGGGCGACCAGGTCGTTCTTCAGCCCCTCGCAGATCACCGCGACGGCATCGGCCTTGCGCACCGCCCGGGTTTCCAGCCAGCGCGTCGCCCGGTATTTCCAGCTGCCTTCGGTCCCCGTGCCGTTGCCCACGGCCGCGTCCTCCCAGAACGCGCGGATCTCATAGACCAGCGGCAGGCCGAGCTTGTCCGCCACGCGCTGGGCCGCCATCGCGCCCAGCACCGGCGAATGGGCATGGAGGACGTCCGGCCGCCAATTGCGCGCCACCGCTTCGATCCGCCTGGCGAACGCCGCGACCTCGCGCAGTTCGCCGATCACCGGCGGCCCGGAATTGACGCGCGGCGTCCGATAGAAGCGGATGCCGTCGATCGTCTCCTCGTCGGTGTCGAACTTGCCATGGCGCGGACTGGTCACCGCGGCGACGTCCCAGCCGCGTGCCATCTGCGCCTTCAGGATCGCCCGCGTCCGGAAGGTATAGCCGCTGTGGAGCGGCAGGCCGTGATCGAGGATGTGGAGGATCCGCATGGGGCTCCCATGCCATGCGAGCACTTAACGCCGCGTCAACCTCACAACACGCACTCCGGCTCCAACGATGCCTCGAGTGGTGCTCGACATCTGGAGCCCCTGACGACTGGCGGCAGATGTGCAGCCCGCCTTCAGTGGCACATTCAGCGTTGCTAGCGGGTCACAGTGCGAGTCAGGAGCAAGACTGTTTGCCGTTCAGACGTCCAGCGCACAGCTCAGGTTCTGCATCTGAGGGCAAAACCGGCCCCCCGCAGAATTGGTGGTTCCGGCTTAGCCGCTTGCGGGCAGTGCGGCGGGAGTTCACGTCAGATAGTCTTGCCAAGTTAGCCTCCGAGAAACGAAGGCGAACACTGGACCACGGTCACGGAAATCATGGGGTCGGTCGAATGGCCCGTGCCCCAAGTCAAAACGCTCGCGGACGCAATGCGCGCCTTTCAAGCGAGGTTCTGACTAGCTGGACAGACGGTCCCTCAACCCGTCACCGGCGATACCGGCTCCGACACGCAATATACTCGATTCGCTGGATCCCGGCAAGGAGCGCGCAAGTGCTTGGTCTTGTACCGAGGAACCTTCCCAAACGAACTCAGTCCCCCAACGGAATATGCGGAATGCACTTAACGCCGCGTCAACCGCATCCCGCTACACCGGCCCGACAAGCAGGAGCGCCGACGGGCACATGATCGACAATCTATCGCTCGCGATCTCGCACGGGCTGATGCTGCTCGCGGCCTTCCTGCTGCTGCGCCGTCCCGATCTCGACCACGAACCCGGCCCCGACGACCAGCCGTCCAAGGCCAAGCCCAGCCGATGGGGCAAGCCCGGTGCGTGATCTCGTCTTCGTCGCCTTCCTGCTGGCCTTTTTCGGGATGGGCTTCCGCAAGCCGTTCCTCTTCGTGCTCGTCTACGCCTATATCGACATCGTCTCGCCGCAGCGGCTCACCTATCTCCTGCTCAATTCGGTGCCGATCTCGCTGATCGCGGTGGGCCTGTCGGTGCTCGGCTGGCTGGCGATCGACGACAAGAAGGACGTGCGGGTGGCTCCGCGCCAGCTGATGATCGTCCTCCTCCTCGCCTATTGCTTCTACACGACCAAGAATGCCGACTTCAAAGTCGAGGCGCTCGACAAATGGGACTGGGTCTGGAAGGCGCTGGCCTTCGCCGCCTTCCTGCCGCTGACGCTGCGCACCAAGCTGCGCATCGAGAGCCTGCTGCTCTTCATGATCCTTTCCGCCGCCTCGATCATCATCGTCGGGGGCATCAAGACGCTCGGCTCGGGCGGCGGCTATGGCGAGCTCAACCTGATGGTCGCCAACAATTCCGGCCTCTACGAAGGCTCGACCATCTCCACCGTGGCGATCGCGATCGTCCCGCTGATCATTTGGTTCATGCGCTTCGGCACGATCTTCCCGCCGGACTGGAAAGTGAAGGCGTTCTGCGTCGCGCTGATCTTCGCCTGCCTGCTGATCCCGATCGGCACCTCGACGCGCACCGGCCTGCTTTGCATCGGCCTGGTCGCGCTGCTGATGCTCCGCGATACCAAGCGCAAGTTCGTCTATCTGGCCGCGCTGGGCTGTGTCGGCCTCGTCGCCGTGCCCTTCCTGCCCTCGGCCTTCACCGAGCGCATGGGCACGATCAAGACCTACAAGGCGGACGCCTCGGCCTCCACACGCCTTGCCGTGTGGCAATGGACCATCGACTATGCCAAGACTCATCCGATGGGCGGCGGGTTCGAAGCCTATCGCCAGAACCATATCCGCTACGAGAAGGTGGCAGTGGAGAGCGACGGTGCCGGCCAGGCGACCGTCGACCGCAGCCTCGAGGTGGACAAGGCCCGCGCCTATCACAGCGCCTATTTCGAGATGCTCGGCGAACAGGGCTATCCCGGCCTGGCGCTGTGGCTGACGATCAACCTGCTCGGCATCTTCCGCATGGAAGTGCTGCGCCAGCGCTACAAGAAGCCCGAGCCCGGCCAGGAATGGGTCGCCCCGCTCGCCTCGGCGCTGCAGACCGCGCACATCGTCTACATGCTCGGCGCCACCTTCATCGCCATCGCCTTCCAGCCCTTCGTCTACATGCTGATCGGGGCACAGATCGGGCTCGACACCTATATGGCCCGCAAGCGCGAGGAAGCGCGCTGGCGGCCGCTGCGCAAGGCAAGGCCGGCACTGGCATGAAGGGCGAACAGGCCAAGGGGGAACAGGTCAGGGGGGAACTCAGGGCCCTGACCAGCGTCCGCGGCATCGCGGCCTGGTTCGTGGTGTTCTTCCACATCCGCTTCGCGCTGGGCCTGCCCGATCCGGAGCTGCACCTGCTCGCCAAGGGCTATCTGGCGGTCGACTTCTTCTTCCTGCTCTCCGGCTTCGTCATCTGGATGACCTGGAGCGAGCGCGTCCGCGCCGGCGGGCCGGCGGCGATCCCCGGCTTCCTGCGGCGCCGGGTCGCCCGGGTCTGGCCGCTCCATCTGTTCATGCTCGGAGTGGGCGTGGCGATCGCGGCGACGCTGGAACTCACCGGCCGGGGCAGCGACCAGTTCCCCTGGCACGAGCTGCCGCTCCATGTGCTGCTGCTCCAGAACTGGGGCTTCACCGAGCATCTGACCTGGAACGATCCCGCCTGGTCGATCTCCTGCGAGCTGGGCGCCTATCTGCTCTTCCCGCTGCTCGCCCTTGCGATCGACTGGCGCCGCGTGCCGAGCTGGGCGGTGATCGCCGCCATCGCCGCGCTGCTCGGCCTGCTCCATGCGATCTTCGCCAGCCGCGGCGCCTGGGCGCTCGGCCAGGAAATCACCAGCCTGGGCCTGGTCCGCTGCGTGATCGAGTTCGCCGCCGGCACCGCGATCGCCGCGCTGTGGCTGCGCTGGCGCGACCATTGGCGCCTCCCCGCGCTGGCCGGCTTCGGGCTCGCGTTCGCTCTGGGCATCGGCTGGGCACTCGGCCTGCCCGAGACCTTCGCCGCGCCCGCCGCCTTCGCCGCCCTGCTGCTCGCCCTGGGGCTCACCGCCGCGCGCCGCGGCAATCCGCTCGAGGCGGGCTGGATCCATTATCTGGGCGAGATCAGCTACGCGACCTATCTCTCCCATTATCTCCTCTGGTTCGCCTTCAAGCTCGCCTTTGTCGAGAACGAGCATGCCGTGCCCTGGCCGCTGGTCGGCGGATTCCTGCTGCTCGTGCTCCTCGCCTCGATCGCGCTCTACCATCTGGTCGAGCGCCCGGCGCAGCGCTGGGTGAACGCGGCCGGGCTCCCCCGGCGCGCGCCGAAACGGGCCCTCCCCTAGCCCGCGTCCGGAACGAAGCGAAGGGCCGCGCATTGACCGGGGCATTGCGAGGAGGCCCATGCCCGATACCGAGATCGTCTATGTCGACGACCAGCAGCCCGGCATTACCCGGCGCAAGGTGCGCCACGGCTGGGGCTATCGGGATGCGGACGGCAAGCGCATCGCCGATCGCGACACGATCGACCGGCTGAACGCGATCGGCCTGCCCCCGGCCTATGCGAATGCCTGGTTCTGCCCGGATCCGCACGGCCATATCCAGGCGACCGGCCAGGACGAGAAGGGCCGCAAGCAATATCGCTACCACGCCGCCTTCCGCGAGGCGCAGGAGGCCGCGAAATATGATCGCTGCGCCGATTTCGGCGCGCATCTGGCAAGGCTCCGCGCCCGGGTGGCGCGCGATCTCGGCCTGCGCGGCCTGTGCAGGGAAAAGGCCGTCGCCGCCGTGGTCCGCCTGCTCGACCTCGGCAGCATCCGGGTGGGCAACGAGCAATATGCCCAGGCGAACAGGAGCTTCGGTGCCACCACGCTCCGCAAGCGCCACGCCCGGGTGACGGGGCGCACGCTCCGCCTCCAGTTCCACGCCAAGTCGGGCCGGCTGCGCGTGCTGACGATCACCGACGGCTCGCTCAGCCGTTTCGTCAGGAAGTGCCAGGACCTGCCCGGGCAGCACCTGTTCCGCTGGCTCGACGAAGCCGGCGAGGCGCACCCGGTCACTTCGACTGACGTCAACGCCTATATCCGCGCGGCCATGGCGGAGGACTTCACCGCCAAGCATTTCCGCACCTGGGGCGCCAGCGTGCTCGCCTTCCGCGCGCTGGCCGAAGCGAGCGCCCCTCTCGGCCTCAAGGCGATGCTCGCGCCGGTGACCGCGGCGCTGGGCAACACGCCCGCCATCGCCCGCAAATCCTATGTCCACCCCGCGCTCGTCGATCTCGCCAAGGATCGCGAGGCCCAGGCGGCGTGGCGCGCCGGTCTCCACTTGCCCCGCGCCACGCGCTGGCTCAATCGTTACGAACGCGGCCTGATCGCCTTTCTCGACGATCTCGCCGCGCACCAACAGCCCCGAAAGGCCGCATGATCATCAACCGCACCGCCACCGGCTTCCCGCAGAGCGACGACCTCGAGATCCAGGCAGAGGCCTTCGCCAACGACAGCTGGGCCTGGGCCCAGTCGCACTGGCTCCAGATCCTGATCGCCACCGGCATCGCCATCGCGGTGTTCTTCCTCCTCCAGGCGATCAAGGGCTGGGGCGCGCGGGTGTGCAAGAAGGGCGAGGGCGTGGCCAACTGGTACGCGGTCATCGGCCGCGCGGTCGCCAGGACCGGGAATTTCTTCATCCTGATGGTCTCGATCCGGCTGGTTACCGGCTATGCCAATCCCCCCCGGATGGTCGAGAGCACAGTCGAGTTCCTCTTCACCATCTCGGCCGCGTTCCAGTGCGCGATCTGGCTGCGCGAGCTGATCTTCGGCGCGATCGAGCGCAAGACGACGGCCGACAATTATCACGGCTCCGGCCTTGCCAGCGCGCTCGGCATCATCCGTATCCTGATCACGGTGGTGCTCTTCGCCATCGCGACGGTGATGGTACTCGGCAATCTGGGCGTGAACGTCACCGGCCTGGTCGCCGGTCTCGGCGTCGGCGGCATCGCCATCGGTCTTGCCGCGCAGGGCATCTTCGCCAACCTCTTCGCCGCGCTGACCATCCTCTTCGATCGGCCCTTCCGCGTCGGCGACAAGATCCGCTTCGACCGCAACAGCGGCACCGTCGTGTCGATCGGCCTGATGAGCACGCGCATCCGCTCGTTCATCGGCGAGGAGCTGGTCTTCTCGAACAAGCAGCTGCTCGACAAGCTGATCGAGAACCTCTCGCTGCGCCACCATACCCGCACCAAGCTGCCGATCGGCGTCGCCTATGAAACGCCGGTCGAGAAGCTCGAGGCGCTGCCCGCGATGTTCCGGGAAATCGTCGAGCAGGCCGGCGGCACGCTCTCGCGCGCCAGCACGGAAGGCTTCGGCGCCAGCTCGATCGATTTCGTGATCGAGTTCGACGTGGCCGGCGACGACGTGCCGCACGCCCAGCTGGTGCGCGACAGGATCATGTTCGCGATCCTGCGCCGGTTCGCCGCGGAAGGCATCTCGATCCCCTATCCCACCCAGACCAGCTATACCGCCGATCCCAGCGGCAAGTTCATCCTGCCCTATCCGGCGGAAGCCAGGGCCTGAGCGCCCGCGCCGGTGACGATCCGGAGTGAAGATCCCATGCTCAAGGACCATAGCAGCCACGCGATCCTCCCCTGCCGGGACATCGCCATCGCCAAGGCCTTCTACACCGGGACGCTCGGCCTGCCGCTGGTGGCGGATCATGGCGAGGTCTTGCTGCTGCGCACCGGCACCACGCTGCTCAACGTCTATCGCAGCGACTTCGCCGGCACCAACCAGGCCAATGCCGTGGTCTTCGACGTGCATGACGATCTGGAAGCGATCGCCGCCGCCTTGCGCGGGAAGGGCGTGAAGCTGGAGGAATATCCCGGCGGCTTCGACCGGGTGGAGGACGGCGTCCATATCCTCGGCGATTTCCGCGCCATCTGGTTCAAGGACCCGGACGGCAACATCCTCCACGCCAACAGCGGCGGGTGAGCGCTCAGGCGGCGGGCGCCATCCCGGCCGCACTCAGAAAGCCCCGCCAATTCTCCACCGTCAGCCCGGCCCGGTACTCGGCCTGCATCTCCGGCGTGAGCACCTCGATCATCCGGCTGCCCTCGACCCACAGCTCGAGCACGCCGAACACGCCCCCGCGCTTGCGATACTTCACCGGCCAGCCTTCGCGCTTCGCCAGCGCCAGGACCTCCTCCACGCCCTTGTCCGTCGCGATGGCGAGATGCGTGGCCGAGCGCGCGCCGTTGCCGCCGATCACGCCCATCGCATCGGCATCGCCCTCCGCCTCCACCAGCTCGGTGCCCCGCGGATAGACCTCCACCGTGGTGCGGCGGTCGTCGCCCGCCATCGCCATCCAGCTGCCCGCGATCACCGGCGGAAAGGGCAACGCCACTCCGCCCCACAGCTCGGCGATGACTTCGGCGACATGTCGCGGATCGTCCGCGTCGATCGAAACATGAAACAACATCCGCACACTCCCCGAGTCTGTGTATTATTCATCCAATACACATGGCACAATTTGTGTCAATCTATATTTGACACTTTTTGTGCCACGGCTATGGGATCGGCATGTCCAAACGGAATTTCCTGCTCACCGACCCGGCCAGGCCCGAAGGCCCCGACAATGCCCATACCCGTGCGAGGATCGACGATGCGATCCTGGCGCTGATGGCGGAGGGGGACCGGCTCAACCACGACCTGGTCGCGACGCGCGCGGGCGTCTCGCGCCGCACCGTCTATCGCTATTGCCCGGACCAGGCGGCGCTGCGCGCGGCGGCCTGGGCGCGCATCGGCCCCGCCGGCGGCATTCCGAAGACCCTCGGCGAATTCGTCGGTGGCGTGGCCTCGCGCTTCGCCAATTTCGACGACAAGGCGGATGCGATGACGGTGGTGATGGCCAGCGCCGAAGGCCGCGCGATCCGCAACGTGATGAAGGAGGAACGCGTCGCCGCCTTCCGCGCGATGCTTGCCCCCCGGGTCGAGGCGCTCGCCGAGCCCGATCGCACCCGCGCGATCGCGATGTTCCAATATCTGGGCAGCGGCTTCGCCTGGCGCGAGATGCGCGACCAATGGGACATGGACGGCGCCGGGGCCGCCGCCGCCTGCACCTGGGCGATCGAAGTGCTGCTCGCCGATCTGGAAAGGCGCGGCGCCAGGCCACTAGCCGACGGTCCGGCCTGAGTCGCCGACCGCTTTCGAATATCGGGTTCGGAAATTCCTCCCCGTATCTCCGGGGTTTGCTGCCAGCGGACGCTACGTCAGCCCCATCTTTCAAATTTCCGGTCGGCCGAGGCTTGCGGGAGGCCCCGCCCCGCCCCTAGATGGGCGCGAAACAGGCAAGAGGACCGCTATCTTGGCGACGATCACCGTGCAGCAGATGGCCGAGAGCATCGGCACCGAACGCGTTTCCGACTGGGTGGAAGTGACCCAGGCGATGATCGACCAGTTCGCCGAGGCGACCGGCGACCACCAGTTCATCCATGTCGATCCCGTCCGCGCCGCGCAGACGCCGTTCGGCGGCACCATTGCCCATGGCTTCCTCACGCTCTCGCTGATGCCGATGCTCGCCGCGCGCACCGATGCGCCGGCGATCGAGGGCACGAGGATGGGAGTCAATTATGGCGGTAATAAAGTCCGCTTCATGCAACCGGTACGCTCGGGCAAGCGCGTCCGCGGCCGTTTCAAATTGCTGAAATTCACCGAGCGCAAGCCCGGCGTCTGGGAACAGGTCCAGGAATATACGCTCGAGATCGAGGGCGAGGCGAAGCCCGCGCTGATCGCCGAGTGGATCGCGCTGGTATATGTATGAGCGCGCCTCGCATCGCTCCCCTCGAAAGGCCGTTCCCGCCCGCGTTCGATGCCCAGATGAAGGTGCTGATGCGCGGCGCCGAGCCGCTACGACTGTTCACCACGCTGGCCAGATCGGATCGCGCCTGGACGAAATTCTCGGCCGGCTCGCTGCTCGACCGCGAGGGCCCGCTCTCGCTTCGGCAGCGCGAGATCGTCATCCACCGCACGACGGCGCGGTGCGGCTGCGAATATGAGTGGGGCGTTCACGCGGCGATTTTCGCGCCGGCCGTCGAACTGGACGCGGCCCAGCTCCACGCCACCGTGCACGGGCCTGCCGACGCCTCGATATGGAGCCCGGCGGAGCGCGTGCTCCTCGCCACGGTCGACGCCTTGCTCGACGAACGCCGGCTGGGCGACGCCGCATGGGCCGGCCTCAAGGCATATTTCAGCGACGAGCAGGCGTTCGAAATCGTCCAGCTCGTCGCCTTCTACCACGGCGTGGCGCTCATCTGCGGCGCGTTCGATCTTCCACTTGAAACCCAAGCGGCACGCTTTCCCGCCGCCTGAAGGAGAATAAGTCCATGTCTCGCTCCGCAGTCATCGTCTCCACCGCCCGTACCGGCATCGGCCGCGCCTATCGCGGCGCGTTCAACGCCACGCCGGCGCCGACGCTCGGCGCCTATTCGATCAAGGCCGCGGTCGAGCGCGCCGGCATCGATCCGGCGGAAGTGCAGGACGTCGTGTTCGGCGCCGCGCTCCAGCAGGGCAGCACCGCCGGCAATATCGCCCGCACCGCGCTGCTGCGCGCCGGCCTGCCCGTCACGGTCGCCGGCATGTCGGTCGACCGCCAGTGCGCCTCGGGCCTGATGGCCATCGCGACTGCCGCAAAGGAGATCATCGTCGACAATATGGACATCGCCATTGGCGGTGGCCTCGAATCGATCAGCCTGGTCCAGACCCCGCAGATGCGCGTCGAGCCCGATCGCGAGCTGCTCGCGATGCACGGCGACATCTACATGCCGATGCTGCAGACCGCCGAAGTGGTCGCCGCCCGCTACGGCATCGGCCGCGACCGTTGCGATGCCTATGCCCTGCAGTCGCAGCAGCGCACCGCCGCCGCGCAGGCCGCGGGCAAGTTCGACGACGAGATCGTGTCGGTCACGGCGACGATGAACGTCGTCAACAAGGAGACCAAGGAAGTCTCCCAGAAGGAGATCACGCTCGCCAAGGACGAGGGCAACCGCCCCGAGACGACCGCCGAGGGCCTGGCCTCGCTCCAGCCGGTGCTGCCGAACGGCACCGTCACCGCCGGCAATGCCTCGCAGCTGTCGGACGGCTCGTCGGCCAGTGTGCTGATGGAGGAGAAGGTGGCCGAGAAGCGCGGCCTTACCCCGCTCGGCCGCTATGTCGGCATGGCCGTTGCCGGCACCAAGCCGGACGAGATGGGCATCGGCCCGGTCTTCGCGATCCCGAAGCTGCTCGAACGCTACAACCTCAAGATGGACGATATCGGCCTGTGGGAGCTGAACGAGGCTTTCGCGGTGCAGGTGCTCTATTGCCAGGACCAGCTCGGCATCCCGAACGAACTGCTGAACGTGAACGGCGGCGCGATCTCGATCGGCCATCCCTATGGCATGAGCGGCGCGCGCATGACCGGCCATGCGCTGATCGAAGGCAAGCGCCGCGGCGCCAAATATGTGGTCGTCACCATGTGCATCGGCGGCGGCATGGGCGCGGCGGGCCTGTTCGAGGTGCTGTGAGCCGCGTCATTGAAAATTGACGCCTGCGGGATTGCAAAGGTCTCGCAAGACTCATTGGGCTTGTCCCGTTGATATGGGCCTCGGTCGTGGCAGCGACCGGGGCCCATATCGTTCGGGGCCCGGCTGGCGGGCCGGGCCCCTCCCGTCGCTGTTCATTGAAGATCGACGCCCGCCATGGTATCCAGCCGGCAGGCGATGACATAGGCGCCTTTCTGTGAGCCCCGGTTGTGTCAGCAACCGGGGCTCAAACGTTTGGGGCCCGAGTGTCAGCTCGAGCCGCGCCCGTGTACCTATTTCTTTCGAGCCATCTCGATCGCCTTCACGACCGAAGTCGCAAAGGCAAACAGGACGCCCAGGAACAGGCACAGATCGGCGAATGACATAGGTTCACCTTTCTGTTGCGGCGGCGGGATTGCCGCCATGCCAACCCTACATCCGGAGCGGTCGCGTGCGGCGAGACTGGCCCGTAATGGATATGTCTACCGGACCCGCGTGAAATAGTTCGTCCGCATCACCGGCTTGCCGCCTTCGCCGATATAGCCGGCGGTCTCGATCATCGTCTTCCCGTCCGGCGCGACCGTGTAGACCCGGGTCGAGGCGGGGATCCCGCCCTTGCCCAGCACCATCACCAGCACATTGGGCGCCGGCAGCTGCACCGCGGCGATGTCCGCCTCGGGGCTGCCCTCCACGATATAGGGGGTCCCGTCGGGCGTGTAGGTGCCGGCCGTGTGGTTCTCATAGTCCTTGCCGACGATGTCGACACTGGTCCGCCACTTGCCGCCGCCGATATCGGCATAGCTGATCGTCACGCTCTTCGGCCGCGCCTCGGGCGGCATGGGCAAGCGCTCGACATCCACTGCCCAGCTGCCCAGCAGCGGCGACGGCGCGGCGGACTGGGCAAGGGCCGGCGCAGCATGGCCAAGGCCCACCGCCAGCAGAATCGCGAAAGGCACCTTCATCCGTCTCTCTCCCGAAGTTGGTCGGCGAGAGGATATGTCGGAATCCACGCCCCCGTCCTCCTGTAACTCCCTGTGTAACGCTGTAAATTCGCTTGTAACAAAGCCGCTTGCACGAATGGCTTTGTTCGCTTTACTCTCTGACAACGCTGCCAATCGCAATCTTGTTGCTCATGGGGCGACTGTTAGCGATAACAGTATTCGGACTCCGCAAAGCGGGGCCGATCAGACAGGGGGTGCGTCGATGGGCGAAGGCTTGGCGTTGGTGGCCGATATCGGCCGCCAATCGGTGCGGTTCGGGCTGACCGGCGGCGAGGCGGGGCCGGCGCCACGCGACATCCGGCGGTTCTCGACCAGCGAGCATCCCACCTTCACCAGCGCTCTCGTCTCCTATCTGAGCGGCCTGGGACTTCAGGACGCGCGGCTGCCGAGCGTGCTGGCCGTGGCCGGCGCGGCGCGCGGCGACCTGATCAACCTGACCGGCAGCCGCTGGTACATCTCGCTCGCCGGCGTCGAGGCGGTGCTGCGCGCGCCGCCTCGCGCGCTCAACGAATGCGCCGCCAATGCGCTGGCGCTCACCACCCTGCCGCCCAGCGCCTTCACCCCGCTGCACGGGCCGCCGCCGCGCGCAGTGGAGCCCGGCGGCACCTATGTCGTGATCGGGACCGGCACCGGGCTCGGCGTCGCCGCGTTGATCAGCGCGGGCGGGCGGCTCGTCCCCGTGCAGAGCGAGGCCGGCCACATCGCCTTCGCGCCCGAGACGGCGGACGAACGCAAGTTCGCCGAGTTCTGCCGGAAGCGCGGCCATGCGCTCGACGTGGAGACGCTGGTCAGCGCGCCGGGACTCTGCCTCGCCTATGAAGCATTGTCCGGAGGCATCAGGATAGCCTCGCCCGAGGACATCACCCGCAGCACCGCGCGCGACCCGATCGCGGCGGCGGTGGTGCGCATGTTCGTCGAGCATCTTGGTGCCTTTGCCGGGGATCTCGCGCTCGCCTTCGGCGCCTGGGACGGCGTCTACCTCACCGGCGCGATCAGCCGCGCGCTCCACTCCCATCTCCTGGATCCGGGCTTCCGCCGCCGGATGGAGGGCAAGGCCGCGTTCCGCCGCCAGCTCTCCGACGTCCCGGCAGTGCTGGTCAACCGCAACGATCTCGAACTGATCGGCGCGGCTGCCGCCTATGGGAACGCCTGACGCCATCTGCCGCGTGTCGTCGCCGGGGGTGATGGATGGCGCTTGACGCTGGGAGCGGCCCGAGCCACCCCGTCCCCATGACCGGCCCATCGCTAGCGCACCGCATTCGCACCGAAGCGCACGCCATCTGGTTCGCGGTGCGCGATCCGCGCACGCCGTTGCTCGCCAAGCTGGTCGGCGTGCTGGTCGCCGCCTATGCGCTTTCGCCGATCGACCTGATCCCGGATTTCATTCCGGTCCTCGGCCTCGTCGACGATGCGATCGTCATTCCGCTCGGCGTCTGGCTGTTCGAGAAGCTGATCCCGCCCGCGCTCTTTGCCGAGCACCGCGCCCGCGCCGAGATCGAGACGCAGCGGCCGGTCAGCTGGCCCGGCGTGCTGCTCATCCTGGCGATCTGGATCGGCGTCGCCTGGCTGATCTGGAGCATAGTCGCGACCAGCGAATATAACTGATCCGGCCTCCCCTCCGTTCCAGGGAGGGGAGAGCCACGCCGCTCAGCCCGGATTCGCCGCCATCCACTGTTCCAGGATCGGCGCGATGCGATTGCGCCACTTGGAGCCGTTGAAGATGCCGTAATGGCCCACGCCCTCGGCGAGGTGATAATGCTTCAGATCCTCGGGAAGCGCAGTCGCGATGGTCAGCGCCGCCCTGGTCTGGCCGATGCCCGAAATATCGTCCTTCTCGCCCTCGATCGCGAGGATGGCCACGTCCCGGATCGCCGCCGGATCCACCTTGCGCCCGCGATGCGTCATCGTGCCCCGGGGCAGCGCATGCGCCTGGAACACCGTGTCGATCGTCTGGAGATAGAATTCGGCGGTCATGTCGCAGACCGAGCGGTACTCCTCGTAGAATTTCATCGTCGCGTCGGCGCTCTCGTCATCGCCCTGGACGAGATGCTTGAACATCTCCCAGTGCGAGATCATGTGGTTGCCGAGGTTCATCGTCATGAAGCCCGCGAGCTGCAGGAAGCCCGGATAGACTTTCCGTCCCGCCCCGGCATAGCTCATCGGCACGGTGGCGATGACGTTCTGCTCGAACCAGCTGAACGGCCGCTCGGTGGCGAGCGTGTTCACTGCGGTCGGCGCTTCGCGCGTGTCGATCGGGCCGCCCATCATGGTGAGCGTCGCGGGGCGATTCGGATGCGCGTCGGCGCTCATCACCGCGACGGCGGCATAGGCCGGCACCGAGGGCTGGCATACCGCCAGCACATGCGGCCGCGGATCGCCGTCCTTGCCGATGAAGGCGAGGAACTCGACCAGATAATCGATATAGTCGTCCAGGTCGAAGCGGCCATGCGCGAGCGACACCAGCTTCGCGTCGCGCCAATCGGTGATGTAGACGTCCGCCACCGGCAGCATGCGCTCGACCGTGCCGCGCAGCAGCGTGGCATAGTGGCCGGACATCGGCGCGACGATCAGCAGCTTCGGGCCGCCTTCCACGCCCGTGCGCACGAAGCGCTTGAGCTGGCCGAACGGCTTGCGCAGTACCACTTCCTCATGAACCTCGACCTGCCGGCCGTCGACCGTCGTATGATCGAGCCCGAATTCCGGCTTGCCGCGGGGAGCGGAGGCATGGGCGAACACTTCGAGCGCCGAGGCGAGCACCGGTCCGCCGCCGAAATAGGCGAACGGATTGGCCGGATTGTTCAACAGCCCCGCGGAAAAATTGGCCAGCGCGCTCGCACCTGCGAGAAGCGAGCGCTGAATCTCATAAGCGTCGTACAGCATTGCGTCCCTTCCGCCGTCCCCCTCCCCAAAAACGGCGGCGGCTATGTTAGCGTTATAGGCGAGCCGTGCTGCGGCGCAACGCCGGGCAAGGCCGTAATGCGACGGAACGATCCGCAGCTCCCATACCGCAACCACGAAATCGCAGTCGATATCCGGCTAACCCCCTCTGTACACACGACGAACTGGCCGTTCCGGAATTCCTGTGGATATCCGGGCAACCCGTCCCGGCAAAGGACGGTTCCCCTCTCTCTCCAATCGCGCTAGTCCGCCGCGCATGGCCGAACCCGTCCCGCCTGCGCCCGCGCTCCCCCCGTCCGATGGGCCGCAGCGGCGCAAGATCTCCAATCTCCTGGTCGTTTGGGGCTTCACGCGGCGCTATCCGCTTCAGCTGCTGATCGCGATCGTCGCGCTGATCGGCTCGTCGCTGACGACGCTGCTGATCCCCCGCACCTTCCAGAAGATCGTCGACCACGGCTTCGCCGCCGGAGCGGACACCAGCCGGATCGGCATCTATTTCCAGGGACTGCTGCTCGTCGTCGTGGCGCTCGCGGCCTTCACCGCGGTCCGCTTCTATTTCGTTTCCTGGCTGGCCGAACGCACCGTCGCGGACCTGCGCATGGCGGTGCACCGCAACCTGCTCCGCCTCCCGCCCAAATGGTTCGAGGAGAACCGCCCGTCCGAGATCGCCTCGCGCCTCACCGCGGACACCGCGGTCGTCGAGCAGGTGGTCGGCTCCACCGTCTCGATCGCGCTCAGGAACCTGCTCACCGGCGCGGGCGGCGTCATCTATCTCTTCGCGCTCGCGCCCAAGATCGCCGCCTATCTGGTCGTCGGCATCCCGGTCACCATCCTGCCGATCGTCTGGCTGGGCAGCCGGGTGCGGCAATTCTCGCGCACCAGCCAGGACCGGGTGGCCGATGTGGGCGCGATCGCCTCGGAGACGCTGGGCGCGATGCGCATCGTCCAGGCCTTCGGGCAGGAGCAGCGCGAGGCCGAGCGCTTCCAGGGCGCCGTCACCCGCACCTTCGAAGCCGGCAAGCGCCGCTTCGGCCTGCGCGCGATCATGACGGCGCTGGTGATCGGCTCGCTGTTCACGGCGATCACGCTGATCGTATGGGCCGCGGTGGCCGATGTCGCCGCCGGCCGGCTATCGGGCGGCTCGATCATGGCGTTCGTCCTCACCGCCGGCCTCGTCACCGGCTCGTTCGGTGCGCTTACCGAAGTCTATGGCGACCTGCTGCGCGCCTCGGGCGCGGCCAGCCGCCTCGCCGAACTGCTCCATCAGCAGCCCGACATCGCGGCCCCCGCCAGCCCCGTGCCACTTCCCCAGCCGCCCCAGGGCGCGCTAGCCTTCGACCGGGTCACCTTCCGCTATCCCACCCGCCCGGACAGCGCCGCGCTCACCGACTTCTCGCTCGAGGTCCGCCCCGGCGAGACGGTGGCGGTGGTCGGCCCCTCGGGCGCCGGCAAGTCGACGCTCTTCCAGCTGCTCCAGCGCTTCTACGATCCCGATGGCGGCGAAGTCCGTGTCGACGGTGTACCGGTCCCGGCGGCCGATCCGGCCGATATCCGCGCGCGCATGGCGATGGTGCCGCAGGAGACGGTGATCTTCGGCGCCTCGGCGCGCGACAATCTGCGCTATGGCGCCTGGGGCGCGACCGACAACCAGATCTGGGCCGCCGCCGAAGCCGCCAACGCCGCCGATTTCCTGCGCGACCTGCCCCAGGGCCTCGACACCTTCCTCGGCGAAGGCGGTGCGCGGCTTTCGGGCGGACAGCGCCAGCGCGTCGCCATCGCCCGCGCGCTGCTCCGCGACGCTCCCATATTGCTGCTCGACGAAGCCACCTCCGCGCTCGACGCCGAGAGCGAACGCCTTGTCCAGGACGCGCTCGAGCGGCTGATGGAGCACCGCACCACGCTCGTCATCGCCCATCGCCTCGCCACGGTGCGCGCCGCCGGCCGGATCATCGTCATGGAGGAAGGCCGCATCGTCGAGACCGGCACCCATGCCGAGCTGGTCGCGCGGGGCGGCCTCTACGCCCGGCTGGCCGCGTTGCAGTTCCACGAGGCCTGACACGGGCTTCGCGGCGGACCGAACCGGCCGATCCCGATCGGCTGCCGGCCCGCAACGGTGCCGGGGCTCCGTGCCCCGGCGGGCCGGCAGCGATCGGGCGGAAGGATGCCTCAGGCGATCGTCAGGCCCACATCGAGATTGTTGCGGGTCGCATTCGAATAGGGGCAGATCTGGTGCGCGGCCTGGACGAGCTTCTCCGCATCGGCGCGCTCCACGCCGGGCAGGCTGATTTCCAGGTCGGCGGCGATGCCGAAACCGCCCGCCGCGCGCGGTCCGATGCCGACGGTCGCGGTCACGCTGGTTTCGGCCGGAACCTTGATCTTGAGCTGCGCGCCCGCAACCTTCAGCGCGCCGATGAAGCAGGCCGAATAGCCGGCTGCGAACAACTGCTCGGGATTGGTCCCCTCGCCGCCCGCGCCGCCCAGTTCCTTCGGCGTCGAGAGCCTGGCGACGAAACGCCCGTCCTCGCTGCGGGCCTCGCCGTCGCGGCCGCCGGTGGCCGTGGCGCGGGTGCTGTACTTTACGTCAACCGACATGCTCGATCTCCTTATTTAAGCTCGCGATATTGTTTATTGCGATATTATTCAGCTAATGGATGAATCGGGGCTTGTCCAGCGAATTCGTTATCGCGATATGGTTTTTGATGATATCGGCCTCGGCCAAGGAGACGACCATGCCCGCCGCGATGCCCCTCGACGACCAGCTCTGCTTCTCGCTCTACGCGACGAGCATGGCGATCACGCGCGCCTACAAGCCGATGCTCGACCGGCTCGGCATCACCTATCCGCAATATCTGGTGCTCCATGCGCTGTGGGAGCAGGACGGCCGCACCGTCGGGGCCATCGCCGATCGGCTCGCACTCGAATCGAGCACGGTGACCCCGCTGGTGAAGCGGCTCGAAGCGGCACGCTTCGTCACCCGCGAACGCAATCCGCAGGACGAGCGCCAGGTCCAGGTGCGCCTCACCGATCGCGGCCGCCACATGCGCGAGGAATGCGGCTGCCTGGCGGAGGAACTGCTGGCCCGCTCGGGGATGCACGGCGAGGAGCTGGGGGCGCTCAACCGCGACGTGAAGACGCTGTGGAATGCGCTGCGCGAGGCGCGGGACTGAACGCCGTGCCAGCTTGATGCGAAGCAGCGGCGACGCGCTCGATCACCATACCGCCTCTTCCAATATTGGCCTTCCTCTGCTTCACTCAAATCCGTTCGGAGCCATCGCTTCGGGCGGAGGGCAAGGCGCGGCACTCCTGTACGTGCGATCGGG
Organism: Sphingomonas leidyi; assembly: GCF_011761945.1. Classification (GTDB taxonomy): domain Bacteria; phylum Pseudomonadota; class Alphaproteobacteria; order Sphingomonadales; family Sphingomonadaceae; genus Sphingomonas; species Sphingomonas leidyi. Next base: position 181,139 of record NZ_JAASQV010000004.1, read on the forward strand.
AGCGTCAACGGAATCAATGAATCGTTCAACTACGCGGTTGAACGTCAAGGAGCAGGAAACGAGCAGATGGCAGACCGCGAATTCGATATCATCGTCTATGGCGCCACCGGCTTCACCGGCCGCCTCGTCGCCGAATATCTTGCGGGCCATTATCCGGACGTGAAATGGGCGATGGCCGGGCGCTCGCTCACCAAGCTGCAGGAGGTCCGGGACGAGATCGGCGCGCCGGCGTCGACTCCGCTGCTCACCGCCAATGCCGATGATCCCGCCGCGCTGAAGGCGATGGTTGCCCGCGCCACGGTGGTGATCACCACGGTCGGCCCCTATCAGCTCCATGGCGAGGCGCTGCTCGCCGCCTGTGTCGAGACGGGCACCGCCTATGTCGACCTGTGCGGCGAGCCGGCGTGGATGGGCCAGATGATCCGCAAATACGAAGACGCGGCCAAGGCCAGCGGCGCGCGCATCGTCTTCTCCTGCGGTTTCGATTCGATCCCCTTCGATCTCGGCGTGTGGACCGTGCAGCAGGCGGCGATCGCCCGCTTCGGCCGGCCGGCGCCGCGCGTGAAGGGCCGGGTGCGGGCGATGAAGGGCACCTTCTCGGGCGGCACCTTCGCCAGCGGCAAGGCTTCGATGGCCGCGGCGGCCAGGGACCCCGCGATCCTCAAGCTGATGCTCGATCCCTTCGCGCTCACGCCGGGCTTCGCGGGCCCCGCCCAGCCAAACGGCATGGTTCCCTATCATGACGAAGCGATCGACGCCTGGGTCGCGCCCTTCATGATGGCAGTGATCAACACCAAGAACGTCCATCGCTCGAACTTCCTCGCCGGCCAGCCCTATGGCGCGGACTTCCAATATGACGAGATGCTGGTCGTTCCCGGCCTTGGCGAGATCGGCAAGGCCGCGGCCGAGGCGATGGCCAAGATCAATCCGATGGCGGCGGACAAGGGCCCGGCACCGGGCGAGGGGCCGAGCAAGGAGGAGCGCGAGACCGGCTTCTACGACATCGCCTTCGTGGCGGAGATGCCCGACGGACAGCGCCTCTCGGCCATAGTGAAGGGGGACCGGGATCCCGGCTATGGCTCGACCAGCAAGATGATCGCCGAGAGCGCGCTCTGCCTGATCGAGGATGTGCCGGCGGCGGGCAAGGGCGGCATCTGGACGGCGGGAGGCCTGATGGCCGCGCCGCTGGCCAGGCGGCTGGAGGCGCATGCCGGCCTCAGCTTTGCGGTCGACTGATCAGTAGAACAGCATCGTTACCCCGGCGGCGGCGAGGCAGAGGACGATCACCACCGGCACCATGATCGCCCGGGTACGGTCCAGCTGCTTCCGGAAGGCGGCGAGGTCGAACCAGTAGCGCCCCGCCCCCACCTCGTGGACGATGCCGGCGCCGCGCATGCGCTCGAACTGGGTTCGCTCGATCCGGTCCTGGGGCACGAAGGAGACCGCCTCCTCGGCGCTCACTGCGTGCTGGGCAAAGAAATGCGCGCGGATCCGCTGCCGCGCCCGCATGGCCAGGGCGCCGATGGAGACTGGCGCATGGGACCTGAACATCATCGGGACATCCCCGGCCTGCCCCATGCCGGTGCGGCGGCGCGGGCCAGAACCAAGAGGACGGGCGTCGACATCGGGTCGGTTCCCCCGGAATATTAGGATGCGAGCATAAACCCCTGCGCCCGCCGGTTCAATCGTCCTCGCTCAACGGCTCTTGTGCCGGATGTTGGGCGGCCGGCCGCGGCGCTTGATGGGGCGGGGGCGCCCCTTGCCGCGATCCCTGGCAAAGGCGGACGGGCCCGCCGAACCCTTGCCGTCGGGCAGTTCGAAGCGGAGTGCGCCGGAAACCGGATTGGCCTCCACCAGCCGGAGCCGGAGGCGCTGGCCCAGGGTGAATTCCTCGCCGCTCTCGTCGCCCACCAGCCGTTGCCCGGCCTCGTCATAGCGGAAATATTCGGTGCCCAGGTCCCGCGCCGCGACCAGCCCGTCGCCGCCGACGCCGTCCACCGTGGCGAAGAAGCCGAAGCTCTGCACCCCGGTGATCCGCGCCTCCAATATTTCGCCGACATGGTTGGCGAGATAGGCAGCGACATAGCGGTCGATGGTCTCCCGCTCGGCCTCCATCGCCCGGCGCTCCAGGCTGGAGATGCTCTCGCCGATCCGCTCCATTCCCGCGGCTTCCTCGGCCGTCAGCCCGCCGGGGCCCAGGGCATAGGCCTCGACCAGCGCACGGTGGACGATCAGATCGGCATAGCGGCGGATCGGCGACGTGAAGTGCGCATAGCTGCCCAGCGACAGGCCGAAATGGCCGTGATTGGCAGGGCCATAATAGGCCTGGGTCTGGGTGCGCAGCACCTGCTGCATCACCTGCTCGCGGAAGTCGCTCTCCCCCACCCGTTCGAGGATGCGGTTGAAGGTAGCCGGCTTGATGACCTGGCCCAGCGCGAACTCCACCCCGAAGGTCTTGAGGTACTCGCGCAGCGCGACGAGCTTCTCCCGGGCCGGCGGCTCGTGGATGCGGTACATCACCGGCGCCTTCTTCGCCTCCAGCGCCTTGGCCGCGGCGACGTTCGCCGCGATCATATAGTCCTCGATCAGCTTGTGCGCGTCGAGCCGCTCGCGCGGCGCCACGGATAGGATGCGGCCCATCTCGTCGAGCACGATCCGGCGCTCGGGCAGATCGAGGTCGAGCGGCTCGCGCTTGTCGCGCGCCTTGTTGAGGGCGTGCCAGCAGTCCCAGAGCGGCCTGAGCGCCGTCTCGGTCAGCGGGTGATCGAGCGTGCCGTCGATCGCCGCCTGGGCGTCCTCATAGGCGATGTTGGCCGCGATGCTGACCACGGCGCGGGTGAAGCGCCAGCTCTTCAGCTCGCCATGCCTGCCGATCTGGAGGTGGCAGGCGAGCGCAGCCCGGTCCTCGCCCTGCTTGAGCGAGCAGACTTCCGCCGAGAGGATCTCGGGCAGCATCGGCACGACGCGATCGGGGAAATAGACCGAGTTGCCGCGCTTGCGCGCCTCGCGGTCCAGCTCCGAGCCGGGGCGGACATAGAAGGACACGTCGGCGATCGCGACGACGGCCTTCCAGCCGCCGTCGTTCTTCGGATCCTCGTCGGGCGCCGCCCAGACCGCGTCGTCATGGTCGCGCGCATCGGCCGGGTCGATCGCGACGATCGGCAGGTGGCGAAGATCCTCCCGCTTGCCCAGATCGAGGCGGGACACCCGCTCGGCCTCGTCGAGCAGCTCCTGCGAGAAGATATTGGGGATCGAGTGCCGGTGGATCGCGATCAGCGAGAAGCTGCGCGGCGCGAAGGGATCGCCCAGCACCTCGACCACCTTGGCGGTGATTCGCGGCGGCCGGCCGGCCTTCTCGGCGAGGACGAGGTCGCCCGATTGGGCACCGCCGGCATCGGAGACCGGCCAGTTGCGCCGCTCCTTCTTCTCCACGCCCTGCAGCCAGAGCCGCCCGGCCTCCTCCTTGAGCACGCCGAGCATCAGCTCCTCGCCACGGGCGAGCTTCTTCATCGGATGCGCGATCCAGCCGTTGCCGGCCTCTTCGGTGCGGGCGAGGATGCGGTCGCCGATGGCGAGCGCGGAACGCTTGCCGCGCGCTTCGCGGACGCGAAGCCGCGGCACGGGCACGCCTTCGGCCTCCCAGCGCTCGGGCACCGCCCAGGTGGTGTCGCCGTCCGCATCGGTGACGCGCAGCACGGTGACCTTGGGCACGCCGCCCATCCTGTGGAAGGCGCGGCCCGGGGCGACGTCGATCAGCCCCTCGTCGCTCATGTCCTTGAGCAAGGCCTTGAGCAGGATCTTGTCCTGCCCATGCAACCCGAAGGCCTTGGCGATCTCGCGCTTGCCGGCCGGCGTATCGGAATTGGTGATGAAATCGAGAATCTGCTGCCGCGTGGGCAGCCCTGCTTTGATTTTGGTTTTTGCCATTGACCCCCAAGATAGGGACTCGCGGGCTCGCTGCCAACGCCGTAACCTGCCTCCGTGGCATATGACCTGCTCATCGCCGGCGGCGGGATCAACGGGTGCGCGATCGCCCGCGAAGCTGCGTTGCTCGGCCTGAAGGTGCTGCTCGTCGAGAAGGACGACCTGGCCAGCCATACCAGCTCGGCCTCGACCAAGCTGATCCATGGCGGGCTGCGCTATCTCGAAAGCTACGAGTTCCGCCTGGTCCGCGAGGCGCTGCACGAGCGCGAGCGGCTGCTGGAGGCGGCACCGCACCTGATCCGCCCGCTCACTTTCGTGCTGCCCCATGCCCATGCGGTGCGGCCCTGGTGGATGGTCCGGCTCGGCCTCTATCTCTACGACGCGCTGGCGGTGGGCGGCGATTCCACCCTGCCCCGCTCGCGGAGCCTGCGTGCCAGGGACAAGGCGTTCACCGGTCCGCTGGCCGGCACCCATCGCGGCTTCGTCTATTCGGACTGCCGGGTGGACGATGCCCGCCTCACTCTGGCCAATGCGCTCGACGCCGCGCATCACGGCGCCGAGATCGCGACGCGGACCGAGCTGCTTGCCGCCCGGCGCGAAGGCGGAGCCTGGCGCGCCGAGCTGTCCGACGGCCGCACCGTCACCGCCCGCGGGCTGGTCAACGCCGCCGGCCCCTGGGTGCGGCACCTCCTCGACACGCTGGCTATTGCTAATCATTCGCGGATCCGGCTGGTCAAGGGCAGCCATATCGTGGTGCCCAGCCTGTATGACGGCGACCATGCCTATATCCTCCAGCAGCCCGACCGGCGGATCGTCTTCGCCATTCCCTATGAAGGCGGCTTCACCGAAATCGGCACCACCGACATCCCGGTCGACCGGCCCGAGGATGCGATGTGCTCGCCGGAGGAACGGACCTATCTCTGCGAGGCGGTGAACCGCTATTTCACCCGCCAGATCGTGCCCGCCGACATCGTCTGGAGCTGGTCCGGCGTACGGCCGCTGCACGACGACGGCGCCGCCAGGGCCCAGTCGGTGACGCGCGACTATGTGCTCGAGCTCGACGAGGACGGCCCGCCCCTGCTCTCCATCTTCGGCGGCAAGATCACCACGGCGCGGGCCCTGGCCGAGGAAGCGCTGGGGAAGATCGGGCCCGTGCTCGGCGCGAAGGTCGAGCCGGTGACGCGTGCCCGCGTCTTCCCCGGCGGCGCGATCGCCGATTTCGACCGGTTCGTTGCCACCGCCAAGGCACGCTGGCCGTTCCTGGGCGATGCGCGGGCCGAGCGGATGGCGCATGCCTATGGCTGTGGCCTGGCCGACATGCTGCGCGACCTGACCGACCTGGGCGAGGATCTGGGCGCGGGGCTCACCGCCACCGAGATACGCTGGATGCGCGACCATGAATGGGCGCGCACCGCCGAGGATGTGCTGTGGCGGCGGAGCAAGCTGGGGCTGCATGCCGGGCCGGAGCTGGCGGAACGGGTGACGCGGGTGCTGGAGGAGAAATGATCGCCTCCCTGCTCGCCCTGACCCTGGCCGGCAGCCCTCCGATGCTCTGCCGCACCGTCCATGGCCGGCTGTTCGCGTCGAACGGCAACCCCGCGATACGCATCTGGGTGGTGGGCACGAAGCGCATCCTCGGCATCGATGCCGACGAGGATCTGTTGCTCGACCGGTTGCCGGCCAATGTCCGCAAGCTCTGGGCACCGACCGGCAATCTGTTCAACGCCAGCATCTATGGCGACTTCCGCGTCTGTGCCCGGAAGCCGCAACGGCCCGGCGTGATGCAAAGAGTGATCGTCACCCGCGCCGGCCGCCTCCGCCTCGATCGCTACGACGGAGGACCGCCTTAAGTGCTTGTTAAACCGTCCGCGGCAGGGTTGCGCCGGGGCGGAGAGAGATGGCGACCAAATTCTCGCAATATCGGACCGTGACACCCGCGCTCGTCGAACAGCGCGCGGCGACGCGTCACCGCATCCTCGTCACTCGCGCTACGGTGACGAAGCGCGGCAACAAGCCGGTCGAGGCGATGCTCCACGATCTCTCGGTCTATGGCTGCCGTCTCGCCTGCGCGGCACCGCACGGCGCAGGCGACAAGGTATGGCTCAGCCTGCGCAACGATCTGCCCGTGCCTGCGACCATCGTCTGGAATGACGGCGCACATATCGGCTGCCGGTTCGACGACCCGATCGAGCGGAGCCTGGTGCGGCAGCTGACCCTGGTGATCCGCTGATCCTGCGCGGCGGGGCCGGGTCGGCTCCCGAAGGGCACGAAAGCCGCGCCGTCCGCCGGGAAGGCGGCAGCGGGCTAGAACCCGATCACATTGGCCCGAGTGAAGCGCTTCGCCGCTTCCGCCGTCAGCAACCGGCGATCGGCTCCGGCCGGCGCCGCGCCCGGCCCGGCATTGCCGAACTCCCATAGCCGCGCCTCGGGCGGGGTCAGGCGGCGCTGCTCGCCATCGGGTCCCTTATATCCCATCCAGGTCCAGCCTTCGCGGCGGATATGGGCGTCTATCCAGCATTGGAGGAACGCCGCCTGGCCCATGAGCGCCATGTTGCCGCCGGCACGCCAGGGGCGGCCGAGCCAGGTCGAGCCATCCGGCACGCCCGCCTCGCGGCGCAGGCGGCAGCGAGAGAAGACCAGGCCGAATTCCTGCGCGGCGGGAGTACTGGGCGCAGCGACATAGCCGAAGCCATCGGCGTTCGGGACGTAGCGCGTGACGATCTCGCAGCCTTCGAACCAGGCCGCCGCGCCACCGAAAATGAAGTCCACCCCGCCGACGATACGGGTATCGGTGATCAGGCTGCGGGCCTGGAGGTAGAAGCTGTCCTGATAGCCGAGCAGCACGCAGCGATCGACGATCATATGGTCCGCCTCGCGGCCCACCGCCAGCGCCACTGCCTGCGCGCCATTGCCGGCGCCGTCCCGGCGCGCGCCGATATAGTCGAAGCTGTTGCGGATGGTGAGGCCGCGCAGCGTCACGTTCGGCGCGGCGATGGCGAGCGTTCCCGATCCGCCGGTACCCCAGCTGCCGCCACCGGGCTTCGCCGTGCCGGCCGCGGTGCCATATTGGAGGACCGTGCCGGGGCTGCCCTGAAGGGTGAGTCCGGGCACGCGCACCGTCAGCTTCTCGGTGAAGATGCCGGGCCGGAGCAGGATGCGGAAGGGGCGCCCCGCCTTCTCCGCCTGCGCCAGCGCAGCGCCGAGGGTGCCGGTGGCGGGGTCGACCACCGCGTCCCATGGTTCGCCGGCCCGGGCCGGAAGCGGCAGCGCCAACGCACTGGCGAGCAGGGTACGCCGCGCGATCATCCTCCGCCGCTTCTCCGCGCGTCCCTGTGCCCGGCCGGAACCGCGCATCCCGTGGAACCGGCCAAGGGCCGGACGCTGGCGAGCAGCCGGTCAAGGGCTATCGGATATTGGCCGCGCCTTCGATCGCTCCGATAGAAGCTCAGATAGGCAGCGAAGGGCTGCTCTCGAAATACGAAGAACAGCGCGATGGTCTGCTCGCCCGGCTCGTTGGCATTGTCGGTCCACCGCGCCTCGACGGCTCGCGTGATGCCCGTAACCGACGCATGGGAAACGCTACGCGTCGAGGAAAATGCGTTGGCCCGGCGCCGCAGTTCCATCAGCTCCTCGATCGATTTCGCCTCGTCGGATCGCCGGCCGATCGCAAGAGTCGCAAATCCCCTTGGCAGGGTCTGCAGCGAATAGGGGCGTTCTCCAGGCGGCCCGGAGACAAGCAAGGGAATGGGGTTGCCCGCCACAACTTTCCATCCCGCCGGCACCTGGAAGCTGTAGCAGCTGTCCCTGTCGACAAGCCTGCCGCTTGCCGCGACATCATAGCCCTGCGCCGAGGCGGAGGCCCCGAACAGGCCCAGCACGATAGCGAGAAGCTCCATGACCGCGCTCCCGGAAAACCCCTGTGCGGCCCTCCGGAATATACCGATGGCTGTCCCGCGTCACCAGCGGACGGCAGTCATCCCCAGCGATAGTTGAAGCTGATGCTGATCCGCTGCGCCTTGCCCGATCCGGGCGGGACCTCGTGGCGCAGCCAGCTTTCCCAGAGCAGCACCGTGCCGGGCTCGGGCACGATCTCGACAAAGCCCTGCAGTGCCTCGGGCGCGTCTTCGAGGCGCGGGGGCGCGGCCATCATCATGGCGTGGCGCGGATCCTCGAGCTTCAGGCCCCGCGCGCCCGGGGGCAGCGCCACGTAGAGCGTGCCCGAGACGGCGCTGTGCGGATGGATGTGCGCGCCGTGCCCGCCCTTGCCGTCGAGCACGTTCACCCAGAGGCTGTCGAGCTTGAGCTTCCTGCCCCCCAGATCGAAGGCGCAGGCCTTGGCGAACTTCGCGACATGCTTGTCGAGCAGGCGCTTGAGATCGGCGAAATTGGGGTCGCGGATCGGCAGGTCGTCCAGCGAGGCGTAGCTGGTGTAGCCGCGATACTCATGCTCGCGGCACCAGCGGCGGCCGGCCATGTCGTCCTCGGCGAGCTGGAGGCAGGATTGCTCCAGCGCCTCCAGGAGATCGGGGTCGCCCAGCGGCTGCTCGTACAGCAAGGTGGGGAAGAGCGTGCGCATGCCCCTATCCCGTCACCCCGCCACAAGGCCGGGGCGCGGATTTCGGTCCGACGTGACGAGGCTCAATACGCACGCGCCACCAGGATGCGCTCGACCGCCGGCGCGCCGGTGAAGATGCAGGTGCCGGTGGCGGGCGCCGCATCGTTCGGCACGTTGCGGAACGTGAGCTTCAGCGCCTTCAACCGTTCGACCACCTTGTCGAGCTCGGCGCCGCTCGGCCTGGCCCATTCGACCTCGACCCAGCCGGGGAACTTGCCCGCGCCCTCGAAATAGCTCTCCAGGCCGGCAAAGTCGGCGATGTCGCGGACGATGTTCGCATCGGTGCGCGCCTTGGCTTCGTCGTACAGCGCCTTCTGCACCGCTTCGAGCCGGCCGATGGCCTCGGCGAGGAACGCGTCGCGCGCAACAATGGCCGAATTGAGCTTGCCGTCCTCCTTGTACAGGTCGGTGCGGACGGTGACCGAGACGTTGCCGCCGGCCATGTCGCGCCCGCCGACCTCGACGACGAGCGGCGCCCCCTTCTTGATCCAGCCCCAGCGCTTGGTGACCGCCTTGGCGGCGCGCAGATCGAGCAGCGCGCGAACGGGCTCGCCGAACGCATATTGCCGCGCCAGTTCCTGCTGGATGCCCTTGCAATAGTCGATCAGCGCGGCGTCTTCGTCATTGTCGCGCAGCATCGGCACGATCACCACCTGCCAGGGCGCGACGCGAGGTGGCACGCGCAGGCCGTCATCGTCGCCATGCGTCATGATCAGGCCGCCGATCATGCGAGTCGACATGCCCCAGCTCGTCGTCTGGGCCAGCTCGAGCTGGCCCTCCGAATTCTGGAACTTGATGTCCTGCGCGCTCGAGAAGGTGGTGCCGAGGAAGTGCGAGGTGCCCGCCTGGAGCGCCTTGCCGTCCTGCATCATCGCCTCGATCGAATAGGTCGAGACCGCCCCGGGGAAGCGCTCATTCTCGGGCTTCTCGCCGGCGATCACCGGCATCGCCACGCATTCCTCGGCGAAGCTGCGATAGACTTCGAGCATCTTCATCGTCTCTTCGCGCGCTTCCTCCACGCTGGCATGGGCGGTGTGCCCTTCCTGCCAGAGGAACTCGGCGGTGCGCAGGAACATGCGGGTGCGCATCTCCCAGCGGACGACGTTCGCCCACTGGTTGATCAGCACCGGCAGGTCGCGCCACGACTGGACCCAGCGGCTGAACGCGGCGCCGATCACCGTCTCCGAAGTGGGGCGCACCACCAGCGGCTCCTCCAGCTTCGCCTCGGGATCGGGGATCATCTTGCCGTCCTTGTGGATCAGCCGGTGATGCGTGACGACCGCCATCTCCTTGGCGAAGCCGTCGACATGCTCGGCCTCCTTCTCGAAATAGGAGAGCGGGATGAACAGCGGGAAATAGCAATTCTCGTGGCCGGTCGCCTTGATGCGATCGTCGAGCAGGCGCTGGATCCGCTCCCAGATGCCATAGCCCCACGGCCGGATGACCATGCAGCCGCGCACGCCGCTTTCCTCGGCCATGTCGGCCTCGGTGATGACGGTCTGGTACCATTCGGCGAAATTGGCTTCGCGGGTGACGTTGAGCGCATGCTTGATCATGATCGGGCGGATAGCGGCAAAGCTTGGCGCGGCAAAGAGGAGACACACTTGATTGTGCAGCCCTTCCCGCGCCAGTTGGGCGGGTCGATGGTTTGGGGGATGCAGTGAGCGGACGGTGGCGGACCTTGGCACTGGTGCTGGTGGTGCTCGGCGCGATGGCCTGGGCGATCACCCAGGTTCGACCCACGGGCCCGCAGAACCCCCTCACCGATCCGGCCTCGGTGGAACGCGAGCTGCTCGCCGACCGGCCCGGCGGGCTGCTGAGCGCGACCATCAAGCGGACCTTCCCCGAGGATTTCGAGGCGCTGAAGACGGTGGTGGCCGAGCGCGCCCGGGCCGGCGGCGGACCGCAGGACATCCAGCAGGCGGCAGGCGCGTTCGTCGGCGAGGCGACGCGGCGCCACCGCGCCGGCCTGGTCCAGGCGCCGGCGCCGCAGCTGCGCGCCTATCTGGCGGCGGAGATCGCGCTGGTCGGCAAGCTCGCTGCGACATCGCCGGAGCGGTGCGACGCCTATTTCGCGGACCCGCTGGACGATGCCGGCTGGTTCGCGCCCGACCTGCGCGAACTGTATCTCCGGCAGAATATCGCGCTGTGGGAAGCCGCGGGGGCGGCGCGCGATCACCCCGCCGGCCGGGCGGCCTCACCGGCGGAAGCGAAGCCGGCGGCTTCGTGCGACGCGGGGCTGGCCGCGCTCGAAGCGATCGCGGCGCTCCCTCCGGCGCGGTTCGAACAGGTCTATCCGCAACTGCTCGCCACCGGCCATTGAGGGTTGCCGCCCGCGCGCCCCTGCCGCAAAGGCGGACAGGTGCAGGGCGATCAGATATTGAAGGGCATCTTGCTGCGGCTCTTCGCAGTCGCCTGCCTCGCTACGATGTCGGCGCTGATCAAGCTGGCCGAGATGCGCGGCGCCGGGCTGGTCGAGACGATGTTCCATCGCCAGCTCTGGGCAGTGCCGCTGGTGACCGCCTGGGTGGCGGCGGGCCCTGGCCTGGGATCGATCCGGACGCGGCGCTTCGGCGCGCACGTCTCGCGCACCGCCGTGGGACTGACCGGCATGGTCTTCACCTTCGGCGCGGTGCTGCTGCTGCCGCTGGCCGAGGCAGTGACTTTCCAGTTCACCGTGCCGATCTTCGCGACGATCCTGGGCGCGCTGCTGCTCAAGGAGCCGACCGGCTGGCATCGCTGGGGCGCGGTGATCGCGGGATTCGTCGGCGTGCTCATCGTTGCGCAACCGGGGAGCGCACATATTCCGGCGTTCGGGGCGATGGTGGGGCTGCTCGCCGCGCTTTTCGTGGCGATCGTGGCGATCCTGCTGCGCCAGATCGGCAAGACCGAAGCGACGGGGACGACGGTGTTCTGGTTCTCGGTCCTCTCCGTGCCGGTGCTGGCGATCCCCTATGCCTTCTCGTTCAAGCCGCATGACCCGGTGACCTGGGCGATGCTGGTGGGAATCGGGCTGATCGGCGGAGTCGGCCAGCTGGCGTTGACCGGATCGGTGAAGCACGCCCCGGTGAGCGCGGTGGTGCCGATGGACTATTCGAGCCTGATCTGGGGCACGCTCTATGGTTGGGCGATCTTCGGCATGTGGCCGAGCGCCTGGACCTGGCTCGGCGCGCCGGTGATCATCGCAAGCGGGCTCTACATCGTGTGGCGGGAGCGCAAGCGCGGCGTGGGCCCGGCGGTCACCAGCGCGGAGATGGAGCCGGTGTGATCCTGCCGCTCCCCTCCCTTCCAGGGCGGGGCGCTTTAGGCCCGCCGGTACACCAGCATCAGATTGTTCGCCGGCATCTCGACCAGCCGTTCCAGCGACAGGCCGTGCGGCGCGGCCGCCGCGGTCACGGCTTCCACGAAACGTAACCCGAAGCGGGAATCCCTGTCCTTCAGCCACAGCTCGAACTGCTCGTTCGACGGCGCCGTCGCCACCCCTTCGCGACGATAGGGGCCATAGAGGATCAGCGGCGCCCCCGGGGCCAGCGCCGTGCCCGCCCCGGCGAGCAGCCCGAGCGTCGCTTCCCAGGGGCTGATATGGACCATGTTGACGCACAGGATCGCGTCCGCCGCCGGGAAAGCGCCCGTCGCCGCATCGATCTCCAGCGGCGCGCGGACATTGGCCAGCCCAGCACACCAGTCCGCGATCGAGGCCAGCGCATCGGCATCGGGGTCGCTGGGCTGCCAGACCAGGTCGGCAAAGCGCCCGGCGAAGAAGGCGCAATGCTCGCCGCTGCCGCTCGCGATCTCGAGCACATGGCCGCGCGCGGGCAGTTCCTCCGCCAGCACCGCGGCGATCGGATCGCGGTTCCGTTCGGTGGCGGGGGCGTGACGCCTCACCCGCCGCGCGCCTGCTCGAGCAGGCGGCGGGCGCGCAGGAACATCTCCACCCGCTGCACCGTCAGCATGCCGAGCGCGAAGGCGATCAGCACGTCGGTCATCGCCATCACGTCGAAATGCATGCCGGGGATGCCCAGCGAGTCGGCGTTGCGGGCCAGCGAGCGGATGAGGACCAGCGCAAGGATGAACGCCATCGCGGCGAGCGAGCCCCTTTGCGAAATCTCGTGCGTCTCCGGATTCACCTGGATGTGCATCATCCGGCCGCGCTGCCAGCCCAGCGCAGCCCCGGCGAGCAGGGCGGCCGCCGCCGCGGCCCAAGTCATCGGCGCCAGCGGGATGTTCCAGAAGGTGAAAGCGGTGATCGCCAGATAGAGCGCGGGCACGATCCACAGCCGCTCGATGCGCAACGGCCGTTCGCGCGTGAGCCGGCGGAAGCGCAGCGCGAGCACGACGAGGATGATCGCGATCGGGATGAGCTGGTAGAGCGGATTGGGATGGACGGGCTGCGTGTGCATCGATCGAGACCCCCGGAACTTGCAAGTGATCTATACAAGTAATACAGTATCTATGCCAGCCGAACTGGCTGGCAAAGGCAAGAGGATTGCGCATGCGGCCACGCCGGTCCATCAGGGCGCCCGGAGGGTTCATGGACGTCGATCACGATAGCGCGGGGGTGAAGTTCGCACCGCCGGCCGCTTTCCTTGGCACGCTGGTGGTGGGGCTGGCACTGGGCAAGCTGTTGGGCAGCCCCGACCTGCCGCTCGCCCATTCGACCGAGCGCGGCCTGGGCTCGCTGGCGACTCTGCTCGGCATCGGGATCATGCTCTCCGCCCTGGGGCTGTTCCGGGCCGCAGGCACCGATCACAAGCCGTGGAAGCGCTCCACTGCGCTCGTCACCGACGGCGTCTATCGCTGGTCGCGCAACCCGATGTATTTCGGCATGGCGCTGGCCTATGCCGGCGTGGCGATCTGGATGGACAGCCTGATCGCCCTGCTGCTGCTCTTCCCGCTGATCATCGTGATCCAGCGCGAAGTGATCGAGCGCGAGGAAAGCTATCTCGCGCGCAAGTTCGGCGAGCGCTATCTCAGCTACAAGTCCGCAGTGCGCCGCTGGATCTGAGCCCGGCGCTCAGGGGTGCCGGGGGTAATCGCCGCGCACCGCGATGCAATAGCGCAGCTGCTTCTGCGGGTCGGTCGCCGCGGCGGGGATCACCTTGCGCAGATCGGGCAGCGCGAAGTCCGTCCTGCCGTCGCCGCCATAGCTGTTGCCCAGCAGCGTGAAGAGCACCTGATAGTTGCGGATGGGCAGGAGCCGGCCATCGGCTTCGACCCAGCCATCGGGGCAATAGCGGACGGGAAAGAGCATGATCTCGCCGACAAAGGGGTCGTTGCCCGCATAGGCCGGCATCGGCGCGGAAAACGTGGCGGCGGCGATGGCGGTGGCGGCGAGCAGCGCGGTCTTCATGTCGGATTCCCCTTTGTCCGTTTCGCGGCACGCTGCCCCGGCGGCACGCGACAGGGCAAACCGCATTTGCACGGTTTCGGGGCTATCGGTCTGCGGCGCAAAGGAAAATGTCCTATCGGCAGCAGACACCCAAGAGAAAGGGCCGAGGCATGAAGCCCCGGCCCTTCGCTATTCGGCCCTCCCCCGAGGGAAGAGGATGCCGGGGACTATTCCGCCGCTTCGGCTGCGGCCGGCGCCTTCCACGCCAGCACCGGCTTGCGCGCGGCGAGCGTCTCGTCGAGGCGGCGGCGCGGAGCGAAGTGCGGCGCGGTGCGGATCGTCGGGTCGCCGTTCTTGGCGCGGGCGGCCACGCTGCGGAAGGCGCCGATGAACTGGTCGAGCGTCGCCTTGCTCTCGGTCTCGGTCGGCTCCACCAGCATCGCGCCGTGGACGACGAGCGGGAAATAGACCGTCATCGGGTGATAGCCCTCGTCGATCAGCCCCTTGGCGATGTCGATGGTCGACAGGCCTTCGGGCAGGCCCCTGTCGCTGAAGATCGCCTCGTGCATGCACGGCCCGTACTTGGCGAAGGGCGCGTCGAGCACGTCCTCCATCGAGCGCAGGATATAGTTGGCGTTGAGCACCGAATCCTCGGCGACCTGGCGCAGGCCGTCGGCGCCGTGGCTGAGGATATAGGTCAGCGCACGCGTGAACATGCCCATCTGGCCGTTGAAGGCGGTCATGCGGCCGAAGGTGCCGGCATGATGCTCGCCCGCGGTCTCTTCCTCGACCAGGTGGAACTTGTCGCCGTCCTTCTCGACGAAGGGCAAAGGCGCATAGGGCGCCAGCGCCGCCGACAGCACGACCGGGCCCGAGCCCGGGCCGCCGCCGCCATGCGGCGTCGAGAAGGTCTTGTGCAGGTTGATGTGCATCGCATCGACGCCGAGATCGCCCGGGCGCACCCGGCCGACGATCGCGTTGAAGTTGGCGCCGTCGCAATAGACATAGCCGCCCGCCGCGTGGACCGCGTCCGAGATCGCCTTCATGTCGCGCTCGAACAGGCCGCAGGTATTGGGGTTGGTGATCATCACGCCGGCGATGTCCGGGCCGAGGCGCGCCTTGAGCGCCTCGAGGTCGACGCGGCCATCCTCGGTGGCGGGGATGTCCTCGACCGAGAAGCCGGCGAACGCCGCAGTGGCCGGGTTGGTGCCGTGCGCGCTGGTCGGGACGAGCAGAATCTTGCGGTCCTGCTGGCCCTGCGCGTCGAGCGCCGAGCGGATCGCGAGGATGCCGCAAAGCTCGCCATGCGCGCCGGCCTTGGGGCTCATCGCCACCGCCTGCATGCCGGTGAGCGTGATCAGCCAGTGCGCGAGCTGGTCGATGACTTCCAGCGCGCCCTGCACCGTGTCGACGGGCGCGAGCGGATGGATGTCGGCAAAGCCCGGCAGGCGCGCCATGCGCTCGTTGAGGCGCGGATTATGCTTCATCGTGCACGAGCCGAGCGGGAACAGGCCCAGGTCGATCGCGTAGTTCTGGCGGCTGAGGCGGGTGTAATGGCGCACCGTCTCGGGCTCGGACAGGCCGGGCAGGCCGATCTCGCTGTCGCGATAGAGATCGCCGAAGCGCGGCTTACCGATCGGCACCGAATCGAAATCGACGCCGGTGGTCTCGCTCGATCCGATCTCGAAGATCAGCGCTTCTTCGAGCATCAGTGCGCGGTTGCCGGTGAAGGTCGAGATATCGCTGGCCTCGCCCGCTTCCGGGGTGGTGGGGCGCCAGCCGGACTGGTTGATCGTGCTCATGCCAGCACCTCCTCGAGTGCGGAGGCAAGCGTCTCGACGTCCTCCCGCGTAGTAGTTTCGGTGACGGCGACGATCAGGCCGTTCTGGAGTGCGTCGGCGCCCGGATAGAGGCGGCCGAGCGAGACGCCGGCGAGGATGCCCTGGTCCGCGAGTTGACGCACAACCGGGCGTGCTTCCTTCGAAAGCTTCAGCGTGAACTCGTTGAAGAAGGTCGGGGTGACCAGCTCGACACCCGGCACCCGGGCCAGGCGGCCGGCAGCCTGATCCGCACCGGCATAATTGAGCATGGCGAGCTGGCGCAGGCCCTTCTCGCCCAGCAAAGTCATGTGCACCGACATGGCGAGCGCGCAGAGCACCGAGCTGGTGCAGATGTTCGACGTCGCCTTCTCGCGGCGGATATGCTGCTCGCGGGTGCTGAGCGTCAGCACATAGCCGCGCTTGCCCTCGGCATCGACCGTCTCGCCGCAGAGGCGGCCCGGCATCTGGCGGACCAGCTTCTCCGAACAGGCGAACAGGCCGACATAGGGCCCGCCGAACTGCAGGCCGACGCCGAGCGACTGGCCCTCGCCCACCACGATGTCCGCGCCCATCTCGCCCGGCGCCTTGATCGCGCCCAGCGCGACGGGCTCCGTCACCACGGCGACGAGCAGTGCCTTCTTCGCATGCGCGGCCTCGGCAAGCTTGGAGAGATCGGCGATGCGGCCGAGAATGTCGGGATACTGGACCACGACGCACGAGGTGTCGTCGTCGATCTGGGCGATCAGGTCATCGGTATCCGGGGTCGGGCTCAGCGTCGGCAGCGACGTGACCAGCTGGTCGCCGGTGAACCTGGCCATGGTCTCGGCGACCGAGACATAATGCGGGTGGAGGCCGCCCGAGAGGATCGCCTTGCCGCGCTTCGTCACGCGGCGGGCCATGGTGATGGCTTCCCAGCACGCGGTCGAGCCGTCGTACATCGAGGCGTTCGCCACGTCGCAGCCGAGCAGCCGCGCGATTTGCGACTGGAACTCGAACATCATCTGCAGCGTGCCCTGCGCGATTTCCGGCTGATAGGGCGTGTAGGCGGTGAGGAACTCGCCGCGCTGGATGATGTGGTCGACGCTCGCCGGCACATGGTGGCGATAGGCGCCGGCGCCGAGGAAGAAGGGCGCCGCCCCCGCCGCCAGGTTCTTCGCCGCCAGCCTGGTCATGTGGCGTTCGACGGCAAGCTCGCTGGCATGCATCGGCAGGCCGGCGATCGGGCCGTCGAGCACCGCGCTGGCGGGCACGTCGGCGAAGAGGTCGTCGATCGACCTGGCGCCGACGACGCCGAGCATCGCCTCGCGATCGGGCTGGGTAAGGGGCAGGTAGCGCATCAGGGCCTTCTCAATTGGTGTTCGCAGGAGCGCCCTCGGACGGAGTCCAGGCGCGGATATCGGAGGGTTCGATGCCGGCGGAGCGATCGGTGCCGCCCACCCCGGTGCAGCTGTCCTCGGCCACCCGACCGGTGATCACGACATAGCGATGCTGGAAGGGCGCGGCCTGCCGGTCGAAGGCCGCATCGCCCCCGATGCCTATCATCGGAATCGCCTGCATTTCGTTCCAGGCGGCCCACTGCGCCTTGCGCCCCTCGGGCGAGGCCTTGGCGCTGCCGGCGGCGCGCTTGAAGGCATCGCCATGGGAATCCCATGTCTGCCTGCTCGCGGTCATGTGGCAATCATAGCCGGCGCACCCGCCGAGATAGCCGGCCAGCCGAACGGGCTTGCCCTTCAGCGCCTCGCATTGCGCGAGATACCGCTCGACCGTCAGCAGCTGCGGTTCCCCGCAGCTGCCGAGCAGGGCCGTTGCGGCGCCAAGGGCAAGTACCCGGATCACAGCTTCGAGACGTATTCCTGATAGGCGCTGTCGTTCATCAGGCTCTCCAGCTCGCCGGCGTCGCTGAGCGTGAGCTTGAAGAACCAGCCTTCGCCCTCGGGGTCCTCGTTGACCAGCGCGGGGTTGTCGGCGAGCTCGGCATTGCCCTCGATCACCGTGCCCGAGACCGGCGCATAGACGTCCGAGGCAGCCTTGACCGACTCGACGACGGCGGCATCGTCGCCCTTCGACACCTGCTTGCCCTCGTCCGGCACTTCGACGAACACGATGTCGCCGAGCTGGCTCTGGGCATATTCGGTGATGCCGACGGTCGCGGTGTCGCCGTCGACATCGACCCACTCATGGTCCTCGGTGAAATAGCGGCTCATCAGGCTCCCTTTCTGACGTAACGATGGGGGACGAAGGGCATCTTCACGACCTCCGCCGAATGGATCTTGCCGCGCTGGGCAAGGGTGATCTTCGTGCCGGGTTCGGCGCTGGCCGCCGGCACATAGGCCATGGCGATCGGCTGCTGCAGCGTCGGCGCGAAGCCGCCGCTCGTGACCTTGCCGACTTCGTTGCCGTCCGCATCGAGGACGAGACCGCCCTCGCGGACCGGCTGGCGCCCCTCCACGACGAGGCCGACCCGCTTGAGGATCGAACCATTCTCGCGCTCGAGCATGATGCGGGCGTGGCCGGGGAAGCCGCCTTCCTCGCGGCGGCGCTTCTTGAGCGCGAAGCCGAGCGCGGCCGCCACCGGCGTGGTCTCGGCGTCGAGATCATGGCCATAGAGCGGCAGATCGGCCTCCAGGCGCAGTGAATCGCGGGCGCCCAGGCCGATCGGCTTCACTTCGGGCTCGGCGGTGATCGCATCGGCCAGCGCCGCGGCTGCCTCGACGGGCACGGAGAGCTCGAACCCGTCCTCGCCGGTATAGCCCGAGCGGCTGATCCACAGGTCATGGCCCTGCCACTGGAAGGGCGCGCCCTGCATGAAGACCAGGGCGGAGACGCCGGGGACCACGCGCTCCAGCGCGGCGGCCGCCTCGGGGCCCTGGAGCGCGAGCAGGGCATGGTCCTCCATGTGGTTCATGCCGACCTCGTCGGGCAGGAACTCGCGGAAATGGGCGATGTCGTCCCATTTGCAGGCGCCGTTGACGACCATATAGACTTCGCCTTCGCCAAGGCGGGTCAGCATCAGGTCGTCGAGGATGCCGCCATTCTCGGCCATCAGCAGCGAATAGACCGGGTGCGCGAGCTTCGCGGCCTGGATGTCCGCGGGCATCAGCGCCTCCAGCGCAGCCTCGACGCCTTCGCCGGTGAAGGTCAGCTGGCCCATATGGCTCACGTCGAACAGCCCGGCATGCGCACGCACCCAGAGGTGCTCGGCCATGATGCCTTCATATTGTACGGGCATCTCGTAGCCGGCGAAGGGAACCATGCGGCCGCCCCTGGCGCGGTGCCACTGGTCGAGCGGAAGCAGGCGAAGCTCCTCGGTGCCGTCCCCGCCTTCGGGATCGCCGCTCATGGGCTGGTCCTGGACTTGCTGGCTCATCGCGGCACTCCGGATTCGAGAGGAACTCGACGAAACGGCGCGGAATCCTCGCGCACCGTTCCATCGCCCCCTCTGTCACGGAACCTGAGAGCTTTCGCCAGTCGCCTGGCTTACCCCTTCGGTGGGACGTGGCCGGGCCGCGTCCGCTTTCCAGAGTGTCGTGCCCGCGCGGTCCCTTGTGCCTGAGAGATTCCGGGGCGGTTGCTCCTTCGGCGGTGGGTAACCCCACACTCTCCCGCGCGTGCCTGTCGACGGTGCGCAGCCTTGGCCGCACCCTCGATTCGAGTCAATCGACGATGAAGAGCTTTGCGCCGGTTGTCGTCGAGGAGCGGTGCGCCGCGTCGCCGAAATCGGACACCTGGTACGACATGCCCGCAGTCAGCCGGACATGCCGGCCGTCCTTGAGCTCGCTCACGATCTCGCCCTCGAGCACGAGCAGCACATGCCCGCGATCGCACCAGTGATCGGCCAGATAGCCCGGCGAATATTCCACCATCCGCACGCGCAGGTCGCCCGCCGCGAAGCTTTGCCACCAGGCCATCCCGGTTTCCCCGGGATGCTCGGTGCGCGGAATCGCCGCCCAGTCGGTAGCGGTGAAGGCCAGCTCGGGCAGCTTCACCGCGTGACGTTGTACTTCAGCTGGTCCTCGGTCAGCTGGAAGCCGACCAGCGCCTCGAACGTGGCCGAGAGCACCGCGCCGCGGATCGAGGGATCGGCCAGCGGATCCATCGCCGCCGCCTGCTCGCCGGCCTTGCGCTTCTCGGTGAGGCGCTTGCGGACCTCGTCCGGCAGCGTCGCCGCGCTGCGGTCGACATAAGTGGTGGCGGTGCCGCTGGTCTGGGCACGCAACTGGCCCGGTTCGAAATGCACGGTGACGCGGTTGATCCGCTTGGCGACCACCGAGGTGCCGCCGCGCACCACCGTCACGAAATAGGGAAAGCTGACGTCGCGCGCGCCGTCGTCGCTCTGGCGGCGCGCCAGCACGTCGAAATTGACCGTGGTGACGACCTGCTGGCCGGCATCGTCGCAGGTCGACGTGACGTTGGTCATCACCGCATTGACGTCGATCGCGCTCGACTCGCGGCTGGTCGCCGGGTTGAAGATGGTCATGTCGCCCGTGCCGGCGGGAATCGCGACGTGCGGGCAAGCCGAGCGCACCGCCGTGACGCCGGCACCACCGCCATTGGCATCGATTTCGCCGGTACGGCTGCATGCGCCGAGCGCGAGCGGGATCAGAGCGAAAACGGCGAGGTTGCGGACCAAGACGGAAACCCTTTCAAACACACGGGACCAGATGGGGTCCAAAACGGCGCGCAGCATAGGAACCGCGTTGAGCCCGCGCAAGCAATCGCGTAGGTGCGAGGCGGAACTATGGCAGACCCTGTAAAACCCTTCCTCGAGCTGCTGATCGCAGCGCCCCGCGGCTTCTGCGCCGGCGTCGACCGTGCCATTCGCATCGTCGAGCTGGCGATCGAGAAGTACGGCGCCCCCGTCTATGTGCGCCACGAGATCGTGCACAACAAATATGTGGTCGACAGCCTGAAGGCGAAGGGCGCGATCTTCGTCGAGGAGCTCGACCAGGTGCCCGACGACGTGCCGGTGGTCTTCTCCGCGCACGGCGTGCCCAAGGCGGTGCCGGCCAAGGCGGAGGAGCGCGGCCTCGAATATCTCGACGCCACCTGCCCGCTCGTCTCCAAGGTCCATCGCCAGGCCGAGCGGCTGGTCGCCGCCGGGCGGCACATATTGTTCATCGGCCATGCCGGCCACCCGGAAGTGATCGGCACCTTCGGCCAGGTGCCCGCAGGGTCGATGACGCTGGTGGAGACGCCGGCCGATGCCGAGGCCGTGCAGGTCTCCGATCCCGCCAACCTCGCCTTCCTCACCCAGACCACGCTTTCGGTGGACGATACGGCGGCGACGCTGGCGGTGCTCCAGCGCCGCTTCCCGGACATCCTTGCCCCTGGCCCGAACGACATCTGCTATGCGACCACCAACCGCCAGGGCGCGGTGAAGGCGATCGCCTCGTCGGTCGACCTGGTGCTGATCATCGGCGGCCGGAACTCGTCCAATTCGCTCCGCCTCGTCGAAGTCGCCGAGCGGCAGGGCACCACCGCGCATCTGATCCAGCGCGCGGAGGACGTGGACTGGGACTGGTTCGCCGGCGTGGGCACGGTCGGCGTCAGCGCGGGCGCTTCGGCCCCCGAGCTGCTGGTCCGCGAGCTCGTCGACAAATTGTCCGAGCGCTTCGAGGTGAGCGAACGCGAAGTGGAAACGGTACCCGAGAACGTCACCTTCAAGCTGCCGCGCGGACTGGAAGCGGCTTGATGCACGCCCCAAGCACAACTGCGGTTGTGCGCGGGGCGCCGGCAGGAGATGGGTCGCCCCGCTCGCGGGGATGACGAAGGGGGAAATGTGGCAGTCTATACGCAGGTTTCGGCGGAGGCGCTGAGCGCGTTCCTCGACAGGTTCGACGTCGGCGAACTCGTCTCGGCCAAGGGCATCGCCGAGGGCGTGGAGAATTCCAACTACCTGGTGGACACGACGAAGAGCCGCTTCATCCTGACGCTCTACGAGAAGCGCGTCGCTGCTGGCGACCTGCCCTATTTCATGGCGCTGCTCGATCATCTGGCGGGCAAGGGCCTGCCGGTGCCGCCGGCGGTGCCCGACCGCGCCGGCACGCTGATCCACGAACTGGAGGGACGCCCGGCCTGCCTGATCCAGTTCCTCTCGGGCGTCTCCGTATCGCACCCGACACCGGCCCAGGCGCACGCCGCCGCCGAGGCGATGGGCAGGATGCATGCCGCCGCCGCCGACTTCCCGCTCGACCGGCCCAACTCGATGGGCTTCGACACCTGGCTGCCGCTGTTCGAGCGCTGCGGCCACAGCCTCGACGAGATCCAGCCCGGCCTCTACGACGATATCGGCTTCGCCCTCGACGATGTGCGCTCCGCATGGCCTGGCGACTATCTGGACCGCTGCGCGATCCATGCCGACCTCTTCCCCGACAATGTGCTGATGCTCGGCAATCGGGTCACCGGCCTGATCGACTTCTATTTCGCCTGTACCGACATCCGGGTCTATGATCTCGCGGTGATGCATGCCGCCTGGTCGTTCGACGCCAGCGGCCGCGCGCACGACAAGGCGGTCGGCGACGCACTGATCCAGGGCTATGCGCAAAGCTTTCCGCTCAGCGATCTGGAGCGGGCGGAATTCCCGGTGCTGGCAACCGGTGCCTGCATCCGCTTCACCTTGTCGCGCGCCTGGGACTGGCTCAACACGCCCGCGGACGCGCTGGTGACGCGCAAGGATCCCCTCGCCTTCTGGCGACGCGTGAAAACCTATGACAACGCCCTCGGCAGCCGGCTAAGGACGCTCGCCTGATGGAATTGCAACATGTCGAGATCGCCACCGATGGCGCGTGCAAGGGCAACCCGGGCAAGGGCGGCTGGGGCGTGGTGCTGCGCATGGGCGGCGTCGAGAAGGAACTCTCCGGCGGCGAGAAGCACACCACCAACAACCGCATGGAGCTGATGGCGGCGATCCAGGGGCTGAACGCGCTCAAGCGCCCCTGCCACGTCACCCTGTCGACCGACAGCCGCTACGTGATGGACGGCCTGACCAAGTGGATCCATGGCTGGCTGAAGAACGGCTGGAAGACCGCCGACAAGAAGCCGGTGAAGAATGCGGACCTGTGGCAGGAACTGCTCGCCGCCGCCAAGCCGCACCGCGTGGAATGGGTGTGGGTGAAGGGCCATGCCGGCCATCCCGACAACGAGCGCGCCGACAAGCTGGCCAGCGACGCCGCGCTCGCCGCCTAAGGGCCGGCGCCCCGCCTCCACCGCTTCAGGCGCCGAGCGCGCCCGCCATCAGCGTCTGGGTGATCTCCTGCAGCGGCGGCGCCGCATAGGACAGGAGCTGTATCATCCCCACGAACGCGAGATCGTTCTCGGGGTCGACCCAGAACCAGGTGCCCGCGGCGCCGTCCCAATGATAGGTGCCGCGCCCCACCGGCACCCCGGCAAGGGCGGGATCGGTGAAGACCACGCCGTTATAGCCATAGCCGAAGCCGGGCCGGAACTTCTGGTGCCCGGCGACGAAGCGCGTCTCGAGCAGCGCGTCGGGCAGGCGGTTGGTCATCTGCGCGCGCACGCCCGCGGCACTGACGATCCGGCGCCCCGCCAGCGTTCCGCCGTTCAGCAGCATCTGCGCATAGCGGGCATAGTCGAGCGCCGTCGAATAGAGCCCGGCACCCCCCATGGCGAGGCCGGGCTCGCGCTCCGGATCCGGGCGCATCGGATTGACCGCGAGCTTCTCCAGCGGTCCGTCCAGCGGCTTGAAATAGAGGCTGGCGAGGCGATGGCGCCGCTCCGGCGGCACGAAGAAGCCGGTATCGACCATGCCCAGCGGCTCGAAGATGCGCGTGCGCATGAAGTCGGCCAGGCGCTGGCCGCTCAGCCGCTCGACGATCGCCCCCTGCACGTCCATCGACAGGCTGTAGCGCCACAAGGTCCCGGGCTGGTGCGCGAGCGGCACCGTCGCCAGCCGGGCGACCATCTCGTCCAGATCCGCGGCGCCGAGGATGCGCGCCTGCCGGTACAGCGCCTCGATCCGGTCCTTCGGCTCGCCGAGCGGCAGGCCATAGGCGAAGCCGGCACGGTGCGTCATCAGTTCGGCCATGGTCGGCGGATGATCGGGCGCGACGCGGCCATCCTCTCCCGCCAGCACCTGGAGATCGGCCAGTTCGGGGAGGTGGCGCGCGATGGGATCCTCAGGCCGCCACAAGCCCTGGTCGTGCAGGATCATCATCGCCGTGGCGGTGATCGGCTTGGTCATCGAGAAGATGCGGAAGATCGCGTCCTCGGCGAGCGGCGTGCCGGCTTCGATGTCGTCCAGGCCCAGGCTGCGGATGCGCGCGATCCGGCCATGGCGCAGCGTGAGCGTGACCGCGCCGGCGACCACGCCCGCATCGATCCGCGCCTGTATCGCGGCATCGACGGCATCGAGCCCGCCGGCGGCGAGGCCGACCTGCTCCGGGGCGACCCGCTCCATCAGTTGCGCCCGTTCCAGCTGGAGACCCGGATCGCTTCGGAGCGTATTTCGCCGCCGCCGGCGCGCGTGATCGTGACGATGCGCTCCTCGCCCCCCGCCAGGTCGAAATGATTGTCGCTGAAGCGCAGCGCCGGATCGTCCGAGCGGAGCCGGACGGCGAGCGCATAGCGTTCCGCCGCGATGCCGATGCGCAGCCCGGCGCCCATCGGCTCGCAGCGCACCCGCAGCCCGGGATCGGGCGCCAGCGCCAGATCCTTCACCGGCGCAAGGAGCGTCCGGTTCGCGGGGAACGCCCCGCCGGCACTGCGCACCGTCAGCGCATGCGCCGCGGAATGCGCGGCAGGGCCCCGCCAGATACAGGCGCTGCCATTCGCCGCCGCTTCGAACGGCACCCGCTCCTCCCGCTCGGCGCCGCCGGCCAGCCGCGCCAGCGCGATGACGGCGATGTCGCGGACCGGCGCGAGCCCGTCATTGGTGATCCACAGCTCCGCAGCATCGCCGTCCAGCCGGAACGACGCCAGCACCGGCGCGAAGGCGCGGCGGGTGGCGTACCATGCCGATTTGGCGACACCGTCATGGTCGATCAGGCTCCAGCTCACGCAGGGCCAGCAATCATTGTGCTGCCAGATCAGCGCGCCCGAACAATGCGGCTTGCGGCGGCGATAATGCTCGATGCCGAACTTCAGCCCCTCGGCCTGGGTGAGCATGGTGAAATCGACATAATCGGCAAGCGTCGCCGGCAGGCCGGTGACCGGCGCCATCATCGCGCTCGCCTTGTCGGCCACGTCCTTGATCCGATCGAGAAATCCCTGGCTGCCCAGCACCAGGTCCTCGGGCGCCATCCAGCGCTCGAGCGTGCCGATATCGGGCGCGCCCTGGATGCCGAACTCGCTGACGAAGCGGGCCATGTCCTCGGCATAGCGCGTGAAGGCGACGCCTTCGGGCGAGCTGTCGTTGCCGCCCATCGCATCGGTGTCCGGCACCAGCGGGATGCCGTGCCACACCGTCCAGTTGTGGACGTCGCCGCCGCGCATGGAATTGGGGCTCGGGCCGCCCCAGGGGCTGCTCGGCCAATAGGGCGTGGCGGGATCGAGATCGGCGAGAATGCCGGGAATCAGTTCGTCGTAGAATTTCAGCCCGGCCAGCGGCGTGGCGGTGCCGGCGGCGTGGTCGGCGAAGAACTGGATGCCCTGATTCTCGTTGTTGCCGCACCAGAGCGCCAGGCAGGCATGGTGGCGCAGGCGCGACACCTGCTCGACCACTTCGGCACGGACATTCTCGACAAAGGCGGGATCGTCGTCCGGATAGGGCGCGCAGGCGAACATGAAATCCTGCCACACCAGCAGGCCGAGCCGGTCGCACTCCGCATAGAAGATGTCGTGCTCGTAGATGCCGCCGCCCCAGACGCGGATCATGTTCATGTTGGCGCCGACCGCGCGATCGAGCAGGTCGCGATAACTGGCATCCGGGATCGCGCCGACGAAGGAACTCGCGGGCACCCAGTTGGCGCCCTTGGCGAAGATCGGGACGCCGTTGAGCACGAAGCGGAAGAAGCTGGTGCCCGGCTCGTCGGGATCCGGCGACTGGTCGATCGCGATGGTGCGGATGCCGACACGGTGGCGGATCGCCTGCCCGTCGATGGTCGCGACCAGCGTGTAGAGCGGCTGTGCGCCCAGCTCGGCAGTCCACCAGAGCTGGGGGTCGGGCACCGTCATCGCGACCGGGCCCGAACCGTGCCGGGACGCGCGGGCGACGGAAATGCCAGCGGGGTCGAGCAGTTCGACGGCGACGTCGACAGGCCCGGAGAGATCGAGATCGACCGTGACTTCCGCTGCCCCCGCGATCGAGCGCGTCGTGAAGTTCAGGCTGCGGAGCGTCGCCGCGCGCCGGGGCTCGATGCGCGCCGGCTTCCAGATGCCGATGGTCGGCAGGTCGGGCCCCCAGTCCCAGCCCCAGCCGAACTGCGCCTTGCGCATCAGCGTGCGGCGCGAGCGGCTGATCCGATCGGTGAAGACCGGCCAGACGGGCAGCGGCGCGCCGGCGACCTTCGCGGCGGTGGGGTGGAAGCGGATGCCGAGATCGTGCGTGCCGGGCGCATGCCCGGACAGGTCGAAGCGCCAGCTGCGGAACATGTTGTCGGCGCTGCCGATCGGCACTCCGTCCAGATGGATGTCGGCAAAGGTGTCGAGACCTTCGAACACCAGCGCGTCATCGCCGCCGATCTCGATCCGCGCATGCCACCACCATTCGCGGTCGCGCACCCAGGCCGCGGCCGCCTCGTTCCGCCCGGCATAGGGATCGGCGAGCCGGCCCGCCTCGATCAGCGCGCGATAGGTGTCGCCGGGCGCATCGGCGGGGATCCAGCCCGCGCCCTGCCCGTGCGCGGCGCCGGCGGGCCCGCCTTCGCCGGGCGCAAAATCCCGTATCCGCCAGGCACTGACGAATTCGCTCATGATCCAGCCCTCTTCAGTTTCGGAGGCGCGCCGATCGGGCGGCGGACGCCTCCATATTCACCTCACAAGAACATCCGCATGCGTCGGCGCCGCCATCCTCGCTCGGCGACAACGGGCGCGAACGGGGAACCCCATGGGGTCAGCCGGCCGCCGCCGCCCGGGCCTCGGCACGGTCGCGACAAATGCCTTCGAAGCCGAACGCCAGGAAGCGCGCCATGCGCGCCTTCACCGCGGGAAAATCCTCGGACTTGCACAGCCCCTGGGACAGTTGGTCGATGCGGCCGGTGCGGGCCAGGGTCATCACCAGCGCGCCGGTGACGAAATGATAGCCCCAGAAAATATCCTCTTCCGGGCATTCCGGCAGCGCCTGCTTGAGCAGCCCGATCAGCTTGAGCACGACCGGATCGAAATGCTCGTCGAACAGCTTGGCGCCCCAGACCGGCGCCATCGCCACCTGGGCGCCCAGGCCGGCGAAGTTGCGCCAGCCCTCGCCGCCCTGGATGTAGAGATCGAGATCGGTGTCGAGGAACGCGCGCAGCGCCCCCTCCACCGTCGGCTTGCCGCGGCATTCGCCGGCATAGCGATCGAGCGCCGCCATGCGCTTGTCCGCCGTCACATGAGCGCGACGGGCGAAGACGGCGTCGAACATCGCCTTCTTGTCGTCGAAATAATAATGGAGGAGCGAGGTGTGGACGTCCGCCTGCTGCGCCACGTCCTTCAGCGTCACGCCATAGAGCCCGCGCTGCGAGAAGAGATATTCCGCCGCGTCGAGGATCACTTCCAGCGTCTCGGCGCGCTGCTGCGCCTTGGTGCGCCGCTTGGGCTTGGCTTCGGTCATTGTCGCTCCATCGATCGACGCGCCCCTGCCGCCAGCAATTGCCGAAGAAGAAAGGCCCGCCTGATCCATGGCTTTTGTCTATCTTGGTCCCGGATGCAAATGCCGCCCCGCGGACCGGCCGGCGCCGGCCCGCGGGCACGGGATCAGAAGGTGCGGCTGACGCGCAGGCCATATTGGCGCGGCGCGCCGGCGAGGCGGCGATTGCCGTTGATCGCCGCGACATAATGCGCGTCGGTCAGGTTGGTCGAATAGGCGGCGATCGACCAGGGGCCGGTCGCGAGCGTCAATTGCGCGTTGACGATGTCGCGCGCGCCGATCCGGTCGCCGCGGGCGACGTTCTGGAACAGCGTACCCCACACCGCGCCGATATGCGCATAGTCGACCCGCGGGGTCAGCGTCGCGTCGCCGCCCAGCGCGATGGTATATTGCGCACCGGCGCTCAGCGTGAACTTCGGCGCATAGGCCTGCTCGTTGCCGGTCAGGTCGAGGCAACGCGCCGTGGTCGGGCCGGTCGCCGGGTTGCAGACGGCAGGCGCGGCGCCGAGCCGGGAATCGGCGGCATGGAAGTTGCCGAGCTCCGAATTCGAGACCGAGCCCGACAGGTCGAACGAGAAGGCATCGAAATTGCCCTGGGCCGAGAATTCGACGCCATAGAGCTTGGTCTTGCCGGGCACATTGTAGATCGACGAGATGCTGGGCGTCGTTGGATCGACGATGTTGACCTGGAAGCCCTTATACTCGTTGTAATAGCCGCCGAGCTGCGTGCGCAGGCGGCCGCCCATGAAGGTGCCCTTCCAGCCGATCTCGTAATCGGTCACGTCCTCGGCGGCGAAGGCGCGGGGCGGCGCGCCGACCAGGTTCGGGCCATTGAGCCCGCCCGCCTTGCTGCCCGTCGCGACAAAGGCATAGAGGAAGTTGCTGGCATCGACCGTCCAGTTGAGCGCCACCTTGCCGTTCAGCTTCTTGTCGGCAGTGAAGTCGTGCTGGGCGAGCTGGAGCGGCGGATATTGGGGCGTGGTCGACACCGCGTCGTTGCGCGACGTGGTGCGCGACCAGCGCGCGCCGACGGTGAGCTGCAATCCCTTGGTCAGCTCGTAGCCGACCTGGCCGAACGCAGCGAGCGCGGACTTGGGATTGGTGCCTTCGATCGCCACGTCGATCAGCACCGGGAACAGGTTGGGCGTCACGTCGCTGAAATAGCCGCCCTTGGGAATGATGATCTTGTCGCTCTGCCAATAGCCGCCGAGCACCCAGGTGAAGGGGCCGGTGTCGGGCGAGACGATGTTGAATTCCTGCGACCAGATCTCCTCGCTGATCTTGTCGTGGAACGCGGTCTGCGGCGCGGCCAGGCTGGGCGCGTTGGCGGTGCCGTCCGAATCATAGTCGATCTGGGTGGTGCCGCGCTGATAGCCGCTGATCGAGCGCAGGGTCACGCCGCCATCGGTGGTATAGGCCATGTTGAGCACGATGCGGCCGAACTCGTCGCGCCCGTTCAGATAGGTGTTGTTGGCGACGTTGAGCGGATCGCCGGTGGCGGTCGCCGGGCCGGCGGGCAGGCCGCCATATTCGATGTTGTTATAGTCGCCCTTCAGCAGCACGCGGAAGTTCGCGCTGGGCTGCCAGAGCATGCTGGCGCGACCGCTATAGTCGCGACGGTTGCCGGGGTTGCCGGTCCAGGGGCCGCTCACATTGTAGAAGGTGTCGCGCCGTTCCATGTTGCCGGCGAAGCGGAATGCCAGCGTATCGCTCGCCGGCAGGTTGACTGCGCCCTGGAGCTTGATGTCGTTGTAATTGCCGTACTGGGCAAGCGCATAGCCCTTCACCATGTCGGTCGACGGGTTCACTTCGGTGATGAACACTGCGCCGCCAGTGGCATTGCCGCCCGCGAACGTGCCCTGCGGGCCGCGCAGCACCTCGACGCTGGCGATGTCGTAATAGGGCTCGGACTGGAAATAGCCCGGCAGCGTGGCGACGCCGTCGCGATAGGTGACGACGCCGACGCCGATGGCGCTGGTCTGCTCGGTCTTGCCGATGCCGCGAATGTTGAACGCATTGCCCTGGCCGGTGGTGTTGACGGTGAGCGAGGGCGTGGCGAACTGGAGCTGCTCCACGCCGTTGACGCTCTTCTTCACCAGGTCGTCGCCGGTCAGCACGGTGGCGGCGACGCCGGTGCGCTGCAGGCTGGTCGAGCGGCGCTCGGCGGTGACGACGATCTCGCTCGAATGGTCGACGGGCGCATCCGCCTGGGCGGCCGGCGCGGGATCGGTGGTGGTGGCGGCGGTCTGCGCCTGCGCGGCGCCCGCGCTCATCAATGCGACGGCAGAAACCGTCAGCCAGCAAAAGGCCTTCATGCTATCCTCCCAAGAGCGCCCCTCTTTGCGAGGTGGCGTTGCGACTCAACTTACTGACTCACGAATCAAGTTGAACATTCATTGATTCATAAATCAAGATCATAATCAGGCAGCCGCGGCGGGATCCGTCCCGAAGCGGCGGCGCAGCGCCTGCTTGTCGATCTTGCCGGTCATCGCGAGGGGCATGCGCTCCACGCGCTCGATCGCATCGGGCATCCACCAGCGCGGGACGGCGCCGTCGAGCGCGGCGCGGATCTCCGCGTCGGTCGCGCCCTGCCCCTCCGCTTCGATCACCAGCACCGGGCGCTCGGTCCATTTGGCATGCGCCCGCCCGATCACCGCGACCAGCGATACCCCCGGCAGGCCGCCGACGATCGCTTCGATCTCGCCCGGGTTGATCCATTCGCCGCCCGACTTGATCAGGTCCTTGGTACGGCCGGTGATCGCGAGATTGCCCTCGGCGTCGATCGTCGCGAGATCGCCGGTGTCGAACCAGCCCTGGGCGTCGGTCGCCGGAGTCTCCTGGCCGAAATAGCAATGGACGGTGCCCGATCCGCGGACCTGGAGATGCCCCTCCACGCCGCGCTGGGCTGCAAGCTCGCCGCCCTCGGCATCGACCAGCCGCAGGTCGACGCCCAGCGGCGGGCGGCCGGCGATGCTGGCCCGGCCGGCATTGCCCGGCGGAGTCACGGTGCCGAGCGGTGCGAGCTCGGTCATGCCCCAGCTGGTCTGGACGCGGACGCCGAGGCGCGACTCGATCCGGTCGATCAGCGCCTGGGGCACGCCGGAGCCGCCGAGCAGCACGCGCCGGAGCGTGGGCAGCGCCGTGCCGGTCTGCTCGAGATGCTCGATCAGCCCGAGCCACACGGTCGGCACGCCCACCGCCAGCGTGACGCCCTCGCTGCGGATCAGCGCGGCCAGGCTCGCGCCGTCATTGTGACAACCCGAGAACACCAGCCGCGCGCCCGAAGCCGGCGCGGCGAAGGGCAGGCCCCAGCCATTGGCGTGGAACATCGGCACGGCGGCGAGGATCGAATCGCCCGCATTGATCCCCATCACATCGCTCTGCAGCAGCGAGAGCGTGACCAGATAGTTGCAGCGATGGCTGTAGGGCACGCCCTTGGGCGCGCCGGTCGTGCCCGAGGTGAAGCAGAGGCCCGCTTCCTCGCGCTCGGAAAAGCCGCCCCAGTCCAGCGCCTTGCCGTGCTCGGCGAGCAACTCCTGCAGTGTCCGTACCGGCACCGCGCCGCAATCGGGCAGCGGGAAATCGGCACCGGGCTCGTCCAGGATCAGCACCTGCACGATGCCCGGGCACAGCCGCACCAGTTCCTCGACCACCGCGCCCTGGTCGGGGCTGGCAGCGAGCAGTCGGTCGCCCGCCTGGCGCACCATGTCGGCAAGCTGCGCGACGCCCAGGCGCGGGTTGAGCGTGTGGCAGCTCACCCCCATGCCGAACGCCGCATACCAGCATTCCATATGGCCCTGGCTGTTCCAGGCGAGCGTGGCGATGCGGTCGCCCCGCGCGATGCCGAGCGCGGCGAAGGCCCCCGAGAGCAAGGTGCTGCGCTCCCGCAACGCCGCATAGTCGATCCGCGCAACCGGGCCGCCAACCCCGCCGCCGGTGACCACCTGCCCCTGCGGATGCCATTTGGCGGCGTGCGCGAGGAACTTGTCGAGCGTCAGCTCATAGGGCTGCAACCGCTCCAGTTCCCGCGCACCCCCCGCCCGGAGCTGCCCCTCATGCATGCCAACGCTCTCCAAAACCTGTGTCTTTTTCTCTCCCCTTGGATGGCACCGGCTCCGATCCCCTGTCAATCTTCATTTATTTTCTAGTGAATTTGTTTGCGCACTGATATGCAGCCCTGCGAGCGCCGGAAACACGGCGCCGATGGGAGAGTGCCGATGAAGGCTGGACGACCGCGCCTCGCCGCGCGCCGAAGCGCCATGCCCTGGCTGCTGATGCTCGCACTCGCCGGCTGCGACCGGAGCGAGCCGAAGGAGGGCGCAGTGATCGTGCCGACGCCAAGCGTGGCGGCCACGCCCTCCCCCGTCGCCACGCCAATCGCCGGGCTGCGCACCGCAGATCACATCGAGCGGCTGCCGAACGCGGCGCCGACCGCACCGGCACAGGCGCCGCCCGCGAAGATGCAGGTGCGCAAGGACTTCACCGATCCCCCGCTTCCCGCCGAGCTCGAGGACGATGGCGGCCTGAAGCCGCTACCGCCGCCGCCCCCGCGCTGAGCCGGGCGACGGAAGGAAGAACAGAACCAACAGGAGAGGAGAAACTGCAATGAAGGCACGTCTTTCGCGTTTCCGGCTGTCTTGGGCCGCGCTGCTTCTGGCATTCGCCACCGCATGCTTCGCCAGTCCCGCGGCAGCGACGCCCTGCACGGGCATCTGCTTCACGCCCGGGGACTATTCGATCACGACGCTGCACAAGGGGCTGCTGCGCAACTATCTGGTGCATGTTCCCGCCAGCTATACCGGCCGGACGGCGGTGCCGCTGCTGCTCGACTTCCACGGCTTCAGCAAGGACGCGAGCAACGAGCGGCAATGGTCCGGCCAGCTCGCCGAATCCGACAGGCGCGGCTTCATCGCCGTGTGGCCGAACGGGGTGAGCCTGTCGTGGAACGCCTATGGCTGCTGTTTCCTGGGCGACGCGCTCAACATCGACGACGTCAGCTTCAACCGCGCGATCATCGCCGCGATGAAGGCCTATGCCAATATCGACGGCGACCGCGTGTTCGTGACCGGCATCTCGAACGGCGGCGGGATGGCGCAGCGCATGGCCTGCGAAGCGGCGGACCTGATCCGCGCCGCGGTCTCGGTCTCCTATCCGCTCAACCGCGAGACGTGCAGCCCGGCCCGGCCGATCGGCATGTGGGAAATCGCCGGCACCGCCGACACGACGATCAGCTATGACGGCAACACCGCGCCGCTGGGGCTGCCCAACGACCTGGCCGGCATTCCGCTGGGCGTGCAGGGCGCGCGCGCCAGCCTCGCCGCCTGGAAGCGGATCCTGGGCTGCAGCGACGACCTGTATCGCGAGCAGCTTCCCGACGGATCGCATTATGCCGGTTCGCGGTTCGAGGAATATCGCAACTGCAACGGCGGCGTGCGCACCGGGCTGGTGTCGATCGCGAATGGCGGGCACGTCCTCTACAACGGCTATACCGAGCTGGGCAGCAATCCCGACAAGGCGCCGATCGACGTCGCCCCCTATATCTGGGACCATTTCTTCAACCTCTGACCGACGCGCTGCCGGGCGGCGCGCGTCGCCCGGCAGCCGATCGCCGACCAAAGGAACGATCGTGCTCCAACCGACCGACGCGGCCGATGCGGCCGAAGCCTCACCTTCCGCGCCGCCCTCGGCCGCGATCCGCCCGACCAAATGGGGCGTCATCTGGCTGCTGACGCTCACGCTGTTCTCCGCGCTGACCGTGGGCGGGCTGCTCAGCCCCTTGCAGGAAGCGGTGAAGGCCGAGTTGCACCTCACCGATCTCGACATCGGCCTGCTCGCGGGCGGGGCGACCGCGATCCCGATCGCGCTGCTGTCGTTGCCGATCGCCTGGCTGGTGGATCACAGCACGCGCACGCGCCTGCTGATCATTCTCGCCTCCTTCTGGGCGATCGGGACGATCGGCACCGCCTTCGCCCCGAACTTCGCCGGGCTGTTCGCCGCGCGGCTGATCGCCGGGATCGGCGCGGGCACGGCGCTCCCGGTGCTGATCTCCCTCCTCGCCGATGTCTGCATGCCCGATCGGCGCGGACGCTCGATGCTGCTGGTGTCGATCGGCGCCTGGGCCGGCGCGGCGGCGGCGTTTGCGATCGGCGGCTCGCTGTTCGGCTATCTGACCAGCCATCCGGGTGCCGGCCTGCTCGGCATGACGCCGTGGCGCGAAGTCCATCTGCTGGTGGGCGTCGGCGCGGCGCTCGCGGTGCTGCCGCTCTTCCTCATCAAGGAGCCGCCGCGCTACGAAGTGGAGCAGACCAGCGTTTCGCTGCGCCTGGCGATGGACGCCTTCTGGCGGCGTCGCAAGTTCCTGGGCCCGCTGCTCGCCGGGCAGTTGACCGGCGGCATGGCCGAGGGCGCAGCGGCGATCTGGATGGGATCGCTGCTCATCCGCCAATATGGCCAGGCGCCCGGTTCGTTCGGCGGCTGGGTGGGTGCCGTGATCCTGGGATCGGGCATCATCGGATCGATCATCGGCGGCTTCGCCGCGGACGCGGCGGGCAAGCTCAAGATGCGCGGCGCCATCCTGCTGCCCGCTGCGATCGCAACGGCGCTGACCATTCCGGCAGGCGCCTTTTCGATCATGCCGACCGTCACCGGCTTTGCCTGGACGCTGTTCGCGCTGCTGGTGGGCGGGACGATCGTCAACCTAGTCTCCTCGGCGGCGATCGCGGTGCTGATCCCGAACGAGGACCGCGCCGTGACGCTGGCAGGCATGAAGATTGCCGGCACGATGGTCGGCGCGGGCGTCGCCCCGCCGCTCGTCGTCTGGCTCTCGACCTTCAGCACGGGCAAATGGGGCCTGGGCGAAGCGGTGGCGATCATGGGCGTGGTGACCGGTGCGATGTCGCTGGCCGGCTTCTGGATCGCGATGCGCAACGCACCCCAGCAAGTCGCGCGCGATCCGAACGCGAAGATGATCCCGGCGGAGGCCTGATGCCCGGCCAGGCCCCGCCTGCCCCTGTTCGCCGTCCCCGCGAGGGCGGGGACGGCGAACAGGGGGAACAGGTTGGGCTCGGGCCTAGCCGCCCTTCAAATGCCGCTTCAGCCAGTCATCGGCATCGCGGTTGGAGCGGACCGACACGCCCGCCGTCTTGTGGACGTTGAAGCCGTGGAAGCCGCCCGGATAGACGTGCAGCTCGGTGGGCACGCCCGCCCGGATCAGGCGCGCGGCATAGGCCAGGTCCTCGTCGATGAAGAGATCGAGCGTGCCCGAGGAGAGAAAGGCCGGCGGCAGGCCGGCAAGGTCCTCCGCACGCGCCGCGGCGGCATAGGGCGGGATGCCCTCCCCGCCCGGCTCGGTCCCCAGATAGCTGCGCCAGCCGAAGCGATTGCTGCCCGAATTCCAGATGAACTCGCCGGCATGGGGATTGGGCTCGGCCGTGCAGGTCCGGTCGTCGAGCATCGGATAGATGAGCTGCTGGAAGGCAATGGTGAAATCGCCGCGATCGCGGACGAGCAGCGCCAGTGCGGCGGCCAGCCCGCCGCCGGCGCTCTCGCCACGAATGCCGATCCGCGCCGGATCGATCTCGAGCTCGGCCGCATGCGCATGGAGCCAGGCGAGGCCGGCATAGCAATCCTCGAGCGGCCCCGGGAACGGCGTCTCGGGCGCAAGCCGGTAATCGACGCTGACCAGCGCACAGCCCAGTATTTCGACCATGTGCCGGTGGACCGGCTCGAGCGTGACGGCCGCGCCGCCGACATAGCCGCCGCCATGGATGTGATAGATGCAGGGCAGCACCGTGCCCGCGCTCCCCGCGGGCCGATAGAGCAGCATCGGCACGTCGGGAGCGCCGTCGCGACCGGGCGCGGTCAGCGCGCGCTTGTCGACACGCTCCGGATTCTCGACTTCGCCCAGCGGTATCCGTCCCGGCGCGCGCACCAGCGGCAACAGGCTCTCGTCCAGCGTAACCGCCGGCCAGAGCTCGAGCAGGTCGAGCAGCTCCGGATCGACGAGGTGGCGCGTTCCGGTCATGCTCTTGCTCCCATCAGTTTCCCAGCCCACCGGCGACGAGCAGGGTCTGCCCACTGACATAGTCGCTTTCCGGCGCACAGAAGAAATAGACGCCGCCCGCCGCTTCCTCGGGCGTGCCGGGGCGGCCGAGCGGGATCTGCGCGGTCACGGTGTCGCGGAAACCGGCGGGCACGCCGAACCGGAGCTGCCGGCCCTCGATCTCCGCCCCGGCGTCGGGGTGATCGCTGGGCAAGTTCAGCCGCGTCTCGATGAAGCCGAAGGCGACGCAGTTCACGCAGACCTTCAGGCGGCCCCATTCCTTGGCGAGCGTCCTGGTCATGCCGATCACGGCGGACTTGGCCGAGGCATAGTTGACCTGGCCGGCATTGCCGTTGACGCCCGAGATCGACGAGATGTTGACCACCTTGCGGATCACTTCGCGCCCCTCCGCCGCTTCCGCCTTGGCCATGGCCCGCCACGGCTCGGCGGCGGCGCGCAGGATGCGGAACGGCGCGGTGACGTGCACGTCGAGCATCGCCTGGAACTGCTCGTCGCTCTGCTTGTGGATCACGCCGTCGCGCGTGTAGCCGGCATTGTTGACGATGATGTCGAGCCCGCCAAGCCCGTCGAGCGCGGCCTGGACGATGCGCTCCCCGAAATCGGGCGCGGTGACGCTGCCGTTGCAGGCGATCGCCCGCCCGCCGGCGGCGCGGATCTCCTCGATCACCGCCAGCGCGGGCGCCGCGTCGAGATCGTTGACCACCACCGCCGCGCCCTGCGACGCCAGCTTCAGCGCGACTGCCCGCCCGATCCCCCGCCCCGATCCCGTGACGATCGCGACCTTGCCTTCGAGCGCGCGCATCACGCGCGGCCGTAGAGCGTCACCACGCAGGCGCCGCCCAGGCCGAGATTGTGCTGCAGCCCGAAGCGCATGCCTTCGACCTGGCGCCGGTCCGCCGTGCCGCGCAACTGCTGGACCAGCTCATGGCATTGGGCGAGGCCGGTGGCGCCGAGCGGATGGCCCTTCGACAG
This sequence comes from Sphingomonas leidyi, assembly GCF_011761945.1. Classification (GTDB taxonomy): domain Bacteria; phylum Pseudomonadota; class Alphaproteobacteria; order Sphingomonadales; family Sphingomonadaceae; genus Sphingomonas; species Sphingomonas leidyi. The sequence goes on from NZ_JAASQV010000004.1 coordinate 217,604, forward strand.
CAACCCGCCCGAGGGGTTGGTCACGTGGCGCCCGCCATAGCTGTTGCCGCCGTCGCGAATATAGGCCTCCGCCCCGCCTTCCGCGCACAGGCCGAGCGCCTCGTAGCTGATCAGCTCGTTGGCGGTGAAGCAGTCGTGCAGCTCGATCGCCTGGATGTCGTCGGGACCGATGCCGGCCTGGTCATAGGTCATGCGCGCCGCCTCGCGCGTCATCTCATAGCCGACGACGCTCATCATCGATCCGGTCGCGAAGGTCTCGGCATAGTCGGTGGTCATCGCTTGGGCGACGATCTCCACGCCCGCGTCCAGCCCGTGCCTCGCCGCAAAGGCCGGCGAGACGAGCACCGCCGCCGCCGCGCCGCACGTGGGCGGGCAGGCCTGGAAGCGGGTGAGCGGCCCATGGAGATGCGCGGAGGCCATCACTTCGTCGAGCGTCAGCGGATCGCGGAACAGCGCCAGCGGGTTGTGCGCCGCATGCGCGCGGGCCTTCACCGCGATCATGCCGAACACGTCGTCGGGCGCGCCGTACCGGCTCTGATAATCGAGGCCCGCGCCGCCGAACTGCTGCGCGACCAGCGGCGCGCCCTCGTCCCGGCCGAGCAGCGCTTCCTGGCGGCTCAGATGATGGTCGAGCGAGCGCTTGCGATCCGTGAACACCGCCCCGAGCGCGCCCGGCAGCATCTGTTCGAAGCCGAAGGCCAGCACGCACTCGGCGACGCCGCTCTCGATCGCCTGGCGCGCCAGGAACAGCGCCGTCGATCCGGTGGAGCAGTTGTTGTTGACGTTGACGACCGGGATGCCGGTGCAGCCCACTCGGTAGAGCGCCGACTGGCCGGCGGTGGAATCGGCATAGACATAGCCGGCATAGGCCTGCTGGACCTGCCGATATTCGATCCCCGCATCGGCGAGCGCCAGGCGGATCGCCTGCTCGGCCATCACGTCCCAATCCTCGCTGCGGCCGGGCTTGGCGAAGGGGATCATGCCGACGCCGGCGATGCGCGCGCGCGGCATCATGCGGCGCCCCCGGCGGCATCGACGCCGTCGATGAAGTCGAGGAAAGCGCTGGTCGACGCTTCGTTGTTCGCGACGAGATAATTGTGCCCGGCGCCCTTGAACTCGACATATCTGCTGTCGGGCAGCATCGCGTGCAGCTCGCGCCCCTTCTCCACCGGCACGGCCTTGTCCTCGTCGCCGTGCAGCACGAGCACCGGCATGGTCAGCCGCGCCTGCGCCCGTTCGCGCGTGGTGGCATAGGCCGCGATCGCCTGGGCCTGGGCGCGCACGCCGGCCATGGTGAAGCGGTCCCTGGAGAGCACGCCGATATCGTGCAGCGCCGCGTCGCGCGGGGCGGCGCTGCCATAGGCCTCCGGCTTGGCCCGCTTGAACATCGCCCGGACCAGCCAGCGCGGCAGGCGGTAGATCAGCTTCTGGGCGCCCTTGATCTCGGTCTGCTCGGTCTTGAGCATGGTGCAGCCGAGCGTCACCGAGCGGGTGCGCTCGGGATATGCCATCGCGAACTCGGCCGCGATGCCGCCGCCCATCGAGACGCCATAGACATGCGCGCCCGTCTCGCCGGCCGCCTCCAGCACCGCCAGCGCATCGGCGGCGAACTGCGCGATGGTGACGCCGGGCGTGGTGTCGCTCTCGCCGGTGCCGCGATTGTCGAACCAGATCGCGCGGTGGTTCCGCGTCAGCGCCGGCAGCAGCGGATACCACATCCGCGAACTGTAGAGATGGCCCATGATCAGCAGCACCGGCGTGCCGCTGCCCTCCGCTTCCCAATGGATGCTTGCGCCGTTGCTCCGAACGAATGGCACGTCTTCTCTCCCACGCGGTCTCCGCGCCGCATGCGAAGACACAGCATGACCAAGGCCGGCCTGTCAATCTTCATTCATGAATCAATTAGTTTATACAAAGGAGGCGACCCGCAAGGGCCGCCTCAGGATCAAAGAGACGCTGCACGAAGTTGCAATCGGCCATCGCCTCGGGGCTCGTTCGACTGGATCAGAAGTCCACCTTCGCTCCGACGCGGAAATAGCGGCCCATGATGTTGGGGCCGGCCCAGGCCGGGTTGTAGCCGAAGATGCTGTAGGCGGCGTTCGGATCGAAGGGCGGCTTGGTGTCGAGCAGGTTGAGCACGTTCAGCGACAGCGAGAAATTGTCGTTGATCCGGTGCTGGATCGTCAGGTCGACGTTCCAGATATCCTTCGAACGGCACTGCACCGGCGTGCCGTCGCCATAAGTCGCCGCGCCATGCTCCACGGCACTCGCGCAGTCGAACGGCGTCGCGCCCATATCGACCTGCGAGACGTGATAGCCGGCCGTGTAATAGGCCGTCGCCGTCACGCTGGTGTCGCCGAGCTTGAGCGTGTTCTGCCAGCTCGCCCGCCAGCGCGGCGAACCCGAGCACGACGTGTTGTTGCAGGGGCTGAGCGTGCCCTCGTAGCGCTGCGGCGGCTGCGCCTCGCCGGTGATCGGATCGACCAGCGTGAGGTGGTTCTTGTCGAGATACGATGCCTCGAACGCGCTGATCCAGCGCACGCCCTCGGCCAGCTTCAGGTTCGCGTTGAAGCCGGCATCGATACCCTGGACGACCTGGTTGTTGGCATTGGTATAGGACGCCTGGATGGTCCCGATATGCGGCAGCGCGTTGGGATTGGCCGGATCCACCGGGCCGGGGCGGACGGTGAAGCCCGGAATGTTCACCACGCCGTTGTTGCGATAATAGGCGTCGAGCACCGGCGCCGTGTTGTTCACGCCGACGATCTGGTCCTTGACCTTGATCCGCCAGAAATCGAGCGTGAAGCTCAGGCCGCGGATCGGCTCGAAGATCAGGCCGGCGGTGATGCTCTCCGACTTCTCCGGACGCAGCGCGGGATTGCCCACATTGGTCAGGCCCAGGGAGAATTGCTGGGTCACATAGGCGTTGTTGCCGTGCGCGGCGCAGAACGCCGCATAGGTCTGGCAGAAGGTGCCGCCGCCGCGCGTGACGAAGCCAGTGGTCGGCAGGCCGAAGGCCTCGTTGAAGCTCGGGATGCGGAAGCCCTTCGACCAGGTGCCGCGCACCGCAAGGGCACGGATCGGCGTGAACTTGGCGCCGACCTTGGGCGAGAAGTTCTTCTGGCCGGTCGAATAGGAGTCGTAACGGCCCGAGAGGTTCAGCTCGATCTTGTCCAGCGCGCTCGCCTGGACTTCGCCAAAGGCCGAGAAGACCTTGCGGCTGCCCGAGGTGCCGACTGCGTTGATGTCGTAATAGCGCTCCCAGGGATGGGCATCGTTGCCCGGATTGGCGCTGGGCGCGATGATCGATTCATAGCGATAGGAAAGGCCGCCGGCCGCATCCACGCCGCCGCCCGGCAGGTCGATGACGTGCCGCGACAGGTTCGCCGTCGCCTGCCACAGGTCCGAGTTCGAAACCGTGCTCCTTTCCGGCGCGATATAGTCCCAGACGCTCTGCGGGTTCGCGGACGGATTGGTGAAGTTGAACGTGCCGCGGGCCAGCACGTCCATGATCCGCTGGGGGATCAGATAGTTGATCTGGGTGCGGGTGAGCTTCGAATTGGCGGCGACGAAGCTCGCCGAATAGTCGAAGCCGGCAATCTGGCCGGACAGCCCGATCGTGCCGCGCAGCGTCCGCGAGACCGTGTCGTCGGCGCGCGGACGGTCCGAGCGGAACAGGACCTGCGCGGTCTGGCCGGCGGCGGCGAAGGGGTTCTGCGGGTTGAGCGTGCCGTTGGCGGCAGTGCAGCCGGTTTTCAGCCCGTTGGGCGTGCCGACGCCGCTCGCGCAGACATAGACCGGCATGATCACATAATAATTCCCCACGGTGGTGGGGTCCGGCATGAAATAGTTGAACTGCTTCGGCGTGGACGTCGCGTGGGTGGATGTCTTGTAATAGTTCGCCTGTGCGTAGAACTGGTGCGAGTCACCGATATTGGCGGTGAAGCGGCTGGACACGCCGAAGCGCTCCACGTCCGGCAGCAGCATCGCATAGTCCGTCGGATTGCCTTCGCAGACGATGCCGTTCGCGGGGGCCGTGGCCAGCTTCGCGATCTGGGCTGCGGTCAACTGGCGGCGCGTGGCCCGCCCGCAATCGACCGAATTGTTGAGATAGGAAAAACGCCCCGCACCGATCGCCGCGCCGGGAGTCGTCACCGGGCGAACCAGCGCGACATTGGGCGTGGCGATCATGCCGTTCACCGAACCGTCGACATTGATGCCGTTCCAGTTGTTGTTCTTCATGCAGGCGCCGCCGGCATTGCAGATGCGGCTCCAGTCCGTCGTGTTGAACGGATAGCCGCGGTCTCGCGCCCAGAGCGGATTTTGCTTCAGATACTCGCCGCCGACGTAGAAGTTGAAGCCCTGGTCGTTGAGGTCGCCATAGCCCCAGGTCAGGTCGGCGCGTCGCTCGCCCGCGTCGCCGCGCTGCGAGATGCCGGCCGAGACATTGGCGTGCAGGCCCTTGATCTCCTTCTTCGTGATCACGTTGATCACGCCGGCGACGGCATCCGCGCCATAGGTGGAGGAAGCGCCGTCCTTCAGCACGTCGATGCGCTCGATGATCGCGTTCGGGATGGTGTTCATGTCGACGAAGTTGCGCTGGCCGTCGTCCGCGAGCGGATAGGGCGCCATGCGCAGGCCGTCGAACAGCGTCAGCGTCGCCTGCACGGTGAGGCCGCGCAGCGAGATCGCGCTGGCACCCGCCGCGAAATTGGCGCTCGCATTCCAGCCCTGGGTGATCGTGCCGGCATTGCCGGCCGACAGGCGCTGCAGCGCCTCGGTGACGGTGTTGAGGCCGCGCTGCTCCAGCGTCTCGGCCGAGAGCACGGTGACCGGCGACGGCGTTTCCGTGTCGGTGCGCCGGATCAGCGAGCCGGTGACGACGATCTGGTCCCCGCTCTCCACCGTTGGCGCTTCGCCGGGATTGGCCTGGGTGCCGGGCCGGCCGGCGTCGGTTCGATCCTGCGCCAGGGCGACCGGCGCCTGGACGGTGGCGAGCACAAGCACCGAAAGCGCGGCCGTGGCGCGCAATGTGTTCCTGAAGTGCACGAAGTTACCCCTTTTTCAAGTCCGCGGCCCTTTGGGCCTGCCGATGGGCAACTATGGCGCACGATCCGTCCGCTGTGCGTAAGCACTTCGAAAGCAAAGCGTAAATTTTCTGAAAAGACATCGGTCGACGATGGCTTCGCATGGGCGCGCAGCGTCGCCCGTCACCTCGCCCTCATGCGGGCGAGATGGCGCGACGGGTTCCGGGAACGCGCTCTATCCGGCGCCGCCGTCAGCCGGGTGAACCGCGGCCGGCACCGGCCTTCCGGGGCAAGGCTTCGAGGCGCCGTTGCAGCAGCTTCTCGACCAGTCCGCGATAATAGCCAGCGAGTTCCGGCTCGTCGCCGATGATCTCGAGGGCACGGACGATCGGCACCCATCCGTTCGCGCCGTTGACGAAGATCGCCGCACCGGTGCGCCGATCGGGCGAGAAATAGACGAGATCGGTTTCGCCCTCGTCATTGCCCGTATGCTGGAGCACGGTGTGGCGGCCATAGCGCTGCACCTGCCACCCAAAGGCATAGCCATAGCGATCCGGGCAGCGCCGGGTGAAACGGGGTTCGCAACCATAGCGCGCGTCGCCGGCGAGCGGGGTCACGATCTTCTCGCGGATATCGCGCGTCCCCGATTCCGGCCGCGATCCCGGCCGCGATGCGGCGATCAGGCGCTCGAGGAACGCGCCATAGGCGCCGGTCGTCGCGATCAGGTCATAGGCGGCCCCAAGCCCCGTCCCTTCCCGAAGCCCCGGATACAGCGATGCGAGATCGAGGAACCGGCCGTCCGCGCCCATGGGCAGCGCCAGGCGTCCCGCGGTCCAGTCCGGCAGCTCGCCCACCGCCATATGCGCGATGCCCCAGGGGCGCAGCACGGTTTCCGCGGCGAGCGCCCGCAAGGTCATGCCGGTCCTCGCCTGGGCGTAGCGGGCGGCCAGCTCGATCCCGGCGCCCGAATAGCGATAGCGCGTGCCGGGTTCCCAGTCGAAGGCGAGCCTGCCGTCGGGATAGTCGTCGGCCCAGTTGCGCAGGCCCGAGCGATGCGAGAGCAGGATGCGGGTGGTGAGCAGCTTGTAGCGCGGATCGCCGTCGAGGCCGGGCGAGCGGACATAGCCGGCGATCGGCTCGTCCAGATCGATCCGGCGCGCCGCCGCCAGCGCGAGCAGCGTCTCCGCCGTCACCGTCTTGGCGATCGACGCGGTGTTGAACGCCGTGTCCGCGCTGGTCGGCACGCCCGGCGCCTGCTCGCCATAATGGCCCGACCAGATCAGGCGGCCGTCGCGGATCACTGCGATGCCGATGCCCCCGATCTTCTCCGCCCGCACGATATCCGGCATCCACCGCTCCATCGCGGCATCGAGCTTGGCCGCGGCCGGAGTCACGTCCCTTGCCGCCACGGGCTGGGCGGCAAGACCGGCAATCGCAAGCGCGGGGATCATGCGCCTGGCCATCCAATGCTTCATATGCTGCGCCTCATCTTCCGGAATAGGGGCCGGACCGTGTGGCCGGCGGCGGCGCCTGCATCGCGGCCATCGTCGTCAGGCACAAGTCGAACATCCGCTCGCCGGCCTCTTCCGTGGCGATGTTGCTCATCGCCACCACGGCCCGGCCGGTTCCCGGCTCGACCATCATCCCGGTGGTGAACCCCACATCCTGCCCCATGTGAAAGGCGATGGCACGGCCCTCGACCGTCAGCAGGAACCAGCCCAGGCCGATCGCCGGCCGCCACTGCGCCCGGTCCGGCCGGTCGATGGCGGCGCTGGGCCGCAACATCGCCGCGATGCCGGCATCCGAGAGCAGCCGCGGCCCTCCCCTTCCCGGGGCCGCCGCCCAATGGCGCGCCCAGCGCAGCATGTCGGGCGCATCCGCATAGAGCGTCGAGCTGCCCGCATGCACACGGTTATAGGGGAAGACCGCGCTCACCCGCACCTGCCCGCCTTCCGGCATGTGCGGCGCCGCGAGGTGGCGGCGATCGACTTCGGAGAGCAGCAGTGTGCTGTGCCGCATGCCGAGCGGCGCCAGCACGTGCCGGCGCACATAGCGCTCGAACGGCATGCCGCTTGCCTTGGCGACGACATCGCCGAGCACGTCATAGGCAAGGTTACTGTACTGCACCGCCGCCCCGGGATCGTTCACCAGCTTCAGCCCGGCCAGGCCGCGCACCCAGCGCTCGAGCGCCGCGTCGGAGGTCTGCGGGTGCTCCCATTCATAATCCTCGACATCGGGCAGCCCCGACGTGTGATTGAGCATCTGCCGGATCGTAACCCGCGCGAAGCGGGGATCGGCCAGACGGAAATAGGGCAGATAGCGGGTCGGCGACGCATCCAGATCGAGGCGCCCCCGCTCGGCGAGCTGCAGGATCGCCGCGGCGACCAGCGGCTTGGTCACCGAGGCCATGTGGAAGATCGTGCGCCGGTCGACCGGCGCGCCGGTAGCAAGGCTGGCGGTGCCTGCCGCGGCGACGCGCGGATGGCCATCGCCCTCGCTCCAGCCGATCACCACGCCCGGCGCACCGGTAGCGCGGAGATAGGCCGCAGCGGCGTCGCGGTGCTGCGCCAGGGAGGTGGTCGCGGTGCAGCCGGCCGTCAGCAGCAGCAATCCGGACAGCAGCATGCGAAGCATCAGGCCAGCCGCTGCACCACGAAGAATGCGTCGCGTTCCAGCAGCAGGTCGACGCTGTCGCACCATTCCGCGCCGACGAGCAGGCTCCGCTCGCGCCGGCCGGTCTCGCGGAATCCGAGCCGGTCCAGCAAGCGCAGGCACGCGGCGTTGCGCGGATCGACATCGGCCGTCACGGCCGGCAGTCCGTGGACCTCGAATCCGTGCGCCAGCACCGCGCCAAGCGCCTCGATCGCGAAACCGCGGCCCCAGCTTCGCGGATGCAGGATCAGCCCGATCTCGGGGAAGCGATAGAAGCCGGCCTTGCCGATCACCGCGCCTTCATGCTCGACGATGAAGTCCTCGCCCTCGCCGGGCTGGATGGCGAGCATCGCCGCCAGCCATTCCTCCGACTCACCGATGCCGGAATGGGGCGGATGCGACCAATAGGCCGTCGCCACGGGATCGCTCAGTATCGCATGCAGCGCGGCCAGGTCTTCGGCGCGCGCCGGCCGCAGCGTCAGCCGGGCGGTATGGAGCGAACCGGCCTGGCTCGATCGTGCATCTTGAACCGTCACTTGCCCTCCGCGTAGCGCGCCACCCATTCGGGCGGCTCCTGCTCCTTGCTGCCATCGACCTTCACCTGGCGCTCCTTCGCCCAGCGATACCCCCACATCGGGCCATATTTCGTCGCGATCCGCGGCGCTTCCCGATAGGCGGGGTCCGACTGCGCCTCGTCCAGCGAGACGAAGCGATAGTCCTGCTGGCGGATCAGGCGCAACAGCCGGTCCATGGTCGCCGCGTTCAGCCGGTTCAGGTGCAGCAGCAGGATCGCGGGCGGCTCATATCCCAGCGCGGCGCGATCGAGCGCGGCATAATAGGCGATCTGCGTCCGGCTGTGCGCGAGATAGGCTTCCTCGATCCGCCGGCGCATCCAGTCGTCCGCGCCCTTGAGCGCGCGCTCATAGGCCTGGTCGAACACATAGTCGGACGTGTCGATCGTCGCCGCCGCCAGCCGGTAGCCATGGCGTGCCAGCAGCGCTTCCGCAGCCTGCCGCTTCTCCGCCGTGTCGCCGACATGATTATAGGGGAATCGGAAGAACCGGAGCTTGCGGCCCGCCGCCTCGACCATCGGCCGGATCGTCGCCTCGCCGCCAATCACTTCGCGGCCGATGCCGTCGATGTCCAGGCCGTTGCTGTCGGCATGGCTGGCACCGTGGTTGCCGAGTTCCAGCAGGCCCTGGTTCCACTCGCGGAGCAATGCGGGGCCCGCATCGCCCAGCGCACGCACATGCTGCTCCGTGACGAAGCCGGTCGCGGGCACGCGCTGCCGCTTCAGCGCCGCCACGATGGCGCGATTGGCGTCGGCCGCCGCGCGATTCCCGCCGGCTTCCCCCTGCGCCGATGCATGGACATAGGGCAGGTCGTCGAAGGTGATCGCCACTCGGCGCTCGGCGGCCGGCACGGCGGCTTCCGCCTGCGCCTGGGCCAGCGCCGGATGCGCCCCGACCAGCAGCAGCATCGCCGCCACTGCGCCGCCTCCCCGGCGCGGCAGGTACCACAGGCCCGTCTTCATCGATGCACCCCCTTCATCGTCATCCATTCCCGCGCGCCCCCCGGCCGGCACCGCCGTCCGGAACCAGGATTGCGTGAACATTGCGCCGGCGTCGTCGCGGTTCAATTCAGGAAGCGAACCGTGGACCGCTCGACCGTCCTGCCCTTCTCCTCGGCCTCGGTGCGCATCACGCCCAGCCCGGGCACGAAGAACTCCACAAGCTCGTACCGCATCGGGATCGCGACGCCGATGACGCGGAAGGACACGTTGAGCGTCGAGCGAATGACGAACGCCTGCTTGCGTCCCTGCGGCGTGTCGACCGCCTCGGACGCACGCACCCGGCGATCCGCGAGGCTGAACCTGACCTTCATGGCCTTGCCCCTGGTCTCTCCGTCCAGATCGAAGTCCACCCGCGATTCGAGCGCGTCGCCCACCCGCATGTCGCCGGGATAGCGGAGCAGGATGGGGCGGCGCGACGACAGAGCCTCCTTCTGGCTGGGCAGGCTGCCGGTGAGGTCGAGCAGCAGGTCGCCATTTTCGCAGCGCGCCTCGCTGGTGGTGGCGGGCTCCCGGGTGTCGAGGCTGCGGGTGGTGAGCTGGGCCGTGGCCGATCGCGGTGTGACCTGCCCCGCGCGCACGGTCATCAGCTTGCGGTTCTTGACCGATCCTTGCGCATCCAGGGTGACCGTCTCGATCCTGCGGCCATCGGCGAAGTAATAATAGCCGGCGCAATCCACGGGGCCGGCAGCCGCGCTCAGCGCCGCGGCCAGAATCAGGAAGGGCATTGCAGCCTCCGTCTCGTCGGTGTCACGTGCAGGGGTAGCTGCGGCCGTCGCGATCGCGATACGTGTCGCTGCGCTCGTCGTAATTGCCATAGCGTTCGATGCAGTAACGCTGGCGCTCGCGAGCCTTTTTCTTCTTGCTGTCGCTGGCGAGCGCGACGATCAGCCCACCGACCAGCGCGGTTCCGATGACGCCGGTGACCACGCCCTTGGCCCGGGCATCGTCGCGCCGCTTGCGTTCCGCCTCGCGCCGCCAGCGATCCTCGCGCTCGCGTTCCCACCGCCCCTGATCCCGTTCGCACCGGATCCGGTCGCGCCCCTCGCGCCAGTCGCAACGCGGCCGGTCCCAACCGCCATCGCCTTGCCAGTCGCCGCGGCGCTCTTCCTGCGCACCTGCCGGCAGCCCGGCGGCGGGCATGGCAGCCGCCAGATAGGCGGCCGCGCCAAACATCAGGGCCGTTCGGCCAAGTCTCGCCACCATGGCATTCACTCCTCGACACGCACCCTTGCCGGGCGCGGGTCGAGTAAAGCCGATCGACATTGCGTCAGTCTGGCGCGGGCCGGGTCAGCAGCCGAGCTCGGGGTTCAGGTAGCTGTCGATCCGCCAGCCTCGGGAGGTCCGGTTGGCATAGAAGGTATAGAAGCAGCGCTTCTGCTCGGTGGTCGTCGGCGAATACTCGGTTCGCCGCCGTCCCCGCTCGTACGTGGTCGTCTCGGCACCGCCGCTGGTGGTCGTCTCGACTTCCATCCACTGATAGGCGCGGCGCCCGTCGGGAAGATCGCGCACGTCTACCGGTGGGCCATAGCGCGCCATGACCGCCTCGGGCGGGCGGCCGATATAGCCGCGCATGATGTCCGCCGAGCATCCTTGCAGCGCCATCGCCAATGCCAGCCAGCCAGCCCCATGCGCGGCCTGCCGCGGGGCAGGGACGAAGAAACGAAACGGCATGCGCAATCTCCGGAAGTTCGATCACTCGCCTCCGGGTCTTCCGTCCGAAGCTTGCGTCAACCTTGCGTGCTCTCGACGAATTCGAGCCGCATGATCGTGCCGCCGGCCGGCGCTTCCAGCGCATGGGCCGTGCCGCCATGCAGCGTCATGACCTGACGGATGAGATTGAGGCCCAGGCCGGAGCCGGTTTCGCGCGCGCGCAGCCTGTGGAAGGGGTCGAACACCCGGTCACGCTCCTCGACGGGAATGCCCGGGCCATCGTCCTCGACTTCGATGGCCTCCCCCTGGACGCGCAGGATCACGTTCCGTCCGCCATGATCGACTGCGTTCTGGATGAGATTCGCCAGCATGCGCTCGATAGCGGCGGGATCCCCCCGCACCGGCCTGCCGCCCAGATCGGCAACCTCCAGATCGCCGCCCCCGGTGATCACCAGCGGCGCGATATCGGCGGCGACGCCGCGCGCGATCTGGCCGAGGTCCACTCCCTCGCGAAGGGGGGCGAAGCGCTCCAGCCGTTGCAGATCGAGCAGTTGTTCGGCCAGCGTCGCCAGGCGGGCGACGTCGCGCTGCAGCCGCGAGACCAGGGGGACGTCGGCCGAAGCCTCGATCTTGGCCTGCAATATCGCAATGGGCGTGCGCAGTTCGTGCGCCGCATCGACGATGAAGCGCTGCTGCCGGTCATAGCCTTCGTCGAGCCGGCAGAGCGCGCCGTTCATCGACTCGATCAGCGGCACGACTTCCGCCGGAAGCCCCTCCGGCGACAGCCTGGTGCCCCGCCGATCAATGTCTATCCGCCCCGCTTGCCTGGCGGCGATGGAAAGCCGGCGAAAGGCGCGCCGGATGATCAGCGGCGTGACGACGATCGTGATCACCGCCAACAGGCTGAGCACGGGGATCATCATCAGGTTCGACAGGAAGAGCACGACGAAGGTCATGCTGAACAGCCCGCCCTTGCCGAGCACGGTGAACGCGCCGGCGGGCCCGGACGCGCGACGCACCACGGCGATGTCGCGAAACGGCGGAGACGTGTCCCGGATATCGGCGAAGGTGATGCGATCGAGATTGTGCGCGATCGGCCGGTAGAGCGCGGGCATCTTGCCGAACGCGATCAGTTCCCCGCGATCGCTCCGCGCCACGAACCACATGTCCGGCGTGCTCGCCCGCAAGGCCTCGAGGTCCCGTGTCTTCACCAGGCGAAGCTGGCCGTCGGCGTCGCGCCGGATCGCCCGCACCGCCACTTCGGCGAAGTTGGAATCGATCAGCGCGCCGCCGTCGTCGGCGCGGATGAGATAGGCGACGAACGCCGCGCTGAAGACCAGCAGGATCGAGATCTGGAAGGCGAGCAGCCGTACGACCAGCTGACGCTTGAGCGGCACCGGCCGCGACGCGCTCATGGGCAATGGCGCAGCAGATAGCCGACGCCGCGGATGGTATGGATCTGAACCTCCGCATCGGCTTCCGAAAGCCGACGGCGCAGGCGCGAGATGTGCGAATCGAGCGTGTTCGACTGGATCTCGTCGTCGAAGCCGTAGACGGCATCCTCGAGCGCGGTGCGCAGCACCGTTCGCCCCCGCCGCCGCATCAGCGCGGCGAGCACCCGCAATTCACGACGCGGCAGATCGAGCCGCTCGCCGCGTACCAGCGCCTCGTCATGCGCCATGTCGTAGACCAGTTCGCCCACCTGCACTTCGTTGAGCGGCAACGCGGCCGGCCGCCGCCGGATCGCGCGGATGCGGGCAAGGAGTTCCTCCATCGCGAACGGCTTGGCAAGATAATCGTCGGCGCCGAGATCCAGGCCCGAGACGCGATCCTCGACCTCGGCGCGGGCGGTTATCACGATCACCGGAACGCCGGGGATCCATTGCCTGAGTTCCGCGATCGCCTCGACGCCGTCCCCGTCGGGCAGCGCGCGATCGAGCAGGACGACATCGCTGTTGGCGAGCCGCGCCGCTTCGCGCAGGTCGGCGAGGCCAGCGACATGATCGACGACATAGCCTTCGCGTTCCAGGACCGTCCGCATCGCGCTCGCCAACTCGGCTTCGTCCTCGACCAGCAATATACGCACTACGCCTCTTCCTGCCGCTGCCTGGTCCGCCGGCGATGCGCCGGTTTGCCATCGAAGCCCCCAGGCGCCAAGCGCCAGACGGGGTGAGGACGGACGGCCGACAAGACCGCCCGTCCTCGGGTTGAGAACGGACGGTCTCTCCTCCGTCCGCCCTCGGGGCAAGTTAGAAGCCGACCGATAGACCCAGTCGGACATTCGAGGCTGTCAGCCCATCCCGATAATTCGCACGACTATATTCCGCGCGTGCATACATTCCCGGCGAGATCCCGGCCTCGATGCCGGCTCCCCACAGAAAGCCCTTCTCGGTCCCGCTGGTGCGGAGATCCTTGAGATTGGTCGCCCGGAAATCGGTCGTTTCGCGCACGCGCAGCCAGCTATAGCCGGCGCGGCCGTACAGCAGGACATTCGGCGCCGGCAGGATGCCCGCGCGGCCGGAGGCGTCCCAGGTCCAGCCCGGCTTCAACGCATAGTCGCCCGTGGGGCTCGCGGCGGTCAGGGTCTTGCCGCCCCTGCCGATCCCGGCCTCGGCACCGATCACCAGCAGGTCGCCGAGCTGCGCATCATAGCCGACATGGCCGCGATAGCCGATGCCGCCCTTGCTCTGGTCGATGCGCGAAGCGATCCGCGGCAGCGAATAGTCGCCATCATGCCAGCGATAGTCGATCGAAACGCCGACCTTGACGCCGCCAAACGTCGCATCGCCTCCCGATTGCGCAAAGGCGGTCCCGGGGATTGCCGCCAAGACGCCGATCAGTACACAGATACGCTTCATCGAATTTTCCCTCCGGTCTCACAGGAACCGCCTCTTTCGGCGGCTCCGCATCCGGTTGGGCGGGGAACCTTGCATCAGCATTGCGCCGCGGGATCCGGCGGCAGCAACCGCCGGCGCTATCCCTCCATCCGCAACCGATATCCGACGCCCCGGACCGTCTCGATGCCGATGTTGCGGCCGGTCGCGCGATCGAGCTTCAATCGCAGGTTGCTCACATGGACGTCGATGCTCCGGTCATAAGGGTGGCGGGAACGCCCCAGTGCCGCCAGGCACAGCGCATCCCTGGTGGAAACCGTGTCGCCGCCGTGCATCAGCAGTTCGAGCAGATTGAATTCGGTCACGGTCAGGGCGACCTGCTGGTCGCCCCACGACGTGGTACGGCGCGCCTTGTCGAGGCGCAGCCGGCCGGCCGAAATCATGGGCTGGGCCGGCAGGTCGCGGGTGCGGCGCAACACGGCGCGAAGACGGGCGAGGAGTTCGCGCGGGAAGCAGGGCTTCGCCAGATAGTCGTCGGCGCCCAGCTCGAGACCGATGACCCGTTCGACATCGTCATCGCCTCGCGCAGTCAGCATCACGACGGCCACGGCGCTGCGGGCCCGGACGCGGCGGAGCACTTCGATGCCATCGATCCCGGGCAGCATCACGTCGAGGAGCACGAGGGCGAACCTGCCGGACAAAGCGAGATCGACGCCCTCCTCCCCCGTCGCGCTGGCCGTCACCCGAAAGCCCTGGGGAAGCAGATAGTCGCCCATCAGGGCGCCCAGCTGAGCATCGTCGTCGATGAGCAGTATCTCGATCACGTCGGCACGGCACATATCGGAAGCCCCTCGCAAGGAAGGGTCAGGCAGCCGCGAAGCGCGCGATCGGAACGACGGCGCCGGGCGCCGGGGAGTCAGCAAGACGCAACTTCATACATGGATCACCATCCGCCGGATCGACCGAACGGATTGCCGGGGAAGGTTGCGCCAACCTTGCGGAGCCGGCCGGCGAAAGGCGCCTAGCCCGCATTGCCCCCCGTCAGCGCCGCACGCAGCTGCAGGACCTGATCGTTGAGCGCGACCATCTGGGGCACGCTCAGCCCCGAATTGGCAAGCAATGCATCGGTGAGGCACGAAGCGCGGCTCCGCAGCGCCTTGCCCGGGGCGTTCAGGAACACCCGCACCTGGCGCTCGTCCTTCGGGTTGCGCCTGCGCGCGACGAAACCCGCAGCCTCCAGCCGCTTCATGAGCGGAGTTATCGTGCTCGGATCGAGCGCCAGCCGGTCGGCGATCGCCGAGATGGTCTGGCCGTCGCGTTCCCACAGCGTGCTCAGCACCAGATATTGCGGATAGGTCACGCCCAGCGAATCGAGCATCGGCTTGTAGAGCCGGTTGATCGCGATCGAAGTGGAATAGAGCGAGAAACAGAGCTGCGCATCGAGCGGCAATGGCTCGCCAGGGGTCTTGGCCACAAAATTCCTCGCTTCCGAATCATGAACTTACGACGAAAATACATATCGCGATAAATTTCCTCTGGACAAGAGGGCCGAACGGGCGCAGTTAATTATTATCGCGATAAATAATGTCGCGGAAACTTTTGAAAGGAGACCTCAGATGACCAAGTCCAAGATGCTGCTCGCCGCCGCTGCCACCCTCGCCCTCGGCACGGCCCCCGCCTCGGCCCAGGAAAGGGCCGCCGCCCCCGTCAAGTCGGTCGTGCTCGTGCATGGCGGGTTCGTCGACGGCTCCGGCTGGATGGATGTGTACAAGATCCTGAAGAAGGACGGCTATGACGTCACCATCGTCCAGAACCCGACCAACTCGCTTGCCGACGACGTCGCGGTGACCAAGCGCGCGATCGCCGCCGCCAGCGGCCGGGTGATCCTGGTCGGCCACAGCTATGGCGGCGTCGTCGTCTCCGAAGCGGGCACCGATCCCAAGGTCGCCGGCGTGGTCTACATCGCCGCCTTCGCCCCGGACAAGGGCGAGTCGGTCTCGTCGCTGATCGCCAACCCGGCCCCCGGCGCCCCGGTGCCGCCGATCCTGCCGCCCCAGGACGGCTATCTGTTCCTCGACAAGGCGAAGTTCGCCGCCGCCTTCGCCGCCGATGTGAAGCCCGAGGTCGCCCGGTTCATGGCGGACTCGCAGGTCCCCTGGGGCGTGGACGCCCTGGGCGGTGCAGTCACCAGCCCGGCCTGGCGCGTGAAGCCGAGCTGGTACCTGGTCGCCAGCGACGACCATATGATCCCGCCGGCGGCGCAGCGCCAGATGGCCGCGCGGGCCGGGGCCCATGTCAGCGAAGTCGCGGGCAGCCATGCGGTCTATGTCTCGAAGCCGGCCGCGGTCGCCGCAGTGATCGAGGAAGCGGCGAAGGGCGCGAAGTAGACCCGCCTCCCCTCCACTCCCCCGGCGCCGGGCTTCTTCGGAAGCCCGGCGTTCGGCGTCTCAGCGGCGCAGCAGCCAGGTGAGCGCGCTCTCGGCCCGTTCGAAGATGCGCAGATAGGGCTGGGTCATCTCGCGGCGCACCTGCATCCGCGCGATCGCGCTTTCGGTGACGACGGCGATGCGGCTCGCCTGGGGAAAGCCGGCGAAGTGGCGGCGAAAGGCGCGCACCGCCTCCTGGGCCTGCACCCCGCTGCGGCGCATGTCCATGCGCAGGAGATAGCCGGGCACGAAACCCTCGGCGTCGAACTGGTCGCGCAGCTTGCGGGCATAGTCGCCCACCCGATCGGGCTCGAACATCGCGAGCCACTCGATATCGAGCAGATTCAATTCCTTGCGAAAGGTCACGCGGTACATCCGGCTCCTCTCGCAGCGAGAGGTTAACGGATCCTCGCCGTCAATCCTCGGCCTTGACGAAGAAGCGGTCGATCACTTCGCGCGCCAGCCGCGCGGGGCGGAGCGTCTCGGCATCGAGGCAGCACCAGCTCGACTTGACCTCGGCCAGCACCTCGCCGCCGCGGCGGATCACCGTCTCGTAAAAGGCCCGGGCGCCCTGCACCTTCTCGAGCAGCACGGTCGCGACGACATCGTCCTCGAGGAACGCGGGCTTGCGATAGGTGATCTCGTGCTTGAGCGCGACCCAGAGATGCTCGGCCACCGCCTCGACCGGCGCCAGCGCCTGCCAGTGGCTGATCACCGCCTCCTGGACCCACTTCAGATAGGAAGCGTTGTTCACATGCCCCATGAAGTCGATATCGTCCTGCGCGACGTCGATCGGAAACTCATAGGGAAGCGCGGTGCCTGACATATTCCCGCATCATAGGGCCTATCGGGTTTCGAAGCGACTAAAATCCCCGAAATCCGCGGACTTCGAGGAACCGGCGGATGCCGTAGCGTCACCCCGGCGCGACGAGGCAAACCCGCCCGGCCCGCACGACAGATTGGCCTTACCACTTGACTTGGACACAGCGGGCAAACATCGTCCGGGCATATCGCGGTGACAGCGGTAGCAGAGAGGAGACAAGATGAAACTGAAGCTCGCCGCCGCCCTCCTTGCCGGAGCCGCGCTCGCCGCCAGCCCGAGCGGCATGGCCCGCCCCGTGGCGCCGGCCGCCGCGCCCGCCCTGCCGAGCCGCATGCAGCTGATGGCGTCGATGGAGCGCGTCGCCGACTGGCAGCTGACGCATCTCGACGACCTGAGCTACATGCCTGCCGCCCGCCCGAGCACCAAGCGCGCGCGCGACTGGCAGCAGGCGACCTTCTGGGTGGCGCTCACCCATCTCGCCGACCGTTCGAGCAGCGTGCGCTACAAGGACGCGATCTTCTCCAAGGGCCGCGAGGAGGGCTGGAAGCTCGGCGACCGGCTCTACCATGCCGACGACCACATCATCGGCGCCGCCTGGATCTGGGCCGCGCGCAAGGGCGCCGGCGCCGCCGCACTCGCCCCGATGCGCGCGAGCTTCGATCGGATCCTCGCCGCCCCCAAGACCAACGACCTCCATTTCGTCGCGCCCGAGCCCGGCGCCGGCGACCCGGGCTGCACCACGCGCTGGTGCTGGTGCGACGCGCTGTTCATGGCGCCGCCGACGCTCTGGGCGCTGAGCAAGGACACCAGGGACGGCCGCTACGCCAGCTTCGCCGACAAGGAATATCGCGCGACCACCGACTATCTGTTCGACAAGGGCGCGCATCTCTATTTCCGCGACAGCCGCTTCTTCGACCAGCGCGGCGCGCACGGCGAGAAGCTGTTCTGGAGCCGCGGCAATGGCTGGGTGTTCTCCGGCCTCGCCCGGATGATCCCCGAAATCCCGGCCAAGGATCCGCGCCGGCCCTATTACATCAAGCTGTTCAAGGAGATGGCGGCTAAGCTGGTGACGCTCCAGCGCGGCAACGGCTATTGGCCGCCCTCGCTGCTCGCCGATCCCGACCGCTCCCAGGACGAATCGAGCGGCACCGGCTTCTACGTCCATGGCATGGCCTGGGGCATCAAGGCCGGCCTGCTCGATCGCAAGACCTACCTCCCGGCCGTGACCAAGGGCTGGGCCGCGCTCGAGCACGCCGTTCAGCCGAACGGCATGCTGGGCTGGGTACAGCAAGTGAGCGACCGGCCCGATGTGGTGAAGGCCGAGGATGCGCAATTCTACGGCACCGGCGCCTATCTGCTCGCCGGCGCCGCGGTCTATGATCTGACGAGGTAAGGAAGAAGCATGAAGCACGCCCTCTGGTTGCTCGCCGCCCCGCTGCTGGTCGCGGCCGGGCAGGACAGTGCCCCGCCCGCGCCGCTGGCGACGCTCAACGTCCGCCAGGCCGATGGCAGCTACAAGCTGGTCGACCGGATCGACGTGCCCGCGGACCATAAGATCCATGACGGGCTGATCGCGATGGAGGGCCCGGGCTGGGAAAGCGACAGGATCGCCTATCGCCTGTACCTCGACGAGCGCAACGTGCCCGACATCTACGGCAAGAAGCTGCCCGGAAACATCCTGCCCACGATCGGCATGGGCAAGGACGACTATCATTCGATGGCGCCCTGGGGGCAGGACATCTTCCAGGTCGACCAGTCGCTGGGCATGGGCGGGATCGGCGTGCTGCGCGGCGGCGCGGCGACCCAGCTCGGCAAGGCGAAGGTCGGCGCGCGGGTGTTCAACACCGATCGCGCGGCGACGGTGCTGGTGACCAATACCGGCTTCCCGGGCGATGGCGGCCCGGCGGATCTCTCGACCACCTATCGGATCTTCGCGGGCTCGCGCCTCACCAATGTCGAGGCACGGGTGGGCGGCAACGTGCCGACCATGGTCGCCGGGCTGACGCTGCATGACGGGGTGACGAAGATCGAGAGCCCGAAGCGCGGCAAGTGGCGCTATTTCGCCACCTGGGGCAGGCAGAGCCTGGCCGGGGACGATCTGGGCATCGCCCTGTTCTACCCCGCCGACGAGGCGGCGGCGACGGGAAGCGACGGCAAGTCGCTCTATGTGCAGTTCTGCGATCCGCGGAACCTTCGCTACGCGTTCGGTGCGGCCTGGGTGGAAGAGCCGGGCGCGCCGAAGACCGAGCGCGAGTTCCGGAAATGGCTGGACGATACCGCGGCCGAACTCGCCCGCCAGCCCTTCGTGGTGAGCACGGCCCAGAAGACCTGCCCGGCGAAATAGGCGGCGCCGAAGCCGGGCGGTTCCCCGGCAAAGGCCCGGGTCGGGGACTCATATTCGTATCCGCCCTCCCCGCGCAGGCGGGGAGGGAGGAAGGAATCGCAAAGGCCTGCCTGGGTTCTCAGCCTGGAAGGGGGCCTCTCTCCCGTCCGAGATTCCGCCTCGATCGAAGATGACGCCCCTCCCCCCGGCAAGCCCGAGGGAACAGCCGCTCAGCCCGGATTCTTCCCCTCGCCCGCCGCCGGCGCCGCACCGAAATAGCGCTTCAACTCGGTCTCCGGCGCGAGCGGATAGCCATCCCCCCAGGCCCCGCGCGCGCGCCGCATCAGCTCGTCGAGCTCGCCGGCATCGGGGCGCAGCTCGGGCATCGGCCAGGCATCGACCTTGCGATAATAGGGTTTCAGGAAGTCGGTGGCGCCCTTCAGGCTCTTGGCGCCATCGGCATAGTTCCACACATCCACGCCCACGCATTTGGCCATGTCGGCGACGTCATAGGCGGCGAACAGCGCATAGATCGAGTAATGGAGGCTGCGCGTGCGGGCGAGCTCCAGCGGCATCCTGCCCTCGGCCGTGATCTGCGGCGAGATGCGCTTCTTGCCAAAGGCCTCGGCCACCGCCTTGGCCATTTCGGGCCGCCGCGCGAACAGGGCGAACTGCGAGGTCTGCGCGTCGAACCACATGCCGTGATTGTTCTTGGCGGCATTCTCCGCCTTGCCGTTCCTGCTCGTCTGCATCCAGTCGAGATAGTCGGAGAACCACTTCTCCAGGCCCTTCTGCTCCTCGGCGGTGAGCCTGGCCGAGGGGCCGATCAGCCCGATGCCGTCGACCACACGCTCGAGCCGCGAGGTGTCGAGCACGCCCTCGGCACGGCCCTCCTCGCGCCCGGGCACGGCCTGGGCATAGTTCATATTGGGGTTCATCCGCGTTTCCGGGTTGAGGAACCAGGTGCGCACCAGGCTTGCGGCGCGCCCGGCATAGCGCGGATTGTCGGAGAAATAATAAGCGAGGCTCAGCGTCTCGACGTCCGAGCTCATGCCCTCCAGATCGGTGACGTCGAACTTGTCGGTGTTGCGGTCCGGATTGATCTCGCCGTCCTTGCGCATATAGGGCACGCCGCCCGGCTTGCTGGGATCCGGCCACCAATAGGGCGCGAGGCTGATATAGTCGTGCCGATCGCGCGACGGCGGGATCGTGCGCTTGTCGACCACCGTGTAGAGCGGCCGCTTCATCGCCGCCTCGGCCCGCGCGATCAGCGCGTCATAGGCCGCCTTCACCGCCGGATCGGTCTGGATCGCGGCCTTGAGCCGCATCATCGCGTCCGGCGCCAAGAAAAAGGTCCTGCGTCCGCCGAACGACGCGGAATATCCTTCCGCGCCGGCGCAGACCGGCTGCTGGGTATTTAGGCCAGGGGAGGCGATCCCGGCATGGGAGGCAGCCTGCGGCGCGAGCGCCGCAGCCAGGACGAGGAGAAGAGAGGCACTGCGGCGCATCGGAGATTCCTTTCGCGTGCTCAGTAGCGGATCCGGACGCCGAAATAATATTGCGGCCCGCTCTCGCTCACTTCGGCGATCGAATCGTAGCCGCCCTTGTAGAACACGTCCCTGGTATTGGTGACGTTGAGCGCCTGCAGCTTGAGCTGGACGTTCCTGGTCACGTCATACTGGGCCGAAAGGTTCAGATAGCCCGCATCCTGCACGCCGCGATTCGTGCCGCCGTTCGGCTTGTAGTAATGCGAACGGTAGCGATACATCGCGCGCAGCGAGAAGCCCTTGCGCTCCCAATAGACCGTGCCGTTGGCGACATATTTGGAGAGGCCGATCAGATTCTCGGGATCGAGATAGGTCGCCAGTGCCGAGGTATCCGGATACTGGAAATTCGCCAGGGCGATGTTGACCGAGCCGTTGATGCCGAAGCCGCTGAGGATGCCGGGCAGCCAGGTGAAGGCATGGCTGCCGGTGAACTCGAAGCCGTAGAGGCGGCGCATCTCGGGATCGTTGGCCGGCGCGATCAGGTTGACGTTGTAGGTCTGCTGGGTCGGCGCGCCGTTATCCACCTGGGTGGTGACCGAGATCGTCGTCGGGATGCCCGCCGAACGCGAGATCACCGATCCGCGCAGCCACTTGTAATAGCCGGCGATCGAGAAGAGCGTGTCGCGGCTCGGATAGAATTCCAGGCTCAGATCCGCGTTCCAGGCGCGCATCGGCTTCAGGTTGGGGTTGCCGCTGGTCGGGTTGAAGGTGACGCTCGACGCGCCACCCGAGCCCGAAGTCGGGTTGAGGTTGATGCCCGCGCCGAAGCTCTCGATCGGCGAGCGCGACAGGGCGCGATAGCCGGCGGCGCGCAGCTTGATCTTGCTCGACAGGTCGAAGGCCAGGTTCAGGCTGGGCAGCCAATATTCATAGTCGCCCTTGAGCGTGTCGGTCTGGATCGTGCCGCTGGGATCGGCGGCGACGGTGTAATTGTCCGACGCGGTGTCGATCGTCACCTTGAACGGCAGGCGGAAGCCGACCGAGGTGATGCTGGTCTTCACATAGCGCAGGCCGATATTGCCGCTGAACGGCGTGCTGCCCAGGTCGCCGCCGAAGCTGGCCATCGCATAGGCGGCCCGGATCTTCTCGGTGACGTCGATGTCGCTGGGGTCGCGGCTGTCGGCCGGCAGTGCCAGCGAATCCTGGCCGGTGAAGGTCTTGAACAGGCACTGATTGTCGAAGGTCGCCCAGCTCGAGAGGTTGGTGTTGGTCGTCGGGAAATATTCGCTGGTCGGGAAGCTGCGGCGGCAATTGGCGTTGGCGCTGCCGATGATCTGCGCCACGTTGGTGAAGCTGCCATAGGGCACGATCGTGTTCAGGTCGGTGTTGCGGTTGTTGTCCAGCGTGCGCTGGTGCTCCGAATAGCGGCCGCCCGCCTTGATCGACTTGATGAAGCCGTCATTGGCGAACCGGTATTCCGCGTCGAGGCGGCCGGCCCAGATATCGTCCTTGCGATCGGTGACGAAGCGCTGGCGGGCATAGACCGAGGTGGCGGTGTTGGCGGCGAAGTTCGCCGGATTGTTCACGTCGAAATTGAAGAAGGTGACGCGCGGGACGATCGGGCTCTCCGAATAGTCCAGCTCATAGCCGACGCGCGCGGTGGAGCGCATGCGGGTCGCCTTCTGCGTCTCGGTGCGATGCGAGTCGGAGAAGCTGCCATCGGCGGTGATGATGAAGTTGCCCGGCTTCCAGGTGACGGTGGCGCCACCGCCCTTGTAGGTCTCGTCGCGCTCGCGCAGCTCGAGCTGGTTCTCGATGTTCGAATTGCCGCTGTACTTGATCAGCGCGCCCTTGCTGAAGCCATTGGTGCCGTCGCCGATAAGGATCGGCTTGATGCCGCGCAGCGCCTCCGCGATCGACAGGATGTTGCGGTTCTCGGTGGATTCGCGCTTCGACCATTGGCCGTCGATCGAGATGTCGAGATTGGGGGCCGGGCGCCATTGCAGCGCTCCGATCACGGCGTTGCGCAACTCGCGCGTGGTCTGCTGGCGGAAGTTGCGCGACTGGGTGGCGTAATAGGGGGTGCCGATCGTTTCGCCGATGCCGGCGCGCGGCGCGGCGCCGACCTGGCAGTTCACTGCGGCGCCGGCGGCGTTGTTCGCGGCCGAGCTGGTCGAGATCAGCGTGCCGTTGCTGGCCGAGGTGTTGCACGGCACGAAGTTCGAATTGCCGTTGTAATAGTCTTCCGGCGCGGCGACGTCCTGGCGCTGATAGCCGATCGCGATGCCGATCTCGCCGATGCCGGTGCGGAACTGCTTCACCAGGCTGGCATTGGCGCGATAGCCCAGGCCGTCACGGCCGATGATCGCGTCGTCCTTGGGCAGATACGAGCCGCGGATCTCCGCCTGGAAGCGCGACTTGCCATAGTCGAGCGGGCGCATCGAGCGCAGCTCGATCACGCCGCCGATACCGCCTTCGAGGAAGTCGGCCCGCTGGGTCTTGTAGACGATGACGCCGTTGACCAGCTCCGACGGGAATTGCTGGAAGGCGACGGAGCGGTCCTGGCCCGCGGTCGACACTTCGCGGCCGTTGAAGGTGGAGAAGCTGAGCGTCGGGCCAAGGCCGCGCACCGAGAGCTCGTTGGCATTGCCCTTGAAGCGATCGGCCGAGACGCCGGTGATACGCTCCAGCGTGTCGCCCACGCTATTGTCCGGCAGGGCGCCGATCTCGTCATTGACGATGCCGTCGAGCACGACATCGGCATTGCGCTTCACGTCGATCGAGCTGCGCTGCTCGGCGCGCGCGCCGGTGACGATGATGGCCTGCTCCGCATCCTGGGGCGCCGCGCTGTCCGCCGGGGCGGGATCGGGCGCGGTCTCGGCGGTCTGCGCATAGGCAGGCATCGCCGCACAGGCGGATGCCAGCAACGCCAGGCGCAGCGAGTTGCGTCCGAAAGCGGAAAAAACAGTCCCAGGCATGGAATCTCCCCGTCAGTTATTACGCCCGTTTTCGGGTCTGGTGGTGTGGTAAGGCCAATTTGGCACCGGTGTCAACCCAATTGGCCAGCGCGGGCGGCCCGGGATCGTAACGCCTGTCACTTGTAGCTGAGCGACCAGGTCAGCGTGAGCGGCGCGGCGAGGCGCCTGCCCGCCAGCGTGCAGCGGACCAGCGAGGCGAAGGCGCCGGTGGGTGCGCGATATTCCTTGCCCGTGGCCGGGCCGACCGTGCAGCCGTCATAGCCGGTGGCGGAGAAGCCGGTCACCTCGCCCGCCCCGAACCTCACGGCGCCGGGCCCGGCGCTGCGCGGATCGCCCGAGAAGCTGGCGAATTCGAGCGCGACTTCGGAAAGATCGACGGGCGCGGCCGCGCGATAGACGTCGGTGCGCGTGATCCTGCCCGGCGCGAACTCGTAGCGGGTGCTCACGGCGATCCGCTTGTCGGCGGCGGGCGCGTTGCCGCCCATCCGGTCCATCGCGTCCTGCCGCCAGCCGACGATCGTGCGATCGCCCCGGCGCTGCCAGGTCACGCCGCGGAACCAGGCAAGCGGCATCAGCACGCTGCCGTCGGCGAGCGCGAAGCGCGGGGTGAGCTGGGGGAAGCTCGCATCCGCCGATCCCTGGAGCATCCCGCCGGCGAACGGGATCGGGAAATAGGGATTGTGCATGTGCTGGTCCTCGGCGCCGTTGATGATCGGCAGGCCGATGACGTGGCCACGATCGCGCAGCGTGAGCAGCGCGCGATCCTGCGCGCCGCGCGCGAACCAAGTGAAGCGGGCGGCGGGCAGCGTCTCCAGCCAGGCCGCATAGCCGGGCGACGGCGCGGCGCGCTTGTAGCCCAGCGCGTTCCACAGCGCGTTGGTGTAGATATACTGGCGCGCCAGGCTCAGATTCTCGCCCAGGATCCGATGCTTGCCGCGATAGCCGTCGGTACGCCGGCCATCGTCCCACAGGTTCACCGAGCCTGTGGCCGGGTTCAGCCAGAAATCGGCATAGCGCGCGGCGATCCGGCTGGAGAGCGCATAGGCCATGTCGCGCTCGCGTGGCGCGAGCACCCCCAGCTTCGCCGCGGCGGTGAGCACTTCGAGGAACGCCGTCTCGCCATAGGCGCCGATGCTGCGGCCATATTCCCAGCCCTCGCCGGTGAGCGTCGCGCGCGCCAGCATCAGTTCGGCGGACTTGCGCAGCCACGCCTTCACGTCCGGCGTGGGCGCCATGCCGGTCTCGATGAAGCGCTGGGCGATCTCGCCGATCAACAGCACCGAATAGCGATCGAAGCGGCCATGCCCGTCCGTCTCGTCGGCAAAGCCATATCTGCCCGAATAGGTGCGGTAATGCGCGAGCATCCGCTTGAGCAGCGCCCTGGACGCCGTCTCGTCCTCCCAGCCGAGCAGGTAGCGCAGCCGCGCGACGCTGAAGGCGACGCCGTAGTAATTGTTCGGCAGCCCGTGCAGCAGGTCGAGCGACCGCGCATCGACGAAGCTGCGCCAGTCGAGACGCTGGCGGAGGCGCGCCAGCGTTTCGGGGCGCACCGCTTCCTCCAGCAGCCCGGCCTGTTTCAGCGCATGGAGGGCGGAGACATAGTAATAGATGCCCCAGCTGTCGTTGGGATCGGCGACGGTAAGGTCGGCGATATCGCGATAGCCGGCGAGATATCCGGCAAGGCGCGGGTCGCCGCGGGGGGTATCGAGCAGGAGATAGTGCAGGCCCGAGGCGATCTTACCGGGCAGGAACTTGTCGCCGCTGTCGAACACCGGCACGCCGTCCAGCCGCATGTCGCGCTTCTCGCGCAGCAGCTGGTGGAGCAGGCTCTCAAGCTGCGGCATCAGCCGCTCCTCGATCGTCGCGTCCATCGGCGGCGCCGCGACATAGACGGGGCCATGCGGCGCGGGCGCGGCTTGCTGCGCGACCGCGGCCGGGCTTGCGAACGCCGCGAGACAGGCGGCACCGAGCAGTGCACGCGAACGATTCTTCAATTGGCCTCTCCTTTTGGTCAGGCCAATTTCCATCTCACGGTAATCGGTGTCAAGCCACTGCGTCACGGAAAGCATTGCCCCGATTTCCGCCATGCCCGCACCGGCGGGGAATCCGGGGCAAGGGAGCGGCCCTCCGCACTCCGAACCCCGCCTGCGCGGGGATGGCGCGAAAGGACGGCGATGACGAGAAGGGGCCGAAGGCGCGAACCTCAGGCCGATCCGATCCTGAGCCGCTGGGCCACGCTGTTCCGGCGCGCGTCGATCTCGCTGCGGGCGCGCTCCATCGCTTCGAGCTCGGTGGCCTCGAGCAGGTCGTCGACCACGCCGCGCAAGTGGCGGCGCATCGCATTGCGCGCGGCATGCGGATCGCGTGCCTTGAGCGAATCGAGGATCGGGCGATGCTCCTCCACGCGCGGCGTGATGCCGCCGCGCTTGGCGCGCGCGAACATGTTGGCGGCCAGCGGCGACTTGGTGCGCAGTTCCCACAGATACTCGACCACGCTGCGGATCGCGGCGTTGCCGGTGGCATTGGCGATGGCGAGGTGGAAACGGTGATCGGCATCCATCACGGCGGGCTCGTCCGAATCGTCCGCCCCCATGTCGTGCAATATGGCTTCGAGTTCCTCGATCTGTTCGTCGGTGATCGAGACCGCTGCAAGCGCCACCGCCTCGCCTTCGAACAGGATGCGCGCTTCGGTCAGGTCGAAGGCGCCGACGTCGAAATTGAGCGCATCGGCACGCTCGCCGCTGCCATGGTCGCGGCGCGTGACATAGAGGCCCGAGCCGTGCCGCGCTTCGATCCAGCCCTTCATCTCGAGCGCGATCATCGCTTCGCGGATCGTCGGCCGGCTGACCTTATACTCTTCGGCCAGGTCGCGCTCGCCGGGCAGCCGGCTGCCGGGCGACCATCGGCCGGCCTCGATCGCCTCGGTGATCGAAGCGGCCACCCGCTGATAGAGCTTGTTGCCGGTAATCTTCATCGCACCCTCATTGTTACACTACCTCGTAGGTTGACACGATAGGTCATACAAGTGGATATTGGCCTGACCACTTCCAGGGGGTTTCGTTTTGCCACGTATCACTGCCGCCCGCGTCATCGTGACGCGCCCCGGCCGCAACTTCGTCACGCTGAAGATCGAGACCGACGAGGGCGTCTACGGCCTTGGCGATGCGACGCTGAACGGGCGCGAACTGGCAGTGGCGAGCTACCTCGCGGACCATGTGATTCCGTGCCTTGTCGGCCGAGATGCCCATAGCATCGAAGACATCTGGCAGTATCTCTACAAGGGCGCCTATTGGCGGCGCGGCCCGGTGACGATGACCGCGATCGCGGCGGTCGACATGGCCTTGTGGGACATCAAGGGCAAGCTGGCGGGCATGCCCGTCTACCAGCTGCTGGGCGGCGCCGCCCGCGAAGGATGCATGGTCTATGGCCATGCCAATGGTAGCGATATCGCGGAGACGATCGAGCGCGCGCAGGAATATCTGGAGCAAGGCTATCGCGCCGTGCGCCTCCAGTCCGGCGTGCCGGGCATGGCGACGACCTATGGCGTGTCGGGCGAGCGCTTCTATTACGAGCCAGCCAAGGGATCGCTGCCCGAGGAATCGCAGTGGAGCACGGCGAAGTACATGCGCTTCGTGCCCGAGCTGTTCCAGAGGGCGCGCGACGCGCTGGGCTGGGACATCCATCTGCTGCACGACGTCCACCACCGCCTCACGCCGATCGAGGCCGGGCGGCTCGGCAAGGACCTGGAGCCCTATCGCCTGTTCTGGCTGGAGGACGCGACGCCCGCCGAGAACCAGGCGGCCTTCCGGCTGATCCGCCAGCACACCACCACGCCGCTGGCGGTGGGCGAGATCTTCAATTCGATCTGGGACGCCAAGCAGCTGATCGAGGAGCAGCTGATCGACTATATCCGCGCGACCGTGGTGCATGCCGGCGGCATCACCCATCTGCGGCGGGTGGCGGCGCTCGCCGATCTCTATCAGGTGCGCACCGGCTGCCATGGCGCGACCGACCTGTCGCCGGTGTGCATGGCGGCGGCGCTGCATTTCGGCCTGTCGATCCCCAATTTCGGCATCCAGGAATATATGCGCCATTCGGAAGAGACGGACGCGGTCTTCCCCCATGCCTACCGCTTCGAACGGGGCCTGATGCATCCGGGCGACAAGCCGGGCCTTGGCGTGGACATCGACGAGGTCCTCGCCGCGAAATACGAGTATAAGCGCGCCTATCTGCCAGTGAACCGGCTCGAGGACGGGACGATGTTCAACTGGTGAGCCGCTGCAGGCCCGCCGGGATCGCCTCGCGGCGCGGAAGGGTACGAAGTTGACGCCATGGGGGGCGGGTTTCGCCCTCCCGTGACGGTGCCCCTGGCTGGCCGGGGCGCGGGAGAAGGCGAGCGGCTGCCGCATCCGGCCCGCCAGGCATGCCCAGGGCGCGGCGCCCCATCCCGCTGGACGAGGCGCCGCGCCTTGCTCAGGCCCCTTCCGGACGGGACTTCGATCCGATCCTGGCCTGCGCCTCGGCCACGCGCGCAAAGGGTGCCATGTGGCGCTCCGAATGCTCGAGGTCCTGCTGCCAGGCGCGAGTGATCGTCAGTGTCGCTTCACCGGCCGCGCGCCTGACGAGATCGCCCGGATCCTCCGCCAGGCCGCGCGTCGCTGCGATCCGGCCGGTCTCGGCGAGCTGGTGCTGCGCCTCCGGCATGTCGGCATAGACTTGCTTGACCAGCTCGCCGAGCACCACGGCGTCGATGAACTCTTCCGGCGGGCAAGTGAGGCAAGGCCACGGACCCGGCCTGGGGATCGGATCCAGCTCGATCGCGACCAGGCGCAACGCGTCGCGATTGAAATGCCAGACCCAGCACGGGCCGAGCGCGCGGCCGAGCAGAGTCTGCGCGGCAAGGCCGAGCGACACGGAATCGGCGAGCGGATGATATTCCTGCTGCCCGAAATAGCCGAACTGCTGGAGCTTGAGATAGCCGAGCGTCATCGCGTTGCGCCAGGCCGGCGAAGCCAGCCAGATGCCGACATTGACGAAATAGCGCATGACCTTCTCGAACGGCACCTTGTCCGGCGCCGCCTGCATGCCCACCAGGTTGATGTCGAGCCAATGGTGCCAGGTCGAATCGACGACGACACGGCCGAGGTCGATCTGCTGCCCGTCATAGACGGAAACGAGCGGAATCGTGCGGAAGTCCTGCTTGCCCTTGGCCAGCTTGAGCGGCGGGCTGGCCAGCGTGTTGCCGCGCGCGATCACCTTGGGCAGCGGGCGCTTGCCGTTGACGGTGGGATAATGTTTCCCCGAATAGCCGCCGAACGCATATTCGGCATTGGCCTGGTTCTCGAGCCAGCTCTGCTCGGTCGGCTCGTAGCACGAGCCTTCGTGCGGATGGTCGGGGAAGACGTCGATCGGGCCATGGCTGGGGTGGCAGAAGATCGGGTGCGGCGCCTGGCGCTTGAACAGCCATCCCCCCGAACTGTACTCGGGCACCCAATGCACCGGCTGGGGCGTGGCGTCGCTCTGATTGTCGAAGAGGATCGTCGCCTGACCGGCAGCTTCCTGCGGCGTGGCGGGCTGGTTCGTATCAAAGCGGGTCGGGAGTTCCACCGTGGTGGTGCCCTGCGCGACCGTCCACCGCCGCATCGTGTTCACGCGCGGGATGCGCGAGCACATCGAGGCGCCGAGCGTGTGATGATCGCCCGTGGCGAACAGCCCGCCCTGCCGCTCGTTCATCCAGCGCGTCAGCGCCGCCAGCTCGGCATCGCTGGTGGGGTTGTACTTCGCCATCGCGAAGACCGAATCGATCGACGGGTTGAGGCTGTTGGGGTCGTTGTCCGGCCCGTTTCCGGGCTGCAGGCCGAAGCACCAGACCTGGTCATAGCGGTTCAGCACCGGGTCGCCGGGGCCGCCCTGATCGAAGCGGAAGCCGGTATATTTGAACTCGGCGGGTCCGGGCGAATCGCTGGTCGCGGCCACGCCATTGCGCGTCGCGAGCGTGACCGAGAAGGACGCGAAGCCGGCCGAGAAGCTGCGCAGATGCGCGATCGCCATACTGAGACCGAACAGGTTGGCGTCGCCCAGATCGGTCGGATCGGCAGCGGGCGTGATCCGGATGCCGCCATCGACGACGATCAGGATTCGCGTCCTCCGGAACCACAGCTTGATGTGGCTCTCGAGGAACGCCGCGTCGACAATGCGGTTTTCGAGAAGCTTGTCTATTTCGAACATGGCGCATCTTTCTCTGAAAGAGTGGATGCGACGCCGTTTTCTTTTGCGAAGAATTGGCGCGAATAACCATATATACTTCAGACGAGCCTATCCGCGCGCCCATGGCATTATCATGCCATGGAACGCCCTCTCAACGCGATCTATGTCTGAATCGGATAGATCAGCCTTCTTCGACCGGCGCGCCCGGGCCGTTCTTCAGGATCGATTCGATCGCGTTCTTCGCGCTCGCCTTGCTGGAATAGCCTTCGGTCCAGAAGATAATTTCGCTGTTATACTTGAACTTCGCGACATACTCGCCAGCCTTGTTCTGCTCGATCACGAACTTGTGTGCCATTGGCTTTCTCCCGAACTAGAACGGCTAACCCAGGTTAGCTGCCGAAACGTGCAGGCGAATAGGGGTCCGGGTCAATAGCCGCGACCGCGGGATCGGGTGCGCCGCCGAGCAGCAGCGCCGAAGCGAGCCTGGCGGCGGCCGGCGCGGTCTGGATGCCGAAGCCGCCCTGGCCGGCGCACCAGAAGAATCCCGGCACATCCATGTCGAAGCCATAGACCGGCAGGCGATCGGGCGCGAAGGTCCTGAGGCCGGCCCATTTGTGCTCGAGCCTGTCCACCCGCCAGTCGACGACATGCTCGAACCGGTCGATCGCCGTGGCCACGTCGATATCCTCCGGCTGCGCATCGCAGGGCGGCGTCGCGATCTCGTCGTGCGGGCTCAGCCAGATCCGCCCGCCCGCCTCCGGCTTCCAGTAGAAGCTGCCGCCGATATGCGCGACCATCGGGCTGCCGGGTGCAGGCGCCGGATCGGTCTTCAGCTGCATGATCGTGCGGCGATAGGGCCGAATGCCGAGCGGCCGCGCACCGGCCATCTCCGCCACCGGATCGGCCCAGGCGCCGGCGGCATTGACGAGAATGGCAGCCTCGAAGGCGCCGGCCCGGGTCTCGAGCTTCCATGCGCCGCCCTCGCGCCGCGCGGAAAGGAGCCCGGCATGCGTCCGCAATTCCGCCCCCGCCCGCTTCGCCGCGGCGAGCATGTCGCCGTGCAGGCCGCCGACATCGATATATTCGCAGCTCGGCTCGAGCACGCCGAGCGTCCATTCGGGGCGCAGGCCCGGGATCATCGCCCGCGGATCGACCGGGCGCAGCGCCACCCCCGTGCCCTCGAACTCGGCGAGGAACGCCGCGATCGCCCCGGCCTCGTCCGCCCTGCCGATATGGACGGAGCCCATCGGCTCCAGATACTTTCCGAGCATCGGGCCCGATGCAGTGGTGAGCGGCTGGACGGCGGGCCCGCCATAGCTTTCGGACCAGAAGGCGGCCGAACGGCCCGTGGCATGATAGCCGGCGCGCTCCTCGGCCTCGAGCAGCAGCACGCGCGCATGGGGCGCGAGTTCGGCCGCGAGGCTGGCACCGGCGATGCCGGCACCCACGATCGCTATGTCATGGGCCATCAGCGCCGCTGGGCGCGGGCGGCGAGGAAGAGGTCGATCTCGCCGATCGCGCGGTTGCGGACCCGGTCTTCCTCGCGCAGGATCTCGTGCGCGCTTTCCTTGCCGAAGCTGACGATGCGGGCGTCGGGGAGCTTCGGCACGATCCGGAGCGCCGCCTTCGCATCGACGAGCCCATCCGCCTTGGCGACGAGGGCGAGCACCGGCACCGGCATTTTCCGAAGCTTCGGATTGCCCGCCAGCTCGCGCATCGACTTGAATGCCTGGATCAGCCAGCGCCAACTCGGCGGGCCGGTCACGATCGCGGGATCGTGCTGCTGCCACCAGATCTCGTCGGCATAGCGATCCGGATCATGGGTGAGCAGGTTGGCGCGGGTCTCGGTGGTGTAGGGCTTCTCGTTGCTCTTCCAGGCCGGCCGGGTGCTGTCCCCCACGCCGCCCAGGATGCGCGCGGCCCGCTCGGCAAAGGGGCCCAGCGCGCTCTTCACGCCCAGCATCGGCGCGACAATCACCGCGGCATCGGGGCGGATCGCCCCTTCGACCAGCCCGCGCAGCACCAGGTGGCCGCCCATCGAATGGCCCATCACCACATGCGGGCCGGGCGTCGCCGCCTCCCAGTCCGCATAAAAGGCGCGCAGGTCGGCGATGAAGCTGTCGAAGCTGTCGATATCGCCGCAATTGGCCGCGGCGGTGAGCCGGCCCGAGCCGCCTTGGCCCCGCCAGTCGAACGACGTGATCGCCCAGCCCTGGTCGTGCCAATGGTGGAAGGCCTCGAGATACTTCTCGAAGATGTCGCCCCGGCCGCCCTGGAACAGGATCGATCCGCGCGGCGTGGCGGCCTCGGCGGGCCAGGCGAAGGCGCGCAGCTGCCAGCCATCGGGAGCCGTCCAATGATGGACCTTGGCCCCGGCGGGGATGGTGCGGCGGATATCCGGGTTTTCACGCATGGGGCTTGGTTACGTTTTGATAAGCCGTCCCGTCTAGGACTTTGGCGACATGGGGGATGTGTACGTCACTTTGCTGCTCGTAGCACTTGCGCTGCTGCTCGTCTCGGCGGGCATCCAGGATGCGCGCACACGCGAGATCGCCAACTGGAAGAATGCCGCCATCGCATTGCTGGCGCCGCTCTGGTGGTGGGCGAACGGACTGGCGCTGTGGCCGGACGTGGCGATGCAAGCCGGCGTTGCCGCGCTCGTCTTCGCCTTCTTCCTCGGCGCGTTCGCGCTGGGGCAGATGGGCGGCGGCGACGTGAAGATGATCGGAGCGCTCGCGCTGTGGCTGCCGGTGCAGCCGCTGGTGTGGATGCTCGTGCTCATGTCGCTGATCGGCGGCGGCCTCACGCTCCTCATGGTGATCGAGAAGCGGTTGCGCCGCGACGCGGAGGGGCCGCTGGAGATCCCCTATGGCGTCGCCATCGCGATCGCCGCGCTGCTGGTTCTTCGCGAACCGATTTTTAACCAGTTCGGGTGAATAATTAACGCTGGCGCAACCACATACGCCGGCGCTTTTGAGAAGGCTTGGGAATAGCGAAATGGATGCACGCAAGCTGATCCTGCTCGTCGGCGCGCTCGTCGTGGCGGCCATCACCGCGTTCATGGCGCGCAACCTGATGAGCGGCGCGCCCGCGCCCCAGGCCGGCGCCGTGCCCGCGGCCGTCCAGCCGCAGAACACCACCGAAGTGCTCGTCGCCAAGCGCGAGCTGCCGGTGGGCACCATCCTGGATGCCCAGTCGCTCGAATTCCGCCCCTGGCCCAAGGAACTGGTCGAGGGCGCCTATTACGTGCGCAGCGAATCGGACCCGGCCAAGCTGGTCGGCACCGTGGTGCGCTTCCCAATTCCCGCCGGCCAGCCGGTGACCCAGGGCGCGCTGGTGAAGCCCGGCGACCGCGGCTTCCTGGCGGCCGCGCTCGGCGCCGGCATGCGCGCGGTGACCGTGCCCGTCTCGACCCAGAGCGCGGTTGCGGGCTTCGTCTTCCCGGGCGACCGCATCGACCTGATCCTCACCCAGTCGGTGAGCGGCGGCGGCGACGGTCCGGCGCTCAAGGCGTCCGAGACGGTGTTGCGCAACCTGCGCGTGCTCGCCACCGACCAGAAGACCGACAAGCAGACCGACGACAAGGGCAACACGATCGTCAACACCTATTCGACCGTCACGGTCGAGGCGACGCCCAAGATCGCCGAGAAGATCGCGGTGGCGCAGACCATCGGCACGCTCTCGCTCTCGCTGCGCTCGATCGCCGACAATCAGGGCGAGCTCGAGGACGCGATCGCGAACGGCGACGTCGAGGTGCCGAGCGACCCGAAGAAGGAAAAGGAAATGATCGCCAAGGTGGCGCGCACACCGCAGGACGGCGCGACCACCTTCGCCACCGGCGCCGACGTGTCGCGCTTCCAGCGCAGCACCGTGCCGACCAAGCCGCACGACATGGGCACGGCCGGCGCGCCCGGCGCTACGCCCGCGCCCGGCCAAAGCTTTCCCGGCGCCGCGACTCCGCGCGGCCCGGTCGTGA
Source organism: Sphingomonas leidyi (assembly GCF_011761945.1). GTDB lineage: Bacteria > Pseudomonadota > Alphaproteobacteria > Sphingomonadales > Sphingomonadaceae > Sphingomonas > Sphingomonas leidyi. The sequence continues at coordinate 251,560 of NZ_JAASQV010000004.1, forward strand.
CCGTCGTTCGCGGCAATGCCGAGACCGCCGTTGCTCTGGGGGGCAAGAACTGAAATGACTCGCAAGCTTCTCCTGAAGCGCTCGCTCGCCGCGATCGTGTCGACCGCGCTGGTCGGCACGCCGGCGACCGGCTTCGCCCAGACCGCCAAGTCAAAGCGGCCCCACCCGGCACGCACCAATGCGCCGGCCCGCACCAATGTGGGCGTCGCCAACCTGCCGCCGGGCACGCAGCGGCCGAGCGGCGAGATCCTGCTCTCGACCGGCCAGGGCGAGCTGATCACCCTTCCCGCCACCGTCGCCAACGTCTGGACTTCCAATCCGTCCGTCGCCGACATCTATGTGAACAATCCGCGCCAGATCCATCTGTTCGGCAAGGAGTTCGGCGAGGCGACGGTGTTCGCGACCAGCGCCTCGGGCGCGGTGGTCTTCTCCACCAATGTCCGCGTGGCGCAGAACATCACTTCGATCGACCGCATGGTGAAGGTGGCGATGCCCGATGCGGACGTCCAGGTAACCACGGTCGGCCAGATCGCGGTGCTCAACGGCACGGTGAAATCGCCGCAGGACAGCGAACAGGCGCAGCGCCTGGTAACCGGGCTGCTCAACCCTGGCGTCAACGTCAACGACCCCAATGCGCAGGTCAAGATCGCGGTGATCAACCGCCTGCGGACCGCTACACCGCTGCAGGTGCAGCTGCAGGTGAAGTTCGCCGAAGTGAGCCGCAGCTTCGTCAAGAACATTGGCGTTAATTTCAGCACTAAGGACTCGACCGGGGGCTTCCAGTTCGGCCTGGCCCAGGGCCGCAGCCCGGGCTCGTTCTCGGCGGCGGACCTCGCCAAATATCCGACCGCGACGATGACGCAGAACGGCGTCACCATCACCGGCGCCTATGATCCCTCCACGGGCAGGTTCGTCAATCCGCGCGCCAGCGGCCTGGCCGACATCACCCGCGGCTCCGACAACGCCACCATGGGCCTGGCGGGCAAGCTGTTCGGCCTCGACGTGCTTTCCGCCATCGATCTCGGCGAGACGATCGGCCAGGTGACCACGCTCGCCAATCCGAACCTCACCGCGCTTTCGGGCGAGACGGCGAACTTCCTCGCCGGCGGCGAGATCCCGATCCCGGTCGCGCAGGGCCTGGGCACCACCACGGTGGAATACAAGCAGTACGGCATCAGCCTGGCCTTCACGCCGACGGTGCTGGCCGATGGCCGCATCTCGCTGCGCGTACGCCCCGAAGTGTCGCAGCTGACTTCGGCCGGCGCGGTGCAGCTGAACGGCGTCACCATCCCCGCGCTCAGCACGCGCCGCAGCGAGACCACGGTCGAGCTCGGCTCGGGCGAAAGCATGGTGGTGGGCGGACTGCTGCAGAATTCGCAGAACAATTCGATCACCAAGACACCGGGCCTGGGCGACGTGCCGATCCTGGGCGCGCTGTTCCGCTCCAACGCCTTCCAGCGCCAGGAGACCGAGCTGGTGATCGTGATCACCCCCTATCTGGTGAAGCCGGTCAACGCCAATCAGATCGTCCTGCCGACCGACGGCTACAAGGCGCCGAACGATTTCGACCGCGTCTTCATGGGCGCGCTCTCCAGCCGCGACAAGAATGGCGAGCGCCCCAAGCCGAGCATGGCGCCGGCGGACGGCCAGCCTTCAGTGGGCGCCTATTCGCCTGCCCCGGCCGGCCAGGCGACCGCGCCCGCCCAGATGGCGCCCGCCCCGCAACCCAACCGCAAGCAGAAGAAGGGCGGCTCCGCGGCCCCCGGCTTCGGCTTCTGACCCGATGCGACTGACGAGGAGATCGCCCGTGCTTCCGCGCTTCACTCCCCTGCTCGTCCCGGCGCTGCTGCTCGCCGGCTGCGGCACCTATAATGGCGGCGTGGAATCGGTCCATCAGCCGATCGTCCAGCGCAGCGACTATGTGCTCGACCTGCAGACGACCGGCTATTCGCTGGCGCCGGGCGAAAGCCAGCGCCTGGCCGGCTGGATGTCGGCGATGAGCCTGCGCTATGGCGATCGCGTCGCGATCGACGACGGCGCCGCCGGCACCACCGGCCGCCCGGAAATCGCCGCCGAGGCCGGCCGCTACGGCCTGATCCTCGCCGATCGCGCGCCCGTTACCACCGGCCAGATCGCGCCGGGCACCATCCGGGTGGTCGTTACCCGGATGACCGCCAATGTGCCGGGCTGCCCCGACAATTCGCGCCCCGCGGAATATACGTTCGAGGCGAGCACCAGCTCCAACTATGGCTGTGCGAGCAACAGCAATCTCGCCGCGATGATCGCAGATCCGGCCGATCTCGTCCGCGGCGCCGCGGGGTCGCCCACGGCCGATCCGATCACCGCATCCAAGGCCATCGGCGCACTGCGCGCGGCGGTGCCTTCGGGCAGCGGCGGCAAGGTCGACGCCGGTTCGGGGAGCCCCAAGTGAACGCGCCTTTCAATCCCGCCCGCACCGGGCATCGCGATCCGTTCGTTGCGTTCGTCTGCGACGAGACGACGGCGGAGATCCTGCGCCCGATCGCCGTCGAGCTCGGCTGGTCGCCGGAGAAGGTCAACAAGGGCGGCCTGCGCAACGCGGTCCAGACCCTGTCGGTCTCGGCGAGCCCGAACATCCTGTTCGTCGACCTCTCCGAGAGCGGCGATCCGCTCAACGACATCAACGCACTCGCCGAAGTCTGCGAGCCTGGCACGATCGTGATCGCGTCGGGCCAGGTGAACGACGTGCGCCTGTATCGCGACCTCGTCGCGAGCGGCATCCACGACTATCTGCTCAAGCCGCTGAATCCGGATGCGCTGCGCGACGCCTTCGCCCAGGCGCAGACCGCGCTCAACGCACCCAAGCTGGCCGAGACCGGCACCGATCGGCCGCATTGCGCAGTCGCGGTGATCGGCACGCGCGGCGGCGCCGGCGCTTCCACGCTCGCCACCTCGCTTGCCTGGCTGATGGGCGAGCGCCTGGGCCGCAGCACGGCGTTGCTCGACCTGGACGTGCATTTCGGCACCGGCGCGCTCGCGCTCGACCTCGAGCCCGGCCGCGGCCTGACCGACGCGATCGAGAATCCAAGCCGCATCGACGGGCTGTTCATCGAGCGCGCGATGGTCCGCGCTTCGGACCGCCTCGCGGTGCTCAGCGCCGAAGCGCCGATCCACTCGCCGATCATGACCGACGGCGCGGCCTTCTATCAGCTGCAGGAAGAGATCCGCACCGCATTCGAGTGCACGATCGTCGACCTGCCGCGCTCGATGCTGGTCAACCATCCGCACCTGATCACCGATGTGCAGGTGGCCGTGCTGGCGACCGAGCTGACCCTGGCTTCCGCGCGCGATGCGATCCGCATCCTGAGCTGGTTCAAGTCGAACGCGCCGCAGACTCAGGTGATCGTGGTCGCCAACAAGATCCAGCAGGCGGCGGTGCTCGAGATCAGCCGCAAGGACTTCGAGGGCTCGATCGAGCGCAAGATCGATTTCATGCTGCCCTTCGATGCCAAGCTCGCCTCGCAATCGGCCAAGCTGGGCAAGCCGCTCGCCGAAGTGGGCAAGGGCAACAAGGGCATCGCCCCGCTCGCCGACCTCGCCCAGCGCATCGCCGGCATCGCCGATTCGGGCGCGGACGAAGCTGGTCCGAGCAAGGCGAAGGGCAAGGGCGACAAGCCCAGGGGCGGCGGCTCGCTGCTCGACAAGTTCAAGGCGAAGATGCCGGCAAAGGCAAAGAAGTAACCATTGCGCGGCTAGTCTGCGCAAGGGTTACGCAAGCGGAGTTGGTGCGGCGTGGACATGCTGCCGGTATTGATGCTCGCTGGAGGCACCTTCGTGGTGCTCGCGCTGATGGTGCTCGCCTTTTCGGGGCCCTCGGCCGAGCGGGCGGGCGCGCGCCGCGTCAAGTCGATGCGCGAACGCCATGTGGTGAGCGCCGTCGGCGCCAATGCGATGGAAGCGCAGATGCGCCGCGTCGCCGCCGCCCGCGCCACGCGGATGGACGTCACTGCCGCGCGCTTCCTGCCCAATCCGGCGCTGCTCCAGAAGCGGCTCAGCATGACGGGGAAGCCCTGGACGCTCGGCCAGTACATGATGGTCAGCGCCGGGCTCACGCTGGTGCCCGCCGTGTTGATCATGCTCCAGGGCCTGCCGATCCTGCTGGGGCTGGGCGTCGGCCTGGTCCTGGGCGTCGGCCTGCCGCATTTCGTGGTCGGCTTCTTCATCAAGCGCCGCGTCGCCCGGTTCACCGCCAAGTTCCCCGATGCGATCGAACTGCTGGTGCGCGGCCTGCGCTCGGGCCTGCCGATCACCGAGACGATCGGCGTGGTCGGCCAGGAAGTCGACGGCCCGGTCGGCGAGGAATTCCGCGCGGTGAGCGACAAGATGAAGATCGGCAAGTCGCTCGACACCGCGCTGCAGGAAACCGCGGACCGGCTCGGCACGCCCGAATTCCAGTTCTTCACCATCACCATCCAGATCCAGCGCGAAACCGGCGGCAACCTGGCCGAGACGCTGGCCAACCTGGCCGACGTGCTGCGCAAGCGCGCGCAGATGAAGCTGAAGATCAAGGCGATGTCGTCGGAATCCAAGGCATCGGCGCTGATCGTCGGCGCGCTGCCCTTCATCGTCTTCGCGCTCGTCTGGTTCATCAACAACAACTACATGGCCAATTTCTTCGCGGACCAGCGCCTGATGATCGCCGGCGGCGGCGGCCTGCTCTGGATGGGCATCGGCGCCTTCATCATGGCCAAGATGGTCAATTTCGAGATCTAGCGGCATGAACCCTCCTCCCTCCGGACCCACGCTGCTCGGCGTCGACGTCATCTGGGTGGCGACGATCCTGTCGGCCGTCGCCGCCTTCGCGGTGCTGCTGGCGATCTATGCCGCCACCACGGTGCGCGATCCGATGGCGAAGCGCGTGAAGTCGCTCAACGAGCGCCGCGAGCAGCTGAAGGCGGGCATCACCGCCTCCACGTCGAAGCGCCGCGCTAAGCTGGTCCAGAAGAACGAGACCACCGACCGCATCCGCTCGCTGCTCTCCTCGATGAAGGTGCTGCAGGACAGCCAGGTCAAGCAGGCGCAGACCAAGCTGCTCCAGGCGGGCATCCGCCGCAAGGAATTCGCGGTGGCGGTGATCTTCGGCCGGCTGGTGCTGCCGATCGTGATCGGCGGGCCGGTGCTCTACCTCGTCTACGGCACGAGCATGTTCGCCGACTGGAGCCCGATCAAGGCCTATGGCCTGGTCGCCGGCAGCTTCATCCTCGCCTACAAGTTCCCGGATCTCTATCTCAAGAACAAGATCCAGAAGCGCAGCGCGGCGATCCGCAAGGGCCTGCCCGACGCGCTCGACCTGCTGGTGATCTGTGCCGAAGCGGGACTCACCGTCGACGCCGCCTTCCACCGCGTCGCCAAGGAGCTGGGCAAGGCCTATCCCGAGCTGGGCGAGGAATTCCAGCTCACCGCGATCGAGCTGGGCTTCCTCACCGATCGCCGCCAGGCCTTCGAGAATCTGGCGGAGCGCATCGACCTCGATTCGATCCGCGGCGTGGTCACCACCATGATCCAGACCGAGAAATACGGCACGCCGCTCGCCTCGGCGCTGCGCGTGCTCTCGGCCGAATTCCGCAACGAACGCATGATGCGCGCCGAGGAAAAGGCCGCGCGCCTGCCCGCGATCATGACCGTGCCGCTGATCCTGTTCATCCTGCCGGTGCTGTTCGTCGTGATCCTGGGGCCCGCGGCCTGCTCGATCAACGATGCGCTGATCTCGAAGGGCCCCTAACCTTTCCGGTGGCGCGGCCTTCCCGGGCGGGATAGCTTCCCGCCAGACTAAGGGGAGGTCGACTCGATGCATGATTTGCCGTTCCAGACGATCACGCAGGTCGCGGGCTTGGGCCTTACGCTGATCGCCGGCTGGTTCCTGGGGCTCGCCAGCCATGGCGGCGGCCGCAAATGGCGCGAACGACTCGAGGAAGCGGAAACCGAGAATGCCGGCTATCGCGACCGGGCCGAGAGCGACCTGCGCGATGCCGCCCGCCGCATCCGCGATCTCGAGGCCGAGAATGCCCGGCTGAAGGCCGCCCCGCCCGCTCCCGTTCCCGCTCCGGCCCCCGCCGCCGAGCCCGAGGGCCATTCGACCGCCACCATGGCCGCGGCGGCAGCCGTTGGCGCGGTCGCCGGAGCCGCCGTCACCCATGCGGCGGAGGCACATGCCGAACCCGCGCCGGAGCCTGTGCATGCCGAGGCCGCTCCCGTGGAAACGGCGCATGTCGAAGCCGCGCCCGCCGAGCCGGCGCCGGTGGCCCCCGCGCCCGCCGAGCCGGTGCATGACGTGCCGGCGGCAGAGGCCGAGCCCTCGCATCCCGAGCACGCGCACTAGGATCGCGGACGATGGCGCTTCCGTTCGAGACCGCGACTCAGTTCGCCGCGCTGGGGCTGACTCTGGTCGGCGGCTGGTTCATCGGCCTTGCCAGCCGCTCCGGCGGCGCGAAGTGGCGCGAGCGCTACCAGGACGAGGAACTCGAACATGCCCGCTATCGCGACGAGGCAGAGGAGCGCATCCGCGCGCTCCAGGCCGAGTTGGCGACGATACGCAGGCAGGCGCCGGTGCCCGCTCCCGTGGTGGAGGATGCGCCCGGTGCCGGCTGGCGCGGCTGGTTCGGCTGGGGCCGGGACAATCTCGCGCGGATCAAGGGCATCGACGAAGCGCGCGAGAAGCGGCTCAACGAGCTGGGCATCAAGACCTATCGCGAGATCGAGAAGATGGCGCCCGATGACGAGGCCGCGCTGGAACAGCGGCTGGAAGTGGCGCCCGGCACGATCGCCGGGCAGGGCTGGCGCGAGCAGGCCGCCCTGTTGCGCGCCGGCAACGAGCGCGAGCATGCGGAGAAGTTCGGCTAGGCCGTGGTCTCATATTCGTTTCCGTAATTCCCGCCTGCGCGGGGATGACGGGCCCGGGGCGTCAGGGCTTGCGCACCGGCAGCCCGATCAGCTCCGGCGTGTAGTTCTCCACCACTTCGGCGAGCGGCCGGCCGTCGCCGCCGATCACCAGCGCGCGCTGGCGCAGGACATAGGGCGCGACCATGGCGTCCTCGCCTTGCGTCGCGATGCCGAGCGTGCGCCGGCTGGGGGCGAGCGGGCGGATTACGGCCCCGAACGGAGTATCGCCGGCCAGCGCCGCGTTCATCTCGGGCGTGAGCCGCGCGGGCACATACCAGTTCTCGGCGATGGACAGCGACAGGCCGCCGCATTTGAGCACGACGCTGCGATAAGTCACCGGCTCGGCCGGACCGACCGCAAGATGCGCGCGCTGCTCGGGCGTGGGCGGCTTCCGCCCGGCCCGATCCACCACGGCGCGGATCGGCTCGCCACAGCGGCGCTGCAGCACCGCGGTCGCGCTGCGTGCCGAGCGCAGTTCCTGGCGGAGCGATTCCGCCGGATCCGCCTGGACCAGCAGCAGCGCGAGCGGGATCACCCCTTGCGCAGCGCCGCCTGCGCCGCCGCCAGCCGGGCGATCGGCACGCGATAGGGCGAGGCCGAGACGTAATCGAGCCGGGTCTCCTCGCAGAACGCGATGCTGGCCGGATCGCCGCCATGCTCGCCGCAGATGCCCAGCTTGATGTCCGGGCGAGTCGCGCGGCCGCGCTCGGCGGCGATCGCGATCAGCTCGCCCACGCCCTCGACATCGAGGCTCACGAACGGATCCTTGGCGTAGATGCCCTTCTCCACATAAGTGGTGAGGAACTTGGCCGCATCGTCGCGCGAGACGCCGAGCGTGGTCTGGGTCAGGTCGTTGGTGCCGAAGGAGAAGAAGGCGCCGACTTCCGCGATCTCGCCCGCGCGCAGCGCCGCGCGCGGCAGCTCGATCATCGTGCCGACCAGATAGTCGATCGTGCGTTCCTGCTCGGCGAACACGTCGCGCGCGGCCTTGTCGACCACATTCTTCATCAGCTCCAGCTCGCGCCTCGTGGCGACCAGCGGGATCATCACCTCCGGGATCGGCGCCTCGCCGCTATTCTCGGCGACGATGCACGCCGCCTCGAAGATCGCGCGCGCCTGCATCTCGTAGATCTCGGGATAGGTCACGCCCAGGCGGCAGCCGCGATGGCCAAGCATCGGGTTGAACTCGTGCAGCTCGGCCGCGCGGCGCTTGAGCGTCTCGACATCGAGGCCGGCCGCCGCCGCCACTTCGGCGAACTCGGCTTCCTCGTGCGGCAGGAACTCGTGGAGCGGCGGATCGAGCAGGCGGATCGTGCAGGGCAGCCCCGCCATCACTTCGAAGATCTCGACGAAATCGCTGCGCTGCTCGGGCAGCAGCTTGTCGAGCGCGGCGCGGCGCCCCGCCTCGTCGGCGGCGAGGATCATCTCGCGCACCGCAGTGATGCGCGACTGTTCGAAGAACATGTGCTCGGTGCGGCACAGGCCGATGCCCTCGGCGCCGAAATCGCGCGCGGTGCGGCAATCGAGCGGCGTCTCGGCATTGGTGCGCACCTTCAGCCGGCGCTTGGCATCGGCCCAGACCATCAGCGTGCCGAAATCGCCGGCCAGCTCGGGCTGTACGGTGGACACAGCGCCCAGCATCACTTCGCCGGTCGCGCCGTCGATGGTGACGAGATCGCCCTCGCGCACCTCGCGGGTGCCGACGCGGAACAGCTTCTCGCGCGCGTTGATCGCCAGCGTGCCAGCGCCGGAGACGCAGGGGCGGCCCATGCCGCGCGCCACCACCGCCGCGTGGCTGGTCATGCCGCCCCGCGCCGTGAGGATGCCGCGCGCCGCGTGCATGCCGTGAATATCCTCGGGGCTGGTCTCGACGCGGACGAGGATCACCGCCTCGTTCGCTGCCGCCCATTTCTCGGCGGTATCGGCGTCGAACACGACCTTGCCCGAAGCCGCGCCCGGCGAGGCGGGCAGGCCCTTGGTGAGCACGTCGCGCGGCGCCGCCGGATCGAGCGTCGGGTGGAGCAGCTGGTCGAGCGCCGCCGGATCGACGCGCAGGATCGCCTCCTCCTGCGTGATCAGCCCCTCGCTCGCCATGTCGACCGCGATCTTGAGCGCCGCCTTGGCGGTGCGCTTGCCCGAGCGGGTCTGGAGCATCCACAGCTTGCCGCGCTCGACGGTGAACTCGATGTCCTGCATGTCGCGATAATGCTTCTCGAGCGTCTCGAAGACGGCCGCGAGCTGCGCATAGACTTCGGGCATCGCCTCTTCCATCGAGGCGGGCCGGGCGCCGGCCTTTTCGCGGGCGGCCCGGGTCAGATATTGCGGGGTGCGGATGCCGGCGACGACGTCCTCGCCCTGGGCATTGATCAGGAACTCGCCATAATAGGCGTTCTCGCCGGTCGACGGATCGCGGGTGAAGGCCACGCCCGTCGCAGAGGTGTCGCCCATGTTGCCGAACACCATCGCCTGGACGTTGACTGCCGTGCCCCAGTCGCCCGGGATGTCGTTCAGCCGGCGATAGACCTTGGCGCGCTCGGATTGCCACGAGCCGAACACCGCGCCGATCGCGCCCCAGAGCTGGTCGTGCACGTCCTGCGGGAAGGGCTTGCCCCACAGCTCCTGCACCAGCGCCTTGTACGCGGCGACCAGCGCCTGCCAGTCCCCGGCCGAAAGCTCGGTGTCGAGATTATAGCCGCGATCCTCCTTGGCGATCTCCAGCGCTTCCTCGAAGCGGCCATGATCGAGCCCGAGCACCACGTCGGAATACATCTGGATGAAGCGGCGATAGCTGTCCCAGGCGAAACGCGCATCGCCGCTGGTGGCGGCCAGGCCCTCGACCGTGGCATCGTTGAGGCCGAGGTTCAGCACCGTGTCCATCATGCCCGGCATCGACACGCGCGCGCCGGAACGGACCGAGACGAGCAGCGGATCGGATGCGTCGCCGAACTTCTTGCCGGTGACGCCCTCGATATGGGCGATGCCGTTCGCGACTTCGGCCTTCACGCTTTCCGGAAAGGCCTCGCCCTGGTCGTAATAGACCGCGCACATCGGCGTGCTGATCGTGAAGCCGGGAGGCACCGGCAGGCCGATCGAGGCCATGCCGTCGAGATTGGCGCCCTTGCCGCCGAGCAGGTTCTTGTCACCCTTGCCCCCGTCCGACACATTCCCGCCGAAGCGGTACACATATTGCGTCATGCAAAGCCCTTCGTTCGTTGGGGCCGCCTACCGCAGGTGCGAACAGGGGGAAACCCGCTGACTACGTTGTCATATCGCAAGATTTGCTTGGGTTGGGGACAAGTTTCGAAGACACCGGTTACCCAACATGAATCCCGGGGCCATTAGCCTCTTGTCGATCCGGTCTTGTCCTGCTGGCGTTCCAGGAGTGCGCGGCCAAGCGCGCCGACAAACAACAGGTCCGGCACTTCGCCCGCGAGCTTCACCCGAACCCGCTCGCCCACCAGCCTGCGCTCGCGCTCGACCGAGTGCATTTGTGCCCAGGGCACGTAGATCGTCGGATGAAAGGGGCGGAAGAGCAGGAAGGGGCGCAGCCAGAAGCCCGATTCCGAAGTCCAGCCCTCGACCGCGGAGCCATAGTTGGGCGAGCGCAGCGATCCGCCGATGTTGAGCGACACGAAGCGCCAGCGCCGCGCGGAATAGGGCGGATCGGAAGTGGCGGGATAGGCGCGGGCAACCTTGCGCCACCCCAGGTTCGCGATCAGGGCAATGATCGCGAGCCAGAAGAAGGGGAAGACCAGCAGGAACAGCGCGGCGAAGAGCCCCGGCGAAACCGGAAGCCCCTGCCCCGCCGCGCTCATCCCTCGATCCTGGAGAAATCGGCGACGTTGTTCATCGCATCGCGGATGCGGGCGAGCAGGGCCAAGCGCGCATTGCGCTTCTGCGCGTCGGGATCGTTGACGGTGACGTCGTCGAAGAAGCGGTCGATCGGCGCGCGGAGCGAGGCGAGGGCCGCCATCGCGCCTTCGAAATCCTCCGCCGCGATCGCCGCTTCGGCCTTGGGCTCGGCAGCGTCGAGCGCCGCGATCAGCGCGGACTCGGCGGGCTCGGCTTCATAGATGCCGGTATCCGCGACTTCGCCGGGGACCCAATTCTCCTTCTTGAGGATATTGGCGGCGCGCTTGTAGCCGGCGAGCAGGTTCCGGCCCTCTTCCGACAGGACGAACGCCTGGAGCGCCTTCACCCGGGCGAGCAGCCGGACGAGATCGTCCTCGCCGCCCAGGGCGAATACCGCGTCGATCAGGTCGTGGCGGACGCCGGCTTCCTTCTGCTGGACCTTGAGACGGTCGGCGAAGAAATCGAGCACATCCTGGTTGACCGACTTGGCGAGCGGGAAGCGCAGGCCGTTGTCCAGGATCAACGCGATCACGCCCAGCGCCGAGCGGCGGAGCGCGAAGGGGTCCTTGGAGCCGCTGGGCTTCAAATCGACGCCGAAGAATGCCGTGATGCTGTCGAGCTTGTCCGCCAGCGCCACCGCCACCGTCACCGGCGCAGTCGGCACGTCATCCCCCTGCCCGACCGGCTTGTAGTGATCGCGGATCGCCTCGGCGACTGCCGCCGGCTCGCCCTGGGCGGCGGCGTAATAGCCGCCCATCAGGCCCTGGAGCTCGGGGAACTCGCCGACCATGCCGGTGACGAGATCGGCCTTGGCGAGCCGCGCGGCGCGCTCGGCCTGGTCCGGATCGGCCTTGACCACCCCCTCTTCCGCCAGCCAGCGCGCCAGCCTGGCGACGCGGTCGACCTTGTCCGCGACGGTGCCCAGCTTCTCGTGGAAGACGATCTTCCCGAGCTTGGGCGTCAGCGCCTCGAGCCGGGTCTTGAGATCGGTCTCATAGAAGAAGCGCGCATCGGAGAGGCGCGCCGCGAGGACCTTCTGGTTGCCCTCGACGATCTTCGCGCCGCCGTCCGCCGCGTCGATGTTCGCCACGCAGACGAAGGCGTTGGCGAGCTTGCCCGCGCCGTCACGGCAGACGAAATATTTCTGGTTCACCCGCGCGGTGAGCTGGATCACTTCGGGCGGCACGTCGAGGAACGCCGGATCGAAGCGGCCGAGCAGCGGCATCGGCCATTCGGTGAGGCCGGCATTCTCGTAGAGCAGCCCTTCGTCCTCGATCAGCATCAGGCCCGCCTTCTGCGCCGCCATCTTGGCGCCCAGCGCGATGATGTTGCGGCGCTCGGCGCCGTCGACGATCACATGGCAGGCGCGCAGCTTCTCGATATAGTCGGCGGCCGAGCCGATGGTGATCCCGCCCGGATGGTGGAAGCGATGGCCGACGGTGACCGAGGCGCTCTTCACTCCGGCGATCTCCACCGGCACCAGCCTGTCGCCGAGCAGCGCGATGATGCCCTGGAGCGGGCGCACCCAGCGCAGGCTCTCGGTCGATTCCGACGCGGCGCCCCAGCGCATCGACTTGGGCCAGGGGAAGGCGGTGAGCACATGGGTGATCGCGCTGGCGAGCACCGAACCGGCGGCGATGCCGGGCCGGTCGATCACGGCGAACAGCAGCTTGCCACCCTTGCCGTCGTCGCGCTCGACGAGCTGGTCGCGGCTGAGGCCGGTCGAGCGCAGGAAACCCTCGATCGCCTGGGCCGGCGCATCCGCGCGGGGCCCCTTGCGCTCCTCGCTGGCCGCCGCGGTCATCTCGGCGACGCCGCGAACGATCAGCGCCAGGCGGCGCGGCGTCGCGTAGCTCTCGATTGCGGAGAACGGCAGGTTGAGCGCCTTCAGTCGCGCCTCGAACAGCGCGGCCAGATCGGCGCGCGCCTTTTCCTGCATGCGCGCCGGAATCTCTTCCGAGCGGAGTTCGAGCAGAAAGTCTTCCACGGCACCCGTGTTCGGCGTGCCGGCAACAGGGGCGCTCATACCGTCCACTCCGGATACTTGGCATTCCAGGCGGGCGTCATGTGCTGGATCCAGGCTTCGCAACTGCCCTTGGCCAGGTCGCGCACGCGGCCGATATAGGCCTGGCGCTCGGCGACGGAGATCACGCCGCGGGCCTGGAGCAGGTTGAACAGGTGGCTGGCCTCGATCGCCTGCTCATAGGCGGCGATGGGCACGTTGTTGGCCAGGCAATTCTCGCACTCGGCCACCGCCTTGCGGAAGCCGTCGAACAGCATCTCGGTGTCGGCGACTTCGAAATTATACTTGGACATCTGCTTCTCATTCTCGAGAAACACGTCGCCATAGGTCACGCCCGCCTCGTTGAAGGCGAGGTCGTAGACGCTGTCCTTGTTCTGGATGTACATCGCCAGCCGCTCGAGCCCATAGGTGAGCTCGCCGGCGACGGGCTTGCAGTCGAAGCCGCCCATCTGCTGGAAATAGGTGAACTGGGTGACTTCCATGCCGTCGCACCAGACCTCCCAGCCCAGGCCCCAGGCGCCGAGCGTGGGCGATTCCCAATCGTCCTCGACGAAGCGGATGTCGTGGCGGGTGAAGTCGATGCCGATCGCCGCCAGCGAGCCGAGATACAGGTTCTGCAGGTCGGGCGGGCTCGGCTTCAGGATCACCTGATACTGGTAGTAGTGCTGGAGCCGGTTCGGATTCTCGCCATAGCGGCCGTCGGTCGGGCGGCGGCAGGGCTGGACGAAGGCGGCGTTCCACGGCTCGGGGCCGAGGGCGCGCAGCGTCGTCGCCGGATGGAAGGTGCCCGCGCCCATGCGCATGTCATAGGGCTGGAGGATCACGCAGCCCTTCTCCGCCCAATAGTCGTGGAGCGTGAGGATCATGCGCTGGAAGCTGAGAGGCTCTGCCACGGGACCTTCTTGGTTGTAGGGTGTACAACAATAAAGGCGCGCTTTGACGTTTCCTCTCCTGACGGTCAATGCTGCACCGCCGTTGACTCGGCCGGGGGCATCGGGTCTGCTCGCCCCATGCATCCCATGATCCGCCGCCTGCTGCCGGCCCTGCTCGCCCTCGCGCTCTGGGGCTGCGGGCAGCAGCCGCCTGCCCCGGCCGAGCAGGCCCGGCCCGCGCTCTGGGTGGTCAAGGACGACGATACCACCATCTATCTGTTCGGCACCGTCCATGTGCTCAAGCCCGGCATCGCCTGGTTCCAGGGCGGGGTGAAGCAGGCGTTCGACAAGTCCGACACGCTGGTGCTCGAGCTGGTGATGCCGCCCGATGCCGAGATGCAGAAGATCGTCGCCGAGCTCGGCACCGCGCAGGGCGGCCCGCCCCTGCCCGAGCAGCTCCCCCCGGCAGAGGCGGCGCGGATGCGCGCGGCCCTGCCCGAATATGGCATGGCCCCCGATTCGCTCGACCGCGCCGAGCCCTGGCTGGCCGCGACCCTGCTCTCGGTGATGCCGCTCCGCCAGCTCGGCTATGACGACAAGCAGGGCGCCGAACGAGTGCTCACCGATGCCGCCAGGGCCGGGGGCAAGAAGATCGAGGGACTGGAGACGGCGCGCCAGCAGCTCGGCTATTTCGATGCCCTGCCCCTGCCCGCCCAGCGCAAGCTGCTGATCGAGACGATCGACGACCTGCCCCAGGCCGGCAGCAGGATCGGCCGGGCGGTCGCCGCCTGGCGCCAGGGCGATGCCGACGGGCTGGCGAAGCTGGTCAACGAGGACATGGCCAGCGCCCCCGAAGTGACCGAGGCGCTGCTCGTCCGCCGCAACCGCAACTGGGCCGACTGGATCCAGCGGCGGATGGCGCGGCCCGGCACCGTGTTCGTCGCCGTGGGCGCCGGGCATCTGGCGGGCGAGGCCAGCGTGCAGACCGAGCTGGCCAGGCGCGGCCTCAAGGTGGAGCGCGTCCGCCCCTGACGGACACCAAAGGCGACCGGGTCACCGCCGGATTGACATCGCCCGGAGCTTAATATAACTGATTGGTTAGATAACCAATGAGTTAGATATGGACAGACTGAGCAACACCTTTGCCGCCCTGGCCGACCCCACCCGCCGCGCGATCCTGGCGCGGCTGGCGCTGGGCGAAGCTTCGGTGGGCGAGCTCGCCCAGCCCTTTGCGATGAGCGGCCCGGCGGTGACCAAGCACCTGAAGGTGCTCGAGCATGCGGGCCTGATCTCGCGCAGCCGGGTCGCCCAGCAGCGCCCGGCCCGGCTCGAGCCCGCCGCGCTCAAGGCGGCGAGCGACTGGCTCGCCGAATATCGCCGCTTCTGGGACGCCAAGTTCGACGACCTCGACGCGTATCTCGCTGAACTGCAACGCAATGGAGAGAGCAAATGACCACGACCGAAATCGGTGTCGGCTATGAAGTGACGATCGACCGCATCTTCGCGGCCCCGCGCGAACTGGTGTTCGACTGCATGACCAAGGCCGAGCATCTCGCCCGCTGGTGGGGGCCGCATCATTTCGACGTGCCCTTCGCCGAGAGCGACGCGCGGCCGGGCGGCAGCATCCGCCTCGATATGCGCGGGCCCGAGCCCTATGGCACCAACCCGGTGCACGGCGAATATGAAGTGGTGGACCGTCCGGATCGCCTGGTCATGGTCCTGCGCGCCTTCCAGGGCGCGGACGGCAGCTGGGGCATCGAGCACCGCACCACCATGGCCTTCACCGACGCACCCGAAGGCGGCACGCGCATGCACATGACCACGGTGGTGCTGCAGGCGAGCGCGGAGATGCTGCCGGCGCTGGCGGGCATGAAGGAAGGCTGGAGCCAGAGCTTCGAGAAGCTCGAAGCGGTGCTGCCGGAACTGGCGTGAGCGATCCTCCCTCTCTCCGCCTGCGGGGAGAGGGGGTATCCCCGCCTTGCTTTTCTTCCCTTGCCCCGCTATGCGCGCGCCTTCCGTGCCAGGGTCATCCCTGGAGGCCTGGCCGGTTGCATTGATACAACACTAGCGAATTGGAACGACACATGAGCGATACGCTTACGCTGTCGGCCGAGGCGCGCGAGCAGGTTGGCAAGGGAGCCTCCCGTTCGCTTCGTCGTGAAGGCCGCGTCCCCGCCGTTATCTACGGCAACAAGCAGGATCCCAAGAGCATCCACGTCTCCGAGCGTGAACTGACGAAGCTGCTCATGACCGGGCACTTCTTCAACTCGGTCGTGATGATCGGCGGCGAGCGCACCCTGCCCAAGGACGTGGCGTTCGACCCCGTCTCCGATCGTCCGGTCCATGCCGACTTCCTGCGCATCAGCGAGCACGCGACCGTGCACGTGAACGTGCCGATCGTCTTCACCGACGAGGAAGCAGCCCCCGGCATCAAGCGCGGCGGCGTGCTGAACGTCGTCCGCCACGAGCTGGAGCTGGTGGTCGACGCGGCCGAGATCCCCGACGAGATCAAGATCTCGCTCAAGGGCCTCGAGGTCGGCGACTCGCTGCACATCTCGGCGGTGACCCTGCCCAAGGGCGCGACCCCGGCGATCACCGACCGCGACTTCACCATCGCGACCGTGGTTGCCCCGTCGGCGCTCAAGTCGAGCGAAGGCGACACGACCCAGACCGAGGCTGCGGCCGAGGGCGAAGGCGAGTAATCCCGCCTCCGAACTTGCGGGTTCAAAAAATCGCCTCCGCATCCTAGGTGCGGGGGCGATTTTCGTTTTCAGGAACATGCGATGCAGCTCTGGGTCGGCCTGGGCAATCCGGGCCCGCAATATGCGATGCACCGGCACAATGTGGGCTTCATGGCGGTGGACGCCATCGCCGAGACCTATGGCTTCTCGGCGGAGAAGAAGCAGTTCCAGGGCCGGGTGCGCGAAGGCCGGGTGGGCAACCAGAAGGTGCTGCTGCTCAAGCCCGGCACGTTCATGAACGAGAGCGGACGCGCGGTGCGCGCGGCGATGGACTTCTACAAGCTCGCCCCCGCCGACGTGACCCTCTTCCACGACGAGCTCGACCTGGTGCCGATGAAGGTGAAGGTTAAGATCGGCGGCGGCACCGCGGGGCATAACGGCCTGCGCTCGACCGACAAGCATATCGGCCCCGATTTCCGCCGCGTGCGGATCGGCATCGGCCATCCCGGGCACAAGGACCGCGTGCACGGCTATGTGCTGGGCAATTATGCCAAGAGCGAGATCGAGCCGCTGGCCGACATGCTCGGTGCGATCGCCGCGGAGGCGCCCTGGCTGGCAGCGGGCGACGATGCCCGGTTCATGAGCGACGTGGCGCTGCGGCTGCAGGACTGAGGTCGGGAATCCGAACAAGCCCCTGAAACCCCGCCTTCGCCGCGGATGACGGTCGGGAATGGCGGGGAACAATGGAAAGCCCGGGCGGCGACATCATGAACCGGGCCGGGCCCCCGCGCGTCGCAGCCAGAGCTCCGCCACGACAAGGTTCGGAACCCAGGCCAGGAACGAGATGGCCCGGTACCAGGGCAGGAACGGCAGATCCAGGACCATGACCAGCGGCAGATAGAGCCGCAGCGTGACCGCCGCGAGGGTGAGCGCCCAGGAGCGGATCATCCAGCGGCGATGCGCGGCGAAGCGGCCCTGCAGAACCGCACGCCAACCAAGGAGAGTCACGGCGATCCAGGCGATGGCGAGGCTGCCGAAGCCCGTCGAGGCGATCGGGCCCGCCGAGGATCCGGACGCCAGGATCAGCCCCGCGGCACCCCCGACCAGGCATCCCATGACATAGAGCCGGCCGATCCATCGGTGCGGCGGAATCGCGCCCCGGCGCAGGGCAGGCAGGAATTGGAACGAACCCAGCACGAGCGCGACGACCGCGCCGGCGACATGCACGAAGAGCCACGGAACCCCTTGCGGGTTGTGCAGCGCCTCGGCCGGCCTGCGTGGGGGATGCAGCAGATAGTGCGCGGAATAGACGGCGATCCCCAGGCAGAGAATGGCCAGGATCATCCAGGCGATGCGGACGGACCAGGGCGCGGGCCCGGATGGCAAGGCTGCGGCGGCGGTGGTCAAGCAGGGGCCTCCATTGGCGGTCTCGCCGAACCTCGTTGCCGGTAGGGCGGCGGCTCGCTAGGCCCTGCTTCGCGAATGGTGCGAGGATTGCGCGAACGGAGCCGCATGAACGGTTGGGCGATGGGGCGGGAAGAGCGAGCGGCGCGGCGATGGGCGATCGACATCGCCATGCTGGTGGCGTTCGGCCTGTTGATGGGGTTCCTGGGCCCGTTCGCCTCGGAGCGCCTGCCCGTTGTGGGGCGCTATGTCTATTGGATGATCTGCATGGTCGGCGGCGGGCTGATCGGCGTGGTGGCGGACGATCTGCTGCGCCGGCGCATGGCGCGGGACTGGCGAAGGATAGCGGTGGTCTCGGTGCTGATGACGCCGCTCGTGTCGCTGCTGGTGCTGACTACCGAGCACGGCCTCATCGGCGGGCCCTTCGATTGGCGAAGCTACCAGCGGCTGCTCTGGCAGGTATGGCCCATCCTGCTGGCCGTCCTGGTGGTCCGCACCCTGGTCTGGCGGCGCTTGCCCGGGCGGATCGAGACGCGGACCATCGTCGCCCCGCCGCTGCCCGAGGCCGAGGCCGGCTTCAGGCGGCGGCTCTCGGCGAAACGGCGTGGGGCCCGGCTGATCGCGATCGAGGCGCATGATCACTATCTGAAAGTCCATACCGACGCCGGCGAGGAACTGATCACCCTGCGTTTCGCCGATGCGCTGAACGAGCTGGCGCTGGCCCATGGCTGGCGTGTCCATCGCTCCTGGTGGGTGGCCGCCGATGCCGTGGAGGATGTGCGCTGGCGGCGCGGCGCGGGCGAAATCCGCCTTGTCGGCGGCCTCGTGACGCCCGTCAGCCGCACCTATGCGCCGACGCTGAAGGAAGCGGGCTGGTTCTAGGCTGTCTCCACATTCGGGCTGAACGCCCGGTCCTTCCCAGCCTAGAGCGCCGGCCGATAGGGCTGAACCAGCCCCAGCCGGATGAGCAGCGCGAGCAGCGCATCCACCTCGTCCGCCGGATGATGGGCAAAGCGGGCCCGCACCTCCTGCGCGCTCACCGCCGGACGATCGAGCACATATTCCGCCGCATCGGCGACGGGGCCGAGCGGCTGCTCGCCGCCGCCGGCTCGCAGCACCGCGCCCGTCTCGAGCCAGGCGACCGTGCCGGCGCGATCGGTGCGCGCATAGAAGTCGAGCAGCGGCCGCTCGGGCAGTGCCAGCGACCGGCCCGGCGCGGCGAGCCGCCGCTGGCGGACCGCCACTTCCTCGTGCAGCGCCCGGCTGCGCGCCAGTTCAGCCAGACGTTCGCCCAGCGCCGCGAGCTGATCGGCAAGCGCCGCGCCTCCCCCCTCGCGCGCGTCGGCGAGATAGGCGCGGAAGGCCGGCTCGCGGAGCGCCATCTCCTCCAGCAGCTCGAACAGCAGCTTGCCCGAATGCGGGGTGATGCCGATGGTCAGGTGGAGCGATTCGGCGGAGCTCGCCAGCGCGTCGTGAAAATAGCCGCGCGGGATATAGAGCACGTCGCCGGGCCGCAGCGTGACGTCCATCAGCACGGGGCCCTTGGCGGCGTCGATCCGTGCCTGGGCATCGTCGCCCTTCAGCGGCGCAATCGGATTCTCGGCGCGGTTCGCGTAGATGCGCCAGCGCTTCTCGCCGACGCAGTGGATCGCGAACACTTCGTGCAGGTCGCAATGCGAGGCGAAGGCCTGGATGCCCTGGAACGAGCAATAGAGGTTCGCCTCCGCGCGTGCCGCGAACTGCCGCGCCAGCGCGTCGGTGAGGCGGCGGATCTCGGGTGCCACTTCCTCCACCGCATCGGCGACCAGGCTGGCGCCCATGGCGAGGAACATCTCGACCTTGGCAGGATTGGCGAGCCGGCGGACGCCGCCGCGGCCGGGCACCGGGTCCATGTAGAAATCGGGCGAGACCGGCGCGCTGTTGAGCAGCAGCTTGATGTGCTCGGCGCCCCAATGGGTCCGCACGCCGAGCAGCGCGTTGAGCCGCGCCCAGCCGATCACCGCCTGGCGGTTCGTCCCCGCGGGCGCGGGAATATGGACCGGCTCGCGGCCCCAATATTCGCCAAGGAATTGCTCGGGCGCCAGCGGCGCGATCAGCTCGGAGAGATCCACCCGGTCAAGCTAGGGTCCGTGCTCGATGCTGGCAACGGCCGTGATCGGGCAGGGCCCCTGGCGGCAGGGGGCGATGCGCGTCGATCCCGCAAGCAGACGGCGCCGCCTCCCCCGGGGGAAGCGGCGCCGCGAAAGCATCGATCCTGGGCGAAGCGCCTATTTCTTGCCGATGACCACGCCGATCAGGCGCTGCTGGGCGCCGCCGAGCGTGCCCGAGGCCGAGAAGACCACGCCGATCTGCTCGCCCTGCGAACCGAAGAAGCCACCGGCCAGCGTGCCCGAGAGCGGGCTCGCATTGGTGAAGCTGCCGGTCCACTGGTTCTGGCCGACCGGGATGGCACCCTGCGCGGTGAAGTTGGCATAGGCCACCTGCGCGCCGCCGCCCGCCGGGATCGTGCTGAGCGTGAAGGCCATGTCCACCACGCCGGTGGCGAAGTTCACGTTCATCGTCACCGTGCCGGTGACCTGGTTGATCGCGGTGGTGGTGCCGCTGGTGCTGACCAGGCGGCCGGTGATCCGGTTGGTATAGGCGACCGTGCCGGTGGTCGGCATGTCGGACAGCGCCGTCGAATAGCCCCAGGCGGTATAGGCCAGGCGCTTCTGGCCCGCGGTCGAATCGCCGCGCCACCAATTGGCATAGCTCACCCGGGTGAGGGCCAGCCCGGCATCGCTGGTGATCGTCGTCGGGATCACGTTGTTCAGATACTCGACCTGGGCGAACTTGCCCGCGGTGGTCGCATCGTTGGTGCGGAAGACGAACTCGGGATTGGCCGCCGCCGAGGGCGTGACCAGGGTCGAGGTGCAGGTCTGGCCGGTCGGCACGCAGAAGCGCGATTCCTCGGTGTTCTCGCGCATCACATAGGTGCCGGTGTTGATCGCCGAATCGGTGGCGAGGCGCACGCGGGTCGACAGCGTCTCGGTGCTGGCGGCGCCGAGCGTCACTGCGCTGGTCGCCGGATCGCCGGTATAGCTGATCGCGGCGCTATAGGTGTTGAATTCGGCCGCCGCGGCGAGCGGGAAGGCGGCATAGGTGGGCGACGGCGTCGGCGTCGGCGTGGGGCTCGCAGTCGGAGTCGGCGTGGCGCCGCCCTTGCCGCCACCGCAGCCCGACAGCGCAACCGTCGCGGCGAGCGCGCTCATGAACATGTGACGGCGAATCATTCCCTGCTCCTCAAAAACACGCGGGCACCGAAAGGGCTCACCCCTGTACCCCAGATGAACGGCCCCCAGTCAAGCCGGACGGACCGGCTAATCCGGCTCCAATGCGGCGTTTTGAGGGCCTGGAAAGGCGAAACCGCGCATCGCGGCCCCACCTGCCTCCCCCGCGGGGACGGAGCCGCGCATGCCAACCCGCAACCGCTCGTCGCCCAGGCGCCACGCGCGGTCGCGGTGCCGATCAGGCCTCCTTGTCCTTCAGCGACTTGCGGAGCGCCTCGATCTTGAACATGCGCGCCACCTTGTCCTTCCCCGCCAGCGGGCCCTTGCCCATCTCGGCGGCGAACTGAACGCACTGGCCGACCATGTTGAACCCGCGGCCGCTGCGCTCCAGGTCGGAGACCTTGCCGTCGCCATTGGCATCCTTGCCCGCGCGGAACTTGGCCTCGACCGTCTTCGGATAGGCCCAGTCGGCATATTGCTGGATCGTCGCGCGCGAGAGCGCCGGGGCGCCGTCCTCGCCCGCGGGCAAGGTCTGATCGCCGAGCGAGGCTTCGAGCTTCTCGCGGTAGAAATCCTCATACGGCTTGGCGTCGCCGGCGACGGCGGCGATCGCGGCCTTCTGCCAGCGCAGCGCGGCGAGGCAGTCGAAATTATGCTCGACGCTGTCCTTGAGCTTCTGCGCCTTCTCGGCATCGGCGGCACGCGCGGCCGCTTCCTCGTTCGCCTTCTTGTTGGCGGCACTGTCGTCGCAGGCGGAAAGGCCCAGTGCGAGCGCGAGGCCGGCCATGGCGAGATTCCCGATACGGATCATTGCTTCTCTCCCCTCTTTTATCGCGGCACTCTGCCATGCGGCCTTCCCAAGTCAACGCGATGGCCCAAGTCGACGCGCCGGCCCCGGTCAACGCGCTGGCAAAAGCGGCGCATTGCCTCTATCGGGGCGCCTTTCCCAATACATTGGAACAGGCTTCACATGGGTTTCCGCTGCGGCATCGTCGGGCTTCCGAACGTCGGCAAGTCCACGCTCTTCAACGCGCTGACCGAAACGGCGGCGGCGCAGGCGGCGAACTATCCGTTCTGCACGATCGAGCCGAATGTCGGCAACGTCGCCGTGCCCGACCCGCGGCTGGACAAGCTCGCCGGGATCGCGGGCTCGGCCAAGATCATCGAGACGCAGCTCGGCTTCGTCGACATCGCCGGGCTGGTGCGCGGCGCCAGCAAGGGCGAGGGCCTGGGCAACCAGTTCCTGGGCAATATCCGCGAAGTGGACGCGATCGTGCATGTGCTGCGCTGCTTCGAGAATGACGATATCCAGCATGTCGACAACAAGGTCGACCCGATCGCCGACGCGGAGACGGTGGAGACCGAGCTGATGCTCTCGGACCTCGAGAGCCTCGAGAAGCGCGTGCCCAATTTCCAGAAGAAGGCGGCGCAGGGCGACAAGGAGGCCAAGGCGGCGGCCAGCGTGCTCGGCCAGGCGCTCGACCTGCTGCGCGACGGCAAGCCCGCGCGGCTGACCCAGCCCAAGGACGTGGACGAGGAGCGCATCTTCCGCCAGGCGCAGTTGCTCACGTCCAAGCCCGTCCTCTATGTGTGCAACGTCAACGAGGAGGATGCGGCGAACGGCAACGCCTTCTCGGCGCGCGTGTTCGAGAAGGCCGGGGCCGAAGGCGCCGAGGCGGTGGTCGTCTCGGCGGCGATCGAGGCCGAGATCGCGACCATGCCGGCGGAGGATCGCGGCGAGTTCCTGGCCGAGCTGGGGCTGGAGGAGACCGGCCTCGCCCGCGTGATCCGCGCCGGCTACAAGCTGCTCCACCTGCTGACCTTCTTCACCGTCGGCCCCAAGGAGGCGCGCGCCTGGACCGTGCATGCCGGCGCCAGCGCGCCCGAGGCGGCGGGCGTGATCCACAGCGACTTCGAGAAGGGCTTCATCCGCGCCGAGACGATCGCGTACGAGGATTATGTCGCGCTGGGCGGCGAGGCGCGGGCACGCGAGGCGGGCAAGCTGCGCGCCGAGGGCAAGGCCTATGTCGTCAAGGACGGCGACGTGATGCACTTCCTGCACAGCTGAGGCCGCCCGGCCTCACGGCTTCGGCGCTCCCGGCAGCGTGGCAAGGCGCGCCTTGGGGATCTTGAGCACCATCCCCGCGGCGCGGCCCGGCACCGCGCTCACTCGATATTCGGCGGCGGTGCCAAAGATCTGCGCGATGTCGGCCGGGGCAAGGCCATAGTCCGCGGCGAGCCAGGCGAACATGCTCGAAGAGGCGCTGCGGAACGACGCGTCGAGCGAGCCGTCCAGGCCGATCGCGACGATATGGGTCGGCGTCTCGATACGCACCTGGCCGGCGCGCTTGCCGCGGACCAGGTCGACTTCGACTTCGACGTCCATCGAAGTCTCCAGCGCGTCGCCGGTGGTCTCGCCATCGCCCTGCAGCGCATGGCCGTCGCCGAAATAGAGCAGCGCACCCGGCACGGCGACGGGGAAATAGACGGTCGTCCCCTCGCCCATCTCGTTGAAGTCCATGTTGCCGCCGAACCGGCCGACATCGCCCGATCCCGGCGCAGCCAAACCGGGGTCGGCCGCCACGCCGATGCCGCCGAGCATCGGCTTGACCGGCACCCAATAGCCCTTCAGCGCATTGCCCGGCGCCTCGGGCGTGGCGATGCCCTTGTCGCGGTCGAGCCGCCAGGTGACCGGCTTGCCCAGCCCGGCCATGCGCACCGCGGTGCGCGCATCCTGCCCGCGCTCGGTCATGCCGTTGGTGCTGATCGCCGTGTCGCGGTTGAGCCGGAGCCGGCGGATGCGCACGACCAGCGTGTCGCCGGGCATGGCGCCGTCGATATAGAAGGGCCCGGTCTGCGGATTGCCGGGCGCGGCGCGGCGCACGCCCTTGGCGTCGATGCCGGCGGCGTCGATCGTCGCGGTGTGGATCGTGTCGCCCGGATTGACGTGCAGCACCGGCGGGTTGAACGCCGAGAACTCGCGATAGAAGCGCTCGGGGACGAATTCATGCCGGCGCGGCGGCCCGCCGCTCGGCTGCGGCGCGCGCTCGGCGGTGAAGCTGAGGCGATGCGGCATGCGCGCCTGCTCCGCGCCGTCGATCAGGATCATCTCGCCGGCGATCCGCCCGTTCGCGAGCCGGGCAGTCACGTCCTCCGATCCGCCCACCTTGTCCTTGGCGAGGAAGCGGATCTCGTTGCCCTTCACCGTGCCGGTGAGCACATCGCCGGTCAGGTCGCCGCTGATCCGGTTGCCGTCCTGCGCGAGGTCGAGCGTCCAGATCGTCGGCGTGCCGAAATAGTCGACGGTGACGATCCAGCGCCCGGCGAGCTGCGCTGTCTGCGCCTGTGCCGCCATCGGCGCCGCGCATGCCAGCGCCGCCGCCATGCCCCAGATTCCGCCCCGCATATCGCCTTCCCCCCGCAACTTCGTTTCGCCCCGGAAACGGAGCGGTGACTGAACCCCGAATGAACCGGCCGCCGGTTCGCGGCTGAACGCCGCGCGAATCGGACCAAGCACTGCGCCTGTGCCGGTTCAGCCGCCGGTCGACGGCAGCGCGAAGCGAACCGGCGCCGCCTCGACCCGGCTGGGCAACCCCGCCATCTCCCCTTCGCGCAGGAAGCGCAGCACCGCGGCGGCGAGATCGGGATGGTCGCGCAGCAGCGGCATCGGGCCGTTGTGCTGCCCGCGATGGACGATCAGCGCGCGGGCATTGGGGAACCAGGGCAGCAGATCGAGCAGATTCTCCATCGGCGTGTTCGCGTCCCAATCGCCCTGGACGAACAGGATCGGCGTCTCGTCGCGCACCGGCAGGCGGAAGCCGTCGCCCAGGTCCGCGGTGGGCCACAGCCCGGCCGAGGCCGTGTAGGCCGCGAAGTTCCAGCGGCCGAGCATGTCGAGCGCGGGATCGCTTTCGAGCTGCGCCAGCCGCGCCGCGGTGACGCCGGTGGCGGTGTCGATCAGTGGGCCGATCAGCGACTGGGTGCCGGCCTTGCGCCCATCGGCCACTTCGCGCGCCCAGGCCTGGTAGCGGCCCCGATGGAGATCGATGACGAAGGCCGGCCACCGCGCGGCGTTGATCACCTTGGCGAACAACGCCTGCTGATAGTCGCCGAGCCCGATCACGACCTTGCCCTCGGGCAGGTCGACGGTGATCGGCCCCCTGGCGAAGCGATCGCGCACCGCACGCGCCGCCGCGATCAGCCCGCCCTGGGGGAGGAAGGGCCGCAGCGCCGGATCCTGCTCCGCTTCGAACGCGACGCGCTGGAGGACGGCGAAGACATGGCCGGGCATGTCATAGCCGTTGTTCAGCGGCTCGGCCGAGGCGATCAGCGCGCGCGCCACCGTGCCGGGATGGCGCTTCAGCACCGCGAAGCTCCATTGCGAGCCGAAGCTGGCGCCCATCAGCCCGATCTTCGGATAGCCGAGCGCCCGGCGGACCGCGTCGACATCGTCCGCGCATTCGGCGATCGTATAGCCGGCCAGGTCGCGCCCCGGATTGGCGGCGGCGGCCTCGCGGGCCAGCCGGCGCATCACCGCGACATCGTCCTCGACCGTCGAGGGGCGGTCGAGCGGCATCGCCGGATAGCGCAGCTCCAGCATGTCGCCGCGCAGCGTGTAGCCGCGCTGCTCGACGATCACGAGGTCGTTGGTCGCGCTATAGTCGAGCCAGGTCCCCAGGCGGCGCCTGGCGGCCGGGCTCTGATCGCCGATCGTATCGAGCATGGTGACGCCGGGGCCGCCGACGAGCAGGAAGATCGGCGGCTGGCCGTTCGGCTTCGCCGCCTTGATCCGCAGCACGCCCACCGTGATGCGCCGGCTGTCGGGCTTCGCCCGGTTCTCGGGAACGTCGATCGCGCCGATCTCGTAGCGGACCGGGCGGCCATCTCCCGCGGTCTCGGTGCCCGGCGTGAGGGCAAGCGCCTCCTTCGCCGATGCGGGCATGGCCCCCGCCAGCCCCAACGCCATGATCAGCCCGAACAGAATCCGCATCCGCCCCTCCCCGATTCGCGGCATCGTGGCGCGCGCGAAATGAACGGCGGGTTTATCCCTCGAACGCCGTGAGGATGGGGCATGGCCCGGCGCCGCCCCCGCCGCATTCGCGCGCCAGCCTGGCAAGCGCGTCGCGGGCGGCGGCAAGCTCGGCGATCCTGCGGTCGAGCACCAGGATCTGCTCGCGGGCCAGGGCGCGGGCGCGGGGACGGTCGTCGCGCGCGTCGAGCGCGAGCAGCTCGCCGATCTGCTCGAGCGTGAAGCCCGCCGCCTGGGCCGAGCGGATGAAGCGCAGCCGGCGCACGTCCTGCGCGCCATAGCGCCGCACCCCGCCATGATAGCCGCGCTCGGGCTCCGCCAGCAGCCCGCGGCGCTGGTAATAGCGGATCGTCTCGACGCCGACGCCGCCCGCCTCCGCCAATTTTCCGATCGTCAGCATATCGTCTTGACTCCGTACCATGGTACGGACCCTATATGGCGCGCATGACTGGAAACGCAAAGCGCGCGACGCTCTATCGCATGGTGATGCCCGATCATGTCTGCCCCTATGGCATCAAGTCCAAATGGCAGCTCGAGCGGCACGGCTACACGGTGGACGATCATTGGCTGACGACGCGGGAGGCAACCGACGCGTTCAAGTGGGAGCACAGCGTGCAGACCACGCCGCAGACCTTCATCGACGGCAAGCGGATCGGCGGCAATGACGACCTGACCCGCTTCTTCGGCGGCAGGGTCGCCGCGCCGGGTGCGACCAGCTATCGCCCGGTGATCGCGCTGTTCGCCATGACGGCGGCGATGGCGATGGCGGCGAGCTTCGCGGCGACCGGTTCGCCCTTCACCGTGCGCGCGGCCGAATGGTTCGTGAGCTTCAGCATGTGCGTGCTCGCGATGCTCAAGCTGCAGGACGTCGAGAAATTCTCGTCGATGTTCCTCAACTATGATCTGCTCGCGCGGCGCTGGGTGCCCTATGCCTATGCCTATCCGTTCCTGGAGGGGCTGGCGGGCGTGCTGATGGCCGCGGGCGCCCTCCCCTGGTTCGCCGCGCCGCTGGGCCTGACCATCGGCACGATCGGCGCGGTCTCGGTGTTCAAGGCAGTCTATGTCGATCGGCGCACGCTCAAATGCGCCTGTGTTGGCGGCAGCAGCAACGTGCCGCTGGGCTTCGTCTCGCTGACCGAGAATCTGTTCATGATCGGCATGGCGCTGTGGATGATCGCCGGGCCCGGCGGCATGGCGATGTAGGCACGGAAGACCCGCCACCCCCAGGGCGGGACGGCGCCCGGCCAGGCATGGTTTGCCCGGCCGGGCGCCGGCATGTAACGACTTACCCCCGCAACATTTCGCTGTCAGGGGGCCGCATGCGCTGGTATTCGAAGATCGCCGCCGCGGCACTGGCCGCCATTCTCCAGGCTTGCGCGACCGCGCCGGTCGCCGCGCCGCCGCCCGCCGCAGCGCCCGCACCGGCCGTGGCGGAGCAGCGCCCGCCCGTGACGATCCTGGTCTCGATCGACGGCTTCCGCGCCGATTATCTGACGCGCGGCGTGACGCCCAATCTCTCGCGCCTCGCCGCGGGCGGCGTCACCGCGCCGATGCACCCGAGCTTCCCGTCCAAGACCTTCCCCAATCACTGGACGCTGGTGACCGGCCTCTATCCCGACCATCACGGCATCACGGCCAACAAGATGGAGGACGCGGCCCGGCCGAAGGAAGTCTTCACCATGATGAGCGACGACCCGTTCTGGTGGAACGCGGCGGCGCCGATCTGGGTCGATGCCGAGAAGGCGGGCATCCGCACCGCGACCGAATTCTGGCCCGGCGCGAACGTGGCGATCGGCGGCGCGAAGGCGGACAAATGGCCCTATCAGATCCAGGGGGGCACGCGCCCGAGCGACTGGGCGCAGTTCAACCAGGCGATCCCCGGAAAGCAGCGCGTCGACGCGGTGATCGACTGGCTGCGCCGCCCCGCCGCGACTCGGCCGAAATTCCTGACCGTCTATTTCGACACGATCGACAATGCCGGCCATATGTATGGCCCGGACGATGCGCGCACCACCGATGCGGTGGCGGATATCGACCGGACGATCGGCCGGCTGCTCGACGGACTGGCGGAGCTCGGCCAGCCCGCCAACCTGGTCATCGTCGCCGATCACGGCATGGCGCAGACCAGCGGCAAGCGCGCCATCTCGATCGGCAAGTTCCTCGAGGCCAAGGACTATCATCTGGTCGAATCCGGCCCCTATCTGAGCCTGATCCCCACTCCGGGGCGCGAGGCGGCAGTGGAAAAGGCACTGCTCGGCAAGCACGCGCATTTCGAGTGCTGGCGCAAGGCGGAGATTCCGGCGCGCTTCCACTATGGCACCAATCCGCGGATCCCCCCGATCTTCTGCCTGGCGGAAACCGGCTGGCAGATCGGCGAGAAGGATATCGATCCCGACCGGATCGACGGCACGCACGGCTTCGACAACATGTCCCCGGAAATGACCGCGCTGTTCATCGCCAACGGCCCGGCCTTCCGCCCGGCGACGCTGCCGGCCTTCACCAATGTCGACGTCTATCCGCTGCTGCGCGACCTGATCGGCCTGCCGCCCAAGGCCGGGGTGGACGGCACCGACGCGCCGTTCCGGGACGTGCTGGTCAAGTAATCCGCCCACCCCGTCATCCCCGCCCTCGCGGGGATGGCGCGCAGAGAAGACGGGGATGGCGAATAGAGAAGACTTGCCATGGATGAGTTTTCATCCGAAACTGATCCCATGCTCTATCTGGACGACATGCAAGTTGGCACGAAGCGGAGCTTCGGCCGTTACGAGGTCACGCGCGAGGAAGTGCTCGACTTTGCGCGCCGATATGACCCGCAGCCCTTCCACCTCTCCGACGAAGCCGCCGCCGAGACGCATTTCGGCCGGCTCGCGGCCAGCGGCTGGCACACCTGCGCGATGACCATGTCGATGTTCGTCGCCGAGATGGCGGTGCATCCCCAGGCCAGCCTGGGCGCCGCCGGCGTGGACGAGCTGCGCTGGCTCAAGCCCGTCCATCCGGGCGACGTGCTCCGCTGCGAGAGCGAGATCCTCGAAGTGAAGCCCTCGCGCAGCCGGCCCGACATGGGCAGCATGCGGACGCAGACGACCACCTACAACCAGCATGGCGAACCGGTGCTGCGCTTCATCGCGCTGGCGCTGATGCGGCGGCGCCCGGCAGCGGGCTAGGGCCGCCGCTCAGCGCCGCCGGTGGCCGCCACCGGGCCCGCGGAAATCATGCCAGTTGTTCCGCCAATGCGGGTTGCCGCGCCAGTTGGTGCGGCGGTTCTCCCAATAGCCGCGCTGCACGTCGTTCCAGGGGTGGCGGACCCGGGCGCGATCATAGACGTAATAGCCGGTGCCGGGATAATAATAGTCGCCGTACCAGCCCCAATAGGGATCGCCCCAGGCGGCATCATAGCCGACCGCAACGCGGCCGCCATAGCCGTAACCGTCGTCGACGCAGCCGCCAAGCGCGGCCGCCCCGGCGATGCCGGCGGCGAAAACCATGGATTTTAGGACGAAGCGCATGTCCGGTCTCCTGGCGGGAGACGCGGCACGGAGGCGGGATCGCACGTTCGCGCCCCCGTATCGAGCTAAATGACCGGCGGGACGGATGGTTCCGCGCCCGTCATCATCCCTTCAATGTCCGTCGAACGCCACCAGCGCATGCACTCCGATCCCGTCGCCGCGCAGCGCATCCGCGCCGCCCAGCTCGGGCAGGTCGACCACGAACGAGGCCTGGGTGACGTGCGCGCCGGCCTTGCGCAGCAGCCGCACCGCGGCGCGGGCGGTGCCGCCGGTGGCGATCAGGTCGTCGACCAGCAGCACCCGGGCGCCCGGCGCCAGCGCGTCGGCATGGATGGCGATCCGGTCGGTGCCATATTCCAGGGCATAATCCTCGGCGATCGTCGCGCCCGGCAGCTTGCCGTCCTTGCGGACCAGCAGCATGCCCGCGCCGAGCTTCACCGCCAGCGCCGCGCCGAACAGGAAACCGCGCGCCTCGATCCCGGCGACGAGATCGACGGGCCCGTCCACCGCCGCCGCCATCCGCTCGACGGCGAGCCGCAGCCCCTCGGCATCGAGCAGCAGCGTGGTGATGTCGCGGAACATGATGCCCGGCTTGGGGAAGTCGGGAATCGTCCGGATGCGCTGCCGGATGTCGTCATTCTCAGCCATCGAAGCCCTCGAAACAGGAATCCCGCCCTGGCGGTGCCGGGGCGGGATTCGATACGGCCAATACTGCCGCCGAAGCGGATCAGTGCTTAACGCCCGCCCATACCGAGCGATAGGCGCCATAGGTCAGGAACGCCGCGAAGATCAGGAAGCCCAGCACGGCGAGGCCCGCCGCATGGCGCGTCTCGAGCGTGGGTTCCGCCGTCCAGACCAGGAACGCCGCCACGTCTTCCGACATCTGCGGGATCGTCGCACGGGTGCCGTCCGAATAATTGACCTGGCCGTCCTGGGTGAGCGGCGGCGGCATCGCGATGTTGAGGTTCGCGAAATAGGGGTTGAAGTGCATCCCGTCGGGCGTCTTGGCGAATTCCGGGAAGTGCTTCAGCGCCTCCGCCGACGGCTTCTCGTTATAGCCGGTCAGCAGCGAGTGGACATAGGCCGCGCCGTTATGCCGCGCCTTGGTGATCAGGCTCAGGTCCGGCGGCGTGCCGGTGCCGGGATAATAGACCTTGGGGAAGCGATCCGACGGCACATTGTCGCGCTCGCCCCAGGTGCCGCCCTTCTCGTCGAACACCGGCTGCTTGGTGCCCCAGTCCTTGGCGATCTTCTTCACCTCGGCATCGGTATAGCCGAGGTCCTTCAGATTGCGGAACGAGACCAGGTTCAGCGAGTGGCAGGTCGAGCAGACATCCTTGTAGACGAGGAAGCCGCGCTGCAGCTGCCGCCGGTCGAACTTGCCGAGCAGCCCGTCCGAGGCGAGCTTCAGCGGCTCCGGATGCTTGTGCATCATGTGCTCGGCGGTTTCCGCCGGCGGCTCGTAGATCACGCCCTTGACCGAGCCGAAGAGCGCGATCGCCAGCACGAGGATGAAAGCACCGCCGACCAGGAACTTGATCGATTTGATGAACAGCGAAGTCATTGTTCCCAGTCCCCCTTACGCGCCGGTCTTGGCCAGCACGGCCTCGGTGATCGAGCCCGGCAGCGGCTTCGGCGTTTCCAGGTGCGAGATGATCGGCACGACGATCAGGAAGTGCGCGAAATAATAGGCTGCCGCGATCTGGCTGACGATCACATAGAGCGGCTCTGCCGGCGAGCCGCCGCAATAGCCGAGCACCAGCACGTCCGCCACAAGCACCCAGAAGGCGATCCGGTACATCGGGCGATAGCTGCCCGAGCGCACCGGCGACTTGTCGAGCCAGGGCAGGAAGAACAGGAGCAGGATCGACCCGAACATCGCCAGCACGCCCCACAGCTTCGCCGGCAGGATGAAGTCCGCGGTGAAGGCGCGCAGGATCGCGTAGAACGGCCAGAAATACCATTCGGGGACGATGTGCGCCGGGGTGGAGAGCGGGTTGGCCGGGATGTAGTTGTCCGGATGGCCCAGCAGGTCCGGCGCGAAGAAGATCAGCGCCGAGAAGGCGATCAGGAAGACCACCACGCCCAGGCCGTCCTTCGCCGTGTAATAGGGATGGAACGGCACGGTGTCCTGCTCGCCCTTCACCTCGACGCCCGTCGGGTTCGACGAACCCGGGATGTGCAGCGCCCAGATGTGGAGGATCACGGCGCCCGCGATCACGAAGGGCAGCAGATAGTGCAGCGAGAAGAAGCGGTTCAGCGCCGCATCGTCCGGCGCATAGCCGCCGAGCAGCCAGATGCGCACCCAGTCGCCGACCACCGGGATCGCCGAGAAGAAGCCGGTGATCACCTGCGCGCCCCAGAAGCTCATCTGCCCCCAGGGGAGCACATAGCCCATGAAGGCGGTGGCCATCAGCAGCAGGAAGATCACCACGCCGAGCAGCCACACCATCTCGCGCGGCGCCTTGTACGACCCGTAATAGAGGCCGCGGAACATGTGGATATAGATCACCACGAAGAACATCGAGGCGCCGTTGGCGTGGGCGAAGCGCAGGAACCAGCCCGCGTTCACGTCGCGCATGATGCCGACATTCACCGAATCGAAGGCGCCCGCGGCCGACGAATGGAAGTGCATCGCCAGCACGATGCCGGTGATCAGCTGGCAGACCAGCGCCACCCCGGCGAGCACGCCGAAATTCCACCAGTAATTGAGGTTGCGCGGCACCGGATAACCGGCGCCGACGGCGTTGTAGACGAAGCGCGGCAGGGGCAGACGCGAGTCCACCCACTGCATCAGCGGATGCTTCGGCTCATAATGCTTGGCCCAGGGAAAGCTCATCGCGCTCTATCCTCACCCAACCACGACGACAGAGTCGGACGTGAAATTATATTTCGGAACCTCGAGGTTCTTCGGCGCCGGCCCCTGGCGGATGCGGCCGGCGGTATCATAGGCCGAGCCGTGGCAGGGGCAGAAATAGCCGCCGAACGGCCCGCGATTCTCGCCCTCGCCCGCGCCCAGCGGCACGCAGCCGAGATGGGTGCAGACGCCCAGCGTGATCAGCCAGTTGGTATGGCCCTTCGCCGTGCGCTGCTCGAGCGTCTGCGGATCGCGCAGGCTGGAGAGCGGCACCGCGTCCGCCTCGGCGATCTCCTTCGGCGTCAGGTTGCGCACGAACAGCGGCTGCTTGCGGAAGCTCGTCTTGATCGCCTGGCCCGGTTCGATCTTCGACACGTCCACCTCGGTGGTGGACTGTGCGAGCACATCGGCCGACGGGTTCATCGAATTGACGAGCGGCAGCACCACGACGCCCGCACCCACAGCCGCCACCGAAACGGCGGCATATTGCAGATAATCGCGGCGGCGGGGATTTTCGAGACCGGCGAGATCGCCTTCAATTGCCATGTTTACCCCTTGCACTTCGAACTTGCCGCGGCGGACGCGCGGGTAGGACGTGACGCAGACACGGGCGCTAAGGCCCCCCTCGCGGCCCACCGGTGTCTCCCGGCTAAGCCAGCTGGCCTGATAGACGGCGCCCAAGCGCTTCGGCAACAGGGATTTTGAACGACTTGCTGCGCCGGGCGCGGGGACGCTAGGAGCGGCACCATGCGACTAGCCCTGTTCGAGCCCGATATCGCCGGCAATGTGGGTGCCGTGCTGCGCCTCGGCGCCTGTTTCGGCGCGCCCGTGGATTTGATCGAACCGATGGGATTCGCCTGGAACGATGCGGCGCTGCGCCGCGCCGCGATGGACTATGGCGGCCAGGCCGATGTGATCCGCCATGTCGATTTCGATGCCTTCGCCGCAGGGCTGACCGGCCGGCTGGTGCTGTTCACCACCCGCGGCGCCGAGCGGCTGGACATCGCCCGCTTCCAGCCGGGCGACACCTTGCTGTTCGGATCGGAAAGCCGCGGCGCCCCCGATCACGTCCACGCCCGCGCCGATCTTGCCGTGCGCATTCCGATCCGGGCGGGGTTGCGCTCGCTGAACCTCGCCGTATCGGCGGGCATCGCACTCTCCGAGGCGCTCCGCCAGACCCAGGGCTATCCCGAATGAACCGACTCGACGAACAGCAGCAGCGCGCCCGCACCTGGTTCGAGAGCCTGCGCACATCGATCTGCACCGCATTCGAGGCGATCGAGGCGGAAGCCGGATCGGACGCGCGCTTCGAATATATCCCCTGGGATCGCACCGATCCCTCGGGCGAGCCCGGCGGCGGCGGCGTGCGCGGCGTGATGAAGGGCAAGGTGTTCGAGAAGGTGGGCGTCAACGTCTCCACCGTCGGCGGCACGTTCGAGGGGGAATTCGCCAAGTCTATCCACGGCGCCGGCGACGACCCCAAATTCTTCGCCACCGGCATCAGCCTGGTCGCGCACATGGCCAATCCGCACGTGCCCGCAGTGCATATGAACACGCGCTTCCTCACCACCACCAGGCGCTGGTTCGGCGGCGGGGCGGACCTGAACCCGCCCATCCCCTATGCAGAGGATACCGGCGAATTCCACGCCGCGCTCGCGGCCGCCTGCGATGCGCACGATCCCGAACATTATCCGCGCTTCAAGAAATGGGCGGACGAATATTTCTATATTCCGCACCGCAAGGCGCATCGCGGCGTGGGCGGGATCTTCTACGACCATCTGGAGAAGGACTGGGAGGCGGACTTCGCCTTCACCCAGGATGTCGGCCGGACGTTCCTGGACGTCTATCCCCGCATCGTGCGGCGGCGGATGGGCCTGCCCTTTGGCGAGGCCGAACGCCGGCAGCAGCTCGAATGGCGCGGCCGCTATGCCGAGTTCAACCTGATCTACGACCGGGGCACCCTGTTCGGGCTGAAGACCGGCGGCAATATCGACGCGATCCTGATGAGCCTGCCCCCGATGGCGGCGTGGAGCTGAGCATGGGCCTGATTCCCGTCGCCGACGACCAGGTCGCCACCATCGTCACCGCGCTCGAGATGCTGGCCCGCCCGCGGCCCCGGCCCCTGCCCGATTCGCCGCTGCGGCTGGTGCGCTGGCCCACGCCCGATCCGGCCAGGTATCGCGCGCTGTTCCGGCGCGTCGGCGAGCCCTGGCTCTGGTTCTCGCGGCTCGTGATGGACGCGGAGCGCCTGGCCGCGATCCTCCACGACCCCGGGATCCATGTCTTCGCGGTGGTCGATCGCGCGGGGATCGAAGTCGGCATGCTCGAGCTCGATTTCCGCACCGAGGCGACTTGCGAGCTGGGCTTTGTCGGGCTGGTGCCCGAGCTGGCGGGCAAGGGGCATGGCGGCTGGCTGATGGCGCAGGCGCTGACGCTCGCCTGGACGCCGGACGTGACGCGCGTCTGGGTGCACACCTGCACGCTCGACCATCCGGGCGCGCTCGGCTTCTACCGCAAGCATGGCTTCGTGCCCTACAAGCGCACGGTGGAGACGTTCGCCGATCCGCGGCTGGCGGGCGTGCTGGCGCCCGGCGCCGCGCCTCAGATCCCCTGCCTGGGCGCCCCGGCCAGCCGATAGGCGGCGATGCGGATCAGCGCGAGCGCGACCCAGGCGCCGCCGCCGAGCAGCGCGGTGACGAGATAGGAGACGGGCGCAACCGCCTGCGCGCCGCCAATGAGCGCGGCGATGGTCCCCAATATCCCGCCGGTGAGGATCACCAGCCCGAACGCCAGGAACATCGTCATCGATGCCAGGCCCAGCAGCGCGAAGCCCGTGAGGCCGGCGCTGCGCCGCCATCCCTCGCGAAAGGCGCCCAGCACGCCCGCGGCCGGATCGGCGGCCAGGGCGGGCCCCGCCAGCCAGGTCCGCGCCACCACGAACAGGCCGGGGATCACGAACAGCGAAAGGCCGAAGGAAAAGAGCAGCCCGGCGATCAGGTTGAGCACGAAGAAGGCGGCGAAGCGCTTCAGCGTGATCAGCAGCACTTCGCCGAGCGTGCGCCCGCCGCCCTGGAGATAGAGGTTGAATATCGCGAAGGTGCCGAATTCAATGGCGATGTTGATCGCAAGGATCGCCGGCAGATTGGCGGTATAAAAGGCCGTCAGCGCCTGGCGCAGCTTCTCGGGGTCCTCGGTGGCCGGCAGCGCGAGCCCCGCGAGGAGCAGCGCCGCGCCCAGCATGGGCACCACGAAGAACATGCCCGCCAGCGCCACGAGGAGTTCGCGCTCGGCGCGCCACAGGGTGACGGCATCGGCGAGGATGCCGCGGCTGGTAAGGCTCATGCCCGGAACGCGCCTTCGCGCAGCCCGGCATCGGCCGCCAGGGCGAGATAGAGCTTGGCGGTGAAGGCGGGCACCAGCACGGTGAAGCCGGTCTGCACCGCGGCGACCACGATCGAAGTGAGCACGCCGGCCAGCGTGATCCCCTCCGCCGGGCCGCCGGTGACGAGCGCGAAGATGCTGCCGAACACCATGTTGGCGGCGAGCATGGAAACCCAGGAGACGAGCGCGAAGAGCAGGATCACGCCGATGATTCGCCAGGTCATGCCACGGGTGAGCTTCCACGACTGGCGAAGCGCGGAGAACATCCGCTTCTCGCGCACGATCACCGGATTGGTGACGAACAGCCGCGCGCCGACCCACAGGAGCAATGCGACCAGCACCAGCCCGTAGAGCGCGATGCCGCCGGCGATCTGCGGGCCGAGCCCGACATTGGCGCCGCGCGCGATCTCCATCAGGTCGTAGCCGTTCAGCTGCAGCGCCAGCGGGATCGGCAGCACCAGCACGAACATCACCGCGAACAGCAGCACCGAGACCGCGAGCGCCGGCAGCAGCCGGTCCCGCCCGATCACGCCGGCGCCGCGCACGCTCGCCATGTCGAGCGCCATCGCCGAGATGGTGAGCGAGCCCCAGAGCGAGAGGATGCCGAAGGCGAGCTGGACAAGGTAGAGCGACAGCACCAGCCCGGGGCTCCCCCCGGTCTTGGCCGCCTGGAAGCTGCCCTCGATCGAGGCCGGCACGAAGAAGGCGAGCAGCGCCACGGGCAGGATCGCGCCCAGATTGTCGCTCAGAAACTCCGCCGTCCGATCCCAGACGGTGCCCATCTTCGCCATGCGCCCGATGTCCTCCCTCCAACCGGTGTTAGCGGGCGCGCATTATGTTGCCAATGCTTGCGCAATCGCTTTCGGATGCGCAATTCGCATGCCGATGGACCAGGATATCGAATGGCGGGTCGCGCCGGAGCCGATCGAATATGGCGCCGCGCTGACCGAGATGGAGGCGCATGTCGCGGCGCTGACCGCCGGCACCGCGCCCGAACGCATCTGGCTGCTCGAGCATCCGAGCGTCTACACCGCCGGCACCAGCGCCACCGATGCGGGCGAGCTGATCGACCCGCGCTTCCCCGTGTTCCGCACCGGGCGCGGCGGCCGCTACACCTATCATGGGCCCGGCCAGCGTATCGGCTATCTGATGCTCGACCTGCGCCGGCGGAAGCGCGACGTGCGCGGCTATGTCCATGCCGTGGAAGGCTGGGTGATCGCCGCGCTGGGCGAGCTGGGGATCGAGGCGTTCCGCGCCGAGGGGCGGATCGGCATATGGACGCTCGACCAGACCGGCCGGGAAGCCAAGATCGGCGCGATCGGCGTACGCATCCGGCAATGGGTGACCATGCATGGCTTCGCAGTGAATCTCTCGCCGAACCTGAGCGATTTCGGCGGAATCGTCCCGTGCGGCATCGCCGAGTTCCCCGTCACCAGCGCGGCCGCGCTCGGCAAGCCGGTAACATCCCGGCAATTCGATTCGGCGCTCCATGCCACATTTTTGCCATTTTTGGACGCTCTCACCTGAGCGCAGGTCAAATCGAGTCTTGAGGGGTTTGCCCGAACCGTCTAATGTCCACTCCGGTTTGGGTATTAAACGGCGTAACCGTAATCCAAATCCATTATCTAGGGAGCTTTCTACATGCGTGCAGTCATTTCGAAGATCGTTGCGGGCTCGATGATCGCCGGCGCGGCCCTCCTGGCCTCGGCGTGCACCAGCAACGAGTCGACCAACGTGACCAACACCACCGAAGTCGTTCCGACCGAGAACGTGACCACCGACACCATGGTGACCAACATCGACGCCGCCGCCACCGAGAACGGCGCCGTGGTCGAGAACGCCACCACCGTCGAGACCAACACCACCAACGCGCACTGATCGCGCGCCCGGTAGGGTGTTTGAAGAAAGGGCCGTCCGGGCGACCGGGCGGCCCTTTTCGCTTGCCGATTTGCGATGAAATGCCGGCATGGCACGGCCCGGATGGTAAAAAAGGGCTTCAACCCGGACTCGGAACGCCGTAACCCGTGCGCACGGGGTCAACTGGTAGTTTTCGAGGCAGCATGTTCGCATCGCGTATCGCACTTGTGCTGGCCGGGGGGATCGGCCTGTTCGGATCCGCGCCGGCTTCGGCGCAATTCTTCCTCAAGCCCGCCAATCTCGAGAGCGGGCGAGTCACCGGCGCCGAGCCGGGCATGACCGGCCCGGCGCTGCCGGGCGCCACCGCCGCCGAGCTGCGCGCCGCGCTCGCCTGGAACCTGCGCGCCGCGCTCAACGTCGCGGCGCTCCAGTGCCAGTTCGAGCCGACGCTGTTGTCGGTCGACAACTACAATTCGCTGATCAAGGATCACGCGATCGAACTGCGTGATTCCTACGCTGTGCTCGAGAAATATTTTGAACGAGCATACAAGAACAAGAAGCAGGGCCAGCTTGAGCTCGACAAGTACGGCACCCGCATCTACTCGGGCTTCTCGACTGTTCAGGGGCAGCTTTCTTTCTGCCAGACGGCGGCCGCAATCGGCCATGATGCCGTCTTCGTGAAGCCGGGCAAGTTCGGTGACCTGGCACAGGACCGGATCAAGGAACTCCGTGCCAGCCTGGGCCCCTGGGGCGAGCAATATCGTCCGTCGGGCTATATCGTCACCGGCATGTACGGCGTGAAGATGCCGCCCTTCGGCAACGACAAGTGCTGGAAGAAGGGCCAGTATCAGGTCAAGAAGTGCGGCCCGCTGCTGATCGATTGAGTTCGGGTGCCTCCCCCTCCTGAAAGGGAGGGGCCAGGGGCGCGTTTGAAAGGGCCGGGCCCGATGCCCGGCCTTTTCCGTTTTCGGCTACCGCCCCCGCCTGGCGCGCCGCGTTCGCGCGCCCTCCCAGCTGGGCGAGCGAGGCCGCTCCTAGCGCAGGCCCAGCATCTTGTGCGTCTGGAGCGTCAGCCGCCATTTCGGCCGGTCCATCGCAAAGGCGATCGCGGCCTCGATATTCTCCTGCGCTGCCGCGCTGTCCATCGGCTGGATGAGGAAGTTGGCGAAATCCCAGCCCTCGAGCATCTCGACATCGGTGCCGGGCTGCGGCCAGACCAGCTTGAGCTCGTCGCCGGCGCGCTGGACGACTTCGCTGCCCGCCTTGGGGCTGATGCACACCCAGTCGATTCCCGGATGCACCGGCAGGGTGCCGTTGCTCTCGATCGCGATGCGGAAGCCGCGGCCGTGGAGCGCATCGACCAGCGCATCGTCCACCTGGAGCATCGGCTCGCCGCCGGTGAGCACGGCGAAGCGCGCCTCCGCCCCCTCGCCCCAATGCCCGGCCACCGCGTCGGCCAGCGCAGCGGCATCGGCGAACTTGCCGCCACCCAGCCCGTCGGTGCCGACGAAATCGGTGTCGCAGAACCGGCAGACCGCGCCGGCCCGGTCGGCCTCGCGCCCGGTCCACAGATTGCACCCGGCGAAGCGCACGAACACCGCCCGCGCGCCGGCATTCACGCCTTCGCCCTGAAGGGTGAGGAACATTTCCTTAACGCTATAGGTCATGGCCCCGGATCCCTATGGATGGGTCGCGTACCGGGTCGGGTCGGGGATGCCGGCTTCCTCGAAGCCCTTCGCCCGTAGCCGGCAGCTGTCGCACAAGCCGCAATGCAGCCCGCCCGGCGCCGGATCGTAGCACGACCAGCTGAGGCCCATGTCGAGCCCGAGCCGCGTGCCTTCGCGCGCGATATCCGCCTTGGTCATGTGCTGGAGCGGCGCGCGGATGCGGAAGGGCGCGCCTTCCACCCCGGCCTTGGTCGCCAGCTCCGCCAGCTTCTCGAAGCCTTCGATGAACTCCGGGCGGCAATCCGGATAGCCCGAATAATCGAGCGCATTGACGCCGATATAGATGTCGCGCGCGCCCGAAGCCTCGGCCCAGCCGAGCGCGAGGCTGAGGAAGATGGTGTTGCGCGCCGGCACATAGGTGACGGGGATATCGTCGCCCACACCGTCCTTGGGCACGTCGATATCGGCGGTGAGCGCCGATCCGCCGAATGCGCGCAGGTCCATCGGCATCACGATATGGCGTTCCGCGCCCAGCGTCGCGGCGATGCGGCGGGCGGCGGCGAGTTCGATCTGGTGGCGCTGGTTATAGTCGAAGGAGAGCGCGTACAGCCGATACCCCGCCTCGCGCGCAAGCGCGGCCGAGATCATCGAATCGAGTCCGCCGGAAACCAGTACAATTGCAACGCTGTCTGTCATCGGCGCGCCCTACTCCGGATTTCGCCGCGAGGCAAAACGCGTCGCCACGCGCAAAATGGGCCGCCCGTAAGCGGCCCAGTTTCTTGGGATAACCCATGCCAGAGAGGAAAGTGCTCACTAGGAGCGAGGTGCAATATAGCCCGGCAGCAGTGAAATAAGGGTTAAATCCCGTTCAGCCGCAGGCACCGGCCCGGCGCGCCTCATATTCCTGCTCGAACGGCGAGCCGTCGAGCACGCCCTGGGTCTCGATCCGCACCAGCCGCGGCGTCTCCACCGTGATCGTGGTGCGGCCCTGGCCATGCCCGGTGCAGGTATAGCGCACCGTCGCCGCATGCTGGTCCTGGGCGACCACGAACTGCTCGCAGGATGCCGTGCCATGGGCGAGCTGGATGAAGCTGTTCGGCCCGGCGAAGCAGACCTTGCGCTCGCCGCCGCGCCGCTCCTTGAGCAGCCATTGGCCGCGCTCGATCTGCGAAAGCACTGCCTGGGTGGAGGAACGATGGGCCGCAGCCGGCCCATCGCCCACGATAAACAGCGATGCGCCGGCAAATGCCGCACACACCAGACGCTTGAACAACATGCGCAACGTCCTCCCGTCGCGAGCTCGAGAGCCCGCGCCCTTTGCAGCCGATATGGCGCGAGTCCGCCGGATTACAACGGTGGCGGAACGAAATCGGCGAGCTTCACCGGGAATTTTTTCGAGCAAAAGACGCAATCGACGGCGATCACCCCCGCTTCGTCCGCCATCGCCGCCCGCTCCTCTTCCGGGAACTTGGCAAGCACCCCGGTGATGTAGCCGGGGTCGCACCGACAGCCGCGCGCGAGATCCGCACCGCTGAGAACGCGCACCTCTTCCTCTTCGTTGAACAGCCGCCAGATCAGCGATTCGAGCGGGATTGCCGCATCGGCCAGCTCGTCGACGCCCATGGTCGAGCCCAGCGCCTCGACATGCTGCCATTCGGGATGGTCGAGCCGCACATGCAGCCGCTCGCGCCCCGCCTCGCCCTCCGGCAGATGCTGGAGGAACAGGCCGCCGCCGATCCACTTGCCGGTTTCCCTGTCGCGCCGCGCGCCCAGCCGCACGAGGCTGGGGATCTGCTCCGACTGGAGGAAATAGCTCTGCGCCGCCTCGGCCAGCGAGCCGGCGTCGAGCGGCACGATGCCCTGGTAGCGCTCCTTGGTGGTCGCCTGGTCGAAAGTGATCGCCAGATGGCCCTTATGGAACAGCGCGAACAGCGACGGGTTCTTGCCGAGCTGCGACAGGCGCAGGGCATCGAACTGCACATAGCCGCGCAGCTCGCCATTCTTGTAGTCGCACACCAGCAGGCTGACGATGCCGCCCTGCGTCTGCGCCTGGAGCGTCATCTGCCCTTCGGCCTGCTTGAGCGTGGAGCCGAGCAAGGCAGTGAGCGTCAGCGCCTCGGCCAGCAGCCGCTCGATCTGCTCGGGATAGGCATGGGCCGACAGGATCTCGTCGAGCACCGGCCCCAGCCGCGCAACGCGGCCACGGGTGTGGCGGCCAGGAATGGTGAAGCCGATCACGCGATCGAGATCGGTGGTGGGGGCAGTGTTGGTCACGTCGAAATTCCTCGCTGCCCGGCCGAAGCCGGGTTGCCGCTTGTGGCACAGTTTGTCGGAAGTTGCCCGCTATGTAGGGCCTTGCGGGCCCGAGACAACTCAGGCCGCGCGAGCGCGCCCGGCGATCCGCGATGCGAACCAGAGCACCCATCCCGCCGCCAGCGCGGACAAGCCGGCAAGGAAGAGTGCCACGGCGATCCAACGCGCCACCGCGATGGCCGCAAGGGCGCCGGTGAGGCTGCCGTCACTCGGAAGCACAAGCCCGGCCCAGTCTTCGAAGCTTCCGATCGCGATCGCTATGCCGACCCCGATCATCACGAGCCAGAGCGCCGAACCGGACAACTCTGCACCGCGGATGCGCCCGAGATGGGCAACCATTGCCGAGTTCGCGGCGGCAACGAACAGCGCGGCCAGGCAGGTCAACCGATCGGCATAGTCGGCTTCACGAGGCACGAGCCAAAGCACCCAGAGCAGCACCGCGAGGCCCAAGGCAACCAACGCTGCGATGCGAACCGACGGCAAGGCACGCCCCCTAGATCTGCCCGAAGCACCACCGTAGCACAGCTTTCTGCGCGTGGAGGCGATTTTCCGCCTCCTGCCAGATCAGCGACTGCGGCCCGTCGATCACTTCGTCGACCACTTCCTCGCCGCGATGCGCCGGCAGGCAGTGGAGGAACCTGGCGCCCGGCTTGGCGACGCCCATCAGCGCCTCGGTCACCTGGAAGGGCATCATCGCGGCGAGCTTGGTCTCGGCATGCGCCTGGCCCATCGAGATCCAGGTATCGGTGACGACGATGTCGGCGCCCTCCACCGCTTCCTGCGGCGTGCCGACCACTGTCGCCCGGCCCTTGCCGCGCGCCACGTCCGCGTCGCTCGGCTGATAGCCCTGGGGGCAGGCCGCGACGACATCGAAGCCCATCAGCCCGCCGGCCTCCATGATCGAGGCGAGGACATTGTTGCCGTCGCCCAGCCAGGCGACCTTCAGCCCCGGCAGCGCGAAGCCGGCCTCGAGGATCGTCTCCAGGTCCGCCATGATCTGGCAGGGGTGCGAAGCGTCGGTAAGGCCGTTGATCACCGGCACGCTGGCATATCGCGCCATGTCGACCACCTTCTGGTGATCGTCGGTGCGGATCATGATCGCGTCGACATAGCCCGAGAGGATGCGCGCGGTATCGGCAATGCTCTCGCCGCGGCCGAGCTGCATCGAGCCCGCGTCCATCACGATCGACGTGCCGCCGAGCTGGCGGATCGCCATGTCGAACGAAACCCGCGTGCGCGTGGAGTTCTTCTCGAACACCATCGCCAGCACGCGACCGGAGAGCGGAGCATCGGCGTCCACCTTCCCCTTCGGCCAGCCGGCACGGGCTTGCTTGCGGGCAATGGCATCGTCGAGCATCGCCTGGATGCCGGCGGCGCCGGCGTCGGACAGATCAAGGAAGTGGCGCATCTTAAATCCTCCCCGACACGGGGAGGGGGACCGCCGCGATTCGCTGGTGGAGGGGCCCCTCCACCAGCGAATCGCTTGGGGCACTCCCCCTCCGCCATGCCTTCGGCATGGTCCCCCTCCCCGTCCCGGGGAGGATCTTGGTTTCAGTCACCGCTCGGCGGCGCGAAGCTGCGGGCGCCCTCGCTGAGGCGCTCGATGCATTCGGCGATGTGATCCTCGTCGATCACCAGCGGCGGCAGCACGCGGAACACGTTCTCGCCCGCCGCGACGGTCAGCAGCCCGTGATTGTCGCGCAGGTGCGCCACGAAGTCGCGGCTCACCGCCGGCTCCTTCATCTTGATGCCCAGCATCAACCCCTTGCCGCGGATCTCCTCGAACAAATGATCATGGTTGGGGA
Source organism: Sphingomonas leidyi (assembly GCF_011761945.1). Classification (GTDB taxonomy): domain Bacteria; phylum Pseudomonadota; class Alphaproteobacteria; order Sphingomonadales; family Sphingomonadaceae; genus Sphingomonas; species Sphingomonas leidyi. Next base: position 294,994 of record NZ_JAASQV010000004.1, read on the forward strand.
TCATCTGCTCGAAGGCCTGGCGGAGGCGCTCGCCCATCTTGGTGACGTGATCGAGGAAGCCCGGCTCGAGCATCACGTCGAGCACCGCCTGCCCCGCCGCCATGGCCAGCGGATTGCCGCCATAGGTGGAGCCGTGCGTGCCGATCACCATGCCCTTGGCCGCTTCCTCGGTCGCCAGACAGGCGCCGAGCGGGAAGCCGCCGCCGATGCCCTTGGCGGCGGTCATGATGTCCGGGGTGATGCCGTAATGCTCATAGGCCCACATCTTGCCGGTGCGGCCATAGCCGCACTGGATCTCGTCGAGGATGAGCAGCAGGCCATGCTCGTCGCACGCCTTGCGCAGGCCCTGGATGAACTCGGGCGTGCCCGCGGTCATGCCGCCCTCGCCCTGCACCGTCTCGACCAGGAAGCCCGCCGTCTCGTCGTCGATCTTCGCCAGCGCGCCTTCGAGGTCGTTGAACTTCACATAGTCGAAGCCCGGCAGCAGCGGCTCGAAGCCGTCGCGCATCTTGGGCTGGTCGGTCGCCGAGATCGCGCCGATCGAACGGCCGTGAAAGGCGTTCTTGAAGGTGATCAGCTTGTGGCGCTGGGGGTTGCCGTTGACATAGTGATAGCGGCGGGCGGTCTTGATCGCGCACTCGATCGCCTCGACGCCCGAATTGGTGAAGAACACCGTGTCGGCGAAGCTGTTGTCGACGATCCGCTGGGCCAGCGCCTCGCCCTGGGGGCTGCCATAGAGGTTCGACACGTGCATCAGCGTGGCGACCTGGTCCTGCAGCACCTTGGTCAGGTGGGGATGGCCATGGCCGAGCGCGTTGACCGCGATGCCCGCGGCGAAGTCCAGATACTGCTCGCCGCGCTCGCCATAGAGATACACGCCCTCGCCTCGCACCGGCCGCACAGCGCACCGCGGATAGACGGGCATGAGCGGGGTGATGGTCATGGGAACATACTCCTTCGTGAAAAGCTCGAAACGAGACTCCAGAAACGCAAAAGGGCGGCCTGTCGGGACCGCCCGAGGCGGGTGTTTACGAGCCTCCAGCCGGAGAGGCAATAATCGTTTCGGCGAGGGACATGCGCCCACGCTATCGACCTGGAATCGGCCTAGTTCTTGATCTTCCATCCACGCCGCAGCAGCGTGTAGCAGGCGAAGCCCAGCAGCACGTCGAGCCCCAGGATCACCAGGCTGCCGACCAGGATCGGCGAATCGGCGACTCCGAGGAAGCCGTAGCGGAAGCCCGAGATGATGTAGAAGAACGGGTTGGCGTGGCTGATCGCCTGGAAGGTCGGGGCCAGCCGCTCGACCGAATAGAAGGTGCCCGAGAGCAGGGCGAGCGGCGCGACGACGAAATTGGTCACCGCCGCGGCATGATCGAACTTCTCCGCCCAGATCGACGTCAGCACGCCCATCAGCGCGAGGAACAGCGAGCCGAGGAAACCGAACCACAGCACCGCCCAGAGATGCTGCGGCCACAGGTTCACGCCCCAGATCGCCATCGCCAGCCACACCGTGCCGCCCACGCAGAAGGCGCGCGTCACCGCACCGCCGCACAAGGCCGCGAGCACCTCGGTGGTCGAGAGCGGGGGCATGAGATAGTCGACGATCGTGCCCTGGATCTTGCCGACCAGAAGCGAGAAGCTGGCATTGGCGAAGGCGTTCTGCAGCATGCCCATCACGATCAGGCCGGGCGCGATGAATTCGGCGAAGTGAATCTCGCGGTGCTGGAGCGTCACCATCCGCCCGCCGCCGCCCAGCGCGACGGTGAAGATCACCAGAAACAGCAGCGTCGTGACCGCCGGTGCCCATACCGTCTGGAGCTGCACCTTGAAGAAACGGCGCACCTCCTTGATATAGAGGGTGCGCAAACCTCCCCAGTTGACGTTGCGGATCACCGGAACGCCGGGCTCGGGGAGCTGTTGACCGAATTCAGGCTGGCTGCTCATCGCGCGTTCGCGTAACCGCTGCGCGGGCCGCCTGCAAGGTGAAGGAAGAGAAGTTTTGAGCTGGACCGAAGAGCGGATCGATACGCTGAAGAAGATGTGGGACAGCGGGCTGACCGCGACCCAGATCGCCGAGGAGCTGGGCGGGGTGAGCCGCAATGCCGTGATCGGCAAGGCGCACCGCCTGGGCCTGCCCGCGCGTCCGTCCCCCGTGAAGCCCAACGAGCCCAAGGCCGCGGCCGAGCCCAAGCCGGCGCCCGCGCCGCGCCCGACGCCGGCCGCCACCGCCACTCCCGCCGAGTCGCCGGCTCCGCGCGCCGCCGCGCCGGCCGCCACGCCCTCCGCTCCGGCCGAGCCCAAGCCCGCTTCCGACGGACCGGTGCTCCGTTCGGTCGGCCCGGGTGGCTTCGTCCGCCAGAACCCCGGCGAGCAGACCCCGCCGATCTCGCCGGCCCCGCCGCGCCGGCTTGTCCCCGCCAAGCCGTCCGAGGCGATCGCGGGCAAGACCAGCCTGCTCGATCTCAACGACAAGATCTGCAAATGGCCGATCGGCCATCCGGGCGAGCCGGACTTCCATTTCTGCGGCGACAAGGTGAACCCGGGCTTCCCCTATTGCGTCGAGCATTGCGGCCATGCCTATCAGGCGCAGCTGCCCCGCCGCGATCGCCGTCCGCCGCCGCCCCTGCCCTTTGGCGGCCCGCGCGTCCGCTAATCATCGATGCCGATCGCGGCACGCCTGGCACCTGGCGAGACGCTGGGTGACCGCGTGCTGCGCGTCGACCATGCCGGCGAGCACGGCGCGGTATGCGTCTATCGGGCGCAGCGACGGCTCGCCCGCTGGACCGCGCCGGGCCTGCTGGCCGAGATCGAGGCGTTCATCGCGCACGAGATGCGCCACCGCGCGCTGTTCGCCGCCGAACTCGCCCGCCGCGGACAAGCGCGCTGCCCCAGCTATGCCCTGTGCGCGGCGCTGGGCACCCTGCTCGGCACCATCACGGGCCTGCTCGGCTGCCACGCGATCGCCGCCACCACGGTTGCGATCGAACGAGTCGTGCTGCGCCACATGGCGGCGCAGATCGCGGCGCTCGGATCCAGCGATCCCGCCGCGGTCGCCATCCTCCTGGACATCGTCGAGGAGGAGCAGGAGCATCACGATCGATCGGCGGCGCATCTGCGGGGCGGCCTCCTCCAGCGCGTCCTCGACGTCGGCGTCGGCATCGCGACCGAGGCGGTGATCTGGATCGGCATGCATCGCCGGTCCGGGCCAAGGGCCATCGGAGACGCGCGACGAATATCGTAATCTGCGCAAATACTGTGGTTTACGTGTTTCTAACCTAATTCCCGCTAGACGCGCGGAATGAACCGTTTCGGATCAATCCTCGCCCGTCACGCCCTGGCCGCGCAGCTCGTGCTCGCCGGGCTGGCAGTGGCCTGCGCAGCCTTCTGGCCTCCCAGCCAGGGGCGGATGCTGCTCGTGCCCATGCTGCCGGGTGCGGCGGACCACATGCTCGCCCAGGCAATCGACAGCGGCGCGCAACTGCTCGGCGACGGGCCGCTGCCGGGCAGCTTCGTCGTCACGGGCACGCATCCCGCCATCGCCTCGGCGCTCCGGGGCCGGGCAATCCTGATCCTCGCGGCGCCGCCGGCCCTGTGCGGAGGCGCGGCCGCATGAACGAGATCGATCGCCTTCGGCGCCGCGGCGTCCGGACGCTGGTCGTGGCGAGCTGGGCGACTGTCGGCGTGGTCTTCCTGCTCGGCCTGCTGCTCGGCAGCCAGCGCGAGTGGATGACTCTTTTGCTGGGTGCCGCGGCGAACATCGTCCCGACGATCGTCGCGCTGCGCCGCCGCTACGATGCCGCCGCGCGGCTGATCGTCGGCACGCTCGCCGCGATCCAGCCCGCGCTCGCCGTCTATGCGCTGACCGGCCATCCCTGGCAGATGGACTCGCACATGTATTTCTTCGTCGCGCTCTCGGGCCTGACGCTGCTCTACGACTGGCGGCCGATCGCGCTCGCCTGCGCGATGATCGCGATCCATCACATCGTCCTCCAGCTCGCGGTGCCTGCCTGGGTGTTCGAGGGCGGCGGCAACTTCGGACGCGTCGTCTTCCATGCCGTGGCGGTGCTGCTCGAATTCGCGGTGCTCGCCTATCTCACCACCCAGCTCGTCCGCCTGATCGAGGCGCAGGCCGATGCCCGCGCCCAGAGCGACCGCTTCGCCGCGGATGCCACCGCACGACGCGACGATGCCGAGGCGGCGCTCACCGCGATGCGCGCCGCCGAATCGCGCGAGCGCGCCGAGCGCGCGCGCCGCGAGGCGAGCGAGCGCGACGCGACCGCCGAGCGCCGCCGCGAGATGCTGGCGCTCGCCACCGCCTTTCAGGATTCGGTCGCCGAGACCGTGCGCGACGTCACCCGGGCCGCGAGCGACCTCGATCGCTCGGCCCATGCGCTCAATTCGCTGGCCCATACGGCGAGCGTGGAGCTCGCCGCGACCGCGCATATCGCCAGCCAGGCTTCGGACACCGCGGGCGGGCTCGCCAGCGGCGTGCGCCAGCTCACCGCCTCGATCGTGGCGATCGCCACCAGCGTCGACCAGCAGGCGAATCTGAGCGGCGCGGCGCGCGGCGTCTCGCGTTCGGGCGAGAATGCGGTGCGCGCACTGGCCGAGCGCGCGAACACCATCACCCGCTTCGCCGAATCGATCCAGGAGATCGCCGCCCGGACCAACCTGCTGGCGCTCAACGCCACGATCGAAGCGGCGCGTGCCGGCGATATCGGCCGCGGCTTCGCGGTGGTTGCGCACGAAGTGAAGGCACTCGCCAACCAGACCGGCTCCGCCACCGAGGAGATTCGCACCCTCGCCGGCACCGTCCAGGGCGGCGCCACCCTGGCGCACGGCGCGCTCGACGAGATCGCCGCCACCGTCGCCGAGGTTGCCGCGGCCGCGGAAGCGATCCGCAGCGAAGTCGACGGGCAGCGCCAGGCCGCGGGCATGATCGAAGCGACTGCCCACGACACGGCCATGGGCGCCACCCGCATGGCCGAGCGGATCGGCGCCGTCGCCACCGTGGCAAGCGACACCGAGGCGCTGTCCGACCGGGTCTCCAGCGCCGCGACCGGGCTTTCCGAGGCCGCAGTGGCGCTGGAAGCGGCGACCGACAAGTTCATCGCCCAGCTCAAGGCGGCGTGATTCCCAAATTCCTCCCCGGCAAGCCGGAGGAGGAATTGGACGGCTCCATCCCTTGCGCCCCTCACCCCGCACCCCCTATACGTTCTCCATGGCCGCTGAAGACCTGTTTGCCGCGCCGGGCGTGCCCTCCGGCACCTATGACGCCTCCTCGATCGAAGTCCTCGAAGGGCTGGAGCCGGTACGGCGCCGCCCGGGCATGTATATCGGCGGCACCGACGAACGCGCGCTGCACCATCTCGCCGCCGAGATCCTCGACAATGCGATGGACGAGGCGGTGGCCGGCCATGCCAACCGCATCGAAGTCACGCTCGAGGCCGGCAACCGCATCACCATCGTCGACAATGGCCGCGGCATGCCGATCGATCCGCATCCGAAATTCCCCGACAAGTCGGCGCTCGAGGTGATTCTCTCGATGCTTCACTCGGGCGGCAAATTCTCCGGCAAGGCCTATGCCACCAGCGGCGGCCTGCACGGCGTCGGCATCTCGGTGGTCAACGCGCTGTCGATCGACACCACCGTGGAGGTCGCGCGCGACAAGCAGCTCTATCGCCAGCGCTTCAGCCAGGGGAAGACGCTGGGGCCGCTCGAGCATGTCGGCGGCACGCCCAACCGGCGCGGCACTTCCGTCAGCTTCGTACCCGATACCGAGATCTTCGGCGAGATGCTGTTCAAGCCGGGCCGGCTCTACAAGCTGGTCCGTTCCAAGGCCTATCTGTTCGCCGGCGTCGAGATCCGCTGGAAGTGCGACGCCGAGCTGATCGGCGACGAGACGCCGCCCGAAGCCGTGTTCCAGTTCCCCGGCGGCCTGGCCGACCATTTGAAGGAGCAGCTCGGCGCCCGCGAATGCGCCACCGCCGATTTCTTCGCCGGGCGCCAGGATTTCCCGGGTGAGCATAACGGCCGCGTCGAATGGGCAGTCGCCTGGCCGCTATGGTCCGACGGGTCGTACAGCTGGTACTGCAACACCATCCCGACGCCCGATGGCGGCACCCATGAGGCGGGCCTGCGCGCCGCGTTGACCAAGGGCATCCGTGCCTTTGGCGAACTGATCGGCAACAAGAAGGCCAAGGACATCACCGCGGACGACGTGATGACCGGTTCCGAGCTGATGTTGTCGGTCTTCATCCGCGATCCGCAATTCCAGTCGCAGACCAAGGACCGGCTGACCTCGCCCGAGGCAGCCGGCCTGGTCGAAAAGGCGGTGCGCGACCATTTCGACCATTTCCTCGCCGACAATATGGACCGCGGCAAGGCGCTGCTCGGCTATGTGCTCGAGCGGATGGACGACCGCCTGCGCCGCAAGCAGGAACGCGAGGTCAAGCGCAAGACCGCGACCAGCGCGCGCAAGCTCCGCCTGCCGGGCAAGCTCACCGATTGCTCGGCCGACGATCCGGCGGGCACCGAACTGTTCATCGTCGAAGGCGATTCGGCCGGCGGTTCCGCCAAGCAGGCGCGCGACCGCAAGACCCAGGCGATCCTGCCGATCCGCGGCAAGATCCTGAACGTCGCCTCCGCCACCTCGGCGAAGATCCTGGCCAACCAGGAGATCGCCGACCTGATCCTCGCCATGGGCTGCGGCACCCGCAAGGATTGCGACCCCAGCAACCTGCGCTACGAGCGCATCATCATCATGACCGACGCGGACGTGGACGGCGCCCATATCGCCACGCTGCTGATGACCTTCTTCTTCCAGGAGATGCCCGACCTGGTCCGCCAGGGGCATCTCTATCTCGCCCAGCCGCCGCTCTATCGCCTGACGGTGGGCTCCAAGTCGCTCTATGCGCGCGACGACGCGCACCGGCTCGAGATCGAGACGACGGCGTTCAAGGGCAAGAAGGTGGAGGTCAGCCGTTTCAAGGGCCTGGGCGAAATGAACCCGAACCAGCTCAAGGAAACCACCATGGACCCGGCGACCCGGGGCCTGCTGCGCATCACCCTGCCCCAGGAATATGAGGAGCGTGCCGGGGTGAAGGATCTGGTGGATCGCCTCATGGGCAACAATCCCGCCCATCGTTTCGCCTTCATCCAGGAGAACGCGGCACGGCTCGACGAGGAAGTGATCGACGCCTGAAAGGGTTCGCGCCCCCTCCCGCGTCATCCCGCCTTCGCGGGGATGGCCGGGCGGGAAATGTGCAGCAATAATCTTGATATCATGATTTACCTCGCGTAGAAGCAGCGCGTCCACAGCCGCCGAGGCAATGATGCGCCTGCTCCCGCTTCTCGCCGCTTTCCTGCTCGCCGCACCCGCTTCCGCGCAGACTGCCCCGCCGCAGCCGGTTCGGGCCGACCCCGCCTTCACCCTGCGGCTCGGGGAGCTGATCGCGATCCTGAACGGAGGCGGGGACTATGCCGGCTATTTCACGCCCGCCTTCCAGGAGAAAGTGCCGCAGGCGATGCTCCAGAGCGTCACCGCGCAGCTGATCGCCGCCAACGGCAAGCCGCTCGCGATCCTCGGCGTGACGCAGGAGACGCCGTGGCGGGCCAATATCCGCGTCCAGTATGAGAAAGCGGTGGCGAACGTCCTCCTCGTGGCCGACCCGGCGCCGCCGCACCGGGTGGGCGGGCTGCTCGTCCGCGGATTCGAGAGTGCCGAGAAGACGCTGCCGCAAGTCGAAAGCGCCCTTGCCGCCCTGCCCGGCGATATCGGCTATGCGATCGCGAAGCTGGGCAGCGGTGCGCCGCAGCCGCTCGCCGGCCGCAATGCCGACAAGCCCTATGCGATCGGATCGGCGTTCAAGCTGGTGATCCTCGCCGAGCTGGTCCGCGCCACCAATGCCGGCGAGCGCAAATGGGACGATCTCGTCACGCTCGACGGCGGCATGCTGCCCGGTGGCGGCTACACCATGAAGCCCAAGGGCACGCAGGTGACCCTGCGCGAGCTCGCCACCCAGATGATCTCGATCAGCGACAACAGCGCGACCGACATCCTGCTCCAGCATCTCGGCCGCGCGAAGGTCGAGGCGATGATGCCGGTGCTCGGCATCGCCGATCCGGCGCGCAATCGGCCCTTTCTGGGTACGCTCGACGTCTTCCGGCTGAAGGGCGTCGCCGGACTGGGCGACCGCTATCTGGCGCTGGACGAGGCCGGGCGCCGCAAGCTGCTTGAAGGGGAAGTAGCCGGCATCCCGCCGATCCTGATCGACGCGACCAGCTTCACCCGGAAGATCCCCAACCGCATCGACACGCTCGAATGGTTCGAGACCCCGAACGATCTGGTCCGGGTGATGGACTGGCTGCGGCGGAACACCGAGGGCATGGCCGGCACCGACGCACGCAGGATCCTGTCCACCAATCCGGGCGTCAGCCCCGATGTGCGCGGCAAGTGGCAATGGATCGGCTACAAGGGCGGATCGGAACCCGGCGTGATGAACATGACCCTGCTGCTCCAGGCGCGGAACGGCGACTGGTACGTCGTCACGGGCAGCTGGAACGATGTGCAGAAGGCCGTCGACGAGAGCCGCTTCGCCTCGCTGATCGGCAAGGCGGCGGAGCTGACCGCGCCTTAGCTGATGGCACGTCAAGCAACGAATTTGCGGAAGCTGATCCCCGGCGAAGGGCGGGCCCCGGTTGCCACGTCGTTCGAGAGGTTCGACCGCCCAAACAGCCGCCCCGATACTGGGCCCCGCCCTTCGCCGGGGAGCTGCTGCAGCTAGATGCCGGTTGCCCCGGATCCTAAATCTCTCCGCGCATCCGCCGCTTGTGATATTTGGTGCGCATGCCGATCCCCATCAGCATCAACGCGAAGCCCGTGACGATGGCCGCCAGCGTGACGAGGTTCGGAATCGGCGTCCAATAGGCGTTGATCAAGATCAGCGCCGACCCGATCACCGCCAGCGCCACGCCCAGGCGGCGCGGCCCCTTGGCCACCTGCATCAGCTCGCGACGATAGGCGCTGCGCTGCTCGGGATCGCGCAGATCGGGGATCGGCCGGCTCAACGATTGCCTCCGATCAGGTCGCCAAGCCCGCCCAGCACCGAGCCTTCGCCGCGATTCTGCCCGCCATGGCTGCTCGCCGCCGCCATCATCCGCCCGGCTAGGCGGGAGAAGGGCAGCGACTGGATCCAGACCTTGCCCGGGCCGCGCAACCGCGCGAAGAACAAGCCCTCGCCGCCGAAGATCGCGCTGCGCACCCCGCCGGCGCCGACCAGGTCGAACTCCACCGAAGGGGTGAAGGCGGCGACGCAGCCAGTGTCGACGTGGAGCTCCTCGTCCGCCGCCAGCTCGCGCTCGACGACCATGCCGCCGAACTGGACGAACACCCAGCCATCGCCGTCGAGCTTCTGCATGATGAAGCCCTCGCCGCCGAACAGGCCGGTCATGATCCGCCGCTGAAACGCGATGCCCATCGACACGCCCTTGGCCGCACAGAGGAACGCGTCCTTCTGGCAGATCAGCGTGCCGCCGACCGAATCGAGCTTCAGCGGCACGATCGCGCCCGGCACCGGCGCCGCGAAGGCAACGCGCGCCTTGCCCGAACCGTTATGGGTGAAGACGGTGGTGAACAGGCTCTCGCCGGTGACCAGCCGCTTGCCGGCGCCGAGCAGCGCGCCCATGAAGCCGCCGCCCTGCCCGCCGCTGCCGTCGCCGAACACGGTGGTCATCCCCACCGCGGCGTCCTTCCACACCAGCGCGCCCGCCTCCGCCACCGCGCTCTCGCCCGGATCGAGCTCGATCTCGACGAACTGAAGCTCCTGTCCCTTGATCTCGAAATCGATGTCGTCGGCAATGCCGGCGCTGCGGCTATGGCTCCAAGGGCTTTGCGGCATGGGTGTTCGCTCCTGCGGTTTTGCGCCTCCTTATCCGGCTTCGCCGCACCGATGAAGGCCGATGCGCATCGGCCCGCGATCGGAGCGCGCTCACGCCGCCAGCGCGTCGACCAGCGTCTTCACCTTCTTCTGCCGCCACTGGGGCAAGGGCGCGACCAGCCAATAGCCGAGCTTCGAACTCTTGGGCTCGCCGACGACGACGACCCGGCCCGATTCGATGTCGCTACGGGCCAGCAGCTCGGGCACGGTGGCGCGGCCCAGCCCCTCGGCCGCCGCGTCGAGCGCAAGCCCGGCATCCGCGACCCGCACCAGCGAGCCGGCATCCTCGGCCATGCAACCGGGCCACGAGATGCGCACGTCGATGCTGCCGCCCGGCCGCTCGACCGTGACCATCCCGTCGCTCTCCAGCGCCTCGCCCTCATGCTCGCCGGGCCCTTCGCCCCAGCGGATCGCGAGATCGAGATTGGCTTCGGTGAAGTCGATCGCCTCGTCCGCGGGGACGAGCATGAAGCGCAGGTCGCTGTCCTCGCGCGCGATCTCGGCCAGGCGCGGCATCAGCCATTTCGCGGTCAGGTCGCGCGGCGCGGCGATGGTCAGCGACTTGGACGATTGCCCCGCCTGCATCGCGCGCACGCTTTCCTCGAACTGGAGGAAGCCCGCCCGCAGCGCCGCCAGCCCCGCCTCGGCCTCCGGCGTCAGCTCCAGCCCCTTGGTGGTACGGCGGAACAGGACGACGCCCAGCGTGTCCTCGAGCGCGCGGATCTGCTGGCCGACCGCCGCCGGCGTCACCGCCAGCTCGTCCGCCGCGCGGGTGAAGCTCAAATGCCGCGCCGCCGCGTCGAGCACGCGCAGGCCGTTGAGGGGGAGATGCGTCCGCTTCATTCCGCCACCGCCGGCGCCGTGAGTGCGAATTTGGGGATGGCGACGTCGAACGCCGAGCCGTCCTCTCCGATCATGTGATAGCTGCCCTGCATGTTCCCCATCGGCGTGCTCAGCGGGCAGCCCGAGACATAGTCGAAGCTCGCCCCCGGCGCGATCATCGGTTGCTCGCCGACCACGCCTTCGCCTTCCACCGTGTGGCGCGCGCCCCGGCCGTCGGTGATGATCCAGTGCCGCGTCAGCAGCTGCACCGTCATCGGCCCGCTATTCTCGATGCGGATGTGATAGGCCCAGAACCAGCGGCCGCGATCGGGCTCGCTCTGCTCGGGCAGATAGCTCACCGACACGCGCACGGTGATCCCGCGCGTTTCCGCCGCATCGGTGAACAATGCGTCCATCACAAGCCGGCGGCCCTCAGCGCCTGGTCCAGATCGGCGATCACGTCCTCGGAATCCTCCAGCCCGACATTGAGCCGCAGCATGCCCTCGGTCACGCCCATCTCCAAGCGCTTCTCCTCGGCCACGCTCGAATGGGTGGTGGAGGCCGGATGCGTCATCAGAGAGCGCGAATCACCGATATTGTTCGAGATGTCGACCAGCTCGAGCGCATCGAGCAGCGCGTGCGCCTGTGTGCGGCCGCCATCGACCTCGAACGAGAAGATCGGGCCGGCCGCCTCCATCTGGCGGTTGAACAGATTGTGCTGCGGGTGGCTCGGCAGCGCCGGGAAGTTGATCCGGGGCACCCGCTGCTCGAGGAAGCTGCCCACCTTCAGCGCATTCTCGCTCTGCCGGCGGATACGCAGGTCGAGCGTCTCCAGCCCCTTGAGCACCACCCAGGCGTTGAACGGCGACAAGGTCGGCCCGGTGTTGCGGGTGAAGGGCAGCAGCACGTCGTTGATGAAGGCGGCGGAGCCGGCGACCGCACCGGCGAGCACGCGGCCCTGCCCGTCCATCATCTTGGTCGCCGAATAGGCCACCACGTCCGCGCCGAATTCGAGCGGGCGCTGCAGCGCGGGCGTGGCGAAGGCATTGTCGACCACGCTGGTGATGCCGTGCTTCCGGGCAATGCCGCACACCGCTTCCAGGTCGACCACGTCCATCGTCGGGTTGGCCGGCGTCTCGAAGAAGAAGACCTTGGTGTTCGGGCGTACCGCGTCCGCGAACTGCTGCGGATCGCGCGCGTCGATCACCGTCGTCTCCACGCCGAAGCGCGGGAGCAGGCTGTCGGTCAGCCAGCGGCAGGAACCGAAGGCGGCGCGGCCCTGGACGATATGGTCGCCCGCACTGACCTGGCACAGGATCGCCGCCGTCATCGCCGCCATGCCCGAGGACATGGTGCGGCAGGCCTCGGCGCCTTCGAGCAGGGCGATCCGCTCCTCGAGCATCTCCACCGTCGGGTTCTGCAGGCGCGAATAGGTCATGCCCTGCTGCTCGCCCGCGAAGCGCGCGGCGGCGTCGCCCGCGCAATCATAGGCATAGCCGGACGTGAGGAACATCGCCTCGCTCGTCTCGCCCCATTCGGAACGCGCGGTGCCCCCGCGCACGGCCTGGGTGGCGGGTTTCCAGTTGCGGGTTACGCTGCGGTCTTGGCCGGTACGACGCTTCATAGTGCGAGATGCTTTGCGGCTGAGGGGACGGGGCGTCAACACCGCTCGTCACTTGGGCGCCGACAAGTCCTGCTTCGTCGCTCCGCGGATCCGGAAACCAAGTTCAGCATGACGGCCACCAAACGCTCGGCTAATCAACGCGCCATGCTCGATCGCCTCAAGGCCCTGCAGGACCGCCCCTGGCTCGTCGCCCTGCTCCTCGCCATCGCCGTGCAGGCGCTGTTCCTGGTCCATCTCGACCAGCCGAGCGTGATCATGTTCGACGAGGTTCACTATCTGCCCGCCGCCCAGGCGCTGCTCGACCTGTCGGGCCCGCGCAACGTCGAGCATCCGATGCTCGGCAAGGAGCTGATCGCGGCGGGCATGGCGCTGTTCGGCGACAATCCGTTCGGCTGGCGCATCGCCTCGACTCTGGCAGGCACCGCCACGGTGCTCGGCGTCTTCGCATTCCTCTGGCTGCTCGCCGGCAACATGCGCACCGCGCTGGTCGGCGCGGTGCTCACCACGCTCAACCAGACCGTCTATGTCCAGGCACGCACCGGCATGCTCGACATCTTCCTGGGCGCCTTCCTGGTCTGGGCGCTGGTGGCGTTCCTCTGGGCGATGAAGGCCCCCGGCAGGGGCGCCAGCTGGCGGCGCTGGATCGCGGGGAGCGTGCTGCTCGGGCTCACCACCGCAGTCAAATGGGCGGGGGTGCCCTATATCGTGCTTGCCGCCCTGGCCTTCCTCGTCATTCGCGCCCGCGACGCGCGCCTGGCGAAGCGGCCGCTGCTCTCCGCGCTCTCGGGCGGGGACCAGCCGCACTGGCCCGGCCTGCCCGCGATCCCGGCGATCCTAGCGATGGGCGTGGTCAGCGTGGTCACCTATTTCGTCACCTTCGCGCCGGCCTTCTTCTACACCACCGATCCGCTGACCTCGCTCTCCGGCCTGTTCGCCCAGCAGCTGCACATGTGGCAGATGCAGACCCAGATCCTGCCGCACCACACCTATCAGTCGAGCTGGTGGAGCTGGCCGCTGATGCTGCGGCCGATCTGGTATTTCTACGAATGGGATCGCGGCGCCCAGCGCGGCGTGCTGCTGATCGGCAATCCGCTGATCATGTGGGGCGGGCTGGTCGCGGTAGCCGCCTGCTATTGGGCGTGGTTCCGGGACAAGGCGATCCGGCCGCTGGCAGTGGCGCTGCTATGGACGGCATCGCTGGCGATCTATGTCGTGATCCCCAAGTCGATCGGCTTCTATTATTACTATCATCCGAGCAGCATCTTCCTGTGCATGGCGCTGCCCATCGCCTTCCAGCATTTCGACCGGGGCCGGAATCGCGGCTGGGAAGAATGGTTCGCCGCGCTCTCGCTGCTGGTCTTCGGCTATTTCTATCCGATCCTCTCGGCCGCCCCGCTGGCGGACAGCCAGGGCTTCACCCATTGGATGTGGATCGGCAGCTGGCGCTGACCCGTCGGTTCAGTACCGTCCCCAGACGAAGCGCGAGGACAGGGCGAAGTTCCACACGGCGGCGACGGCGATGCCGGCCAGCGCCGCGAAGCGCCAGTCGCCATGCTGGACATTGTGCAGGAACGCCGCCACCCCGACATTCGCCGCCGCACCCACGCTGCACACCAGGCAGAAGGAGAACCAGCCGGCCAGCAGCGGCCCCGCGCCCTGCAGCCGCTGCTCGCGATAGGTGAGCGCGTTGTTGAGGAAGAAGTTGAACGTCATCGCCGCCGCGGTGGCGAGGATGGTGGCGCCGACAAAGGGCCAGGCCAGGCCGCGGAACAGCACGCCGAGCACCAGGAAATGCACGCCGGCGCCCAGCGCGCCGATGCCCGAGAACATCACGAAGCGCACCGGCACCACCCG
>NZ_JAASQV010000005.1 GCF_011761945.1 Sphingomonas leidyi
GACTATCTCGCCGAGGGCGCCGTCTCCCAGCTCATCGACGCCTATGTCGACCAGCTCCGCAAGGTCGGCATCGAGGCACTGCGCCGCCGGCCGCGGGGCAAGGCCGTGGTGCGCGGCGAGGGCCCGCGTTTCAAGACCGTCGACTCCGCCGAACTGGAGAAGCTCGAAGCCAAGCTGCGCCGCGACCGCGAGATCGTCGCGCGCCGCGTCTTCGACGGCGCCACGCTCGACGAGGTCTCGCTCGCAACCGGCGTGACCAAGGAACGCATCCGCCAGATCGGCAGGCAGGCGACCAGGCTGCTGACCGAGATCGCTGCCGAAGCGCCGCGCTTCACCCCGATGGCCGAAGACGCACGCCGCGCGATGCCGCCGGCCCGCCCGCGCCGCGGCGGCGCTGCGAAAGTGCCGCTGCTCCCCGATCCGGGCGCGCTCCACAACCGCCTTGCCCATGTCGAGGCGATCGAGGCGGAGCGGACGGCCTATGTCACGCCGGCCCTGCCGGTCGCCCGGCTGGTGCTGCACTGATCCTTCAGACCACCCGCGACAGGAAGCGGCTGAACGGATCCTCGCGATAGTCGCCGAACGGCCCGCATTCGGTGAAGCCGAACTGGCGGTAGAGCGCATGGGCGGCATCGAAGGAATCGCCCGATCCCGTCTCCAGGCTCACGCGCCGATAGCCCCGCGAGCGGGCGGTGCTCAGGATATGCCCGACCAGCTTGGCGCCGGTGCCGCGGCGCAGATGCTCCGACGCGGTGCGCATCGACTTGATCTCGCCATGCTCCGGATCGAGCTCGCGCAGCGCGCCGCAGCCCAGCAGGTCCTCGCCGTCCCACACGGTCCAGAAGGTCACGTCGGGCGCGGCGAGGCCGGAGAAGTCGAGGAAATGGGTGCTGTCCTTCGGCGAATTGGTCAGCATCCCGGCGAAATGCTGCTCCAGCAGCCCGCGGACCCGCGCATCGTCGAGCCCGCCCTCGCGGATTTCCATGTTCGACCCCTCTTTGTCGTTTTCGTTCCCGGTCAGATCTCGTCGATAAATCCTGCCAAAGTCTCAAGGCAGGAATGCGCCAGCGTCTTGCAGCGCGCGGGCGACCAGGCGAATTCCGGATCGGCGTTGGCCTCATGATCCTTGAACGGCATTTCCAGCGTCATCGAGACCGCGCCGAAACGCTCGGCGAGCTGGTTGGTCGACATCGAGAGATTGGCCTGGCCCGGCGCCGATTTCTCATAGCCCAGGTCGAGCTGGAAATCGGGCGTCGTCCGGGCGAGGCGGCGGGCATATTCGTAGAATTTCTCGCCATGCGCATCGGTCCAGGAGGCGATGCCTTCGAAGCCGGCGAGGAAATTGGCGGGGATCGCCTCGTCGCCATGCACGTCGATCGCGAAGTCGACGCCGGTCTCGTCCATCGCCGCGCGGACCAGGAACACCTCGGGGCTCTTCTCCATCGTCGGAGCATGCCATTCGCGGTTGAGGTTGATGCCGGCGGCGTTGGTGCGCAGATGCCCGCGGCGCGAACCGTCCGGATTCATGTTGGGCACGATGTGGAACACGGCCTTCTCGCGCAGGTCCCGCGCCGTCGCGTTGGTCGGGTCGGTCAGGAATTCGAGGGCGCCTTCCATCCACCATTCGGCCATGGTCTCGCCCGGATGCTGGCGCGCATAGAGCCACACCGTCTTCGGCCCCGTGCCGAGCGTCAGCAGGTCCATCGGCTGGCCGTCGAGCGTCTTGCCCAGCTCGCGGTGCGACACGCCCGGCATCAGCGCGATGCGGCTGACCAGGTCGTGGTGCCGCTCCATCGAATAGGGCGCGAAATAGGCGAACCAGACCAGGTCGGTGTCGATCGTCTTGGTGAAGCTCAGCACGCCGTCGGCATAGCTCGATTCGGCCGTGCGCCACGCTTCGCGGTCGGTCGACCAGCGGGCCTTGTAGCCCGGCCAGCCGAACGCATAGGCGGCTCCGCCCGCGTTCAGCAGGCGGAAGGTGAGGGTGCGTCCCTTCGCTCCGGCCACGCGGAAGTAAAACCACTGGTAGAAGTCCGAGAGGTGATCGGTGACGATCTCGAGGTCGACGCGGTCGCCCTCGATCCCCACGAGGCGGATGTTGCCGGAATCGAAGCCGGAATTGATCTGGATGGTCATTTCACCGTGATAGTGATGCCGGACTCGCCGGGGAAGTCCTTGAAGAGTGCCTTGGCCATGCGCGCGGCCGCGGCGCCGGGCTGGTCCGGATCGGTGCCGCTCACGCTGCCGCTCTGCGCCCGGCCTTCCCAAACGGTGGTGTTGTCGCTGCGGCGGCGCAGCTGCACCCACAGCTCGGTCTGATACAGCTCGCGCGTCTTGCCGCCGATGCCGAAGCCGACATCGCCGCCGACGCCCACGCCGCCGCGGCGCCCGCCGCTGAAGCTGCCGGCGCCCAGGCCGATGCTGACCGGCGGCGGTTCCTTGAATGCCCCCTTGCTCGTGCGGCGGAAGCCGACCGCCGCGATATAGCCCGAAGGCGTGCTGCTCACCGACTGGACATAGCCCAGCCGCTCCAGCTCGGCGCGCACCGCATCGGCATAGGTCTGATATTCGGGGCCGAACGAATCGGTGTTGGCCATCGGCTCGACCGCGACGGTGGTGCGCTCGATCGGCGCGCCCAGATGATAGCGGGTGACGTCGATCGGCTGGGGGCGATAGCTGGGGGCGCAGGCCCCCAGCGCGGCGAGCAGGGCGATGCTGAGCGGCTTCTTCACGCGAGGAACTCCTGTTTCGCGGACGGAACGTCTCGGTTTTGCCCTCCAACACGGATCAGGTCGAGTCGGTTCCGCAGCGTTGCGGGGCGACTCCTGCCTTGACTTGGCGGGCGTCGGCCACTAGGCGAGCCCCTCTTTCCGGCATTCCTATAGTTTGAGAAGCGAATCGGTCATGAAGATCGTGAATTCATTGAAGTCGCTCAAGGATCGGCATCGCGACAACCGCGTGATCCGCCGTCGTGGGCGCATCTACGTCATCAACAAGACCCAGAAGCGTTTCAAGGCCCGCCAGGGCTGATTCGCGTGGTCCAGCCCCATGCCGTCATCTTCGATGTCGGGAAGGTGCTGTTCGACTGGGAACCTCGGTTCCTCTACGAGCGCCTGATCGAGGACGATCGGGCGCTCGAAGCGTTTCTGGCGAACGTCGTCACCAGGGAATGGCATTTCCAGCACGATGCGGGGCGTCCGTTCGCGGAAACCTCGGCGGAGTTGCGTGCCCGCTTTCCCGAGCATGCGGCGCTGATCGCCGCCTGGGCGCCGCGCTTCAACGAAACGCTGGGGCCGGCGATTCCCGGCATGACCGCGCTCGTCGAGGCGCTCGATGCCGCCGGCGTGCCGCTCTTCGCGATCACCAATTTCTCCGGCGAGTTCTGGCCGCCGTTCCGTGCGCGCGAAGCCGCGCTGTTCGATCGTTTCCGCGACATCGTCGTCTCGGGCGACGAGAAGCTGGTGAAGCCCGATCCCGCGATCTACGCGCTCGCGCTGCGCCGATTCGGCCTGGAGGGGCCGGACGCGGTGTTCATCGACGACAGCCTGCCCAATGTCGTCGCGGCGGCGGACGCCGGAATCCACGCCTTGCACTTCACCGGGGCGGCGAAGCTGCGGGCGGATCTCGAAGGCCTGGGGCTGCTCTAGACTCCCCTCCCGCGACGGGAGGGGAATCGGTCCGGATCAGATCGCGTCCGGCCCTTCGCGGCCCGGATGGTTCTTCAACTCGTCGCCGACCAGCGTCACCACGTGCAGCACGTTGGTCGAGCCGGGCGTCCGGAAGGGTACGCCGGCGCACAGCACGACGCGGTCGCCCGCCGCGGCGATGTGGTGGCGCAGCGCCATCCGCTTCGACTTGGCGACCATCTCCTCGAACGAATCGACGTCGCGGGTGTGGACCGCGTGCGTGCCCCAGAGCAGGCCGAGCCGGCGCGCCGTCTCGATCTTGGGGGTGAGCACCAGGATCGGCACCGAGGGGCGCTCGCGCGCGATTCGCCGCGCGGTCGAGCCCGAGCTGGTGAAGCAGGTGATGCCGGAGGCGGAGACGGTGCGCGCGATGTTCTTCGCGGCCTCGGCCAGCGCGTCGGCGGTAGTGGGGTCGGGGCGCGTCACGGTGAAGTGGACGCGGTCGCCATGCGCGGGGTCGCGCTCCACGGCGTCGGCGATCGAGTTCATCATCGAAACCGATTCGACCGGCCATTTGCCGGCGGCGCTCTCGGCCGAGAGCATGATCGCATCGGCACCGTCATAGACTGCCGTGGCGACGTCCGAGACTTCGGCGCGCGTCGGCGACGGGCTCTCGATCATCGATTCGAGCATCTGGGTGGCGACGATCACCGGGCGGCCCAGGCGGCGCGCGGTCTCGACGATGCGCTTCTGGAGCGGCGGCACGGTCTGCGGCGGCAGCTCGACGCCCAGGTCGCCGCGCGCGACCATCACGCCGTCGCACTGCTCCACGATCTCGTCGAGCCGCGCGATGGCCGAAGGCTTCTCGATCTTGGCGAGCAGTGCCGCCTTGCCGCCGATCAGGCGGCGGGCCTCCATCAGGTCCTCGGGGCGCTGGACGAAGCTGAGCGCGATCCAGTCGGCGCCCTGCTCGACGGCGAAGGCGAGGTCGCTGCGGTCCTTCTCGGTGAGCGCGGCGAGCGGCAGCACCATGTCGGGCACGTTCAGGCCCTTGTTGTTCGACAGCGGACCGCCCACCTCGACGATCGTGGTCAGCCGGTCGGGCGCGACCGAGACGACGCGCAGCACCAGCTTGCCGTCGTCGAGCAGCAGGCGGGCATTCTCGTGCGCCGCCTCGAAGATCTCGCGGTGCGGCAGCTCGACGCGGGTGGCGTCGCCGGGCGTCTTGTCGCGATCGAGGATGAACTCGTGGCCGGTGACCAGCTGTACCTTGCCGTCGGCGAACTTGCCAACGCGCAGCTTCGGGCCCTGAAGGTCGGCCAGGATCGTGGTCGGGCGGCCATATTTCTGCTCGAGCCCGCGAATCGCCTCGAACAGCGGCACCTTCGATGCCTGGTCGCCATGGCTCATGTTGATCCGGAACGCGTCGGCGCCGGCTTCGAACAGCTTGGCGATCATCTCGGGCGTCGCGCTGGCGGGGCCGAGCGTGGCGAGGATGCGAACCTTGCGCGTGCGGGGGCTGATTGCCTTTGTCATCGTTGTCATATCCTCGGCTTGTGCCTCGGTGCCTCTAGCCTCATATCCCGGAGGATCAACCGTGGAGGTGTGATAATGGACGAACTCGACCAGCTGGATGACGCTACCGCCGCCAAGGCGTTCCGCAGCCTGGTCCGCCATCTCCGCCATCGCACCGACGTGCAGAACATCGATCTGATGGGCCTGGCGGGCTTTTGCCGCAACTGCCTGGCCGACTGGATCGTCGAGGCCGATCCGTCGATCGCCAGGGACGAGGCGCGCCATATCGTCTACGGCATGCCGTTCCCGGAATGGAAGGCGCGCCACCAGGGCGAAGCCACGCCCGAGCAGATCGCGCGGATGGAAGCGAGCGTGAAGCGGAACGAAGCGCTGGACGAAGCGCTCGACGAGAGCTTCCCGGCTAGCGATCCGCCCGCGATGACCGAGCCGGGGCGCTGACCGCCGGCCGGGCCGGATTCGCGGCCGGGGCCGGAGAGAGCTTCCACTTCATCGCCTTCGCTACCGCCGCGCGCCAGATGTCGTAGCCGGCGCGAGTCATGTGCAGGCCGTCCTCGCGATAGAGTTCGGGGCGCGGCTTGCCGTCCGGTCCCAGCATCGCGGGGAAGATGTCGACATAGCCGAGCCGCCGGTCGGTCGCGACATAGTCGCGCACCAGCGCGTTGGCCTCGCGGATTCCGTCGATCAGCCGCCAGCGCGACGGGCTGGGCTTGATCGCGATGAACAGGATGCGGGTGCCAGGCAGCCTGAAATGCACCTTGGTCACCAGTGCCTGGAAATCGGAGAGAACTTCCTCGGGCGTGTGCCCGGCCTCCAGGTCGTTGTCGCCGGCATAGAAGACGATCGTCTTCGGTGCGTGGGGCGTCACGATCCGATCGGCATAGCGGACGCTGTCGGGAATCGTGGAGCCGCCGAAGCCGCGATTGATCACATTGTGGCCGGGGAACTCGCGCGCGAGGTCGGGCCACATCCGGATGCTCGAGCTGCCGAGGAACAGCACCCCGCCCTTTGCCGGCCTGGTGATGGCGTCGCGCGCCTCGAACGCGGCGATCTCGGCGGCGAAGGGCGCCTTGTCCGCCGGGATCGGCGCGGGGCGGAGATGGGCCGGCACCCGCATGGCGGGCGGAAGCTGGACCGGCGCGGCGGGCTTTGCCGGAACCGGGGCCGGCGGCCGGTTCTGCGCGGGCGCGGTGGCCGGCAGGAGAGCGAGCATGGCGGCAGCGAAAAGCGCGATTCGGCGGGAAAGGGGCATGGCCGGCAGATAACCGCACCGGCCGCCAGGGGCAATTCGCGGGTAATCGACGGAAGCGGACCGCGTTGCGACGGAGCCGGGGCGGATCGATTGCGAGATTGTGATTACACTTGTAGTCGATGGGCATGCGACGTCTCGCCCGGCTCCTTGCCTGCTCGCTCCTCCTGGTCCCCGGCATCGTATCGGCGCGCGCCGCCGACCCCGCGGGCGAGGTCGACAAGCTGCTCGCTCCGTGGAGCAGGCCGGACGCGCCGGGATGCGCCGTGTCGGTCGCACGCGCCGGACAGCTGCTCCATGCCCGCGGCTATGGCGCCGCCAATGTCGAGGCGGGCATCGCCAACACGCCCGACACGGCCTTCCACATCGCCTCGCTCTCCAAGCAGTTCACTGCCTTCGCGGTGCTGCTCCTCCAGGCGGAGGGCAGGCTCGCGCTCGCCGACGACGTGCGCAAATATGTCCCCGAGCTGCACCGCTTCGCGCGGCCGATCACGCTCGCCCAGCTCATGCACCACAGCAGCGGGCTGCGCGACCAGCTGAGCCTGTTCTGGCTGCAGGGCCGGCGCGGCGAGGACAGCATTGCCCAGCAGGACGCATTGCGGGTGATCTTCGGCCAGCGCGAGCTCAACTTCGCGCCCGGCACCGCCTTCGGCTATTCCAACTCGAACTACACGCTGCTCGCGCTGGTGGTCGAGCGCGTTTCCGGCAAGTCCTTTGCCGACTTCCTCGCGGAGCGCGTGTTCCGGCCGCTCGGCATGGACCATAGCTATATCGTCGACGACTATCACCGCATGCGCGCCGGCCAGGCGATGCCCTATGCGCCCGGCGGGAAGGAAGGCGCGCCGGAGCGCCGCTTCCTCCCCTATGCCACCTATGGCTCGACCGGTATCCGCTCCACCGCGGCCGACCTCGCCCGCTGGGCGCGCAACTTCGCCGAGCCGGTCGTGGGGACGAAGGCGGTGATCGCGGAGATGCTGAAGGCCGATCCCGTCACCGGCTATGGCGGCGGGCTCCATATCGGGCGCCATCGCGGCGCGCCGATCGTCGGGCACAGCGGCATCGATCCCGGATTCGTCGGCCATTTCCTGATGCTGCCGGAGCGGCGCCTGTCGGTCGCGCTGATCTGCAATGTCGAGGGGGAGGATCCGGCGCCGCTCGCACGCGGGATCGCCGATCTCTATCTGGGCGAGGCTCCCGCCGATCCCGCCCCGCGCCCCGAAGTCGCGCTGGCCCCTGCCGAACTGCTGCGCCTCGCCGGCAATTATCGCGACCGGCTCGGCACCGGCTTCCTGATCGAGGCGCGCGAAGGTAGGCTCTGGATGCAGGGCTTCGACCCGATGATCCCTCACGGCGCGGGCGCCTTCGGCATGAAGGGCGCGCCGGTCGCCATCCGCTTTTCGGGCGAGGTGCCGGCGCGGACGCTGACGATCGACGGCCCCGGCGGCCTCCTGGTGGCGACGCGCTATGTCCGGCAGCCGGCGACGGCACTCACGCCCGCGCGCATGACCGACTATCTCGGCACCTATTACAGCCCCGAGCTCGCCGTTCTGGTGACGGTCGCGCGGCGCAACGGCGCGCTCTGGATCCTGGGGCCGGGCTGGGAGAGCCGGATCAGCCAGCCGCCCGAAAAATATCGCGAGCGCGATTCCTTCGATACCGACACGGTCACCGGCACGGTCCGCTTCCGCCGCGATGCGCGGGGCAGGGTGACGGAGCTGCGCAGCACCAATGGCCGCATCGTCGACCTGCGCTTTCTGCGCGTGACGGGCCTGCCTCGGCTCGGCGCGGTTGGGGGTTGAGCGGAGCCGCCCGCTCCGATAATCGCGCCCCTTTCCGAACCAGATTCTTCCAGGAGCTTCCACCTTGTCCGATTCGATTTCCGCCGAGCAACTGCGCCTTCTCATCGAGCGGATCGAGCGGCTCGAGGAAGAGAAGAAGGGCATCGCCGACGACATCAAGGACGTCTATGCCGAAGCCAAGGCGACCGGCTTCGACGTGAAGACGATGCGCTCGATCGTCCGCCTGCGGAAGATGGAAAAGCATCACCGCGACGAGGCGGAGATGCTGCTCGAAACCTACAAGCAGGCGCTCGGTATCTAGGGCTGACGTCGTCCCCGGCGTCCCGGCTCGGATCCGGGGCCGCCGGGTGACGATGTTCGGGCAAGCATTGCCCATGGCCCCGCGCCTGGCCTAAAGCCGCGCGATCAGTTTCATACGAGAGCGCAATGGCAGGCCATTCCAAGTTCAAGAACATCATGCACCGCAAGGGCGCGCAGGATAAGAAGCGCTCGAGCATGTTCTCCAAGCTCAGCCGCGAAATCACTGTCGCCGCCAAGATGGGCTTGCCCGATCCCGACATGAACCCGCGCCTGCGCGCCGCGATCGCCGCGGCCAAGGCGCAGTCGATGCCCAAGGACAATATCCAGCGCTCGATCGACAAGGCGAGCAAGGGCGACGGCGAGAATTACGAAGAGATCCGCTACGAGGGCTTCGGTCCGGGCGGCGTCTCGCTGATCATCGAGGCGCTGACCGACAATCGCAACCGCACCGCCACCAACGTGCGCACCGCGGTCTCCAAGAATGGCGGCAATCTCGGCACCGCCGGCTCGGTAAGCCATGGTTTCGACCGGATGGGCCTGATCAACTATCCGGCCAAGGCCGGCGACGCCGAGAAGGTGTTCGAGGCCGCGCTCGAGGCGGGGGCGGAGGACGTGGCCAGTTCCGAGGACGGCCATGAGATCTGGACCGCGCAGGACGCGCTTCACGAAGTCGCCAAGGCGCTGGAGCCGGTGCTGGGCGAGGCCGAGGGCGCCAAGCTCGCCTGGCGGCCCCAGACCATGGTCGATGTCGGCGAGGAGGACGCGGCCAAGCTGTTCAAGCTGATCGATGCGCTCGACGACGACGACGACGTCCAGACGGTGTGGGGGAATTACGAAGTCTCGGACGACGTGATGGAGAAGCTGGGCTGATTCGGGATCGCGCAACGACGCGACGAGGCGACGAGCGAAGCATGTCGTTCGCGCAAGGGCACGAAGGCGCGAGGATTTCGGTCGTTGCGCGCGGCGCGGGAACGCTCCCGCGCAGGCAGCGAATGGCACGGGCTGGCAGATTGCCGCCGTCGCGGCCGGGGAGTCCCTCCGCGCCTCCGCGCCTCTGCGCGAACCGATCTCCTTCCTTCCCCATCGTCGCGCCGGCGCGCCGTTGCGCGCGCCGGAAATGATCATCCTCGGCCTCGATCCCGGCCTCGGCACCACCGGCTGGGGGCTGATCCGTGCGGAGGGCAATCGCCTGTCGCACCTCGCCAACGGGCGGCTGAAGACCGATACCCAGGCGCCGCTCCCGCGCCGCCTCGCGCATCTCGACGCCATGCTGGCCGCGCTGATCGCCGATCACGGCCCCGAGGCGGCGGCGGTGGAAGAGGTATTCGTCAATTCCAACGCCCAGTCGACGCTCAAGCTCGGCCAGGCCCGCGGTGTGGTGCTGTGCGCGGCGGCGCGGACCGGCATCGATGTCGGCGAGTACAAGCCGAGCACGGTCAAGAAGTCGGTGGTCGGCATGGGCAATGCCGAGAAGGCGCAGGTGCACGCGATGGTGCAGGTGCTGCTGCCTGGCGTGAAGATCGCCGGGCCCGACGCCGCCGATGCGCTGGCGGTCGCCATCTGCCACGCCCACCATCTGGCAAGCGCCCGCTTCGGGTTGCGCTAGGCGGCCAGCGCGACGATCATTTCTTCCCCCGTTTCCCCGCTCGAATTGGGGAACCGCGCGGCAACGTGCCAGCGGGGCGGGTGATTTCGCTTTCCTAGGCCTGCTTGTTCTGCTTATGTACCGCGCATGCGTGCGCGCCTCCGCTCCTGCCCCGCCTGGCTGCCATTCGCCCGATGCCGTGCGCGGCGCGGGGAATGGGGAGGGGGCCTCGACGCCATATGCTTCCGCGCGGAGGACCGGGCATGATCGCGCACCTGAAGGGCCGGCTGGAGGCGACGGGGCTCGACCATGTCGTGATCGACGTGAACGGCGTCGGCTATCTCGCCGGCGCGTCGGGCAGGACGATCACCGCACTCGGCGCCACCGGCGGATTGGTCACGCTCCACACCGAGATGCTGGTGAGCGAGGATTCGATCCGGCTGATGGGTTTCGCCACCGCGAGCGAGCGCGACTGGTTCCGCCTGCTCACCAGCGTGCAGGGTGTCGGTGCCAAGGTAGCGCTCGCGATCCTCTCGATCCTGTCGCCCGAGGAAGTGCAGACTGCCGTGGCGCGTGCCGATTCGGCGATGATCGCGCGGGCGAATGGGGTGGGGCCCAAGCTTGCCCAGCGCATCGTCAACGAACTCAAGGACAAGGCCGGCGGCGTGGCGCTCGGCAGCGGCGGCGCCCCGGGCGTGGCGGCGGCGGGTGGCGCTGCGCAGGATGCGATCTCGGCGATGCTCAACCTGGGGTTCAAGCCGGCCGAGGCGAGCGCCGCGGTCAATGCCGCCGCCGACGAACTGGGTGCCGGTGCGACGCTGGATGCGCTGGTGCGGCTGGCGCTGCGCAAGGCGGCGAAATGACGAGCCGAACCGCTGCCTGCCGCTGCGGCCAGCTCCGCGCCGAATGCGTGGGCGAGCCGGTGCGCATCTCGGTCTGCCATTGCCTGAACTGCAAGCAGCGCAGCGGATCGGCCTTCGCGGTGCAGGCGCGCTTTCCGGTGGGGCAGGTGACGATCACCGGCCGGTCGACCGAATGGATCGCAGCGTCGGAGAGTGGCGGGTTGCCGGCCAGCTTTCACTTCTGCCCGATCTGCGGCGGCAATGTCTGGTATAGCGGCGGCGGCATTCCCGACACGATCGCGATCCCCGTCGGCCATTTTGCGGACCCCGGCTTCCCGGCGCCGACCGTGTCGGTGTGGGAGGAGCGGCAATGCACCTGGCTGGAGATCACCGGCCCGGTCGAGCGTCATGGCTGACCGGTCGGATCAGGGGCGTGGGCAGGGGGCGCCCCGCGAAATGCGCATCGAGATTGGCGAGCACCAGGTCGCGCATCTCGGCGCGGCCTTCCCCGGTCGCGCTGCCCTGGTGCGGGGCGAGCACGACGGTATCGCGCGTGCGCAACGCCTCGGGCACATTCGGTTCCTGCGCGAACACGTCGAGCCCCGCGCCGGCGATGCGCTGCTCCGCCAGCGCCGCGATCAGCGCGTCCTGGTCGACCAGGCTGCCGCGGGCGATGTTGATCAGCACGCCGTCGGGGCCCAGCCGGTCGAGCACCCCGGCATCGACGATGCGATCGGTTTCCGGTCCGCCCGGTGCGGCGAGGATCAGTACCTCGCTCGCTTCGGCCAGCGCGGCGATGTCGGGCACGAAGTGCCATGGCACCGGCTTTTCGGCGCGGGCGCAATAGAGCAGCGCGCCGGCAAAGGGCGCGGCACGCAGCGCAATCGCATGGCCGATCCGGCCCAACCCGAAAATGCCGATGCGGCGCCCGCTGGCCCGGCGGCCGAGCGGCGCGGCCCAGCCCCCGCCGCGCACCAGCGCGTCGTTCGCCGCCACGCGCCGCTGCACCGCCAGCATCAGCGCGATCGCCTGGTCGGCGACGTCCTCGGTCAAGGCGCCCGCCGTGGTGGTGACGCAGATGCCGCGGGCATCGAGAGCGTCCAGATCGAGCCGGTCATGGCCGACGCCGTGGATCGCGACGATCTCCAGCGCGGGCAGGCGGGCGAGCAGGGCGGCATCGATCTTCATTGCGCCGCCGCCCACCACGGCGCGGATACCGGGGGGAGGATCGCCTTCGTGCAGCGTGAAGCGTTCGGCGAGCGCCGCGCGCAGCGGCGCGGGAATGGGCGTTGCGAGCAGCAGGTCCGGGCCGGCCATGTCCCTGCTCTAGCCGCGTCGCCGCGAGAGGAATAGGTCGGGACCCATGGAAATCGAAGTCAGTGCCGAGGCCAAGGACAAGTCGCTCAACCGGAATGTGGCGATCACGGTGGTGATGCTTTCGGTGTTCATGGGGGTGTGCGGGATCAAGGACGGCAACATCGTCCAGGCGATGCAGCAGGCCCAGTCCGATTCGGTCGACAAGTGGAACCAGTATCAGGCGGCCAAGACCAAGCTGCACGTCGCCGAGGCGAGCCGCCTCCAGATCGCCCTGCTGGCCGATCCCGGGCGCGCCGCGCCGGTGCTTGCCGGGCTCGACCGCGACATCGCGAAATACAAGGCGGAGGCGCCGGGTCTGGCCGCCGAGGCGAAGGCGCGGAGCGATCTCTACGATGCGCTGAACGTGCATGACGACCAGTTCGATGCGAGCGACGCGTCGGTCGCCACCGCCATCTCGATCGCCGCCGTCGCCGCGCTGGTGGAAAGCGGCTGGCTGCTCTGGGCCGCCTGGGCCTTTGGCGCCTTCGGGCTGTTCATGGGGCTGTGCGGGTTTCTGGGCTGGAGCTTCCATCCGGCGCTGCTGAGCGGGGTATTGGGGTGAACAGGGTCGATCATCCTTTCGTCCCCGGCTGGCAGGGCGATCGCAGCTGGACCGCGCCGGGCGAGCCGCCGTCGGCGTTCGTGACGTTCGAGGCGGGCGACCTGGGCGCGCCCTTCCGCATCGCGCATGGGCGCGACATGATGTTCGATCACGGCGAGCTCGTGCAGGACTATAACTTCCTCGATTATTTCTTCGGCGATCCCGCCGCGCCGGTGCGTGCGCGGCATTATCTGGGCGAGCGCAGCGTGGCCGTCTATCTTCCCGGCTTGCCGGAGGATGCGAATCTGGCGCAGGCGCGCGCAGCTTTCCCCGAAGATGCCCTTCGCTATCTCCGGCGGCGCTTCCACGCAATCGAGGTGTTGACCGGCGAGGGATATTGCGAGCTTTGGACGGCAGCATGACGGATTCCGATCGCCTCCTCTCCTCCGCCCGCCGCATCGACGATGTCGACGCCGCGCTGCGCCCCAAGAGCCTCGACGAGTTCGTCGGCCAGCGGGCGGCGCGCGAGAATCTGCGCGTGTTCATCGATGCCGCCCGCTCGCGCGGCGAGGCGCTGGACCATGTCCTGTTCTTCGGCCCGCCGGGGCTGGGCAAGACCACGCTCGCCCAGATAATCGCGCGCGAGATGGGCGTCGGCTTCCGTGCCACGTCGGGCCCGGTGATCGCCAAGTCGGGCGATCTCGCGGCCCTGCTCACCAATCTCGAAGATGGCGACGTCCTCTTCATCGACGAGATCCACCGGCTCAATCCCGCGGTCGAGGAAGTCCTCTATCCGGCGATGGAGGATCGCGCGCTGGATCTCATGATCGGCGAGGGGCCGTCGGCGCGCAGCGTGCGGATCGATCTGCCGCGCTTCACCCTGGTCGGTGCGACCACCCGCCAGGGGCTGCTCACCCAGCCGCTCCGGGATCGGTTCGGCATCCCGGTGCGCCTGAATTTCTACGCGGTCGACGAGCTGGAGCGCGTGGTCGCCCGCGCCGCCCGGCTGCTCGACCTGCATGTCGCGCCCGATGGCGCGCACGAGATCGCGCGGCGCTCGCGCGGCACGCCGCGCATCGCCGGGCGGCTGCTCCGCCGGGTGCGCGACTTCGCCAATGTGCTGGGCGAGGAGACCGTGCATGCCCGGGTGGCGGACCAGTCGCTCACCCGGCTCGAAGTCGATGCGCTCGGGCTCGACGCGATGGACCGGCGCTACCTCACCATGATCGCCGACATCTACAAGGGCGGCCCGGTGGGCGTGGAGACGCTGGCGGCCGGGCTCAGCGAGCCGCGCGACACGATCGAGGAAGTGATCGAGCCCTATCTGATCCAGATCGGGATGATCGCGCGCACGGCGCGGGGGCGCTGTCTCAACGCGGCGGGGTGGAAGCATCTGGGCCTCACGCCGCCGTCCACCGCGCAGGAAGGGCTGTTCGACTGAGGTGAGGGGTTCCCCCGGCGGAATCGCTGGGTTAGGTGGCCGGCCATGGACGTATCCTTCGCCCCTGGCCGCTTCGCGGGCCTCGAGCATCATTTCGTCCTGCGTGTCTATTTCGAGGACACCGACCTGAGCGGCGTGGTCTATCACGCCAACTATCTCAGGTTCATGGAGCGGGCCCGCTCGGATATGCTGGCGCTTGCCGGGATCGATCAGCGCGCGGCGCACGAAGCGGGCGAGGGCGCCTATGCGCTGCGCGAGGCGAACATTCGCTACCGGGCGCCGGCGCGCCTGGGCGACGAACTGGTGGTGGTCAGCCGGCTGGTCCGGCTGCGCCCCGCCGCAGTGGACATTCATCAACGAGTCATGCGCGACGTTACCATAGTGGCCGAAGCGGAGATCGAGGCGGTGTTCGTCGCCCCGTCCGGCCGTCCGCGCCGCCAGCCGGCGGCGTGGATGGAGCGTTTCACACCGCTGCTCTTCAAGGGGAACTGAACCGATCATGGAATTCATCAGCACCGACGCCGCCACCATGTCGCCGATCGGCCTGTTCCTGCAGGCGGACTGGGTGGTGCGCGCCGTGATGATCGGCCTGCTGCTCGCGTCGCTCTGGACCTGGGCGATCATCCTGTCGTTCGGCTTCAAGGTGAGCGCAGTGAAGAAGGCGATCGACCGGTTCGAGGCGGAATATCGCGAAGCCGACGACATCGACGAGTTCCATCGCCGCGCCGCCGGCCGCGACCAGCCGATCGCCCGCGTCTTCGCCGCCGGCGTCACCGAATGGCGCCGCTCGACCAGCGGCAAGGCGATCGACCGCGAGGGCACGCGCGAGCGCCTGGCCACCGCGATGGGCGCCACGATCGCGCAGGAGATCGACAAGCTCGCCGATCGCCTCAACTTCCTCGCCACGGTCGGTTCGGTCGCGCCGTTCGTCGGCCTGTTCGGCACGGTCTGGGGCATCATGCGCAGCTTCACCGGCATCGCCAAGGAGCAGAGCTCGTCGCTCGCCGTCGTCGCGCCGGGCATCGCCGAGGCGCTGTTCGCCACGGCGATCGGCCTGTTCGCCGCCATTCCGGCGGTGATCGCGTACAACCGCTACTCGCACGGCGTGAACCGGGTCGAGGCGCGGCTCAACCGCTTCGCCGACGGCTTCCACGCGACGCTGAGCCGCCGCCTGGAGATGGAGGCCTGAGCCGATGGCGATGCACCTCCCCTCGAACAAGGGCCGCGGCCGCCGCCAGCCCATGGCGGAGATCAACGTCACGCCGCTGGTCGACGTGATGCTGGTGCTGCTGATCATCTTCATGGTGACGGCGCCCCTGCTCACCGCCGGCGTGCCGGTGAACCTGCCCGAGAGCCGCGCCAAGGCGCTCGACCAGGATCAGAAGCCCGTCCAGATCGCGATCGACGACAAGGGCCAGATCTTCGTCGACAACGAACTGACGTCGGACGCCGCGCTGCCCGGCAAGCTCGAGGAGATCGCCGGCCGTGCGCCGGGGCCGGACGGCAAGCCGGCGGCGGTGTTCCTGCGCGCCGACCAGGGCCTGGGCTATGGCAAGGTCATGAAGGTGATGGGCGAGCTCAACCATGCCGGGCTCAACCGCGTCTCGCTGATCACCGACGCGAGCGCCAAGCCGTGATGAACCGGGCCGAGGGTGCGGGACTGACGGTTGCGGTGCTGGGGCATGTCGTGCTCTTCGGCCTGTTGTCGGTCGGCTTCCTCGCCACGCCCAATCCCCTGAAGCTGAAGCCGACGCCGATCGAGGTGGCGCTGGTCGATCAGGTCGCGCTGGAAAGCACTTCGCCCAACCCGACCAGCGAGGCGCCGGCCGCCAGGCTCGCGCCGGTGGAAGCGCCGATCGAGCCGGATAGCGCCCCGCCCGAGCCGGCGCCCAATCCGCAGCCGATCGCCAAGCCGCAACCGACGCCGCCCAAGCCGGTGCCCGCGCCCGATGCCGTGAAGCCCGCGCCGAAGGCGCCACCCAGGGCCGCCCCGGCCCAGGCGCCGTCGCGCCCGGCCCAGCGCCCCGTCGCGCCGACCGGCCGGCTCGATGGCCTGCTCAACGGCATCAACGACAAGCCGAGCAAGAGCGCATCCATCACGCCGCCGGCCGCAACTGCCGGGCCCGAGGTCAAGGCTGCGTTGAGCGCCGCGATCATCCGCCAGATCCGCCCGCACTGGGCCCCGCCCAGCGGCGCCGATTCGGACAAGCTGCGCACCAAGGTGACCGTCAGGCTCAACCAGGACGGCTCGCTCGCCAGCGAGCCGCAAGTGACGCAGACGGGCATCACCGACAGCAACCGCGCCCAGGCCGATCTCGCCAAGGATCGGGCGATCCGCGCGGTGAAGCTTGCCGCTCCCTTCAAGCTGCCCGCGCAATTCTATGATGCGTGGAAAGTCATAGCCCCGGTTTTGTACGAGGACCTGTGAAGATGAAATTTGCCCATCTGACGATCGCGGCCCTGCTGGCGAGCACCGCCGCCACCGTCGCGCAGGCGCAGGACGTGCCGGCGCCCGCTCCGCAGCAGCAGCCGCCCCAGGCGCAGGACCAGCCGCTCAGCGTCGACGTGACCAACACTGCCGCCAAGGACCTGGTCATCGCGATTCCGGCGATGCCCACTTCCGAGAACGTGTCCACGCCCGCCGGCCCCACCGACCAGCTCGGGGCGAAGCTCGCCCAGGTGGTCGAGGACGATCTGCGCAACACCGGCCTGTTCAAGACGCGCGGGCCCTCGGCCAGCCGCGGCATCGCCTATAGCGAAGTCACCGCGCCCAATTACGGCAGCTGGAACGGCAACCAGGCGATCATCCAGGGCTATGTCCGCGCCAACGGCAACGGCTCGCTCACCGTGGGCTGCTATCTCTACGACGTGCTGCTGCAGAGCGAGCTGGTCCGCCAGGGCTTCGTCGTCTCGCCGGCCGACTGGCGCCGCGCCGCGCACAAATGCGCCGACGCGGTCTATTCGAAGCTCACCGGCGAAGGGCCGTATTTCGACAGCCAGGTGGTGTACGTCGCGGAGACCGGCCCGAAGAACAAGCGCCGCAAGCAGCTGGCGATCATGGACCAGGACGGGGCCAATCACCGCTTCCTGACCAACGGCCAGTCGATCGTGCTCACGCCGCGCATGAGCCCGAAGCAGAACGCGATCGTCTATATGAGCTACACGCAGCGCAAGCCGGCCATCTATGTCTACGACATGGGGACGCGCGAGAACCGGCTGCTCGTCTCCAACGTCAGCCTCAGCTTCGCGCCGCGCTTCTCGCCTGACGGGCGCCATGTGCTGTTCTCGATGGCGCAGGCCGGCAATACCGATATCTACCGCATCGCATCGGCCGGCGGCGAGCCGCAGCGGCTCACCAACTCGCCGGGCATCGATACCGGCGGCAGCTATTCGCCCGACGGCTCGAAGATCGTGTTCGAGAGCGATCGCAGCGGCACGCAGCAGCTCTATGTGATGAACGCGGACGGCTCGAACCAGCACCGGATCAGCTTCGGCGGCGGGCGCTATGCCACGCCGGTGTGGAGCCCGCGCGGCGATCTGATCGCCTTCACCCGCACCGGCGGCGGTGCGTTCCGGATCGGCGTGATGAATCCGGGCGGCGGCGGCGAGAAGCTGCTTACCAACAGCTGGGGCGACGAGGCGCCGAGCTGGTCGCCCAATGGCCGCGTGCTGATGTTCTTCCGCTCGGCCCAGGGCTCGGGCCGGCCGGACCTGTGGTCGGTGGACCTCACCGGCACCAACGCGCGGCGGATTCCCACGCCGCTCGACGGGTCGGATCCCAGTTGGGGACCGATTCGTCCCTGAAACGTAACGGCATTCGTGCTAAGGCCCTGGCAAGCGGACCGGGTGCGATGAGAAAAGGAGAAAAGACCATGTCCAAGATCACGACCGGCCTGGTGCTCGGCGTCGCGCTGCTCGCCACCGCGGGCTGCGCCAAGAAGCGCGATGCGAACACGATTCCGCCCGCGCCGTCGGAGACCGGCCCGGTCAATCCGGGCGAGGGCGACAGCGACACGGTCGCGGCGCCGATCAACGAGCAGTTCCGCCGCGAAGTGTCGAGCGACACCGTGCATTTCGCGTTCGACCAATATGACATCGATCCCGAGGCGCGGGCGATCCTGGACAGCCAGGCACAGTGGCTGAACAGCCACCCGAACACCCGGATCACGATCGAGGGGCATTGCGACGAGCGCGGCACCCGCGAATATAATCTCGCGCTGGGCGATCGCCGTGCCAATGCGGCCAAGAACTATCTTGCCTCGCGCGGCATCTCGCCCGCGCGGATCACCACGATCAGCTATGGCAAGGAGCGCCCGATCGCGCTGGGCTCGGACGATGCCAGCTGGGCGCAGAACCGCCGCGCGGTGACGATCGTCATCAGCTAGGGCGTTCGCGCTTTGGGAAAGGGGCCGCCGGGGGAAGCTCCGGCGGCCCCTTTCGTGCCTGGCGCTAGTTCACCCGTTCCAGCGCCAATGCCGGGCCCTCGCCCTTGGCGAAATAATCGAGCCGGATCACCTTGCCGGCCGCGTCGCGGACCGGAGTGAAATAGCTGATCTCGTCGGGCACGAAGCGGATGTCGCCCCGCGCGTCGAGCATGAGGGGGATCGCCGGGCGTCCCTCGCGTACGAGGGTGAGGCGGCCTCCCGCGAACGCCAGGGTGCGCGACGTCGCCGGATCGCTGCCATAGGTCCCGGCCAGCGCGGCCGCCTCCGGCGGCAGGGCCCGCCCGGCGCCCGGCAGCGGATAGGGCTTGCCCAGGGCGATCGCCGCCATGCGCCGGGCGAGCGTCTGCGCATCGAACGTGTCGTTGTTCGCGAGTACCACGATCACCGTGTCCGACACGGGCAGATAGAGCAGCGCGGATGCGAAGCCGTCGATCTGGCCGGTGTGCCCGATCGCCGTCTGCCCGCGGATCTGCCAGATATAGAGGCCGAGCCCGTAGCGCTGTTGCAGCGGCACGCCGGCAAGCGCGGGCTGTGCCATCTGGGCGAAGCCGGCCGCGCTCACCACCCAGCCATGCGCCAGTGCCCGCATCCAGCGCATCAGGTCCGCTGCCGAGGATCGCAGCGATCCCGCGGTCTTGGGGAGCGACATGTTGAAGGCGGCGGCGTTGCGGAGCTGCCCCTCGGCCAGCGTGTATCCCGCGACGCGCCGCGCCACGATCGCGTCCCGGCGGTCATAGGCGGTGTCGGCGAGCCCGAGCGGCACGAACAGGCGCGTGCGCATCGCCTCGTCCCAGGACTGGCCGGTCACTTTCTCGATCACGGCGCCGAGCAGCATATAGCCCGAGTTGGAATAGCGCTGCTCGCTGCCCGGAGCGGAGCGCAGCGGACGCGCCGCGATCCGCGCGACCTGTTGCGCCAGCGGGACTTCGCCCGGGCCGAAGGGCGGCTGGGGCGTGGCGTCATTCTCTGCGATCCCGGCAGTATGGCTGAGCAACTGGCGCAGCGTGATGCGCGGATCGAGCGGCAGCTCGGGCAGGTAGCGCGCCGCCGGCGCATCGAGCGCCACTTCGCCACGCTCGGCCATCTGCACGATCAGCGCGGCGGTGAAGCTCTTGGTGATCGAGGCGATCCGGAAGATCTGGTCCGGTGCCATCGGCATGCCGAGCTCGGCCTCCGCCATGCCGCGCGCGCGCCGATAGAGGATCGTGTCGCCGCGCGCGATCAGCACGGTGGCGCCGGAGCCCTTGGGAGAGACGGTGGCGGCCAGCGCCGCATCCGCTTCGTGCGGGATCGCCGCGGTGGCGGGCTGCGCCAGGGCCGGTGCGGCGGGCAGCAGCAGGACCACGCAAAGGGCGGGCAGGAGCAGTCGCATCGATTTCCCCCGATCGAGATCGGCGGATCGTCGCGTCGCCCGGATGAGCCCTGCCTGAACGGCGCGCGATTCCGTCTTGCGACGCGCTCCGAAACGATATAAATAAGATATCATAATTTCGGGAGGTAATGATGACCGACGTTCGTAGCGCCGCTCCGGCACTGCGCCAGAGCAGCGAGAAGACCGCAATCACCATGAGCGGCTATGGCATGCTTCTCGTGCTGCTCGTCGCGCTTGCCGCCACGGTGGGGGCGCTCACCCAGATCGACCGGATGGTGGACTGGATCGTGATTTCCTGGCTGCTGGTCTCGATCCTGGTCGAGCTGTTCGTGCTCTGCGGCTTCTACCTGCTCCAGCCCAACCAGGCGGCGGTGATCACGCTGTTCGGCGACTATCGGGGCACGGACCGCACCACGGGCCTGCGCTGGACCTGGCCCTGGATGAGCAAGAAGAAGGTTTCGGTGCGCGCCAACAACATCATTTCGGAGCGCATCAAGGTGAACGACCTGCGCGGCAATCCGATCGAAATGGCGGCGCAGGTGGTGTGGCGGGTGACCGACACCGCGCAGGCGCTGTTCGACGTGGACGACTACAAGGCGTTCGTGAACGTCCAGATCGAGGCGGCGGTGCGCACGATCGGCTCGCGCTATCCCTATGACGATTTCGAGCATCAGGAAGTCACGCTGCGCGGCAATCACGACCAGGTCGGTTCGGAGCTGCGCGAGGAACTGATCGCCCGCCTGCGCGTCGCCGGCATCACCGTCGACGAATGCGGATTCACGCACCTGGCCTATGCGCAGGAGATTGCCGGCGCGATGCTCCGCCGCCAGCAGGCGCAGGCGGTGGTCGCCGCTCGCCAGACCTTGGTCGAGGGCGCGGTGGGCATGGTCGAGATGGCGCTCGCCCAGCTTTCCGCCAAGCAGGTGGTCGATCTCGACGACGAGCGCCGCGCGGCGATGGTCTCGAACCTGATGGTGGTGCTGTGCGGCGAGCGCGATACCCAGCCGGTGGTCAACACGGGCTCGCTCTATCAGTGATGCGCGAGGCGTAACCCGTGTCCCAGCCGCCGCTAAAGAAAGCCTTTCCCTTGCGTCTCGATCCTGCCCTGCACGCGGCGATCGAGCGCTCGGCGGCGAGCGACCTGAGGAGCGTCAACGCCCAGGTCGAATGCCTGTTGCGCGAGGCGCTGGCGCGGCGCGGCGTGAAGCTGGCGGAGCCGGTGCGGCCCAAGCGCGGGCGCCCGCCCAAGGTGCAGGAAGGCGGGGAATGACGAGTCCGTCTCGCCGGCCAATGCCGGTGGGTCCCGGCACCTGGCCGGCATGGACCCTTGCGGGAACGGACAGGTTGGGGCGCGCCCGGCGCGCGGTTCGCGTCGAAGACTGGAGGAGAAAGCAGATGTTCCTTGCCATGCATGTCCGCCGCGCGCGGCTGCCCTTCGTCCTTGCGATCCCCGGGGCGGGGCTGCTCGCCGGCATCGCGGTGGTGCTGTTCCAATGATGGGCAGGCTTTTCCGCGACGCGGCGCAGGTCCGCCCGGGCTATTGGTTCCGGCCCAAGCGCTTCGGCTTCGGCGCGAAGCCGGTCACCTGGCAGGGCTGGGCGGCGACCCTGCTCTTCGGCGCGGCCATCGGGCTGATCGTCAATTTCGCCATGCACCGGGACCGGTTGTGGCTGGTGCTGCTGGTGCCGCTGATCGCCGCCTTCCTCTGGCTCATTGCCGTCAAGACCGACGGCGAGTGGCGCTTCCGCTGGGGCGGTGACGCGTGATGCGCCGGGCGATCCTGGCGTTCGCCGCATGCGCCGCGGTGCCCTCGGCGCTCGCGCAGGCGCTTCCCGCCGGCACCGAGGTGACTGCGCCTGGGCCGCTGGGGAACCTCGCCGGCACGCTGCTCGATCCCGATCCCGGCGCCCCGCTGGTGCTGCTGGTCCCGGGTTCCGGCCCCACCGATCGAGACGGCAACAACCGCTACGGCGTGGCCGGCGGCCCCTATCGCCAGCTTGCCGAAGCGCTGGCGCGGCGCGGCGTCGCCACGCTGCGGATCGACAAGCGCGGCATGTTCGGCAGTGCCGGCGCGGTCGCCGATGCCAATCGCGTGACGATCACCGACTATGCTGCGGATGTCCGCGCCTGGGTCGATGCCGCGCGCAAGCGCACCGGCCGCGCCTGTATCTGGCTGCTCGGGCATAGCGAGGGCGGACTGGTGGTCCTGGCCGCCGCCCAGCGGCCCGCGGGGATTTGCGGCGTGGTGCTGGTCAGCGCCGCGGGCCGGCCCCTCGGCACGATCATGCGCGAGCAGTTCCGGGCCAATCCGGCAAATGCGCCGTTGCTTGCGCCGCTGCTTGCGCTGGTCGACACGCTCGAGGCCGGCAAGCATGCGGATACCGCTGCGATGCCGGCGCCGCTCCCCTCGCTCTTCCCGGATGCGGTGCAGGATTTCCTGATCGACGAGTTCCGCCATGATCCGGCCCGTCTCGCCGCGCGCCTCGCGCCGCCGCTGCTCGTCACCCAGGGCGATCGCGATGTCCAGATCGGCGTTGCCGATGCGCAGGCCCTTGCCGGCGCCAGGCCTGGCGCGAAGCTGGTGATCGTGCCGGGCATGACGCATGTTCTGCGCATGGCGGCCGGCGAGGGCCGCGCGGCGAGCACCGCCACCTATTCGGATGGCGCGCTCCCCGTGGCCCCGGCGCTGGCCGAAGCCATTGCCGGGTTCGTGACCGCGAAGCGCTAGGCCAGCGCCGCGTCGAGCAGCCGGGCCAGGCGCAGGCCGCCCTTGATCACCTGGGTCCGGGCCTCGGGCACCCACTTCTCGATCATCGCCTCGCTGATCGCGACGCGGCCGGTGATCGGCTTGCAGGCGTCGCCGCCGTTGAGATCGGCATAGACGGTCCTGGCCAGTTCCCAGCTGTCCTTGCCCCAGTCCTGGACGGTGCCGCCGCCCAGCGCGGCGCGGTCCTTGCGGCTATAGGTGCGTACGATGTCGGGGCCCGAGGTGATCGCGCGCTCGGCGAGCAGCCCGTCCCACACCGAATGGAGGTTCAGCCGGTCGGTGGTGTAGATGCCGTAGCTCACCATCGCCTTGTTGCCGCCGGCGTCATGGTCGTGCTCGGCGCCGTGGAGCGGCTGGCCGATATCGCCGACGAAATGGACGAGGAAGAGCAGCGCCTTCACGCGCTCGACCTGCGGCGCCTTGCGGTCCTTGAGGATCTTCACGTCGCGCTCGATCTGGGCGGAGACGCAATTGCCGTCCTTGCACTCGGCGGTCACGTCGAACGGCTTGCAGACGTCCGCGTCCTGATAATGCCAGACGGACGCGTAGCGCCAGTCGCTGCCCAGCTTCTTGATGCAATCGGCCCAGACCGAGGCTTCCTCGATATTGGTCGCCGGGCAGCCCTCGGTCTTGAGCAGGTCGGTGTGGCGGAGCAACTGGCCGATCTTCGCGCGGGTGGCCGGAGTCACGTTGCGCCAGGCGATCGCGGCGACGGTCTGATGGCCATATTCCCAATAGGCATTGGCGGGCGCGGCGAATCCGAGCAGGGCCGCGAGGACGAGAAGAAGGCGCATCAGGCAACTCCGCTGGCAGATGCCGCTTCCCTAGCAGAACGGGCGGGCTTGGCCAGCCGGAGGCGCAGCCCGATCAGCGGCCGCAGCCAGGCGATGCGCCGGCCGATCAGATAGGCGGCCGCGCAAGTGGCGCCGGTGCCGCCGAGCAGCAGCGCGAACTCCGCCGGCGCGCTCAACCCCAGGGGCAGCGAATACCAGGCGATCAGCACGATCGCGGGATGGTGGACGATGTAGAAGGGGAACACCGCCTCGGCGAGCGGCTTGCGCAGCCGGTGGTCGTGGTTCCAGCGGGTCTCGGCGATGTGGAACAGCGCGAGGATCATGCCCCAGGCCATGGCGGTGCGCGCGGCCCGGTCGAGCGCCATCACGTCGTGCGGCGGCACGCGCGTGCCCGGCCATAGCAGCTCGACGGTGACGATCACCGCGCCGGCCAGCGCCGCCATCGCGGCCGCCGGTTTCCAGCTGCGCGCCACTGCCGGCCACAGCCGCGGCGCCCCGGCCAGGGCGAAGCCGAACAGGAAGATCGGGACATATTGGGCATGGCCGCCCCAGTCGCGCAGCAATCCCTGGCGTTCGGGCGCGACGAACAGCAGGGCCAGCCGCGCCGCGGCAAGCGCCAGCACGGGCACCCAGAGCAGCCTGTGTCCCCGGGCGAGCCAGTCCGCCGCCGCGCCGATCGCGCGCATTGCCCGGTTGCCGCCCAGTGCCAGCACGCCGGCGAGCAGCAGCGTATAGGCGGCGAGATAGGCGACGAACCACAGATGCTCCCAGCTCGGGAATTCGCGGCCCCAGAAGTCGCCCGCGCGCCAATAGTCGAGCGCCCAGAAATGGAGATAGCCATGCGGATAGCCATTCTCCATCACCCGCACCCACATCTCGAGCGGCACCAGCGCCACCATGCCGAAGGCGAGCGGCACCAGCAGCCGCACCGCGCGCGAACGGGCGAAGTCGCGCGTGCCGGCCGAGCGGTCGAACAGCTTGCGCGAGGCATAGCCCGAGACCGCGAAGAGCAGGGGCAGGCGCCAGGGCGTCAGCAGCGCCATGGGCGGGATCAGCCACCCAAAGGCATAGTTGGTCTTGATCACCCAGTCCCAGGGCGAGAAGGCCATGGCGATGTGATAGAGGATCAGCAGCGCGAAGGCGGCGATGCGCAGCCAGTCCATGCCGTAATGGCGTTGGCTGGTGCGCGGCGCGGCAGCAAATTGTGGGTCGTGCTGCAACGCGCGAGAGCCTTGATCCGGGAAACGAGCCGGAGAAATAGCACCGCGCCTCTTAGCATCGCGTAAACCGCACCGGGTTGGCGCGGGCGCGGGCCGGGCGTATATGGCGCCCATGTCCGTACGTCCCTGGCGCGATATCGTCCGGCGGCCCAGCCGTCAGATCATGATTGGCAACGTCCCCGTTGGCGGCGATGCGCCGGTGACGGTGCAGACGATGACCAACACCGCCACCTCCGATGCCCGCGCGACCATCGACCAGATCCGCCGCTGCGAGGATGCCGGGGTCGACATCATCCGCGTCTCGTGCCCCGACGTCGAATCGACTGCGGCGCTGAAGCAGATCGTCCGCGCCGCGCGCGTGCCGATCGTCGCGGACATCCATTTCCACTACAAGCGCGCGCTCGAGGCCGCCGATGCCGGCGCCGCCTGCCTGCGCATCAACCCGGGCAATATCGGCAGCGCGGACCGCGTGAACGAAGTGGTCAACGCCGCCAAGGCCAATGGCTGCGCGATCCGCATCGGGGTAAATGCGGGCAGCCTCGAGAAGGACCTGCTCGAGAAATATGGCGAGCCCTGTCCCGAGGCGCTGGTCGAATCGGCGCTCGACCATATCAAGCTGCTCCAGGACCGCGACTTCCACGAATTCAAGGTCGCGGTGAAGGCGTCGGACGTGTTCCTCGCCGTCGCCGCCTATCAGCAGCTCGCCGATGCGGTGGATTGCCCGCTGCACCTGGGCATCACCGAGGCGGGCGGCTTTGTCGGCGGCACGGTGAAGAGCGCGATCGGCATCGGCTCGCTGCTCTGGTTCGGCATCGGCGACACGATTCGGGTCAGCCTTTCGGCCGAGCCCGAGGAGGAAGTGCGCGTCGGCTTCGAGATTCTCAAGGCGCTGGGCATCCGCAACCGCGGCGTCCGCGTCGTTTCCTGCCCCAGCTGCGCACGCCAGGGCTTCGACGTGATCCGCACCGTTCAGGCGCTCGAGGACCGGCTCCAGCACATCCGCACGCCGCTGTCGCTCTCGGTGCTGGGCTGCGTGGTCAACGGCCCGGGCGAGGCGCGCGAGACCGATATCGGCCTGACCGGCGGCGGCAACGGCAAGCACATGGTCTATCTGTCGGGCATCACCGATCACACGGTGAACGATGCCGACATGCTCGATCACATCGTCAAGCTGGTCGAGGCCAAGGCGGCGGAGATCGAGGCGGCAAACGGTGCCGCGGCGGTGGCGGCGGAATAGGTCCCATGCTATGTGTCAGGTCCTGGAGGGCCTGATATGACCTATCACGCCAAGGTGATCGCCGGCGGCAAGATCGTCATCCCCGCGGAGCTGCGCCGCGAGCTTGGGATCAGGGATGGGGATGTGCTGGTGCTCGATCGCGCCGCCGATGGCTCGCTCGCGATCAGGACGCATATGCAGGTCATCCGGGACGGGCAGCAGAAGATCCGCGCGATGATCACGCATCCCGTCACGGTGGACGATTTCATTGCCGACAAGCGTGCGGAGGCCGAGCGCGAATAATGTTCGTCCTCGATGCCTCGGTGCTTCTCGCCTTGCTGCTCGGGGAATCGGGCGCCCAGCAAGTGGCGGCGGTGGTTCGCGGGGCCGAGATGTCGATCGTCAATCTGTGCGAGGTGGTCACCAGGTTGTCGGAAGGGGGCGCCGATCCGGGCGCAGTATATGGAATCGCGATTTCCTACGGGGTTCGCGTTCAAGCCTTTCGGGAGGCGCATGCGATAGAGGTTGCGAGATTGCGCCCGCTCACCAGGCATCTCGGCCTGTCGCTCGGCGATCGGACATGCCTGGCGCAAGGCAGATTCAGCGCATTGCCGATCCTCACCGCGGACGCCCGGATGGCATCCGCCGATATCGGCCTCGACATCCGCATGATCCGCTGACCATGGCGCGTGCCACTCCGATCCTCGCGGCCCTGCTCGCCGCCTGTGCGGGCATCGCGCTCTATTCGATCATGGACGCGGTGATGAAGGGGCTCAGCCTCGCCATCGGCGCCTATGCCGCGCTGTTCTGGCGGCTCGTCGCCGGCGCCGCGATCATGACGCCGCTGTTCGCCTTCAGCCGGCCGCGCCTGCCGGCGCGGCGCGTGCTGGCGATCCATGCGATCCGCAGCGCGGTGATGGCAGTGATGGCGATCGCCTTCTTCTGGGGCATCGCCCGCGTGCCGCTGGCGGAGGCGATCGCGCTCACCTTCATCGCGCCGCTGATCGCGCTGGCCCTTGCCGCGATCTTCCTGAAGGAGAGGATCGGCCCACGCTCCGTCCTCGGCTCGCTGCTGGGGCTGGCGGGCGTCGGCATCATCCTGGCGGGCCAGCTGGGGGCGCCGCATCGGCCCGATTCGGCACTCGGCATGGCGGCGGTGCTCGTCTCCGCGGTGTTCTACGCAGTCAATCTCGTCATCGCGCGCCACCAGGCGCAGCGGGCCGGGCCGATCGAGATCGCCTTTTTCCAGAACTGGCTCATCCTCGCCCTGTTCGCACTGCCCGCCCCCTGGCTGCTGGCGATGCCCGTAGCGGGGCAATGGCCGCTGGTCGTGCTCGCGGCAGCGCTGGCGATCACGTCGCTGCTGCTCCTCTCCTGGGCCTATGCGCGCGCCGAGGCCCAAGTGCTGCTGAGCGTGGAATATACGGCCTTTGTCTGGGCAGCACTCATGGGCTGGCTGTTCTTCA
Source organism: Sphingomonas leidyi (assembly GCF_011761945.1). Lineage (GTDB taxonomy): Bacteria > Pseudomonadota > Alphaproteobacteria > Sphingomonadales > Sphingomonadaceae > Sphingomonas > Sphingomonas leidyi. The sequence goes on from NZ_JAASQV010000005.1 coordinate 27,553, forward strand.
GGGAGCCGCTGACGATGCTCACGATCGCCGGCACCTTGCTGATCGTCGCGGGATGCTGGATGGCGGCGCGCAGCCGGCCCGGCATCGCCGAGCCCGAAGTGGAGCCCGCCTTGTCATGATCGCCATTCGCACCGCCACTCCGGACGACGTCCCGCTTATCCTCGATCTCGTCCGCGAGCTTGCGCTCTATGAGCGCGAGCCCGATGCCGTGGTGGCGACCGAGGCGATGCTGCACGACGCGCTGTTCGCACGCCGCGTCGCCGAGAGCCTGATCGCGGAGCTGGACGGCAGGCCCGTCGGCTTCGCGCTGTTCTTCCACAATTTCTCCACCTGGACAGGCAAGCCCGGCATCTATCTGGAGGACCTGTACGTCACGCCCGATGCGCGCGGCGCGGGGGCGGGCAAGGCGCTGCTCCGCCATCTCGCCGGCATCGCGCTGGATCGGGATTGCGGCCGTTTCGAATGGGCCGTGCTCGACTGGAACACGCCCGCGATCGATTTCTACCGGGCGATGGGCGCGCAGGCGATGGAGGAATGGACCGTCCAGCGCGTCACCGGCGATGCGCTTGTGGCGCTGGCCGGGCGCTGAGCATCGGGCGAGAAGGGGAGCCGGCCCTTCGCAGTGCGATAACGGGAGACGCTGATGGCGGTGGATCAGGGCCTGGTCGAATGGGTCAAGGAGGCGATGGAACCGGTCGGCACCGTCACGTCCAAGCGGTTGTTCGGCGGCGCGGCGCTCTATCTCGACGGGCTGGCCTTCGCGATCCTCGCCTTCGATGCGCTATGGCTCAAGGCGGATGCGGAAAGCGCCCTCGAATGGGGCGATGCCGAGCGCTTCTCGGTCACGCGCGAGGACGGCAGGGTCCAGTCGCTCAACTATCGCCGGGCACCAGACGAGACCTATGACGATGCCGACGCGCTGCGCCGCTGGGCGTTGCTGGCGATGGAGGCCGCCCGGCGCGCGCCACCGAAAAAGCCAAGGGCCCGGAAGCGGGCCTAGGCTGGGAACGCATATTCTCCACCGCCATCCCCGCCCAGGCGGGGATGGCGGGCTGGCCGGCTAGGGCAGCGCGTTCACGTTCGCCGGAGTGCAGGGATCGAGGAACTTGGGCGCGGGCCCGGGATCGCGCGCCAGCAGCACGCTTTCGCCCGAGGCGCTCTTGTAGAGCAGGTTCATCTGGGCCGTCTTGAGCGCCGCAGGGTCGTCACTCGGCAGGTTGATCACCACGCGCCCCAGCGATCCCGAAGTCGTGCCCTTGGGAACCAGCTTGGGCACGGCAATGCCCGTCAGCAGATAGGTGAACGAGGCGCCGGGCGTGCCCGGCACCGTGTTCCCCTTGGAATCGCCATTGGCGAACAGCTTGGCCGGGTTGAAGTTGAAGTCCTTCGCGCCCGAGGCTTTGTTCTCGATCGAGACGATGTCGTAGAACAGGAACATGCCCGAGCCGGCGGACGTGGTCGTGTGCGGCGATCCGGTGGGGTTGCTATCGAACAGGTAGCAGTTCGCCGGCTGGCGATAATGCAGGATCACCGTATTCTGGCATCCGCTCAGGAATATGCTGCCGACGGAACCGATCAGTATTGCGCGAATATTGGCATGGAGTTGCAGCATCATCTGCCTCCTTCAAGGGAAGATGGAAAAGCCGACTCGCGCCCGAAGGAAAGATGTTATCTGCGCTCGCAACTGTCTTGCGAAGGTGGATAAGGGACCGATTTGGATACTTGCGGAATTGCCCGGTGGGTGGGCGCCGAAACCATGTTCGGGCCCTCTCCCTAACCCCCGCCCAGCACGTTGATGCTGAAGGCGATGATGCCCAGGTTGAAGACGAATGCGGCCAGGCAGTGCACGGTCACCACGCGCCGGATGCGGCGGCTGGTGATGTTCATGTCGCTGGTCTGGAAGGTCATGCCCAGGCAGAAGGAGAAATAGACGAAGTCCCAGTAATCGGGATCGGGAGTCTCGGGAAAGGTCAGGCCGCCGCTGTCGCCGCCGCCTTCGGCTTTCTCCGAATAGAAGAGATGCGCATAGTGCAGCGCATAGATCATGTTGCTGAAGGTCCAGCAGAGCGCCAGCGTGCCGACGATCAGCGCCAGCGCCCAGCTCTGCGTGCGCTCCTTCTCCATCAGCTCGCTGGCGACCGCCGCCAGGATCACCAGGCTCACCAGTCCGGTGATCACCAGCAGCAGGAAGCGGTTGCCGTCGTTGCGCTTGGCGGATTGGCGCATCCCCTCGGCTTCCTGCCGGAAGAGCGGGGCGATCGCGACAAGGAAGGTGAGCGCGCCGATGTCGAACCCGGTCATCAGCCCGAAGCGCAGGCCGAGCGGGGGAATGGCCAGCCAGCCGGCGACCAGGGTGACCGCGAGGAACAGCAGGAAGCGCGGCGGGGCGACGACATTGCCGATGCCCCGATGATGTCGTTTCGTCATGGTCGTCCTACCCAGCGCGGACGGATCGATCCGATGGCGGCAAGCGCGAGCAGCGCCATCCAGGCATAGCGATGGCCCAGCATCATCGCCGGTTCGTGCGGATCGCTGAACAGGAACCAGAGCGAAGCGAGGCCGCCCCCGGCGAGCGGCAGCGCGGCGATCTTCCCGATCGGCGTTCCGCGCCAGGCAAGCGCCGCGAGCAGCAGCGAGCCGATCCCGAGCAGCGCGAATTTGGGGCGCACGGCGAAGAACAAGGCGCCGAACAGGTCGGGCGGGCTCTGCCAGTGATGGGCCAGCTGGAGGAGGATCAGCCCCTCGATCTCGTCGAGCAGCGCCCCGGCCAGCAGCACCGCGATCGCGATCCGCGAGAGCCGGCGGGCATTTCCGCCCAGCGCCCAGGCGCCGAGTGCGAGGAATGCGGCATAGGCCGGGATGAAGGCCAATGCGTCCCACCAGCTCGCGCGGATCTGCGCGGCCTGGAAAGCGCCGGAGCAGGAAGACGGGCCGAACAATTCGGCCAGTTGGGCGGGGCTTCGCACCAGTTCGAATGCGATGATCGGCCCCGCGCCCTGGGTAGGCCCGCAGGCAGGAACGGGCGGAAAGCCCGTCGACGCCGCGAGCGTCGCCAGCCCGGCCACTGCGCACAGTCGCCAGGCCAGCGCGCCGGTCAGGCGGCCTCGGCCTCCTTGGCCTTCTTTGCGGCTTCGATCGCCTCGATCACGATCTTGCGTGCCTCTTCCGCATCGCCCCACTGGCCGATGCGCACCCATTTCTCGGACTCCAGGTCCTTGTAGTGCTTGAAGAAATGCTCGATCTGCTGGAGCACGATCGAGGGCAGGTCCTGCCGCTCGCCGATGTCCGAATAATAGGGGAAGGTCGAATCGACCGGCACGCAGACGAGCTTCTCGTCGCCGCCGGCCTCGTCCTCGAGCTTGAGCACGCCGATCGGGCGCGCGCGCACCACGCAGCCCGGCACGAAGGGCGAGCGCGCGATGACGAGCGCATCGAGCGGATCGCCATCGGGCGAGAGGGTGTGCGGCACGAAGCCGTAGTTCGCCGGATAGCGCATCGGCGTGTGCAGGATGCGGTCGACGAACAGCGCGCCGCTGGCCTTGTCGAACTCATATTTCACCGGCTCGCCGCCGACGGGAACCTCGATGATCACGTTGAGGCTGTTCGGCGGATCGTCACCCACCGGAATCAAATCGATACGCACGCTATGCTTTCCTTAAGCTGGGCGGTTGCGCCCCCCAGGCCGTTATTTCGGCTGGAGGAGCTTATCCAGGCCAGCCTCTCCTTCGGTTGTTTTCTCGAGGTGCGGATAGCGCAGGCCGTCATGATAGTCGATGGCCACGTCGCGATAGCGCGAGCCGCGTTTCAGGGTGAGCCGGATCGGGTCCTTCGTGGCCTTCGCCGCCTTAACCGCATCCTTCAGCTTGTCGCCGGTAAAGGCCTGGCCGTTCACCGCGACGACTTCGTCGGCAAGGGTGATGCCCGCGTCGAAGGCCGGGCTGCCCCACATCACGCCGGAAATGCCCTTGGGGCCGATCGACAGGCCCAGCGAATAGGAAAGGTCGGTGGCGGTCTTCGGCGTCGCCTTGTTGGGATGCTCGGTATAGACCAGCTTGTAGCCGTTGCGCTCGAAGCCCTTCAGCGGCGCCCGCTCGGAAACCTGGTTCACCCGCTCGTCGAGGAATTTCTTCCAGTCCCAGGGCACGACCTGGTTGAGTGTCGCGGCCACGTCGTCGAACGTGTAGGTCAGCTCGCCATAGTCGCCGTCGCGACCGCCGAAGAAGATGCGCGCGAAATCGTCGATCGACTTGGTGCCGCCGGATTTCTCCCGGAGGATGGAATCGGCTTCCATCCAGACCAGCAGGCCCTCGTTGTAATAATCCTCGCTGCGCTGCCAGCTCACCCAGCCCTTCGGCGCGCGCGGGCTGATGACGGGGTCGTTGGTGGTATCGACCAGCGGGCGCCAGGTGCGGCCCTGGCGATTGTCGAGCGTGGCGGCGATGTTGGCATAGGCGTCGAGCGTGTCGGCCTTGCTCACCAGCCCCGAGCGCGCCTGGAAGACATAGCCCCAGAACTGGGTCTGCCCCTCATAGACCCACAGCAGCGAGCCGCGCATCGGCACGCGATAGTCGGGGGTCCACAGGTCGGCGCCGCGGCGGAACTTGCCGTCCCAGCTATGGGTGTATTCGTGCGGCAGCAGGTTGCGGCTGGTCGCCTTCTCGTCCCATTTGGTGAAGAAGCCCAGGCCGGTGCCGTTCTCCGAGCTGCGGTGATGCTCCACGCCGATCCCGCCCAGCTCGTCGCTGATCGAGAACAGGAAGCGGTAATGGTCGTAATGTTCGACCCCGAAGGTCTTCACTGCCTGGTCGACCAGGTTCTTGAGCTTGTCGACCTGCTCGGGCGTGGCGGCCAGTTCCTCGGCCGTGTCGGCATAGGTCTCGACCGAGACGCGGTCGGTGAGCTTGAGCTGGCGGTAATAGCGGCCGGCGAGCACCGGCGAATCCATCAGCACGTCATAATTGGTCTTGTCATAGGTGTAGACGTTGCCGCTCACCCTGGCGTCCACCGCCGAGCTGGCGGTCCAGCCCTCGGGATAGGTCACCTTGGCCTGGATGGGCACGCGGCGGACGAAATAGCCGGCCGGATAGAGGCTGAGCGAGAAGAATTGCAGGCTCATCAGGTTGGGCGTCATCACGATGCGGCCCTGGTCCGCCACCGTGGCCGAGACGAAGTTGAAGCTCAGGTCCAGCTTCCTCACGCCCGCCGGCACGTCGATATGGAAGGCGAAGACGTCCACGGGATCGCGCTTCCACGGGATCACCTTGCCGTTGCCGCGGATCACCAGGCCGCCCAGCTTCTCGATCTCGCCGCGCGGGCCGTGCTTGCCGGGAATCCATTTCGGATAGAGCAGCACCATGTGCCCGCTCTTCGCGACCGGGATCGTCTCCTTCACGTTGAAGATGCCGCGCGCCACGTCGGTCGCGTCGATGTCGAGCGTCAGCGTGCCCGGATAGGGGATGTCGCGCGCATCGGGGATGGTGCTGGGATAGGGTGCGGTCTGCGCCGGCGCCGAATTCTGGGCCGTCGCGTTCTGGGCAAGGGCGGGGGCGGAGACGGAAGCGAGCAGGGCAGCTGCGGCGAGCGCACGGATCATGAGTGGAGCGACCTCTCTTCTGGAAGCGACGGGTCATAGGACTGCGCGGGCAGGCATGTAAATCTCCCTCTCTCCCTCAGGGGTGTGGGCCGGGGAGAGGGGCAGCGTCGCACCATCGGATATGCCCCTTTCCCCGACCCTCTCCCCGCCGGCGGGGAAAGGGAGGTGCTAACGAGGCGCTAACCATTGTGCGCTAGCTGTTTCCGCCATGTATCACGATCCCCAGCTGGCGGCCGAGGCCAAGGCCGATCCGCGTCCCCGCTCGGCGGTGAGCACCGGCGTCGGCATGGCCGGGCTTGCCGGCATGGCGCTGTGGACCGCGATCGCCACGCTCTACCGGCTCGACGGGCCCTATAGCGCGCTGGTCAACGTCGTTGCCTGCGCGGTGCCGATGGTGCTCTGGTCGCTGCTGGTCGACAAGGTGCATCGGAACCCCTCGACGGGCATCGACTGGTCCTCGAAGCGCACGCTCAAGGACACGCTCGACGTCTCGGTCACCAAGCTAACCGGCCTGTGGCTCACCTGGGGCGGGATCGCGCTGATCTATGCCACCTTCCCCTTCTGGTGGAGCGGGCGCTACGCCAATTTCGCCTGGTCGATCTGGTGCATCGAGATGGCGGCGCCGGCGCTGTTCCTGCTCTCCATCCCCTATGTGCTGTGGCTCGACCGCAAGCTGGTGCAGCCCCGGGACGGGGCCTGGCATCTCGGCGCATGGCTGATGGGGCTGAAGGAGCCGATCGATCATGGCGCCATCCACAACCATCTGCGCAGCTGGGCGGTGAAGGGCTTCTTCCTGGCCTTCATGCTTTCGATCGTGCCGCCCAATTTCGCCGATTTCGTCGGCTGGAACTTCGACCGCATGTTCGAGAGCCCGGCAGTGATCGCGAACTATTGCATCGCCTTCATGTTCGTGATCGACGTCGCCTTCGCCACGGCCGGCTACATCCTGACGATGCGGCCGCTCGATTCGCACATCCGGACCGCCACGCCTCTTGCCGCGGGCTGGACCGCGGCGTTGATCTGCTATCCGCCGTTCGTGCTGATGAACGAGGGCGGCGTGCTCGATTATCACCAGGGCAGCGCCGACTGGACCTGGTGGTTCGCCGGCCATCCCTGGATCCTGGGCGGCCTCGGCGCGGTGCTGGTGGTGCTGACCGGCATCTATGCCTGGGCGACGATCGCCTTCGGCCTGCGCTTCTCGAACCTGACGCATCGCGGCATCCTGACCCATGGGCCCTATGCCTGGAGCCGCCATCCGGCCTATCTCTCCAAGAACCTGTTCTGGTGGCTCTCGGGCCTGCCCTTCCTGGCCACTACCGGCTGGGCGGAGGGCCTGCGCAACGCCGCGATCATGGCGGTGGTGAGCGGCATCTATTATTGGCGCGCGCGCACCGAGGAAGAGCATCTGGGCTCCGATCCCGCCTATCAGGAATACAGCGCCTGGATGCAGCGCAACGCGCCCGTGCCCAGGTTCTTCGCGTGGGTGGGGGGCAAGCTGCGCGCGGCCTGAGCGCGCCTCTCGTCACCAGTCCCCGGCCGCCCCCATCCATAGCGCCACCGCCGCCGCCGTCGCGGTCTCGGCCCGCAAGATCCGCGGCCCGAGTGAAATCCCGACCGCCCGGGAATGCGCCTTGATCGCCGCGCGCTCGGCATCGTCGAACCCGCCCTCGGGCCCGACCAGGATCGCCGCGGGTCCCGGATGCGCGCGCATCGCTTCGATCGCCGGCACGCCGCCCGCTTCGTCCGCGAAGAACAGCGTGCGCGCCTCGGGCCAGTCGCGGAGCAACGCGGGCAGCTTCACCATTTCGTCGAGCGCCGGCAGCGCGGTGCGGCCGCACTGCTCGGCCGCTTCGATCATGTGCGCGCGCAGCCGCTCGGGATTGAGCTTGTCGACCACGCTGCGCCGCGTCAGCACCGGCACCAGCCGGTCGACGCCCAGTTCGCACGCCTTCTCGGCGATCCAGTCGATCCGCCCCTTCTTGATCGGCGCGGCGCATAGCCACAGATCGGGCACCGCCTCGCGCTCGCGCAGCAGGTCGGTGACTTCCAGGATCAGGTCGCGCTTGCCGATCTGCCGCGCCACCCCGGCCCATTCGCCGGTGCGATCGTCGAACAGCTTGATCGCCTCGCCGAGTTTGATCCGCATCACCGCGATCAGATAATGGGCCTGCGCGCCGTCGATGCGAAGCTCGCCGGGGGAGAGCGTGGCCTCGACGAACAGGCGCGGAGCGGATTGGGGCGGCCAGGCGGGCGTAGCGGGCATGGACTCGCTCTAGCGCCCGCGCTGCGCTCCCGTCACTCCCCCATGCCGTCCATGCCGCCGCCGGGAGTCATCCCGCCGCCGCCGAAGCCGCCGCCGCCGCCGTGCCGGCCGCCGCCACGCCGGCCCATGCCACCCCGACCGCCGCCACCGCGCTTGCCCTGCCTGAAGCTGGGCGGGGAGAGCTTGGGCAGTTCGGATTTCTCCAGCTTGCCATCGCCATTCTTGTCGAGCATCGCGAAGCGCTTGTCGGCGGCGATGCGGAATTCGCGCGCATCCACCCCGCGATCGAAATTGGTGTCGGCGACGATCACCGGCTCGGGATAGTTGAAATAGCCGAAGCGCGCCGCGCCCTGCGGCACATAGACGGGCCTCTTCGCCGGTGCGTCCGAATCGCCGGTGCTGGGCGGCGCTTCCTCGGGCCCGGCATTGCCGACGCTGATCATCGGCGCGATCTGCGTCTCGTAGATCTCGATCTCGTCCGGATCGATCTCGCCGTCCTTGTTCTTGTCGAGAATCGCGAAAAAGCGTGCCGCATCGGCTTCCATCTCTTCCACGGTGAGCACGCCGTCATGGTTGGTGTCGGCCTGGTCGAACCAGATATTGGGCGCGTCATGCCCGCGGAACGGTTCGCCCATCGGGCTGATGAAGAAACCGGGCGGATCGTCGGCCAGGGCGGGCGTGGCGATCGCGGCGAGCGTCAGGCTGGCGAAGAGGAGGCGCATCGGATGTTTCCAGGGTGAAATGGTTTCACCATGCCCCTGTACTCCGATTGTCGCAAAATTATGCCAGATTGTTGCGGGCTTGATCTTTGCCGCGCCTGCGCGGAGGACGGGCCATGGCCGAGGCGCAGCAGCAGATCGTTCCCGATACCGAGCATCGCGGGCTGGTGGGCCTGCTTCCCGCCGGCTGGCGGCCCTATGCGCTGCTTGCCCGCTTCGACCGGCCGATCGGCTGGTGGCTGCTCTTCTGGCCCGGCGCCTGGGCGGTCGCGCTTTCGGGCGGCGCGGTCCGCCAATGGGAGCTGATCCTGTGGCTGCTGCTCGGCAGCATCGCGATGCGCGGCGCGGGCTGCGTCTATAACGATATCGTCGATCGCGACCTGGACCGGCAGGTGGCGCGGACCCGCAGCCGCCCGGTGGCGAGCGGCGCGGTGTCGGTGAAGGCGGCCGCGGCATGGCTCGCCATGCTCTGCCTGGTCGGGCTGGTCGTCTGGTTCCGGCTCCACTGGCCCGCCCGGCTGGTCGCGCTCGCCAGCATCGCGCCGGTCGCCGCCTATCCCTTCATGAAGCGGATCACCTGGTGGCCCCAGGCCTGGCTCGGCCTCGTCTTCTCCTGGGCCGCGCTGGTCGGTTGGGTGGAGATCGGCAGCCAGCCGCTGCTGCCGCTCGCGCTGCTCTATGCCGGCAGCATCGCCTGGGTGATCGGCTATGACACGATCTATGCGGTGCAGGACATCGAGGACGATGCGCTGGTCGGGGTGCGTTCCTCGGCCCGCGCGATGGGCAGCCATGTCCGTGGCGGCGTTTCGCTCTTCTACCTTGCTGCGCTCGGTTGCTGGGGCGCGGCGATCTGGCAGCTGCGCCCCGACCCGCTCGCGCTGGCCGCGCTGCTGCCCATGGCGCTCCACCTGGGCTGGCAGGTCGCGACGCTCGATCCGCAGGACGGCGCCAACGCGCTCGCCCGCTTCCGCGCGAACCGCAATGCGGGCCTCCTGATGTTCGCCGCGTGCCTCGTCGTGGGCCAGACGCTTTGACGTTGCGCCCGCGCATACCTAAGTCGGCGCGATGCTGACCATATCCGAAGCCTGTGAACGCGCCGCCGATGCCGTTGCACGGGCGCGCGCCGCGGGCGCCGACGCCGCCGATGCCGTGTTCGCCGCCGACAGTTCGCAATCGGTCTCGGTGCGCATGGGCGCGCTCGAGGACGTCGAGCGCTCGGAGAGCGAGGAGCTCGGCCTGCGCGTCTTCATCGGGCATCGCTCGGCCAGCGTCTCCACCTCGGATCTCAGCGCCGCCGCGATGGACATGCTCGTCGAGCGTGTCGTCGCCATGGCCCGCGAGGCGCCCGAGGACAAATGGGCCGGCCTTGCGCCCGGGGACCGGCTGCTCCACGGCAGCGCGCCGATGCTCGACCTCGACGACGGCGCCCGCGTCGATCCGCCCAGCCTCAGGGAGCGCGCCCGCCGCGCCGAGGAAGCGGCGCGCAGCGTGCCGGGCGTCACCAACAGCGAGGGCGCCAGCGCGGGCGCCTCGCGCGCGGTGATGACGCTCGCCACCAGCCACGGCTTCACCGGCGGCTATGCCCAGACCAGCCACGGCCTCTCGGCCAGCGTGCTCGCCGGCGCGGGCGGCGGGATGGAGCGCGACTATGCGCATCATTCCGCCCGGCACGCCGCGCTGCTCGAGGCGCCGGAGGCGATCGGCCGGCTGGCCGGCGAGCGTGCGGTCGCCCGGCTCGATCCGGCCAGGATCCCCAGCGGCACGATGCCGGTGGTGTTCGATCACCGCGTCTCGGCGGGGCTGATTGGCCATTTCCTCGGCGCGATCAGCGGCGCGGCGATCACGCGCAAGACCAGCTTCCTGCTCGACCGGCTCGGCCAGCAGGTCTTCGCCAAGGGCGTGACGATCTGCGACGATCCCCATCGCCCGCGCGGCCTGCGCTCGCGCCCGTTCGATGGCGAGGGCCTGCCCGTCCAGCCGGTGAAGCTGGTCGATGCCGGCATGCTGGAGACCTGGCTGCTCGACAGCGCCTCGGCGCGCCAGCTGGGCCTGGAGCCCACCGGCCATGCCGCGCGCGGCATCGGTGGCGCACCGGGCGTCGCGCCTTCCAACCTCTATATGGAGGCTGGCCATATCCCCGCCGAGACGCTGGTCGGCGAGATCGATCATGGCATCCTCGTCACCGAACTGATCGGCCAGGGCGTCAACGGCGTGACCGGCGACTATAGCCGCGGCGCCGCCGGCTTCCTGATCGAGAAGGGCGAGATCACGCGTCCGGTCTCCGAGATCACCATCGCGGGCAATCTGAAGGACATGTTCCTCGCGCTCACGCCGGCCAGCGACCTCGAGTTCCGCTACGGGATCAACGCGCCGACCCTTCGCATCGACGGGATGACGATCGCCGGTGCCTGAGCCCGGCCTCGCCTCCCGGGTCGCGGCGATCGCCGCCGAGGCGGGGCGCCTCGCCATGGCGCGCTGGGAGACGGAGTTCCGGCGCTGGGAGAAAGTGCCCGGCAGCCCGGTCTGCGACGTCGACCTGGAAGTCGACGCGCTGCTGCGCCAGCGGCTGGGCGCGCTGCTGCCCGATGCCGGCTGGCTTTCCGAGGAGACGGCGGACGATCGCGCGCGCCTCTCGGCCCGCCGCGTCTGGGTGGTCGATCCGATCGACGGCACCCGCGACTATCTGCGCCACCGTCCGGGCTGGGCCGTCTCGGTCGCGCTGGTGGACGACGGGGCGCCGGTGATCGGCGTGCTCGACGCGCCGGCGCGCAGCGAGTGCTGGACCGCGGAAGCCGGCAAGGGCGCGTGGCGCGGCGACGCGCGGCTCCATGTCGCCGCGCGCGACAGGCTGGCCGGCGCGCGCGTCCCCGCCGATCAGCTGCCCAAGGTCGACAGCGACCTGGTCATGGTCGCCAAGCCCAATTCGATCGCGCTGCGTATCGCGATGGTCGCGGCGGGCGAGGCCGACCTGCTCGCCACGATCCGCTGGGGCAATGAATGGGACGTCGCCGCCGCCGTCCTCATCGCGCGCGAGGCGGGGGCGGCGATCACCGATGCGCTCGGCCGCCCGCTCGCCTTCAACACGCCGAGCGGCCAGGCATTCGGCGTGCTCGCCAGCGCGCCGGGCATCCATGCCGCCGCGGTGGAGCGGCTCGCCGATCGCGCGCGGGACGTGCTGAAGGCCTAGCGCTTCGCCACTGCGATCAGCGCCGTCGACGGGATCGGCAGCACCGCGCGCTCCCCCGCCATCCGCCGTACCTCGGCGACCACTTCCGTCCGCTGCGCGTCGTCGAGCGCCACCCAGTCCGGGCTCATCCCGAACAGCGCCTCCGGCGTGTCGAGCTGGCGCACGTCCAGTTCGAAATCATGCACCACCGTGTCGATCGCCGGCGCCTGGAACCCGGCATCGGCCATCGCCGCCGACAGCCATTCGGGATCGCCCAGCGCCACCGCGCCCTCGGGCAGCTTCGTCTTGCCGTCGAGCTTCGGGAACAGCCGTCTGCGGATCTGCGAGAGCAGCAGGAAAGTCGCCGCGCCTTCGCTGCGCCAGGTGGCGAGCACGCCCAGGCCGCCGGGCCGAGTGACGCGGGCCATCTCGGCCAGCCCCTTGCGCCAGTCGGGGAACATGATGACGCCGAATATCGAGAAGGCGGCGTCGAACCCCGCGTCGGGCAGGTCGAGCGCCTGCCCGTCCATCACCTTCGCCTCGACATTGGCCGGCGCCGACGCGGCGATCCGCGCGACCATGCCGGGCGAGAAATCGGTGGCGAGGACCTGCGCGCCCGTCCGCGCCGCGGCCAGCGCCAGCGCGCCGGCCCCCGCGGCCACGTCGAGCACGCGCATGTCCGGCGTCAGCGTCACTCGCGCCAGCGCCTCCTCGGCGAAACGCGACGTGAAGGGGTGGGCGGTGCGCTCGTAATGGGCGGCGGCTTCGTCCCAATGCGCGGGGTTCTCGTGCTTCTGCTCGGTCATTATCTGCCTTTCGCGAATCATGTAACATGATAAGTATCGTGAAATGGCGCGCTTGCCAATCGCGTGCGGCGGCCCGAGGAAAACAGGATGCGAAAGGACAGCCGCCTCTCCCGGATGCTCCATGTGCTGCTCCACATGGCGCGGCATGACGGGCCGATGACGTCGGAGCACATCGCGAAGATGCTCCAGACCAATCCGGTGGTGGTGCGCCGGACGATGGCGGGCTTGCGCGACGCGGGTTACGTCAGCTCGGAAAAGGGCCATGGCGGCGGCTGGGTGATCGCCGCCGATCTGGAGAAGGTCTCGCTGCTCGACATCCACCGCGCGGTGGGCGGCCCGAGCCTGTTCGCGATCGGGGCCGAGCACGAGAACCCCGCCTGCGCGGTCGAGCGGGCAGTCAACGGGGCGCTGGAGGACGCATTGCGCGAAGCGGAAGCGCTGCTGGTCGCGCGGCTCGGCGCGGTGAGCCTGGCCGAGCTGGCCCGCAGCTTCGATGCGCAGTGCGTGGCCGGCGGCTGGAACCCCGGGACCGGTGACGCATATGGGGCCCCGGCCTAGGATCGAGACTCGTTCAGCAAACCTCATCATCCCCGCCTGCGCGGGAATGATGAAGGAAAATCAAATACTTGTTCGGGTCCTCGGCCTAGCCTTCGTCGCCCTGATATTTGATCTGCAGATAGCGCCCCCGCGTCGCCAGCGCGTCGAGGTCGCCCTGGGCCAGCTGCGAGGTCATCTCGGCGATCTCGTCGTCGATCAGCTGCAGGCCCTGGGCCAGCTGCTGGTCCGGCGTCAGCCCGTTGCGCTCCACGCGGCGCAGCGGCTCGGGCACGCGCTGATAGCCCTTGACCAGCTCGGGCAGCTGCTCGCCCACCAGCTTGCGCACTTCGACTGCCGCTGGACTATGTTCGTCCAGCGCGGCGAGCTGGGGTGTCAGCGTCTCCAGCTTCACCCCGATCGAATCGACCAGGCCGCGCACCGGCGAGGGCAGGGCCGGGCGCTGCGTCTCGAGCCAGCGCTCGGTGCTGCGCGGCAGGGCCTTGAGCGGGATCTCGGCCAGCTTCTCGACATTCACGGGCGCGCTTGCCGGCATCAGCGCGAACAGCAGCGTGGCCGCGACCAGCAGCAGCGCCACCAGCATCGCGCCCATCATGCCGAGCGGCGCCACCGCCAGCCCGAAGATGATCGCGCCGGCCAGGATCAGCCCGTCCGCCGCCGCGATCCGCCCGATCCGGCGGACCACTTCGGTTTCCCGGTGCTGGCGGTTGCGGCCGGACACGGCCAGATCGGTGCGCGCGCGCACGCGATCGAGCGTGCCTCCGATCCGGTTCAGTTCGCGATCGACATCGGTGGGCACGGCCTACATCGCCTCCAGCTTGAACGTCTCCGCCCCGCCTGCGACCTGGTTCTGCGCTGCCCCTTCGGCCCGGGCGATATAGCCCTTCGACTTCTCGACTTCGTTCGACAGCGTGTTGACCGTGGTCTTCATGCTGTCGAGCGCCTTGAGCTTGAACGTGTCGATCGCGTCCATCGTGTCATAGATGTTCTGGAACGCGCGCTGCAGCGTCTCCACCGGGATCGTCGAGTTCGCCGCCTGTTCGTGGATCGCGGCCGACTGGCTCTTGAGCAGCGCGCCGGTCGAATCGATCAGCCCCGCGGTGGTGCTGTTCAGCGCGGTGATCTGGTCGAGCACCAGCTTCTGGTTGGTCAGCGCCTGCGCCACGGTGACGGCCGTGCGCAATGCCGAGACCGTGGTGGTGGAAGCGCGGTCGACGCCCTTCACCAGCTCGACATTGTTCTTCTTGACCAGGTCGAGCGCCAGATAGCCCTGCACCGTCACCGCCATCTGGGTGAGCAGGTCCTGGGTGCGCTGGCGGACATAGAAGAGCGCGGTCTCGCGCAGCGCCTTGGCCTTGGCGGGATCGGTATGGTCCAGCTCGTTGGCCTTGTCCTCGATCTTCGCGTCCATCGCCTTGGACAGATAGATCATCTGTTCCAGCCGGCCCATCGCGGCCCACAGGTTGGTCCGCTCGGTATCGATCGCGGCATTGTCCATCAGCAGCTCGTCCTTGCCGTTGGACAGGCTCTTGAGGATGCCGTTGATATGGGTCTGCGACGACTGGTACTTGCGGAAATATTGCTGCATCCCGCCGCCGAACAGTTTCGACAGGAAGCCCTGGCTCCCGCCGATCAGCTTGCCGTTCTGGCTGGGGTCGAGCTCCTCCACCTTCTTGCGCAGCGCGAGCAGGTCGGCGCCGACGCCGTCATTGCCCATCGCCTTGACCGGGCGATCGAGGAAGCGGTTGGACTGGCCCGCCGCGTCGCGGATCTCCTTCTGCCCCATCGCCGCGATCGCATCGACGCGCTTGCCGAACTCGGGCGAGTTGACGTCCTGCGCGACGAGATCGTCGATGAAGCTGTCGACCCGCGCCTCCAGCTCGGACTTCTTGCCGTCGTCCACCGGCACCAGTCCCGCCGCCTTTTCGGGCGCGACGGCCTTTACCGGCTCGGGCGGGGTGAGCACCAGATCCTGTTCGGCCACCGCAGTCTCGCTCGCCATTCCCACGTCTCCAAACTGTCCGGCCCCCAGCATAGGATCATCCGGACGGCAAACCAACTGTGTGATTTATGTAATACACCTGGGCGCCTGCGCCAAGGGCCAAGCCCCTGGCTCAGCGGCTTTCGCTCTTCACCAGGCTCGAGCGATAGATCTGCTCGCCATTGCGCAGCACGGTGAGCTGGCAGCCATTTTGCGGCTCGCTTTCGCCCGCGCAGAAGCGCGCGCCCTCGGCCGCGCCGCTGGCGGCCGTGGCGGTCGCGCCCTTGGCGGCGGAGAGGCGCACCGGTTCGCCCGATCCGGCCACCAGCACATGGCAGGTGCCGCTGCTCGAATCGCGGCAGTTGAGCAGCAGCTTGCCGGTGGCGAAATCGGCATCGAGCACCAGGCTGATATTGCGCTTCTCGGTCTTGCCCGAACAGCCCGCGAGCAGCACCAGCGCCAGCAGCACACCCTTGTTCATCACGATCTCCTTCGCCGCCAGCATAGCGCGGTTTCGCGCCCGAAATAGCCGGCACGGCGATCGCCGGGTGGCATTCCGTTCATCCGCCGGTCAGCCTTTGCGGCGATACATCGGGTCGGGCACGGAAAAGGGGATCTTCATGCACCATTGGTTGCGCATCGCGGCGCTGCCCGTCCTGCTCGCGCTCGGCGCGGCCTCGGCGGCGCCCGCGCCCGCGATATCCTATGAACTCGCGCCGGTGCTGCAGGGCGATGCGATCGCCGCGCTCGAAGTCACGATCCGGCTGCGCGCCGACAAATCGGGCGTCACTACGCTCGATTGGGCCGATGGCTGGGCCGGCGAGGACAAGCTCGGCCAATGGGCGCGCGACATCCACGTCCAGGGCGGCACGTCCGCCACCCCGGCGCCGCATGGCGGGCGCATCGTCCGTTCCGCCCCGGGCGCGCCGCTGGTCATGCGCTATCGGATCGTCTCTGCCTATGACGCGGATCCCAGCGTGGCGGACAGCGAGCAGGCCCGTCCGGTCGTGCGCCCCGGCTGGTTCTATTCGGTGGGCGAGATCCTCTATGCCCGCCCCGTCGGGCGCGACGATGCGCCGGCCCGCTTCGCCTGGAAGGGGCCCGCCGGCATCGGCTTCGCCTCGGATACCGAGCATTCGACCGGCCTTGGCGGCCGCCCCCGCAGCGTGGGCGACATCCTCGAGAGCATCGCGATCGGCGGGCGCGATCTCTCCGTCACCACCATCATGGTGAAGGGCGCGCCCGTCCGCGTCGCGCATGTCGGCCGCTTCGGCTTCGACGTCCGGGCGTTCGACCGGCTGGCCGGCGAAGTGGTGGCAGTCGAGCGCGACTTCTGGCGCGAGACCGGCGCCGGCCCCTTCCTGATCACGGCGATCCCGCTGGCGTCGATGCCCGGGCGGCTAAGCTATGGCGGCACCGGCCGCAGCGACGCCTTCGCCACCTGGATCGACCGCGACGCGCCGCTCTCCGGCCTGGGCTGGCTGCTCGCGCACGAATATTTCCACAGCTGGAATGCGCGCCAGCTCGGCCGCTTCCCCGAAACGGCCGAGGCCGAGGCCTATTGGCTGAGCGAGGGCTTCACCGATTTCTATGCGCGCCGGCTGATGCTGCGCGCCGGCCTGTGGACGCCGGAGAAGTTCGCCGCCGACTGGAACGAGATGCTGCGCGCCTATGCCGCCTCGTCCTTCCGGACCGCCGGCAATGTCGAGGCCGCCGCCAAGTTCTGGACCGGCGGCCAGGATGCGGAGAAGATCCCCTATCAGCGCGGATCGATGCTCGCCGCGCTATGGGACCGGCAGCTCCAGGCGAAGGGACTGGGGGATCTCGACACGGTGCTGCGCGCCCAGCGCGACCGGTTGCGCGGCGCGGCGGAACTGCCCCGGCTTACCGACGCGTTCGCTGCGGAGATGGACCGTGCGGGGCTCGATATCCGCCCCGACGTCGATCGCTATCTGGCGCGCGGCGAGCCGCTGTTCCTGCCCGAGGACGCCTTCGGCGCCTGCGCCCGGCTGGTCACCGCCGATGTGCCGGTGTTCGATCGCGGCTGGGACAATGCCGCCACGCAAAGGGCCGGCAACGTGCTCACCGGCGTCGATCCCGCTTCCAACGCCTATGCCGCCGGGCTGCGCGACGGGATGAAGATCCTGCGGCGCACCGCCGGCGAGCCGGGCAATTCGGCGGTGGATTTCGTGGTGGAAGTGCAGGACGGCGCGACGAAGCGCAGCGTCACCTTCCGCCCGGCCGGCGGGAAGACGCTGCGCACCCAGCAGATCGTCCTCGATTCGGCGCGCTTCGCTGCCGAGCCGGAGACGTGCAAGGCGGCGCTGGCCGGATAGGACGGCCCCGGGGCTATCCGCGCGGCCGCGCCTCATAGCGCATCGCGCCGATGTCGTTGCCTTCGGTGTCGAGGAAGCGGATCAGCGTGCCGACCGTCGGAATCACGGCGCGCGGCAGGGTGATCGCGCCGCCATGCGCCACGACGCGCTCGGCCACCGCATCGACATCGTCGACCGCGAAGGTCGGCTCGATCCCGTTCAGTCCCTCGCCGCTGCGCGGAACATGCCGCTTGTGCATCAGCCCCTGCACGCCCGGCGCATCCGCGTCGCCGGTATGGATCAGGTAGAAGCCCGGCGGGCCCCAGGGCTCGAATTCCCAGCCGAACACCGCTTCGTAGAAGCTGCGGGCGCGATCGACATCGTCGACATGGAGGGCGAAGGAAGCAAGGTTGGCGGGCATCGGCATCGCTCCGGCATCGGGGAGGGCATGGCGGGATTTTGTCGCGCTCGCGCCTTCGCCGCAATCCCGCTATAACGGCGCATGATGTCGCGAATCCGGCGCAGCGTGGCCGACGAGCCCTTTCTGCTGATCCGCACGGCGGCGAGCGACCATCATGCCGGCGAGGCGATCCCGCCGCATGCGCATGACTGGCACCAGCTGGTCCATGCCGCTGCCGGGATGATGGAGATCTGGACCGAGCGGGGTTCGTGGATCGCGCCCAGCGGCCGGGCGGTGTGGGTGCCGGCGGGCGTGCGGCACGGCATCCGCTTTGCCGCGGCGAGCACGCTCCGCACCCTCTATCTCCAGCCGGAATGGGCGCAGGGGCTGCCGCGCGACTGCGTGGCCGTCACGGTGTCGCCGCTGCTGCGCGAGCTGGTGCTGCGGGCCGTGGCCTGGGGGATGCTCGACGGCCGCCGCCCCGCCGAAGCGGCAGTGGCGCTGCTGGTCCGCGAGGAATTCCGGCGCTCCGATACGCCGCCCTTCGATCTGCCCGAGCCGGCCAGCCAGGCGATGCGGCGCGCCGCCGATCTGGCCCGCAGGGGCAGGCGCGGGCCGGAGATCGCGACGGCGACCGGCATGAGCCTGCGCGCGCTCGAGCGCCGCTTCCGATCGGAAACCGGCCTGAGCCTGGGCCGCTGGCGCCGCCATGCGCTGCTGCTGGCCGCGATGGAACGGCTTGGCGCGGGCGAGCCGGTCAAGTCGGTCGCCGCCCATGCCGGTTTCGCCACGCCCAGCGCCTTCGTCGCCGCCTTCCGCGCCGCATTCGGCGAGACGCCGGGATGCTTTTCAGCCTGCCGCCCGCGCGTTCCTGAGCGCCTTGCCCCACCAGGCCAGCTCGTCGAACAGATGGTTCAGCCGTGCGCCTTCGCGCGTGTCCGCGGCGAAGCGGCCGCCCTCGCGCCGGTTCCACACGCCCTGCAGGTGGAGCGCTCCTTCCAGCGGCGCCATCTGCAGCTCGCGCGAGACCATGGTGAGCTGCTCCACCGCACGCGCGCCGCCCATGCCGCCATAGGCGACGAAGGCCACCGGCTTGCGGTTCCATTCGGCATAGACGGTGTCGAGCGCGTTCTTGAGCACCGCGGGGATGCCGTGATTATATTCGGGCGCGATCAGGATGAAGCCGTCGGCGCTCGCCACCTTCTCGCCCCAGGCGATCTGCTTGGCGTCGGCATAGTCGCCCGCCGCGGGCGGCTTGGGATGAGGATAGAAGGGCAGGTCCCATTGCTTCAGGTCGATCAGCTCGCAGTCGAGATCGTCGCGATCCGCATCCGCCGCGCCCATCACCCAGTTGCCGATCGGCTCCGCCACCCGTCCCTCGCGGACAGACCCGAGGATGACGAGGATCTTCAGCTTTTGCGTCATTGTCTTCCCTTCGTGCATGCCGCGCTGCCCGGCGCGGCGCCTTTGCGGTTCAGGATGGCCGATGCGCGCGCGTGCTCCAACCACCCATTTGGCGCCCCTTCCGGCGATCGCCGCCCGCGCCCGGCGCGCCGCCGCCATCGCGCGCGATGGGGCAGGGGGCCTTGCGACCCTCCGCTGCCGGTCGCTCCCGCCCGGGCACCGGGAGAGGCAACGGAGTCAATGCCTTCGTCCGGCGGGCTGCCGAATCACCGGGCTTCCCGCAACGCACAAATTGCTGTACGGGCCCGCCAACTTCTTTCCAGGAAAGCACCATGAACCTCCGCAACGTGGCGATCATCGCCCACGTCGACCACGGCAAGACCACGCTCGTCGACCAGCTCTTCCGCCAGTCCGGCACCTTCCGCGACAACCAGCGCGTCGAAGAGCGCGCGATGGATTCGAACGACCTCGAAAAGGAGCGCGGCATCACCATCCTGGCGAAGCCGACCTCGGTCGAGTGGGCGCCTCCGGGTGGCGGCGAGCCGGTTCGCATCAACATCGTCGACACCCCGGGTCACGCGGACTTCGGCGGCGAGGTGGAGCGCATCCTCTCGATGGTCGACGGCGTGATCCTGCTGGTCGATTCGTCGGAAGGCGCGATGCCGCAGACCAAGTTCGTCACCGGCAAGGCGCTCAAGCTCGGCCTGCGCCCGATCGTGGTCGTCAACAAGATCGACCGTTCGGACGCGCGCGTGCAGGAAGTGCTCGACGAGGTGTTCGACCTGTTCGTCACGCTCGAGGCCAATGACGAGCAGCTCGACTTCCCGGTGCTCTACGCCTCGGGCCGCAACGGCTATGCCTCGGACGACGCCGATGCGCGCGAAGGCACGCTGCAGCCGCTGTTCGAGAAGATCGTCGAGCATGTGCCGCCGCCCGCGCTCGACCAGGACGCGCCGTTCAGCTTCCTCGTGACGCTGCTCGACCGCGACAATTTCCTCGGCCGCATCCTCACCGGCCGCGTCCAGTCGGGCACGGTCAAGCTCAACCAGCCGATCCATGCGCTCGATGCCGAGGGCAAGGTGATCGAGACCGGCCGTGCCTCGAAGATCATGACCTTCCAGGGCCTGGAGCGCGTGCCGACCGACGAAGCCAGGGCGGGCGACATCATCTCGCTGGCCGGCCTGACGGTGGCCACCGTGTCGAACACCATCGCGGACACGTCGGTCAGCACGCCGATCCAGGCGCAGCCGATCGACCCGCCGACGCTGTCGATGCGCTTCGCCGTCAACGATTCGCCGATGGCGGGCCGCGAGGGCAGCAAGGTGACGTCGCGCATGATCCGCGACCGCCTCGAGCGCGAAGCCGAGAGCAATGTCGCGATCAAGGTCACCGAGAGCGAGGACAAGGACTCGTTCGAAGTCGCCGGCCGCGGCGAACTCCAGCTCGGCGTGCTGATCGAGACGATGCGCCGCGAGGGCTTCGAGCTCGGCATCAGCCGCCCGCGCGTGCTGTTCGGCGAGGACGAGAGCGGCAAGAAGACCGAGCCGTACGAAACCGTCGTGATCGACGTGGACGACGAATTCTCGGGCACGGTCGTCGACAAGATGAACCAGCGCAAGGCCGAGATGACCGACATGCGCCCCTCGGGTGGCGGCAAGACCCGCATCACCTTCTCGGCGCCGTCGCGCGGCCTGATCGGCTATCATGGCGAGTTCCTGTCGGACACCCGCGGCACCGGCATCATGAACCGCCTGTTCGAGAAATACGGCCCCCACAAGGGCAATATCGAAGGCCGCAAGAACGGCGTGCTGATCTCGAACGGCAATGGCGAGGCGCAGAGCTATGCCCTGGGCCCGCTCGAGGAGCGCGGCATCCTGTTCGTCGGCCATGGCGAGGCCCTGTATGAGGGCATGATCGTCGGCGAGAACGCCAAGACGGAAGACCTTGAGGTCAATCCGATGAAGGCGAAGCAGCTCACCAACTTCCGCGCCTCGGGCGGCAAGGACGACGCCGTCCGCCTGACCCCGCCGAAGAAGATGACGCTGGAGCAGGCGATCGCGTACATCGACGATGACGAGATGGTCGAGGTGACGCCCACCAAGATCCGCCTGCGCAAGCGCCACCTCGATCCGCACGAGCGCAAGCGCGCCTCGCGGGCGAAGCACGCCGCTTAAGACCTTTCCTGCAGGCACCGATCTGTGTTTGGCTCCGTCCGGTCCCCAGTGGATCGGGCGGAGTTTTCATGGGCTTCGTTCGCGGGGCGACAATCGTGCCGATGTCGATGCGCTGGTTGGAGCGGCCGGGATCATCATACTCGTCTGGCTGCTTGCGACGTTCGTGCCCTCGATCGTCCTGCTCGCCCGCCGGCTGCATGATTTCGACGCCAGCGGCAAATGGGCTTGGACGACTTTCGTCCCGTATCTCGGGTTCCTCGCCGTGATCGTGATCGGCCTGATTCCGGGAACCAAGGGCGAGAACGAGAAGGGCCAGGATCCGCGCGACCTGGATCCGAACGCGATGGCCGAGGTCTTCGAGTGATTTGGGGGGGCGGGGCTTTCCAACGGACGGGTATCTATGATTAGCTCCGTCTCGTCCCAGTAGGTCGGACGGAGTTCTCTATGCTGCTCACGGTGCTGGCCCTGATCGCCGCGCAGGAAGCGCCGGGCACGGTCAACCAGCCGAAACAGGGTGCGGACGGCAAGCAGAGCTGGTCGATCCTCAACGATCCCTGCTCCGGCGGCCCGCCGCGCAAGCCGGACGAGATCGTGGTCTGCGGCCAGGGCGTCGATTCCGTTCCCCGCCTGCCGCTCCCCGGCGAGCGGGGTCCGCCCGACCGGCCGATGCCGAGCAATCCGGACGTGAGCGGCATCGGCGCGCTCAACGCCTCGATCGCGCCCTGCGCCACCCGGTCCGAGGGCTGCACGACGGGCATCAATATCCTCGGCATGGGCACGGCCCTGATCCGCGGCGTGGGCAAGCTGGTCGACCCGAACAGCTGCTGCGAGGAGCCGGGCGAGGCGACCAACCCGGTCAAGCTGATCGGCGATGCAATTGGCGGGGTGGGGCGCAGCTTCAAGAAGAAACCCGACAAGGCCGGCCGCGTCGCCATCCCGCTCGACGACTTGCCGCCGCCCGAGCCGCGCCGGCTGCGCGATCTCGAGGTCCGCCTGCCGCTACCTTGACCTTTGCCACCGGTGTCATCTAGCGTCCACTCCTAAACGATATCGGGGAGGATTGGATGCGAGGGGCTATGTTCGCCGGTTTGGCTCTGGTGCTGTCGGCCGGCGCGGCACAGGCGCAGACTGCCCCGAAGGACCGCCCCCCGGCGGTGCCGATCAAGGCGTCGAAGATCATCCTGGTCGGCGATTCCACCACCCAGGTGCTGTCGGGCTGGGGCGGCAGCTTCTGCGCCTATCACGTCACCAGTTTCGCCGCCTGCGTGAACCTCGCCCGGGGCGGGCGCAGCACCTATAGCTACCGGGCCGAGGGCAGCTGGGACCTGGCACTGGCCGAGATGAAGACGCGCGGCTTCGCGAAGACCTGGGTGCTCATCCAGTTCGGCCATAACGACCAGCCGGGCAAGCCGGGCCGCTCGACCGATCTCGCCACCGAATTCCCGGCGAACCTGCGCCTCTATGTCCAGGAGGCCCGCGCCGCCGGCGCCGAGCCGATCCTTCTCACGCCGCTCACCCGGCGCCAGTTCAAGGCAGGCAAGCTCGAGCGCGATCTCGATCCCTGGGCGGAGGCGATCCGCAAGGTGGCGGCGGAGCTGAAGGTGCCGCTGGTCGATCTCAACCGGCGCAGCGCCGATGCGGTGGAGGCGCTGGGGCCGTCGATGGCCAACCGCTTCGCGCAGGTGCCGCCGGCCCGCGAGGTCGCCGCCGCGGCGCTTGCCGGCACCACGATCGCCAACCCGGTCGCGGCCGTCGCCCAGGCCCTGCCGCAGGACAATGCTGCGGTCGAGCCGCTGGGCGATGCCAGGCTCGCCTTCGACTATACGCATCTCGGCCCGGTAGGCGCCGATTTCTTCTCGAAGATGGTGGCCGACGCGCTGGCGGTCGCCGTGCCGGGGATGCGCCCGCTGCTGGTACCCTGAGACTAGCGGCGCCGCCCGATCAGGCGTCGCCCAGCGCGAGCAGCACGGCCCATTCGTCGTCGCGGACGGGCGTGACCGAGAGGCGGGACTGGCGGAGCACTTCGAGCTTCGCCAGCCGCGGTTCGGCCTTGAGCATGGCGAGCGTCACCGGCCTGGCGAGCTTGCGCACCGGCTTCACCGCGACGCTGGCCCATTTGCCGTCATCGCCGTCCGGCTGCCAGGCGCGGGTGATCTCCATGATCCCCACCGCCGCCTTCTCGGTGTTCGAATGATAGAACAGGGCCTGGTCGCCCGGCGCCATGTCCTTCAGGAAGTTGCGGGCAGTGTAGTTGCGCACGCCGTTCCATTCGGTCGCCCCGTCGCGGACCAGGTCGTCCCAGGAATAGGCGTCGGGTTCGGAGCGGAGGAGCCAGTAGCGCATGCCGCCGCCTTAACCGCCTAAACGGCTGCTTAACAACCGATTCCGAACCAGTTCAGCCGCCGGGCGTTATCTCCATAGCCTCAGCGCCGCGACTCGTCCCTCCTCGGACGGCCGGCAGGCGCCCGCAAATGAGGAGGAAAGTGATGACCAATTTCGTTAAGAAGGCCGTGCTCGGCACCGTCCTGGGCGCGACCGTGCTGGTCGCCGTCGCGCCGGCGGCCGAGGCGCAGCGCTATCGCGGCCATTATCGCGGCCATGACAATACCGGCACCGCAATCGTCGCGGGTATCGCCGGCCTCGCCATCGGTGCCGCGATCGCCAGCGACGGCCGCCGCTACGACCATTATGACCGCCGCTATGACTATGATCGCAGCTATTATCGCGACCATGGCTATTACCCGACCGACGGCTATTATTATCGCGACTATTACCGCTCCTATCGCGGCTATTGCGAGGTCCGCCGGGTGTGGGATCCCTATCTCGATCGCCCGGTGCGGGTCCGCTACTGCCGCTGACGTTTCCGGGGAGGGGTAGCCTGGCGCTGCCCCTCCGCTACGCTGCGGGCATGGGCACCGATTCGCACCTGCAGCCGCGGCAGCACGCCGCCGATCCTTCCGATCCCTATCGCCGGGAAGCCCAGACCTTCCCCGAACTCGACGACGACATGGCCGGGCGCGCCGCCGCCTTTGGCAGCGTCGAGGAATGGCCGGAGGGCGGCGCCCTGTTCGAGCGCGGGCAGCGCAGCGTCGATTTCTTCCTGGTGCTGGCCGGCGCGGTCGAAGTGCTTGACGTCGATGCCAAGGGCCGCGAGCATGTCGTGCATGTCCATGGGGCTCGCCAGTTCACCGGCGAGCTCGATCTGTTCAACGACCGCAAGATCCTCGTCTCCGCCCGGGTGCTGCCCGGCACGCGCCTCGTGCGGGTCGAGCGGCTGGCGTTTCGCCGCCTGATCGCCGCCGAGCCGGACATCGGCGAGGTCGTGATGCGCGCCTTCATCCTGCGCCGGGTGGGCATGATGCTGCACGGCGAGGCAGGCATCGCGCTGATCGGTCCCGCGCACGGCGCGGCCACTGTCCGGATCGAGAGCTTCCTGCGCCGCAACGGGCTGCCCCATCGCCAGATCGACACCGAGACCGATGCCGATGCCGGCGGCTTCCTCGAATGCTTCCGGCTCGCACCGGAGGACCTGCCCGTGGTGGTGGTCCGGGGCCAGGCGCTGCGGCGGCCGAGCAACGGCCAGGTGGCGGACGCGCTTGGCCTCACCGTCGAGCTCGATCCCGCCCATGTCCATGACGTCGCCGTGGTCGGTGCCGGCCCCGCCGGGCTTGCCTCCGCCGTCTATGCCGCCTCGGAGGGGCTCGACACGATCGTCGTCGAATCGATCGCGCCGGGCGGGCAGGCGGGGACCAGCTCCAAGATCGAGAATTATCTCGGCTTCCCCACCGGCATCTCGGGCCAGGCGCTGGCCGGACGGGCCCAGGTGCAGGCGCAGAAGTTCGGCGCGCGCCTGCTGGTCTCGCGCGGCGCGGTGGGGCTCGATTGCGCCGCAACGCCGTTCGTCGTGCGGCTCGACGACGGGACCGAGATCCGCTCGCGCGTCGTGGTGGTCGCCACCGGCGCCCGCTATCGCAAGCTCGACTTGCCGCGCTATGCCGAGCTGGAGGGCAACGGCATCTATTATGCCGCCACCAACATGGAAGCCGGGCTCTGCGCCGGGCAGGAAGTGGTGGTGGTGGGCGGCGGCAACTCGGCCGGGCAGGCGGCGATCTACCTCGCCCGCAGCGCGGGGCATGTCCACATCCTGGTCCGCGGCAAGGGGCTGGCCGAGACGATGTCGCGCTATCTGATCGACAGGATCGAGGCTTCGGACCGGATCACGCTGCACCCCTTCACCGAAGTGACCGCGCTGGAGGGCGAGCGGCACCTGACCGGCCTGGGCTGGACCGACCGCAAGAGCGGCGAGGCGAGCCGGCGCCGCGTGGGCGCGCTGTTCGTGATGATCGGCGCGGTGCCCGCGACCGACTGGCTGGACGGCTGCCTCGACCTGGATCCCGCCGGCTTCGTGCGGACGGGGAGCGGCGACACCTTCTTCTGCTCGTCCAGGCCGGGCATCTTCGCGGTCGGCGACGTCCGCTCGGGCTCGGTCAAGCGAGTCGCGTCGGGCGTGGGCGAGGGATCGGTGGTGGTCTCTTCGATCCACCGTTATCTTGAAAGCCTGCGCCAATAGCGGCAAAGGGCTGCCCATGAGTGACACGCCCCCGGACCGCCTGTCGGTCAACCAGAACAGCCCCTATTTCCAGCGCGAACTGCTGGAGCGCGGCATCGGCATCCGCTTCAAGGGCAATGAGCGCCGCGACGTCGAGGAATATTGCATTTCCGAAGGCTGGGTCCGCGTCGCGCTCGGCAACAAGGTCGACCGCAAGGGCAACCCGCTGACGATCAAGCTGGTCGGCCCGGTCGAGGCATGGTTCGAGCGGCCCGCCGAAGGCAGCGCGGAAGAAGGCGCCGAGGGCTGATCCTCAATCCTCCCTTGGGAGGTTCTTCGACTGCGCCGACGCACTTTCATCGATGACGCCGATGTTGGTGCTTATCCCCTTGAGACAAGTAGCCTTTTCGTCATCCCCGCGCAGGCGGGGACCCAGGGGTCTCTCTGTCGTATCGCCCGTGACTCTGGACCCCCGCCTGCGCGGGGATGACGATTATGGGACCATCCTTGTCTCAAGGGGGTAATCGCCAAACGCGTTCAGCACGAAGCTACGCCGAAAACGCCGCCCGGGCCGCATCCTCGAACGCCTTGAGCGCGGCCAGGTGCGGGAAGGGACCGTGGCTGATCCGCGCGATGCCCGTCTCCGCCACGGCCCGGGCATCCGGGGCACCGGGAAAGGCCATGAAGTTCACCGGCAGCGGCACCGCCTTCGCCACCCGCTCGAGCAGCGCGAGATCGGCGAGGCCGGGGACGAAGAAGCCGCTCGCGCCGGCATCGGCATAGGCCTTGCCGCGCGCGATCGCCGCATCGGCCATCGCCGCGTCATGCGTATCGCCGGGCGCGATCAGGAAGATGTCGGTGCGGGCGTTGAGGAAGAAATCCGGGCCCACCGTCCAGCGGATCGCCGCGATGCGGGCGGCCTGTTCCTCGATGCCATGCAGGGCGCGCGCGGCAGTGCCGTGGCTGGCCACGATCTGATCCTCGAAATTGCAGCCGATCGCGCCCGTGGCGGCAAGCTTCTCGACATTGGCGGCAACCGCATCGGGATCGACCGCATAGCCGCCCTCGAAATCCACGCTCACCGGCAGCGCCACCGCCGCCACGGTGCGCCGCGCATTGGCCAGGGCGAGATCGAGCGGCAGCGCCTCCGCATCGTCATAGCCATGTGCGGTGGAGACCGAGGCGCTGCCCGTGGCGATTGCCCGGGCGCCGGCGCGCTCCGCCGCGCGTGCGCTGCCCGCATCCCATATGTTGAACAGGATCACCGGATCGCCGGGCACATGAAGCGCGGCAAAGCTCTGATACTTGGCGGACATGACGGAACCCCTCTTGTTCATGTATTGTTCTAGAAGGGTAACGGCGCCGCGGCAAGGGGGTCGTAGCGCCGTCTCGTAACCATGCTGACAAGATCTTGTCACTTGGCCCGGCGCCACGGGCGCGGCGGATCCAGGCTCTAGACCTGTGCCCGTTGGGGATCCCCAGGAGGCAAGGATAGCCTCATGACCGTCATCCCCGCCTGCGCGGGGATGACAAGGTTTGCTGAACGAGTCTTGACCCTAGTGGACGAACCGCGCCACCACGTCGCGATAGGAGCGGCTCACCTTCACCTGCGCGCCCGAATCGAGCACGAGGAAGCATTCGCCATTGGTGTGCGGCTTGACCTGGCGGACCAGGTCGAGATTGACGATGGTCGAACGGTGCACGCGCTGGAAGCGGCGCGGATCCAGCCGCTTCTCGAGATCCTTCATCGTCTCGCGCAGGATCAGCGTGTTGTCGCCGGTGTAGATGCACATATAGTCGCCGGCGGCGTCGATCCGCTCGATCGTGTCGACGTCGACGCGGAAGATCTGGCCGCGATCCTTGATGTTGATCAGCTTCTCGAAACGGTTCGATGCCATCTCGCCGTCCATGGCCGAGGCGGCGATTTCGTCGACCGCTTCGGGAGCCACTTCGGCAAGCACTTCCTTCAGCTTCTCGATCTCCTCGACGCCGCGCTTCTCGCTGAGGCGCTGGCGGACGCGCTCGATCGTATCGGCCAGCCGGGCGGGTTCGACCGGCTTCATCAGATAGTCCACCGCCTGCGCCTCGAAGGCGCGGATCGCGTGATCGCTATAGGCGGTCACGAAGACGAACAGCGGCGGCTCGACTTCCATCAGCCCCTGAACGACCGAGAAGCCGTCGAAACCGGGCATCTGGATGTCGAGGAAGACAAGGTCGGGCTTGTGGGTCTTGATCGAACGGATCGCTTCGCGCCCGTTCGAGCATCTGTCGATGATCTCGACGTCGTCATGTTCCTGAAGCCTCAGCTCGAGCCCCTGGATGGCCAGGGATTCGTCGTCGACCAGAATAGTACGGATGGTCATGCGGCCTCTCGATTAGGTTCCTCGATCTGGAACGGTATCTCGATCTCAACGCTGAACCCCTTCCCTGGGTCCGAACGCGTCTCAAATCGATGGTCAGGCCCGAAAGCCTGGGCCAACCGTTCCTTGATATTGGCGAGCCCCACGCCGGTTGAAAGGGTCGGCCGCTGCTTGGCCTCGATCAATCCCGGACCCGTATCGGATACGGCGATCTGCACTCGTTCTCCGGCGAGCCGAGCGGAGACGGTGATATCGGCGCCCTCTTCCTGGGGCGTGACGGCATATTTGATCGCATTCTCGACGAGCGGCTGGAGCAGCAGCGAAGGCAGCCGCGCCTTGGCGACGCGCTCGTCGATGTCGAAATGCGGGCGCAGGCGCTCGTCGAAGCGCATCTTCTCGATCTCGAGATAGAGCTTCAGCGTCTCGGCCTCCTGGGCGAGCGTGACGTGCGCGGTGGGCTCGTTCGCCAGCGTGTAGCGCAGGAAGGAGGAAAGGCGGGAGAGCATGATGTTCGCCCGCTCGGTCTGCTTCAGCAGCACCAGCGTGGAGATCGAGTTGAGCGTGTTGAACAGGAAATGCGGGTTGAGCTGGTAGCGCAGCATCGCCAGCTGGGCATGGCTCGCCTGCACTTCCAGCGCCTGCATCTGATCGATCTGCTGCTCGACGATCAGATAGAAGTTGATCGCGAAATAGAGCGCGGACCAGCCGGCCAGCACGGTGAAGTTGATGAACACGGTGCCGACGACCAGATTGAACGAGATGTTCGGGGTCGGCATCTTGATGAAGGAATAGATGAACGCGTCGAGCACCGCATAGATCGCCGTCGCCGTGCCCAGCGTCGCCAGCGTCAGCAGGATGCCCGGGATGCGCGGCAACCGCCGGTAATAGCCGTAGAGCGTCGAGAGCAGCAGCGTGAGGCAATAGCCGATGATCGATTCGATGATCACCGCGATCACGCCCTCGACGCTGAAGCCGTTGGACAGCGACACCACGGTGCGCAGCAGCAGATAGCCGGTCCAGCCGCCGGCCTGGAGCATCCAGAAGGCGCGGTTCTTGTCCTCGAAGAACGGGCGCGACAGCGCGGCGGGCGCCGGCTGCTTCAACGGCTGGGCGAGGAACGGGGAGCTAGGATCCAGGGTAGCCACGCCCAAGCCTCTAACACCGCTGACAGGCGGGGGCAAAGAGGCGTAGGCTGGGCGCGCCGGCGCGAGACCGGGGCGATTGCGGAGAGCGAGGATGGATCAGGGCGGCGAACGCGCGAAATTCCACGCGATGACGGAAGGCACCGCCGAGGACTGGGCGATCATCGGCGGGCGTTCCGCGGCTTTGCGGGCGGATTGCCCGATCGGATCCTGGGGCACCTCAAGCTGCTCGACGGCGATTTCGGCGGATTCGCGATCGACCGGCTGCAGCACTCGCTCCAGACCGCGACGCGCGCGCATCGCGACGGACGCGGCGAGAACTATGTGGTGATGGCCCTGCTCCACGACATTGGCGACACGCTGGGGAGCTACAATCATCCCGAGATCGCCGCCGCGATCCTGCGCCCCTTTGTCAGCGAGGAACTGCACTGGATCGCCGACAAGCACGGCGCCTTCCAGGGCTATTATTTCTTCCACCATCTCGGGCTGGACCGCGAGGTGCGCGAGGGGTTTCGCGGGCATCCGCATTTCGAGGCATGTGCGGAATTCTGCGAGCGCTATGATCAGGCGGCGTTCGACCCGACCTACGAAAGCGCGCCGCTCGCCTTTTTCGAGCCGATGGTCCGCCGCGTCTTCGCGAAGCCGCTGAACAGCATCTACGCACGGGCGCCCGAGGCAGCCTGAGTCCTTCCCGCCGGCAAGTGCCGCGATGCTGTCGCCGCCCCCGATCCGGGAGGATGGCCGATGGTCGAGTCGGACCGGCATCGCCGGCGCTTGCAATCGATACGCCCCCCAAACGAAAACCGCCGCCCCGTTTCCGGAGCGGCGGCTTCGTGTTCCCGTTCGGGAAGCGGATCGTGGCTTAGAAGCCGACGACCAGCGTGCCCATCACGGTGCGCGGGTAACCGATCTGGGTGAACGGCGGGTTGCCGTAGTTGGTGATCGCACCCGTCGTCGCGTTGAAGGTCGGGCCCTGGTTCAGCGCGCCGTTGCCGCTGTTGACCGAACCGACCCAGAACTCGTTGAACAGGTTGCGAACGTTGACCTGGAAATAGGTCTTCTTGTTCAGGCCGGCCCAGGTGAGGTCGACACGCGCGTTGAGGTCAACCAGCGTGTAGGCCGGGGTCTTGGCCGGGAAGATGTCGAAGGTCTGGACCGCACCGTTGACGGTGAGAGCCTGACGGATCGGCTCGTTGGTGTCGTAGATGTAGCGCGGACCCGTGCGCTTCACGTCGATGCCGAGCGACACCGGCTCGACGTCGACCGTCGCGCCGCCACCGAAGGTGTAGACGGGAGCGTTCGACTCGCGCTTGCCGGCGGTCGGAGCATAGATGATCGCACCGGCCGCAGTGCGGGCGACCTCGACGTCGTTCACGATCTCAGAGTGGAGGTATGAACCGAACGCATAGACGCTCAGCTGCTTGACGGGCTGGTAGGTCACCGAGCCGTCGAAGCCGTACTTACGCACGGTGCCGAGGTTGCGGTAGACCGACTTTTCCAGCTCGGGATCGTAGGACGAAGCGAGACGGTTCTTGTAGTTGGTGTACCACGCGCCGAACTGCGCCTGCAGCGTCGCCGAGCGATAGCGGACGCCGAGGTCGAAATTGTCCGTGGTCTCCGGCTTCGGCGTGGCGCGCTCCGAACCCTTCGGGAAGTAGAAGGAGTTGTAGAGGTTGTCCGTACCCGGGACCTGCAGGCCCTTCGAGTAGTTGCCGAAAACGTCGACCTGCGGAGTCAGCGACCAGGTGTAGCCGACGTTCGGCAGCACGCGGTTGTAGTTCAGGACGCGCTGCTGCGGCCCCTGGGTCGGGAAGGTGCAGGTGATCGGCGCCGTGGTGGTGCAGGTGGCGCCCGAAGCGGCGGCCGCGCTGGCGGTAACCGTCTGGGTCGGGGTGCCGGCAAGGAAGCCCGCAACCTGCGAACCGCACTCGATGAAGCCCGAAGCGCTCGACGTGGCGCAATAGTTGGTCAGGTTGCGGCGCATGAACGGCGCGCGGACGCCCGCATTGATCTTCAGCGTGCCGTCGAAGAACTCGCCGCGATATTCGGCAGCGACCTGCTGCAGGATGGCGTACGACAGACGGTCGCGCTTCTGCAGGGAGTTGCCGTTCGCGTCGAGGATCGGGTTGTTGACCGGGAAGACGTCGAAGGGCTTGCCGTTGAGCTGCAGATAGCCGAGCTCGCCGGTCTGACGGTGGCGCGCACGGTCATAGGTGTAGGCGATACGGACGCTCTGGTCGGGCGACAGGTCGTAGCGCAGCGACGCGATGACGCCGATGCGGTGCGTCTGGGTCTGGCTGGGGGCCAGGACGCGAACGGTGTCGAGCGTGTCGCCGTCGCCGTTCAGGTCGCGGCCGGCATAGGGCGTGCCGCCCCAATAGCCCGGCTGGCAGTTCACCGTGCCGCTGTTGGCGGTGGTGTTGCAGTTCGCGCGCGCCGGCGTGCCGGCCGGGTTGAGGTCGAAGCTCGACTCGTTCGCGACGACGGTGCCGCCGCCGTTCGCCTTGACGAACTGGTAGCTCGGGTCGACCGTGAGGACGAGGCCGTCAGACAGGGTGAAGCGCGACTGGCCGCGGATGTTGCCGGTGTTCGACGGGTTGAAGCGCTCGTCGAAGGTCGAGCCGCAGCTGTTGGCGACGTCGGCCACGCCCGGGCGGGCCACCGTGTTGATGGTGCAGGCCGGGACGTTGTAGAACGCTTCGCCGTTGTTCATCGGGTAACGGTCGGTCGCGTTCACGCCGGTGTTGCGCACGCCATTGGAGATGACGACCTGCTGGCCCGCGGGGCAGGGGTTGGTCGTGACGGCGCAGCCGACCGCGCGCTGCACGGTGTCCCAACGCAGCGGAACCGAGCCCTGGAAGTTGTTGCGGTTCTCGTTGTAGTGGCCCGCGATCGCAATGAAGTCGCCGCTATCGCCCAGCGGCTGATAGATCTTGGCGTTGAACTGCTGCTTGTTGATCTTCGAGTTCGGGTTCCAGCGCTGATAGTTGCGCGACTGGCTCGCCGCGAACCACGCACGGGTGCCGGCCGAAGTGAACTCGCCGGTGTCGACGAGGCCGAAGGTGCGGAAGAAGCCGTACTGGCCCACCGAACCGACCAGCTTCACGCCGAAGTCGCGGCTGGGAACGCGCGTGCGGTAGTTGACGGTCGAACCGGTCGCGCCGGCGGTCGGCGAGTCGACGTCGGTCGAGCCGAGGTTGACGTTGACCTGCTCGATCAGTTCCGGATCGATCTGCTGGTTCGAATAGATGGCGTAGTTGCCCGAATCGTTCAGCGGCACGCCGTCGAAGGTCTGGCTGATGCGCGTCGAGTCGAAGCCGCGGATGCTCATCGAGCCGCCCGACGAACCATAGGGATCGTTATTCTGGAAGCTGACGCCCGGGAGCTGGTTGATCAGATCATTGACGCTGGCGCCCGGCGCCTGGCGTTCGATGAATTCCTGCGTGAGGACGCCCTTGGCCCGCGAGGTGTCCGGAATGATGATTCCGTTCACGCCATTGTCGGCACGGCCGCCGGTCACGACGATCTCGGTCTCGCCCTCGAAGTCCTGCGTACCGGTGGACTGCGCGAACGCTGCCCCCGGGACCATCAGCGCGGCAAAAGCCACGCCCGCAAAAAGCTTGGTGCGCATTAGAGGTGTTTCCCTTTCGGTGTGTGCTTATCGTCTGCACTGAACGCGGTGCGGTTCACCGTCGTCGCCGCCCATGCGATTAATTTATGTCGGTCCTGTGACAGTCAATCCGAGTCCTGTGGGGCAGGCCGGTTAATCTGCGATTCAGGATTGTTGCGTTGCAAAAAAGTCACTCCACTATGGCGACGATCTGCAACCATTCGCTCTCCGAAATTACGCGGATTCCGAGTTCTGCGGCCTTTTTCAGCTTCGAACCCGCGCCGGGGCCCGCAATCACCAGATCGGTCTTCGCGGACACCGATCCCGCGACTCGCGCACCCAGCGATTCGGCCTGAGCCTTGGCCTCGTCGCGACTCAGCGCCTCCAGCGTGCCGGTGAAAACCAGCGTCTTTCCCGATACTTCCGATTCGCGTGTCTCGACGATGAAGGTCGGCGGGGCGACTTCGCCCAGAAGGTCTTCCCACACCGCGCGATTGTGCGGCTCGTGGAAGAAATCGGCCAGGGCCTGGCCGACGGCGCCGCCGACATTCTCGACTCCGATATGCTCGGCGATCGCCTTGTCGAGCCGCGCACGGTGTTTCGTCTCGGTCTCACCGATCTGTGGCGGCGTTGCATCGCGCAGCGCGATGACCTCGTCGGCGAGCGCCTGGAGCGCCGGCAATGTTGCATAGCGTTTCAAAAGGTCTCGTGCCGTGATCGCCCCGATATGGCGGATGCCCAGGCCGAAGAGCAGCCGCGCCGCATCGGGTGCGCGCTTGGCTTCGATCGCGGCGAGCAGCGCGTCGACCGACTTCTCCTGCCAGCCTTCGCGGCCCAGCAGTTCGGCGCGATGGGGGGCGAGGCGGAAGATGTCCGCCGGCTCGACGATCCAGCCCAGGTCGAGCAGCTCGATCAGGGTCTTCTCGCCCAGCCCCTCGATGTCGAGCGCGCCGCGGCTGACGAAGTGCTTGAGGCGCTCGAGCCGCTGGGCCGGGCAGATCAGCCCGCCCGTGCAGCGTATGTCGACTTCGCCTTCCTCGGCCACGGCTTCCGAATGGCAGATCGGGCAATGGCTGGGGAACAGGAATGCCGGCCGGTCCTCGTCGCGGGTCAGGTTCTCGACGATCTGCGGGATCACGTCGCCGGCGCGCTGGAGCACGACCCGGTCGCCCGGGCGCACGCCCAGGCGCGCGATCTCGTCGGCATTGTGCAGCGTCGCGTTGGTGACGACGACGCCGCCGACGGTAACCGGCTCCAGCCGGGCGACCGGCGTGAGCTTGCCGGTGCGGCCGACCTGGATGTCGATGCCGCGCAATAGGGTCTGGGCGCGCTCGGCGGGGAATTTGTGCGCAAGCCCCCAGCGCGGGGCGCGGCCCACAAAGCCGAGCCGGGCCTGCCAGTCCAGCCGGTCGATCTTGTAGACCACGCCGTCGATGTCGAAGGGCAGGTCGGCGCGGACCGCCTCGATCTTCCCATATTGCGCAAGCGCGGCCTCGAGGTCGACGGGGCCGACGAACAGGTCCGAAACCGGGAAGCCCATCGCGGCGATCGCGCGGATCACTTCCGCCTGGGTCTCGCCGGGCAGCGCGCTGGTCTCGCCCCAGCCCCAGGCGAGGAAGCGCAGCGGGCGCGCCGCAGTGACGGCGGCGTCCTTCTGGCGCAGCGATCCGGCGGCGGCATTGCGCGGATTGGCGAACTGGCGCGCTTCCTTGCCGGTCTCCGCCGCCTCGGCGAGCAGCCGGGCGTTGAGGGCGGCGAAATCCGCCTTCGCCATGTACACCTCGCCGCGCACCTCGAAGACCTCGGGCGCGCCGGCGATTTCCTGGGGCACGTCGCCGATGGTCCGGGCATTGGCGGTCACGTCCTCGCCGATCTGGCCGTCGCCGCGCGTGAGCGCCTGGACCAGCCGGCCCTTCTCGTAGCGCAGCGCGCAGGAAAGGCCGTCGATCTTGGGCTCGGCGGTGAGTGCGATCGGCTCGGCATCGCCCAGCGCCAGGAAGCGGCGGACCCGGCCGAGGAAATCGGCGACGTCCGCGTCGTCGAAGCCGTTGTCCAGGCTGAACATCGGCCGCGCATGCGCCACCTTGGCGAGCCGGCCGGACGGTGCGGCGCCGACCAGCCGCGACGGCGAATCGGCGCGGACCAGATCGGGGAATGCGGTCTCGATCGCGGCGTTGCGCCGCATCAGCGCGTCATAGTCGGCGTCGCTGATCTCGGGCGCGTCCTCGGCATGGTAGAGGCGGTTGTGGTGCGCGATCTCGCCGGCGAGCTTCTCCAGCTCGAGCGCGGCTTCCTGGGGCGTCTGGGGCAGCGGGTCCATGTCGCCGGGGTTAGGCTGGGCGCCGCATCGCGATCAAGCTTGAAGACGTGCGGATGCGTAACGACATGATCGGCAATGCGCCCGATCCGGATCGCCCTTGCCATCTTGTTCTGGATCGCGGTCGCGCTGTGCCTTGCCGCGAGCGTCGCGCCCTTCTTCCTCGATCGCATCTATTATCGCGGCCCCGTCAGCGGCCATTTCGACGGGCGGCGTTTCTTCAATCCCGACGGCGACGCGCTCGACATCTCCGCCGCCCGCCGCAACAGGCTGCTGTGGCAGCAGGTCTTCGGCGACCCGACCCGACCGAAATGGCCCGGGCATGTCGCGGCGACTCCGGCCAAGCCGCCGGCGCGCGTGGACGGCGGCGAGATGCGCGTCACCTGGATCGGGCACGCCACCGTGCTGGTGCAGGCGGACGGCGTGAACATCCTCACCGATCCGGTGTGGAGCGATACCGTCGGACCGTTCGGCATCGGGCCCAGGCGAGTGGCGGCACCGGGGGTGCGCTTCGAGGACCTGCCCAGGATCGACCTCGTCCTGGTCAGCCACAATCACTACGACCATATGGACCTGCCGACGCTCAAGCGGCTTTGGGATCGCGACCGGCCGCTGATCGTGACGCCGCTGGGCAATGACGCGGTGATGGCCGGAGCCGGCGTGAAGGCGACGGCGCTCGACTGGGGCCAGGGGGTGGCGGGGCGGTTCGGCGCGGCGGTGACCGTCACGCGCAGCCACCACTGGGGCAGCCGCTGGTTCGCCGATCGCAGCCGTGCGCTGTGGTCGAGCTTCGTGGTGCGCCTGCCGCACGGCAATTTCTTCTTCGCGGGCGACACCGGGCTCGGCGACGGCAAATGGCCGGCCGAGGCGGCCGCGCTCGGCCCGATCCGCTTCGCGGCGATCCCGATCGGCGCCTTCCGCTTCGACGAGGGGCAGATGGCGAGCGGCAGCCATGTCGGCCCGCGGGACGCGATCCGGGTGTGGGACGGGCTGGGCCGGCCCGATGCGCTCGCGGTGCATTGGGGCACGTTCCGCCTCTCGCGCGAAGGCTATGCCACGCCGCCCTTCATGTTGCGCGGCATGCTGCGCTGCGCGGGCGAGGATCCGGCCCGCTTCGCCGCGCACCGGATCGGCGAGAGCTTCATGGTGCCGCCGCTGGGCGCGCCGCCGCCCGCACCCGACTATGCGGCGCTCGGCCATTGCATCCAGGCCGGCCGGTTCGACGCGCTGCGTTGACGCGCCGGATTCGGCACATCCTTGCCCTTCTGGTGCTTGAAGGGACTCGGTGCCCGGGTTTATCCTCCGGCGAATCCGGGAGGGGTCCCCCAGTGAACAACCGCGCGACGGGCGCCGTGCGACGCTATGATACGACGATCGACCGCGCCGGGCTTGCGCTCGGCGTCGGGAGCGCGTTCGCGGGCCTGATCGTGCTCGGGCTGCTGCTGCTCGGCGGCAAGCGCGATCCGATCAGCCTGGTCAGCGGCTGGCTGATCGGCAGCCTGATCGCCGGGATCGCGATCACCGCGGTGGGCGGCCCGCTCTGGCTGGTGATGCACGTCGCCGGCTTGCGGCGCGCCCGCCATGCCGCGCTGGTCGGCGCGGTCACGGCGCTCGCCATCTTCGTCGGCGCCCAGACTTATGGCTTCGGGCTGTTCGAGATGCCGCCGATGGACAATCGCGCGCTCTTGTTCCGCTGGATCAGCGCCGTGGCGTCGAGCGCGATCCTGGCGCTGTTCGCGGCGGGAATCGGCGCCCTGATGTGGCGCATCGCCTATCGCCGCGAATAGCCGCCGCGGGAACTGTTCCGCACATCCGCCGGCGCGCGGCGCATGCGTCAGGCCTTGCATTCCCCGAGGCGCTTGCCGGTGAGCCGCACGGTCATCGACGTCGCCTTGGTCTGCCCGGTCGGGGTCTGGCGCTGAGTCATCGTCAGGTCGAACGCGGTCGGGGTCTGGGTGCCGCTGAAGCTCGCCTGCGCCTTGCCCATGGGCGTTTCGCATTCCATCGCGGCATCCAGCTTGCCGCCGACGAAGCGATATTTCGAGAAACGGCAGCCGGATGCCATCGCGCCGAGCCTGGAGACGTCGAGCGGCTTGAGCTCCTCGGCCTTGCGGCAGCCGCGCTCGGTGCGGGGCGGTTTGCCCACATCTTCCTTCATCTTGGCGGCGATCGCCTCGGGCATCGCCCCCGGCTCCAGCGCGACGAGCTGCATCCCGGTTTCCCACTGGCCCGGCTGGCTGGGCGTCTTGGCATCCGCCGCGGTGGCCTGCTTGGCGACTTCCTCGACGCTGGCATTTTCCAGGCGGATATCGCCGGTCTTGCGCGCGCTCTCCTCGGTCGAGGGCCCCTGATTGCAGGCGGCGAGCGGGAGCAGGGCTCCAGCGGCGAAGATCGTCAGGCGCATGATGTTCCCCCGGGGTTGGCGTATGTGCCAGCCACACCCCATATTCCCCGCGATGGCAATCCAGATTCGCACCAGCCTGGCCGAGCCCGAGACCGGGCAGAGCTTCGTCCCGCACCGCCCGCAGCGCCCGGAGAAGTCCGAGGGCGGCAAGCCGTTCAAGCTCGTCAGCGAATACCAGCCATCGGGCGACCAGCGCTTCGCGATTCCCGAATTGGTCGAGCAGGCCCAGGCAGGCGAGCGCGACCAGGTGCTGCTGGGCGTCACCGGCTCGGGCAAGACCTATACCATGGCGAAGGTGATCGAGACGCTGCAGCGCCCGGCGCTGGTGCTCGCGCCCAACAAGATCCTGGCGGCCCAGCTCTATGGCGAGATGAAGAGCTTCTTCCCCGAGAATGCGGTCGAGTATTTCGTCAGCTATTACGACTATTACCAGCCCGAGGCCTATGTGCCGCGCTCGGATACGTACATCGAGAAGGAAAGCTCGGTGAACGAGGCGATCGACCGGATGCGCCACTCGGCCACCCGGTCGCTGCTCGAGCGCGACGACGTGATCATCGTGGCGTCGGTCTCCTGCCTCTATGGCATCGGATCGGTCGAGACCTATTCGGCGATGATCTTCGACCTGAAGAAGGGCCAGGTGGCCGACCAGCGCGAGATCATCCGCAAGCTCGTCGCACTCCAGTACAAGCGCAACGACGCGGCGTTCGCGCGCGGCAATTTCCGGGTGCGCGGCGACAGCCTGGAGATCTTCCCGTCGCACTATGAGGACAGCGCCTGGCGGATCAGCTTCTTCGGCGACGATATCGAGGAGATCACCGAGTTCGACCCGCTGACCGGGGCCAAGGTGGCAAGCCTCGACTATGTCCGCGTCTTCGCCAACTCGCACTATGTGACGCCCGGGCCGACGATGAAACAGGCGATGGAGGGCATCCGCCACGAGCTGACGGAGCGGCTCAAGGAGCTGGAGGCAGAGGGCAAGCTGCTCGAGCACCAGCGGCTGGAGCAGCGGACGAACTTCGACCTGGAGATGATCGCGGCCACCGGCAGCTGCGCGGGCATCGAGAATTACAGCCGCTTCCTCACCGGCCGCCTGCCTGGCGAGCCGCCGCCCACCCTGTTCGAATATCTGCCGGAGAACGCGCTGCTCTTCGTCGACGAGAGCCACCAGACGATCGGCCAGATCAACGGCATGTCGCGCGGCGACCATCGCCGCAAGGTGACGCTGGCCGAATATGGCTTCCGCCTGCCCAGTGCGATCGACAACCGGCCGCTGCGCTTCAACGAATGGGAAGCGATGCGCCCGCAGACCGTCTATGTCTCGGCGACGCCCGGCGGCTGGGAGATGGAGCAGGCCGGCGGCGTGTTCGTCGAGCAGGTGATCCGCCCCACCGGTCTCATCGATCCGCCGGTGGAGATCAAGCCGGTCGAGGAGCAGGTGCAGGACCTGATCCAGGAATGCAAGGCGACCACGGCCAAGGGCTATCGCACCCTGGTGACCACGCTTACCAAGCGCATGGCCGAGGACCTGACCGAGTATATGCACGAAGCCGGGGTGAAGGTCCGCTACATGCACTCGGACACCGAGACGCTGGAGCGCATCGAGCTGATCCGCGACCTGCGCATGGGCGTCTATGACGTACTGGTGGGCATCAACCTGCTGCGCGAGGGGCTCGACATCCCGGAGTGCGGGCTGGTGGCGATCCTCGATGCGGACAAGGAAGGATTCCTGCGCAGCGAGACCTCGCTGATCCAGACGATCGGCCGCGCGGCGCGCAACGTGGAAGGGCGCGTGATCCTCTATGCCGATCGCATGACCGGCAGCATGGAGCGCGCGCTCGCCGAGACCGGCCGCCGCCGCGAGAAGCAGCAGGAATATAATGCGGAGCACGGCATCACGCCGGAGACGGTGAAGAAGAATATCGGCGACATCATCGCCCATGTCGCCTCGAAGGACCAGGTGACGGTGGAGATCGACGCCGATCGCCCGCACATGGTCGGCCACAATCTGCGCGCCTATATCGAGGAGCTCGAGAAGAAGATGCGCGACGCGGCGGCGAACCTCGAATTCGAGGAGGCCGGCCGCCTGCGCGACGAGATCCGCGCGCTGGAGGCCGAGGAACTGGGCCTGCCCGAGGACCAGCGCAAGGCGCCGGTGATGGGGCGCAGCAACGAGGGCAAGCCGGGAACGCGCAAGACGCGCTACGGCAAGGTGCAGAAGAAATGGGGCGGCGGCAGCCGGCGCTAGCCTGAGAGCCTGAACGCGTATCCGATTCTCCGTCGTCATCCCCGCTTGTGCGGGAATGGCGGCGATGACGGGCGTCCGACTTGAATGCCGATATGGCCCCGGGGCCTGCGCTGGACTCCTGAGCCCGTCGCGATAATCCTGCCATGCGATCGCGGGTGGAAAGGGGAGCGGATGGCCGGATGGAGGAGGCGCGTCTCGCGCTGGTGGCTGGACGACCTGTTCGGCCCGCGGCACGAGGTCCGCTTCGCGCTTCGGATCGGCGCGCGCCTGGCGTGGCTGCGGTTCCGCCTGTGGCTGCGCCGGCCCCGGGGGATGGGGCTGCGGCGCCATTGGCCCAAGCCGGTCGCGCTTGCCCTGGTCGGCATCTTCGTGCCGCTCGGCATCGCCACCATCCTCTCGTTGCTGTTCCCGCAGGAGGCGCGCGGCGTCGTGGCGGCGTTCCACCGGCTGTTCACCGATGCGCAGGCGCCGCGGCTCGAGTGGCGGGAGGCCGCGCAGATCCTGCTGCTGCTGATCGGCGTGCCCTCCGCCTTCCTGCTCTGGCTCTTCCGCGACCTCAACGTCAACGCGACGCTCGACAACCAGCGCAAGGACGTGAACCTCAAGGAATTCCAGGAGATCCAGATGCGCGCCGCCGGCGCCATCGACGAGAAATTCCCCGCCGCCGCGCGCGAGACGCTGCAGATCGCGGCGCTGCACCAGATGCGCGCGTTCCTGCGCGGCGAATATGGCAAGAGCTTCCAGCGCCCCGCCTTCGAGCTGCTGCGGGCGCGGCTGGTCGCCAGCGCCGAGGCGACCGGCAGCAGCATCGTTGGGAACTGGCTGCAGGATTGGCGCGAGCGTTTCAGACGGCTCGAGGGGCGCGACGTGACGCGCGCCGTCATCGAAATGAAGCGCGAGATCGCTGGCGCACGGCGCAAGCTTCGCCCCTGCGCCATCGCGGCCGCGGAGCAGACCATATTGAGCGAGGAATGGGAGGCGGTGCTCCGGGGCGGCCTGCCGCTCGCCGGATCCGCCTTCGATCGCATCCAGCTGGGCCGCAAGACGGTGCTTTCCGGGGCGAGCTTCGTCGATTGCCGCTTCCGGCTGGCGCGGCTGCGCTACGTGCATCTCGAGCGCGCCGAGCTGTCCGGCGCCTATATGGAGGGAGCCTAT
The DNA here is from genome assembly GCF_011761945.1 of Sphingomonas leidyi. GTDB lineage: Bacteria > Pseudomonadota > Alphaproteobacteria > Sphingomonadales > Sphingomonadaceae > Sphingomonas > Sphingomonas leidyi. Next base: position 68,711 of record NZ_JAASQV010000005.1, read on the forward strand.
CTGCGCGGTGCCCATCTCGAGCAGGCCGCCTTCTTCTATGCCTATCTCGAATATGCGTCCTTCGTGGGCGCCAATCTCGATCGGGCGCTGCTCCAGGGGGCCAGCGCCGCCGGCGCGCGGTTCACCAGCGCCTCGCTGCGCTTCGCGACGCTGTCCGATGCGGATCTGCGCGGCGTGTCCTTCTCGAACGCCGATCTGCGCGGCGCCGATTTCCGGGATGCCGAGCTGGCCGGCGCAAGCCTGCGGGGCGCGCGCCTGGAAGGGGCGAAGCTTGCGGATCAGGATGCGAGCCTGGTGGGCAATTGCACCGGCGCGACGTTCGATGCCGCCACCGAATTCGCATTCGACTGGTCGTCTCTCCCCGAAAGCGAATGCGAGGCGGCGCGCCAGCCCTGGATCGCCAAGGGCATGAAGCGGGTCTGAAGGGTGCTGCCGCGGTAGAACGAAGCGACAGGCCGTTTCGTCGCCGTAGCGGTTGAGCCGCCCGGGCACTTCCCGCATAAGGCCGCGCATGCGACGCCAGCTGCTCGTCTTCGCCTCCGCGCTCGCCATCGCGGGCTGTTCGGAAACGCCGCGCGTGGTGCCGCCGCCCGCGCCCCCGCCCAGGCCCGTCCCTGCGCCTGCTCCCGCGCCGGCTCCGGCGCCGTCGCCCGTGCCCCAGGGCCCGGACTGGCGCGACTGGCCGCTCACCCCCGGCGACTGGGTCTATCGCCAGGACGGGCGCGGTTCGGTCGCGTTCTTCGGCGTGGCCGGGGGCGAGGCCGAACTGATCCTGCGCTGCGACGCCGGCCGCGGCCGAGTGGTGCTTTCGCGCAAGGGCGAGGGCGTGGCGAGCGTCACCGTGCGCACCACCAGCACGCTCCGCCAAATCGCGGTCCAGCCGCTCTCCGGCGCGGCACCGCGGCTGGCCGCCGAGTTCGCCCCGGCGGATCCGCTGCTCGACGCAATGGGCTATAGTCGCGGGCGATTCCTCGTCCAGGGCAACGGCCTGCCCACGCTGGTGGTGCCCGCCTATGCCGAGGTGCTGCGCGTCGCCGAGGATTGCCGCGGATAGATCGGCCGTCCGCGCGCGTCGATGGCGCGAGGAGAGACGCGATGATCCGCAAGCGCCAGTCCGGCGAATGCCGGCGCTATTCGCGCAAGCCGGACTCCGACATGCACCGGCGCGAAGCCTTGGGATATGGGAGGGGGCGTGAGTCGCCGGGCAGGTTCCCGGCTTTGCGGCCCAGAATTCCAGAATCGCTCAGAAAAAGATTTTATACAAGACTTGTTCTGCGACTCGCAGTGATTCAAATAGTTGGCGTGCCCTTTGAGGGTGCGTGCTTCTTCAACTAGCGAAAGGAGGTGATCCGATGTCTCATGGTTCAGCAATGGGGTCGGTTCAGTTCGTTCGGGAGACGCACCGCTGAGCAGACGGACGCGATCGGAAGCCCTCCGATCGTAAGGCGCGCGGGAGGTATCCTCCTCCAATCAACGGCGTCAGTCCGAAGCAAAGCGGTCCGCATGGTCTCCCGGGCTGGAGCTTCCGGCCGCTGACCATGTCGGAGGTCGCCGGGTCGTCGGGAGACGCCCCGGCGGCCTCTTTCATTTTATGGGCGCCTCGAGCGCGCGCCTGAAGCTTCGACTTGAGCCGAACGGCTGCGCACCGGTCCACCGTCAGCTGCAACGTGCAAGCGCCGGCCTTCTGTGTTCGCATGCCGGTCCGGCAGGGGTCCGGGCGCAGTGCAAACCCATATGGTTCGTGATGATGGCCCATTTGTGCCACGCCTGCCGGGCGGGCGCGTTCAGGGCGAGGGTGCGCGATCCGGCCGGTCGTACAATTCCCATACCTGCTCTCCCGTCACCGTGTCCGCATAGGGCCTGCCGTTCGCATCGCGGCTCGGCGCATAGCGGAAGCGTTTCCTGATCAGCCGGCAGGTCGTCTCGTCGAGATCGGCGCTGCCGCTCGATCGCGTCACCTGGCAATCGGTCACCCGCCCGTTCACGCCCACCGTGAAGCGCAGACCCACCGTGCCGCTCGCGCCGGCCTCCGCCGCGGCCTTCGGATAATCGCGCCCGGTGATCCTGCCCTCGAGCAGCCGCAGCACCGTGCCGCCCCCGCCGCCCGATCCGTCGCCGTCGCCGCCCGCTCCGGAGCCGGTGCCGGACCCGCCCGCGCCGGTGCCCGGTCCGGCGACCGGCGCATTGCCCGAATGCGCGTCACTGCCCTGTGCCGGGATCGTCGCGGCGGGAAGCGGCTGGGGCAGGGGCGTCTTCACCGGTGCGGCCACTTCGCTGGCGCGGGACACCAGGTTGGGCGGCGCGGCCTTGCCGGCTTCCCGGGGCGCGTGCGGCTTCGGCTTGGGTGCGACTCGCGGTTCCGGCGGGGGAGGCGGGGGCAGCGCGAAGGCGACCAGCCGCATCGCCGGCGCGGGGACGAGGTGCAGGTTCACGCCCAGCCCGCGCATCAGCATCCAGACGAGCAGCGCCACCAGCGCCAGCGCGCCGAACGCGCTGCCGATCCGTTCGCGCGGGGTCGGGATGCCGGCGCCTGTCATGCCGCGGACAATGCGCCGGGCACCGCGAACGATCCCGATGAACGCCCTGTTGTTTTCGGTTCATGCAACCGCCGGCCATCCGGCAAGTTGTCTGCACATTGGATTCGAAGAAGGGATGGAAATCATGCGCAAGCTCATCGCGGCCACTGCCGCCCTCGCACTGGCCATGCCCGTCGCGGTCGTTCCGACGGCGCCTGCCCAGGCCCAGTCGCACTACAAGGGCAAGTCGTCCAAGTCGCGCACCTATTACAAGAAGTGCCGCCGCTCGACCGGCACGGCCGGCCTGGTCGGCGGCGCCGCGGTGGGCGTACTCGCCGGCCCTGCGATCATCGGCCACGGCCTGCTCGGCGCCGCGGTGGGCGGTGTGGGCGGTGCGCTCGGCGGCCGGGCGATCGATCGCAGCATCACCGCCAAGAAGCGCTGCCACTATGTCCGTCGATAGATGCTAGGTGGAGCGGCCGCGCGCGGTCACCGGCCAGGCGCCGGTCACCGTGCCGCCCTCCGCCAGGTGGTAGACGTCGTACAGATTCACCGTCGGGTCGCAGTGCGGCGGAACCAGCGTGACGCGTTCCGCCAGGCCCGGCAGATCCTCGCCGATCAGCGCACCCTGCTCGTCGCCCATGAAGGCGTATCGCGCGGTGCCTGACGCGGGCACAGGCACCCCGGCATCGGTGGCGAAGGACTTCAATCCCGCATCGATCGTCACCATGCCGGGCGTGTTCGCGCTGACCACGCTGGAATCCACCCAGAGCGCCTGCTCGAAGCGCGGCCCCGCCAGTTCGCAGTCGCGATATTCGCGGTCGAGGAAGATATAGCTCCCCACCTGCAGCTCGGTGAGTACGCCCAGATCGGCGTCGATCGCAAAGGTGCCGGTGCCGGCGCCGGTCACCACGGGAATAGCGAACCCCGCCGCCGCCAATGCCGCCAGCACGGTGCGCAGATAGGCGGTCCTTTCCGCGATCGCCGCTTGCCGATCCGCGAAACGGGCGATGTGCTGCTCGGACCCGCAATAATATTGCACGCCGCCCAGCGTCAGCCCGGCCTCCGCGATCGCCTGCGCCAGCGCGACGGCGGCCCGGGGCGAAGTCACGCCGGTGCGGTGCTTGCCGGGGTCGACATCGACGAAGATCGTCGCGCCGCAGCCCGCCAGCGCGCGCACCGCCTCCGGATGGTCCGCCACCGCCGAGAGCCGGATCCTCGCTGCCAGCGCCGCCAGCCGTGCGATGCCGCCGCGGGTCACCACGGGCGAGGTGAGGTGGATGTCGCCCACCCCGTCCGCCGCGAGCGCTTCCGCCTCGCCCAGCTTGGCGCAGCATATGCCGACCGCCCCGGCCGCGATCTGCCGCCGGGCGATCTCGCCGCTCTTGTGCGTCTTGGCATGGGGCCGCAGCGCGAGGCCGCGCGCCCTGGCGAAGGCCGCCATCGCGGCGATGTTGCGGTCCATCGCCGCCACGTCGAGCAGCAGCGCGGGCGTGGCCAGGTCGGTACGGGGCAGGGGGAAGGCGCTCATCGGTCAGGCGATAGCGCAAGGTGTGACTTTTGCCGAATAACGGCGCAAAGCAGCCCCATAGAGTCCAGCTAAGAGTAGAAACGATGTCCAGCTATGCCGACCGCCTCAAGGCCCTGCGCGAGCAGTTGAAGCGCGACCGTCTCGACGGTTTCGTGGTGCCGCTCACCGACGAGCACATGTCCGAATATGTCGGCGCCTATGCCCAGCGCCTTGCCTGGCTCACCGGCTTCCAGGGCTCGGCCGGCACCGCGGTCGTCCTGCCCCAGGAGGCGGCGATCTTCACCGACGGACGCTATACGCTCCAGGTCCGCCAGCAGGTCTCGGCGGCGGATTGGGAATATGTCGGCGTTCCCGCCACCAGCGTGTCGGGCTGGCTCGGGGCGCATGCGCCGGACGGCGGCCGGATCGGCTATGATCCCTGGCTGCACACCCGTATTTGGGTGGAGGAAGCGCGCAAGGCGCTGGCCGAGAAGGGTGCGGAGCTCGTCGCGGTGGATACCAACCCGATCGACGCGGTGTGGCCGGACAAGCCGGCGCCCAGCGCCGCGACGCTGGCGGTCCAGTCCGATGCGGCCGCCGGCAAGTCCTCGCCCGCCAAGCGCGCCGAGATCGCCGACTGGCTGGCCGAGCGCAAGGCGGACGCCGTCGTGCTCTCCGCGCTCGATTCGATCGCCTGGGCGTTCAATATCCGCGGTACCGATGTCAGCCACACGCCGGTGGCGCTCGCCTATGCGATCGTCAATGCGGACGGCACCGCCGACCTGTTCGTCGCGCCCGAGAAGATGAGCGACGCGGTGCGCCAGCATCTCGGCAATGCGATCCGCATCCATGATCGCACCGCCTTCGCCTCCGCGCTCAAGGGCTTTGCCGGCAAGCGCGTCGCCGCCGATCCGGGCAGCGCGGTCGCCGCCGTGTTCGATGCGCTCGATGCCGGCGGCGCGAAGATACTGGCGCTGCGCGACCCCGTGATCCTGGCCAAGGCGATCAAGAACCCGGCCGAGATCGCCGGGCAGAAGGCTGCCCAGGCCCGCGACGGCGCCGCGCTCTCGCGCTTCCTGAAATGGTTCGAGGAAACCGCGCCCCGGTGCGGCCTCACCGAGATGTCGGCCGCCGACAAGCTGCGCGAATTCCGCGAGGCGACCGGCGTGCTCAAGGACCTGAGCTTCGACACCATCTCCGCCACCGGCCCCAACGGCGCGATCCCGCACTACAAGGTGACGGACGAATCGAGCCTGCCGATCGAACTCGGCCAGCTCTATCTCGTCGATTCGGGCGGCCAATATGCGGATGGCACCACCGATGTGACGCGGGTGATGCCGGTGGGCGAGGCGAGCGACGAGATGCGGGACCGCTTCACGCGCGTCCTGAAGGGCCATATCGCCATCGCCACCGCGATCTTCCCCGACGGCACCACCGGCGCCCAGCTCGACAGCTTCGCGCGGCGCCCCTTGTGGGAAGTCGGCCTCGATTACGGCCATGGCACCGGGCATGGCGTCGGTTCGTACCTGTCGGTGCACGAGGGCCCGCAGCGCATCGCCCAGCCCTATTATCCGGGCGGCCAGAGCCTGGAGCCGCTGCGCGAGGGCATGTTCCTGTCGAACGAGCCCGGTTACTATAAGGCGCAGGAATTTGGCATCCGGATCGAGAACCTGGTGCTGGTGGTCAAGCAGTTGATTTCGGGTGCGGAACAACAGATGCTCGGCTTCGAGACGCTGACCTTCGCGCCGATTGAGCGAACGCTGATTAAACCATCTCTGCTAACCGTGCAGGAACTTGCCTGGCTCAATGCCTATCATGCTGAAGTCCTGCGGATCCTGGGTCCGCAGCTGGGCGGGGACGAGTTGGCATGGTTAGAAGCGAAGTGCGCACCTATCGGGTGATGTGGTTCCTGGCGGGTGCGGTCACGATGGCGGTATATCTGCTCGGGCCGCACGCGATCGCGCGCAACGCCTATGATGCCGCGGACCGCGTATCGCTATGGGTGGCGTCGCTCTGAGAATCGGGGCCCTGGGAATCCGGGCCCTGGGAATCGGGCGGGTCGCCGACAGTGGCCTGCGCCCGTGCCTGCGTCTTGCGTTTCCTCAGATTGACCCGCAACGCCTCGGCCAGGCGGGCCTTCTTCTCCGCTTCGCTCATCTTCCTGCGATAAACCGTCCATGGGCGGGTTGACAATCGGTCCCGCCCAAGCACATAGGCGCCTCCCGCTTGGGACCCGGCACTGCCGGACCGTTCGAGCGAGTGCTGCCGTAGCTCAGTGGTAGAGCGCATCCTTGGTAAGGCTGAGGTCGTGAGTTCAATCCTCACCGGCAGCACCACTCGCCCCTAGAAGGCGAACAGATCCCCCATCCGGGGTTCCCGCTCCAGAAACGCCGTCACCGCGCCATAGGTCGCGTCGAGATCGGCATCGTCGATGCAATAGGGCGGCATCACATACACCGTGTTGCCCAGCGGCCGGATCAGCACGCCGCGCTCCAGCGCGAAGGACCTGAGGCGCGGGCCCACCGAATCGAGATAGGCCGATTCGCCCGTGCCGATCTCGGCGGCGACGATCGTGCCCAGCCGGCGCGGATTGCGGACCAGCGGATGCCGGGCCAGCGCGTCGAGATGGTCCTGCTGGCGGTCGCCCAGGTCGGCGATGCGTTCGCGCACCGGCTCGTCGCGCCAGATCGCCAGATTGGCGTTGGCCGCCGCGCAGGCGATCGGATTGGCGGTGTAGCTCGACGAGTGGAAGAACATGCGGGCGCGATCGGTCGACAGGTGCGCCTCGAAGATCGCTGCGGTCGCCATCGTGACGGCCAGCGGGATCGCCCCGCCGGTCAGCCCCTTGGACAGGCAGAGGATGTCGGGCACCACGCCCGCCTGCTCGCAGGCGAGCAAGGTTCCGGTGCGGCCCCATCCCGTCATCACTTCGTCGGCGATGAACAGTACCTCGTGCGCCGCGCAGATCCTGCGCATCTCGGCGAGCAGGCTGGCGGGGTAGAATTTCATGCCGCCCGCGCCGAGCACCAGCGGCTCGACCAGCAGCGCGGCGGGCTTGTCGCGGCACTGCGCCTCCAGCGCGTCGAGCGTCGCCTTGCTCTGGCCGGGCTCGGGGAAGGGGATGGTCGCCACGTCGAACAGCAGGGGCTGATAGGGCCGGTTGAACACGCCGCGCGCGCCGACCGACATGCCGCCGATCGTGTCGCCATGATAGCCATGCTCCATCACGACGATGCGGTGGCGGGGCTCGCCGCGATTGTCCCAGAAGCCGAGCGCCATCTTCAGCGCCACTTCGACGCTGGTCGAGCCGCTGTCGGAGAAGAAGACGTGCCGGAGCGGGTCGGGCATGATCCGCGCCAGTTCGCGGGCGAGTGCCTCGGCCGGTTCATGGGTCCAGCCGGCGAAGATGATCTGGTCCATCCGGCTCGCCGTTTCGGCGATCGCGGCCATGATCCGCGGATGGCAATGGCCGTGCGTCGTGACCCACCAGGAGGAGATCGCATCGACGAAGCGCCGCCCGTCCCGCGTGTGCAGCGCCGCGCCTTCGGTGCGCACCACTTCGGGGATCGGCTCGCCGAGACCGTGCTGGGTGAACGGATGCCAGACGGGGGAAGTCATGCGGTGAAGTCCGTGAGGGTGAAGGCCCGCGCGAAGGCGGCGGCAAGGGCGGGGCGGTCGAGCGGGTCGAGGATCGGCAGGCGCCCAAGCCGGCGGACTCCGCCGATCGCGGCGATGGTGGCTTCGCTGTCCTCGTTCGCTTCCCCGACGAACGCCACGCCGAGGATCGGCACGCCGCGCGCGCGGAGCGCCTCGATCGAGAGCAGGCTGTGGTTGATCGTGCCCAGCGCAGTACGGGCGACCAGGACCACCGGCAATCGCCAGCGCGCGAACAGGTCGGCATAGAGTAGCTCGCGCGTCACCGGCACCAGCACGCCGCCGGCGCCCTCGATCACCAGCGGGTCGATCGCGGGCGGATTGAGCCGCGCCGGATCGATCGCCACGCCGTCGATCTCGGCGGCCAGATGCGGCGAGCAGGGAGTGTTCAGCCGATAGGCCTCGGGCAATGTCGCCGCTCCCGACAAGGCGGCGACCCGCTCGGCATCGCTGGCGCCCTCCAGCCCGCTCTGCACCGGCTTCCAATAGGCCGCGCCCAGGGCTCCGGCCAGGCCGGCCGCGAACACGGTCTTGCCGATATCGGTATCGGTGCCGGTGACCACGATCCTCATGCCAGGCCCCGCAGCGCATCGGCGAGGGCGGCGACGTCGTCCTCGCCGGCGTTGAGAGTCAGCGAGATGCGCAGCCGCGAAGTCCCTGCCGGCACGGTCGGCGGGCGGATGCCGCGCACGTCGAAGCCGAGCCGCTGCAACTCCGCCGCCATCGCCATGGTCCGCGCATCTTCCCCGATCATCAGCGGCAATATCTGCGAGCCCGTTGCCCGCACGCCCACCGGGGCCAGCAGCGCCTCCGCCTGCCGGATCAGCCCGTGCAGCCGCGCGCGCCGTGCCGGCTCGGCGATCAGCGCCAGCGCCGCGCGCACCGCCTCCGCCATCAGCGGCGAAGGCGCGGTCGAGAAGATGAAGGCCCGGCCGCGATTGACCAGGAAGTCGCGCACCACCCGCGGCCCGCACAGCAGCGCGCCTTCGCAGCCCAGCGCCTTGCCGCAGGTATGCAGCGTGATCAGGTTCTCGCGCCCCGCCAGCCCTGCCGCCAGCCCGCGCCCCTGCGGCCCGAACACGCCGGTGGCGTGCGCTTCGTCGACCAGCAGCACTGCTTCGTGCCGGTCCGCCAGCGCGGCGAGTTGGTCGAGCGGCGCCTGGTCGCCGTCCATGGAATAGAGGCTTTCCACGGCGATCCAGATGCGCCCGGTGCCGCCCGCGTGCCGCCACGCCGCGATGGCGTGCTCGAACGCGCCGACATCGTTGTGCGCGGCCTCGCGCGCTTCCGCCCGGCTCAGCCGCATGCCTTCGTGCGCGCTGGCATGGATCAGCATGTCGTGGACGATCAGGTCGCCGCGCTGCGGCAGCGTGGCGAGCAGCGCCGCATTGGCGGCATAGCCGGTCGAGAAATAGAGGGCGCTCCCGGCGCCGAAGAACCGTGCGGCTTCCACTTCCAGCGCCTCATGCGCTTCGTGGTTGCCCCGCAGCAGCCGCGATCCGCCGGACCCGATCGGGATGCCCGCATCGATCGCCGCGCGCACCGCCGCCGCCAGCGCAGGATCGCCGGCCAGGGCCAGATAGTCGTTGGAGGAGAAATCCCGTCCCGCCCGCTGGGCCAGCCGTCGCGCACGGCTGCGTTCGGCGAGGTCGGCAAGGTCACGGCGCTGCGCTTCGAAATGGGGCATCCCCGCGCCCATAGGCGCAGTGGGCGCGATCGGCCAAGCGCGGAAGCCCGCGCGCCCGGGGTCAGCCGTCCCGCGGCTCCGTCATTTCCAGCGCGTCGCGCAGCATGGACATCGGACTCACGTCGCCGCTGGCGACCAGCACCGCATATTGATTGACGAGCTGCCACTTGTTGCGTTCGACCACCAGGACCAGGTCCTGGTTGAGCGGAATCTGGCTGCCGTCGATCCGGACCGCCGCGAAGAACAGCCCGTCGATCCAGAAGAGAGCGAGGCTGTTGTTGCCGTTGAAGAACTTGCCCGGGCCGTCGCCCGCGTTGAGCGTCCGCGGCACTGCCTGCATGCCGGGCTGATATCGGTTGCTGCCCGATTGGCCCCAGCCCGGAATCGTGCCGCCCGAGGTTCCCAGGCCGTTGATGCTCAGGTTGAGATCCTGGCTGGTCAGGTTCATCACATAGACGTTGCCCGCCGCTGCGTTCGGAGCCTCTACCATCCTTCTCTCCCGCCATCCCGCGCGGCCGGAAAAATAGCACGGGCCTCTCGCGGCGTCGCCGCGGATTGCCGCCGTTTCGGCGATATCGGCCCTGTGCGGCCGGCGGCTTGCCTCGCCCGGGGCAGTGGTGTATTATTTAGATAATACACATATGGGAGATGCGGGATGCAGCGATCCTTTGTCGGCGATCATGGCAGGCCCTTCGGCACGGTGGCGGCGCTGCTCTGCCTGTTGCTCACCATCGCGCTGATCGTGCTCGGCGACGTTTCGCACGACCTGGCCGGCGCCTCGGAGCCGTTCGCGGCGATCGCCCGGGGCAGCTTCGATGCCGCGCGCGCCCATTGGGGCCTGCTGCTTGCCGGCGAGATCGTCCGCTGCGTATTCGCGGGTGCGATCCTGCTCGCGATGCTGACGCTGGCCGGGCCGATCGGGCCGCGCACGCCGGCGCGCGACGCGGCGCTGTTCGTCGGCGCCGGGGGAATATTGTGCCTGGCCGTCGCTGCGCATTTCAGCATCGAGGCGGCGGCGCTGCTCGGTGTCGGCCGGATCTCGCCGCGGGGCGATCTCGTCGCGACGCTCACGGCGCTCGGCCATGCCGGCATCGCGCTCTGGGCGGTGCTGAGCGTGCGCGAGGCGGGTGTCGCGCGCAGCCTTCCCGGCTGGGTGCTGCTCGCCGGCCTCGCCTTTGCCGGTCTCGTCCTCGCCTCCGGCTTCGCGCGCGCCCTGCTGGACGTCGCCGCGTTCGCCGGGATCGCCTGGTGGGGCGGCATCTTCCTGACCCTGCGCAAGCCGGAAGACCGCATCCCGCGCTGACTCCCATTGCAACCGGGCCGGGTTTCCCCGATCAGGCCTGCGAGCAAGGAGCAAGACCCATGAAGACCCGCGCCGCCGTCGCCTTCGAAGCGAAGAAGCCGCTCGAGATCGTCGAGCTCGACCTCGAAGGACCCAAGGCCGGCGAAGTGCTGGTCGAGATCATGGCGACGGGGATCTGCCATACCGACGCCTATACGCTCGACGGATTCGATTCCGAGGGCATCTTCCCCAGCGTGCTCGGCCATGAGGGCGCGGGCATCGTGCGCGAAGTGGGTGCGGGCGTCGCCAGCGTGAAGCCGGGCGACCATGTGATCCCGCTCTACACGCCCGAATGCCGCCAGTGTAAGTCGTGCCTGTCGGGCAAGACCAACCTGTGCACCGCGATCCGCGCCACCCAGGGCAAGGGCCTGATGCCCGACGGCACGACCCGGTTCTCGTACAAGGGCCAGCCGATCTACCATTATATGGGCTGCTCGACCTTCTCGAACTTCACTGTGCTGCCCGAGATCGCGGTGGCGAAGATCCGCGAGGACGCGCCGTTCCAGACCAGCTGCTATATCGGCTGCGGCGTCACCACCGGCGTCGGCGCGGTGGTCAACACCGCCAAGGTCCAGGTCGGCGAGAAGGTGGTGGTGTTCGGCCTGGGCGGGATCGGCCTCAACGTGATCCAGGGCGCCCGGATGGTCGGCGCGGACGTGATCGTCGGCGTCGACATCAATCCGGACCGCGAGGCATGGGGCCGCCAGTTCGGCATGACGCACTTCATCGACGGCAAGGGCAAGTCGCGCGAGACGGTGATCGCCGAGGTGCTTGCGCTCACCGACGGCGGTGCCGATTATTCCTTCGATGCCACCGGCAATACCGAGGTGATGCGCACCGCGCTCGAATGCTGCCATCGCGGCTGGGGCGAATCGATCATCATCGGCGTGGCGGAGGCGGGCAGGGAGATCGCGACGCGCCCGTTCCAGCTGGTCACCGGCCGCGTCTGGAAGGGCACGGCGTTCGGCGGCGCCAAGGGCCGGACCGATGTGCCGAAGATCGTCGACTGGTACATGAACGGCAAGATCGCGATCGATCCGATGATTACCCATGTCCTCGCGCTGGAGGAGATCAACAAGGGCTTCGACCTGATGCATGCGGGCGAGAGCATCCGCAGCGTCGTCGTCTATTGAGGAGAGCGCCATGTTCAGCCACGTCATGCTCGGCAGCAACGATCTTGCCCGCTCGCGGGCCTTCTACGACGCACTGTTCGGCGCGGTCGGCGGCAGGCCGGCGATGACCGACGACAAGGGCCGGCTGATCTACCTGCACAATGGCGGGATCTTCATGGTCTCCATGCCGCTCGACGGCGATCCTGCCTGCCATGCCAATGGTGGCACGATCGGTTTCGCGATGGACAGCCCCGAGCAGGTCGTGGCCTGGCACGATGCCGGCGTCGCGGCGGGCGGCAAGTCGATCGAGGATCCGCCCGGCCTGCGCGACCTGCCCTTCGGCAAGATGCACCTCGCCTATCTCCGCGACCCCGACGGCAACAAGCTGTGCGGGCTGTGGCGCGTGCCGGCATGAGCGAAGTCGTCAACCTGGCGGAGAAGTTCGCCGGCTTCTCGGAACATTGGGCGCCGCGCATCGTCGCGCGCTACAACGACAATGACATCCGCATCGTGAAGGTGGAGGGCGAGTTCGTCTGGCACAGCCATCCCGAGACCGACGATTTCTTCCTGGTGCTCGAAGGCGTGCTCGACATCGAGCTGCGCGACCGCATCGTGACCCTCCGCCCGGACGAGATCTTCGTGGTGCCGCGCGGCGTCGAGCACCGGCCGGTCGCGCGCCAGGGCGAAGTGAAGCTGATCGTCATCGAGCCGACCGGCACCCCCAATACCGGCGACGCGGCCACGGCGACGCAGGTGGAGGCGCTGTGATGTCGCGGTGCCCGGCCCGCCGCGCATGACCGCGCCGGCCTGGATCCTGACTCTCGATTGCGAGGACCGGCCGGGCATCGTCGCGGCAGTGAGCGGATTCCTTGCGGCGCGCGACGGCTTCATCCTCGACAGCCAGCAATATGCCGATCTCGATTCGGGCCGCTTCTTCATGCGCGTCGAGTTCAAGGCGGTGGGGGAGCCATTCGAGACCGCGGTGCTGCGCGGGGATTTCGCACCCGTGGCGGAGCGCTTCGGCTTCGACTGGGCGATGGCGGAGAGCGACAGGTTCCCGCGCATCCTGATCGCGGTGTCGCGGGGTTCGCACTGCCTCAACGACTTGCTCCACCGCTGGAAGACCGGCGGCCTGGGGGTCGAGATCGCGGGCGTGGTCTCGAACCATGACACGCTGCGCGACCTCACCGAATGGCACGGCCTGCCCTTCGTCCTGCTGCCCGAGGACAAGGCATCGCAGGAGGCGGCGCTGCTCGCCGAGTTCGCCCGCGCCGATGCGGACTATCTGATCCTCGCGCGCTACATGCAGATCCTGTCGCCCGCGCTCGCCGATCGGCTGGCGGGGCGCTGCATCAACATCCATCACAGCTTCCTGCCGGGGTTCAAGGGCGCCAGGCCCTATCATCGGGCGCATGCGCGCGGAGTGAAGCTGATCGGCGCCACCGCGCATTTCGTCACCGGCGACCTCGACGAAGGGCCGATCATCGAGCAGGCGGTCGAGCGAGTCGACCACCGCGCCTCGGTCGACGACATGATCCGCATCGGCCGCGACATCGAGGCGCAGGTGCTCGCCCGCGCGGTGCAGTGGATCGGTGCACGCCGCGTCTTCCGCAACGGCAATCGTACCATCGTCTTCCGCTGAAGGGCCGCCCATGGAACTGCTTTCCTCGAACAAGTCCCAGGGCGGCGTGCAGGGCGTCTATCGCCATGCTTCCGAAGTCACCGGCACCGACATGACCTTCTCCGCCTTCGTGCCCGAGCATGCGCCGGGCGCGAAGCTGCCGGTGCTGTGGTTCCTCTCGGGCCTCACCTGCACCCATGCCAACGTCACCGAGAAGGGCGAGTATCGGGCGGCCTGCGCGCGGCACGGCGTGATCCTGGTCGCGCCGGACACGTCGCCGCGCGGGCCGGACGTGCCCGACGACGAGGCCTATGATTTCGGCCAGGGCGCCGGCTTCTATCTCGATGCGACCGAAGCGCCCTGGGCGGCGCGGTTCCGGATGCGCAGCTATGTCGAGCAGGAGCTGCCGGCACTGGTCGGCGCGGAATTTCCCGCGGACATGGGCCGCCAGGGCATTACCGGCCATTCGATGGGGGGGCATGGCGCGCTCACCATCGGCCTGCGCCATCCGGAGCGCTTCCGCTCGGTCTCCGCCTTCTCGCCGATCGCGGCGCCGAGCCGGGTGCCCTGGGGCGAGAAGGCGCTGGGCGGGTATCTCGGCGCGGATCGGGGGGCGTGGCGCGCATATGACGCCGTCGCCCTGATCGAGGACGGCGCGCGCCTGCCCGAACTGCTGGTCGATACCGGCGCCGGCGATCCGTTCCTCGACACCCAGCTCAAGCCCGAACTGCTGGAGGCTGCCTGTAGCCGGGCGGGCATCGCGCTGACCCAGCGGCTCCAGCCGGGCTATGACCACAGCTATTATTTCGTCTCTACCTTCCTCGGCGACCATGTCGCCTGGCATGCGGAGCGGCTGAAGGCATGAAGTACGACGTCCTCATCGTCGGCGCCGGCCATGGCGGCGCCCAGGCCGCGATCGCGCTTCGCCAGAACAAGTTCGAAGGCAGCATCGCGCTGCTCGGCGACGAGCCCGAACTGCCCTATGAGCGCCCGCCGCTCTCCAAGGAATATCTCTCGGGCGAGAAGGCCTTCGAGCGGCTGCTGATCCGCAACGCGGCCTTTTGGGAGGAGCGCCGGGTGGCGCTGCTCCCCGGCCGCACCGTCACCGCGGTCGATCCTGTCGCGCATGAAGTCACCGCCGATGGCGAGCCGATCGGATATGGCCGGCTGATCTGGGCGACCGGCGGCAAGCCGCGTCGCCTGGCCTGTGACGGCCATGACCTTGCCGGCATCCACACCGTGCGCACCCGCGCCGATGTCGACCGGATGATGGCCGAACTGGACGGGGTCGCCCGGGTCGCGGTGGTCGGCGGCGGCTATATCGGGCTGGAGGCGGCGGCCGTCCTCGCCAAGCTCGGCAAGCAGGTCACCGTGATCGAGGCGCTGGACCGCGTTCTCGCCCGAGTCGCCGGCGCGCCGCTGTCGCGCTTCTTCGAGGCCGAGCATCGCGCGCACGGCGTCGAGATCCGGCTCGGCGCGCAGGTCGAGGCGATCGAGGGCGAGGTTCGGGTCACCGGCGTGCGCCTGGCGAATGGCGAAGTGATCCCCGCCGACATGGCCATTGTCGGCATCGGCATCCTGCCCGCCGTCGAGCCGCTGCTCGCGGCCGGCGCGGTCGGCGGAAACGGCGTGCTCGTCGATGCGCAGTGCCGTACCAGCCTGGCGGACGTCTTCGCGATCGGCGACTGTGCGCTGCATGTGAACCGCTATGCCGCCGATACCGCGGTCCGCCTCGAATCGGTCCAGAACGCGAACGACCAGGCCAATGTCGCGGCGAAGACGATCTGCGGCGTCGAGGCGAGCTACGACGCCGTGCCCTGGTTCTGGTCCAACCAGTATGACCTCAAGCTCCAGACCGTCGGCATCTCGGCCGGGCATGATGCCGCGGTGGTCCGCGGCGATCCCGCCGCGCGCAGTTTCTCGCTGGTCTATTATCGCCGGGGCCGGGTGATCGCCCTCGACTGCGTCAACGCGGTCAAGGACTATGTCCAGGGCCGCAGGCTGGTGGTGGAGGGGCTTGCCGTGGATCCGGCGGCGATCGTCGACGCATCCGTTCCGATCAAGGAAATCGCGAGCTAGCCGAGCCTGACATTATGTCAGGTCTTGTTGACAATCGCACGCGACTCGCTATGTAAGGTGTACCTGACAAGATGTCAGGTCATGGGGACATGCCGAACAACGGATGCGAAACCGGCTGAAAGTGCTGCGCGCCGAACGCGACTGGAGCCAGGCGGAGCTTGGCGGTCGGCTCGGCGTGTCGCGCCAGGCGGTGAACGCGATCGAGACGGGCAAGCACGATCCGTCGCTGCCGCTCGCGTTCAAGATCGCGCGCCTGTTCGCCATGCCCATCGAGGAGATATTTTTCGATGGCGAGTCGGGAGGCGGGGATGACTGAGCATGCGGGGCCCGGCGAACGTGCCGAGGTGGCGCGCCGCAATCGTTTCTGGCTGATGATGTCGGGCTTCATGCTGCTCGGCGCCGTGATCGGCGGCACGCTCGTCGCGATCGAGAAGAGCCCGTCGGGCAGCCTGCCCGCGATCTGGGCGATCACGATCACCGTGATCTTCGTCGCCGTGCTGGGCGGCGGCACCTGGTATTTCTACCGCGATATCGACGAGGTGGAGCGGCAGGACAATCTGATCGCGGGCACGATCGCGATCAATTTCTACGCGCTCGTCTATCCCGCCTGGTTCTTCCTGTGGAAGGGCGGCCTGGTTCGCGAGCCCGATCATGAAATCCTCTTCGTGGCGACCGTGATTGTCATGAGCGCCGTCTATTTCTGGAAGAAACTTCGGCCTTGAGGGCCGCGCAACTGGAGTGATCCCGCGATGTTGAAGAAGAAGTTGCTCACCGTTCTGGCGGGCTTCACTGCTCTCGCCACCCTGCCGGCCATTGCCTATGCCCAGGCCGCGCCGGCCACCGCCGCGGCGCCGGCCGCCAGGGAAGCCGATCCTGCGCTCTGGGTGGTCAAGGATGCCGATACCACCGTCTATCTCTTCGGCACCGTCCATGTCCTGAAGCCGGGACTCAGCTGGTTCGACAAGGCGGTGAAGGCCGCGTTCGACAAGAGCGACACGGTGGTGCTCGAGATGGTGATGCCCGAGCCCACGGTGATGCAGGGGGTGATCACGAAGGCCGCGACGGCGCCGCAGGCCGACCCCGCGCTCACCGCCAAGCTGCCCGAAGATGCCCGGCCGGCGCTTGCGGGCGCGCTGGCCAGCCTCGGCATGCCGGCCACCGCGCTGGATCGCTTCGAGCCATGGTATGCGGCGATGATGCTCAGCATGCTGCCGCTGGCCAAGCTGGGCTATGATCCTTCCAGCGGCGTGGAGGTGACCATCACCGCCGCCGCCAAGTCGGCCAACAAGCGGCTGGAAGGGCTCGAGACCTTCGAGCAGCAGATCGGGTTCTTCGACACGCTGCCGGAAGGCCTGCAGGTCAAGTTCCTGGCGCATACGGTGAAGGAGTTCGACAAGATCGGCCCGCAGCTCGACAAGATGGTCGAGCAATGGAGTGCGGGCGATCCCGATGCGCTCGGCGCGACGCTGAACGAGGAAATGCGCAGGACGCCCGAGCTGGCCAAGGTGCTGCTTGCCGACCGCAACGCCCGCTGGGCCGATTGGATCGACGCGCGCATGGCCAAGCCGGGCACCGTGTTCATCGCGGTCGGCGCGGGCCACCTGGCCGGCGGCGACAGCGTCCAGGCCTATCTCGCCAAGCACAATCTCAAGGCCGAGCGCATCCAATATTGATTGCCCCGATATTGATGTGACGCCGGGAGCCGGGCAGGGAGGGGCGCATCGAGCCCATCCCTGTCCCGGAGTTCCCGATGGCAAAGCCCCGCCCGTTTCTCGGTCTTCTCGCCGGTGTCGCCGCGGGGCTGGTCGCTTCCGCGGCGATGGCCGCCTTTCAGCACCAGGCGGCGAAGCTGCTGCCCGAGGATGACAGGGACGCGGAGCCGGCGACGGAGAAGGCCGCCGGCAAGGCGAGCGAGGCGCTGATCGGCACGCCGCTGCCCGAGCCCCGGCGCGAACAGGCCGGGATGGCCGTCCCCTATATCGCCGGCGCGGTGCTCGGCGGCATCTATGGCGTCATCACCGAATACAAGCCCGAGGCGAGTGCCGGTTTCGGCGGAGCCTATGGCATTGCCACCAGCGCGCTGCTCGACGAAGCCGCCGGCCTGGCGCCGGGGCCGGAAGACACGCCGCTTGCCCAGCATGCCTATGGCGCGGCCTCGCATCTGGTCTACGGTATCGTCCTCGAAGGGGTGCGCTGGCTGATCGCCGGGCGGCGCTAGATCAGAACAGCAGCCGCTGGGCCGGAGCGTTGTGCCCCGCCGGCGCCCCGCCGCGCCGGCGCGCCAGCTCGGTCTGGGCCGTGAAGCGCACGTCCTCGTCGCGATCGTTCAGGAAGACGGCGAGCGAATCATCGTCGATCTCGCCCCATTCCTTGCCGCGATCGGGCCCGAAGCGGACGCGCGGCAGCAGCCCCGGCGATCTGGACCATTCGACCAGTTGTGCGACGCCGACCTCGTTCAGCATGTCGCGCAGATGATGCGCAGTGACATAGGCGTCGGGAAAGGCGCGGTGCGCGGGCAGGCCGCGCTCGTGCTCCAGCCCCTCGGGATTGCGCCAGTAGCGCAGGAACTGGTTCGAGAAGCCGCCGCTGTCGGGCCACAGCCGCAGCGCGCATTTCCAGGTGCAGATCCAGTCGGCGCCGCGAGTGAGGGCCGGGGTGCAATATTGCTCCTCGAAGCTTGCCCGGTGCGCCGCCAGCGCCACCCGGCGCGGCCAGGGATCGAGGATCGGCCGCGCGACGTCGTGCCACCAGGGCGCGTCGGCGACGTCCTCGTCGCGGATATGGTGGATCGCCATGGTGAGCGGAGGGATCGGCCGGCCGGGGTTCACCAACCGGTTGCCGCCTTCGCCATGGAGCTCCCAGCGCCCGTCCTTGCCCATCGCGACGTCCTGCCAGCCGATCTCGCACACGGCATGGGCCGGCGGCTTGTCGCCGGTGGTTTCGAGATCGATGACGCGGATGATGGGCGGGTGGGATGACGCCATGACCCCCAAATGGGGGGAGGGACGCGGAATTGCGAGTCAAATCGCCCGACGGGGCATCAGGCGGTGGCGGCGATCCAGCGGCGGACGAGGTCGCGCAGTGCATCGGCATGGGCGGCGACGTCGTCCGCGTCGCGCAGCTGGATCACGCCGCGATCGGGCGCCGGCCAGGCCGCGAGGCCCGCGGGATCCTCGAACCGGAAGCCCGTCGCCGTCTTCGCCGTGGCGCCGCGATGCAGGACGATCCGGACGCCGCCCTTGCGGTCGATGCCGAGCGTCACCTTGTGATCCCGCGCGTCGCGGAAGCTCGGCGCGTTCCACTTCAACTCCTCGACCAGCCCCGGCGCGGCCTCGGCCACCAGCCCTCGCAGCGCATCGACGGCGGCGCGGTGACCGGAGTCGAGCGCGTCGAGGAATGCGGGGATCGATCCGGCCGCCATCAATGCGCCACCGTCTCTCCGCGCACCAGGCCGCTCTTGGCGAGCTGATCGTCGATCTGGGCGAGCAGCCGGTCGAGCCCGGCCTGGTCCCCGGCCTCGGCACGGGCGACGAGCACGTCCTGCGTGTTCGACGCGCGCAGCAGCCACCAGCCGTCGGCGGTGTTCACGCGTGCGCCGTCGGTGCGGTCGACATCGGCGCCTTCGGCTTCCAGCCGGTCGAGCACTTCGTCGACCACCGCGAACTTGCGGCTCTCGTCCACCTGGAAGCGCATCTCGGGCGTGTTGACCAGCCTGGGCATCGCGTCCCTGAGCTCGGTCAGCGACTTGCCGATCACATGGATCGCCTGGATCAGCCGGATCGCGGCATATTGCGCATCGTCGAAGCCGTAATAATCCTGGGCGAAGAAGATGTGGCCGCTCATCTCGCCGGCGAGCGGCGCATGGGTTTCCTTCATCTTGGTCTTCACCAGGCTGTGCCCGGTCTTCCACATCAGCGGCTTGCCGCCCAGTTCCGCGACTCGGTCGAACAGCATCTGCGACGCCTTCACGTCGGCGATGATCGTCGCGCCCGGCTCCACGCGGAGGACGGGTTCGGCCAGAATGGACAGAAGCTGATCGCCCCAGATCACACGGCCTTGCCCGTCGATCGCGCCCAGCCGGTCGCCGTCGCCGTCAAAGGCAAGTCCGAAATCGAGCTGCTTCTCCGCGACGAGCCTCTTCAGATCGGCGAGGTTCTTCTCGTCGGTGGGGTCGGGATGATGATTGGGGAAATTGCCGTCCACATCGGTGAACAGCGTGTGATGCTCACCGGGCAGCAGCTTCACCAGCTTCTCGACCACCGGGCCGGCGGCGCCGTTGCCCGTATCCCATCCGACGCGATAGGCGCCGCCGGCATAGCCCGCGATCAGCCGGCCGACATACAGGTCCTCGACATCGGCGTCGGTCACGGTCTCGCTGCCGTCGCCTTCGTCCCAATCGCCTTCCGCCGCCATCCGGCCGAGCAGCTGGATCTGCTCGCCGAAGAAGCTGGCGTGCTGAAACACCATCTTGAAGCCGTTGTAATGGCCGGGATTGTGGCTGCCGGTTATCTGGATGCCGCCATCCACCTCCAGCGTTGCCTCGGCATAATATAGCATCGGCGTCGGGCCCATGCCGGTGCGCACCACCGAGCAGCCCGACTTGGTGAGCCCGTCGATCAGCGCTTCCTCGAGTGCGGGCGAGGAGAGGCGGCCGTCGCGCCCCACTGCCACGCGCGTGCCGCCGGCGCGGCGCAGCAGAGTGGCGAAGCCGCGGCCGATCGCGCGCGCATCGTCCGGGCCGAGGGTCTGCCCCACGATCCCGCGAATGTCGTACTCGCGCAGCGAAGTGGGGTCGAAGCGATGCGTCATGATGCCTCCCGGGGGAATCTCTGGCGGCCTAATTCGCGAATATCGGGGAAAGTTCAATCCGGCATCGCAAGCGCGGGCAAGAGCTCAGCGGCCGTGCCGCAGCAGCGTGTCGCGCGCCGAATTGATCCGTCGGGTCAGCTCGGCCGAGCCGCCCTTGTCCGGATGCACCGCCGAGACGAGCCGGCGATGCGCCGAGCGGATCGCCTCGTCATCGGCATCGGCCGCCACGCCCAGGATCGCGCGCGCCTCTTCCTCGGGCATGCGCGGGCCCTTTGAACGCGGCTTCAGCACGAGCAGGTACAGCGCGTAGAGGACCAGCGCCGCGATGATCAGCTTCGCCATCAGGCGAACAGCGGCATGGTGACTTCGGGGAGCGCCAGCCCGGCCATCATCTCGCGCAGTTCCTGCCGCGCGGCGACGTGCGCCAGGCCCATCTCGCCGAACTCGCGGCTGTCGAGCATGGTCAGCCCCTGGGGGAACAGCTCGCGATAGATCACGCGTTCGGAAAGCCCGGAGATCACGCGGAAGCCGACGCGCTTGGAGAGCTGGTCGATCGCCTCCGACACGCGCTTCATGTTGCGCGCCTCGATATGCTGCATGCGGTTGCGCAGCACGACCCAGTCGATCGTCTCGCCGTCCGCCTTGGCGCGGCGCTTGCGCGATTCCCAGATCAGCTCCGAATAGAAGCTGGGGCGGACGACCTTGAAGGTATCGGGATCGACCTGGCCGATCAGGTCGAAATCGACGAAGCTGTCGTTCATCGGAGTGACCAGCGTGTCGGCATTGGTGACGGCGATGCGGGCGAACTTGTCGTCGCGGCCGGGCGTGTCGATCACCAGGAAGTCCGCGCCGGTGCCCAGCCGGTCGAGCGCCTCGGAGAAATAGGCCATGCTCTCGCCGTCATGCGTGTCGTAGACCGGCATCGGCAGCTCGCGGCCCATGCGCTTCATCGTCGCGCCGCGATTGTCGAGATAGCGGCCCATGGTGCGCTGCCGATGGTCGAGATCGAAACAGGCGACGCGCGCGCCCTTCGACGCGAGCGCGATGGCGGTGTGGACCGCCGTGGTGGATTTTCCGGTGCCGCCCTTCTCGTTCGCGAATACGAGAACGTGCAGCCGCTTCGATCCTTCGCTCAACGTCTCAACATCCTTTATTGATCGATCGGCCCGCCCCCCATAGAAGGCCGCGCCTCCGTCTTATCGAAAGTGTTAACGCGTGCAAACAGTCCGTCAGCTCGAAGCCCTTCGCGAGGCGGTCGCCGCCTGGCGCCAGGCGGGCGAGCGCATCGCCCTTGTTCCCACCATGGGGGCGCTGCATGACGGGCACATGGCGCTGGTCGATGCCGCCCGGCGTGCCGCGAACCGCGTCGTCGTCTCGATCTTCGTGAACCCGAAGCAGTTCGGCCCCAATGAGGATCTCGCCAAATATCCCCGCAAGGAAGCCGCGGATTCGCGCATGCTCTCGGGCGCGGGCGTGGACCTGCTGTGGATGCCGCCGGTGGAGCTGGTCTATCCCGAAGGCTTCGCGACCAACGTCTCGGTTTCGGGCGTGAGCGAAGTGCTCGAGGGCGCGCACCGGCCGGGCCATTTCGACGGCGTGGCGACGGTGGTCGCCAAGCTGTTCGGCCAGGTCCAGCCCGACATCGCGTTCTTCGGCGAGAAGGACTGGCAGCAGCTCGCCGTGATCCGTCGCATGACCATGGACCTCGACTTGCCGGTCGAGATCCAGTCGGTGCTGACCCAGCGCGACGATGACGGCCTGGCCCTGTCGTCGCGCAACGCCTATCTGATGCCCGAGGAGCGCGCCAAGGCCGTGGCGCTGCCCCGCGCGCTCGGCGCGGCGGGCAAGGCGATCGTGGAGGGCGGCGATGTCGAGGCGGCGCTTGCCCAGGCGCGCGAGACGCTGGCCGCGGCGGGCTTCGAGATCGACTATGTCGCGCTCGCCGATGCCGCCACGCTGGCGCCCGTGACCGCCTATTCCGCCGACCGGCCGCTGCGCCTGCTCGCCGCCGCCAGGATCGGGACCACCCGGCTGATCGACAACATCGCGATACCCTGAACAATTACGGTTAACGCCGTTAACCATTTGTTTTGGATTCGAGTGCCAAACCCCATCCACCACGAAAGGGTGGAAAGGGGTAAGCGACATGGGCAGCAGCCTGAAGAGTGCGCGTTTCCTTATCGAGAGCCGGCTGCGCGATGCGGCCCGCGGCGATGCCAATGCGTGCTACGATCTGGGGATGGTCTATTCGAGCGGCGCGGATGGCATCGGCGTCGATCTGATCGAGGCGCACAAATGGTTCAACATCGCCGCGGTCACCGGCGACACGCGCGCGCAGGAATGCCGCGCCGAGATCGCCGAGGACATGACCGCGCGCGAGATCATCGAGGCACAGAAGGCCGCGCGGGCCTGGCTCCGCGGTTTCGAGGTGCGGGCGGCCTGATCCGCCGGCCTCACCTCAATCGAGGCTGAGTTCCATGTCGACCCGGTGCATTCCGGGGCCCCAGCCATCGGCGATCCGGCCGCGCGACCGTGCGCCGTAGCGCGCGAAGAAGGGCTCCGAGAGATGGCTGGCCGCGATATCGATCCTAAGGGCGCCGCCGGCCCTGGCCGACGCCATCGTCGCGGCGATCATCGCGCCGCCGGCTCCCGATCCCTGCACCGCGGGGTCGACCATGATCCAGTTCAGCCGCGCCCGCGCGCCGCGCAGCGCTACTCCGAATGCCGCGACCACCCGGCCATCGCGCTCGCATAGCCGGTACTCGCCGGCATGCGCGCGCAGATAGTCGACGAACTCGGCGCGCTCGTTCGGGGCGAAGAAGCGCGGGCAATTGGCATCGAACAACGCCAGGCAGGCGGGCAGATCCGCCTCCCCGAACGCGCGGATGCCGTGCCTCATCCCGCCTTCGCCGCGGCCTTTTTGGGCGCCGCCTTCTTGGCAGGCGCCTTCTTGGCCGGGGCCTTCTTCTTGCCCTTGCCCTTGGCGGGGCCCGCCGCCGCGCGGGCGTCGATCAGCTGGGCGGCTTCCTCGAGCGTCAGCTGGTCCTTGTCGATCGACTTGGGCAGCGTGGCGTTGGTCTCGCCGTCGGTGACATAGGCGCCGTAGCGGCCGTCCATCAGCTTGATCTCGGCCTCGGTGCGCGGATGCTTGCCGAGTACCTTCAGGGGCTCGCGCGCGGCGCCCCGGGCCGGGCGGCCCGAATTCGCCGCCGCTTCGGCCAGCTTGACCACCGCGGCGTTCATGCCGGTCTCGAACACTTCCATGGTCGAGCCGAGCCGCGCATATTTGCCGTCATGCGCCAGATACGGCCCGTAGCGGCCGATCGAGGCGGTGATCGGGTTGCCGGTCTCCGGATGGTCGCCGATCACGCGCGGCAGCTTGAGCAGCTTCAGCGCCAGCTCCAGGTCGAGCTCGACGTCCTTGGGGATCGAGGCGCGTGCCGCTTCCTTGCCCTCGCCGAGCTGGATGTACGGCCCGAACCGGCCCGACTTGCGCTCGACGTT
The DNA here is from genome assembly GCF_011761945.1 of Sphingomonas leidyi. Taxonomy (GTDB): domain Bacteria; phylum Pseudomonadota; class Alphaproteobacteria; order Sphingomonadales; family Sphingomonadaceae; genus Sphingomonas; species Sphingomonas leidyi. The sequence continues at coordinate 92,545 of NZ_JAASQV010000005.1, forward strand.
GAGGCCCGTTTCCGGATCCTGGCCGAGCACTTCCGGCCCGCTGTCCTCGCCCGCTTCCCCGCCGGGCTGGGCGAAGCGGCGGGTATATTTGCATTCGGGATAGTTGGAGCAGGCGATGAACGCGCCGAACTTGCCGCCGCGCAGCGCCAGCCGGCCGTTGCCGCAGTTCGGGCACAGCCGCGGATCGCTGCCGTCCGCCCTTTCCGGGAACAGATAGGGCGCCAGGAACTCGTCCAGCGCCGCCGTGATGTCCGACGGCTTCTGCTCCATCACATCGGCCGTGCGCGGCTTGAAGTCCTTCCAGAAGGCTTCGAGCACCGCCTGCCACTGGGCGCGGCCGCCCGAGACGTCGTCCAGCTCCTCCTCCAGCTCGGCGGTGAAGTCGTAGTTGACGTATTTCTGGAAGAAGCGCTCGAGGAACGCCGTCAGCAGCCGCCCGCTCTCCTCGGCGAAGAAGCGGTTCTTCTCGACGCGCACATAGGCACGATCCTTGAGCACCTGGATGATCGAGGCATAGGTCGACGGGCGGCCGATCCCCAGCTCTTCCAGCCGCTTGACCAGCGAGGCTTCGGAGAAGCGGGGCGGCGGCTGGGTGAAATGCTGCTCGGCATGGACGGCCTTCTTTGCCGGAGTCGCGCCTTCGCTCATCCGCGGCAGGCGGCGCGAATCCTCGTCGCCTTCATCGTCGCGGCCTTCCTCGTAGAGCGCGAGATAGCCGGGGAAGAGCACCACCTGGCCAGTGGCGCGCAGCCCGTGCTGGCCGGTCGCGTCCTCCAGGTCGATCGTGGTGCGTTCCATCCGGGCCGAGGCCATCTGGCTGGCCAGCGCACGCTTCCAGATCAGTTCGTAGAGCCTGGCGTGATCGCCCGAGCCTGCGCGGTCCTTGCTGAAATCGGTGGGACGGATCGCTTCGTGCGCTTCCTGGGCGTTCTTGGCCTTGGTGGTGTAGACGCGCGGCTTGTCCGGCACATAGCTGCCGTCATAGCGGGTGGCGACTGCCTTGCGGGCCTCCTGGATGGCGCCGGGGTCCATCTGGACGCCGTCGGTACGCATATAGGTGATCGCGCCATCTTCGTACAAACCTTGGGCGATCCGCATCGTGTGGCTGGCCGAGAAGCCCAGCTTGCGCGCGGCTTCCTGCTGCAGCGTCGAGGTGGTGAAGGGCGGCGGCGGGTTGCGCATCGCCGGCTTGGTCTCGACCGAGACGACGGTGAAGCGGCCTTCCTCGACCGACTTCTTCGCTGCCTCGGCAGTCTTGCCGTCGCCGATCGACAGCCGGTCGAGCTTGTCGCCCTTCCACTTGACCAGGCGGCTGGTGAACGGCGTGCCGTCCTGCTCCATGTCGGCGGTGACCGACCAATATTCCTGGGCCTTGAACCCCTCGATCTCGCGCTCGCGCTCGACGATCAGGCGCAGCGCCACCGACTGGACGCGGCCGGCCGACTTGGCGCCGGGCAGCTTGCGCCACAGCACCGGCGACAAGGTGAAGCCCACCAGATAGTCGAGCGCGCGGCGCGCGCGATAGGCATCGATCAGGTCGGTATCCAGCTCGCGCGGCTGCGCCATCGCGGTCAGGATCGCCGGCTTGGTGATCGCGTTGAAGGTGACGCGCTCGACTTCCCTGGGCAGCGCCTTCTTGTTCCGGAGCACTTCCTGCACGTGCCAGCTGATCGCCTCGCCCTCGCGATCGGGGTCGGTCGCGAGGATCAGCCGGTCGGCCTTCTTCGCTTCGTCGGCGATCGCCTTCAGCTGCTTCGACTTGTCGGCATAGGTCTCCCATTCCATCGCGAACCCTTCGTCCGGGTCGACGGAGCCGTCGCGCGCAGGCAAGTCGCGGACATGGCCGTAGGAGGCGAGGACCCGATAGTCCTTGCCGAGATATTTCTCGATGGTCTTCGCCTTGGCCGGCGATTCTACGATGACGAGCTGCATGGGGGGTAAGCGTTCCTCACGTGTACGCGTGTAAGGTGGGGAGGGGAGACGGGAGCCGTCAACCCGGTTGATCTGGAACCTGAAGCGGTTTTGCGGGTATCACTCGTCGAGGCCGAGGGGGAGCAGGATATTGCCCGAAGAGACAGTGCCGCCGCAGCCGCGCCGCTCGCATCGGCGCCTGTGGGTCTTCGGAACTATCCTGGCCCTGCTCGCGGCGGCGGGCGGCGCCGCCTTTCTCTGGCTCCGCGCCGCGCTCGACGTGAAGGCCGAGGCGCCGCCGCGCGCCAGCGACGCGATCGAAGTGCCCAGACAGGTTTCCGCGATCGACGTGCCGCTCGACGTGCATGTCTCCGTCCTCAGCCGCGCGCTCGAACGGGCGGTGCCGCGCACGCTCTGGTCGATCGACCAGCGGATCGACAATTGCGTGCCGGCGCAGCGGGTGAAGCTGTTCAGCAAGAAGCTCAAGGTCACCCCCGATCTCGGCTGCACCGTGGTCGGCACGGTCACCCGCTCGGCGATCCGCCTGCGCGGCGCGGGCGACGAGATCATCGCCGACGTGCCGATCCGCGCCAATATCGCCGCGCGCCATGTCGGCGGCTTCCTCAAGGGCAAGACCGCGACGGGATCGGCGATGGTCCGTGCCCGGGTCCGCCTGTCGATGACCGCCAACTGGCAGCCCCAGGCGACCGTCCGCCTGGCCTATGACTGGACGGCGCCGCCCGGCATCGACTTCCTTGGCCGCCGCATCACCTTCACCGACAAGGCCGACGAGAAGCTCCGCCCGGTGGTGCGCGATCTGGAGCGCACGCTGCCGCGCGAGATCGCCAAGCTCAACGTCCGCGCCCGCGTTGCCGATGCCTGGCGGCAGAGCTTCACGTCGTTGCAGCTCAATGCCGAGAACCCGCCGGTCTGGATGCGGATCACGCCGCAGAAGCTCAATTATGGCGGCTATGGCCTAGCCGGGAACCGGCTGCGCCTGCGCCTTGGCCTGTCCGCGCTCACCGAGACGTTCGTCGGCCCGCGTCCCGAGGATCCCGCGCCCACGCCGCTGCCGCCGCTCGGTCGCGATGCGCATGGCGCGAAGCTTGCCTTCTTCATTCCGGTGATCGCCGACTATGCCCAGCTGGAGCCGGTGCTGCAGAAAGCGCTCGCCAAGCGCTCGATGCGGCCCTTCGCGTTACCGGGCATCGGCCCGGTGGTCGCGCGGTTCGACAAGGTGACCGGCTATGGCACCACGGGCGGCCGCATCGCGGTGGGCCTGGCGATCACCGCCCGCCGGCAGGACAGCGCGGCCGAGACGCATGGCCTGGTCTGGCTCACCGCCAGGCCGGTCAACGCTCCCGGCTCGCAGCGCGTCCATTTCGAGCAGCTGGCCGTTTCGGGCGAGACCGACCGGATCGAAGGGGACCTGCTCGTCCGCCTCGTCCAGAGCCCCGGCGTGGCCGAGACGCTGGCCGAATCGCTCACCCAGAACTTCACGCATGATTTCGACAAGCTGCTCGGCAAGGTCCGGCGCGCCATCGTCCAGAAGCGCGCCGGCGACTTCGTGATCCGCGCCGATATCGCCGATGTGCGTACCGGCGAGCTCAAGGCGGCGGGGCAGGGACTGTACCTGCCCGTCTGGGCGTCGGGCACGGCGCGGGTGGAATATACCGGCCGCTAGCCGCCCCCTCCCCTGGAAGGGAGGCGAGCGCCTTACGCGCGCATCCGCGCCCGCACCGCGTCGATATCCGCCGCCGAATGCCGCTCCGGCACGCGCTGGTCCTCCGGCCCGGTGCCGCGATTGACCAGCCGACCGCGCTGGACGGCCTCGCGCGCGCCGACTTCCGCGACCCAGCGGTTGAAATGCGCATATTCGGCGGTGTTCAGGAACTCGGCCGCGCCGGCATATGCATCGCCGCGGGCGACGCCGCCATACCAGGGCCAGATCGCGATGTCGGCGATCGTATAGTCGTCGCCCGCCATGTAGCGATTCTCTGCCAGATGCGTGTCGAGCACGTGGAGCTGGCGCTTCACTTCCATCGCATAGCGGTTGATCGCATATTCGATCTTGTAGGGCGCATAGACGAAGAAATGGCCGAAGCCGCCGCCCAGGAACGGCGCCGATCCCATCTGCCACATCAGCCAGCTCATCGTCGCCGCGCGCTTCGCCGGATCGCCCGGCAGGAAGGCGCCGAACTTCTCGGCGAGATAGACCAGGATCGCGCCGCTCTCGAACACGCGGATGGCGGGATCCACCGAATGGTCGACCATCGCGGGAATCTTCGAGTTCGGGTTGACCTCGACGAAGCCGCTGCCGAACTGGTCGCCCTCGCCGATGTTGATCTTCCACGCGTCATATTCGGCACCGCCATGGCCGGCGGCGAGCAGCTCCTCGAGCAGGATCGTCACCTTCTGCCCGTTCGGCGTGCCGAGCGAATAGAGCTGGATCGGATGCGCGCCGACCGGCAGCGCCTTTTCGTGCGTCGCGCCCGAGACCGGCCGGTTGATGTTCGCGAACTGGCCGCCGCTGGGCTGCTCCCAGGTCCACACCCGGGGCGGGACATAGCCGGCGGGCAGGTTGTTCGCGGGGTCTTGGGCGTCGGCCATGTCGGGGTTCCTTGTGGGGAGGATTGCCCCGGCGATGTAGGAACGGTCCGGGGACTTGCCAGCCCCGGTCAGGCGAAGATCTGCTCGAGTTGCGGCGACGCTTCCCTGGCCGAGAAGGAATAGATCGCCATCGCCAGGAACCAGCTGAGCACCGTCGAGCCATAGGCGAGCAGGTTGCTGGCGAGCATCGGCACCGGCGGCGCGGGGCCATATTCCGGTATGAGGAAGAGATCGAGGACGACCGACGCGACCAGGCCGGTGCCGACCACCAGAAATGCGAGGCAGATCGGCACGGCCTTGCCGCGCGTGCGGGTCCAGCTGCCGCCCAGTGCCGCTCCCATTCCCTTGCCCTCCGCGACCACGATCGGCACGCCGATCGACCAGCGCGCGAGCAGGTAGAGCCCGGGCAGCACGAGGAGGAAGATGCCGAGCAGGATTGCGAGGCCCGAGACGATGCTCAGCAGCGCATAGCTGCCGGCGCGGCCGGGCACATTGTCCGCCTGCATCAATCCCGCGCGGCGCGCCACCCGGCCGCTCACGATGAACTGGCCGAAGATGCCGATGATCCCGCCGACAAAGGCGAAGCGGGCGTCGCTGCCGCCGCCGGGCAGCACGCTCAGCGCCGTGGTGGGGAGCGCCAGCGCCAGCCAGAAGATCAGCGCGGCGCCGGGCGCGAGCCGGACCATCTCGCCGGTCCGCCGCAGGATCATGCTCGTGTCGAAATCTTCCATTCCGTCCCCCTCACCCGACCGCCAAGCTTACCCGCCCGCCCGCATGCCGCTCCAGCCGCCCGGCCAGCTCCAGCTCGAGCAGCACAGTCTGCACCACCGCCGGCGCCAGCCCCGATTGCCGGATCAGCTCGTCCGCCGCCACCGGCACCGGCCCGAGCAGCCCGGTCACCGCGCGGCGATCCGCATCGCCCGCATCCTCGGGCGGCGGGCCGCGCCAGCCGGTGCCCGGCACGCGCACTGCCCGCGGATCGATCGGACGGACCATCTCGAGGATGTCGTCCACGCCCTGCACCAGAGTCGCGCCCTCGCGGATCAGCAGGTTGCAGCCCTGCGCCCGCGGGTCGAGCGGCGAGCCGGGCACCGCCATCACCTCGCGCCCCGCCTCGGCGGCGATCCGCGCGGTGATCAGCGAGCCGGAGCGCGGCGCCGCTTCCACCACCACCGTGCCGAGCGCGAGCCCGGCGATGATCCGGTTGCGCGCCGGGAAGAAGCGGGCGAGCGGCTCGGTGCCTGGCGGCTGTTCCGCCAGCAGCAGCCCCTCGCGCGCCACGCGCTCCTGCAGCTCGCGATTCTCGGGCGGAAAGGCGATGTCGATCCCGCTTGCGATCACTCCCACCGTGCCGCTGGCGAGCGAGCCGATATGCGCGGCGGTGTCGATCCCCCGCGCCAGCCCCGAGACCAGCGTCACCCCGGCCTCGCCCAGCCCGAGCGCGAGCTGGCGGGCGAAGCGACAGGCGGCGGCCGAGGCATTGCGCGCGCCGACGATGGCGACGGTGGGCCGGGCGAGAAGCGCCGGCCGGCCCCGAAGGATCAGCGCGGGCGGCGCATTCTCCAGCTCGGCGAGGAGCGGAGGATAGTCTGCATCTCCCAGGAACAGATAGCGTGCGCCCAGCCGCTCGACGGCCGCGATCTCGCGCCGCACCGCGCCCGGATCCGCGATCGCCGGCGCCCGCCCGCCGCCACGCGCGGCCAGCATCGGCAGCGCGTCGAGCGCCGCCTCGGCGTTGCCGAAGCGGGCGATCAACTGGGCATAGGTGACGGGGCCGATATTGGCGGAGCGCAACAGCCTTAGCCGTGCCTCCCGCGTGTCAGCCACTTTTCTTCCCGATGCGGGGCTCGGTGCCGTTCAGCAGGCGATCGATGTTGGCGCGGTGCTTCCACAGCACGATCATCGCCAGCGCGAGCAGCATCAGCACCAGCTCGATCCGCCCGAAAAAGGCGGCGCTCACCGGCGCGCTGATCGCCGCGCTCATCCCGGCGAGCGAGGAGATGCGCAGTATCGCCAGCAACCCGAGCCAGACCACCGCGAACACGATCGCCGAGGGCCAGTGGAGCGCGAGCACGACGCCCATCATCGTCGCCACGCCCTTGCCGCCGTTGAAGCGCAGCCACACCGGGTAGCAATGGCCGATGAACGCGGCGAGCCCGCCCAATATGCCGCCGCCCGGCACGAGCGCGCCGGCGATCCACACCGCGGCGGCACCCTTGGCGAGATCGAGCAGCAGCGTCGCCGCGGCCAGCCCCTTGCGCCCGGTGCGCAGCACGTTGGTCGCGCCGATATTGCCCGAGCCGATCTGGCGCAGGTCGCCGGCGCCGAAGAAGCGCGTGAGCAGCAGCCCGAACGGAATCGAGCCCAGCAGATAGCCGAGCAGCAAGACCCCTGCGGGTGCGAGCCATGGAATGTCGGTCGTCATTCATCCCCCTGCGCCTGCCAACATAGTGGCTGGCGGCAGAGGCGCAATGACGCGGATGACGCGCAATCGGATGTATCGGCCGGTTGCGTCGGGGCGAGGTTGACGCTGCCTCGCGCCCGGCCCATGCCGCGCGGCGATGTCCGACGATCGGCCCGTCCTGTTCTTCGATTCCGGCGTTGGCGGGCTTTCGGTGCTTGCGCCCTGCGCGGCGCTGCTGCCGCACGCGCCGCTCGTCTATGTCGCCGATTCGGCGGGCTTTCCCTATGGCACCCGCAGCGAGGGCGAGATCGCCGCGCGCGTGCCCGCCCTGCTCGGCCGCCTTGCCGAGCGCTACGATCCGCGCCTGATCGTCATTGCCTGCAACACCGCGTCCACGATCGCGCTCCAGCATGTCCGTGCCGCGCTCGACGTGCCGATCGTCGGCACCGTGCCTGCGATCAAGCCGGCCGCGGCGATCAGCGAGACGCGGGTGATCGGCGTGCTGGGCACCGAAGCGACCGTGCGCCAGCCCTATGTCGACGATCTCGCGGCACGCTTTGCCGGCGATTGCACGGTCCTGCGCCACGGTTCGGCCGAACTGGTGGAGATTGCGGAGGCCGCGCTGGAAGGGGTGCCCCCGATCCCGGCGCGGATGCGCGCCGTGCTCGCCGGGCTGTTCGGCCAGCCGGGCGGCGAACGGATCGACGTGATCGTCAATGCCTGCACGCATTTCCCGCTGGTCGAGGCCGAACTCGCCGTCGCCGCGCCGCATCCCGTGCGCTTCGTCGATGGCGGCCCGGGCATCGCCCGGCGCGTCGCCCATCTGACCCAGGGACAGGGCTGGCCCTCGGCGCCGGTGCCGGGGAAGGCGGTGTTCACGGCGCGCAGCGCACGGACCGAGATGCTGGCGCCGGCCCTGGCGCGCTACGGCCTGGTCGAAATCGAATCGCTCTAGGCTGCGGGATTCACATCCTCTCCCACGTCATCCCTGTGCAGCCCTGAATCCTCGCCTGCGCGGGGAAGACGGGTGGGGGAACCTGAATCCCCAGCCCGGCCCTCAGGCCTGGACGCAGGGCACGGCGACGACGGCGATGTCGCGCAGCCGCGCCGAATAGCGATCGGCCATTTCCAGATGGACGCGCCGCGCGATCATGTCGTCGCTGCGCGCGGCATGCTCGCGCTCCTGGCGCTCGCGTCTGGCGAAATATTCCATGTCCCTGACCGTCATGGCCCGATGCTCCTGTTCAGGCGGAGGCGCGCTAGGTCTCTTGGCCGTGGGCCCGCTCGGTAGCCGAGTCGCCCACGATGCCTCCTGCTTACCACAAGTCGCGCCGTTCCTGCAGCAATCCCTATCGATTCCGGATCAATGGCATTTTGTTTTCGATCAAAGGAGAGACGGGCGCTCCGATTAGGCATTATGTCCAACTGGAAATCGCCCGATTTTGGCGATAGGAACGCTGCATGCACAGCGCAGACAGCCCCGCGCCCGTCGACTATTCCCGGGTTTTCTCGTCCGCGATCGACCGGCTGCACGCCGAGGGCCGCTACCGCGTCTTCATCGATATCCTGCGCAACAAGGGCATGTTCCCCAATGCGCGCTGCTTCGCCGGCCATAACGGCCCGAAGCCGATCACCGTCTGGTGCTCGAACGACTATCTGGCGATGGGCCAGCATCCCAAGGTGATCGCGGCGATGGAGGAGGCCCTGCACGACGTCGGTGCCGGCTCGGGCGGCACGCGCAACATCGGCGGCAACACCCATTATCATATCGAGCTGGAGCATGAGCTTGCCGACCTCCACGGCAAGCAGGGCGCGCTGCTCTTCACGTCCGGCTATGTCTCCAACGAAGCGACGCTCTCCACGCTCGCCAAGATCCTGCCCGGCTGCATCGTCTATTCGGACGAGCTCAACCATGCCTCGATGATCGCCGGCATCCGCAATTCGGGCTGCGAGAAGCGCGTCTTCCGCCACAACGACCTGGCCCATCTCGAGGCGCTGCTCGCGGCGGACGACCCCGCGGTGCCCAAGCTGATCGCGTTCGAGAGCGTCTATTCGATGGATGCCGACATCGCCCCGATCGCCGCGATCTGCGACCTGGCCGACAAGTACAACGCGCTGACCTATCTCGACGAGGTCCATGCCGTCGGCATGTACGGCCCGCGCGGCGGCGGCATTTCGGAGCGCGACGGCGTTGCGGACCGGCTGACGATCATCGAGGGTACGCTCGGCAAGGCGTTCGGCGTGATGGGCGGCTATATCGCGGCCGACCAGATGATCATCGACGTGATCCGCAGCTATGCGCCGGGCTTCATCTTCACCACCTCGCTCTCGCCCGTGCTCGTCGCCGGCGCGCTGGCCAGCGTGAAGCACCTGAAGGGCTCCGCCGAGGAGCGCGAGGGCCAGCAGGCGGCCGCGGCGACGCTCAAGGCGATGATGGCCGATGCGGGCCTGCCGGTGATGCCCTCGACCACGCATATCGTGCCGCTGATGGTCGGCGATCCGGTCAAGGCCAAGAAGATCAGCGATGTCCTGCTCGCCGAATATGGCGTCTACGTCCAGCCGATCAATTATCCCACCGTGCCGCGCGGCAGCGAGCGGCTGCGCTTCACGCCCGGCCCCGCGCATGACGAGGCCATGATGCGCGAGCTGGTCGATGCACTGGTCGAGATCTGGGGCCGGTTGGAGCTGCGGCTGGCGGCTTGAAGTGAAGCGCGCTCCCGACACCCGTTGGAAGCGCGACGCCTTGCTCGGTGCGCTGCCCGGTGTCGCCTGGATGGCCTTCATGCTGGTTCGGGGCGGGTTCGGCGCCTATCGGCTCGGGCTGTTCACGCTATCGATCCTCTTCGCCACCGCCGGCACCTATATCGGCCATCGCGTCGCACGACCGCTGCGCAGCTATCTCATCGTCCTGCTCGTATCGGTCGGCCTCGCGATCCTGCTGCGCCTCGTTGCGCCGAATCCCGCCGCGCCGATCTTCTGGTTCGCGCTGACTGCGTTCGGCGTCTTCTGGGCCTGGTATTGGGAGCGGACCGAGCCGCTCCCCAAGGCTTAGGCTTCCGCTGCGCGCGCCGGCAGGAAGCGGCTGTTGCGGAGCAGCCCGGCCGAGACCAGCGACACGATCGCGCCCACCGGGAAGATCTCCGAAAAGGTGATCGGCAGCCGGAGGAACGGGTTGTGATAGGTGGCGCGGAAACTCTCCAGCTCGGCCTTGGCGCTGGCCAGTTCCGCGCCGGTCTTGCCCTGGAGCGAGCCCCCGGCGAACTTGTCGACGAACGCGTCGATCCCGATCATGTGGAGCGCCGCGTCCCAGCAGAGCGTATAGACGATGCCCGCGACCAGGCTGATGCCCAGCCCCAGCCCGAATGCGGGCAGGAAGCGGATCACGCCGCCCTGCGTCACGTCGCGCTGGCGCTTGATCGCGATGAAGATGGTGCTCAGGCCGATCAGCATGATCAGATAGCCGATCGCCATGCCGTATTGGTCGACGGCGCCTTCGAAGTTGAGGACGACGATGGAGAGCAGGCCGCCGGCGATCAGTCCGCCGATCGCGCCATAAGCCAAAGCGGTGCGGAGCATGTCGATGTCCTCCTTGGGTTCAGGTTGCGCCCGAAGGAAGCATCGGGCAAGCCCGCCCGGCAATCGCCCGAAGGGATGATTTGCGTGAAATGCGCAGCACCAGGCCCCGGCCACGGATCCGGCTCAGCGAACGATCCCCAGTTCCCGCGCCCGCGCCACGGCGTCTCCGCGACGCTTGGCACCAAGCTTGTCCAGCAGCCGGGCGACATGCGTCTTCACTGTGTTCGGCGAAACGCCCAGCCGCTCGGCGATCTCCTGGTTCGATCGGCCGGCGCGCAGTTCGTCCAGCACTTCCAGTTCGCGCGGCGAAAGTCCCAGCGTCGCCACCGCGCGCGGATTGCCGTCGAAGCCGCGCGCGGCCGGCCGCGCCATCCCCTTCATGCCCAGGAACACGCCCAGCGCAAGGAAGCCGCAGGCGATCAGGAAGACATAGACGTCGCCGGCATGCGAGCGCACCAGCCGCTGATAGTCGAGCCATTCGAGCAGCAGCGTGCCCGCGGCCAGGAGCGCGCCGTACAGGACGATGCGCCTCCATATCATGTCCTCAGTCCCGCGTCAGCGTCGCGCTCCACACATAGCCGCGCAGGGAGGAGCGGAAGTCGAGGCGCAGGCCCTGTTCCTCGGCGACGCGCTTCAGCACCGCGGGCAGTTCGGCGCGTGGGAACACGTGGAAGTCGTTGAGCGACTTGAAATGGAGCCGCTTGGCGAACCCCGGCAGCCGCTCATACTGGCCGAAATCGACGATGTGCAGGCTGCCGCCCGGCGCCAGCGCCCTGGCCCCCAGCTCGATCGCCTCCACCCAGGGCGGGATCATCGAGAGCGTGTAGCTCATGAACACCCGGTCGAGCTTCTCCAGCCCGAACAGGCTGGTCACGTCGAACGCGCCCGCATCGCCCTGCGCCAGCGTGATCCTGCTCCCCAGGCCGTTCTTCTCGACCGAGGCGCGCGCGGTTTCCAGCATCGCTTCGCTGATGTCGAAGCCGAAGAAGCGCGCCCGCGGGAAGCGCTTCGCCGCGACGATCAGGTTGCGCGCGGTGCCGCAGCCCACTTCCAGCACCGTCCCGCCCTCGGGCGGGTTCAGCCCGCGGATCAGCGCATCGCGCCCCAGCAGGTAGAATTTGCGCGTGAAGTCATAGAAGTGGCGATGGAGCGCATAGGTCGCGTCCATCAGCCCCTTCTGGTCGGCCCCCCCGGTCGCGGCACTCATGCGTGCGGCTTCAGCGTCCAGACGTGCGTCGCGCCATAGACCGAGGAGCGGTCGCGGCGGGTCCAGTCGTCGAGCTTGGCCTGGTCCTCATATTCCCACTGATCCATGATCGCGTCGGGGATATGGCCCCTCACCACGTCGGGGATCGCCGCGGTGCGATAGAGCACGCGGGCGCCCGGCTTGGCGGTGCGGGTGATCTCGTTCCAGATGCGGGTGAGCTGCTCGTCGGTCATCCAGTCCTGCGCATCGAGCAGGATGAAGCGATCGAGCGACTGGGCGGGCATCGATTCGAGATAGTCGGCATAATTGGTGTGGCGGATCTCGACGCGGTCGGCACGCGCGCGCACCACATCCCAGTTCTTCGCCTCGAGATAGGGCGGCAGCGGCGCGTCCGGCCCCTCGCCATAGCCGCGGCCGAATGCCTGCCAGGCGTAGAAATTGTCCTTCAGGTCGAAGTCGCAGGCGAGCTTGCGCAGGCGGCTCCTGAGCGCGCCGGTGATCCCCGCCTGGTCGTCGACCTTGAGCAGGTCGTACTGCGCCGGCGGAATGCCGAAGCCGAACAGCGCGGCGGGCTGGTCGACCAGCCAGCGCAGGAACTTCTTCTCGAAGAAGGGGGCGAAGCGCGTCTCGAAGATCTGGCGCTGCTCCTCGATGGTCTTCGCCGCCAGGATCTCGCGCGGATCGATGCCATAGCGGTGCGCGAGCCAGTGGACGAAGCCGATCAGCCGGCCGAGCAGGCCATATTTGTAGAAGCCGTGCCGGAACGCGTCGATCCGGCGGGTGCCGTTCAGGCCGCGGCGCTCCCAATAGTCGCGATAGGGCGCGTCGAGGTGCGGCGCGATATGCTGGCGATAGGCCTCGACATTCTCCGCCTTGTTCGCCTGGCCGAAGAAGCGGTGGAACGAAGCATAGTCGGGCAGGTTCAGCACCGCCTGCTTCTTGAGGTTGTTGAGCGCGATGTGCGCCGGGTTCAGGTCCACCGCAGTGATCCTGGCCGGGTTCGCCGTCAGATAGGAGAAGACGTTGCACCCGCCCGACGCGATCGTCACCATGTGGTGATCCGGCTGGAGCTGCAGCGCCTCCATGTCGATCACCGGATCCTCCCAGATCTGCGGATAGACCAGGCCCCGGAACGCGAAGGTGAAGGCCCGCTCGAGCAGGCCTTCCTTGGTGAGATGCTCGTGGCGATGCACGGCACCGCGGACGGCGACATTCTTCGGCGTCTTGGTAATCGAACCCATCAGTGACTCCTGGGCGCCCGGCGGGCGGCGGCGTTCCGCCACGCCCTATTACCCCTTTGTGACGAACCGGCGTCACCCTTGGGTCAGGAGTGCTGTAAAATCAATCCCGTGTCATGCTCCCGGCCATCGGCCAGTCGGTATCGCCGATGCGTTTCAGGGTCATCCTGAAGAAGGGGCGGGGCGGCTGGCCGTCGGCGACGAAGTCGCCGGTCTCGGTCCAGGTGGTGCCGTCGAAGCTGGCCTTGTACCGCACGCGGGCGGCGGGCCCGGCCGGCACTTCCCAGGCATAGCCCCGCTCGGCCGCGATCAGCGGGAAGCTGCCCGATCGGCCACCCGTGTGGCTCGCCATGGTGAAGGCCTTCGCGGCGGGATCGTAGGAGACGACGGCGAAGGCATTGAACGGCACCCTGCCGTCCGCGCCGAACGACTTGCCTTCGATCAGCGTGATCGTGCCGCCGAGCAGCGTGCCGACGCGCTCGGTATGCGTCACCACCAGTTCCTTGCCGCCCGGCATCTGCATCCGCGCCTCGCCGCGCCATTTGCCGTGCATCCAGTCGAGCTTGTGCATCGCTTCGGCCTGCGCGGCCATTGCGGCGGTGTCGGCGGCCTGGGCGTGCGCCGCGGCGGGCAGGGCGAGCGCGGCGAGCGTGAAGGCGAGGGGGAACATGGGGCGAAGCATGGGGTCTCCCGTTGTGATCCCGGGCCGCGCATGGCAGCCTCTCCGCCATGCCCGCCGCCCGATCGCTCCGCACTGGCCCCGTCGCCCGCCTCGCCGGCAAGCGCGGTTTCGCGAAGCGCGCGCCCGGCTTCGCGAAACGCGCGCTGCCCCGGGCGCCGGTGCCCGGTTTTCCCTTGCTGTGGATCGCCTGCCTGGCCGCGGCCGCGCTGATGGTGGTCACCGGCGGGTTCGGCACCGGCGCATTGCCGCTCGGCACGCGCATCGCTTTCTGGCTGCTGCTGATGGGGTGGAACGCGCTCAAATGGCAGGCGCTGTTTGCCTGGGGCGTGCGCAAGCCGGGCGACTGGCCGCGCGTCTCGCTCTTCGGCACGATCCCGCTCAACCTGCCCCTGCCGTTCGAGATCTGGCTGTGCGGCCGTGCCGTCGGCGTCGAGATGCAGGCCGTGCCGGTGGAGGTATGGCTGGGCGCGGCAGCGATCAGCACGGGGATCTTCGCGGTCTGCTGGGCTGTCGCCTGGCTGATGCTGCGCCGGATGCGCCCGATACGCGCCGATACCGGCCTGCTCGCCCGCGCCCGGGTTCCCGCCGGCGACCTCGCGGCGATCGAGGCCGAGGACCATTATTGCCGCATCCACCGCCGCGACGGCGGGAGCGCGCTGATCCATTATCGTTTCGGCGACGCGCTGGAGGAAGTCGCCGGCCTCGACGGTCTCCAGGTCCATCGCGGCGCGTGGGCGGCGGCGGATGCGGTGGAAGGCGCGGAACGCGACGGCCGCAAATGGCGCCTGCTCCTCGCCGGCGGCGGCAGCGTGCCGGTCAGCGCCACCTATGCGGCGGCGGCGCGGGCGCGGGGATGGTTGCGGGCGACGCGCTGACCGTCACCCCGGCCTCGTGCCGGGGCGACGGTCGGGGAAAGGCCTAATCCCGGCAATAGCCTTCGCCGGACTTCACGGTCAGGCAGTCCTTCTTGCCCGCCAGATATTTCAGGCCGGTCGCATCGCCGTCGCTGGCGCGCAGCACCTGCTTTCCGTCCGGCCGCTCGAAGGCAATGCCGTCGCGCGTGCCCCTACCCTCGAAGCTCCCCTTGTCGTCGAGCGTATATTGCATCTCGAGCTTGTAGGTGCCGGCGTCCTTGCCCTTGGCGACGACCAGATAGGTGCCCTCGACGCCCTTCCAGCGGCCGACCCAGCCGTCATGCGCCACCGGCTTGCCGGAGACTTCCCTCTTCAGATCGGCGGCGCCCTCGGCGACGGCATTGGCTATGGAGCCGCCCACCGCCACCGCGGCATTGCCGGCGGTCTCGGTGGCATTGGCGGTGGCATCGCCGGCCTTGTCGGCGGCGTTGCACGCGGCGAGCGCCAGTGCGGGCGCGAGGATCAGGAGCGGCCGCATCAGCGCGTCGCCTCGTCGATCGCGTTGCCGACATGCTCGGCACGGTTGCCGATATCGTCGGCCGTGTTGCCGATCGCGGCGCCGGCATCGTCGGCGGCGTTGCCCAGCGTGTTGCCCATGTCGTTCATGCTGTTCGCCAGCGAGTCGCCGGTGCGGTCGAGCGAGTTGGACAAATTGCTCTCGGCACCGGGCGAGCAGGCTGCGAGGCCCAGGGCCAGCACCGGAAGCAGGGTGAAAATCGTCTTGCGCATGTCTCTCTCCGAATAGTCGGTCTAGCCAGCAGGTTCCTTGCGGCGTAGGGGAGCGCGCATGTCGCACAGCATCGCTATCGCCTCGGATCATGCCGCCTACGCCATGAAGGCAGAACTCGTCGAATGGTTGCGTAACGAAGGGCATGAAGTGCTCGATCTCGGCACCAGCGGACCGGAGAGCGTCGACTATCCCGACTATGGCTATCGCCTGGCCAAGGCGATCGAGGACGGCCGCGCGGCACGCGGCGTCGCGCTGTGCGGCTCGGGCATCGGCATCTCGATCGCGGTGAATCGCAATCCCGCCGCCCGTTGCGCGCTCGTCTCCGAGCCGCTCTCGGCCAGCCTCGCCCGCCAGCACAACGATGCGAACGTCGTCGCGCTGGGTGCCCGTCTCGTCGGGATCGAGATGGCCAAGGCGTGCATCACCACTTTCCTCGCAACCGAGTTTCTCGGCGAACGCCACCAGCGTCGGGTCGACAAGCTCAGCCATCCTGAAGGGACCCCTGCATGAGCACCAACCCCGTGAACCTGGGCGCCCAGCCCGATGGCTATTTCACCCGCTCGCTCGCCGAGGCGGATCCCGCGGTCTTCGCCGGCGTGCAGCATGAGCTGAAGCGCGAGCAATATCAGATCGAGCTGATCGCCTCGGAGAACATCGTCTCCAAGGCGGTGCTGGAAGCCCAGGGCTCGGTCTTCACCAACAAATATGCCGAGGGCTATCCCGGCAAGCGCTATTATCAGGGCTGCCACCCGTCGGACGAAGTCGAGCAGCTGGCGATCGATCGCGCCAAGCAGCTGTTCGGCTGCGAATATGCCAATGTCCAGCCGCACTCGGGCGCGCAGGCCAATGGCGCGGTCATGCTCGCCATGGTCAAGCCCGGCGACACGATCATGGGCCTCAGCCTCGATTCGGGCGGCCATCTGACGCATGGCGCCCGCGCGGCGATGTCGGGCAAGTGGTTCAACGCGGTCCAGTACGGCGTCACCCCGGACACGCACCTGATCGACTATGACGAGGTTGCCCGGATCGCTCGCGAGACGCGCCCCAAGCTGATCATCACCGGCGGCTCGGCCTATCCGCGCCATATCGACTTCGCGCGTTTTCGCGCGATCGCCGATGAAGTGGACGCGATCTTCATGGTCGACATGGCGCACTTCGCCGGCCTGGTCGCCGGCGGCGTGCACCCGACGCCCTTCGGCCACGCCCATGTCGTCACCACCACCACCCACAAGACGCTGCGCGGCCCGCGCGGCGGCGCCGTGTTCACCAATGACGAGGCGATCGCCAAGAAGATCAACTCGGCAGTGTTCCCGGGCCTGCAGGGCGGCCCGCTGATGCACGTCATCGCCGCCAAGGCAGTCGCGTTCGGCGAGGCGCTCCAGCCCGAGTTCAAGAGCTATGCGGCGGCGATCGTCGAGAACGCCAAGATCCTGGCGGCGACGCTCAAGGAGCGCGGCGCGGCGGTGGTCTCGGGCGGCACCGACACGCATCTGGCGCTGATCGACCTCACCCCGCTGGGCGTCACCGGCAAGGACGCCGACGAGGCGCTGGAGCGCGCGGCGATCACCTGCAACAAGAACGGCATCCCCAACGATCCGCTGCCCCCGGTCAAGACCAGCGGCATCCGCGTCGGCTCGCCGGCGGGCACCACCCGCGGCTTCGGACCCGCCGAGTTCCGCGAGATCGGCAACATGGTCGCCGACGTGCTCGACGGGCTGAAGAAGAATGGCGAGCAGGGCGACGCCCAGGTCGAGCACAATGTCCGCGAGCGCGTCCGCGCGCTGTGCGAGCGCTTCCCCATCTATCCGGAGCTTTGATTTGATGCGCTTCCGCGCGTTCGGCGCCAGCCCGCTCCCCCACCCGGCCACCCACCGGCAGGGTATTCTATGGGTGGCCGGGTGGGGGAGCGGGCTGGCACCGCTTCTCCGTCAGGAGCAATAGATGCGCTGCCCCTTCTGCGGACATGAAGACAGCCAGGTAAAGGACAGCCGCCCCACCGAAGACGGGGCGGCGATCCGCCGCCGGCGCCAGTGCGAGGCCTGTGCCGCGCGCTTCACCACGTTCGAACGCATCCAGCTGCGCGAGCTGACCGTGCTCAAGAGCGAGGACAAGCGCGAGCCGTTCGACCGCGACAAGCTGGTCCGCTCGATCTCGGTCGCCACCCGCAAGCGGCCGGTCAACGCGATGCAGATCGAGAAGCTGGTCTCCGGCATCCAGCGCCAGCTCGAGACGGCCGGCGACACCGAAATCCCCTCGCAGAAGATCGGCGAGCTGGTGATGGAAGGGCTCAAGGGCCTGGATTCGGTGGCCTATATCCGCTTCGCCAGCGTCTATAAGGACTTCCGCGAGGCGAAGGACTTCGAGGAATTCGCCGGCAATGTGAGCGAGGTGGGGAAGAGTTGAGCCAGCCCCCCGTCATCGTCCTCGTCCGCCCGCAGCTGGGCGAGAATATCGGCAAGGCAGCGCGCGCGATGCTCAATTTCGGGCTGGTCGACCTGCGCCTCGTCGCTCCGCGCGACGGCTGGCCCAATCCGAGCGCCGGCCCCGCCGCCAGCGGCGCGGACATCGTCCTGGAACGGGCCGAGGTGTTCGAGACCGTCGCCGACGCGGTGGCGGATTGCGCGCACGTCTATGCCACCACGGTGCGCAAGCGCGGAGTCTCCAAGCCGGTCGTCACTCCCGAGGAGGCTGCCGGCGAGATCCACCGCGAGGAAGGGCGTTCGGCGATCCTGTTCGGCCCCGAGCGCTCGGGCCTGGAGACGGACGACGTGGCCGTCGCCCGCACCATCGTCACCGTGCCGATCAATCCGGAGTTCGGCTCGCTCAACCTTGCCCAGGCGGTGATCCTGGTCGCCTATGAATGGTCGAAGGGCGTGCGCCTCGCCCAGCCGACCCAGGAGGTGCTCGATCCCCCCGCGCCGCAGGACGAGCTCGACGGCATGATCGGCCAGCTCGATGCGATGCTCGAGGAATCGGGCTATTATTTCCCGCCCGATCGCGTGCCGTCGACCAAGCGGACCTTGCGCACCCTGCTCACCAAGCCGGCCTGGTCGAGCCAGGAACTGCGCACGCTTCGCGGCGTGCTCTCGGCGCTCGAAGGGAAGAAGCGGCATCGCGGCAGCTGATACAGCTCTGCAATACACTTCCGCTTTTCGCAGCTGTGAAATCCCGCTAGATTGCACGAATCTTTCGAGTGGGGAGGGATTTTTGATGCGTTTCGTACCCGTGCTTGCGTTGCTCGCTCTCGCTACCCCGGCACTTGCCCATCAGGATGCCGATGGCGGAGCCGACAAGAAGCCCAAGGCCGAGAAGAAGATCTGCCGGGCGCTCATCTCGACCGGCTCGATCATGGGCAAGCGCGAATGCCGCACCAAGGCCGAATGGGACGCGATGAGCGACCGTTCGACCAACGCCCGCGAGAAGCTGGACCGCGACATGGGCGGGCGCACCGGCGGCATCGGCGCCACGCGCAGCAACGACTGAGCGGATTTCCGCGCGCCGGTGGCGTCGGCCGCCGCGCGGATGCCCGCACTCACATTTCACGTCAGCGCCGGTCGAACGCCTCGAGCTCATGGGCGATCGAGGCTTCGACCAGCCTGTCCCAGATCTCGCCGATCGGCGCGTCGGGAATGCCGGCGGCGCGGGCATGCGCGCGGGCATTGGCGATCACCTGCGCCTTGCGCGCCTCGTCGCGGACATGGCTGCGCTCGGGCTTGATGCGCGCGGCGGCGTCCATATAGCCGAAACGGCGCTTGAGGAGCTGGACCAGCGCCGCGTCCACCGCGTCGACGCCGGCACGCACCTCGATCATGGTCGTGCAGGCTTCGGGATCGATCGTGTCTTGCATGGCGGCTCCTTGGCCGGGTGGCGCGCCGCTGTCCAGCTTGACTCGGCCGCGCCGCGCCGCTAACCGCGCGCCTTCGCAATGGCCCCGCACCCCGGTGAAGCGGTGGCCCTGTCCTCTTTCGGGAGATCGGCAGGCGGATACCGGGAAAACCGTTGTTAGCGATTGCAAGGATTTACGAATGTCGAAGCGTTCCAGCGCAAAGTACAAGCTCGACCGCCGCATGGGCGAGAACATCTGGGGCCGTCCCAAGTCCCCGGTGAACAAGCGCGAATACGGCCCGGGCCAGCACGGCCAGCGCCGCAAGGGCAAGATGTCGGACTTCGGCATCCAGCTGCGCGCCAAGCAGAAGCTCAAGGGCTATTACGGCGACGTCACCGAGAAGCAGTTCAAGCGCGCCTATGAGGACGCGTCGAAGATGAAGGGCGATACGTCGCAGAACCTCATCGGCCTGCTCGAGCAGCGTCTCGACATGATCGTCTATCGCGCCAAGTTCGCACCGACGATCTTCGCGGCGCGCCAGCTGGTCAATCACGGCCACGTCCTGGTCGATGGCGAGAAGTGCAACATCGGTTCGCGCCGCATCAAGCCGGGCCAGACCGTGTCGCTGCGCGCCAAGGCGCAGGAAATGGCGCTGGTGATGGAGGCGCAGAGCCTCGCCGAGCGCGACATCCCCGACTATGTGTCGCCGGACGGCGCCTCGAAGATCACCTTCACCCGCGTGCCGACCCTCGACGAGGTGCCGTACCCGGTGAAGATGGAACCGAACCTGGTCGTCGAGTTCTACAGCCGCTGATGCCATGCTCCGGCGCAAGCCGGAGCTGGCCATGCTCAGCGGCTCGGCCGGCGGCGCCAGGAGCGCCGA
This sequence comes from Sphingomonas leidyi, assembly GCF_011761945.1. GTDB lineage: Bacteria > Pseudomonadota > Alphaproteobacteria > Sphingomonadales > Sphingomonadaceae > Sphingomonas > Sphingomonas leidyi. The sequence continues at coordinate 112,526 of NZ_JAASQV010000005.1, forward strand.
CCGACGACGCGGCTTTGCCGCGGTGCCGATCCGGAGAGAAAGGAGGGCGGTCCTGCGGGGCCGCCCTTTTTCGTTGCGGGGATCGAACCGCTATGGCGGATGTCCGGTCTGGTCCGGCCGTCATGGTTCCGGCACAGATGCCGCATGATCGATCCGACCCTGTCCACGCCAGCCGAGGTGCTGGCGGCCGCGCGCGCCATAGTGGCGTCGCGCTATCCGGATGCCATCTTCGCGCTCGTCGCGGGGTCGCTGATGCGCGGGGAGGGCACGGCGCATTCCGATCTGGATCTGATCGTGCTCCACGACCGGGTCGAAGCCTCGCGGCGCGAATCCTTCGTCGCCGGGGGCGTGCCGGTGGAGGCGTTCGTCCATGACGACGAGACGCTGGCCTGGGCGATCGACGTCGCCGCGACGCGCGGCCGGCCCAGCCTTCTCGCCCTGATCGCCGAAGCGACGGCGATCGGCCGCGCCCCGCAGCGGGCGGCGCGGCTGAAGGAGGCGGTGGCGGGGATCCTCGCCAAGGGGCCGCCGCCCATGCCGCCCGCGCAGCTTGATGCGCTGCGCTATGCGATCACCGACGCCGTGCAGGACTTGCGGGGCGCCCGTGGCGAGGCGGAGCCTCTGGCGATCGGCGTCCTGCTCTATCCCCTGCTGGCCGAGCTGGCCCTGCGCGGGCGCGGCCAGTGGAACGCGACGGGCAAATGGGTGCCGCGCGCGCTCGCCCGGATCGACGGCGCGCTTGCAGGGCGGTTCGACCACGCCTTTCGTGCCCTGTTCGCGTCGGGCACGGCCGATGCCGTCATCGCGCTCGCGGAACGGGAACTCGCGCCGCATGGGGGCATGCGCTTCGACGGCGACGTCCAGGTCGCCAGCCCCGCCTGGCGTGCGCCGGCGGGCCGGTTCGGCGCGTAGGGCTTCCCGGCCTCAGGGCCTGGCGGGAAGCTTCAGCGCCGTGCGCAGGAACCCGTCGCTCTTGTCGAGCATCTGGGTGCGGGCGCGATCGTCGTCGAGCTGATGGTCGAGGCCCTTGAACTCGACCAGCTCGACCGACTTGCCTGCGCCGCGCAGCTTCGATGCCATCAGTCGCGATTCGCCGACCCCGACATTCAGGTCCTGGTCGCCATGGAACATCAGCACCGGGGCCTTGATCTTCTGGGGGTTCTGGGCCGGCGAGCCTTCCTTCACATGCGGCCCCGAGCCGATGAACTTGCTGACCATGTCGTAGTTGGTGAAGCCCAGGGCTTCCTTTCGCAGCGCCTCCAGGTCCGTCACCGGCGCGATCGCCACGATCGCCTTGAACAGGTCGGGGTCGAGGGCCGGGCTCTGCAGTGCGGCATAGCCGCCATAGGACCAGCCGACGATCGCGAGCTTGTCCGGCGCGGCGATGCCCTGGGCGACCAGCCAGCGTCCGCCATCGTTGACGTCGCCGATCGCGGTGCGCCACGACTGGAAACCGTTCTTCTGGAACCAGGCGTCGCCATAGCCGGTCGATCCGCGGAAATTGGGCTGGAGCACCGCAAAGCCGCGCACCGCGTAGAATTGCGCCAGCCAGTCGAAGCCCCATTCGTCGCGCGAGCCCGGCCCGCCATGCGGCATCACGATCGCGGGCAGGTTCTTGCCGTCGCTGCCCGGCGGCAGGGTGAGATAGCCCGGGATCGCGGTGCCGTCCGCCGCCGGGAAGGTCACCGCCCGCATCGGCGACAGGCTGGTCTTGGCCAGCCCCGGCCGCAACGGCATCACTTCGGCGAGCTGCCGGCTGGTCTTGTCGTAGAGATAATAGGTGCCCGGATCGGTGTCGCCGCCGGCGAACAGCAGCAGCTTCTTCTCGTCCGCGGTCGCGTCGACGAACGTCACCAACGGCTTGCCGGGCAGCGCCTTGCCGAGCGCGGTGCGCAGCTTCTGCAGCTCGGGGTCGAAGAATTCGGTGTTGCGCTTGTCGGTGGCGTAGCTCACGCCGACCACGCGCCGCTGCCGGCCGATGCGGATCAGCCCGTCGACATCGACCTGGGGATGCGCGAACACCAGCTTGCGGGTGAGGTTGCCGTCCAGCGCGATGCTGTAGAGCGCCATCCGCCCGTCCTTGCCGTCGAAGCCGTAGACGATGTTGGCGTCGCGATCGACGGCATAGGGGTTGAAGCCGGCATAGCCGCCGACACCGTCGGCGACGAGTTCGCCCAGCTTCTTCCATTCGCGGCTGTCGGACGTGCGATAGCTATAGGTGTAGCGGCCGGTGCTCATCCCCGTGCCGCGAGTCTCCGCCACGCCCAGGACGCGGACATTGCCGTGCCCGTCGCTGATATACTCGCTGGCGCCGCCCCGCGGCAGCTCGACGCTCCTGCGCTTGAGCGTCGTCGCGTCGACCAGCTCCACCCCCATCCCCTCGCGCGTGTTGGCGAGGTGGGTGCCGGTGGAATATTCGGGGACGGACATGCTCGTCATCAGCACCGATCCGTTCGATCCGTCCGGGCCCCAGTCGATGATGTCCCCACCCGACTGGACGATGTCGAGCGCGGTCGCGCTGCCCCGCTTGCTCAGCAGCTTGAGGTCCGATCCATCGGCGTTGAGCGAGACCATCCGGGTGAAGGCGAGCTTCTGGTCGAGCTGCTCGATGATGTAGATGTTGCACACGATCCGCGTCGAACTGGCCCAGCGGCAGCTGGTGAGCTGATCGGGCTCGCCGCTCGCGGTAAGCACCACCTTGCTCGCGCCGGTCTGCACATTGGCGACCACCAGCCCCGCGCCGTGCCCGGGCATCGGCTGGATCATCGCCACCTGGGTGCCGTCGGGCGACAGGCTGATCTGCTGCACGAACTCGCGCGCGCCGAAATTGCGCGCATCCTCGCTCTGCGCCGAAGCGAGCGCGGGCACGGCCGAGGCGGCGAGCAGCGCCGCGCGAACGAAATATTTCATGAATCCCCCCCTTTTCGGACGGCAGCCTAGCCGGCGCGCGCACTTTGGCAATCCACCCGATCCCTGGTGCTGCATAGTCCGCGGCATGGGCTCTGCCCCATGCCTCTCGCGACTGGCCCCATGCACATCGGAAATCGCTGTCATTTTTCCGAACAAATAGCTTCATTTCGGTGTCTTCTCCAAGCCGTCCAATCGCAACAGCAGGCGCCTAGCGCGCCCCGGCAGCAGCCTGCGCTGTCCATGCGAAAGGGGATTACCAATGCAGATCAGCCATATGCTGACGCGCACCAGCTTCACCGCCCTCCTGTTGACGGCGAGCGTTCCGGCGCTCGCCCAGGCACAGGAAGCCGCCAGCCCGGCCACCGGCGCCGCCACGCCCGACGAGGAGATCGTCGTCACCGGCCGCGCCGGCGCCGGCGAGCGCACCAAGCTCGACACCAGCTACGCCGTCACCACCCTGTCGAACGACATGATCCGCTCGCGCGCGCCGTCGAGCGTGACCGAGACGCTGAAGTCGGTCCCCGGTTTCTGGGTCGAGGCCTCGGGCGGCGAAGGCTCGGGCAATGTCCGCGCGCGCGGCATTCCGGTCGACGGCTTCGGTTCGATCAACCTGCTCGAGGACGGCCTGCCCGTGCAGCACGATCCCGCGCTCGGCTATCTGAACGCCGACCAGGCCTTCCGTCTCGACGAATCGATCGACCGGATCGAAGTCGTCCGCGGCGGCCCGTCGTCGGTCTTCTATTCGAACGCCCCCGGCGGCGTGGTCAACTACATCACCCGCCGCGCCGGCGATTCGATCACCGGCAACGCCCGCGTCCTCTATGGCCCCACTGCCGAGCTCTACCGTTTCGACGGCTGGATCGGCGCGCCGCTGGCCGACGGCCTCAAGCTCGGCGTCGGCGGCTTCTATCGCAGCGAGCAGGGCGTCCGCGATCCCGGCTTCACCGGCAACAAGGGCGGCCAGGTCCGCGCCGACCTCGTCAAGGAATTCGACGGCGGCTCGCTGACCTTCAGCTACAAGCATCTCGACGACAACGCGATCTTCTACACCGGCATCCCGCTGACCAAGGACGGCAAGGGCAAGATCGTCGGCCTGCCGGGCTTCGATCCGCATTACGGCACCACCGCCAGCCCCGCCTCGGCCAAGCTCTCGCTGCGCAGCGCCACCGGCATCGTCAATTTCGACAACACCAAGGGCACCGACATCCGTCTCGACCAGGGCTCGATCCTCACCGATTACGAGTTCGCGCCGGGCTGGAAGCTCACCAACGGCATGCGCTATCGCGACAGCTACACGGTCCGCAACGGGGTCTACCCGACTTCGGTCAACACCGCGGCGGCCTTCCTCGCGGCGAACCGCGCGGCGCTGCTCGGCGCCTTCCCGGGCGCGACCGACGTGCAGATCCGCTATGCCGACAACGGCCAGGCGTTCAACGTCGCCAACCAGAACGGCAATGGCGACATCTTCATCAACGCCGCCCGTCCGGTGACCGTCTGGGAGCGCGAGTTCCTCAACGACTTCCGCATCGCCCACAAGTTCGAAGCCGCGGGCACGCATGATTTCGCGTTCGGTTTCTATTATGCGAACATCGACGAGACCTTCAGCCGCTACTCGGCCTCGACCGTGCAGGACGTGTCGAACAATTCGCGCCTGCTCGACGTGGTCGCGGTCAACGCCGCCGGCACCGTCGTCGGCGCGCTGACCAGGAATGGCGTCGCCCGCTACGGCTCGGAATTCGCCAACGGCACCGGCAGCCAGACGACGATCGCGCTCTATGCATCGGACGAGTGGCAGATCACGCCGACGCTGCGCTTCGACGGCGGTATCCGCTGGGAGCAGATGAAGGCCAACGGCGCGCAGGAAGGCCAGAAGACGGTCAATCTGGGCGATCCCACCACGCTGGCGGACGACACGGTGCTGACCGGCAACGGCGTGTTCACCAACTTCGATCGCAAGTTCGACGATATCGGCTACACCGCCGGCATCGACTGGCAGTTCGCCAGGGTCGGCGGCGTGTTCGCGCGCTACACGCACGCCTTCCGCATGCCGAGCGTCGGCAGCTTCATCACCAGCGCCACCGCGACGCCGGTGATCCAGGGCATCAACATGTGGGAAGGCGGGCTCAAGCTCTCCACTCCGCTGATCAGCATCTATGCCACCGGCTTCCTGACCGACTACGACTCCTATTCGATCGGCAATTTCGTCTTCGCGCCGCCGCCGGCCACCGGCGTCATCCAGCAGACGGTCTATACCGACACGCGTGCCTATGGCGTCGAGCTCGAGGCGACGCTGCGCCCGGTCAAGTGGTTCGACTTCACCGTCCAGGCGACCATCCAGGAGCCGACCTTCCGCAACCTGCGCTACAACGAGAACACGTCGGGCGGCCTGGTCGCGCGCGACTATTCGGGCAACCAGCTGCTGCGCGTGCCCAAGCTCTCGCTGCGGGCCACGCCGGCGGTGACGCTGTTCGACGGGCGCCTGCGTGCGCAGATGGACGTCGAGCATTATGGCGACCGCTATGCCGATGCGGCGAACACCTCGAAGCTGCCGGCCTATACGGTGATCAATGCCAGCGTCAGCCTGGGCCTGACCAAGAACATCCGCCTCTGGGCCTATGGCGACAACCTCACCAACACGATCGGCCTTACCGAAGGCAATCCGCGCGCGGGCGAGCTGACCAGCGGCCAGGCCAACGACCTGCTGTTCATCGGCCGCCCGATCGTGGGCCGCAACATCCGCTTCGCGGTCGACTTCTCGTTCTGAGTGCCGGGGGAAGGGGAGGCGTATCTTCCTCTTCCCCCATTTCCCGCCCAATCTCTCCGTTCCTGATCCCCCTGACGGTCCTCCTCCAAGGGATTGCCCCATGCTCCGCTTGCTGATCGCGCTCTGCCTCCTCCTCGTCCACGCGCCCGCATATGCGCAGCAGGCGGACCAGGTGATGACCGGCGAGATCACCGGCGCGGATCACGAGACCTACAAGCAGATCCCCTTCGACGTGCCCGACGGGACCCGGCGCATCACTGTGCGCCTCAGCTATGACAAGGCGAACCGGACGGTCGTCGATCTCGGCCTGTTCGATCCCGAGCGCTTCCGCGGCTGGAGCGGCGGCACGCGCGACCGTTTCACCATCGCGGCCAGCGACGCCTCGCCCGGCTATCTCCCCGGCGCGCTGCCCGCGGGCCGCTGGCACGTCCAGCTCGGCGTGCCCAATGCCCGCAAGGATGCGCGCAGCCCCTATCGGCTCGAGGTCTTCCTCGATCGCGGTGCCGTCCGCAACGCCAGCGCCGCGATTGCCGACGGCCCGGTCCGGACCGGCCCCGGCTGGTTCCGCGGCGATCTCCACATGCACGATGCCCATTCGGATGGCAGCTGCACCAGCAAGGCGGGCAGGAAGGTGCCGTGCCCGCTCTTCCGCACCGTCGACGCCGCCGCGCGTGCCGGCCTCGATTTCGTCGCGGTCACCGATCACAACACCGTCGCGCATTTCGCGGGGCTGCGCGAGCTCCAGCCCTATTATGACGACATCCTGCTGATCCCGGGGACCGAGATCACCACCTTTGGCGGCCATGCCAATGCGATCGGCCTCGATCGCTGGGTCGATTTCCGCATCGGCACGCCCGGCGTCCCCAATGTCGCCGCAGTGGAGAAGGCCGTGGCGGAGGCCGGCGCGATCCTCTCGATCAACCATCCGGCGCTGCCCTCGGGCGAGGCCTGTATGGGCTGCGGCTGGATCTGGCCGGATACCGACTGGACGGGCATCGCCGCGGTCGAGGCGATCAACGCCAATACGGTCGACACGCCGCTCTCGGGCATCGGCTTCTGGTACAAGCGGTTGAATGCGGGCAATCGCCTCGCCGGCATCGGCGGCAGCGACAATCACGATCCCGATGCCCAGGCCGGCCGCGCCCCGATCGGCCGCCCGACCACCGTGGTCCATGCCGCCGAACTCTCCACCCCGGCGATCCTGGCGGGCATCCGTGCCGGCCGCGTCTTCATCGACGTCGAGGGTACGCGCGACCGGATGCTCGACGTGACGGCCGCTTCGGGCCGCAGCCGCGCGGCGATGGGCGAGACGATCGCCGCCGGCGCGAGGATCGACGTCACCGCGACGATCGCCGGCGTCGCGGCGGGCAGGGCGGTGCTGGTCGCCAATGGCGCCGAAGTGCAGTCGCTGCCGGTCGGGCCGGCGGTTGCCTTCCGGCTCGATCGCAAGGCCGCCTGTGGCTGGGTCGCAGTCAACGTGACGACGGAGGGCGGCAAGCTCCTGCTCGTCGGCAACCCGATCTATGTGGTGTGCCGCTAGGGCGCTCCGCTTCGTCCCCGCGATTCCCCGCCGCGACGGTGTTTCATAGTATCGCTACCATGGCGCCGCGCATTGCGATCCCGCGCAACCCTTGCCAACATTCGCGCGATACCATTCCGCAAAGGGGATCCCATGCGTCACCTGCTCACCGCTGCCCTGCTGCTCGCGGGCACCGCGGCCAATGCCCAGACCATCCCGGTCGAGACGATGAAGGAGGTGACCAGGGAATTGTCCTCCGATGCCTATGAGGGGCGCGCGCCGACCACCCCGGCGGAGGACAAGACGATCGCCTATATCGTCCAGCGCTTCGAAAGGGCCGGATTGAAGCCGGGCAACAAGGGCAAGTGGACCCAGGACGTGCCGCTGGTCGAGCTCACCGCCGGCAATGTCCAGCCGCTCGTCTTCACCGGCGGCAAGGCGCCGGTCAGCCTCGACTATCGCAAGGACATGGTGATCGGCACGTACCGCGTGGTCCCCAAGGTCGCGATCAAGGACAGCGACGTGGTGTTCGTCGGCTATGGCATCAACGCGCCCGAGCGCGGCTGGAACGACTATGCCGGCCTGGACGTGAAGGGGAAGACGGTCGTCATCCTGGTCAACGATCCCGACTATCAGGCCCCTGATGCCAAGGGTTTGTTCGAGGGCCGGGCGATGACCTATTATGGCCGATGGACCTACAAGTTCGAGGAAGCCGCCCGCCAGGGCGCGGCTGCCGCGATCATCGTGCATGACAGTTTCCCGGCCTCCTATCCCTGGGGCGTCGTCCAATCCTCCTGGACCGGCCCCCAGCTCGAGCAGGACACCCCCGGCGATCACATGGACCAGAGCCAGGCGATCGGCTGGATGCAGCTCGACAAGGCCAAGGCGCTGTTCGCCGCGGCGGGCAAGGATTTCGATGCCCTCGCCGCCGCTGCGACGAAGCAGGGCTTCAAGGCCGTGCCGCTCGGCGTGAAGGCTTCCGTCAGCTGGGACAATTCGATCCGGCGCCAGGCGTCGAAGAATGTGGTCGGCATCCTGCCCGGCGCCGGCAAGCCCGACGAAGTGGTGCTCTATTCGGCCCATTGGGACCATCTTGGCCGCTGCGACGCGGTGAAGGGGGACGACATCTGCAACGGCGCGGTCGACAATGCCTCCGGCATCGGCGGGCTGGTCGCGCTGGCGGAAGCCCATGCGAAAGCGGGCCCGGCCCGGCGCAGCATCGTCTTCCTGGCCGTCACGGCCGAGGAATCGGGCCTGCTGGGCAGCAAGTTCTACGCCGAGAACCCGGTCTATCCGCTCGCCAGGACGGTGGGCGGAGTGAATATGGATTCGCTCAACGTCATTGGAAAGACCAGGGATTTCGTGCTGGTCGGCGCCGGCAAGTCCGAGCTCGAGGACCTGGTGAAGCCCATCGTCGCCGCCGAGGGCCGGGTGATCGTCCCCGAGGAACGGCCCGAGGCGGGCGGCTATTACCGTTCCGACCATTTCAGCTTCGCCAAGCTGGGTGTGCCGATGCTCTATGGCGAGAGCGGCGACGATCTGGTGAACGGCGGCAAGGAAGCCGGCGAGCGGGCCGCCAAGGATTATACCCAGAACCGCTATCACAAGCCCCAGGACGAATATGATCCCAGCTGGGACTGGAGCGGCGCGGTCTCCGACCTCAACGTCTATTACGGCCTTGGCCGCCAGCTGGCCGACGGCAGCGCCTGGCCAAACTGGTATCCGACCGCCGAATTCCGCGCGATCCGCGACAAGTCTCGCGCCGGGCAGTGAACGGGATTATGGGGGCGGAATGACGATTCCGCCTCCCCCCAAGCCCGAATGGGCGCATCATCACGCCGTGTGGATCGGCTTTCCCAGCCATCCCGAACTCTGGCTCGAAGACCTGGCCTCCGCCCGGCTGGAAGTCGCCGCCTTCGGCAAGGCGGTGCACGCCGAGGGCAAGGGCGAACAGGTGATCCTGGTCGCCGCCAACGAAGAATCCGCCAAGGCCGCCCGTACCCTGGCGGGGAATTCCGCCAAGGTGGTGGTGGAGCCGTTCGGCGACATCTGGCTGCGCGACACCGCCGCGATCATCGGCGGCGACGGCACCGCGCACGACTTCCGGTTCAACGGCTGGGGCGGCAAATATGATCTCGAAGGCGATGACGATATCGGCCATCGCCTGGCCGAGCGCGCCCGGATGCACGTCGAGGACCATGGCTGGATCCTCGAGGGCGGCGCGATCGATGGCGACGGCACCGGCCTCGTCGTCACCACCGAGCAATGCCTGCTCAACCGCAATCGCAACCCGCAGCTGAGCAAGGCCGATGTCGAGGAAATGCTGCGCAAGGACCTGGGCTATACCCAGGTGCTGTGGCTGGGCGACGGGCTGCTCAACGACCATACCGACGGCCATGTCGACAATCTCGCCCGGTTCATCGGCCCCAACCGGCTGCTGGTTCCGGAGGGCGCCGAGAACGACCCCAATTGGCGCATTTACCAGGATGCCGCCGCGCGCGCCGAGCGTGCCGGCGTTGAAGTGGTGCGCTTCCCCTCGCCGGGCCGGGTGCTCAACGAGGATGAGGAGATCATTCCGGCGAGCTACATGAACTTCTATATCGGCAATGCCGCGGTGGTGGTGCCGCTCTACGGCCAGGAAAACGACCAGGCGGCGGTCGACATGCTGGCCAGGCTCTTCCCCGGGCGAGCGATCATCGGCCAGCGCGCCGATCATATCCTGACCGGCGGCGGCAGCTTCCACTGCATCAGCCAGCAGATCCCGGCGGCTTGAGGGGGGCCATAGCATAGGATGGGGCTTCCCCCGGCCTCGCGCCGGGGGCCGCCATGCCGCGCTGCTTGCGTTCGAGCCTCCGGATCCGGCACGCCCCTCCCGGCGGCCCCCGGCACAAGGCCGGGGAGACCGGATCGCGCTATTTGGGCGAGGCGGGTGCGGGTGCGCCCGCGATCGGGGCGCCGGCCTTGCTGCTCACGCGCCAGATCATGTTGCCGACATCGTCCGCCACCAGCAGCGCGCCGCCGGCATCGGTGATCACGCCCACCGGACGGCCGTTCACCGTCTTGCCGTCCTTGGCGAGGAAGCCGGTGAGCAGGTCGACCGGCTTGGCGTCCTTGCGCGGATAGCCATTGTCGCCGAACGGCACGAAGACGAGCTTGTAGCCCGAGGGCGGCTCGCGGTTCCACGAGCCGTGCAGCGCGACGAAGGCGCCGTTGACGAACGGGCCGCCGAGCTTGGCGTCGGCGGCGAAGGCGAGGCCGAGCGGCGCGGTATGCGCGCCCAGCGCGAAATCCGGGCGCTTGGTATATTCGCGCAGGTCCGGCCGCTCGGGCGTCACGCGCTTGTCGACATAGCCGCCCCAGTAATTCCACGGCCAGCCATAGAAGGCGCCGAAATCGACCTGGGTGAGATAGTCGGGCGGCATGTCCGAGCCGAGCATGTCGCGCTCGTTGACCACGGTCCACAGATTGCCGGTATGCGGCTCGAAGGCCATGCCGTTCGGATTGCGCAGGCCCCAGGCATAGACGCGCGACGACTTGGTCTCGGGCACCACTTCGAGGATCGCGGCGCGGGTGCGCCGGGCCGCGTCGAGCTGCTTCGCGACCTGGAAGGGGGTGTCCGCGGCATAGATGTCGCCTTCCTTGTCGAGCCCGTTCTCGGCGATGTTCGAGGAAGAGCCGACCGCGACATAGATGCGCTTGCCGTCGGGCGAGGCGAGGATGTTGCGCGCCCAGTGATTGCCGCCGCCGGCCAGGTCGACGATCTTCTCCGGCTTGGCGGTGATCCTGGTATCGCCCGTCTTGTAGGGGAAGCGGACGAGCGCATCGGTATTGGCGACGTAGAGCCAGTCGCCGACCAGGGCCATGCCGCTGGGCGAGTTGAGGCCTTCGAGCAGGGTCGAGCGCTGGTCGGCAACGCCGTCGCCATTGGTGTCGCGCAGCAGCGTGATGCGGTTGGCCGAGGGCACGCCGGCACCGGCGCGGTTCATCAGGATGCCCATGATCCAGCCGGTGATGCCGCCGCCCTCGCGCGGGGGCGAGTTGGTTTCGGCGACCAGCACGTCGCCATTGGGCAGGCGATACAGCCAGCGCGGGTGATCGAGCTTGTCGGCGAAGGGCGCGACTTCGATCCCGGCGGGCGCCACCGGCTTCGCGCCGTTCGCCCAGCCCACCGGCTTGGCGATGCGGATCGTCGGGATGTCCTGGTAGCGGGCCTCGCCCAGTTGCGGGACCACGCCGGTCACGGCCTGTTCGGGCAGCTTGGCGACATCCGGCCGGGTGGCCCAGATGAAGAGGCCGATGAGCGCCACCGCGAGGATGGCCAGGACGATGAGGATCCGCTTGAGCATGGCGGAACGATAGGGGCGGGAAAGGGGGAAGCCAATCCAATTAAAATCCTCCCCGAGCCAGGCTCGGGGAGGAATTGGTCGGTCATTTCAGGTCGAAGCGATCGGCGTTCATCACCTTGGCCCAGGCGGCGACGAAGTCCTGCACGAACCGGTCGCCACCGCCGGCCTCGGCATAGACTTCCGAAATCGCGCGCAGCTGCGAGTTGGAGCCGAACACCAGGTCGGTGCGCGAGGCCGTCCATTTCCGTGCGCCGGTGGCGCGGTCGGTGCCGGTGAATTCCTCGTCGGCACTCTCGTCGATCTCCTTCCACACCGTCCCCATATCGAGGATGTTGACGAAGAAGTCGTTGGTGAGCTGGCCGAGGCGATCGGTGAACTGGCCGTGCTTGCCCGCCTTGGCATGGTTGGCGCCGAGCACGCGCAGCCCGCCGACCAGGACGGTCATCTCGGGCGCCGACAGGCCGAGCAGCTGGGCGCGATCGACCAGCAACTCCTCGGTGGGCACGCTGAAGCGGACCGCCAGATAGTTGCGGAAGCCATCGGCGCGCGGCTGGAGCACGTCGAAGCTCTCGGCATCGGTCTGCGCGTCGGTGGCGTCGCCGCGGCCCGAGGTGAAGGGCACGGTCACGTCATGGCCCGCCGCCTTCGCCGCCTGCTCGACGCCGAGATTGCCGCCCAGCACGATCAGGTCGGCGATGCTCACCTTGCCGCCGAAATCGGCCTGGATGCCCTCATAGACCTTCAGCACCCTGGCGAGCTCGGCCGGCTCATTGGCTTCCCAGTCCTTCTGCGGCGCCAGCCGGATCCGTGCGCCATTGGCGCCGCCGCGCCGGTCCGACCCGCGATAGGTCGAGGCCGAGGCCCAGGCAGTCTTGACCAGCTGCTGCACGGTGAGGCCCGAAGCGGCGATCTTGCCCTTGAGCGTCGCGATATCGCCGTCGCCGAGCTTGGTGCCGGCCGGGATCGGATCCTGCCAGATCAGGTCCTCCTGCGGCACTTCCGGCCCGAGATACCGGGTCTTCGGGCCCATGTCGCGGTGCGTCAGCTTGAACCAGGCGCGGGCGAAGGCATCGGCGAAATAGGCCGGATCGCTGCGGAACTTCTCCAGGATCTTGCGATAGTCGCCATCGTCCTTGAACGCCTTGTCGGCGGTGGTCATCATCGTCGGGACCTTCCTGCCCGGCGTATGCGCCGCCGGCGCGAGGGTCTCCTCGGGATTGCCGACCGGCTGCCACTGCTGGGCGCCCGCCGGGCTCTTCACCAGCTCATATTCATGGTCGAGCAGCATGTCGAAATAGGTCATGTCCCATTTCGTCGGCGTCGGGGTCCAGGCGCCTTCGATGCCCGAAGTGATGGTGTGGTCGCCCATCCCGGTCTCGTGCGTCGAGATCCAGCCCAGGCCCATCGAGGCCATGCCCGCGGCCTCGGGCTCGCGGCCGACATGCTTCGCATCGCCCGCGCCATGCGCCTTGCCGAACGTATGGCCGCCGGCGGTGAGCGCCGCGGTCTCCTCGTCGTTCATCGCCATGTTGGCGAAGGTGCGGCGCAGGTCGCGCGCCGAACCCTTGGTGTCGGGCTTGCCGCCCGGGCCCTCGGGGTTGACGTAGATCAGGCCCATCTGGATCGCGGCGAGCGGCTCTTCGAGCGCCATGCCCGCCTCGTCATCGATGCGGGTCTTGTTCTCGGGGTGGCCGACCCATTGCTCCTCGGTGCCCCAATAGATGTCGCGCTCGGGCTCGAAAATGTCTTCCCGGCCGCCGGAGAAGCCGAAGGTCGGGCCACCCATCGATTCGATCGCGACGTTGCCGGCCAGGATGAACAGATCCGCCCAGCTGATCTTCGCGCCATATTTCCGCTTGATCGGCCACAGGAGCCGGCGGGCTTTGTCGAGATTGCCATTGTCCGGCCAGCTGTTGAGCGGCGCGAAGCGCTGCGAGCCCGAGGACGAGCCGCCGCGGCCATCCCCCGTGCGATAGGTGCCGGCCGAGTGCCAGGCCATGCGGATGAAGAAGGGGCCGTAATGCCCGTAATCGGCCGGCCACCAGGGCTGGCTGTCCGTCATCAGCGCAGTGAGATCCGCCTTGAGCGCGAAATAGTCGAGGCTGTCGAAAGCGGCGCGATAGTCGAAGCTCTCGCCATAGGGATTGGGCGAGACGCCGCCCTGGGAGAGGATTTCCAGGCTCAGCTGCTCCGGCCACCAATCGCGGTTGGTGCGGCCCAGCAACGTGCGCAGCGCCTGGGGCTCCTTCGACGGGTCGCTCAGCGGGCTGCCGGTGGTTGGTGCGTCCATGGGATCGATTCCTCTCGATTGCTTGGTCGCTCGGGAAGCAAGCGCTTCCCTGAGTCTCGTAGAGGCTAGCCGGGGCGCAGTGATCGCAGAAATGGATTAGATCGCCGTCAGTGATCGACCGGGTGATTTTTGCGACATGTGGTTGTCATGCGCGGGGAAGCGCGGAAGGCCCGGCATGCTGTTCCCGGGTGCGACGTCATCTCCGTTCCCCTCCCTGGAAGGGAGGGGAGCTTTCCGTCCGGTTGCGGCCGCCTACTCCTCCGCCAGCGCCTTTTCCGCCGGCGGATGCAGCCTCAGCCGCGTGACGCGCTTGGGATCGGCCTCGACGATCTCGAGCTTCCAGCCGCTGTCATGCTCCAGGCACTCGCCCGCCTCGGGCACGTGCCCGGCGAGCACGAAGGCGAGGCCGCCCAGCGTGTCGACATCGCCATCGACTTCGCCCAGGCGCGGATCGACCGTCTCGGCGACGTCCTCGAGCTCGGCACGGGCATCGGCGTCCCAGCCGCCGCCTTCGATCGGCACGAGCAGCGCGGTGGGCGCCTCGTCATGCTCGTCCTCGATCTCGCCGACGATCTCCTCGATCAGGTCCTCGATCGTGATCAGTCCCTCGGTGCCCGAATATTCGTCGAGCACGATGGCGAGATGGGTGCGTCGCCCGCGCATCTGGGCGAGCAGGTCGAGCGCGCCCATCGACTGGGGCACGTAGAGCGGCTGGCGGATCAGGCCGGCAATGCTGGCGGGGTGCGGCGCGCCGCTCGCCAGGATGTTGAACACGTCCTTGATATGGACCATGCCGATGATGGTATCGAGCTCTTCGCGATAGACGGGAAGGCGGCTGTGGCCGGCTTCCTCGAACAGCTTCACCAGATCGGCGAAGCTGGTCCGTTCCTCGACCGCGATGATGTCTGCGCGCGGCACGCCGACATCGCCGGCATCGCGCTCGCCGAAATGGAGCAGGTTGCGCAGCATCTGGCGCTCGATCGGCGCCAGGTCGCCCGCCGGGGCGCGGCCGCCCTCGTCATGCTCGTCGATCGCGTCCTCGATGCGGTCGCGCAGCGTTTCTTCTTGGTCGTCACCGAACAGGAGGGTGCGGATGCCGCGCCATATTCCGCCACCTTCGTGGCCGTCTCCATTGCCGTTGCTACTAGGGCCCTCGGGCATGTTCGGTGTTCAATCCTCGCGTATCAGATAGGGGTCGTGCAGGCCGAGGTCGCGGAGCGCGGCGCGCTCCATTTCCTCCATCGCCTCGGCTTCGGCATCGTCCATATGGTCATAGCCTAGCAAATGCAGCAGGCCGTGGACAATCAGGTGCGTTGCATGGTCCTCGACCGAAACCCGGCGCTCCATCGCCTCGGCGGCGCAGACGCCGTGCGCCAGGACGATATCGCCCAGCAGCACCTCGCCATCGTCGCTGTTCTCGGTGACCGCTTCCATCAGGTCCGGCTGGACCATCGGGAAGGAGAGCACGTTGGTCGGCTTGTCCTTGCCCCGATACTGGCGGTTGAGGACATGGACTTCCTCGTCCGAAGTGAAGCGCACCGCGACTTCGATCGTCGCGGCGTGATCCAGCCACTCGAGGAAGGGGGTCTGGCGAAGCGCGGTCTCGGCGGCGCGGATGGCGAGCGTTTCCCAGTCCGCGTCGGGCCAGGGCGATTCGACCAGGGCGGCAACGTCAAGCATCTAGATCCTCCCCGGAACGGGGAGGATCAGGAAAGTATCAGGCATTCGGTCCCTCATATGCCTCGACGATGCGGCCGACGATCGGGTGGCGGACCACGTCCGCCGTCGAGAAGCGCGAGAAGGCGATGCCCTCCACGCCCTCGAGCCGTCGCGTCGCGTCGTTCAGGCCCGAGGCGGGCGGGCCGCCGGGCAGGTCGACCTGGTTGGGATCGCCGCAGATCACCATCCGGCTGTTCTGGCCGAAGCGGGTGAGGAACATCTTCATCTGCGCCGGCGTGGTGTTCTGCGCCTCGTCGAGGATGACGAACGCATCCGCCAGCGTGCGGCCGCGCATGAAGGCGATCGGGGCGATCTCGATCTCGCCGCTGGCGATGCGCCGCTCCACCTGCTCGGCGGGCAGGCAATCGTAGAGCGCATCGTAGATCGGGCGGAGATAGGGATCGACCTTCTCCTTCATGTCGCCGGGCAGGAAGCCCAGCCGCTCGCCGGCCTCCACCGCGGGACGGGAAAGGATCAGCCGCTGGACGCTGCCGGTGATCAGTTGCGCGACTGCCTGCGCCACGGCGAGATAGGTCTTGCCCGTGCCCGCCGGGCCCAATGCGAAGATCATGTCGTTCGAGACGAGCGCGCGCATATACTGGGTCTGCGCGACCGAGCGGGGCACGATCGTCTTCTTGCGCGTGCGGATCATGATCTGGGGCGGGGCGTTGCCATTGTCCGCCTTGATGATGCCGGTGAGCGTCGGCTCGCTCGACATCGCGATCACGGCGTCGATCAGCCCGGTATCGACTTCCTCGCCGCGGATGACGCGGGCGTGCAGTTCCTGCAGCACTTCGCGGGCATGGGCGACGGCCTCGGCAGACCCTTCGATCTGCACGCGCTGGCCGCGAGCATGGATGTACACGCCGAGCCGCTCTTCCAGGGCGAGGATGTTGCTGTCGAATTCGCCGAAGAGCTGCGGCAGGAGTTGGGGCTTGTCGAAATTCACCTCGGCGCGGCTGCGTTCACCGGACTGGGCGGGGACAGGCTTGCGGCTCATGCGGCTCCTTGCGGCTGCGAGATATGGACTCTGTTGACGGTGCCACGCGTGCGCGCGGACGTCCCTTGCCCGACGCGCGTAGAGACGCTGCGTGTCAAAGCGAAGACGATGCGGGCGGTTCCCTGGCGCATGCGATATGGGGAGAGTGGCAGAGGATTTCCAACTTGGACAGGGGGAATGCGGCGGTTGCAGCAACGAAGCGATGGACTGTGCGATGCGTGCCACATGGCCAGGGTCCGAAACCGCCCCTGCCGGATCTTCACCGAGGAGGATCCGGACGCTGCGCGGAGCATCGGGATGGCGCGGAATCTCGGCTTCTCGCCGCGCGAGATCGCGGCACCGGCAGCGGAGCGATGGCCGCCGAGCGCGGCCTAGGCCGCCGCGCGGACCATTTCGGTTCCTTGCAGCGAATTGGCGAAGCCCGCGACGATCTCGACATCGACCATGTCGCCGATCCCGGCATCGGTATCGAGATAGACCGACTGGAGCCAGGGCGACTTGCCGAGCATCTGGCCGGGGAGCTTGCCCTGGCGCTCGATCAGCACCGGGCAGCGCTTGCCGGCGGTCGCGCGGTTGAAGGCGAGCTGGTCGCGGTTGAGCGCGGCCTGGAGGCGCTGCAGGCGCTCGTCCATCACTTCGGCGGGAACGAACCGGTCGGTCATCTCTGCGGCGGGCGTGCCCGGGCGCGGGCTGTACTTGAAGCTGAAGCATTGGGCATAGCCCACTGCGTCGACCAGGCGCAGCGTTTCCTCGAACTCGGCGTCGGTCTCGCCCGGGAATCCGACGATGAAATCGCCCGACAGCGCGATGTCGGGCCGCGCGGCGCGGACGCGCCCGAGGATCTCCAGATAGGAATCGCGCGTGTGGCTGCGGTTCATTGCCTTGAGGATGCGGTCGCTTCCCGCCTGCACCGGCAAATGGAGGAACGGCATCAGCTTGGCCACCTCGGCATGGGCGCGGATCAGGCCCTCGCGCATGTCGTTGGGGTGGCTGGTGGTGTAGCGGATGCGCTCCAGGCCCTCGATCCGATCGAGCGCGCGGATCAGGCCGTGCAGCCCGGTGCCGGCATCGTCGTCCCAGGCATTGACGTTCTGGCCGAGCAGCGTGATCTCGCGCGCGCCGGCATCGACGAGCGCCTTGGCCTCGTCGACCAGTTCGGCGAAGGACCGGCTGATCTCGGCGCCGCGCGTATAGGGGACGACGCAATAGGTGCAGAATTTGTCGCAGCCTTCCTGCACGGTGAGGAAGGCCGTGGGGCCGACCTTGCGACGCCGGGGCAGCGCGCCGAACTTGCTGAGCGCCGGCATGTCGGTATCGAGGGTCGACTGGCCGCTGGCGGCCTTCGCCACCAGCTCGGGCAGGTTGTGATAGGCTTGCGGGCCCACGACGACATCGACCTTGGCGCGGCGGACGATCTCCTCGCCCTCGGCCTGGGCGACGCAGCCGGCGATGGCGATCATCGGCTCCGCGCGCCCATCCGCGCGCGCGCCCTTCCGCAGGCGGCCGATGTCCGAATAGACTTTCTCGGTCGCCTTTTCGCGGATGTGGCAGGTGTTGAGTACGACGAGATCGGCGGCCTCGCCCTCGGCGGCGGCGGTCATGCCCTGCGCGGCCATCAGCTCGGCCATGCGTTCGCCGTCATAGACGTTCATCTGGCAGCCGAACGATTTGACCTGGAAGGTCCTGGGATTCTTGGGGGCGTTCATCGGGCGGGGCTATACCGACTTACGTCCCTCGCCGAAAGGGAGGGGTGCCTCAGCCCCCCGGCTTCGGCCGATACCCGATCGGGTCCTCGGCGAAGCGGAAGGTGCGGAGCGGCTGGCCCAGCACTGCGACCAGCGCCTCCTCGATCCGCCGCCGGCTCTCCGCGGCGATCACCTTGCGGCCGGGAAAGTCGCGCGGATGGAAGGGCTCGAGGAAATGCACGTCGAGCCGGAAGCTGCCCTTGCGGCCGAGCACGCGCCGCGCATTGTTGAGCCCGCGTTCCTGGCCGATCCAGCAGATGTCGTCCGCCGCCGCGCCATAATGGAGCATCACCGGCTGCACCATAACCCCGGGGGGCGGCGGCTCGAGCACGCGCAGCATCGGCGTCTTGAAGGGAAGGAGCGACTTGCCGTCGGTGGTGGTGCCCTCGGGGAAGACCGTGATCGCCCAGGTCTCCGCCAGCGCGTCGCGCAACTCGTTGATCTGCTCGGCGACGCCCAGGCGGTTCTCGCGCTTCACATAGACGGTGCGGTTGAGCCCGGCGAGCCAGCCGACGATGGGCGAGCTCCGGATCTCCGCCTTGGCGATGAAGGCGGTGCCGCTGGCGCCGCCCAGCGCCAATATGTCGATCCAGCTCAGATGGTTGGAGATGTAGAAGACGTCGCGCTTCAGGTGCGTGCCGATGCGGTTGATCCGCGCGCCGCAGATCCTGGCGGCGATGGAGAGGAAATAGCGCGGCCAGGGCGATGGCAGGCGGGCGAAGCGGAAGAGATAGTGGAGCGGGACGAGCAGCAGCAGCGCCAGCACCAGCATCGCCACGCGCCGCCACATGCGGCACTGCTCGGCCAGGGTAAGCGGGGTGTCGTGGCCCTGGATCGCGTCCTCGCGCCGGCGCGCGACGCGCTGGGCCCGGGTCTCGCCGGTGCCCGGCATCTCAGCTCTTGCGGTCGAGCGCGACGCCGTAGAGTTCCATGCGGTGATCGACCAGGCGGAAGCCCAGTCGCTCGGCGATCTGCTTCTGCAACTGCTCGAGCTCGGGATCGACGAACTCGATCACTTCGCCCGTCTCGACGTTGATCAGGTGGTCGTGATGCGCTTCGGGCGAAGGCTCGTAGCGGGCGCGGCCATCGCCGAAATCGTGGCGGTCGAGGATGCCCGCTTCCTCGAACAGGCGCACGGTGCGATAGACCGTGGCGATGGAGATGCCCGGATCGATCGCCGAGGCGCGCTCATAGACCTTTTCGACGTCGGGATGATCCTCCGCATCGGAGAGGACGCGCGCAATCACCTTGCGCTGTTCGGTGATGCGCAGCCCCTTCTCGTGGCAGAGCGCTTCGAGATCGATCTTACGGCCCATGGGCGCGATGTAGCGTGCGTGCGCCGAAGTTGGAAGACTGTGGCGGAGAAAAGGCGCGGGCAACGAGAAAGGCCGGCCCGGAGCGATCCGGACCGGCCCTTCCTGTTCGGCGGGCTGGGGCTCAGCGCTTGCGGCGCTTGGTGCCCAGGCCGATCTTCTTCGCCAGGCTGCGGCGCTGCTCGGCATAATTGGGGGCGACCATCGGATAGTCGGCCGGCAGGTTCCACTTGGCGCGGTACTGCTCCGGCGTCATCTGATAGTGCGTCATCAGGTGACGCTTCAGCATCTTGAGCTTCTTGCCGTCCTCGAGGCACACGATATAGTCGGGCTTCACCGAGGCGCGAATGGAAACGGCCGGCTCCTGCTTCACTTCGGGCTCGGCGGCGGCGCGGCCAAGACCCGAGAGCGCGCCATGCACGTTCTGGATGAGGGTCGGAAGGTCGGATACCGCAACACTGTTGTTGCTGACATGCGCCGCAACAATATCTGCCGTCAGGGTGACCAGCGTTTCATCAATCTCGGCTTGCGTTTCCATTTTTTTCCTTTCGACCCGGCGAAGACGACTATCACTCGTCGCCCGGCATCACCCTATCGGACCATTTTGGATCAAACGCAAGATCATATTTGCAGATATCCGTAAGTCTCAGTCCAGATCCCGAGCATAGGTATGGGCATCGAACAACTGCCCGCTACGTCCTCGATAATAGTCCCTGCGTTCGCCGACCTTTTCAAAGCCTTCGCGACGGTAGAGCCAGACGGCATCGTTTCCTGAACGCACCTCGAGATGAAGACGCGCGACACCGCGGCCACGGGCTTCTTCGATCACCGCACGAAGCAGTGCTCCCGCAACGCCGCGGCGGCGCGCGGCAGGGTGCGTGGCGAGGAGCAGCAGCTCGGCTTCGCCGGCAATGGCGCGGGCGAGGGAGAAGCCGGCATCCTGGCCGTCGACGCTGGCCACCACCAGCCAGACGCCGGGGAGCGAGAGCATGCCGAGGCACTGCGCGCTGGTCCAGGCCTCGCCAAACCGGGGGTCGAATGCTTCCTGCATGATGCGGTTGACGCTGTGGAGATCGTGCGCCCCGCCTTCGCGCAGCTCGATCAGGTTGATCGTGCCGCTCATGCCAGGCCCCGCTCGGCGAGCGTCTTGGCATCGGGCGCGCGGCCATAGACGGGGCGGGCCGGGAGGGCGGTGAAGCCCGCCGGGAGCAGCCGGACGTCGGCGGCGGCGGGCAGCGCCTCGCGCAGGTCGGCCCCCTCGGCCAGCGGCGCCAGGTGGCGGACGCCGCTGCCAATGGCCGGGCGCCCCTCGAGCGCGGCAAGGGCGGCGGCGGGAGCGAGCGAGCGGAACGGCCCGTCTTCCCGCAGCGGCTGGGAATGGAAAGCCTGCATGAACACCTCACCGTGCCCGCCTTCGAGCACCACGGCAAGGCTGGCGATCGCCGGGTCGGCGGCGAAGCCGGCCGCGGCGACGAGTGCGAGCGACGAATAGCCGTGCACGTCCGCGCTCCAGCCGATCGACAGGCCGAGCGCCGCAGCAAGGCCGACGCGCACGCCGGTGAAGCTGCCGGGGCCGACATCGACGAGAATATGCGCCGCCCGGCCCTGGCCCGGCAGCGCGGCGATCATCGGCACCAGGCGCTCCGCATGGCCGCGGCCCACGACTTCATGGGCCGCGGCGATCACGGTCGCCCCGTCGAGCAATGCGACCGAACAGGCTGCGGTCGCGGTCTCGATGACGAGCGTCAGGTCAGAGGACGCGATTGAACTGCTCGAATTCAGGCCGCGGGAGTCGATCGAAGATGGTGGAGGGGTCGCCATGTCCCAGTGTCGAGATGAAGTTGGACTTCACATTGGGCTGGTCCGCAAAAAAGGCTTCGTCAACCTTCGCGTTGTCGAAACCCGACATCGGACCGGTGTCGAAACCGAGCGCGCGGGCGGCGATCAGCAGATACGCGCCCTGGAGCGACGAGTTGCGGAAAGCCGTGGTGTAGCGGCTCTCCTCGGTGGGGAACCAGTCCTTCGCGGTCGGCGCGTGCGGGAAGAGCCAGGGCAGCTGCTCGTTGAACGCCAGGTCCATGCCGATGATCACCGCGGCCGGCGCCTTGCGGATCTTGTCGGCATTGGTGCTGCTCGAAAGTGCCGCGAGCCTTTCCCTGGCCTCGGGCGTGGTCAGCCACACGAAGCGCGCGGCCTGGTTGTTGGCCGAGGTGGGGCCCATCTTGAGCAGGCCGTAGATGTCGCGGATATCGGCCTGGGTGACCGGCGCGTCGGTATAGCCGTTATAGGTGCGCGCGGTACGGAAGATCGTGTCCAGCGCCGCGTCGTCGAGCGGTTGGGCCATGTTCCAGTCCTTTCTTGGGCGATTGGGCTCAGACGGCCCGGACTTCGGTGACTTCGGGGACGTAGTATTTGAGCAGCTGCTCGATGCCGTTCTTGAGCGTGGCGGTCGAGCTGGGGCAGCCCGAACAGGCGCCCTGCATCTGGAGATAGACCTTGCCGGCATCGAAGCCGCGATAGACGATGTCGCCGCCATCATTGGCGACGGCGGGGCGCACGCGCGTCTCGATCAGCTCCTTGATCTGCGCGACGATCTCCGCGTCCTCGGGATTGTCGCCGAAATCCTGGCTCTCGGCCGGCACGCTGAAGCCGGCGGAGGCGGCGTGGAACAGCGGCATGTTCGCCGCGAAATGATCGAGCAGGATGCCGAGCACGTCGGGCTTGGCATCGCGCCATTCGGCACCGGGAGCGATCGTCACCGAGATGAAGTCGCGGCCGAAGAACACCCCGGTCACGTCGCCCAGGCCGAACAGGGCCTCGGCGAGCGGCGAGGCTTCGGCCTCTTCGGGGTTCGCGAAGTCGCGGGTGCCCGCTTCCATCACGGTGCGGCCCGGAAGGAATTTGAGCGTCGCCGGATTGGGCGTGGCTTCGGTCTCGATCAGCATGCGCGTCATTTGGGCGCTCGGGCGGCGACGATCAAGCTGGAAGGAGGAAACGAAAGGTTTCCGCCGGCGTGGTTCCTGCCTGTCATCGCTCCTGCGGCCCTGGATCCCGCCTTCGTATCGGAGGCGGGAGCCGGGGAGGAGGCGGGCTTCAGTCCTGCTGCTCGTCGTGCGTGGTTGCCTCGGTCACGCTCTGGTCGTGGCCGCTCTTGTCGCTGAAGAAGGCGGCGGCGAACAGGCCGCAGCCGAGCAGCGTGGAAAGGAACACGCCGCCGATCGTGGCGAGGACGGCCGAGGGATAGAGCGCGTCGTAGAGCGAGAGATACCAGAGGGCGCCCGCGACCATCAGCGCGCCCGCCAGCGCGATCCAGGTGATCATCCGGCGGAATTCGGTCCAGGCCTTGGCGCGGTTGGTAGCCATTTGGCGGCAGCTCCTTCGTGTGCGCCATGTGGGCCCGCGGCGCGCGCAAATCAATCGTCGAGCGCCTGCATCGCCGCGTTCCAGCGGTTCACGTTCGCCCGCGCCTCCTGCACGAACGCCGAGCCGCGGATCCAGGCCAGGAACCTGTCGACGAACCACCGGCCCGGCTGGCGGAGCGGCCGGCGGAACTGGACGAGCAGAACCACGCGAGTGCCGCTCGTGTCGTTCCACACCTCATGATCATAGGTGTCGTCGAACACCAGCGTCTCGCCCTCCGCCCAGCGCAGGATGCGATCGCCGACGCGCATGCGCACGTCGCCGTCGCGCGGCACGATCAGGCCGAGATGGCAGGTGATCAGCCCCTTGGTGACGCCGCGATGCGCCGGGATGTGCGTGCCCGGCGCGAGGATCGAGAAGAAGGCGCTGTTGAGGCCGGGGATCGACTCGACCAGCCGGGTGGTCACCGGGCAGCGATCGAGATTCTCCGGCACGAGATAGCCATAGCCATAGAGGAAATAGCTTCGCCACTTGTTCACCGGCGCGATGGCGCGGTGATCGGGCGAGATGACGGAGAGCGAAGGCGCGAGATTCGGCGAGAGCGCGGCGGCGATCGCCTCGGCGCGGATCGCCTGCCAGTTGGCGCGCAGCGCCTCGGTCCAGGCGAAGTCGCGCACGTCGAGCACGGGGCTGTTCGAGACGAGCGAAAAGCGGGCGATGAACTGGTCGAAGACCCCGCGCAGATGCTTGCCATATTTGATCAGGAAAGGCCGATCGCTATCGGCGCGTAGCGGCGCATCGGCCATGCTGGCGTCCGACACGACCGTGAGGCCGGGAATCATTTCCCGTGCTGCGGCGGCCTCGACTTCGCCCGCGTCCCGCCACATTGCGCTGCCCCGCGCGCTCGGCTCGACCTTCACTGCACCTGACCTTGCTGGTTACGCTGCCTTTTCGACTGCGGGACTCGCCCGCATCGCTTCGATTAGCCTGTGGATGGGTCGAAAACATGGCCCCGCTGCGGCGTACAAGGGCCGCTTCGTGTCCCGCGCGTACATCTGGCGGAAAGGTTCGCGCTGGCATGCCCGGCGCTTCGCCCCTAGATGGACGGTCTATGCATTTCTTCCTGCGTGCGCCTCTCGCGCTCCTCGCTTTCGCCGCGCTCGCGCCGGTCCTGCCGGCCCAGGCCCAGGTTTCGACCAATCCCCCGAACGTATCCGATACGCAGACGGTGGGGCGTCCGGTCCAGACCGCCAAGGATCCCTGGCTCTATGAGAAGAGCGATCTCGTCCATGACGATGCGTGGAAATTCGGGCGGCTTCCCAACGGTGTACGCTATGCCGTGCGCAAGAATGGCGTGCCGCCGGGCCAGGTATCGGTCCGCGTGCGCATGGATGTCGGCTCGCTGATGGAGCGCGACAGCGAGCGGGGCTTCGCGCACCTGCTCGAACATCTTTCCTTCCGCGGCTCGGTGCACGTGCCCGACGGCGAATCGAAGCGCGTCTGGCAGCGCCTGGGCGTGACCTTCGGCTCCGATTCGAACGCGAGCACCACGTTCACCGCCACCACCTACAAGCTCGACCTGCCGATGGCGTCCCCGGCGGGGCTGGACGAGAGCTTCAAGATCCTGGCGGGCATGATGTCGGGCCCGCAGATCACGCAGCAGATCCTCGATTCGGAGCGGCCGGTGGTGCTCGCCGAACAGCGCGAGCAGCCGGGGCCGCAGGTGCGGCTGCAGGATGCGATGCTCGACCTGATGTTCGCCGGCCAGCCGCTGTCGCAGCGCGAGCCGATCGGCACGGTAGACACGCTCGTCGCCGCGACGCCGGCAAGCGTGCAGGCGTTCCACGAGCGCTGGTATCGCCCCGAGCGCGCCACTGTCATTGCGATCGGCGACGTCGATCCGGCGCTGCTCGAGCAGATGATCGTCAAGCATT
This sequence comes from Sphingomonas leidyi, assembly GCF_011761945.1. Taxonomy (GTDB): domain Bacteria; phylum Pseudomonadota; class Alphaproteobacteria; order Sphingomonadales; family Sphingomonadaceae; genus Sphingomonas; species Sphingomonas leidyi. The sequence continues at coordinate 137,426 of NZ_JAASQV010000005.1, forward strand.
TCTCGGACTGGAAGGGTACCGGCCCGGCCGTGCCGACGCCCGATTTCGGCAAGCCGGTCGAGGGCACCCCCGTTGCCGCCAGCATCGTCGAGCCGGCACTGCCGGTGCTCACCACCATGGCGATCGTGCGCCCCTGGACGGTCGACGGCGATACGGTGATCTTCAACCAGAAGCGGATGATCGACCTGGTCGCGATCCGCATCATCAATCGCCGGCTGGAGACCCGGGCCCGCTCGGGCGGCACCTTCATCGCCGCCGGGGCCGACCTGAGCGACATCGGCCGATCGGCGAACATCACCACCGTGCAGGTGCTGCCGGTGGGCGACGACTGGGAAGCGGCGCTGCGCGACGTGCGCGCGGTGATCGCCGACGCCCAGGCCGCGCCGCCGAGCCAGGCCGAGATCGACCGCGAGGTCGCCGAGATCGAATCGTCGATGAAGCAGCGGATCAACACCGCGCCGGTCGAGGCCGGGGCCAAGCTGGCCGACGACCTGGCCGAGGCGGTCGACATCAACGAGACGGTGACGACGCCCGAATTCTCCTACGCGATCTTCAAGGGTGCGGTGGACGGCAAGATGTTCACGCCGGCCACGGTGCTGGCGTCGTCGAAGAAGGTGTTCGAAGGCACCGCGACCCGCGCGATCGTCAACCTGCATGCGCCCGATCCGGCGATCACCACCAAGGTGACCTCCGCGCTCGAGGCCAATGTCGCGGCGAGCGGCAAGCGCAAGCTGGTCGGCAATGTCAGCTTCGCGGCGCTGCCCAGGCTCGGCGTGCCCGGCAAGGTGGCGAACCGCGAGCAGATCCTGCCGGGCACCGGCATCGAGAAGCTCGCATTCGCGAATGGCGTCACGCTGCTGATCCGCCAGGACCCGTCGGAGACTGGCAAGGTCTATGTCAATGTGCGCTTCGGCCGCGGGCTCTCGGGCCTGCCGAACAAGGGCCAGACCCCGGCCTGGGCCGGCGATCCGGCGCTTATGGCCAGCGGCATCGGCAAATATGGCCAGGAAGAGCTCGACGCCCTGACCGGCCGCCGCCAGATCGGTGCCGATTTCGACGTCGACGACGATGCCTTTGTCCTGAAGGGCCAGACGACCAAGGACGACCTGCCCGACCAGCTCAAGCTGCTGGCGACCAAGCTTGCCGCACCGGGCTGGGATCCCAATCCGGTGTTACGCGCCAAGGCGGGCATCCTGTCGGGCTATGCCGGCCTCTCGGCCTCGCCCGACGCGGTGCTGAATCGCGATCTGGAGCGGCTGCTCCACAATGGCGATCCGCGCTGGGGCGTGCCGCCCGAGGCGACGATCCGCGAGACCACGCCGGAGAGCTTCCGCAAGTTCTGGGAGCCGCTGCTGGCGACCGGGCCGATCGAAGTCGAAGTGTTCGGCGACATGGATGCCGAGGCGACGGTGAAGGCCGTGGCCGCTACCTTCGGTGCGTTGAAGCCGCGCGTGGCGAGCAAGGCGCCGCTCGCGCCGGTGGAATTCCCCGCGCACGTCGCCACGCCGGTGACGCTGTTCCACAAGGGCCAGCCCAACCAGGCCGCGGCGGTGATCGCCTGGCCGACCGGCGGCGGCACCGAGAATGGCGGCATCACCGAGAGCCGCAAGCTCGAGGTGCTCGCCGCGGTGTTCCGCGACCGGCTGCTCGACCAGCTGCGCAGCCAGGCGGGCGTGAGCTATTCGCCCCAGGTGGCCAGCCAGTGGCCGCAGGGTTTGCCGGCGGGCGGCAAGATCATGGCGCTCGGCATGGTGCCGCCCGACAAGGTCGACTTCTTCTTCGAGCTGTCGCGCAAGATCGCCGCCGATCTGGTTGCCAAGCCGATCGACGCGGACGAGCTCAACCGTGCGCTCACGCCGCTGAAGCAGCAGATTCTGCGCATGTCCTCGGGCAATATGTTCTGGATGCGCCTGGTCGAGGGCGGCACCTATGATCCCGCGCGGATCGCCGCCGTCGAGACGCTGGCCGCCGACTATTCGCGGGTGACGCCGCAGGACGTGCAGGGGCTGGCGATGAAGTATCTCCGCCCGGACAAGGACTGGACGCTCAAGGTGGTGCCGGAGAAGAAGTGAGGCTTGGGCCCTCGCTTCACGGGAAACGGAAAAGGCCGGGGTGGAAGCCCCGGCCTTTTTGTTTGCCCGCACCGTTCCGTCACATTTCGCCATCACCGCCTTTGCGGGATGACGGGGAAGGGGGAGGGCGAAGCCTCGGCGGTGGGTTCCCTACCGGTACAACCCGTCGAGCCGCTCGCCATAGACCGCCTTCAATATGTGCCGGCGGATCTTGAGGCTAGGCGTCAGCTGCTCGTTCTCGATCGTGAAGGGCTCGTCGGCGACCAGGAATTTTCGGACGCGCTCGATCACCGAGAGGTCCTTGTTCACGCGCTCCACCGCGGCGCCCAGCGCCGCCTTGTAGTCGGGATCATGGGCCAGTTCCCTGAAGTCGCATTTGGTGGCGGTCCGGGCGCACCATTCGGCGGTCCATTCCGGATCGGGGACGATCACCGCGGACATATAGGGCTTCTTGTCGCCGGCGATCATCGCCTGGACGATCTCGGGCTGCAGCGTGAGCATGCCCTCCACCTTCTGCGGCGCGACATTGTCGCCCTTGTCGTTGACGATGATGTCCTTCTTGCGGTCGGTGATCTTGATCCGGCCCTTGTCGTCGATATGGCCGATATCGCCGGTATAGAGCCAGCCGTCGCGCAGGACGCGCTTGGTCTCTTCCTCGTTGCGCCAATAGCCGTGCATCACGAGCTCGCCGCGCACCAATATCTCGCCATCGTCGGCGATGCGCACCTCCACCCCTTCGAGCGGCGGGCCGACCGTGTCCATCTTGAGCCCGGCCTTGGGGCGGTTGCACGAGATCACCGGCGCCGCCTCGGTCTGGCCATAGCCCTGGAGGAACGTGAGGCCGAGGCTCTGGAAGAAGATGCCGACCTCGGGATTGAGCGGCGCGCCGCCCGAGACCATCGCCTTGATCCGTCCGCCGAACTTCTTCGAGAGCTTCGGCTTCAGGGTGGCGCCGAGGAACAGGTTCATCGGCAGGTCGGACAGGCGCCCGGTGCCGGCCGCCTTGCGCCCACCGATCGCGACGGCCTTGTCGAGCAGGAAATTGGCGAAATTGCCCTGCTTCTCCACTTGCTTGACGATGCGGGTGCGCAGCACCTCGAACAGGCGGGGCACGACGACCATGATGGTCGGGCGTACTTCCTCGATGTTCGAGGCGAGCTTCTCCAGCCCTTCGGAATAATAGATCTGCGCGCCGAGCCCGATCGGGAAATGCTGGCCGCCGGTATGCTCATAGGCGTGGCTGAGCGGCAGGAACGAGAGGAACACCTCGTCGTCCCAGCCGAAATCCTCGCTGATCAGCGCGCAGCACGCCTCGACATTGTGCAGGATCGCGCCGTGATGCTGCATCACGCCGCGGGGGCTTCCGCCCGTGCCGCTGGTGTAGATGATGCAGGCCAGGTCCTCGCGGCGGAACGTGCAGGAAAGGCCGCGCGGATCGGTGTCGTGCCTGGCGATCAGCCCACGCCAGTCATGGAACTCCAGGCTGCCCTGCTGGGCGACGCGCAACTCCTCTATGCCGATCACCATCCGGGCCGAGGAAGCGCGGATCGCGGCGGGAAGCAGCGCCTTTGCCAGCTTGGTGTTCGAGACGATGATCGCGCAGGCGCCCGAATTCTCGATGATGTGCTGGTGATCGCGCTCGGTGTTGGTGGTGTAGGTGGGCACGGTCACACAGCCCGCGGCCATGATCGCCAGGTCGCTGATGCAGAATTCCGGGCGGTTCTCCGAGACGAGCATCACTCGGTCGCCGCGCTTCAGGCCGAGCGCGGTCAGCGCCGCGGCCAGGCTCGCCACCTGGCGGGCCGCTTCGGCCCAGCTGGTCGGCCGCCACTTGCCTTCGTCCTTGTGCCAGAGGAAGGGCGCATCGCCCTTTTCCTTCGCCCGCGCGAAGAACATCTGGACCAGGTTGTCGAACCGTTCGAGCCTACGCATTCCCTCTCCCCATTGCGGGCGCCCCCTTTTCCGGGACGTCCCGCCTTCCCCCCAACGTTTCTATTCCGACGGCCGGTTCGGCTGCGCGCCCACGCGATGGATAACGGTCATGTGGCCCTGTTGGTCCATCACGACGCCTTCGCTGCGCGGATCGGCACCGCCGGTCCAGCGGGCCCCGACCCGCTCGACCGCGTTCATCTTGAGCCCGAGCGGGGCGGACTGGACCTTCTCGCCCAGCGCCTGGAGCGCCGGGACCATCGCATCGAGCTGGGTGCCCTTCTCGGCGACCGCCATCTTGCCGGGCGCATAGAGCAGGCCGAGGCCGATCGCGTCCTGGGCCGAAAGCTTCCAGTCGATCACGCCGACCAGCGCCTTGGCGACCTGGGCGATGATCGTCGAGCCGCCGGCCGCGCCGATCGCGATGCGGACCTTGCCGTCCGGGCCATAGACGATCGTCGGCGCCATCGAGCTGCGCGGCCGCTTGCCGCCCTCGACGCGATTGGCGACCAGATAGCCGTCCTTCTCCGGCACGATGTCGAAATCGGTGAGCTCGTTGTTGAGCATCACCCCGTCCACCGACAGGCCCGAGCCGAACGCGCCTTCGATCGTGGTGGTCACCTGGGCGACGTTGCCGGCCTTGTCGACCACCGAGAGCGAGGTGGTGCCCGGCACTTCCTGCGGCTTGACCGCGATGCGCTTCGGCGCGCCGGGAGGCGTGCCGGCCTTCACTTCGGCCATGGTGCCGCCCGGGCTGATCAGCGCCGAGCGGCCGGCGAGATATGCGCGGTCGAGCAGGCCGGCGATCGGCACCTGCACATAGTCGGGATCGCCGACATAGAGGTCGCGATCGGCATAGGCGAGGCGCGAGCTTTCGGCGAACAGGTGCCAGGCGACCGGATTGTCCTTGCCGAGCTTCGCCATGTCGAAACGCTCGAGCTGGGCAAGGATCATCATCACGGTGACGCCGCCCGACGAGGGCGGGCCCATCGAGCAGATCTTGTAGGCGCGATACGTGCTGCACAGCACCGGCCGCTCCTTGGCGTCATAGGCGGCAAGGTCGCCGACGGTCATCTTCGAGGGGTTGCGCGCCGCGCCGTTCACCGTCGCGACCAGCTTCTCCGCCTGCGGGCCGACATAGAAGCTGTCGGGGCCGAACTTCGCCACGCGCTCGAGCAGCGCGGCCTGTTGCGGATTGGTCGCGCGCGCGCCGGCCGCCAGCGGCGTGCCGTCGGCGTGGTAATAGATCGCGCGGACGCCGGCATCGACGTGCGGCGCATAGTTGCGCAGCGCGTTGGCGAGCCGGGGCGAGACGTCGAAGCCCTCACGCGCCAGCCGGATCGCCGGATCGAACAGCCGGGCCCAGGGCAGCTTGCCGGCGCGGGCATGCGCCTTGGCCATGGCGCGCAGCGTGCCCGGCACGCCGACGCTGCGCCCGCCCGGCACGGCGGCCATATGGCTGAGCGGCTGGCCGTCCGGGCCGTAGAACCAATGGTCGTTCGCGGCCATCGGTGCCGCCTCGCGCCCGTCGACCGTGGCGATCTTGCCGGTCTTCACGTCATATTGGAGGAAGAAGGCGCCGCCGCCGATGCCGGCGCTCTGCGGCTCGACCACGTTCAGCGCGAGCATCGTTGCGATCGCCGCGTCGGTGGCGCTGCCGCCGGCATTGAGGATCTCGGTGCCTGCGGCGGCGGCGCGGGGATCGGCCGCGCTGACCACCCCCTGGGCGGAAGCCGCGGCGGGAGCGGCGAGAAGGGCGAGCAGCAGGAACAGCTTCTTCATCCGGCAAGCCGTAGCGGGCTTTGGCCGGAGCGCAAAGACGCTACGTCGGGCGGCGAAGGATCGGATGATTGCGCAAGGGTATAACCAGGCGCAATCTGGCGCAGGTCGACGCGCTGCATGCCCGCCCATGCCGGACGGGCGGCGCTACCGAAGGAGGGCTAGCATGACCGACGGCTCGAGATTTGCGACTTCCCCCTCGCTGCTGCGCGCGCTCGGCAAGCGCTGGTGGCTGTTCCTGCTGCGCGGCATCGTCGGCATCGCCTTTGGGATCCTCGCGCTGTTGTGGCCGGGCGTGGCGCTGCTCACCCTGGCGCTGGTGTGGGGCGCCTATGCGCTGGTCGATGGCGCCTTTGCGCTGGCCGCGGCGCTGTCGGGCATGCGTGGCGGCGATACGCCGCGCTGGTGGCTGGCGCTCACCGGGCTGGCCGGGATCGCCGCGGGCCTGCTGACCATCGTGTGGCCGGGCATCACCGTGCAGGTGCTGCTGCTGCTGATCGCCGCCTGGGCGATCGTCACCGGCGTGATGGAGGCGGCGGGTGCGATCGCGCTGCGCAAGGAGATCGAGGGCGAGATCTTCCTGATCCTTGCCGGGCTGGTCTCGATCGGCTTCGGCGTGGCGATCCTCGCCTGGCCGGTTGCGGGCGCCATCGGCCTCGTCTGGCTGATCGCCTGGCTCGCGATCCTGGGCGGCGCGGCCTATGTCGCGCTCGCGCTGCGGCTCCGGAAGCTTGCGGGCTAGGACCCGTGGCTAGGCGAGCGCCCGGGCGACGGCGCGGGGCAGGCTCGGCCCCTTGAACACCAGCGCCGAATAGAGCTGGACGAGCGTGGCACCGGCGTCGATGCGGCGCTTCGCTTCGTCCGGGCCGTCGATCCCGCCCGCCGAGATCAGCGGCAGCGCGCCCGCGGCGATCTCCGCCGCCTCGGCCAGCTTCTGGCGCGCGAGCGGGGCGAGCGGCTTGCCGGACAGGCCGCCGGCTTCGCCCGCATGGGCGGAGCGGAGCGGCGGGCGCGCGATGGTGGTGTTGGACACGATCAGCGCGTCGATCCCGTTGTCGAGCGCTGCCCGGATCGCCCCTTCCAGCCCGGCGCGATCGAGATCGGGCGCGATCTTCAGGAACAGGGGCGTTCGCCCACGCGCCGCATGGCTGGCGGCAAGCAGTTCGTCGAGCGCGGGACGCGACTGGAGGTCGCGCAGGCCCGGCGTGTTGGGCGAGCTGACGTTGATGGTGACGTAATCGGCATGCGCGGCTGCCTTGCCCACCCCCAGGGCATAATCGGCGACACGATCCGCGCTGTCCTTGTTCGCCCCGACATTGATTCCGAGCATGCCCTTGCGCGGCCCCAGCCCGGCGATGCGCGCCAGCGCCGCGTCGATCCCGCCATTGTTGAATCCCATGCGGTTGATCACTGCCTCGTCCTCGGGGAGGCGGAACAGGCGAGGGCGGGGATTGCCGCCCTGGGGCCGGGGCGTGAGCGTGCCCACCTCGACCGCGCCGAAGCCCAGCGCGAACAGGCCGGGAATCGCCTCGGCATCCTTGTCCAGGCCGGCGGCCAGCCCGATTCGATTGGGAAAGGTCAATCCTCCCAATTGGACCGGTGATTCCACCATTTCGGATCTGAAAACGGTACCGAGCGATCCCCATAGCGCGAGCGCGCGGATGGCGGCGCGGTGCGCCCTTTCGGCATCGAGCGCGAACAGCGCGGAACGGAGCGGATAGGCCATGGCGGGAGGCCTTCGCACCGCTTTTCCTCTCCGTAAAGCTGCGTATGTCGATTCCTTCCAATACCGCCGCGCCGGGCTCGGCTAGGTGGAAACTGCGACCCGAGGGGTTTCCGCTCAATGGGGGAACCCTTTCCTTTTGGCCCGGTCTGGCTTCGGCTGACCGGGCCACTTTTCTATTCCGTGACCGCGCGGTATATTTGCCTCAGAAAATAAGGAATCCGGGAAGGGAAGAGTCTCGGATCGACAGGGTACAAATGCGGGGCGCAACCAGGATGAAACCGGCCCAACCGGCCGCCGAAAATGACCGCGATCCGCGGCCGCAGATCGAATTCCGCAAGGCGGAAGGCGCGCTGCTCCCGCACGTCGAGTCCTATTATCTCTACCGGCACGATGCGGAAGACATCGAGGGGATCGAGCGCGTCGATCTCGGCCAGCTCCGCTTCGTCATCAAGGGCGAGGGCGAGGTCCATTTCCCCGACGGCCATGTCGAGAAGACCCGGCGGGTGATGGTCAACGGCCCTGGCACCGCGGCCGCGACCTACAAGATCCGCGGGCCCTTCCACTGCTTCGGCGTGTCGCTGCGCGCGATCGGCTGGAAGGCGCTGATCGACTTGCCGGCGCACAAGGTGGCCGATCATATCGTCGATGGCGAGAAGCTGTTCTGCGAGCAGGCCGGGCTGCTCTGGCATCGGCTCCACAAGATGGAGACGCTGGAGGAGATGATCGGCGCGATCGAGCCGCTGCTCAAGATGCGCCAGCACGAAGTGAAGCCGGTGCCGCCGGCGCATCTGGCCTTCCTGCGCGCGGTGCGCGAATGGGCGGCGACCACGGATCCGACGATCGACGATCTCTATGCGCGCATCCGCCGGAGCTCGAACATCGGCGAGCGCCAGGTGCAGCGGCTGTGCAAGGACTATTTCGCCGGCTCGCCCGCGCATCTGAAGCGCAAGTTCCGCGCGATCGGCGCCGCCATGCGCATCTATCAGGGCGCTTCGGTGGACGATGTGGTCGAGCCTTTCTCGGACCAGTCGCACCTGATCAACGAGATTCGGCACTTCACCGGCCACACCCCGACATCGTTGCGCGCGGGCATCGATCCGGTGCTGGCGGTGACGCTCGACAACGAAACCTTCCACTTCCTGCCGGATGTGCTCCCCGAATCGGTTGACCTTCGGCGTCGCTGAGCCCATTTGCGCAATCGGAACGTTTTTGTCCGATTGAGTCCGCCGCGCCGTCGCGCGTAAGGACTAGCAAGGGAAGTGCGTGCGTCTTTCGAGCCTTGCCGACTATGCGGTCGTGATGATGTCCGCCGCGGCGCGCCATTGCGGCGGGTCGTGCCGGCTCAACGCGACGCAGCTCGCCGAGGAGACCGCGCTGCCGCTGCCCACGGTCCAGAAGCTGGTTAGCAAGCTTTCCGCCGCCGGCCTGATCGAGAGTGCGCGCGGCACCGGCGGCGGTTTCCGCCTGGCGCGGCCGCCCGCGGCGATCACGCTGGCCGACATCGTCGAGGCCGTCGAGGGCCCGATCGCGCTCACCAGCTGCGTCGATGCCGGCAAGCAGGATTGCTGCGTGCAGGACAGCTGCAAGGTAAAGCCGCACTGGAATGTCGTGAACGGTGCTGTAAAGGGCGCGCTCGCGGGCATTTCCCTCACCCAACTTTCCAGCGTGCCGGCCGAGGCCGGGGCGCAGCATCCGGCAGATCCTATCCGGACCCCGGCACTGGCCGGGGAGCAGGTGTAAGCATGGCTACGAAGAACGCGGAAGCACTGGCGGCCGCCAACAAGAAATATGAATGGGGCTTCGCCTCCGACGTCGAGCAGGAGTTCGCGCCCAAGGGGCTGAACGAGGACACCGTCCGCTACATCTCGGCCAAGAAGGGCGAGCCCGAATGGATGCTCGACTGGCGCCTGAAGGCGTTCCGGATGTGGCAGGAGATGACGCTGCCCGAATGGGCGAAGCTGTCGATCCCGCACATCGACTATCAGGACGCGTATTATTACGCCGAGCCCAAGCAGAAGAAGACGATCAACTCGCTCGACGATCTCGACCCCGAGATCCGGCGCACCTATGAGAAGCTCGGCATCCCGATCGAGGAGCAGAAGGTGCTCGCGGGCGTGGAGGGCGCGCGCAAGGTGGCGGTCGACGCGGTGTTCGACAGCGTCTCGGTCGCGACCACCTTCCGCGAGGAGCTGAAGGCGGCGGGGGTGATCTTCCTGTCGATCAGCGAGGCGATCCGCGAATATCCCGAGCTGGTGAAGAAGTGGCTCGGCAAGGTCGTGCCGGTGCGCGACAATTTCTATTCGGCGCTGAACAGCGCGGTCTTCTCCGACGGCACCTTCGTCTATGTGCCCGAGGGCGTGCGCTGCCCGATGGAGCTCAGCACCTATTTCCGGATCAACGCCGAGAATACCGGCCAGTTCGAGCGCACGCTGATCGTCGCCGACAAGGGTGCGTACGTCTCGTATCTCGAGGGCTGCACCGCCCCGATGCGCGACGAGAACCAGCTCCATGCCGCCGTGGTCGAGCTGGTCGCGCTCGACGATGCCGAGATCAAATATTCGACGGTGCAGAACTGGTATCCGGGCGACGAGAACGGCGTCGGCGGCATCTTCAACTTCGTCACCAAGCGCGCGCTGTGCGCCGGCAGGAACTCGAAGGTGAGCTGGACCCAGGTCGAGACCGGCAGCGCGATCACCTGGAAATATCCGTCGTGCATCCTGCAGGGCGACGGCTCGGTGGGCGAATTCTATTCGGTTGCGGTCACCAATGGCCGCCAGCAGGCCGATACCGGCACCAAGATGCTGCACATCGGCAGGAACACCCGCTCGACGATCGTCTCCAAGGGCATCTCGGCCGGCAAGTCGAACAACACCTACCGGGGCCGCGTGCTGGTGAACGCGGCGGCGGAGAATGTCCGCAACTTCACTCAGTGCGACAGCCTGTTGCTGGGCGACCAGTGCGGCGCGCACACGGTGCCCTATATCGAAGTGAAGAACCCCTCGGCCCAGATCGAGCACGAGGCGACCACTTCGAAGATCAGCGAGGACCAGATGTTCTACGCGATGCAGCGCGGGCTCGACCAGGAAGCGGCGGTGGCGCTGATCGTCAACGGCTTCGCCAAGGAAGTGCTGCAGCAGCTGCCGATGGAATTCGCGGTCGAGGCGCAGAAGCTGCTGGGGATCTCGCTGGAGGGGAGCGTCGGGTGATGCTCCTTGCGTTGCTCTTGATGCAGGGCGTGCCCGCTCAGGCGGGCGGGCAGCAAACGGTCGAGGCGGGCTTCTCCGCCCCGGAATCGCTGGCACCGGCGATCGAGACCTATCTCGGTTGCCTCGGCCCGACGATGCAGGGGATCAGTCGGAAAGCCGGGCCCCAGTTCGCCGATGGCATGCGCAAGGTCGTCGACCAGACGCTGGAGCATTGCGCACCCAGTCGCGCAAAGGCGCGCCGGCTCGGGCTGCGACTGATCCAGGGTGACGCGAAGGTAGCTGCTGCGGACCGCGAAGCGACAGTCGATCACACGCTCGCCGAGATCGATGCCGTGTTCCGGCGCATGCCGGACCAGTTGCCCCCCGAAGAAAGGCCAGAGGCGGAGAAGGCCAGGCCGTGATCCTCTCCGCCGCGCTCCTTCTCCTCGCCCAGGACGTGCCCGCCACCCGGGCCGTCGCCCCGGCCGCGGAAGACGAGGCCAACATCGTCGTGCGCGCGACCTTCGGGCGCACGACGATGCTGTTCGACAAGGGCGCGGACGGCAAGCTGCGCAACTGCCGGGTGATGATCTCGAGCGGCAGCCAGCGGCGCGACACCACCGCCTGCGAGGCGACGCCGGTCTGCTACGCCAGGACCGCCGACGAAGTCACCGATTGCCGCGAGCTGAGCATCCTCGAACAGGCGGCGGCGATCGGCGCCCCGCGGGCACCGGCGGCGCCGGGAGTGAGCAAGCCGGGGGTCTTCGAGCTGCCCAAGCTGGTGCAGCCCAAGCCGGTGCTCTCCGCCGATCTGGTCGGGCCCATCGGCAATGGCGAGGACAGCCGCGAGACCGAGCGCCAGCGCGTCAAGCCGATCGCGCCGCCGACGAACCCGGCATCGGACGGCCCGGTGGTGCGCTTCACCACGGGCAACCAGCCCCAGCGCAACGATACCGACAAGTCAGAAAAGCGGCCCTGAGCCGCCCTAGGAATGAACGAAGCGATGTTGAAGATCACCGACCTCCGCGCCGAAATCGACGGCAAGGAAATCCTCAAGGGCCTGAACCTCGAAGTGAATGCAGGTGAGGTCCATGCGATCATGGGCCCGAACGGCGCCGGCAAGTCGACGCTCGGCTATGTGCTGGGCGGCCGGCCGGGCTATGACGCGACGGGCGGCAGCGTGCGCTTCGACGGGCAGGACCTGCTCGAACTCGAACCGCACGAACGGGCCGCGGCGGGCCTGTTCCTGGGGTTCCAGTATCCGGTCGAGATCCCCGGCATCTCCAACCTGCAGTTCGTGCGCGAGGCGCTCAACAGCCAGCGCCGCGCGCGGGGCGAGGCGCCGCTCTCGGGCGGCGAGTTCCTCAAGCTTGCCCGGGCGCAGGCGGAAGCGCTCGGCATGGACGTCGAGATGCTCAAGCGGCCGGTCAATGTCGGCTTTTCGGGCGGCGAGAAGAAGCGCAACGAGATGGTGCAGATGGGCATCATCGGCCCCAGGCTCGCGATCCTCGACGAGACCGACAGCGGCCTCGACATCGACGCGCTCAAGGCCGTGGGCGAGGGGATCAACCGGATCATGCGCGCGCCCGACAAGGCGGTGCTGCTGATCACCCATTATCAGCGGCTGCTCGACTATGTGCAGCCGGACTTCGTCCATGTGCTCGCCGATGGCCGCATCGTCCGCTCCGGCGGCCCCGAGCTGGCGCTCGAACTGGAGCGCGAAGGCTATGGAGCGGTGGCCGCATGATCCTTTCCCTGCTCCTCATGCTGCAGACCGCGCCTGCGCCGCAGGACGAGCTGAACATCGAAGTCGTCGGGCGCCGGCTCGCCGCGATCTCCGCGACCGTGCGCCAGGGGCCCGGCGGCAAGCTCGGCTGCGCGCTCAGCGCGTCGAGCGGCTATGCGAAGCTCGACGAACAGCTCTGCCGCACCGCGACTCAGTGCGTCCGCAAGGGCGCGCGCGACGCCGCTGCCGTGAAAACCTGTATCGACCGGCGCAAGCCCGAACTGCTCACCGACTTCAAGCGCAGCTGGAGGGCGGGCCAGTGAACACCCTGCTCGAGCTTCCCACGCCGCGCCAGGAGGAATGGCGCTGGGCCGATATGGCTGCGCTCAAGGCGGCGGCCGAAACGGCGCGGCGCGACGTCGGGATCGATCCGGCCGGCCTGTTCCTCGACATCGAAGGGCCCCGGCTGCTGTTCGTCGACGGGCGTTTCGAGCCGGCGCATTCCCGGCCCGGCCCGGTGCAGGTGACGCAGCAATTGGCCACTACGGACCATCCGCTGGGCAGCCTTGCCGATGGCGAGGGCTGGTCGCTGCATCTCGGCAAGGAACATGCGGCGACGGCGATCCAGATCGTCCATATCGGCACCGGCGGCGAAAGCCATGTGCCGGCCCGGCTGATGCTGGCCGAGGATGCGGTGGCGAGCGTGGTCGAGACCTATGCCGGCAGCGGCTGGGCGAACCGGCTGACCACGCTCTGCCTCGAACGGGGCGCGCGGCTGATGCGCTCGGTGCGGCTGCTCCAGGATGCGGGCTTCGTCTCGCTGCGCGAAGAGGCCGAAGTGGGCGAGGCGGCGAGCCTGGTCTCGGTGTTCCTCGGCGCCGGCGGCATGGGCAGCCGGATCGACGGGGCGCTGCTGGTGAACGGCAAGGGCGGGTTCGCCGAGATGGGCGGGGCGCTGCTCACGTCGGGCAGCCAGAAACAGGAAGCCGCGGTCGCGGTGCGGCACGAGAATGTCGAGGGCACGTCGCGCCAGCTCTGGCGCGCGGTGGCGGCGGACAAGTCGGCGGCCAGCCTGGCGGCGCGCGTCGAAGTGGCGCGCGGCGCGCAGCAGACCGATGGCGAGCAGTCGCTGCGCGGCCTGCTGCTCCAGCGCTCCGCGACGGTGAATCTCAAGCCCGAGCTCGAGATTTTCGCCGACGACGTGAAGTGCGCGCACGGGGCGACGGTGGGCGAGCTCGACAGGATGGCGCTCTTCTATCTGCAGAGCCGCGGCATCGACGAGGGCCGCGCCAAGGCACTGCTCACGCGCGCCTTCGTGGCGGACGCGCTCGCCCGGATCGGCGAGGACGTGGTGCGCGAAGCCTTTGCGGCGGATGCCGATCGCTGGCTGGACACTGCGCTATGACCGTAGCCGCCGATACCCGTCCCCTCGACCTGCTCGCCGATTTCCCGGCGATCCCGGCCGGCTGGCATTATCTCGACACGGCGGCGACTTCGCAGAAGCCGCAGCCCGTGCTCGATGCGATCGCCAGGGCCTATGGCGAGACCTATGCCACCGTGCATCGCGGCGTGTACCAGCGCTCGGCCGACATGACGCTCGCCTATGAGGCGGCGCGCCGGCGCGTGGCGCGGTTCCTCGGCGGCGCGGAAAACGAGATCGTCTTCGTCCGCGGCGCGACCGAGGGGATCAACCTGGTCGCGCAGTGCTGGGCGGGAACGCAGCTCAAGGCCGGCGACCGCATCCTGTTGTCCACGCTCGAGCATCACTCCAACATCGTGCCCTGGCAGATGGTCGCCGAACGGGTCGGCGCCGCGATCGACGTGGTGCCGCTCACCGCCGACCAGCGCATCGACCTCGACGCGATGGAAGCGATGCTCACCGAGCGCCACAAGCTGGTCGCGCTGGCGCATGTCTCCAACGTGCTGGGTTCGGTGCTCGATGCGAAGCGGGCGACCGAGCTGGCGCACGCGGTGGGCGCGAAGATCCTGCTCGACGGCTGCCAGGCGGTGCCGCGCATGCCCGTCGACGTCGCCGCGATCGGTTGCGACTTCTATGTGATGTCGGGCCACAAGCTCTACGGCCCCACCGGCATCGGTGTGCTCTGGGGACGCTACGAACTGCTCGATGCGATGCCTCCTTATCAGGGCGGCGGCTCGATGATCGACCGGGTCACCTTCGCGAAGACGACCTATGCGCCGCCGCCGGGCCGGTTCGAGGCGGGGACGCCGCACATCGTCGGCGTGGTCGGGCTGCATGCGGCGATCGACTATGTGGCGGGCATCGGGCTGGAGCGCATCCATGCGCACGAGGCAGCCCTGGTGCGCCAGACGCGCGAGGCGCTGTCGCAGCTCAATTCGGTCAGGCTGTTCGGCCCCGAGGACAGTGCCGGCATCGTCAGCTTCGCAGTGGAGGGGGTGCACCCGCACGACGTCGCCACCATATTGGACGAAGGCGATGTCGCGATCCGCGCCGGGCATCACTGCGCACAGCCGCTGATGGATGCCTTGGGCGTGCCGGCCACCGCGCGGGCGAGCTTCGGAGTCTATAATGGCGCGGACGACATCGCCGCGCTGGTGAAGGGTATTGAACGCGTGACGAGGATCTTCGGGTGAACCAGGAACGCAAGATCGAAGTCGAGGAAGTGGCCGCCGTGGCGCCGCCGCCCAAAGCGCGCGTCGAGGATGCGGCCGAGAGCGTCGCGGAGACGTTCGAGCGCAAGCGCGACTATCTCTCGGGCTTCCTCTCGCAGAAGCCGCAGGCGCTGTCGGGCGCCGAGCCGGGCGGCGAACTCTATGAGGCGGTGATCGCGGCGCTCAAGGAAATCTACGATCCCGAGATCCCGGTGAACATCTACGACCTGGGCCTGATCTATGGCGTCGACATCACCGCCGACGGCCATGCCGCGGTGCAGATGACGCTGACCACGCCGCATTGCCCGGTGGCGGAATCCATGCCCGGCGAAGTCGAGCTGCGCGTCGGCTCGGTGCCGGGGATCGGCCATGCCGAAGTCAATCTCGTCTGGGATCCGCCCTGGGATCCGCAGAAGATGAGCGACGAGGCCAAGCTCGAACTGGGGATGCTGTGATGACCACCGCCACCCGTCAGCGCCCCGCTGCGCTGCTCCTGACTCCGGCCGCCGAGCGGCGCATCGCCGATCTGATGGCCAAGGCGCCCGAGGGCGCGGTAGGCGTCAAGCTCTCGACGCCGCGCCGCGGTTGCTCGGGGCTGGCCTATTCGGTCGACTATGTCACCGAGGCCAAGCCGTTCGACGAGAAGATCGAGACGCCCGGCGGCACGTTCTTCGTCGATGGCGGCTCGGTCCTCTATCTGATCGGCTCGACCATGGATTGGCAGGAAGACGATTTCACCGCCGGCTTCGTCTTCCAGAACCCCAATGCCAAGGGCAGCTGCGGCTGCGGGGAGAGCTTTACGGTCTGACCCGGCGGGCATAGGGACGGCTGACAACGCAGTCGGAAGAGGATGTCGATGCCCTATCCCCAGCCCTATGCCGCCGATCCCGCGCGCTATGACGGGCGGATGCCCTATCGCCGGTGCGGCCGTTCGGGGCTCGACCTGCCGGCGATCAGCCTCGGCCTCTGGCAGAATTTCGGCGGGACGGACGTGTTCGAGACCGGCCGTGCGATGCTGCGCCGGGCGTTCGACCGGGGCGTCACCCATTTCGATCTCGCGAACAATTACGGCCCGCCCTATGGCGCGGCCGAGGCGAATTTCGGCCGCGTGCTGGCTGGCGACTTTGCCGGCCACCGCGACGAGCTGATCGTCTCGACCAAGGCGGGCTGGGACATGTGGCCCGGGCCCTATGGCGATGTCGGCGGATCGCGGAAGTATCTGATCGCCTCCTGCGACCAGAGCCTGAAGCGGATGGGGCTCGACTATGTCGACATCTTCTATTCGCACCGCGTCGATCCGAAGACCCCGCTCGAGGAGACGATGGGCGCGCTCGCCCAGCTCCACCGCCAGGGCAAGGCGCTCTATGTCGGCATCTCCAGCTATTCGCCCGAGCTGACGCGCCAGGCCGCGGCGATCCTCGCCGAGCACAAGGTGCCGCTGCTGATCCACCAGCCGAGCTATTCGATGCTCAACCGCTGGATCGAAGGCGAGCTGCTCGACACGCTGGGCGAGCTCGGCACCGGCTGCATCGCCTTCTCGCCGCTGGCGCAGGGCATGTTGAGCAACAAATATCTGAATGGCGTTCCTCAGGATGCCCGCGCGGCCAGGGGCGGCTCGCTGAACCAGCGGCTGCTGTCGGACGACAATATCGCCCGTATCCGCGCGCTGCACGAAATCGCGCAGGCGCGCGGGCAGACGCTGGCGCAGATGGCGATCGCCTGGGTGCTGCGCGATCCCCGCGTCACCTCCGCACTGATCGGCGCACGCACGGTGGAGCAGCTCGACAACTCGCTCGACGCCGTGAACAATCTCGATTTCAGCGCGGAAGAGCTGGCCGCGATCGACGCCCATGCAACCGATGGCAGCCTGGATCTCTGGAAGGTCTCGTCGAGCATCGAGGAGCTTCCCCAGGCATGAGCGTCGCCTTCCGCCGCGAGAGCGACGAGGAACACAAGGAACCGAAGTTCGAGCTGCCGCTGCCGCCGGGCCCCAATATGGTCACGGCGCGCGGGCTCGCGCTGATCGAGGCCAGGGCGGCCGCGCTGGAAGCCGCGGTGGCGGCGGAGAGCGGGGACGAAGCGCGCGAAGTGCTGAAGCGCGAGCTGCGCTACTGGAACACGCGGCGCACGACCGCGCAGATCGCGCCGGAGCCCGAGCCGGGCGTGGTCGGCATCGGATCGCGCGTGCGGGTGCGCATGAACGGCAAGGATCGGGTGATCGACCTGGTCGGCCATGACGAGGCCGATCCCGCCGCGGACCGGCTCTCCTTCCAGGCGCCGCTGGCCCGGGCGCTGATCGGCGCCGAGGAGGGCGAGAAAGTCGATTTCGGCGGGCGGGCGCAGGCGATCGAGATCATCGGCATCGAAACGATTCCGGACTGAGCCCAACTGCGCCTAAGGTGGCGGGCATGACTCGCCTCCTGCTCGCCGCCGCGCTGCTCGCCTCCACTTCGGCTTACGCCCAGACCGACGCTGCCCGCTGGAAGGCGGAAGCGGCGCGCGTGACGATCACGCGCGACGACTGGGGCGTCGCGCACATCCGGGGCGAGACCGATGCCGATGCGGTGTTCGGCATGATCTATGCCCAGGCCGAGGACGACTTCAACCGGATCGAGACCAACTATCTGGTAAGCCTGGGCCGGCTCGCCGAGGCGGAGGGCAAGGGCGCGATCTGGCAGGATCTACGCCAGCGGCTGTTCGTCGATCCCAAGGCGCTGAAGGCGGACTATGCCAGGAGCCCGGCATGGCTGCGCAAGCTGATGCAGGCCTGGGCGGACGGGCTGAACCATTATCTCGCCACGCATCCGGCGGTGAAGCCGCGCGTGCTCACGCGGTTCGAGCCATGGATGGCGCTGAGCTTCTCGGAAGGCAGCATCGGCGGCGATATCGAGCGCGTGCCCCTGAGCCAGCTCGAGGCGTTCTACGGCAAGCAGCAGGTCGCGATGACCGAGGCGGAGAAGGGGCTGCTCTTCAAGGAACCCAAGGGCTCGAACGGCATGGCGATCGCGCCGAGCCATACGAAGAACGGCCATGCGCTGCTGCTGATCAACCCGCACACCAGCTTCTTCTTCCGCTCCGAGCAGCAGGTGACGAGCGGCGAGGGGCTGAACGTCTATGGCGCGGCGACCTGGGGCCAGTTCTTCATCTACCAGGGGTTCAACGCGAAGGCAGGCTGGATGCACACCTCGAGCGGCGTCGACAATGTCGACGAGTTCGCGGAGACGATCGTCAGCAACGTGCAGGGCACGATGCTTGGCTATCACTATGGCGCCGAGACGCGGCCGGTGACGATCAAGCCGATCACCATCACCTATCGCGCTGCCGACGGCAGCCGGGCGCAGCGCAGCTTCCGGACCTATGCCACGCATCACGGACCCGTAGTGCGCGAGGTCGACGGCAAGTGGATCGCGGTGGCGCTGATGAACAAGCCGGTGGAAGCGCTGCAGCAGAGCTTCCTGCGCACCAAGGCCACCGACTATGCCGGCTTCATGAAGGTGGCCGAACTCAAGGCCAACAGCTCCAACAACACCCTGTTCGCCGACTCGAAGGGCGAGATCGCGTTCCTGATGCCGCAGTTCATGCCGGTGCGCGACGATCGCTTCGACTATCGCAAGCCGGTGGACGGCAGCGATCCGGCGACCGACTGGAAGGGGCTGCACAGCCTCGCCAGCCTGCCCCAGGCAGTGGACCCGAAAAATGGCTGGGCCTTCAACGTGAACAACTGGCCCTGGACGGCGGCGGGCGCGGACAGCCCCAGGGCCGCGGACTATCCGCGCTATTTCGACCAGGCCGGCGAGAATCCGCGCGGCGCGCATGCGCTGCAGGTGCTGAACGCGCGGACGGACTTCACGCCGGAGACGCTGCGCCAGGCGGCCTATGACAGCTTCCTGCCTGCCTTCGACCGGCTGCTGCCCGGGCTGGCCGCCGCTTGGGAGAAGCTGCCCGATGGCGATGGGCGCAAGGCGAAGCTGGCCGAGCCGGTGGCGCTGTTGAAGAGCTGGGACCGGCGCTGGAGCGCGGGATCGACCGCGACTTCGCTCGCGGTGTTCTGGGGCGAGGCGCTCTGGGCGCCCGGAGCGCAGCCGGCCAGGGATGCGGGCATTTCGGTGTGGGACTGGATGGCGACACGCGCCACCGATGCGCAGCGGATCGACGCGCTGGCCTCGGCCGTGGATCGGCTCGTCCAGGATTTCGGCGACTGGCGCGTGCCCTGGGGAGAAATCAACCGGTTCCAGCGCAATGACGGCGCGATCGTCCAGGCGTTCGACGATACGAAGCCGAGCCTCCCGGTGCCCTTCACGTCTGCGCAATGGGGCTCGCTCGCTTCGTTCGGGGCCCGGCGCTGGCCGGGGACGAAGCGCTATTACGGCACCAGCGGCAACAGCTTCGTCGCGACGGTGGAGTTCGGGCCGAAGGTGAAGGCCTGGGCAGTGACCGCCGGCGGCGAGAGCGGCCATCCGGAGTCGAAGCACTTCGCCGACCAGGCCGGGCGCTATGCGGCGGGGGACTTGCGGCCGGTCTATTTCTATCCGGAGGATCTGAAGGGGCATGTGGTGCGGACGTACCGGCCGGGCTAGCCGGGGACGGCGCGCCCATCCCTTGCCTAGAACGGCAATTCCTCGCCCAGCCGCTCCTCGAAGTTCGAGACCGTCACGCCGACCAGCCGGATCCCCTTGGGCGTGGGCAGCACCGAGCGGATCAGGGCGAGGCTCATGTCCCGCAGCGTCTCGCGGCGGTCGACCAGCCCGGCGGTGAGGCTGCGGCTGCGCGTGATGATCTGGAAGTCGCCATATTTCACCTTCACGGTGACGGTGCGGCCGAATTCCTGCGCCTGGTCGCACCAGGTCCAGACGTCCTCGGCCATCTCTAGCACGCCGGCCTCGATCTCGGCATTCTCGACCAGGTCGCGGTCGAACGTGGTCTCGGAGCCGGAGGATTTGCGCGGCAGGTCGACATGCACCGGCCGGTCGTCCTCGCCGCGCGAGATCGCGTGGTACCATTCGGCCGCGCTGCCGAAATGGGCGCGGAGGAACTCGAGCGACTTGCCGCGCAGGTCCGCGCCGGTCTCGATGCCGAGCGCGTGCATCTTCCGCGCCGTCACCGGCCCGACCCCGTGGAAGCGCGCGACCGGCAGCGCCTCCACCCAGGCCGGGCCCATTTCGGGCGTCACCGCGAACTGGCCGTTGGGCTTGCGCTGGTCCGAAGCGAGCTTGGCGAGGAACTTGTTGTACGAGATGCCGGCCGAGGCGGTGAGGCCGGTTTCCGCAAGGATGCGCGCGCGGATCTCCTTCGCCGTCGCCCAGGCGGTCTCGATCCCGCGCAGGTTCGCGGTGACGTCGAGATAGGCCTCGTCGAGCGAGAGCGGCTGGATGACCGGCGTATAGTCGGCGAAGATCATATGGATCTGCTTCGAGACGGCGCGATAGACGTCGAAGCGCGGCTTGACGAAGATCAGTTCCGGGCAGCGCCGCATCGCAGTGACCGAGGGGAGGGCGGAGCGCACGCCGAACCGGCGCGCCTCGTAGCTTGCCGCCGCCACCACGCCGCGCGCCGCGGCATAGCCGACCGCGACCGGCTTGCCGCGCAGCGCCGGATCGTCGCGCTGCTCCACCGATGCGTAAAAGGCGTCCATGTCGACATGGATGATCTTGCGGACCGGCCGGGTCCCCATGTCAGTCGTCCATCGGCTCCAGCGCGGCGGCGAAGATGCGCGTCAGGCGCTTCTCGAAGCGATCGGTATCCTCGGCGCTGCACATGTCCGGGTCGATGGCGAGGGTGTTGTGCATGATGCCCATGCCCATCAGCACGGCGAAGGCCATGGCGGCGCGCATCTCGGTATCCTGGCCGCCCAGCACCCGGGCGATCGGTTCCAGGATGTCGGTGTCGATCGTCTCGCGGATGATCTCGCCCGCCTTGGGCGATCCGATCGAATGCAGCAGGATCAGGATCTGGTCGATATGGAGGTCGCGCTCGTCCTGCGGCGTGTCGCCCTCGTCGAGGAAGAGCTGGGCGAAATGCCGGGCGAGCGTCTCGCGCGTCGCGCCTTCCATGAAGTCCTTGTCGTCGTCGCGCAGCGTCTCGCGGAACAGGGCTTCCTTGCTGCCGAAATAGCGGCTGACCAGCGCGGGATCGACACCGGCATCGCCCGCGATCTCGCGCAGGCCGACATTCTCGTAATTCTCGCGCGCAAAATGCTTGCGGGCCGAGACGAGGATCGCTTCGCGCGTCGCAGCCGCGTTGCGCGACCGCGGCAGGGCCTGGACGGGCGGGATCATGGGCGCCTTTTTATCGCTAACAGATGGGTAGTCAACCATTGTGGACATATGTCTACAGTCGTTGACAAGTTCCCTGAACGCGCTTAGCGGGTGCCAAATCGGAAGTCGTTCGTTTCCAGTAACGGCACCACGGAGGATGTCCGGCCAGGGGCACGGATTTAGGGATCGAACATGCATTCGAAGAACCGCCAGCTGCTTATCCCGGCTCTCATGGCCGCGCTCGCTCTCGCCGGTTGCGGCGGCGGCGGACCGCAGATGCCGCAGCAGGGGCCGCCCCCCGTCACCGTCTCGGCACCGCTGGTGCAGGACGTGGTCGACTGGGACGAGTTCGTCGGCCGCTTCGAGGCGATCCAGACCGTCGAGGTGCGCCCGCGCGCCTCGGGCTATCTGCAGGGCATATGGTTCAAGGACGGCCAGTTCGTCCGCAAGGGCCAGCTGCTCTTCACCATCGATGCGCGCCCGGCCCAGGCCGCCGTCGCCTAGGCTGCCGCGCAGGTTGCCCAGGCCAAGGCGACGCTCGCCAATGCGCAGACCGAATATGCCCGTTCCGAGGCGCTGGTCGCCCAGCGTGCCGCCAGCCAGGAAGAGCTGGAGCAGCGCCGCGCCGCGCTGCGCTCGGGCGCTGCGCAGGTCGCCGCCGCGGAGGCCAATCTGCGTGCGCGCCAGCTCGACCTCGGCTTCACGCGCGTCGTCGCGCCGCTGAGCGGCCGCATCTCGGAGCGCAAGGTCGATGTGGGCAATTCGGTCACTGCCGACCAGACGGTGCTGACCACCATCGTCTCGGTCGATCCGCTGCACTTCGTCTTCCAGGGTTCGGAAGCGCTGCTGCTGAAATATCAGCGCCAGGGCACCGGCGCCCAGAACGGCACGGCGATCAAGGTCAAGCTTTCCGACGAGAGCGACTATACGCATACGGGCGCGCTCGACTTCGTCGACAACGCGCTCGATGCCGGCGCCGGCACGATCCGCGCCCGCGCGATCATCGCCAATCCGGGCGGCTTCCTGAAGCCCGGCATGTTCGGCTCGGCCCGGCTCGAGGCGTCCAAGCCCTATCCGGCGCTGCTGGTGCCGGACACGGCGGTGATGGCCGATGCGGCGCGCCAGATCGTGTTCGTCGTCGACAAGAGCAACACGGTGACGGCGCGCCCGGTGCAGACCGGCCCGCTGCGCGGCAATCTGCGCGTGATCCGCTCGGGCCTGACCAGGGACGACCGGGTGGTGATCGACGGCACCCAGCGCGCGCGCCCCGGCGTGAAGGTCACGCCGCAGCCGGGCAAGATCACGGAAGCGCCGGCACCCGCCGCCGCGCCGCCGTCCGATCAGCCGGCCGGCACCGCGCTGCCCGCCGGCAACCGCTGAGGATAGGGCCATGAGCGAACCCCAGGCTCCCCAGCCCGACGCGCCCGTGCGCAGCGGCTTTTCCAGCTTCTTCATCGAGCGGCCGATCTTCGCGGCGGTGATCTCGGTGTTCATCACCCTGATCGGCGCCTTCTGCTATCCGCTGCTGCCGCTCTCGCAATATCCCGAGATCGCGCCGCCGACGATCGCCGTGAGCGCCTTCTATGCCGGCGCTTCGCCGGAGACGATCGCAGAGACGGTCTCGACACCGCTCGAGCAGGAGATCAACGGCGTCGAGGGCATGCTCTACATGAGCTCGTCCTCCACCCAGGGCCAGGCGACCGTCACCGTCACCTTCAAGCCGGGCACCAATCTCGATGCCGCGCAGGTGCTGGTGCAGAACCGCGTCAACCTGGCCGTGCCGCGCCTGCCCGAACAGGTGCGCCAGATCGGCGTCACGGTGAACAAGCAGGAATCGGGCTTCCTGATGATCGTGGCGCTCACTTCGCCCGACAACAGCCTCGACGTCGATTACATGGGCAATTACGCCAACACGGTGATCCGCGACCGGCTGCTGCGCCTCGAGGGCGTGGGCACGGTGCAGGTCTTCGGCGGCGGCAATTATTCGATGCGCGTCTGGATCGATCCGGACAAGGCGGCGGCGCGCAACCTGACGGCGTCCGAGATCGTGGCGGCGCTGCAGGCCCAGAACGTCCAGACCGCGGGCGGCGCGCTCGGCTCGGCGCCGACGGGCAAGGACAACCCCTCGTTCGAAGTGCCGGTGGACGTGCGCGGCCGCCTGGCCACGGTCGAGCAATTCTCCAACATCACGGTGAAGTCCGATCCGACGGGCGCCGCGCTCACCAAGCTGGGCGACGTCGCGCGGATCGAGCTGGGTAGCCAGGACTATTCGATCCGCGGCTCGTTCGGCGGCCGGCGCGGCATCGCGCTCGCCATCGTCCAGCAGCCGGGCGCCAACTCGCTCAACGCGGCGGACCTGGTGCTCAAGGAGATGGATACGCTCAAGAAGGACTTCCCGCAGGGCCTCCAATATACCATCCCCTACAATCCCACCGAATATGTCTCGGCGTCGGTGGAGGCCGTGCAGCACACGCTGCTCGAGGCGGTGGTCCTCGTCGTCGTGGTCGTGGTGATCTTCCTCCAGACCTGGCGGGCGGCGGTGATCCCGATCGTCGCCATCCCGATCGCGCTGGTCGGCACCTTCGCGGTGCAGCTCGCGCTCGGCTATTCGATCAACTCGCTGTCGCTGTTCGCGCTGGTGCTCGCCGTGGGCATCGTGGTCGACGACGCGATCGTCGTGGTCGAGGCGGTGGAGAAGCATATCCGCGAGGGCAAGTCGCCGCGCGACGCCGCGCACCTGACGATGAAGGAAGTGTCCGGCGCGCTGGTCGCGATCGGCCTGGTGCTGGTCTCGGTGTTCATCCCGACGGCGATGGTCGGCGGCATCCCCGGCATCTTCTACCGCCAGTTCGCGGTGACGATCGCCGCGGCCTCGGCGATCTCGCTGCTCGTTTCGCTGACGCTGTCGCCGGCGCTCGCCGCGCTGCTGCTCAAGCCGCACCAGCATATCGACGCCGATAGCGGCCCGCGCTGGATGCGGCCGATCAAGGTGGGTGCGGAGAAGTTCAACCAGGGCTTCGACTGGCTGTCGGACCGCTATGGCCGCGTCACCGGCCGGCTGATCCGCATGGGCCTGATCATGATGCTCATCTATGCGGGGCTGCTCGCGCTCACCGGCTGGCGCCTCACCGCCACGCCGACGGGCTTCATTCCCGAGCAGGACCAGGGCTTCCTGATCGGCGTCGTCCAGCTGCCGCCGGGTTCGTCGCTCGAGCGCACCAGCGAAGTGGTCGACAAGGCCTATGCCATCGCCGCCAAGACCGACGGCGTGATCGACGGCGCGGCCTTTGCCGGCCTCGACGGCGCGAGCTTCAGCCAGGCGTCGAATGCGGGCGTGTTCTTCATCAAGCTGAAGGACTGGTCGCAGCGCGGCAAGCAGCAGAGCGCGGAGGCGCTGGCCGGCCAGCTGACCGGCGCCATCGCCGGGCAGATCAGCGGCGCCAACATCTTCATGATCTCGCCGCCCGCGGTGCAGGGCCTCGGCAACGGCTCGGGCTTCGTGATGATGATCGAGGATCGCGCGGCCAATGGCGGCTGGCGCGGGCTCGAAGGCGCGACCGGCGCGATGATGGGCGCGGCGATGCAGGAGCAGAAGGTCACCCAGGTCTTCTCGCTGTTCAACACTGCCAATCCGCGCATCCGCGCCGATGTCGACCGCGACAAGGCGCAGATCCTCGGCGTGCAGCCGCAACAGGTGTTCGACGCGATCGGCACCTATATCGGCTCGACCTATGTCAACGACTTCAACCTGCTCGGCCGCACCTTCCGCGTGACGGCGCAGGCGGAGCCGGCCTCGCGCGACGACATCAGCGACATCGGCCGGCTGCAGGTGCGTTCGTCGAGCGGGCAGATGGTGCCGCTCTCGGCGGTGGCGAGCTTCCATCGCGACTCCGGGTCGTCGCGCGTGGTGCGCTACAACCTGCTGCCCGCCGTGGAGCTGCAGGGCGCCGCCGCGCCGGGCGTTTCCTCGGGCGATGCGCTCGCGGCGATGGAGGCGATGGCGAGCAAGGTGCTGCCCCAGGGCTATGGCTATGAATGGACCGGCCTCGCCTATCAGCAAAAGGCGGCCGGCAGCTCGTCGGCGCTGATCTTCGTGCTCGCCGTGGTGTTCGTCTTCCTCGTGCTGGCTGCCCAGTATGAGGCGCTGACGCTGCCGCTCGCAGTGATCCTGATCGTGCCGATGTGCATCCTGGCGGCGCTGCTCGGCGTGAACCTGCGGGCGATGGACAACAACATCCTTACCCAGGTCGGCCTGGTGGTGCTGATCGCGCTTGCCGCGAAGAACGCGATCCTGATCGTCGAGTTCGCCAAGCAGGGCGAGGAAGAGGGCATGAACCGGTTCGATGCCGCGGTCCACGCCGCGCGTTCGCGCCTCCGCCCGATCCTGATGACGTCGTTCGCATTCATCTTCGGCGTGATCCCGCTGGCGATCGCCAGCGGCCCGGGCCAGGAGATGCGCCAGTCGCTCGGCACCGCCGTGGCGTTCGGCATGGTCGGCGTCACCATCTTCGGGCTTATCTTCACGCCGATCTTCTATGTGCTGCTGCGCAAGCTGGGCGGCGGCAAGGTGGCGCATCACGGCCCCACGCCGCCGGCACCGGAGACGCCTGCCGCCGCGACGGGAGAAGCGCAATGAAGCGGACCCTGACCCTGATCGCCGCCGGCCTGACGCTGTCGGGCTGCATGGTCGGCCCCAATTATGTCTCGCCTGCCCCCAAGGCGCCCGCCCAGGGCGACCTGAGCCAGGCGAGCGCGCCGGGCTTCGTCGCGGACGAGCCGCCGGCGGACTGGTGGAAGCTGTTCGACACGCCGGTGATCGACCGGCTGGTCGGCGAGGCGCTGGCCGCCAATACCGACCTGCGGGTCGCGGCGGCGAACCTGCGCCAGGCGCGGGCGAGCCTGCGCGAGACGCGGGCCCAGCGGCTGCCGACCACCAACGTCACGTCCAAGGCGACGCATGCCCGCGTTCCGGGCGCGTCGCTGGGCATCCCCGGTTCTTCGTTCGAAGGCGATACCTATGACGTCGGGCTCGACCTGAGCTATCAGGTCGATCTGTTCGGGAAGATCACCCGCGCGATCCAGGCCGGCCGTGCCGACCTGCAGGCGAGCGAGGCCGCTTACGACCTCGCCCGCGTCACCGTGGTGGCCGAGACGATCCGTGCCTATTCGGATGCCTGTGCCGCCGGCGAGCAGCTCAAGGTCGCTTCGCAGACGCTCAAGCTCCAGGAAGACACGTTCGACCTGACGCGCCGGCTCGAGGCGGGCGGGCGCGGCACCGGGCTGGAGACCAGCCAGGGCGCCGCGCTGCTGGAGCAGACCCGGGCGCAGGTCCCGGTCTATGCGGCGCAGCGCAAGGCCGCGCTCTTCCGGCTCGCCGTGCTGACCGGCAAGCCGCCGGCCGAGGCGCCCGCCGACGTGGCGAGCTGCGAGACGGTGCCGGTCGTGAAGCAGGCCATCCCGGTCGGCAATGGTGCGACGCTGCTCGCCCGCCGCGCCGATGTCCGCGCGGCCGAGCGCCGGCTCGCCGCTGCGTCGGCGCGGATCGGCGTCGCCACGGCGGACCTTTATCCGAACATCTCGATCGGCGGCTCGATCGGCTCGACCGCGCTGGCGCCCAAGGACATGTTCAACAGCTCGAGCTTCCGCTTCAGCGTCGGGCCGCTGCTGTCGTTCAGCTTCCCGAACATGAGCGTCGCCCGGGCCCGCATCGCCCAGGCCGAGGCGGGAGCGGATGCCGCGCTCGCCACGTTCGACGGCACCTGGCTGACCGCGCTGCGGGATACCGAGACCGCGCTGGCCACCTATGTGGCGCAGGGCCAGCGCGTCGAGGCGCTGCGGCGGGGCCGCGACCAGAACGCCGAGGCGGCCCGCATCGCCCGGCTGCGTTACCGTGCCGGCGCGGAACCGTTCCAGACCGTGCTCGATGCCGAGCGTTCGCTCGCCACGAACGAGCTGAGCCTGGCCCAGGCCGAATCGGACTTCTCCGACGCGACGGTTACCCTCTTCCTCGCGCTTGGCGGAGGTTGGCAGCAGTCTCCCCAGGGCTGAACTGCCGACCCCCGCCCCCGCGACCCCGCGTACCTTTCGGTGCGCGGGGGCGCGGCCGTTTCCCGCCGCGCCGGAACGGGCGGGAACACCGCATCTCTACCCGAAAGCGTAGCTGGGCACAGCCTGCAAGGGCGTGACCCATTGCGGTTGTGTGCCGGCCCCGCATCGCCTTCCCCCGCGCGCACGCTTGTTGCCCGACCAATAACGCAATGTGGCCTGACCATTCTATTGACACTCGCGCGCGTATCGGCCTTATTGGCCTGACACCGGTGGCCAGCACGACTGGCGACAAGGCAAGCCGGGGCACAGAGGGGGAGGGAGAGTCATGCGACGGACTGCTCTATTTGCTGGCACGGCGATCTGCGCCGTCCTGGCGGCGACGCCTGCGTTCGCCCAGAACACCAATATCGATACCCAGGCCAGCGCGCCGCAGGCCGAGGAGCCGGCGCCGCAGGCCGCGGACCAGATCGTGGTCACCGGGTTCCGCCGGGCCTATGCCGATGCGCTCAACATCAAGCGCGAATCCGACCAGATCACCGATTCGATCTCGTCCGACGGGCTGGGCCGCTTCCCGGACCTGAACGTCGGCGAGGCGATCCAGCGCATCCCAGGCGTGCAGATCAACCGCGAGGCGGATTCGCGCAACGCCACGATCTCGCTGCGCGGCCTGCCGGGTTCGTTCGCGCGCACCACGCTGAACGGCGGCGGCTTCGCCGATCCGATCCTGGGGAGCGCGACCAACACGTCGTCCACGCCGCTCGGCGCGTTCAATTCGGACATCTTCTCGTCGATCACGGTGATCAAGTCGCCCTCGGCGGCGAACCTGGCCGGCGGGCTTTCGGGCAATGTCGACCTGAAGATCGCGCCTGCGCTCGGCCGCAAGGCGGGCGGCTGGGTCAAGGCGTCCTATGAGTATAACGATCTCGGCGACCTGGGCAGCCCGGCGCTCGCAGCCGGCTACAATGGGCACATCACCGACGATTTCGCGGTGTTCGGCGTGGTCTCGTGGAAGGACGAGAAGTTCCGCCGCGACTCGATCTCGGTGAACAGCTGGGCGAACAAGCTCGGTTCGATCCAGGTGGGCAACCAGGCGGTGCCGGCCTCCAATCCCACTTATCAGGCGCTGATGGCGCAATATCCGGGCGGGGTCTATTATCCTACCCAGGTCCGCCAGTTCGCCCGCCTGAACAAGGGGCATCTGCTCACCGGTGCCGGCGGCTATGAATGGCAGGCGAGCGACACGCTCAAGTTCGGCGCGACCGGCTTCTACACCGAGCGCAACCTCGATCAGGGCACCAACCACCTGCTCTACATCGACACGTCCGCGGGCAATAACGGCACCGGCGCGCTGGCGGCCAGCTCGGCGGTGGCGCATTTCACCAGCCTGGGCACGCCCTATGTCGTCCAGACGCCGACGGGGCCGCGCGCCTATATCAACCAGTTCACCGCCGAGAATCTGCAGACCTACGACTCGATCCGCTCGGAGCCGGCAAAGCAGAAGACCTGGGCGATCAACCCCATGGTCGAGTTCAAGGACGATCAGTGGCGCGTGACGGCGCAAGGCACGATCTCGCGCGCGCAGGTGCTCGCCAATCAGATCGAGTTCGACATCATCCAGAACCCGTATCGCAACCTGGGCACGGCGGGGCTGAACGGGATCACCGCGTCGGTCTATACCGGCGGCACCAGCCTGCAGAACGCAGTGTTCGTCCTGAACACGCCCAATGCCTCGCACATTCCGACGGGCGGCTATCCGCTCGCCTCGCCGGCGAACCAGGCGACTCAGGCGGGCGCGCAGATGCCGGGCGCCCCGGCCAATACGCTGGGCGATCGCTTCGGCGTCACCGGCACCAACGGCCAGTCGTGGAACGCGCTCGACGCGGTGCAGCTCGATATCGAGCGCAGCTTCGCGGGCAGCTTCCTTTCCGGCTTCCAGGTCGGCATGCGCTACGAGCATAACGAATATAGCTCGATCGGCTCGCGCAATACTTCGATCGGCGCGGTCACCGCCAATGTCACGCCGGCGATGTCGCAGGTGAACCCCTATGTCGCCGACTTCTTCGGCGGCACGGCGGGCGGCTATACCAGCAACTGGCGCAGCATGGACGTGAACCAGGTGCTCGGCGCGATCACGCCGGTGGTGCTGACGACGCGCCCTTCGCAGTTCGCCAACGGCCTGCCGCCCCAGTTCGCCATGGGCGAACAATATGGCGTGTTCCTCACGCCCTATGGGCTGGTGAACAATTATTGGGATCCCAATTACTGGAACAACAACTTCACCAACACCAAGAAGGTGATGTCGGCCTATGCCATGGCCAGGTTCGACGGAGACCTGTTCGGCATCCGCGTCCGCGGCAATGCGGGCGTGCGCTACGAGGCGACCACGCAGAAGATCGACGCGCTGGACTGCCGCAACTGCCTGGCGGGCCTGTCGCTGCTGCCGCTGCCGGTGAACCACAGCATGAGCACGCGGACCTACAAGCAGAATTATGATTATTGGCTGCCCTCGGCGATGTTCGCGGCGGACCTGGCCAAGAACCTCGTGTTCCGCGGTGCCTATTACCAGACCTATGTCCGCCCGCAGCCGCGCGACAATGTGCCCACGACCACGATGCAGATCCCCGATCCGGCGGTCGTCGGCACGCCGGCCTACAATGTCATCATCGGGGCGACGAACCTCAGCCCCTATACGTCGGACAGCTACGACCTGTCGCTCGAATGGTACAACCGCCCCGGCGGCGCCTTCGCGATCGCCGTCTATCAGAAGGACATCCAGGGCTATGTCGGCCCGATCACCGATCGCCGCGTCCTGTGCCCCGCCAACGGCATCTATAACGGCATCGATTTCGGCCTGGGCGCGCTGCAGGACGATGGCACCAACTGCAATATCGTGGGCAGCCCGACCGGCGCGCGCGTGACGGCGAGCGGCGTCACCAACCAGAAGCCGATGCGGGTGCGCGGCGTCGAGGTCTCGGTGCAGCAGAACCTCGATTTCCTGCCGGGCTTCCTGAAATATCTCGGTGGCGCCGCGAACTACACCTATACCGACATCGACGGGAAGGACGCCCAGGGCAATCCGATCACGCTCCCCAGCGTCGCCAAGCACAACCTCAACCTGATCGGCTATTACGAGACCAAGCT
Source organism: Sphingomonas leidyi (assembly GCF_011761945.1). Taxonomy (GTDB): domain Bacteria; phylum Pseudomonadota; class Alphaproteobacteria; order Sphingomonadales; family Sphingomonadaceae; genus Sphingomonas; species Sphingomonas leidyi. The sequence continues at coordinate 167,917 of NZ_JAASQV010000005.1, forward strand.
GTTCGGCATCCGCGTGGTGTTCAACCATCGCGGCAAATACGACCTGGCGGCGGGCAACAGCTTCGTCGGCGATGCCCGCACCGTGAAGGCGCGCAGCCAGCTCGATGCCTCGGCCTCGCTCAACATCATGAAGAACTTCTCGATCTCGGTCGACGCGTTCAACCTGACGAACGCGACTCGCTCGGAATATGAGAACGATCCGATGCTGCCCCGCCGCATCGACTATGACGGCCGGACCTATACGCTGACGATCCGCAGCAACTTCTAGCGCTCGTGCGGAGCGGCTATTCTCCCGCCGCTCCGCACCCTTTTCGAAGAGGCCGCCCGATGAAACTGCTTCTCTCCAGCGCGGTCGCCCTGCTGGCGTTCGGCGGTCTTCCCGCCCGCGCCCAGGGCCATGCGATCCTCGACGCCGGTTTCGCCAGGGCAGTGGCGCCGGACGATCCGGTCGCACGCCGGATACGCGGCCGGGCGGGCGCTGCGCTCGAGCGTCCGCCGGGGGCGATCCCGCGGCTCCACACCGAGGGGACGCTGCCGGGCAAGGGCATCCGCGAGATCAGCCTCACGGCCAAGCAGGACCAGGGGATCGTCCTCGCCCTGGCGCTCGCCTGGCGGTTGACCGGCGAGCGGCGCTATCTCGACCAGACCGCGCGCTATCTGGAGAATTGGGCGGACGTCTATCGGATGTCGTTCAACCCGATCGACGAGACCGGGTTCGATACGCTGCTGCTCGCCACCGACCTGACCGAGGCGGACCTGCCCCCCGCGCTGCGCGGCAAGCTGGATGCCTTCTGGCGGAAGATGGCGGCGGGCTATCTCGACGCGATGGATGCCGGCCCGAGGAACGCCAACACCAACTGGCAGAGCCACCGCATCAAGCTGGCGACCATGGCCGCGTTCCAGACGGGCGACGCCACGCTGATCGCCCGGGCGCGGGCGGCGTTCCGCAACCAGGTCGGCGCGAACATCCAGGCCGACGGATCGGTGTTCGACTTCCACGAGCGGGACGCGCTGCACTATGTCACCTATGATCTCGACCCGCTGCTGATGGCGGCGCTCGCCGCCCGTGCGCATGGCGAGGACTGGTATGGCTGGAAGAGCCCGTCGGGTTCGAGCCTGGCCGGCGCGCTCGCCTGGCTGGAGCCCTATGCCACGGGGGAGAAGACGCATGTCGAGTTCGTCCGTTCGCGGATCCAGTTCGATCGCGACCGGGCAGCGGCCGGGCAGAAGGAATATGCGCCGCATCCCTGGGATCCGGGCAATGCAGTGAACACCTATGCGCTCGCCCGGCTGCTGGCCCCCGGCTATCGCGCCTTCGCAGCGAAGCTTGCCGAGCGCACCGGGCGCCAGCCGGCCGACTGGATCGTGCTGCTGGCCCGCTAGGCGGCACTGGACAGGGATCGCTCCGTCTGGCTATCCGCCCGCAAATGCCAGTCATTGCCACCGTCATGAATTCGACCACCGGCCAGCCGATCCAGAAGATGCGCTTCGGCCGCATGCCCAAGCCCTGGGCCTCGTTCACTCTCGAAAACGGCGAACTGGTCGCGATCGACCGCGTCGATATCGGCAAGCCGGCGCCGGGCAAGGTGGTGGTGCCGGTCTCCGTCTGGGTCACCCCGAAGAAATAGGCGGGCGCCGCGCCGCCCAGGCGAAGCCGGCCACATAGAGATAGGCAAGGGCAGGCACCGCAAAGGCCCAGCCCAGCCCGGCCGTGTCGGCGACGCCGCCGGCGATCAGGGGCAGCGCCGCGCCAGGGCCGACCGCGAGGACGAGCAGTCCCGAAGTCGCCGCAGCGGGCGCTCGGGAGCGTTCGAGCGTGAGCGCGAAGATGGTCGGGAACATGATCGAATTGCAGAGCCCCACCGCGAGCAGGCACCACGCGCCCGATCGTCCGGGCAGCGCCAGCGACGCGAGGCAGAGCGCGGCGGCGGCGAGCCCGGCCAGCAAGAGCAGCCGCGGGGCCGGCACGAAGCGCAGCAGCCAGCTGCCGACGAAGCGCCCCACCAGCGCGCCGCCCCAATAGAGATTGGCGACCCAGGCACCCGCCACGTCGAGCGGCAGGCCGAGGGTATGGGCCTGGGAGAGATAGAGGATCAGCGTGCTGCCGATCGTCACTTCGGCGCCGACATACAGGGCGATGCCGAGCGCGCCGCGCAACGCCCAGCGCGAGCGCAGCGCGGCGAACGCGCCGCCGGCGGCGGGCGGCTCCGGCATCGCGGCGGCGGCGATCGCGCGGCGTGCGGCAATGGCCAGCACGGCGAGGCCGGCGACCAGCAGCGCCATCACCAGATAGGCCTGCATCATCGCCGCGATGCCCGCGCTGCGCTCTGCCGCGGAGCGGATCGGCTCGGGCGAGTGGAACACCGCGCCCGCCAGCACGAAGCGCGCGCCGAAATGCACGCCGCAGACCACGCCGAGCGCGTTGAACGAATGGGCGAGGGTGAGCCGGTAATGGCTGCGCTCGGGCGGGCCCAACGCGGCGGCGAGCGGATTGGCGGCAACCTGGAGAAGGGTCACGCCGCTCGCCAGCACGAAGATCGCGGCGAGCACCACTGCGAAATCGGGCAGCCGGCCCATGCCCTGCATCGTCAGGCATCCGCCCGCCATCACGGCGAGCCCGGCCAATATCGTCCGCATCGCGCCGAACCGGGCGAGCATCGCCGCGGCGGGGAGCGACAGCAGGAAGAAGGCGACGAACGAAGCGATCTGGGTGAGCAGCGCCTCGGTATAGCCCAATCCGAACACCCGCCGCGCCGCCGCGATCAGCGGATCGTTGTTCGCGCAGACGAAGCCCCAGCCGAAGAACAGCGCCGTCACGCTTGCAAAGGCGAAGCGCGTCGGGGCGGCGGATGCGCTCAACGCGGCTTTCGCCAGCGGAAGGTCGCGGCGCCGTGCGAGGCGAGGCGATAGGTGAAGCGGCGCCCCTCGGCCGTCACGTCGACGTCCCTCGCGGCGGCGGCGGCATTGAATGCGATCAGCACCCGGGTGCCGTCGGGATTGGCATAGGCGACCGTCTCGATCCCGTCCGGCGTGCTGGTCGCGTCGATCCGCCAGGCGCCGGGGCGGACGAAGCGCGAGGCCTGGCCCAGCGCATAATATTCGGGATTGCGGGTGATCGCGCCGGTCTTGCTGTCGATCGTCACCACGCCGCGGCAATCACCGCAGCCGCCGAGATGGGGGCCGTGATTCTCGTCGAGCGCCAGGTTCCACATCAGGACGCCGCGCGCCCAGTTGCGCGGGGCGCCCATCACCAGCGTGCGCAGCGTCCAGCTCCAGCTGTCCGCCCAGGGCCCCGACCAGTTGCCGCCCGAGCATTCGGTGAAGAACACGTCCTTGTCCGGAAAGGCGTCGCGCACCCTGGTCTGGGCCGAGACGTCGCCGCCATAGCAATGCCAGGCCACGCCCGCGACATGGCGGCTGGCGGCGGGATCGGCGAGGACGCCGAGCGGATGCTCGGGCTTGTCCCAATTATGATCCCAGTCGAGGATCTTCGTTCCCAGCCCCATCCGCGCGAATTCGGGGCCGACATGGTCGCCGATGATCCGGGCGCGCTGCGCGGCGGAAAGGCGCATGCCGGGATAGTTTTCCGGCTCGAAATCGGGTTCGTTCTGGATGCTCAGATAGTCGATCGGGCCGATCTCGGCGGCGAAGGCCTGGACGGTCTTGCCGAGATAGCGGGCGAAGGGGGCATAGGCGCGTTCGTTCAGCGTGCCCTTCACCAGCGAATCGGTCGACTTCATCCAGCCCGGCGCGCTCCAGGGCGAGATCATCACCGCCAGCCGCGGATTGATCGCGCGCGCGGCGCGGGCGGTGGGGAGCACGTCCTGCTTGGCGGGCGCGATCGAGAAATGCGCGAGGTCCGGATCGGCCCCGCCCTTCGCCACGTCGTCATAGCTATAGTGCGAGCGCGAGAAGTCCGAGGCGCCGATGGTCAGGCGGGTGAAGGCAAAGCCCAGGCCCTCGCTGCCGAACAGCTCGCGGAGCAGAGCGCCGCGCTGCCGGGGATCGAGCCGGTGCTGGATCAGCCAGGCCGAGGCATCGGTGATCGCCGCGCCGAAGCCGACCATCCGCTGCTGGCGCTTGCCCGGATCGACCGTGATCGCGGCGCCGGCACCGCGCCGGAGCGGGAGCGAAGGCTGTTTCGCCAGCAGTGCCGATTTGTCGGGCAAGGTGAGCCAGACCTCCACCTGCGGTCCGGAGGCGGGAACGGGCGCCGCGGCCGTGGCGGCCAGCAGGGCGAGGGCGGGCAGGATGCGCATCATGTCTCTCCTCATCGCAGGATCGGGAAGCTCGTGGGGATGGGCGGCAGGGCGTGCCCTGGCGCATCGACGCGGAGGGGCGGGTTGTTAGGGTGTATCGACATAAGTATTTGATATTTATGGAAATTAGTCTTCCACTTCGTCATCCCCGCGCAGGCGGGGATCCAGGGTGGCGCAGGATGTCGAAGCCATTGTGCGAACGCCCTCCTGAGAGCGCCGGTCTTGGCCGCGCGCGCTCCGCCCTTGGCCCTGGATCCCCGCCTGGGCGGGGATGACGGTTGAAGGGATATGGGCTCTTGACCTAGGCTCGTCAGGTCATGAACCCCATTCGCCTCTGGCACGACGTCACGCCCGCCAGGTTCCAGGAGATCCGCGCGGCCGGCGAGCCCGCGGTGATGAAGGGGCTCGCCGCCGACTGGCCGTTCGTGCGCGCTGCGGACGCCGCCGCCTATCTGCGCGCGATGGCCTTGCCCGGCACGGTGCAGTACATGCGCGCGCCGCCCGAGATCGAGGGGCGCATGCATTATGGCGCGACGATCGGCTCGCGCAATTTCACGCGCGAGGAAGCGCCGTTCGCGGCCTTTCTCGACCGGCTGGCCGAGCAGTCGGAAGCGGATCGGCCCGAGGCGCTGGCGCTGCAAGGCTTGCCCGCGCCGCAGCTGATGCCCGGCTTCGCCGAAGCCAATCCGATGGCGCTCGTTCCCGGCGTCTCGCCGCGCCTGTGGATCGGCAACGCGGCCAAGGTGGCGATCCATCACGATCCGACCGAGAATATCGCCGTGGTCGGCGCCGGCCGCCGCCGCTTCACGCTGTTCGCGCCCGAGCAGGTGGGCAATCTCTACATGGGGCCGTTCGACCCGACGCCCGCCGGCGTGCAGGTGAGCATGGTCCATCTGACCGCGCCCGATCACGCGCGCTATCCGCGCTTCGCGGCGGCGATGGCGGCGGCCCTGGTCGCCGAGCTCGATCCGGGCGACGCGATCTACATCCCCTATCAATGGTATCACCATGTCGAGGCGCTCGACCGCTTCAACGTGCTGGTGAACTATTGGTGGGATCCGGTGCCCGACGCTTCGCCCTGGGAAGCGATGATGCACGGATTCGTGAGCCTCAGGAGCTTGCCGCCCGACCAGCGCCGCGCCTGGCGGGCGATGTTCGATCGCTATGTCTTCCTGGTGGACGGCGACCCCGGTGCCCACCTGCCGCCCGAGGCGCGCGGGGTGTTCGGGGCCACATCGCCCCAGGCGATCGCGCAGATGCGCGCGATGCTCTTCGACGGCCTGCGCAAGCGGCTGCGGCGCTGAGGGCATGTCGATCCTTTCCCGGAGGTCGGGAGGGGTGCGGGCTAGGCAGCACATGTCTTGGCCACGAACTCGGCATGGTCCGGCATCAGGCCCACGCAGCGGGCGATCACGCGCTGGATGTTGCCTAGATACTCCTCGACCTGCGCTTCGGGCTTGATGTCGACCAGCGGGTCGTAGCCGCGCGGGATCACGCCCTGGCCGAGGAACACCTGGATCCAGCTTTCCTCGGTGAACAGCTCGTCGTCCTCGCGGAAGATGCGGCCGTTCGCGGCGAACAGGTCGATCTTGCGCTGGAGCGTGTCGGGCACTTCCATGTCGCGGCACTGGCGCCAGAAGGCCGTGTCGTCGCGGCTGGTCGCCTTGTAGTGGAGGATGATGAAGTCGCGGATCCGCGCATATTCGAAATCGGTCTGGCGATTGAACTCGGCGATCGTCGCGGGATCGAAGCCGCGATCGGGCAGCAGCCGGACGAGGCGGATGATCGTGGACTGGATCAGGTGGATGCTGGTCGATTCGAGCGGCTCGAGAAAGCCCGAGGCGAGGCCGACCGCGACGCAGTTCCGGTTCCAGATCTGCCGGCGCTTGCCAGTGGCGAAGCGCAGCTTGTTGGTGTCCGCGAGCTGGGCGCCGTCGAGATTGGCGAGCAGCTGGGCCTCGGCCTCCTCGTCGGAGATGTGCGCGCTCGAATAGACATGGCCGTTGCCGGTGCGATGCTGGAGCGGGATGCGCCATTGCCAGCCGGCGGTGCGCGCGGTGGCGCGGGTATAGGGGGTGAAGGGTTCGGTCCGCGCGCAGGGCACGGCGATCGCGCGGTCGCACGGCAGCCAGTGCGTCCAGTTCTCGTACCCGGTCTTCATCGCCTGCTCGATGATCAGGCCGCGAAAGCCCGAGCAGTCGATGAACAGGTCGGCGGCGATCGTCTCGCCGTCCGCCATGGTCACCGATTCCACGAAGCCGTCGTCGCCGCGCAGCGTGACGTCGGCCACCTTGCCCTCGCGCCGCGTGACGCCGTGCGCCTCGGCATAGCCGCGCAGATATCGGGCATAGAGCCCGGCATCGAACTGGAAGGCATGGGCGATATGGCCGATCGGGCTCTCGGCCATTTTGGGATCGGCGCGCATGAACTTGTTGGCGCGCGCGGCCGCGCTGTTGATCGAATAGGCGGAGAAGTCCGCGGCGCGGCCCATGGCGCGCATCTTCAGCCAATATTGGTGGCAGCGCAGCCAGCCCAGGTCCTGGCCGATCACGCCGAAGGAATGGAAATAGGCGTCGCCCCTGTGCGCCCAGTCGACGAACTCGATGCCCAGCTTGAAGCTGCCCTGGGTGCGGCGGACGAAGTCGTTCTCGTCGAGTTCGAGCAGCTCGTTGTATTTCTTGATCGCCGGGATGGTGGCTTCGCCGACGCCGACCGTGCCGATCTCCTCGCTCTCGATCAGCGTGATCTCGTACAGCCCCTGGAACAGCTTGCCGAGCAGCGCGGCAGTCATCCAGCCCGCCGTGCCGCCGCCCACGATCAGGATGCGCTTGATCTGCTGCATGGTGCGCCCGTCCATCCCCTCTTCTCGTAACCCCGGCCTTGCATCTGCGGCCCCAAGCTTGCCTCCCGGCGGACCCCGGAACAAGTCCGGGCGCCGGGTGGTCAGCAGGCCGTTGGCACCGCCGGCTCCGGCAGCGGCCCGGTGCGGCCCGGCTTCGCATAGCTGAGCCCATAGCCGCGGGCGAACTGGACGATGCTCGCCGCATCCTCGCCGGTCGAGCAGGCCGAGCCCGGCCAGGCGAAGGAAAGGCGGCCGGCGAAGTCGTGGCGCCCGCCGACCAGCAGGTCGGCCAGGCCCTCGCCCTCGGTGCCCGGCAGGAAGGCGGCGACGAACGCGTCGGACAGGTTGATGAGGTCGTTGGCATAGGCCGGGCGCCCCGAATAGAGCACCGAGACCACCGGCACCCCCTTGCCCGAGACGCGCTGGAGCACCGTCAGGTCGGCGGGGTGGAGCGCGCTGTGCGCCGCCGGCTTCGGTGCGCGGACGTCGCCATTATACTCGGCATAGGGCGTCTCGCCGATCACCGCGACCACGGCGTCGAACTTGCCGGGATCGACGTCCCTGGCGTCTTCCGAGAAGGTGACGTTCGCGGCGCCGAGCGCGTTGCGCAGCGCCGCCAGCAATGTGGTGCCGCCCTTGAAATCGGCATTCCTGTTCTCGGTGCCCTGCCAGGTGAGCGACCAGCCGCCGGTCTGGTTGGACAGGCTGTCCGCGCTGGCGCCCACCACCAGCACGCGCTTGCCCGCCGCCAGCGGCAGCGCGCCCTGGTTCTTGAGCAGCACCACCGACTTGCGCACCGCTTCGCGGCCGAGCTCGCGCGCGGCGAGCGCATCGGCCTTGCCGGCAAAGGCGCCGGCGTTCGGGTTGCGATCGAACAGCCCGGCGCGCAGCTTGACCCGCAGGATGCGAGTCACCGCATCGTCGATCCGCGCCATGGCGATGCGGCCCTCGCGCACGTCCGCCGCGGTGTTGGCGATGAACGCCTTCCAGTCGTCGGGCACCATGATCATGTCGATCCCGGCATTGACCGCCTGGGGGCAGTGATCCTTGGTGCAGCCCGGCACCTGCTGGATGCCGTTCCAGTCGGAGACGATCAGCCCGTCAAAGCCCAGCCGGGCCTTGAGCACGTCGGTCAGCAGTTCGCGGCTGCCGTGCATCTTGCCGTAATCCTTGCCGGCGGCGGTGTCGTTCCAGCTGCTGTACGAGACCATCACCGTCTGTACCCCTGCGTCGAGCGCGGGATAATAGCCGGCGCCGTGCACCTGGATCATATGGGTGCGGGCGGTGCGGTTCTCGCCCTGGTCGATGCCGTCGAAGGTGCCGCCGTCGCCCAGGAAATGCTTGGCGGTGGCGATCACGTCGCCGTCGCCGGTCAGGCCGCCCTGCAGCCCGTGCACCATCGCGCGCGAATAGGATGCGACGATCGCCGGATCGCTCGAATAGCTCTCATAGGTGCGGCCCCAGCGGCGGTTCTTGCCCACCGCCAGCGTGGGTGCGAACACCCAGGAGATGCCGGTGGCGCGCACCTGGCGGGCGGTGGCGCGGCCGATCCGCTCGACCAGCGCGGGATCGTGCGCGGCGCCCAGGCCGATATTGTGCGGGAACAGCGTCGCCCCCGCGACATTGCCGTGGCCGTGCACTGCGTCGGTGCCCCAGATCACCGGCACCCGCACCGCCATGTCGGTGGCCATCGAGGCGCGGTAATAGGCGTCGGACAGCGCGGTCCAGTCGGTGACGGCGGCATCCTTCCGCATCCCGGGCCAGGCGCCGCCGCCGTTGAGGACCGATCCGATATAGTGACGGCGCACCTCGTCCGGCGTGATCGAGCGGATGTCCGCCTGGGTCATCTGGCCGATCTTCTGCTCGAGCGTCATGCCGCGCACGATGTCCGCGATCCGCGCCTCCATTGCCGCGTCGGGCGCGGTGGGGGAGCGGAGCGCCGGCCAGTCCTGGCCGTGCCAGAGCAGGTCGCCGCCCGGCGCGGTGCCGGCGCAGCCCGCCAGCAGGGGAAGGATCAGCCAGAGCCCGGATCGCAGAGCTTTCATCGCGTTACTCGTTCACTTGGGGCCGCGCGCGGGCCGCGGGGAAAGAAAAGGGGAGGTGCCGGCCATGACCGTGCACCTCCCCTCGAACACCCGGCGGGTCGACCCGGGGGGAGGAAATCAGAAGCGGTAGTTGAACCCGAGCAGGAACTGCCGGCCGTATTTCTCATAGGTCTCGGGCAGCGGCGTGCCGTCGGTGGTGTGCGTGCCGCCCGTGTCCAGCCCCAGCCGCGTGCGATAGGGCGAGTCGGTCAGGTTGCTGACCTGGAGCAGCACGCCGAGGCCCTTGAGCGCCGAATTGTCCGGGAAGGTATAGCCGATCTGGGCGTCGAGCTGCCGGTCCGCGAGGATCTCGGTATAGCCGCGATTGGTGAACAGCTGCACCGTCTCGCCCTTGAAGGCCGAGCGGAAGCGATAGCTGGCCCGTGCCTGGAAGCCCCATTTCTCGAAATAGCCGGTGACGTTGTAGACGGTGCCGGACAGGCCCGGGATGCGCACCACGTCGTTGTTGTCCGTCGGGTTGAGATCGGATTCGGTGTAGGAATAGCTGCCGGTGAACCCGAAGCCGTCCAGCGCCGGAATGATGCGCCCGATCTCGATCGCCCCGCTGACTTCGATGCCCTTCAGATTGCCGCCCGGCCCGTTGGCCGGCATCGTCACCTGCCCGATCGAGCTGATGTTGACGTTGGACGGGATCTGGTTGGTCGGGATCGGCAGACCCTGGAAGTCGATCGCGAAGTTGCGGTTGTAGATATAGTTGTCGAGCCATTTGTAGAAGCCGGCGACGCTGATGTAGGTCGCCTTGCCGATGTACCATTCATAGGCGACGTCCAGCGCCTTGGCCCGCCAGGGCTGGAGTTTCGGGTTGCCGCCGGTCGCCGACCAGGGATTGACCGTGCTGCCCGGCGCGCAGGGCGGGCTGCCGCCGCACGGATTGACGTTGAAGCTCGGCGTGAAGTTGGCGCGCATATCGTCCATGCGCGGGCGCGCCAGCACCTTGGACGCGGCCAGGCGGATGCGGTGGCCGCCGCCCAGGTCGTAGATCAGGTTCGCGCTGGGCAGCACGTCGGTATAGTGCATCGTCTCGAAGACCTGCGACAGCGCGATCGGAGTCAGCGTCTGGTTGATCCGCAGGCCCGACGAGGACTGGAACTGCTCCACCACCTGCACGCCGACATTGCCGCGCAGCCGGCCCCATTCGATGTTCGCCTTCGCCTTCCAGCTGATGACGTCTTCCTTGATCTTCCACGTCTTGTCGAAGTGGTTGGCGTCCTCCAGCGGGGTCTTGTTGTAATAGGTGTCGAGCGCCGCGGGCACGTTCCAGGCGATCACGTTGCCGAAGCCGACAAAGTCGAGCGAAGTCGGGTCGAGCAGATATTGCGAGCCGACCGGCACCTGCGCGCGCCCGTTCTTCAGGTTGAGATCGAGTTCGTCGACGGTCTTGTGCTTGTTGCGCTGCGTGTAGTTCACGCCGATCTCGATGTTACGGAGGAACCCGCCGATCTCCCGGCTCAGCATGAAGTCGACGGCGCCCAGCTCTTCCTTGACGTGCGGCGACTTCATCAGGCCGTCATGGCCCCAGCCGCCCCAGGGAGCGCGATCGCCGAGCGAGACCTGGCTGGCATTCGCATAGTCCAGGCCGAAGCCATAATGCGGGAAGGCGCCGTCGATCGGGAACGAGAAGTCGTAATTGTCCATGGTGCGGGTCTGGAACGGGCCCGCGCCATAGCCGCCATAGGTCTCGATATAGGTCTCGTCGCGCTTGTTGGTCGAATAGCTCAGGTCGGCGACGAAGCGCGTGCGCTCGTCGAGCTGGAACTCGTTGTTGAGCCCTGCCGAGAACAGCTCGTCCTTGCGCTCGTTATAGTCGTTGCGCAGGATCGGAACGGCATTGGTGACGTGCCCGGAGGTGCCGATCGCCGAGCCGCCCAGCTGGGTGGTGCCGATATTGGAGAAGGTCGCATTGTCCGCCCAGCCGTTCGAGAACCACTGTGCGCCGCGGATCACTTCCTTCTGCTTGAAGCGCGAATAATAGACGTCGAGCACGCTGTGGACGCTGTCGCTCGGCTTCCATTCGAGCGTGCCCATCACGCCGTCGCGCTGGTTGCGGCGGCTGGTCGCCCAGGCTTCCTGCCCGTTGAGCTGCAGCGCGTTGTCGGCGGAATCGGGCGTGACGGTGTTGGGGCTGCACGGGTTGGTGGGCGTCGGCTGGCAGATGTTGCCAAAGGCTTCGTAGCCATAGGCCTTGTAGTGATCGACATGGCTGGGCGAATCGAGATGCGCATAGCCGAGCGACCAGCCGAGCGTGCCGGCGGCATTCTGGTCGATATAGCTGAGCGTGCCGCGCCAGCCCCATTTGGAGATGTCGGCGTTGCGGCCGCCATCCGCGTCGAGCTCGCCGCGAAGGTTCATCGCGATCGCGCGCTTGCCATAGGCGAGCGGGCGCACCGTGCGCAGGTCCGCACTGCCCGACAGGCCCATGCCGGCGATGGCGGCGTCCGGCGTCTTGTACACGACGACGCTCGACAGCAGCTCGGCCGGATACTGGTCGAACTCGACGGCGCGGTTGTCGCCCGAGCTGGCCTGTTGGCGCCCGTTGAGCAGCGTGGTGGTGAAGTCCGGCGCGAGGCCGCGGATCGAGATCACCTGGGCGCGGCCGTTGACCCGCTGGGCGGCGAGGCCGGGCAGGCGGGCGATCGATTCGGCGATGGAGACGTCGGGCAGCTTGCCGATGTCCTCGGCCGATACCGCTTCGACGATCGAGGCCTGGTCGCGCTTGATGTTGATCGAATTCTGCAGGCCGGCGCGCAGGCCGGTCACAACGATCGTGCTCTCCTCCGCCGGCACTTGGTCCTGCCCGGCCCGTGTGGCGCCGTCCTGCGCCCAGGCCTGGGCTGGCAACGTTGTCGCCAGAGCCAGCGTCGAAATCGTGAGCCCGAGATTGCTCTTGGCGCGCTTCATAGCGCGCGCATGCGGACGCTCCGCCATTGCCTCTTCCCCTCTCATAGCAAGCGGCCGTTATCGACCGTCTCTGTCCCCATTGGGCGCCCCGTGAAAACTGGAAGCGCTTCCAATTGGTATCATCGCGTCGCGCGAAATTGTCAACGCGTTACAGAAAACGCTTACGAACCGGCTTGTTGCGGCGCGTTCAACCGCGCGGCGGCGCGACGGATTCGCGCAGGACGAGGTGGTGATCGATCGCGTCGAAGCCCGGCGTGCCGGTGCCCTGGCCGCGCAGCAAGGTCTCGACCAGGCGCTCCACCGCGCGCGCCGCGATGCGGCGAATCGGCTGGTGGATGGTGGTGAGCGGCGGCCAGATATAGGCGGCGACCGGCGCATCGTCGAAGCCGACCACCGATAGGTCCCCGGGCATGGCCAGGTGCATGCGGTGCGCGGCGAACATCGCGCCGACCGCCATGTCGTCATTGGCGCAGACGATCGCGGTGGGGCGGTCGGGGCCGGCCAGCAGCGCCTCGGCCAGTTCCACGCCGGAGCGGAAGCTGAAGTCGCCGCGCAATGCCGTCACCGCGCCTTCGTCGAGCCCCGCTTCGGCGAGCGCGCGCAGGAAGCCGGCGAAGCGCGTCTCCGCGGCGAGATGGCCCTCGATCCCCAGCATGTAGCCGAAGCGGCGATGGCCGGCGGCCACGACGTGATGGGCGATCTCATAGCCCGCCGCCGCCTCGTCGAACCCGACGCCGGGCAGCAGCGCGCGTACTTCCTCGCTGGGCGAGATGCAGACCACCGGGCAGCCCTGGGCGATCAGCCGGCGGGCGAGTTCGACATCGGCGGAGAGCGGCGGCGACAGGATCAGCCCGGTGCTGCGGCCCGAGGCGAACAGCTCGATCAGCCGGTCGTCGCGATTGTCGTCCTCGATATGGATGTTGAAGGTCGAAAGCTCGAACCCGGCCGCCGCGGCCGCGCGCAACGCGCCCAGCTCGATCGCGGCGAAATAATAGGAATTGGGCGGCGCGTCGCGCGCATTGCAGTTGATCAGGGTAAGCGTGTTGCTCGCCCGGCTGGCGAGGTTGCGCGCCTGCGGATTGACTCGATAGTCGAGCGCCTCGACCGCGCGCATCACCCGGTCGCGCATCCTGTCGCTCACATGCGCCTGGTCGTTGAGCGCCCGCGACACCGTGGCCCGGCCGACACCGGCGAGCGCCGCGACGTCGTCGATCGTCGGCGGCCGTCCGTTCCGGCCGGCTTCCGTGCCGCTGGCGCCCGATATCGGCGGTGATTTGGAAAGGGATGACATTTCTAGAAGGGAATGGGTGGCACAGGCGCTGGCGAAGCGGCAACCCAAAATGCGCGCCGTCCGGCTAGGGAATCGGCAGCGCCGTCGTCGCCTTCACTTGCGAAAGCGCGACGGTGGAGTTGATCTCCTGCACGCCGGGCAGCTTGGAGAGCCTGGTGAAGAAGAAACGCTCATAGGCCTCGATATCGGCGGCGACGATGCGCAGCATGAAGTCGAACACGCCCATCAGCACATAGGCTTCCAGCACCTCCGGAAAGGAGCGGATCGCCGCGGCGAACTCGTCGAGATTGGCGCGGCCATGCGCGTTCAGCTTGATCTGCGCGAAGATGTGCGCGTTGAGCCCGATCTTCTGCCGGTCGACCAGCGCGACGCGCCGGGTGATGACGCCTTCCTTCTCCAGCCGGTCGACGCGGCGCCAGCAGGGCGAGCTCGACAGGCCGACCATCTCGCCGAGCCTAGCGGTGGGCATCGACGCATCTTCCTGGAGCACCTGCAGGATCCTGCGTTCGAACGGATCGAGTTCGATAGGCAAATCTGTTCTCCAAATGCGCATATTTGGGTGAAATCTTGCTGATAATGCAGCATAGGCGGCAAAGAAGGCAACATTATCCTGCGAGTCCATGGAAGAGTTGTCTCCGGATTTCAGGAGCGCTTTCATGGTCGATACCCCGCAAGTTACCGCCACCCCGCCGGAGAGCGTGCATGTGCTGCGCGACGCCGAGAGCGGGCTGGACGGGGTGATCGTGCTCCACTCCACGCGCCGCGGCCCCGCGGCGGGCGGGTGCCGGCTGTGGCGCTATGGCGACCATGCCGCGCTGGTCGGCGACGCGATGCGGCTGGCCGAGGGCATGACCTTCAAGAATGCGATGGCCGACCTGCCGCTGGGCGGCGGCAAGGCGGTGCTCAACCTGCCCGATGGGGAATTCGACCGGTACAGGCTGTTCGCCGCGTTCGGCCGGGCAGTGGCACGGCTCGATGGGGATTACGTGACGGCCGAGGATGTCGGCACCTGCGTTGCGGACATGGAAGCGGTGCGCGGCCAGACCCGCCATGTCGCCGGCCTGCCGCCGCGCGGTGGCAGGCCCGGCGGCGATCCTTCGCCCTGGACCGCGCGCGGCGTGTTCCTGGCGATGGAGGAGGCGGCGCGGCGCCAGCTGGGCAGCGAATTGCGCGGGCTGCGCGTCGCGGTGCAGGGCCTCGGTCATGTCGGCTCGGCGCTGTGCGGCATGCTCCATGAAGCGGGCGCCCGGCTGGTCGTAGCCGAGCCGCGGCCCGGCATCGCCGCGGATATCGCCTGCCGCTACGATGCGGAGATCATGGGGCGCGACAGCATCCTCGATGCCCGCTGCGCCATCTTCGCACCTTGCGCGCTGGGCGGCGTGATCGACGAAGCGGCGGTCCGCCGGCTGCGTGCGCATGTCGTCTGCGGCGCCGCGAACAATGTGCTCGCCACGCCCGAGGATGGCGACCGGCTCGCCGATCGCGGCATCCTCTATGCGCCCGACTATGTCGTGAACGCCGGCGGAATCATCAGTGTCGCCGGGGAATATCTCGGCTGGAGTGCCGATGAAGTGGCGGCGCGCGTCCATGCGACCGGCTTGCGGCTCGGCGCGGTGCTGGCCCATGCCGGGCGCGAGGGACTGGCGCCGCACCGTGCCGCCGATGCGCTGGCCCGCGCGCGGATCGTCGCGGTATCGGCGGCGCCGGTGCGCGAGGCCGCCTGAGTCATGCGCCTGGACATCGTCGGCGAAGCGAGCGCCGCGCTGCTGTGCCGGCTGCTCGGCCTGGCCGCGCAGCACGACCTGGCGGCGCCCGAAATGGAAGTGCGCCTGACCGGGGACGGCATGGCCGTGCGGCTCGACCTGGGTGGCCTGGACGGGCCGCCCGGCAGGATCGTGGCGGAGAAGATGCTTCGCTGCATCGGCGTCGAGGCGGTGGCGCTCGACGGGGCGGCGCTCTAGCCGGGCGCGAAGGCACGCAGGAACACTTCGGCCATCTGCGCGGCTTCGTGGCCGCGCTCGGCTGCCGACAATTCCTGTCCCCAGATCATGCGCTGCTGCACGCCGAGGCAGAGCGAGGCGAGCACGCGCGCCGCGAACAGCGGGTCCGCGCGGCGGAGCGTTCCCGCATCCATCGCGCGCTCGAGAAAGCCGGCGAGCAGCTGCTGGGTGGGCATGGGGGCGCGGCGATAGAAGATGTCGCCGATCTCGGGAAAGCGGCTGACTTCCGAGGCGATCAGCCGGTGCAGCCGCAGCCCGTCGGGCGACGAGATCTTGGCGATGAAGCCCCGGCAGAATTGCAGCACGGCGGCGCGCACGTCCTCGCCGGGCTTGAGCACATCGGCGAGCTGGCCGCGATATTCCTTGGTCGCATCGTCGAGCACGGCGGCGAACAGCTCTTCCTTCGACGGGAAATAGCTCCACAGCGTCCCCTTGGAGCCGCCGAGCTCCGCCGAGATCGCCGACATCGAAGCGCCGGAATAGCCCTGGTCGAGGAACACGCGCTTGGCGATCGCCAGGATCGCCTCGCGCCGTTCCTCCTTGCGCGCCTCGCGCTTGCCGGACGGCCTATCCAGTATTTTTTCCATAACCGTACTATAGGGTACGATTACGGGTTGACAAGATGGCGGTCCGCGCCCATCTGCCGCGCCGTACCCGACAGTACGGTATTTAAATCATGATCCGATTCTCCCTTCGTCCGTTGCTGCTCGCCGCGACTGCCGGGGCCGCGCTGCTTTCTGGCTGCGCGCCGGTGCCGCAGCTCGGCGCCCGCCCCGAGGTGCGCGCGGCGGCCGCCTATGCCGCCGACCAGTCGCTGGCCGTGCGGGCGGATGCCGCGAACTGGCCCGCCAATGACTGGTGGAGCGCCTATGGCGACGCGCAGCTGAACGGGCTGATCGCGGAGGGGCTGGCCGGCTCGCCCGATCTCGCCGCCGCCGCCGCGCGCCTGCGCTCCGCCCAGGCCTATGCCCAGCAGGCCGGCGCCGCGCTGCTGCCGTCGGTGGGCGTCCAGGCCGGAGCGACCGAGGGCAAGCAGAGCTATAACAACGGCATCCCCGCCGCCTTCGTGCCCAAGGGCTGGAACGACAGCGGCCAGGTCGCGGCGAACCTGAGCTTCGATCTCGACCTGTGGGGCAAGAACCGCGCCTCGCTCGCCGCCGCCACTTCGGATGCCGAGGCGGCGCGGATCGAGCTGGAGCAGTCGCGGCTCGTGCTTTCGACCAACATCGCCAGCGCCTATGCCGATCTCGCCCGTCTCGCTTCGCAACGCGCGGTCCAGGCCAAGGCGCTCGCGCTGCGGACCCAGACGCAGAAGCTGGTGAGCGACCGGGTGACCAACGGGCTCGATACCCGCGCCGAGCTGAAACAGGCCGACGCCGCGGTGCCCGCCGCCCGCGCCGATCTGGCGGCCACCGATGAGGCGATCGGGCTGACCCGCAACCGCATCGCCGCCCTGCTTGGCAAGGGGCCGGACCGCGGGCTGGCCATTGCGCTGCCCGCCGGCCCGGCCGGCGCACACGGGCTTCCGGCGGGCGTCACCACCGACCTGATCGGCCGCCGCCCGGACATCGCCGCCGCCCGCGCCCGGGTCGAGGCCGCGGCGAGCCGCATCAAGGTGGCGCGCGCCGATTTCTATCCCTCCATCAACCTCAGCGCGCTGATCGGTTTCCAGGCCTTCGGGCTCGACAATCTGTTCAAGAGCGGATCGACCTATGGTTCGGTCGGCCCGGCGATCAGCCTGCCGATCTTCCGGGGCGGGCAGCTGGCCGGCCAGTACAAGGGCGCCCGCGCCGGCTATGACGAGGCGGTCGCGACCTATGATTCGACCGTGACCACCGCCTATCGCGAAGTCGCCGATGCGGTGACGAGCAAGAACGCCCTCGTCACCCGGCTTTCCGAGAGCCGCCAGGCGCTCGCCGATTCCGAGGCCGCCTATGCGATCGCCCGCCAGCGCTACGAGGGCGGCCTGTCGACCTTCCTCGACGTGCTGACCGCCGAGCAGGGCGTGCTGCAGAACCGCCAGATCGTCGCCGATCTCGAGGCGCGGGCGTTCACGCTCGACGTCCAGCTGGTCCGCGCGCTGGGCGGGGGCTTTTCCACCGACATCGCGGCCGCCGCCGCAACCAAGGACTCGACCCATGGCTGACGCCGAACCCCAGATCCATGTCGCGAACGCCGAAGCGGCGCCCGCCAAGCCCAACCTGCGCCGGCGGCTGCTCACCGGCATCGCCGGCGCGGTGCTGATCGCCGGCATCGGCTATGGCGGCTGGTACGTGCTGGTCGGCAGCCACTATATCAGCACCGACAATGCCTATGTGGGCGCCGACACCGCCAGCGTCACGCCGATGGTCGCCGCGCAGGTGGCCGGCGTCGCGGTGTCCGATACCCAGGCGGTGAAGAAGGGCGATGTGCTCGTCCGGCTCGACGACAGCGATGCGCGGATCGCGCTCGCCCAGGCCGAGGCGGATCTCGCCAAGGCCCGCCGCCAATACGGCCAGACCTCGGCCACCAGCGCGGCGCTCGCCGCGCAGGTCCAGGCCCGCGGCGCCGATATTTCCCGAGCCCGTGCCCAGCTCGTCGCCGCCGAGGCGGATTACGAGAAGGCGCGGGTGGACCTCGCCCGGCGCCAGCGCCTCGCCCCCAATGGTGCGGTGTCGGGCGAGGAGCTCACATCGGCGACCAACGCCTTCTCCTCGGCCAAGGCCAATCTGGAGCTGGCGCGGGCGGGCGTGGCCCAGGCCAATTCGACGCGCGGCGCCGCCAGCGGCGAGCTTGCCGCGAACAATGCGCTGATCAGCGGCACCACCGCCAATTCGGCACCGGAAGTGCTTTCCGCCCAGGCCAGGGTGGCGCAGGCGCAGCTCGATCTCGATCGCACCGTGATCCGCGCGCCGATCGACGGCGTGGTGACGCGCCGCAACGTCCAGGTCGGCCAGCGCGTCGCGCCGGGTGCGCAGCTGATGCTGGTCGTGCCGGTGGGCCAGCTCTATGTCGACGCCAATTTCAAGGAAGGCCAGCTGACCCGCGTGAAGGTCGGCCAGCCGGTGACGCTCAAGTCCGACCTTTATGGCGGCGGCGTCGAATATCACGGCAAGGTCGTCGGCCTGTCGGGCGGCACCGGTTCGTCCTTCGCGCTGATCCCGGCGCAGAACGCCACGGGCAACTGGATCAAGGTGGTCCAGCGCCTGCCGGTGCGCGTCGCGCTCGATCCCAGGGAGCTTGCCGAGCACCCGCTCCGGGTCGGCCTTTCCATGGACGCCGAGATCGACGTCTCGAAGAACTGAGGACGGCTGCGATGAACGGCAAGACCGAGACGGCGGCGCCCCTGACCGGGCTGCCGCTGATCCTCGCGGGCGTGGTGCTCGCGCTGACCAATTTCATGGTGGTGCTCGACACCACCATCGCCAACGTCTCGGTCCCGCACATCTCGGGCAGCCTCGGCATCTCGGGCAGCCAGGGGACGTGGATCATCACCTCCTATGCCGTGGCGGAGGCGGTGTGCGTGCCGCTGACCGGCTGGCTCGCCGGGCGCTTCGGCACGGTGCGCACCTTCACCTTCGGGATGATCGGCTTCGGCGTCTTCTCGGTCCTGTGCGGCCTGTCGACTTCGCTCGGCATGCTCGTCGCCTGCCGTATCGGCCAGGGGCTGTGCGGCGGCCCGCTGATGCCGCTGTCGCAGACGCTGCTGATGCGCATCTTCAAGCCCGAGCAGCGCGCCCAGGCGATGGGCGTCTGGTCGATGACCACCGTCGTCGCGCCGATCCTGGGCCCGATCCTGGGCGGCACGATCTCGGACAGCTGGTCGTGGCACTGGATCTTCTTCATCAACATCCCCGTCGCCGCCCTTTGCGCGTTCGGCGGCATGCGGCTGCTCTCCAGGGTCGAGACGCCGACGAGCAAGCTGCGCGTCGACCGGGTCGGGCTGATGCTGATGCTGCTGTGGATCGGCGCGCTGCAGATCATGCTCGATCTCGGCCGCGAGCATGACTGGTTCAACGACCGCACGATCGTGATGCTCGGCGTGACCGCGCTGATCGGCTTCCTGGTCTTCCTGGCCTGGGAGGGGACCGAGGACCAGCCGATCGTCGACCTGCGCGTGTTCCGGCATCGGGGCTTCACCGTGGCGGTGCTGTCGCTGGCCCTGGCCTTCGGGACCTTCTTCTCCTCGGCAGTGATCATCCCGCAATGGCTGCAGACCAGCATGGGCTACACCGCCACCTATGCCGGCTATGCCACTGCCTTTACCGGCGTGGCGGCGGTGATCATGTCGCCGATCGTCGCCAAGCTGACGAACAAGGTCGATCCGCGCGCGCTGGTGTGCTTCGGAATCCTCTGGCTCGGCTTCACTTCGCTGCTGCGGGTCCAATGGAACAGCCAGGCCGATTTCTGGAGTCTCGCCTTCCCGCAGATGCTGCAGGGCATCGGCATGCCGTTCTTCTTCATTCCGTTGACCACGCTGGCGCTGGGCTCGGTGCAGCCGCAGGAAACGGCATCGGCCGCAGGCGTGATGGCGTTCCTGCGGACGATGGCGGGCGCGATCGGCACGTCGGTATCGACCACCGCCTGGGACGACAGCGCCCGCGTGGCGCGCAGCGAGATCGCCTCGCGGCTGAACAGCGACGGCACCGTCGATGCGATGGCGGCGCAGGGCTTCTCGCTCGACCAGGCGCGGCTCGCGATCGCGCAGCTGGTCGACAAGGAAGCCTTTGCGCTGGCGACGAGCCACATCTTCCTGCTCTCCGCCTTCGTCTTCGCCGGCGCGGCGATGATCATCTGGCTGACCCCGCGCCCGAAGCGGGCAGTGGGGGCGGGCGCGGCGCATTAGGCCCGCCATCAGGCGCTTACACCGGCGCGCGGATGTGTTAGGGACACCGCGATGCGCCTGTTGCTGCCCGTCATTGCCTGTCTGATGCTGGTGATCACCAGCCTGACGACGGTCGCGCACGCGACCGAGGCGCCGGAGCGGCACCTCACCACGATCGAGATCGAGGGCTGGCACGCCCCCGGCGATGCCGATGAAGTGCCGGCCGATCCCGACAAGAACTATCCGCATCACCATTCGACCTGCCACGGCCATGACCTCGCCGCGCCGGTGAAGGCGCCCGCGGCGCCCCGTGCCCATGGCGGCACCCGGCTGGCCTGGCGCATGGCCAGCGCCGAGCTTGCCGCGCGCGTCGCCGACACGCCGCTAAGACCACCGATCGCCTGACACCGGCCTCCGCGCCCTTCGCGGCGCGTCTGTCCCTGTCAGGAGTTCAAGTTCATGCATCGAATCGCAGCGGCGCTTTGCGTCGCGACGCTCATTGCCGGTTGCGGCGCGCCTGCGCCCCAGCCGGAAAACAAGACTGCCGAGGCGCATGCCGAAGGCACCGCCACGCTCACCGCCGAACAGATCGCTTCGGCCAACATCACGCTGATCCGGCCCGGCCGGGGCGGCGCCGGGGCCGCGATCGAGGCGCCCGCCCTGCTCGAGAGCGATCCGGACGCCACCCGGGTGGTCGCGGCGCCGCTCGAAGGGCGCGTGATCGCGCTCGTCCGGAACCTGGGCGATGCCGTCCGCCGGGGCGATACGCTGGCGGTGATCGAGAGCCGCCAGGCCGCCGGCCTCCAGGCCGAAGTGGAGAAGGCGCGGACCCGGCTGGAACTCGCCCGCAAGACGCTGGCGCGCGACGAGGCGCTCTATGCGCGCGGCTTCCGCCCCCTGCGCGAAGTCGAGATATCGCGCGCCGCCGCCGAACAGGCGGAGACGGATGTCAGGCTGGCGCGCCAGCAGGTCGCGGCCTCGGGCGTGCGCGGCGGCAGCCTCAACCGGATCGTGATCACCGCGCCGATCGCCGGCCGCGTCGTCGCGCGCAGCGCCGTGCCCGGCCAGATGTTCACCGCCGATGCGGCGGAGACCGAATTGTTCCGGATCGCGGCGCTGGAGCGGCTCAGCGTCGCCCTGTCGATCGCGGCCGGCGATGCCGCCCGGGTGCGGCCCGGCAATCCGGTCGAAGTGACCGCGGCGGGGCGCACCGCCATGGCGCGCGTGCGTTTCGTCGCGCCGGCGCTGGATCCGCAGACGCGCCTCGTCCGGGTGATCGCCGATCTCGACAATCGCGGCGGCCAGTGGCGCGCGGGCGAGCCGGTGCAGGCGCGGATCGAAGTCGCGGGGGCGGGCGGCGCCCCGCTGATGGTGCCGGCGACGGCGGTGCAGACGGTGGAGAACCGCCCCGTGCTGTTCGTGCGGACGCCGCAGGGCTTCCGGACCCGGCCGGTGACGCTCGGCGCCCGCGACGGCGCGATGGTCGCGATCCTTGCCGGCCTTTCGGACGGCGAGCAGATCGCCGCCACCAACACCTTCACGCTCAAGGCCGAGCTCGGCAAGGGCGAAGCGAGCCATGAGGACTGAGCCATGATCGCCCGCATCGTCAACTGGGCGGTCGACAAGCGCTGGCTTGTCCTCCTGCTCACCGCCATCGCCGCCGTGATCGGCGCCGCCGCCCTGTATCGCCTTCCGATCGACGCGGTGCCGGACATCACCAACAACCAGGTCCAGATCAACGTCCGCGCGCCCGCGCTCTCGACCGAACTGGTCGAGAAGCAGGTCGCCTTTCCGATCGAGACCGCGCTCGCCGGCATTCCCGGCCTCGAATATACCCGCTCGCTCAGCCGCAACGGCTTCGCGCAGGTGACGGCGGTGTTCACCGACGCCACCGACATCTATTTCGCCCGCGCCCAGGTGAACGAACGGCTCGCGGGCGTGCGGGAAGGGCTGCCCGACGGCGCCGATCCCGAACTGGGGCCGATCGCCACCGGCCTTGGCGAAGTCTATATGTGGACGGTCCGGCTCGATCACCGGGCGGACGACAAGCATCAGCCCGGCGAGCCCGGGATGCAGCCCGACGGCAGCTACATCACCCCCGAGGGCGAGCGGCTGGTAACGGAGACCGACAAGGCGACCTATCTGCGCACTGCGCAGGACTGGATCGTCACGCCGCTGCTCAAGAACGTGCCGGGGCTCGCCGGCATCGATTCGATCGGCGGTTATGCGCGGCAGATCCTGGTCATTCCCGACGTGGCGAAGCTGGCGGCGCTCGGCCTGACGCTCACCGATCTGGCCACGGCGATCGAGCGCAACAACACCAGCAGCGGCGGCGGCTTCGTCGACCGCAACGGCGAGGGGCTCGCGGTGCGCGCCGACGCGCTGGTGCGGGGCCCGGCCGAGCTGTCGCGCATCGTCGTGGCCACGCGCGCCGGGGTGCCCATCACGCTCGATCAGGTCGCGACGGTGCGGACCGGGCAGGCGGTGCGCATGGGATCGGCGTCGGAAAACGGCACCGAAGTGGTGGTCGGCACCGCGATCATGCGGATCGGCGAGAACAGCCGTACGGTGGCGACCGCGGTGGCGGACCGGCTCAAGTCGATCAACGCCTCGCTGCCGCCCGACGTGGTGGTCCAGCCGGTGCTCGATCGCACGGCGCTGGTCAATTCGACGATCCGCACGGTGGCGCGCAACCTGAGCGAGGGCGCGCTCCTCGTCATCGTCGTGCTGTTCCTGCTGCTCGGCAATTTCCGCGCGGCGCTGATCGCGGCCGCGGTGATCCCGGTCACGATGCTGCTCACCGGCTTCGGCATGCTGCGGCTGGGCGTGTCGGCCAATCTGATGAGCCTCGGCGCGCTCGATTTCGGGCTGATCGTCGACGGGGCGGTGATCATCGTCGAGAACGCCCTGCGCCGCCTCGCGGAGCGCCAGCACGAAGCCGGGCGGCCGCTCGATCGGGCCGAACGGCTGGAGACGGTCTCCGCCGCCGCGCGCGAGATGATCCGGCCTTCCGTCTATGGCCAGGCGATCATCATGCTGGTCTATGTGCCGCTGCTCACGTTGAGCGGTGTCGAGGGCAAGACCTTCGTGCCGATGGCGGTGACGGTGATCCTCGCGCTCGCCTGCGCCTTCGTCCTGTCGCTCACCTTCGTGCCCGCGGCGATCGCGATCTGGCTGTCGAGGCGCGTCGAGGAGAAGGAAGGGCGCATCATCGGCTGGCTGCGCCGGCGCTACGAACCGGGCCTCGACCGCGCGATGCGCCGGCCCACCGTCACGATCGGCGCGGCGGTGGCGAGCCTGGGCGCGGCGGCGCTCGCCTTTCTGGCGCTGGGCCAGGTGTTCCTCCCGCAGCTCGACGAGGGAGACCTGCTGATCCAGGCGCTGCGCATCCCCGCCACTTCCGTCCAGCAGAGCCAGGCGATGCAGGTGCCGCTCGAACGGCTGATGGCGAAGCAGCCCGAAGTGAAGTTCGTCTTCTCCAAGACCGGCACGGCCGAGCTCGCCTCGGATCCGATGCCCCCCAACGCCACCGACATGTTCGTGATCCTGAAGCCGCGCGCCGAATGGCCCGATCCGGGGCTGCGCAAGGAAGCGCTGGTCGAGCGGATCGAGGGGCAGCTCGCGAAGCTGCCGGGCAATGCGTACGAGATCACCCAACCGATCCAGATGCGCTTCAACGAGCTGATCGCGGGCGTGCGCGGCGACATCGCGGTGAAAGTGTTCGGGGACGACTTCGCCGCGATGAACGCCACTGCCGAACGCATCGCCGGCATCCTGCGCCGCACCCCCGGCGCGGCGGACGTGAAGGTCGAGCAGACCAGCGGCCTGCCGATGCTCGACATCCGCGTGAACCGCGACGCGATGGCTCGGCTTGGCGTGACCGCGCAGGATGTGCAGGATCTGGTCGCCGCCACGCTGGGCGGGCGCGAAGCCGGCATGATCTTCGAGGGGGATCGCCGTTTCCCGGTGGTGCTGCGGCTCTCCGAGACGCAGCGCGCCGATTTCGAGGCGCTGGCCCGGCTGCAACTGCCCGTCGCGGGCGGTGCCTTCGTGCCGCTCGCCAGCGTCGCGGAGATCCGCGTTGTCGACGGTCCCAACCAGATCAGCCGGGAGAATGGCAAGCGGCGCGTCGTCGTCCAGGCGAACGTGCGCGGGCGCGATGTCGGCAGCGTGGTTGCCGATGCGCGCGCCGCGATCGAGCGCGAGGTGCGGCTGCCCGCCGGCAGCTATCTCCTATGGGGCGGCCAGTTCGAGAATCTCGCCTCGGCGCGCGATCGGCTGGCATTGGTGATCCCCGCCTGCTTCGCGCTGATCCTGTTGCTGCTCTACGGCGCGCTCGGTTCGGCGCGCGATGCGGCCATCGTCTTCACCGGCGTGCCGCTCGCGCTGGTGGGCGGCGTGCTCGCGCTGTTTCTGCGGGGCATGGACTTCTCGATTTCGGCCGCAGTCGGCTTCATCGCCTTGTCCGGCATCGCGGTGCTCAACGGGCTGGTGATGGTCTCCTCGATCCAGGACCTGGTCCGCGCGGGCGTGGCGCGGGCGGAGGCCGCCAGAGCGGGGGCGATGCAGCGCCTGCGGCCGGTGGTGATGACGGCGCTGGTCGCCAGCCTCGGCTTCGTGCCGATGGCGCTCGGCCATGGCGCGGGGGCGGAAGTGCAGAAGCCGCTGGCGACGGTCGTGATCGGCGGCCTGATCTCGGCGACCTTGCTTACCTTGTTCGTGTTGCCGGCGCTCTATGCCCGGTTCGGGCAGGTGCCGCGCGAAACGCCATAAGGCGGGCGACGCACCCTGTCGTCTTCGTCGATGATATAATGCACTGGATGCAGGCCTATGCGCATTGGGGGAAGAATGAGAGGTATCGAACTTTACGCGCCGCGAGATGCGGGGCACCGTCGAACCTGGACTTGGGCTACGATCGTCTTGATGCTGGCGTTCCTGATCGCCGGCGAGCTCGTGGCCACGGGAATAGCGAGTCTGTTGGGCCTGGATCTGGGCGATCAGCAGGAGCCGTGGTGGGAACTCGGATACTCTCTCTTCTTCGGTTTCGGGCTGGTTGCCTTGCTTCTCCTCGCATGGGTCAGGTTCTTCGAGCGACGACCGCTGGCGACCATCGGGTTCAACGGCGACGGCGCGAAGCGCTTTGTGCGAGGCTATCTCGGCGGCCTCGCCCTGCTCGCCATAGTTATCGGCGGGATCGGGATCATCGGAGGCTATCGCATCGAGGCTGGCGGCGCGCTCCAGGCCGCTGACCCTGCGGTCGCGCTGGGGGCGATCGGCATCCTCCTGGCGGGCTTCATCGTCCAGGGCTCGACCGAGGAGCTGATCACGCGCGGCTGGATGATGCAGCTGGTCGCTTCGCGTCACGGGCTATGGGCCGGCATCGTCTTCAACTGCGTGATCTTTGCCGTCCTTCACGGGGCTAACATCGCGCCCTCTGCCGAACTGGCGCTGGGCCTCGTCAATGTCGCGCTCGTCGGCCTTTTCCTGAGCCTCTACGCCGCCCGGGCAGGGTCGCTATGGGGCGTATGCGGTTGGCACGCCGCCTGGAACTGGCTTCTCGGATTGGGCTTTGGCCTCGAGGTGTCCGGAAACCGGATCCAGACGCCGCCGCTCATCGTCGATCTTGCGCCGAACCAAGCCGTGCCTTGGTGGATTACCGGCGGGGCGTTCGGCCCAGAGGCGAGCATTCTGTCGACGGTCGTGCTGGCCGTGGGGGCCGTCTGGTTGCTGATGAGGCGCCAGGCTGCGGGATATGGCGGCCCTCCCGGCCAGGCGTGACGCCTTGCCGGAGTCACTTTCGATGCAGGTGAACCGCCACTTCGAGCGAAGCTCAGCGGGTCACCCATCGAATGGCAACCGCCCCGGGGCGCGACCGTGGCAGCTCCTTGCTTCGTGCGATGTCGGCCCAGATGCCGAACGTCCACATTGCAAACGATGGATATGGGCTCGTTGGCTGGCCAAGCGCAGATATCAGCGAGCGCGATCAAAGAAAAATGGTGCCCGGGGACGGAGTCGAACCGCCGACACTGCGATTTTCAGTCGCATGCTCTACCAACTGAGCTACCCGGGCATGCCCGGCGAGTGCCGGGGAGCGCGCCTCTTAGTCGTGCGAATCGGTGCTGTCCACCCCCGAATGCGCATGGGGATCCACGCGCTCGCCGGGAATGCGATAGCCCTCGCCCAGCCATTGCAGCAGGTCGCGGTCCTTGCAGCCGCGGCTGCAGAAAGGCTTGTTCTCGATATCCGTCGGCTGGCCGCAGACGGGGCAGGTATCGCTCTTCGCCATTTCACTCCTTCGCGCCGGTTCCGTCGCCGGCGGACGTGAACCTGGTCACGCCGCCGATCCGCCGCGCCAGCTCCGTTGTCCAGCCGGGTTGCTGGGCGAGGCGGCGTGCGACGTTCCTGGTCACCATATGGGTAGTCGGGGGCGGCGGGGGAAGCCGTTCGATCCGCCTGAGCTCGGCCCGCGTCTCGGCGCCGAGCGGATCGGCGCGCAGCAGTTCGGGTAGCGAAGGCCGAGTGCGGCGGCGGACGATCTGGAGGAAGCCGAAGCCGTTCACCGCGGTCCGCTCGAAGGGCTGGGGCAGGGCGGCGTCGATCGCCTCGGCCACCGCCTGGCGCGCGCCCTTTCCGGCAAGCGTGGGGAAGTCGATGCCGATCGAGCCGGCGATGCCGTGTCGCTCGATCGCCCGCGCCACCGCATGCGCGGCGGCAACCGCCAGCGGCTCGATCGGGCCGGAGCCGTCGACGTCGAACAATGCCATTGCCGGGGTGGGCGAAAGCCGCAGCGCCCCG
Source organism: Sphingomonas leidyi (assembly GCF_011761945.1). Lineage (GTDB taxonomy): Bacteria > Pseudomonadota > Alphaproteobacteria > Sphingomonadales > Sphingomonadaceae > Sphingomonas > Sphingomonas leidyi. Next base: position 194,911 of record NZ_JAASQV010000005.1, read on the forward strand.
CCCGGAAAGGCGATCTCGCCGGTGATCGCTTCCTCGATCACTTCGGACCAGCCGGCCGCTTCCAGCGCGTCCGGCTCGTGCGGGCGGAGCATGCGGAGGGGGAGGCCGGTGGCGGCGATGCGATCGAGCAGGGTGGGGCCGTCGGTGGGTTCCTCGTCGCTCGGCACCGCCTTGGGCAGCTTGGCGCGGCCCGGCTCGGGAATCGCTTCGCGAACGATCCGCACCCGCAGCTTCGCCCCCTGGGTGATCGCCTTGGGGACATGGTCGCACAGCGCCTCGCCGCCGCCGTCGAGCGCGATCAGCTTGGCCGCCTTGTCGACCAGCCTTGCGTCGAGCACCGCGCCGACGCGCGGTCGGGTGCCCTCCAGCTCGATCCGCGCCTTCCAGATGCTGCCGCGCGCGACGAGCGCGGCGCGGTTCTCGCCGATTCCGGCCTCGTACAGCCACTCAGCCAAGGCTGTACCCGGCGCTCTCCAGCAGCGCGCGCGTTTCGAAGACGGGCAGGCCGACCACGCCAGAATGGCTGCCGGCGAGGTAGCGGACAAAGGCCTCGGCCTTGCCCTGGATGGCATAGCCGCCTGCCTTGCCCATGCCTTCGCCGCAGGCGACGTACCAGTCGATCTCGGCCTGGTTCAGCCGCTTGAAGGCGACGACCGTGTCCGAGATGCGGGTGCGTGCCTTGCCGTCGGCGCCGATCAGGCAGACGGCGGACAGGCAATGGTGGCGCCGGCCCGAGAGCAGGGCGAGCATGCGGCGCAGATCCGCCTCGTCCTCGGGCTTGGCGAGGATGCGACGGCCGACCGCGATGGTGGTGTCGCCCGCGAGCACGATCTCGTCCGCGGCGCGGGGCACGGCATGCGCCTTGTCGATGGCGACGCGCAGCACATAGGCGCGCGGCGTCTCGCCGGCGCGGACATTCTCGTCGACATCGGGCGCGGCGATGCGCGCGGGCTCGGCGCCGATCCGCTTGAGCAGATCGAGCCGGCGCGGCGACGTGGAAGCGAGGACGAGCCGCAAGGGCACCGCCCGCTTACTTGAAGCGATAGGTGATACGGCCCTTGGTCAGGTCGTAGGGCGTGAGCTCGACGAGCACTTCGTCGCCCACCAGCACGCGGATGCGATTCTTGCGCATCTTGCCGGCGGTATGGCCCAGGATCTCGTGATCATTTTCGAGCCGGACGCGGAACATTGCGTTGGGCAGAAGCTCAACGACCTGACCCCGCATTTCAAGCAGTTCTTCTTTGGCCAAAAATTACCTCATGGGTGCGCGCGCTAAAAGTGGCGGAGCCTTTACAGTGCGCAGGGAGAAAAGGGAAGGCGGTGAAGCCGACAAAGCCGGCCACCTTGGTCCGATATGGGGATTGCGCCGCCCCTTGCCATCCTGCGCGGCAATTCCGGCCGATTTGATCGACGGATGCGCGTGCTTCGTCGCCGCCCGATTTGCCGTGCCGGGGCAACCTGTATCTCCCGCCGCCGATCATTCGGGAGTCGGGAAAATGCGTCCTTCGTTTCTGCTGGGCTCGGCGCTGTGCGTGCTGGCCGTCTTCACCGCCGTCGATGCGCGCGCGCAATGCGCCGCACGGCTGGAGCGGGCCAATCACAATGCGCGCGACATGCCGGAGAACACACCCTACCAGGTGCATGACGAACTGTCCGACCAGTCGCTGCTCGCCGAGGAGGTCAAGGACAGCAACCCCGCCGAATGCCTGAAGGCGGTGGCGCGGATGGAAGCGCTGATGCGGCGCCACGGCAAGGGGATCGTCGAGACATCGGGTGCGCCCGCCGCAACGGGAGTGGCGGCGCGGCCGGAGACGCTCGACGCGCTGTTCCCGCCGACGCCGCTCTCGCGGCGCCTGGCGCAGATGCGCATCTCGACCGGCGGGCAGACCCGGGCCGATGCGCTGGCGCTCAACGAATATGCCAATGCCAGCCGGGCGCTGGGCTTCGCGATCTATAGCGGCACCATCGAGAGCAATGCCGCCGCCGCGGCCGAGGCCGTGTCGGTCACGGACAGGTCCGTCGCCGCGGCCGAGGCGACGCAGGAAACCATGATCATGATCAACCAGGAAGGCGATGTGCTGCACGCGCAGCTCGAGGACGCCTTTCGCGAACTGGAGGCGGCACAGCGCGCGCAGGATCGATTCGCGCAGAAATATGGGGAATTCGCGACTTCGCTCGGGAAGGAGCAGGGGACGAATCCGCTGAAGCGGCTGGAGGCGGCGAAGCGCAACCTCAAGAATGCGACGGATCGCCTGAACAAATGGATCGAGCGCAATCTGGAGGAAGGCTTCGCGCCGGGGTATCTCGGCGCGATGCGGGTGCTGGAGGCGCGCTACAAGCCCAAATTCGAGCAGATCGAGCGACAATGCGAAAAGATGCGGCAGGACGCGTTCCAGAAGTTCGCCCAGGCCGCGCTGACGGGGAGGAAGACGACCGCGATCGAGGACGCGGGGAAGGCCTGCTCGCAAATGGAAAGGCCGCTCAAGGCGCAGTCGCAGCGCGAGGAAGACGAGATCCACAAGAAGTACAAGCTGCCGGAGAAGGCGGACGACGACTTGCTGGCGCCGCTGACGGTGGAGCCCAAGGGCCCGGGCAAGGAAGCGACGCCGGCAAAGGCGCCCGAGGCGCCGGACGACGACCTGCTGGCGCCGCTGACGGTGGAGCCCAAGGGAGCGGGCAAGGAAGCGACGCCGGCAAAGGCGCCCGAGGCGCCGGCCGACGACCTGCTGGCGCCGCTGACGGTGGAGCCCAAGGGGGCGGGCAAGGAAGCGGCGCCGGCAAAGGCGCCCGAGGCGCCGGCCGACGACCTGCTGGCGCCGCTGACGGTGAAGCCCAAGGGGGCCGGCAAGGGGCCGGGTTCGGGCAAGCCGAAATAGAAGCCGTTCCCCGCCGCCGGCCGGTCTGCGCGAGGGCCGGAGAGCGATGACCGGGGCGGCCCGTCGCCACGCCGCCCCGCTCGCTCAGGCCGGATTGTGCTTGTCGAGGAACTTCTTCATTTCCTGCAGGAACTGGGTCCGATCCTGTTCGCGCAGCAGGTTATGGGTGTTCAGCGGCTGCTCGAGATAGAGGAAGTCGACGCCCTCCTTCTTGCCTGCGCCCTTGAGCTTGCTGACCAGCCCGCGCGACTGGGCGACGGGGACACGCTGATCCTTGGCGCCATGGACGATCAGGATCGGCGTCGAGAACATCTCGGGATGATAGGCAGGGGAGATCGCCCCGAGGTCGCCCGCCGCGCCCAGGCCCATCTTGGCGCCATAGCCGCCGAGATAGTTCTTGTCGTAATTGACCATCGCCGGGAGGTCGTGGACGCCCGCGCCGCTCACCGCGCAACGATATTTGTCGCCGTCGCGCTGCGCCGCGCGGCTGGCGGCATAGCCGCCATAGGACCAGCCGACCATGCAGACTCGCTTGGGATCGATGGTCCCGTCCTTGGCAAGCCAGGGGATCACGTCGTTGAGATCGTCCTGCATGCGCAGGCCCCAATTGCCGTTCACGGCCTTGCCGAATTCCTTGCCGTAGCCGGTCGAGCCGCGATAATTGGGCTGGACGACGACATAGCCATATTCCGCCAGCGTCTGGGCCCATTGGTAGCTGTCCCAATCGGCGTCGTCGCGCGCCCAGGGGCCGCCATGCGGCATCACGATGAGCGGCAGGTTCTTCTCTCCCGTCCGGTGGCGCGGCAGCGTGAGGATGGCCTCGATCGATTTGCCGTCGGAGGCGGTGTAGCGGAAGGTCTGCACCGGATTGAGCTTCGCGTTCTTGAGCGTCTCGTTGCTCCACGAGATCAGCGAGATGTCGCCGGTCACGGTGTTGAGCAGATAATAGGCGGGAACCTGGCCGAGCGCGCCGAAGGAGAAGAGGATCTTCTCGCGCTTCTGGTCTGCCGACAGCAGATTGACGTTGCCGGCGCCGAACTCCTGATCGAGCAGCTTGGCGATTTCCTTGAGCCTGGGCTCGTAGAAGACCCGGTGGGTGCGCTGGTCGCTATAGGTCACGCTCTGCAGCGCAGTGCCGTCCGGCGTGATCGTCGCATCCGAAATATCGTAGCCCGCGACACCGAACACCTTCTGGCCGAGCGCCATCTTGTCGAGGTCGTATTCGTAGAGCGCGCGGAAGCCGTCGCGATTGCTCAGGGCATAGGCCTTGTTCGAGCCCGACAGGATGTAATCGGGCAGTTCGGTGTCGTCATACTGGTCCGGCGTCTCGTGCAGGATGGTACGGAACGTCTCCGATGCGCCGGTTCGGTAGAGCACGCGCAACTTGCCGTTCTCGCGGTCGCGCGCCCAGCCCATCCGGACGACGCCGCTTCTGTCGGCGGTCCAGGAACTCACCACCGGATTGGAGCGCTGCACGTTGCGGACGGCCCCGGTCTCGACATCGATGTCGATCACTTCGGGATGGGCCCACATTTCGCTGCTGTTGCGGTTGGTGAAGCGCTGGAGCAGCAGGTGCGGCTTGGGCGTGTCCGGCGGCGACATCCACAGCACATCGCCCGCCCATCCCGCGGCACCGTCCCAGCCGAGCGGCGTCGCCTTGCGCGACTTGATATTGTAGGCGGCGATGCGCGTGACGTCGATCCACTGACCGAACTCGAAATCGAGGCCGCGGATCCAGATCAGCAGGTTCTGGTTGTCGATCCATTGCCAGCGATAGATTTCGCGGTCGCCGAAATTGCCCTTCGAGAAATCGGAGTCGCCCGCGACGATGAACGGCTTCGCGTCCGGCTGGCCGATCGGCAGGATCGCGAGCGCCTGCCGCCCGTCGGCGCGAGCCTTGGCTGCGATCAGGTCGCCATTGGGCGAAAGTGCCGGACGGTCGATCGACGGGAATTGGCCGAACACTTCGATCGGGACGGTCTTCCTGGCCCATTCGGTGCTGGGCTGGGCGCGTGCCGGCGCGGACATGGCGACGATGGCAATCAGGGCGCCGAACGGCGCAAAGCGATGCAACAAGATGATCCTCCCCCGCAGAGGAGGGCGAAATGCCCCCTGCGCCGAAATTCATCGGCGTCGATGGGTTTGTCCAGCGGAGTTTGGCACCGGCGTGGCGCGATCCGGACAGGGAAGGCCCCGCCCGGATCGCTCCGGGCGGGGCCAGTCCTCGATCCCGTCGAAGGCGGAAGATCAGCCCGCGGCGTGCCCCGCCAGCGCGGCGAGCAGCAGCAGCGCCACGATGTTGGTGATCTTGATCATCGGGTTCACCGCCGGTCCCGCGGTGTCCTTGTACGGATCGCCGACGGTATCGCCGGTCACGGCCGCCTTATGGGCTTCCGATCCCTTGCCGCCGTAGTTGCCGTCCTCGATATATTTCTTGGCATTGTCCCACGCGCCGCCGCCCGAAGTCATCGAGATGGCGACGAACAGGCCGGAGACGATCACGCCGAGCAGCATCGCGCCCACGGCCGCGAAGCCCTGGGACTGGCCGGCGACCGCGGTGATGATGAAATAGATCGCGATCGGGCTGAGCACCGGCAGCAGCGACGGAACGATCATCTCCTTGATCGCCGCCTTGGTGACGATGTCCACCGTGCGGGCATAGTTGGGGCGGCTGGTGCCGGCCATGATGCCCTTGTCGGCGGCGAATTGCTGGCGGACATCCTCGACCACCGAGCCCGCCGCGCGGCCGACTGCGGTCATGCCGAAGGCTCCGAACAGATAGGGCAGCAGCGCGCCGAGCAGCAGGCCGACGATCACGTACGGATTGTTCAGGGAGAAATCCACGGGCACGTCCGGGAAGAACTCCTTGAGGTCGGTCGTATAGGCGCCGAACAGCACCAGCGCGGCGAGCGCGGCCGAGCCGATGGCATAGCCCTTGGTCACGGCCTTGGTGGTGTTGCCCACCGCGTCGAGCGCGTCGGTCTTGTGGCGGACTTCATCCTCCAGGCCGGCCATCTCGGCGATGCCGCCGGCATTGTCGGTCACCGGGCCATAGGCGTCGAGCGCGACGACCATGCCGGCCAGCGCGAGCAGCGACGTCGCGGCAAAGGCGACGCCGATGATGCCGGCGATCTGATAGGCCGCGATCACCGCGACGACGATGACGAGCGTCGGCAGCGCAGTCGATTCCAGGCTGATCGCCAGGCCCTGGATCACATTGGTGCCATGGCCCGTCACCGAAGCCTTGGCGATCGACTTGACCGGGCGATAGTTGGTGCCGGTGTAATATTCGGTGATCCACACCAGCAGGCCGGTGACCGCCAGGCCGATCATCATGCAGATGAACAGGCTCCAGCCGGTGAACTGCGCGCCCGAGGCCAGGCCCCGCACCGCTTCGGCAGTGACCTGGTCGCTCGGTTCGAGGAAGGAGCTGGGATCGATCGAGAGGCCGCCGATCGGCGCATTCATGTCGCCGAGCGCATATTGGGTGACGAACCAGATCGCCGGGACCGAGAGGATCGCGGTGGTCCAGAAGCCCTTGTAGAGCGCGCCCATGATCGACTGGCTCTTGCCCAGGCGGACCATATAGGTGCCGATGATCGAAGTGATGATGCACACGCCGCCGACGATCAGCGGCAGCGACATCAGCTTGAGCAGCAGCTCGTCGGAAAGATTCTTCACCAGCAGCGCGATCGAGACCATGGTGAGGCCGAGCGTCACGACATAGGTTTCGAACAGGTCGGCGGCCATGCCGGCGCAGTCGCCGACATTGTCGCCGACATTGTCCGCGATAACGGCGGGGTTGCGGGGATCGTCCTCGGGAATGCCGGCCTCGACCTTGCCGACCAGGTCGGCGCCCACATCGGCGGCCTTGGTGAAGATGCCGCCGCCCAGGCGCGCGAAGATCGAGATCAGCGAAGCGCCGAAGGCGAGGGCGGTCAGCGCCTCGATCACCTTGCGGCTGTTGGGCGCGAGCCCGAACGGGCCGATCAGGTACCAGAACAGCACGGCGATCGCGAGCAGGCCCAGGCCCGCCACCAGCATGCCGGTGATCGCGCCCGAGCGGAAGGCGAGCGTGAGGCCGCCCTGCAGCGAGGTGCGCGCCGCTTCCGCGGTGCGGACATTGGCGCGCACCGAGATGTTCATGCCCACGAAGCCCGCCACGCCCGAAAGCACGGCACCGACGAGGAAGCCGATCGTCGACAGCGTCCCCAGCGTGAAGAACAGGACGATGGCGACGATCACGCCCACTACGGCGATCGTCATATATTGCCGGCCGAGATAGGCCTTGGCGCCTTCCTGGATGGCAGCGGCGATGCTCTGCATCTTCTCGTTGCCCGCCGGCGCCTTCAGCACCTGCTGGCTGGTCAACAAGCCATAGAGCACTGCGAGCACGCCGCAGGCTATGGCGATGTACACAATCGTCATGCGTTCAAGCCCTTCCCCTATTGGATATCGAGCCGCGCCGGTCTGTGTGCCGGTTTAGAGGGCCCGGTATGGGGAGGCTATCGAGCGGTGGCCCGCAGCGCAAGCGGATCAGCGATGCTGGTAGCCCAGGGGGAAATCGGGCGCCGCGCCGTCGAGCAGCAGCGGAACGGCCCGTTCGTCCGTCAGCGTGCCGATCCGCGTGGCCGCCACGGGCGGCGCGAAATCGGCGGGGGCGGCGAAGAGCAGCTCGTAATCGTCGCCCCAGGTCGCGGCGCGCAGCGGATCGGCGCCGGGAGCGACGGGCAGGGCGGCGCGGGCGATCTCGGCGGTGCAGCCGCTCGCTTCGGCCAGGCGGGAGGCGTCGAGGAGAAGCCCGTCCGACACGTCCATCATCGCATGGACGTGCGGCGCGAGCGCGCGGCCCTCGGCGAGGCGCGGGCGCGGGCGGAGATAGGCGGCGCCGTCGCCCGCCTCGAAGCCCAGCATCGCCGCGCCGATCGTGCCGGTCACCCATAGCGCGTCGCCTGCCCGTCCGCCGTCGCGGCGCGGCACGGCGGCGCCGGCGCGGCCGATGGCGGTGCAGCCGAAGGTGGCGGGGCTGACCGAGATGGTGTCGCCGCCGAGCAGCGGCACGGCATATTCGGTAAGGATCGCGCGCAGCCCCTCGACGAAGCGCTCCGCCCCTTCCACCAGCACGGCGCCGATCAGCACGCCCAGCGGCGTGGCGCCCTTGGCGGCCAGGTCCGACAGGTTCACCGCGACCAGTTTCCAGGCGATGTCGAACGGATCGGTGCCGGGGCGGTAATGCACGCCCTCGGCGATCGCATCATGGGTGAGGATCAGCGTCTCGCCGCCGATCGCGAGCGTCGCCGTATCGTCGTGCAGGCCCTCGGCGCCCGGATGGAGCGGAAGGGTGCGCAGCGCTGCGATGAACTCGGCTTCGTTCACTTCCTAATCCTCCCCCCGCTTCGCATGGGCAGGATCGCATGGGCTCAACCCCGGACTTCCTTTGCCACGGCGTCGAGGATGCCGTTGACGAAGCCCTTCTCGCGGCGATCGTAAAAGGCGTCGGTGACGTCGAGATACTCGCTGATCGCCGCGCCGACGGGCACGTCCTTGCGCGCCATCAGCTCATAGGTGCCGGCGCGCAGGATCTGGCGCATCGGCTTGTCGAGCCTGTCGAGGCTCCAGTCGGCGGTCAGCTTGGCGGCGATCAGCCGGTCGATCTCGTCGCGGCGCTCGCTCACGCCGACCACGATGTCGTCGAAAAAGGCGATGTCCGCCTCGGCATATTCCACGTCCTCGATCACCGCGCCCAGGCGGTGGTGGTGGAATTCATGGAGCAGCGCCGGGATCGAGGTCGCTTCCATCTCGTGCTGATAGAGCGCCTGCACGGCGGCGAGGCGCGCGGCGGCGCGCGCCTTGGAACGGGACTTTGCTTGATGGCTAGGCATGCTGCGCCCCATAGGTCCGTTCGGCCGAGATGGCAAAGCGTCTTGCGCGGCGAGCGTCCATTCCCCTCTCGGCAAGGGAAGGAGAAGCGCCTAGTCCCGCGGCCAAATCTTCAGCGGCGCCCGCGCGGCATAGTCGCGGCTCTCGGCATTCCCCGCCTGCACTTCGATCACATGCTCCGGTCCGAAAGGCACTTCGGTGCCGAGCCAGAACGCGTCATTCTCATCGATGTCGGGCTCGTTATCGAGCAGCCCGAAATAGCTGCCGTCCGCCGCCTCGCGCACCACCACCCACATCCGGTCGGTGATCGGCTCGTCGTCCTCCTCCACGGCGATCAGGAAGATCAGCTTGGCGAAGTCGCCGGGTTTCAGGCTGGCCCGGGCCCTTTCGTCCGGGATCTCGAAGGTTTCGGCATCGAGCGCATGATAGTCGGCGGCGCTGGCCAGGCACCAGCCGTCCTCGTCGAGGTCCGGCACGCGCATCACGCCTCCCGCAGCCGGATCGCGACGGACTCGGCATGTGCCGGCAGTCCCTCGGCATGGGCGAGCGCCACTGCCGCCGGGCCGATCGCGGCCAGCCCGTCCCGGTCGAGCGACAGGAAGCTGGTCCGCTTCATGAAATCGAGCACCGACAGGCCCGAGGCGAAGCGCGCCCGGCGGCCGGTGGGGAGGACATGGTTTGGACCCGCGACATAATCCCCCACCGCCTCGGGCGTGTAGCGACCGATGAAGACGGAGCCGGCATGGCGGACCATGTCGAACAGCCCTTCGGCATTGTCGCAGGCGAGCTCGAGATGCTCGGGGGCCAGGCGATCGACCAGCGGCATCGCGGAAACGAGATCGGGCACCAGGATGATCGCGCCGTTCGCTTCCCAACTCGCCCGCGCGGTCTTCTCGGTGGCGAGTGCGGCCAGCGCGCGCTCCACCGCTTCGGCCACCTTGTCGGCGAATGCGGCATCGTCGGTGAACAGGATCGACTGGCTGGTGGGATCGTGTTCGGCCTGGCTGAGCAGGTCGGCGGCGATCCAGCCGGCATCGTTCCTGCCGTCCGCCACTACCACGATCTCGCTCGGGCCCGCGACCATGTCGATGCCGACCACGCCGTAGAGCTGGCGCTTGGCCTCGGCGACCCAGGCATTGCCGGGGCCGGTGATCACGTCGACCGGCGCGATGCTGTCGGTGCCATAGGCGAGCGCGGCGATCGCCTGCGCTCCGCCGACGCGCCAGATCTCGTCGACGCCGGCCAGATGCGCGGCGGCGAGGACGAGCGGGTTCACTTCGCCGTCCGGCGTCGGCGTCACCATCACCAGCCGGCCGACGCCGGCGGCGCGTGCCGGCAGCGCGTTCATCAGCACCGAGCTGGGATAGGCGGCCCGACCGCCCGGCACATAGACGCCCGCCGCGTCCACCGCCCGCCAGCGCGCGCCCAGCCGGATGCCCGCCGCGTCGATCTCGTCGCGATCCTGGGGCTTCTGCTTGGCGTGATAGGCGGCGATCCGCTCGGCGGCGAGCTCGAGCGCGTCGCGCAATTCGGGGGAAAGCCCCTCCCAGGCAGCAAGGCAATCGGCACGGTCGAGCTTCCAGCCCTGCGTGTCGAGGTCGAACCGGTCGAAGCGCCGGGTATAGTCGCGCAGCGCCGCATCGCCCTCGGTTCGGACGCGGGCGACGATCGCGGTCACGTCGCGCGCGACATCCTCGTCGGCCTCGCGCCGGGCGTCGACCAGATCGGTGAACGCCCGGGCGAAACCCGCATCGCCGGCATCCAGCCGGATCATGCGGCCACCGCCCGGCGGAACCCGTCGACCAGCGGCACCACTTCGGTCGCGCGCGTCTTGAAGGCCGCGCGGTTGACGATCAGCCGGCTGCTCACTTCGGCGATCACTTCCACTTCGACCAGCCCGTTCTCCTTGAGCGTGCGGCCCGAGGAGACGAGGTCGACGATGCGCGGCGCCAGGCCCAGCACGGGCGCCAGTTCCATGGCGCCGTTGAGCTTGATGCACTCCGCCTGCACGCCGCGCGCCTCGAAATGGGCGCGGGTGATGTGCGGATATTTGGTGGCGACGCGGACATGGCTCCAGCCGCGCGGATCGTCCCGCTCCGCCAGGTCGGCGGGCTCGGCGACCGAGATGCGGCAATGGCCGATTCCCAGGTCCACCGGGGCATAGAGCTCCGAATAGTCGAACTCGGCGAGCACGTCCGAGCCGACGATGCCGAGTTGCGCGGCGCCATGCGCGACGAAGGTGGCGACGTCGAACGCCCGCACGCGGATCAGGTCGATCGCCGGCGTGTTGGTCCGGAAGCGGAGCGCGCGCGAGCCCGCGTCGGCGAAGTCCGGCTCGGGCACGATGCCGACGCGGGCGAGCAGCGGCAGCGCCTCGTCGAGGATGCGCCCCTTGGGGACGGCGAGGATCAGCGGTTCGGTCATCGAAGGCGGGGCTTTACTAGGGGCACCCGACAGGCGCAACAGACGCGCCGCGGAGGTAATTCTTATGGCCAGTGAAGAGAATAACCGCGGCGCGTTCCGGATCCAGGAATTCTATTGCCGCAAGATGGACGCGCCCATCTATGCGGACATCTGCGCCGCGCTTGCCGACGGGCTGACGCGTGGCAGCGAAACCGGCCGCCGCGCGCTCCACTGGCCGGGCGAGCCGACTCGCGACGCGCTGCCGCTGCGGCTGGTCGGCGGGCTGCACGCGCTGGTGCTGGCGGGCAGCGACGCGGAACTGGCCGAGGCGTTCGCGGGCAGGCTGGCGGGCGAAGCATTGCAGGCGGCGCTCGACCGCGTGCTGGCGCGCAACGATGCCGCCCTGCTCCCCTGGCTCGATGGCCCGCCCCAGACCAACGAGCCGGGCCGCTCGGGCGCGCTGATCGTCGGGCTGATCGAAGTCGCGCGGCGCCATGACCCGAAGCTGGAGATATTGGAGATCGGATCGAGCGGCGGGCTCAACCTGCTGATCGATCGCTATCGCTTCGACCTGGGCGGCGCGCTGCTCGGGCCGGCCGATTCGCCCGTCACGATCGCGCCCGCATGGCTGGGCGACCCGCCCGCGCTGCCGCCGCTGGAGATCGTCTCGACCCGGGGTTGCGACGTCGCGCCGCTCGACGTCACCGATCCGGCGGTGGAGGCGCGGCTCTCCGCCTATGTCTGGGCCGAGACGCCGATGCGGCTCGATCGGCTGCGCAAGGCGATCGCGATGGTGCGTGCGAGCGGCGTGGACCTCGCGCGTGCCGATGCCGCCGACTGGGTCGAGGCGCGCCTGGCCGAGCCGCAGGCGGAAGGCGTCACGCGCGTGCTGATGCATTCGGTGGTATGGCAATATGTTCCCGATGCGAGCACCGCGCGCATTCGCGCCGCGATGGAGGCGGCCGGCGCCGCGGCCACGCCCGAACGGCCGCTCGCCTGGGTGGCGATGGAGCCCGATCGCGCGCTCGGCGAGCAGGTGGTGAGCGTGCGGACCTGGCCCGATGGCGGACCGCGCATGGTGGTCGCCACCGCGCACGCCCATGCCGCCTGGGTTCGCCCGGGTGCGGAACGCAGCAGCGAGCAGGGCATTCTCCTCGATGCCGCGGCCGAGGTGCGGTTGTGATGAAGTCGACCAATTATCGCGACACGCTGATCACCGCTTCCCCCGATACTCCGGTGCACAAGGGCATCGTGCCCGGAAAGCCGGGAACGGTGGCGGCGGTGCAGCATGCGCTGCTCGCCCGGCCCTATGCGATGACCAGCGACGACCTGATCTTCGCGGCATATCGCGAGCGTGGCGGGGACAAGAGCCGCGAGGATTTCTTCGCCAGGCCCCAGGCCTGCCTGCGCGCCTCGCCGCTGGTGAAGCAGTTCGGCTGGGGCGTGCATCACGACGGCGAGGGCCGGATCGCGCTGCTCGGCATGGAGAGCGCCGAGTATCGCCGGCTGCTCGAGGATCCTTCGGTCGCCAAGGCGCCCGGGATGCGCCGGGCGCGCTAGGGTCGAGGGCGTCCCGGGCTTCCGGCCCTCAGCCGTTCCGCGCGGCGAGCCAGTCCCGCATCGCCTCGGTCACGGCATCGGGCTTCTGCCACGGCACGAAATGGCCGGCGTCCGCGATGCGCACCATGGTCAGGTCCGGCACCAGCGCATCGAGTCCGTCGAGCTGGACGGGCAGCAGCGCGCTGTCCTGCATTCCCCAGATCACCAGCGTCGGCTGGCCGAGTGGCGGGAAGGGCGCATCGAGCCAGGGCGGCCGCTCCGGCATGTCCCCGGGTGCGGGCACCTGGATGATGCTGGCGCGGTACCAGTTCAGCATCGCGGTCATCGCGCCGGGCTGGCTCCATTCGGCGAGATAGGCGGGCTTCTCGGGCGCGAGCAGCGCCGGATCCGCATGCTTGGCGAACGTGGTGTCGAAGAAATTCTCCAGCCCGATTCGCGCGAGGAACTGCTCGAAATCGGGGTTGCGAAAGGCAGTGATGTACTGGCTGGCCTCGCGCTGGGCCGGATCGTCGAACAGGCTGCGCTGGAAGACCAGCGGATGCGGGGCGTTGACGATGATCAGCCGGGCGATGCGCTGCGGGTTCTGCAGCGCCGCCATCCAGGCGATGGCGCCGCCCCAGTCGTGCCCGGCCAGGGTGAAGGGAGCGAGCCCGAAATGGTCGGCCAGCGCGAGCAGGTCCGCTACGGGCTTGTCGGGCGTATAGTTCGCCACGCCCTCGGGACGGGCGGAATGGCCGAAGCCGCGCTGGTCGGGCGCGATGACGAAATGGTCGCGGGCCAGTGCCGGGATCTGGTGGCGCCAGGTGCGGTGCGATTCGGGGAAACCGTGGAGCAGCAGGACCGGCGGCGCGGCGGGATCGCCCGCGATGGCGACGTTCAGCGTCACGCCGGTGGGAAGCGTGATCTGCCGGAGTTCGAAATCGGCCATGTCTGCCTTTCCCGCTTGTCTCTTTGCCGCAGGGTAGGCCGGGAGGCGTGCATCCTCAACCATCATCCTGGCCCGCGCGCGTCGATAGCAATGGCGCCTATTCGGGCCGCACCGCGCGCTTGCCCCTGGTGCGGCTGGTCAGATGATACTGGAAGCAACGGTCGCAGCGATAGGGACGCAGCGTCAGCCCCGACGCATGGATCGCGCCCAGCGCCTCGGGCATCGTCGCATAGCGCCGCTTGCGCCGGCAGATGCTGAGCCGCGTCCTAGGGATAGCTCACCGTCTTGGGCACTTCGGGGATCGGGATGAACTCCTTGTCGTCGCCCGGCACCTTGGGGAAGTTGCCCGCCTTCCAGTCTTCCTTGGCCTGGTTGATGCGGTCGCGGCTGGAGGAGACGAAGTTCCACCAGACGTGGCGCGGCGTGGCGAAGTCCTCGCCGCCGCACAGCATCACGCGCGCGCCGCCGGCGGAGCGCAGGATCGCCGTGATGCCGGGGCGCAGGATGTAGAGCGTGGAGACTTCCATCTCGACGCCGTCGATGCTGGCATCGCCATAGGAGAGATAGATGGCGCGCTCGTCGGCGGAAGGATCGATCGGCACCGCGCCGCCTTCGGCAAGCTCGATATCGGCATAGATGGTCTGGGCATAGGTGGTGGTGGGTGCGCTGGCGCCCCACAGCGTGCCCATGATCACCCGGCAGCGCGCGCCGGGCGCCTCGACGAGCGGCAGTTCGCCGGCGCCGACATGCTCGAAGGCCGGGGCCATTTCCTCGTTCGCCTCGGGCAGGGCGAGCCAGGTCTGGATGCCCGACAGCTCCGGGCCCTTCGCGCGCTCGGCGCTGGGCGAGCGCTCGGAATGAACGATGCCGCGGCCGGCGGTCATCAGGTTCACCGCGCCAGGCTCGATCGTGGCGAAGGTGCCGAGCGAGTCGCGATGGTCGATCGCGCCGGCATAGAGATAGGTGACGGTGGCGAGGTTGATGTGCGGGTGCGGGCGCACGTCGATGCCGGTGCCCAGGTCCAGCCGCGCCGGGCCCATCTGGTCGAAGAATATGAACGGCCCCACCATCGTCCGCGGCCGGGAAGGCAGCGTGCGGTGGACCTTGAAGCCGCCCAGATCATGGGTGGTGGGAGTGATGATCTGCGTGAAAAGCGCGTCGGTCATAAGAGCCCTTTCGTCGCCGGATGCATAGCCCGCGGCGTACGGGACGGACAGCCACAGTTTGGAAACCCATCCTTTCGGGTCGCGATGCGCCGCTCGCTGGCGAGATGGGCGATATGCCGGACGAACTCGCCCCGGCCCTGGATTTCCGTCCAGTGTCAGAGCTTGTCCGGCATGCTCATTCTCCCGGCGCGCGGGCCCGGATCGCCAATGCGTGGATGCGCGAGGCGAGCAGGTCGGCGAGCGCGCTGTTGATCAGGCGCTGCCGCTGAACGCGCGACAGGCCCTGAAAGGCCCCGCTCTCGACCACCACCGTCCAGTGCGATTCGCCGGTGCCGTCGTCGCCCAGATGGCCGGCATGGTGATGGCTGTCGTTGATCACTTCGAGATGCGCCGGGGCGAGCGCAGCGGTGAGACGGGCGGCGATGATGTCGGCGAGTCCGCCGGTGGCAGTGTCGGTCATCGCGCTTATATAGGCGGTTTGCGCAAGGGAGGTAGCGTGGCCGAGGGCCAGCACAGGAAAGACAGGCCGAACGCGCGTTTCCACGGCCGGGTGGAGGCGCCGGGGCGGTTGTGCGCCGAGCCGGGGTGCACCGAGCCGGGCGAGTTCCGTGCGCCGATGGGCCATGCGCGCGGCGGCTATGACGGGCCGGGCGAGTATCGCTGGCTGTGCCTCGATCACGTCCGCGCGTTCAACTCGGGCTATAATTTCTTCCAGGGCATGACGCCCGACGAGATCCACGACGCCCAGCGTCCCTATGCCGGCTGGGAGCGCGAAACGCGCGCCTTTTCGGGCGCGGGCGGCGCCGACCGGCCGCCGCGCTGGGCGGATTTCGCCGATCCGCTGGATGCGATCGGCGCGCGCTTCAACGATCGCGTGAAGGACCGGGCGGAGCGCAAGGACGGCAAGCCGCTATCGGGCAAGGACCGCGAGGCGCTCAAGGTTCTCGACCTCGCGATCGATTCCGATCGCACGGCGCTGCGCAAGCGCTATTCCGAGCTGGTCCGCAAGTTCCACCCCGATCGCAACGGCGGCGACCGCAGCCATGAAGGCCGGCTCCAGCGCGTGATCGAAGCGTATCAGACGCTCAAGGGCTCGCCTGCCTTCGCCTAGTCGGCCGGGCGGGTGTTCACTGCGAGCTGGTCGGCAAAGGCGCGCCGATAGGCGGGGCGCGCCTCGCCGCGGGCCACATAGGCGGCCAGGCTCGGATGCTGGTCGAGAATGCCCGACGGCCGGGTCCGGAGCAGCACCGAGACCATCATCAGGTCGCCCGCGCTGAACGCGCCGTCGAGCCATTCCGCATCGCCGAGCCGGTCGGCGAGCTGGCGCAGCCGGCCATGGATGCGCTCCACGACCAGCGGCATGCGCTCGGCCGCCCAGGGCTTGTCGCCCTCGACGATCCGGACGGTGACCAGATCGAGGATCGGCGGCTCCACCGTGTTCACCGCGGCGAACATCCAGGCGATCGCCCGGGCCCGCGCATCGGGGTCGTCGGGCAACAGGCCCGCATGCCGCTCGGCGAGGTGGAAGACGATCGCCCCGGTCTCGAACAAGGCGAGGTCGCCTTCCTCATAGGTGGGGATCTGGCCGAAGGGGTGCAGCGCGAGATGCGCGGGCGCCTTCATCGCGGCGAAGGAGACGAGCCGGACCGCATAGGGCTGGCCCGTCTCCTCAAGCGCCCAGCGCACCCGAGTGTCGCGCGCCAGCCCCTTGCCGCCATCGGGCGATCGTTCGAACGCCGTGATGGTGACGGTCATCGCGGCTCAGCTCTTGCCGGGCGAGACGAAGCCGCAGGCCACGCCCTCGGGATCGACGATGCTGATCACCCATTCGCCGCCGGGCACCTGCTCGGGCCCCCACACGACCTTGCCGCCGCCGGCCTCGACCCTGGCGATCGCGTCGGTGATGTCGGGCACGCGGATATAGAAGCGCCAGCCCGGGGCGGTGCCCGGCTGCACGCGCATGATCGCTCCGACCGCCTCGCCCTTGCTGTCGCCATTGGCGATGAAGCTGTACTCGCCCATCTCGCCCATCGGCATGCCGCCCACCTTGGTGATGGCGAACAGCCGTTCGTAGAAGGCGAGTGCCGCGGCGTCGTCGGGCGCGAGCAGCTCGTTCCAGGCGACATGGCCCAGGCCCATCCGCTGATAGGCGGTGCTGGTGTGCGGCGAGGCGCCGCGCATCACATAGAAGGGCACGCCCTGCGGATCGGTGACCATCGCCAGCCGGCCGACATCGGGGATGTCGAAGGCGGGAAGGTGCACCTGCCCGCCGGCCGCGACCACCGCGGCGACCGATGCATCGACGTCGTCGACGCCGAGATAGCCGAGCCAGGTGGGCCGGGCGCCGCCGGCGATCATGTCGGCATTGAGCTGCATCACGCCGCCGGCCTGGCCGTCGGCTGCGTTGATCATGCGATAGTCCATGCCGCCGGGGGCGGGCTGGGCATCGATGTTCCAGCCGCAGACCGAATCGTAGAATGCCTTGGCCTTGGCGGAGTCTCCGGTCACCAGCTCGTACCAGATGAAGCTTCCATGCGCGTTCATTTCGCTTCTCCCGTGTCGAGGATCGGCTCGAAGCCGCCCCAGAACATGCGCTTGCCGTCGAAGGGCGACTCGCCGTCGGGCTGCATCCGCTCGTCCTGCATCAGCTTCGCCCAGCCGGCATCGCGCGTCGCCTTGTCGGGCCACATCACCCAGGAGAAGACGATCGTCTCGCCTTCCTCGGCCTTGGTCGCCATGTAGAAGTCGGTGAGCTTGCCATGCGGCACGTCGTTGCCCCAGCCTTCCAGCACGCGGGTGGCGCCGAATTCCTGGAAGATCGGCGCGACCTTCTCCGCCATCTTGCGATAGGCTTCCTTGTTCCCTTCGGGGATCGCGAGCACGTAACCGTCCATATAAGCCATTTTGGTTCTCCTCTCGACAGTGTCAGGCCGCGACCGGCGCGGGCTGGAAATCCGCGAGCTGCGCCGCCATCGCGCGCCGGAAGGCGGGCCGCGCCATGCCGCGCTCGACATAGGCGGCCAGCGCGGGGCGCGACGTGATCAGCGTGCTGCCGTCGGCGTTGCGCAGCACCGTCACCATCGCGATGTCGGCAACGCTGAAGTCCTCGCCCAGCCATTCCCGCTCGCCCAGCGCGTCGGCGAGCCGGTCGAGCCGCTTGCCCATATCTTCCATCAGGCTCGGCAGGCGCAGTTTCGCCCATTCCGCGTCCTTGGAGAACAGGGTGACGTTACCCAGTTCGAACAGCCCCGGCTCGACGCTGTTGAGCGCGGCGAACAGCCAGGCGATGCTCGTCGCCCGCTGCTGCGGATCGCGCGACAGCAGCCGCGTGTCCTTCTCGGCCAGGTGGAGCAGGATCGCGCCGCTCTCGAACAGCCGGATGTCGCCATCGTGCAGCACCGGCACCTGGCCCCAGGGCTGCTCCCCGAAATAGGAGGCGGGCTTGGGCGGGACCGGGCTGATCAGCCGCATGGCATAGGGCAGGCCGATCTCCTCGCAGGCCCAGCGCGGCCTGAGATCGCGGACATAGCCGCGCGCGAAATCGGGCACCCAGTTGAAGCCGGTGATCTCGACAGTCATGGCATCCTCCTCAACCGCGCGCAGCGGCTTCGATCGTGGCGATGTCGATCTTCTTCATCGTCATCATCGCCTCGAACGCCCGCTTCGCGCTTGCGGGATCGTCGCCGAAATTGAGCTCGATCAGCCGGCGGGGCGTAATCTGCCAGTTGAAGCCCCATTTGTCCTTACACCAGCCGCACATGCTTTCCGCGCCGCCATTGCCGACGATCGCGTTCCACAGGCGATCGGTCTCTTCCTGGTCTTCGGTGAGGATCTGGAACGAGACGCTTTCGTTCGGCTTGAAATTGGGGCCGCCGTTCAGGCCGGCATAGCTGCGCCCGGCCAGGGTGAATTCGACGACCAGCGCCGCGCCTTCCTTACTGCTCGGATTGTCGCCCGGCGCGCGGAAGATCCTGCCGACATGGCTGTCGGGCAGCAGCGAGACGTAGAAGCTGGCGGCTTCCTCGGCCACATGGTCGAACCACAGGACGGTGGTGATCTTGTCTGCCATCGGTCCTCTCCTTTGGATCTGAAATCAGCCGGCGATCGGGATCAGCGCGCGGATGCGGGGATCGCGGAACCACAGTCCGCCCCAGGCGATCACGCCCAGATAGACGCCGAACAAGGTGTAGCTGAGCAACGGGCTGCCCACCCGGAAGTGCATCGCGACCGCGCCGCCCAGATAACCGGTGAGCAGGATCGCGCCGAGCACCGCGGTGCGCGGCACAGCATAGAGAATGGTGCAGATCGCGAGGATCAGCCCGAGCTCGCGATACAGGTTCACGTCCGGGGCGATGCCGAGCGGCGGGCTGTAGGCGATCATCGCCGCCGGCGCGAGGAGCTTGCCGCCCGCATCCATCGCCAGGAACAGGATGACGAGGCCGCTCAGCGCCCAGCCGATTGCGAAGTCACGCTTCATGCTGCGTCTCCTTCCCTCGCGTCCGCTCAGGCCGGCTCATGGGCGGGGCCGTCGGGAAAGGCCGCCATCGCGGCCTCGAGGTCCATGAACATCGGCTCGAAGATATGGCCGTCCGGATCCTCGAAGCTGCGGCCGTACATGAAGCCCATGTCCTGCTTCTCGCGGATATCGGCCTTGCCGCCGGCCTTGCCCGCCGCCTCGACGATCGCGTCCACCGCCTCGCGGCTGTCGCGCGAGATGCAGATCAGCGCCTCGGTCACCGCATGCGCATCGGCGATCGGCTTCGGCGTGAAGGTTTTGAAGAAGTCCCGCGACAGGATCATGAACACGATCGTGTCGCTGAGCTGCATCGCCGAGGCCTGCTCGTTGCTGAAGCGGGCGTCCTTGGTGCAGCCGATCGCTTCGTAGAAGGCGGTCGACCGGGCGACATCGGCCACGGGCAGGTTGACGAAGATCATCTGGGGCATGTTTTCTCTCCTGGGGATTTGGTTCAGTAGGTGAGGGAGGGGTACCAGTCGGTCCCCCGGCCCTCGGGGGTGGAATCGAGGATGGTCCAGAGCGGCATCAGGTCGGGCGCGCCGCGCGGGTCCTGTCCGGGATCGGCGCTGTCCGGGCCCATCTCCCCCGCCCAGAACAGGCGGGGCGTGCCGTCGCGCCGGGTGAAGACCAGCAGCTGCGGAATGTCCGAGCCGTCGGGGGCGATCGCGCCATAGTCGCGGCTGAACGCCTGTTCGCCGTCGGAATAGAGCGGGAGATGCTGCCAGCCGCGCTCGGCCTTGAACGCCGCGAGCTTCGCGATCGGCGAGCGGGCGATCACCGCAAGGCCGGTGCGCTGGAGGATGTCGGGCGCCTCGCCGTCCCAGGCCGATAGCAGCGAGGTGCACATCGGGCAGGGCCGCTCGCGCTGCGGGCCGAACATATAGGTATAGATCACCAGCGTATCGTGCGGGCCGAACAGGTCCGCGAAGCGGGCCGCGCCGTTCTCGCCCTGGAACCCATAGTCGCCCGTCACTTCCGGACCCGGCGGCAGCGCGCGGCGCTGCTCGGCCACGCTTTCCAGATGACGGCGCAGCGCGATCTCCTCGGCGAGCAGCGCGGTGCGCGCGGCGCGATATTCCGGGGACTCGCCCGGCCAGCGCGCCGTCTCACGCGCGGCCAGTTCTGCGGCAGGAACCAATGTCATCGGACTAAACCTCCGCTTTGGGTGGTCAGCGAATCGCTTTCTTGATCCTGATGCCCGACTCGGTTATTAAAAGCAACTATGGAGTCACAAAAAATAACTAACTCGGATTTCGCAAAGGCTCGCCGCTGGTATCAGGACGCGTGCGGGACGGCGCTCGCGATGGACCTGATCGGAGAACGCTGGTCGCTGCTGATTGTTCGCGAGCTGCTGCTGGGGCCGCGTCGCTTCGGCGAGATTCGCGGCGCGCTGGAGGGGTTGAGCGCCAATATCCTCACCCAGCGGCTCGAGGGGCTGGAGAAGGGCGGCATCCTGCGCCGCCGGCAGCTCCCTTCGCCGGCCAATGCCCAGGTCTATGCGCTTACCCGTTGGGGCGCGGCGCTGGAGGAGCCGATCTTCGCGCTCAGCCGCTGGGCGGCGGGTTCGCCCGCGCACGACGTCACGCTGCCGCTCAGCAACGGCGCCTTCATGCTTTCGCTCAAGACGATGATGAACCGCGAGGGCGCGCAAGGGCTCTCGATCGATCTCGGCTTCCGCATTGGCGGCGAGCCGTTCCGCGCGACGATCGTGGATGGCAGGCTGGTGATCGAGCGCGGCGACCCCGCCGGCGCCGATGTGATCTTCGAAGGCGTGCCGACTCCGCTTGCCGCGACCTTCTATGGCCCGCTGCCGCTCGCCGAGTCGATCCGCGAGGGACGCGTGGCCGTCGCCGGCGACATCGCGCTGGCCCAGCGTTTCGTCGATCTGTTCGGCCTGCCCAGATTCGAGAACGACTAGAGGCTATCGGCTACCGCCGTCATCCCCGTGAAGGCGGGGATGCCGCGGCGCGCGCCCTAGGTCCGGTTGCAGAAGCCCGGGCGGCGATCGCCCATGTCCCAGCAGCCGTCGAGGATCATCGTCTTGAGCGTCTCGCAGCCCCGCTGCGGCCCGCATTGGCCGTCGGGATTGACCACCGTGCACTGGCGCGCGAGCAGCGCCGCCTTCTGCCAGCCGATCTTCGATGCGCAGCTCGGGCCGTTGTCGCGCCAGTTCCAGCGCTTCTCGCGGGGGCGATAGTGGATCGGCCGCGGCGATGGGGTGGGCCGCCATTCCGGCGGCTGGGTCCAGCGGGGCGGCGCCTTGAGATAGCGGCGATAGGCAGTGGCCACGCATTCCGCCGTCTGGCAGGCATCGCGCTCGCTGAGCAGCGCCTGGAGCTGCTGGCGCTGGACCCAGAGCCGCTGGCGGTCGGCACCCTGGCGTTCCTCCGCCCATTGGCCGGCCAGCGTGCGGTGCAGCCAGTTCAGGCCCTTGTTGTCGCAGACCAGCCATTCGCCGCGCCGCAGCGCGCCTTCGCAATAGGGGATCGGATCGAGCCAGTTCGGCCCGCGATCGACCGGGCGGACCACCGGCGGCGGGCGCCGCGGGGGCGGGGGAGGCTGCTGGCCCCAATCGCAACCGGCAAGCGGCGCGAGCAGCGCCAGGAACAACAGCTTCCCGTTCATCGTCTTCCCCAGAGAGCTAAGAATCGGTGGATGCGCGCGCCCGTTACTGTGGCGTCATGATCCCATGAAAGCCGATTCGAGGAAAGGGCTTGCGGCGGAAGGCGACGTCGGTGCGTTTTGCGCGATGCCCGTTGCAGTGCGGCACGGGAGCTTCTAGTCGCTCTGGCGACGGAAGGATCCGAAGACATGGCCGATATCCCCAACACCCAGCCCGACAGCCGGAGCACCACGATCCTCGACGCGCCCGACAAGATGGTGAAGGCGCGCGATCTGTTCGGGATCGACAGCGACCTCGAAGTGCCGGCGTTCAGCGAGGCGGACGAGCGCGTGCCCGATCTCGACCCCGCCTATGTCTTCGATCCGGATACGACGCTGGCGATCCTGGCGGGCTTCGCGCACAATCGCCGCGTGATGGTCCAGGGCTATCACGGCACCGGCAAGTCGACGCATATCGAGCAGGTGGCGGCGCGGCTGAACTGGCCCTGCATCCGCATCAACCTGGACGCGCATATCAGCCGCATCGACCTGATCGGCCGCGACGCGATCGTGCTGAAGGACGGCCAGCAGATCACCGAGTTCCGCGAGGGCCTGCTCCCCTGGGCGCTGCAGACTCCGACCGCGCTGGTGTTCGACGAATATGATGCGGGTCGCCCGGACGTGATGTTCGTGATCCAGCGCGTGCTGGAGACCGAGGGCAAGCTGACGCTGCTCGACCAGAACCGCGTGATTCGCCCCAATCCCTATTTCCGCCTGTTCGCCACCGCGAACACCGTCGGCCTGGGCGACACCAGCGGCCTCTATCACGGCACCCAGCAGATCAACCAGGGCCAGATGGACCGCTGGAACATCGTGGTGACGCTCAACTATCTGCCCGCCGCGGTCGAGGCGCAGATCGTGCTCGCCAAATCGGGCGATTTCGACAAGCCGGGCGGCAAGGAGCTGGTCGAGAACATGGTCCGCGTGGCCGACCTGACCCGCAAGGGCTTCGTCGCCGGGGACATCTCCACCGTGATGTCGCCGCGCACCGTGATCACCTGGGCGCAGAATGCCGAGATCTTCAAGGATGTCGGCTTCGCCTTCCGCCTGTCGTTCCTCAACAAGTGCGACGAGGCGGAGCGCGCGCAGGTGGCGGAATATTATCAGCGCGTGTTCGGCAAGGACCTGCCCGAAAGCGTGGTGAGCAAGGCCTGAGCGGCGCGCCGCCGCCAGGCTGAGACCTCCTCTTCGTTTCCGTCATCCCTGCCTGCGCGGGGATGACGGTCGACACGGGACAATGGGAGGCCTCGCCTAGCCCTTCTTCCCCGTCTCGCGCGGGGCGAACTCGATCGCCACGGTCATCGCCAGCCATACCGCGAGCGTCGGCTGGAGCTGGACCGGCAGCTGCGCCTCCGGCGTGAGCAGGATCTTGAGCGCGAGCGGCATGAGCGCGACCCCCGCCGCGGCGAGCAGCGCATAGGCCAGCCGCTGCTTGCTCGACGAGACGTAGAGGATGGTGATCACCATCGACGCGGTGCCGACGAGGACCAGGGTATAGTCCCTGGTGCCCAGCGTCTCGGTGCTCGCCATCACGAAGCCGAGCACGGCGCCGAAGAAGATGCCCAGGCCGTTGAGGTTGGCCCGATATTCCCCGTGGCTCATCCGCCCGAGGCCGATACGGTCGAGAAGCTTCATGTGATCCCCCTTGCCCGGAACCATGAAGCGCAGGCGCAGCCAAGGCAATCGCGGATCGATCGGCGATTGTGCTGCCCTTCGCGCCCGGGCAAGCTCGGCGCGGGAAGGCGCGGGCAATCGCGCGGAAGAGGGGGGACGATGATCCGGAAATCGAAGGGGCTCGCCATGCTGGCGGGCGTGCCGATGCTCGTAGCCGCGGCGCCGGCGGGCGGGGGCAATATGGCAGTGTTTCCGCTGCCCGACACGATGTGGCCCGATCCGGCCGCGCCGGTCGGCAAGGCGTTCACGTTGAAGCCGGGTGAGGAGCTGATGCGCGCTTCGGTCAAGCAGACGCAGAAGCTCACGCTGCTCGCGCCGGTGAAGGTGTCGATCGACAGGTTCACCGACGAGATCGCCGCCGGCGAGGAGCTCACCGCAGTGGTCGCGCCCGAGGCGACGCAGGCCAAGATAGGCGGCAAGGGGCTCTATTTCTGCGGGCGGGACCAGCGCGGCCGTTCCGGGCTGGGCGCGGCGCTGCTCGGCGGCCTCGCCTCCAAGTTCATGCCGATCGTCCGCTTCTGCTTCATCGATGGCGACAAGGACGGCAAGCTCGATCAGGTCTTCCTCGCCGGCGCCAAGGACGAGGCGATGCAAAAGGCGATCCCGATCGATTCGGTGGCGTACAGGACCGAATATCTGGTGCCGCGCGATGCCGGCCAGTACCTGCGGTTGCGCTATCGGAAATACACGCCCGAGAGCAACAAGGTGCAGCTCGAGCTCGAAGTCTATGAAGACGGCAAGAAGCGGGGCTTCGACTATGTGCTCTACAACGGTTCCGCCGGGCCGTTGCAGCGCCAGGTGCCCTATCTTCAGACCAATCCCAGGAAGATCCCCTATCCGGTGTTCTTCAACAACGTGATGGGCGCGGTCGTGCGCGTCGACGGCGTCGACGCCGAGGGCAATGCGCGCTTCACGATCGAGCGCAATTTCCGCCCGACCCTGTTCCGCCCGATCTCGATCGAGGTGCGCTACATCTACATCTATATCTAGCCGAGGATCTAGCCGAGGCTTGCATCGCGCGGCCAAGCTTCCCAAAGCGGGGGCATGGCCGCCGACTCTCCCCTCGACAGGTTCCGTAATGTGCTGGGCGGCGCCGCGCGCGCGCTTTCGGGCGAGCGGGAGGCCGAGCTGAGCTTCACCGGCGAGGCGCCGCGCCAGGACGGGCGCCAGATCAAGGTGCCGGCGCCGTCGCGCACGCTGCCGGCCGAGGAAGTGGCCGAGGCGCGCGGCTTCGCCGACAGCTTCGCGCTGCGCATGCGCCACCATGACAACGGCCTGCACCTGAAGGGCGCGCCCAGGGAGCCGGTTGCACGGGCGGTGTTCGACGCGGTCGAGACGGCGCGGGTCGAGGCGCTGGGTTCGCGCGGCTATGCCGGCATCGCCGCCAATCTCGAACATGCGCTCGACCTGAAATTGCGCGCCGATCCGATCACGCGCGCGCGCAATCGCGAGGAAGTGCCGCTCTCCACCGCGCTGGGATTGATGGTCCGCGAGCGGCTGACCGGGCGCGAATCGCCCGGCGCGGCGGCGCTCGGCATGGCGCTGATCCGCGATTGGATCGAGGAGCGTGCCGGCGCCGACCTCGATGCGCTGGCGCTGGCGATCGACGACCAGCGCGCCTTCGCCTCGCTCGCGTCGAAGCTGCTCCAGGACTTGGAACTCACCGAAGGCGATGTGCTGCCCGACGAGGCGGACGAGGGCGGGGGCGAGGACGAGGGCACCGACGAAGAGGAGCAGCCCGGCGACGAGGAGGGCGAGAGCGAAACGAGCCAGGGCGAGGGGCAGGCCGAGGCGCGCGGCGAGCAGCGCGAATCCGATGCCGGAGAGGAAGGCGAGCAGCAGCAGTCCGACGCGATGGAGGATGGCGACGGCGAGCCGGGCGACGAAGGCGATGAGGGCATGATGCCCGTACGGCCCAATCGCCCGTGGAGCGACTTGCCGCCCCAGTTCGAATATCGCGCCTATACCGCCCAGTTCGACGAAGTGATCGCGGCCACCGAGCTGTGCGACACCGAGGAGCTGGATCGCCTCCGCTCCTATCTCGATCAGCAGCTCGTCCATCTCCAGGGCGCGGTGACCAAGCTTGCCAACCGGCTCCAGCGCCGGCTGATGGCCCAGCAGAACCGCAGCTGGGACTTCGACCAGGAAGAGGGGCTGCTCGACGCGGCGCGGCTGGCGCGGGTGGTGATCAACCCCATGCAGTCGCTCTCCTACAAGGCGGAGAAGGACACCGAGTTCAAGGACACGGTGGTCACGCTGCTGATCGACAATTCGGGCTCGATGCGCGGGCGGCCGATCTCGATCGCGGCGATCAGCGCCGATATCCTGGCGCGCACGCTGGAGCGGGTCGGCGTGAAGACCGAGATCCTCGGCTTCACCACGCGCGCCTGGAAGGGCGGGCAGAGCCGCGAGAAATGGCTGGCCGATGGCCGCCCGGCCCAGCCCGGCCGGCTCAACGACGTGCGCCACATCATCTACAAGCAGGCCGACGAGCCCTGGCGCCGCGCGAAGAAGGCGCTCGGGCTGATGATGCGCGAGGGGCTGCTCAAGGAGAATATCGACGGCGAGGCACTGCTCTGGGCGCACCAGCGGCTGATCGGCCGGCCCGAGGACCGCAAGATCCTGATGGTGATATCGGACGGTGCGCCGGTCGACGATTCGACGCTCTCGGTGAATTCGGGTTCCTATCTGGAGCGCCATCTGCGCCAGGTGATCGGCTGGATCGAGGCGCGCTCTCCGGTCGAGCTGGTCGCGATCGGCATCGGCCATGACGTGACGCGCTATTACAGCCGGGCGGTGACGATCATGGACGCGGAGCAGCTTGCCGGCACGATGGTCGAGCAGCTGGCGGCGCTCTTCGATACGGAATGAACGTCGATCCGCCTCCGGGCGGCTTTCACGGGCCGGTCAAGCGCTCCGTCACCATTGCCGGACACCAGACCTCGATCAGCCTCGAGCCGCTTTTCTGGGAGGCGCTGGAGCGCGCGGCGGACCTGCGCGCCTTGCCGCTCAACGCACTGGTCGCGGCGATCGACCATGCGCGGATCGGCGGCGCGGATCCGCCCAACCTCGCCAGCGCGATCCGCACCTGGCTGCTGGGACAGACGCCCGGCTGATTTGCAACAATTCTGCGACAAAGCTGCGAACAGCTCGCATTAGCATTGACTCTGAGAACGCCTCGCAATAGCTCGCCCCGAAATAACCTGTTCAGGGGGATCAATTCGTGAGTCGTGTTTCCACCGCGCGTTCGGGCGCATCGTTCCTCGCACTGGCCTGTGTCGGCTTCATCGCCACCGCGCCGGCCGCGCATGCCGCCGACGGCAATGCGCCGGCGCCCGCCGATGCGGACAAGGACGGCCAGGATCGCAGTGCCGAGGACCGCGAGCAGATCGTCGTCACCGGCGGCCGCGCCGAGCTGCAGGGGCCGAAGGCTACCGCCTCGGTCCAGAACACCCCGCGTTCGGTGGTGATCCTGCCGAAGGACGTGATCGACCAGACCGGCTCGACGACGCTGGCCGATGCGCTGCGTACCGTGCCGGGCATCACCTTCGGCGCCGCGGAGGGCGGCAATCCGATCGGCGATCGCCCCTTCATCCGCGGCTTCGACAGCCAGGGCTCGATCTTTGTCGACGGCGTGCGCGACACTGCCGCACAGGCACGCGACACCTTCGCGATCGAGCAGGTCCAGGTGATCCGCGGTTCGGATTCGACGCTGGGCGGCCGCGGCAGCGCCGGCGGCTCGATCAACATCATCACCAAGGTGCCGCAGCAGACCAGCTTCATCCGCGCGACCGGCAGCGTCGGCACCGCGGACTACAAGCATGCCGCGCTGGACGTGAACCAGTATCTGGGCGGCGGCATCGGCGTGCGCGTCGCGGCGATGTGGCACGATCAGGACGTTGCCGGTCGCGACGCGATCTGGCAGCGCCGCTGGGGCGTCGCGCCTTCGGTGACCATCGGCCTCGGCACGCCGACGCGCCTGACGGCCTCCTATTATTATCTCGAGAGCCACGAGCTGCCGGACAGCGGCATTCCCTATCTCTACACGCTGGCCAATGCGCCGGGCACCGGCGAGATCTATTCGGAGCCGGCCATCGGCACCGTGCGGACGATCGCCGGCACGACCGGCCATGTCGACCGCAGCACCTTCTACGGCCTGAAGAGCCGCGACTTCCGCGACACCTTCACCCACCAGGCCACGGTACGCGTCGAGCATGACTTCGGCACGGTGACCCTGCGCAACACCTCGCGCTACAACTATAACGAGCAGAATTATATCTACACCCAGCCCGACGATCAGCAGGGCAATGTCTATGGCACCAACGCCGCGGCGACGGCGACGGCGGGCGGCCTGGTCTGGCGGCGCGCGAACACCCGCTACGGCTATGCCGAGTCGCTGACCAACCAGACCGACCTGTTCGGCAGCTTCGAGACCGGGGCGATCAAGCACAGCTTCGCGACGGGCTTCGAGATCAGCTGGGAGAAGGCGCGCCGCGGCGCCTATGTCCTCGCCACCGGCTCGACCATCAGCCCGCGCTGCACGCCGGCCGCGATCGGCCGCTTCTATTGCACCAGCCTGTTCAGCCCGAACCCGAACGACGCCTGGGTGAACTATACCGGCGACGCCACCACAGCGACCACGCCGATCGTGAAGGGCGCCCCCACCGCGGAGACCCAGAACGACGCGCACACCCTCTCGGCCTATGCCTTCGATTCGATCACGCTGCTCCCGTCGCTGATCCTCAACCTGGGCGCGCGCGTCGACCGCTTCACGTCCAAGATCACGCCGGCGCTGGCCGCGGGCGCCACCCAGACGACCCCGCTCGAGCGCACCGACACGCTGTTCAACTGGCAGGCCGGCCTGGTCTTCAAGCCGACGGCGAACACCAGCCTCTATGCCAGCTATGCGACTGCGGCGACCCCGCCGAACAGCCTGCTCGGCGAGGGGCAGGAGCCGAACGCGCTGCCGACCACCAACACCGCCGCCAACCTGGCGCTGCTCGACAGCCTGAAGGTCGAGAAGACCAGGAGCTATGAAGTCGGCGCCAAGGCCGGGCTGTTCGACAACCAGCTCTCGCTGACTCTGGCCGCCTTCCAGACCGACACCGACAATGCCCGCGCGACCGGTCCGGACAATACGGTGCAGTTCATCGGCAAGCGCCGCATCCGCGGCATCGAGTTCAGCTTCAACGGCAACCTGACCAAGTGGCTGAACGTGTTCGGCGGCTATACCCATCTCGATCCCAAGATCGTCGACGGCGGCTATACCGTGCTGACCGCGGCGGCGGTCACGGTGGGCGGCGTCGTCGTCCAGCAGCCCAAGACCCTGCTCGTTCCCTCGGTCAACACCGGTCGCCAGGCGACCCAGACCGCGCGGGACAGCTTCACCCTGTGGGCCAACGCCACGCCGATCAAGGGCCTCACCATCGGCGGCGGCGCCTATTATATGAGCCGGGTGTTCGGCGGCTATTCCGACAATCGCAGCTTCACCCAGAATGCCGCGGGCGTCACCACCTACACGCCGGCCACCAAGGTCCGCATCGTGACGGTGCCCGAATATTGGCGCTTCGACGCGCGCATCGGCTACACGATCAACGAGCATTTCGATGTGAGCGTCAACGTGCAGAACCTGACCGACAAGGTCTATTTCCCCCAGGCCTATACGGCGCATTATGCGTCGATCGCGCCGGGCCGCTCGGCCTTTGCCACGCTGGGAGTGAAGTTCTGATCGAAGCGCTGGACAGCCTCTCCGCGGAAGAAATCGCCGCCCGCCTCTCCGGTTCGCCGGAGGCGCGGGCGGCGCTCGTTCGGGCGGGCGCCGAGCAGGGCGTGGCCGAGGCGCAGGCCGTGCTGGGCCAGATGCTGCTCGACGCCGGCGAACCGCGCCAGGGCTTCGCCTGGTTCAACAAGGCGGCGGCGCAGGGCCATCTGATGGCGCTCAACATGGTCGGGCGCTGCTATGATCTCGGCTGGGGCACCCCGGTCGACAAGGTGCGGGCCGCCGAATGCTTCCGCGTCGCCGCCGCGCGCGGGCTCGACTGGGGCATGTACAATTACGCGACGGCGCTGGCGCTGGGCGAGGGCCTGGCCGAGGACAAGGCCGCCGCGCTCGCCTGGTTCGAAAGGGCCGCGGCGATGGGCAATGCCAAGGCGATCAACTATGTCGGCAGCTTCCACGAGGATGGCTGGGTAGTGGCGCGCGACATGGCCAGGGCGGCGGATTTCTATCGGCAGGCGGCCGAGGGCGGCGATTTCCGCGGCGCGTTCAATCATGCCCGGATGCTGCTGGATGCGGGCCGGGTGGCGGAGGCGCGGAACTGGCTCGCCCGATGCCGCGAGACCGCAACGCCGGCCTTCGCGCAAAGGGCGCGGGACTGGCTGCGGGCCTCGCGCTGGCCCGAACTGGAGGAGCTGCTGTGCTGATCGCCATTCCCGAACTGCTCTCGCCGGAAGAGGTCGCGGCGATCCGCCAGGTGATCGACGCGGCCGAATGGGTGGACGGCAACGTGACCTCGGGTGCGCAATCGGCGCTCGCCAAGCAGAACGAGCAACTGCCCGAAGGCGGCGAGGCGCATCGCCGCGCGGGCGCGATCCTCCTCGACGCGCTGGGCCGCTCGCCCCTGTTCGTGGCGGCGGCGCTGCCGCTCAAGGTCTTCCCCCCGCTGTTCAACCGCTATGGCGGGGGGCAGCGCTTCGGCACCCATGTCGACAATGCCGTGCGTATCCAGCGCGGCACCGATTTCCGCATCCGTTCCGATCTGTCGATGACTGTCTTCCTCGAGGATCCCGGCGAATATGACGGCGGCGAACTGCTGATCGAGGGGCAGTTCGGCGAGCAGGCGGTCAAGCTGCCGGCGGGGCATGCGATCCTCTATCCCTCGTCGAGCCTGCACCGCGTGGAGCCGGTGACTCGCGGCACGCGGGTGGCGAGCTTCTTCTGGCTCCAGTCGATGGTCCGCGACGACGGCGCCCGGCGCATCCTGTTCGAGATGGACCAGGCCGTGCAGCGGCTCGTGGGGACGCTCGGCAACGACGATCGTGCGGTGATCGAGCTGACCGGCGTGTACCACAATCTCCTACGCCGCTGGGCTGACGCCTGAGCGGAAGTTTCGGAAGTTTGGACTATGGGCCCCGTTTCTCCCCTCCCGTCCTTCGCCGAACCGCGGCGGCCCGATTTCGCGACCAACAGGACGATGGGGTTGTCGGCATGAGGGGAAGGTTGGTTCGCGTGCATAGAAAACTGAACCAGTCAGGTTAGATTACCTATTGCGACGGGCTAGCCCAGCATCGCCTGCAACGCCGGGGAGAAGTGCTCGCTGAAGCCGGCGCCTTCGCGCACCACCATATGTACCGCGAGCCCTTCGCGTTCGGCCAGCGCCATGCCTTCCGGCCCAAGCACGGTGAGCGCGGTCGCCCAGGCGTCCGCCAGCATGCAGCTGGGATGGAGGATGCTTACCGAGGCGACGCCATTGTCCAGCGGCCGGCCGGTGCGCGGATCCAGCGTATGGGCATAGTCGCGGCCGCCATGCGCGAAGCTGCGGCGATAGTCCCCCGAAGTGGCGATCGACAGGCCGTGGAGCGCGGCGCGCAGCGGGGCGAGGCGGCTGCCGGGCACGGGCTCCAGATCGGCCCACCAGGGCTGGCCGTCGGGCTTGATCCCCTCGCCGCGCAATTCGCCGCCGACCTCGATCAGGAAATCGGGCAGCGCCATGCTGCGCAGCATCTCGGCAACGCGGTCGACGCCGTGCCCCTTGGCGATGCCGGAGAAGTCGAGCGCGGCGGGGGCGGTGCGGCGGGCGCGGCGGTCGTCCTGCTCGATCCGGGTGCGGCCGGAGATGGCGCGGGCCTGGACGATCTCAGCGTCGCCGGGCAGGTCCAGGCGCGGGCCGGGCGGGCCGAAGCCCCACAGGTCGGCCAGCGCGCCCATTGCCGGGTCGAAGGCGCCCCCGCTCTTCTCCGCCACTGCGAGCGCGGCGGCGAGCACATCGGCGAAGCCGGGGGCCAGCGGCTGCCAGCGGCCGGGCTCGCTGCGGTTGAAGCGGGAAAGGGCGGAGTCCGGCGCCCAATGGCTCATCTCGGCGACGACGCGGTCGAGCTCCGCCTGGATCTCGATCGCGATGCCCTCGGGCGCGGCGACGATGCGGGCCGACCAGCCGGTGCCCATCGTCTCGCCCGAACAGGAAGCGACAGGGGCTCCCGTCCGGCGGCGATGGAATGCCGCGGGCGAGAGGGCCGGGGGGATGGCTATTCCGGGCTGGCTGCGCATTTTCTCATGGTCACGCTGCGACTTTCATCGCCATCCTGCGATCTCCATCGTCATCCCCGAGCGGGCGGGGATGACGAGAGATCAAGGCCTTGGTCGGGTTTGGTTCTAAGGCGCCAGCACCTCGAGCGTGGTGACATAGCTCACCCGGGCGCGCGGCGGGCCGGCGGGGCCGCTCGGAGCCGCGCCCGCGGGGCGCTGGGCGCCGGCGCCCGGGCCTTCGGGGCGCTCGCCGCCTTCGTTGACCATCACCCAATACATGCCCGGATCGCCCCATTTGATCGAGACCTTGCCCGCGGCATCGGTCTTGAGGACCTGTTCCTTCAGGTCGTTGCGATAGCGGATGCCGCCCGGAATGACGGTGACGGTGAGGCCGGCGCCGGGCTTGCCGTTCTTCAGGAACTGGAAGTTCGCCGGCTCATTGGTGACGAGATCGTTCGGATGGGTGATCGGTGCCAGCTCGATGCCCTTGCCGCTGGCCTTGAACACCGTGGCGGTCGGCGCGCCCTGGGTGATGAAGATCTCGTTGCGGCTGAGATTTTCCGCGGTCTGCACGTCGGTGGCGCCGGCCGGGATCGCGGCGGCGAGCGTCGCGGCGGTGGTGCCGCGCGGCAGCATCTTGCGTTCTCCGTTCAGCATGTAGCTGCCGAACACGCCCTCGTTGACCACGGCGACCTTGTAGGTGCCCTGCTGGGTCAGGTGCAGGTCGAACGTCGCGCGGAACTTGCCGACATTGTGGTTCTCGACCTTGCCTTCGGTGCCGTCGGGCTGGGTGACCAGGGGCACCGCGCGCAGCGGCTGGTGATCGAAGAAGAACAGGTCGTTCGACACGGCCGCGTCGACCGTCACCCAATTGTCGGTGCCCGAGACGGTGGTCGACGACGGCACCATCCACATGCGGTGCGCGATGGCGGCCGGGGCGGCGATCGCGGCGATCGCGGCGGCGGCGATAAGCGGCTTGCGGAAGTTCATGGCTCCATTCCCCCTGAAATCAGCGCTTGATCGAAACGGTGACGGCGCCGAGCTCGCTCGTGCCCCTGGCGGTGCCGCGCGCGGCGGTGCCGTTCCAGGTGAAGGGCACGGTGACGACTTCGCGGCCGCCGACTTCGCGCGCCGCCTCGACCATCAGCTTGTAATTGCCCGGCGTGAGCGCCGGCATGCCGCCGCGCCCGGCGACGAGCGTGATCTTGTGGCTGCCCGCCGGGCGGGTGGCGCCGGTGACGCCGTCGGCCGGGAAGGTCATGCCGCGCCCGACCACCCGCCACCATTGGCGCATGTCGCGCAGCCATTTGGTGCCGGCGCCTTCCTTGCTGTTCCCGTCGAAATCATACCAGACCTGGAGGGTGCGCGGGGCGGCGCCCTCCTTCTCCAGCCAGATCGCCACATAGGGACGGTGATATTCGGCGACCTTGAGCTGCGGAATGGCGATCGACAGATCGAGCGTCTGCGCGCCGGCGGCGGCGGGAAGGCCTGCCCCGCCGATCGCGGCGAGCGTGAGGCCGGTGATGCGATAGTGCATGGACATGGCTCCCTAGTGGATCAGGAAAATCGCGACGAGCGCGGGAATGACGAGGCCCGCGGCGACGAGCGGCCAGGTGCTCCGGCGATGCCTGGAATGCATCCAGAGCAGCACCAGGCCCGTGAGGGTGAAGACGATGCAGGCGAATACGAAGATGTCGATGAACCATTTCCACGCGGTGCCGGCGTTGCGGCCCTTGTGGAGGTCGTTGAGATAGGCGATCCAGCCGCGCGAGCTGGTTTCGCTGGTCACTGCGCCGGTGTCGCGGTCGATCGAGATCCAGGCGTCGCCGCCGGGCCGCGGCTTGGCGAGATAGATTTCGCCGGCCGACCATTCGGCGGTTCCGCTCGCATCGATCTTCACCTGGTCCTGCACCCATCTGGCGACGTCGGCGGGGATCGGCTTCTTGCTGTCGGGCTGGTCGTCGGCCTTTACCCGGGCGAGCAGGGCGGGGGGCAGCTGCGCGGCGCGATCGATCGATTTCGGCGCGGCTTCGATATCCGCGGCATGGTTGAGCGTGAAGCCGGTGATCGCGAAGAGCAGCAGCCCGATCAGGCTGATCGCCGAGCTCATCCAGTGCCAGGTGTGCAATTGCTTCAGCCAGAAGCTCTTCCGGCTGCGTTTCGCTTTGGCCTTGGCCTGCTCTGCCTGGGCGGTGGGGGCGTGCATTTCGGGTGCGTGATTCCGGGGCGATTCGATGCCGGTCCGTAACGCGAACGATTCGCAATTGCAAACCTGGTGCGAGATGCCGGGTGGTTGGTTCCGGCTATGAAACCGGACGGGGATCCCCGCCTGCACGGGGACGACGAGAGCAGGATGGCAGGGGGATGAGAGGGGTGGAATAATCGTCAGGCAAGTTCAGCATGGCGGATTCGACCAATTTGCGCCCTTTCCTCGCCGATCCCCATCCATTGTCTCGCATGTGCAGCAAAGATACGCCGCGGTGCAGCGACGAATGTTTCTTGCCGGGTCTCAAGAAATTACGCAGCTTCCTTCCAGATAAGACTTGGGAGGACTGGATGTCGGCACTTTATATCGGTCTGGCGGTGGTGTGCGTAGTCGGGGTTTCGGCCTGCCTTGGCGGCATGTACCTCATTCTGCGGAGCACGCCATCGGCGGCGCGCGCCGACTCCGAAGCCTGATAGCGACTTGATCCTGGGGGCATGAGAGCCCGGCCGGTCCAAACGGGGCCGGCCGGGCTTTTCTCTAGCGGGCGAGGAGCACGCGCGCCTGGCCGGCGATCTGCGCCAGCATCGCGGCATTGGGCACCGCGGACTGGCGGGCGCGGCGGACCAGGGCCGTGAACTGCTCGACCCGCGCGGCATTGGCAGCCAGCCATGCATCCACCGCGGCCTGGGGTTCCGCGGCCTGGCCGCGGCTCAGGAAGTCGAGGCGGATCTGCTGGAAGTCGCGGGCGAGGCCGGCGATCAGCAGCCGTTCCCACACATCGCCGGTGGTGATGCGCGCGGCGGTCGACTGGGCCCAGTCGAGCCCGAGCGCCTGGCCGAGCGATGTGAAGGCGCGGGTGAGCGGAGTCACTTCCAGCCCCATGCTGACGCCGAGATCGGCAAGGCCGACCGCGCCGTCCAGCTCGAACAGCTTGACCACCCTGGCGACGAGTTCGCTCGGCGCGCCGGCGGCCTCGAGCCGTGCGGAGATGCGGTTCGACTGCGCCTTGACCTCGTCGAGCAGCAGGCCCTTGGCGGCCTTGTCCAGCGCGTCGATGCCGGGCTTGAGGCGCTCGATCACCTCGGCGGGGCTGGCGCCCGGCGGGGAAACGCGGAGCAGGTCGGCGACCTGGCCGCGCACCGCCACTGCCATCTCGTCGAGCAGCGCGATGCGCGCGCCTTCGGAAATCGCGGCCGTTTCCACCGCTTCCCACAGCGCGGGCAGGCAGAAGAGCCGCTCGGCGACGACGAACATCGCGGCGATGTCGGCCATGGCCGCGCCTTCCTCCTCGGCGAGCTCGAAGGGGTGGAGCACGCCCAGCCGGTTGATCACGCGATTGGCCAGCTTGGTGGCGACGATCTCGCCGCGCAGGCGATGCTCGTCGATCGCCTTGCCGAACTTCGCCTGCATCGCCTTGGGGAAGGCGCCCTGCAGATCGCCTTCCAGCGCGGGATCCTGGCCGAGCCCGGTATGCTCGATCGCATCCTGCAGCGCGAGCTTGGTCGAGGCGAGCAGCACGGCCAGCTCCGGCCGGGTGAGGCCGTTCTTGTCCTGCGCGCGGCGAAGCAGTTCCTCGTTGCTGCCAAGGCCCTCGACCGCGCGGTCGAGCCGGCCCGAGCCTTCGAGGATCTCGATCACCCGGACATAGCTGGGCAGCGCGACATAGCCGTCATTCTCCATGAAGGAGAGCGCGAGCGTCTGGAGGCGATTGTCCTCGAGCACCAGGTGCGCGACGTCGTCGGTCATCGCGGCGAGCAGCGTGTTGCGGTCCTCGAACGCCAGGCGGCCCTCGGTCATCTCGCGATTGAGCGCGATCTTGATGTTGACCTCGTTGTCCGAGCAGTCGACGCCGGCCGAATTGTCGATGAAGTCGGTGTTGATGCGGCCGCCTTGCGAGGCGAAGGCGATGCGTGCCGCCTGGGTGACGCCCAGGTTCGCGCCTTCGCCGACCGCCTTGCAGCGCAGCTGTTCGGCATTGACGCGCAGCCGGTCGTTCGCCGGATCGCCGACCTCGCCGTTACTTTCGGACGCGGCCTTGATGTAGGTGCCGATGCCGCCGAACCAGAGCAGCCCGACCTGGGCCCTGAGGATCGCCGAGATCAGCGAGACCGGGTCGATCTCGGTAGCCTGAAGGCCGAGCAGGGCCTGCACTTCGGGGCTGAGCGGGATCGATTTCTCGGTGCGCGGGAATACGCCGCCGCCCTTCGAGATCAGCGCGGGATTATAGTCGGCCCAGCTCGAGCGCGGCAGCGCGAACATGCGGGCGCGCTCGTCCCAGCTCGTGGCCGGATCGGGATCGGGGTCGAGGAAGATGTGGCGATGGTCGAACGCGGCGACCAGCTTGATCGCCTTGGACAGCAGCATGCCGTTGCCGAACACGTCGCCCGACATATCTCCGCAGCCCGCCACGGTGACCGGCTCGGACTGGATGTCGGTGCCCATTTCCAGGAAGTGGCGGCGGACCGAGACCCAGGCGCCCTTGGCGGTGATGCCCATCGCCTTGTGGTCGTAACCGTGCGAGCCGCCGGACGCGAAGGCGTCGCCCAGCCAGAAGTTGCGCTCGGTCGCGATCGCGTTGGCGACGTCGGAGAAGGTCGCGGTGCCCTTGTCCGCGGCGACGACGAAATAGGGGTCCTCGCCGTCCAGGATGCGCACGCCCTCCGGGTGGACGACTGCGCCCGACACGATGTTGTCGGTGATCGACAGCAGCGTGCGGATGAAGATCCGGTAGCTTTCGGTCCCTTCCGCGAACCAGGCGTCGCGATCGGTGGCGGGCGAGGGAAGCTGCTTGGGATAGAAGCCGCCCTTGGCGCCCGTCGGCACGATCACGGCATTCTTCACGCGCTGCGCCTTCATCAGGCCCAGGATCTCGGTGCGGAAATCGTCGCGCCGGTCGGACCAGCGCAGGCCGCCGCGTGCGACCGGGCCGGCGCGCAGATGGATGCCCTCCACCCGCGGGCTGTAGACCCAGATCTCGCGCCAGGGGAGCGGCTGGGGCAGGCCCGGCACCTTGGCCGAATCGAGCTTGAACGCCAGCGCCTCCCTGGCGGCGGGCGCATAGGCGTTGGTGCGCAGCGTCGCGAGCACGACGCCGCGGATGGTGCGCAGGATGCGGTCGTCGTCGATCGCCTGGACCTGGGCCAGGCCGGCCTCGATCGCGGCGGCGGCGGCTTCGATCGCCGCATCGTCGCCGGCGCGGGCCGGGTTGTGCGCGGCATCGAAGCGCTCGATCAGCGCATTGGCGACGCCCGGCGCCCGGCGCAGCGCGTCGACCACCGTGGCCATGCCATAGTTCATGCCGGTCTGGCGGAGATAGCGGAACCAGGCGCGGAACAGCACCACCGATGCCGGCTTCATGCCGCTCTCGACGATCAGCCGGTTGAAGCTGTCATTCTCGGCATTGCCCTCGAGCACCGCCGCGAGCGCTTCCTCGATCACCGCGGCGTCGCCCTTCAGCCCCGTGGCCGAAACGGCGAAATCATGGACGAAGGCGCCGCCGGTCAGCGCGGTCGGCACTTCCTCGATCACGCGGAAGCCGAAATTCTCGAAGGCGGGCACCGCGTCGGACAGCGCCAGCGCGCCGCCCTGGGCATAGAGCTTCACGCGATATTCCCCGGCCTTGCCGTCGATCGGCGTGATCCGCACCGAGCGGTCGCCCGGATTGTCGAGCCGGGCCAGGTGCAGGATGTCGCGCGCCGCTTCCTCGGGCGTCGAGGTGGTGCGATAGGCGGGCGGGAAGGCATGGGCATAGCGCAGCGCGAGGCGCGTGGCGCCGGTCGGCCCGGTATCCTCCATCAGCGCCGCTTCCACCGCGGGGACCCAGCCGCGCATCATCCGCTCGAGCTGGTTATCGAGCGCCTCGGCATCCGGCATGGTGCCGCCCGCGCGCAGATCGAGCGTGTAGCGCAGCAGCGCGACCTCGCCATCCTCGAGCGCGATCGACCAGTTGATGATCTTGGCATTGGCGGCGTCGGCAAGGAGCTCGCCCACCGCTTCGCGCCGCGTGGTGGTGACTTCGTCGCGCGGCAGCCAGACGAATGCGAACAGATGCCGGCCGAGCAGGCTCTTCACCAGCACCAGCTTGGAGCGCGGACGATCGGCGACCGACATGGTGGTGAGCACGAGATTCTCGAGCGAATCGGCGTCGAACGCGGTGGTCAGGTCGTGCGGCAGCGCCGTGAGCGCGTGCTGCATCGCCTTGCCGGTATGGCCCTTCGGGTCGAAGCCGAACTTGCGCTCCAGCCCTTCCAGCCGGGCCCGGAGCACCGGCACTTCGTCCGGATTGGCGAACAGCGCGGCGCTGGTCCACAGGCCGGCATGGATCGACAGGCCGGTCACTTCGCTGCCGGTGAGGATCGGCACCGCCACGATGTCGAGCGGCACGCGGCGATGGACCGGCGAGATCGAGTTGGACTTGAGCAGCAGCGGCGCTTCGCTGCCCTTGTTGAAATAGTCGACCGCCGCCTTGCGCGAGGCTTCGGCGAGGATCGGCGTGTCAAGTTCGTAGCGGGCGAGGCCGAGCTTGTCGGAAACGCTGCCGTCGGTACGCCAGGTCTCGTGCCCGAGCAGCGTCATCGCGCCTTCCTGGAACCAGCGGAGCAGCTTGGCGCCTTCGCGCGAAGCGACGGTGGCGGCGTCCGAGCCGATCGCGCTCTGCAGCGCGCGCCAGTCGTTCACGGCGTCGCGGACCTGGGCGAGCGTGCGTTCCAGCTCGGCGACCAGGCTGCGCCGGGTGCGCGCGTCGGCACGTTCCATTTCGATGTAGATCATCGATTCGCGCTTGCCCGCGCCGATCGATTCGAGCTTGCCGGCCTTGTCGCGCTTCACGGCGATGACGGGGTGGATGATGCGGAAAACGGCAATGTCGTAGGTCGCGATCGCGCCCGAGATCGAATCGACGAGGAAGGGCATGTCGTCATTGACGACGGCAAGCCGCATCCGGCGGCTCTCCTCGCCCTGGAAGGTCTCCAGCGCTACCTTCGCGGTATCGGGGGGGCGGACGGCAGCGGCTTCCGCGACGAAATTCGCCGCCTCGGCCCGCTCGGCCTCTCCGAAATCTTCCAACTCTCCCGGCAGCGCCCCTTCGAGCAACCGCGCCTCGAACGCCTGCGTCAGCGACGTCATCATGCTTTTCATGGCAGTACCGCCTACGCTTCCGCGGTGACCGGCTCAAGACTCTCACGCAAGAAAATTGCGCATTTCCCGAGAAAGGTCGCATGGCGCGCGAAAGCGTGGCTTCGCACGCCGCAAAGCTCGGACTATTGGATGCCGGTATCGCGCCGCGGCGGGCTGGTTCAGGCCGCCGCCTTGCGGACGGCGCGTTCGGTGAGCGGGCTGTCCTCGACCCTGGCGACGATGTCGAGGCCCTGCTTGCCGGCACGGGCGAGCAGCACGACGAATTCGCTGTCCGCCGGAATCTCGAACGCGATGTCGATATGGGCGAGCGGCGGGCGGCTGCGCAGTTCGGCGGCGATCTGGGCGAAGAGGTCGGGCTTGGGGGCCGGACGGCGATGGGCGCGCTCGGCCTTCACCACGCCCTTGATGCCGCCTTCGGCCGTATCGAGAAAGGCGTCGAGCCCGCCCTGCGGCACCGCGACGCGCCGGGCGTGGCTGAGCACGGCGGCGAATTCGGTGATGCGGGTCTTGTCGTAATCGGCGCCGAAGACGAGCTTGACGGCAGGCGTCATCGGCGCGCGCGCCTGGATGGTGAGCCCGGCATCGGCGAGCAGCGCGGCATAGCCCCGGGCGTCGTCGTCGGCGGCGAGCGCGAAATCATAGGCACGGGCGAGCGCGCGGTAGAGCGCCGAGCGGCTGCGCGTATCCGAAGCGCGTGCGGCGGCGGCCGATTCGCGGGCGAGCAGCAGCTTGTCGGCCAGGCTCGCGTCGACGGCGACCGACGATTCGGCGGCCGGGACTTCCCCCGCCGGCGCGTCGAAGCTTGCGCTCGGGCCATCGGCCCAGACCGGCGTGGCGGCGAGGCTGCGCGGCGCGGTGCGGCGCGATTCCTCCACCTCGGCTTCGAGCCTGGCCTGGGTCTCGGCGTCGACCAGTTCCTTCCAGTTGATGACGCCGTAGATGAAATCGATCGTGTCGGCTTCCGAATCGGCGCCCGACGAGAAGGGCATCAGGATGCCGCGATAGAGCGTGTTGTGGCCGCGCGTGCCGACGAACTCGGCCTCGAAGCCGATCGGCGCGCGGTTGGCGATGATCTGGAGATAGTGATCGGTCAGGCGCGACAGCAGGGAGCGGCTGGGCACCTGGGCGACATGGGTGATCGAAGTGTCGAGCCCGGTCTCCTCGCGCAGCGCGCGGCCGAGGAAGCGAATCGCGGGATCGTCGACGCCCTTGGAGAAATCGAGCAGCACGCTGTGCGCGCCGAAGTCCATGATGTTGTCCGGATCGAGATCCTCGATCGACGGATAGGCGCGGCCGTGGAGCAGCGAGACCCAGTGGTTGTAGGCGCGCACGTGCATGCGGCGCTCGTCGGTGCCGATCGTCAGCGCGCGATCGTTTACGGCTTCGTCCGTCGCCTCGCCCTCCGGGTTCGAGTCGAGCGGGTGGTTGATGCCGCGCGCCATGTCCATGCCAAATGCTCCACTCGAGGCGGTACGCCCCCTTCATTCGTGGAACCGCTTGTGCACGCTGTGTGGTAAACGACGCGTAAAGGCGGCGCTTTTCCCGGCTTGTTCGCGGCAAGGCTTTCGCAACGCTTGTCAGCTAGGAAACATGCTGGTAAGCGCGCCGCTCCTTCGGGGCTCCGCGCCCCTTGGTTGGCCGCCTTAGCTCAGCTGGTAGAGCATCGCATTCGTAATGCGGGGGTCACAGGTTCGAGTCCTGTAGGCGGCACCATTTCTTCCAGATCTTCCAGCGGCATCGACGGTTTTCGGCCGGAGGGGCGGCCTCGGCCGGCTGGGCCGGCGGCTCGTTGCATCGTATCGCGCTGGCCTACCGATTCCGGTGCAGCGGCTTCGTGGCTTCCCGCTTTGCCGCCCCGGCCGGGAACGCGATGCGCTTCCCCTTCCGCGGGGAAATTTCGATCCGCTCCTAAACTATCGTCGAATTCCGCCGACAGCGAATTCGGGCGGCGCATCTGCCGTTCGTGTATGCGTTGGGGGAACGGATGGTTGCGATCTTCACGGGCGCCGGGACGGGATTCGAGCGCGGATCGGGGAGTGCCCTGGGATCGTCGGGTTTGCTGGGTTCGGCCAGTGTGGGGCGCGGTGGCGAACAACTCCTCCTGAACGCCGCGACGGGCAATCTGCTGATCAGCCGGCAGGACGAGTTCCTGGTTGGCCGCGGCCCGGACGTGGCGGTGAGCCGGACCTATAACAGCCTGGGCGACGGCTCGGACGACAATGGCGACAACTGGCTGCAGAGCACGGATCGCAAGCTCTTCGGCTTCGACGGCGCGCTCAACGCGGTCGGCTCGGTGGTCAAGCGACGGGCGGCCGATGGCAGCGTGGTCACCTATGTCAGCGACGGCACGGCCTATCGCGCGACCAATTCCGCCGGCATCCACGACAAGGTCACCTATGACGGCAGCTGGCACTGGAGCAGCGAGGACGGCCGGATCGTCGAGGATTACGGCTATTGGGTGAACGGCTATGTCATCACTCGCCAGACCGACACCACCAGCGGCGACAGCCTGACCTTCACCTATTCCGGCGACAAGCTGACCACGGTCACCACTGCGGACGGCGGCCAGATCCAGTATAGCTGGAGCGGCAACCACATCACCCAGGTCGTCTCGGGCGACGGCACCGCCACCCGCTATCATTACGACAGCTACGACCGGTTGTGCCGCGTCGATACCGAACTCACCGGCGGCGGCAGCGTCTATTCGCTCTTCTACACCTATGACGGCAGCTCGAAGCGCGTCGCCTCGCTTGCCCAGACCGACGGCAGCCGGATCGAGTTCACCTATGCGCAGATCGGCGGCGACTATCGGGTGACGGCCGTCAAGCAATGGGTCGACGAAGGCGTCAGCCGCACCACCCGCATCGACTATGACCTCGCCAATCGGGTCACCACGATCATCGATCCCGCCGGGGTGGGAACCCGCTTCTACTATGATTCCGTCGGCAAGCTGACGCGGCTCGACGAAGCCGCTGCCGGCCCGGGCGCAGCCGAGCATATCACGACCTTCCAATATTCCGGCGACGATCTGGAGGCAGTGCGCGGCTATGACGGCGCGGCCAAGCTCGCGACGAACAGCTTCAGCTCCTACATGGCCTATCTCCGCGACGCGCGCGGCAACATCGTGCAGACGGTGGACGGCACCCTCCACACCGTGGTGCGCACCTATTCGGCGAGCAACCGGCTCCTCACCGAGACCAGCTATACCGGCCTGGATCCCGAGGGCGCGGGCGGCGTGCTGCCTTCGGGCGGGATGACGACCCGCTATGTCTATGACAGCCAGGACCGGCTGACCTACACCGTCTCCGCCGAAGGCCGGGTGACGCAGTACAGCTACACCTATGACCTGCCGACGATGGTCACCACCTATGTCGACCAGCGCTTCAACCTTGCCGGATGGGCAGCGGATGCCGCGCCGAGTGCGGCGCAGATGGATGCGTGGCGCAGCGCCATCGCCGACAAGAGCGCCGTCCAGCTCCACCAGAACTGGTATGACGGGCGCGGGAACCTGACCCGGACGACGGAATGGGGGGCGGCGAACGCCGACGGCACGCCTTCGAGCGCGAACGACTACAAGACGACCCATTATGTGTACGACAGCGCCGGGCGGCTGCTGAGCAAGACCGTTGCCGGCACCAACCCGCAGACCTTCGTCTATGACGGGCTGGGCCGCCTGATCTCGAGCACCGATGCCAATGGCGCGACCACGCTCACCATCTATCGCGACGGGCTGAACCAGGTCGACACGGTCACGCTGCCGGCGGGGGGCAATCTGGTCAACCAGAGCGGCTGGCCGACCCAGCCGGCAGGCAGCCAGCCGGTGCGCGGGCCGAACCTGGCCGACAACAGCCGGTGGCCGGAGGAAGTGGAGGGGCCCAACCGCATCGATCTCGCCAACTGGCCGGGGAATCCGGCTTCGGTGCCCGGCGGCACGGCGACGCTGCCGACCTGGAACAATTCCTACACTCCGGAAACCCAGTGGGTCAGCACGATCGGGCCGAACGGCTTGCCGGTCGTGGCGATGAATGCCGGCCAGTCCGACGCCTATGATCCCGGCGGCGGCAACCAAACGAACCTCTCCACCTATGATTCGACCAAGGCCTATCGGTTCACGTTGAACTTCCAGGTGACCGAGGCGAACAAGCATCTCGTCTTCTTCGGCCTTTTCGGTGACGGCGCCAACGCGATGGTCCGCAACGGGCAGGACGGTAGCGAGGATGGCAATCCCTATTTCACTTATGCGATTCCCGGCTCGGGCAATTCGCTTCAGGCGGGGCGCTGGTACACGATGGTGGGCTATGTCCTGCCCGCAGGTGCCGAGAACGTCGCCTGGGGCTCGCTCGGTGGCGTCTACGACGCGGAGACCGGCGACAAGGTCTTGAACGTCAACAGCTTCCGCTGGAACGAGACCTATACGGGGAGCAAGGCCGGAGTCCGCTTCTTCAACTATTACAACAAGGAAATTCAGGGCTATTACACCAATTTCTACAAGCCGGAGATGCACCAGCTGAACTTCGGCAGCGGTCCTGCCTCGATCGAAGGCTGGTCGAATGTCCTGTCCTATCTCGGCGAGACGCGTTGGACGCGCACCATCGGTGCGGATGGCAGCCCGGTCTGGGCGATCAAGACCGGCCAGCTGGATGCGAACGAACCCGGCGGCGGCAACCATAGCAATGCGATCACCATCGACGGCAGCAAGGCCTATGAATTCACTTATTACTTCAAGAAGACCGACCTGGATTCCCATAACATCTATTTCGGTGCGCAAGATGATTGGAGCGGCAATGCCTATACTCGCCGGGCCTGGGACGGTTCGGTAACCAACAACCCCTATTTCTTCAGCGCAGGCACGGACTGGCAGACCCAGAACCTGCAGAGCGACCGCTGGTACAAGGTCGTCGGCTATGTCTTCCCGGAGGGCAGCGCCAACATCAATACCGCCGACTATGGCGGCGTCTATGACATGACGACCGGCCAGCGCATCGCCAGCGTCAACAATTTCCGCTGGTACGAAGGCCGGCCGAGCGACCAGATCACCTCGCGCTTCTTCAACTATTACGGGCAGGCCGATCAGGGCTGGTCGACGCTCTTCTACAAGCCCGAGGTCCGCGAATATCAGGGGCCGATGCCGGTGCAGGCCGGCTATGCGCAGGTGCCGGGCTGGTACAATCCTGGCTATCATGTCGACGAGACCAACTGGGTCCGGATGCTCGGGCCCGATGGCAGGCCAGTCGTCGCGATCCAGTCCGGACAGGCCGACTATAGTGCCGAGGGCGGCGGCAACTACACCAACACCGCGACCATTGATCCCAGCCAGGCCTATGAATTCTCGATCTATTTCCAGCTATCGGCCACCGATCAGCACCATGTCTATCTGGGCCTGACTCCCTCGTACCCGGCCTATGTCGACCAGCAACGGTCCGGCGTCGCGAGCGAGAATCCCTATTTCATGTACTGGGTGCCTACCGCGGCGGCGGGCTATCAGCCGGGCAAGTGGTACAAGATCGTCGGCTATGTGCTGCCCCAGGGATCCGCCCTGGGCACGGCGTCGAACTATGGCGGCGTCTATGACGTCGCGACGGGACAGAAGATCGAGGCCGTCTCCAATTATCAATGGTCGGCGGGTCGGCCCGACAACAGCGTCTTCCTCCGCTTCTTCAACTATTACGAAGAGTCGCTGCAGAACAAGAGCACCTATTTCTACGGTGC
This sequence comes from Sphingomonas leidyi, assembly GCF_011761945.1. Taxonomy (GTDB): domain Bacteria; phylum Pseudomonadota; class Alphaproteobacteria; order Sphingomonadales; family Sphingomonadaceae; genus Sphingomonas; species Sphingomonas leidyi. The sequence goes on from NZ_JAASQV010000005.1 coordinate 239,871, forward strand.
CTCGTTCCGCCCGGTCGACGATTTCGTCCAGTCCACGTTCGACGAGGCGAGGCTCGTCCAGTCGGCGCATTATAACCGCGCCGGCGAGCTGGTCAGCCTGACCGAGACGGGAAAGAACGTCACCGGCGGCACCGCCACCTATGCCTATGACGAGGCCGGCCGGCTGAAGAGCGCGACGGACTTCCGCGGCAACAGGCATTATTACGTCTATGACAAGCGCGGGCGAAAGACCGCCGATGTCGCTGCCGATGGCACGATGGTCGAGTATCGTTACGACGCCGAGGGGCGACAGGTTGCGAGCGTCCGCTATTATCAGACGCTCAGCGTCGGGCAGATGCAGCTGCTCCGCGAGACCGACGGCATCCTCGACGTCGCGCGCATTCGACCCGTTGCGGGCAGTACCGCCGACGTCTGGACCTGGACGGTCTATGACATTGCCGGCCGGGTGCTGGAGACGATCCAGGGCGAGGGTGCCGTCACTGCCCATGAATATGATGGCGCGGGCCGCCTGGTCCGCACCATGGGCTATGCCAACAAGCTGTCCAGCGGCCAGATCGCGGCGCTGATCGCCAATCCGGTGAGCGGCGTCCTGCTGCCGGGGAGCAGCGCCGGGGACAGGGTCTCGCGCAGCTTCTTCGACAAGGACGGCCTGCTGCTCGGCACGCTGGACGGCGAGGGCTATCTGAGCCGGACGATCTATGACGGCGCCGGACAGGTGATCGAGACGATCGCCTATGCCAATGCGACCGGCACGGCATATCGCGCCGCCGGCACGCTCGATCAGCTCGCGGCGAGCGCTGGCACCAGCGGCGCGGATCGCCATGTCCATTTCGTCTATGATGGCCAGGGGCTGCTCCGCTACCAGATCGACCCGCTCGGCACCGTCACCGAATATGGCTATGTCGAGCCCTATTCCTGGGCCTATGGCCGGGTGCGCAACACGACGCGCTATGCGGGAACGATCGCGCTGCCCGGTACCTTCACTCTGGGTTCGGTGGCGTCCGCGCTTTCGAGTGCGGGACTGGTCGGCGCGGCGGGCAACCGCACCAGCTACAATGTCTACGACAGGGCCGGCCAGCTGATCTATGCGATCGACGCCGCCGGCGGGGTGGTGGGTTATGTCTATGACGATCTCGGCCGGATCGTGAAGACGATCGCGTTCGCCGAACCCCGACCGACCTCGAGCCAGCCGCTGCCGGGCGACATGGAAGCCTGGGCCGCGGCGCGCGCCGGCAACGGCGCCAACCGCGTCACGCGGGCCTTCTACAATGGCCGCGGCGACTTGCTCTACGCGATCGATGCGGAAGGCTTCGTCACCGAGAAGCGCTACGATGCCGATGGCCGCGTCGTGCGGACGATCCGCTATGATGTGCAGACCGGCATCGCGGACGGCGCCACCGCGGCGGTGGTGGCGGCCGCGGTGGCTGCATCCGGCTATGCTGGCACGCAGACCGTCTATGACGTGCAGGGCCGGGTCTCCGACCAGTATGACGAGGAGGGTGTCCGGACCTGGTACTGGTATCGTGGCAACGGCCAGCTGGGGCAGGTCTCGCGCGCCTTTGGCACCGTCGACCAGAGTGATACCGACTATTATTACGACGCCGCCAACCGGCTTCAGGAACGCTACGACGCATATGGCACGGCCGAGCAGGCGATCACCACCTATTATTACAACGGCCTGGGCGACCTGATCGCAGTCAGCGATCCCAATGCGCATACGACGTCGTTCGAATATGACCATGCGGGGCGGGTGGTCCGCCAGGCGAATGCGTATGGCTCACCGACGGTGTTCGAATACAACGCGTTCGGCGAAGTGACGCGGACGATCAACGCACGCGGTTTCAGCACGTACAGCGAGTATGACAAGGCCGGTCGGGTGACGTCGGTGGTCGATGCGCTGGGGAATGCGACGACGACGCGCTACACGGCGTTCGGGGAAGTGGCGTCGGTGACGCGCGGTGCGGCGGTGACGAGCTTCGGCTATGACAAGCTGGGCCGGGCGGTGACGACGACCGATGCCGAGGGCGGGGTCGAGACGAGCGGCTATGACGCGTTCGGCAACCGGATCCGGTTGGTGAACAAGCTGGGTGGCGTCACCGACTATAGCTATGACCGCCGCGGGCTGCTGGCGGAGGAAAGGGTCCAGGCGATCCTGGACGGGAGCGGCAACGTCGTCACCGCCGCCTTCTCGCGCAACCGCTATGAATATGACGCGCGCGGCAATGTGGTGCACCGGATCGAGGCGTACGGCCTGGCCGAGCAGCGCGACAGCTGGTTCGAATATGACAAGGCGAACCGGCTGACGTCGAAATGGGGCGAGGCGGTGTCGGTGGGGCTGTCGCAGACCATGGCGACGCCGCGGGAATATTATCGCTACGACACGCGCGGCAACCTGGTCGAGACGATCGACGCGAACGGCGCGCGGACGCTCAGCTATTATGACGACCTGGACCGCAGGATCGCGCAGGTGACGCCGGCGGGGACGGCGGGCACGCAGGGCGTGCTGTCGACCTTCGCCTATGATGCGGCGGGCAACCTGACCGCGAGCCGAACCTGGGCGACGCTGGTGGCGCTGCCGGGCACGGCGGGCGGCACGCCGCCGGGCAATCCCGGCGGGGCGTATCGCGAGACGGTCAACACCTATGACGCGCTCGACCGGCTGAAGACGAGCAGCGTCGCGAACCAGGGCGTCGGCTATTGGAACGGCAGCAGCTATGCCTATGCGACGGGCGTCACGCTGACCACCAGCTACGACTATGACCTGGCGGGCAATGTGGTGCGCACGACCGGGCCGGACGGCGCGGTGGTCCACAGCTATTACGACGCGCTGGACCGCAAGACCGCGCAGGTCGATGCCGGATCCTGGCTGACGACGTGGAGCTATGATGCGGAGGGCAATGTGCTTTCCGAGTGGCGCTATGCGGGGCAGGCGACCGGCGTCTCGATCGCGGGCTATGGCGCGCCGGGCACGCAAGGCGACGACCGCGTCACCAATTTCGCGTACGACAAGATGGGCCGGCGCATCCGCGAATCGCGCTGGCTGGTCGAGACCTGGTCGCTGAACGCGGCCAATGGCCAGCTCGTCGGCGGCGGCGGCAGATGGGCGGACATCCAGTACAGCTACAACGCGCTGGGCGAGGTCCGGACGAAGACCGAGGCGACGGGCGACGGCACCACCTATAGCTATGACACTGCCGGGCGGCTGATCCAGGAGGCGCGACCGGGCTTCAATGGCGTGACGCCGACGGTGCGCTACCAGTATAACGGGCTGGGCCAGCTCACCGTGACGCGGCAGGGCGATTATTACGTCTCGGGCAACGACCGGATCAGCACCAATCTCTATGACGGGGCGGGCCGGCTGACCGGGGTGAGCGACGCGCTGGGGCAGACGCGCAGCTATTATTACGATGCGGCCGGCCGCAAGGTCGGCGAATCCTATGCCCGCGCGCTGGGCGATGTCGCCGGCACGCTGGTGACCGAGGGCATCTCGTACCAGTACGACCTTGCCGGCAATGTCGTGCGCCAGGCGATCAACACGATCGCGGGCGGCAGCTGGAGCGAAGTGAGCTACACGCAGAGCGCGTATGATGCGTTCGGCGCGATCACGGCGCGCGGCACCAATGGCGGGTGGCAGGAGCAGTTCCGCTACGACACTGCCGGGCACCTGGTCGCGTCCAACGCGGGCGACGGGGTGTGGCGGATCCATGCCTATGACAAGGCCGGGCGGCAAACGCTCGCCATCGAGAGCAACGGCACGACTGATCTCTCGGCCCTGTCGCAAGCCTCGGCGATCGGCCTGATCGCGGGTGGCACCGTCACCGCGAGCGCCACGGTCTATGACGGGCGTGGCCAGGCGGTGCAGGCGGTGCAGGTCCAGCGCCAGACCGCGGTCGGCGGCGGTACCCAGAACATCGCGACGGCGCGGGGCTATACCGCGTTCGGCGAGCTGGCCTGGGAAACCGACGCCTATGGCCGGCAGACCGACTACAGCTACAACACGATGGGCCGGGTGACGCAGATCCAGCGGCCGAGCGTCTCCGTCACTGCCGAGAACGGCACGGTATCGAGCACCCGCCCGACCGAGCGGATGTTCTACGACATCTCGGGCCGGTTGATCGGCACCCAGGACGCCAACAGCGTGCAGACGGGCTCGGGGGTGAAGACGACGCGCCAGCTGCTCGCCGGCACCGGCTATGGCGACGGCGCGGCGCTGATGGTCAAGGAATGGCATCCGGATGGCGGCGTCGTCGCCAACAGCTATGACGTGTTCGGCGACCAGGTCGACAGCTGGGACGCCCTCAACCGTCATACGAGCATGGCCTATGACAAGCTCGGCCGCCTCACCCAGGTGACCCGGCCGGCGACGGCGGCGGGCACGCTGGTGCAATCCTATGCCTATGACGTGCTCGGCAACCGGATCGGTGCGTGGAACAACGCCGTCGGCTATGCCGGCCGCGAGCGCACCCAATATGACGCGCTTGGCCGGATCACGCTGCAGGTCGCGTTCGGGGGCGACACCACCACCACCAGCTATGGCTGGGACGGCACCATGGCCACCTCGGGGCTGGGGACGTTCGGCGACTGGGTCGCGACCACCAGCTATGCCAATGGCATGACTTCGGTTTCACGCACCGACCTTCAGGGCCGGATGACGTCCAAGACCGACCTGGGCGGCCATGTAACCAGTGCCGGCTATGACCTGGCCGGCCGGATGACCAGCCGCACCACCACCGGCGCGCACGGCACCGAGAGCGCGAGCTACGCCTGGCTCAACAACGGCCAGATCGGGTCGATGAGCACCAGTGCCGCCGGCATCACCACTACCCAGAGCTCGAGCTACGACCTTACCGGCAACAAGCTCACCGAATATTCCACCCGCGCCGGCGTGGTCATCCAGAACGCCACCGCCACCTATGACGCGCTGAACCGGCTCGTCACCTGGTCGGAATCGGGCAGCGATGCGAGCATCACCCCGGCGGCCTCCTCGACGTACGAATATGACGCCAATTCCAACGTCATGCGCACGCTGAGCAGCTTCCGCTACCTGGACCAGAACGGCGCGGCGCTGGGGTTCGTGGCGACGAAGGACGATGTCTATCGCTACGACACGATGAACCGCATGGTGCGTGGCGGGGGCGTGGACATCGCCTATGACGTTGCAGGCCAGCGTGTGCGGGTGGCGACCTGGTCGGACGGGCTGACGTGGACGGGGTGGCGTGCGCGTGCGCCGGGTTCGGGGCAGATCGTGCTGGCCGACGATCCGTCGATGTATGAATGGCAGGGCTATAACTGGACCCCGGCGGGGCGGGCGACCTATTCGGGCCAGGTGGTCGAGACCTATAGCTACACGGCGGACGGTCAGCTCGACCAGGTCTGGGTGTCGGCGGAGCAGGCGAGCGCCAATGGCGGCCCCTTCGTCCAGGCCAACGGGACGTTCGGCCCGGCGGTGCGGCGGGCGGCCTTTGCCTATGACCTGCAGGGGCGGCTGACCGGCCAGACCGATTACGAGGCGGACGGGACGACGGTGGCCTATAGCCGCAGCGAGCTGTGGTACGATGCGGCGGGCCGGCTCTATCACGAGATGCAGGTGGTGCGGCAGGGCGCGGACACGCTGCTGACCTATCTCGACACCGGCTATGGCGCGGGGACGGGGGGCTATGCGCTGGGCGCGGTGACGAGCGTGAGCGCAGTGACGTTCAAGAACGGCTCGAACAGCGCGGTGCCCGATACGCTGACGACGAACGGCTTTGCCTGGTTCGACGGGGCGGTGCAGGCATCGGTGGCGTACAAGCCGGATGCGTCGGGCTCGAGCGTGTTCACGACGAGCTATGGGCTGAGCGCGGGCGGGCTGACGAACAGCGCCTATATCGCGGACGGGCGGCCGCGCGAGGTGCGCTTCGTGCTGGACGCGGCGGGGCAGGTGGTCCGGCGGGACGAGACGGACAACAACGTGTCGCTGGGGGATCCGCACCAGCTCTGGTACCGGTTCAACGGGCGCGAGATGGGCAATGTCACCAACGACAATGTCGATGCGGCGTATCTGAGCTCGATCGCGAGCCGTCAGACGGCGGCGGGGACGGGGGCGTTCCGGAACGGCGCGCTGACGGGCGGCGGGCGTGCGGTGTTCGGAGAGGCATATCGGGCGCTGACGAGCTACGGCCAGGGCGGCGCGGGCGGCAGCTACGAGGCGCAGGGCGGCGAGACGCTGGAGGGCGTGGCGGCGCAGCTGTGGGGCGACGGGGCGCTCTGGTACCGGCTGGCCGAGGCGAACGGGCTGTCGGTGTCGGCGACGCTGGTGGCGGGGCAGCGGCTCACCATCCCGGCGGGGGTGATGCGCAGTTCGAACAGCGTGGCGACGTTCAAGCCCTATGACCCGGCCGAAGCGCTGGGCAGCCTCAGCCCGACCACGCCCAAGCCCGCGCAGAAGGGCAACAAGTGCGGCGCGCTCGGCGCGATCCTGATGATCGCGATCGCGGTGGCGGTGACGGCGCTGACGCGGGTGCCGTTCGCGAAGCTGTTCGCGGGACTGGGCGTGGGAAGCACGGCGGCGCCGGGGGCTGCGCTGCTGGCGGGCACCGGCCAGATGACGATCGGGCTGACCAGCGCGGCCAGCATTGCGGGCGGCGTGGCGGCGGGGGTGGCGGGGAGCGTGGCGAGCCAGGCGTTCGGGGTTGCGGCGGGGATCCAGGACAAGTTCAGCTGGAAGGGGGTGGCGCTGGCGGGGATCAGCGCAGGCGTGGCGGCGGGGTTGGCGGGCAGCTTCGACAAGATCGCCGGCAGCGCCTTTCTGGGCGACGCGGCACGCGGTGCGCTGGGCAGCGCGATCGGCCAGGGCATCGGGGTGGCGACCGGGCTGCAATCGAAGTTCGACTTTGCCGGCGTTGCGGCGGCGGGGCTGGGAATGGGCGCCTCGGGCGCGATCGGGCTGGGCGGCTTTGAAGGCAGGCTGCTGAGCAACACCGCCGGCGGCCTCGCCAATGCCGCGGCGCGCAGCCTGCTCGACGGCACCAGCTTCGGCGACAATATCCTCGCGGCGCTGCCCGATATCATCGGGCAGACCATTGGGGATGCGGTTGCCGGGATAGCGCAGGGCGGGTCACGGCGTAGGATAGCGCTGGGTGCCTATGCTGCTGCTGGATATGGGTCCGGCAGCGACGTTCAATTGTCCGAACCTGTCGTCAGCGGCGGTATAAGCCGGACGATCCTGAACGGTAGCGCGCTAAACAGGGCGATCTCGGCGGCTTCGGGCGGTAGCATCGGAGGCATTGCCGAAAGTCTATACAGCGACTCCACGAGCTGGACTCGTATCGTCATCCCCGAGTCCGGCACATACAGCTATTCGGTGCGAGGCTATGCGGCCGTCTCCGACAGACGGTTTGTTACAAGGGATACCGAGCATTTCAGCGTGGTTTCGGTCTCGGGGCCTCCGGGCGCCGTGTTCGATTTCAGGGATGTGGTTCAAGGCAGTGCCCACTATCGCCAATGGCGCAATGAACAAGGAGAGTTCATTGGCCAGCATGTTCCCATGGAAGGGACCAGCGCGTGGACATATGGGACTCCGGACCATCCTGATATCGTCGTCCCGCCGATGTATGTGCCGACGCTGACGGTATCGATCCAGGCCATCGAGCCCGGAGCTCAGGGGCTTGGCTGGCGGGGCCTCATCTACTCCGACAATCCTACCGCCCAGCACATTGCTCGGTCATGGCTGGGGCTGGACCTTGCGAACCCCGGCTCGGTGGACGCGGCCATGTACCGCCAGGATCGTGAGATGGTAGCGACGCAGAGGCGCGTGGAGGCCGCGCTTGGCGAGTTCGACTTCCAGATGGGAATTCTCGCTGCGCCGATGCTGATGCTGGCGAGCGGCCCGCTCGAGGGCGGCGCTGCCATTGGCGGCGCTGGTCTGGCAGCACGCTCGGCCAGCCGCAGATACCTTCTTAGCCGGGCGGTTGCTGCAAACAGTGTGGATGATGTCGTCAGGCTGACTCCGCAGCAGGTCAAAGCCAAAATTATCGGCACTGCGCAGCAGACCGGGAATGGCGGAGCGCACGCCTTTCGGAGCTATCGCGAGGCTATTCTGTTGGCCCGAAACCCAGAGGTAGGGGCGGTGTATCTCAATAAGGGCTACAACGCGGGGCTAGAGCTTGCACCGAAAGCCATTAGCCCCAATCGTCGTCCAGACGTGCTAGGCCGGTATTTTGATGGCCGCGTCGATCGGGTTGAGGTGTTTTCAAGGACTGACGATGCGCTTACGCTCAGGTCTCGCAACACGTTCCTTGACCCGCAGATACGGGCGCAAGGATTCACGCCGTTGCAACCGCGTGTCGTCTATCCAGTCAGGAAGTAGGAACGGTAATGACCAAAGCTACCGCGATCGGATTTTTTCGACATTCGTCGGAGATGCCAACGTCAACGGATATGATGTCGTGCTATCAGGCGTTGTTGGACACCTTCCATAAGCTAGGTGTCAGACCAACCTATTTTTCCGCAGATGACGGCATTGGGAGAGGTGGATACAAAAAATTTGGTGGCGCTTTCCATAAGCGGGTCATGGAGCGCGAAATTCAAGGTTATCGCAGCGTGGGGCTAGCGGCCAATCCAGAAGGAAGCGATGCGCCAGGCTACGATAGCTTCTTGAGCGCTAGCTTCGTTTTTGGTCCAGAAGCCGAAGAGGTCTATTTGGCTATCGTCGTTCATGAGCCTTATCTGAAATTCGGCACTGACGCATGCAATGCACTCATCGCCGAACTGGCTCAACTATGGCGGTGGGACTATGGTTTTGGTTTCGAGCGAGATGCAGATACCCATCCAGAAGTCTATCTCGTTGGCGGTGGCTCTAATCTCCAAAGTCGAGAAGACGCGCGTAGAGGGCAACTTTGGTATGCCGCATACCAGCCGGAGCAGCGTCGTCGCCGAGTTCGAGATATCTTTCCATACAACATGGTTGGTCCGGGCCATCTGGCGCAAATACTTTCTAATGGTGAGACCTTGCGCGAGTTCATCGAAGTCGACCCCGATAGCGCGCTTGATCCCTTAGCTGATAATCTATGGCTTTGGACGGTGAAGTCGGATCGAACTGAAGCTTTGCGGGATAAGTTACGCGGATCGGGGCTCATAATTAGCGAATAATTGCTGCAGAAAGTGAAGGGGTCAATGTTTGGAAACTGGGCGCTGGACCTCGCGGCGAGGCGATAGAGCAGGCGTTAGGGCACAATTTTCCGGTCATCGATCGGTTCGAGAACGGCATTGCGACCAGCATCAAGAGCATCGATCTCGACGGGACTTCGTACCTTACGGGCAACGGTCTCCGAAACGCACTGACCCGCTATGTTGACAAGGTGGCAGACTTTAACGGCGCGAGATGGGCCGGTAAAACCATCCGACAAAGTGAGATTTCCGGTCGCGCTCTTGACGTAGCGGTTCCGCATAGCGGAACAGCAGCGCAGCAGGCCACTCTCAATCAAATCATTAAATATGGTTCGACGAAGGGAGTCACCGTCAATGTCATCCGCTATCCATGATTGAGATTTCCAGCATGAGCAAATTGGCAGTCATCTATCGTCGCAAAGGCGCGCTGTTCGTTGCGGCCTCTCACAAGACGGAAGCAGGGTTCTGGGTAGAAGACACAAAGACCGCTGTGGTGGAATCGGGTGATGAAGATGGCGTCCAAATGGCCGTTGTCGAAGCGCTTGCACGCTCCCAAAATGGTATTCCCACGCCGGCACGCGATGCCGATCTCGTTGGTTCTTTGCTGTCGGCCGCGGGGGTTTCTTCCTGGAGTACATTCGCAAAATTGGCGAGATGCGTGGATGTGCACCTTGAGGATGGCAGGTTGGAGATTACACCTTACCGCAACAAGGGTGGAAGTGATGGCTTTGTTCCTATGACCGAAAGGGCGGTGAAGCTTCCTGAAGATTCGCACGAACTGGGCAAAGCTGTGCTCGCCGCTTTTGAAGTTGCAGAATGATGGTTGCCGGTGCCTGGGTCTTCGCAGGATAAAAAAACAGCGAAAGCAAGAGAAAGGCAGTAGCATCCTATCTGATGCAGGTGGTGCGGCAGGGCGCGGACACGCTGCTGACCTATCTCGACACCGGCTATGGTGCGGGGACGGCGGGCTATGCGCTAGGCGCGGTGACGAGCGTGAGCGCAGTGACGTTCAAGAACGGCTCGAACAGCGTGGTGCCCGATACGCTGACGACGAACGGCTTTGCCTGGTTCGACGGGGCGGTGCAGGCGCAGGTGTCCTATGCGGTGGCGGGGAGCGCGGCGCAGAACACCTGGTACACCAATGGCCCGAGCGGCAGCTTCCAGTCGGCGAGCGTGCAGGACGGGCGGCCGCGCGGAGTGGGCAACGCCAAGGAGGCGTAAGATTTGCGGGCTATATATCAGGGGCATCGGGGTTTCTCACGTGCCGGAGCTTGAAAGCTACGCAGGGCCCGATCGGAAAAATGGCGAGATGCGCGAAATTTGCTCCAGGCGCGGTTGACAGCCCAAAGACACACCCGTAGAGGCGCTCGCCTACCCCGTGCCCAGATGGCGGAATTGGTAGACGCACCAGCTTCAGGTGCTGGCGCTCGCAAGGGCGTGGAGGTTCGAGTCCTCTTCTGGGCACCATTTTCCCCATCCGCAGACATCCATCGACGTCGCGTAAGTGGCTGGGGAAGCAGCGTTTTTTCGAATATCATTTCCGGCGAAATTTGGGCGGGTTCGCCGACATACCACCAGTTTTGGTGGCATAAATCGGCAGTGGATTCGCCCGTTTTCGGACGGAGATACCACCATGGCTCTTACCGCACTCGCGATCAGGAATGCGCAACCTCGGGCGAAGCCCTACAAGCTCAGCGACGAGCGCTCGCTGTTCCTCCTGGTGATGCCCAACGGCGCCAAATACTGGCGGCTTCGCTATCGCTTCCTCGACATGCAGAAAACTCTCGCGCTCGGCGTCTGGCCGGAAGTCAGCCTCGCTGAAGCACGAGACAAGCGCGACTCCGCGCGGAAGATGATCGCCGACGGAGTCGACCCGATGGTCGAGAAGAAGCGTCGCAAGCTGCGTGCACAGATCGACACCAATATCACCTTCAAGGGCGTCGCCGAGGAATGGTTCGTCAAGATCACCCGCGAGGAGCGGGCCGAGGTCACCCTCAGCAAGGTCCGCTGGCTGCTGGAGAAGGTCTATCCGTTTCTCGGCCATCTCCCGCTCCACGAGATCGAGGTGCAGGAAGTACTCGCCGTCTTGCGTAAGATCGAGGCGACCGGGCGCTATGAAAGCGCGCGGCGCATGCGCAGCGTGATCAGCCGCGTCTTTCGCTACGGCATCGCCACCGGACGGGCGAAGATTGACGTCGCCCGCGACCTGCGCGGCGCGATCATCGTTCCGAAGACAAAGCACTTCGCCGCGATCACGCGCCCGAAGGAGGTCGGCAAGCTGCTCCGGGACATCGAGGATTGTCCCGGATACGCGGTCACCAGGCTCGCGCTGCGGATGACGCCGCACGTGTTCGTGCGTCCCGGCGAGCTGCGCCGGGCCGAATGGAGCGAGTTCGACCTCGAACGCGCGGTGTGGTCGATCCCGGCCGAGAAGATGAAGATGCGCTGGCCGCATCAGGTGCCGCTGTCGCGGCAGGTGCTGGACCTGCTCGACGAGATACGGCCGCTGACCGGCCACAGCCCCTATGTCTTTCCGGCGTCCCATACCTGGAAGCGCCCCATGTCCGAGAACACCGTCACCTTCGCGCTCCGGCGAATGGGTTATAGCGGCAGCGAGATGACCGCGCATGGCTTCCGCGCCATGGCGGCGACGTTGCTCAACGAGATGGGACTATGGAACCCGGATGCGATCGAGCGCCAGCTCGCGCACATGGAGAATAATGGCGTGCGTCGTGCCTACGCCCGCGGCCAGTATTGGGAGGAGCGCGTGCGCATGATGCAGCACTGGTCCGACTATCTCGACCAACTCCGCGACGGAGGCGACACCGACAAGGTACCCGGCGACGGCAAGGTGGTCACTGTCGACTTTGCCCGGCGCGGCGCCCGATCACGGTAAGCGGTCGCCGCAAAAGTAACGCGGCGGTCTTGCTGTCGTCCGGCGCAAGACCGCCGGTGCTTAAGTCCATCCGGAGAACCCCATGTCCGCGTCGATTGCAGCGCCTGCCGCAGCGGGCATCATCGTCGCGAGCCTCCATGCGCGCCCGGCAGGAGTGCGAGAGGGCGGTCGCATGCGAGAACAGCAGCGGGGGTTTCGCGTATCAGATTGGCCGAGGAGCGCAGGATCGGCCTCGCAGTGGAGTCCGGAACGGCCTGAAGCGCGCTCAGGCGCGCGAAGCCGCGGCGCGGAGGCGGGCGGACGCCCGTCCGATCACACCATGCTGCACAGGGCGCGGCCGACTGCGGACGCATCGTAGGGTTTCGCGAAAAAGCGGCTGCCTTCAGGCATGTCCTGCGGCGACGGAGCGACTTCGCCGGACACGATAATGAACTTGAGCGGCGGCCAGCGACGATGCGCATAGGCGGCAAGTTCGAGGCCGTTCATCTTGCCGACCATCTGTATGTCCGTCAGGACGATGCGAATCTCGGGGCAGCTTTCCAGGATCGCGATCGCCTGTTCGGCGTCGGCTGCTTCATGCACGCAAAAGCCGTGGTCCTCCGCCAGCGCCACGGCGGACAGCCGGACGAGCGCCTCGTCCTCCACCACCAGAACCGTCACCTTGCGGGAATCTGCCGCTTGCTCCATCGATTGCCCCGATCGCCCCTGCAGAGTGCGTTCGAAAGCAGGACAGAGGGTTACTCCCGCTCAGGCAGTCGCTCGGACGCCGATGCGATGAACCGGCATTAGTGATATACGATCCGCATACAATCCGCGCCCGCGCATATCGTTCCTTGATGATCGCCAATCCGGCCGTCCGCTTCCAATGCATCGCGTCCGGACGGCCGAGGCGCATCGCTATGGAAACCAGCTGAGCGCACGCTCGCGCCGATCTCGGCGCCGATGCGGCGATAGAAAGCGCAAACCCGGACAAGGTCGTCGCCTCCGACGGCCAGGTCGCTGCCGACGGCGACGCGGCGCAAGGGGGCATCGTCCGCAGCGGACGCTGGCCATCCTGTGGTCATGAACGCATCGCCGGGGCTGTCTCCCCGCAAAACCAGGCCCGCGCAATGGAACAGGCATTCGCGGGATCGTCCAAGCGCCCGCAACTGCGCCTCATCCCCGTGCGGCCGGCCGGTCCCAACGCGGTAGGCGCGCAGCTTGTTCGCCGTGTTCCGCTGGCCGGGGAACGCGGTCAGGCCCCGGGCGTGCAGCGCCTCGTCGATCAGCAGGTTGAGAAACCGGTCGAGCTCGCGGAGGCCGTTGCCGATCACCTTCGCGCGATACCTGCCGGCGATCGGTGCGGCCGGCACGATCCGCCCCGCATCCGGGATCGTGCGCAACCCTGCGCCGAGGAAGGAGGTGGCACGGTCCAGGGTGACGAGCGCACGTTCGAGCGCCTCAGTCATGCACGAGGGTGAGCTCATGCGCGCAGGTCTGGCCCCGCTGGTCGGTGCGCAGCACATAGCGGACGCGAAGCTGCGCGGCGAGGCAGGCGAGACCGGAGGCTTCGACCGCGCTCGAATGAACGAACGCGTCCTTCCCGCCGCGATCGGGCTGGATGACGCCGAAGCCGCCGACACGATTATAGAAGCAGACCGTGCCAGTCTCCTTCGGGGGACGGAGAGTTTCGGGATCCATCGAGCTGCTTCCTCGGCCGTAAGCGGGAGCGCGATGGTCTCTCAGCCGCCGGCGCCTACGAATGGAACGGCCTGCGATTGCGGCACCCTAGCCGAAGATCACCCAAAGCAGAACCTGCGCGGGGGAAATAAACCACATTGGTCGCTCACCGGTACCATGCTAGTCTATGGCATCGTCAGCAGTCGTTCCCGAGCGCTGGCGGCTGGGAAACTCGGAGCGCTCCCGCTTGGCCAGGAGCAGCACATGGACGGGCGCATTCCCAAGCCCCTCAAAACCGCCGGCGAACTCCGCGCCGAACTCGAATGGGCCACGCAGGTGCTGACCGGCGACACGTCCGACAGCCGGATCCTCTTCGAGCTTCCGACCCTTGCCGAGGGGGAGGATGCGACTTCCGAATATAATTGGGATGTCCGCGTCAGTTGCCGCCCGGAACAGGATGACGCCGCGCGAGCCGTGATTCGGCAGGTCGCCGGCAAATGGAATCTGGCAGCTCGACCAATGGCGCATCGACAGGAGAACGCTAATGGATGATCCCGCGCGGCTCGCACGCATCGAACTCGGGCCGCACGGCGAGGACTATCTCGTGCGGCTGTTCCTGAGCGATGGGACGTCCTGCGAAGTGATCGCCACCTTCGACCAACTCGATCTGCTTGCAGAGGACATCGACCGTCGCCTGGATGCCGACGAGGTCTGACGTTTCGCGTCCAGCCCTCGCATGGCGGACGCCGCACAATCCGTGACGTCTGCCGCCGATCCGCTCCCCCCTGCCGGTTTCAGCGAGCCGATGATTTGCATGTCCGCTCGACACGGAATGTGCTAGCAAAAGCCATCGTCGGCAGTTCTTCTCCGGTAAGCGCCGATGGCTGAGAGACATGGCGCTCCCGCTTACCTCTGGGGGAGCCAAGCCATCGAAACCCGTCTGGCTATCGCCTATGCGTTGATTGCGCTCATCGCGCTCACGCTGGGTCTCTGGGTAGCGATCCTGGTCCTGCGCCGTCGGCGCGAGCGCTACCTGCGCCGCCACGGCTATCGTTCGGACGCACGTCCGATCTGGCCGTTGCGGCGGAAATGAGCGGCATGGTCCACAGCCCGCCGCACGCGCATGGGATCGCCATCCGTCCGGAGGACATCGATGCGCTGGGCCATGTCAACAACGCGACCTATCTCAGCTGGATCCAGGCCGCCGTGCTCGGTCACTGGCACGCGCGCGCTTTGCCCGAGGCGGTCGCCGCCTTCCGCTGGATGGCGGTGAAACATGAGATCACCTATCGCAAGCCCGCATTCCTTGGCGATGCGCTGGTGGCCACCGTGGTCCTCGAGCGGGTCCGGCGCGAAAGCGCCTATTACGACACGCTCATCCGGCGCGGACCGGAGCTGATCGCCGAGGCGAAATCGCGCTGGTGCTGCATCGATGCCGCCACGCTCCGGCCGGCAAGGCTTCCGCAGGAAATGGTTTCGGCGTTCCTCGTCGAGCCATGGCCGGCATCAGCCCGCGCATAGGCAAGAACCAGTCACGTAGTATCTGTGACCGGGCTTCGCATAGCAGCCGGCCGGGTTCCGTCCGGTCCTGGCGCTCCGCCATCTCGTCCCGGGCGCGGGCTGTGCGCAGAGAGATCCCTCGGGGGGGGGGGGGGGGGGGCCCGGCGGGGGCCGGAAAAACCCCCCCAAACCGGGTTGGGGGGGAAGGGGCGCGGCCCCCCCGATGACCCCCGGGGACTTGCCCCCGGTGTCCCGGGCCGGGGCGGGGGGGGGGCGC
>NZ_JAASQV010000006.1 GCF_011761945.1 Sphingomonas leidyi
TCAAGTCCGACGTCGAGGCGTTCGATGCGTGGTGTAGGCGCAACAACCGGATTGCACTGCCGGCGACGGCCGAGACGGTGGCCGACTATCTCGACTCGCGGGCAGGCAAGGGGAGCCGCCCAGCCTCGCTATCCCGCTACAAGGCGTCGATCGCCAAGATCCATCAGTTGCTCGAACTCAAGGACCCAACCCCCGCGCCGCTGGTGAAGCTGCGGCTGCAAGCGGTGCGCCGTGAGAAGGGCGCAGCGCAGAAGCAGGCAAGGCCGCTGCGGTTCAAGGGGCCGGTGCGCGACGTGGAACGCGACAAGGCGCGTGGTCTCAACGTCCGGTCGCTGCTCGAGAGCTGCGGAAACGATCTGCCGGGGCTGCGCGATCGCGCGCTGCTGTCTGCCGCCTATGACACCGGCCTGCGTGCGTCCGAGTTGGTAGCCGTGGCCATCGAGCATATCGAAGAGGCGATCGATCCCGAGGCGCGGCTGCTGCAGATCCTGCGCAGCAAGGGCGATCAAGACGGGGAGGGGGCAACCGCCTATCTCAGCCCGCGTACCGTGTCGGCGATCGCGGCCTGGACCGAAGCGGCCGGGATCACGGCGGGGCCGCTGTTCCGGCGGGTGCAGGTGCGGCGCTACAAGGCGCGCGCCGCCGTGCGCGGTCGGCCGATCGACAGCATCTCGGGGCGGGAGACCTGGGATCTGCGCAAGACGCTGCCCAGGCCTGCGGTGAAGGCGCGGGTCGAATATGACATCGGCACCGTCGCGCTGCACCCGGGTTCGATCGGGCCGATCTTCCGCTCGATCATCCAGCGCGCGTTCGATCGTGGCGCTCTGCCCGACCTCACAGCCGAGGATCTGGCGCGGCTGCTCAAGGGCATCAGCGCGCACTCGACGCGGATCGGGCTGAACCAGGATCTGTTTGCGAGCGGAGAGGATCTGGCTGGGATCATGGATGCATTGCGGTGGAAGTCACCGCGAATGCCACTCGCCTATAATCGCAACCTTGCTGCAGAGCAGGGCGCAGCGGGCAGGCTGATGGCGAAGATCGGCTGATGGGGTCGCTGGTCGACTCGATTGCAGGAGGGCGTCGCTCCCCAAGCAACCTCATCGGACCGGCATGAGCTTATGGAGCTGGCCGGTGGCCCTTGCCAGCAGCGGCACAATGGTCCGTGTTTCAGGGAAGGGGGCTTGAGATCGCCTTGATGGCCTTCAATCCCGTTCCAAAACGAGCGATCGCGTCCCTGTTTCTCTCCAGCTCGCCATAGGGCAGATAGGCGAAGTCGAGATCGGCAATACGGCTGAAAGCCGGGCGACGGAGTTGCGCGCGAACGTCCTGCTCGCGCGCATTCGGTGCGACCAGGAATAGCCCGGCGGCAGCGTGCAGATCGCTCCCCGACAGCGCCAGATCGAGCATGCGCACGATCCCCGAGTAGATCGAGGTCGAATGTTCAACCTCGAACGCGGCGGCGACGCCGTCGCCACCCTTCGCCAGCCACAACACGTCGATGAGGCGGATCGAGTCCGCTCCGGGAGAGGTCGCAATGGCGTCTGGAAGGCGCTCGAGGCATCCCTGTCCAAGCGGGCAGCCAGCGTGAAGTCGACCGCGGTCATTGGCGGCGATCCACACATCGTAACCGAGGGCATGGCCGAGGTCGCGCAGCCAGGCCTGGATTTCGGCGTGCGTGCGATCGGTTTCGCCCTGCGCGGCGGCTGTCTTGTCGAGCCGGCTTGCCTCCGCTCTGGCATGTTCCAATCTGCCGAGCCAGTCGTCGGCCGCCGTTGCGTCATCCTCCAGCGGTGGCGCGGGATAGCGGCCCGAGCCAATGTCGAACAACAGTCCGCCGATCGCGCCGAGATCGTTGGAGAGCAACTCGCGGTAACGGTCGTTGAGGTCGAGGATGCCGGCGCGCATGGCGAGAAAATGATCCCATGACCCGAGCTTCACCTTGGCGCCGGTGACGGCATTGTAGCCCTTGACGATCGCGGTATTGAAGGGCGGCACCAGCGTCGGGTGAAGGAAATAGAGCAGGTTGGCCGCCGCCGGCCCCAGCCCCTTGATCTTGAGCGCGTCTATGCTGCGGATGTGGCTGATGATCTCCTCGGCGGTATCGCAGCACGAGCAATTGTCGAGCAGGCGACCGAACGCCCGCTGGTTGTCCGGGCTTTCGTAGATGTCTGGAATGCGCAGCTTGGGCTTCCACAGCCAGGCATGGTCGGCGCCCTTGAAGATCTGCCGCTGTTCGGCGATCGAGTGGACAACCGTTTCCAGTGACGAGCCGCGATAGGCGACGCCGAACCGCCCACTTTCGATTTCTGCGACCACCTGCTGCAGCCCGCGACGGATGGAGCGGAAGTTTTTCAGCCGTTCGTCCCACAGAAACCAGGAGCGATAGGTGGCGCCGGGATCGTCTCGCCAACGACGGACAAGCTCGCTCACGAGATCATGATGTGTCGCGGGTAACAAGGTCATACTGGCTGGGTCATCTAAACTGGGCTCCTTGCCGTTCAGGCTATCGCGAGCAAGGGCGGCTTGCACGTTCAATGTGCGATCCGCGAAGCGTGCTCAAATTGTCGGTGATCGCGCAGGGAAACGCCGCTGGCATTGGGCGTTGCCGGTCGCAACCGTCGACCGGGCGCACAGCCAGGCAGACGGCCGGCACGGGCGTCGCCGCCCGGGAGCGGCGACGCAACCAGCTTTTTCCGGTCGAACTTAGCGGATCACTGCTTTGCGATCGCGGTGACCTCGCCATCGCTGCCCTTGAGCGAGAGGTCGAAATCGACCTTGTCGCCGACCTTGACCGCATCGGTGATCGACGGCGCGGCCTTGAACGCCATCGTCATCGCGGGCCACTTGGCCTCCGGGATCGGACCATGATCGAGCGTGATCGTGCCTGCCGCCTTGTCGATCGCGGTGACGGTGCCATGGCCCTTGGCCTTGATCGCGGCGTTCGCGTCAGGCGCCATCGACATGTTGCCCATGTCGCCGCTCATGGTCGCGGCGGGCGCCGCCTCGTTGGTCTCAGTCGCAACGGGGGCCTCCGCCTTCTTGCCGCACGCGGCAGTCAGGGCGGCGAGGCCGAGGGCAATGGTCAGTCGTGCATGGTTCATCGTCTTCTCCTTCATGATGAAACGGGTTGAGGGATGGGATCGGTCTTGGGCCGGCGCAACAGCAGGTAGGCGGCGGGCAGGACGAACATTGAGAGCAAGGGCGCGGTCAGCATGCCGCCGATCATCGGCGCGGCAATCCGGCTCATGACCTCCGAACCCGCGCCTGATCCCAGCAGGATCGGCAGCAGGCCGGCCAGGATCACCGCCACCGTCATCGCCTTGGGACGGACGCGCAGCAGCGCGCCTTCGCGCACGGCGGCCTCGACCTCGGCAGCGTCCGGATGTGCGCCGCGCTCGGCCAGCGCGTTCTTGAGATAGATCAGCATCACCACCCCGAACTCGGCGGAGACGCCGGCGAGCGCGATGAACCCGACCCCGGTGGCGATCGACTGGTTGAACCCCAGCAGATAAAGCGTCCAGATGCCGCCGGTCAGCGCAAACGGCAGCGTCCCCATGATCAGCGCCGCCTCGTCGAAGCGGCCGAAGATGAGGTAGAGCAGCACGAAGATGATCAGCAGCGTCGCGGGCACGACCAGCTTCAAGCGGTCGACCGCGCGCTCGAGATATTCGAACTGGCCAGAGTAAGCGATGCTGACCCCAGGCGAGAGCCTGACCTGTTTCGCCACCGCACGCTGCAGATCGCCGACCACCGAGGCAAGATCGCGCCCGCGCACATCGACGTAGACCCAGGTCGAAGGCCGGGCATTCTCGGTCTTGAGCATCGGCGGTCCCTCGGCGATCGAGACGTTTGCCACGGTGCCCAAGGTGATCTGCTGGCCCGCGGGCGTCAGGATCGGTAGCGCCCGCAGCCTTTCGAGGCTGTCGCGCAATTCGCGCGGATAGCGCACGCTGATCGGATAGCGGGCGAGGCCCTCGACCGTCTCGCCGATCGTCTCGCCGCCGATCGCGCCGGAGACGATGGCCTGGACGTCGGCGATGTTGAGCCCGAACCGCGCGGCGGCGGCGCGGTCTATGTCGACATCGACATAGCGTCCGCCGGTCAGCCGCTCGGCGAGCGCCGAGCTGACGCCGGGCACGCTCCTGGCCACGGTCTCGACATCATGCGCGATGCGGTCGAGCTCGGCGAGGTCACTGCCCGACACCTTGACCCCGATCGGGCTCTTGATGCCCGTCGCGAGCATGTCGATGCGGTTGCGGATCGGCGGCACCCAGATATTGGCGAGACCCGGAAGCTTCACCCGGCGATCGAGCTCGTCGACAAGGCGTTCGGGCGTCATGCCCGACCGCCACTGGTCGCGGGGCTTGAATTGGATTGTCGTCTCGAACATTTCGAGCGGCGCGGGATCGGTCGCGGTCTCGGCGCGGCCGGCCTTGCCGAACACGCTTTCGACTTCGGGCACGGTCTTGATCAGGCGGTCGGTCTGCTGGAGCAGCTCACTCGCCTTGGCGGCCGAGAGGCCCGGCAGCGCCGAGGGCATGTAGAGCAGGTCGCCCTCGTCGAGATTGGGCATGAACTCGCCGCCGAGCCGGCTGAGCGGCCAGGCCGTGGTGGCGAACACCAGAGCCGCGATCAGCAGCACTGCCTTGGGCCGCTTCATCGTCCAGTCGATCGCGGGCCGGTAGATATTGGTGAGCCAGCGATTGACCGGATTGGCCTGCTCGGCCGGAATGCGGCCCCGGATCAGCCATCCCATCAGGATCGGCACCAGGGTCACCGACAGGATCGCGGCCGCGCCCATCGCATAGGTCTTGGTGAAGGCGAGCGGCGCGAACAGCCGGCCTTCCTGCGCCTCCAGGGTGAAGACCGGAATGAACGACAGCGTGATGATCAGCAGGCTGAAGAACAGCGCCGGCCCGACCTCGGCCGCCGCCTCGGTGACGACGATCCAGCGCATCTCGCCATCGAGATGTCTGTCCGGGTGATCCTGCTCCCAGCGTTCGATCCTCTTGTGGGCGTTCTCGATCATGACGACCGCCGCATCCACCATCGCGCCGATGGCGATGGCGATGCCGCCCAGCGACATGATGTTGGCGTTCACCCCCTGGAACCGCATTACGACGAACGCGGCCAGCACACCGAGCGGCAAGGTCAGGATCGCGACCAGCGCCGAGCGGACGTGCCAGAGGAACAGGGCGCAGACCAATGCGACGACGATGAACTCCTCGACCAGCTTGCGGGTGAGGTTCTCGACCGCGCGATCGATCAGCTGCGAGCGGTCATAGACCGTGACCACCTCGACGCCCGGCGGCAGGCTTTTCCTGAGATCGGCGAGCTTGTCCTTGACCGCCGCGATGGTCTCACGGGCGTTCTTGCCTGACCGAAGAATAACGACGCCGCCGGCGACCTCGCCTTCGCCGTTCAGTTCGGCGATGCCGCGCCGCATCTCGGGGCCGACCTGGATCGTGGCGACATCGCCGAGCCGGACGGGCACGCCGCCCGCCGCAGTCTTGAGCGGGATTGCCCGGAAATCGTCGAGCGTTTTCAGATAGCCCGAGGCGCGGACCATATATTCGGCCTCGGCCATTTCCAGCACCGAGCCGCCGGCTTCCTGATTGGCTTGGCTGATCGCCTGCACTGCCTGGGCGTGGGTTACGCCGTAGGCCGCGAGCTTCACCGGATCGAGCAGCACCTGGTACTGCTTGACCATGCCGCCGATGCTGGCGACTTCGGCCACGCCGGTCACGGTCTTCAGCTCGTAGCGCAGGAACCAGTCCTGCAACCCGCGAAGCTGCGAGAGATCGTGCCGGCCGGTGCGGTCGACCAGCGCATATTCATAGACCCAGCCGACCCCGGTCGCGTCCGGCCCGAGCGCGCTGCGGGCGCTGGCCGGCAACCGACCCTGGACCTGGTTGAGATATTCGAGCACGCGGCTGCGCGCCCAGTAGAGATCGGTGCCGTCCTCGAAGATCACATAGACGAAGCTGTCGCCGAAGAAGCTATAGCCGCGCACCGTCTTGGCGCCGGGCACCGACAGCATGGTGGTGGTGAGCGGATAGGTGATCTGGTTCTCGACGATCTGCGGCGCCTGACCCGGATAGGAAGTGCGGATCACGACCTGCACGTCGGAAAGATCGGGCAGCGCGTCGATCGGGGTCGAGCGCACCGCCCACAGGCCCGCGCCGACCAGCGCGAGCATGCCGAGCACGACGAAGAAGCGGTTCCTCACCGACCAGCGGATGAGATGGGCGATCACTGGCCCGCCACCTTCGCCATATGCCGCAGCGTCGGTCCCGCCGGGGGCCGGTCGAACCCGAACCGGACCCGGTCACCCGCCTTGAAGCCGCGCGCGATGCCCGGATTGGCGAGCGCGAAGGTCATCGTCATCGCCGGCCAGTCGAGCGCGGGAACGGGCTCGTGGCTGAGCGTCACCGAATTGGCCGTGATCCGCTCGATCTTGCCCGTCGTCTCGTACAGCGTGGCTTTCGACGCCGGCGCGGCGATGGTCGCCGATGCCGCACCGCCGCCGATCGGCCGCGCCTCGATTCCCGACAGGCTCGCCTCGGAATCGATCAGGAACTGCCCCGAGACGACGACGTTCTCGCCGGGCGACAGGCCGGCAAGGATCTCGGTCTCGCCGCCTGCCTCGCGGCCGATGCGGACCTCGGCGGGATGATAGCGCCCGTCGCCTGCGGCCAGCATGACGAGCGTGCGCCTGCCCGTGCGGATCACCGCTTCGCTCGGCACCAGCAGCGCCGGCTTGGCATCGCCGCCAAGCGCGACGCTGGCGAACATGCCCGGCCGCAACCGGCCGTCCCGGTTGGGCAGCTCGATCCGCACGGTGAGCGTGCGGCTGTCGGCCTGCGTGGTCGGCAGGATCGCGATCACCCGGCCGGCGAAGCGCTCGCCGGGGAAGCCCGCCAGCGTGGTGCTGGCATTCTGGCCGACCCGGACATCGCCCGCGCGCGCTTCGGGCACCGCGGCATTGAGCCAGACGGTGCCGAGCCCGCTTACCTGGGCGAGCGTCTGGCCCATGGCGAGCGTCACGCCGGCACGGGCGTCGAGCGTCTGGATCGTGCCCGAGATCGGCGTCGTGATCGTCACCACGCCGTTCGGGCGTCCGCTCCGCTCGACGCTGGCGATGAGGCCGTCGGACATGCCCATCAGCCGCAGTCGCTGGCGCGCGGCCGCGGTGAGGTCGGGCTTGCCGAGCCGCCTGACGCTCAGATATTCGGTCTGCGCGCCGCCCCATTCGGGCAGGAGCAGGTCCGCGATCGGCGCGCCGGCGCGGACCACGTCCCCGGGCGCTCGCGCATAGACGCGGCTCACGAACCCGCCCGAACGCGCCTGGATGACGGCGACGTCGCGCTGGTTGAAGTCGATCGTGCCGGTGACCTCGAGGGCCGAGGCAAGGCTGCCCATCTTCGCCGCGACGACCCGCAATCCCAGGCTCTGCCGCGCGGCGGGATCGACGGCGACCGTGGGGGCCGCGCCGGCGCTTCCTCCGTCCGCGTATCGCGGCACGAGCTGCATATCCATGAAGGGCGACTTGCCGGGCTTGTCGAACTTCTGGTTGGGGAACATCGGATCGTACCAGTAAAGGACTTTGCCTGCCCCGGCGGGCGTGGTCGCCTCCGATTGCGGTGCCTGGCGATGGCCAGCCCAATAGCCTGTGCCGCCGGCCAGCAGCGCGACAGCCAGGATCGATGCGCCCCAGCGCAGCGCGGATTTATCGAGCGTCATGGCCGCTCCTCCCCATAGGTGATAGTGATGCGGACCGCGTCGCGCGCGACGTCGGCTTCGCGGTTGAGCGCCTCGACCTCGGCCTCCGCGAGCCCGAGCGTCGTGAGCAGCGCGGCGCCAAGGTCGAGCTTGCCGGCGCCATAGCTGTCGCGGTCGAGCTCGGCGCGGTGCCTGGCGAGTGGCACCAGCGTCTCGCGGGCATTGCGCAACCGGGAGAGATGCATGGCATGGTCTGCGAGATCGGCGTCGAGCTGCGCCACCAGCTCGCGGCGGATCGCCTCGCGGTCGAACCGACCCCCTTGCGCAAGGCTCTCGCTTGCAGCGATCCTGGGGTTCTGGCGCTTGCCGGCGAACAGCGGCAGGTCGATCGACACGCCGACCGAGGCCATGTCGCCGTACATGGGATCGCGCCGGCCATAGGTGACGCCGACCTTCCAGTCGGGGCGCTTGTCGGCGCGCGCGAGACGCACGTCCGCTTCGGCGACTGCGATCCGCGCGTCCTGCGCGCGCAGGGCGGGAAGCGCATCGATCCCGGCCCGTAGCCGGATCGGATCGACATCGAGCATCGGCGGGTCGCCCGTCGCCTGCGGGTCGGGGTCGCCGGTATAGCGCGCGAGCCGGGCCCGCGCCTGCGCCACCACCGCAGCCATCTCGGCGCGGCGATCGGCGATGGCGGCGCGGAGCTGGTCGGGCTCGAGCGCCTGGCTCGGGCGCGCGCTGCCCGACGCCAGGCGTGCGGTCACGGTCTTCTGCAGGTCGTCGAGGCTGGCATCGAGCAGGTCGAGCTGCCGGAGCCGGCGTTCTCCATAATAGAGATCGACCCAGGCGAGGGCGGTCTCGAGCCGCACGTTGCGGCCTTCGACCAGCTCGCCCGCCTCGGCGATACCGATATCGGCCGCGGCGCGCGCGGCGCGTGCATGGCGCTTGGCGAGATTGGGGAAGGTCTGGCTGAACCCGATCGTCGCCATAGTGAAATCGTCGCGCGTGAAGCTGCCGGCATTGGGGCCGCTCACCGGGAAGTTCTGCAGGCCCAGGTCGAGCGTCGGATCGGGCAGGCGATCGGCCGCGACCGCCGAAGAGCGGGCGCCGGCTGTCGCCGCCGCGCGCGCCTTGAGGCTTGGCGCGTTGGCGGCAGCGAGCCTCACGGCCTGCTCGTAGGTGAGCGGGCCGGCCGACACCGGCACGGCCCAGGCGCTCGCAAGCGTCGCACCGATAGAGAGCAACAGGCGTCGCACAGCGCGCCTCGGCATCATGATCATGGATATCATCCCCTCATGACAGATGCGGCGCGCCAAGATGTGACGCGCCGCTCCGGAGCGGGTTTAGCCCTTGTCCGACCTGACTGCGCCGCGCATGCAGTCGGCGGCGCTTGCCTGCATCATCGCGCAATCGCAGCTGGCCATGTCCCGGCTGTCGGGCACCCATATGCGGACACGCGCAGGGCCAGTCGCCCGCGGACCATATTGCGGCGCCGACCGCCATTCCCAATGGCCTTGCGGCGTGCGGCTCGCGTCGGTTGCAAGCGCAGGCGCGGCGAGACTGAGGGCCGCCACAAGGGCGGCCGGAAGCAGTTTGATCATCACGAAAACCTTTGACTGAAAAGAAGGAAACCGGGCGCGCACGCATCGATCGATGCGCGCAGCCCGTGCTCGTTCAATCAGGCAAGGCTGGTGGGAGGATCCGGCTCGGGCGCAACCGCCTTGCCGGTCAATATCGTGTCGGTCGTCCAGAAGCTGGGCGCGTCGTAGAGACGCGCAGGCGCAACGCCGCCTGCCAGGTCCGCTGCGACCAGCGGGATCACGCACCCCATCGCGGCGATGCAATCGAGCGTCAGGCCCTTGCAGGGCTTTTCGCTGGGCGCAGGCTGCTGCTTGGCCATCATCGCCATGCAGTCCGCATCCATGCCCTTGGCCAGCGGCGCGCCTGCCGCCTGCGGCACGCTGTGCGCGGCCGCCATCTGGGCTCCGAAGAGACCGGACAGCGCTCCGATGACGAGCAGGAGGGCGAGCAGGCGTTTCACGGGCCTCGATATCTAGCGGGTTTCGCGGGCGCAGCCAACCAAAGTCTCGCGCCGCGCGGATTTTGAAGTGCTGACGGCTGATTCCGTCAACTCCGCGTCAATAAAGATCCGGCCCGGGGAAGAAGATCGGCTGCGGCCTCTACGTATATCGAGGCTGGACCCGGGACCGTAGTCCCAAGCCTGAAGAGACGCTCTTCCCCTCGGCAAAGTCCGGGCGGTGGCTTACCATCCAAGGAGGTGAATATGGTCAGAAAAACTCTCATGGTCGCGCTTGCCGGCATTTCGATGCTTGCTGCCGTCCCCGCTATGGCCCAGGGCATCGGGCACAGCCTGTTCATGCGCGGCTCGATCGTCGACACGGGCAGCAACGGCACGGTCGTCTGCATCGGCAAGGCCGATGGCGCCGAGGTCGGCCAGAAGCTCGAGGTCTATCGCGTCGTGACCCATCCGGGTCCGTCCAAGGGCGTGGCGCCGACCTATCACCGCCAGCTCGTCGGCCATGTGACGATCGACCATATCTTTGACGATCACTTCGCGCACGTGTCCGTCGCCGACGGCACGCCTGCCAGGCACGACATCGTCGAGCTTCGCAAGAACTGACAAGCCGGTGGCCCGGCGGCACGGGCTGCCCTGCGACGCGTCGGGGCAGCGGGCCGCCGGCGACGAGGAGACCGTTCGGGGTCAAAGCGAAACCGCTTGACCCTGGACCATGGTCCAACCGGCATGATCGAGCGGATGACATGGGCAATTTCAAGATCGGCGAACTGGCCGCGGCCGCAGGCGTGGGGCGGGATACGATCCGCTATTATGAGCGGATGGGCCTGCTGCGCGAGCCCGCGCGCACGGCAGCGGGCTACAGGCTCTACGACGCGACCGACCTCGAGCGCGTCAATTTCATCCGCTCGGCGCAGGAGCTTGGTTTCACACTCGAACAGGCCCGGCAGCTGCTGGCGCTCAGGGCGTCGGACACCGCGCATGCCCAGGCCGTGCTCGATATCACGCTTGCCAAGATCGCGGACGCCGAAGCCCGGCTCGAGCGCCTGTCGGATATCCGCGACATGCTGCGGATGCTCGCCGACGAATGCCCGGGCGAAGTGCCGGTCTCCGATTGCCCGATCCTCGCCTTCCTGACGGCGCGGCGGAAAGACCAGCAGCATAACAAGAAACATCAGGCAGCGCAGGACGAACGATCACCACGAGCGAAAGGGGTTTTGTCATGAAGAAAATGCGTTTGATCGCCGTCCTCACGCCGGCGCTGCTTCTAGGCGCCTGTGTGACCACGCGGCCGACCTCGGCGCAGGTCGAGAGTTGCCGGGCGATGGAGGGCAATATGGGTCTCCAGACGCCGCATGATCATGGCGAGATGAAGGGGCAGGGGCGCAACCCGATGAACCTCTCGCACGACCGGTGTCTCCGGATTCTGCGCAGCGCGCAATGAGCCGGTCCGGACGCCAGGGATGGCGCCCGGACACAGTTTTCAAGCCAAGGAGCAAAGCCATGATCGACCATGCGAAGAAAGCCCTTCCACTTGTCGGCGGAAGCCTGTTGCTGGCGCTCGCGCTTTCGGGCTGCGACCGCCAGGCCGACCAGACGGTGCCGCCCGCGGCGAACAGCGTCGCCGCCACCCCGGTCCTGACCGACAGCGGCAACGCTGCAGACGCGGCGCCGATGGACGCGATGAGCAACCAGGCCGAGATGGAGCGGCATCACCGTCAGGCGATGGACCATGACGCGATGCGCGCCGGGGCCGGCAACCAGACCGCGCCGGCACCCGATCCCGCGCCGGGCAATGCGGCGATGCCGATGAAGGATATGTAGGCTCGCACACTAAGGGGATGAGGATGTCCAGGCGGATCAGCCTTCGACGCTTGAGCCTCGGCTGCGCAATCGCTCTCAGCCTGTCCGCGAGCGCGGGCGCGCAGGAGGGCGAGGATCATGCCGCGCATCATGGCGCAGGCATGCCGGCCGGCGGGGGCATGTCCGCACCGGCAGAGCCGGGGTCGTCGGACATGGCGAAGATGATGAACCCCATGATGGATCGCATGATCAATGGGGAAGGGGAGAATGAGCACGGCCACGAATCGCGCCGGACCGGCTTCATCTCGCAGCTGCTCGCCTTTCCCGCGCTTGACGAAGCGGCAAGGCAGCGGGTCGCTGCGCAGGCCGGCGAACGGGTAAGCACGGGTCTGGCGATGATCAACGCCGCCTCGGCCGACGGCGCGCGTGCGACCACGGTCTCGGCCCGGCTCGATGCGGCGCGGCGCCTGCGCGAGGGAACCGACCTGTTCCGCTCCGGCACCGCCGCGCAGGGCGCGATCGGGGGCTTGCAGCCGCCCCGGGAGGTCGGGCTTGCCTGGCTGCGCGATCAGCTCGACATCGACCAGGCCGCGCCCGGCCATGCCGATCACTGGTTCGGCATCTCGCCCTCGCACCTCCTTCTCATGCTGTTCCTGGGGCTGGTGAGCGCCACGCTTATCGCGCTGCAGATCTTCCGCCTGCGGCGGATCGGGGCGATCGCCGGCGGTGTCGCCACCGCCAAGGTTCCAGCAAAGCCGGAGCCGAAGGCTGCCCCTCCCGCTACCAGGGTTGCGCCCGCGCCTGCACCCGTTGCCGACAGCGCCGGGCTCGCGCCGAGCAATGCGGCCGCACCCGCTGGGGCGTCGCTGCGCAAGCCCAAAAGCTGGGCGGGGCAGCTGCGCGTGGTCCAGATCGTGCGAGAGACGCCGAGCGTGCTGACCTTCCGGCTCGCGGACCCGACCGCCGACCGGCTGCCGTTCGACTTCCTGCCGGGCCAGTTCCTGCAGGTCGAGGTAGAGCCCGAAGCGGGCAAGACCGCGCGCCGTTCCTACACGATCGCCTCTTCGCCGACCCAGCGGGCCTATGTCGAACTGACGGTCAAGCGCGAGGAGCAGGGCGTGGTCTCGCGATACCTGCACGACAAGGTCGTCGCCGACGATCTGCTGAAGGTCAGCGGACCGTTCGGCGCCTTCACCTTCACGGGAACGGATGCCCAGAGCATCGTGCTGATCGCGGGCGGGGTCGGCATCACCCCGATGATGTCGGTGCTGCGCTATCTCACCGACACCGCGTGGAAGGGTGATATCTTCTTCTTCTACGGCGCACGGTCGACCGAGGAATTCGTGTTCCGCGACGAGCTCGAGCGGCTCGAACGCCGTTTTCCCAACCTCCATGTCGTCGCCGCGATGCAGCGCGCGCCCGGCACCGTCTGGATGGGCCCCGAAGGGCCGATCACGCGCGAGATGATCCTGGCCGCGGTGCCGGAGATCGCGAGCCGGCGCATCCATATGTGCGGCCCGCCGGCGATGATGGGCGCGATGCGCGGCGTGCTGGCGGAACTCGGCGTCCCCGAAGCGCAGCTGCACACCGAGGCGTTCGGTCCGGCCTCGCTGCCGGCCGACCACGAGGATCTCGAGGTCAAGCCCGCGCCCCCGCCAGCGGATAAGCCGGCCCCGAGCGCCGAGGTGGCGCCGAGCACGGTGACCTTCTCCGTGTCGGGGGTGTCGGCGGCCTTGCCCGCGGACGAGACCGTGCTGGAGGCGGCCGAGGGCGCGGGCGTCGAGATCCCCTATGCATGCCGTGCGGGCACATGCGGCGCCTGCGTGGTCAAGCTGCTGCAGGGCGAAGTGACGATGGAGGTCGAATCCGGCCTTGCGCCCGCCGACAAGGCGCAAGGCTATGTGCTCGCGTGCCAGGCGAAGGGGACGGGCACGCCGCTCGTGGTCGAAGCCTGATGCGCGAACGCAGCGACATTGCCGTGGGCCTGCTGGTCGCGTTCCTGCTGCTGTTCCCGTTCGGCTATCTCGTGCATGTGTCGCCCCGCTTTCCGGGTAGCCTGGCCGGCGGGATCATCGGGATCGCAGCGCTCGTGCTGATGCTGCTGACGCTTCCTTATGTCGCGGCCAAGCACATCGCCTGGGTCGACAAGGCGCTCTCCCGGGTCGTCAGCAAGCCAACCCTGCTCGCCATCCACGTCTATGCCGGCGTGCTGGCGCCGATCCTGGGTCTGGTCCA
This sequence comes from Sphingomonas leidyi, assembly GCF_011761945.1. Lineage (GTDB taxonomy): Bacteria > Pseudomonadota > Alphaproteobacteria > Sphingomonadales > Sphingomonadaceae > Sphingomonas > Sphingomonas leidyi. Next base: position 13,796 of record NZ_JAASQV010000006.1, read on the forward strand.
CGCCGCGCACAAGCTCGAAAGCCCGGTCGGCCTGCTTCTGACCGTCCTCCTGCTGATGACGGTCATCACCGGCTTCATCGGCCGCTACCTGCTTGCCCAGCTTGGTCGGGCGCTGCGCGGACGCAGGTCAGAACTGGCCTCGCTTCGCGCCGCCTTCCTCGAGGAGCCGGCGGCGCCGACGCAGGCCGATACCGCAGCCCCGCCGCTGTCGGGCTGGAAGCGCTATCTGTTCGTCGCCGGGGATGCGTCCGCGGGCCAGCGCCCCCAGGACAAGGCGGGGATCGCCGCAGCGCTGGCCGATACCGAATTCGCGATCCGTGCCGAAGAGGCAACCAACACCCTGTTCGCGCGGTGGCGGTTCCTGCACATCCTGCTGGGCTGTCTCATCTTCGCGCTGCTCGCGCTCCACGTCGGCGCGGCGATCTATTACGGGCTGCGCTGGCTATGAGCTGGCAGCGTCTTTCCTACGCCGTCTTCATCGCAGCCCTGCTGGTGATGGTCGCCGCGGTCGCGATCCGGATGCGATCGGACGCGCCGAGGGATGCCGGCCTGGTGGCGCAGCTCGTCTCGCCCGGCCCGCTCTCGAGCGCGCACCAGTCCTTTGCCGGCCAATGCACGGCCTGCCACACGCCGGGCAAGGGCGTCGAAACCCGGACCTGTCTCACCTGCCATGCGGGCACCGATTTCGGGACGAAGCAGTCGACGCAGTTCCACGCGAAAGCGACGCAGTGCACCTCCTGCCACGTCGAACATGAGGGAGAGCGCGGCATCATCCGCATGGATCACGCCGCGTTGCTCGACATGGCGAAGTGGCGGCAGCCTTTGGCGGGCATGTCGACAAACACTCGAAGCCTGACCCCCGAGACCGCGCTCAATTGCGCGAGCTGCCATGCGTTCCGCGATCCGCACCAGGGCCTGTTCGGCACCGACTGCGCGAGCTGCCACAAGACCGACAGCTGGAAGATCGCCAATTACCGCCATCCATCGGTCAATTCGACGCAGTGCGCCGAGTGCCACAAGGCGCCGCCGAGTCACTTCATGGAGCATTTCAGCATGGTCTCGCAGCGCGCAGCCGGATCGAAGGCGCGCGTCGACCAATGCTATGCCTGTCACGCCACCGACAGCTTCAACAATATCCGCAAGCGAGGCTGGTATGATCACCATTGAGGCCGACTGGCTGAGCGCCTTCTTCCGGCTCGCGGTGATCGGCCTGGAACTGGCGGGCACGCTGACCATCCTGGTCGGCGCGGGGCTCGCAACCTTTCTGTTTGCGCGGCGGGCGAGGGCGGGCGACCGAACCGAGGCCTATAGCGCGTTCCGCTCGGCGCTCGGCCGCAGCATCCTGCTCGGCCTGGAATTTCTGGTCGCCGGCGACATCGTCAAGTCGCTGGTGATCAACCCAACGCTCGACGATCTCATCGTTCTGGCCGGGCTGGTGCTGGTGCGGACCTTCCTGAGCATCTCGCTCGGGGTCGAGATCAACGGCCACTGGCCCTGGGAGGAAACCCGGATGGCGCGGGAGAAGGCGCGTGCGGCGTCGGATGGGTCGCCTGCGACGGCTGAGGCCGCCGGATGCGGCACAGCGCTCAAGGGATAGCAGATGGGAGGTGCATGATGATCGAGAGACGCGAATTGCTGATGGCCGGCGCCGGCCTTGCCGCCGCCGGAACGCTGGCTGTGCCGGCGGCGGCGCAGCAGCATCGAATGGAAGGGATGGCGATGTCGATGACGGACTGCATCGACGATTGCGTGGCTTCGCACCGCATGTGCCTGGAAACCGCCGCTTGGCTGACGAAGCAAGGCGGCGCGTCAGCTACGGCGTCGCTGATCGCCATGCTGAACGACTGTGCGGAACTGTGCCAGGCGACCGCCAACTCGATGCTGCGGGAATCTGCCCTGCACCGCATCGTCTGCCGCGCCTGCGCCGACGCTTGCGAGCGCTGCGCCGAGGAATGCGGACGCCATAGCGCGGACCAGCGGATCGCGCGTTGCTCGGCCACCTGCAAGAAATGCGCGGCGAGCTGCCGAACGATGGCGGACATGTCGAGCTGAGCGGCGCGCTTCGCACGTGCCCCACATAGTCACGTTCAGGCCAGAGCCCCCGGTCACAGCTTGTGTGTCCGACAACTACGCCAGGACAGCGATCATGGCACGTGGCACAAAGTCCGAGTATCCGGCAACGGCGGAAATCATCGCACCCGCCATCGCCGGAGCCTTCCGTGCCGCCACCCGATAGTCGGGTAATGCCGAGCACCATCTTTACGATTGCGTGAACGCTCCACGGTCGATCTGTATTGGAGAAGTCAGTGTCAACCGCCGAATTTGTCAACCGGCTACCCGAATTGCTCCGCCCCAATCCAGCAAGGGTAGTGATCAGACCCTATATGCCGTCGACGGAAACCTATAAATATGCGGTACCGGATCAGCCACGTGCGCAGCGCATCGCCGACCGCGTCCTGGCGCTCGACCCAGCATCGCTCCACGATGAGTTGCAACGCATTCTTGATGATTTCTCGGGAAGGCATCGTGAGGTTCCGTCCCTGTTTTTGCGGCGGTTCCACGAGGTTGATGGCATCATCGTCTGTGATTGCGAGGTCACCCATGAACAGGCGCTCTTGATCGGTGCCCATTTTTGCAACGAATATTCCTATGAGGCAGCAGCGCTTTTCAATCCGAGCATCGTCCTGCATCCTGATCAGTCTGCTGTACCTGAAAACTCTCTCCGATTCATTCTTTCCCTGCGAGGCGTGGGCGAGGGGCATATCTCCTCCGTCACCTTTCGCACCGGGTTTTGCGCCGCGGACGGAACCATAGCAATCAATCCTCCGAGCCCCATGCCGCTCGTGCTGGAGACTGAAAACATCTCCGGCGAGGACGGGCCGGACGCGGGCATTCGGATCAAGTGCGATGGCAGCCACGATCTCTCGGAGATCGTGATCTTTCCGACAACCCCCAGCCAGCGTGGTGGCATCGAAGACCTTCGCTTGGTCCGCTTCCTGGACGACGATGGCCGAGCCACCTATTTCGGTACATATACGGCATTTAGCGGCCAGTCCGTCCGGCAGGAGTTGTTGTCCACGCCGGACTTCCGGACATTCGAACTCAGACCGCTGCGTGGGGATGCCACCGGTAGCAAGGGCATGGCGCTTTTCCCCCGACGCATTGCCGGGCACTTTGCCATGCTTGGGCGCGAGGATAACGAAAATATCTGGTTCCTGACGTCCGCGGACATTCACGACTGGAGTGGCGGAGCGAAAGCCATCGAACCTCGCTGGCCTTGGGAGTTTGTCCAGATCGGTAATTGCGGATCGCCGATCGAGATCGACGAAGGCTGGCTGGTCGTAACTCATGGAGTCGGCGCCGTTCGGAACTATTGCATCGGGGCGTGCCTGCTGGACCGTGACGATCCCTCGAAGCTGCTGGCGCGGACGAAGCTACCGCTTTTGCGGTCGGACATGGATGAGCGCGAAGGTTATGTGCCAAACGTAGCCTACAGCTGCGGCGCGATGGTACATAATCGGGTGCTGGTACTGCCTTATGCCATTGCTGACAGCTTCACCACTTTTGCCACTATTCCTCTCGAGCGTCTGCTGGCCGCCATGGATTAGTCACTGTTGCCGACCTGTCCTGCTCTCGAGTCCGAACCATAGTTACACATCGGCACAACAACGATGCCAGTGCGATAATTTATGGCCATCTCAGAGACGGACTTCGCACATTACGTATACAGCAAGGCGGAAGGTGACACCATTTCACGGGCAAGCTCCGGAAGGGGCGACAATCGACCGGGCATATGCTCGATCGAACGGGAAACCCAGACTTGAAGGAATGGATACTTGCGCAAGAAGACGGCAATGATCGCTTCGCTCGCAGCTCTCGGCTTCCTCGCCGTCAGTGCCGGACCGGTGCTGGCGGACGGGATGCCGCCGGGCATGCCCGATCTTGAGGAGACCCTCAAGGCCAGGCCGGCGCCTGCCCAGCCCGATCCTGCCCACATGCAGGGCATGGCTCACGGTAAGGAGCAGATGCACGGCCAGATGATGCAGGGCCATCGAATGGCGATGCGGGATTCGCAGGACCAGGACGGCGCCTCCGGCATGTCACACAGGTCGGACGGTGGTTGCTGACCCTGCCATCATTCCATCAGACGACAAGGTTGACGGACAAGATCATGGCCGCTTTCAACCGAAGCCTTGGTCCGCCGTTCCCACGGCGGGCCAATCGCTTTTCTGGCCGGTCTCAGGACGAGAAAACCAGGCCGGGTCACATTTTTGATCGATCCCGGATCATCATTTTACGCGCCTGCTCCAGCAGGCACACGGCCGATCGGATTTCGATTCGTAACTTACGTATACAGACAGCGTCTCGCTAGCAGCATTGAAGCTTCGGAATTGCCGGGATCGGAACGTCGATCGGGCAACAGGAAGAACACTCGGAGACCCTCAATGCGACAGACGACATTTCTCGCGGCGCCCGTCAGCCTCTTCGCGACGCTAACCTTCGCCGCCGGCACCGCTCTCGCCCAGTCGACGCCCGCGCCCGCGCAGGCTGCGCCGGCCCATGCCCACCAGCAGGGCATGGATCATGGCGGGCAGCAGATGCACGATCAGATGATGAAGGATCATCAGGCCGGCGCGCAGAAGCAGCAGGGGCAACCGGCCCAGCAGGATCAACAGGGCATGTCGGGGATGGCCGGCATGTCCGGCGGCTCGCCTGCATCGAACGGCTCGGGCATGGCCGGTAAGGCGAAGAGTGGCTGCTGCAAGATGCCGATGAAGAAGGCCAAGCCGGCGGCGAAGAAGAAGACCGCCAAGCCCATGGCCGACAAGCCGATGAGCGACATGTGAGGTTTCCAGCCCCGAGAACAGACCCCAGGGGCTGAGGGCCCGCCGTTCCCCCGCGGCGGGCCAGTTCTTTGACGATGCCCAGCGTCGCCCCGTGCTCCCAGCTTTCAAAACCGGGTCCGAGCGTCTGACTTGACAGAGGAAACAGCGATGCGAAAACATCTTGGCGTCGGTGCTGCTGTTGGCTTCTGCTCTTTGGCAGCACGCCGCTCCTCGCACAGGGTATCGGCCATAGCTTGTTCATGCGCGGCAAGATCGTCCGTATGGATGCGGGCGGCACAGTGGCCTGCCTGGGTAAGGCCGATGGCGCGCACATCGGGCAGATACTCGAAGTCTATCACGCAACGCCGCGCCACCGCCGTCTTGTCGGTCATGTCGAAGTCGACCAGATTTTCGACGACCATTATGCTCATTTCCGCGTGAGGGACGGGACGCTTCAGAAAGGCGATTGGGTGAGCCTAAAGCGCGTCCGGGCGTAACGCCAGAATTGGAATGCCAAGCGCCGCCCTCGCCAAAAGAAGACTCGGCCGAGTAACGCCTGTCTCGGCATAATTCCGATCAGGCGTGCGCGAATACGTTCAGGAGTCGATGAATAGTCATCGGCTCTGTTGGCGTGTCTGACCCTCAAGCCCGCGACCCCGATACCAGACTACCTTCTGCGGAACTTACTTATAGGCCACCCGGGCAAAGAGATTACTCCGTCAGGCCATCGATAGAGATGGAGTCAGGTTATGTTCGAGAAGGCGATCGGGACCATTAACGCGGCGGCCTCCTTCCGACACCGCTATGATAATTTCATCGGAGGCCGCTGGAGCGCTCCTGCGGGCGGCGAGTATTTCGCCGACACGAGCCCGATCAATGGCGCCCAGATCGCAGAGTTCGCGCTGTCGACGCCGGAAGATGTCGAGCGCGCGCTCGATGCGGCGCACGCCGCCAAGGATCAATGGGCAAGGATCGCGCCCGCCGAACGCGCCAGGATTCTCAATCGCGTCGCCGACCGGCTCGAAGACAATCTGGAGTTGCTGGCACTTGCCGAGACGATCGACAATGGCAAGCCGATCCGCGAGACGCGCGCTGCCGACGTGCCGCTCGCGATCGACCATTTCCGCTACTTCGCCGGCTGCATCCGGGCGGAGGAAGGCGGCATCTCGACGATCGATGCGGACACCATGGCCTATCATTTCCGCGAGCCGCTCGGCGTCGTCGGCCAGATCATCCCGTGGAACTTCCCGCTGCTGATGGCGGCGTGGAAGATCGCCCCGGCGCTGGCGGCGGGCAACTGCACCGTCATCAAACCCGCATCCCAGACGCCGCTCACCTTGCTGATGTTCGCCGAGCTCACCGCCGACATCCTGCCGCCCGGCGTGCTCAATGTCGTTACCGGCCCGGGACGGACCGTTGGCCAGGCGATCGCCGCCAATCCGCGCATCGCCAAGGTCTCGTTCACCGGCGAGACCGTCACCGGCAAGCAGATCATGCACGCCGCGGCGGACCATCTGATCCCCCAGACGATGGAGCTTGGCGGCAAGTCGCCCAACATCTTCATGGCGGACGTGCTCGACGAGGACGATGCCTTCTTCGACAAGGCGCTCGAAGGCTTTACTTTGTTCGCCTTCAACAAGGGCGAGGTCTGTACCTGCCCGTCGCGCGCCCTGATCCATGAGTCGATCTTCGACCGCTTCATCGAGCGCGCCGTGGCGCGCGTCGCCGCGATCCGCCAGGGCGATCCGCTCGACCCGTCGGTCCAGGTCGGCGCGCAGGCGTCGGAGGACCAGCTCCACAAGATCCTGGGCTATATCGATATCGGCAAGGCCGAGGGCGCGCAGTGTCTGGTCGGTGGCGCCAGGGCGCTGCCGGGCGGTGCGCTCGACCAGGGCTATTTCGTGCAGCCGACCGTGTTCGTGGGTCAGAACCACATGCGCATCTTCCAGGAGGAGATCTTCGGTCCCGTCCTGTCGGTCACCACGTTCAAGACGGTCGAGGAGGCGATCGCACTTGCCAATGACACCGCCTACGGTCTTGGCGCGGGCGTCTGGACCCGGAGCGGCAACACCGCCTACCGGCTCGGCCGCGCGATCGAGGCCGGGCGGGTCTGGACCAACTGCTATCATCAGTACCCCGCCCATGCCGCCTTCGGCGGATACAAGGCATCGGGCTTCGGGCGTGAAAACCACCGGATGATGCTCGATCATTATCAGCAGACCAAGAATCTGCTCGTCTCCTATGACGAGCACGCGCTCGGCCTATTCTGACCCCCCGCTTAAAAGGAGAAACGGACATGGCGAAAACCATGAAGGCGGCGGTCGTCCGCGAATTTGGCAAGCCCCTGGTCATCGAGGACGCGCCGATCCCGACGGTCGGCCCCGGGCAGGTCCTGGTCAAGATTGCGGCAACCGGCGTGTGCCATACCGACCTGCACGCGGCAGAAGGGGACTGGCCGGTCAAGCCCAACCCGCCCTTCATTCCTGGCCATGAGGGCGTCGGGCATGTCGCCGCCGTTGGTGCCGGCGTCACCCATGTGAAGGAAGGCGACCGGGTCGGTGTGCCCTGGCTCTACACCGCCTGCGGGCACTGCGTGCATTGCCTGGGTGGCTGGGAGACGCTTTGCCACGAACAGCAGAACACCGGCTATTCGGTCAATGGCAGCTTTGCCGAATATGTCCTCGCCGATCCCAACTATGTTGGTCACCTTCCCGACAATGTCGACTTCCTCGACATTGCGCCGATCCTCTGCGCGGGCGTCACCGTCTACAAGGGATTGAAGGCCACCGAGGCCCGACCCGGCGAGTGGGTGGTCGTCTCCGGCATTGGCGGGCTCGGCCACATGGCGGTGCAATATGCCCGAGCCATGGGTCTCAATGTGGCCGCGGTCGACATCGACGATAGCAAGCTCGACCTCGCTACACGCCTTGGCGCCACACTGACGGTCAACGCGCGCAACGAGGACCCTTCGGCAGCGCTCAAGAAAGCCATTGGCGGCGCGCACGGGGCGCTGGTGACCGCCGTTTCGCCCAAGGCGTTCCAGCAGGCGCTCGGCATGGTCCGGCGCGGCGGCACGGTCGCGCTCAACGGCCTGCCGCCGGGCGACTTCCCGTTGTCGATCTTCGACACCGTGCTGAACGGCATTACCGTGCGCGGCTCGATCGTCGGCACGCGGCTCGATCTGCTCGAGGCACTGGCGTTCGCCGGCGAGGGCAAGGTCAAGGCCACGGTCCATGCAGACAAGCTGGAGAACATCAACGACGTCTTCTCCCGCATGCATCATGGCGACATCGAGGGCCGGATCGTCCTCGACCTCGCCTGAAGCCGACTTCGCGAAAGTACAGTTCATGTCTCCCTTACATATCCGGCCGATCGCGCGGCGCCGTTTCGTCCAGGGGCTGGCGATCGGCGGCGCGGTCGCCGGTTTCGCCCCGGCGCTTCTCGCGCGATCCGCACCAACCTTGCCCGCTGAGCTGAGCGGGACCGAGTTCGACCTCGAGATCGCCGAGCTGCCGGTCAACTTCACCGGCAAACGCCGTATCGCGACCGCCGTGAACGGCAGCGTGCCCGCGCCGGTCCTGCGCCTGCGCGAAGGCGACACGGTCACGCTGCGCGTACGCAACGGCCTCAAGGAGATGTCGAGCATCCATTGGCACGGCATCATCGTGCCGGCGGAGATGGACGGCGTGCCCGGCATCAGCTTTGCCGGCATCGCGCCGGGCGAGACCTTCACCTATCGCTTCGAGGTCCGCCAGAGCGGAACCTACTGGTATCACGCTCACACGCTCGCCGAGCAGACGGGACTCTATGGAGCGATCATCGTGGAGCCAAAACAGGTGCCGACGGCGCGGGCGCCCGATCGCGACTATTGCATCGTGCTCAGCGACTGGTCGGACGAGCCGCCGCTGCAGATCTTCCTCAATCTCAAGAAGCAGAGCAGCTACTATAATTTTGCGCAGCCGACCGCCGGCGATTTCCTCAAGGATGTCGGCACCATGGGCTTGGGCAAGGCGCTCGAGCGGCGGCGGATGTGGAACAGCTCGCGGATGAACCCGACCGACTACAGCGATGTCTCTGCCGCGACCTACACCTATCTGATGAACGGCGCGCCGCCCGCCGGCAACTGGACCGGTATCGCCGCGCCCGGCGAGCGCGTGCGCCTGCGCTTCGTCGGCGCGGGGACGGCGACGTTCTTCGACGTGCGGATCCCCGGGGTCGAGCTGACGGTCGTATCGACCGACGGGCAGCCGGTCGAGCCGGTCACGGTCGAGGAATTCCGGATCGGCCCGGGCGAGACCTACGACGTCGAGTTCACCATGCCCGAGGGCGGCGCCCGCACCATCTTCGCGCAGGCGATCGATCGGAGCGGCTATGCGCGTGGCACGATCGCACCGGCCCCGGGCATGGCGGCAGCCGTGCCGCCGCTCGATGCCCGGACCTGGCTCGAGCCGGTCGACATGATGGGCGCGATGGCGACGATGGGCGCAATGGGAGGCGACGCGCATGCCGGGCACGGCATGACCGAGATGCCGGCCAGGGCACGGCACGCCCGCACCGAATATGGCGCCAATACCGACATGCGCGTCGACTATCCGCGCACCAATCTCGACGATCCCGGCGCCGGGCTGCGCGGGCGCGGCTGGCGCGTGCTGACGCTGGCCGATCTGCGCACGCCGGGCGGCGATCCCGACCCGCGCGAGCCCGAGCGCGACATCGAGCTGCATCTGACGGGCAATATGGAACGGTTCATCTGGTCGCTCGACGGCATCAAGCTCAACGATTCCAGGCCGCTTCATTTCAAGCCAAACGAGCGGCTGCGCGTCACCTTCGTCAACGACACGATGATGGCGCATCCGATGCATCTGCACGGCATGTGGAGCGATGTCGAAGGCCCGGACGGCGCCTTCCAGGTCCGCAAGCATACGGTCGTGGTCCAGCCCGCCCAGCGGGTGAGCTTCCGCGTCACCGCCGACGCCATGGGCCGATGGGCCTTCCACTGCCATCTGCTCTATCACATGGCGGCCGGCATGTTCCGGGAGGTGGTGGTCGCATGATCCGGATTTTCCCCTCGCGCGGCATCGCTCTTGGCGCTGCCCTCTTCCTGGCGCCGGCGATCACGGCTCCCGCCCTCGCGCAGGATGCCTCGCCCCCGTCGCCCGCCGCCACCCCTGCCCAAACGGCCACTCCCGCTCAGCACACCCCTTCCGCGCAAGGCTCTCAGGACCATGCGGGCATGGACATGCCGGGCATGGATATGACCGACACGAAGGCGTCCGGTAACGGCGCCACGATGGACATGGGCTCGATGCAGGGCGGCCAGGCCCCGCCGGACGCGCGCAACTCGGACGATTATGCCGACGGCTACCGCAACTCGACGCTGCCGGGCTATGAGATGGCCGACAAGCTCTCAATCCCCAAGATACTTGTCGATGAGCTTGAGTTCACCAGCGGCAACGAGGGTCAGGGCGTGGGCTGGACCGTGCTCGTCACCAAGGGTCAGGACAATGACAAGCTCTGGCTGCGCAGCCAGGGGCTCAAGAACTCCCGCGACCAACGTCTCGATCCGGAGAGCAGCGTCGAGGCGCTGTGGTGGCACAGCAAGAACCCGTTCTGGGGCACGCTGCTCGGGGTCAGGCAGGATCTCGGCAAGGGTGCGACCACCTGGCTGGCCGCCGGCGTCGAGGGACTGGCGCCCTATTGGTTCGACGTCCAGCTCACCGGCTATGTAGGAACCGATGGGCGTCTCGCGGCGCGCGCCAAGGCGTCCTATGAGGTCTTGTTCACCAATCGGTTGATCCTTACGCCGCAGGTGGAGACCAATATCTATTCGAAGCGGTCGAGCGATCGGCAGCTCGGCAGCGGCTTCAGCAATGTCGAGCTGAGCGGACGGTTGCGCTACGAGGTGTCGCGCAAGTTCGCGCCCTATATCGGCTTCGTCTGGGAGCGCGCATTTGACGGCACGGCCGATTTCCGTCGCCTGCGCGGGGAAGGGCCTTCCGAACACAGGCTGGTGATCGGCTTGCGCGCCTGGTGGTGATCCGCGGATGGCCACTCGAGGGGTCGACCGCGAACGCGCCGCGTGACAAGGCTGGATCGCAAGCCAACGGTCGCTGGCCGGCCTCCTTTTTCGTCTTGTTGCTCGCGGCGGCTGCGGCGTCGGCGGGACAGACGGCCATTCTCGCCTTCCTTCCGGCACTGGTCGACCCGGCTCGTGGCGCGCTATCGTCAAGCGCTCATGATTTTCATGTCGCGAGCCTGACCGCGGTCCATCCCCTGGCAGCCTTGCTGGCGGCGCCGCTCTGGGGCTGGATCGCGGACCGGGTCGACTATCGGGCGATGTTGCGCGCAGCGCTGGTCATCCTCGCCCTGGTGACCGCGCCGATCGGCCTCGTCGGGCTGCCTGAGCTTTATGCATTGCGCCTGGTGGCGGGGATGGCGTCGGCCGCCATCATACCGTTGGGCTTGCTCTGCGCGAGCTTTGCCGCAAACGAGCGCGCGGACCAGGCGCGGCGCTTCACCTGGCTGACCGCCTTCTTGTTTCTGGGCGATCTCGCCGGTCCGCTGGTGGCGGAGGTCTCGGCCGCGATCCTGCCCCGCGCTCCCCTCATGATCCTCGCTTTCGGCATCGGTGCCGTCGGGGCGGCGCTTTGCGCCGTGCGTCTGCCGCGCTGGTGTGCACCTTGCATCGATGGCGGAGACCTGCCCGCGCCGACGCTCGGCGCGACGCTGATCCTGCTTTTCGTCACGATCGTCGCGGGCGGCGGGCTGGCGGCGATGCATGTCAATCTCCTGGTGACGCGGAGCGTCATTTCGCTGAGCCGCGAAGAGATCGCCTGGATGCTCAGTCTCTGCGGATTGGGCATGCTGGCAGCACAGATCTTCCATGCGAGGCTCGATTGGCTGGTGACCATGCCGAGGCGGCTTGCGGGGCTGACGCTCGGCCTGCTGGCTGCGGCGCTCTTCCTGTTCCCTGTCGCCGCGAGCATGGCCGAACTCAGTGGGATCATCGTTGCTGCCGGCTGGAGCTCGGCAACCCTTCGATTGGTCACCAGCTTCTGGATCAGCGGTGCGGCAGCCCCTTCGGGTCTGAAGCTCGGTCTCCAGCATTCCGCCGCCAGCATCGGGCAGGCGCTCGCGCCGCTGGCGATCGCCGTCGTCGCTCCCGGGGCGCAGCACTTAGTCTTGTGGGGGATTGGTGGTCTGTCGCTGGCGCTGCTTGTGTCCTTGCCGCTCGCCTGGAGGCCGCGCGCCATCGTGAAATCTTCAGCGTGATGAGGGGTAGGGGGCATCAATGCGTATAGATCATTAGGAACCCTATCGCATGCTTCCGGGAGCCGTTCATGAAGACCCGTCTTTCTGCCGCCTTGCTGTTCCTCGCCCTGCCCGGCGCAGCGCTTGCGGCGAATGATGTCGTCGTCCACCGGGACCCGGGTTGTGGATGCTGTGAGAAGTGGGCCCAGGCGCTTCGCGCGAAGCTGGGCCGCACGGTCGTCATGCGCGACGATGCGTCGCGCGGGGCGCTTCAGCGGAGGGCCGGCATGCCGGGCACGCTGGCATCCTGCCACAGCGCGATGGTTGATGGCTATCTGATCGAGGGCCATGTCCCGGTCGCCGATATCAAGCGCCTGCTGGCAACCCGTCCCGTAGGCGTCAGAGGCATTGCGGTGGCGGGGATGCCGATCGGCTCGGAGGGCATGGAAGTGGCAGGCGCCGCCCGCCAACCCTATGCGGTGGTGTCGTTCGGCAGTTCGGGCCAGAAGGTCTTCGCGCGGCATTGATCACGCACGCCTCGGCTCTCGCTGGTGATTTCCTGTTTGAATGACTGGGACTTGCTCGCCCCCACCTGTATAGTCATTTGATGCATGCTCCCGCTCGCCCCCATAGCCGCGCATCCGCTCCCCGGACGAAAGCTGCTTCTGTGGGCGAACCCGCGGTCGACGCTGCCGGTGCGGAGAAGCAACCTCGCTATGTGGCGATCAAAGACAGCATTTTCGAGGACATCCGGGAAGGTCGCCTGAAGCCCGGCGACCAGACGCCGTCAGAGGCCGAGCTCGTCGAGACGTTCAAAGTCTCGCGCATGACCGCAAACCGGGCGTTGCGGGAACTGCAATCGGCCGGTGTCGTGGTACGGCGGGCGGGGCGGGGCAGCTTTGTCGCCGAGCCCCGGCCGATCGGGCAGCTGATCGAGATCCGCAACATCGCGGAGGAGGTGCGCGGCAGGGGCCACGCCTATCGCGCGCGCGTCATTTATAATATCGAGATACGGGCTGATGCGGAAAGGGCAGCTCTGCTGGAAGTCGGCTTGGGCACGCGCCTCTTCCATTCGCTTATCGTCCATCACGAGACCGAATTCCCAATTCAGGTCGAGGAGCGCTTTGTGCTGGCATCTGCTGCGCCACGCTACGGAGAGAGGGATTTCAGCGCCTCGACGCCGAATGAATATCTGACACGTGTTGCCCCGCTCGAGCGAGTAGAGCACCGGGTGTGCGCGGCGATGCCGGATACAGCCATGCGAACAATGCTGGGCCTCGCTGAAGGAGAACCAGTGCTAATGATGACGCGCAGAACCTGGAGTCGCGGACGTCTCGTATCGCACGCTTGGCTCACGCACCCGGGCAATCGGTTCGAGCTATCGGCGGCTTTTTCTGTTGGGACCTAGCGATCAGCCCGCGCCCAACTTGACGGCCGATTTGCGCCTGCGCCGCAACCATCGCACGTCGGCGCGACTGAAGCTCTTAAACAGCAGGTAGAAGCCCGTCCCCGACAGCCACAAAGTACCGAACGCAACGAAGACGATCAGCGGGTGATTGAAGCTGGTGCGGTTCATATAGTCCATATTGTGGAGCATCCAGAAGAAATCCCAGGTGCGCCATGTGTCGCCGCGCATGACCAGGAATCGGCCGGTGTCGGCGGAGATGTAGGCGCTGCTGTTCTCTGCGTCCGCGAAATCCAGTCGCCACATGGTGCCTTCGTGCTCGCGCGCTTCCACATTCGGTTCGGCGAGCAACGTTGCCTTGCGGATCGGTGCTTCATTCACCATCGTCGCGACGTCGCGCGCGACCTGCTCGTCGACCCGAACCGGGGCGCCGCTCGTCGCGTCGATTAGCCGCGTGCCCGTGGTGGATCGAAGCTCGTAGACGGGGCGTGTGGCAAGGGACCGCAAGGCGATGCCGAGCACGGGACCATCAAGAGCGAGCTTTGCCGGCGCAATATAGTCACCGGCAGGTAGGGCGTGCTGATGGCTGGCCTGCGCACTGTGTCCGCCGACCTTCTCCTGATCGAGCAAGGCCATCATCGAGCCGCTCAGAGCCCAAAGGAGAAACTGCACGCCCAGGATCAGGCCGACCCATTTGTGGATGCGCCGAAAAATGAGCGGGGTGAACCGGATTTTCTTCATGCCTTCTTCCTGCGCCGCGGGAACGACCAAAGCAGCAGCCAAGCCCCGGCCAGCGCCATGGCAAGGGCACTCCAGGTCGCCACGCGCAGCAGCGGATTGTTGACGTCGGAGCGATCGTCATAGTCCATGATGTGCAGCATCCACGCGAAATCGAACACGCGCCACAGCGCATGGCGGCGCGAGATCAGCTCACCGGTCTGCGGAGAGAGATACAGGGTTGGCCGGTTCCAGGCATCGAATTCGACCTGCCAATAGGGAGGCTTGCGCGCCTGCATTTCCAGTGGCGCCGTCGTCAGCAGCCGGGCTGCGACGATGTCCCCGGTGCCGCTGTAGATGCGCCGAGCGGCGGCGCGGATTTGTGCCTCGCTCAAATCGGGGATGGGCTGTCCCGAACCTGCATCGAAGAGTCTGACGGCGCAGATCGGCTTTCCACATCGCGCCGGGCTGAGGCTGCCGGGGGCCGGCCGCCACAATTCAATGCTTTCGAAGCGTCTCGATGCGGTGCCGGTCCAACGCTTCGAGCAAAGCCCTGCCGATCAGCGGCTTTGCGAGAACATGATCGAAGCCCGCCTCAGCGGCCCGCGAGGCCAGCAGCGTGTCATGAAAGCCTGAGATCATGATCGCGCGTCCCGACCATCCGATCTCGCGAAGGTGACGCAGCATCGCGAATCCGTCGATGTCGGGCATGCGATAGTCGAGGATGACGCAGTCTGCCTCCTTCGCGCGGGGGTCGGCCAACAGCGCGTGGCCGGTCGTATATCCCCACACGGCATAGCCGCGCGATCTCAGCAGCAGCTGGAGGCCACGCCGCACGCCGGGATCGTCGTCGGAGACGAGGATGGTGTATCTGCCATCATGCTGAGTGGAACGGACCGATGGCATTGCGAGAAGCGGACACCCGTGTGACGATTGCACCATCGATCGCATATCGCGCCTCGTCCCGTCGCTACGTAGAGGTCGCAGTCACTTCGGCTTGCGGCCCATGCCCGCGGCAAAGGCGATCCGCAGGGCTTCGGACAAATTGCGGACCTCGAGCTTGGCCATCAGGCTCGCGCGATGGACCTCGACCGTTCGCGATGAACAGCCCAGGTCATAGGCGATCGTCTTATTGGGCAGGCCGTTCGCCAGCCCTTCCATCACTTCACGCTCCCGGGGCGTCAGTGCAGCGACCCGCACGCCGGCTTCAGAGGTTTCCAGAGTGCGAAGGTCGACATCGTCGAGACGCGCGAACGCGCGGCTGACGGCGCCGAGCAGGGCGGCTTTCTCGAAGGGCTTCTCGAGAAAGTCGACCGCGCCGCCTTTCATGGCCTGCACCGCAACCGACACGTCGCCATGGCCGGTCAGGACGATGACCGGCATATTGACCCCGCGTGCTGCCATGGCGGCCTGAATCTCGAGACCGTCCATCTCGGGCATGCGCACGTCGAGGATGACGCAGCCGACGGCCGCCGACTTCGCCTCCTTGAGAAACTCCACGCCCGAGGCATAGGTCACGACGTCGTAGCCCGCGGTCTTGAGCGCAAAGCTCGCCGCCTTGCGGATGCTCTCCTCGTCGTCGACCAGATGGATGACGCGTCTATCCCCCATGTTCCTCCTCCGCCCGCGCATGGATCAAGGTAAAATGAAAGCGCGCGCCGCCGCGGTCGGGGCGCTCCATCCAGATACGGCCCCCATGCGCTTCGATGATGGTCCGGCAGATCGAAAGGCCGAGGCCCATGCCGTCGGCCTTTGTCGACTTGAACGCCGTGAAGAGCTGCTCCCGGACCTCGTCGGCGATGCCGGGGCCGGTATCCTCCACGGTCACCTCGATCAGCCCGTCAGGGCGCAACCTGGTCGCTACCTTGAGGTCGCGAACAGGACACGCCGCCATCGCCTCGATGGCGTTGCGCATCAGGTTGACCAGCACCTGCTGGATCTGCACCCTGTCGACGAGAACCGGCGTCGCGGCGGGATCGACCGCGAAGAAGCTGCGGATGCCGCGCTCGCGTGCACCGACCAGCGCGAGCTCGCTCGCCTCGGCGACAACCTGCGGCAGATCGTGGAGGCTCTTGTCGACCTCGCCGCGGGCGACGAAATCGCGCAGGCGCCGGACGATATGGCCGGCCCGCAGCGTTTCCTGTGCCGCATCATCCATCACCGACCGTAGCGACACGAAGGGTTCGTCGTCCCGCTCGTCGAGCATGTCGCGGATCGTCTCGAGATAGAGCGCGACCGCGGCAAGCGGCTGGTTGAGCTCATGCGCGAGGGTCGAGGCCATCGTGCCCATCGCGCTCAGCCGGGAGACATGGACCAGCTCTGCCTGCAGTTCCTTGAGCCTGAGCTCATCCTGCTCCTTGGCGGTGAGATCCCGGATGAAGCCGGTGAACAACCGCTGCCCGTCTTCACCGGCCTCGCCAACCGACAGCTGCATCGGGAAGGTCGAGCCGTCGCGGCGCTGGCCGACCACGACGCGGCCGAGGCCGATGATCCGGCGCTCGCCGGTCTGGAGATAATGCGCGATATATTCGTCATGCCGGTCGCGATCGGGCTGGGGCATCAGGCAGGAGACGTTGCGGCCGACGAGCTCGGTTTCCGAATAGCCGAACAGGCGTTGGGCGGCCGCGCTGAACGACGTGATGTCGCCGGTCTCGTCGATGATGATCATCGCATCGGGGACGGTCGCCAGGATCGACTGGAGATGCTGCTCGCGGGTCTCGATTGACGCCCGGACCGCCGCCTCGTCGGTGACATCGCGACTGATGCAGGCAAAGCCTCGATGTGCGTCGCCTTCGAACAGGGCGCTGATCGTCAGGCGCGCGAGATACTCCGCTCCGTTCTCGCAGACCCGCCACGCTTCGCGCTCCAGCGTGCCTTCGTGAAGGGCGGCCGCCAGGTCTGCGCACGGGCGGCCGGCCGCAATCTCGTCGGGCGGGTAGAACAGGTCATGGGGCTGTCCCAGGACGCGATCGAGGGGCCAGCATTCGGCACGCTCGCCTTCTTCATTATAGCTCAGCACGATCCCGGCAGGATCGAGCAGCGTCAGGACATGGCCGCCAGCCTGTCGCAGGAACAACGGCGCAAGCCGCACCACCTCCCTGGCAATCTCGTCCGCCCCGCGCCTCGTGTCGACCATCGGCCGGCTCACATACCTGGCCGGGCGCACGTATCCGGGCGTAGCCCGACCGTGCCACTCAGCGCCGCGCGAGTATGGCCTTCATCTCGTCGATTTCCTGCCGCTGCGAGCGCTTGATCGCTTCGCAAAGCCGGATGACTTCCGGATCGCTGAGCTTTGCTTCCTGGCACATCAGGATCGCCCCGGAATGATGCGGGATCATCGAGCGCAGAAAGGCCGTGTCGCCGATCGTGGTCTGGGTGCGGATGAGTGCAAAGCTGCCGAAGAAGGCGACCAGCGACGCGGCGATCAGCGCGATGTTGGCGGCCTTCGACACGAACATGTGTCGCATGGCGAGGATCATCAGCACCACCATCGGTGCGACCATCATCAGCGTCATGTAGAGCATGTTGAGGTTGTTGTAGAAGCTGTCGAGCCCGTCGATCATGACGAACATCACCAGATACATGATGACGCCGCTGATGACGGTCTGAACGGCAAGGCTCCAATAGGCACCCATCTTCCGGGTGTTCATGTGGGACGAATGGTCCATGGCGTATCTCCTTCGCTCGGCGCCGGCCGACCTGGGTATGAGTGTAACGCCCCGCTCTCTTGTTCGCCCCCGCCATCAGCCGTCCTGATGCTAAAACCAGAAGCGAACGCCGGCGACGAAGCTGGTGGCATGGACGTCCTCGCCCGCAAGCCTCGACAGCCGCGCCGTGTCTCCGGCTTTGCGCAGATAGGAAACGCCGATGTAAGGTGCGAACTGGCGGCTGAATTCGTAGCGCAGGCGCGCGCCGAGCTCTATGTTGACCAGCCCCGAACCGATGTCGTTCTCCGGAATATCCTGCGCGGCGAAATTGACCTCGGCGCGCGGCTGCAAGATCAGGCGCTGGGTGATGCGCTGGTCGTAATAGCCCTCGACCCGGCCCAGAACATCGCCCTTGGTCGAGAGGAACAGCGCGCCTTCGACCTCGAACATGCCAGGAGCCAGGCCCTCGACGCCGATCGTCGCGTAGGTGCGGTCGGGCCCGCGGCCGAAGTCCTGGCGGATACCGCCCTGAAGATTGAAATAGGGGTCGATGGCCCGGCTGTAGAGCACCTGCACCTCGGCGCTGTCGATGCCGCGGCCGAACTCGCCTTCGCCCTCGCTCTTGAGCCAGAGGCGGTTGATGTCGCCGCCGTAAAAGCCTTCGCCATCCCAGCGATAGCCATCGCGGCCGCTATGCGCCTGATACTCGAACAGGTTGAGCAGCACCTGCCCGAAATTGTTGCCGCCGCTGTCCTTCATCATGATGTCGCGCGAGCGCGCCATCTCGCCGCCGGGAAAATCCCGATCGGCGAAGTGGTCGCCTGGGAGCGGCGGCGGGGGCGCATTGCCGGCCGGAAGTGCGGTGCCGGTCATTTGCATGCCGGGCATGGCGGGCGTTCCCGGCGTCGCTGTCTGGCCATGCTGCGCATGGTCCATCCCGGGCATGTCGGGCATCGCGCCGTCCTGATGCTGGGAGTGGTCCATGCCCGGCATCTCCGGCATTGCGGGAGACGTGGATTGCGGCTGACCGGCCGCATTTGCTTGCGCCGCGGGAGTGGTCTGGTGCTGCGAATGGTCCATTGCCGGCATGGTGTCCGGCGCTGGCTTCTGAGCGCGCGGCCTGGCAGTGGGCTTGGGGCGCGGCGCGGCGGCCTTGTCCTTCTTTTTCTCCTGCGCCGGCCGCGCCCCGCCCGGCGGCGCCATGCCGGGCATGTCGTGCATCGAATGATCCTGGGCAAAGGCGGGTGCGGCGGCGAGAAGGGCGATCGCGCTCACCAGCGGCGTGAGGATGCGGGTCATTGCGCGTCTCCCTTCGGACGCACGCTCACGACCCGCATCATCCCTGCATGCATGTGGTAGAGGAGATGGCAGTGGAAGGCCCAGTCCCCGACCGCGTCGGCGGTGAAGTCCCAGCTCACCTTGCCGCCGGGCTGGACGATGACGGTGTGCTTGCGCGGCGCATGGTCGCCATGCCCGGTCACCAGCTCGAAGAAATGGCCGTGGATGTGGATCGGATGCCCCATCATCGTGTCGTTGATGAGATTGACGCGCACCCGCTCGCCTTCGATGAACGGGATCGGCTCGTGATGGTCCGACATTTTCTCGCCGTCGAACGACCACATGAACCGCTCCATGTTGCCGGTGAGGTGGATGTCGATGCTGCGGCTCGGCGCGCGCACGTCTGGATTGCGCTCGAGCGCCATCAGATCCTTGTAGACGAGCACCTTGTGGCCGACGTCGGTGAGGCCCTGGCCGGGCTCGCCGGTGCGGTCGACGGGCATCGGCGAGATGGTCTGGACGCTCGGATCGCGCTTCACCTGCGGCGCGTTCGAGAAGTCGCGCATCTTCATCGAACCCATCGCGTGCCCGCCATGATCCATGCCCGCCATCTGGCCATCGGCGCCCATCGCGCCGTGGTCCATGCCGGCCATCGATCCATGATCCATCCCGCTCATCGCGGAATGATCCATCCCCGAATGGTCCATGCCCGCCATGGCGCTGTTGTCCATGGTCGCCATCGCTGCCGCCGCGCCGGTCGCGAGGCGCGCGGACGCGTTCTTCTCGGCCGTCGGATCGACGCCCCGCATAGCGCCGCCCGACATGTCCATGCCTTCCATGCCCGGCATCGAGGACATGTCCATGCCCATGTCCTTCATGTCGGCGAGCGGCCGTTTGCGTAAGGGAGGCACCTCGCCAGCCATGCCGGCGCGCGGCGCGAGCGTGGCACGCGCCATACCCGAGCGGTCGATGGCCTCGCCGACAAGAGTATAGGCCTTGTCCTCGCCTGGGCTGACAACGACGTCGTAGGTCTCGGCGACACCGATCTGGAACTCGTCGACGGTGACGGGCACCACATTCTGCCCGTCGGCCTGGACGATGCTGAGCGGCAGGCCGGGTACGCGGACGTTGAAGGTGGTCATCGCCGACGCATTGATGACGCGCAGCCGCACCCGCTCGCCCGGGGTGAAGAGCGCGGTCCAGTTGTCCATCGGACCATGGCCATTGACGAGATAGGTGTAGGTCGATCCGGTGACATCGGAGATGTCGGCGGGGTCCATCCGCATCTGGCCCCAGTCGAGCCGGTCCTTGAGTGGCTGGTCCTTGCCCGAGAGCAGCCCGGCCAGCGTCTGGCGCTGGAAGTTGAAATGGCCGGGGTTGACCTTGAGACGCCGGAAGATCGCCTGCGGCGAGAGTGCGCTGTGATCGGCGAGCACGATGACATGCTCGCGGTCATAGGCGACCGGATCGGCACCGGCGGGGTCGATGATGATCGGGCCGTAATGGCCTTCCTGCTCCTGCAGGCCCGAATGGCTGTGATACCAGTAGGTGCCGCTTTGCACGACGGGGAACTGGTAGAGGTAGTTCGATCCCGGCTTGATGCCCGGAAAAGACACGCCCGGCACGCCGTCCATATTGGCCGGCAGGATCAGCCCGTGCCAGTGGATCGAGCTGTCCTCCTCGAGTTGATTGACGACGTTGAGCCGCACGCGCTGGCCTTCGCGCAGCCGGATCAGCGGGGCGGGGACCGTGCCGTTGAGACCGATTGCGCGGAACTGGCGCCCGTCGATGCTCATCGACTGCCGGGCGATGGTCAGCGTGATGTCTTCGCCCGACACGGTCGGTAGCGTCGGTCGCATCCCCGGCGAGATGGTCTGCGCCCAGGCAGGCAGCCAGGCTGATAATGCGGCGCCACCACCGGCGAGGGCCGCGCCGCGAAGGAACTGGCGGCGGTCGAGGGCAGAAATCATTCGGTTTGTCTCAGCTTGCGGAAAGAGGGCGGACCTATTGGAAATACGCAGCCCACCCGCCTGCCCCTCAAACTTTCTTCAAACTTTCCGCGAGGCGCGCCCGGGCGCGGTAGAGGCGGGTCTCGACGGCCTTCTGGGAGATGCCGAGGATCTCGGCGGTTTCGGCTTCCGATTTCTCGTCGATCGTCCGCAGGATGAGCGTGTCCTTGAGCGAGGCGGGCAGGGCGGCGATCGCCGTCATCGCCTCGGCGAGTTGCTGTTCGGCATCCAGGGCGCGGTCGGCCGAGGGGGCGTCGTCGACGATATGTTCGGCTTCGCCCAGAGGAAGGGCGAAGGAAAAGAAATTGCGGACCGCACGGCGACGGCGCCAGTCGTGGCATTTGTTGATGACGATCCGCGACATCCAGACCGGGAAGGGCCGCGTCCCATCATAGCGGCTGAGCGCGGAAAAGGCGGCCACGAAGCTCGCCTGAGTGACGTCGAGCGCCTCGTCGGGGCTACCGACATGGCTGCGCACGAGACGGTGTACCCAGCCCTGATGCCGGCGGACCAGCTCGCCATAGGCCGCTTGCCGGCCCCCCAGCGCCAGAGCCGCAAGCTCCCCGTCCGAGCAGTCGGGGAGGTGGAGCGTCATTTTTTCTCGGCCGTCAGCGCTTTCACGACGGCGTCGTCGAACTTCACCGTCTGGTCGGGGCGGAGCACCGCACGCATCGCGAAGATATGCTCGAGCGTTTCCTTCTGCAGCGCGCCCATCGCCTGGTGTGACCGGTCGACGGCGGCGGAGACCTGAGGCCCATAGCCATGTTCCGACCTGATGGCCTGCGCGAGCCATGCATTGTCGGCGCGCAGTTCCGCTTCCAGGGCCTGTCGGCGGATGGCGTAGCGGGCTTCGATAGCCTCGAGCCGTGCATGTTGCGCGCTATCCAGCTTGAGATCGCGATGGAGCAGGTCGTGCAGCTCATTCTCGACAGGGGGCGCCGGCACGACATAGAGCCGGCCGATCACGACCCCCGCTACTGCCGCAACAAACGTCAGCAGCACGAGAAGGAGAAGGCCGCGGCGATCGCGCATCATTGCGCGCTCAGCAGCGTCGAAGGAGCGAGCGCGAGCCGCGCGTCGAAGGGCGATGCCGCAGCATCTGCCGAACGCACTGGCACCGCGGAACCGGCGATGCCGATGAAGAGCGCGACCGCGGCTGCGACACCGAAGGTCGTGGCGCTCAGGCGCGGCATGGCCTGGAGCCGGGCGATCTCGGCCATGACGCGGCTGTCCAGCCCGGCAAGCCGGGGATCGAGGGGGGCTTCCCGCAACCGGCTGAGCATGTCGTCGAGGTGGTCCATGATGTTTCTCCGTCTTCTCTTCTCAATACGCAGGGTGGTCTTCTAACCCTTGTCCGGGAACAAAAAGAAAATTGCGAGGGGTGCAGGTCGCGGCTGCGTATTCTCTCATGTCACTGACAGGAGAATGTCCAAATGCGCTTCTTTTCGCCGCTCGCAGCCATCGCCGCCGTCGGCCTGAGTGTTTCTGCTCCGGCCTACGCCCATCCCAAGCTCGTGTCCTCGACGCCCGCCGCCAACGCCAGCGTCCCGGCGCCGTCGCGTATAACGCTCACCTTCAGTGAAGGTCTGATGCCGAAGCTGTCGGGCGCCGAGATCGTGATGACCGGCATGCCCGGCATGCCCAACCACCGCATGGCGGTAACCGGCTTCAAGACGTCCGTCGAAGGCGACAAGACGCTCGTGCTGACGCTCGCCAAGCCGCTCATGGCGGGCAGCTATCAGGTCGCCTGGCACGTCGTCTCGACCGACACGCACCGCATCCAGGGCAATCTCGCCTTTACCGTCAAGTGACGCCATGAACGACGTGGCACTCGTCGCCGTCCGCTGGGCGCTCTACGTCGATCTCGGCCTGCTGTTCGGCCTGCCGCTGTTCGCGCTCTATGCGCCCGGCGGCGGCCGGATGGTGCAGCGGCATCTGCCGATGGCGGCAATGGTGGCCGGTCTCGCATGTCTCGCCCTCCTGCTGTCGGCGCTGGGGTTCGCGTTGCAGGCTGCGGCGATGACCGGGCTGCCACTCGCCCAGCCTGATCTTTCCATGGTCGCAGAGCTGTTCAACGGCACTTCCATGGGAACGGCGCTGAAGGCGCGCCTCGTCGCGCTCCTCGTTCTTCTGCTCTGCATCCCCTTCTATCGCCGGCAATCCCGTCCTGCCTTCATCGCCTCCACTCTGGCGGGCGCGGTCGCGCTCGCGACCCTCGCCTGGAGCGGGCATGGCGCGGCCGGCGAAGGCGAGGCGGGCTGGCTGCAACTGCTGGCCGATCTCATCCATCTGCTCGCCGCCGGCGCCTGGGTCGGCGCGCTTGCCGCCTTCCTCGCGCTGGTTCTTCCCAGGCTCGCAACCGATGATGTCGCCGCTGAAGACATGGACCAGGTCACACTGGCCGAGGAAGCCCTGCGGGGTTTCTCCCTCGTCGGCACGATCATCGTCGCCCTGCTGATCCTGACCGGGACGGTGAACGGCTGGTTTCTGGTCGGCCCGGGCAACATCGCCTCGCTCGGTCAGTCGAGCTACGGCCTGCTGCTCATCGCCAAGCTGGTGCTGTTTGGGGGCATGCTGGGCCTTGCCGCGCTCAACCGCTACCGCCTGACCCCGGCACTGGCACAGGCGATCGAGGAAGAGGACGCGCCACGGGCGCAGGCGCTGTTGCGCGCGAGCCTCTTCGTCGAAGGCGGGCTTGCGATCGTCATTCTCGGGCTCGTCGCCTGGCTGGGGACACTATCGCCGCCCATGTCGATGTAGCTTATCGTTTCGGACGCCTCGCGTTGGGAGAAGCCAATGCAATCCTACACCCCGCCGCTCGGGACCGGATCGACGAAAGACTATGATCGCGCGATCCGCCTGTGGACGCGGGAGAAGCGGTGGCGTGCCGCCATGCTCGCCGCCCTGGCGCCCAAAGCCGGTGAGACGGTCGTCGACGTCGGCTGTGGCACCGGCAGCTTCGCGCTGATGCTCAAGCAAGCCGAGCCCAGGACGCAGGTGATCGGTCTCGATCCCGATGCCGAGGCGCTCGACATCGCGCGGCACAAGGCCGCTGCGCGGCAGGCCGATATCGACTGGCGTCAGGGATTTGCCAGGGACGTGGCCCCGGGCACCGCCGACGCTGTCGTATCGAGTCTCGTGCTGCATCAGATGCCGGTCAGGGAGAAGGCGGCAACCCTGCGCGCCATGTTCGCCATGCTGCGCCCGGGTGGCCGCCTGGTGATCGCAGATTATGGCCGCCAGCACGGTCTCATGCGGCTCGCCTTTCGCCTGACCGTGCAGCGACTCGATGGCATCGATGATACCCGACCCAACGCCGACGGCGTGCTCCCCGGCCTGATCGCGGCGGCCGGCTTCAGGCATGTGGCCGAGACGTTTCGGCTCTTGACCATCACCGGCGCGATCGAATTGCTTACCGCGCATCGACCGGCGCAGGCCCAGGGCCTTACGGTTGCGAACGACCTTGGCTGATCCCGGCCGAGCGACCGGGTACGCCGATTTGGCCGCTTAGGCGATTACGTATTGACCCTGACACGGTGTCAGACCCTAGATCGTCAGGCGTCGAAAGGAGCAAGGCGATGAACGAGACACATGGAGCGGCGCATGGCGGCGGTTGCTGCGGCGGCCACGGCGGCGCGAAAGCGGCGACCGGCATCAAGGACCCGGTCTGTGGCATGACCGTCGATCCGGCGACCACCGCGCACCATGCCGATCATGGCGGTGAACGCTATCATTTCTGCAGCGCGGGCTGCCGGGCAAAGTTCATCGCCGATCCCGAGCGCTATCTCGGCCCGCCGGCACCGCCGTTCGCAGCGCCCGTGGGCACGATCTGGACCTGCCCTATGCATCCCGAGATCCGGCAGGACCATCCCGGGTCCTGTCCGATCTGCGGCATGGCGCTCGAACCCGCGACCGTGACCGCCGACAGCGGTCCCAGCCACGAGCTGGTCGATTTCACGCGGCGTTTCTGGGTTGGCCTGGTGCTGGCCCTGCCGGTGCTGATCCTCGAGATGGGGGCGCACCTGTTTCCTGTGATCCATCGCCTCGTGCCGATGTCGACCTCGGTATGGATCCAGTTCGTGCTGGCGACGCCTGTCGTGCTCTGGGCGGGCTGGCCGTTCTTCGAGCGTGGCTGGGCCTCGCTCAAGACCCGCAACCTCAACATGTTCACCCTGATCGCGATGGGGACGGGGGTCGCCTGGATCTACAGCGTCGTCGCGACGCTCGCGCCTCAGCTGTTCCCGCCTGCCTTCCGCGGCGAGGACGGCATGGTTGCCGTCTATTTCGAGGCCGCCGCGGTGATCACCGTTCTCGTGCTGCTCGGCCAGGTGCTCGAACTGCGCGCGCGTGAGCGGACCTCGGGCGCGATCAAGGCGCTGCTCAACCTCGCGCCCAAGACCGCGCGCCGGATCGCCGCCGACGGGAGCGAAGAGGAGATCAGTCTCGATCTGGTCGCGGTCGGCGACCGCCTGCGCGTGCGGCCGGGCGAGAAGGTGCCGGTCGACGGCGTAGTCGAGGACGGCCGCTCCTCGCTCGACGAGTCGATGGTCACCGGTGAATCCATGCCCGTCACCAAGGCCAAGGCCGACACGGTGATCGGCGGCACGCTCAACCAGACCGGTGCGCTGGTGATCGTCGCCGACAAGGTCGGACGCGACACCATGCTTGCGCGGATTGTCCAGATGGTCGCCGAGGCGCAGCGCTCGCGCGCGCCGATCCAGCGCATGGCCGATCAGGTGTCGGGCTGGTTCGTGCCCGTGGTCATCGCGGTTGCGGTGGTCGCGTTTATCGCCTGGGGTATCTGGGGCCCCGAGCCGCGCTTCGCCTATGGGCTGGTGGCGGCGGTCGCCGTGCTGATCATCGCCTGTCCCTGTGCACTGGGTCTCGCCACGCCGATGTCGATCATGGTGGGCGTCGGCCGCGGCGCCGGACTCGGCGTCCTTATCAAGAATGCCGAAGCGCTCGAGCATATGGAGAAGGTCGACACGCTCGTCGTCGACAAGACAGGCACGCTGACCGAAGGCCGGCCTGCCGTCACCCAGATCGTGCCGGCGCCCGGCTTCGACGAAGCCGAACTGCTGCGGCTTGCCGCCTCGGTCGAGCGGGCCTCCGAGCATCCGCTCGCGCTGGCGATCGTCGAGGCCGCGAAGGATCGCGGCATCCCCACGAGCGACGTCACCGACTTCGATTCCCCCACCGGACGCGGCGCGCTCGGCACCGTCGACGGCCGCCGGATCGTGCTCGGTAATGCGCGGTTCCTCTCGGAAGAGGGCATAGCAACCGACGCGCTGGCGGAGCAGGCCGACGCCCTGCGCCGGGATGGCGCCACCGCGATCTTCATCGGCGTCGACGGCACCGTCGGCGGCGCCTTTGCAATCGCCGATCCCGTGAAGCAGACGACGCCGGAGGCCCTGGCCGCACTCAAGGCCGAAGGCATTCGCGTGGTGATGTTGACCGGCGACAACCGCACCACAGCAGAGGCGGTGGCAAGGCGGCTCGGCATTGACGATGTCGAAGCCGAGGTACTGCCCGACCAGAAGAGTGCCGTCGTCGCGCGGTTGAAGAGCGAGGGGCGCGTGGTGGCGATGGCCGGCGACGGGGTCAACGACGCCCCCGCACTGGCTGCCGCCGATGTCGGTATTGCCATGGGCTCGGGCACCGACGTCGCGATCGAGAGCGCGGGCGTGACGCTGCTCAAGGGCGATCTCATGGGCATCGTGCGGGCACGGCGGCTGAGCCAGGCGACCATGTCCAACATCCGCCAGAACCTGGTCTTCGCCTTCATCTACAATGTCGCCGGGGTGCCGGTGGCGGCGGGCGCGCTCTATCCGCTGTTCGGCATCCTGCTCTCGCCGATCATCGCGGCCGCCGCCATGGCGCTCTCCTCGGTCAGCGTGGTCACCAACGCGCTGCGCCTCAACCGGAAAGCGCTGTGAACATCGGGGAGGCGTCGAAGCAAAGCGGGGTCTCGGAGCGGATGATCCGCCATTATGAGAAGATCGGCCTCATCCCGGCGCCGCCGCGCCGGGGAGCGGGTTATCGCGACTATGGCGAGAGTGACCTCCATCGCCTGCGGTTCATCGCCAATGCCCGCGATCTCGGTTTTCCGATCGAGGAGATCCGGACCCTGCTCGGCCTGTGGGCCGACACGGGCCGCAGCAGCGCCGATGTAAAGCGGGTCGCGTTGGCGCGGGCGGAGGAATTGCAGCGCAAGGCCGAAGCGCTGACGACCCTGCGCGAGACCCTCGTCGATCTCGCCGAGCGCTGTCATGGCGACGAGCGGCCAGATTGTCCCATCATCGCCGAACTGAGTCTCGACAGAAAATGTTAGCGCCGGCCGCCTCTCGGACCAGACCCGCTCTGGCGGCCGGGGTGCTGATCGCACTTGGCATTCTCACGACGGGCCTCGCGATATATTTCCTCGCAGTCCGCCCGCCACTGCTGGCGGAGGATCTTCGCCATATCGGCGGCAACCCGCAGACCCTTTCGCCGGTATTGCGGGACTGGTTCGGCGGGATAGCTGGCTCGCCCGGGCGACCGCACTGAGCCTCCTGATCGTATTTGGCCGCTTTTCATACAGCAATGTCGTGCTGAGCTCTGACTTCTGGGGCTGGCATATGCGAGGCAATCCCTCCGTAGGACTACGGAGTGCGCAGAGGCTTCCTGCGCTTCAGGGCTTGTTGCACCGCAGCAGGAGCGAAAATGTGCAGAGTCGAAGCAATATCCCTGACCCGTTGGACGGTCTGGCCACGACGCTGGATCGGTCGAGCTTCGCCGCCATCGCGCAGCTGACTTCAGGCCAGTCGCCCGCCACTTTGGCGCAGTCTTTTTCCGACTGGTGGACGCACATTCTCTGCTCGCCAGGCAGGCAGCTGCAGCTCGCCGCCAAGGGCGGGCGCAAGCTGATGCGGCTCGCCGACTATGCCATGCGCAGCGCATCCGGCAGCGATCCCGAGCCGGCGATCAATCCGCTGCCCCAGGATCGGCGCTTCGCCGACGCAGCCTGGAAGCGCCATCCGTTCGACCTGATCGAGCAGGCCTTCCTGCTCCAGCAGCAATGGTGGCATGCCGCGACGACCGGCGTGAGCGGCGTCACCGGGCACCACGAAGCGATCGTCGAGTTCGCGACCCGCCAGATGCTCGACATGGTGTCCCCGACCAATTTCATCCCGACCAACCCCGTGCTCCAGCAGCGCATCCTCGAAACCGGAGGACAATGCCTTGTCGAGGGTGCGCGATTTTTTTGCGACGACCTGGAACGCCTGGTACGCGGGGAGCCCGCAGCGGGCACGGAGGCCTATCGGGTCGGCGAGAAGGTCGCAGCCACGGCTGGCAAGGTCGTGTTTCGCAACAGGGTCATGGAACTGATCCAATATGCGCCCGCAACCGAGACGGTGCGTCCGGAGCCGATACTGATCGTGCCGGCATGGATCATGAAATATTACATCCTCGACCTGTCGCCGGAAAATTCGCTCATCCGCTGGCTGGTCGGGCAGGGCTACACCGTGTTCTGCATCTCCTGGCACAATCCCGACAGCGCCGACCGCGATCTCGACATGGAGGATTATCGCCTGCTTGGGCCGATGGCCGCCGTGGATGTCATCCAGGTGATTACCGGCACCGAGAAGATCCACGCGGCCGGCTATTGTATCGGCGGCACGCTGCTCGCCATCACCGCGGCCGCGATGGCGCGCGATGAAGATGAGCGTCTGGCGAGCGTGACGCTGTTCGCCGCCCAGACCGAGTTCAGCGAGCCGGGCGAACTTGGTCTGTTCATCGACGAGGCGGAGATCAACCTGATCGATGCGATGATGTGGGCGCGCGGCTTTCTCGACAGCAGCCAGATGGGCGGCGCCTTCCAGATGCTGCGGTCCAACGATCTGCTCTGGTCGCGCATCCTCTCGACCTATCTCATGGGCGAGCGCGAGCCGATGACCGACCTCATGGCATGGAACGCCGACGGCACCCGCATGCCCTATGCCATGCACGCGCAATATCTTCGGCGCCTGTTCCTCGACAATGACCTGTCCGAAGGGCGCTACGAGGCCGGCGGCCACCCGGTCTCGCTCTCGGGGCTGAGCATGCCGATCTTCATGGTGGGCACGGAAACCGACCATGTCGCGCCGTGGCGCTCGACCCACAAGCTCCACATGCTGACGGGCGCGGAGATCCGCTTCGTGCTGACGAGCGGTGGCCACAATGCCGGGATCGTCTCCGAGCCCGGGCATCCTCATCGCCATTATCGCATCGCGACACGGATGCAGGATGGCCCGGCGCCAGGTCCCGATGCCTGGCTGGAGCGGGCCGAGGTGCGCGAAGGGTCGTGGTGGCCGGAATGGAGTTCATGGCTTGGATCGCACTCGGGCGAGGCGGCGGCCCCACCGGCGATGGGCGCGCCCGAACGGAACTATCCGCCGCTCGGTGATGCCCCCGGGCGCTACGTGCTGGAGCGCTGAGCCATGGCCGCCGCCAACCTCATCGAGAACCGCACGTTCGACGAGATCGCCGTCGGCGATACGGCCAGCCTCACCCGCACGCTGACCGCCGACGACATCCAGCTCTTCGCGGCGGTGTCAGGCGACGTGAATCCGGCGCATCTCGACCCTGTCTATGCCGAAACGGACATGTTCCACAGGGTCATCGCTCATGGCATGTGGGGCGCGGGGCTCATCTCGGCGATCCTGGGAACCGAGCTGCCAGGGCCCGGTGCGATCTATCTCGGCCAATCGCTTCGCTTCACCCGCCCGGTGGGCGTCGGCGACACCATCACGGCCTGCGTCACCGTCGCGCAGAAGCGCGCCGAGCATCATGTCATCGTTCTCGACTGCACCTGTGTGAACCAGAAGGGCGAGACCGTCATCAGCGGCCAGGCCGAGGTCAAGGCGCCCACCGAGAAAGTCAGCCGGCCCCGCATGCCGCTTCCCGACGTGCGGATCGCCAGCCACGACCGCTTCCGCCAGTTGATGGCGCGCGCCAAGGACGGATCTGCGTGCGTCACGGCCGTGGTCCATCCGTGCAGCGCCGACGCCATGCGCGCAGTGGCTGAGGCCGCCGACGCCGGCATCGTCGTTCCGATTCTCATCGGCCCTGCGGCGCGTATGACGAATGCGGCGAAGGACGCCGGTGTCGATATTGCGGCCTTCCGGGTGATCGACGTCCCGCACAGCCACGCCGCCGCCGCCGAAGCCGTCGCGCGCGTGCGGGCCGGCGAAGCCGCGCTGCTGATGAAGGGCTCGCTTCATACTGACGAGCTCATGGGCGCGGTCGTATCGTCCGACACGGGCCTTCGGACCGAACGCAGGATCAGCCACGCCTATGTGATGGACGTGCCCGGCTATCCGCGCCCGCTCATCATCACCGACGCCGCGATCAACATCGAGCCGACGCTTGAGGACAAGGCCGACATCGCGCGCAACGCGATCGACCTTGCCCATGTGATCGGGATCGAACAGCCCAGGGTCGCGATCCTCGCCGCCGTCGAAACGGTCAATCCGAAAATGCGCACCACATTGGATGCCGCGGCGCTCTGCAAGATGGCGGACCGGGGCCAGATCGAAGGCGCGCTGCTCGATGGCCCGCTCGCCCTCGATAATGCGATCAGCGAGGCGGCCGTGCGCGAGAAAAGTATCGTCTCGCCGGTCGCCGGCCAGGCGGACATCCTGCTGGTGCCCGATCTGGAGGCCGGCAACATGCTCGCAAAGCAGCTGACCTTCCTGGGCGGCGCCGATGCCGCAGGCGTGGTGCTCGGCGCGCGCGCTCCGATCATCCTCACCAGCCGGGCAGACAGCGTGCGCACGCGCCTCGCCTCCTGCGCGCTCGCGGTGCTGCTGGCGCGGGCTGCGACCAAGGCGGCTCCCGGCGTTGCGGGACAGCGCCGCGATGGCTGAAATCCTGTGCCTCAACGCCGGTTCGTCGAGCCTTAAGTTCGCGCTCTACGCCGAGCCGGGCACTGATGAGCCCTCTTTGCTGGCGAGCGGCAAGATCGAGAATATCGGCCTTGAGCCGCACCTGATCGCGCGCGATGCGAAGGGGGATGTCCTTGCCGAGCGGCGCTGGACGAAAGACGGCACGATCACGCACGAGACGCTGCTCGAGGATTTGCTGCGGGAGATCGAAGCCTCGGTCGGCGACGATCTGATCGCGGTCGGCCATCGGATCGTTCATGGCGGCACCGACTATTCAGCGCCGGCGCGGGTCGACGCGCCACTCCTCGCCGCGCTCGAGGCGCTTTGCCCACTGGCGCCATTGCATCAGCCCCATAATCTCGCCGCGGTCCGCGCCGTCTCCAGGCTGCGCCCCGCTGTGCTGCAAGTCGCCTGCTTCGACACCGGCTTCCATCATGGCCAGCCCCCGATCGCGACGCGCCTCGCGCTGCCGCGCGCGCTTGGCGAAGAGGGCATGCGGCGCTACGGTTTTCACGGCATCTCCTACGAATATATCGCGCGGCAGCTGCGTTCGATCGATCCCGATACAGGCGGTGGCCGCACGATCGCCGCGCATCTCGGCAACGGGGCCAGCCTTTGCGCGATGGCCGGGGGGCGCAGCATCGACACGACGATGGGGTTCACCGCGCTCGACGGGCTGGTGATGGGTACGCGCTGCGGCGCGCTCGACCCGGGCGCGGTGCTCTATCTTTTCCAGCAGAGGGGCATGACGGCGCGTGAAGTCGAGCATCTCCTCTACAGTGAGTCCGGCCTTTTGGGCGTGTCCGGCGTCTCCAGCGACATGCGCGCGCTTCTCGGCAGCGAAACGCCCGCCGCTGGGGAAGCGATCGAGCTCTTCGTCTGGCAGATCGCGCGCCAGGCCGGCGCTCTCGCGTCCTCGCTCGGGGGTCTCGACACATTCGTGTTCACTGCCGGGATCGGCGAGAATTCGCCTGAAATTCGCGCCCGCGTCGCCGGTCGGCTCGGCTGGCTCGGCGTGGACCTCGACGCGGACGCGAACCTCCGAGGAGATGCAGTCATCAGCGCGCCGTCCAGCCGTGTCGCCGTCCGCGTCATCCCGACCGATGAGGAAAGGATGATCGCTATCCACGCCGCCGATCTGCTGCGTGAGGAGCCGAAAGCATGAAACCTCTCGTCGATCTTACTGGCAAGCGCGGCCTGGTGATCGGTATCGCCAACGCGCATAGCATCGCGGCGGGTTGCGCCCAGGCCTTTCACGACTGTGGGGCGAGACTGGCGGCGACCTATCTCAACGGAAAGGCCGAGCCGTTCGTGGCGCCCGTCGCGGAGACCCTGGGAGTCGAATGGCTCGCCGCGTGCGATGTCCGGGTGCCGGGCGAAGTGGAGGCCCTGTTCGAGCGGGTGAAGTCCGAATGGGGCGGCCTCGATTTCCTGCTTCACTCGATCGCTTTCGCGCCGAAGGAGGATTTGCACGGCCGCGTCGTCGACAGCTCGGCCGAAGGCTTCGCGCTGGCGATGGACGTCTCGTGCCACAGCTTCCTGCGCATGGCGCGTCTCGCCGAGCCGCTGATGTCGGATGGCGGCTGCCTGCTGTGCGTCACCTTCTACGGGTCGGAGCGGGTGGTCGAGCACTACAACCTGATGGGGCCGGTCAAAGCGGCCCTCGAAAGCGCGACCCGCTATGTCGCGGCTGAGCTTGGCCCCAAGGGCATTCGCGCCCATGCGATCTCGCCAGGCCCGATCGCGACCCGCGCTGCCAGCGGCATCGACCGCTTCGACGAGCTGCTCGAACGGGCCGCGGCGACGGTCCCGCAGCACCAGCTCGTGACCATCGAGGATGTCGGAGGGCTCGCCGCCTTTCTGGTGAGCGATGCCGGCCGCCATATCACCGGCACGATCATTCCGGTCGATGGCGGTCAGCACCTGCTCGGCTAGGGCGGCTCGCCGCGATCGGGGGCTATCCTATTTGTCGCTGGTGGCCTGCTTCTCGCCGTCGCCCGGGCTTTTCTGCCCGAACCATGGTCCGACAATGGCAGCAAAGGCATCCAGCGCCCCGGGAGCCGTCGGAGCGCTCGCGACGGCCTGCCAGGCCTGCTGCCATTCCTCGAACGCCGATCTTGTGCCGGCAATCATATGCTCGCGGACCGTGGCCATGTCCTCGAACAGTGCCCGCGGTCCGGCCGGGCTGACCGCGCCGGCGTCCGACGTCTTGTCCGTCGCGCCCGCAATCGAGGCACGCGCCTCTTCGGCGAAGCGGCCGGCGGCGCGGTTGCCGACCTCGAGCGACTCTTCGCCACCTTTCCGGGCGACTTCGGCGAGCTTCAGCATCAGGCCGACATTCGCTTTGGCGAGCGCGGCGAGTTGATCAACGGGATAGGGCATGAAACGGTGAACCTTTCTCTTCGCGTTTGAGCTCTGGCATATCGGGCATAGCGCCCTGGCCTGAGGCCCATCGCGTCGCGCCGCCGTTATTCGGCGAGGCTGAATCAGAGAGAATCGGTAACTCTACGTATGCCGAATCTGCGGCTTGCCTGCGACGCTCAGCCAATGCACTTTTGGCTTGTCGTCCATGTCGTGCCCGCGGGCAGCGACTTCTACCCGTCCCGTCATGATCGCGGCACGGTCGGGCATGATTATGGTCTGACCCGGCAACCGGCATGGGCGTGATACCGTCCATAGCCAGGCTCGGCCGGATTGCGGCGCTGCGCGGTCCCGTCCTCGACGTCGAGTTCGACGAAGGGCCGCTGCCCGCGGTCAATGAAGCGCTGCGCGTCGATGCATCGTCAGGCCCGCTGGTCGCGGAAGTGCAGAGCCATATCGATGACCGCACCGTCCGCGCCGTCGCGCTTCAGCCGACCTCCGGTCTCGCTCGTAATGTCGGCGTGACGGCCTTGGGCGCCCCCATCGCGGTCCCGGTCGGAGACAAGGTTCTGGGGCGGCTCCTTACGCCGACCGGGCAGGTGGGTGACGGCGGCGCGCCGCTTGGGCCGGATGTTCCATTGAGGCCCATTCACCGCGCACCCCCGCCGCTCGAAGACCAGAACGCGGCGACGGCGATGTTCGAGACTGGCATCAAGGTCATCGATCTGCTCGCGCCGCTCGCCCAGGGTGGCAAGGCGGCGATGTTCGGGGGCGCGGGGGTGGGGAAGACCGTGCTGGTGATGGAACTCATCAACGCGATGGTCGCGCGCTATGAAGGTGTTTCCGTCTTTGCCGGCATCGGAGAGCGATCGCGCGAGGGCCATGAGCTGCTCACGGACATGCGCGGCTCGGGCGTGATCGACAAGACCGTGCTCGTTTTCGGGCAGATGAACGAGCCGCCGGGCGCGCGCTGGCGGGTAGGGCTGACCGCGCTCACCATCGCCGAATATTTCCGCGACGAGCAGAAGCGCAATGTCCTGCTGCTCATGGATAATGTGTTCCGCTTCGTCCAGGCCGGCAGCGAAGTCTCCGGCCTGCTCGGACGCATGCCTTCACGCGTCGGCTACCAGCCGACGCTGGCCAGCGAAGTGGCCGCGCTGCAGGAGCGCATCGCCTCGGTGCATGGAGCGGCGGTGACCGCGATCGAGGCGGTCTATGTGCCCGCCGACGATTTCACCGACCCTGCGGTCACCGCCATCTCCGCCCATCTCGACAGTTCCATTCTGCTCTCGCGCGCCATGGCGGCCGAAGGCATCTATCCCGCGGTCGATCCCCTGGGATCCTCGTCGATCCTGCTCGATCCGCAGGTCGTGGGCGATCATCATTACGCGCTCGCCCAGCAGGTCCGGGAGACGATCGCGCATTATCGCGAGCTCCAGGACATCATCTCGCTGCTCGGTATCGAGGAGCTGGGCCGCGAGGATCGGCTGATCGTCGGCAGGGCGCGGCGGCTGCAGCGCTTCCTGACCCAGCCCTTCATGGTGACCCAGGCCTTCACCGGGCAAGCCGGCCGTTCTGTGGGGCTGGCCGATACGCTGAAGGGCGTCGCGGCCATCCTGGCCGGCGCGACCGACGACTGGCCCGAGAGCGCCTTCTACATGGTAGGCGATATTGAAGAGGCACGCTCTCGCGTGGGGCAGGGCGCATGAAGCTGCGGATCACCGATCCGACCGCGATCCTCGTCGACACGGACGTCAGGTCGGTTCGCGCCGAGGATGCCAGCGGCAGTTTCGGCATCCTGTCGGGCCACGCCGATTTCCTGACCGCGCTTGGCGTCTCGATCGTCTCCTGGCGGGGCGCCGATGGCGCTCCAGGCTATTGCGCGGTGCGCAACGGCATTCTGACCGTAAGCCACGGCACGGGGGTCGCGGTCGCGACGCGCGAAGGCCATGTCGGCGATGACCTCGGAACGCTCGAGCATGACGTGCTCGCGCGCTACCGCGAGCGCGACGAGGGCGAACGATCCGAACGGACCGCGTCGGCGAAGCTCAGGATGCAGGCGATCCGCCATATGGTCGAGGCCCTGCAGGGTGGTGGCCGGGAGCTTGGTCTGTGACCGCGGACAAGCCCGAGCAGCCGATCGTCGAAGCCATCCGGACCCGCGCGGAACGGCGGCGGCTTGCGCAGCGGCTTCCTTCCGTCGCCCGCAATCTCGGCCAGATCGGCGTGCTCGGCTGGCAGATCGTCCTGCCCGCGCTGGTCGGTCTCGCGATCGGCCGCTGGCTCGACCACCGGCTGGATAGCGGCATCTTCTGGACCGCGCCGCTCCTGCTCGTCGGGCTCGCCCTCGGCTGCTGGTCGGGCTGGCGCTGGATGCACCGGCAATGAGCCAGCTCTCCCCCATCCTGTTCCTGGCCCTCGGATTTGCGGTCGGCCTCGCCCATTTCGCGGCCATCGCCAGAGAAGCCGACCTCGTCACCCATGGCGGCCCGGCATCGCGCGCGATCCTGCTCAGGCTCGGGCGTCTCGCCGTCACTATTCTGGTTCTCGTCATCGCCAGCCGGCAAGGGTGGCCGGCGCTTCTTGCCGCAACAACCGGCTTCATGGGCGGGCGCCAGATCATGCTCCACCGGCTCGGAGGCGCCCGATGAAATTCGCGTCACCACTTGAAAGCCATGTGCTGTTCGCGATCGGTCCGGTGCCGATCAGCCAGCCGGTCGCCACGACCTGGGGCATCATGGCCTTCCTTACAATCGGAAGCTGGCTGCTGACCCGCCGCCTTGCGTTACGCCCAACCCGAGCCCAAGCGGCGCTCGAGCTGGTCGTCGAGACCGTCGCCGGCCAGATCCGCGAGACGATGGAGGCGGAACCGCAGCGTTATCTGCCGCTGATCGGCACGCTGTTCCTGTTCCTGCTGGTCGCCAACTGGTCGTCGCTGATCCCCGGCGTCGAGCCGCCGACCGCGACCCTCGAAACCGACGCGGCGCTGGCGCTGATCGTCTTCGGCGCGACGCTCTGGTTCGGCGTCCGCGCGCTCGGGCCCAGGGCCTATCTCGCGACCTTCGCGCGCCCCTCGATCCTGCTCGCCCCGCTCAATATCGTCGAGCTCTTCACCCGCAGCTTCTCGCTGATGGTGCGCCTGTTCGGCAACGTCATGAGCGGCGTCTTCATGATCGGCGTCGTGCTGAGCCTCGCCGGGCTGCTCGTCCCGATCCCGCTCATGGCGCTCGAAATGCTGACCGGCGCGGTCCAGGCCTACATTTTCGGCGCGCTCGCCATGGTCTTTATCGGGAGCGCTATCAGCGAGAACGGCGCCCGCCCGCCATCCAAACAGGAGTCCCCCGCATGAACTGGATCCATCTCGCCAGCATCCTCGGCGCCGCTTTCGCGATCTCGATCGGCGCAATCGCCCCGGCGCTCGGGCAGGGCAGGGCCGTCGCCGCCGCGATGGACGCGATCGCGCGCCAGCCCGAAGCCGCCAACACCGTCTCGCGCACGCTGTTCGTGGGCCTCGCGATGATCGAGACGATGGCGATCTACTGCCTCGTGATCGCGCTGCTGCTGCTCTTCGCCAACCCGTTCGCCTGACATGCGGATCGACTGGTGGACGCTCGCGCTGCAGGCGGTCAATGTCCTCATCCTCGTGTGGCTGCTCGGACGCTTCCTGTTCCGTCCGGTGATGGATGCCATCGCTGCCCGCCAGGCATCGGCCCAGGCGCTGCTCGACGAAGCGCGGGAGGCAAAGGACCGGGCACAGGCCGAAGCGCAGGCGCTCAAAACGCAGAATGACGGCTTCGTCGCGGATGCGGCGGCTCGCCGCGCCGAGATCCGGACCGAGGCCGAAGCGGAGCGCCAGCGCCTCCTCGCGCAGGCCAGGCTCGAGGCGGACGCCGTCGTCGAGCAAGGCCATGCGGCGATCGATGCCGAACGCGGGCGGGTGGCGGCGCAGTGGCGGGAAAAGGCAGCGAACCTCGCCGCCTCGATGGCAGGCACGTTGCTCGCTCGTCTCCCGCCCGAGCAGACGGTGCAGGCCATGGTCGACGCGCTCAAGGCGCGGCTCGGAGACCTTTCCGAGGCGGATCGCCGCAGCCTGGCGGCCGCCGGGCCCGTCACCGTCGCGACGCCCGCGCCGCTGACGGCCGATCTGCAGACGCAGGTAGCGCGCGCGCTTGCCGAAATCCTGCCGGATACCGCGACCCCGATCTTCGCAGTCGATCCAGATCTCATCGCCGGCGCGGAGCTTCGCACGCCCCACGCCGTCGTGCGCAACAGCTGGCGCGCCGATCTCGACGCCATGGTTGAGAGCCTCAATGAAGACGATCATGCCCGGATCGCCTGAAGACTGGCTGACGCAGGCCCAGAGCTGCATCACGCGCGCCAATCTCGGGCCGCGTGTCGATGCAATTGGCCGGGTGGAATCGATCGGCGACGGCGTTGCCATGGTCTCGGGCCTTCCGGACGCGCGCCTCGACGAATTGCTCTATTTCGCCCGGGGCCAGACCGGATTCGTCCACACGCTCGACCGGGACCGGATCGGCTGCGTGCTGCTCGACGATGCCGCCCAGGTGGAGGCAGGAGACACCGTAACCGGCTCGGGCGAGGTGGTGCGCGTGCCGGTTGGCGAGGCATTGCTTGGCCGAGTCGTCGATCCGCTCGGCCGTCCGCTCGATGGGGGCGCGCCGATCCGGGCCAGGCGCTTCGATCCTGTCGAACGGCCGGCGCCGGCGATCATCGAACGCGACCTCGTCGTCCAGCCGGTGCAGACCGGCACGCTCGCAATCGATGCGATGTTCGCCATCGGCCGGGGGCAGCGCGAACTCATTCTCGGCGACCGCGCCACAGGCAAGACGGCGCTCGCGGTCGACACGATCATCAACCAGCGCACCAGCGACATGATCTGCGTCTATGTCGCGATCGGCCAGAAAAGCTCGGCGGTCGCGCGCGTGGTCGACCAGGTGCGGCGGCATGGCGCGCCGGACCGCACCATCTTCGTCGTGGCGAGCCCCGCCGCGGCGCCGGGGCTGCAATGGATCGCGCCGTTCGCGGGCTTCACGATGGCCGAGTATTTTCGGGATGGTGGCGGCCATGCGGTGGTGGTGCTCGACGATCTCACCAAGCATGCCGCGACCCATCGCGAGATCGCCCTGCTGACCGGACAGCCGCCCGGGCGCGAGGCCTATCCCGGCGACGTCTTTTTCCTCCATTCCCGCCTGCTCGAACGTGCGGCGCGTCTCTCGACGGAGAAGGGGGGCGGTTCGCTCACGGCTCTGCCGATCGCGGAGACCGATGCCGGCAACGTCAGCGCCTATATCCCGACCAATCTGATCTCGATCACCGACGGTCAGATTATTCTCGACGCGAAGCTGTTCGCGCAGGGGCACAAGCCCGCCATCGATGTGGGCACGAGCGTGAGCCGGGTCGGCGGCAAGACGCAGCTTCGCGTCCTGCGCGACGCGAGCGGGACCATGCGCCTCGACTATGCGCAGTTCCTCGAGCTCGAGATGTTCACCCGCTTCGGCGAGCAGCCCGAGCCGCGTGTCCGCGCCCAGATCGAACGCGGCAAGCGCTTGCGCGCCTTGCTCGTGCAACCGCTGTCGAGTCCACTACGGGTCGTCGACCAGGTGGCGCTGGTCGTGGCGCTCGGCGAAGGGTTGCTCGATGGCATGGCGGTCTCGGAGATATCGTCGCTCCGCACGCGGCTGCCCGCCTGGATCGACGATCACGTCCCCGATCTATGCGCGCAGATCGAGCGGACTGGACAGATCGACACCGCGCAGCGGTCCGCTCTGATGACGACCGTGAAAGCGCTGATCGAAAGTCAGCCGGCCGGTTCTGCATCATGAGCGATCGCCTCGCCGAGATCGGCCAGCGGATCGAGACCGTCCGCCAGCTCGGTGCGGTGGTCAACGCCATGCAGGGCATCGCCGCGCAGCGGGCGCATCAGGCGCGCGCGCTGCTGCCTGCGGTGCGACGCTATGCGGAGACCGCCCGCACCGCCATTGGCCAGGCGCGCCGCCTTGACGAGCCACTGGCGCGTTTTCCGGCGCGGGCGGTCGGTGGTGCGAGAGGCGGCCTTATCCTGTTCGGTGCGGAGCAAGGCTTTGCCGGGGCCTTTCCGGAGCAGCTGCTCGACGGCGCCGCGGCCGACATGCAGGACAGGCATATTCTTCTGATTGGCGCGCGCACGGCCACGCTTGCGGCCGAGCGCGGTCTGCGCATCGCATGGAGCGCGAGCATGCCGAGCAAGGCCGATGCGCTGCCCGCACTCGCGACAAGCATCATCGACGCGCTGTACGACTATCTGGACGAGGTCGGCGCGGTGCCCATCACCATGGCTTATCCGGTCTGGAGCAGCGGCAAGGGCGTCTCGATCGTGCGCGCGAGCCTCCTGCCGCTCGACCTCGACACTTTCCCCGCGTCCACGGCGGATTTGCCGCCGCTCGTCAATATCAACGCGGCGGACCTTATCGGCGACCTGACCGCGGAATATGTCTTCGCCCACATCTGCGCGGCTGCGGTCGAGACGTTCGTCGCCGAGAATGAGGCACGGCTGCGCACCATGGCGACCGCCCGCAGCCACATCGATCGCAAGGGCGAGGCCCTGCGCCTCGAGGAGCGCCTCACGCGTCAGGATCAGATCACCAGTGAAGTCGTCGAACTGAGCGGCGGGCGACATCGGCGAGAATGAATGCAGGGCAGGCATTTCTGCTGTTCAGCAAGAAACCGCAGAACCGCCATTGTCGTCGGGATCAAGGATGGAGTTGAGCATGCACTATAGTAGCGGGAACTACGAAGCTTTCGTGCGGCCCCGCAAACCTGAGGGCGCTGACAGGAAGACGGCCTGGTTCGTCGGCTCGGGTCTTGCGGGACTGGCAGGCGCGGCGTTCCTGATCCGCGACGGCGGCGTCGCCGGCGAGCATATTACCATCCTTGAGGAGCTGCATGTTCCCGGCGGCGCGCTCGACGGCCTCGACGTCCCCGAAAAGGGGTTCGTCATCCGCGGAGGGCGCGAGATGGAGGAGCATTTCGAATGCCTCTGGGATCTCTATCGCTCGATCCCTTCGCTGGAGATCGAGGATGCGAGTGTGCTCGACGAATTCTACCGGCTCAACAAGGACGATCCCAATTTTTCGCTTCAACGCGTGACGCAGAACCAGGGCCAGGATGTGCCCGACAAGGCTTTGCTGACACTCGGCGGTCGCGCGCAAAAAGATCTGATCTCCGTCTTCCTCGCGACGCGGGAGGAGATGGAGAACAAGCGGATCAACGAAGTCTTCGGCGATGATTTCCTCAGGAGCAATTTCTGGCTCTACTGGCGCACCATGTTCGCCTTCGAGGAATGGCATTCCGCGCTCGAGATGAAGCTCTATCTGCATCGCTTCATCCACCATATCGGCAGTCTGGCGGATTTTTCCTCGCTCAAGTTCAACCGCTACAACCAATATGAATCGATGGTCCTGCCGTTGGTCAAATGGTTGCAGGATCGCGGTGTCAGATTTCGCTACGGCGTCGAGGTCACCGACGTCGATTTCGACATCCAGCCCGGCCGCAAGCAGGCGACCCGGATTGCCTGGATCGAAAACGGCGTCGAAGGCGGCGTCGATCTCGGCGCCGATGATCTCGTCTTCATCACCATCGGATCGCTGACCGAAAATTCCGACAATGGCGATCATCATACACCGGCCAGGCTGAATGAGGGGCCGGCGCCGGCCTGGGACCTGTGGCGCCGGATCGCGGCCAAGGACCCGGCCTTTGGTCGTCCC
The DNA here is from genome assembly GCF_011761945.1 of Sphingomonas leidyi. GTDB lineage: Bacteria > Pseudomonadota > Alphaproteobacteria > Sphingomonadales > Sphingomonadaceae > Sphingomonas > Sphingomonas leidyi. The sequence continues at coordinate 54,958 of NZ_JAASQV010000006.1, forward strand.
GACGTGTTCGGATCGCACATCCCGGAAACCAAATGGGCGTCGGCGACCATCACCACGCTCGACGCGCGCATTCCGGCGTACATTCGCAAGATCGCCAGGCGCGATCCGTTCAGCGGCACGGTGGTGACTGGCGGCATCGTCACGGTCAAGGACTCGAGCTGGCTGCTGAGCTGGACGGTCAGCCGGCAACCCCACTTCAGGAAACAGCCGAAGGACCAGATCGTCGCCTGGTTCTATGCCTTGTTCGTCGACCGGCCGGGCGACTATGTGAAGAAGCCGATGCAGGACTGCACGGGCGAGGAGATCACGCAGGAATGGCTTTATCATCTCGGCGTGCCGGTCGAGGACATCCCCGGCCTCGCCGCGACGGGGGCGAAGACCGTGCCGGTGATGATGCCCTACATCACCGCCTTCTTCATGCCGCGCCAGGCCGGCGACCGGCCGGACGTGGTGCCCGAGGGCGCGGTCAACTTCGCCTTTGTCGGCCAGTTTGCCGAGTCGAAGCAGCGTGATTGTATCTTCACGACGGAATATTCGGTGCGCACGCCGATGGAGGCCGTCTACACCCTGATGAAGGTCGAACGCGGCGTGCCGGAAGTGTTCAACTCAACCTATGATATCCGCACGCTTCTGGCCGCAATCGGGCCGCTTAGGGATAGCAAAGGGATCGACATTCCCGGCCCGTCCTTCCTGCGCAAGCTGTTGATGAAGAAGCTTGAAGGCACAGAGATCGCCCAGCTGTTGGAAGAGTTTCATCTCCTTTCGCGATAGCAATCAAGCGCGACCCTTCGCCTGGGCTCACGAAAATTCCGCCAAAAGCTGATGAACAACGTCGATGCATCCCGGCAGGCACTATGTCCGCGCCATCAGGTGACACGCAGAGATTCAACCGCAGCAGCCCTGGCCGCCTTTACCTACAGCGGCCTTCCCATTCCAGCCGCAAAGGCGATCCGCAAGGTTTCGGCAAGGGTACGGACTCCAAGCTTGGACATGATGCTCGCGCGATGGACTTCGACCGTCCGTGAAGAAATGCCCAGATCATAGGCGATGGTCTTGTTCGGAAGGCCTTGCGCAAGGCCTTCGAGAACATCCCGTTCGCGCGGTGTCAGTAGATCGACCTGTCGGCATGCCTCGGCTTCTTCGAGAGCGCGCCCCTCGGCCGTGTCGATGCGCGCGAACGCTCGGTCTATCGCATCGAGCAGCAGCGCCCGTTCGATAGGTTTGGCCAGGAAATCGACAGCACCCGCCTTCATCGCTTGGACAGCAAGCGCAATGTCTCCGTTGCCGGTCAGCATCACGACTGGCATGCTTATATCCATCTGCGTCAGCGCTGCCTGAACCTGTAGACCGTTCATGTCCGGCATGTGCATGTCGAGAACGATGCTACCTCTTTCAGCTTCATCTGCAATTTTCAGAAAGTCGACTCCCGAGCCATAGGTCTCGACGGCAAATCCCGCTGTCCTTAATGTGAATCCTACAGCTTTCCTGATTGTTTCTTCGTCATCAATGACATGAACGACGCGCTTGCTCTCCATGGCCCCCCGGACGTGTTGGCATTGCTGCGCACCCCAGCGGGCACAGCTTCAAAGGGGAGACCTTCTACGGGTAGGACCATGGTCCAAGGTCAAGGTCGAAATACCGCCGCATCACAACAGGCAAGGCAGGTGCTCGGCGAGAGGGGGGTAAGCGACCCGGCATCATGTGCCGAACTTTGCGAGATGACCGCTCTTGCGAACGGGGCGGCGCTCCCTCTGGTCTCCCGGCGGCAAGGCGCCGCAAGACGCTGCCGCCGGGAGTGGGCACGCCTCTTGGGGGATGAGCGCGCTGGTTGCTCCTAAGCTCGACGCGTCATGTTGTCATGGCAAGAAGCTGATAATCGCTATTCTGTGTCAGCAGCGCGCCGTAACGCCGATGTCCGGGGCGGATCGCAGCTCCGCTCGCGCGCCGCTACGGCACGGCGAATCCGATTCAGCACGAACCGGTGATCATAGGGTTGTGAGATCGAAGGCTGATCATCGCAGAGATCGCCCGCCTTCCGTGTCGCAGTTTCGATATTCCCGGCGAGGATGGCACCGATACCGGGTTGTTCCTGACGAACCAAGGATGCCAGGCCCGCGCCGCGCTCAGCGCGATCGAGCCAGCGCAGCGCTGCCATCACATCGTCGACCGGCACCGGGATGCTGGCGGGCGACGGAGGGCCGGTTGGCCCTCGACGGCGGAGCGATCGGACGCCCAGGATGCAAGGATGGCGGGCTTCACTTCGGGCTCAAGCTGCGGGTGCCGAGCAACGATGAAGGGATAAAGGAACGAGCGTGTGTGCGACATGACATATCCTCCTTTCCTGCCGCGACTTTCTCCGAAAGCGGAGTTCCCGGAAGATTGGTTCGGACTCGCTTAGGTTCAATGAATGGGAATGCGCCCGGCGTTTGCCGGGCGTTCGTTTTCATCGTGCATTGAGCATTGAGTACTGAAGAACTGACGCGCAGCGCACCGTTCAGATCCCGCGGCGAACGGACTCCGCAATCGCCGGCATCACGTCGATATCATTCGAAGTATGTGCAACAGCGTTCGTGCTGACGATCCTCTCGACGAGCCCACCCAGGACTTGCGCTGCATCGCCGGCGAAAAGCGGATGCACGACCACGCAATCCGGTCGCGTGAACCCCATGTCGACCAGCTGGCGCGCCGCCTCGGCGAGGGTTCGGCCGGATGAGGCGATATCGTCGACCAGCACCGGCTGGCGATCGAGAAACGCTGGGGCATTCGGAATCGAGATGGTGACGTCACGGTCGCCGGACCGGATTTTCTCGCACACGAGAAACGGAGCATCGGCATCGGCCGCCACCTGCGAGACCCACTGTTCGCTTTCCAGGTCCGGACCGATGATCAGCGGACGAGCGACATTGCGCTTGATCCACGAGGCCAGAAGCGGCGCGGCATGAACGACCTGGGTCGGGATGCGGTAGATTTCCGACAACGCATGATAGCGATGGAGATGCGGATCAACCGTCACCAGCCAGTCGAGATGGCGAGACAGGATCGCGGCAAAGGTTCGCGACGTCACCGCCTCGCCGGGATGGAAGCGAATGTCCTGGCGCATGTAAGCGAGGTAGGGGGCGACGAGCCCGATCCTGCGAGCGCCCAGATCGCGCGCGGTGTCGGCTGCGAACAGCAGCGGCAACAGCTTGGCGTCCGGATGATCGAGACTGCACAGCAGGATGACCTCGCGGTCGCTGATGTCGCTTACGACCCTGAGATAGGTTTCCCCGTCAGGAAACTGACGATGCTCGATCGTGCCGACCTCTGCATCGAGCGCGGCGGATAGCGGCTGTGCCAGGGCCTCGCTGCCAGACAGCGCGAACAGCACGGGACGGTTCATAGCGCTTCAATCCCGAAGATCGGCCCGTCGCTCACCGCATAGGCCGCCGCATAGTCGAGCTCGCCCGGGCTCTCGGCATGAATGGTGCACAAGGGAGCCCCGGCATCCACCATCTGGTTCAGCCGACACTGCAGCGCGACGCCGGCGGCCTTGGCCATCGGCGCGCCGGCAAGCTTCGCGACCGTCGCGAGCTTGCGATTGTCGATACTCACCAGGCGGCCGCTATAGGGAGCGATCATATCCTGTTGGAACCGGGCGACCGGTGGAGCCCGCATGCCGCCCTGCGCTTCGCAGATACGTTGGAACTTGGCCCAGGCCCGGCCGCTTTCGAGGCACGCCCGCGCACGCGCATAACCTTCGCGGGCCGGGGCTGCGTCCGCGAGCTCAAGCAGTCCTCCCGCCAGCTCGCAGGCCCGGTGGGCGAGATCCTCGGCGCCCGGCTGCCCCTGGAGCACGGCAAGGATATCCTGCGCCTCGAGCGCCGGACCGATGCCCCGTCCGATCGGCTCGGCGCCGGGGCCGCGCATCACGCGCGTGCGAAGCCCGAAGGCTTGGGCGACAGAGCTCAGCGCCCGCTCGAGCGTGTCGGCGGCATCGGCGCCGCGTACCTTGGCGGTCGGCCCGACCGGGATGTCGATGACCAGATGGGTCGCACCGGCCGCGATTTTCTTGGACAGCACCGAGGCGACCATCTGCCCGACGGCATCGATATCGAGCACCCGTTCCACGCCGATGATCACATCGTCGGCAGGGCTGAGGTTGACGGCGCCGCCCCAGGCGATGCAGCCGCCTTCGCGCTCGACCACCTTGCGGATTGCGGAAACGTCGAGGTCGACAGGTGCCAGCACCTCCATCGTGTCCGCCGTGCCGGCCGGTGAGGTGATCGCCCGCGACGATGTCTTGGGCATGATCAGGCCCTCCGCGGCCATGATCGAGACGATGATCGGCGTGGTGCGATTGCCCGGCAAGCCACCGACGCTATGCTTGTCGACGATGACCGTTCCGGGCCACTGCAATCGCTCGCCGACATCGACCATCGCCCTGGTCAGGCTGATCGTTTCGTCCGTATCGAGCGGGACCGCTGAGCAGGCCGTGACGAACGCCGAGAGATGGACATCGCTATAGCGTCGCTCGGCGATGTCGGTGATGATCGCTGAAAAAGCCCCGTCACTGAGACGATTGCCATAGGTGCGCCGACGCACTTCGGCGAGCGAGGCGAGAGGCTGGGCGTGCGCGATCTCGACCGGATCGCCATCGCTGACGCCGAGCCGCTGCCATGCGGATTCGGAGAGGCCGATCTCGCCGGGCGCTGGAGTCTCCGCGGAGCTGTGCAGCAGCGAGACGACGATTTCCCGCCCGCCGGCGCGCAGCGCGACCTGCGCGCGGGACGCAAGACCTTCCGAGCGGCAGACGGGACAGTCGTGGCGCATGACCGCGATCAGATCGCTTCCGGCAGCCGACAGGCCGATGCGGCGTGCCCGCAGCGTCGTCGCGACAGGCTCTGCTTCGGCGTCCTCGATGATCCCGGGCTTCACGCGAGCATGCCCCAGCTACCCAGCGCCGGTACGCTGCATGCCCAACCCAGTTCCTCCGAGACACGCTTCGCCAGGACCTGGGCGCCGGTCGGCTCGCCATGGGTGACATAGACGTGGCGCGGGGCCTCGTGCAGCGACCCGAGCCAGCGCATGAGTTCGTCGCTGTCGGCATGCGCCGAGAGCATCGTCAGGTTGGCGACCTCGGCTTCGACCGGGATATACTCGCCGTGGATCTTGATCGTCCGGGCGCCGCCGATCATGGCGGCGCCGCGGGTGCCCGCCGCCTGGAAGCCCGAGAAGAGGATGAGGTTCTTCCCATCCGGCGCGAAGCGCTTGAGATGGTGGAGCACGCGGCCGCCCGTTGCCATTCCACTGGCCGAGATGATGACCTTGGGGGCGGGGTTGGCGGTGAGTTCCTTGGATTCCTCCACTTCGCGCACATAGTGCGCGACGCTGCACGCCGCTTCGCACTCGGCGCGAGCCAGGCGATGCTCGTCCATGAAATCGCACATCAGCCCGCTCGCGTTGATCGCCATCGGGCTGTCGAGGAAGATCGGGATGTCGCGGAGGCGTCCCTGCGCGCGCAGACGCGAGAAATGATAGAGAAGCGACTGAACCCGTCCCACGGCGAAGGCCGGGATCACCACCGTCCCGCCTCTCTCGACGCATCGCTCGACATGATCTCCAAGCGTCTTTGTCGGATCGACCTGCTCGTGGCGCCGATCGCCATAGGTCGATTCCACCAGGACATAGTCGGCGCGCGCGGGCGGCTCGGGATCCTTCATCACCGCATCGCCGTAACGGCCGATATCGCCTGAGAAGAGGATTGTCCGCCCCTTCCAGTCGATCTCGATCGACGCCGCGCCGAGGATGTGGCCGGCGCGATGATAGCGCACCCTGATGCCGTCCGTGACTGCATGCCACGCTCCGAACTCGATCGGGCGGAAGAGCTGCAATGCCAGACGCGCGTCGGCCTGGGTGTAGAGCGGCAGCGCCGGCTGGTGCCTTGAGAAGCCGTGCCGGTTGGCGAACTCCGCATCCTTTTCCTGCAGATGGCCGCTGTCGGGAAGAAGGAGCTCGCACAGGGCCGCGGTCGCCCGCGTTGCAAGGACGGTACCGTCCCAGCCCAGGCGCGCCATGCGCGGCAGCGCCCCCGAGTGATCGAGATGAGCGTGGGTCAGCAGGACCTGGCCGACATCCGCGACTTCGGGTGGAATTGGCGCCCAATTAAGGCGGCGCAGATCCCTGGGTCCCTGAAACAGGCCGGAATCGACAACGATCTGAGTTTCACCATCGTCCACCAGATAACGCGACCCTGTGACCGTTCCCGATCCGCCGAGAAAGGCGACGCCGAGACCATCGGCCGGGCGCTTGGCCAGATCGATCCTTGCTTCGCGCTCAAGGACGGTCACGCCGGACTGGTTGCGGGAATAGTGCCGTTTCTTTCTCTTGTGCATGGACGCGGGCCTGCCTCTCACGATTATGTTCGTGAGCGCAGCATTGGTTCGCGGACGCCGCACGCCTATACGCAAAAGCCGCAGCACGACTGCTGCTCCCCGACAGCTGCGTCGCGCGAACGCCGGTGGCCGATCCGATCGATCACCTTACCCATGCTTGCGCGATGCCCGGCGGACTTCGGTCTCTACTTATACCTTGCTCCTTGGACTCGAGCCTATGCTGGCTGGACGTTGACCAGAAGAGGACGGCATATGGGCGAACATGACCATCGCATGCGCAAGCGCGGCAAGATCGTTCTGATCGGCTTCCTGCTCGTCGCCAGCTTCTTTCTCCTCACCGAGCACACCGCGCACTTCCTGGGTGTGCTGCCCTATCTCATCCTGCTCGCCTGCCCGCTCATGCACCTGTTCATGCACCACGGCCATGGTGGGCATCAGCATGGCCATGAGGCCGGTCAGGCACCCGCCGGCTTGCCGGCCAATCCCAACGGCCGCATCGAAGGAGAGCCGCGATGACGCACGCCGACTATGGCTATGGTCTGTGGGGGCTCGCGCTGGTCAATGCCGCCGTTTTCATCCTCTTTGCGTTCAGCTTCTTCAAGCCGGCAACGCGGCGCGACTGGCGCAGCTTCGGCGCGTTCAGTGCGTTCATCGTCGCGCTCTTCGCAGAAATGTATGGCTTCCCGCTCACCATCTTCCTGCTGTCGGGGTGGCTCCAGTCGCGTTTCCCCGGCGTCGACTGGTGGAGCCACGATGCCGGCCACCTCCTGGAGATGATGTTCGGCTGGAGGGTCAACCCGCATTTTGGCCCGTTCCATCTTGCCAGCTTCGTGCTGATCGGCACGGGCTTCTGGCTGATCTCGGCCGGATGGGCGCCGCTTCACGCAGCCCAGCGCGCTCACAAGCTCGCGACGACGGGAATCTATGCCAGGGTCCGCCATCCGCAATATATCGGGTTCATCCTCGTGATGCTCGGTTTCCTGCTGCAATGGCCGACGTTACTGACGCTCGCCATGTTCCCCGTGCTGGTCGTGATGTACATCCGGCTAGCCCGGCATGAAGAGAAGGCGGCGCTCGCAGAATTCGGGAGTGAGTATCGCGACTATATGGCACGAGTGCCAGCCTTCGTTCCCCGGCTAATGTCTCGGACAGCGCGTCCTTCCCGTTCATGCACGCCCATGGAGAGGCAAGGCGCGGCTCGATCGGGGGCGGAACAGGCTTTAGCCAAAAAGCACGATTGGCCGCGCCGAGGCTGAGGGGTTGGGCGTCGGGGTGCGTATTACATTCGAGCGATGGAGCTTACGCCGATGGCCACCGCATCTCGGCACGTTGATTTGAGATGCGGCTCACGCTCGTTTCGGCGGATCGCACGGAGGGAAATCTGTTATGCCTTTCGATGCGACGTTGTTCATCAAAACTCGGGTTGCGCCGGCCGTCGAGAGGTGCGCCCGCGCCCCGAAACAGTCCGCCGTCAGCCGGATGAACACATGCCGAGGCGCCCTTAACCTCCGGTTGGAACTAACGCTCTCGCGGCTCGCACTCTCGTCTCAGCACTTTTTCCGTAGCGGATAACCAGCCCCTCTGCCGCACCAGGATCGGGTGCCGCGGAAGATCTGGCGCAGTCCCGCCGCCTCCTTGATGTTAAGAGAGTAATTGGATGGGTATCGAGTCACAGAGCCAAGTTCATCGATCAATAGACCCCGCTGCAGCCGACGCGATATTTCAAACCCTGAGTGCACGTTGGGTGTTGCACATCCTGGTAGCGCTGAGCAAAGACGATCTCCGCTTCACGTGCCTTCGCCGAGAGATACCGAGGATCAGCGCCAATGTGCTTACGGTCCGCCTGAGGGAACTGGAAGCGGCATGTCTGGTCTCGAGGACGACTTCGCCGCCACCGGATTCCTATCAACTTTACGGACTGGGGCCGTTGGCACATGGGTTGCGACCGGCGCTGCAACATCTGGAGCAATGGAGAATACAGCTCGCTGTATTCGGCAAGACCTAGAGCTCCGATGATTCCATCGTGGATCGGAGTCGATTGCCGCGCCTGCGGAATGCTCGCCGCCTGTCACTCAACGCTCGGGGAGAAGGACCGCCGCAACCTCGCGATAATCGACAGGGTGGATGCGGTCTTTTGATTGAAAGCGCGCAAGATCCAGGGTTTCATCGCCAAACGTCACCGCGATCGAGTTTATGAGATAGGCGCGCGTCCGTGAATATGGCAGGATCCAGATCGCTCGCTGGGTGGGAATATTTTGGCGAAGTCTGGTAAGTTTGAGTGCCAGCAGCCGGCTCGGCTCATCATTCGACCCGACAGCGAGCAGCGTGGTCCCGTAGAACTTGTTCGGGGTTCGCCAGGACAATATCTGGCTGGCCGTCGCCCGCTCCTCGACCAGCTTATCACATTGCCCGGCATATCGGTCACCGATCGCCCGTGACATTCCGACACCGATGCTGTCGCCAATGATAAGGCACGCGAACATCGAACATCCTAATAAAGACAGGTTTCAGGGCCACCGCCACGCCCGTCATCGACCGTGCAGGTGAGCCAGCACCTCTTAGTCTTTCATGGGCAGAACGCGCGCTGCAAGCGCTGAAATATCGGCTTCCCCAAGAATGTAGGAGGCGCCCGTTTCGGAAAAGAATAGTTGTACGCGCTCTTCCTCTGCGGTGGGCGGGCAGATTGGCGCCGTAGAATGACTGTCACTCCAGGAAGCGTCGACAAACTGAACAAGCTCAGACCAGGCCTTGATACCGTCGTCGTGAATCGTGATGCGTTCCCGTCCACGAAATAGGATAACAAGCACTGATACCTGCATGATACCTTAACGGTTGATGTGTATGGTCGATGGCTTGGCACGGTCCTCAGGCTCCTGACCGTGGTAGGCCGAGTACAGGCCGAGATCGCCGAAAATCGTCTCCGATTTGGAGCGATGCTGCATTATCGGTCGCTTCCCCTCGTGAAGGGAAGGGTGTTTGTGAGCCATGGAAGATGGCGGGAACGAGACCATTCCGTCGAATGTTACAAGCAAAGCGGATGGAGATTTGTGGATCGTGGCACATCTTTCGGCCGTGGAACTTCACAACTGGATCGCGCTCTATGCGGCGGCAGGGGTCTGCTGCGCGCTCGCGATGATCATGTCCCTGGGGCTCATTCTCGTCCAACTTTACCGCGAGCAGGCGTGGGCAACGCTCACTACAGGGCGCGGCCTTCTCCTTTTCATCCCTAGTACCTGGTGGCGATGGCAGAAGCTCTACCTGCTTTCGACCCCGGTAACGCTTGGAATTGTGGGCGCCTTCGCCACGACATTGTCGTGGACTTAGCGCCATGCAGTCTTAGTTAAGTCGGTGCAGCGCTTCGGCGATGAGCCGCGCGACCTGATCATCCTCAACATCCCTCGGGGTGATCGGAAGGGCGGGGGCGATCTGCTCGAGTGCCCGCTGCGTAGCCGGCGTCGATCCGATGCCAGCGTTACGAGGCATTGCCTGGATCACAAGCTGTCGGATTTCGCCCGTCGCCTGCGAGCGCGCTTCTACAAGAAAATCCGGCCGACAGGCCCCGAGCGGGGTCAGACGATCAAAGATCGGCTTCTCGAGAGCCAGATCGACGCCCCCGCGTGCGAGAACGCGCCTTGAGCGGAGAATCGCTTGCAGCACGGCCCGCTCGAAATTGCTCTCGACCGGTATGAACCGCACGCCCGAATAGATTGGTTGGGCATAGGCACGCAGGGGCGCATAGCCGTGAGCTTCTGGATACTGTCCTATTACAACAATGACGAGATACGGCCCGTGGATCGAATTGTCGCGCACCGAGGGCGACTGGACGCGATTCGCGACGTCGATCGGCTCCGAACCAGCCGGGAAGATTGTCGAGCCCTGAAATGCCTTGGCAAAGAGGGCCAGAAACCCTTGCGGAGCGTGTCCGCGTGGCCATCGACGGCCGAGTTCGCGAATGCCGGCAAGGGCCCTTCTGCTGTGCAGGGCGTCCCCATGTGTCCAGAGCACTCGTCCCAGCTCGATGCCTGGCGCCACCTCGATCTTTGCCGCCGCGCGCGTAAGCGCCCTGAATTCCTCGCCGATCGTCCGCTCGGCGGTATCCTCCGAATATGGCGCCACCAAGTGCAGGCTAGCATTGTTCATCAAGCGCCAGAGCAGTCTTGCCAGCCGCGGTATGGACGCGTTGCGCGTGCGATCGTCACTCGCGTCGTTATCGGGGCGCTGTGCCAGCTTCTCCGGCGCAGGGCGGAGCACCTCAAAATAGCCGACCGGGGGATCGGCCGGCGTCAGCGGGTTGCGGGTCTGGGTGATGCGGTTGGTGACTTGGTCGCGGAAGAAGGGGCAAGTGGCGACGTGCTCCGGTCGTTTGGCGCTGGTGAGGCGACGCAGATAATAGGTCTCAGCCTCCGATAGAAATGCCGGCGTAAGAACAGGCGGAGTGCAATCGACACCGAGACAGTCGCAGGCAAGCCATTTGCCGCCGATGCGCGCCTGCTGCACCAAGGTGATTCCAGCATCCTCATCTTGGCGTGAGCCTTCGCCGACATACCAGCGGATCAGCGCGGATTGAAGCGTTGGGGGCAAGGGAATACGGGCGCCACCGAGCCCGCTGCTGTGTCGGTCAATCAACCACATGAGGCTGCCAATCGAAGCATAGTCGATAAATGCTTTCCCAGCTCGGCTCGGTTGACAACAAGAAACGGTTCGATCTCCACTTCGGTGATTGGTCAATCGGAGGTCGTTATGAGAGCGATACTGCTAATAAGCGCTGCCCTGATCAGCGGATCGTGCGCGACGGAAGCGGGTGCGCGTCCAAGCGAAAAATCCTCGAGAACGGCTGAAGTCATCGTGATGTCGACGGCGGCGGCGCCTACCAAGCGCCAAGGCGGGATCCCGCTGACGACCGGGACAGATCCGGATGGCGGCGAGCTCGTCCAGACGCTGGCTTCGGCACCGCTTCCTCCCGCGTTTAAAACGCATGATCTGAGCCGGCGCTGGGTAGCCTTTGAAATGGCCAGCAGCTTTGCTGCATCCGCTTTGCCGGTCGCAACCGAGACAAGGGATTCAGACCCATTCGCGCATGTCGGCGTCGCCACGATCCCAACCGATTCCGGCTTGTCGGCTGCTCCGATTGCCATCCCACAATGGATGAACGGGGGGGCGGCATTTGCGACCGCCCCCCGACGCATTTCGGCTCGCTGTCCCGCGTACGGCTATCAACCTGCCGGGTTTCTCGATGCAGGCACCGAGCTGAGACGGTCCGGCTACTACGGGATGATGAGCAGCATCGCCTGTGAATATGGAATACCGGTCGGCCTGTTCGACGCGATGATCATCAGAGAAAGCCGGTACGACGCGGGCGTCTTTTCCCCAAAAAGGGCATTTGGGCTGACACAGCTCATGCCCGACACTGCGGCGGGGCTTGGCGTGAATCGCTATGATGTCGAGCAAAATCTCCGCGGTGGCGCTCTCTATCTGCGTCAGCAACTCGACAGGTTCGGACAGGTGCATCTGGCGCTGGCGGCCTATAACGCCGGTCCGGGGCGGATCAGGAACGGAGCCTTGCCCAGGATCGCCGAGACACAGGCCTACGTCGAAAACGTCCTGCTTAACTGGCGCCGCTTGCTGGGATTCACGCCACCGAATTTGTCCCAGGACGTGAGGGCTTTGTCGGGCATGCAAAGGCCGACGATAGCCCGAGCGGCGACGGTCACGTTATATTAGGGAGCAGCGGCTCGAACAAGTCCGTCGCCATTGCCGACATCCAGAGCAGAAGGCTCAGCGTTGATATGTGGGCAAGATGAGCGCGTCTCGCCATGACCGCACCCACCTCCTTGACCAGTTTCTCCACAACGGCCTGCCGCAGCGGGCCAGCCCATTCCTTGCGCACTTCGGTCCCGTCCATGCCCTCTATCTCGTCGAGCGCAGCCACCAGCATCGACGGCAGACCCTCGAAGAGTTCCGCGAGCATCGCGATTGATGTCTGGAAACGCTCGTCAAGGAAGAGCTTTGGATTGCGATAGGTCTCTACAGCGATGATGGCTTGGATGATATTGATGTCCAGCGCGTCGAGGATCTGCTGGAATTCAAATAGATACATGGCTGCCCGTTTGGCGGGATCATGATGAAGCAACAGTCCTAAGCGGGTCTTGCTGATACCTGTCTTGAGCGCCAGCTTACGCTGTCCGATGCCATGCTCCGACATCGCTTCAAGGATCAGCGGGATGAAGTCCCGCTGATCGGCGCCGGCTGAACAACAGCCTTCGTCCGAGGCCTCGATATGGGCAAAGGATGACAAATTACCGTCTCCTGTTGCACGTTCGGTATGAAACGAAACACAGGGGCAGCTACTAATCAACCCTCGGCATGGATGTGCGGTTACGATCAGCGTGGCCGTTAACTATCTGAACGGGACCACGTTATCTGGCGGATCGTCGTCGCCGGCGGGCTGTGAGGAGGAGACGCAAGCGGAACTATCCAGCCCAATTCTCTGAAGTATTTTCGCCGCCTTCTGATCGACAATGTAAAGAAACAGCATGATCGAGAGGGTGTCGCCCAAGCTGATCTCAGAGCCTAAGCCCTCAGAAATAAGACGTTTTGCTGCATCGAGGCTGTCTGCGCTCGACTTCGTGATTGTGAGATTGATACGGATATCACCGGTAGTGGGTATTGCCGACAGATGATCACGAATCGTCTTCGGATCGTGGGACTCCAGCGCACAAGGTAAGTGGACACGCTCCGCCAACAGGCTCTCAAGGGTCTGGTAGCATCGGGTCTCGTTCGAGCGGAGGCGCAGGCTCTCCGTCGTCAGATTGAACAGGTGCTCCGAAATGTTGAGCGCGAGCGTGCACTGATCTCCCGTCATCGAACCTGCACCAGGCTGTCCTTCATCAGCATGTCTTGAGTGCTCATATCGTCGACAAGAATTCTGCCCGGCCGACGGGAATTCACCGACTCCGGTTAGCGAATCTAACCTGAGCCATCGATGACGGCAATTATCAGCGCATATGCCGACTCGGGAAGTGGCCTGCCCCGGAAAAGGGGGCGGCTTGCCCCGACGTCTGGGGCATTGTGCCCCGCAGGCAGGGGCGTGCCGCCCCGCAAGGCGGGGCGCCTCCTTGAACCGTTCAAGATTCTTTCGCGAGTCGAACATGGCTGGGGGGAAGTGCGTTGCCGCCCGCCGTTTGACCTGACCACCTTTTGATTGGGCGCGGATCAGTCGCGTTCCGTTTGAAGGGAAACTCTGATGCAGACTGTCCTCAAGTACAGCGGTCGTGCGGAGCTGGCGGTTCTCGCCCTCATCGCATTGGTGATCGCGCTATTTCTCCTTGCCGGACCGGCCTTCGCCGGTGCTGACACCACGTTCGATACCGCCCTGACGAAGTTCACCGACTTCCTCGAAGGGTCGGGCGGCAAGATCATTACCGTCCTGTCGCTCGCCGGCGGCATCGTCGCGCTGGCATCGGGCCGCTTTTCGATGGGCCAGATCGCAATTCCGGTCGGCGTCGGCGTCGGCGCCGGGACCGGCATTCCGATCGTCACCTCCACGGTGACGGCGACGATCTGAAGCATCCGCACGGCTCGGTTGGGGTGGCAGCCCCGGTCGCGCTCGCGGGGAGGGTGGTGCAATGGCCGCAGACAAGTATGCGATCCCATCTCATCTGGACGATCCCGAGCTGATCGGGCTGTGGACCCTGGATGAGTTCCTGGCGATGGTAATTCCCTTCGTCTGGGGGATCATGACCCAGCACATCCTTATTGGCATGGCGGCAGCGTTCGCCGGCTGGTGGGGACTTAAGAAAGCGAAAGCGGGTCGTGCAGCATCTTGGCTGCTTCACTTGGCCTATTGGCATCTTCCGGCCGGCTTCACCGGCCTGAGAGCCACGCCACCCTCGTACCTCCGATTGATGGCGGGGTAAGATGGACCTTTCGTACAGCCATGCGCACAACCAGCGCGTTCTGAAGCAGCGCAACCTGTTGGTGATTGTCGCAGTGGGGCTCGCTGGGCTGACGGCGCTCCTCCTCCTGTTCGGCATCTCGCGCGACCGCGAGATCGTGCTGCAACCCGTTCTTCGCTCCTCCGTGACGGTCAGCAGCGCCGGCGTGTCCCGAGAATATCTCGAGATGATCACGCGTGACGTCGTCGTGCTCACGCTCGACCGGAGCCCGCAGAACCTCGAATATTGGATGAACTCGGTACTCGCGATCACCGCGCCGAGAGCCCAGGGCAAGATCAAGGGCGATCTTCTCAAGATCGTCAACGAGCAGCGTGGCTCTTCGATTTCACAGTTCTTCACGATCCAGTCGATGGAAATCGATCCGAAGAACCTTCGGTCCGAGGTGACCGGGGAGCTCCACACCATCGTCGGAAACAAGGTGATTTCGAATGAGCGCCGGACCTTCCGCTACGACTGGGAGTACCAGGGCCTGTCTCTGCGCCTGATCGGCTTCGGCATGGTCCGTATCGGCAAGGAGCAAGATCAATGACGGCTATCTATGCCTTAGGCAGCGCCGCAGCTGGCACGATCCTCATGTCTCGGATCAGTTGCATCCTGAGCCGGATGATCGGCGCTTGCCTGGTGACGCTTGCGGTCTTCCTGTTCGCGCCGCCGGCGTGGGCCGATCAGACGATCATGGCCGCTGACAGCGCGCAGGTGGACTGCCAGGCGTCCGCCAAGGATTTGACCCGCATCAGTCTCGTCGAGGACGAGTTCGCTAGCGTGTCGAAGATCTCGACGGGTAACCCGCAGGACGACTTCTCGGTCGTAAACGAGCCGGTGCGCGGTGACATCTACCTCAGCGTGCCGGAGGGCTATAATCGTCCGGCGCTGTCGTTCTTCGGCACCACCAAGCGTGGCTACGTCTACAAGTTTGTGTGCCGGATCGCCGGAGATCAGGCCGCCCAGGTGTTTGTGTCGAATCCCGCGATCGCCAAAGAGAAGGCGGCCGAGGCATCGCCACAGCAGGTCGCTGCCGGCCCGCAGGATGCGGCGGTCGAGCTTGTTCAGGCCATGTACTCGAATAGCGTCGCGGACGGCTACGAGATGCGCCAACGGGCCCTGAAGCCGGTCTACGTGGGCAAGCTGAAGGTCCAGATGATCGCGGAATATCGCGGCCAGGACCTCACCGGCAAGGTGCTGCGCATCGAGAACACCGGCGATGCACCGACCGAGTTGACGGAACGCACGGTCGCGCCGGCCAGCGCGCTCGCCGTTTCGATCGCCGAGCCCAGGCTCGCCCCGGGGAAGGTCACCACGGCCTACCTCGTCTCCCAGAACGTGAGGTAAACCATGGCCTTTGCGGACATCTTCAATCGTAAGCGCAAGCCGCTCGACGAGGCCGAAGGGGAGAGCGTCTCGCCGGTCGGCGGCGAGCTCGCCGGAAACGAAGCGGTTCGCCGCAAGCAGCGGATGCTGCTCGCCGGCGCCGGTGGTGTGGGGTTGCTCCTTTCCTCGCTTTGGATCTTCAGCAGCGACGACGGCGCAAAGACCGCGGACGGCGACGACGCGGAGAAAGTCGAGGTCTCCACCAAGGATCTCGTCAATCGCAATCTCTCCCAGCAGGAGTGGATGGCACTCTCGGAAAACCGCTTCGCCTCGACGGAGAACCAGCTCAAATCGGTGAATGGCCAGACGGCGCGCGTCGACAACCTCGCTGAGCAGATCGAAGCGCTGAAAGGCCAGAACCAGGCGATGCAGGCCGATGGGCAGCGGGTGCTCTCGGCGTATCAGGCGGAGAACGAGCAGCTTCGCAAGCAGCTGAATGAGCGCCCGACGGCGCCTCCGCCTCCCCCCGGCCCCTCGGCGATGTATGGTCCCAATGGGCCACAGGCGTACCAGCGACCCGATGCGGCGGCAGCCGCTGCGATGCCGGTGGGCCGGTCCGCCGAGGTCAAGATGGTCAGCTTTTCGACGGGCGACGCAGGCACCGCGTCCAAGGTTGCAAAGGGCAACACGGTCTACACTGATAGTCCGAACTATCTACCGCCCAACAGCTTTGCCTCGGCCAAGGTGATCGTCGGCGTCGATGCGGCAGCCGGAGTGAATAGCCAAACAGACCCGCTCCCGGTCGTACTGCGCATCACCGGTCCGGCGCGATCTGTGCTGCAGAACGGCAAGCTCCTCACGACCAAGATCCAGGGCTGCCTCATCAACGGCGCAGCGCGCGGGGAGCTTTCGAGCGAGAAGGTTTACGTCAAGCTGCAGAAGATGACCTGCCCGCAGCCCGGCGGGCGCTATGCGGTTTCCGAGGTCAAAGGCTTCATCGCCTTCGGTGGCAAGACCGGCGTGCGTGGACGGGTCGTCTCTCGGGAAGGCGGCCTCGTCAGCCAAGCGTTCATCGCCGGCCTGGTCGGCGGTTTCGGGCGCGGCTTTTCGGCGAACGCCAATTCCTTCCTGACGCAGCCCAACGTGACCGTGAACGGTCAGCGTCAGAAGCTCGGGCTCGGAGACATTGCTCAAGGTGGGTTCGGGGAAGGCGTCGCCCAGAGCGGGGACATGGTCTCGAAATATCTGATCGAGCGCGCCGAGCAATATCAGCCGGTGATCGAGATGCCGACCGGCATCGATGTCGAAATCGTCTTCCTGGAGGGTGTCTATGTTCGGAATTGATCGTCTGCGCCGGCGCTTGTCACCGAAAGCCATGATGGTGCTGGCCGTGCCGCTCGTGGGAGTCGCCAGCGTTGCCGTCGCTGCACAGATCGCCAGCCCGGGCAGCGTAGAGGTGGCCAGTCTCCTGAAGACCAGGCTGCCCAAGACGCCGCTAACCAAGGTCGACTGCGAGAAGGTCAAGGGGCTTTGCGAGGTAACCGCTGGAGCGAACCTCTTCTATGTCGACACCAAGGCCCGCTACCTCATCATCGGCCGGGTCTATGACATGGAGACGCGGCAGGATCTCACCGCCGCCCGACTCCTCGAAATAAATCCTGATATGCTGGTGGGCGGGGCTGCGAAAGCCAATGCCGCCGCGGCGGAGGGAGACGAAGAATCACCGATCTCGCCGACTAAGGGCCGGGTCGAGAAGGCGTCGCTCCCGGTTCGGCCCGCCACCCTTTCGCTTGATGGCCTGCCGAAGGACGGCGCGATAGTGTGGGGCAATCCTGCGGGGCAGACGGTCACCGTCTTCACCGACTTCCGCTGCGGCTACTGCCGGGCCCTTACGAACGTGCTGCGCAGCATGAATGTGCGGGTCGTGGAGCGGCCTATCTCCGTTCTGGGTAGCCGCGACATCGCCGATCGCGTCTATTGCGCGAAGAACCGGGAGGAGGCGCTCCACGCCGCCTATGCAGGCGAACCGTTCAAGGGCGGCGCGTCGTGCGATACCTCCGGCCTCGACGCGAACGAAGCGTTCGCACACAAGCATGGCCTGACCGGGACGCCGGTGATCGTCCGGAGCGATGGCGCGGTCCTCGAGGGCTATCGCCCCAAGGAGTTCCTGCTCAGCTGGTTCAAGGACGCGCGGTCGTGAGCGCCCGCGTACGCTCGTGCCGCTCCGCCCTGTGCGTCGCAGGCCTGTTGGCAATGACGGGGTGCGCGACCCTCGGTGGCAACGTCAAGGGCAGTTTCTCGTGCCAAGCGCCCGACGGGATTTGCGCGCCCTCCTCGACGATCGACGATCGCGCGCTGGCGATGATCTCGGGCGAGGCAGGTGACGTGATGATCCCGGCCGGACCATATCAGGCGCCACGTTCGCCGCGAGCAACCCGTACCGCGCTCGCGCCGGCCCCGGTCGCGGCCGGCGAACCGGCCGCGGCCCGCACGCGGGAGAAGGTGCTTCGGATCGTCTTCCAGCCTTATGTCGACGAGCGCGGCCGCCTCCACGAGGCCAGCGCGGTTCACACCGTGGTGCAGTCCGAATGGCAGGCACAGGCGCTCGCCGACGCAAGACCCATCCCCGACCGCAATGCCGCAACAGCCGAGCCTGCGCAGCTGAGCCTCGTCGAGGCCGTCGATCGTCAGGCGTCGGGTACGGTCGATGTCGCCGCGTTTGATCCCAATCTGCCAGATCCCGCCGTTGTGGCTGCGGCTCGCGCGCGAGGAACGGACCCGGTTGCCGCGATCAAGGCTGACGTCGCGAAGCGTCTGACAGCGAAGCCGGAGCGGAGCACCGCCCGGTCGAACGTAGCTGTCTCCGATGATGCTCGAGTGTCTTCGGGCGCATCGACGACCGCAGCGGCGGCTTTGGCTCCGCCGCCCGGCGGCGTCGAGGCCAAGCCTCCTTTGGACCCCGCCCGAGGCGCCGCGGCCCCGCCGCCGGCCGTGAATAGTCAGACTTCATCGCAGACGCCGGACGCGAAGCGCGCTGCGCTGGAAGGTGTCGGCAAGGCCAGCTCGGGCGTCGAGGCGATGGCCC
The DNA here is from genome assembly GCF_011761945.1 of Sphingomonas leidyi. GTDB lineage: Bacteria > Pseudomonadota > Alphaproteobacteria > Sphingomonadales > Sphingomonadaceae > Sphingomonas > Sphingomonas leidyi. The sequence goes on from NZ_JAASQV010000006.1 coordinate 73,677, forward strand.
GCGTGAAGGCGAGCCAAGCCTATGAAGACGCCCAAGCCCGCCTGGAGGGCGCGGCGCAGGATGCTGCGACTAGCACCGAGACGCCGGGCCTGAAGCCGCTGACCAGCCCCACCATTCGCGCCGCGAGCTTTCCGGCGTCCGTCCCGGAGGACAAGTGAGATGAGCGGCAAGCCCGGCTTGTTCGACAACCTGCTGTCAGGGGTGTTTGGCGACAGCAAGCGCCCGGATGCGCAGCGGCCGGATCTGGCGGTGCCGATGCTCGCCCATTGGCTGCCGTATCGGAGCTACGATCCCAAGACCGGCATCTTCTACAACTCCTCGTCCCGCGGCTTCGTAATCGAGGTCTCGCCCTTGGTCGGGGCCGATGAGCGCACTGGCGAGATACTCACCCAGTTTCTCTCGGAAGGGATTCCAGCGCCGGGTTGTTTGCAGTTCCACGACTGGATGAGTCCGCGTGTCGGCGAGCGGCTCTCGAAATGGTATCTGCCACGCTATTCCGCGAGCGGCGTCTACGAGCGGATGGCCAAGCATCGCGTCGACTTCCTAACCGAAGGGGTCTGGAAGTCGCTCTCGGCCGACGCGCCATTCTGTCTGCGCAACCATCGCGTCGCGATCTCCTATTCGACACCTGAAAGCTCGAGCGTTTCGAACGAGGAGATCGTCGCCGTGATGGACGGCCTGGTCTCCGTGCTCGGCTCGATCGGTGTCTCGGCGCGTAAGATGGACCCGATTGCGCTGATAGGCTGGATCGACGACATCACCTCGCCGACCACCGCGGCAGGCGAGGACGTGGTCAGCTACAACCCGCTCGACCCGATCGCCGACCAGGCGGTCCGGCGCGACATCGAGATGCGCGTCGATCCGGACCGGATCCTGCTGCGGACGGAGCGCTTCCGCCCAACCGGCAAGGAGGTCGATGGTGCGCCAGAGATCGGCGAGATCTACCCCGACGTCTTCGACGTGCGCTCCTTCTCGGTTCGCAATTTGCCGCAGCGCTGGGCGCCTTGGGATTGCGCACGGCTGATCGGCGACATGTTTGCCGACAAGCTGCGGATGCCGTGCCCGGTAGCGACGAACCTTTGTTTGGATTTTCCCGATCCGCAGGCGTCCAACAACAAAGCCAGCTTCAAGTTCATGCGGACCACGAGCCTGGCAGACTCCAAGTCCGCCCGGTTCCTGCCCCAGCTCCGCGATCAGTCGCAGGAGTGGAAGTTCGTCAACGACGAGATCCGACAGGGGCGCAAGCTGGTGCGCCTGTTCTACAGTGTCACCTCCTTCTCCCCGAAGGGCAGGGGGGACTCGAACGAACGCATCCTGAAATCCGTCTACCGGGCAGCGGGATGGGACCTGCTCGACGATCGCTATCTGCAGGTCATGGGGCTGCTCTGCGCCATGCCCATGACGATGGCGAACGGCCTCTCGCGGGATCTCGAGCGCATGAAGCGCATGCGGACGATGCTGAGCACGACCGCGGCAAACCTTGCGCCGATCCAGGGCGAATATCTGGGCGGTCACACGCCGCACCTGCTGCTGATCGGGCGGCGCGGCCAGCCCTTCTTCTGGAGCCCGTTCGAGAACGCCGCCGGCAACCACAATGTCGCGGTATTCGGGAAGAGCGGCAGCGGTAAGTCCGTCGCACTGCAGGAGCTATGTGCATCGCTGTGCGGCGCGGGGTCCAAGGTCGTCGTGATCGACGATGGCCGGTCGTTCGAGCACTCGGCCAAGCTGCAAGGCGGCGCCTTCGTCGAATTCACGATGTCGAGCGGCTTCTGTCTGAACCCATTCTCGATGATCGACGAGCGGCAGGCGGCCGAGGACGAGGACTATCTTCTCGACTGCATGGCAATGCTCAAGGCGATCGTGAACCAGATGTCCCGACACATCGACCGGCTGACCGACACCGAACGAGGCCTGATCGACGGTGCCGTCAACCGGGTCTGGGAGGCCAGCGGCCGGAACGGCTCGATCGACGACGTCATCGCGGCATTGAACGATACCGGCAACGAGCTGGCATCCCACCTTGCGATCGCGATGATGCCGTTTTCCAGTGCGGGCACCTACGGCAAGTTCTTCAAGGGCGAGGTCTCGTTCGAGCTGCAGGCGCAGCTCACCGTCTTCGAGCTGTCCGACCTGTCGTCGCGCGAGGAACTCCGCAGCGTCGTCCTGACGGCGATCATGTTCATGTCGCAGCAGATGATGCGCAAGGTCGATCGCTCGATCCCCAAGGCGCTGCTCCTCGACGAAGCCTGGCAGATGCTGCGCGGCGGGGCGATGGCGGACTTCATCGAGACCTATGCGCGCACCTGCCGCAAATATGGCGCCTCGCTGGTCACCGCGACGCAATCGCTCAACGACTATTACAAATCAGCCGGCTCGATCGCGGCGCTCGAGAATAGCGACTGGTTCGTCATCCTCCAGCAGAAGCCAGAGACGATCGCGGACTTCAAGAAGCACGATCGCTTCGAGATGGATGATTACACGGACGCGTTGCTCCGGTCTCTGAAGCGCAACGGGTTCGAATATTCGGACATCATGATCAAGGGGCCGGATACCCTGGCCGTCGGCCGACTTGTCCTCGACCCTTTCTCCGCGGCGCTCTTCTCGTCGAGCCCCCGCACGTTCGCCGCCATCGAGGAGATGGTCGCGGACGGACTCACCATGGACGAGGCGATCGAGCGGATCGCGTTTCCCAACAACCCCGAGAAATGGGCGACGCCCGCCGAAGATCCGGCGGCGATCGCGGCGGAGTGAACGATGGCGACGATCCAAGCCCAAGCCGAACCCGGCACCACCGCGCAGAGGCGTAAGATCGACGTCCGCTTCCTGCTCTACTTCTACCTCCACATGGCAGGGTTTCTCGCCTCGACCCTGCTCATGACCTGGGGGCTGTTAGTCCTCTTCTTCCTCGCGATCGGCGGTCTCTCGTTCGACGGGATGATGCACCAGCTCAACAATATGGCGAGCCGTTATGTCGCCGCCGATGCGGCGCGCGTGGAGTCGTTCAAGCACGTCCTCGTCGTCGCGCACATGCTGCTTGCCACCGCGATCATCGTGTTCCGCCGCAACAGCATCCTGCCCTCGCGCGACCCCAAGCGGAGCAACGTCAATGGCTGATCAGCCCGAACTCGACCTTCCCCCGCCTGTCGTTGCGTCCGCACCCGCCGCGGCCTCCCGCGCGCGCCGCGGCTTCGCCGGGTTTACAAGGGCTCAGTTGCTGATCGGCCTCACACTCATCCTGGCGCTGGTCTGGTCGATGTGGGTCACGAAGGCGCTCATCGCCCCACGCGAGGAACACATCGTCAAGGCGAGCCTGTCCAACATCGTCGGCGAGTATGTGTCCGCACAGGCCCGGTCGGCGTCGCCGCCTGCCCAGGTCGAGGCCGAGATGCGCGCCTTCATGTCGTCCCTCGACCACGAACTCCAGCGCCGCAGTGCGAGCGGCCAGGTGGTGCTGGTCGGTGAGGCGGTGCTGACCAAGAATGTGCCCGACATCACCGACAGCCTCAGAAAGGCTGTGTATGCGAGCGGGGTGCATCCGCCCAGGCAGGCGAGCGCGCAAGAACTCCAGCAGCTCCAGCAGCAAATGGCGCCTGCGGCGGCACCCCAGTTGTTTGCCGGACCTGCCGCCACGATCGACCCGATGGCTGCCGCGCCTCAAAACCTTGGCGCGCAGCCGGCGATGCCCGGTCGAATGCCAGCGGCACCGGCTGGCGTCCCAGGTGCTTCGATCTCGACCTTTGGAGGCCAAGATGGCGGCAACGGCCAATAGCGCTCCTGCGCCAGCATGGCGGCCGCGCAAGCGGTTATGGGGGCTGTTGGGAGCCTTCGTCGTCGGCAGCTTCATTCTGGGCGCGATCAGCGACTGGCGGGACGATCATGCATTGCTGATCAACACGACAGACTCACTGCCGAACTGGGCATTCATCATCCATCGCAACAAACTGCCGGCTCGTGGTGAGTATGTCTTTTTCGACCCACCGGCGAGCGATCTGGTGCGTGCGCATTTCGGTGCAAAGCCGCAGTTGTTCGGGAAGATCGTCTACGGCATGCCGGGAGACGTTGTTGCGCATTGGCATAGCGCTGTCACTGTCAACGGTCGGGTCGTCGCGTACACAAAGCCGAAAACGAAATTGGGCGAGGCGCTGGCTATCGGCCCGAGCGGCGTGATCCCGGCCGGCTGCTATTATGTCGGTACGCCCCACAAGGACGGCTTCGACTCCCGTTACGCCGCGATCGGCTTCGCGTGTCAGCGACAGATCGTGGGAACCGGGGAGGCGATCCTGTGATCCGCCTGTTGGCCCCGCTCGCCGGCATCGCCAGCTTGGGCGTGGCTGTGCTGCTCACGGGATCCGAGCGGGGCGAGGCACGGGATTTTGGTCAACTGGGGCAGACATATCCGGTCGTCGAGGCAGACTTGCTCTCGACGATCGAGACCCGGCTCAAGCGAGCCCAGGCGACTGGTGAGATGGACCGCGTGAACGCGGCCTTTGCTAAGCGAGCGGAAGCCAAGGTCAGGCGGCCTTCGCCAGTGGCAGGGATTTCGCCGGCCGAGCTGGCGCGAACCTGGAATTATGATCCGACAATCACGCTCGAGCGCGAGATCCGGGATCATAAGGGGCAATTGATCGCCGCCGCCGGCCAGAGGATCAATCCGCTCGACTTCGTGTCGATGCGCCAGACCCTGGTCTTCGTCGACGGCGACGACGCCGGGCAAGTCGATTGGGCGACGGAGCGCTTCACCGAGCTCAACGCGAAGATCATCTTCGTCAACGGCTCGCCGATCGAGTCCATGACGACGCGTAAGCGCCGGTTCTTCTTCGACCAGGAGGGTCGCCTCACCAGCAAGTTCGGCATCCGCCATACTCCGGCCGTCGTCTCGCAGGCTGGCAAGCTGCTCCAGATTTCCGAAACGGTCCTCAAATCCGGAGGCCGCAGCTGATGCCGTTGTGGCTCGATCTGCTGCGGACGCCGATGGCGGCTCCGGAGACGCGGGCACTGCGCCGCATGCGCCTGTTGTGGCAGGCCCTCTGCCTCTCGCTCGCCCTCGTCACAGCCTTCTTTGCGCAGGTCCACGCCATACTGGGACGCGCGGCGCCCTGCCTCGCGTTGGCGTTGCTCGTCGCAGCCGGGCTGTACACTTGGCTCTACCTTCACCGGAAGAATGCCGCCGACAACGCTTTCCTCGAGCGGATGGGGGAGGGGCGCTAATGCGTTGGCTACGAGCCTTTCTGGGCGCTCTCGCCCTGCTGACGGTTACGGTGGCGCTGACACCACGCGCCGAGGCGGCGCCGACCTGCACCGGCAAGTTCGTCAACCCGATCACCGACGTCTGCTGGTCATGCCTCTTCCCGCTGTCGATCGGCGGGGCGAAAATCTGGCCGGGCAGCCGGCCAGACACCAACAATCCGGCTTCGCCAATCTGTGCCTGCGCCGATCCGCTCCCGCGCATCGGCATTTCCGTCGGGTTCTGGGAGCCTGTGAGGCTCGCCGACGTCACGATGAAGCCCTGGTGCTTCCCCAATCTTGGAGGCACGCGCATCGCGCCAGGCTTCGACATCGGCCAGGGCTACCTAGCAGGACCGTCTATGGTCGGTGGGCGGTCGCAGAGCACGGCCAAATGGCATGTCCACTGGTACGTCTATCCGCTCCTATACTGGATGGAGATCCTGACCGACTTCCTCTGCTTCGAGCAGGCGTCGTTCGACATCGCCTATATGACGGAGATCGATCCGCTTTGGCAGGATGACTCCCTCACCGCGATCATCAACCCAGAGGCGATCGTCTTCGCCAACCCTATCGCCCAGGCGGCCTGCGCGGGCGACTGTATCGCCGGAACAGCCGCGCTCCCGCTGGACGCTCTGTTCTGGTGCGCGGGCTGTCAGGGCAGCATGTATCCACTCAACGGCAACATCCCCGCGTCGATCGGGCATGTCCAGTCGTCCCGCCTGGCGCTGTCCCGCTTCGCCTACAAGATGCACCGCGAAGGCCTCGCGTGGGGGACGATGGGGTCTGAGGGACTCTGCAAGAAATACCTCATGCCGATCATGCGGAAGCAGCAATACCGCTTCCAGATGGTGAACCCGATACCGACGGTCAGCGGGCGCTTCGCCTGTTCCGCGATCGGCGCATCGACCATGCCGCCGGATGCCGGCCGAGCCTTCCCCGCCGGTGGCGAGGACATGGGCTACCTGGTTTGGCGCAAACGCAACTGCTGCGTGTTCTGAGGAGGGAAGCATGCGCCTTTTGGCTTTCGGCATCACCGCGCTTCTCGCCACTGCCGGCCTCTCGGCACTGGCCCAAACCGTCGACGGGCTCGACGTGCAGACGGTCAAGAAGAGGGCGGCGGACCTCGCTGCGGAGGCGCAGGCTTTCGTCGACCAGGTGAAGGACCGCGGTGACGAATTCCGCGAAGAGGCGACGGTCGTTCGCAAATCGGGCATGGACAACATGCAGCGGGTCGCAGCGACGGACCTGCCCAAGGGACCGGACGGCAAGATCGACTTCGACGAGCTGGTCCAGGGTGCGGCGAAGAATGCCAATGTGCCGGGCGGAGATGCGCCGCAGTTCATCGTGTTCGCCAGCCTGTCCATGCCGCCGGCTTCGCTCAAGCAGCTGATCGCCGACACAGCGAAGGCCGGGGGCGTTGTCGTCTTCCGCGGCTTCCCGAACAACTCGGCCAAGGAGTTCGTCAGCCGCCTTGGGCAGGTCGTTCAGAAGGACGACATGCCGAACATCGGGATCGATCCGCGCCTCTTCCGCGCATTCAACGTACAGGCGGTCCCGACCTATGTTGCCGTGTCGTCGACCTTCGATCTGTGCGCCGGCTTTTCCTGCGAAAGCAAGGTCCCACCCCATGACCGCATGGAGGGCAACGTCACGGTCGACTATGCTCTCAGCACCTTCGCCGATGCGAATGGCCCAGGGGCCCGGATTGCTTCAGTCGCGCTCGCGAACCTCGCGCGGAGCCGGCGCCGGTGATGCTCCGGACTCTTGTGGCCGCCCTCGTCGGCGTCTCCCTGGTCGCCAGCCCTGCCGGTGCTCAGCAGATGACGGTTGAGCAGGCGCGCGAGGAGGGAAAAGCCCTCGGCAACGCCAAGCGGCAGGACGAGAGCCTCGTACCGACGTCTGATGCTCAAGCCGCGGCCGTGCCCGGCTATACCGGCACCAGCCAGCCTCAGAGCACCTATTTCGAAGATCCGGACGCGCTGGTCGCCGCAGGAACCGCTCAGCGTTCCACCAATGATTCCTATCGGACTGTGACCGATCCAGACCATACACGGGCCACCTTCAGCAATGCCGAGATCCTCGCAACCACCAATCGCGCGACGACGGTCGAAAATGATCCCGAGGCATACCTGCAGGGCGAGAATATCGGCTCTGAGAGTGGCCAGTGTCAGCCGCTGCCGCCCGGATCCGGCGCGGCTGGCTATTACGAGGCGACCTGCAACACCGGCACCAAGGTCGACGAGACGGCGCCGGTGTGCCGCGTGCCACTGGTGGTCGATGTCACGCCTGGCGTGAACAAGTTTGTTTATACCTGCGAGAACTGGTCGCGCTCGGCCGCGCAGGGTGGCGACAACCGGAGCCGCCGCTGTGTTCCGGCGTTCAACGCCCCCGTCGCCAACGGAGTCTGTCGCGAGCGCTCGCGCGAGACCGTCATGTACGACGTCTGCCTGCAGGGGAATCCGCGCTTTTGCACCGAACCGGACATTCGCGAAGGCGAGATCATCACTTACGAGTGCGACAGCGCCGCGGTCACAGGCAGGCCGTATACGATCGAAACTGTCGGCCAGGTCATCAACGAGCATCGGGACGAGGGCATCTGCATCGGCGCGACCTCAGGGCAGACTTGTGAACTCACCTCCGAGACCTGCGTCGACAGCGAGCCGACCACGCGCACCATCAACGGCGTGGCCGTCACGCGGGCCTGCTGGCAGTGGGAGCGGCAGTATTCGTGCCATCGGCTTTCGCAGGGTAACGATTGCGGCAATCTCGAAGGAAATCGCCAGTGCACGTTTCTGCGCGAGGAGTGCCTTGACGACCCGCAGCAAGGCGAGTGCAAGGTAAAGGAGAAGGTCTACCGCTGTCCGACACCGGACGCGCCTACCTCGAATGCGCCGCAATATATCTGCGGCAACGATGTCTACTGCATAAACGGCGACTGCGAGCCGATCACGCGCGAGGCATCAACAGAGTTCAAGGACGCGCTTGTCGCGCTTCACGCGATCGATGACGCCTCGAAGGGGTTCGATCCGAACAACCTGACGGTGTTCTCCGGAACGCGGGATACCTGTCACAAGCCGGTCTTCGGCCTCATCAATTGCTGCGCCGGCAAGGTGTCCGGCGCGTTGACGCTGGCGGCCGGTGGGGCGGCGCTTGCCGGCGGGCCCGCAGCGATCGCAGCGCTCGCCACGCCCTTCCTCGCGTTGTTCGCCTGCTCCCAGGACGAGATGAAGCTCGACATCAAGGACCGCATGGGGCTGTGCCACAAGGTCGGAACGTGGTGCTCGTCCAGCTTTCTGGGCATCTGCAAGACGAAGAAGACAGCCTATTGCTGCTTCGAGAGCAAGCTCAGCCGCGTGCTGCAAGAACAGGGCCGCGCCCAGCTCAACAAGCCTTGGGGCAGCCCGAAGTCCGAGCAATGCAAGGGCTTTACCATCGCCGAGTTTCAGCTGCTCGACTTGTCGAGGATGGATTTCACAGAAGTCTACGCCGACTTTCTCGACGCGGCGAAGCTGCCGGATGAGGTCCAGACGATGACCGAAATCCAGGCGAAGATTCAGAATTACTACGACCTGCATGGAGGCACTCCATGACGATCAGAGAACCGGGTGATCGACATGACGGCCGTGGCGAATGATCCGCGCACCGCTGACTCTCCCGGCTGCGACTGGAAGATGACGGTGTTCGAACTGGCGATCTTCATGTGCGTGTTCCGCGCCGGGCGAGCTCCTGGCTTGGAGGAGATCTGCCACGTGATCGGCGAATGGTTCGAGTGCGCGGTGGATCCGACTTCGGCTGCCGCGCCCATCGAGCACATGCTCGCCAACCGCTGGGTCGCGGAGGAGAGCCACTGCTTTCGCGCCACCGAGGAGGGCCGGAGTGCGGCGCGACCTTTGATGAATGGGATCATCCGCATGCTGGATCAGGGAACCCGGCTGATCGACGTCGCCCTGATGATGTCCGTGCTGCGCTTATCGAAAGGAGAGTTGGACCATGGGCTTCGCATTCTTTGAGCCGGCGATGATCGCATCCCTGCTTGCTAGCCCAATGCTACCCGGCCCCGTAGGGCAGGCCCAAACCTCGCCTGCTCGGTCCTTGTCGGCCTGCAGCGCCGCCTCCTCCTCCACGGCCCCGATCGACTGCTGCCTCCACATCGCGGCCTGGGACAGGCCACCGACCACCCCATCCAACCACCCCGCGCAATCCCAGGATGGTGCGGCTGACCCCGAGGAAGGACGATAGACATGTCGAAGATGGCAACGCTGGCGATGGTCCTGCTGACGGTCGCGCCGGTAGCTGCCCCGTTGCGGGCGCAGGACGCAGGACGAGCCGACGATAGTGTCGAGGCTCTGGGTGGCGGTGACGATTTCTACTGCGGCGAGCGCAGGCTCGGCCAGTGGTTCTATTGTACGAGGCCGAAGCCGGCCGAGACGGTCAATAGTCAGCCGCCGGCGCCTGAACCGAGCGCGGCCGAGCGTCTCGCCGCGATCACGCGGCAACTGGACGAACTCAAGGCGCGTGCTATCCTCGATCCATCGGAGGCGAATGTCATCGCCTATGTGCGCTTCCAGCGCGAGCAGCTGGACCGCGCATCCACGTTCTCCGACACTTGGCAGCGCGCCCTCTGGCAAAACCCGGATATCGACTACACGCTACAGCGCCCGGTCAACACGGTGGCGAAGCGGACATGGCTCGACAACCGGAAGGCCGATCGCGACCAGGTCCTCACAAACCTCAGCCAGCGATACGGCCTGTTCTATTTCTACGCGCAAAGCTGCGGCGCTTGTGAGGTGTTCGCGCCGATCCTGCGCTCGGTCGCCGACAGCCACCGCATGGCGGTGATGGCTGTGTCCATGGACGGGGGCCCGAGCCGGGACTTTCCGAACTACGTCGTTGATTCCGGGCAGCGGGCGCGGATGGGTGTTTCGGGCAACGAAACGCCCGCCCTCGTTCTGTTTGACACCGCGACGAAGCGAACGATCCCGGTCGGCTACGGCATCCTGAGCGCAGATGAGATCATGGATCGCATCTTCATGCTCACCAACACCAAAGTGGGGAGCGACTACTGATGCCCGGCTCTCGACAGAAGGGACTGCTCGGGAGGCTGGCTCACCGCGCCGGCACCGCTCTGGCCCTGGTCGCCGCATCCCACTTCGCGCTGATCGGCGTAGCGCGCGCCGATGTCGCCTCGGAGATGAACGGCTTCTTCAACGACGCCGGCGGCGCCGCGAACGTGACCGGGCCAACGGCCTTTCAGGGACAGTCGGCCGGATACTATTCGCTGGGCAACGTGTGGACACGCTTCCCGCAGAAGAGCGTATCGCCCTTCAACCTGCAGCTACCGAGCGCGCGTGCGGGCTGTGGCGGCATCGACCTGTTCTCTGGGTCCTTCAGCTTCATCAACGCCAGCGAGATTGTGGCGATGTTAAAGGCGACCGCCAACAACGCCCTGGGCTTTGCCTTCAAGCTGGCGATCGACAGTGTGTCGCCCGAGATCGGCAAGGTCATGGACGAGTTCAGCCAGAAGGCGCAGCTCCTCAACCAGATGAACATTTCGAGCTGCGAAACGGCTCAGGCGCTTGTCGGGGGCATCTGGCCTCAAATGGAAACCACCCGGTCGACGATTTGCGAGGCGGTCGGCAACAGCCAAGGCGTGTTCTCGGACTGGGCCGCTTCCCGGCAGGGCTGCAATAACGGCGGTCAACGGGACGGGACGCTGGCCGGCAACACTGATCCTCACATGAAGGAGCAGATCGTCGGTGATCCCCATAATTATACCTGGGAGGCGCTGAAGAAATCCTCGAAATTCGGTGCCTTTGACCAGGCGTTTTCCGAGTATGTGATGACGCTGGTCGGGACGATCGTCACCACGCCCCCGACAGGCAGCGATCAGGGGCCGAAGGTGGTGATTTACGGTCCTGCCGAAGAGGCGGTCGTCACGGCGCTGTTGGACGGCACCGCCAGTGCGCCCCAGGTGAAGATCCTGAAGTGCAACAACGAGCTTTGCACGGACGTGTCCGACCAGACGTTGAGCGTGCCCGAGGCGAGTGCACTTCGGCCGCGGATCGCGACGATGATCAAGAGCATGAGCTCGAAGATCCGCAGTGACACGGCGCTCGACGCGGCCGAAAAGCAGCTCCTGAACATGGCCACCGTGCCGATCTACAAGATTCTCGCGGTGCAGGCTTATGCCCACTATGCGTTGACCGACGGCGAGATTCAGACGCTCTCTGAGATCGTCGCGGTCGACCTTCTCAACGCGATGCTCGACAACATGCTCGACCGCGTCGAGCAGGCGAAGGTCTTCTACCAGACTGCGGACCAGGAGACGGCCGGGCAATGGCGCCAGCAGATCGCCGCCACGCGCGCCAAGTTCGCGCAGCGCGACGTCAAGCTTAGCAACAAGCTCCAGGTGACGATGCAGATCATCAACCGGAGCATCATGCTGGAATCGACCCTGCAGAACAGCATGACGCCGGGCATGTCCTCGGCGCTCAATTTCTCGCGGGGCTTGAACGCGCAGGGCCTGCTCTAGGCGCGGGAGGGGAGGGTTGCGGCGTGCTCGAAGTCTTCACCGTCGGCGGGGGCGAGTATCTCGTCAACACCTTCAATGCAGTGGCAGCGTGGGCCGGGGGAGGGGGCTACAAGTCGCTCATCCGGGTCGTGATGGTCATGGGCCTGACATACTCGCTGCTCGTCGTCGCCTTCACCCTCAACTTCCGCGCCTGGATGAACTGGTTTTTGCAGGCGACCGGCATTTATCTGTGCCTCATGGTGCCGACGATCGACGTGAAGGTCACGGATCGTATCAATCCGAGCCTCGCGCCGGCGACGGTCGCCAACGTACCTCTCGGACTGGGCGTCCTCGCCAGCTTCACAACGCAAATCGGCGACTGGCTCACGCGTACCGCTGAGACCGTCTTCGTGATGCCCGGCGAGCTCAACTACACCACTAACGGAATGGTTTATGGTGCGCGGCTGTTCGACGCGACCCGCAACTTCGCGATCCGAGATGCCGAGTTCTCGACGAACCTCGAGAGTCACTTCAAGAACTGCCTCTTCGGCGACGTGATGCTTTACCAGAAGTCCCTCACCAATCTGGCGCGGGCAACGGACCTATGGGCGGCCATCGGACCCGGCTCAGAGGCGCGGTCGCAGGAGTGGCTGGAGCGCCAGGGTGATGGGACGGTCCAGAACTTCATCGTCACCTGCCGACAGGCCTATGACAGCCTCAACGGCCAGTGGGCCGGGATGATCGAGGCCAATGCCGAGCCATGGGCAAAGGAGGTCTATCCCAAGCTCAGCAACGCGGTCGCTGCCGCCAAGCTCAAGCACGACGTGCCGATCGTGAACTCGGCGTTCACGGGATCCGGCGACGACTTCATCGGCGTCATGCGGCAGAACACGGCGATCAATGCCTTCATGCAGGCACGCAACTCGATGGCTGGCGGGAGCGGGGCGGCAACGATCGATACCTTCGCGCAGACACGCGCCGACGTTCAGGCGCGCAACACCTACAACTCGATCGCGCAGCAGGCCATGGCCTGGGTTCCGATCTTGAACATCGTGCTCACTGTCGTGTTCTTCGCGATGTTCCCCGTCATCTTTCCGCTGTTCCTGCTGCCCCAAACTGGGCTGGGGACGCTGAAGGGCTATGCGATGGGATTCTTCTATCTCGCGTCCTGGGGCCCGCTTTACGTCATCCTTCACATGATCTGCATGACGCGCGCCGAAAGCGCGGCGAACGGCGTGGCTGGCGGCGGAATGTCGCTTGGGAGCTATGCCGGCATCGGAGCGGTGAACGGGGAGACGGCGACGATCGCGGGCTTTATGCTGATGAGCATCCCATTCCTCGCGGCCGGCCTAGCCCGCGGTGCCATGTCGATCGCCGGGCAGGCAACATCGATGCTGGCCCCGGCGCAAAACGCGGCGGAGGCGGCCGCGCTGGAGCAGACGACGGGCAATTATTCCTACGGGAATGTCAGCTGGGCGAACTCGACTTCGAACATGCGGCAGGCCGACCAATGGTCAACTGCCCCCAGCTTCATGGGGGGCGCGGCGAGCATCGGGTGGCGCCAAGATAACGGAGCGCTCATCAACGGGTTCGGCAACGGCCAGGAGGTGTTCGATACAGGCGGCGCCATCTCGCGGCTTTCTTTCACCCCGACCGCCACGACCGGCACGGTTGCGGAGTGGCGGCAGATGGCCAGCGAGGCCCACCGTCAATCCCAAGCGTACGACAACGCGGCGCAGGAGATGCTCACCTGGACCAAAACTGACCGCAGCGCTTACGGCACGTCGAGCGAGCGATCGTCGGGATGGGATTCGAGCAGTGGCCGCGCGGCCAACACCTCGATCGAGCAGTTCGACCGCACGACAGGCAGTAGTTCGCAGGGGCTGGAGGATCGGTCGTCGACGGGCCAGAGCCTGACGGTCTCGAACGGCCACGATCGGTCCGCGGGCACTCTCAACCAAGTGACAGGATCTTTGTCGGCGGGAGTGGGCGGTGGCGGTTCTAGCAGTGGCAGTGGCAGTGGCGGCGGCGGCCGGAGCGGGATCGGCAAGGTTCTCGGGCGCCTTCCAGGCGTTGGCGGCAGCGTTTCGGCGCAGGGTCAGCAGAACGACTTCCTACGTCACGGCACGTCAGATACTCGATCATCGGACAGCTCGAGCACGGCAAGCAGTGGGGTGCGGGACGAGCACGCTAATGGAACGGGCGCCACGTCCTCTGACGGTACCTATGAACGCTCAGGCGTGTTCAGCCGCGCGTCGACCTCATCTAGTTCCTCGCTGACCCACGAGCAGGCGCTGGCGCGGGCCCGGTCTTACACTGAAACAGCACGCAAGCTCGAGGAATTGTCGCAGCAGCTGTCGCGCGACGCCAGTTACGCCGAAACACATGGCATGCAGCTAAGCGAGAATATGAGCCAGGATCTTGCGCAATGGTATCGCGCGCAGCAGGCTTCGAACCCGGGCCTTGACGCCCCCGAGCTCTGGGCGACCGATCTCAGCGACCATCAGCGCGCCGTCCGGCAGGAGATGGTGACACGCTGGATGCGCGAGAAACAGGATTCCATTCGGGAGGAGATTGCCGGCAAGTTGCATGAGCCAGACCTTGTCCAGGTCGATAGACCAGGCGTCGACAGCGCAGCGGATGTCGCCGGTTCGTACCGCCCGCTTGGCGTATCGGGTATCCCATCAGCTCCGACCGGAGGCAATCCCCGCGCGGCGCAGGCGGTGATCGAAAGCGGAGAAGCAAGGCTCAACGATGATCGGACAGCGGCCCAGGCGACGCGGGCCAGCTCCGTGCAGGGATCTCTAGGTGTGCAGCAGGAAGTCCACCGCGACCACAATCGCGGCTTCTTCGACGATCCGAAGCTGCGGGAATGACCGCCGCCTTAAAGAGCGAAAATGAGGTAGCCCACAAAGCCGGCCAAGATCGCATACGCCACCAGGTAGGCAGCAGCGCTCGCTTTGCTCACGTTGCCGTCGGCGTCGGTCACGGGGCCGTGCGGCTCGACGCCATCATCTACAAGGAGCATCACAGGGCCACCAGGATTATCCTTGGTTGCCGCGAATGTCGCAGTATCCAGCGTCAGCATAAGAACCTCCGAACCGTTCAAACATACTAGGTTCGAGGTTTGTTCACAAGGCATTGAGGACACGGCCAAATGACGAGAAATCAGCTGGGGCGAATAGAAGTAGAAAGCGAAACGCCTGAGCTGGACATGGCTGATCGGGCAGTGTTCGGGTTCTCATGGATGCTGGTGATGGCTCTCGGCTTGATGCCGATCATCGATACGAGCCTGAGGCGATCGCCTTCCATCTCAATACCCGTCGTGATCGCCTTCTTTGTAGCAGTCGCAAGCGGCCTTGCTCTCCGGCGGCGCTATAGCTGGATCGGGTTCGTGCTTCACATTGTCGGTCAGATAGCAATCTGGCTGTCGATTTTCTGCATGTCGTTGGCGGCCATGTTGTACCTGTCCGGCTGAAACGGGGCTATCTCAGCACCGGCCGGCTTTCACGGAGAAAGATCGCTAATCGGCACGAACACCTCGCCGGTCTCGGCCGCGCGGCGGACCTTGAGGGCGAGCAGCCGGTCAATCCCGATGCCGCGATCGAGTGCATCGTATAGGTCCTTGCCCTCAACTCCGATCACGCGCTTTCCGCGGCCGAACGCTCGAAGCCCCTCGTCGGTGAAGCCGCCGAAGCTGATGAAGACACCCCGGGCCCAAGAAGCCTTTTGCTCAATCTTGCCGTGAAAGGTATGTAGCTCGGCGACGCCGATCTTGCGGTTGAGCCACTTGGCTTCGAGCAGATAGGTTTCGTCGGCCAGTTCGAAGCTGCCGTCGATCTGCTCGCCGTCAAGCCGGAACGGCTCGCGCGCCTTGAGCCGGAAGGCGTCGAACAGGTCGGTCAGAAAGCGCTCGAAATCATAGCCACGGCGATGCGCCTCGAGGTCGCGGATCGCGAGCAGCCGGTCGCGCAGCCGGGCAAAGTCGATTGCGTCGAGCATCGGCGACGGCACGACGTTGGCGGGCATCGGCGGAGCGGAGCCTTCGAGTTTGGCGATCAACCCAGCGATCTGAGCGGCTGCCCGAGGCATGGGATCCGGCGTCCCGCGCCCACGGAGCGCCTCACGCTGCTCCCACAGAACGCGCAGCGTCCGAGCCGCGGTGCCGTCGTCGACCTGCGCCAGAAAGCAGCGCAATCGCTTCGCCTTCGATGTCCCGTCGACGGCATATTGGGGAGCGTCGATGTCGATATCGAGCTCGCGGACGAAAAACTCGCTGAAGGTCCGGTTTGAGAAATCGAGAACATAACCCTTCTCGCCGCCCCGGAAGACCTCGTCGACCAGGCCGAGCTCGATCGAGCGCAGGCTGCTCACCGCCGCTTCGCCTTTGACGGACGGGCTCGGTCGGCCGCGCGGATGACGCTGAGCACTGCGGGGTGTACGTCGCCAGCTTCCTCGTCGGTCGGCTCGGTTGCCCATTTCTCGTTGAAGCGCAGCAGCTGATTGTTGCGCCAGGCGTCCATCTGGTAGCCCTCCGCCTTCAGCCGTGTTTCGATCGGCACCGGCACCGAAAGGTGCTCGGGCAGGACATAGGCGAAGAGCAGCTTGGGTAAGCCGTCCAGCCGCTTGATGGCATAGCCGGTCGAGCGCGGCGACAGCACGCATTTCTTCTCGCCCCATCCGGACCGGTAGCTGCGCAGAAGCGAGTCATAAGTCAGGATCTTGATCTTCTGATCCTCCTCGATGCTGGCGATCCGGTCGCGCTGTGCCTGGCTGAAATCCTTGCCGGTCGAGCGGCCGATGATCAGCACCCGGCGCAGCTCGATGCGATTGCGCGCCATGGGAGAAGGAACGAGCAGTGGCAGGAGACGCTCGCGCACCTCGGATTGGTGCTGTTCCCAATAGTCGCGCCAGACCGCTGTCTGGGCGAGTGCCTCGTTGAACGCAGAGGAGCTGCCGACGTGTTTGCTGCTGGTGGTGAACAGCGACTTGTTGGCGCGCTCGATCTCGACCAGCACCAAGATCCAGCGATCGGACGATTTTGTGAGATATGCGAAGTCGGCGGTGCGCCCAGCGATCGGAAATTTCGCAATCACGCAGTTCATATGGAGGCGGTGGTTCAGCAGCCAGGGGCTCGTGTCGAGCAGCTCGGTATGCTGTTCCAGGAAGGCCTGAATGTCGTTCTCGTCCTGACCGTCATCAGCGAGCAATTGCGCGAAGGCGGAGGCGAGCGCTTCGTCCGGCGGTTGTCGCATCAGTGGCCTTTGTCTCTTTATGAATGGTTGATCCGAGGCGGCCGGGGTCAGCGGATTGCCACCACTTTCGCGCCAACGTCTGTGGCCACATCCTTCCAGGCGCGGTCCGCGGTAAAGGCTGGGACCCCTAACCGCTTTGCAAGCGCCAGGCAGAAGCGGTCGCCGAGCGACAGCCCGGCCGCGCTGGTCGCAGCGCGCAGCGCTCCCGCCTCCCAACCCAGCGCCTCGTCAGCGGGCACGACGGTGTAGGGCAAGGCACCCAGCATCGCCCTGATCTCGTCAAGCGGAGCGCCGAGGTGAACGAAATGGCTCACAACCTCGGCCTGATTGAAGACCCCAACCGCCGCCTCACTCACCACGCCGGCGACCTTGCTTCCTCCGCGCTCCCCTTTCAGCAGGGCCAGGATGGCGGAGGCATCGAGAACCGCCTCCGTCACTCGCCGCTGTCCGTCCGGCGGCCGGCGAGGAAAGCGTCCACGGATGCGTCCGGATGCCCGGCATATTTCTTGGCGATCGCCTGCGCTCGCGCCACCGCCTGATGAACGGTCCTAAGAACCACCCCGTCCTCGGTTTCCTCCAGCAGCACCGCGCCGCCGCCCACCAGACCCAAGCGCTTGCGGATGCTCGCGGGGAGGCTCATGCGTCCGTTAGGGGTGATGTTCACTTGAACTGTCATGAGTCGCATTACTCCGGATGTGGCAAGCGCTCGACGATATACCACATCTGGCGATTTGAGGCCAGCATCGTCGAGCAAGCCCCACTACGCGCCGCTTGCCAACGATGTAATTAGCGATAACTGTGATTCCCGCTAAAAAGATGCTGGCCGAAATTCGGGGGCTTCGATACGATCCTGACCATGATCATCGACATCCTGTCGGTTGTACTGAATCGGTGGACGCACACGGCGAGCGTCACCTAGGGTCCGTCCACTCCTGAAATAGTGGACATTCTCCTCAAAAGAGCGGACGCTCGCCAAGCTGGATCAGCCGAGGCGTCGTATCATGCGAACCGCGGACCTGAAGACGGCGAGCGACGCTGACTGGGCAGAAGCGCACCGCCGCGAGAAGATCATCCGCCCACTAGCTGCCCTGGCCCGCGTCCCGGGCAACGCAGCCGCCGAAGCGCTGGATCATCTCGGGCTCGGTCGCGCCCGTTTTCACGAACTTCTCCAGCTTTATCGGGCGTCGCCAGTCGCCGCCTCGCTGTTGCCGCGCCCACGGGGCCGGGAGAGGGGAGAGCAGCGGCTTTCATCTGCTGCCGAGCAGTTGATCTCCCGAGGCATCGCGGAGTGTTACCTCACCCTCGAGAAGCCAAGTGTCCAGGCGCTCCGCCGCTGGCTCCGACATGAGGGGCAGAAGATCGGGCTGAAGGTGCCCAGCACCAAGGCGATCCAAGCGCGATTGGACAGACTGGCTCCCAAGACCGTCATGGCGCGCAGGCAAGGGTCGAAGGCCGCTGCTGACAAATGGGAGCCGACGCGAGGCGTGTTGAACGCCAGCTACGCGCTGGAGCTCGTCCAATCGGACCACACGCTGGTCGACGTGATCGTCGTCGACGATCTGTATCGCAAGCCAATCGGTCGGCCGTGGCTCACCCTGATGGTTGATATCGCGAGCCGCACGGTACCGGGGTTCCACCTCGATATGCTCGCACCCTCGGCCGTGTCGGTCGGCATGTGCATGCGTCAAGCCGTTCTCCCCAAGGCCGATTGGTTGGCCGAGCGCGGCATGAAGGCACCTTGGGACAATCAGGGTCTCATGGATCGGCTGCATCTCGACAATGCACGCGAGCACCGCTCCGATGCTTTGAAACGTGGTTGCCGTGCCCACTCGATATCGATCGAATACCGCCCGGTGCGTCGCCCGCACTTCGGTGGCCACATCGAGCGGCTGATCGGGACGGTGATGGGCACCGTCCATCTTCTGCCCGGCACTACCTTCTCCAATGTCGCGGAGCGCGGCGATTATGACTCCGAGGGTGAAGCGTGCATGACGCTGGGCGAGTTGGAGGTCTGGCTCGCCGCGCAGATCATCGGTCCATACCACGCCGAACGGCACCGCGGGATCGGCATACCGCCGGCGCTCGCTTGGGCCGAGGCGATGGACCGCCGACCGGAGCTGGGCCGCCTGCCGGTGGATCGCGCCACGTTCCTGTTTGACTTCCTGCCTTGCGAGCTGCGTGCAGTGACCCCGCACGGCATCGAGCTGTTCCACACGCATTATTGGCATGATGCGCTGTCGTGCTGGTACACGCGATCCGGGCAGACGATGCCAGTCCGCTGGGATCCGCGCGACCTTTCCCGCATCTGGCTCGAGCTGCCGCACGGTGAGCACCTCGAGGTGCCCTACCGCGACTTGCGGCGTCCCGCGATCACCCGCTGGGAACAGAGGGAGGCGGTTCGCGCCTTGCGCGAGCGCGGCCAGCAGGCCGTAGACGAGACGCTGATCTTTCAGGCGGTAGAGACGCAGCGGCTGATCGTCGCGGAAGCGGCTCACAAGACCAAGGCAGCACGGCTCGCACTTCAGAAGACTAAGGCGGCGCTGAATGACGCGCGCCGGGCCAGGAGCAGCGGCAAGCTCCCGCTCGAGCAGGGTAAACCTGCCACTCTGCCAAGGTCGACAGATAATGGGGCGAGTGATCGGCAGGCGCTTCCATATCTGGTGGAGGAGATGCCCCGGTGAGCGATCTGTCCCATCTCGCCGAGGGGTACCGCGAGCGCGCGATGTGGGCCGACAAGGAGCGGATCGCCTGGATCCGAATGGATCGGTGGCTCGGCTTTCCCAAAGCAGAGGTCGTGCGCAAGACCTTGGACGGTATGCTGCGCTACCCGCCGCGCACCCGTATGCCGTGTCTGCTGATCTACGGGCAGACGGGGATGGGCAAATCTCGCATCGTCGAGCGCTTCGAGGCAGAAAACCCGAGGGGCTTCAACGAGGCGACAGGCACGGCGACGATCCCGGTTGTGGCCGTTCAGCTGCCGCCGCAGCCGACCGATGGCGAGTTCTACGGCGAGGTTCTCGAGAAACTCGGCGCCGGCTTTGCGGGTCGCGGCGATGTTCAGCGAGCCCGGCAGCTCACTCGCCGGCTCATGGGGCAGGTGGGGGCTCGGATGCTGATCCTGGACGAGATCAACCACATGCTGGCCTGCACGCCGCGCCAGCAGCGTGTCTTCCTCAACACGCTTCGCTATCTAGCCAACGACCTGCAGATCCCGCTCGTCTGCACCGGCAACCACGAGGCGCGCGCGGCGCTGCTCACGGATGCGGCACTGGCCGAGCGGTTCGACGCGGTCGAGCTTGTCCGGTGGCAGAACGACGAGCCGTTTCGGCTGCTGATGGTCACGCTCGCTGCGATCCTCCCTTTACGCAAGCCATCTCAGCTGGAGGAAGAGCGATGCCGCACCGCCATCCTCGACCTCAGCGATGGGAACACCGGCCGCATCTTCCGGCTCGCCGAAACGCTGGCCGTACGAGCGATCGAGAACGGCACCGAGCGGATCGAGGTAGGAGACCTCGACGCCGACGATCTCGTGCTCCCCTCCGTCAGCATGAAGGCGTTGGCTCAGCGCCGCGGCCGCGGGCGAGCGAAGGCGGCGGTCGCTTGAGCCGTGGCTGGGTTGGCGCTGCCGATCGCGCCCCGTCCTCGTCCCGACGAGTTGCCGTCGTCCTGGCTCGGGCGGACCGCGGCCTGCTACGATGTATCGGTCGCCGAGTTCCGGCAGGTGCTATGGACGGCCGGTCCGAGCATGAAAGCGCGGCCGGATGTCGAGTGGGATCCGCACGAGGCGGAAAGCGTCGCAGCCGGTCTGCGGGTCGCGTTGGAGGTCGTGCTCAGCCTCGGGCTCAAGCGCCGCTGGCGGGGGCTCGCGGTGGACTGGTTGCCAAGCACTGACGGCTCCGGCCGAGCGCGAGGTGATCTCGATCTGGCCTGGTGCCACCATTGCCTTGCCGAAGCGCACGAGGCTGGCGGAGCTTATCTCGAAGCGGAGGCGGCGCTGCCGCTCGTCTTCTGTCATCGTCATGGCGCTTGGCGTCAGGATTATTGTCGGCGCTGTCGGCCAAAGCACGCGCCGCGGTTCACCTGGCCGAGCAGCATCGAGTTCGTGTGCGGAGACTGCGGCACGCCGCTCAGGGCGAGCCGCTGGGAGCAGCCGACACCAGCGGCTTATTTCGAGCCGGAGGAGACGGCCGCGGCGCTTCCAATCCTACTTGCGTTCGACGGGGAGGTTCGTAACGCGCTGCTCGGCCATCCCGCATGCTTGCCAGGGATGGAGCCTGTGCCCGCCCGCCAGTTCCTCACCGTGCTGCGCGATCTTACCCGAGCGCTGCTGGCGCCAAGCGCCCTCAAGACCAGTTACATCAACCTGTTCGACTGCCCCTTGCTTCCGATCATGCCGGAGCACAAACCGCACACATGGGGCGAACAGCCTTATTATGAGCTTTCGCCATCCGGTCGAGCTCACGTTCTGAGCGCGGTGGCAGCGCTCCTCGCCGACGAGCCCGTCAGCCGCCTGATGTCGGGCGCACATCTGCCTTTCCGCGAGCGCCTCACGCTGGAAAAGCTGCTCAACTATGTGCCTCGCTGGGTACAGGCATTGCTGATCCGAAGCAGTGCGGGCTGGCCTGCGCGCCTGCGCGTCCGCGTCGATGCCCATCAGCGACAAACGGGTATGGACGCGAACGACGTTCTGGCGCAGTTTAATGCGTGGCGGGCCGAGCGCGAGCAACGGCAACGCGAACGCACGTCGCTGATCGGGTAGTTTCGGCGGCGATAGGGCAGTAAGTCCCTCCAGCAACACGCTAATCAGCCAGTTCGATAATATACATTATGTTAAATGCAGAGCTTTTTGGATTTAGACTTTATGGATGGAGACAGGTCTGACGGACGTCTGACGATCTCGAACGCCGCGTTATGAACCCGCGTCTTCAGCCTCGATTGCCGCAACATCCATGTCTGGCGCCCGTACTACCTCAAGCGCGACGTTGGCGATCTCGACCGCGGTGATCTGAAGCTGCGTGATCGGCGTCGACGGCGCGTCCACACGCTCGAGGCCGTTCTCAGATATCTTGACGAGGAATCGGTCGACGTCGTTCAGGACGACGAACCTGATCGATTGTTCCTCGTCCAGCGCGAGCTGCTGGACGGTGCCCTCGTATGCGATCGTGAAGCACTCGTGGCTCGTCTTTGTCAGCACATAGGCGACGACAAACGAGTCTCCCTTCTTGACCGCTTGGACGGCCGGGTTGAGCCAGCCGAACGCGATCGCGTCGGTCTTCCCGCTAACTGCTTCCCGCTGCACCAACCAGTGCGCGATCGAGCCCGTCGCGGCTCCGATGAGGAGCATCGCGAAAAGCCACATTTCCAGCGCGAGGTCGGACGCATCGCGTGCCCCAGCGCCGCCGCGGCGAGCGCGCGATAGATATTTGGATCGAAGCCGGGGTCGAAACAGACGCTTGTCGCCCGGCACCATGCCGCCTGGGCGGCGAAGAAGCCGGTTCCCAGAAGGTGCCCTGCGATGGTGCCGAACACCACGATGAACAGCGTCACCGTAGAGTTCGGCCGGTCCGGGGTTGGGCTGAGGAAATCGGTGCGCTCGCCGACGCGCCACCCTGCCCAGAAGCAGAGCCCCAGGAAAAGCAGCAGCAGTGCGAGGAACAGCGAGTAGCTGAACGTCACGGCCGTTACGCCGTGGCGGGAACCGCTACATCCTTGCTGTCGCGGTCACCGCCAGCGCTTGGATCGACCACATATACGCCGTTCTCGACGCGCGAGGCCTGACGCACGGCCGCCCACGTGCCGAACCTCCCCTTCACCTGCCGGGCCAGCCGCATAGATTTGGCAGTGTTCACGCGCATGTCATTCTCCAACGCCTTAGATAGCGAATAATTCGTGAACATCCAACACGTGGCCGGGCGACGCCGGCCGGTGCTGTCGAGCCTACAGTCGGTCCTTAAGCGCCTTGGCCGGCGTGAATGTGATTTTCTTCGACGCCGCGATCGTGATCGCCTCGCCGGTCGACGGATTGCGCCCGGAGCGCTCGGGCGTGTCCTTCACCTTGAATTTGCCGAAGCCGGGAAGCGATATCTCCTCACCCTTGGCGGCCGCCTCCGCGATACCCTCGAGGAGCCCAGCCATGACCTCGAGGGCCTGCTTCTCGGTGACGCCCCGCTTGGCGGCAACGTCCTTGGCCAGATCCTTGGTGTTCATCGTCAAGCACGCTCCCCTTCATCTGTCGCTGTAGCGACCTGAAGCGATAATCGCGTCAGCGCAAGACAGGTAGCGCTCGACGATCCAGCTGACGCCTGGGGAGGCCGGCCACGCAGGTTGAAACCCGTAGGTTTCTCAAAGCGCAGAGCACAAGCCGGATTAGCCGGCGGGACCACATTAGCGTGGCTCGCTTCGGCAAACGTCGCATCAGCCGCCTGCCTTGACGGCGTGCCGGCCACGCGGTTTGGCCGCAATCGCTATGCTCGACAGATCGGTCGCGCGGTCGATTGGCACGCCCGCCGCTTTCCGCTCTGAGTAGCGATCAACAAGCTGAACCGCGTGCGGGCGCAGCAGCACCGTGAACCGCACCAGTTCCTCCATCATATCCACGATCCGGTCATAGTAGCTGGACGCCTTCATGCGCCCCGCGTCATCAAACTCGTTGAACGCCTTGGCAACGCTCGATTGGTTCGGGATCGTGATCATTCGCATCCAGCGACCCAGCACGCGCAGCGTGTTGACGCTGTTGAACGATTGCGATCCGGCCGACACCTGCATGACCGCCAGCGTGCGCCCCTGTGTCGGACGCATCCCGCCCATAGAAAGCGGCAGATGATCGATTTGAAGCTTCATAATGCTCGTGATCTGGCCATGCCGCTCCGGGCTGCACCACACCTGCCCTTCCGACCATAAGGACAGCTCGCGCAGCTCGTGGACGGCCGGATGGTCGTCGCCAGCATGTTGGTCAGGCAGCGGCAGGGTCGATGGATCAAAGATGCGCGTCTCGCAGCCGAAGAACCGGAGCAGGCGTGCCGCTTCCTCAACGCACAGCCGGGAGAAGGACCGTTCGCGCAGCGAACCGTAGAGCAGAAGGATACGCGGCGCGGGATCGAGCGGGCCGAGCCTCACGGCGGGTCGCTGGATGGCATAGGCCGGATCGAGCGCCGGCATGATATTGGGATCGGCGAGCGTGCGGAGCGGCATCAGAGGGCTTTCACGAGGTAGGCGGCCGACGCGGGGCACAGTGCGGTGAATTCGCGCGATGCGGCGATGGCCGAGGGAGCAGCGCCGCGATCGGCATCGGCATAGCCGAGCGCCCGGAAGAATGGTGCGGCCGTGGTCGTCAGGAGGTGCAGGCGCTCCACCCCGAGGTCGTGTGCCTGTCGTTCGAGGGCGGCGACCAACACCCGCCCGAGGCCATGTCGACGTCGATCGGGGACGACGACGATCGAGCGGAGCAAGCGGTCGGACCCTTCTCCCTCGAGCCCACCGAAACCGACGAGGCTATCGGCCTCAATCCGGATGATCAGGCGGCCGGGATCGGCGATATCGGCACTCGGCAGGTCCGCGGCATCGAGCAATTGTGCCAAGCCAGCCAGACCGGCAGGTTCGAGCAACGTGGCGACCGTTCTGGTCATGCGATGCTAATCCTGATTGCAAGCGCCGCGAGCGTGATGAGCAGCACCGGTACGGTGAGCGTGACGCCGACACGGAAGTAATAGCCCCATCCGATCCGCACGCCCTTTTGCCCGAGGACATGGAGCCAGAGCAGCGTCGCGAGTGAGCCGATCGGCGTCAGCTTGGGGCCGAGATCGCAGCCGATCACATTGGCGTAGATCATCGCTTCCTTGATCGCGCCGCTCGCGTGCGTGGCGTCGATCGAGAGCGCGCCCACCAGCACCGTCGGCATATTGTTCATAACCGACGACAGGACCGCTGCGATGACGCCCGTTCCTAGCGCCGCGCCCCACACGCCGCCTTGCGCGGTGCGATCCAGCAGTGCTGCCAGATGGTCGGTCAGGCCGGCGTTTCGCAGGCCATAGACGACCAGGTACATGCCGAGCGAGAAGATCACGACCTGCCAGGGTGCGCCGCGCAGCACCTTGGCCGTTGGGATCACATGGCCTCGCCCCGCGATCACCAGCAGCAGGATCGCGCCGGCAGCGGCGACGGCGCTGACAGGGACGCCGAGCGGTTCGAGCAGGAAGAAGCCGGCGAGCAGCAGTGCAAGAACGATCCAGCCCGCGCGGAATGTCGCGGCATCGCGGATCGCGTCACGCGGCGCGCGCAGCGCGCCTACGTCATAATCCGCCGGTATGTCGCGCCGGAAGAACAGCAGCAGCGCGCCAAGCGTCGCTGCGATCGACACCAGGTCGACCGGCACCATCACGGACGCATAGTCGCCGAACCCGATCCGGAAGAAGTCGGCCGACACGATGTTGACGAGGTTCGACACGACCAGCGGTAGGCTGGCGGTGTCGGCGATGAACCCCGCCGCCATGACGAACGCCAGCGTCGCCTTGTCGTTGAAGCCCAGCGCCCGCAGCATGGCGATGACGATCGGCGTCAGGATCAGCGCCGCGCCGTCGTTGGCGAACAGCGCGGACACCGCCGCACCGAGCAGCACGATCAGAACGAACAGCCGGCGACCATGCCCCCTCCCCCAGCGCGCGACATGGAGCGCCGCCCATTCGAAGAATCCGGTTTCATCGAGGAGTAGGCTGATAACGATGATCGCGACGAACGCGGCTGTCGCGTTCCAGACGATGCCCCACACCACCGGCACGTCGGACAGCGTGACGACGCCTGCAAGCAGCGCCACGACGGCCCCGCCCATCGCGCTCCACCCGATCCCGAGGCCTTTGGGTTGCCAGATGACGAGCGCGATCGTCGCAACGAAGATCAGGACAGCAAGGAGCATCAGGCGACGCGCTGGCCCGATGCGTCCACCACTTGCTCGCCGTCTTCCTTTGCGAACGCTCCGAGCTGATTGGTCGGCAGCAGGTCGAGCACGGCTTCGGAGGGCCGGCAGAGCTTCACGCCGAGCGGCGATACGACCAGCGGCCGGTTGATGAGGATCGGATGCGCCATCATCGCGTCCACCAGCGCGTCGTCGGATAGCGACGTGTCGCCCAAGCCCAACTCCGCATAGGGCGTCCCCTTCTCGCGCAGCAGTTCGCGGGGTGTCATGCAGGCGCGATCGATCAGCTCGACCAGCAACGCGCGGGCTGGAGGGGTTTTCAGATACTCGACCACGTGCGGCTCGATGCCGGCGTTGCGAATAAGGCCGAGCGTGTTGCGCGACGTGCCGCACTCGGGGTTGTGATAGACGACGACATCGACGGCCACAGGGCGTCCTTTCAGCAGCAGGGGGTGAGTTCGGCGACGAGCGGCGCGCACAGCTCCGCATTGCCGGCGCAGCAGTCCTTGACGAGGAACAGCGTCAGCGCGCGCAGGCCGTCCAGATCGACACGGTAGATGATCGAGCGGCTATGCCGTGCGGAGCGGACCAGGCCAGCGCGGGCGAGGATGCCGAGGTGCGCCGACAGGGTGTTCTGCGGCACGTCGAGCTGACGCGCGATATCGCCGGCAGCCAAACCATCCGGTTCGTGCCGTACCAAGAGGCGGAACGTGTCAAGGCGCGTTCCTTGTGCAAGAGCACCCAGCGCCGAGATGGCATCCTCGTTTTCCATATATCCAGCATAATGGATATGCTTGGTGTGTCCAGCCCCGTATACCCTGCCTTACCGGTCGTTGGCCGGGATGGTTGGGGCCAGGGCTTGGTTGATGCGACAAGCAGCGACCCTGTTGCGGCTACCAGTATTTTGAGATTGCGCGGAATTGCTCCACCGCGACTTTCGTGCCCTCACCTTCTTCGGCATGAACAGGGCAATGATCGATATGATCGTTGATAAACGCTTGCTTGGCGCTGGCGATGATCTCGTAATGATGAGCGCGATCGGGAAGCATCTGGAAGATGGTCAGGACGAGGAACAGGCCATCGCCGATGGCGCGATGGAACGGGTGCGTCCGGTCCTGATGACCGCGATGGTGGCGTCGCTCGGGTTGTTGCCGATGGCGCTTGCCACTGGAACTGGCGCCGCGGTGCAGCGGCCCTTGGCGATCGTCGTGATCGGCGGTCTAATCACATCGACCGTGCTGACCCTGCTGGTGCTGCCGGCGATCACCGCCTGGGTGTCGCGGTTGAGGCCGCGACGCCGGACGGACACGGCCTTATCCTCGGCCTGACAGTCGCGAGAGTGGGAGGCGTTGCGGTTCTGTTCCGCGACGCCTCCCATCCTTCACCGACTAACGATGAAGATGGTCCTCGTCCCCGCATTGACGATCTGACCCTTCGGTCTGGATCGTGCTATGCTCGATCTCGTATTTTTCCAGAAGGACGGCCTGGACAGCGGTGCGAGTGGCATCGACGTCCGCGCCCTCCTTCAGCACGACATGGACCGTGCAACTCACATCGTCGTTGCTCATCGACCAGACGTGAAGATCGTGGAGGCCGGCGACGCCGGGAACGCCGGCGATTGCCGTGCGGACCTCGCCGAGCTTCAGTCCACCCGGCACGCCTTCGAGCAGCACGTTGGTCGTATCGCGGAGCAATATCCACGTCCGCGGCAGCACCCACAGCCCGATCGCTACTGCGACGATGGGATCGATCCAGGTAAAGCCGGTGAACTTGATGGCGAGCGCGCCAAGAATCACGCCGATCGAGCCGATCATGTCGGCCCACACCTCCAGATAGGCGCCCTTCACGTTGAAGCTGGCGTCCTTGCCCGCTGTCAGCAGCCGCATCGAAATCAGGTTCACGACGAGACCGATCGCCGCGACCGCCATCATGCCCCAGGACTGGACTTCCTGCGGCGCATTGAAGCGTTTGATCGCCTCCACGAACACATAGATAGCGATGACGAACAGCAGCACGGCGTTGAACGCCGCCGCCAATATCTCGAACCGCCGGTAGCCGAACGTCCGCTTTTCGTCGGCTGACTTGCCGCCGAGCTTGATCGCCATCAGCGCGATCACGAGCGCCGCGACATCGGTCATCATGTGCGCGGCGTCGGAGAGCAGCGCGAGACTGTTGAAAACGAACCCGCCGATTACTTCGGCGACGAGATAGGTGGCGGTCAGCCCCAGCGCCCAGGTGAGCATCTTCGCGTTGGCGCCCGCCGTATGGTCGTGGCTATGGCCGGCTGCGCCATGATCGTGCGGCATCAGGAAGTTTCCCAAGTTTCAGAAATGAACGGCCCCACAACCCGTTCGAGAAGGGGTGCGCAGATTGAGTTACGATAAACCCTCACGTTGTAACGCTCCGGGTTCGATAATCATGACCAGAGCGATACTCGTCGTCCGGTTGCACCGAACAGCCGCGCAAGGGGCCGCCGACCGAACAGGAAATCCACGCCGGCGACAGCGGCGTCGCGAGCCGAGTGCCCGGCCGCCATCTGTTTCGCTGCACCGATCGCCGTGAGCTCCTAGTCGATTTCAAGGATGAAGGATTGGCAATCGCCGGCGTGCAGGCCGTGACCGCACGCCGGGTCGTCGTCGCCCTTCGCCCCAGTTTCGAGATGGGAAAGCACAGCAGCGAAATTAGGGCTTGCTCCTCTAGAGACTGTAGGTTGCATGAGCGCAACCTGCGACATGAATCGCGGGAAATCGGATGAGCAAGCACCAAGTTCGACAGAAAAGCTGGAAGAGGAAGAGCCTAGTCGCAGTTCTGCTCCTCGCATTCCCCGTGTCGGGATCACTGGCGCAGACGTCCGCACCGTCATCGGCCGTGCCTTCGGAGCCTCCCTTCACCCTTGAGCGCGCTCTGGCGCTTGGCGGCGCCGTTTCTCCTTCGATTGCGGCCGGAACTGCAGGCGTACAGGCCGCGACGGCTGGTCGCCGCGTGGCGGCGCTTCGCCCCAACCCCGAGATCGTCGTCGAAACCGAGAACGTCGCCGGCAGCGGCGAATATCGCGGACTCCGCAGCGCGGAAACTACCGCGGGCTTGGCGCTTCCGATCGAGCTTGGCGGCAAGCGATCGGCGCGAGTCGCGGTCGCGGACGCGCAGATCGACCGGGCGCGGATCGGCGCGGCCATCGCGATCGCCGACCTCACACTCTCAATCACGCAGAGCTACATCGAGGCTGCGGCGGCCGAGCGGCGGTTGATTGTCGCACGCGAGCAAGCCGGCCTTGCGGCTGAGGGCGCGCGGGCGGCACGGGTGCGTGTGACAGCAGGCGCGGCGTCGCCGATCGAGCAACAGCGCGCCGAGGTGCTTCGCATCAACGCGGAGACCGCGGTGGAACGGGCCGCGCGCACTGCCGAGGTGGCGCGCGCGAACCTGGCGAGGCTGATCGGCCAGCCCGTGACCGGGCCGCTGGATACGGCTTGGTTCGAGCGGATCGGCGGCTACGGACCCACCCAGCTTATCTCGGCCGAGGGCACGCTGGCGCTGGCAGCGGCCAATGCTGACGCGCGCACCGCGAGCGCCCAGGTCCGGCTCGCGCGGGCGCAGCGCATCCCCGACGTGACGGTGAGCGCGAGCGCGCGCCGACTTGAGGCAACGAACGATGTGGCGGCGGTATTCGGCGTGTCGGTCCCCTTTCCGGTGTTCAACAATGGTCGCGCGGCCATTGCCCAGGCCCAGGCACAGGCAACCCAGGCGGAGGCGCTACGCCGGGTGGCGTTGCTAGAGGCCGATCGGTCGATCGCGAGCGCGCAGGCCGAGCTTGCCAATGCCGCGACGACCGCGCGCACGGCGGGAGGACCGGCGCTGACCGCAGCCGCGGAGGCCGCCCGCATCGCACGCCTCGGCTACGCGGCGGGCAAGTTCAGCCAACTCGATCTTTTGGAGGCCGAGCGGACGCTTCGCGAAACGCGCGCCGCAGCGATCGACGCCCTTGCCACATACCGCGACGCGGAGGCCCGCCTGGCGCGGCTCACCGCGCCAGCCACCCTATCGGCCGAGCAGACGCCCTCGAGTGCGCGCCTCGCCATCCCCGGAGATATTCGATGATCTTATCTGACAAGCGTTTGTTGGGCGGCGTGGCAGCGGCGGTGCTCGTTGCGGCGGCGGGCGGGTTCACCGTCGCACGATGGACGGCCGACACCCCGGCCGCGCCCGCGCCCGAGGGTGGCAAGTCCGAGGCGGCCGAAGCGGAGGCGGCGCCGAGCGATACGCTCCCGATGAGCGCCGAGATGATGAAGAGAACGGGCGTCACCACCGAAACCGTCAATCCAGGCGGGTTGGCGGCCGAGATCGTGGCCCAGGCGACGGTCGCACCGTCGCCCACGGGCGAGGCGATCGTGACGGCGCGCGCGGGGGGCGCGGTGACGCGGGTATTCAAACGATTGGGCGATCCTGTCAGACGCGGCGAGGCGCTGGCGATCGTCGAAAGCCGCGACGCCGCCCAGATCGCGGCCGACCGGACAGCGGCCGCGGCGAAAGCGACTCTTGCCCAACGCAACCTTGCGCGCGAACGCTATCTTTACGGCCAAAAGGTCTCGCCGCGTGTTGACCTCGAAACGGCGCAGGCGGAAGCCGCATCAGCGGCGGCCGAGGCGCGGCGTGCGAGCGTCGCGGCAGGAGCGGCCAATGTCACCAGCGACGGGCGCGGCGTCGTCGTCGCCTCTCCAATCGCGGGACGCGTGACATCGGAAAATGTCAGCCTGGGCGCGTTCGTGCAACCGGAGACCGAGTTGTTCCGCGTCGCCGATTCCAGTCAGATACAGATCGAGGCGGCGGTTGGACCTGCGGACGCGCAGCGGCTCGCGCCTGGTGACAGGGCGATCATCGACCTGCCAGACGGATCCACGACCAGCGCCCGTGTTCGCGCCGTGACGCCGACCTTGAGCGGCGAAACTCGCGCTGCGACCGCGGTGCTCGACGTGATCGGCGGTCGGCTTCAGCCGGGCTTGGCCGTGCGCGTGCGGCTGTTTCCGAGCCGCAGCGGTGCATCGACCGCGATCGTGGTGCCCGAGGAGGCGGTGCAATCGCTCAATGCTCGCGACGTGGTGTTCGTCCGCACGCCCAAGGGGTTCAAAGCCGTCCCCGTCACCACCGGGCAGCGCAGCGCCGGCCGCATCGAGATCGTGTCCGGTCTCGCATCGGGTCAGACCATCGCCACCAAGAACGCATTCCTGCTCAAGGCCGAACTCGGCAAGGGCGCGGGCGAGGAAGAATAACAGATGATCGTCAATCTCATTGCGCTGGCTGTCCGCGCGCGTTGGGCGGTTCTGTTCATAATTTTGGGGATCGCCGGCATCGGTGTTTGGCAGCTCACCAAGCTGCCGATCGACGCCGTGCCCGACATCACCAACAACCAGGTGCAGATCAACACGGTCGATCGGCGTCTTTCGCCGGTCGAAATGGAAAAGCTCGTCACTTATCCGATCGAGACCGCGCTTGCCGGCATCCCCGGCCTAGAGACGACCCGATCGATTTCGCGCAACGGTTTCAGCCAGGTCAGTGCGATCTTCTCCGAAGGCACTGACCTCTATTTCGCGCGGCAGCAGGTAGGCGAGCGGCTGACCCAGGCGCGCGACACGCTTCCCGATGGTGTCCAGCCGCAGATCGGCCCCGTGACCACCGGGCTCGGCGAAATCGTGATGTATACGGTCCGCTTCGCCAATCCGGGAGGAAAAGGAGCCAGGAGCGCGAACGGCCAGCCCGGCTGGCAGTCTGACGGGAGCTATCTGACGCCGGAAGGCGAGCGGCTGACCAACGAGGTTGAACAAGCCGGATACCTGCGCACCGTGCAGGACTGGATCGTCCGGCCGCAGCTACGTTCTGTTCCCGGCGTGGCCGGCGTCGACTCGATCGGCGGATATGCCAAGACGTTCGTGGTCGAACCCGATCCGGTGAAGCTCTCCACCTACGGCATCTCCTACAGCGAGCTTGGTGAGGCTCTGGAGAACGCCAATCTGGCGGTAGGCGCTAACTACTATAATCGCGGCGGTGAAGGCTATCTCGTGCGCCTCGACGCGCGGGTGCGCTCGGTGGACGAGATCAAGAACGCCGTCGCTGCCACCCGAGGCGGCGTGCCGATCACGGTGGGACAGATCGCCAACGTTGAGAGCGGGGGCGATCTTCGCACCGGCGGGGGCAGCGTGAACGGCAAGGAAGCCGTGATCGGCACCGTTTTGATGTTGATCGGCCAAAACAGTCGGATCGTCGCGCAGGACGTGGCCGCGAAGCTGGATCAGATCGGGAAAACATTGCCGCCGGGCGTCGAAGTCGAGATCGTGCTCGATCGCGCCAAGCTCGTCAGTGCCACGGTCGCGACGGTCGAACGTAACCTGACCGAGGGCGCGATCCTTGTTGCCGCGGCGCTATTTCTGTTGCTCGGCAATTGGCGCGCGGCGCTGATCGCGGTGCTCGTGATCCCGTTCTCGTTCCTGATGATGGCGATGGGGATGAACGCCTTTCGCGTCCCCGGAAACCTGATGAGCCTGGGCGCGCTCGACTTCGGCCTGATCGTCGATGGCGCGGTCATCATCATCGAAAACTGCCTGGCGAGGCTCGCGCACCGGCAGGAGCATGAGGGGCGGCTCCTCACCCTTCGCGAGCGGCTTGAGGAGACCATGCGGGCCTCCCAGGAGATGATTAAGCCCACCGTGTTCGGGCAGGCAATCATCCTGCTCGCGTTCGCGCCGCTGCTCATGTTCACCGGCGTTGAGGGCAAGACCTTCTCGCCGATGGCGATCACGATCATGCTCGCGCTTGTCGCCGCGTTCATCCTCGCGCTGACCTTCGTGCCCGCGATGGTCGCGCTGCTGATCCGGGGCCGCGTCGCCGAGAAGGAAGTGTGGCTGATCGCCAAGACCAAGGCACGCTATCTACCGCTCCTCGACAAGGCAATTGCGCGCCCGTGGCCGTTCATCCTTGGCGGCCTGGCATTCTTTCTGGCGGCGATCCCCGCGTTCGGGCTTCTGGGAAGCGAGTTCATCCCCCAGCTCGACGAGAAGAACATCGCGCTCGCGTCCACACGCGTGCCATCCGTCAGCCTGGAACAGTCGTTGGTGATGCAGCGCGAGGTTGAAGCGGCCGTCACCAAGCTGCCCGAGGTCGAATTGATGTTCTCGAAAACCGGCACGGCCGAGGTCGCGACCGACCCCATGCCGCAGAATATGTCGGACGGGTATGTAATTCTTAAGCCGCAGGATCAGTGGCCGGCAGGCGTCCATACCAAAGCGGACGTGATCGAGCGGATTGAGAAAGCGTCTCGGGGTCAGCTCGGTCAGCTCTACGAGATGAGCCAGCCGATCCAGCTCCGCTTCAACGAGCTGATCGCCGGCGTGCGCGGAGACGTCGCGATCAAGCTCTACGGCGACGATCTCGACAAGATGGCGCAGACCGCTGGCGAGATGGTCCGCATTCTACAGTCGATCCCCGGAGCGGGCAGCGTCAAGGCCGACCAGGTTGGCGGTGCGCCCACGCTCGACGTCAAGCTCGATCGCGCCGCCATCGCGCGCTACGGCCTGACGGTTAGGGAAGTCGCCGATACCGTCTCCGCGGCGTTGGGCGGTCGCGAATCCGGGTTGCTCTACGAGGGCGACCGGCGGTTCGACATCACCGTGCGGGTGCCCGAGGCTACACGAATCAACCTCGATGAAATTCAGGCGCTACCGGTGTTGCTGCCCAGCGAAGCCGGCCAAGCGCGCCAGCAGGTGCCGCTTGCCCAGGTGGCGCAGATACGCGTCACCGAGGGGCTGAATGAGATCAGGCGCGAGAACGGCAAACGTCGCCTCGCCATCCAGGTCAACCTCTTAGGTCGCGATGCCGGGTCGTTCGTCACAGAGGCACAAGCCAAGATCGCGCGGGTGAAGCTGCCTGCCGGTTATTATCTTGAATGGGGCGGACAGTTCCAGAGCCTCCAGGATGCGAGCCGCAGGCTCGCGGTCGTGGTGCCCTTGTGCTTCCTTGCCATCTTCGGGTTGCTTTACATGGCGTTGGGCGGGTTCGCGCGCGCCGGGGCGGTATTCTTGGCCGTGCCCTTAGGGCTGGCGGGCGGTGTGTTCACGCTCGCGCTGACCGGCATCGCCTTTTCGGTGTCGGCCGCGGTCGGGTTCATCTGCCTTGCCGGCGTTGCCGTGCTGAACGGACTGGTCGTGATGACCGCGATCCGGGAGCGTATCGAGAACGGCGCGCCGATCGCCGAGGCGATCCGCAACGGCATGGCGGACAAGATGCGCGCGGTTGTAATGACCGGGTTCGTGCCGGCGATCGGCTTCGTGCCGATGGCACTCGCGCACGGCACCGGCGCCGAGGTGCAAAAGCCTTTGGCGACGACGGTGATCGGCGGCCTAATCGCCGCCACCATCCTGACGCTGCTCGTCCTTCCCGCCATTGCGCGGGTGGTGCTCGGCTGGGGCGAGCGGGCGAGCAAGCGCGGTGATCCCGCACGGCATGATCCCGAACCGCACGACGGCGGGGGAGCGCACCAGCTCCCTGGACCGGGCACGATATGAAAATGGAGCCAAGCATGAACCAGCAAGCCAGACTGCTCCGCATCTACACCGACGAGGCCGCCTATGTCGGAGATCGCAAGGTCTATGAGGTTGTCGCCTCTCGGGCGCGAGACGCCGGGCTTGCCGGAGTGACGGTCCTGGAGGCGCTCATCGGATTCGGCCGATCGGCGCACGTCCACCGTCGCCATGTGCTCGAAAGCGACCGCGCCGTGGTCGTCGAGATCGTCGACGAAGACCCTAGGCTGCGTTCGTTTGCGACCCAGCTCGCCGACGTTCCGGAGATCGGACTGATTACCTTGGAGGCGGTCGAGATCATTACCCCGACGGCCGACGCTGACCACAACGGAGGGGCGAAACGATGATGAGGCAAGTCGATCTCTTCCCTTCGGAGGCGCATCCAGCATCGTTGCGCCGCTTCGTCATGCTGGTCGCGCTAACCGCGCTTGCCATGATCCCAGCCATTATTCTGAGGATCGAGGGGTGGCGGCCAAACCCTCTGCTCGACGCCATGCTGTTCGGCGCTGCCATCCTGGCAGCCGGCTTCTACCTGTCATGGGGAGCGGAAGCCGCGGAGTCGCGCATCTCCGCGGGCCTGATCGTCGCCATCGTGGCGCTGATCACCGTGCTCCCGGAATATGCCGTGGACTTCTACTACGCCTACTCGGCTGGGGCTAATCCAGGGTCCAATTACGTCCACTATGCGGCAGCAAATATGACCGGTGCGAACCGGCTGCTGGTCGGCATCGCCTGGCCGCTTCTGGTGCTGCTTCATTGGCGCAAGACAGGCGAACGCGCAATTTCGCTTTCTAGCGCCAACCGGGTCGAGATCCTCTTCCTCCTCGTGCCCAGCCTTTATGCGTTCAGCGTCCTCTTGAAGGACGCAATCAGCATCGTCGATACGGTCCTGCTCATTGCTTTGTTCGGCCTGTATATGTGGCGAGCGAGCGACAAGGGTGAAGGCGCGGGCAGCGACGACGACGATGATGACGAGCCCGGTCCTGCGGCTGCGCTCACCCTGCTCTCTCCGACGCGCCAATGGCTTGTCATGGGCGGACTGACCTTGGTGGCAGCCGCTGTAATCCTCGCGTCGGCGGAGCCGTTCGCCGAAGCGATGGTCGACTCCGGCCGTCAGCTCGGGTTCGACGAGTTCCTGCTGATCCAATGGCTCGCGCCGCTCGCCAGCGAAGCCCCCGCGGTCACAGTCGCCATTCTCTTCGTGTTGGCGAGGCGGTCCGAACAGGGCTTAGCGACGATGATTTCCGACAAGATCAACCAGTGGACCTTGCTGGTCGGCATGTTGCCCCTCGCCGTCAGTCTAGGTGCGGGCCAGCTTTCGAGTTTACCACTCGACGCGCGCCAGCATGAGGAGTTCTTCCTGACCGCGGCGCAGTCGCTGTTCGGCATCGCCCTCCTACTTCGCCTCGGGCTGAGCTTGCTTGGGGCGGCAGCGCTTGCCGGGCTATTCATCGTTCAGGTCGTGCTCGCTGTAGCCTGGCAGGGTGATGAGGCACGCACTGTCGCCAGCTTGACCGCACTCGGCTGGTTTTACATCGTGCTCGCCGGCGGGCTCTTTGCTTTGAACGCCAAGTATCTGGCGGGACTCGTGGGTGCCATTCGACCTCAAAGGCATCGGGGAGAAAATGCATGATGTTTCGGCAATGACGATGGAACCGTTGGCAGGATGAAACAGCGGCACCCCGTCGTCCTCGATCGCGATTACGTGCCGCGCTGGGCCGCCCCGAGCTGACCGGTCTATACGATCATGCGATAGCGTTGCTGACGCGCGAGCGCCGATGGCGAACCGCGCTGCTGCAATTGGCGGCCCCCAGCCCGAGCGAAACGATTCTAGATGTAGGATGCGGGACGGGCAGCTTCGCAATCATGGTGAAGCGGCAATGCCCGGCCGCGCGCGTTATCGGGGTGGACCCCGACCCGTCCGTGTTGAAGATCGCCCACGCGAAGGCAGCCAAAACGCGCGCCGCGATCGAATGGACCGAGGCGATGGGTGACGAGCTGGCGAGGACCGGGATCGAGCCGGTCGATAAGGTCGTGTCGAGATTGATATTCCATCAATGCCCGCTTGTCATAAAACGGGCGATCCTTGACGCGATATTTGACGTTCTGCGGCCAAGCGGCGCGCGTTTCGTTGCCGACTATGGCGAGCAGCGCAGCCGGACGATGCGGGCTCTGTTTCGGCAGATTCAGCGCCTCGACGGGTTCGCGAACACCCAGCCGAACGCTGATGGCGTGCTACCCCGCATGTTCGCCGCGGCGGGGTTCGATCGCGTGATCGAGCGCCAGTCGATATCAACGCCGACCGGCTCCATTTCTATCTACTCGGCACACAAGCCTTAGCTCGGTATCAGCCGAAAAGGCGGGGGCGGACGGTTGCCTCCATCAAGGGCGCCTGTCGCGAGAACTCTCTGTCATCACGGCCCTCCGTCCGTAGCTGCCGGGCGTTCAGCGCCATTCCGGCGAAACGCTTCTGCCGTCGATCCTCTTGCGGGTAAGTATGGCCCGAGCAGCAGTAGCCCGACCCCGAGCGAAATCCACACGTCGGCGAGGTTGAAAACGAAGGGGTGCCAGCTCCCGAAGTGCAGCCCGAGGAAGTCGGTTACAGACCAGCGTGCGGCGCGGTCGATCAGATTGCCCACGGCGCCGGCCGCGGCGACCGCTAAGGCCGTGCGCTGCCAGCCCTGCGAGCGGTAGGCCCACGCGACAAGGCCGAGGGTCAGGATTGCCGTGAGCCCGATCAGGAGGGCGCGCCCGACGTCGCCATCAGAGGCGAGCAGGCTGAACGACACGCCCTCGTTAAAGGTCAGGCGCAGCGAGACGAAGGGCAGGAAATCGCCCGCCGGCCCATAGGGTTCGAGCGCAGCCCGCGCCCATGCCTTGGTCGCCAGGTCTAGCGCGGCCCCCGTGGCGATCAGCAGCGTGGCCGTGCCCGCTTTCATGTCCGCTGCGTACCCGCGAGGTCCTGGCGCCCGTCGCGGATGCGCGACATGCCGGCCAGTGTGCGCGAGCGAAGCGGGGGCAAATGCGAGCCTCGCCTAGTGAGCCGTCGCCGGGCCGGAACCCGAGCGAGATCGGTTGCGCCGATTCCAGGCAAACCCCACTGCGATGGCGACCGCCATCAGGAGTTGCGCCAGCACCGATTGCCAGGTGGGGAATAACCCTAGCATCGACAGCCGCGGCACGTCCGCGAGCGGTGCGATGTTGATAAGGCCGGCCTCCTGGAGAGCGGCGACGCCCTTGCCCGCAAGCACGACGGTCAGAACGGCCATGAGCCAGGAGCTATAGCGGAAGAACTGCGCGATCGGCAGCTTGCGGCTGTAGCGGAGCATTGCCCAGGCGATCACACCAAGCAGTCCAATGGCCGATCCGGCGCCGGCGAGCAGCATCCCGTTGTCACCTTGCGCGGAGAGAGCGGCGTAGAACAGGATCGTCTCGAAAACCTCGCGATAAACGACCACGAAGGCGAGTCCGAACAGGAACCAGCCCGACCCGCCCGAGAGCGCCCGCGACATCTTCTCGCGAATATAGCGCTGCCACTGATCGGCTTGCGCCTTACCGTGCATCCAAATCCCGACCGAGAGCAGCACGACCGCGGCGAACAGCGAGCCGAACCCTTCGGTCAGCTCCCGGCTCGCGCCGCTGATCCCGATTGCATAGGTGGCGACCGCCCAGGTGATTCCGCCCGCGATGATCGCGCTGACCCAGCCGCCATGAACGTAGCGCAGCGCCTCGCCGCGGTCGGCTTTACGCAGGAATGCGATCATGGCGACGACGATGAGCAGGGCTTCGAGCCCTTCACGCAGCAGGATCGTGAACGCGCCCAGGAACGTGGACGCCTCGGTGGCGGCATCGGGCGCGAGCGCCGCTTCTGCATCATCGAAAAAGCCGCCCAGCACCGTGACCTTCTCCGCGAGATCATCGGGCGATGCGCCCCGGTCGATCGCGGCGCGGAACTCCCCCATGGCGCCCTCGATTCGGCCCATCAGCGTCGCGTCGCGCGCGGTGAGCGTTGGTTCGATCGGCTCGAACCCATCGAGATAGGCTGACAGCGCCAGCTCTTTTGCCATCCGCGCATCGCCACGCCGGGCAGCGGCCACGCTTTCGGCGAGTTTGGCGCGGGCGACCGCGAGCGAGCCGGGAGCCTGTTGCATCACCTGTTCAGGGTGGCGACGCAGGAACGCGAGCACGGCGTCAGCCTTGGCGTCGCCGATCGCCGCGCCGAGCGCGGCCGGGGTGAGTGCGACCAGGGTTTTCAGGTCCGGGATGCGACGGCGAAGGGTCGGATCGGATTTCCACAGCCGCTCGCCTTCGCGCGCCTGCGCGTCCGTGAAGGCGAAGCTCCCGGCTCGGAATGCTACCGCCCAGCGCTGATCGTTCGGCAGATCGGCGAAGCTCTGCATCGCCGTCCCGTCGATGCCCTGCGTCACCACCTGATAGAGCGCGAAGACGCTGCGCTGGCGCGCACGTTCGGCATCGGTAAAGGCGATCGGGGGTGTCGCGAGCTTGGCGGCGTCGGGGCCACGGCCGTTGCCCGTCATGCCGTGACAGGACGCGCAGGATTGTTGGAACAGGGCATGGCCGGAGACGAGGTTCGGAGCCTTATCGGGCGCGAGCGGCACCGGGTAGGCGCGCAGCAGATCGGCCGCGAGCCCGTGCGCCAGTGTTGCCACCTGTTCAGTCGATCCCTTTTCCGCGATTACCGCTTGGAGGTTGGCGGCCCGCTGAATGAGGGCTTGGCGCTCCGGCTTCGCCGGCAGGCCTTGAAGCCGTGTCGAGACCGACGCGGCAAACTCATTCATTTCGGCGTATTCCGACGCGCTCTTGATCCGACCGTTCGCGACCGCGCCTCCATAATCGACGGCCATATAGTCGAGCAGCCGCCATGCGGTTTGCACGTCGCCGGGTTCGGCGAATGCCGCAGCAGGGATCAGCAGCGCAGCGAGCGCGGCGAGCAGCCGCAGCGAGAGCATTGCCCGGATCAAGGTGAGCAGACGCACTACCGCTCTCCCAGTTCGCGCCGAGCGCCAGTGACGATTTCATAAGCGGAGTGGAGGAACAGGAGGGCGATGAGGCCGGCGACGGCGAGGTCCGGCCAGGCGCTTCCTGTCCACGCCACCAGACCGGCCGCGGCGATCACCGCGACATTGGCGAGCGCGTCGTTGCGGCTGAACAGCCAGATCGCGCGAACATTGGCGTCCCCTTCCCGGAA
This sequence comes from Sphingomonas leidyi, assembly GCF_011761945.1. Lineage (GTDB taxonomy): Bacteria > Pseudomonadota > Alphaproteobacteria > Sphingomonadales > Sphingomonadaceae > Sphingomonas > Sphingomonas leidyi. The sequence continues at coordinate 113,350 of NZ_JAASQV010000006.1, forward strand.
ACGCGCAAGCACCAAGGCGGACACGACATTGATCGCGAGCGCGACAACGCCGATTGTGCCCATCAGTTCGGCATCCGGCGCGGTTGCGTTCAGGGCGCGCCAAATCGCGAAACCGATTACGCCCACGCCAAGCGCACCGAGAAACAACCCCTGCGTCAGCGCGACCTTTGCCCTCGCCCGTGCGGACCAGGCAAGCGCGAGAAGACCGATAAGGCTGATCGACCCGTCCCCGAGAAAATCGAGGGAATCCGCTTTCAGCGCTTGGCTATCGGCGATGAACCCGCCGAACAGCTCGGCGACTCCGAAGCCGAGGTTGAGCACCACGACGGTCAGCAGCGCACGGCGATAGGCCGGATCGGTTTGCGCGCGCGCGGGCTCCCCGTGGCACCCGCAGCTTTCGGTAGAAGCATTCATGCGGCCTTCCTTACCACCTCCAGTCGCTGTAGAAGCAAGCGAAATGTGCGACACGTTCGCATTAGCAAGGATGGCATGATGAAGCCGGTGATGATTGGGCAGCTCGCCAGCGAGACGTCGACAAAAGTGACGACGATCCGGTTTTATGAGTCGATCGGGTTGCTGCGCTCCGCCCCGCGCACGGCGTCGGGCCGTAGAACCTATGATGCCAGCGACATCGAGCGTTTGCACTTCATCCGCAACGGTCGCCGGCTCGGCTTTTCGGTCGACGAAATACGATCGTTGATGGGGCTGGCGCAGAACCCGGACCAGGATTGTGGTGCCGCCTCAGCTATCGCTGCTCAGCACCTCAAGGATGTTGAGGAGAGGCTGGCGCAACTCGCGGTGTTGCGGGATGAGTTGGCAATGCTCAGCCAGAGCTGCACCAAGGCGCGCATGGCCGATTGTCGGATCATGAAGGCGATCGGCAAAGGCCACCCTCAAGCCGATCAGTAATAGTCGGCTAGCCTGAGGTCGCGCACATCACCCGAGGCCATCGTCAGCTTTACGAGGGTGCCAGCAGGCCGGGAGCGCACTTGCCAGAGCTCCCCACGCGTATAGTTCGCATCGATCGAATGGCCGTTCACCGCCACGATCCGGTCGCCGACCGCCCAGCCAGCCTTTTCCGCGGGACTGTTCGCCGCCACATGAACGACGGTGAGCGCCGTTGGTGAGGCTGCGAGGCCAAGGCCGCTACGGTCCTTCAGCATCGGCAGGCGACGACGAGGACCGAGTGGCCGGAGCCACACGAATCCGGCGGTCACGTCGAACACCACGTCGAATTGAGCGATCAGCGGTAGGCCGACATTGCCAACCGTGCTGGTGGAGAGCCAAGCTCTCATCCCGAGTGTGGGGACGTTCGAGACGCCAAGCCCTTCAATGTTGATGTTCTGGGTTGTGAAAGCATCGTTGACTCGCACGCCATCGACGCCGCCGATCGCCGCGGTCGAGACGAGCTTCCCGTTCAACAGCCCTTGATCGCGGGCATAGGCCGACGAGAGCATCAGCGCGGCCGAGCTGCCAAGATCGATCATCAAGGGCACGGGAGACAGGCCCTCGACGGAGGCCCGGATGAACAGCTCCTGCTTGGCACCGCGTCCGAGCGCGACAGCGCGCCAGTCGGGGCCGGCGAGAAACGTGCCTGACTTGACGACCGCCATACGCCTGTTCGCGAAATCGAGCGCGATGCAGCTGCCCGTGAACATATCGGCACCGAGGAGAACGTCGATCGGTCGTCCGAAGGCCGCCGACACTGAACTCAGATCACCAACAACGGCAAAGGGTAAGCGACGGGTTTCGCGGGCGAGCTGTACGTCGATGTCGCGGACCAGCAGCACCGGGGCCTTGGCGCTCAGCCCGCTAATCATGCGCCGCTCACCATTGTTCAAGCCGAGCTTCGCCGCGAGCGCCGTGCTCATGATCGACGCGCCGCTGCCACTGTCGAGCACCGCCCGCGCCGGCACTCCGCGCACTTGTGCCGAAACAAGGAGGGTATCACCCGTGCCGACTTCCAGCGGCTCCCATTCGAGGTGAGCCGCGCCGAAGTTCCACGAGGCCGCAGACCGGGAAGTCTGTCGCGCGAGCGTTGGAGAACCGAGCACCAAGCCGGTTCCACAGGCCACCAGCCGCGCCACTAATGAGCGTCGAGACATACCGATTGCTTCAACACGGGCCGTCAAAAAGCCACCTCCAGCCCCCCGTCCGCAGGAGAGCAAATTGCGGTTACATGCTCTAGCAACTGGAGGAGCAAGGGTTTTTGAAGCGCCCGAAATGCTATCCTGTTCAAATGCCCTCTCGAAAATGAGCAGTTGAGGCAGGTCAGGAACCGGTCGAATAAGACCGAAGTAGGCAATTTCGCTTGCGCGACCTTGGCGAGCAGGACCCCAGTTCACGAAGAAACGTGAAGCTATCGCCTCACCCGCAGCAGCCCGCCACAGTCCCGTTTGCTTTCGCTTCCTGGATCGGAGGGCATGGGACATCGCCAAATGAGCAGAACACGCAGCAGTCGCCAGCCAGGGGCCGCAGCACCACCGCGCAATGCCGGCAATCATAGAAGAATTGGCAGGCGTTGGTGGGCATCCTTTCGGTGGCCACCCCGCCGCATTTGGGACAGGTCAGGGTTGAGGTGAGCTGCATCAGGAAAGCGCGTTCATCAGCGGCGCTTCTAGGAGGTCCCAGGCGAACGCGATAAGCGTCAGAACCGTTCCAATCGCGAGCAGGATAGGTGTCGCGCGCGAGGGCAGCGGCATTGTGCAGGACCGGTCCCCAGCACAGGACCTCCGCCGCTGCGCGTAGGCCCACCACCCAGCAGCCAAGCCGATGAGGGAGGTCGCCGTTAGCGGCCACCGTAGTGGTATCAGCGCGGCGAAGTTGCTGGACAGGCCCGCCCCCAGGCCGAGCGCCGCGAGTGCGAGGGGCAGGACGCAGCATGACGCCGCAGCTAGAACAGCGGCTAAGCTCGCAAGCGCGCCGAGGGCGGATAGCCCCGTGTCGGCGCGACGTCGTGACGTTGGTGCGCCTAGGGGTTCACGCGGGATGGTCTCTTGGTTCATCTATCGCCTCTAGCGGGTTAGCCCGTTATGCATCCTGTAGTGACTACAGGAGCAAGCAATATATGCGCGTTGAGGAAAGCATCACGATCGGCGAGCTGTCTCGCCGGACTGGCGTGAATATCGAGACGATCCGGTACTTCGAGCGCGTTGGTGTTCTCGCAACGCCACCCCGCACAAGCGGCGGGCGGCGGGTATATGGGACCGGTCACGTCCGCGCACTTGGGTTCGTCCGTCGCGCGCGCGAACTCGGCTTCTCCCCGGCCGAGGTGCGCGCGATCCTGTCTCTTGGCGGTTCTGCGCAGGCGTCATGCAGTGAGGTCCGCGAGATCGCGGCTCACCATCTAGAGCGTGTGCGCGCTAAGATGGAGGATCTGGCGCAACTAGAAAGCCTGCTGGCTGCGACCATCGACCGTTGCGAAGGCGACGGGGCGGCGAGGTGCGCCGTGATCGACTTGCTGAACCAACATTCGACTGCGTAGATGTCGCATCGCACCCCGTACTCGCGCAAACGGTCGATAACGGAGCCGATCACCATCACCACGGCACGCGGCCCTAGCCACCTATGTGGACGTTGCGCATCACGAAGCCGCTTTTCGGAAGCGCTGGCAGCCTGGCGAAATCGATGCTCAGGTCTTGGTCCGGTACGTCATAGCGCATCGCGTTGACGAGGAGGTGTGCCGCCACCTTCATGATCGCGAGGACGATCCATTCGCCGGGACAGCGATGGCCGAGATAGTGATCGCCGCCGCCCTGCGGAATGAAGTTGAAGGAGTCTTCGTCCCAAGCCCTGAAACGCTCAGGGCGAAACTCCTGGGGGTCGGCCCAGGTCGCTGCGTCGTGATTGCTCCCATAAAGGTCTAGCACCACTTGACGCCCTTCCGGAAAGGCCATCCCCTCCCACTCGAAATCTTGGCTCGCGCGCGCCACCACAGCGGGAAAGAAGGGATAGAATCGGCGGACCTCTTGGACGAAGAGCTCGGCATAGTCCGGCTGCTGAACCAAGGCCGCCCTGATCCCTGAACAGGTTTGCAGCGCGTGGGCGACGAAGGTGATGTACACTGCGATCGCGACGGTCGGGCGAAGGACATTTACCAGTTCGACCGCTGCGACGTGCGGCGAAAGAAGATCGTCGTGCCGGTCGCGATGCCAGGCTATCGCGTAAGCCGCGGTCCCCGAGCCCGAGCCGATGCTCCCGGCCCGAATGCCTTCAATGATCCGCTTCGCCCATGCGTCGACGCGACGACGGGCCAGCCGTGACCAAAGATGCCTTGGGCTCGCCGAGCCGGCGGCGTCGAACAGCGCCCGCAGCTCGCCCGCGCGGTTGCCGGCTTCATCGTCCGGAAGAGGAACTCCCGCCCAAGCGCATACCGCTCGCGTCAGCGGCTCATGCAACTCGTCATAGAAGACGATCTCTCCTTTGCGCGTCCAGCCCGGCACCGCCCTGCGCCACTCGGCCTCGAACAATTGCGCCAGCGCCCGCACGCGCTCTGGTGTCATCAGGCCCATGAACATCTGCTTGCGGTGCCGATGGGTCTCGCCGTCCAGACCCTGAACGCCGCCTTGGCCCAGCAGTGTCTTCTGAATAGCGACCGGCATGGCACCTTCGCGCTCGAAGCGGGTCGTATCGTAGAAGATTTCGGCGGCCTTGGCCCCCTTAAGGCAGTTGGTCTTTTTCAGCAGGAAACGGGATTCAAAAGCGTTTGCGCCTAGGCGCTGGCACTGCCTGGAGATGAACCGATAGGGATCGGCGAGGAGAAAGGGTTTCGTCCGGGCCTTTCGTGTGTGGTGTCTTAGGCATGACCGGTCCGGTGATTGTTGGGTCTCCTTTGATTAACTCGGAGGAATATCACGGGTTGCAGGCTCACGACAGGTGACGCACGAGGACGATCAGGGCGGAGCAGGCGCGGCCGAGGCGTTCGAGGCCATGCGCGGCGAGCTGGCGCTGCGCCGTGGAGGGCTTGGCGGCCGAGCGCGGCGATCGACATACCCGACCATACCGAGACGCTTGGCGTGCTCCAGCAGAACGTGAACACGGCAGGCGAGAACGTCGCGCGCATCGGCCAATTCCTGAAAGCGGCCCCGGCGCTGGCGATGACGCCGGAGCAGATGGCGCAGCGCATCGCCGCGGCGGGCAGCGCCGCCCGGCGCGAGGATCAGGCGGCGCTCGCCAAGGCGGGCGAGGACAAGGCCCGCATCATGGCCGATCTTCGCGCCATCGCCGGGTCCGCATGGACACGCGCCGACCAGAAGAATCGGCAGCTATGGTTTGCCCTGGGTGGGGTGGCGGCCGGCATCCTCGCATGGGCGATCGTGCCGGGCCTGGTCGCGCGCGAGATCGCACCGGCGAGCTGGCAATGGCCCGAGCGCATGGCGGCGCGGACGCTCGACTTGCCCCGCTGGGAAGCCGGGCAGCGTATACCCTTGTGAGCCAGTCATGCAGCAGGCGGCTCAGAACGGCAATTCCCGGTCCTACGTAGCCTAGCTAAGCGGACCGGGTCTAAGTAGCTGCTCCATCATCGATGAACGCTATTTCGGTGATCGGGCGTGCATTGGTCCCTGTCTCCACGCTGGCGTCCGATTTTGCTCTCCGGTATAAGGCCGTTGGACAGGTCGGATCAGCGGGTTTGGTGCAGATGGAAGCACAGAGGGTCAAGATCGTGGACGGCGGTAAGCTCGTGATCCCGGCGGCAATGCGCCGTGAGCTCGGGATCACTACGGGTGACACCGTTCTCGTCGATGTGGACGATGGCGAGTTGCGGGTACGTTCCGTACCTAAGGCACTTGAGCGTGCTCGCGCGATCCTGCGCAAGTATGTGCCCGAAGGCGTCGGCTTGGCTGACGAGCTGATCGCGGAGCGTCGGCGTGAGGCGGAGCGTGAGTAGCAAAGTCGTACTCGACGCCTCCGCCCTGCTCTGCCTTTTAAACGATGAAGCCGGGGCGGATCGGGTAGTCGACGTCCTGACCCGCAGCATCATCGGAACGGCCAACCTCGCAGAGGTCGTTTCCAAGCTAAGGGACCGAGGATTGCCGCTCGACGAGGTGCGTGAGGCGCTTGGCGGGCTGCACCTCGATGTCCGGCCGCTCACTCCTGCCCAGGCGCTCATAGTAGGCGACCTCCGGCCAGCGACGAAGGCGCTCGGTCTGTCTCTCGGCGACCGGGCATGCCTTGCCTTGGCGATCGACCTGCAAGCCGAGATGCTCACAACGGACGGGCCACTTGCGAGCGCCGAGGTAGGCATCACCATCACCAACGTGCGCCCTCTGGCAGAGTAGTCGCACATTCTTGCTTTTAGGTACGGCACTCTGCAGGCGGGAACTCCCATGACTACCGCTCCGACACCGGTGCGCGACACAATTTTGATCACGCACGCCAATCCTGAGGACAATCGCTTCGCCCGGTGGCTTGCCGGGCGCCTCACCACGGCCGGATACAAGGTCTGGGTCGACGTTCGCGCGCTTCGGGGTGGCGACGATTTCTGGGACAAGATCGAGCACGTGCTGCGGCACGAGGCGATCAAGCAGATCGTCGTCGTGTCCGAGCACATCGGCAAGCAAGGCGTAAAGAAGGAACTCGCCCTCGGCGACGTCATGCGTCGCAAGCTCAGCGACCCGGAGTTCATGGTCCCAATCCGGATCGCCGACGTGGACTTCGGCGAATTCCCCACAGAGATCATCCGCCAGAACGCACACAATGCGTTCCCTAACTGGGCAGCCTGCCTTCAGCCCCTGTTCGAGACGCTCGACACCTCACGGGTGCCGAAGGTTGAGCATCTGGACGCCGAGCAGCTTGCGATGATCGTCGCTGCCCAAGAGGACGGTCGAAAGCTGGTCACTCCAAATCCTGAGACGCTTTACAGCAACTGGTTCGAACTCCGGGCGAGGCCTGACGTCTGGATCCTGGAGGCTAAGGGAACGACTGCGCAGCTGGAAGCGTGGAGCCAGTTCACCAAGGCTCCCCACGTCCTTCACGAGGGAGGCGCTATCGCCTTCTGCGGACCCGATGCGATCGAGCGTCTCGACAATGGCGCGCCGCCGTTGAAGGCACGCGCTAGCCTGCCTTTCAACAGCGTGATCGACGGTACATATAGCCGCCACTTCGGTGAGCGTTCCAACGCGCGGCGGATCGCCGTCAACCTGATGCGCCAGCATTGGGACCTGGCCATGCATCGTCTCGGGCTACTTCCTGTCGATTTCGCCTCGGGCGCCCGCGGCCGCTTCTTCCCCGACGGTCTCATTGACGGAAGGGTAAAGCTGACGCTGAGCGATGGACATCGGGTCGACCGGGTCCTGAGCGGCAAGTTCAAGGATCGGCGCTGGCATCTGTGCCTTGTTGCTCAACCCAAGCTCTGGCCGGATGCTCTCTTCCGGGTCCATGCCAATGTCGCGGTGACGACCGATGGCCGAACCCCGCTTCCGGGTGAACAGCTGCAGCGCATCCGATTGCGCCTCACGCGGTCTTGGTTCAACGACAAATGGCGCGACATGCTGCTCGCCGCGATGGGCTGGCTTGCCGAAGGTGAAGCGGCACTAGACATTGCCGCGTCCGGTGAGCGCCTCACCGTCGCTAGCTTACCGATGAGCTTCGACTTTCCGGTCAGCTTCGCCGCGGAAGAAGACCGCCGAGCCGAGGAAGACGAGGCAGGCCAGATAACCCTGTCAGAGGACTTCGAAACGGCCTTCGACCGGGATGAGATACCGGAGGAGGCCGACGCATGAGCATCCTCACGCACCGCATCGCCGAGCCTTTGCTCGAGTTCGGTCACGGGCAGCAGATGGAAGCGCCAAAAGATGGGCTCTTCCTCTTTGGGCCGCTCGAAGGTCCAGATGGCCGCTCCCAGGTGCGTTTGGGCGTCATCGGGACGGAGAGCGGCGTCGGCCTATCCCGCCGCTGGTTAGAGCGGATCAGCCTGCATATACCCGGCAAAGTTGATGCGAAGGGCAAGCCCGTCCTATGGGCACCCGCATGGCCAGGCTTCGAGGCCTGCTTCGGCATCGCGCTGCCGACCCGCGGCATGGTCGAGCTAGCGGTCAAGAGCGGCGACATCGATCACTGCATCAAGAAGAACAATCGCGCCGACGCGGTTCGTTCCACGGTACTGCTGTTCGCCAACGCGATCCGCGCGCACATCCGCGCCGAGGAGCGCCGTCCCGACGTCTGGCTCGTTGTCGTTCCGGACGTCGTCTATCGCTATGGACGCCCCCAGGTCGCACCACCGCCCAAAGACGAGCGCACCCCCTCCGACATCACGAGCTTCAAGGACGCCAAACGCTTCTTCCAGATGGGGGGCGACCTGTTCCCAGACACGGTGCGGGATGCCGAAACCTACCTGTTCTCGAGCAATTTTCACCACCAGTTGAAAGCCGAGTTGCTGCAGGACGGCGTCGTCCTCCAGCTGATCCTCGAAAGCACGCTGGTCGACCGCAACCTCAACATCACCAACGACCGCCGGCGCGGCCTCCAGGACGAGGCCACGGTTGCCTGGAACTTCTGCACCACGCTCTACTTCAAGATGGACGCCAAGCCGTGGGCGCTGGCCCATGTCCGCCCTGGTGTTTGCTACGTCGGACTGGTGTTCAAGAACGACGACACGCCTGCGGCAACGGGCGAGGCCTGTTGCGCCGCGCAGATGTTCCTCAACTCAGGCGACGGTCTCGTATTTCGCGGCGCCCTTGGCCCTTGGTACTCCGACGAGCGCAAGGAATATCACCTGTCGAGGAGCGCGGCGGCGAATTTGATGACCTCGGTGGTCGAGGGCTATAAGCTCAAGCACGGCAAGCCACCGAACCAGCTATTCATCCATGGCCGTCACCGCTTTTCCCACGATGAGTGGGACGGCTTTTGCAGCGCAGTGCCCACTGAAACACAGCTGGTAGGAGTCAGGATCAAGCAGCTCGATGATGTTCGGCTGTTCCGCCCCTCTGCGTCGACACCGGTCCTGCGCGGCACAGCCCTTACCGTGGGTGACTGGTCAGGTTACCTTTGGGCGCGGGGCTTCGTGCCGCGGCTGGCAGGGTATCAAGGGTTCGAGACACCCAAGCCGCTCACCGTCGACGTGACGCATGGCGAAGGAGACATTGTAGAGGTGCTCGGCGACATCCTTGCGCTCACCAAGGTCAACTATAACGCCTGCGATTTTGCGAGCGCCCTGCCTGTGACGCTCAAGTTCGCCGACCGGGTGGGTGAGATCCTGATGGCGTCGCCTCATACCGTTACCGCACCGCCGCTGCCGTTCCGGCACTACATCTGATCCCATGAGCGCCGACTGATGCCGATGGCAGGTCGAGCGTGAGGCAAAAACTCTGACGTCCACCAATTTAGGTGCAAATCCGCTATTTCGGGAGCGTGCCGCCGGGCAGATGCCGTCCACCATTTCAGGAAAACCTACACATCCCAACCGCCGGCGAATTTCATGCCGCCGGCCTCAAGCAGGTTCACCTGGCGTGGCAGATCGCGATGGACTCGGTGCATGATTACGATGGTGCAACGTACTACAAGCTGGCCGACGAAACGCCCGAGGAAGCGGTTGAGGAATTTTGGCAGCGCTCGCAGCCCGCGCTCGCCAACGCGTACAGCCTCATCCAGCAAGGCATGGAGCTGGCGCTCAAGGGTCGGATCGCGGCGGTATCGCCCTATCTCCTGATTGGTGGGCCGAAGGATTGGCCGAAGGGCACCGCCACTGGGCCGGTCTCGTTCGGTGAATTTCGCACGCTCGACGCCACGGACCTCATACCCGTCCATAACAGTGTGGTTGCCTCTCCCTTGGACGAGCCGTTCAAGACGTTCTGGGAACAAGTCAGGCGCGATCGCAACAAGATCATGCATTCATCGGCGCCGGGCACGTTCACGCCCGAGCAGGTGGTGAAGACGCTGCTGACAGCGATCGAAGCGCTCTTTTCGGAGGTCCCGTGGGCGCAACGGTTGATCGAATTGGAGGACGAGAGCAAATTCGCCTCGCTCGGCTTCGTCGACAATGCCCGAAACCACGTCCTGCGACAGATCGCCACCGCCATCCGTCATCTGAAGCCCGCTGAGGCCAAGCGCTTCTTCGGCTATGATGACGATCGGCGGGGCTATGTGTGCCCGCACTGCTATTTCGCGTCGAACCGCGATTGGCAGGACGACTGGCCCCGCCTTGCTCAGTTGACGACCAAATCGCCTGGGGCGACCGAGCTCTACTGCCTAGTGTGCGAAGAGACGACTGTTACCGAGCGCGCGCCGTGCGGTCAGACCGAATGCAAGGGCGATGTCATCGCCGAAGGGATCTGCCTGACGTGCACACATAGCCAGGACGAGTGTTTCGACGTCGCATCCGGCTTGGTGGATTCGACGCTCTCCAAGGCCGATCACTGCTACGACTTCGTGTTTGGCTACGGCACCGCTGGCGCTGGGGGCTACTTCGCAGGCGACCAGCAGACCCTTGCCAATGACGCAGACGCTAAAGAGCATGGCAGATTTGCCATGCGCGAGAAGCATCTTCAGCGGTGGAACACGGTCTCGATCATGCATGTGCAGCGGCGTAACTTCCCCGATCTCACCGATGCAGATCGGGTGCTAGGTCATTGGAGCCGAAATGGCGACAATCTCGATTGGATCGACGGTGTCCGTGCCGATCGCCCAGATATGGGAGGCCTATCGGAATGAGCCAAAACGACGGCGAAAGCCTCAAAGCGATCATGGCGGGCACCGTCGCGGTGCTCAATCAGGTAACTTCCCTGGAGCCGTTTCTTCCTGACCTTTCGCCTGACGATCGCGAGCGGGTTGACGCTTATGTCGCGCGGGCCTCGGCCGAGGCGACGTTGCGCGCATACAAATCCGACTGGCGGCTTTTCTGTGCCTGGTGCGGGGAGAATGGATATCGGCCGCTTCCGGCGGCACCCGCAACCGTTGCAGCCTTTTTGACCCTGCTTGCCGAACGCGGGTTCGTGCCGGCCGAGCCGCGGCGAACGAAGCGCGGCACTGTCCTCGAGCGCAGAGATCCCGTGCCGTTGGGCCGTGCCACTGTCGGCCGTCGCTTGGCCGCAATCGTCTTCGCCCATCGCGCAGCGGACATGGAGCCCCCCACTACTCAGCCTGACGCCGCCCGTCTCGAGAAAGCCGTGCGCGGCATTCGTAAAGACAAAAAGGGAGAGCTCCCCGGAAAGAAGCGCGCGGCTGATGGGGACGTCCTTCGTGACATGCTCCGCAGTATCACAGGCGAGGATTGTGGATCGGCGTGCAAAAAGGGCCCCGTTAGCGGGGTGATCGGCGTCCAAAAGGGACCCCTCATTTCGATGGTTTAGGCAGCGGTCTGGATTTCCAGATGGCGAGATCGGGATGTTGGTGGTGGAGACTGTGGTGCGGGTCCGGCGCGAGTACGCGGCCGGCAAGCCGATAAAGGCGATTGCGCGGGATTTGCGGCTGTCGCGCAAGGTGGTTCGCAAAGCGATCCGCGCGCCGGAAGGCGCCTTTGACTATCATCGGGTGGTGCAGCCGCTGCCGCGGATTGGTCCCTATCAGGAGCGTCTCGACGCGCTGTTGCTCGAGAACGAGGCGCGGTTACGGCGCGATCGGCTACGCATGACGCGGATTCACGATCTGCTGAAGCGCGAGGGGTTCGAGGGCTCTTATGACGCGGTCCGGCGCTATGCCACGCGCTGGGCGGATGCGCGGCGCAAGGATCCTGGCGGCGACGTGCCCGCGTTCATCCCGCTGATGTACAGGCCGGGCGAGGCCTACCAGTTCGACTGGAGCCACGAGGATGTAGAACTTGCGGGCAAGCCGATGCGGATCAAAGTCGCCCACGTGCGGCTGTGCGCATCGCGGGCGGTGTACGTCAGGGCCTATCCGCGCGAGACCCAGGAGATGCTGTTCGACGCGCATGCGTGCGCCTTCGCATTCTTCGGCGGGGTGCCGCTGCGCGGGATCTACGACAACATGAAGACGGCGGTGACGACGGTGTTCACCGGCAAGGAGCGCGAGTTCAACCGCCGCTTCCTGGTCATGGCCGATCACTACATGGTCGAGCCGACCGCGTGCTCGCCGGCGGCGGGTTGGGAGAAGGGCCAGGTCGAGAACCAGGTGCAGACGATCCGCGGGCGGCTCTTCCAACCACGCCTGCGGTTCGCCAGCTTCGAGGAGCTGAACGGTTGGCTGGAGGCCGAGTGTCGCCGCTGGGCAGCGCATCAGTTCCATCCCGAGCAGCGTGAGATGACCGTCGAAGAAGCTCTGGCGGCGGAACGCTCCGCGCTGCAGCCGATGTTGGCGCCGTTCGACGGCTTCCACGAGAGCGAGCACGCGGTGACGGGCACCTGCCTGATCAGCTTCGACCGCAACCGCTACTCCGTGATGGCCAAAGCGGTTCGCCGCGCAGTGCAGGTCCGCGCCTATGCCGACCGGATTATCGTGCGCCTGGGCGACGAGGTGGTGGGCGAGCATCGTCGGTTTTTCGGCCGGGATCGGATGATCCTCGACCCATGGCATTACCTGCCTGTGCTGGCCAAGAAGCCCGGTGCCTTGCGCAATGGGATCCCGTTCCAAGGGTGGGATCTGCCACCTGCGCTCAGCCGGCTGCGCCGCAAGCTGGGCACCGGCGATGAAGCCGATCGACGGTTCGTGCGCGTGCTGGCGGCGGTGCTGACCGACGGCCTGGATGCCGTGGAAGCCGCGATCCTTGAAGCGCTCGATGCGGGTGCTGCCAGCGACGAGGTGATCCTCAACATCCTCGCGCGGCACCGTGAACCACCTCGGCCGCTGACGATCGTCACGCCGGAGGATCTTGCCCTGACGCATCCGCCGATCGCCGACTGCGCCCGCTACGATCGCTTGCGAGGCCTCCATGCAGCGGCATGATATGATCGAGGCGATGCGCGGGCTTGGCCTCAAGGGTATGGCCGGTGCGTTCGACGAGGCGGTCACCGCCGGCGTGCAGCGCCAGCGCACCATCACTGAGATCCTGACCGATCTGCTGCGTGCCGAAGCCGCTCACCGTCATGCCGCCTCGATCCGCTACCGGATGAGTGCCGCCAAGCTGCCGGTGGTGAAGGACATCGATGCGTTCGTGTTCGAGGGGACGCCGATCAACGAAGGCCTGGTCCGATCGCTGCAGGCAGGATCGTTCCTGCCGGGTCGGCGCAACATCGTGCTGGTCGGCGGCACCGGCACGGGCAAGACCCATCTGGCCACCGCCATTACCGCCAGCGTCGTGCGCGCTGGTGCCCGTGGCCGCTACTTCAACACCGTCGACCTGGTCACCCGGCTCGAGGAAGAGACCCGCATCGGCAAGGCCGGCGCGCTTGCCGCGCAACTCTCCCGGCTCGAACTCGTCGTGCTCGACGAGCTTGGCTATCTGCCGTTCGCCCGTTCGGGCGGACAACTGCTGTTCCACCTCGTCAGCAAGCTCTACGAACGCACCTCGGTGATCATCACCACCAACCTCGCGTTCGGGGAGTGGCCGACGGTGTTCGGCGATCCCAAGATGACCACCGCGCTCCTCGATCGCATCACCCATCACTGCGATATCGTCGAGACCGGCAACGACAGCTGGCGGTTCAAAAACCGCAGCTGACCCGCCTACACATAGCTCCCGGAAAGACGCTTCGCCCTGCTTGCGCCTCCGGTCGGGCTACGCCCGCCCTACGCCGCAAGCAGGGCGGAATAGCGCACCGCTCGACGTTCCGCGCCAGCCACCAAGGGGGTCCCTGTTCGACGCCGATCGGGGGTCCCTTTTGCACGCCGTTTGACAGGCGAGGATCTCCGCGCCTATCGTGACAGGGCGCTGCTCGCCATCGGAATGGCCGGTGCAATGCGTCGCTCCGAATTGGTCGCGGTGACGGTCGGGCGGGTATCCGAAGATGGTCGAGGCCTGCTGATCCGCATTCCCTCCTCGAAAACCGATCAGGAAGGTCAAGGGCACACGGTCGCGATCCCAGACGGCCAGCGTCTCGAGCCGGTGCAGCATTATCGGGCATGGCTCGCTAAAGCTGGAATCGATAGCGGGCCAATCTTTCGCAAGCTGACACCGCAGGGTCGACTGACCGGGAAGGCAATGAGCGCGCAGGGCGTAGCACTGGTCGTCAAGGCGGCGGCTGTGGCTGCCGGCTATCCGCCGGAGCTCTTCTCAGGTCATAGCCTCCGAGCCGGGTTCCTGACCGAAGCAGGACGCCAGAACGCAAACCTCTTCAAGATGAAAGAGCATAGCCGGCACGCTTCGCTCGAGATGGTCGCGGAGTATGTCCGCGATCATGAGCGGTTCCGAGAGCATGCAGGTGAGGGCTTCCTTTGAAGTCACGCGGAGCCGCAATCTCCGCTGCCGCGCGTGCGATTAGCTTCCGGGCGCGGGCTGCAGGTGTAGCTGTGCGCGGTTGGGGTAGCGAAAAAATGGTCCTGGTGCGTCGGCCAGTCCGCCGGCGCATCGCGCGAGCCAGGCGATACGCGCGCCGCACCTTCCTGCTTGGGTGGGGCGCAGCCGGATTGGCCATTATCGTTCAGCTCCTGACGCCCATGGCTCTGCTGTATCTGTGGTTGCGCTCGCCGACGGCATCGAGCCATCTACCAAGTGCCGTCCTGCCATATGCGACCGTCCTGGTATTTATGGCCGGATATGTGAGCATCATGGTGCTGGGGACCGCGGCAAGCATTATCCTGAAGGCCGCGATCAAGGGCTACAGCTCCGGCACACGCAGCCTCGTTATCTTCCTGATGAGTATCGGACTTTATCTCTTCGTCGCATTCATGGGTGCCGTGGTGGGGCGTGAGGCGCCGAAACTTCCGGGGCAGGTCCCTGTGCTGCTGACGTTCTACATTGCGCTCTACGTGATGTTTTCAGGTTGGACCACCAAGCACATCTGGGACCGGATTACCGACGACGGCCGGGACAGGCTGCACCTCTTCTTGGCTGGTCGCGCGATGCGACGCCGAGCGCAATCGCGCCTTACGGCTGTTGCCAGGCGGTCGTGAAGTCGAGAGCCTCGATCATGTCGAAAAGAGAGCAGCACGGGACCCCGAAGTCACGACAGACATCAGGCACCTTCCGGTTGGCACCCTGCTTGCCGGGTTTCGATACCTCGAAGCTTACGACCGTGCGTTCGCCCGGCTCGACGCGTCCGTAGGCCACCAGAAAGGGATCGCGCCCGACTAGCTCGACGCCGTTCTCGTCGAGGGGACCATAGCCTTGCAGGGTTGTATCGGCGACCAGCGCGGGGTCGAGATCCTCGGCCAGGATCAGCGCCGCGCGGCAATCTTCGGTGCAGAGCCAGTCCACGATGTCGCCCCGACCGGAGGTGACCTCCTCGAATTGCTCCAATGGAATTTTGACGTTGCCGAGGGTGCCTTGGTGTCGCAACCACTCCCAAAACACGGGAAAACGCCGGAGCGGATAGGCTCTGCGATCTCCTGTTATGAGCGTGTCGGCATCGAGCAGGTAGAGCAAGCGACCCCCGCTATGCCATCTGTTCGGTCATGCGACCGATCGCCGTGGGTTTTACGCCGAGCACCTTGCCCGCCTTGGTCGTCGTCAAGGCGCCACCCGCGACCATCCGATCGACAAGCGCGAGGAGACCCTGTCCAACCCGGTGGCGCCTTACGACATAATAGTCAGGCGCGCCTTTCGCTGGCTTTCGCGGAAACTCGAGACGGTCCTCATCGAACCGGGCGGCGAGCTGCCGGTACATGGCCGCATCGATGAGGCGCTCCCGTAAGAGGTTGTAGGCGACCATCTTGCGGCTGACTTTGCGAGCGTTTGCAAAGACGCCGATTTGGTCGATCAATCCGTCTAGGTCGGCGACACCGGCGAGCTCCTGCAGCTCCTCGCGGCCAAGAAGGAATTTCGCCGCCGCGTCATCGCACAGCCGCTCGATCACCTGTTCGCTGTCATATCCGCTGATACCGCTCTGCCCCAAAAGGATGTGGCCGAGCTCATGAAGAAGCGTGAACGGCCAAGCTGCCTTGGAGTCCGTTTCATTGACGACGATGAACGGCGCGACCTCGTCCGCGAGAGCCATTCCCCGGAAAACACCTGGGCTGAGATTGCTCGTCCAGTGGCCGAGATTGCCGATGAGCAGCACATAGACGCCCGCAGCCTCAACCGCATCGCGCAAGATCCGGAAGGCTTGCTCGATCGTCCGGGCCTGGCGGTAACCCCCTCGATCAAGGTTCAGCAGTTCACCCATCGCCTGAGCAAGGGCATCCGCACCCGCCCGTGGGTCAATGGACCCGACGAACGTCCGGATTTCAGCCTCTTCGGCGTCTTCTAATGCACCACGAACAAGGGACTGGCGGGTGCGAACGTCACGGACCAGCGCACCGACGGTCGCCTCCGCTCCGGCCTCCCGATCCGGAAGCGTCCGAAAGTCATGGGTTCGGGGGGGCGCTGCCGGTGGTTCGGGTAGGTAGAACGTGAGCAATGGACGACGATAGCGATCCGCCATTTTGAGCAATTGGGGGCGGCTGGGCTCGCGATCGCCCGCCTCCATCTCCGCCAGGCGTGCAGCGGCGCTTTCACCGCCAAGACCGATCCCTTTGGCGGCATCCTCAAGCGTCAGGCCCGCGCTCTCGCGCGCCCATGACAGGATCTGAGGATTGACCTTCGGCATGCTTGGTGGGGCTACTCCGCTGATGATGTTCCCTTGCTATATGCCTATGGTGCAGGCCTCTGTCATCGCCGAAGCGCGGCGCGGAAGCTAAACCGTTGAAACATAGGGAGTGATGTCGAATGGGGCAGGCGAAGCAGCGAGCAGCCGCGCGTGCAGGAGTTCACGCGGAAATTGATGCTCGGCTGCGGGGGCTCGGCATCGACACCACCCAGTTTGGCTTTTTCGATCAGCCGGCCTTTGCGGCGGAGGAAGGTCGCGACGGCACCTTCCTCGATCAATACGCCTTGTGGGTGCAATCCCGCCCGCGCACCGCCGAATATGATGAGCGCGTCCGTGCGATCGTCCCCCGGCTCGCCGAATTCCTGGCGGATCTGTTCGAACGTGAGGATATGCAGCGTAGCTGTGTTCATGTCTCGTCGATGATGCAGCGTATCCTCGATCGGCTCGGTGTCTGGAGTTTCGGGCTGAAAGGCTCGATGATTGCCGAAGTAGCCAGCGAAGATCTTTGGCGCGGACAGTCGATGTGTGACCTCTCCGATTTCCCTGGTGCCGAACTGGGCCACGCATGGGTCGTTGCGCCGCCTTTCGTGATCGTCGACGGAACGATCCGGCTGCAAAATCCTGTCGGCGACCCAATGAACAGCTACACCCCAGCCATTGTTGCGGTAGAGCATACGACGATGGTGAAGCCGACCGTCGACGACGTCGTTTCCGCTCAGCTTCGCGCCCGGATCGCTCGTGATGAAGGACGAGAAGACAGCCAACTCCATCACCGCCTGGTCCCAAACCTGAAGGATTTCAGTCGCAATTTCCCAAGCAGTGAGATCCGCTATGGCGAACTGGTACTCCGCTACGTCCCCGCTGGCGTGCGGATCAGCGATGTCGGGCTGGAGCAGATAAACGGCGCGGGCGAGAAACTTCGGGGTGATGAGGTTTGGAACGACCATGTCGCACCCGCCTTCGCCGACTTCATCGTTTGATCCGGTTGGCTCGCACGGGTCGCGCTAGCTTTTTAGGCGGTGCCGGCGGGAGCGAGCGTCTCGGCGCTGATCATCCGGACCGCAAGCTAGCCATGTCCAGCAAGCTGCTCGAGCAGCAAAACGCTGTGAGCCTCGGCGTCGTCTGCGGTGGTGAACATCTCCGTCGTGTAACGCCCACGCGCCATGCTGCAGCCTGGTATATCCTGAACTAGCGAGACGTAGCTGTCCGGCCAGCGACAGACGATGAGCAAGGGCCAGCCGGTGGTGGGTGGCTCATAGCGAGAAATCAGCACATTGTCCGAGACCAGGGCCGATGGACGGTGATCGAAAAAGTCTGGAGCCACGGGCCCCGGACGGGGAAGGTTCAGAAGGCGTTCCGCTTCCGCTTGTTCGTGGCTGGTCTCCAAAATCATCGCGTAATAGCGTCCGAGCCCGAGACCGTCGCCGCGCAGCGGTACGGGCACATCGACCAAGAGAACGCTTGGCGCTGAGATGATCGTCGAGGGATAGAGCATTCGTCGTCGCGCGAGGTCATCGGACAGGCGGTAGGTCGCAAGGCTCATCTTTTTGTCCGTCGGTCGGAGCCGTCGGCATCGGCTCATTGAAGCCGCCACCACCCTGCTCCACAAGCATCCGCAGATTCCGGCAAGAAGCAGACTATGAACATATGGCGCTGACTTTCAACGCGGTCCTCGACGAAGCGGGCATAAGCCCTGATTCCGTTCGTCTCCTGCGGCATCAAACGCATTCTGCGGGCCGGACGCCTTATTCGCTCTGGCGCGACGATCGGGCGGGCTTCCTCGTGTATCAAAGCCTTCAGACGAGCCAGAACCGCGCTCGTCTTTCCGCAAGATATTGGGCGAGCTTCGTCGTGACGCCCGCGGCAGCCACCCTGTTCGTGGGACTTTACGAAATCTCGCTCATCGGGAGTGCGCCCGACGACATTGTCGACCCGCTGCGTCACAAGCTCGCAACCGAAGGCGGCACCCGGCCGCTCGATCTCTATGCGCAAACCTCCGTATTCGCGTTGGAGGACATGAGCGGCCGTTTGACCATCGACTGGGGCGCAGGAACCCGGAGTTGGATCCAGCGTGCCGGTAGCCAGGCGAAGGCTATACTCGAATTGAGCCGCACGTTTCAGGAGGAAGCGTTCCCAGGTTATGTGCGGTTCATCGGCAACCTCTCGTCGCTGGAAGCACTGCCAAAGGGCTGGATCGCCGCGCTTACCGCGGCGCGGGGCGTTTACCTTCTGACCTGCCCGCGCACGCGCGAGCAATATGTTGGTTCGGCCACAGGCGAGAGCGGTTTCTTCGGCCGCTGGCTCACCTACATCCGAGATGGCCATGGCGGCAATCTGGGTCTGAAAAGTCGCGACCCGAGCGACTATCAGGCCAGCATTCTCGAAGTGAGCGGATCAAGCGCCACCGTCGAGGAGATCATCGCTGCAGAGCAGCTTTGGAAAGCGAAGCTACAAAGCCGGGAGCTGGGCCTTAACCGTAATTGAGGGTGTTTCACCGACCGGCGTGAAGTGCCCGACGTGCTTCCTCGGTGATCGTGTAAACCGCTTGCCGCTGGGCGCCCCGATTTTGGTGATCCACCCGGTAGCCCTGATAATGCCGCCTGACGAAGCCGGCGCGAACCAACTCGGAAACGGCGCGGCTGACATTTGTGCGGCCGGACTGACGAACCCGCTTGCGAACCTGAGCGTCGACGATCCTGTTTGCCGCCACCGGATCGACCGGAAGGGCACACTTAGCCTCAAGGTCTTGTCGCACCTTGTCTGCGATCGCGAGACGACGGGGGTCGCGCTGAGCGACGGGAACCAGTGCGTCGCATAGCCAATCCCGGACGGGAATCCGGCGGTCACCCTCGCGGATGTACGGTCCCGCCGATCCCGTCTGAGCACTCGCCTGGGCGATCAAGTTGAGCACCATGAAGCTGTAACGCGGTCGCTCGCATACGATCGTCAGCCGCTCCAGAATGGCCGGTAGGTCAAGCGGGCGCGTAGGCTCTCCGGCTTTCACCGGCCGAGCACAGTCCTCAAGGGAAAAGAGATCGGGCTGAAACATGGAACATTACAAGCACAGAGTGCCGGCAAAGTGAATCCCGCACAGGAGGGCCACAAAGACTTTAACCGCTCGTGGCACTTCACCGAGCGAGGTAAAGTGCCGCGAGCGGTACGGATTTTTGACGGCGGGGCGCGGCTAGAGGGTGATGAGGATGCGGCTCTTAAACAACTTACGCAATTGGATAGCCAACGCGCTACGTGTTGAGGAGCCGGCCGAGACCGCCGCGCTCCAAGAAACCAGCGAGCGTGATCTCCATACACTCGACAGCTGGCGACAGATGTTGTCGGGTCTGCCGCGAACGATCGAGTGCCCGCAAATGACGTTGTTCGGGCGCGACGAGGAAGGCGCGATCTTCAAGGGTTCGGGTCGCATCGAAATCGTCAGCACGACCAAGATGCGGTTCTATATGCATGCGGCGCCTTCGGTAGATTTGCGGCAGGCACTGGAGGTGTTCAACCGGCAGAAGTCGCAGCCGTATGACGCCCGTGACCTCCTCCGCTTGTTTGCGACGGACTATCGCGGGGTCGAATGGGTGGGCGGCTATACCCAGGTGGACTTCTTCGCCGACCACAATAACGGGTGGCCGCTGAGCGGCGAAATCGACGCACTGCACGCGCTGGCTAAAGGCTACTGGGTATCGAAGCGGAGCAATGTCGAGCTGTTGCTCGTGCCGCCAATCGACCTGCCGATGAGCGAGCCGCTGACAACCACGGCATTCATCGGCGAGCGCCGTATCTTGGCGAGCCGCGGGCCGGGCCAACACGTGATTGAGGTCCTCGGGACTAGCATCACCTTTTCGTATGAGCCGTCAGGCCAGGCGTTGTGGATCACTGCCGACGCGGGCGGGGTTCTCTCTCATCCGTTCTTGGAGAATTGGCTGACAGAGCCGCTGCGTATCCTGCTCGGCGTGCCGGTCTATCCGCGCATGGTCGCGCGCAACCTCGGTGACGGCACTGCGCATGTGTGGCTGCGGCCATCGCCGCGCCATCGGGAGCCGTCTGCGATCGGCTTGCTGCAGCCCTTCGCGATCGAACACGGACGGGCGGAAGCCTTTTGGAAGCTCTACGCCGACATTCTTACGTTCATCGTCAAGGTCGGATCTTTCGAAGCGAATCCGCTGACACGTTATTACGATGAGCTCGCCGAAGCCCAGCTCGGTTCGCGCTGGGTGCTCACGCTGACGCTCGCCGGCGCGGCTGAGGCACTGGCGAACGAGTTGATGACCGAGGACGACAGACGGCCAGAATTCTCCGATGAACTTCTTGCGTCAATGAAAAAGCAGATCGAGGCGTGGAAGGACGACCCCGCCTTGCGCGGCCGAATGCTCTCCAACCTTGGGATGGTGAGCAAGCGCAGCGTCGTCGCCTTCATGCGCCAACTCGGCAAGGCGGGCACGCTGGAGGCGGCGCACGTGCAGACTTGGTACGAGATTCGCAACTCGGTGATGCATGGCAATCTCGTCGAGCCATGGTCCAGCGAGGAAGGCGACGCCCGGCTGCACCAGATGCTCGATCTCCTCCACGCTCTAACCCGCGCCCGGATCGCCGCTGGCCGGTGATGCATCCCGTGGCTTATTCTGAGCGCATGCGTGCACCGCATGCGTGGTGGGGAGCGCCCCCCACGTGGTTGGAAAGACTTTTCCGGGAACCGGCAAAGTGTTTCCGGCTGGAACGACTTGGGGCCACTATTTCAGAGCGGTGACACCTCATCGTAGCGTCCCGCTTGGCGCAATTGGCGGACGATTCCATTGAAGGCAGCGGTCACACCCTGCGAGCGACCGATGTCATTGGCCTGGGCTGCCGCGTCCCAGAAATTCTCCAGAGGCCAGCGCTCCGGGCAGTGTTGAAGCAGGCAGCGCAAGGCCAAACGTACCTCGACGACGTCGACGCGAGTGTCGGAGGATCGTGCGGTCGCGGAGCGAAGGATATGGACGGAAAGGGCGATGACGACGCGCTGGTGGCGCGGAAGGGCACTCATAGCTCAGCGGAAATCGTGTGACTTGAACCGCACGACCTCCTTTGGATCCATGCCGTCAGCGTGAGGCGGCCAATAGCAGTTGCGTGGCTCGGGCTTCCAACCCTTGTCTCCGCGGTCGGGGGCGCCGGCATGGCGAGCTCCATCGGCTCGACCGGTCCGGTGCGGGAATGACAGCTCGCCCACTCGGTGAAGCAGATCCCCGTGATCGATGATCCGATCGCAGATGACGTGGATTACCTCGCCTTCTTTCTGGACCCTGCCCTTCATGCCGATCATCGATGCCGACATGACGGTTCGGCGCTGCGCCTCGAACCGGTCCGGCCAGAGTATGCCATTCGCGATGCCTGTCTCATCTTCAATCGTGATGAAGAGGACGCCCTTTGCCGAACCAGGTTTTTGTCGAACAAGGATGATGCCGGCGACCTCGACATGGCGACCGTCTCGGATGCTCGCGAGATCCGCGCAACGGGTCACGCCTCGCCGCGCCAGTTCGTCGCGGACGAATGTGAGAGGATGGGCGCGCAGTGACAATTGGAGCGAGCGGTAATCTTCGATCACCTCGCGACCATCCGTTAGCGGCCGCAGGGTGACGGCCGGCTCGAGGCCCTCGGCGCTCACGGTCTGCGCTTCGCGGTCAGCGGCCGCAAATAGCGGCAAAGGTGCCTCGCCGAGGCCCTTCACCTTCCAGAGCCCTTGGCGACGATCGGCGCCGAACGCGTGGTAGGCGTCGGCGTCTGCCAGCTTCTCGATAGCCGCCCGCTGGACCCGTGATCGGCGCCACACGTCCTCGACAGAATCGAACAGAGCGGTCGAGCGCGCGCCGACTATTGCCGCACCGTCTGCGTTCGAAAGACCGCGGACCTGGCGCAGTCCAAGCCGCACCGCGAGATAGCGGCCGTTCGTGGGCTCCAGCGTACAGTCCCACCGGCTCGCGTTGATGCAGGGCGGACGGACCTCCACACCGTGATCGCGTGCGTCGCGAACGATCTGCGCGGGCGCATAGAAGCCCATCGGCTGGGCGTTCATCAGGCTGGCGCAAAAGACGTCAGGGTGATGATGCTTCATCCAGGCCGAGGCATAGGCGATCTTCGCGAAGGAGGCGGCGTGGCTCTCCGGAAAGCCGTAGGAGCCGAAGCCTTCGAGCTGGCGGAAGGTGCGCTCGGCAAATTCGCGCGGATAATCGCGCGCCACCATCCCCTCGATCAGCTTCTCCGAGAAATGCGAGACCCCGCCGGTAAATTTGAAGGTCGCCATAGCCCGCCGCAAAGCGTCCGCCTCGGCGGCCGTGAAGCCTGCGCCGACGATAGCGACCTTCATCGCCTGTTCCTGAAAGAGCGGAACCCCCAGCGTTTTTTCCAGCACCGCACGCAGCTCGGGCCGGGGATATTCCGGCTTCTCCAAACCCTCGCGCCGCCGAAGGTAGGGATGCACCATGTCCCCCTGAATCGGCCCTGGCCGGACGATCGCGACCTGTATGACGAGATCGTAGAAGCGCTGCGGCTTCATCCGCGGCAGCATTGACATCTGCGCGCGGCTTTCGATCTGAAAGGTCCCAAGCGTATCGGCCTTCTGGATCATAGCGAACACCGCAGGGTCATCATCCTGCAGGTCCGCAAGGCCGATCTGGCAACCTTTCGCTTCCTCGAGAAGGTTGAAGGCGCGGTTCATGCAGCCAAGCATCCCCAAGCCGAGGACGTCGACCTTCATGAATTTCAGGGCGTCGATGTCATCCTTGTCCCATTCAATAATCTGCCGGTCGTCCATCGCGGCCGGTTCGATCGGTACCAGGTCGTCGAGACGGTCATGCGTGAGGACGAAGCCGCCGGGATGCTGGGACATATGGCGCGGCGTACCAATCAGCTTGCGCGCGAGATTGAGCGTCAGGCGCAGCCGGCGATCTCCGAGATCCAAATTGAGTTCTTCAACCTGCTTTTCGCCGACCCCTTCGGCCGACCAGCCCCAGACCAGGCCTGCAAGCGAGGCGGTCAGATCTTCGGGCAGGCCCATCGCCTTGCCGACATCGCGCACCGCTCCGCGCGCGCGATAGCGGGTAACGACGGCTGTCAGCGCGGAACGGTCACGGCCGTAGGTTTCGTAGATCCACTGGATAATTTCTTCACGGCGCTCATGCTCGAAATCGACGTCAATGTCCGGCGGCTCGCGGCGCTCGCCCGATACGAAGCGCTCGAAGAGCAACTCGTGCTTGATCGGGTCGATCGACGTGATGCCCAGCACGAAGCACACGCAGCTGTTCGCCGCAGACCCGCGTCCCTGGCAGAGAATGCCGCGACGGCGCGCTTCACGCACGATCGCGTGGACGGTTAGAAAGTAGGGAGCGTAACCTAGTTCACGGATCAGCCGCAGTTCGTGGTCGATCTGGCTGCGGTAAGATTGCGGCACATCGCCATCGAACAGCCGGTCAACCGCGTCATTCGCCATCTGCTCAAGGGCTTCTTGCGCCGTAAGACCCTCGACCACCCGCTCGTGCGGGTATTGGTAAGCGAGTTCATCCAGACTGAAGGTGCAAGCGCGGGCAATGTCGACGCTGGCCTGCAGCGCATCGGGGTAGGCGCGAAAACGCCGGGCCATTTCGTCGGGTGATTTGAGCGCTCGGTCGGCATTCACCTCCCGCCGGTAGCCGAGCTCGTCGACAGTGCACTTCTCGCGGACCGCAGTCAGCACATCCTGCAGGAGGCGAGCCTCAGGCGCATGATAGAGGACGTCGCCGGTCACGACGGCACGGACGCCGGCACCGCCCGCCTGACGGGCAAGCGCGTCAATCCGTACCGCGTCGTCGGGACGGCGACGCTGAAACAGCGCCATATAGGCCCGGCGACCGTAAATGGCTTTCAAGTCGGCAAGGCTGCTCAGATTCTCAGCGTCAGCCTCTTGCGGCAGGAGGATCGCGATGACGCCCTCTGACCACGGCTGCAGGTCATGCCAATGAAGGAGGCACCCGCCCTTTCCCGCTCGCTTCTTCCCGACGGTCAAAAGCCTGGTGACGCGCGACCACGCTGGTCTATCGGTCGGATAGAGGATGAGGCGACGACCGCAGGAGAGATCGACGCGTGTGCCCGCTATCGATCGCACCCCGGTCGCTTTCTGCGCCTCCCAGGCGCGCACGACGCCTCCTACGGTGCCGATGTCACCTATCCCGAGGGCGGGGTAGCCGAGCAGGGCTGCGGCTGAAAATAGCTCCTGCGGGCTCGATGCGCCGCGCAGCAAGGAAAAGTGCGTCAGCACCTGAAGCTCGACATAGGCGCTCATGCGAAAACGCCGTGGATCCACCAGCTAAGGTCGCCAGTGTTGTCGTCCATCCCATCGCCGCGCCGGAACAGCCAGTACCGGCCGCCATCTTCGTCCTCGACCCGATAATAGTCCCTGACGGCCCAGACCTCCGCATCGCGCCGCCACCATTCGCCATGGACACGTTCGGGTCCGTCGCCGGCGACGACCCGGTGAGCTGTGCCGCGCCATTCGAAGCGGCGGGGCGGCTGATCGGGGAGGAGTGCTACGACGCCCCATAGCGGCTCTGGTCGAGCGAACAGTCGAACCGGACGCTGCCATTTGGGCCAGTCGCCTGGAATATGGACAGGGTTCGTGCGTGCTACCGCGCGTTCCGGAACATGACTTTCAACGGGAGCGATCCGAAAAACCGAGCCGCTGCCGATACGGCCAGCGACCACATCCACCAAGCGAGCTGGGTCGCGGACGAGCGTGTCTCCTGCGAGCACCGCCCCTAGATCAATCGCGTCGAGAGGCTCCGTGTGGGGCGCTGCCAGCCAGAACTGCTCGATACCCAGGCCTGGGTCGATGCGCTCGATGCGCAGCTTCAGCAGTCGAAGAAGATGCGGCACCTCGCGTGTCGGCCGCGAAGTGCCGATGCCCACGATCTGTTCGCTGCCATCGACCCGCAGGCCGGCAAGGCGGAGCGAGCGGACGCCAAGCCCCCGCCCCTGCAGCAGCTCCCCGAGATCCCGCAGGAGATCGCCCATGACCTGCTCGATCGCTTCGGCGGTGCCGATCGGCTCCAGAAGGCGGCGCTCCACCACAGGGATGGATGGATCGTCGCGCGGAGTGATCGGCTCCGCAGTCGAGCCAAGCGCCTGATCGAGCCGGGTGATGGCCGGCAAGCCTAGTCGCCGCGCCAGGGGACCGCGCGCCACCGGCAGGAGATCAGCTACTCTCTCGAAGCCGAAGCGCCGCGCTGCACTGAGCGCCGTTGGGTCGAGCCTGAGTGCTGCGATCGGCAGCGAGGA
This sequence comes from Sphingomonas leidyi, assembly GCF_011761945.1. Taxonomy (GTDB): domain Bacteria; phylum Pseudomonadota; class Alphaproteobacteria; order Sphingomonadales; family Sphingomonadaceae; genus Sphingomonas; species Sphingomonas leidyi. The sequence continues at coordinate 139,209 of NZ_JAASQV010000006.1, forward strand.
GAGCGCGACCGTGGTGGTACCCGGCGTCACGCAGGCGAGATCGTCGGCGCCAAACCGGGCGATTGCGTGAGCCGCACCGGGGGTATCGGCGACGGCCACGCGAGCGGTAAATCCCGCCCGTCGGCAAAAGACGAGCAGTCTCTGACAGAACTGGTACTCGCCGCCATGGAGATGCTCGCACCCGGTGAGGTCGATCCACAGGCCATCGGGGGGCGACACCGCTGCGATCGGCGACCATCGCCTAATTGCAAAAAGCGCGAGCCGATCGAGCAGCGCCGCATCGGCCTCCGGCTCGGCAGGACGAAGGTCCAGGTCCGACACAAGCGCACGCGCGTGCGTGGCGGCCATGCCGACATGGATTCCGAGCGCTTGCGCGCCAGCGCACGCCGCGACGATCTCTTCTCGTCGCCCAACCTTCCCGAAGAGAGCCAGCGGGGTAGCGACCGCCTCCGCGACAGGTGCGGTCTGTTGCGGTTTCGCCGCTGGCGGCGCTTTGAATGGATGCTGAGCGGCCTCCGAACGACGGCCCAGCTCGCGGGCAGGCGGCTGCGCATGCCGTGGCAAGGTCGCGATCTGTGCCTCAACGTCCGCGCGCGTGAGCATTCCGCTGCGGGCCCACCGGGCGCCCGGCCGCCAGCCGCCCCCGCGCGGGACGGAGCAAGCGCCGGGATCGTCGTCGACGGGTGGCTGGAGGCTCGGCCGACTAGGCGGCCGCGTGGCGGACCGTTCCTGCCGTCTCAGCCGTTCGATGGCCAAGTGCGGCAGGAACGCGGAGACGACCCGTCTCATCGCTGCCCTCCACGATCAGGGAAAAAGCCTCGCCACCTCGTTGGCGCGCGAGTTCGACCGTCCAGCGTGGCCGTCCTACACCGGCGACGCCGAGCCTCTCCGAAGGGGCGCTCGCGATCCGCCAGCGAGTCCAGGCAGCCGATGGCTCGCCAAACGGATCGTGATCACGGCGCCGCCGCCGTCGCAGGAGCAGGACCGGGAGGTCGGCATCAGCTGCAGCAAGCTGAAGGCGGCGGGAGGCGACCATCGAGACCTTCTCAGCCTCGGCAACGATGGCAGCAGGCGTACCGTCTCGGATCGCATCTTCGACCACCGCGAGCAACTCAGCATCATCGCGCGGCTGGGCGTGAATGACGGCAGCTGAGGACAACCCCGCCTGAGACAACGCCGGGGCGTACAGATCGCTGCGACAGCTTGCCCAAAGGACCGGTCCTGCGCTGATTGCAGCTTCCCGAGCGGCTATACCGCACAAAAACAGGGTCACCGCCGCATCGTCAACGAGCGAGCATGAATGCGCGGTCGCCTCATGGAGCGCTCCCGCTCTCAAGCCCCCGCTGGCAAGCCGCTGGTCAAGCTCGGGCACCCCGAAGGGCATCGTCCGGTACTCGGCGATGGGTGTCGCGATGGAGCGAAGCTGGGCTATGTTCGCAAGGCGGGAATCGACGGCAGGCATAAAAACAAAGACTCGGAGCGTTCCCCTTATGTTCTGCCATCCTTGTCTTTGGGTCAAGAGTTCGATCGTGTCGAGCTCCCGTCCGAGGACGACCTTTTCAGACCGCGCATCGGCTCGGCGGCAGCCCTAGTCCGTCCACTCGAAACAGCGACCACGCTCGATGAACATCCGCAGGATACGACCGGATCGCCGCACCAAGTCACGATCGCGACCGTGCTGGGGCGATTTCGCACCGTGAAACAGGTTGCAGCGAACGCAATATATGGTCCGTAAGAGCTGCGGCCAGGTTGGGACATCTCCGTCTGTCCAGCCCACTGGTTGCATCCGGACGCCCACGCGTCGACGGCGGTCGAAAAGCTCGTCGCGGTCCTGCGCCCAGAAGGCATCACGACCGAGCTTCTGCCGCACGTCCCGGACGTTGAGCACCGGCCATAATTGCGAGAAGGCCATCACGCGTCGTTGAAAATCGTCATCCTGCATCAGCTCTTCATAGGCATCGGTAGCTCGCCGGTTTTCGGCAATCGCGGTGATCATGGCCGCGTCATGGTCCGCGCCGGTCACCGATTCCATCCAGCCGTTGAAGCCCATCCAAAGGCTCATAAATGACATGAAGGCTGAGCGTTGCCGGTCAGCGTTATCGATCAGCTCGTGGCAAGATCGGCCGTTTCCGGGTCGAGCGATCGAAAATTGCTGAAGTGACCATCGTCGATATGCTTCCCGATTAGGCGATCGCCGCCGATATCTGGCGAAGCGTAGCCACGAAGGTATCCAGCAGCTGACGGCCTTGCATCGCTGCTGGCGCGGTATCATCGACCCCTGCCCGCTCCTTGCCGCTGGCGATGTTGCTCGAACCAAGATGTGCGTCGGCGAGCCGAAGATCGTAGATCCCGAAGAGCGGCGCCATCATCGTGCTCGCGTCGTTCCCAGGGATTAGACTGCCGAGGAGTTTCTCCAGCGCCTTATTCGAACCCGGCTTCCGACCATCCTTGGGTTTGGGCAGGTTGAGAGGCGCAAGGACGGCATCGACGTCGACCCGCTCCATGAAAAGGCGAGTGACCTCCTTGGCTAGCTCCAGCAAACCGTCTGCTTCAGCCGCCTGGAAGCGGTGCGCGCGGCGCAACAGCCGAGGCACGGCCTGGTCGTCGCGGAGGAGCGGGACGCCATATTTGCCGCTGAAAGCCGCGTCGATCTCCGCAAGCGCCGCGGCCAGCTGCGATTCTGGTGCGATCGTACTGGCCGGTGTCACATCCATCTGAGCGGCGAACAACTCCTCTGCCACGCCGCCGTCGGGCGTTACGTTATGAGCGCTCCACAGCCGCTGCTCCCAAGGATCGAGTGCTCCGATGTCTTTTGCGAAGACCGTGATCAGGCCGAGCCGGTTGACCCCGAAGTGGACACCGGTGCTGGCGCCCAGGCCTCCGGTTTCCGCGCTGTACCAATGCAGGCTCGCGCCGCGATGGCGCATCAAGGTGGAGACGACGGTGGGATCGAAATATAACCATGTCGACACCCCAGCCAGACCATCGCCCGACCTGCGGGTGCCGTCACTCTCCAGTATGAAGCTCGTGGTATGGGGATCCTTGTCGCCCCGGATGCGTGTACTCAGCCCGCTTGGCTGGACCCATTCCGTTCGCCACATGGCGCCCATCGTGCGGTACTGATCACTGGGGGTCGGCCAGCGCCCCGGTCCGGTTCGACCCTCCCGCTCGTCCCTGCCCCTGACTTCGGCGAAAGCGTCGCCTGGCCAGCTGTAGACAGGCTTGTCGATGGTGGTGGCGGTCCGCTGGTGATAGCTCGAACAATACAGGGCCATGCCGCGGGCGCTGAGGTAGTCACCAAGGAACTCCGGCCTAATCTCAAGCAGGATCGGGCGGTCCTCAGCATCTCGTTTCAATCGCGCGACCTCGGCCCAGCCCTCCTCCGGTCGAAACCAGCAATCACCTTCACGTAGAAGGCGGAGGGCCACGACCAGGTCGGGATGCAGGTGCCAGATGTGAAGGTGTTCGTCCTCGAGATACTGGTCGATCACGAGATTGGAACCGATCGGCTGAGTGGACCTGCCATAGAACAGGTCGGAAGCGCGATAGCCCCACGGTTCCATGCCGCCCCGGTGTGCGCCGACCCCCAAGTCGCTCCAGACGACCTTGTCGCCCTCTGATCGATGGGTGTCGAAGATCGCGGCAGTGGCGATGCCCGTATATTCCCGCAGCTCGACGATACCGGCCTCAGGTGGGTCGATCACGACATCGGCATCGTGGCGGAGCGGTATCCATGGCCGCCCTTGCAGCGGCAGCACATCACGCAACTCAAAATATCTCTGTACGATCGGCATAGGCACCCCCGGGTAGCGGAGCATGACTACCCCTGATTGCAGAGACCTTGAATCAGCTTTTTGCGATATTCTACCGTGCAGCAGGCGCCGTCGCAGAAGTCGCCGGTATCGGCTTGGTTATAGCTGCCACAAAGCACGGGACCATGTGGGCGAACGGTATCAGGAGGGATGATGAAGCTAACCAGCGATGCTGTCGAAGTGGTGAACCGCAATGCGCTCGTCACCGTCGCACTCAATCAAGGCTACAACGCCTATCTGCCGGTCTATGACAATGGCATCGACCTGATCCTGTTGAACGAGGCGACTGGCGATACCAAGCTGGTGCAGCTCAAAGGCCGGTGGACCATCGATAAGAAATATATCGGCCGAGACATCTGGATCGCGTTCCCCGACCGCGGTGTCTGGTACGTCGCACCGCACGACGAGATGCTGCGGTTAGGGGAAAGGCACACCACAACAAGCAGCTGGGCTCGAGGCACCTACAGCAAGAGTCCTCTCAGCAGGAGCGATTGCGAAGAATTGGCGTCCTATCGCTTCGGCGATCCGGACACGGTCATGGATGATGCCGCCGCTTTGAGCGCGGGCGGATAACATCCACTTTGGTGCAAAGCGCCGCAAGCTCACGTGCACCACCTTACTCAGAGGGTGAGACCGATGCACAAAAGCAGGATCGCCGCCGCGCCCGCAGCGAGCTTCCCGCCGGCAACGACGCGTGCCGATCGCCCCACGCGAAGCCGCTTGCCCGTCCTGTCCATTCCGGAGCGGAGCCCGAGCACGCCGTCGGTCGCCAATACGGTGCCGATGATGAAGAGCAGAACCGAGATTGCCTTGGCAAAGCCGTGAGGTGACAGCCCGGTGACGATGAAGACCGCAACGAGCCCGATCGTGAGCAGGCCGTACAGTGCAAATCCGATGTCGAGCAGCCCGCGCAGCCGCTTCGGCCCGTTCCAGTCCGTAGGCCGTCGAAGGAGGATCATCGGGCGCAGGCAGAGCTGGCAGCTCTCGAGATTGCTGTCGCGCGGCCAGTGATTGATCAGATGGCCGCAATGCGGGCACCCCGGTCGACGGTATGGGAATGCGGTCGCCCGGATCAGCATGGCGAAGTCTCCGGCGCCGGTGCCAGATAATAGGCCGTGATGGCCGCCCCGATGATCATTCCCTCGACGGTGACCGACTTACCGATCAGGTGTCCGGCGATCACGTCCCCAACGAGCCGCCAGCGCATCCCGTCTCCCTCGATCAGCATCAGCCCACGTGGCGTCATGTCCACCACGCCGGTTAACCGGACAGGGCTGCTGGCCGTCATTCTGCTGCCTCGGCATAGACCCGGGTTTCCTCGGCCGAGGCGCCATTGAAGCATACCAAGGGACAGTGGAGGAGAAGCCGGCCGTGATAGTGCAGCGTGCGCCCGTCCAGCCTGATCGGATCGCGAGCGAGGCGTTGGCAGGATTTGTTCGATCGGTTCCTGAAAGCGCAGGGCGCGGCGAGCGGGGAGAGGGGCACCTTGGTCACTTCTTCCGCTTGGGATTGAGGCGGCGGTTCGCCGAAGAGGTCGCACTGTTCCATTACGGGTTCCGTTCTCCCCCCGAGTGGTGGCCGCGGTTGCCAGCGCTGGACCATGGCGGCGTGAAGTCGTCGCGAGATTTTCCGTCGATTCAACGAAGCGCTGCCAAGCGGCGTTGACTTCGTCTTCGGCGCGTTTGCGTCCCTCGCTGCCTTGCCGAAGCCCCAGCGGAGCTTGCCGGGATCAACCTTCTGCCGCTGGCGATACCGCTCGCGCGTATAGTCGCGGTCGTCGATCGCCACTACGCAGCCCCTTCGACGCTGGATTGATAGTAGACGCCTTGGTCGCGGTGCATCGCGATCTTCAGAAAGGCGGGGCACTCGACAAGCACCGCCAACCACGCCGCGCACTCGGCCCTTCCGAGCGCCGACGAGTGACTGGCCAGTTCCACCCAGACGAGGAGGGCGAGGCCGGCGATAGTCCCGATGCGGACGTCCCGCCGAAGGCCGGCAGGAAGCTTTAGAATGCTCGGTAGGCGCACCCATGCCGGGCTGGCGAGATCACCCCTGAGGTACAGCGGCGATGCGGCGTAGATCGCCAGTATGATCTGGGTCTCAAGCATGGTTCGCCCCCCGATCCGCGATCGCGCCCGCAGATCGATCCGAATGAAGCAACGGTGCGAGCGCCTCACGGACATTCGCCAGCGTCGGCTTGGTCTTTGCCGCGATGCGGATCGTCGTGTAGCCAGCGCCCGATGTCATCGCATCACGCTTTGCGTCGGTCGCGGCGTTATGGGTATAGTCGTCGACCTCGATCAAGGCGACGATCGTTCCAGTCTCCCGGTCCTGCACTACGAAGTCGATGATCTTCTGCGAGAAGCTGTTTCGATCAGCGGGGGACACCTTGCGCCCGAGCCGACGTGGAACCTGCAGGAGAGCCCCCATTGCCACCTGCGCGTGGATGCGGTGTGCGGGCAGGGCGCGCTCGATCGCCGCGAGCATGGCCAGCTCGCGGTCGGTAAGAAAGCGCTTGGCCACCGGCGCGGGCGGTCCACTCGGTGCCGCCGCGCTTTTCACCAGCGCAAGTATAATGACCGCGCAGACGATAAGAAATACGGTCGCGATTGGCGATCCGAACAGTTGTGTCATTGCGTCACCCCTCGGAATGGAAGGCGCGGCCAACAACCGGGGCCGCGCCGGTCTGCCGGTTACCAGCCGTCGCGGCGCCCCTCGCCGCTGTCCTTGAGCCCACGCCGGTCCAGACTGGAGCGCCGGATCTCCAGTTCAACGCCATCGCCCTTGTCGCGGGTTCGGATGTCGCGGGGATCCACATTGTTGCGCTTGGCGAAGTCCTCGGCTGCCTTGTCGCTGCCGAACTTGCCGACGTCGTCGAAATCCCATCCACTCATCGTCGTCTCCTTCAATCCGGCGGTCCGGCCGGTCGGTCGTCACAGATCGAGCCCCAGGCTGCGTTCCGGCAGCGGCGGCAGCACGTCGCTGCGGTCGGGCTTGAGCTCGGGCGGTGATTTGAGGGGATCGCCCGGTGCAGACGCAGCCTGGCCCTTCCCGGCAGTCGGAAGCGGCGGGTCGCCTGGCAAAGGCGGCAAGTCCGACAGATCGACAGGGCCGGGATCGAATTTTTCGCGCGGGCTGGTGCCCGTGCCGCGTTCCCGGTCGACGTCGAGCCGACCCACCGTTTCGAGCGCCGAGGTCTTGTTTCCGGGGTTGTTGTCGAGCTGGCGCTCGAGCTTCGCTTTATCGTCCACCACCATCGTCATTTCGTCGCGAACGCGGGTGACGCCGACGTTGAACAGGCGCTGGTTGGACAGGTTGCGCTCCTGGCTCGACATGACGGTGATCGCCTTGTCGGTGGTGATGCCCTGCGCCATGTGCATGTTCAGCGAGTAAGCGAGGTCGAGCCGCGACAGCATCGGATCGCCCAGGTCGAGCGTCAGCCGCTCCTTGCTCGCGGTTTCGACGGTGACGCCGCTCGCATCGATGGTGAGGACGCGTGCGAGGGCGGCGTTGTGGAGCCCCCTCCCCTTGTCGTTGGCGGTCCAGCGAATGCGATCGCCTTCGCGCAGATGAAGATCTTTCTTCTCGCTGAGCTGAAGGCGGTCGCGCTTCTCGGTTGGCGAGAGTTTCTGTGGGTCGAACCGGATGCGCCGGCGACCGTCGAGAAGATCGACCTTGCCGTTGGGGTGGACCTTGTCGACGTCGTAGCGGCCGGCGGCGAGGCCGACGTCCTGACCGCCTCCCCTGCCTACCTCGAGGGTTTGTCCGGGCCGGTAGGTGGATGCGTACCGCAACTCCTCGCGCGTGGTATTCACCCGCTCGTAGACGGTGAGGTGAATCCCCTCGCCGCGCACGGTCTTCTCGGCCGCAAGCCCGTCCTGAATGCGTTGATTGATGATCGCGCGCGAGGCGCGGCCCGACGCGAACACCGCCGTCGACTCCCGATCGGCGCTCGAGAGTCCGAGCCACATTTCGGCTGCGTGCAAGGCCGGGCTATTGTGCTCGATGACGCTGTCGCCAAGCACCTTCATGGCCTTGCCCGCTTCGCCGACATTGGCCAGGGCCGCGACGGTGCGCAGCTGATCGGTGCGCTGGCGGATGTTCTCGTCCATGCGCGCCATGGTTCCCCCGCCGGCCTGGATGAGCGCGAACGACTTTCCGGCATCGATCGAGGAGAGCTGCTGCCGGTCGCCAACGAGAACGAGTTTGTCGACGCCCAGCGCGGCCGAGATTTGATGGAGCTTCAGCATGTCGTCGCTCGACACCATCGAGGTCTCGTCGACGACGAGCATCTGGCCGCCGAACACGGCCCGCGCCTGCTCATAGGCGTCGCCCTGCCGGTTCGTGACGTGCCGCTCGTTGGCAAGAATGAAGGAGGCGATGGTCTGGGACTTGATTCCGGCGCCCTCTGCGAGGTCCGCCACCATCTTGTTCTGGAAGGCGAGGCCCGTGACGGCCCGCCCCTCCGCCTCGGCGACCCGCGCGACGGACTGCAGCATGGTCGACTTGCCGGCGCCGGCTATGCCCTGCACCACCACCGTCCGGTCCTCCGAAGAGACAATCAGTGTGGCGGCGGCGAGCTGCCCGGCGTTGAGCTCGCGATCCGCATGTGCCTGCAAGCGCTCGGGAGCCTCGCTGGCCGCAATCATCGGAGTGGAAGCGCCCTTCCCCTGCTCCACCGCCTTGAGAATGCGCTCCTCGGTCCTGAGGGCCTCCTGCGTGGTCACCATGCGGGGCCGGGTGTCGCCCACGCGCGCCTCGCCCGCGATCAGCTGGCCGCGTTCCACAAGCTGAGCGATCCGCCGCTCGACATGGTCGACCGTGACGCCCTTCAGACCGAGATCCAGAGCGGTCTTGCCGAGCTGGTTGACGTTGAAGGCGGCTTCACGCTCGGAAAGCATGCGCACGGCGGACGCAACAGCCAGCTGCGCACGAGCTTCTGCCGGCGAGTGGGTCACCCGAGCCAGGCCCCGATCGACGAGAGGATCGTGCGGCTTGAGGACGTCGCCAAGCTTTTCCCAGGCGTTCGTAAGCGCCTCGGAGACGGCGCGATAGCCGCGCTCGAGAGCGCTTCCCGGCTCGCGCTGTTCGGATCTTGCAAGCGCCGCCTCGAGCAGGGCCTTGCCATCGAAGCCGAGGGCCGCCGCCTTCTCGATCCACTCGCGTCGGAGGCCGTCGCGGTCCTCAACATTCAGCTTGGGATCGCGCGTATTGGTGGTGACGCTGTCGCGCCCTTTGGGAGAGGTAATGCCGAGCTCGGCCGCCTTCTCGAGAATGGCTTCGCGGCGCTGGCTGAACGCCTCCAGCACCGCCTTGGGGACACCGGCTACCTCGAACGTCCCGTGCTTGCCCTTGAGCTCTAGCCTGTAGCCCAGCTTCTCCATCTCCTCGCGCAGGAAGGCGTGGTAGATCGAGCCGATCACCGTGTTGTTGCTCCAGATCTTGTCGGCATGGAGCGCCTGCCATTTGCCGTCGGGCATCTTGGTCAGGTTGGCGATTACTGCGTGGACGTGCGCCTGAGGATCGAGGGCGCGGCTCGTGTCATGCTGGAACAAGGCGAAGACGAGGTTGCCGGTCTGCACCGGAACCTTGCGCCCTTCCACGTCCTTGCGCCCTTCGGCGAGGTTCTTCTCGACCCAGGCCATCGCCCGCGCGACCGCCTTCATGTTGGCGCCGTTCTCGCCGAGGATCCGCTTGTCGCCGGTGACATAGGCGAGCAGCGACACCGACTTCGGAGCCGAGAAGGTGAGGTCGACGCCCGATCGCCGGTTCTCGACCTGTGCCACGCCCTCCCCGCTCGGCAGAATACCGTTCAGGATGCCTTCGAAGGCATCCTTCGCCACCTCGCCGGACAAGCCCAGGTCGGAGGCGCCCTCGCCGCCCCAGGCACTGACCTCCGAGCTGTCGTCGACGGTGTAATAGTCGTCCTTGGCGAAGTAGCCGGCGGCGCCGGAGGCGGAACGGACGGAGGCGACCGAGAGCACTGGCTAGATCCCCATGTCCATGCCGTCAGGCTCGCGGCCGGCGGAGAAATCCTGGCGTAGCTCGACGATCGTCTGATCCTCGACCCGCGGCGCGCTGTGATGGCTGCGACCGTCCTTTCGATCATCACGTTCTCGGGCCTGCGCTGCCTCCTGCTCTGCTGCCGCGCGCGCAGTCTGTGCGATGTCGGCCGCATGTTGACGGGGTGCCTGTCCGTCGCGGTCGGCGTTGTTTTCGTGAACCGCCTTGCTGGTCGATTCCTTCTCCGCATCGACCTCGGCAGACAGGATGCGCGCGGCCATTTCCTTCGCCACGTTGACCGGCTCTACCACCTCCTGGATCACCTGGCCGGCACCATCACGCCCACCGGCTTCACCACCCCCTTCTCCGTCGAACACTTCCTCTCCGCGCTTCGATCGCACCGGCTTCATGTCGGGGCGGGGCAGGAAGCCGTCCGCGACCTGGGGATAGTCCTTCCAGACGAGCTTGATCCGAGCGGCCGGGAAGCCGTCGGGGAACTTCACGAAGCCATGCATCGAGGGCAGGTTCGTGATGTCGTCGGCGATCACGAGCGGTTCGACCTGCTTGCGCGGAGTCAGCGTCGAGGCGTCGCGCGTGTTGTTGTAGCCGTAGCTGTAGGCCTCATCCATCTGGCGGACTTCGCGGTTGCCGATATAGCGGGCGCACTGCTCGGCGGTGTCGAGATCGGCGGTCGCGAGGATGAGCTTGGAGCGGGCAAGCGAGGCGAGATTGCGGGCGCCCTGCTCGCCATAGACCTCGACCAGCTTTTCGAAGCTGTGGATGCCGAGGATCATTGCGCCGCCGAAGGCGCGGGCCGTCTGAAGGCCATTCTCGATGGCTGGCAGCCGGTGAAGTGCGCCGAGCTCGTCGAACATGAACCAGGTGCGCAGCGACCGCGTGCGCGGCATGGTCATGAGCCGGTTGATGGCGAGGTCCATCCAGAGCGTCAGCAGCGCCCGGTTCATCGGCATGTCGACGTAATTTGAGGTGATGAAAAGGATGGAGCCTGGCTTCTTCTCACCCGTGATCCATTCGCGGATCGAGAAGCGCGGACCCTCGTCTGGCAGGAAGCGGAGGACCTGCGCGTTCGTGTTGAAGACGGCGCGGATCGACTCCGCCATGCGGGCGGCTTCCGGGGCCGTCAGAGGGTCGGCGATGGTGTTCTGAAGGTAGCGGTGAACGCGCTTTAGATCGGCCGTCATCAGATGTTCCGACAGCGCGAGATTGGTGGTCTCACCACGCTCCTGCAGGCGGACGCACATTTCGATGAAGAGAGTTCGCGCCGCGAGCGCCCAGAACGGTTCTGAGGAGCCGCCGTCCGACGGGATCAGGGCCGCAGCGGCGGCGGTAAACTCACTGTGGGTGCAGCAGTCCGAAAAGATCGACCATGCCGGGCAGCGCCGGTCCATCGGATTGAGGATCGTATCGCGCTCGGGGTCATAGAATGCCTCGACATAGGCACCGGTGAGATCAAAGATGACGGCGCTGTCCTGACGCTCGCGCATCTGCTTGACGAGGCTGCGCAGCTCGGTCGTCTTGCCCGACCCGGTGGTGCCGACCAGCATCGTGTGCGACTGTTCCATCCGGTGCGGGAACGGGATGCCGGCGAGTATGTAGGGATGGTGGATCCCGGCGGCCTTGCGCGCCGCAAAGGGCAGTTGCAGCACCTGCCGCGGCGAGAGGTCGGGCAGGCACTCCCGGGCTTCCTTTTCGAACGCCGCCTGGTTGTGTTGGGACACCTCCGCGAGAAGCAGTTCGCGCTCGACTAGCATGGCGCCCCGCTCGTGTCGCTCCTGCAGGATCGACCGGCCCCGACGCCGCGAAATATCGACGAACCAGATGGTCAGCGGGATCGTGAGAAAGACGGAGACGAGGATGGCGCCGAGCAGGCCCCGCACGGCCACACTCCAGGCCCTCTGGACCTCGGGCATATACTGCACGACCGCCATGATCGTGCGGTGGATTTCGCCGTTGGGGAGGGTGACGTTGACCCGCTTGGCAGGGTCCAGTCCGACCCAGTCCCAAAGCATCGCGTAGAGCTTCATGCAGACGAGCTGGAAGCCGTGCTCGTCGAGCTTGAGCGATAAGATGATGAACCAGGCCGCGAGGAAGGCGAAGAACCACAGGATGAAGGGCAGCTTCGCGCCCGAGAACCACATCAGCATCTCGTGGGTGAGAAGCTGGCTTCCGCGCGTGAAATTGCCGGCGTTGCGATGGACTTTGCCCCGCGCCGAATGATGGGTCAGGGGTATGGCGCGGCCATCGGTGCGGATGTCCTTACGCGCCATGGTATTGCTCCAGGCGCTTGTCCGCATTGGCGATGATCCGCTCGCGGAATTCGGGATATTGCTCGCTGATGATGACGTCGAGCGCGAGCTGCATGAACTCGCTGATCCGCGCCAATCGGCGGTGGCTGGACGTGATGACGCTCGCCGTGCCGAGATAGGCATCGACTGCCGCCCGGATGATCTCGGAGGGCTTGCATTCCTGGTCCGTCGCGAGGGCCAGAATGCGATCATACTGCTGGCGGTCGAGCCGGACCGTGCAGTGCCGTGTCGTCGAGGACAAACCAGCCTCCTAGCAGAGAGGCTGGTGGGGACCTGAGAAAGCGTGTGGAGATATAACCGATCGCGCGGTGGGCGGCAAAGAGAAATGGGGAACACAGAGCGCGTGGCACCACGTGGCACGGCTAAGTCACTGAAAGCTTGGGATAAACAGACTCCCTCGCGAACGTCCCACGCCGTGGCACGCTCTCCGGTCGCCCTAAGCTATTGAGGGAACACGGGAATCCTGCACCTTCAGGTGCGTAGGGTGTGCGCATATCCCAAGAGACCGCTATATGGTCCCGGACCTGTCCGGAGGTCGTTGGAAATGGCCCGTAGCCGGGTCCGGCTGGGCAGAGGTCCGCCGGCAGGCGGAACGGCGAGAATCGACCCGCGCGAAGTCAGGGGCCACCAGCGGGCGCCTTGGTCAGGCGAGGATCGTCACCCGAATGGGCGGAGACAAGGCGCTTGCCTTGGCTCCGTGAGGTTGGGTTGCCGGGCCCCAACGGGGTGCGGCAGCCCTAGCGAATAGAGCCGTCATCGGGCGTGAAGCCCGATGCGCCCCCGCACCATTCTTCTCCTTCCGGGGCGGAGGCTCTCCCGCTATGGTCGGACTGTTCATAGCCCGATCAGCCTTGAACAGAGGCACCTATGGCAAAGACACTGGAACAGGAGCGCGCAGCGTTCGAAGCGGATGCACAGCGATTGGAGGAACGGCGCCGAAAGCTCGAAGAGCGAGAGCGCGAGCAGGCCATAACGGCGGTGGAAAAAGCGGGCCTGCTGAAGCTTGAAATCAGGCGGCTGACCGCGATCGTCGAGCGGGTAAAATCGCTCGGAATCGACGAGGTTGAAAAGCGGCTGAGGGCCTGAACCCAGCCTGCCGCGGCAGCGCCGCGGCACGGGCATAGGGGGTTCGATGCCCCCTATGCCCGTATTCCTTCCAGCAAAAAAAGGGGAGAGGCGACGCGCGCGCCTCCCCTTTTTGTCGGTCTCAGAATTCGTCGAGGACCCCGCCCGGCGCGGTGTAGACGATCCGGTCGATCATCGCCGGCGTCAGGTTCCCGTAATCGCCCTCGTCGATGGCGAGATACCCCTGCTCTTCGTCCTCGATGACATGTTGATCGAAGAAGCTGTGAAGCGCCCGGCGTTCCGCGTTGGCGACCGCTGCGAAGTAGGCGTTGTTGTGGGCGGCGGCGGTGTTGGTGATCGTCTGCATGGCTATGCTCCTGTCTGTCTTGAATGACAGGGGAAGGCGCGTCGGGCGGGTGAGGTCGGGTCAAGGATCGCCGGCTTGCCGGCGACCGCGCAGCGGCGGTGGGGGTCACGATTTTCTTCGGCGGCCACCGGTGTCGAGGGGGGAGCGCTGCGCTCGATCCGCCGGAGAAAATGGTGGGGCCCCGCCGTCCTTGAGGCGGCCTCGCCCGGCCGACAGAATGGGAAGACTGTGAGAGATGTTTCCTCTCGGTCGGAGGACCAGGCCGAGGCGTAGCGGCGTGCGGACCGGCGGGTCCGCGCGTCACGCGAGCGAGCCTGCGTCTGGCAGCCTTCGCTATTCCATGCCGTCATGGAACAGCCTCCAGAGGAGCGCGTCCCCTTCAATCTCGCGGAGCCGAAGCTCCAGCGACAGGGCCGCTTCCCGCTCCGCGATCCGGGCGTTTTCGGCGGTCGTGAGGGCGGCGCGATCGATTCCGGAGAGAAAGGTTTCTCGGTGGTTGAGGAGGCGCCGCAGCCGTGCCGTTTCGCGGTCGATCGATGCGATGGCGGCGACGGCAGCGTGGGTTGCGGATACGGTCATGGTTGCGCTCCAGGTGCGAGGGGATTGAGCGCTCGAGCGCCCTTTCGTTCGAGACGCCGCCGTTTTGGCGGAGGGAGAGAAGAGGAGCCGGGCGCGCGACCCCGCCCAAGGGCTGATCAGGGGTGCCCGTCGCAGTGGCAGTAGGGCATGGCCGCTGTGCCTTGGTGTCGCGGATGGTCTGTGTTAGTTCCCGCGCTGCGCTGCGAAGGCCGTGGCGCCGGGACTGGTAATCCCGTCGAGAAAGGCAACTCGGTGTGGTTTCACGCCGGGGTGCCTGCGCATATGTCCAGGTGCCTCGGCACTAAAAGCGTAGGCGCATGTCTCGACGTGTTACCAGCCCCGGCTCCCGCGCCCCAGCGCGGGAGTTGCTTGGCGAGAGCGCCCAAGTTGCTCCGATGATGGTCGCGCTCCGGAATGCGATATGGACCTCAACGAGAAGGATCCGGGCGTGACACGGGCGCTCGCCTTGGCGCTGATGCGTCAGGCGCGCGAGTATCTCGGCGCGATCGGCGAGGACGAGGCGTCGCTTCATCTGCAACGCGCGATCGATGCCCTCCTGAAGCCCGCGCCCGGCAATTCGGCGCAAGCCTGAGCGGCAAAAAAGGGCGCGCCATGCGAGGTGACGCGCCCTCCTTCGGCGGCGGGAACGGGCGGAGGCTATGCCCATTCCAGCCGCGAAGTGTCGTCGGCGTCGGCCAGGCCGATGAGCTGGTCGAGCCGATCAAGATACGGGGTGATCCCCTCCTCCTCCGCACGGCGCCGGACGGCCGGGTTGGCAAGCCGCACGCGGACGGCATCTATGGGTATTTCGCCGATGCTGTCCGGCGCCAGTCCGAGGCTCTCAAGCAGGACAGCGGCGTTGCCCGAGGCGAGATCGAGTTCGAGGCCCCGATCGGAGGTGAGAGCGACCCGCATGGCGATCGTTGCTGCCCCCTCGTCCCGCCATACGCTGACCCGGCGGCATCGGAACTGGGCCTCTTCGACGACGCTGATGACGTTCGCGTCGAAGTCGAAAATCCTCGCGATCGCGGCCAGCGCGAGTGGGCAGACGCGTGCTTCGAAGTGATAGGAAAGATACTCGTCCTCGGGCGCGTCGGGGTCGAGCAGAACGGCTCTGCAGCGGGCGCTTTCCTCGCGAAGGAAAGTCCGGAAGGCGGCGAGTTGCCGGGCGTTGATGGTGGCTCGCGGACCCGGCTGGTCATCGGCCGCCGTCGCGATACGGAACGTGATGGACATCTCGTCCTCCCTTGTTGAACCGCAGCCGATCCTCCCCCTCTCCTTTTCCGCCAGCGGCGGGATGCCGGAGCGAGCGCGCAGGCGCTCAGTCTCGCGGCGCGAAGGGGCTCGATGCCCCTGAGCGCCGCTTGTCGACGCAAGAAAGGAAGAGAGGCCCCGGCTTACGCCGGAGCCTCTCGGACAAGCGCCTCAGGCGGCGCGTTGGCCCCGCTGCTGGGTGAGGCGGACGATGTGCAGCGGAACACCCGCCTGCCGCAGCTTCTGGGCGAGATTCTGCTGGATGCCCGAGCCTTCGCAGATGACCGCTTCGACCGGCTTGAGGTTGAGGATGCGGTCGTTGCGGACGAAGGCGGCGCGGTTGCCCTGGCTGCGATCGAGGCGGAACTGGATTACCTTTACGCCGCGCGAGGCGGCCCATGCGTGCGCCACGGCATCGCACCCCTTGGCCTGCGCGGTCGTCGCGAGGATCATCTCCGGGATGCGCGCCTTGATGCTGTCGAGACCCTTCCAGAGCAGGTCGCCGTCTTCCCAGACCTGACCGCCCGAGAAGGCCACCACAGGTCCTTCGGGCGCGAACTGTTCGCGGCGCTCGCGGGCGCGTGAGGCGAGATAGTCGCGGGCGTCGATCATCGATGCGTTGAGCGCGCTCGACACCCTGCTTCCCCGGACCGGCGAGAAGGGCTTGCCGGTTTCGACGCGATATACTTCGGCGGCGTGGTCGCGCATGCATTCCATCGCTTCCCGGCAACCTTGCAGCGTCTGACACAGGAGCTGCGTGTCCTCCAGTTCGGTCGCGTAGATCTCGGAGGGGTCGTAGGCGCGGGCGAGGTCGCCGAGCTTCTTGGCCGCGTCGTCCTCCCGGCCCTCGATCCGCTTCGCCACGACGTGGAAGCTGTTCGCGAAACCCCAGGCGAGATCGGTCGCGAAGGCCTCCATGCGCGTGTCGCGCAGCACATCGAACATCGTCTGCATCATCATCTCGACGGCGGCCCGGACTTGCTCGGGGTCGGGCATGTCCAGCGCTTCCGGCGCCTCGACGATGCTGAGCTTGGCCATCTCGCTATGCTCGATGAAAGCGCCTTCGTAGGTCTGGGTCAGGTCCTCGTTTTCGCGCGCGGCGGCAATGTGGCTGGCGAGGTCGGCGAAGTTGGTGAAACTGGTCTGCATGATAGCCTCCTTGGAATCTCATCCATTCGATGAGGCTTCTCATTCGACGTGCGGCGGTCGTGCCGGTCAGGGACGTTAACCGGGAAGCCGGCGCCAGTCGGATCCCGGTTAACGCCGCGAAGCGGGGAGCGGGGGAGCCGATTTTCTCGGGCCCGGAGCGCAGCGCAGGGTGCGTGAAAATTGGGGGAACCGCTCATCCTTGACGGGCTCGGATCCCCGCACGTCACAACTAGGAATTCAGAGAGAGAGATTTTTTGGTCACCACCTCTCCTCACGCTCCCCGCAGGGTGATCGTCACCCGTAAGGGCGGAGACCCGGCGGAGACGGGGCTCCGGGAGCGACAGCGAGTAGAGCGCCGGTCCCGCCCGCAGGGTGGGATGCGTCGAACCATTGGCGGTTGATGACAGCGCGACGACGGCAGGTCGCAGGCGGCGGGCAAATCTGGCAAGCAGCGTCTTTGACGAACCTGCGGAGTGCGCGTGAAGGCCCTGATCCAGGCGAACTATGAGGAGCGATTGTCGCGCTATGCGACGCTGCTGCACGGGACCGAGCCACCCGGCCTGGCCGCCAAGCTCGGCGTCTATGCGCAGCTGCTCCGGCAGCATGAAATCCATGGCGATCGCCTCTGGACGATCGAGCCGATCCTCTATCCATTGATGCTGTCGGCCGAGACCGACCTCCACCTGGCCGTCGCGCGGCTGCTCGAGGATCCCCGCCGGGCGGAGGGCAGCGTGTTTGCGTTTCTGGAGTTCTGTCGGAAGAACCGGGAAAACATCGCCTGGAAGGCGGGCACACCACCCGCCGATGTGCTCGACGCGCAGGTCGCGGCGCTCGAGAGTCATCGGCCGACGATCGCGGCGATCATGGGCCGCCGGGACCGGTTCTTCGCGCACCTGGACAAGAAGTATTTCCTCGATCCGGGGCGAATCTACGAGGATTATCCGCTTGAAGGGTCTGCGGTTATCGCGCTCGCCAATGCTGTGATCGCCGTGATCTCGGAGCACCAGTGGAAGCTCAGGGAGCACGCCAATTTCCATTTCGCCGAGTTCTTCGAGATCGGTGTCGACAACATGGTGCGCAATCTCGAGGCGGGCCGCCGCCAGAACTACCCGGGCCAGCTCGACTGACATCGATCGATCGATTGTCGGTCCGCCGGCGGCACGAAAAATGCTATACGGAGTCGGGGCGCAGGATCACGATGCATGGAGAGCGTCATGAGATTGGCGATGGACGAGGCCATGATCCGGGACGCCGCGGAGGCACTCGCCGCGCGGTTCAAGGATCTGCTGGTCGACGGCTTGGCGCGCAGCTTCACCCTGTCGCGCGACGAGGTGGTGCTGGCGCTGGGTTTCACGCAGAGCGTGGCCGACCTGCTGACGCCGACGATCCCGGCGCCGGCGATGCGGCTTCCGGCCTGAACACAGGCGGACAGAGCGGCGCGTGAGCGCCGCTCCGTTGCGCTTCAGAAGAAGTCGATCTTGTCGGCGATGATCTCGCAGCCGTAGCGCGTCACGCCGTCGCGGTCCTCCCAGCTCGAATAATGCAGGCGGCCGGTGATCGCGACCACGTTGCCCTTCTCCCGGATCGCGGCGGCACGGCCGAGACCGTTGAAGCAGGTGATCTTGTGAAACTCGGTTTCCTTGGCGGTGTAGCCGGTGGCCTCGTCGACATAGGTCTTGCCGTCCCTGAGCTTCACGCGATCGGTCGCGACGATGAGGGTGGTGACGGTGCCGCGCGTCTCGGGGTCCTTGGCGACCCGGCCGGTGATGTTGACGTTGTTCATGGGACTGCTCCTTCCGATGCTGCGGCGGCCTTTCCGCCGGTGACACCGAAGAGCGGCGTGCGGGCGCGGCCGACACCGGAGCGCGAAGCGCGGAGGGAAACCCCGGGAGCGAGCTGGCGCGGGCAGCCGCGTAGCGGCAACACGGGCGAGCGGATGGGGTTGTGGGACGCGGCCGTCTCGCCGCAGGTGTCAGGAACCGGCGACGGAAAGGCGCTGGCACCAAAGGATGACGGGGACCCACCACGTCGATGCGGGGCCGATCGGCGATTGACCGGCAAATGCAGCGTCATCTCATTGGACGCGTCTGGCGGCGCAATGGGTCAGGAGGTCCGCTTAACCTGGGCGATCTTGCCAGCGTCGTAGGCGGCAAGCCAACGCGTGCGAATGGTCTCGTAGAGGCTGGCCGGGAGCACGCCGTATGCGACGTCGCCGGCCGGATCGCCGGGCGCTGGACGCAGGTCGGGGCCGGGCCATTGGAAGTGGTTGAGTTCGGTGAGGATCACCCATGATCGCTCGTCGTCGAGGCCAAGGCGCGCCTTCGTGGCCGCCGGGATCTCCACCGCGAGTTTAGGGTCAGCCGGGGGCGTGTGCGTCACCGGAAGGACGGTGACCATTCTTGCGCCGGCCTTGGTGGTTGCGGTCAGGAGGATGGCGCAGGGGCGGTCCTTGCTGCCCTCTTCGTGGCCGGCCTTGGCTTCGTGGCTCCAGAGATAGGCGTAGCGGATGACGAGGCCTGGAACCGGTTCAGGTATTTTCACGCGTCAGGACTCGACCTCGTTATCGAACGCGGCTGCCTCGGCAGGCGCTCGCGCGGCGCGCACGCCCTCGGCAATCTCGTCCGGGATGTTGTCGAGCGTGTAGACCTGACGATCACGGCTCTTGAGCCGCTGATATTCGGCATGCGACAGAAGCACGAGGCTTTCATGCCCATGATGGGTGATGGTCAGCGGGCTCTCGAGGGCCTGGCGGCTGAAGCGGCCGAAGGATTTCGAGACCTCGACGGAACTGGCGGTCTGGGGCATGGCGATTCTCCTGCCCGGAATATACGGAGTTTCCGGATAAATTCAAGGACGGCGGCTGACTATCGGGCAGGTCGCGTCCAGAGCGAGAGGTTCCCTCTGGCGCCTTGCCAGTCCTGGCCTTGGCGCGAGAAGCCCGCCCGGCTCAGCTTCCCGTGCATCCTGGGATTGTCGGTCGTGGCGAAGCAGGCTTTGGTGAGCGGATCGGCCACGGCGCGAACGAGGCGCTCCCCGAGGCCCTGCCCTTCCATGTCCTTTGCCACGACGATGTAGCCAAGTTCCGGGGCATCCTCATAGCCATCGATTGCCACGCCGGCCTCGGCGAACTTCTTGCAACGATAGTTTGTGGACGGGTCTTTGAGGACGCCGGCACCGACGATGCGATTGGTCCCGGGCTCGCGAAGCAGTTCCACGCGGTGGCTTCGGCCGAGCCGCGGCAGGATACGTTCGATCGTGTCGGGGATCGCCCCGCCGTCTTTCACAAGCGCTGCAAGCGCTCGTTGATCGTCCCGCCCGAGGTCGGTGAAGCGGCCGGTCCAGGAAACGGGTTGATCATCGGCCGCCATCGGCACTCCTTGCTGACCGCGTGTCCGCGGCTTCCCGGATTCTACCGAAGATCGGTGTCCGGCCTATAGCCGGAAACAGAAAAAAGGGCCCGCTTCGCCGGGGGGAGCGAAGCGAGCCCTGGTGATCCGTGCGCCCGATGAGGCGCACGGCGTGAGGTCAGTCGGCCATCTCGGGCTGGCGGCGGCGACGGCCGCCGGAAGCGGGCTCGCCACCGGAGGCGGGCTCTCCGCCGAACGCGCCATCGGCCGAGGATTCGCCGAGCCCGTCCGTGCCTGCCGGCGCCGCCGGCTCGCCCGCGCCCGGCAGCGGCGGCAGGCCGTCGTCGGCCGCGACCGTGTCGGTGGGCGCATCGCGGCGGCGCGTCGGACGCGACCAGACGATGTTGTAGGAGCCGTCCTCCTGGCGGAAGGCCGAGATGTAGAGCGGCTTGTCGAGGCTCGGATCCTCGATCTTGCCGTTGAGGAAGGTCTCGCCGGTCGAGTTGGACGAGAGTTCGAACAGCGCGCCGACCTGAACCCACTGGCGGGCAGCCGAGAGCGCGAGGATCTCGAACTTGGGCGCGCGGGGATTGGCGGAGTGGACGGTGCGCAGCGCGATCACGATCGCGACGGTCAGCGTCGAGATCTTGCCGGTGTAGGTGCCGCTGGCGTTCTGGGTGATGGTGCCGATGTTCATGGGTGGTCTCCTGAGAAAGTTCGCTCGAACCCCTTGTCCGAACACCTTCTCTGACCCCCTCCTCTCCTCGGCCGTTCGGCCGAGTAAGGCGCGTCAGCGCCGCTCCGACAAGCGCCACTTCGGCGCCGTCGGGATCGTGTCACTGACCGAGTGGAACGGGAGTCAGGACTTTCGCGCGAGCGAAGGACGCCAAAGGGCGATGATGTCCTGCATCTCCTCGGCAAAGCCCAAGCTATCGATGTAGACGGCGCCGCGGTCGTTCTGCCCGAGGAAGCCGATAACGCTGGTGATGTCGTTGGCGATGGCGATATCGAGGCCGAAGAGATCGGCAATCTCGAAATGGCCGAGATCGGGGCCATTCCACCAAGCCATCAGGAAGTTCGCGACGCGGCGCGCCTGGCCGGTGTCGCTCATCGCGATTGGGATCAGGCGCGTCAGCGCCGCGCGCGCGGAATCATAGTCGGTCTGGATCGAAGTCATCGGCGGGCTCCCGGATGACAAGCTATCGGGATGCGTGCGCTGCGCAAAGGACTTCCCGCTGCCCCTCAGAGACGCAGCGGCGCTGGCATCGCCAGCCATTCGGGCTGATCGTCCGCGATCGGAAGGTCGAACTTCGCGGCCTCGGTCTCGCTGAACACGGTCGCCCGCGCAAGGCTGCCGAAGCCGTCCTCATTGTTCCAGAAGCTGAGGCCGGGTTCGCCGTTGCGCGTGGCAAGGACAAAACCGTCCGCGCCTTCGTCGCTCGCCCGGGCGATGGCACGATCGAGCATCAGCGAGGTGTGGCCATATTCGATCGTGTCGGCGGTTATCGCGACATAGCCGCCGCCAAACTCGCCGGCGCGCAGTCTGTCGCAATCCGACGCCCACTCGAAACCGAACGGCAATGCCGACGGGGCGCAGCGCTGGATGAGCTTGGCCGCGGTCTCCACGCCGAACTGCTCGCCCGATAAGAAGACCACGACCACGCCGTCCGCATCGGGCCCGGCGAAGTCGATGTCGAAATCTAGGCTCGGATAATTTTCGTCCCGGAAGAGGTCGAGCAGCCCGTCGAACGGGCTCTCCGGCGTGCGCGGGAAGAGCGCGGCGAAGTCCGCGCCCAGGTCGCGATAGTGGGCCTCGAGCACGTCGAGGCCTATCTCGGCATCGTCGATCATCTCGATCGCGCCGACGACGCGGTGAAGAAGATCGGCCTCAGCGCTGGTGACCGCAATGCCGAACGCGGCCTTGGTATAGCTATTGGACATGACGGCCTCCGTGGCTGGCGGGGTTGTCGGCATCGACACCGCGGACGACGAGCGGCGGCACGGTGAATTCGGCAGTATCGAAATGCGCGAGGACGGCCTCGAACGAGCCGAGCATCTCGATCTTGCTTCGGCTGATGACGACCTCGTCATCCTCGGTGACCGCGTAGGACGTGATGCGCTCGTCGCCGGTCGAAACGACGCGTTCAGGTCCCCACTGGCCGGAATAGCCGCCGCACCATCGAACGAAGGGCAATCGATGGGAAAGGCACCAGCTTTCGAGATCGTCGAAGCTGCCGCCGGCCACCTCATGGGCGAAGAGGCTGCGCGGCTCACCCGCGACATGATGATGCGCTTCGAAAGGCTCGCCGTCCCATTCGATGGCGAGTCGCTCGCTTGCGATGATGTCGACCAGCTCGTCGAACTCGGCGGCGTTGAGCGTGCCTCCGACGATGATCGAGGCGGATACGCGATCGGCCATATGGACCTCCTTCGGTTGTGCGCGCCTCGGCGCGCATGAATTGACCGGCACGCGCTCGGCCGCCCCGCCCGGGACGGACGCATGCTGCCCGGCCTCGGTTGCGGAGCATTGCGGCTTATCCGCCGCTGCGCCGCATCCGGTGCTGGACGTGGCGGGCTGCGCCTTCGGCGCTGCTGATCGCCTTGCCGGCGGCCGACGCCGCCTGGCGGGCGCCAGCCTGGCGGAGAAGAGTCCGCGCTTCGCGCAGTCGTTCGACCGCGATGGCGATGGCCTGCCCGTGCTCGGGCGTGGCCGGGGTGATCCGGCGCATATCATTCCTCCGAAAGGGATGGAGCGGCGCGCGAGGCACCTAATCGTCTTCGGGCAGCATGATCGTCATGACCCGTGTCGTGACATCGGGGTCGCCCGGATCCTCGGAGCCCCATTCGAGCGAGCGATCATAATAGTCGATCGCAAAGCGGATCGCCCTGCCCCTGAACAGGACCTCGCCGCGGCGGCGTTCATCGCGCTCGTCGGCCGCGAAGGCGCACCGGTCGATCGCCATCAGCAATTCGCCATGGGCGCGCAGCGTCGCGTCGGGGTCTGAGCCTTCGGCGAGCGCCGCTGCGCAAGCGGCGGTGATGACGATCCGCGCCGCCGGATCGAGACCTTGCCGGACGCGATCGTTGAGCGTGGCGATGCGGGAGAGCTGGTCTGTCATTCTGCCTCCATCAGGCCGGCATTGAAGGTCGCGATCCAGGCTTCCATCGTCGGACGCTCTGAGACCGGCACGAGGCTGGCCGCGTCCTGGAAACGGATCAGGTTGGTCGGGGCGTCGCGGCGGATCGCCGCGATCTCGGCCTCGGGAAGGAGCCGCTCCGCCCGGATAAAGTCGGTAATCTTGCCCGGCTTGGTCTTGGTCGAGCGGCGCCACAGGCCTTCGACGGACCGGAGCCGGGGCTCGGCTCGGGCCTCGATCAGGACAATCAGGCGCAGGCACCAGGAGGGAAGCGCGCGAACCTCGTCAGGCCGGATCGCTCCGCAAAAGAAGCAGCTTGATTTGGGAGGCACCGGCAGGCCGGCCGAGACGATGCGCGCCACGCAGCGATCGCGGGTCCAGCCCCATTCGCGCAGCGGATAGCGGCACTCGAACAGGGGGTCGTCGATGGCGGAGGCGTGCGCGTAGCGACGACTGTCGGCGGGCGACGCATCGTAGCCGATCAGGCGAACGACCTTCTGACCGCGAGACCAGGCGGTCTGCGCCGGCGCCCAGTCGCGAAGGTAGGCATCCTGCGGCGCGACCTTCCATTTGAGCGAGCAGCTATGTCGGCCCAGGCTGATGCTGGGAAGCGTTGCGTTGGTGAGCACATTGGCCAGGATCGAGTAGTAAGGCGGCCAGTGTTTGAAGCGTCGGGGAACGTACCGGACAATCTCATAGGGGATGCCGCGCGCCGCCATCCACGCCGCCATCATCTCCTGATAGGCATAGGTCTCGGGCTTCTCGGCCCCGGGATCGGCGGACAGGACGAGATCAGGAGCCTCGCCGCGGGCCTCCAGCTCCACGAGCAGCGCGGTGGAATCGACGCCGATACCGTAGGCGAGGACGACCGGTGGCGGGGCGGAAACCAGGATGTAGTCGGGAGACCGGGCCATCCCGGCCTCGGCGTGAGGAAAAGCGGACATGAAGGATGGCCTCGGATCTTGAAGGCGGTCATCGCCTCCGATCCTCCAGACCCCCCTCCCCTCATTCCTGGCGGCTGGGCTCGCCCAGGAGGATGACGGCGATCGACGGCTTGTCATCGGCATCGAGCTTGCGGCTGTCGAACACCTGTCGGCCGCCGAGGCCGATCGTCAGCATCTCGAAGGTCGGCGAGATGCCGCCGTTGGCGTTCGCGATGTTCGTGCCGTGATCGTGATACTGGATGTCGACGAAGCTGGGCGGCGCGCCGCGCTTGTGCTCGCCGAAGAAGAACGTGACCCTTCGCCCGTCCGACGTCTTCGCCGTTATCGTGAAGTTGCCGTCGGGGATGTCGACCGGAAGCGTCGGCACGTCGTTGAACCGGGCAAAGCCGATGCTCTCGGCATCGGCCGCCGTCATGACGGGGAGGGTCGTGATGTCAGCCATGGTTGGTCTCCGCATCGACAGGAAAGAGCGGCAGCGTGGGGTGCCGGATCGGAAGAGCCTTGGGATAGGGCAACCGGGGGAGCGCGCGGCCTCGGCGGCGCGCCTCTCGGGTGAGCTCGAAGCAATAGGCATAGAGCCCGGCTTGCTGGTGGGCGAGGAGATGCCGCTCGCGTTGAAGCCGCCAGAGCCAGCGGCGCGGCTCCTCGCCTATCGACGGCCTCGGGACGCCGAGCGCGACCAGCTGGTCGATCGCACCAGCATGTCCTTGCTCGCCGAGACGAATTTTTGAGAGGGTCCGTCCCGAGATGGTGATGTCGCCGACGCGGAGCATGGTACGCGGCCTCGTGATCGCCCGGTGCGCGGCCGAGAGCGCGCAATAGACCCGGCCAATATGCCCGGCGCCGGGGTCGCTATACGAGACCACGGCCTCGATTCCCGGCCGTTCACGGCGGAGGTGCCGGAAGGCGCGCGCCACGAAGAAGCTCTCGCCGTTCTGCGGCACTGCGTCGGTCAGGATGAGACGGGCCAGGACGCAGCCGCGTGCGGGATCGTCGAAGCCGGTGTGGCGTGAGATCACGGCGCCGGTGGTCGGCACTGCGAAAACGGCGACGCCTTCGAGAGCACCACTGCGATCGAACAGGCCGACAGCGACTTGGGCCGCCGGATAGGTCGGGAGGTAGTGGTGCCGTGCGATGAACGCGCGCGCCACGGCATGGTCGATGACCTCGACCCGATAGGCGCTTGGATCGATGAGCTCGAGGTCGCGCGCCCATAGCGCGCGCCGCTCGCGCCATCGCTGGCTGCGGTCGGTTTGCATGAGGTGATGATCCGAAGGTCAGAGCAGACGAGGCTGACGGGCGTGATCGTCCAGCATTTGCCGTGCGAAGCGCTCGGCGCCCGCCTGGTCGGTTGATGGGAGCAGGTCGTGTGTGCAAAGCAGGCGAAAGCTATGATCGCGTTCCATCGCGCACAGCCATCGATCACGGCCCTCGACATCCACCATCGTGAGGGCGAGGCACCGCGACCCGGCATAAGGGTTGGTGTCGATCGGATCGCCGGCGAAGCCGGCCAGCGACCAGAAGCGCCAGCCGAGCGGCGGCTGATCCTCGATCTCGGCGGTGAGGCGACATTGGCCGATGGCGACATCGATCGCCGTCATCGCGCGGCCTTCCGTGGCGCGACCGCGAGAAGCTCGGCAAATCGCTCCATGATCGAAACCGCGGTGGGAAATCGGTCTGGCAGGGAATGGCGTGCCAGGATCGGGCGCCGGGCCGCGGCAATGTCCTCGGCCTCGGCCGGAGTGGGCAGCCGGGGCGGCCAACCTTTGACGTATCGCAGACCTGGCGGCATCGACGCTTCTAGACGGCGGCGCTCGAGCTGGTCGGCCTTGGCGCGCGCGACGTCCGACCTGAGCCCGGCGCTCAGCAGCCGGGGCGCGACGTCGGCGAGCCACCGCGTCGGCTGGAAGGGGAACGTCGAACGAGCCTCGATGCCGACCAGTTCACGATAAACCTCGGCATTCGACGGCGCCGCTGCCGACGCCTCGAGGTCCTGCAGCGAGGCGAAAATGCAATAGCGACAGGACAGCCGGCTCGAGCCCCACGTCGAATAAGCTTCATGCAGCAGGATCCCGAGCATGCGGTGGGCGTGAAACACGTCGCTGCTCGTCCAGTCGGCAATCGGATGCCACGTCATCATCGTCGTTCCGTGCCGGTTCCCGGCCTTGGCGTACCGCTCGTCGGCCTTGGCGATCGGGATCGAGGCCCGGTTGTGGCTTTCGTCGCGGCGCAGCCCGAGAACGGAGATGATTTGTTCGCCCTGGTGCATTCGGGCAACCGCCGGTCCGATCACCGCCGCCTTCATTTCGGATTGGCAGAAGCGAAGCGATGCCGACGACCACGGTCCGATCAGATTATAGGTCTCGAGCGCCGCGTATCGCCGCTTGCCGCTCTCGAAACGCTGGATCCAGCGATCGACCAGGTCGCCCGCCGCTCGCCGGACGACAGTGAGCGGCATGCCCGCCTCGGCGGCGATGCGCTGGACGGTCTCCGGGGTCGTGGCCCATTCGGCACGGCCGAGATCGGCATGGATCGCCATCCGCCGTTCGCGCGGATGACCGACGAGATCGAGGAATAGGTTGACCGCGGCCATCGCGGCGCTCGAATCCTTTCCGCCCGACAGGTTGAAGACGATCCAGGCGCCGGCCCGGATAGCGCCGATGATTTCGGGCGTGAGGGCAATGCCCGGAAGCTCCGGGCTGATCATGTGCGATGAAGCCGCCGAGGCGAGGCGAGCGTGGTGGATCATGGTCTGCTCCGGCGGCGAGAGGGCGAACGCGAGGCCGGTCAGGCGAACAGCCGATCCGCCTGGGTGACGGACGGCGAGAGCTGCAGGTCCCGCCGAAGCTGCTGCGCAAAGCGATCGGGGGCGAGCAGTGCAGTGACGGGCGCGAAGTGATTGCGCTGGCCGCAATAGTCGGTTCGGCCGCTGACGCGGCGGTAGAGAACCTCCCGATCCTGGCCCAGCCCGCCTAGCGAGAGCTGGACATAAACCTCGTCACCATGGAGCGTGATCTCGCCGGAGACCGCAGCACCGCCCTTGTTGGAGCGGACGGAGTAGCTCTCGGCCTCGAGGCCCAGGGCCTCGGCGAGCCGGCGCATCGCGGTCCGCCCTTCGGCATGGAAGGTGCGCTTCGCGGCCTCGTCATAGGCGACGCCGCGATAGGCGAGCGTGCGAAGCACAGGATGTCGGCGGATTTCGGCGATCTGGTCCATGCAGGTGCGGCGCAGGGCCATGCTGTCCGGGCGGCGCTCGGCTACCGACACGAGGTGCCTCACGAGCAGGATGACGGCTGCGTCGGTCTCAGCGTCCTTTCCGGCATTGCGACAGTCGGTGATCGCCGCGTGAATGGCGTGCAATCCTGCGCCGATGGTGGTCAGGGCGCTGGGGTCGAGCGCCTGCTGGTGGCGCATCGCGACATCGTAGGTCATGGACGGGGTACTCCGGTCTCAAGCGCAAATCCGCTCGACCAGCCCCTCCCCTCTCTTCTCCTTCACGCCGGCGGGCGTCGACGATCAAGCAGCCGCCGGCAGGGGTATCGGGGCGCAGCGTCCGCTGCCGAGATTGATGAAAGCTCCGGCGTGACCGATCGACCCGCGACCGAGCAGGTCGAACAGGAGTGAGAGCGCGTGGCTCGCGACGATGCGGTTCACGAAGAGGGATTGTCGCTCCAGGGCCTCGGCGACCGAGCAGGATGGCGCGTCGTCGTCCGGCACGCTCTCGTCAGCGAGTTCCGGAAAATATTCGAGGACGGTGGGCAGGCGACGCTCGTTCCGGCGATGGGCAGCGGCGGGGCAGCCGATGATGTATTGGCCATCGCCGGCGCGGTTGCCGAGGTCCAGCCAATAGGCGGGTGCCTTGGACCCTCCACCGAGCGCGGCGCCGAGGGCGCGGCGAGCTGAGGCGGTATCGACGCAGCTGATCAGAATGTCCGCCCCCGATACATCGATCGCCTCGGGCGCTCGGCCGTGAACGGCTCGCCAGGCGAGACCGTGCGCAAGGTTGATCCGCTCCGTCAGCGTATGGGCTTTGGAGTTGCCGAGATCGCAGCGGTAGAAGGGCTGCCGGCCGAGGTTCGCCTCGGTTACGACGTCATCGTCGACCACGATCACATGAAGGGATCGCGACGAAATTGCGCGCAACGCCGTATCGAGCGAGGCGAGGCCCATCAGAATCTGGGCGCCATTTCCCCCGCACCCGATCAGAACGACATTGATTACGCGGTGGTGGAGCCCTTCCGGCAGGAAGTGGCGATCACGTGTTTCAGGCGTCATGGCCGTATCCTTCGAAGGGGCTGCGCGGGAGCGGAAGAAACATCCCGCCGGCGCAAAGCCGAGAGGCAAACTCGGGACTGTCGGGACCGCCAAGGCGACCGATGACGAGCGCAATCTTGGTCGCGTGAGCGTCATCGGCATCGTCCGTGGCGCTGAAGAAGGCCCGGCCATGGCCGTGGCTGTGGATATCGCAGACGATGTGGCGGTTCCCGGGCAGGACAGGTGTCCGATAGACCAGGCGCGACGGCGTCGCCTGGTCGATCTGCGGGAAATCGAGAAGGAAGCGCCGATCGTCCTCGTCCCACACGATGAAGGCGGCCGCCTCATTGGGCAGCGCCGCGCCGAAATGATCGATGATCTGGGCCAAGAACGCCCGCGGTATCAGGCCGCACCGAAGGTTGGCGCGAGGCTCGCCCACGCTGCCATAGGGAAGGTAGGCGGCAATCGGCGGCGTGACAGGCACATCGAGCTCGAGCCACGGGCGCCTGACAATCAGGAAGACGCCGTCTCGGCCGATCGCGAGGCAATGGCCCGCGCGCGAAGCCCGTACCGCGTCCAGGCCGGGTGAGCTGCCGCTCGGCGGCGCAGGGAAGCACGGGACGGCCGCGAGCAAGGCAGCCGCCGTGGGGTCATCGGCGAGAGCCGTCATCGTCTCGTCCTTTCGATGAGTTGGCCAAGCGTCAGCGGCTCGATAGCCTTGCGGGACGATGCCGCAACCGACCGACGTTTGACGGCGAAAGCCTTGAGACGCCTGACCGGGAAGCGGGCGGCGCGGCGCGCCGCAAGGTCGTCCCAGAGGGAGATGAGTCCACCCTTGCCCGAGACCGTCTGGTCCTGCCCGTGATTGGGATGAGTCGACCAGGACTCGAACAATGCCCGCTCGAAGTCCGGGATGGCGGAGACGGACAGCGTTCCGGGCTTCGGGATATTCCCCCAGCAAAGCGTGCCGTCGGCGTAGACATTGAGGATCGGCGAATGGAAGACGATAGAGTCGGCAGTCGGCCGCTCATCCTCTCGAAGCGCGTAGACTCCCAGCGATCGCTTCGTGGCAACGAGCAGGTGGGCCGGGTAAGGGACCGAAACCACCGTTCTGGTGGAAAGAGCCTTCAGGCCGGCGAGCGGCGTGCTCAGATTGAAGTAGGCCGGACGAACCTTCGCCGGGATCCACCACGCGAGGAGATCCTGGTGCGCAACGAGCACGTTGTGCGGGAGGAGCTCGGGCGCGGCGGCGCGACCCAAGGCCTCGGACCATTGGCGCAGGTGCGCCCGTGTCAGCGGCGTGCCGGCGGCGATCCTCGGCCCGGCGTCGTCATCATGCTCGATGTGATGAAGGCTGGCGAACGCCCGCCCATCCTGGCCGGGAGCGCCGTAGCGCGTGCCGCTTCTCGCGGCCTCGGTTCGATAAAGCAGGATGGCGTTGGTCAGCACCAGCCCGCCGGCGGTGGCTTCGAATTGGGTCGAATGCTTTGACATGGCTGCCTCACAGGGTGTCGGGATCGAGCTGGATCAGCTCTTGGGCGGCGAGCAGAAGCCGGGCGCCCGCCTCGAGCGATGCGAACCAATCGGTGACGCGAGCGGCGTCCGGCAACGGGCAGAGGCCGGCGATGTCCATGAAACCGTATTCCATGCCGTGGCGTGCGACATCGTCGACCTCGCGCGCGAACTGCTCGACGGGCACGAGCGTCAGAGGAGGCAATGACGAGCACTCCTCCAGGTCCGGCAGATATTCGTGGAGGGTCGCGCCGTCGAAATGCCAGGCGTTCTTCTCATCCGGCAGGGCCCGAAGCGCCCGGTGGCTGCATCGCAGATTGCGAAGCGCGCTGCGCAGGCCGTTCGGCAGCGACCGCAGCGGCGCTGCGTTCGCCGCGATCATCCAGTCCGGCCTTCTGTCATTCATGTCAGAGGGAAGGATGGTGTCTTCAAGATCCTCCGGATCGGCACCATGATAGGCCACGAGCGCGTCGCGAGCGGCTTTGTCCTCGATTTCGCCATCCCAATAGTACATCGAGATTTCTTCGAAGAGATCGTCGTAGCCGAAGATCGGAAGCGCTGAGCCCATGGTCCGGGCGAGCGCGGTATAGGCAGCGGCGCGCCAGCCGATCTGGGCGTCGCTGGTCTCGATCCAGCCGAGGTCGAGCTGTCCCATACTGTCGCAGACGATGGCGATGGCCGGCGCGTCCATGTCCTCGCTGTTGAGGACGGCGACGCGCAGTTCGGCCAGTTCGAGCGGCCTGAGAATATCCAGAACCGCCTTATCGAAAACGCGCTCGATGCGGCGTCGAGCCTCAGCGCGCGTGCAACGCCGTGCCGTCTGGTCGCGCGATGCGACCCAACCGCCAATCAGCTTGTGATGACGTGCAAGCGGCTGATCGAAACTGACCGGGATCTCCCGGGACAAGACGACCGACCGACCGGCCAGGTCAGCCGAGCGGGGGCAGTCGCAAGCCGTTGGGAGACTGGAGGGGCTCGGCCGGTTCGCCGTGTTGCGATGCCGGGTCGATGAGGATCTTGAGGTGGAGGGCCTGGGCCTGCGGGTCGCAGGGTGGTCCGGGAGAGCGGGTAGCGTCGCCATCATCGAACTCGATCCATTCGAGAAGTGTCTTGCGGGATGCGGCGGGAAGGACCGCGTCGGCCTTGCGCGCCACGGCTATCCCTTGGTGCCGACCGCGCGGCGGTACTCGGTGACATGGGTACCCGCGGTGACGCCGGCGTCGACCAGTTCGGCGTTCAGGATCGCGGGATAGAGAGTGGCGTGATACGCGCGCAGGCCCTGCGGGTCTTCGGCAAGGTGGGGCGGAACCGGAAGGTCGATCCCGTCATATCGATAAGCGCGCGAAAGGTGATTGATCTGCATGGGGCTTCTCCTGAGAGATTGAACACGGGCCGAAGCGGGGCCGTCACCAAAGACTTGCCGGCTCGTTCGATTTGGCCTCGGCCGGGAGCGCGCTCGGAGCTGGTGCCGGCGACGCGGAAGTGGTCGCCGTCTTTGCCGGCGCCGGTGTTGGCCTTGCCTTGGCGGCCTCGGCCGAGGCGAACTTGGCGGCTTCAGCGGCCTCACGTTGATCGGCGATCTGATCGGCGAGAGTCTTGCGCGTCGCGATCAGCTGACCGAGTGCGCCGTCGGCGCCACGCGCGAGTTCCGCGTCGATTTCCGCTGCGCTTGCGGTGATCGAGATGGGCCGTGTCTCGCCGACCTCGAGGGCGGCCGCCGTGCCCTCGACCTTCCGAGGGATGACGGTCAGGGTCACAGTGTCGTCCGGCCCGGCGACAAGGTCGAACCCTAGCGAATAGCGGTGGAGCAGTGGGAGCAGGTTTGCGATAAGCATGGTCGTTCGTCCTTGTTCGGATGCGAGGAAAGTGGATCAGGCGGCGAGCGCATCGACGCGGCGGCTGGACATCGGGGCGGCGCCGGGCGCCGCGCCATATTGCCCGTCGAGGGTCATCGCGCTCGGCAGCCGGCCCGCCCAATCGAAGCCGGCGGCGTTCAGCATTCCGGTGACCAGATCGGCCTTCTTGGAGCCGAGAAGCTTGGCGAAGGCCTTCTCGCCCATGTGCGAGATCAGCCCGCACTCCCGGGCGACGAACTTCAGCTCGTCCTTGGTATATCGCTCGAGAAAGCCGCGATCGACCTGCCAGACCTGACGGATGTCGACGTCGAACGCCCTTGCGAGATCGGCGACATGGCTGAACGATTGCACGTCGCGGGCGTAGGCGGCGCCGATCGCCGAGAGCGCGGTTGCCGCCTGGGCCTCGGAAAGTTCGCGAACCTCATTGATTTTGCCCCCGAAGTCCAGATCAGGGAAGGACGGGTTGACGAGAAGGCCGGCTCGCGCCGTCAGCGTGCCCGACTTGATCTGGGAGAGCGTCCCGGTCAGCGCGGCGACGAGGATGGCGGTTCGAGCATCAAAAGCGTTGTCTGCGAGCCCGCGCGCCAGCGCGGTGCGCCAGGTTGCCTCCCGCAGATCGCTTGTGCGGCCCGCGATCGACTTCGCGGTGACGCTGGGGCCATTGGCATTCGCGTTCGATCGCACGGTCGCCCGACCTGACGGAGTTCCCGGCGCGAGCGCGGCTCGCCGAGCGGTCGCCTCGACCCCGTCCGCGCGCTCATCTTCCTGATCCTCGGCCTCATCAGCTTCGGCGAGGTCGCCTTCGTCGGGGGTGTCATCGGCTGCGGCGGAACGATCCTGCTCTTCCTGACGGGCCTGCTCGACCGCGTCCGTCTTGAGCTGGAAGCATGCCGCGTTGGTGCAATGGCCATCGTCGACGTGGGTCTCGAAGAGCGCGCGTTGGG
This sequence comes from Sphingomonas leidyi, assembly GCF_011761945.1. Classification (GTDB taxonomy): domain Bacteria; phylum Pseudomonadota; class Alphaproteobacteria; order Sphingomonadales; family Sphingomonadaceae; genus Sphingomonas; species Sphingomonas leidyi. Next base: position 171,759 of record NZ_JAASQV010000006.1, read on the forward strand.
TCCCGGAGTTGAAAGGACAGGTCGTGCATTCGGACTTGTCGAAACAGGCGTCGGCAAGGTTTTGGGTTACGCGCATGAGGAGGTCGCGGGTCTTCCCGATGTCGAGGCCGGCTCCCAGGATAGTCTCGAGCGCCTTGTCCTGCTTGTCCGCCGGCACGGCGGCGAGCAGCTCGGCGTGGCCGACCTTGATGCGGCGCTTGTCGAGCGCGAGCTTCACCGCGTCCGAAAGGTTGGCCAGCGCGAGGCGGCGGTCGAGCTTGGCGCGCGACCAGCCAAGACGTCGACCGGCCTCGCCGCGGTCGTTCTGGCAAGCGGCGAGGACCCGGACCGCGGCATCGGCCTGCTCGGTTTCGGAGGCGTCATCCCGGATATCGTTTTCGTCGATCGCCGCCTCGAGCGCTTCCTGGTCGGTCATTTCCCGGATGATGACCGGCGCTTCGCCGTCCGCACCGAACGCCTCGAGCGCGGCGCGATACCGCCGCCCGCCGGCGACGATGATGTAGCGATCCTTGCCATCGTCCGCCGGGCGCACCAGAATCGGCTGAAGCATGCCGCGCAGCCGGAGCGACGCGACAAGTTCGTCGTGCTTCTTGCTGTCGAAATAGCGGCGCGGGTTGTAGCCGATGGCTATCCGGGCGAGTGGGACCATGGTGGTTCCGGTGGGCTGGGGTGCGGTCACGGCCGATCTCCTTGCAGGGTAGCGGGCCACCTCCGTCGTAGATGGGCGCCTCGCTCTGGCGAGCCTCATGCTCACCCCATTCCTGCCCCCCTCCCCTCTCATCAGCCGGCGAGCCGCTCGCGGTAGATGTCGGCCGCCCATTGCTCGATCCACGGCGCTGTCATCTCGTCGTGATCGAGATCCCCGCTCTCGATGAGCTCGCGGATCTCGGCTCGAGCTTGCGCGATCGCCGTTTCCCAAGGGTCCGTCGGGACGCGATCGGGTTCCGCAGGCCGATGGTGCGGCAGGCGCAAAGGGTGGCTGGCAAGACGTGCGTGCTGTGCCGCCACCCACCGCGCCATATGGTCGGCCACGAAGCGGTCGCTCTTGGATACACGGGCCTGGCGGGCGGCCTGGCGGGCGCTGATGCCGTATGCCTGGCTGTCGATAGACGCGACCCGGTGCTCGAACGGAAGCAGGTATGGCAGCGCCGAACCCTTCACGCCAAATGCGTGCAGCCGGACCCCCTTGGGCAATATCTGATCCAGATGGTCGATGACGGCGATGACCCCCTCCGGACCATGGACGTCTCGCCGGCACATGCTGCCGACGCCGATCAGCGACCCGGGCTTCAGCGATCCCCCCAGCGCATCTATGCAGCGCTCATAGTCTTCCGGACGGCGGCCCTGGATGACCGGCATCAGGGTGTCGGCGATGCCGTGATCCTGGGCGAGACGGCGACAGTCGAGATTGGCGCGGATCGTGCGCGAGAGGCGGTCGATGACCTCTTCGCGGTCGCGAGCGATTTCTGCCTCGACGCAATAATCGGCGCTCGCCCACCACCGAAAGGGAAAGGCGGCCGCGAGCGCGACATAATCGACGAGCGACCAAGGGAAGCCGCCGTATCGAGCCGCCGCGACGAATCCGGCCGAGTCCAGGCAGAGCGCCGCCAGTCCCTTGCCATTTCTCAGCTGGGAAAGCCGCCACCCGTCCCATTCCCGCCACCCGCGGCGTTCGGTCCAACGAGACAATCCATTCGCGGAAATGAGAGTGGGCTGCTGCAATGCGCGAGCTTGGGCGAGGATCGGTCCCTCGCTCAGGTGCGGCAGCCCCACCATGATCTCAATCGGCATAGCGGCCTCCCTGGGCGTGATGATGTTGACGGCGCGGCGCGTTCACGATACGTTCCTTGGCGCAGGAGATTTGCCATGACGACGACACCGTTCCGCGAGCGCTTCGACCTCGACATCACGCTGCGAGATGCGGCGCTGGATTCCGAGAACCGGCCGACGCGCCGGATGATCGCGAACGCGTCGATCGGGATGCACGTCGAGGACGCCTATTATTCGGTTCGTGAACTGCGCGAGGCGGTGAGCTGGGTTCATGAGGGTATCCCCGCCGGCAAGGGAAAGCTGTCCGAGATCCTCGCCAACGATGGCGCCGACGACTTCCAGCGTTGCATCTATTTCTGCCTGGCCGGGCGCGGCGTGGTGGCGATGCTCGACGATCTGGAATGGCTCGAGGATCTGCTCGAACGCCGCGGCCGTGTCGCGGGAGAGCAGGGGCGGCTGAAGGCGACCCGGATGCCGCTCACCAACCCCTATGTCGCCGACGCGCCGGACGGTCCGATAGTGAAGCTGGACGCCGCTTTCGAGCAGGGACCGTCTTGGTGGGCCGATCCGACCTTATCCTGCTGAGCGGAAGTCGGCGCCCGAACTCAGGCCTCGCGTCTCGCATCGGGCGGGCCGGGTCGTCGGCGAGATGATTCGCGGCTCGCGCAAAGGGATAGATCACCGCTTCAAAGCACCATCTCGACTTCGACGCGCTCGCCAAACGCCGGCCAAGTGCAGACGCGGAAAGGCTGGATCGGATTGGTGGTGCGCACGATGCTGACGCGACCCGGCCGCTCGTCGAACAGCCGGGAGGCGACGCGGTTCGCGTTTTCGCGACTGCAGAGGAGAAGACGCTTAGGGGACAGGCCGGTGCTCAGGTCAAGCATGTCAGATCCTTCTCGGAAAGCATGATACCGGCAGGACTCAGGCGAAGATCGTCTTGTGGGTCTTCGTCGTCGGCACGATCCGCCATTGCCGCTCCATGAGGCGGCTGATCCGGTAGCGGCCGCGGGTCTCAGGGTCGCGAAGGGTCACTCGGCGCCCCTGCTTCTCGACAATGAATTCCTGCCCGACATGGCCGTCCGAGAAGGTGACCGGCTGCTCCAGCCGGATCCGATCGCCGTCCGCGACCTTGCGCGAGCGGCGTTTCAGGTTCTCGGCGCAGCGACGACGCCAGTCGAGCGCGTGCTCCTTGTCGGTCGGCGTCAGCAGGTCGAGGATGTGCTGGGGGCATCCGTCCTCGCACGGCCCCATCGACTCCGTCAGTCGGGTAGGATTGGTGCTGCTCATGGAGTCAGCCCTGATCCCCCCGCCGAACCGCACGTGCAGCTTTCACCGCATGCGGCTCTCCACTGTGACGAACCATCACTTTGCCGTAGATCGGGCAGGCGGCCTCTGTGAGTATCCCAGTGGCATTGCTCGCACAGGACCACCGTCCTGCGGGCGCGTGCCACCTTCATTCTCACGACAAAACCGCGGTGCGAAACATCGGCCATCCCCCGGATATGGTGCACCTGACACGGAACATCGGATCGACCGCAAGCCTCGCATTGCTTGGCATTCTGACGATCAACCCAGTCCGTACGTGAGTGGGTGAACACCTGCGTCCAAGGCTGGATATCAATCCTGGACGAGGTGGCCGGATCACGTTTCAGATGAGCCAGTTTCCAGACTTTGACCGATCGGGGCTGGCCATCGACGTCGTAGCCGATGGTGAATTCCTGCCCCGTCCTCATGCGGGCCACGACCGCTCGCACATTGGTTTTGTGCTTGCTGGCCAAGGTCTTGAACAAGCTCCACCGCTGGAGAAACTCAAGCCTGTTCAGCTTGAAGCTCACATCCTTGGCGAGAGCATAGTAGTTCGCAAAACCCCGCAATTCGGCGTTGTAAGCTAGGACGATCTCAACGTCGCTGCAGCTGAGCAGCAGGCTACGATGACGCGGCTTCAACACCGACAGATCACCATAACCTTTTGCAGAAGCGAACGCGTGGACCTTCTCCCAAGGGACATGCAGCTGCATCACTTCCGACGGCGGCCTACGAAGGAAGCTGACGGAACCTTGTCGGCTCCGGACAACCCGTTGGCGTGTCGTATATGTGCGGACCTCATATCCAAGGAAGGCGGCTCCATCGCTCGCCTTGCGGATACCGCTTTTCTCCTCGGACACCGTGAGCGCCAGCGCCTCGGTCAGGAATGCCCTGACTTCGGCGAACACGCTTCGTGCATCCTCCTTGCTACCGATAACCCCAATCATGAAGTCGTCCGCGTAGCGACAGTAACGAAGTCGGCGATAACCGGGGTCCATCGCGTCTCTCGACGGGATGGACCGCTTTTGCGGCAGTAAGGTTTGGATTTTGGCCAAGGAGGCCGCAACCTTCACCTCGTCGACATTGTCTTTGGCCCGCAGCATGGTGACGCGCTTCCGTTGTTTCTGGATGCGCCCAGCCAGTCGCCCATATTCCGGGTTCGTGGCACGGACCTTCCCCCTCTCGAAAGCCGCGATCCGTTCCGCCATGAACATATCGAGTTCATGGAGGTAGATGTTGGCCAAGATTGGAGAGACGATACCGCCCTGCGGAGTGCCGCTGTAGGTCCGGGTGTGAACCCGGTCTTCCATAACACCCGCCTTAAGCATGCTGCCGATCAAGCCGATGAATTTCTCGTCATCGATCCTTTTCCGCAACAGCCGCAGGAGGATGTCGTGGTCGATGTTCTCGAAGAACCCCGCGACATCCACATCTACGAGCCATTTCACCCCCGTCCATACGGCTTTGACGTGTTCAAGCGCCGTATGACACGACCGGCCCGGCCGGAATCCATGGGAGGCGTTCGAGAACACCGGTTCATAGATCCGTTCGAGCAGTTGCCGCGCCACTTCCTGAACGAGGCGGTCGTCGCGCGTGGGAATGCCCAGCGGACGCCGTTTGCCCTTGCCTTTCGGGATAAACACCCGACGCACTGGTTTGGGATCATAGGTCCCTGCCGTCACGCTGGCGATAATCGGGTCGAGGTCTTCCGGTCCGAAGTCCGCGAAGGTCTCGCCGTCAATACCCGGCGTCATCGCACCCTTGTTGGATCCGATCTTCTGGAGCCCCTCCTCCCAAAGGAGGCGAGACCCCATCAGACGATAGAGTCCATTCACCCTTTTGCCCGACGCAACGAGCGCCGGAATGGCCTCCAACCGGCCTTTCACAGTTTCTGGCAGCATCAGCACACCCCATGATCGGTGGTTGAAGAATCACAGCTGCCGCCCTTCCCCCGGTCTTCCCCGCTTTCGGCCCGATCGCTCGAGACCTTATACAGTTGCACCGCCGCCTCCGAAGAGGTCGATGTCCCGGGCATTACCCCGGGCATTTGAGTAATATGGCGGCTCCGTACCCATGCAGGCCGGCAGAAGCCGCCTGTTTAGGGCATCCCGTAGTTACGCTGAATGGAGATGCGGCGCGGTTAGGTGTCCCGTTCGTCCACTAAACCCCTCGACGAGAGGCGCACCGGATGGGCTGAGAAACAGGCGGCCAAGACATGAGACCGCTGTCATCATCCGGACCTGGCGTGACAGTCGCTTTCGCCAGTATCGCTATATAGATTGCTGCAGACTGGGATTTAAGCAGTGTAGCCTTCACCATACGCACCTTGCCCTGACCGTCATCGCCTCCATTTGCGACTAAGACGCATCTGGCCTTTTCCGAACATGCTATTGTTCCCCGTCCCTTTCGGGATTTCAGACCTTGTGAGGCCCGAGGTTAGTCCGGCGAGCAGAGGCATTCTCAACTTACCTCATCATCACTGATACTCCATTTCAGCGCCGCAACGGCGCACTATCCTTGTAGCCGAACTGCTCACGGGTCTTGCTGCCTGGGTTCCAGAGAACCTTGCAGATGATCGCGAACACCTCGCCGCCGGCGCCGTTCGTCATCACCTGCACAGCGGCATAGTAGGTGCGGTTTCGTGGGCAGGACGAGGCGAGCACCCTGAGACCCGAGGTGCCCCCATCGACCTCGCGGCTATAGGTGAACTGGTCGTCGAGATAGGCCTTTGCCGAGGCGTGACCGCCCATCGATGTAAAGGGCATGGTGAGCCAACCCATGAGGGGTCCTTTCGCAAGCGGGAGGGGTCAGGCGGCTTCTGTCAGCGGATCGATGGAAGCGGACACTGGCGCGCCCTCGTCCCCATGATCGCTGCTGAAGGCGAGGAGGTAGTTGAAAGCTTGTTCGGCCTTGGCCGCGGCGTGAATGATCGCGGTCTTGTCCGCGCGCAGGATTCCGAGCCAGTGGGCGACATAGCTCGCGTGATTGTCGTGGAGCTCGTTGGGCAATCCGAGCTGCGCGCAGATGAGGCCGCTGCCGATCTCGGCGACCAGCTCCTCGAATGCGTATGCCTGGTCCCCGAACCGCTTGCCGAACGTCCGCGCGAGGCGGGCGGTGCCGCCCGACCAATGCGTCGTCTCGTGTGCGCGCACCGAAGCATAGTGGTCCATCGTCCTGAAGGACCGCTGGTGCGGCATCTGGATGTAATCGAAAGTCGGGTGGAAGAAGGCGCGATCGCCACCGTGGCGCACTTCGGCGGGGACGGCTCCGAAAAAGGCGTCGATCGCGCTTTGGCGGTCGGATGGGTCGCCAGGATCGATGATCTCGGATCCGGGATAGAAATAGGCTGGAAGTCCGTCGATCTGATCGGCGTTGAAGACGACATAGTGCCGCAGGAACCGGATATTCTTTTCGGTCTCGGCGCCCGTAACGGGATTGGCCTCGGTCTTTTTGAAGTTGGAATAATAGACTGAGAGTGAGCCGCTTTCGCCGCGGCGGACATTTGCGCCAAGCGCCTCGGCCTGGCGGTAAGTCATCCAATAACGGGATCGATAGCCATTCGCGTCGGCGATCGCCCAGAGATAGATGGTGTTGATGCCGGTGTATGGCGTGCCACAGTGCCGCAGCGGTCTGCCCCCGGCGCCGGTGACGCGCCACGGTCGGCTCCAGGGCGCAACCCCTTCCTCCAGTTTGCGAATGATGAGACTGGTGATCTCGGCCGCGACGTCGCGGCTCGGTGTCGATTTGGCGCGCATGGTGATGTGCTCCGGTCGCATGACGGGATGGCCGCCGGCGCGGGCGCGCCGACGGCCAGTTTCTCGCGGTTGTTCGGATCGCTGTGGCCGGGTGGTCAGGCCTCGACCGGTTCGAAGAGCTCGCCGCCCTCGGCCTGCGAGCCGCGTTCTGCGTCATTGGACGGGTCTTCGGCATCGCCGTCATCAGCGGGATCGATGACGGTAGCGTTGGCATCGTCGAGGAACCGCATCGCATTGGGAACCCAGGCGAGCGCGGCCTGCTTGACCTCAGGTTCGACGATCGACTCACCGGCGAACAGCTTCTGGCAGCTTTCGGAGATCTCGGTCTTCTTGAGCGAAGCGTGACGGGCCGTGAGCGCCGGCCCCCCGACATCGTGGAGGAGGCTGAGGATGGTGCCCTTGTTCACGCGGTCGAAGAAATTCTCCGAGGTCGGCCGCCACCAGCCCGCGACGTCAACCTCGAGGATCGTGGCGATCCGGTTGTGAAGCGGAACCTGGGCATTGGACGGGCCGGGCTTCGCTTCGAGCGACAGCGCGACGATATAAGCGAGCCAGTTCGCCTTGCTGTCATCATCGAGAGCGCGGAACCCCTCGAAACGATCCACCTCGCTGTCATGCTCAGTCCACGCGGCGTCGAGACCATCATGAGCTTCCGCCAGGTAGGCCCGTGCGCGGGAGCTGGGCATGTCTCCGACCATGGGATCCTGCGGACCCATCGCGCGAATCGTCGTGCCGTATTTGACGGCGCTGTCGGTGGCACCGCCGGATGAGCACATCCGGGCGTCGATCATCACGAACAGCGCGAAGTCTAGCGCCAGTGCGGGCTGCGCTAGGAGGCACGACGCCAGGATGTCGCGTCGTTGGATCGCAAGCTCATCGTACAGCCGCCCGCTGAGTGGCTTTCCGCCGGGCGCCACCGCCTCGGGCCGACGGTCCGGCTGCGCGGAACCACGATCGGCGACGCGAAATCCTCCGGTCGGCGACTCTTCCCGACCCGCCTCGCCGTCACGAGCAGTATCATCCTCGCCCGTGACCGGTTCGCGCGGCTTTTCAATGAGAATTTGCTGCTCGCTGTAATATTGCGAATCGAGCCGCATCTCGCCTTGAGGGGTGAGGACGAGGAACGCTCCCACATGGACTTTCAGCTCGTCCGGCAACACCGGAGGGCGATTCTCGATTGCCTCGGCCTCGGCGATCAGCCGATCATCTTCCTGGTCGAGCACCTTGACCGCCTCCTCAGAAAGATCCGCATCCTGCATCTCGGCTTCGAGAGCACCGCGACGCTCTGCGATTTCGGCAAGCCGAGCACTCTGGGACGCGGTCAGTTCCGGCGGTTGAAGAATGACGCGGTAGAGCCCGTGGGCGGCATTGTGCGTGTAGTTGCTGGCGATCGGGCGGATCCAGGCGAGCCCAGTCTCCTCACCGATCCGCCGGGCCTCGGCCTCCATGATCTCGCCGGCGAGACGATGGGCGATCTCCGGATTGACCCAACGGTCGTTGCCGTCTGTGAAAAGGTCGCCGTCGATCTTGCCGCCGGCAGTACGATAGCGCGGTTCGCCGACCAGCATCGCGATGGGGTCGCTGGCTTTGAGCGTCTCGTTTTCAATGACCCGGCGGATCGTGTCTGCGGTCACCTCACTGTGCTTATACGTGTTCCAGACCAGGAGCTGCTTCTCGCGGTTCTCGGTCGAGGCGTATGCCTTGGCGATATCAAGCGTGATCTCGCCCTTGCTCAGCGCCTCGAAGATCGGCTCGGCGAGCGAGGCGAGCCGCAGGCGACCCTCCACGAAGCGACGGGTGACGCCGAACCGCTTGGCAACCGCATCGATGTCGCCGCTCTTGCCGATGAAGTGCTGGAAAGCGCGGCATTCTTCGGCCGGCGTCATCTTCAGCTGATGAAAGTTGGTGGCGGTCGAAGTCTCGGAGAGTTCGGCATCCTCCCCCGTCAGCACCATGACAGGCACGTCGTAGTCCGCCTCGGAGATCGTACCGCGCTCCGCCAGAAGACGGAGCGCTCGCCAACGGCGGCCGCCGTCGAACACCTCATAGGTCCCGCGCGGCTTTTTGGCCGGAGTGACGAGAAGGTTCTGCAGGACGCCCTTGGCCTCGATGCTCGCGGCCATGGGCCCGATCTGGAGCTGCTCGTCCGGCGCTGTGCGAACGTTGATTGGTGAGAGACGCAGCTTGCTGAGTTTGACGGTCTGGATCACGGGGGAAACTCCTGATGGCGTCCGGCAAGTTCCGGACACCATTCCCGACCCCCCTTCCCTCTCTCTGGCTCAGAGCGCTCCGGGAGGGTGGACGCCGCCCCCCCCCGTGCTCGCTCTCGGTCGCCTCATGCTTAGAGACGCGCGCACAAAAACGAAGGGCCGCCCTTTCGGACGACCCTTCCATTGTCCTGCCTGAACGGGCAGCTCAGCCGAGCCGGACTCCCGAGGCGGAGGTCTTGCTCATGAGAACTGCCGCACGCGGCATATGACAATGAGACATCTGACCACCTCCTTTCCGTTGTTGAACGATCGCTAAGATGTGGGCGCACAACGCGAATTTTCAATCCTGCGAATATTCGCGGTGGCTTATTCCGCATGCGCGTTGGCCGCCTCAGGCAGCGGCGCGCAGTATGCGATCGAGCGTGTCGCCGGCCGTTGCCATGGGCAGGAAGATGCGGGTTCGGTACTGGATGACCTCGGTGAAACAACCGAGGGCCTTAAGCCATGCGAGTTGCTGCGACGGTGCACCGACCAGTTCGATCCGCTGAGAGGCGTTCACCAGGGAGCGTTTGATCGTCATCGGGAACGGCCTGGTCAGATCGACGCTGCGTCCCGACGAGGCAGACTTGATGATATCCGCGGGTGGCATGTTCTCGGCACGGTCGATGCCGAGCCTTGTGAAGAGTTGCACGACATGCTCGTCGAAGACGAGGCGTCCGAGCCAGCTGTTGCCAGCCTTGTCCGCGATCCGGTTGACCACGAGATGATCGCTCGGCAGCGCGGACCAGATCGGGAGCAGCAAGCCGGTCGCGAGCCGAATGGTTTCGGTGTCGACCTTGTTCGCTGCAACTTCTGCCTCTTCGAGCCACTTTCGACAGAAAGCGTCGCGGTCGATCGGCGTCCAGGCGCTCTCGAACAGCTCCTGCTCCCGCATGTATTCACGCCGTGTCGGCCGCATAAGCTCGAAACGCGGAATGGGCGTTCCCTCTTTCTCCTCCATGAGAGCGCGGGCACGGGTCTGCAACGCGACCATGCCGGACTTCCCGTTGATCAGGAACTCGGCTGTAGCATCGCTGTCCGCGATATGGAGGATGCGGTCCAGCGCGACCGGCGTTCTGCGATGAGCGATCTCGATCGTGAGCAGGTGTGATGTCGCCCCACTGACCGGATCGGTTCGCAAGAGTGTGTCATCCACCAGCGTCGCGGTGTCGACGAGGATCGTCTCGACTCCGAGGTCGAGACGCCCGGCGTCGCGCGCGGCCGAAACACGGGTTTCGACCAAAGAAAGAAACTCATCGAATATCTTGTTCTGAAGGGCGATCGGGAGCGCCAGGATCCGGTTGAGCCAGCGCTGGATGGGCGGAAGCTCATCCCTCATGACTCCGTCCTTATCGCAGAGCTCTAGCCCGGTTCGGCTTTCGAACTCGCTATGCGACACGCTGGTCAGCTTGCCACCGACAAGCAGATGAAACCAGCTGACGAGCGCCGCGCAGGCATATTCGCTCTCGAGATTATCGGCGGGATCAAAGAGGTTTTGCCCGCCGGTCTGGCGCTGGCCGCGGGTAAGAGCGCCCAGGCTGTCGAGGCGGCGCGCGATCGTGCTCGTGAAGCGCAGCTCGCCCTTGCAATCGGTTGTCACCGGCCGGAAGAGCGGGGTGCTCGCCTGATGCGTGCGATGGGTGCGGCCCAGGCCCTGGATGGCCCGGTCGGCGCGCCAGCCGGGCTCCAGCAACAAGTGGACGCGCTGTTCCTGGTTCGGCACGTCGCGCGACGCATGGTATGACCGACCCGTCCCGCCGGCATCGGAGAAGATGAGGATCCGCTTGCGGCCCTGCATGAAGGCGGCCGCCTCGGCCTGGCTGGTCCGGGTCGAGCGGGTTTCCAGCTTCTGGCGGCCGTCGGCCATCGAGACAAGCCGCTTGGTCCGCCCCGTCACTTCGGCGACCGTATCATGCCCGAACTGCTCTAGCAGGCCGTCGAGTGCGGAGGTGATTGGTGGCAAGGCACACAGGTCTTCAATGAGCTGTGAACGGGCGGCCTCGGCCTCCGGGTTGTAAACGGGATTTCCCGCCTCGTCTTCCATGGGCACGGAACGCTGCGTGCCGGTATCGTCCGTGAAAATGCGCATCTGCCGCGTCGGGAAGGCGCGCTCGAGATAGTCGATCACATATTCGCGAGGCGACAGATCGATCTCGAGCTCGGCGCGCTCGTCGGGGCTCAGCGCGTCGAGACGACGATCCAGGATCGACTCTGCGGTGGTAACTAGCTGTAGTACGACCGATTGGCCGTTTGCGAGATGTTGGCGGACGGCGGCGATCACGGTCGGAAGCTTCATGGACAGCAGCACCTGTCCGAAGAAGCGCTGCTTGGTGGATTCGAAGCGCGAGCGGGCCGACGCCTTGGCACCGCTGTTCAGCGTGGCGTTTTCCAGCCCGTCGACGACGCCGGTGAGTTCGAGTGCCCGTTCCATGTTCTGGTGGATGATCGACCAGGCGTCGGCATATGTGTCATAGATTTCGATCTGGGCCGGGGTCAGCTCGTGCCGCAGAATTTCGTACTCGACGCCCGCGAAACTCAAGGCTCGGGCCATGTAGAGACCGGTCGCCTTGAGATCGCGAGCAACTAGCTCCATCGCCGCGATGCCGCCCTTGCGGATGCCGCTGATGAATTGCTCGCGATCGGCAAAGGCGGTCTCCGGTCCCCAGAGACCGAGGCGGACCGCATATGCGAGATTGTTGACGTCGGACGCGCCGGTCGCAGAGGCATAGAGCACGCGCGCACTGGGAAGTTGGTTCTGGAGAAGCACGCCGCAGATACCCTGCTGCGATCCTTCCTTGGCGCCAAGGGCGCCCTCCCCGCCCGCGACGCCGCCCATTTCATGAGCCTCGTCGAACGCCAGCACGCCTTGGAAGTCGGCCCCCGCCCAATCGACGATCTGCTTCAGCCGGCTGTGATCGCCGCGCATCGAGCGCAGCGTGGGATAGGTGACGAGGAGGACACCCTGATCGAGCCTGATCGGCTCGTCGATCTTCCAGTTGGAGATGGGCTGAATGTCGCCGCTGAGACCGCCGAGCGCAGTCCAGTCCCGGCGCGCATCTTCGAGAAGGGGGGCGTTCTTGGTGACCCAGATGTTGCGGCGACGGCCTTGAAGCCAGTTGTCGAGAATGCAGGCTGCTATCTGCCGGCCCTTCCCTGTACCCGTCCCATCTCCCAGGAAGAAGCCTTTTCGATAGGCGTCGCCGTCCTCGGCAAGGGTCAAGCCGACGCCTTCCTTGTTCGGCTTGAAGCGACCGGGGATCGTCTGCGCCCAGGCATGCCCCGCATAGACGACCGTTTCGAGCTGGGAAGCGGAAAGCAGGCGCTCGGCGACGGTGCGCTCGGGTAGCGACGGGACATAGTCGGGGACCGGCGCCGGGATCGATCCCATCGCCACGGATTCGACCAGCGCGGTCGGATGTTCGCCGGCGGTGGCGAAGCTGATGCGGCTTGGACGGTAGGGAAGATAGACGCCGGTCTGCTCGAGGAGCGGTGCAGGCGTCGCGAGCTTCTCATATTCGACGGGGAGCACATCGTTACGAACGGGTGCGTGAAAGGTCCGCGGTTCTGGGCGGCTGCTCTTGACCGCGCGAAAAAGCGAGACGCCGCCCGACCGCTTTGGCGCAGGCACGCACTCGTCTCGACGGGCCCTCGATCTTGCGGGAACGCGCAGCGCATCGAGAAGCTCGGCCACGGAAGAGCGCTGGATTACGGAAGGCGGCGCCTTGCCGGGGACCTTGTCGATCACGAACAGTCGGACGGCGATCGAGGTCCCGTGCTTCAAATAGCACTTTTCGAGCCGCACCGAGGTCTGGACGGTGACGTTGCGCAGCACCGTTTCGTACTGGTCGCGCATTCTGGCGCTGGGTCCGAACCAATCAGGCATGATCGCAACCAGACGTCCCCCCGACTGCAGCCGGCGAAGCGCAGCCTGTAGATGGCGGACCGCCGCATAGTCGTCGGCGCCACGCCCGAGGGAGCGCGAGAACGGCGGATTCATGAGGATGAGCGAGGGTCGCTCGGCAGCAGCCAAGGTCGAGTTGATCGTTGCGCCATCCTCGCCGGAGATCGTAGCCTCCGGGAAGACGTGGTGCAGCCGCCCACGGCGGAGGGGATCGAGCTCGTTGAGGTGGAGGGCTTTGTGCTGCCCGATTTGAGCGACAAGCAGTCCGTTGCCGGCGCTCGGCTCGAGGATGACGTCATCGGGCTGGACGTCCGCAAGCAGGACCGCGACGGCGGCGATGTCGACTGGCGTTGAAAATTGCTGCCAGTCGAGTTGCTCCTCGCTCCGCACCGTCTGGGTCGGGAGCCTCTCCGAAAGTGCGACCAGGCCGCTGACTTCAGCAAAAGAATTCAAGCCCTGGCAGCTTGAGCGGAGGTGTAGGGCGAGCGCATGTTCGAGGACCTCGAAGCTCGTGCGCTGAGTCCAGCGACCGTCGGCGTCGGACCCGCCGAAAGCAGTGACCATGATATCGTTGATCAGGCGGCGGCTGATGACGCTGTCCGCTGCGAGGTGCGGAAGGAGAAGACGCGCGGCTTGATGGTCGGCGCCATCGGCCGCGTGGAAGAGGTCGGTCATCTCGGAATCTCCTGCGTGGCTGCACCCTCAGCAGCATCACGCTCTCGATCCCCCTCCCCTCTTCCGGCGCCGAGCGCCTAGGCGCTGATGCGCTGGACGGTGGCGTCGAGGGCTTTCGCCCAATCCTTGAACTTTGCCGGGGGCGGTGCCCGGCGGATAATCAGACCCGGCCGTCGATAAAGGTTTTCCGCCTTGTCGGCGGCGCGTCGGCCTTCGGCGTCATTGTCCTGGGCGATGAGCAGCGTATCGATCGCGGACGGGATGACCAGTTGATCGAGCCGCCGTGCGCCGAGAGAAGCCCAGCAGGGGATGGCGTTGAGACGAGCGAACGCATCTGCGGTTTCGAAGCCTTCGGCAATCGCAAGGATGGTGCCCCCCTCCCCGCCCCGCCACGAGCCGTTCCCAGGCGTGCCAAGCATTACCTTGCGCGTATAGTCGGCGGTCGCGGGGTCGAGAAAAATCCTCTGAATGGCGACCAGTTGACGGGTCTCGCGCACCGCGATCAGCAGGGCAGGCTCGAATATGGTCTTCGGCTTCGGCATGTACGGGCACCGCGGATGGAAGCGCACCTCGCGTGGCGGCGGAAGGAGGTTGCGGCGAGCGAGATAGCGCTCGGCCAAGGTGCCTCGAACATCGCCAGCCTGCTCCCAGAGCCGCTCGACATTGGCCGGGCGCTGCGGACCGGTTGCCTCGGGTGCCGAATAGTGGCGATCTGGTCGGACCCGGCGGAGTTCCCGCAGGACGTCTTCTCGCGAGCATCCGGCAAAGCAGGTAACGAGGATCCCGCGATCACCTTGGCGGATCGACAGGCTTGGATCGCTGTCGCTATGAGCTGGGCAGCGGCACATCGCGATATAGCCGCTCCAGGTACCACCGAGCGCCCCGACGATGTCGACTAGTTCCTGCGTGGGCCTCTTGGCTGTAAGCGGCATGGGTTCACCTCCTGCTCGCCAGCCTAGACCCCTCTCCCCTCCTCAGCGACGTGCCAGTTGTCGACGGGTGCGACTCGGGTGAACTTCCTCAAAGAATCATCTTTAAAAACGCCGCTGCTCGCAGCGGAAGGATTCGTGATTCAAAAGATTCAGATTCAGGGCACGAAAAGCTCATAGAAATCAACGGACTACGGCGTTTTGCCTGACCGGACGGGGGTGTTTGACTGACCCATTGGGGGCTTCAACCTGTCCCGTTGGGGGGCGATACCTGACCTGCTGGGGCAATCCTGACCGATTGGGGGGGGGCGTCATTCTTGGCGTGCTTCGGCCTAGTTTTGAGGCGCCCTGATCGACGAAGCGATCGGAAAGGCGGTTCGCGAGCATTGTTTGGGGGGCGCCGCGCGACTCGGCAGCGTTCCTCGAATTCTTGCCCACAGCCATGCAAATTTGTCCTGACCGATTGGGGGAGGCCGGGCGGCGGATGATCCTGACCTGACTTGACGGACGAGGTCAGGTCAGGCAGCAACTAGGCACCGGAGACTCACAACTGATCGTAATTATGGCATGGAAACCGACGCTGGCCAAATAGACGAGGCAGTAGACCAGAGCGGCGAGGAAGCATCGCCAGGCCGTGCGATGCGAGTTGCGGCGGCGCTGAAGGCCAAAGGTGGCGATCAGTTCGCCAAACCAGGCAACATCATCGAGGTTAAGTTCGTCAAGGGCGAGTCTCTTAGTCTGACAGCCTCGCGATTGCTTGCGCTGATGATCCTTACGGCGGGCGGGGATGCCTGGGAGGATCGTCCGCATCGCATGCGCAAGGCAGACATCCGCCGGGGTCACAAGGGCAATGAGCGTATCAGCGACATGTTGGAGGAGCTCCATCGCACGCTGTTCGCAGTCGACGACAAATCGTGGCGAGGGAAGAAGGCCACGCTCCGCTTTTCGCTCATCTCGCGATCGCGCGAGGAGACGGAGGAGGACGGTGGCGAGGCGGGTTGGATCGAATGGGAGTTCACGCCCGACGCGCGGAAGCTCATCCAGGCTTCCGAGACCTATGCGGTGCTCAACCGGCAGGCCGTTCTTGGCTTCAGATCGAGCTACGCTCTAAAACTTTATGAGCTTGGCGCGCTCCGGCTGCATCGGAGGCAGGCCACATGGAAGGGCGACATGCAAGCGCTCCGCGCCGCGCTCGGCATTCCGCCGGAGGTCTATGCTGACTTCGCCCAGTTGCGGCGGAAGGTGCTGGAAAAGGCGAAGGCCGAGATCGATCAGCTGGCCCATTTCAGGGTGGAGTGGCGGGAGATCCGGCAGGGGCGGACGGTCACCGAGCTGGAGTTCCGCTTCGAGCCAAAGGGCGCACCCGAGGTCATCGAGACGGTGGATGAGCTAAATCGGCACTCATCGGGACGCGAATCGAGGCGTGACGGTAGCGTGGAGACGGTGAGCGTCGCGCGGGCAGGGCAGGGGATGATTTCGGCGCCAAAGAAGGTTCTTCCCAAAGCCAAGCCGGAGGAGAAGACGTTCCCGCGTGGGTCGCTTCATTTTGGCGAGGATGAACTCCTGGCGATCGGCCGTGCACATGGCGGTGGCTGGGACATCAACATGATCGCGGATGCCTATCGCGAGCATATGGGTGAGCGCCTTGGAAAGGTCCGGGGTGCCAAGATGGTCGCGTCTTGGAAGGGATTCTGCGAGGGCTGGGTCAACCGTCGGGGACGTCCCTGAGAGCAGGAATTGCACGCGTGCAATTTCGATGACCCCCACCGAGTCAGGATGACGGGTAAAACGAGCCCGATGGCGGCTTCACGGTACGACGACTTTCGAAAGTTCGTCATTTCTTGACCGAAAAGCGCAAGTCGGTGTACCACACGCCGAATTGCGAAAGGTAGTCATGTGGCTAACGGACTCGAGATAGAGGAAGCCGAGCGGATCGTCTCGGTTGCGACGCTTGCGAGTCGAACTTCGTCAGTGCTTGAGAAGCTGCGCGATTCAGCCCGTAGTGCGCGGGCTGATGACCGGCGCGAGCCGACCTTCACGATCAGCAAGGCGGCCGAGTTGGTAGGTCGAACGCCGGCGGCGATCCGCGATGCGGAGAAGGACGGGCGCCTTCCCGAGCCATCGCGGACCGACACCAATCGACGCGAACGATATACGCTGGCTCAGCTGAATGACATGCGAGGGGTGTTCGGAACCCGTCCCTATCGGGCGCCAACTGATCCGTGCTGTGTCGTTGCCGTCCAGAACTTCAAGGGCGGGGTGGGCAAGTCCACGGTAGCGGTCCACCTTGCCCAATATCTTGCGATCCGGGGCTATCGCGTTGCCCTCGTCGATTGCGATAGCCAGGCTTCTGCAACGACGCTGTTCGGCTACGTTCCCGATCTCGACCTCGGCGAGGACGATACGCTCTATCCGTTTCTCCGGGAGGGCGAGCGGTCATCGCTCGATTACGCACTGCGCAAGACGCATTTCGATGGCCTCGAGCTGATCCCGGCGAACCTCCGCCTGTTCAACTCGGAGTATGAACTGGCCGCGCGCATGGCGCGGGGAAGCGACGGGCTTCTCGACCGCTTGAAGGAGGGGGTCGAGAGTATTTCGGATCGTTTCGACGTGATCGTGATGGATCCACCGCCGGCGCTGGGCGCCATCTCGCTGTCGGTTCTCCGCGCGGCGAACGCTCTGGTCGTTCCGGTGCCGCCGACGGTCATGGATTTCTCGTCAACGGCGGCATTCCTGTCGATGCTTGATGAGACAATCGAGCAGCTGGCCGAGCGTGGTTTGGCGCCGGAGCTTCAGTTCTTGCGGTTCGTCGGCTCCAAGGTCGACGAGAACAAGTCGATGCAAAAGGAGCTGCTGCATTTGATGCGGACGCTGTTCGGGCATGCGATGGTGCGGACACCACTCAAGGATTCGGCCGAGATCGATAATGCAACCGCCCGGCTGATGACCGTGTATGAGCTTGATGGCCCTGCGACCAGCTCGGCCGTTCGCAATCGCTGCCTTGGTTATCTCGACGGCGTGAACGCGGAGATCGAAGTCGATATCAGGTCGATGTGGCCAAGCCATCAGGCAGCGTTGCGCAAGGCTGCGCTGGCGTGAAAGTCCGAAATTGCACGCGTGCAATTTTGCGAGAACAAGGAACAATTGCACGCGTGCAATTCGCTAGAGGGAGGCTCGAATGAGCAGGAAAAACACCGGCTTCGCGGCCGATCTGGCGGCGGGCATCGACCTGTCCGAGGAGACTCCGCCACCGCGTCGCTCGGGCCTCGCTTCAAACGTGCTGACGGGGCGCTCGAATAGGCTTGCAGACCTTGCTTCCGGCGCGATCGTCAATCGCACGCATGAGCTTGTCGATCCGGCGCGCTGTCGAATGTGGGCAGGCCACAACCGCGACTACGCGCTGCTTACCGAGGAACGCTGCGCCGATCTGATCGAGAGCATCAAGGCGCAGGGGCGCCAGGAGATGCCGGCGATCGTGCGGCGAGTCTCAGGCGATCCTGACTTCGATTTCGAAGTGATCTGTGGAGCGCGGCGGCATTGGTCGATCACCTGGCTGAGAACCCACAATTATCCTGACTTCAAGTTCCTGGTCGATGTGCGCGAAATCGGGGACGAGGAAGCTTTCCGACTCGCCGACATCGAGAACCGGGCTCGTGATGACCTGACTGACCTTGAGCGGGCGAGGGACTATCTGCGCGCGCTCGACACCTATTACGACGGCCGCCAGAAGACCATGGCCGAGAGGCTCAAGGTCTCCGAGAGCTGGCTGACCCGCTACCTCGATCTGGCGCGCCTGCCAGAGGAGCTGACCCGGGCGTTCGTGAATCCGCAGGATCTTGGCATTCGCAACGCGATGGCCCTTAAGGGCCTTCTGAAGCCGGAGGACCGTAAGGCGAGGGCCTACAAGGAGGCAGCGCGGCTTTCCGAAGCGCAGGCGGCGAGCGGCGAGGCGCTGCCGGTTCTCGATGTGATCAAGGCGCTCACCTTGGCGGTAGACCCCCCCAAGAGGTCAGGATCCCCCAAGAGGTCAGGAAAGCCGGAGACCATCTCCAGTTCAACCGGGAAGCCGGTGCTCCGGATTGAGGGCGCCGACCGGAAGGGCATTCGCTTGACCCTGCTGAGCAAGGGCGGAGCGTCCCGCCAGGATGCGGAGGAGGCAATCCGAGCGGTACTAGATCAGCACTGGGCGTGACGCGGACGAGGCCGACGCCAGGAGCTTGCGGGCACCTTGGGGCGTCACCTTCAAAAGGCGCGCGACCGCGGCGGGCTGAAGTCCCGGGTAGGAGAGTTGGAGCCGAGCGAGCAGGGGAGCCTTGCTCCGCTTCGTGGCCTGGAGATCCAATTGGATGCGCGCCGCCGCACGTTCGAGGGAAGCCAGTTCCCGAAGCCCCGTCTGAGCCGTTCGGCCAATCGCCTGCACCATCAGCCTGGCGAGCTCAGCGGGGGAGGGGGGCAGGTACTTTGGCAGCAGGATAAAAGAGGGGATGACCCGCGTGGTGAAGCCGGCGCGGTAGAGCATCCGTGGCACGGCGACCGCAAGCAGCCAGTTTCGGTCGCGACCGCGCGGTGGAAGGTTGAGCGTCCGACCATCGAGACTAACTACATCCCATCCGCTTGTGGGCGCTGGCTCGGTGGATGCGGCCAGCTCGAAGATGCGGTCCGCGACGCTGAGGAGGTCGCCAGTAGGGAAGGGGGCGTCTGCGGCCGCCTGCACTTGCCGCCAAAGTGGACCGAAATGGGCGAGGTCCGACGTCGCATAGGTTTCCGCTTCAGCGCGATCGTCCAAAACGGAACGTAGCGCATTCAGCGTCGCGCGGGCGAGTGGGTCGCTGAGGTCCTCATCCCGGCTGAGGGCGATGTGGAAGATGGCCGCCACCGAGATCGGATCGTTGAGTCCCTCGGACGAGCGGGGAGGGGGCGTGCGGCCCGCGATCCAGTCTTGCAGGTCTCTCACTGCGATCGGCACGCCGGCGAGGCCGCAAAGGGCGGAGGCTCCTTCAAGACGCGAACGGGCGAGAAAGATGTCCGCGCTTGTGCTACCCTGCAGGCGGCCGTCGAGGCGCCCCAGCAGGAGAAAAGGGTCATCGGCGGGAGGGTTGTCGTCGCGGGCCATGGGTAACCGACGATGCCACGCCGAGAAACCAAAGTCAGTAGTTGGTTTCCTCTCTCGTACGTTGTTTTGCATGGACCCGTGATAATTGCACTTATCACATAAGCAGATTTGACCGTTCTTTATAAGGTGGGCTACAAGTGTCGGTTTCCCTATACGACCGGACTCCAGCGTTTCCCGCGATGTAGCGCGTCAGGCTGACCCCAAACCTCCGGACTCCGATACCAAACCACTGGACTGGCATTGGCAAAGCGCCGGAAAGTCGCGGATTGGGGCGCTTTTGAACCTTTGAGTGGGGAGGGGGCTCAATCCCTCACGGGTATAGGCGCTGGCGCGGCGCGCAACATTCTCTCCTTGGATCACCGGCGCGCGTTCATGGCGATCAAGACCAGCCGCCACTTGCTCAAAACTCTATCGTACGGGGACAACCGGTCGTTTGACCCCGTTATATGGAATGTGACAAATGGCTTTGATCGGCTACGCGCGGGTCTCGACCGACGAGCAGGACACGGCCATCCAGCTCAGTGCGCTGCGCGCCGAAGGCTGCACGGTGATCCTCGAGGACAAGGCGAGCGGGGGCAGCCGCGATCGTCCGAACCTCGCGCGTGCGCTCGCACGCGTCGGGCATGGCGATACGTTGCTGGTGGTTCGGATCGACCGTTTGGCACGATCGCTTTCGCATCTGCTCGAGATCGTGGAGACCCTGAGGGGGAAGGGCGCCTATTTTCGCTCGATCAACGATCCGATCGATACATCGAGCGCGCAGGGCATGCTGATGACGCAAATGCTCGGCGCCTTCGCGGAGTTCGAGCGTGCGCTGATCCGCGAGCGGACCCGCGCCGGTCTTAAGGCGGCCGTTGCACGAGGAGCTAAACCTGGAAACCCGAAGATGCGCGCACGCGATCCGGCGGCGATCGCCGATATCCGCTACAGCCTCAAGGAACGCTATCTCAATGAGTTGATCGACGATCGGCACCGCTGGTTGCCGACGGTTGCCAGATTGCGGCCGCATCTGCCTTGGGCACTAGTCCTACGGCAAATCCGCGCCATCACGCCACCCGTGCGCTCGTTCAGCGAGCGAACTCTGGTGAAAGCGTGCCGAGCCCTGGTAAAGGCCGGCTATGCCGATGCAATCATCCTTGACCAGGCACCGCGCCTGCCGCCTGATACGCGGGTCGCGCGGCTTGTCGCCGATCGCCTGAAAACGCATCCGGATTCCTCGTTACGGGACATTGCGTCCTGGCTGACCCGAGATCTGCGTGAGCCAACGCCGCGCGGCGGATTGGCATGGTCGCCCGAGGGCGTGCGGCGGGTGATTGGGCAAGCGCAGAAGCTGCAATTGCTCCAGGATTGATCCAGAGCTTCCTTTTTGCGAATAATTCGCAGATAAGCGCGGTCAGGAATTGCGAAGTTCGCAGGATTCGGGCTTAAGAACACTTTGGAAGGAAAGGTCTCTCGACCTTGCTATGTTGATCGTCCGGCTACTTTCCTTGCTGTTCGTGCTGACGCTGGCTTTCTCCCACGGCGGTCCGATCGCGTCGATCAGCCACGATCACGCGCTCACGGCCGAACATCATCATGCCGGGCATGGCCATAGCCCTAGCGATGCGCCCGATACCGATCATGAATCGGACGGGACCAGCGCCCATGTTCATCTGCTCGTCGACCGGCTCGCGTATGCGGCGCCGGTCCCGGCGACGAGGCTTGACCGAGCGCCCCGACACTGGCCGCACAACCAACCGCAACTGCCATCGGCCGTTCTCGCGCCGCTGCTCGAGCCACCCGCCGCCTGAGCCTGATGCGGCAGCCGCCGCGTGAACGCGGTGCGGGTTTGTTTCGCGCCGTTTCTCCAGGCATGTGCCTGGCGGGCCGCTTGCCCGTCCGGCGCTCAGGAAAGTCATGTCATGAATTCCTTACGGGCCAGACCTCCGGCGATTTGCCGCACGGTCCTCCTTGCCCTGATGGCCTTTTCCTTCGCTGGCGCGGCTTTCGCGCACGGCGTCGCCGAGGGCGATCAGGGCTATATCGAACAGACGAGCGGGCCACAGATCGGCGCGTTCCTCTATCTCGGCGCCAAGCATATGGTGACGGGCTACGACCATCTGCTGTTCCTGTTCGGCGTGATCTTCTTCCTCTACCGGATGAAGGACATCGCCGCCTATGTGACGCTGTTCGCGATCGGTCACTCGACGACGCTGATCGCGGGCGTCCTCATGGGCACGAATGTCAGCGCCTATCTGGTCGATGCGATCATCGGCCTGTCGGTCGTTTACAAGGCGCTCGACAACCTCGGCGCGTTCCAGCGATGGTTCGGCGTCCAGCCCAATACCAAGGCGGCGGTGCTGATCTTCGGCCTGTTCCACGGCTTCGGCCTTGCGACCAAGCTACAAGACTTCTCGCTGTCCCCGGATGGGCTGATCGTCAATCTCCTCTCGTTCAATGTCGGCGTCGAGATCGGGCAGATCCTCGCGCTCGCCGCCATCCTTATCGTCATGGGCTACTGGCGGCGCACGCGCAGCTTTTCGGCCCATGCCTTCACCGCCAACGTCGTGCTGATGACCGCGGGCTTCGTGCTCACCGGCTATCAGCTCGCGGGCTTTGCTCTGGAAGGAGCCGCATCATGAACCAAGTTCCGCAACCCGGCATCGGGGAGTTGCCGAGCCTGCGCCAGCTCAACCGCGCGACCCTGATCGCTCTCGGAGCCGCCGCCGTCATTCTCGTGACGACCGTGCTTCCGGCCGAATATGGCGTCGATCCCACCGGCGTCGGCCGCTTGCTCGGGCTGACCGAGATGGGCAAGGTCAAGCGGGCGGAAGCCGCAAGCCATGCCGTCCCGGCGACGCCCGTGGCCGCAGCGCCCGCCGCATCCCCGGCGCCCGCGCTGAAGGCCGGGGAACGCGTCGAGGTGAAGCTGACGCTCGCTCCCAATGAAGGCCGTGAGGTCAAGGCGACCATGAAGGCGGGCGGCGAGTTCGACTATCGCTGGGCCACGGATGGCGCGGAGGTCCGTTTCGAGCTGCACGGCGAGCCGGCAGGCGCTGCGAGCGACGACTATACGAGCTATGAGAAAGGCAGCTCGGCTGGCGCATCGGGCAAGTTCCGCGCGCCCTTCGACGGCACGCATGGCTGGTATTGGAAGAACCGCACCGACCAGCCCGTCACCATCACCGTGACCGCAACCGGCGACTTCGAGAAGTTCGCCGCGCTTCCCTGAACCTCATTTCCAATCTGAAAAGGATATTTCCATGCGTATTGCTCTTATCGCTCTTGCCGCCTTCGCGCTCCATGCTGCCCCGGCGCTCGCCCATCCCGACCATGACGACGAGGAGCATGAGGCGCGCACCCCCCAGCAGACCGCCCGCGACAATGTGGTGCGGCTCATCAGCCAGGCGAAGCTGCCGGCGAGCTGGTCGAAGGCGACCGTTGCCGGCACGCGCGAGCGCACCAGCCAGGGTCAGCGCCAGACGATCGTGACCTTTCGCAACGAAGCCGAACCGAATGCGGCGCGCAAGCTGTTCCATGTCGTGCTGACGGCAGGCGGCCAGTTCGTCTTGGGCGACTTCCGCCAGCCTTGACCCTGCAAGGACGCCGGGGCCATCCCCCGGCGTCCGCTTTTCCGACTCCGCGATCCTATCGGATCGGCCAGTGCGGATGCAGTTCGTCGATCACGAATATATGGGCCGCGCGACCCTGCGGATGGCCTTCGGCGAGATGGGGATGGTCGGGCGGAAGGGCGGCGTGATCGTGCTCCACCACGTCGGCATCCTCCTTTGGCCAGATCAGGAACGCTAGTCCCACGCCGATCAGCGACAGCGCGGCGGCGACCGCGAACGCCAGGCCCATGCCACCCTGCGCGCCGGTCTGGCCAGCCAGCGGATAGGCGACGAGCCAGCACACATGGCTGAGCGCGAACTGCGCGGCGAACAGGGCGGGCCGATCCGCTTCGCCCGACGATCGTCGTAACAGGCGGCCGCCCGGCGTGATGCTCGCCGAATAGGCAATGCCGAGCACCGCCCACCCCGCGAGAATGACGCTCCAATAGCCGGGCGAGGCATGACCGCGCCAGGAGAGAGCCAGCGCGGCCAGCGCGATGGTCATTGCCGGGGCCGCCGCAAGCATCACCGTGCGGTCGGGCAGCTTGTCGAGCAGGCGCGGCAGCAGCAGCGCGGCCAACATCGAGCCGCCGCCGAACGCGGCGAGCGTGATCGCCACCTCCCGTTGCCCCAACCCGAGCGCCGCCTGCACCAGCACCGGCGTATTGACGATCACCATCGCGCTCGCGGCGGCGGCGGCGAGCGTCACCGCCAGCAGCCCGCGCAGCCGGGGCGTCTTGAGATAGAGCCGGGCGCCGCGCGTGGTGTTGTCGTAGATGCCGCCTTTTGGCTTGGCGGCGGCAGCACGCGGCAGAACCGTCGTCAGGACCAGCAGCGCCGAGCAGGCAAAGCCGATCGCGGTGCCCGAAAACAGCCAGTGGAAGTTCATCACCGTCAGCAGCGCGGCGGCGAGCATCGGGCTGGTCAGGCTTTCCATGTCGTAAGCGAGGCGCGAGAGCGACAATGCGCTAGTATAGTCCTTCTCGTCGGGCAGCACGTCAGGAATGGTGGCCTGGAAGGTGGGCGTGAATCCGGCCGAGGCTGATTGCAGCACGAAGATCAGGAAATAGACCTGCCAGACCTGATCGACGAACGGCAGCGCCAGCGCGACCAGCCCACGGATCACGTCCATCGCGACAAGGAAGCTGCGGCGCGGCAAGCGGCTCGCATAGGCGCCGACGGCCGGGGCGACGCCGATATAGGCGATCATCTTGATCGCCATCGCCGTGCCGAGCACGGCCCCCGCATCGGCCCCGGCGATGTCATAGGCGAGCAGGCCGAGCGCGACCGTGGCGAGGCCGGTGCCGACCAGCGCGATTATCTGCGCCAGGAACAGGTGGCGGTAGGTGCGATTGGCGAGAACCGAGAGCATGGGCAATTCCTCAGACTGTCCGCTCCCATGCGCGATCGACGCATGGGAGCGGCATGGGTCAGTTTATGGCGGGCGCCATGTCCGGCGGCGTTCGCGTTTCGGGTTCGGCCCTGCGGCCATGCACGAGGCGATAGAGCGCGGGCAGGACCAGCAGCGTCAGCAGTGTCGAGGAGATGATGCCGCCGATCACAACTGTTGCGAGCGGCCGCTGCACTTCCGCGCCCGCGCCGACGTTGAACGCCATCGGCACGAACCCGAGGCTTGCCACCAGCGCGGTCATCAGCACGGGTCTCAGCCTGGTGAGGGCGCCTTCGCGGATCGCATCCTCAAGGCCGTTGCCACTGGCGCGGAGCTGCCGGATGAAGCTTAGCATCACCACGCCGTTCAGGACCGCCACGCCCGAGAGCGCGATGAACCCGACACCCGCCGAGATCGAGAGCGGCATACCCCGGATCAGCAGCGCCGCCACGCCGCCGGTCAGCGCCAGCGGCACGCCGGAGAAGACGATGGCGGAATCCCTGGCGGATCGGAACAGGCCGTAGAGCAAGCCGAAGATCAGCAGCAGCGCGGCGGGCACCACCAGGCGCAGCCGCTCGGCCGCCGAGATCAATTGCTCGAACGTACCGCCATAGCTCACCCAATAGCCGGAGGGGACTTCGACCTCGGCGTCCACCTTTTGCTGAAGCTCCTCGATGAACGAGCCGAGATCGCGCCCGCGCACGTTGGCGGTCACGACGACGCGGCGCTTGCCGTCCTCGCGGCTGATCTGGTTGGGTCCGATCACCACCTCGACCTTGGCGACATCGGCGAGCGGCACGAACCCGCGCGGGTTGGCGCCATTGCCTGCCAGCGGAATCCGCAAGCGCCCGATCTCGTCGGCCTTGCTCCTGATGTCCTCGGGCAATCGCACGATCACCGGGAAGCGCCGGTCGCCCTCGAATATCCGCCCGGCCTCCCGGCCGCCGATCGAGACCGCCACCACCTCCTGGATATCACCGATGTTGAGGCCGAGCCGCGCCAGCGCCGCCCGGTCGGGCGTGATCTGGAGGACGGGCAGCCCCGTAACCTGCTCGACGCTCACATCCTGCGCGCCCTCGATGCCGCTCACCACGCCTTCGACGGCCTGACCGATCTCCAACAACTGATCGAGATCGTCGCCGAACACCTTGATCGCGACATCGGCCCGGACGCCCGACAGCAGTTCGTTGAATCGCATCTGGATCGGCTGGGTGAACTCGTAATTGTTGCCGGGAATGGTCGCGGCGGCTTCCTGCATCTCGCGGACCAGCTCGGCCTTGGGCTTGCGCGGGTCCGGCCATTCGCTGCGATCCTTGAGCATTATAAAGGTATCGGCGACCGAAGGGGGCATCGGATCGGTCGCCACTTCGGCGGTGCCGATCTTGGCGACGATCCGCTCGACCTCGGGGAACCGCTTCAATCGCGCTTCGAGCGTGGTCTGCATCTGGATCGCCTGGCTGAGACTTGTGCCGGGGATGCGCAGGGCGTGGAGCGCGATGTCGCCCTCGTCGAGATTGGGAACGAACTCCGATCCCATGCGCGTCGCGGCAAAGCCCGCGATGGCGACCAGCGCCACCGCGCCCGCGACGAACGCAACCCGGAGCCGCAGGGCGGCATCGAGCGCGGGCGCATAGACCTTGCGCGCCCAGCCCATCAGACGGCTTTCCTTCTCCTCAACCTTGCCGGTGACGAACAGCGCGACTGCCGCCGGCACGAAGCTCAGCGACAGGATCAGCGCGAAGGTCAGCGCCATGACGACGGTGATCGCCATCGGGTGGAACATTTTCCCCTCGACGCCGGTGAGCGCGAAGATCGGCACATAGACCAGAGCGATGATGAGCATCCCGAACAGCGACGGCCGGATGACCTCCGACGTCGCCGACGCGGCGAGCGCGAAGCGTTCCTCGCGTTTCAGCAGCCGCCCTAGCTGGTGCTGTGCCTCGCCGAACCGGCGCAGGCAGTTCTCGACGATGATGACCGCGCCATCGACGATCAGCCCGAAGTCGAGCGCGCCCAGGCTCATGAGATTGCCCGAGACGCCCGCGCGCACCATGCCGGTGATGGTCATCAGCATGGTAATCGGGATCACCGCCGCCGTGATGAGCGCCGCGCGGATATTGCCGAGCAGCAGGAACAGGACGACGATCACCAGCAGCGCACCTTCGAGCAGGTTCTTCTCGACGGTCCAGATCGCCCGTTCGACGAGATCGGTGCGATCGTAGATCGGCACGGCCTTCACGCCCGCCGGGAGCGCCCTGGCCGCTTCCTCGAGCCGCGCGGCGGCCGCGCGCGCGACGATCCGGCTGTTCTCACCAGCCAGCATGAACACGGTGCCGAGCACGACTTCCTGGCCGTTCTCGGTCGCCGCGCCGGTGCGCAGTTCTTCGCCCATGCCGACATCGGCGACATCGGCCACGCGGATCGGTATCCCGCCCCGATTGGTTACGATGATCGACTTGAGATCGTCGATGCCCGACGCCTGGCCCGGCACGCGGACCAGATATTGCTCGCCGTAGCGCTCGACATAGCCCGCGCCGACATTGGCGTTGTTGCGCCCCAATGCCTCGACAACATCGTTGAGAGTAAGCCCATAGGCCGAGAGCCGGTCAGGCAGCGGCGTCACATGATACTGTCGCTCATAGCCGCCGATGCTGTTGACCTCGGTGACGCCGGGGGTGTTCCTGAGCTGGGGCCGGATCACCCAATCCTGAAGCGTGCGCAGATCTTCGGGTGTATAGCGGCTCCCATCCGGCTTGCGGGCATTCGGCGCCGCTTCCAGCGTATACATGAAGATCTCGCCCAGCCCGGTGGCGATCGGCCCCATCTCGGGCGCGACGCCATCGGGAAGCTGGTCGCGCGCCGTCTGGAGCCGTTCGTTGATGAGCTGGCGCGCAAAGTAGATATTGGTGCCGTCCTCGAACACGGCCGTTACCTGGGAAAGACCGTAGCGCGAGATCGAGCGGGTATATTGCAGGCCCGGCAAACCGGCGATCGCGGTCTCGACCGGGAAGGTGACGCGCTGCTCGGCTTCGAGCGGCGAGAAGCCGGTCGCTTCGCTGTTGATCTGCACCTGGACGTTGGTGATGTCCGGCGTCGCGTCGATCGGCAGGCGCTGGAAGGCCCAGACGCCGATGCCGCAGAGCAGCGCGACAACGACCAGCACGGCCCAGCGGAAGCGGATCGCGGAGGCGACAATCTTTTCCAGAAGAGGTGGGCGTTCAAGCAAGGGCGTATGCTTGTGGGTGGCGGTCTCAGTGGTCATGGCTGGCCCCCGACTTGTCGATGTCGGCGCGGATCAGGAAAGCGCCGTCGGTCACATATTCGGTGCCGGGTTCGAGGCCGCCGAGCACTTCGGTCCATTCAGGCGTGCGCCGCCCGATCTCCAGCATCCGCACCTCGTAGGTGTTGCCGACCCTGGCATAGACCACCTCGAAATCGCGGAACCGCTGGATGGCCTTGGTCCTGACCGCGAGCGGCACTTGCGCTTCGGCCACGGCGAACGATCCCTCGACGCCCATGCCGGGGCGGAAGGTTCGCGACGCTTCGGGCGGCAGATGGACATGCGCCATCATCGTCTGGCTGGCGACGTCCGCGGTCGGCAGCACGGCTTCCACGGGCGCGTCGAGCTTCGCTTCGCCCGACAGGCTTCGCACGCTCACCCGCTGGCCCACGCGCACGCGCTCGGCGTCGCGGGGATAGACGAAGAACTCGGCATGGAGCTTCGTGGGATCGGCAACCACGAACAGCGCCCGGTCGCCGGTGGTGTCGCCGACATTGGCGTTCTTCTCGATGATGGTGCCGCTGATCGGCGCCGGCACCGCGTAGGTCTGGAGCGAATGGCTGGACTCGACGCGCAGGAGTGTCTGCCCCCGGCTGACCCGATCGCCCAGCTTGCCGGTCATCCAGACGATCTGGCCGGGAAGCCGGGCGCGGACATCGGCCTTGCCTTCGGGCGTGATCTCGATCCGCCCGCCCATGTCGATCAGCTCGGCAACGGTCGCGGAACCCGCGCGCTCGGTCTTGACGCCTCCGGCCCGCGCCGCCTCGGCCGAAATCGTCGTCCGGCCCTCATAGGAGGCGTAGGTCCAGTTGTGCGTGCGGCCGCCTTCGACCGCGCGCACCTTCACGTCGAACGAATGAGGCTCGATCACCACACCGCCGCCGCGCAGATAGTCCTCCTGCGGGGTGAAGGCAAAACGATCGACCTTGCCGCCAAGGCGCGACAGCTCGATCGCAAGCTGGACTTCGCCTGGCGGAATGGGCTTGTCTTTCCGGTAGGCATAGACGTGGAACTCGGGATCTACGCCATCCTCGAAGATGGTGATCTCGACCGCGAAATCGCCGTCGCGCAGCATTCGCCCGCGATGCGGCCCGCGTTCATAGTCGTCGGCGGCAGCGGCCGCCTTGGGTTCGGCCGCCTCCTTGGTGGCAGGGGACTCGCCGCATCCGGCGAGCAGGGAAAGAGCGAGCAGCGAGCCCGCGAAAAGGAAGGATCGTGTCATCAGCGGTTCTCCGCGCTGGCAAGGAGGGAGGCATGGCGACCGGTCAGCCGGTCGAGCCGGGCGCCATCGAGATGGAAGCGGCGCAGCAGCTCGACCCGGCGGGACCGGGCATCGACGACGGCCTGCTGGGCCTGGTTGACTTCGAGGAAGGTGAAGGCGGTGCCGCCGCGCGCGAAACCATCGCGCACCAGCACCACCGCGCGCTCCGCGCTCGGCAGAACCTCGCGTTCGATCCGGACGATCTCGGCGGCAAGGCTCGCCCGTTCGGCTGTCAGCCGGTCGATTTCACGCCGCACCTGCACCCGCGCGACGGCGATCTCGGCTTCGGCGGCCTGAGCTTCGGCATTGGCGCGCGCGACATTGCCGCGATTGGCGGCGCGGTTGCCGAGCGGGATCGAGCCGCCAACTATAATCGCCACGTCATTGCCTTGCCCGAAATGGCGAACGCCAACCCGCGCGGTCGGGTCGCCGGCATTGCCGGTCTCCGCAAGCCGCACGCGGGCACCGGCAGCGTCGCGCTCGGCGGCGAGCAGGGCGAGGTCGGGACTGTCCTCGGCCGCCGTCGCGCCGGGGGTAGCGATCCCGAACGGCGAGGGATCGAGATTGTAATCGGCCGTGCCGCCCCAGAAGGCAGCGAGACTGGCGCGGGCGATCCGCGCAGTCTCCCGCGCCTGATCGAGCGCGATGCGGGCTTGCGCCACGGCGGTCCTCGCCCGTTCGCCCGCGAACAGCGGATCGAGCGCGCGCCCGACACGGCGGCCGGTCTCCGCTTCCACGCGCTGGGCGGCGGCGAGGCGCTGTTCGGCAATAGAGATCACTGCTTCGGCTGCCAGCGCATCGACCCAGGCGGCTTGCACCTGGGCCAAGAGGTCGAGCATCCGTAGGCGGTTGCGCTCGACAGCGATGCCCAGGTCCGAGCGGGCCGCACCGATGCGGGCTTCGCGCTTGCCGCCGCGTTCCCACGTTCGCTCATACCAGGCGGTGGTCTGCGATCGTTCGAGCGGGGAATAGGGGCCGGTGCCCGCGAAATCCTCGACATCGACGCCGACGACATCGCGTGGCCGCACATCGGCTTGGGTAATGGCGGCATCGGCCGCACGGAGCCGCGCGGCGTTCGCTGCGACGGAAGGATCGCCGGATGCGACGCGCGACAGCGCATCCGACAGGCTGAGGGACTGCGCCGCGCCGATTGAAGGCGCGGACAGGGCGGCCAGCGCTGCGCCTATCGCAAGCGCGCGCCGCAAACGCGCCGGTCGGCGCGCAACGAGGATGGAAAGCATGACAAGAACGGCCTCACGAGCAGGCGTGGCAGATGCCGCGCCTCACATGACGCGGCGGCTCAGCTTGGGATCGCGAGGCTCTTGGGAGGTCGTTCGGGGCCGGGAATGCGCAGGCCTGGTGTCTGGTTATCCGGCGCAAGCCCGAGCAGTTCGCTGGACAAAGCGACTTGGACGGAATCCGCCGAGGCCGTCACCGGCACAGCCGAGCCGCCATCGCCATGATGGTGATGGCTGCCGGGTAGATGGTCGGACGGATCGTTGTCGCCGGGTTGGGGCACGTGATGATCGTCGGCATGGTCTTGTATGATGGAAGCATCGCTGAATAAGGAATGGTCGTGTTCGAACGAAACACCCGGCGCATGCTGGATCTTGTCGATAGACGTGGAAAGCGAGGCGCCAGCAAAGACGACGGCCAAGGCGATACAAAACATCGCCCAAAACCGGTTCGCCAGGAAGAGCCTCGAAATGCGCATGGATGGGGTTCTAGCCGGTGAAGGGCGGGGGCTCAATCAGTAACCGCTTCCAACGACATGGAATCAGCTTTGGCCAGCGAGATCGCGAGGTTCGGTTTGTTCGTTTGTCGATGCATGGGCGAATACGTTGCGTATCGCTCGATGCGCCGCTTCCAGCTTCGAGATCGTGAACCGGCGGGCCATTCGCTCTCGTGCGGCTTTGATCTGAGAGATAAAGGCGGAAGACCAGTGTCCGTCTGTCATCAGCAAGCGATCGAGCACGCCACGATCTGCTCTGGCAATGAACCGTTCGATCGCTGACGGTGCGTCAGGACCAAAAAGCGCGGCGCCTATCTCGGGATTGGTCTCGATGATGCCGCAAGCGGCGGCAAGCAGGCGCCGGCGCAGGAGCGGCGATGCGGCGGCGAGCGGGTTGAGAGTGTCGCTCGAATAGAATTGGAGGCCCATGTAACCGGGCGTCATCGCGTCGCACGCGAAATCGTTCAGCG
This sequence comes from Sphingomonas leidyi, assembly GCF_011761945.1. Classification (GTDB taxonomy): domain Bacteria; phylum Pseudomonadota; class Alphaproteobacteria; order Sphingomonadales; family Sphingomonadaceae; genus Sphingomonas; species Sphingomonas leidyi. The sequence goes on from NZ_JAASQV010000006.1 coordinate 203,182, forward strand.
GGATGTTCCGTGTCCTGCACCACCAATATTCGTCGTTTGGCGGCTTCCTGGTCAGGAGGCGGCAAATGCCTCGAACCTCGTTGAGGAGTTGGTCGGCCGACGTGAAGTTGAAGCGGAACTGGTCGGGGGTCCTACCCTTTATCGCGCCTATGCATTGCTGCTCGAACGCAATAACATGATCCCAGCAGAGCAGGGCGTCCTTCCCGGCATAAATGGCCGGGGCCGAGGTTCTTTCCATCGGTTGCCAGCAGGCATCGCAAATCATCCGCAGCGGACCGCGCGCGGGCATCGCAAATCGCCATGTCCGCGATCCGCAACCATTACAACGATCCTCCAGCGGCCAGCGGTGCCGATGGCAATAGCCCACAGCGGCCAGTACCCACTGACGCCGGACGTGCGCTGGCCGGTCGGATGCGAAATCTTCCGCGAGGCACCGGCTGCACCAACTGACGTGCAGCCGCGGCACCGGGATCAGCCCGGTAGAACCGGCTGAGCCCGGCGGGTGTTCCCAAGCCAGAAAATCGACCGGTAAGTAGGGATAGTGCTTCGCAAGACTATGTTCGACTAAGCGCGTCGCCGGCACGTTGAGGTCGTCGGCAGTCCCATTGAGCCAGGCTCTTGTCGGGCGAATATCCGGGTGGCGCCAGTCGCCCTTGCGATTTCGGACAGCCTTTGGCTCCGGTAGCGCTCGCCCTCGGCGGGAATGGCGCTGACGCGCGTGCCAGGACGTCAGCAGTTCGTCAGCGAAAGGATTTTCATGCCGCACGGCGCCGCAATGCCCGCTTGGCACTGGCGATGACCTGCATCGAGACGAGCGGGAGCAATAGCTGCTCATCATCGAAGCTGTCGGCGTCGATCATCTCGCGGCCGCTTCGGATCGCCGCGATCGCGACAGCCTCCATCAACCGGAAGATTCGGCCTGTCACGCCCTCACTCAATGCGATGACGCGCTGGCGGACCTCAGCTTCATCGAGCAGGGAAGGGCGGCGCAAGGGGAGCAGACCGGCGAAGCTCGCCATGAGCTGGCGCAGGGCGTGATCGTTGCGCCAGGGTGAAAGCTCGAATGCGGCGAAGCGGTCGGCGAGATTGGGATCGGTGAGGATCGCGATACGCGCATCTTCCGTGCCCGCGCACACGATCGGAATTCTGAGGTCGTTGGTCAGAAAGCGAATGGTGTTGAGAAAAATCCGCTGCTGGCGCGGCGAGCCCGCCAGCATCTTGTCGATTTCGTCCAGAACCAGCACCTTGGTCCCGAATTCCCCGAGGGTGCGACGGGCCAGAGAGCGCAGTGATCGCAGGGAGATATGGTCGAACTCGGAGTAGTTCATAGCCAGCATAAGCTCGGTGTAGAACTCTTCCTCGGTAGGCTGTGGCGGCATCTGGACCATGACGACCGGCATAATCGTAAGGCCGGCATTCTTATCGTACCGGGTTGAGTGCAGCTCTGCGAAGCGATTGAGGATCTCGCTCTTGCCCATGCCAGTGGAACCGAAAAGCAGGAGGCAGGGCATGCGGCCGCGCGGGGGATAGGTCAGCAGATCTTCGAGCCTGCCGAGCGCGGCTTCGGATTGTGGCAGCGATAGCCATCGATCGCGTCTCAGCCAGTCGATGCGTTCGTCGTCGGATAACCCTGCCTGCTCGCGATATGCCGGAAACAGATGATCGTAGAGGTCGGTCATAGTCGCTCCTCGATCTGGAATGGAACGATAGGCGCGCTATCCTCCGGCTCGGACGATACCGGCAAAGCCATTGAAGGAACTGCGGTGGCAGGAGGGAGGCCAGCCTCCAGCGCATAGGCGATGCGCTGGGCGGATTTTCGCGCAGCCTTGGTCTTGTGGGCCGCTTCGAGGACGATGCGCCGCTGCTCGTTCACCATGTCAAACAGCGATTGCTCGTCGACGGCCTGACGCCCGCGTTCGCGCAGTGCTCGCACCGCGAGGTCGTGCTCGAACTTCGTGATGGCAGGCCGCCGCCGATCACGGAGCGGAACCGTCAAATGCTCGGTATCGGACAGCTCGACGTAGACAGCCGAGAGGTTGAGCGGATTATACTTGATCGGGAGCTTGTGATCGCAGTTCGCGAGGAGGCCGGACAAACTGCCATGCCAGTAAAATGCATGGAACAGCTCGATACCCTCACGCCTGACCTTCCGCATCTCGAACGGGAGAAAGTTGAAGAGGAAGCGAGCGGGATCAGCCGGGAGCCGGAGCGGGTCAGCGCGGCTCCCGAGCCCGTCAGCCCAGGCCGTGAGCGGAGGAACGCCAAGCTCGCTGTGAATCGAGCCATGATAGACGCCGACCTCGAGTGTAAACCAGCGCTCGAACTCGCGCAGCGTCATGCAGGCTTGGCCCTCCGCGTCGTAGTCGCCTTTGGCCTGGATGTTTGAGAAGGTCGTACCCGGTAGGAGATGCACGGCGCCGACCGCGGTTCCGATCAAGCGTTCGATGTGGCCACCGTAGTGCGGCGTGCGCCGGGGGCGGTGCTTGAGGTCGATGCCATGCTGCTCACAGCCACGCTCGAGCGCCCTGGACCTAAACTCTGCGGCATTGTCGAGATGCAGAGTTTCGGGGATGCCAAAGACGGGATAGTCGAGATTGATCTCGCGTTCTTGAAGCCAGGCTGCCTTTGGCAGGACCGCATGGCGGATCGCCATGCCTACAGACGTAGCTGAGGGTTTCTCGAGCGAGATGTAGAAGCCCGGAATGACTCGGGTCGCTATGTCGATCTGGAGGGTGAGCGTTGGTCGGCCAAGCGGTTTGCGGAAATGCTCGTCGACGATGATGATATCGGCGGGTGTGTGGTCTATTTGTACGATCTGCAGCGGGTAGTCGGCAGTGTAAGATCGAATCACGGGTCGGTATCGATCAGACGCTGCCTTCGCGCCTTCGCGCGTTCTGGTGAGGCGTTCTCGGTCAATCGCGGCAACGCGCGCGGCGATAGTCTTGCGAGTGGGCGCGCGAAGGCCGCGTTCATAACAGGCATGCCGGATGTCGCGCTGCAATCTCGCGAGGGTCGGTTTGGGGCGCGTCAAGTAGAACCGTTCGATTTCGGAGGCGATCACTTGGTCGATCTCCGGCGCCAGTCGGCGACGCCCTTTGGGAAAACCTTCGGGCCGATCGACGAGGGAGCTGGTAACGGGCTCAGCGCGATAGCGGGCGACAAGCTCAACGACGCGCGACCTGCTCAGGCCCAGCTCCGCGCTCGCGTTCAACATCGCAGCGCGGGTAATCTTGGGCAGGCTGGCGAGTGCACGAATAGCCGGCTCGCGATTGCAAGCAATGCTCCAGGCTGTAGAATCCGCTCTCGTAAGAGCTGTGCCCGTTTCGGCCATGACCTATCCCCGATCTTGCCAGGGACTCGTGTTGCCGGGTCCACCGGTATTGTATCAGAAACGGGATGGACGGGCGAGAGTCCGGAGGTATTTGGGATAGATGAAGATTGAAAAGCCTGGCAATTTCGGTCTGTCCGTTTGGTCAAACTGACAACAAGCGCGGCTGAGGAGCGAGGCGCGTCGTGAGCACCGAAACCGCCCGGGAAGGGCCAGAAATCCCCGTAGCGCCGCCTGAGGCTGTCCTGCCG
>NZ_JAASQV010000007.1 GCF_011761945.1 Sphingomonas leidyi
CAGTTCCGCCCCTTCAGCGCCGCATCCAGCTTCTCGATCAGCAACGGCACGTTCGCGCGCTCGTTGAACGTCGGGATGACAACTGCCAGCTCGAGCTGATCGGGGATCACGCGAGTTCCCTGAGCACCGCGTCGCCCATCTCGGTGGTCGACAGCGATCCGCCGAGATCCGCCGTCCGCGCGCCGGCGGCAAGCGCCGCCGCGACGGCGGCCTCCACCGTCTGCGCCGCGTCCTCGTTGCCGAGCGAATGGCGCAGCAGCATCGCCGCGGAAAGGATCGCCGCACACGGGTTCGCCTTGCCGGTGCCCGCAATGTCCGGCGCCGAGCCGTGGATCGGCTCGTACATGCCGTTGTCGCCGCTCCAGGCGCGCAGCGAGGCCGAGGGCAGCATGCCGATCGAGCCGGCGCACATGCTCGCCTGGTCAGAGAGGATATCGCCGAACAGGTTGCCGGTGACGATCACGTCGAACGCCGCCGGCGCGCGCACCAGCTGCATCGCGGCATTGTCGACATACATGTGCGTGAGCTGGACCTCGGGATATTCGGTCGCCAGCTCGTTGACGACGTCGCGCCAGAGCTGCGACGTCTCGAGCACGTTCGCCTTGTCGACCGAGCAGAGCTTCTTCCGGCGGCGCTTGGCCATCTCGAAGCCGACCCGGGCGATGCGCTCCACCTCCGCCTCGTTGTAGCTCATGATGTCGAAGCCCTGGCGCAGGCCCTCGGCATCGTGCCGCCGGCCCTTCTCGCCGAAATAGACGTCGCCCACCAGCTCGCGGACGATGACCAGGTCGAGCCCCGCCACCCTTTCGGGCTTGAGCGGCGAGGCATCGGCCAGCGCCGGGAACAGCGTCGCCGGGCGAATGTTCGCGAAGAGCTGCAGCTCGCGGCGCAGGCCGAGCAGCGCCGCCTCGGGGCGCAGCCGCCGCTCCAGCGCCTCGAAGCGCGGATCGCCGATCGCGCCGAACAGCACGGCATCGGCCTTCTTGGCGAGGTCGAGCGTCTCCTGCGGCAGCGGGCGCCCCGTCACCAGATAGGCCGCGCCGCCCACAGGCGCCTCCGCAAAGTCGAGGCCCAGCGCCAGCGCTTCCAGCACGCGGCGCGCCTCGCGCGTAACTTCCGGCCCGATCCCGTCACCGGGCAGAACAGCAATCAGTGGCAATTCATGCTCCCCACGTCGTCGTCGCCTGCTTTGCCGCCCTTGCGCCCGTCACGCAACAGCGCGCTTCAGCCGATCGACCAGCCGGGCCCGCGCCGCGAGCAGTTCGGCGCCCTTTCCGATCAGCAGGTCGCGCTCGAGGAAATGGCCGGTGAGCCGGAAGCCGTCGAGGATATCGCCCCATCCGGCCTCGCCGCCCTCGACCAGGAAGCGCGGCAGCCGGAGCAGCCGATCCGCATAGCCTTCCGCCCCGATCCGGCTCACCGCGATGCCGCTCCTGGGGCTGACATAGGCAAGATCGTCGTTGCGGCCGGTGGCGGCGCAATGCTCGAGGTCGAGCCCGAAGCCGAGCTCGGCGAGCAGCAGCAGCTCGTAGCGGACCATCGCCACCGCCCAGCCCCGCGCCGCCGGCGCCGCCTCGATCGCGGCGAGCACGCCGCTCAGTGCGTCGTAGAGCCGCGGATAGGGCAGCCCCTCGGGCAGGGCGAAGGCGGAAAGTGCGGTCGCCCACTGGAAGGCGGCGGCGGGCAGGGCTTCGGAGAACATCGCCGCGCGGCTGTGGAGCAGCTCCACCGTCAACCCGGCCAGCGCATCTTCGGTCCGCGAACGCCACTCGCCCTGCACCAGGTTCGCCGGCTGGAGCACCGGCCGCAGCGCCCGCCCATGCCCGCCACGGACATAGCCGGGCTGCACGCCGTGATCCTCCGTGAACGCCCGCACGATCGCGCCATGCTCGCCATGCGCGCGAACGGAGAGGATGACGGCTTCGGCGCGAAGATGCATGGGACTGCTATATAATTCCTCTCCCGAGCTTGTCTCGGGGAGGAATCAGGATCCCCGGCGCACCTTCTTCGCCAGCGTCTCCAGCCCCACCCGCTTCACCAGCGCCTTCACGCCGGCGACGCCGCGGTTGAACCCGCCCAGCGCCGCCATCGTCACCCGATTGGCCAGCGACGGGCGCAGCAGGAACAGGTCGACGCACGCCACGCCGCCCGTGGCGAACTGGCGCTTGTGCTGGCCCTCGCCCTCGGTGAAGTCGAAGCGGGCGAACTTCCCCTCCTCGAACAGCTCGCGCATCGCTTCGAGCTGGAGCACCGCGCCGGGCGAAAGATCGTTGAACGCCGGATCATGGCCGACATGGGCGTAGATCACCACGCCACCCTCGATCACCGGGCAATAGAGATACGCGGCCGGCTCGCCCGCGACGTAGAGCAGCCAGGCGCGTACCTGGTCGGCGGCGCCCTGGGCGAGCATCGTCGCGATGAACTCCGGACTGTCCGGCAGGCCCGAGCCGAGCAACCGCTCCTGATAGGTTCGCAACGAGATCCGACGGGCGACGTCGTGGAAGGCCTCCAGTTCGTGCGGCCCGCGAAAGGCGCGCACATCGAGCTCGCCGCCGCTTTCCGCCGCGATCTTCCTGGCCTTGCGCTTGATGCCCTGGCGGGCGTTGGACGAGAGCCCGTTCCACCAGGCATCGAACCCCATCCCGAAATCGGCGAAATAGCGCGTGTAGCGCTGCCGGATGAAGGGCAGCATGTCGCCCGATGCGTTCACCAGCGCCGGCACCAGATGCTCGGGCAGCGACGTGACGACATAGCCATGCGCCTCGCGCGGCAAGGGGGGCAGCACCGGCAACCGATCGGCCCGCGCCTGGTCGAGCGTCAGCGGAATGCGCACCAGGTGGCGCTGGATCGTCGCCAGCGTGCGCGCGCCGATCTCGAACTTCAGGCTGGTGGGCCTGGCCTGGGGCGCTTCGGCGGCAACGTCGCTCATCGCGTTCACGCGGCACGCTCCTCGACCAGGTTCGACCAGAGCTGCTCGGCCTGGCGCCAGCGCGTGCGCAACAGGCTCGGGCCGAGCGGCACATCCTCCTGCCCGAGCGCCATTCTCGGCCTGTCGGCGAAATGTTCGGTCACCAGAACCCCCCGGCGGCTGGCCAGCATGCGGCACAGCGCTTCGAAGCGACGCACATGCACGGCGTTAGGCCGCGTCCCGGCACGATTTGCAAGCTCGAAGCCATGGCTCACGATCGTCACCGCCGCATGGCTGCGCACCACGGCATGGTCGAGTGCCGCGCGCATCTCGCCGGCGGAGAGTGCGCAGATCTGGAAATGGCGCAGATGTCCGGCGCGGTCCTCGATCAGCGTGACCGGCACCTCGATGATCCCGCGATGGGCGATCGGCGCAATCTGGCGCGGCTCCAGCCCGATCGCGCTCGGCCAGGGATGTTCGGAGCCGTTATGGCTGGAATCATATTCGAAGCCGAGCTGGGCCAGCGCGCCCAGCGTGTCGTCGCTCGCCGAATAGCTGCCCGAGCGGAACGCGACCGGTTCGGCGGCGCCGCAGGCGACCAGCATGTCCGATGCGCCCGCGAGCAGTTCCACCTGCTCGTCGAAGCTATAGTCGATCAGCTCGAACGCGCCATAGGTCGCGCCCTTGTCGCCCGCATGCGCGCCGGTCCAGTTGGGATGGAGGTGCAGCTGCACTTCCTGCCCCGCCTCCAGGATCGCGCCGACCACGCGCCGGATCGGGTCGAGCCCATAGACCAGCGCCGGCATCGGATCGACGAAGAAACAGGCCTTGAGGCCGTGCCGGGCAAGCTGCTCCAGCTGCCAGGCGACGCCCACATTGGCGGGCTCCAGCGAGCGCTGGACGATCGTGTCGACATCGAGCCCGGCGACATGGTGTCGCCACATGATCTCGGTATCGATCGTGATGAAGACCCGGGTAGCCATGGTGCCCGAGTATCGCACGGGCATGAAGAAATGCCGAATGCCCGCTCGGGGATCAGGGCTTGATCCCGTAGCGGGCAAAATCCTCGTTGACCTGGGGGAAGAGCAGCTCGGCCTCGGCCAGGGCGGCATCCCCTGCCTTGGCATCGCCGGTCCGCCGCAGGATCAGGCCGCGCAGGAACAGGCTGTTCGCGGCTGCCGGCCGCTGCTCCAGCGCCGCATTGATATCGGCCAGCGCCTCCTCGAACCGGCGCATCCGGAAATAGACCAGGGCCCGGCTGTCGAGCGCCGCCGCCGCGGCGCCGCCCGATCCCAGCTCGATCGCGCGGGTGCAGTCCTTCAGGGCGGTATCGAGCTGGACGTCCAGCGTGCCCTTGATCCAGCAGCGCCCGTTGAGGAAGCCGGCATTGCCCGGCCGCTTCGCGATCGCCGCGTCAAGGGCCGCCAATGCGCCCGCGGCATCGCGGGCATGGCCCAGCGCGGCTCCCTTGGCCGCCAGCAGGTCCGGCTGGTTCTCGCCTTCCTCGTCGATCCTGGGCTGGAGCAGAGCCAGCGCTTCGTCCAGACGGCCGAGCTTGGCGAGTTCGCTCGCCAGCGCATAGAGCGTGCCGGTGTTGCCCGGATCGAGTTCCTGCGCCGCACGCAGATCGGCGAGCGACTCCGCCTTGTGCCCGAGCGCCCGGTGCAGCGCGGCGCGTTCGCGATAGGTCGCGGCCGTTGCCTGCATGCCGATCGCCTTGTCGAAATCGGCCAGCGCCTTCTGGCGCTCGAAGATCTTGGCCAGGAAGCGTGCCCGCGCGAGATAGCGCGAAACGTCCTCGGGCTTCTCGGCGATATAGGCGGCATAGCGCGCGAGCACCTTGTCGTACTTGCCGGCGCGCTTGGCGGCCTCCACCCCGCGCCATGGGCCCGGTGCGCCCGGCAGCGTCCGCACGCGCAGCACGCGGTTGTTGAGCTCGGCAAGCTTCGCGCGCGCCGCGGGGATCTCCGCCGGGGCAATCTCGGCCCCGGTCTGCGCATCCTCGGTATCGATCGAAAGCAGGCCGCCGGCCAGCGTCGCCCGGCGCACGACTCGCTTGCCGCCCGGCAAGGTGGCGTCGAGCGCGGCATCGCCCTCCAGCACATAGCCGCCCATTTCCGGCAGCCGCACCCGCATCGCGTTCGAGGTGCGCATCGGATTGCCCGTGGCGATCGGAATGTCCTTCCAGTTCGCCCGGGTGCGATCGGGAATCTGATAGGCGATCGGCGCCGCGGCATCGAGCCGGAAGCGCCCATCCTGGTACCGCCAGCTCCGATTCAGGATGCCGGACAACGCGATCGTCGCCGTGCCGCTCGCCTCGTCGAAGCTCACGTCGCTGCCGGTGAGCAGCATGTCCTGGCCGAACGCGGGCACGAGATTGCGGAACATGTCCAGCAGGCTCTCCTTGCTGCGCAGGCCCATCAACGCCTTCAGCCCGCCCTCGGCGGCGCCACGCGTCGTCACTTTCATTTCGAACGGTGCCGGAACATCGATGCCGCCGGTCAGGTCGATATCGAACACAGTCGCCCCGGTCGCGCGTACCGGCGCGCGGGCCGGCACCTGCAGCAACCCCGCCCCCTCGGCGCGCAATGGCAGCACCCAGTCGAAGGGCAGCACATCGTCTATGTCCTCCAGGCGCGTGCCCGTGCCCGTCCCGTCGAGCCACAGCAGCTGGCCGCCCACCCTGGCGAGCACGAAGACATGGTTGAAGGCAGCGGGCGATGCGAGCCGCTCGGCGACCAGATCGCCATTGGCCAGATTCGCCGTCGCCGGCTCTGCCTCGATCCCCAGTTCGCGGAGGATGGCGAGCAGCAGCAGCGTCTTCGCCTTGCAATCCCCGTATTTGGTCGTCCAGGTCTCGGCGGGCGTCTGCGGCACGTAATTGCCATTGTCCATGCCGCGGAACAGGTAGCGCACCTTGCCCTGCACCAGGGCCAGCGCCGCCGCCGTGCGCTTGCGCGGGTCCTTCTCCGCCGCCGCGATCTTCGCCACTTCCGCGGCCAGCGCGCTGCCGGGGGCGATCAGCCCGTCGACGCGATAGAGCGGCGCCATCGCCTTGGAGACGGATTGCCAGTCGGCAAAGGTCGTCGCCTCCGCGATCGGCGGCCTTGCGAACCGCCCCGGCATGCGCGCGGGCATCTCCGGCTGCCGGGCGACCGGCAGCTTGAACACCAGCTCGTGCCACCCGCCCGCATCGCGCACCTGCGGCTCGGCCCCCACCGGATAGGTCTTCCACTTCACTGCCTGGCCCGTAGGCCACAGCAGCCGCGTCCGCACGAAGCCGACCTTGATGGGCTCGGCGACGACCGGCCCCACGATCACCGCATTGCCGCCGAGAGCTGGATCCCTCATGGTGACCGAATAGCGCAGGTCGAGCACGTCGCCGACCTGCAGCCCCTCCACTGCCAGGGTGGCAGTGAGCCGGCCGTCGAACTTCATCTCGTCGAGCCCCTGCTCGCGCCGCAATACCGTGAAGCTCTTGCCCTTCAGCGCATCGATCCGCTTGCCGCCGCGCAGGATATCGACACCGTGCACGATCAGGTCGCCATGCGCCGGATGCCATTCGAGGTTGATGGTGCCCGCCTGCGAAACCGCCAGGATCGAAGCGAGGCGGGTAGCGCGCTCGTAATAGGTCCAGCTCTGCCCGTCTGCGATGCGGGCCTGCACATCGCCGATGACCATCGCCGGCGCGTCATCGGTCAGGCCGGTGGCTGCGGGTTCGGGCGCCAGCCGCACCCAATCGGGCACCGGCTGGTAGAGCGGCTTCTCGCCGGCATGCGCCACTCCGGACGCGCCAAGGAACAGGATCGACGCCAGCGCATTGCGGTACATGAGAACCCCCCGTTTTCGCCGCCGTATCTAGCCTTTCCAGGGATCGCGGCAAGCCGGCCCGCGCGAAGATTTCGCACGGAAATCGTGCGGAAAATATTTATCGCATATGAAAATGATCGTAGATCTGCTGCGCGACTCCCGCGCTTACGCCGGGCGCCTTCTGCAGATCCTCGAGGCTTGCCGCACGTACCGCCCGCGCCGTGCCGAAATGCATCAGCAGCGCCTTCTTGCGCGCCGGGCCGATCCCGGGAACTTCGTCGAGCGGGCTCGCTCCGATCGCCTTGGCGCGCTTTTGCCGATGGGCGCCGATCGCAAAGCGGTGGACCTCGTCGCGCAGCCGCTGGAGATAGAAGAGCACCGGCGAATTGACCGGCAGCATCAGCTCGCGCCCGTCCATCCGGTGGAAAACCTCGCGTCCGTCGCGGCCGTGGTGCGGGCCCTTGGCGACGCCGACCAGGCACACGTCCTCGATGCCCAGGTCCTCCAGCACTGCCCGGGCGGCATTCAGCTGCCCGCGCCCGCCGTCGAGCAGCACCAGGTCGGGCCAGCTCCCGCCCTGCCGGTCGGGGTCCTCGTCCTGCGCGCGGGCGAAGCGGCGGGCAAGGACTTCGCGCATCATCCCGTAATCGTCGCCCGGCACGGTCTCGGCGCGCTTGATGTTGAACTTGCGATACTGGTTCTTCTGGAAGCCCTCGGGCCCCGCGACCACCATCGCGCCCAGCGCATTGGTGCCCTGGATATGGCTGTTGTCATACACTTCGATCCGCTCGGGGCTTTCGGGCAGTTCGAAGATGTCGGCGATCTCGGCCAGCAGCCTGGCCTGGGTCGTCCCCTCGGCCAGTCGCCGGTCGAGCGCTTCCGCCGCATTGCGCGTCGCCTGTTCCAGCAGCCGCCGCCGCGGCCCTCGCTGCGGCACGCCCAGCGCCACCTTGTGCCCGGCGCGTTCCCGAAGCGCCTCGGCCAGCAGCGCGGCCTCCGCCAGGTCGCGATCGACGAAGATCGTCCGGGGCGGCGGCACTTCCTCGTAGAATTGCATCAGGAAGGCCGAGAGCACTTCGTCCTCGGACACGTCGTTGGTGTGCGCGGGGAAGAAGCTGCGATGCCCCCAATTCTGCCCGCCGCGGATGAAGAAGGCCTGGATGCCCATCACGCCGCCCTTGCAGGCGAGCGCGAAGATGTCGGCATCGCCCACGCCCTCGGCGTTGATCGCCTGGCTGCCCTGGATGAAGGTGAGCGCCTTCAGCCGGTCGCGCAGGATCGCCGCCAGCTCGAAATCAAGAGCCTCCGCCGCCGCCTGCATCTGCGCACCGAGCTTGGCCTGCACCTGGGTCTTCTTGCCCATCAGGAAGTCGCGCGCGTCGTCGACCAGTTCCTCATAGGCCTCCGGCGTGATGCGATCGACGCACGGTGCCGAGCAGCGACGGATCTGGTAGAGCAGGCACGGCCGGTCGCGCGTGTTGAAGAAGCCGTCGGTGCAGCTCCGCAACAGGAACAGTTTCTGGAGCGCGTTCAGGGTCTTGCGCACCTGCCCCGCCCCTGCGAACGGCCCGAAATAGTCGCCCTTCACCTTGCGCGCGCCACGATGGAGCTGGATGCGCGGGAAATCATGGTCGCGCCTGAGCAGGATGAACGGGAACGATTTGTCGTCGCGCAGCAGCACATTGTAGGGCGGTCGGAAGCGCTTGATCAGCTGGGCTTCCAGCAGCAGCGCCTCGGCCTCGTTGTTGGTGGTGACGATCGTCATCGATCGCGTCTGCGCCACCATCCGCTGGAGCCGCTTCGAGAGCCGCTGGACCTGGGTGTAGTTGGTCACCCGGTTCTTCAGCGCCCGCGCCTTGCCCACGTACAGCACGTCGCCGCGCGCGTCCTGCATGCGATAGACGCCGGGCCGCGCCGGCAGCGTCTTGAGCACGTTGCGAATCGCCGCCACCCCGGCTTCCAGATCGGGCGCATCGGCGCCGCGCACGGCGAAGGTGGCGGTCTCTTCGTTGAAGCGGTCGGGCGCGTTGGGATCGGACATCGTCGCACGGGATTTAGGCGGTGCGGAGGACGACCGCCACTCCCCTTCTCGTCATCCCGACGAAAGGCGCGATGGCGGCAGGAGAGCGCCTTGAACCGTCACGAGGATGTGCGATGCTCCGCGCACACATCTTAGGAGAGTCGTCCCATGAAGCTCGTCCTGTCCGCCGCGCTGCTCGCGCTGGCTGCCCCACTCGCCGCCCAGGCCCAGACCGTCCCCGCCCCCATCGCCGCCGCCCTGGGCGATGCGGGCCGCCCCCAGGCCGAGAAGGACCGCGACGCCGCCCGCCATCCCGGCGAAATCCTCGCCTTTGCCGGCATCGCGCCGGGCCAGAAGGTGGCCGACTTCATCATGGGCGGCGGCTATTGGACCCGCATCCTCGCGCCGACGGTGGGGCCGAAGGGCAAGGTCTATGCCTATCAGCCGGCGGAGTTCATCCAGTACCGCGCCGCCTATGCCGACGAGCAGAAGGCCGCGGTGGAGGGCCGCGCCAATGTCGCGCCGCTGCGCGACAGCCTGAGGAGCTTCGCCTTCCCGGAGCCGCTCGACGCGATCGTGACGGTGCAGAACTGGCACGACCTGCACCTCAAGGCGGCGGCGCCGGGCGCCGCCAGGGGCATCGCGAAGAAGCTCTATGATTCGCTCAAGCCCGGTGGCGTGCTGCTGGTGATCGACCATGTCGCCAACACCGATCCCGATTTCGCCGTGCCGCAGACGCTCCACCGCATCGATCCCGCCGCCGCGCGCGCGGAGATCGAATCGGCCGGCTTCAAGTTCGAAGGCGAGCTGCCGCTGCTGCGCAATCCGAACGATCCGCACACCGCCAATGTCTTCACGCCCGAGATCCGGGGCAAGACCGACCAGTTCATCTACAAGTTCCGCAAGCCGGCGGCGTGAATTTCCAACGCCTCCCCCCGGCGCGCCGGGGGAGGCGCCGCGCAATCCTATCGCCCCGCTTCATTCTCCAGCGCGTTCGCCCGCGCCTCGATGCGCTCCATCGTCTCGTGCGTCCGTGCGCCGATATCGCTTGCCTGGCGATGGTCCTCCACGGCGCTGTGCCAGGCCACTCCGATCAGGAAGACGAGCAGCAGCGCGGTGAGGGCCGTGGCGAGCTGGAGCCAGCGTTGGATGGTCATGCGGATATCCTAGCCGCCCGCCCTCCATCCCGCCAGCACGGGAAGGGCGGACGCGAAAAGGGCGCGCATCCCCCTGGATGCGCGCCCTTTTCGAACGAGCCTCGCCGAAGCGGGCCGTCAGTTCAGGCGGCCAAGCCCGGCGATCGTCTGGTCGACGAGCTTCTTGTCGGCTTCGGCGCCATGCTTCTCCGCGATGATCGCGGCAGCGGCAGCGGCGGCGGCATCGGCCGCCTTGGCGCGAACCGCGGCGATCGCGGCGCGCTCGGCAGCGGCGATCTTGTCCTCGGCCATCTTGGCGCGGCGCCGGGTCAGTTCCTTGGCATCCGCCTCGGCCTTCTTCAGCAGCGCCTTGGCCTCGGCCTCGGCATGCTCGACGATCGCCGCGGCATCCGCCGCGCTCGCCGCATTGCGCGCCTTGGCCTTGGCCAGCTCGGCCTCCGCCTCGGCACGAAGCGCGGTGGCCTCGTCCAGCTGCTGGCGGATCGAAGCGATCTTCGCGTCGAGCATCTTGCCGATCATCGCCGGCACGCGCTTCCACAGAATAACGCCAAGCACGACGAGCATCGCGATGGCGACGAAGCCCGGCGCGGTGATGCCGAACGCCTCAGGCTCATGATGGAGTTCCACGGTGCCGGTCTCCGCCTTCATGCCATGGGGTTGTTCAGCCATTGGCCAGCGCCGCCTTCACTTGCTTGGTGACCGACGCGCGGTCGGCCGTCACGCCCGAGAGCTTGGCGACGATCTCCTGGACGGCATCCACCGTCCCGGCCTCGATCTCGCCCAGCGCCTGGGTCTTGGTCGCTTCGATGCGCACGGTTGCCTCGGCGACCTTCGCCTCGGACGCGGCATCGCCCTTCTTCACTTCGGCTTCGGCCTTGGCAGTCGCCTTGTCCTTGGCCTGGCTCAGCGTCGCGAGCGCCGTGGTCCGGGCCGATTCCAGCCCGGACTCGTAAGCGGCATCCGACGCATGGGCCGCGTCTCGGGCAGCCTCGGCCGCGGCGAGGTCTCCGGCGATGCGGGCGTTGCGGTCCTCTACCGTACGCTCGATCTTCGGAACCATCGCCTTGCCGATCCCGAAATAGATGAGCGCAAACACGATCGCGAGCCAGAAGAGCTGCGACGCGTAGATCTCAGGGATTTGGGATAGCTGCGGCATTGGCTGTCCTCGAGACTACCAGTTAGCGAACGACGAACAGGATCAGGATCGCGACGACGAACGCGATCAGGCCCAGAAGCTCGGCACCGGCGAAGCCGATGAACAGGCGGCCCTGCTGGCCGTCGGCGGCACCCGGGTTGCGCAGCGCGCCCTCGAGGAACGAACCGAACACGTTGCCCACGCCGAGCGCGGCCAGGCCGATGCCGATCGCCGCAAGGCCGGCACCGATGTACATTGCACCAACGTCAGTCATTTCAAGCTCCCTACGTAATCCAAAAAACAAACGAACAGCGCGACTTAGTGCAGGTGCACCGCGTCGTGGAGATAAAGCGAGGTCAGCAGCGCGAAGACGTACGCCTGGATCGCGCAGACCAGCAGTTCGAGCGCGCTCACGCCGATGATCATCAGCATCGAGGCGAACCACACGCCATAGCCGATGCCGCCGGCATTCAGGCCCTGGACGGCGAAGCTGCCGAACACTTCGAGCAGGATGTGCCCCGCGGTCATCGCGACGAACAGTCGCAGGCCCAGCGAGAAGGGGCGCACCATGAACGAGATGAATTCCACCGGGATGATCACCGGCATCAGCCACAGCGGCGCGCCGTGCGGCACGAACAGGCCGAAGAACTTCAGGCCGTGCTTCCAGAAGCCGACCGCGAGCACGATGGCGAACGAGAAGAAGGCCAGCACCGCGGTCACGGTGATGTGGCTGGTCACCGCGAAGGTGTGCAGCCCCGGCACCACCGCCAGCGGCAGGATGCCCACCAGGTTGGCGAACAGGATGAAGAAGAACAGCGAGAAGATGTAGGGGGCGAACTTCTTGCCGCCCTTGCCGATGCTGGTGTTCACCATCGAATCGATGAAGCCCACCGCGCCCTCGGCCATCAGCTGCCACTTGCCCGGGATCAGCGCGCGCTTCATCCCGCCCAGCATGAACACGAACAGCAGCGCCGCCACGACGAACATGAACAGGGCCGAGTTGGTGAACGAGAGATCATAGCCAAGCAGATCGAACTTGATCAGCTTGCCGACCTCGAACTGCTCCATCGGATTGATTGCGCCGGCGCTCACTCAACGCGCTCCTTCGAGATCTTGTAGATGTTGCGGAAAGCCGCCGCGATCGACAGCACGAGCAGGGTCAGCAGCAGCCACGGGCTGGTGCCCAGCCAGCTGTCCAGCGCATACCCCAGGATTCCACCGCCCAGCGGCATGCCGATCAGGTCCATCAGCACGCGCGAACCCTGCTTGTAGCCCTTGGCGTCGGCAGGCGCCTTGGGAACCGCCGATCCGGTGCGCGCAGCCTCGGCCGCCTTCGCATCGGCGATGCGGCGGTCAAGGTCGCTCGGAGCACGGTCTTGGGTCAAGGCGGTCAAGGCGTTCCAGATATGAAAAAAGCCGCCGACAGCGCCGACGACATACAAGCATCGCCGGCTGTTCGGCCGCGTTGCTCGGGCGCTTTAGGAACGCTGGCGGACCGAGTCAACTCCGGGTCAGGTCTCGCCGCCAAATCGGCGAAATCCTCGCCTTGAATAACGGCGCATTTGCAGGAACAAGCCGGACATGTCCGAACGTTCCGACAATAGCGGCCACCGCGCGCGCCTGCGCCGCCGCCTGTTCGAGGGCGGGCCGGACGCGCTGCTCGATCACGAACTCGTCGAATACCTCCTCGCACTGGCGATTCCCCGGCAGGATACCAAGCCGCTGGCCAGGGCGCTGCTCCACGAATTCGGCGGCATCGCCGGGCTTCTCACTGCGGATGCCGAGGCGCTGGCGCGCGTGAAGGGCATGGGCGAGACCAGCGTCGCCGCCTTGAAGACGGCCCATGCCGCGGCGCTCCGCCTGCTGCGCGCCGAAGTCGCCGAGCGCCCGGTACTCGCCAATTGGCAGGCATTGCTCGATTATCTGCGCGCCGACATGGCCCATCATGCGATCGAGCGCTTCCGCGTCCTCCATCTCAATTCCAAGAACATGCTGATCCGCGACGAGCTGATGGGCGAAGGCACGATCGACGAGGCCGCCGTCTATGTCCGCGAAGTGATCCGGCGCGCGATCGAGCTCGGCTCCGCGGCGCTGATCCTTGTCCACAACCACCCCACACCAAGGCGGATGATCACGACAGATCCCGCATATCCACTTACAATCACTATGTTTTCCGCGTGAAGTAAACCATAGCGCACAATAGCGAATTGGGGGCGGTTTGGGGGGTAGAAACCACTCCCCATACCCCAATTACCGTCCCCAATTTTGTACCCGAACCCACCACCCGAATCCGGCTCCGGCTGCTACTGGCAACCATTATTTCGCCGCCGCCGAAGCCGACGGTGAGATTAGTTTCTCCCTACCGGAGGCAGCTTCCATGCTCCGCCCAGGGGCTTCGGTGCTGGCATTTTCCAACGGCAGGGACTTCACTCGCTTGCACAAAACGAGATTCGACCGATCCCATTGATCGAGCTCTGTAACGGGATAGAGCACAGCCCGTCCCAGTTTGAGGAACGAAGGACCGATCCGCATTGAACGCCAATTGCGGAGCGTACCCTCGGTTATCATCCCTCGGTATCGCTCCATTACCTCTTCGATAGTCAGGTAGGCCGTACTCTCCACGAAATCTCCCCTGGTCAGCAATTGTGCAACAGCCTGTTGCACTGTCACCGACCTGCCGACCTTAGGCAGGCAGGGCAAGGCGGCGCACAGCCATCGACACAGCCCCGGATACGCCGGCTCGTTACAATGGTCCGTGAGGGGGCTACCGGCCGCGACGCTTACCGGCTGCGAGTTGCTCGAACTCGGGCATCGCCTCGTGGACTGCTACGATAGCGTCCTGTGCGGCAAGCCCTTTGATTCTTGCTGCGAGCTTGGAGAAAGTGCTCTGCGTCAGGCGCTCGCTTCGACCAGCGCGCCGGTGGAGACCCGCCTGGCCGCTCTTGGGCCGATTGCGGTCGATCCGCTTTTCGCATTTAAGGCTCGATAAGCGGACATTTGACATGTGTCTCCGGGACCTTGGCGACGCTAGCCGCGA
Organism: Sphingomonas leidyi; assembly: GCF_011761945.1. GTDB lineage: Bacteria > Pseudomonadota > Alphaproteobacteria > Sphingomonadales > Sphingomonadaceae > Sphingomonas > Sphingomonas leidyi. The sequence continues at coordinate 14,068 of NZ_JAASQV010000007.1, forward strand.
TGGCGCAACGCATCGACGATGACCTGAAATGCCGGGAGATTCTGGCGGCGGCTCGGATAGTAGAGGAAATAGCCATCGAAGAAGGGCGACCAGTCGTCGAGGACCTGGACGAGTTCGCCGGACGCGATATGCCGTTCGACGATGCTCTCGGGCACATAGGCGATACCGTAGCCGCTCGCGGCGGCGTCGATCATGGCATAGCTGTTGTTGAAGGCGAGCTGGCCATCGACCCGAACGCGCAGTTCCTTGCCGTCCTTCTCGAATTCCCAGGCATAGAGGCCGCCCGAGGTCTCGTGCCGCATGTTGATGCAGACATGCCCGACCAGTTCGCGAGGATGCTGCGGTTTCTCCCGCGCCACAAAATAGTCGGGAGACGCGACCGCCACCAACCGCCAATCAGGCCCGATCCGTACCGCGATCATATCCTGCTCGACGCTTTCGCCGAGGCGCACCCCCGCGTCATAGCCTTCCTCGACGATATTTCGGAAGCTGCTGTCGAGGAGGAGTTCGACGCTGATATCGGGATACACGCTCAGCACGGGCTTCAATTTCGGCCAGACCACGCTCTCGAGCGCATGATCCGAGAGGGTGAGCCGGATCGATCCTGAAGGCTTGTCGCGAAGCGCTGTTAGCGCCGCGATCTCCTCCTCGATTTCGGCAATGCGCGGAGCGAGCGTCTGGAGCAGTCGCTCGCCAGCTTCGGTCGTCGCGACATTGCGCGTCGTGCGTGTCAGCAAGCGGATGCCCATCCGCGCCTCGAGCTGCTTGATCGCATGGCTGAGCGTCGATTGCGCGACGCCGAGCTTGGCGGCCGCCTTGGTGAAGCTGCGTTCCTCGGCAACGGCCTGGAACCAGATCAGTTGATTGAGGTCGGTTCGAGCCATGATCCTCCCAGAGGATTATTAGTACATATCGATTAGTTCATGCGGATTTGCACGGGTAATTGCTTTATCGCGGAATCGCTAGATGGCTCCTGCAAGTTACGGGAGCGAAGAGAATGACCGCGGCAGCCCTGGCGATCGAGGAAAACAGGCCCACAGCTGCTTGGGGCGCAGTCATGTCGATGGCGCTGTGCGTTGCGATGCTGATCGCGTCGGAGTTCATGCCGGTCAGCCTGCTGACGCCGATGGCTCATGGCCTTGGGGCGACCGAGGGCCAGACCGGACAGGCGATCTCCGTGAGCGGGTTGTTCGCGGTCGCGGCCAGTCTCCTTATCACGACCGCGGCGGGCACGCTCAACCGCAAATGGGTGCTGGTGGCGACGACCGCCCTCATGCTGCTGTCGCTCGTCCTCGTCGCCGCTGCACCGAGTTTCGCGGTGCTGATGATCGGTCGCGCATTGCTCGGCATTTGCATCGGCGGCTTCTGGTCGCTGGCAACGGCAGTGATCATGCGGCTGGTTCCGCAGGACGATGTGCCGAAGGCGCTCGCGCTGATGTTCGGTGGGCAGGCGATTGCCGGTGCTTTCGCCGCGCCGATCGGCAGCTATCTCGGCGGCCTGTTCGGATGGCGCGAGGTGTTCTGGGCGCTGACGCCGATCGTCGCGATCAATCTCGTCTGGCATGTCGTCGCCCTACCTTCGCTGCCCACCGCGCAGAAGCAGGATGTCCGAACCATGCTCGGCCTGTTGAAGCGTCCATATTTCCGGCGCGGGCTGATCGCCTGCATGCTGTCATGGGGTTCGGCCTTCACCATGTTCACCTACCTCCGGCCGTTTCTCGAGCAGGTCACGGGCGTCGGCGTGACGGGGCTATCGATCCTTCTGCTGATCCTCGGTTGCGCGGGCTTCCTCGGCACCTGGGCCGCGGATCGCCTTCTGACAGGCAATGTCGCACCGTTCCTCAAGCTGCCCGCGCTCGTCATGGGCGGCGCGACGATCGGTCTGCTGCTGCTCGGCTTCTCGGTCATCGCGGCAGCTCTGTTCATGGCGATCTGGGGCGCGATGAACACCATGTTCTCGGTGATCTGGATGACGTGGATGTCGCGGAATGCTGACGACGCGCCTGAAGCCGCCGGCAGCCTGATGGTCGCGGCGATCCAGACTTCCATCCTGCTCGGCGCCGTTATGGGCGGGATGCTGCTCGACAGCCTTTCGATCCAGGCGACTTTCATCGGCAGCATCGTCCTCGCCGCCGCCGCGATCCTGCTGATCGGCAACGGCCGTAAGATGCTCAAGCCGGAATGAGGAGATGACCATGACCGACACGACCACGCGAACCGCGCAGGCCAAGCCCGTAGGGCGGCGCGCGTTGCTCAAACTGACCGGCGCAGGCGCGGCTGCCCTGACCGCCGGGTCGCTCTTCAACATCTCCAACGCGGAGGCCCGGACGATGGAAACGCAGACCATGACGACCGAATGGGACAAGACCTTCCCGAAGAGCCCGAACGTCGATCATCAGAAGATCAGGTTCAAGAACCGCTATGGCATCACCCTTGCGGGCGACCTCTATCTGCCGAAGAACCATGCGGACAAGCGCCTTGCCGCGCTCGCTGTCGGCGGTCCGTTCGGTGCGGTCAAGGAGCAGTCGTCAGGGCTGTATGCGCAGACCATGGCCGAGCGCGGCTTCGCTGCCCTGGCCTTCGACGCGTCCTACACCGGCGAGAGCGGCGGCGAACCGCGCAATATCGCCTCTCCCGACATCAACACCGAAGATTTCAGCGCAGCAGTCGACTTTCTCGGCCTGCATCCCTCGGTCGATCGCGAGCGGATCGGGATCATCGGTATTTGCGGCTGGGGTGGCATGGCGCTGAACGCGGCCGCGGTGGACAAGCGCGTCAAGGCAGTCGTCGCGAGCACCATGTACGACATGACCCGCGTCATGTCGAAGGGCTACAACGACAGCGTGACGCTCGAACAGCGGACGCAGATGCTGGAGCAACTCAGCCGACAGCGCTGGGCCGACGCGGCGGATGGTAAGTCGGCCTATCAGTCTCGCTACAACGAGCTGAAGGGTGACGAAGCGCAGTTCCTGGTCGACTATCACGACTACTACATGACGCCGCGCGGCTATCACGCGCGTGCGGTCAACTCGGGCAACGCCTGGACGCGGACCACGCCGCTGTCGTTCATGAACATGCCGCTCCTGACCTACATCAAGGAAATCTCGCCGCGCCCGGTGCTGCTGATCCACGGCGAGAAGGCCCATTCGCGCTATTTCAGCGAGACCGCCTTCGCCGCGGCGGGAGAGCCGAAGGAACTGATGATCATCCCCGGGGCCAGCCACGTTGATCTCTACGACCGAACGGACGTGATCCCGCTCGACAAGCTGCACTCCTTCTTCGAGCAGCATCTTCGCTGAGGGGATGCCTGTTATGACCTCGCGCGCACGTCATCGCATCGCAACTGGCCTCATGTTCGCTGCGCCGTCCGACGTGGCGCTCGCCTGGCTGCTCCACAACCCGGTGGTCAGCGCCGCGATCAGCGGTCCCCGCACGGTCGAACAGCTGCGGCAGAACCTCAGGGCGCCCGCGCTCACGCTCTCGGGCGAGACGCTGACGAAACTGGATGAGATATGGCCCGGCCCCGGTGGCGAGGCGCCGCTGGCCTATGCCTGGTAGAAGCGCGGTGGTTCGGCACCCGCTTCGATGCGCGGCCCCTTTCCGGAGCACGATGGAACCAAGGTAAGGAGACGGTTATCGCCGGCAACATTTCTTCGAGGCGCCTGGTTCCTAAGTACCCGATAGCTACCGTTCTTGCGCCGCCCGAACGGCCGGCGGCTTTCAGGTACGCCTGTCGGCGAGCTAAATGACCGCTATTGGGGCGTTGGCAACCGGTCAGCTTTTGAATCGGTCCCCGCGCCGCTGGACGGCTGAGAATGGGGCGAAAGCCAACCTCCCTGCCTTGTCGGGTGGTTCTACTGTAGAATCAGGACGCTTCGGTCACGCGCCAACTAATGGCGGCTAGAGCAAGCCCAGAGCGCGGAAGCTCGTGACGTCGTGAGCGCCGATGATCAGATGATCCGTCAATCGCACACCGCATAGGTCACAGATACTTGAGACCCGCCGCGTCACTTCCTTGTCTGCTCGGCTTGGCCGATGATCACCGGACGGATGATTGTGAGCAAGAACCAGGTGAGCGGCCCTGCGCGATGTCGCACCGACGAGGAGTCGCTCCAACGGCATCACGATTTCACTGCGCGATCCTTCTATCTCAAACTCATCACAGATAGTGAGATCGCGGGCGAGGAAGATGCCGACAAGAAGTTCCCGCGCCCTACCCTCGAAACGAGGATAAATATAGCGCATCACATCTATCGAATCGCGAACTCGAAAAGCCATTTTCCAACAATGAATATATTCGCCGCCCAATTCCAGGATTCGATAGATATAACTAACGCGAATGTTACGGAGGCGCGCAAAGAGACGTTCCAACGCTCTCCCATTTTCCAGGGCGGTGACCCGTACCAGTTTCGTCGAAACTGCTGGAGCTCCTCAGGCGACATGCCGCGGACGTCACGGAATCTCTGCCATTCACGCTCCTGCGCGAGGAACTCGATGATCCGCTGCTCGTCGCGTTGAAGTTCATCACGGCGAAACGCGGAGGTGAGCCAGCATTGCGCCGGCGATCCTTCCTCGATCATTGTTCCTCGCGCAGGGGCGTCATTTCGTTCCGCGGCGCGGGATCATGGGCACTTGGTGAATTGGCCCTTCTTTGGCCCAGAGGCCACATGGCACTTGCCGTTCTTATCCTTGGTAACACCACCGGTGGTGGCCTTCGCGGCGCTCGCCGCCGGCGTGGCCGGGCACTTGATGAACTTGCCCTTTGCGTCCTTGCACGGGCCCGCCGCGAACGCGGAGGTTGAAGCAGTGAGCAACGCGAGTGACGCGACTGCGAAAGTAATCTTGCGCATGTTCTCTCCTCACCGAACGACTCGTCGGAGCATCGGAGGGTATCACCACCTCGATTGAATCAAAGCCCAACTAGACTAGTCTGAGCTAGTCTAAGGCATCCACGGATCTCGAGCACGGAGTTACCAACTCTGATAGAACTGCAATGGAGCGACGAGGCCGTAGCCACGCACCTGCCCGGATCCAAGGACTAGGGCTGGCGTGCCCGCCAATCTGAACGAACCGCCTCTTCTAGGATCGAGCTGACGCGCGCTCAGCGATCGGGATTGGGGCGCATTGCTGACTGGCCACTCACGGACGCGTCTTTCAGCAGCAGGCGAGTTCGGTAAGCAGCGGCTCACACAATTCCGCGCGCCCTTCGCAACAATCCTTCGCAAGGAAGAGCATTAGCGCGCGCAGCGTATCACCTAGCAGCGGCGGGGCCTAACAAGCCGGATTGGATGCGACGCCTTTAGCGATCTGCGGTCCGGTACCCTATATCAGATGCGAACGTAGAAGAGGTGCGACGGGGCGGGTGGGAATCGATCCAACATTGGGCAACGGTCTGAGCACTGGCGCGAAGGCGGGCGGCAAGGCGCTGCTCGCTAAGGCCATGCTCCAGTGGAAGCGGCGCGGCGCGTCGCCCCTGACCGACCTCGCCGCCGGCACCGTCGACCGCGAGCTGGAGGAGGCGCTCGACACGCTCACCGGCGATGCCGCCACGCTTCCCGACGCGATCGCCAAGCGCCTGAAGGCGGCGATATCCGCGCGCCCGCCGATGTTCGCCGAGACCGAGGTGCGCGAATGGCTGCGCATTCCCGAGGTGCGCGCGGTGATCAAGGACGCGACGCTCGCGTCCGTGGCCCAGGAGGCGATCGACGCGCAGCGTGCAGAGGCCGAACGCCTCTACTTGGAGGCGACGGGCGACGCGAACTGGTATGGCGGCGCGCTGTTCGACCACGCCGTGGCCTTCCTGTCGCTCACGCTCGACGCGAAGACCTCGACCGAGACTCGGCTCGGCATCGCCACCGGCAACCGCAACACGGCGCGGCTCGCCGCGGACATCGCCGACGTCGGCCGCTCCGTCGCCGACGGGAACGACCGCATGGTCGCGCTGCTCCAACAGGTCGTCGACGGGCAGGCCGGCGGCCCGTTCCCGGCGGAAATCGTCGGGGAACACATCCTCGCGGAGGTAGCGACTGAGACGCGCTGGCGCGCCATCGTGGATGAAAAGCAGGTCGAACGCACCGTGCAGCTCGCCGAGCGCGTCGCTGACGGCGGGGACCTTCGCGAAGCCCCACCCGCCGCCCGGAGCGGCGCGATGCGGATGGCCGCGGCGACGCTCGCGCGGAACGGCCGTGCGCCCGACGCCGCCAAGTGGCTCGACGCCGCGACGGGCGCCGGCGCGAACGACCTCGGGACCGACCGGGCGAGGATCGCGATCTTCGAGAAGGACTGGAACGCCGCGGCGACCCTGCTGAAGGACCGGACCGACCGCATCGCGGTATCGCTAGCGATCGATCTGATCAGGGGCCGGGACGGGGACGCCACCGCGCTCGATTACGTCGACCGCCACATGGCGCACGCGGACATGACCGGGTTCCTCGTGCCGGCGGTCGCGACCTTGATGGCGATCGCCGATCGCTGGGAGGATGCCGAGGGCATCTACGCGGCGGCGAGCGACGAGCAGATCGAAGAGAATCCTACTCTGCTCTACGCGCGGGCGCGGATGCGGATCGCGATGCTCGGACCGGCGGACCAGCGCCTCGGCACGATCGAGAGCACGTCCAACCTCCCTCAGCCGTCGGCGGTCCGGAACGATGCCGAAGGCGCGCGCCTGCTCGGCGCGGCGCGGGATGATCTCGCCGCCCTGGCGGCCCAGATCCCCGGGGACCGCTACGCTGCCTTCGCCGTCAGCGTCGATGTCCATCGCCTCTACCTCGACCTCCTGTCGGGCGACCCCGAGCTGGTCGAGGCGGCGACGGACCGGTTGCACGACAAGCTCGCCGACTACGAGCAGGTGGTCGACTACGCCTGGCTGGCACTGGCCTTCGACATCGAGTTCGACGAGACGACCCTGCGCGCCAACCTCGACCGCGCTCGCGCCGTGGGCGGCTGGCACCAAGGGCAGCTCGTCACCGCCTTCCAGGTCGCCATGCGGGACGACCACGACGGCGGGTCGCTCACGGCCTTCATCGACGCCAACCGCGACCAGCTCGTCGAGGCGCTTGGGGCCGGGCAGACGGTCGGCATTGAGATCGAGGCGCTCGCGCAGCAGGGGCGCATCCCCGAGGGTCGCGCGCGCCTCGACGAATGGCGGGGCCGTCTCGAGCCGAATACGATCGGGCGCCTCGAGGCTCTGCTCGACGAGCAGGAAGGGGGCAATCCGCTCGCGATCCGGCTCGCCCGGTTCGAGGCGACCGACGCCGAGCCCGACCTGCTCGCGCTCATCGGCGCGCTCGGCGAGGGCGGGGATGACAGGCTTGCGGACTATTCGGCGCTGATGTGGCGTCGGCGGCACCGGACCGAGGACGCCGTCCGGGCCTGCAACGTCTACTTCAACAGCGGCAGGGACGGCCCGCTCGACGCGTTCCTGGAGGAGATCGGGACCGGCGTCGACGACGATCCGCGGCTCTCGGCGCATGCGGCCTGGGCTTCATACCGCGCGGGCGAGCTCGACGAGGCGGACCGCCGCCTGGCGCCGCTCCGGGTCGCCTCACCCGACGACGTCTCGCTTCGCCAGCTCGACATCAACGTCGCGCTCGAGGGCGGCGACTGGCGCCGGCTGGCACCGCTCGTGCGGGAGGACCTCGACCGACGCGAGCACCGGTCGGCCCGCCAACTCCTCCAGGCGGCCGAACTCGCCCACGCCATGGACGACCCGATCTCGGACGAACTCACGCGCGCCGCGGCTGCGGCCGCACCGGACACCGCCGCCGTCCTCATGCAGGCGTTCACCCAGGCGCTGCGCAGGGGTCGGGACTGGAGCGACGAGACCGGCGAGTGGCTCCGGCGCGCCATCGAGCTGTCCGGCGACTCGGGCCCGCTGCAGCGCCGAAAGCTCCAGGACGTCATCGAGCTGCGCGACGAGCACTTCCGCCGCAGCTTGGAGATCGACGGGCTGATCATGTCCGGCGACGTGCCGCTGGCGATGGTCGCGGCGCCGCTCGGGACGACGCTGAGCGAACTCGTGCTCTCGCGTCTCGCGGCCAACGTCACGATCGAGGACGGCAGACACCGGACGTGCCTGCCCTTCGTCGCCGGCAACCGGCTGAACGTCGACATGACCGGCGCGACCCGCATCGGGCTCGACCCCAACGCGATCCTCGCGCTCCAACTCTGCGGCCTGCTCGAGGACACGCTCGGCGCGTTCCCCGAGATCGTGATCCCCGCCGGCACGCTCCCGTCCATGTTCAACGACCTAACGCGCGCGGACCGCTCGCAGCCGGCGCGCGTCGAGCAGGGGATCAGGATCAAGGAACTCGCCGGCAACGGCCGGCTCGAGACGCTGCCCGCGGTGCCCGCTGACGTCGACCCGTTCGACGACCTCCACGCGGCAGCGGAGCGGCTGGGCGGGTCGGTCGTCCACGGCTTCCCAATCTACGTCGCCGGCACCTTCATGGAGGAGATGCGGGACGCCGAGCCATTCAAGGAACGCCTGGTGAGCCCGGGGGCGGTCGCGGCTGCGCTGGCGGCGCTGGGGGAGACCAGCGTCGAGGAGACGGAAAAGGCCGCGAAGCGGCTGGAAGGCTCCGGCAGCTGGCCGGACGAGACTCCGCCGGACCTCGACCGCCCGCTCGTCGTCGACGGCGTGTCGCTGCACGCGCTCGACGACGCGGGCATCCTCGAGCCGCTCCTGCGCGCGGGCGCGAAGGTCTTCATCCCGAAGGCCGTGGTCGACATGGCCGAGAACGAGATCCGCCAGCGCTCGGACTCGCAGGAACTCGCGCGTTCGATCGAAACCGTCCGGGCGACGCTGCGGTCGGCGCTGACGAGCGGCAAGGCCGTCATCGGCAGGTTCCGGCGCGACGCCGAGGTCCTGCCTCGGGACCAGGACGGCAACGTCGAGCGCGATCCCGCGCTCGCCCCGCTCATCTCGCTGCTTCAGGACGGTTCCGGGGTCGAGGCACTCATCTCCGGCGACCGGATGGTGAACCGCCACGGCGCGTTCACCGATCGGACGGGCGGCGGCCGCCCGGTGCTCACCATCATCGACGTGATCAACCAGCTGGTGCGGGCCGGCAGAATAACTGCCGCCCGTCGGGCGACAGCGATCCGCAAGCTGCGCGAGGCCGGCGTCGCGATGATCCCCACGGACGCCGACGAGGTCGCGGCCGCGGCGGCGATCGGGAACTGGACGCACGGGCCCTCGCGCGACCTGCGCGCGATCTGTGACTCCATCCATCTGCCCCTGCTGCGCCGGGCCTTGCTCCTGCCCGACGACCGGCACTGGCTCCGAGGCGCTACGCTATCGATGGCACTGGCGATCAGGAAGTGTTGGGCCGACCTCGACGTCGAGGTCGCCACCAAGGCGGCGGACTTCCTGTTCCACAACCTACCCAATGTCGCGGGCTGGATCGAGCGGGACCCGGACCCGTCCGCCAGCGCCTGGCCCGACGAGGTGGCGATCGCCGTCCACGCCGTGCTCGCCCTGCCGTTCGAGGTACCGCCCGAACGGCTCGAGGCATATCACGACTGGTATGCTTCGCGCGTCCGCCCCCGTCTCGAGGGTCGCGACCGGGCCGCACTCGCAGGCGTCAGGAGCCGGCTCGGACTGGTGCTGACCACCCCGCGCCAACAGGTCGACCCCGACATCGGACCGGTCTCGCCGGAACAGGAAGCGCGCCTCAACCGGCTCGTCGCCGGACTCGTCCCCAAGTTCCACCTCGACGCGCTGGTCGACGAGGCGGCCGTGCACGCCGCACTCAGCGGCACGCGCGCCGCGATCGTCGTGGACGAGCACGAGGTCGAGGTCGCAGCGGTCGCCCGCTTCCTCGGCGACGCGATGGACGGTGTAGCGTCGCCGCTGACGGCCGTGGACGGGACCGTGCTAGCCGAGAGCGGCGACGCCCGGCCGGACGGCTCGGCCGCGATCACGCGACCATGGGGGACGCTCCGGTTCGACATGGCCGGGCTCTTCGCGAAGGATCCCGCAATGCGACGGCTGACGTTCGACTCGCTGGCTGCGCAGAACACGATCGCCCCGAGCAGCGCGGCGCGCTGGCGCGACGTCGTCGCGAGCGCGCCGCTTCCGGCCGACCTCATGGTCATCCTGATGGACGAACTGCACGCCTCGCCCGAGACGTTCCTGGCGTCCCTGCGCCAGACCGACCATCCGCTGAACTTCTCCGACATCTCCACGCTCGACGAGCGCCTGCTCGCCTCCATCCTCGACGTCGCGGACCCGGCCGCGGACCTCGCCGCCACGATCGACGCCGTGGTGACTGCGCACGCCGCGGCCCCCGGACCGGCGCACGCCGCGCGCGCACTTGCGCCGCTCGCCGTTTCGCCGGACTTCAAGTTCCCCAAGCTGGTGGCCGAGCTCGGCGACGAGGAGGTCGCGGGACTGTGCGGGGACTTGATCGAGGAGGGCGACGCGTTCAGTCTCGTCGCCGCGTTCGAGGCGTGCTGCGCGCGGCACACGTCGCCCGCTTGCGTCGCCGTCGGGAACAGGATCCTGGAGGCGCTCTTCGGCGAGGAAGGCCGGCACGACCAGATCGCGCACGACTGGTGCATCGCGGCCCGCATGGTCTTGGCGAGCGCGGACCTCGAGCACGCGCTGTTCGACTGGCCCCTGCCGCAGCGGCGGGCGACCCTACTCGCACACGCCGGCAACGTCTCGAGGGCGCTGGCCGGCTACGACTTCGATCGGCCCGAACTGCTCACGACCGCCTATGGCTGGATCGCGACCCGCTACCGGCTTCGCGGCCACCTCGAACGGGTCGAGTCGAGCGAATGGGTCCGGGACTGGCTCAATCCCAGCGTGGTCACCGCCCAGATGATCAGGCGCATGGACGCGGCGCTCGACACGATCGACGTCGAGAAACGGCCGAAGCCGTGGGTCGAGGGCATCGCCAAGGGCGTCGGCCCCTTCGCCGGCAACCACACCCGCGCGATGTTCGCGATACCCGGACCGCTCGACGCCTTCTCCCCGACGTTCCGGCGCGGCGAGGATCTGGAATCGGACAAGTGGGCGCCCGAGATCGTCGGCGCAGGAGCGGTCCCGGCCCTCAACATGCTCTACGTGCTGGTGTCGGCGGGAGGGCCGCCCAACGACCTGCCGCCGATGGTCGACGCCGTCGCCGAGCTGGTCGGGCGGTGCGACAGCGAACATCGCAACCAGGCGATCCAGTTCTCGTTCGTCGCGGCGGCCAAGTGGAAGTCCGCCGACCTCGCCGATCGGCTGATGGAGATCGTCCTGGCGGAGCCGGACGCCCGTGGCGAGCGCATCGGAGCCACCGCCGAGTTCGCCGTGTCGGCGGCCGCGGCGCAACCCGACGCGCCCGCGATGAGGGATGCGGCCGTCGCCAGGCTCACAGACCTCGCCTTCGGTCCGCTCGACCACGATGCGGCGGAGACGCTCGCAAATTTCCTCGACCTGCTCGCCAACGTCGTCCCGCCGTGGGCCACGGCGCTCGAGCGTCTCCGCATCGCGGCGCTGCTGGCGGCGTGAGGGAATTTTAGGCTCAGGCCATCGGGCCATATAAGCGGATTTGCTCGCGCCAGGTGGTCCGTGCCCGCCAGCAGATCCATACTACGATTGCCATCATCGGAGCTAGCGGAATGAACGAATGGCCGCTTACGGGTGCGATCATGCTCGCACTAAATCACTAATATGTGGGGGGCTTTGCCGACCGGCGGCTCGTGCCGAACCCGTCCGGCTGCTCTTGGGCCGCTAGCCGACAATCCGCTTTTGGCGCGGTAAGCTCGATAGCTGCCATCTGCCGTTGATCCGCGTTGAAGCCCCACTTGTCGACACGGACACCAATCGATTCATAATGGTTCAGATTATCAGTGTATTGAGCCGATACGGTCTAGTCACAAGATCATAGATCTTGCGCTTCCATCGGCTGACCACAGAGATTTTCGCAATCGCTCGAAGCAGCGAGTAAAAGCGTCTACCAAGGGATGAAGGCGCCTTTCTTACCGCGCGACGCCAGGCGCCAGTTCATCCGATGAATTGGCTCCATCTCGTTGGGAAATTTACATCCATCTTCGGCTCGCTTATCACATCTCGATGCAGGATCGCCGGGGGGCGTTCCTAAGGGGGTGACTGTCAGGCGTATGTCGTTTTCAATCGAGCGAATTGCGGGCGGCTCGGGGACATTTGACCTCATCTTCATCCACGGGCTCTCTGGCGACCCCAAGGCCTCGTGGACGAGCAGTACCGAGGATCCGGCGAAAGCCTATTGGCCACTCTGGCTCGCCAAGGATCTGCCTAACGCAAATGTCTATACATTGGGCTATCCGGCAGATGTGTGGGCGAAGTGGATCGAGCAGGCCATGTCGCTCTACGAGCGCGCAAAGGCGGTACTCGAGCAGCTTGCCGGCATGGGGCTAGGGAGGCGACCCATCGCACTGGTTTGCCACAGCCTGGGTGGCCTGCTGGCCAAGCAGATCATCCGTACCGGCAATGAGGCCGATGATTCGGACTGGTCGGCGATCGCCGGCAACACCCGGTTCGTCGCGTTCCTAGCGACGCCGCACAACGGATCCAGCGTCGCCTCGACCCTCAAATTCTTCCTGCCCCGCACGACCTCGGCAAACATTGAGACGTTGAAGGCTGGCAACGCCCAGCTCGACGAGCTGAACGCGTCATACAAGACGACTGCCGCGAAGCGACCGATCGAGACCGTGGTCTTCTATGAGAAGTTCGCGACCAAGGGGGCGATCATTGTCACCAAGGAAAGCGCGAACCCAGGTGTCACAGGGGTGAATCCTATTCCGGTCGATGCCGACCATATCTCGATTTGCAAGCCAGCCAGCCGAAACTCGCCGGTCTATCTGAGCCTCGCGCGTAAGCTCAGGAAGTTCGCGGAAGCCTGCCCCGCAATCGCGGATGGGCAAGCGGACGAGCCCTTCCAGTTCGAGGGCACCGACTTCGCGGAAAAAGCAAGCGATCGACGCGATCTTCTCGAAAAGCTGACCGCGGCCAACCGCGAGCATGAATATGCCTTCGCAAATGAGGCGCAGAACAAGTTCGCCCAGAGCTATATCCGGCTCGGCCTGCACGCAGCTGCCAAGGAGGCGAATGACAATCTCCTCGATGAAGTCCAGCAACGCTTTGAGATGCACGTCTACCTGCCGCTAATCTGCAAGGCTGCCAGCGATGAGGCGATTCAGCAGGCGCTCCAGACCCAGGTCATCGATGCCGTGGTCGCCAAGTTCGTCGAGCGGCGCGTCTCGGCGCGCAAGGTTGTCGAGGCCTTGTACTTTCTGACCGAGCAATGCCACATCCGTTGGGATCCACAATGAACGTCCGGCTCTGGTATCCGCACCTTGATGTCTACGACACGGTCCGGCGCATGCTGGCACTGATCGTCGCATGGTCCGAGCGCGACATGACGCCCGAGCGGCTCTATGTCTCGGACTTCTATCTCGCGAGCCCAGCCCTACTCCACAAGACCCGGATGGACTCCGAGACACGCAAAGACTTCCAGGCGCTCTCGGTCATGCGCCCGGAAAAGGGCTTCCTGAGCTATCCATCGTCGCAGATGCTATTCGCGAAGATGGAGCCCGTGCAGAAAGAGGCGCTGCGCACCATCGTAGGCAAGGGCTTCGTCGCGATCGAGCCCCTGCGCCAGGGTCGTATCGAGGGCGGCGACAAGCTGCCGGAGATTGCCGACACCGTGTTCGTGACCCAGGCAGAGCGCCGCGTGGTCGAGTTTCTGGTCGAGAGCTTCGCGCGCATCGGCGCTGACGCGCCCGGCGAGTTGCGGCTGAGTACCGGCCTGCGGAGGCCTGGCACATGAGCTTCAGCCTGCTCGCGCTCCGGCGACTGAAAGTCTTCTCCCATGGTCGCGCCGTCTATGACGAGCGCTTCCATCTCGGCGTTAATGTCATTCGCGGCGAGAATGGCTCGGGCAAATCGACCATCGCCGACTTCATTTTCTATGTGTTCGGCGGCGAGTTCGACGACTGGAAGGACCGCGCACGCCAGTGCGACGAGGTCCGCGCAGAAATCCAGACCGCGTCCGCCACCCTCACGCTAAGACGGCTGATCGGCGCGAAGCAGGAGCCGATAACCGTCTTCTATGGCCGGCTCGAGGACGCTGAGAAAAGTCCGATTGAGGGATGGGAACGCTATCCGATCCGCCGACAGAGCGAGAAGCAACTGGGCTTCTCGCAGGTGCTCTTCCGCGCATCCGGCATTCCCGAGGCGCCGAGCGACGAGGGGGCGAACGTCACCGCCCACCAGATAATGCGCCTGCTCTATTCCGATCAGCGTACGCCGGCTCCGCGCCTATTCAGGTTCGAACGGTTCGACACGCGCGACATCCGCGCGGCGGTTGGCGACTTGCTGCTCGGCGCCAACAGCTATGCGCTTTATGAAGCCCAAGTCGAGCTTCGGACAGCGACCAAGCTGCTCGAGGATCGACAACAGCGGCTCCGCTCGCTGCTGGAGGCCATCCCGAGCGACTATGGCTCGATGAACACTGGCGAGCTCGGCGCGCGGATCGCGGCGCTGTCGACGGAGGCCGACCGGCTTGTCGAGCAGATCGGCAGTCTTGACGAAGACGAGCCCGAAGATGCGGAAAAGGAGTTCCAGAACCGGCGAACCGACGCAGTGAAGGAATTGCGCGGCCAGCGCACGTCGCTGCGGCGCATCGAGGAGCAGAGCGAACGACTGGGCCTCGAAATAACCGACCTGGACGTCTTCGTCGACTATCTCGAGGAGACGATGGGCAAGGTGAACGCCGCTTCGTCGATCGCCGACGCGCTCGGTGCGATCGACTTTGCCTATTGCCCCGCCTGTCTCGAGCCTCTGGACGGCGAGCGGGAAAGCGGACGCTGCGTTGTGTGCACCAAGCCCGTTGACCCTGAACGCGAGAGCGCCCGCTATCTGGAGATCAAGCTCGACATCAGCTTGCAGCTGCGCGAAACCCGCCAGATCCTCGAGGGCAAGGAGCTCGAACTGCAGAAGACGGGCCAGGAACTGCGTTCGGCACGCCAGGCAATGACCAAGCGTTCCATCGCCTTCCAATCCGAGTTCGAGCTCGCTGCGTCACCGCGTGAGGCCCGCCTGGCCGGCCTCAACCAGCGCATCGGCGAGATCGGACAGCAGATCGCCTATCTGGGATCGGTGCGGGAATTGGCCGAAAAGGTGGCCAAGCTGATCGCTGAGCGCGATGACGCGCAGAAATCGGTCGACGTAGTGACGGCGCGCATCGACTCGCTGCGTATGGCGAGTGGCGGACGCGTCACCCAGGCAATGGGCCTAGTTGGGGCCATGACCAAAGAGTTGTTGAAGCGGGATCTGAAGCGGCAGGAGGAGTTTGCGGATCCCCGTCAGGTGACGGTCGATTTTGAGGATGATGCCATCCTTGTCGATGGCAAGCTCAATTTCGCCGAGAGCAGTAACGTCGTGTTGAAGAATGCGGCGATCCTCGCACTGCTTGGTGCAGCAGCATCGGACGAGAAATTCTATCACCCCCGATTCCTGCTTATGGACAATGTCGAGGACAAGGGGATGGAGCAGGTCCGCAGTTACAACTTTCAGAAGATGATCGTCGATCTGTCGAAGCGGGTGCGCCTCACCCATCAGATTATCTTCACGACCTCAATGCCGAACCCGGCGCTGGATCTAGAACACCTCGCGATTGGGCCGCATTACACCGAGCACTATCGGACCCTGAATTTCGACGGCCGACCGTATCCGGACGACGATCCGGAGCCAGACAACGAGGCGTACAGTGACTGACAAGAATGACGTTGCCATTGTTCTCGAGGGTTCTGGGCGGCTCTAAGATTGCCAAAACATCGACAAAATCGCCGATATCATTCGCCGCTAGAATGAGCCGGGCAACCCGCCTCTCGGGGCTAGCCATTCGATCAGAGCCGAGCCCGGCGCGGCAGAGATACTAGCAGGCAAAGGAATCATATTCGCGAACGATCAAAGCCAGGTCGGCATCGAAAGGGTAGTTGGCCTAGCGGTCACTGAGTGCGGCATCGGTGCTTGCTTGTACAGCCGCTCCACTTCGCCCTAAGCCCCCAGGAGATGTAATCGATCAGCATGGCCCAGTTTCGTTTGCGCGAGAGGCGCGACCTGAACGAACGTCCACTTTCGGCCGGCGGCCCAGACCCGTTGAACGACTGACATTGGGGCGTATCGCTGCCCGGCGGCTTACCCCAAATGGCGCCGGATCAGCCGTTCGAGTGAAGATCTTCTAGCGAAGTGACCAGTCCAGCACTAGGTCGGAGATTAATCACCCCATCAATCACCCTTCCAACCACCCTTCGTGCACACCCAACTAAGGCGCTGATTCAATATAATTTTCGCCCATGCAGATTGCGACTCAGTCCAACATGAGACTAACAGCCCCAATTAGGCATCCCTACTTTGCGAATACCGGCCCCTATGGATTATAGATCGATCCACTTCGTAAGGCGTGAATATCCATGCTTCTTAGTGCTTTACCGGGAGGCATCAGGCTTCAGAGTGGGTTTCCGTGATCGACCGTCCACAACCATCCCTCGGGCGACCCCTCGCCCAGCCGCGCCGACATCGAGATCACGCGCCAGATCGTCGCTGCGGGCAAGGGGCTGGGGATCGGCGTGCACGACCACATCATCCTGGGGCGCGAGGGGCACGCGTCGCTCAGGGGACAGGGGCTGATCTAGGGACGGGTTTGCGAGAAGCGGCCGGCAAGCCAAACGGCCGCCGGAGGCAAGTCCGGCGGCCGTTCGGGAGCAAGCGCCATGCGCGGGCGCGACGGGACGGGATCAGCCCGGCTGCTTCGGAGTCAGGAACACGGTGAGTTCCTGCTTGTTCACCGAAGCGCTCTTGTCGGTATCGGCGCTGGCAAAGGCCTGGTTGGCCCAGGTCGCCGCCTCGGCGCTTCCCGGCTGGAAGTTCGGCTCCGCGGCCTTGCGCAGCGCCCCCATCCAGGCGGCGAACTCGGTCGCGTCCAGCCTGCCGTCGCCATCCTTGTCATAGCTGCCGAAGTCGCGGCCCACTGCCTGGGCGACCTGCTCCTGCGTGGCGGCCGGAGTCGCGACGGGCCCGGTCGCCGCCGAGGCGGCAGCCGCCGGCTGGCCGGGCGTGGGCGACGCTTCCTGCGCCGCACCCTGGGCCGGCTGCGTATTATCCTGCACGGGCACCTCCTGCGCAAAGACAGGAACAGCGAACAACATAGAAGTAGTGAGAATAATCGACTTCATCATGAATATATCTCCTAAACTGATCAGGAGATGTATTCATATTTCTCCTGATGTTATTTTTAGAAACTCCCCATATCAACCCATGGTCCGGCGATCATGTTCCCGATTTCATCGCGACCAGCCTCACCCTGCCCCTCCACCGGCTCGATTTGCCGCATTTCATTTGCCCTGTGGCGCATGCGTCACGGGCGGTGCAGGATGGCGCGATGTTCGATCGCCGCACCTTGCTGTTCGGAATGGCCGCCGGCCTCGCCGGCTGCGGCGGCGCCCCGAAGGCATCGGGAAAGGCCGACGAGCCCCGGCCGCCGCGCCTCGCCGCCAGCGGCCCGGCCGCCAGGCTGGTCTCCGCCGCGCGCGCCCAGGTCGGCGTCACGCGCAGCTACGACTCGACCTATACCCGGCTCGCCTTCCCCAATGGCGACGTGCCGCGGGAGAAGGGCGTGTGCACCGATGTGCTGATCCGCGCCTATCGCGACGCCTTCGGGATCGATCTCCAGGCGCTGGTCCATGCCGACATGAAGCGGGACTTCGCCGCCTATCCCCGCAAATGGGGGCTGGCCCATCCGGATCCGAGCATCGATCACCGGCGCGTGCCCAATCTCGCCCGCTTCCTCGCGCGCATGGGCGCCGCGCTGCCGGTGCCCGCCGACGGCAAGGGCTGGCTGCCGGGCGACATCTTCACCTCCGCGCCCGCGAACGGCATGGGCGGCACCGCCACGCATATCGGCCTGGTCTCGGACCTGCCCGGCGCCCATGCCCCGATGATCCTCCACAATATCGGCCGCGGCGCCCGCGAGGAGGATGCGCTGCTCGACTGGCCGATCACCGGGCGCTTCCGCTGGAAAGTCTAGGGCGCGCTTGCTAGGGGGCCGCCATACCCCCGGCGAAAGGCTTGCAATGGTTCCCCGTTATTCGCGCCCCGAAATGACCGCCATCTGGTCGCCCGAGGCGCGCTTCCGCATCTGGTTCGAGATCGAGGCGCACGCCACCGAGGCGCTGGCCGAGCTCGGCGTGGTGCCGAAGAGCGCCGCCAAGGCGCTGTGGGACTGGTGGGCGACCAACCCGGCGATCGACGTCGCCGCGATCGACGCGATCGAGGCCGTGACCAAGCACGACGTGATCGCCTTCCTCACCTGGGTGGCCGAGCAGGTGGGCGACGAGGCCCGCTTCATGCACCAGGGGATGACCAGCTCGGACGTGCTCGACACCTGCCTGGCCGTGCAGCTGGCCCGCGCTTCGGACATCCTGCTCGCCGATCTCGACCGGCTGCTCGAAGTGCTCGAGCGCCGCGCCCATGAGCACAAGCTCACGCCCACGATCGGCCGCAGCCACGGCATCCATGCCGAGCCGGTCACCTTCGGCCTCAAGCTCGCCGAGGCCTATGCCGAGTTCAAGCGCAACCGCGAGCGCCTCGCCGCCGCCCGCGCGGACATCGCCACCTGCGCCATTTCGGGTGCGGTCGGCACCTTCGCCAATATCGATCCGCGCGTCGAAGCGCATGTCGCCGCCAAGCTCGGCCTCGCGGTCGAGCCGGTCTCGACCCAGGTGATCCCGCGCGACCGCCACGCGATGTTCTTCGCCACGCTCGGCGTGATCGCCTCGTCGATCGAGCGCCTCGCCGTCGAGGTCCGCCACCTGCAGCGCACCGAAGTGCTCGAGGCCGAGGAATATTTCTCGCCCGGCCAGAAGGGCTCGTCGGCGATGCCGCACAAGCGCAACCCGGTGCTGACCGAGAACCTCACCGGCCTCGCCCGCATGGTGCGCAGCGCGACGATCCCGGCGATGGAGAATGTCGCGCTGTGGCACGAGCGCGACATCTCGCACTCGTCGGTCGAGCGCTATATCGGCCCGGACGCGACGATCACGCTCGATTTCGCCCTGGCCCGCCTCACCGGCGTGATGGACAAGCTGCTCGTCTACCCGGCGCGCATGCAGAAGAATTTGGACCGGATGGGCGGCCTCGTGCATTCCCAGCGCGTGCTTCTCGCCCTCACCCAGGCCGGCGTCAGCCGCGAGGACAGCTATCGGCTCGTCCAGCGCAATGCGATGAAGGTGTGGGAATCGGACGGCGAGCTCTCGCTGCTCGAACTGCTCAAGGCCGATCCGGAAGTGACCGCCGCGCTCTCGCCGGCGGAAATCGAGGACAAGTTCGACCTCGGCTATCATTTCAAGCAGGTCGACACGATCTTCGAGCGCGTCTTCGCTTGACGCCGAGCCGCAAGGCGCTGCGCGAGGCGACGGCCAACGCGCATGACCGCGTCGATGCGGCGTTCGCGGATTTCGACCTGGCCGACCGGGAAGGCTATGCCCGCTTCCTCGCCGCCCATGCCGATGTGGTGTGGCCATTGGAAGCGGAGCTGCCCGGCGAACGGGTAATCGCGGACTGGGAGGAGCGGAAACGCGGACATCTGCTCAGCGAGGACCTGGCCTTCCTTCGCTCTGCCTTTCGTCATCCGCGCGAAGGCGGGGACCCGGAACCGCAGGCGATGTCCTCCATTGCCCTGGATCCCCGCCTTCGCGGGGACGACGGAAGTTGGGACGCTCCCGTCATCGCCGGTACCCTCTACGTCCTCGAAGGCTCGCGTCTCGGCGGCAAGTTTCTTGCCCGCCGCCTGCCCGCCGGATTTCCCCGCGCCTATCTTGATGCAGATCAGCGCGCCGAAAAGTGGCAGCAACTACTGAGGGTTATCGACGGCCTGCTTCGCGAACCGCTCGCGCTGGACGCCGCTCTCGCCGCAGCGCTTGCCACTTTCACGGCGTTCGAGCGTTCGGCGGAGAAATGGCGAAGGGCAGAGATTGGCCAGTAACCGCGATTTCGAAGTCGATCTCACCAATTGCGATCGCGAGCCGATTCATGCGCTGGGCGCCGTCCAGCCCTTCGGCTTCCTGCTTGCGCTTTCGGTCGACTGGCTGATCCGCCGCGTCTCGGCCAATGCCGAGCACTTCCTCGAACAACCCGCCGACGACCTGCTCGGCACCTCCGCCATCCCGCTGCTCGGCGAACACGCCGTCCACACGCTGCGCAACCGCCTCGCCATGCTGCGCGGCGGCGACGCGGTAGAGCGGGTCTTCGGGCTGCGGATCGCCAGCGGCCGCTGCTTCGATTTCGCGCTGCACATGATCGGCGACACGATCGTGCTGGAGGGCGAGGATTGCAGCGAGGACGCCTCCACCGATATCGGCTCGGCGATCCGCGCGATGATGGCCCGGCTCGACGAGACCGCCGATGCCGCGGCCTTCCATCGCGAAGGCGCCCGCCAGGTCCGCGCCTTGACCGGCTTCGATCGGGTGATGGTCTATCGCTTCGATCGGGACGGTTCGGGCGTAGTGGTGGCCGAGGCTGCCCGCACCGGCATCGGCAGTTTTCTCGACCTGCGCTATCCCGCCAGCGACATCCCGCAGCAGGCGCGCAAGCTCTATGTCCGCACCCCCTTCCGCATCATCGCCGACGTGAATGCCGAGCCGGTGCCCGTACTGCCCCGGCTCGACGAGAGCGGCACGCCAATCGACCTTTCCCTGTCGGTGCTGCGCTCGGTCTCGCCGATCCATATCGAATATCTGAAGAACATGGGAGTCGGCGCCTCGCTCTCCATTTCGATCATCGTCGAGGGTCAGCTCTGGGGCCTGTTCGCCTGCCATCATTATGCCGCACGCTGCCCCAGCTTCGAACGGCGCTCGATCGCCGAGCTGTTCGGCCAGATGTTCGCGCTCAAGCTCGAGAGCCGCGAGCGCAAGGAGCTCGCCGCCTATGAGCTGGCGGCGCGTTCCGCCAGCGATCGGCTTCTCGCCGCGGTGGCCGGCGATTCGACGCTGCTCGACAATCCCGAATGGCTCGGCACGATGATGCGCGAAACCGTGCCGTGCGACGGCATCGCGATCTGGCTCGACGGCAGGGTCTCCTCCTCCGGCATGACGCCCCCGCCCGCTGCATTCCCGGCGATCACCCGCCGACTGAACGCAATGGCCGCGGGCAGGATCTTCTCGACCGATCGCCTCGCAGACACTCTTCCCGCCGCCGCCGACTATGACGATGTCGCCGCCGGCCTGCTCGCGATCCCGATCTCGCGCCGCCCGCGCGATTACGTGCTGCTGTTCCGCCAGGAGAAGATCCGCACGGTCAGATGGGCCGGCGACCCGCACAAGCCCGCGCAGCTCGGCCCCAACGGCCCGCGCCTCACGCCGCGCAAGAGCTTCGAATTATGGAGCCAGGAAGTCCGCGGCCGCTCCGAGCCCTTCTCGAACGCCGAGCTGCGCGTCGCCGAGATGCTGCGCGCGTCGCTGATCGAAGTCGTGCTGCGCCTCAGCGACGAAGCCCAGGAGGAGCGCCGCCGCTTCTCCGAGCGCCAGGAACTGCTGATCGCGGAGCTGAACCACCGCGTCCGCAACATCCTCAGCCTGATCCGCGGCCTCGTCCGCCAGTCGCTCGATCCCGAGGCGGATGCCCGCAACACCATCCATCTGCTCGAAGGCCGGATCGAGAGCCTCGCCCGTGCGCACGACCAGATCACCCAGGACAATTGGTCCGCGGCACCCCTGCTGCGGCTGATCGAGACCGAGGCCGCCGCCTATCTCGCCGGCAAGGCGGGCCGGGTGGAAGCCGACGGGCCGGCGGTGCTGCTCCATCCCCAGGCCTTCTCGGCGCTGGCGCTGGTGCTGCACGAGCTGATGACCAACTCGGCCAAATATGGCGCGCTCTCGGACAATGGCTCGGTCGCCATCGACTGGCGGATCGAGCGCGACGGCGACCTGGCGATCGCATGGCGCGAGCGCGGCGGCCCCGCCGTGCAACCGCCGAAACGGCAAGGCTTCGGCACCACGATCATCACGCGCTCGATCCCCTATGACCTGGGCGGCCGCGCCGAGGTGCGCTATCCGCTCACCGGGCTCGAAGCCGATTTCCGGGTGCCCGCCCGCTATATCGAGATCGACCCGAACCGCGCGGGCCACCCTGCGGCGGCGGCCGCGCCCGCGCCGGGCACCGCCGCGCCCATGCTGCTCTCGGGCGTGGTGCTGCTGGTCG
Organism: Sphingomonas leidyi; assembly: GCF_011761945.1. Taxonomy (GTDB): domain Bacteria; phylum Pseudomonadota; class Alphaproteobacteria; order Sphingomonadales; family Sphingomonadaceae; genus Sphingomonas; species Sphingomonas leidyi. The sequence continues at coordinate 36,296 of NZ_JAASQV010000007.1, forward strand.
AGGACAGCCTGATCATCGCCATGGACGCCGAGGACATTCTCACGCGCCTCGGTGCCCACCGCGTGGTTACCGCCGGCACGCTCGCCCAGGCGCGCGAGGAGATCGCCCGCGAAACGTTCGAGGCCGCGGTGCTCGACGTCAATCTCGGCGCCGAGACCAGCCTGCCGCTTGCCGACGACCTCACCGCCGCCGGGGTGCCTTTCCTCTTCGCCACCGGCTATGGCGAGCAGCTCAAGCTTCCCAGCGAGCATGCCGCTGCCCTCGTCACCCAGAAGCCCTATACGCTCGCCAGCATCTCCCGCGCGATCTCCGACCTGCTTTCAATGTAGGATTTCGCCGGATACGACTCGCAAGCTCCCCTCTCTTCCAGGGACGGGAATCTCAGGGAGGGGTCGCATGCCAATCGGCGCATCGGTGGGGAAGAACGGCGTCAACGACCTGGCGGACGTGCTGGTCGTCCAGCACCTCCTCAACGACTGGCTCGGCGCCACGGGCCAGAAGCCGCTCCCGACCAGCGGCGAATGCGGCACGCGCACCATTGCGGCGATCACCGCCTACCAGGCGCAGGTGCTGGACGCAGCTAGGCCGGACGGCCTGATCGGCCCCGGCGGCAGGACCTGGCTCGCGCTCGCCGCCGGCCAGGGCACCCGCCCGCCGCTCGCGGGTGCGGAATGGTGGAACGCCAACCAGGCCAGATATCCGAACAGCGCCGCCGTCGCCGACCTGGTCCAGCCCTTCCGCGACAACGTCGCCGCCTTCCTGAAGGCACTGAAGGACGCGGGCGCCAGCGTCACGATCTCCGCCACGCGCCGCAACGCCCTGCGTGCGCAGCTGATGCATTACAGCTGGCGGGTGGCGAAGGGGCTGGTCGCGCCGAACAAGGTCCCTGTCCTGCCCGGCCTGGATATCCGGTGGGATCATGGCGACCTCGCCAGGTCGAAGGCCGGCGCGCAAGCGATGTGCGACCTGTTCCAGATCGCCTTCGAGCCCTCGCTCACTTCACGCCATATCGAAGGCCGCGCGATCGACATGACGATCGGCTGGAACGGCACGATCAAGGTGAGGGACAAGCAGGGCAAGCCGCGCGAGATCGCCGCTCCGCGCTCGGGCGACACCAACCGCGATCTCCACAGGGTCGGCGCGACCTATGGGGTGATCAAGCTGGTCTCGGACCCGCCCCACTGGAGCGATGACGGGCGGTAGCTCGGGGGCTCAAGCAAATATTTGATTTCCTGCCGTCATCCCGGCCCGCGCGTGGGTGGCGATGGAAGAATATGAACCCCAGCCTAGGGCGGATCGACATTTACGAGACTGGCGGTCCCAGGCGGCTCCCCGGCGAAGGCCGGGGCCCAGCATCGGGACGCTAGCGAGATACACGAACCTCTCGAACGATGTTGCAACTGGGCCCCGGCCTTCGCCGGGGAGCAAGAGGCGCGGTCCGGCTCTCATCGCGCGCCCAAATGTCGATCCGTCCTAGACCTCGATCAAGACCTTGATTTCTTTCGCCATCCCCACGCAGGCGGGAATGACGGGCTAGGCTGAATGAGGCTCAACCAGGCCGAGGACCATATTCCCCATCCCTCAAAGCCCCCGCAGCCGCTCCGCCGTCATCGCGTCCGCCGGATAGAAGGCCTCGATCGCCAGTTCGTCGAGCGTCACGTCGAGCGGCGTGCCGAATACGGTGGTGGTGCTGATGAAGCTGAGTTCGCCCAGCGGCGTGGCGAGCCGCAGCGGGATCGCCACGCCGCCCATGTCCTCCAGCTGCCCCGCCCCGTCCGGAAAGGGATAGCCCTCCAGCTCGACGACCAGCGCCTCCAGCCCCTGGTCGCCGGTGGTCATCGCCTGGCGCCGCAGCCGCTCGAGCAGGTGCGCCCGCCATTCGGCGAGGTTCAGGATCCGCGGCGCCAGCCCCTCGGGATGCAGGCTCAGGCGCAGCACGTTGACCGGCCCCGCCAGCAAGTGCGGCGCGCAGCCGGCGAGCAGCGGCTCGACCGCCGCATTGGCCGCGACCAGATGCCAATGCCGGTCGACCGCCAGGGCCGGCCAGGGCTCGTGCCCCTTCAGCACCAGGTCGATCGCCCGCCGCGCCGCCGCTAGGGCGGGATCGTCGAGCGCCCGCTGGGCGTAGAGCGGCGCGAACCCCGCCGCGAGCAGCATCGTGTTGCGTTCGCGGAGCGGCAGCGCGAGCTGGTCGGCCAGGCGCAGCACCATCTCGCGGCTCGGCCGGGTGCGCCCGGTCTCGATGAAGCTCAGATGCCGGGTCGATATCTCCGCATCCAGCGCCAGGTCCATCTGGCTCAGCCGGCGGCGGCGGCGCCATTCCCTGATCTGGTCGCCGAGCGGGCGTATGGCTGGCTGCACGGATCGTCTCCTTCGCCGCTTCTCTGCCCGCAAGCTGCGCCGGTTTCCATTACCTCCCGCGTAATCGACCCGGCGCGCCGATGCCGTCAGCTTTGCGTCATCACCAGCAAGGGAGACGACCCATGACCAATCCGATCCATTTCCTCCGCGCCGTGCTCACGATCGACGCAGTCACCTGCCTGGGAATGGGCGCGCTGCTCGTCGCCGCCGCCGGGCCGCTCGCCGGGTTGCTCGACCTGCCCGCGGCGCTGCTGTTCGAGGCCGGGCTGCTGCTCTTCCCCTCGGCCGCGTTCATGCTGTGGGCGGCGCGCCAGGCCGACCGGCTCGAATGGCCGGTGCGCGCCATCGCCCTGCTCAACCTGGGCTGGACCGCGGCCAGCTTCGCGGTGATCGCCCTGCTCGCGCCGAATCCGCTCGGCGCCGCCTTCGTCGCCGTGCAGGCGCTGGCGGTGGCAGGGCTCGCGGCGCTCGAATTCCACGGCCTGTCGCTGTTCCGCCGCGCCTTTGCCTGAGCGGGACGAAGGGAGCCCGGCGCCTCCGCCGGGCTCCCTTCGCTCAATTGCCGCCCCGATCCTCCGCCGCCGCGTCGAACCGGCGCCGCGCCGTGTCGATCTCGGGCAGGTTCGCCACTACCCATTGGCCGAGCGCGATCACCGGCTGCTGGAGCGAACGCCCCAGCGGCGTCAGCGTATATTCCACGCGCGGCGGGATCGTCGGGAACACTTCGCGGGTCACCAGCCCATCGCGCTCCAGCCCGCGCAGGGTGAGCGTCAGCATCCGCTGGGAGATGCCCTCGATTCCGCGCTGCAGCTCGCTGAACCGCCTGGTGCCGCCGCTCAGCATCATGATCGTCAGGATGCTCCACTTGTCGCCGATCTTGGCGAGGATCTCGCGCACCGGCGTGCAGCCCTCATGCCGTCCGCTCGCATGCCCTTCGCTTGCATGCCCCCCGCTTACATGGATGTGCCTGGGTTCCAGAAATGTGCCTCCTTGTGGCGATGCGCCCACCGCATCATTTGATCCCCTGTTACGATTCGTAACCGGAAAGGGTCGAAATTTCCATGCTCAACCTCGCACTCGTCATCGGCAGCACGCGCCCGCAGCGTTTCGCGGACGTTCCCGCCCAATGGATCGCCGCCGGCGCCGCCGCGCGCGACGACTTCACGCTCGACACGCTCGACCTGCGCGACCAGAATCTGCCGCTGTTCGAGGAGCCCGTCCCCCCGTCCTGGACCCAGGGCGTCTATTCGCACCCCGCCGCCGAGGCCTGGCGCCACAAGGTCGGCAAATATGACGGCTTCATCGTCACTGCCGCGGAATATAATCATGGGCCCACCGCGGTGCTGAAGAACGCGCTCGATTCCGCCACCTTCGAATGGCGCCGCAAGCCGGTGGCGTTCGTCGGCTATGGCGGCGTCGGCGGCGCCCGCGCGATCGAGCAGCTGCGCGGCATCGCCGTCGAGCTGCACATGGCACCGATCAGGGCCGAGGTGAATGTGGGCATGGAGCCGTTCCTCGGCGTCCTCCAGCAGGGCAAGACGCTCGACGACTATCCCCATCTCGCCGCCGCCCGCGCCACCTTGTTCGACGAGATCGCCTGGTGGGGCAACGCGCTCAAGGCCGCCCGCGCCGCCTGAGCCTCGTGCCAAACGAGAAGGGGCCCGGCGTTTCCACCGGGCCCCTGCCTCCATCTTCAAGTCACCGGGACTTAGCGGCAGCGACGGCCGCCGCTGCTGTCCTTGTCGATCGCCCGGCCGAGCAGCGCGCCGCCCAGGGCGCCGAGCAGCGTGCCGGGGGTGCGATCGCCGTAGCGATCGATGCTGCGGCCGACCAGCGCGCCGGCGACACCGCCGATCAGCAGGCCCGTCGTGCCGTCCGAACGGCGGCAATAGTTGCGGCCGTCGCGGCCGCGCCAGCTCGGGCCGTTATAATAGCCGCGATCGTCATAGCCCCGGTCGTAACCGCGACGGTCATAGCCGCGATCATAGCCGCGCTCGTAGCGACCATCGTCGCCCCGATAGCCGTCATAACGCTGCGCCATCGCGGTCGAGGGCAGGGCGGGAAGGGCAACGGCCATGGCCGCGAGGCCCAGAAGCATCTTACGCATGATCTCTTCTCCTCCTTTGGCCGGTGGCTCGGCACCGGGAACGAGGATGGGTCTAGACGATTCGCCCTGATGCGATGCTGAACTCGCCTTGCAGCTTGCGTTCACGTAACGAAATCGCGGCGGCTCAGGCCCCGGGCATCATCCGGCCGCGCAGATCGGGCAGGCCGAAGCTGGTCTTGCCGTCGCCGCCCCATATGTCCCCGATCGCCTGGAACAGCGTCGGATAGCCGGAGATCGCCAGCATGCTGCCGTCGCACGCCGCCCAGCCCTGCGGGATCTGCGCACCGGCATAGGCCGTCACCTGCCCGGCATAGGCATAATAGGCCGGCGGCTCGCCATCGCCGCTGCCGGGAGCCAGAAGATCGCCGGTATTGATGATATAGTTGAGGCCCAGCCCGCCGATGGTGCCCGGCACCTTCTGGCCGAGCGCCATGCCCGGCCCCAGGCCCACCGGCGCCGCGCCGTTCAGGTCCGGCAGCTGGAAGGTGGTCGTGCCATTGCCGCCGAACGCGGTGCCGATCGCCGCGAACAGTGCGGCATTTTGCTGGACCGACAGCGTCGCGCCGGCGCAGGGCGCCCAGCCGGCCGGCACCACCGTCCCGCAAAAGGGCATCACCGTTCCCGGCAGCGGCGCGTCGACGCTCGCATCCATCGCAATCAGCCAGCCGAGGACGAGCGCGCCCGGCCGCACCCCGCCCACCGGCGCGCCGCCGATCGCGACCCGGGCATGCAGGTCGGGTACGCCGATGGTCATGATTCCGTCGCCGCCGAAACTCGTTCCCATCACCGCCATCAGCGGCTGGTTCGACGCGATCGGCAGCGTGCCGCCAGTGCACGGCCTGGCGCCATAGGCCGGGTAGCTGCCGGCAAAGCTCTCGATCATGCCGACGGTGAATTGCGCGGGCGCGGAGCCGCCCTGCGGGAAGACGCCGTTCATCACCAGCAGCTGCTGCATGCCCGAAGGCGGCGGGGGCCCGGGCCGGAATTCCTCCTCCGCCAGCGTCGGCGGCACGGGCTTCGGCGCCCCGCCGCCGAACAGCCGCGCCAGCAATGCCTTGAGCCAAGCCCACATGGGTTTTCTCCCGCCCCTCCAGGCCCGCGATTATCGGCGCGCGATCGCGACCGGGGCAGCTCCCATATGGGAGCGAACCGGACCGAAGCGGTGCAAAGAAGGGGGATGCGCGCGTGCCGGGATAGGGGCTTGCCGCAATACCAGCGCCATCCCGGCATCGAGCCGGGATGGCGAAGGAAAATCAGATGCTTGCTTGAGTTCTCGACCTAGCCCAGCGCCGCCTTGAGCTTGGCGAAGAAGCCCGTCGCCTGGGGGCATTCGTCGCCGGTCTCGGTCGCGCGGAATTCCTCGAGCAGCTCGCGCTGCTTCGCGGTCAGCTTGGTCGGCATCTCGACGACGAGTTCGACGACCAGGTCGCCGCGCCCGCGCCCCTGCAGCACCGGCATGCCGGCGCCGCGCTGGCGCACCTCGCGGCCGCTCTGGGTGCCCGGCGCGATCTTCACGACGTGCTTCTCGCCATCCAGCCCGGGCAGGACGATCTCGCCGCCCAGCGCCGCGGTGGTGAAGCTGATCGGCGCATGGGCGAACAGGTTCGTGCCCTCGCGCTCGAAGATCGCGTGCTTCTTGACGTGCAGGAAGATGTAGAGGTCGCCCGCCGGCGCGCCGCGCGCGCCCGCTTCGCCTTCGCCCTGCAGGCGGATGCGGGTGCCTTCGTCCACGCCCGGCGGCACGTTGATCTTGAGCGTCTTGGTCTTGTCGGTCCGCCCCTCGCCGCGGCAGTCGCGGCAGGGCTGCTCGATCACTTCGCCGGCGCCGTGACAGACCGGGCAGGTCCGCTCGACCATGAAGAAGCCCTGCTGCGCACGGACCTTGCCATGGCCGCCGCACTGCTTGCACTGGTTCACCGGGGTGCCGGGCTTGGCACCGGTGCCATCGCAGGTGTCGCAATGCCCGGAGACGTCGACGGTGATCTCGCTGGTCTTGCCGTGAAAGGCCTCTTCCAGCGTGATCTCCATGTCGTAGCGCAGGTCGGCGCCGCGGCGCACCTGGCGGCCGCCACCCCGGCCGCCGCCCATGAACTCGCCGAATACGCTTTCGAAGATGTCGCTGAACGCGCCGAAATCGGGCTGCGGGCCGGCGCCGCCGCCGCCCATGCCGTTCTTGAACGCCGCATGGCCGAACCGGTCATAGGCCGCGCGCTTCTGCGGATCCTTCAGGCAGTCATAGGCTTCGTTGATCGCCTTGAACTTGGCCTCGTGATCCTTGCACCCGGCGTTCTTGTCCGGATGATATTTGATCGCGAGCTTGCGATAGGCGGACTTGAGCGTGACGTCGTCCGCGGTGCGCTCGACTTCGAGCAGCTCGTAATAATCGACTTCGGTGGTCATTCAAAAAGCCCTCTCCCCGTCAGGGGAGAGGGTTGGGAGAGGGGCACGCCGCCGGAAAGCATCCGCATCGCCACCCCGTCTCCCCCTCTCCCCGGCCCTCTCCCGCATGCGGGGAGAGGGAGGGGACGTTGGTTACGCCTTGTTGTCGTCCACCTCGGAGAACTCGGCATCGACGACTTCCTCGCCACCGGCCTCCGAACCCGCCGCCGCGCCGGCACCCGCCTGGGGCGAGGCCTGCTCGGCGGTCTGCTTCTCGTAGATCGCCTGGCCGAGCTTCATCGCCACCTGGGCGAGGTTCTGGCTCTTGGCCTGCATCTCGTCGGCATCGCCGCCATCGACCGCGGCCTTGGCCTCGGCCACCGCCGCCTCGATCTCCGCCTTCAACCCGGCATCGACCTTGTCGCCATTTTCCTGGAGCTGGCGCTCCGTCGTGTGGATCAGGCTCTCGGCATTGTTCTTCGCCTCTGCCGCGGCACGGCGCTTCTTGTCCTCCTCGGCGAAGCTCTCGGCGTCGCGGACCATCTGCTCGATGTCGCTGTCCGAAAGGCCGCCCGAGGCCTGGATGCGGATCTGCTGCTCCTTGCCGGTGCCCTTGTCCTTGGCCGACACGTTGACCAGGCCGTTGGCATCGATGTCGAAGGTCACTTCGATCTGCGGCACGCCGCGCGGCGCCGGCGGGATGCCGACCAGGTCGAACTGGCCGAGCAGCTTGTTGTCCGCCGCCATCTCGCGCTCGCCCTGGAAGACGCGGATGGTCACCGCCTGCTGGCCGTCATCGGCAGTCGAATAGACCTGGCTCTTCTTCGTCGGGATCGTCGTGTTGCGGTCGATCATGCGAGTGAACACGCCGCCCAGCGTCTCGATGCCAAGGCTCAGCGGAGTCACGTCGAGCAGCAGCACGTCCTTGACGTCGCCCTGGAGCACGCCGGCCTGGATCGCCGCGCCGATCGCAACCACCTCATCGGGGTTCACGCCGGTGTGCGGCTCCTTGCCGAAGAATTCCTTCACGATCTGGCGGACCTTGGGCATGCGGGTCATGCCGCCGACCAGCACCACTTCGTCGATCGCCGAACCCTTGACGCCGGCATCGGCCAGCGCCTTGCGGCACGGCTCAAGCGTGCGCTGGATCAGGTCCTCGACGAGGCGCTCCAGCTCGGCACGGTTGATCGTCTTCACCAGGTGCTTCGGCCCATTGGCGTCGGCGGTGATGAAGGGCAGGTTCACTTCGGTGGTCTGCGCCGACGAAAGCTCGATCTTGGCCTTTTCGGCGGCTTCCTTCAGCCGCTGGAGCGCGAGCTTGTCCTTGGTGAGGTCGATGCCCTCGGCCTTCTTGAAGTCCTCGGCCAGGAACTGCACCAGCTTGGCGTCGAAATCCTCGCCGCCCAGGAAGGTGTCGCCGTTGGTCGCCTTCACTTCGAACACGCCGTCGCCGATCTCGAGTACCGAGATGTCGAACGTGCCGCCGCCAAGGTCATAGACCGCGATCGTCTTGCCGTCGTTCTTCTCGAGGCCATAGGCGAGCGCCGCCGCCGTCGGCTCGTTGATGATGCGCAGCACTTCCAGGCCCGCGATCTTGCCGGCGTCCTTGGTCGCCTGGCGCTGCGCGTCGTTGAAATAGGCCGGCACCGTGATCACCGCCTGGGTGACGTTCTCGCCGAGATAGGCCTCGGCGGTTTCCTTCATCTTCTGCAGGATGAAGGCCGAGATCTGCGACGGGCTATAGTCCTCGCCGCCGGCCTGCACCCAGGCGTCGCCATTGGCGCCGCGCACGATGGTGTAGGGCACCAGCTCGGTGTCCTTCTTGGTCACCGGATCGTCGAAGCGGCGGCCGATCAGGCGCTTCACCGCGAAAACCGTGTTGTCCGGATTGGTCACTGCCTGGCGCTTCGCCGGCTGGCCGATCAGGCGCTCGCCATCCTTGGCGAAGGCGACGATCGACGGCGTGGTACGCGCGCCTTCCACATTCTCGATGACCTTGGGCTTGCCGCCCTCCATCACTGCCACGCAGCTGTTGGTCGTCCCCAGGTCGATACCGATAACTTTAGCCATGGTCCCTCGTTGGCCCCCAGTTCAAATCAAAAAACTTGGCCCCCGCGCCCCTGCTTGGAGGCAGCGCGGAGAACCGGTCACGTTGCCGGATATAGGTGCACACGCGCTTGCCGCAAGAAGCAGGGCTTTCTAGAGGGTTTCCCGAAATGGGAGTAAGGCGGATGCGGCGTTTCTCGACGATCGTTACGGTGGCGGCACTTTCCGCCTGCGCGCCCGCGGGCACGCTTTCCGCCGGCAATGCCTGGGTCCGGCTGCCCGCCGTCGCCGGCCAGCCGGGCGCGGCCTATTTCACCGTGCAGGGCGGCGCGACCGCCGACACGTTGCTCGCCGTCTCCTCGCGCGCCGCGCTGAAGGCCGAGCTGCACGAGAGCATGAAGGGCGAGCATGGCATGATGTCGATGGCCCCGCTCAAGGACGTTGCCATCCCCGCCGGCGGCAAGCTCGCCTTCGCGCCGGGCGGCCGTCATGTGATGCTCTTCTCGATCGGGCCGGCGGTGAAGCCCGGCCAGACGGTCCCGCTCCAGCTGTCCTTCGCCAGCGGCAGGACGATCGCGCTCGACGCCAAAGTGGTCGGCGCGGGTGATCCGGCACCGGGAAGCTAGGCTGAGGACTCATGTTCCACCACTCCGGCCTCGAGCCGGAATGACGAGGGAAATCAGGGTCTCGCTCAAGTTCCGGTCCCACGCCCTCCGTAGAATCCCTCCGGGGTGAATTCCCTAATCCCCCGGCAACCATCTCTTTTTCGGTTTCGGAAGAAAAAGTGCTCCAGATTGTGGACCTTAGCAGGTCCCGGTGCGGAGCGTATCGTGGAGCAGGATCGGCAATGTCCCGCGGGGTTCCTGGCGCGTCTCGCGCGGGATCGCCGCGGCAATACCCTGGCGATGATGGCGGCCATGCTCATCCCGCTGGCCGCCTTTTGCGGCTGCGCGATCGATTCCGCCCGCATGTACGTCGTCAAGACCCGGCTGCAGCAGGCATGCGATGCGGGCGTGCTGGCCGGCCGCAAGTTCATGACCGACACCTCGGCCGGCAACACCACGCTGGACGCGACCGCGACCGCCCAGGCCCAGACCTTCTTCAACAACAATTTTCGCACCGGCTGGTTCAAGACCAGCACCGCCAGCTTCACGCCCAGCAAGACGTCGGACGCGCAGGTCGCCGGCACTGCCCAGGCAGTGGTGCCGATGACGATCCTGTCGATGTTCGGCGTCCCCAGCCAGACGATCAACGTCACCTGCCAGGCGAGCTACGACGTCGGCGATACCGACGTGATCTTCGTGCTCGACACCACCGGCTCGATGGCCTGCCTGCCGCAGGACGACGACAACACCTGCAACAACTATGTCGGCTCGGCCGGCACCACCAGCTATGCCCGCCCCGCCGACGGCGCGGGCAGCGGCAATGACAGCGTCGCCGGCTATCCGGGCAGCACGGCCTATTACGTGCCGGAGAAGAGCGGCTCGCGCATCTCGGCGCTGCGCTCGGCGGTGCTGAACTTCTACGACACGCTCGCCGCCGCGGCCGACCCCTCCACCCATATCCGCTACGGCTTCGTCACCTACACTTCCACCGTGAACGCCGGGAAGGCGATCATCGCGCTGTCCCCGGCCTATATGGTGGGCGGCACGGGCAGCGCGAACACGCAGTGGAACTATGAATCGCGCAGCCAGACCGGGAACCTGCTCGGCATCCCGATCTGGAAATACCAGCAGCTCAATTTCGACGTGCGCAGCTTCGTCGCCGGCAGCACGGTCACCGATCCGAGCAAGACCACCGGCGCCACCAATCGCTGGACCGGTTGCCTCGAGGAGCGCGCCACCACCGCCGGCACCATGAGCTTCAACACCTCGACGCTGCCGCCCGATCTCGATCCCGACCTCGTGCCCAATTCGAACATCGACACCCAGTGGAAGCCGATGTGGCCCGAGCTCTTCTATGCCCGCAACAATTATTCGAGCACCGCCACCGCCACCTCGACCGGCGACAGCAGCAGCAGCCCGAACATCGGCACCCCCTATTATTACCAGCTCGGCTATGTCTCGTGCGGCAAGCCGGTCTCGCGCCTGGCGGTGATGACGCGGACCCAGGTCTCCAGCTATGTCAACGCCAGCGACTTCCGGCCGATCGGCGGCACCTATCACGACACCGGTATGATCTGGGGCACGCGACTGCTCTCGCCCACCGGCCTCTTCGCGGCGGACACCGCGCCCTGGCCCGCGCGCCAGGCGCCCAACCGCGTGATCGTGTTCCTCACCGATGGCGACATGGCCCCCAGCACGTCGATCTACGGCATGTACGGCAACGAATATTACGACCGGCGGGTGAGCGGCGGCGACTTCACCAACCTCAAGGCCTATCACAATGCCCGCTTCCTCGCGGAATGCGCCGCGGCCAAGGCGCGCAACATCCAGATCTGGACAGTGACGATCGATTCGAGCGCGACCACCCAGATGCAGTCCTGCGCCACCACCACCAACCAGGCGCTCGCCACCACCACCGGCGCGGGCCTGTCGACGGCGTTCGCCACCATCGCCAAGCAGGTGGCGATGCTGCGGGTGTCGCAATGAGCGGGCGCCCTCTCGCCCGGCTCCGGCGCGACCGGCGCGGCGTCACGGTAGTGGAGTTCGCCTTCGTGCTGCCGGTGATGCTCGTGCTGATGATGGGCATGATGGAGCTGGGCTATCAGGCCTATGTCCAGTCGGTGATCACCGGCGCAGTGCAGAAGGCCGGGCGGGACAGCGGCATCCAGGGCGCCACCCCCGCCTCGATCGATGCGCGCGTGCTGGCCCAGGTCCGGGCGGTGGCGCCCGGCGCCGCCTTCGCCGCCGGCTATCCCGTCCGGCGCAGCTATACCAGCTTCAGCGCCGTCGCGCCCGAGCCGTTCGTCGACACCAACGGCAACGGCGTGCGCGATCCCGGCGAATGCTACACCGACGTCAACGGCAACGGCCAATGGGACGCCGATGCCGGGCGCGCGGGCCAGGGCGGGCCGAACGACGTCACTGTCTACACCGCCGCGATCACCTATGGCCGGCTGTTCCCGGTCACGCGCCTGTTCGGCTGGCCGGGCACCGCCACGCTCAGTGCCACCACCACGCTGATGAACCAGCCCTATGCCACGCAGAACATCCCGTCGCCGGCGACGATCTGCACATGAGCCCGCATCGCGTCCCGGCGCTGCTCCGCCGCTTCGCCGCCGCCAGGTCGGGGCTGGCCATGCTCGAATTCGCCCTCGCCCTTCCCGTCGTGCTGGTGCTCGGCTGCTACGGGGTCGAGACCGCGAACCTCGCGCTCGCCAATCTGCGGGTCAGCCAGCTCACTGCGAGCCTGGCCGACAATGGCTCGCGCATGGGCATGATGAGCACGGCCTCCACCGTCCAGCTGCGCGAGCTGGACATCAACAACGCGCTGCAGGCCGCGCGCCTCCAGGGCAGTGCGCTCGGGATCGGCGCCAACGGCCGGGTGACGCTCTCCAGCCTCGAATATGTCCAGCAGAGCTACGACACCGCGCCGGTGCAGCGCATCCACTGGCAGCGCTGCTTCGGGCTCAAGAGCGGGACCGGCTATGATTCCAGCTACGGCACCGCCAGCGCGACGGCCGGTACCGACGCCACCCAGGCGAATGCCGGCACCGCCAGTGCCGGCATGGGCGATCCGGGCGCCGTCGTCACTGCGCCGAGCGGCTCGGGGCTGATCTTCGTCGAAGTGAATTACGATTATCAGCGCCTGTTCGGCTCCAGCTTCATGGGCCCGGCCAGGCTCCACTATGTCGCATCCTTCATCGTGCGCGACCGGCGCGACTTCTCGCAGCTCTTCAATCCCGCGCCCGCCGCCACCCGCTCGACCTGCGACAAATATACCAGCTGAGCTTTTCGCCCGAGTTGATGTGGCGGCGCCATCCGCTATCCTCCCCTGCCAACACCGCAGGGAAGGCCCGTACGCATGCCGCAAGTCCTGGATCGCTTCCGTTCCTCCACGCTCGGCTGGCTGGTCGGCACGCTCGCCGGCTGGGGCACCTGCTTTCTCTTCCTGCTCGGGCTGGCCGGCACCTTCTATTTCCTCGCCCAGGGCATGCTGGCCGGCGCCGCCTGGGTCGCGCCGCTGCTGCTCGTCGTCGCGATCGTGGTGCTGATCCTCAAATGGTTCGAGAATCTCGGCATCGCCTATGAAGTCACCGAGGATCGGCTGATCCTCCACAAGGGCATTCTCCGAAAGTCGATCGACGAGATCGAGCTCTACCGAGTGAAGGACGTCCGTATCGACTTCTCGATCGTCAACCAGCTGGCGGACATCGGCACGATCAGCATCGCCTCGTCGGACGAGACCACCCGCGACGCCCCGCTGGTGATCCGCGACGTGGCCCAAGCCCGCGCCCGCCGCGAGAAGCTGCGCGAGCTGGTCAACACCGCCCGCCGCACCCGCGGCGTGCGCGAGATCGACATGCACGGCGACCCCGCCGAACCGCCGCTGGGCTAGCCGGGCGCGACATGCCCTCGACGCTCTACTGGATCGACACCCCCGACACGCTCCGGCTCGCGATCATGGCCCTGCCGCGCGCCGACGACTGGCTGGAGGACGAGGAAGTCGAGGCGTTGGCATTGCAGCGCGAAGCCGGGCTCTGCGCGGACAGCGGCATCGCTTTCCACCGCTTCCCGATCCCCGACCGCGGACTTCCCGACGATACCGGCCAGGCGGTGCGCTTCGCCGCCGAAATCGCGAGCGCAGGCAAGCCGATCGCCATTCATTGCCGCGCGGGAATCGGCCGATCCTCGCTGATGGCGGCAGCGATGCTGGTAGCCGACGGCATGGATCCCGTCGCAGCCCTGACGGCGATCGAGTCAGCGCGCGGCTTGTCCATTCCCGACACCGAGGCCCAGCGCGCCTGGGTATTGGCGCTGGAACGCTGAACGCTCATCGCCCCACCGCGATCTCCCGCCCCGCCCCGATCGCCTCGAGGAACGCGCGGTCGTGGCTCACCACCAGCAGCGCGCCGTCAAAGCCGGCCAGCGCCGCCTCGATCACCTCGATCGATTCCATGTCGAGATGGTTGGTCGGCTCGTCGAGCAGCAGCAGTTGCGGCACTATCTCGCCGCCGAGCACACAGGCCAGCCCGGCGCGCAGCCTTTCGCCGCCGCTGAGATCGCCCGTACGCTTCAGCGCATCCCGGTTGCGGAACGCGAAGCGCGCGCAGGCGGCATGCGCCTCGCGCTCGGTGGCGCCGGGGTGCAGTCGCCGGAAATTGTCGAGCACCGAAGCCCTCGGATCGAGCAGCCCGACATGCTGGTCGAGCATAGCCACCCGCCCCTCGGCCCGCCGCACGGCGCCGCGCTCCGGCGCCAGCACGCCCGCCGCCATCCTGAGCAGGCTCGTCTTGCCCGCGCCGTTGGGGCCGGTCACCGCCACGCGTTCCGGCCCCGTGATCTCGAACCGCCAGGGCCCGAACACCCGCCCCGCCCGTTCCAGCGCCGCGTCCTCGAACGCCAGCAACCGCCGGTTCGCCGGCAGGCCGGTGGCGGGCAAGTCGATGACGAGCGGCGTCACCACCTCCACCCCGGCCCGCGCCGCCACCAGCCGCGCCTCCGCATCGCCGACCAGCCGCTCGCCGACCCCCGCGCCGCGCCCGGCCGAATTCTCCGCCCGCTCCTTCTGCCGCCCCAGCAGGATCTTCGGCGCCGATCCGCTCGCGGCATAGGCGCGGCCCGCCCGGTCGCGCCGCGCCTGGCGCTCGCGCGCCTGCTGCGCCCCCGCCTCGGCGCCGCGCAGCAGGTCGCCCGCCCGCTCCACTTCGGCCGCCGCCCGCGCCCGCTCCGCCGCCCGCGCCGCCGCGAAGCCCGACCATCCACCGCCGAACACGCGCACGCCGCGCGGCGTCAGTTCGACGATCCGGTCCATATGCTCGAGCAGTTCGCGGTCATGGCTGGCGACTAGCACCCCGCCGCGCCACCCATCCACCAGTGCCGCCACCGCCGCGCGGCCCGCGGCATCGAGATTGTTGGTCGGCTCGTCGAGCAGCAGCAGATCGGGCGCGTCGAGGCGCAGCCGCGCGATCCCCACCCGCGTTCGCTCGCCGCCAGAAAGCGTCGCCACGCGCCGGTCGAGCGCCATCGCGTCCAGCCCCGCCTCGGCAAGCGCGGCGGCCACGCGCTCCTCCAGGGTCCAGTCGGCTTCGGCAAGGTCCTCCGCGCTTCCCTCGCCGGCCAGCACCCGGGCCAGCTGCGCCAGCCCTTCGCGCACGCCGAGCACTTCGTCGACGTTCCACCCGCCCGGCCATTCCTGGCGCAGCACGCCGATGCTGCCGGCGCGCGTGACGTTCCCCACCACAGGCGGCATTTCGCCCGCGACGATGCCCAGCAAGGTCGATTTGCCCGAACCGTTGCGCCCCGCCAGCCCGGTGCGTTCCCGCCCGAGCGCCAGCGTCAGATCATCGAAGAGCGGCCTGCCCTCAGGCGTGGCGGCGGAAAGCGAATCCAGGGTTACGAAGCAAGACATGGGACACCTGCGGGCAGGACAAGACGATCGGGCGAACGACGATCGGTTCCTGGCGCATGGCGGCTCACTCCTTGGGAATTCGGGAAGGCGCTATCTGGCGAGCCGGCGCACGGATGACAAGCCCGTCCGCCCGCGCCATCTAGGGCCCATGCCTGCTTCCCGCCCGCTCACCCCCGGCGAAGCCGAGCTCGCCCGCTCGGTGTTCGGCGACGCACTCGATCCGGCCCGCGCCTTCGTCGCCAATCGCAAATGGGCGTTCTTCCAGCCGCGGAACACCACCATGGCGCCGCTGGGCACGATCCATTTCAATCCCGCATCCGGCCTCTATCGCGAGGATTTCGCCGCCGCGCCGCTCGCGCTGCAGGGGCTGTTCGTCCACGAGCTCGTCCATGTCTGGCAGCACCAGCAGGGCCTGTTCCTGCCGCTGCGGCGCCATCCCTTCTGCCGCTATGGCTATGTGCTCGAGCCCGGCCGCCCCTTCCTGCGCTACGGCATCGAACAGCAAGCGGAAATCGTCCGTCACGCCTTCCTGCTCGGACGCGGCATGGAGCTGCCCGGCGCCGCGCCGCTGAGCAGCTATGCGGCACTGCTGCCCTTCCGCACCGCCTAGTGCGGCATGTCTTCCGCGGTGATCTTGGGCGGGCGCGGCGACGGAGCCGGACGCGGAGCCGGCGGCGGCGCGCTGGGGCGCGGCGGCGGCGTGTAGTTCGGCCGTGGCGGCGGTGCGCTGCCGGGTGCGGGCGGCGCGGGCCGCTGCCAGCCCCCTTCCGGTCGCGGCGGACGGGGCGGGGCGGGAGTCGCGCCCTCCCCGGCCGCGGGCAGACGCGGACGACTCCAGCCGCCCTCGGGCCGGACCGGGCGCGGCGGCGCGGGCGTCGCATTGTCCCCCTCCGCAGGCGGGCGCGGCCGGTTCCAGCCGCCCTCGGGCCGGATCGGGCGCGGCGGCACCGGCGTCGCATTGTCCCCCTCCGCCGGCGGACGCGGCCGGCTCCAGCCCGGGCGCGACCATGCCGGCGGCGCGGGCGGGTTCTCCGCCCCGGCAGGCGGCGGGACCGGCGCGGGCGACGGCGTCACCACCGGCGGCGGGGACGCCGGGCGCTGCCAGCCGGTGCCGCCGCCCGGCCGGGGCTCGCGCGGGCCGGAATTCGGCGGATTGCCCGTATCCGGCCCCGCGCCGGGCGCCCCGGGCGGTGTCGGCATTTCGGGGCGGCCACGCCGCCAGCCGGGCACGCGCGTCCCATCCGGCCCGCCGCTCCAGGGGCGCGTCATCGGCGGGCGGCCCGGGACCGGAGGACCGCCGGGCTCCAGGTTCGGCGTGCCCGGGCGCGGCGGCGTATTGGTTCCCGGCCCGCCGGGGCGGCCCGGCTGGCGCGACCAGCCCCGGCCCGGCTGCGGCGGGCGCCCCGCCCCCGGCCGGCCCGGCTGATGCGGCCCGCGGCCCGGCGGATGGAAACGGCCCGGCGGCGGGCCCTGGAAACCGCCCTCGCGCCAGTGGCGGAAGCGCTCGGCCGCCTCGCGGCGGCGGTGCTGCTCGGCCTCGAGGCGACGGCGCCAGGCCGCGGCGTCGCTGCGGTCGTGATAGCGGTTCCAGCCCGGATAGCGGCTGCGCCCGCTGTCCCAGACCTGGATGAAGCTGAGCAGATAGGGGCTGGCATCGATCCAGGCATCGGTATCGACCGGACGATAGTCGCGCCCCGCCAGCGCCTCGCGCAGCCGCACGGCGCGCGCGTAGAGATCGCCGGCCGCATCGTCATAATCGCCGAACTCGGCCCGGGGCGCCGCCTCGCCATCTGCGTCATAGACCATGGCAAGCCGTCCGCGCACATAGGCGAAGCTCATCCCCGGCTCGACTGCGAGGAACGGCCCGGACGCGCCCGGCGCGAAATAATAGCTGCGGATCCCGCCCGTCCCCGCATCCTCCACGATAATCGTGTAGCCGTCGGTCGTCTGCCAGGCCCAGGGTTCCTGTCCCTCGAAGGCGAAGGCGAAGTCGGGCGGCGCGTCGCCGATCGCGTCCCACAACGCATCGGCCTGGTCGATCCATTGATAGTCGTCGGCCGATTGCGGCGCGGACTGGCCCGTGCCCGGCGCCGCCCCGGCCAGCGCCACGCCGGCGCCGGGCAGCGCGAACGCCGCCCCGGTCAGCATCGTCAGCCGGATCATCCTCTCGAACCGCATCGCCCTGCCCTCCTGTATCGTGCCGCGAGCTTCCGCCCGCGCCGCTGAACGGCGTGTGAAATGCATATGCAGCTTTGCGAAAGGAAGGCCAGGGCGCGGCCCGCCGGCGGCGTGCCCCGGCTACTTCGCGCCCGGGGCCGGCGGGGCCGGATTCTGCGGCGACCTGTAGGTGTCGGGCTGGGTGCATCTGTCGGGAACCATCGCGCCGGTCACCCAGAGTGCGAAGATGCCCGCCGCCACCATCCCCAGCCACACCGGCGCGGCGGCAAGCGCGGCGACCAGCTCGCGCAGGGCATCGGCCAGGTCCTTGATCGGCAGGCCCGTCGTCGTCCCGCCGACAAGCCCGGTGCCGTCGGCCTGGACGATCGGCGCCTTCCACCGCCTATATGCTTCGATCAGCGCATAGAGCGTGCCGGCGGCAAAGCCCGCCGCGAGGAACCATTTCCCCCACGCTGCCGCCGTCGCCGCCGTGATGAGATAGGTTTGGCAGAATTCTCCGAACGGAGTCATGGCCGTCGTCGTCATCTTCATCCTCCCGATCGCGCTTCCGCATCCCACGGAAGCCATGCCAACGCGAAGCACCGGCCGGACCACGCCTCAATAGATGAGGCCCAGCCCGATGCTCAGCACATCCTCCTTCTCGTAGGAGAGTTCGTTGCGCCCCTTCGAATAGGCGAAGCCGATATCGACGCCGGCCGTGGTTTCCGTCCAGAAACGGAACTTCAGGCTCATGTCGAGCCGCTCGATATGCCTGGGCTTGCCGTCGAGGATCGGCAGGATGCGGTAGTTGACCGATCCGAGCAGCGCAGTCTCGCCGCCGGTGGGCACGAATGCCTCGAACGAGGGCCGCACGCCCAGCGCGACGAAATTGTCATAGTCGCCCCGCTCGATGCGCCCCCGCCGCAGGATGCGCGACGCCTCCAGGTCGATCTGCAGCCGGCAGCGGGTCTTGAGCCAGCCGAGCTTCGCGCCATAGCTCTCCAGCCCGCAAATGCCGATGTCTGCGTCCAGCACCGGCCGGAACAGCATCGCCCCCTTCAGCCGTGCGCCATCCTTGGCGAAATCATAGACGGTCGCCGCCTTGGCATCGACGAACAGCTTCGCCGCGGCGGCGTTCGGCGTCAGCTCGGCGCTGGTCAGGAAACCGGCCTCGAAGGCATCGGTATCGCCATCGCTTTCCTTCGCACCCGGATCGAGCTTGGGCAGGGGCCGCGTCCGCGAGCGCGACAGGACGTAGCGATCGTAGAGATAGACCGTGTCGGCCGAAGTCGCGGGCGTGATCCGATAGCCGAGAGTCGCGTCGATCCGGAAGTTGCTCACTTTCTTGATCGAGCCATCGTCGAGGATCGTGTTGGTGCGGTCGACGGCGATCGTCGCGGCGCCCGCGGTCTTGCGGTCCTTGCCGGTCAGCGCCAGTTCCTCGGGCTTGGCCCGGATCGCCCAGGCATAGGGCGCCGTCACCTTCTCGGCGGATGCGATATAGCCCGGATCCGGCGTTGCCGGCGGCCGGCAGGTGAACGTCCAGCCGGGCGCTTCCTCGCGGAACAGGAAGCCGCGGCGCGCCGGGTGCGGTGCGATGGCGAAGGCATCGTCCTCGCTCGCCTTTGCCATCAGCCGGGTCTCCAGCTGCTGGATCGCCCCCGCGATCAGATAGGCGTCTTCCGCGGGCTCGGCCGCCCCCATGGCGATGCGCCCCAGCCGGGCGACCACGCCTTCGCGCTCCAGGTCGCGGAAGGCCTGGTCGGGATGCGCGGCTTCCGCGCTGTCCGGATGACGACGCAGCTGCTCCAGGATCCGGCCGATCCTCGCGTCGCGCTGCGCCTCCGCGCCCTGCCAGGCCCAGTCGGCGGGGCGCCTGCCCGCCTCGACCAGCAGCGCCTCTCCGAGCGCCGCCTGATCGATGGCCTGGCCGACCCGGCCCAGGCACGCGCGGGCGATCACCGCGTCGGGCGCGGGAACGTCGCGTGCCCGGGCGGGCGCAGCCGCACCGGCCAGGGCGCCGGCAAGCACGACAAGGCCGGCGATGCGCGGAGGGCGGACCATGTCAGACCTCCAGCCGCTCGAGCGCACGCACGCTCGCCCGGCGATCGGCCAGCGCGGCGAGATAGCGCTGGAACTCGATCATCGGCTTGTCGAAATGATTGTCCTTCGCCGCCGCCGGCACATTCACCGAGACGCCGCTGGGCAGCAATGCGTTGAAGGCGGCGACGATCCTGCTGGCGGCGGCGCGCCAGCCCGGCGCGGTGAAGCCCCATTCGGGTCCCGAGGGCACGATGCCGTCCCAGGCGTCGCTCTGCTCGGGAAAGCGCTCGGCGACATAGGATTGGATCGCGTCATAGGCGTGCTGGAATGCAAGCGGCGTGGCCATGGTCGGTCTCCCTGATCTGGCGCCACCATGCCGCGTCCCCGTCCCGGCCGCGCGTGACGGCCGTCACGCCGCCGCAACCCGCGCCGCCCTTGCCGCGCCCGCCCCGTGGCCCCACATGCGATCTCGCGCGTTGACCTCGCCGGCGTGCTCCCTATAATCGGAACATAACTGGAACAGTCAGGCTTCCCGCATGCTTACCCACATCTCCGTCCGCGGCGCGCGCGAGCACAATCTGAAGGGCGTGGACGTCGACATTCCGCGCGACACGCTCACGGTGATCACGGGTCTTTCGGGCTCGGGCAAATCGAGCCTCGCCTTCGACACCATCTATGCCGAGGGCCAGCGCCGCTATGTCGAGTCGCTGAGCGCCTATGCCCGCCAGTTCCTCGAACTGATGCAGAAGCCCGATGTCGATCATATCGAAGGCCTGAGCCCCGCCATCTCGATCGAGCAGAAGACGACGTCGCGCAACCCGCGCTCGACGGTCGCCACCGTCACCGAGATCTATGATTACATGCGCCTGCTCTGGGCGCGCGTCGGCATTCCCTATTCGCCTGCCACCGGCCTGCCGATCTCGGCGCAGACGGTGAGCCAGATGGTCGATCGCGTCCTGGCGCTGCCCGAGGGCACCCGGCTGCTCCTCCTCGCTCCGGTCGTGCGCGGCCGCAAGGGCGAGTATCGCAAGGAGCTCGCCGAATGGCAGCGCGCCGGTTTCCAGCGCGTCCGCATCGACGGCGAGACCTATCTGATCGAGGAGGCCCCCGCCCTCGACAAGAAATACAAGCACGACATCGAAGTGGTGATCGACCGCCTCGTCGTCCGCGACGATATCGCCACCCGCCTCGCCGAGAGCTTCGAGACCGCGCTCAAGCTCGCGGACGGGCTGGCCTATGTCGATCTGGTGGACGCCAGCGTCGCCGAAGTGACGGGCGCCCGCGTCCAGGAAGCCCGCGCCGAGTTCAACGCCACCGGCGGCAGCCTCAAGGGCGCCGGCATTCCCGACAACCGCATCGTCTTCTCCGAGAAGTTCGCCTGCCCCGTCTCCGGTTTCACCATCCCCGAGATCGAACCCCGCCTCTTCTCGTTCAACGCGCCCCAGGGCGCCTGCCCGGCATGCGACGGCCTGGGCGAGAAGCTGGTGTTCGACGAGGATCTGGTCGTCCCCAATCACGATCTCAGCATCAAGAAGGGCGCGGTCGTCCCCTGGGCCAAGTCCAACCCGCCCAGCCCCTATTACATGCAGGTCCTCGGCAGCCTTGCCCGCGAGTTCGGCTTCAGCCTCGACACGCCCTGGCGCGACCTGCCCGGCGAGGTCCGGCTGATCATCCTCCACGGCACCGGCGGCAAGCCGGTCACCCTCACTTTCGTCGACGGCAAGAAGTCGTACGATGTGAAGAAGCCGTTCGAGGGCGTGATCGGCAACCTCAACCGCCGCATGCTCCAGACCGAATCCGCCTGGATGCGCGAGGAACTGTCGAAGTACCAGGCGGCCCATCCCTGCGAGACCTGCGGCGGCGCCCGCCTCAAGCCCGAGGCGCTGGCGGTCAAGATCGCGGGCGAGGATATCAGCCACGCCACGCGCCTCTCGGTGGTCGACGCGCTCGGCTGGTTCAAGGCGCTCCCCGCCACGCTGACCGACCAGCAGCGCGAGATCGCCCGCGCGATCCTGAAGGAGATCGACGAGCGGCTGGGCTTCCTCAACAATGTCGGCCTCGACTATCTCAATCTCGATCGCACCTCGGGCACGCTTTCGGGCGGCGAGAGCCAGCGCATCCGCCTTGCCTCGCAGATCGGCTCCGGCCTGTCCGGCGTGCTCTACGTGCTCGACGAGCCGTCGATCGGCCTGCACCAGCGCGACAACGACATGCTGCTCGCCACGCTGCGCCGGCTGCGCGATCTCGGCAACACCGTGATCGTCGTCGAGCATGACGAGGACGCGATCCGCACCGCCGACTATATCCTCGACATGGGCCCGGGCGCCGGCGTCCATGGCGGCGAGGTCGTCGCGCGCGGCACGCTCGACCAGATCCTGACCGCCACCGGCTCGGTGACCGCCGACTATCTCAACGGCACCCGCGAAGTCCCGGTGCCGACCAAGCGCCGCAAGGGCACGGGCAAGAAGCTCACGGTCGAGAACGCCACCGCCAACAACCTCCGCGGCGTCACCGCATCGATCCCGCTCGGCACGTTCACCTGCATCACCGGCGTCTCGGGCTCGGGCAAGTCGAGCTTCACGATCGACACGCTCTATGCCGCCGCCGCGCGCCAGCTGAACGGCGCCCGCCTGCTCGCCGGCAAGCATGACCGGATCACCGGCCTCCAGCACCTCGACAAGGTGATCGACATCGACCAGTCGCCGATCGGCCGCACCCCGCGCTCGAACCCGGCGACCTATACCGGTGCCTTCACCAGCATCCGCGACTGGTTCGCGGGGCTGCCCGAGGCCCAGGCGCGGGGCTACAAGCCGGGCCGGTTCAGCTTCAACGTCAAGGGCGGCCGCTGCGAGGCGTGCCAGGGTGACGGCGTGCTCAAGATCGAGATGCACTTCCTGCCCGACGTCTATGTCACCTGCGACGTCTGCCACGGCGCGCGATACAATCGCGAGACGCTGGAAGTGAAGTTCAAGGGCAGGAGCATCGCCGAGGTGCTCGACATGACGGTAGAGGACGCAGTCGAGTTCTTCAAGGCCGTCCCGCCGATCCGCGACAAGATGGCGATGCTGGCCGAGGTCGGCCTGGGCTATGTCAAGGTCGGCCAGCAGGCGACGACGCTCTCCGGGGGCGAGGCGCAGCGGGTGAAGCTGGCGAAGGAGCTGGCACGGCGGGCCACCGGCAACACGCTCTACATCCTCGACGAGCCGACCACCGGCCTGCACTTCGAGGACGTCCGCAAGCTGCTCGAAGTGCTCCATGCGCTGGTCGAGCAGGGCAACACCGTGGTGGTGATCGAGCATAATCTCGACGTCATCAAGACGGCGGACTGGATCCTCGACCTGGGTCCCGAAGGTGGCGTCAAGGGCGGCGAGATCGTGGCCCAGGGCACGCCCGAGGACGTGGTGAAGGAACCGCGCAGCTTTACGGGCAGGTATCTGGCGCCGCTCCTCGAGAAGAGGGGTGCACGGAAGGAGCCCGTGGCGGCGGAATAGCGCTTCCTCTCCCCGCCCCGGGGCGAGGGTTGGGGAGAGGGGCGGTGCCCCTCCCCTCGCTCAATAGAAGCGCGCATAGACCTTGGCGCTGCCGAAGCTGCCCCGGCAGTATCGCGCATTGCTGGGCCAGGGCCTCCTGCCGTTGCGATATGACCAGCTGCTCGATTCCCAGCCATAGGTGATCAGCAGCCTGCCCGGCCGCGCCTGCACCTGCTGGCCGATCCAGCGGTCGAACGCCGCCTGCATCAGCCCCTTCACCCGTGCCGCGTCGCCGCAGTTGCGCACGCCGGACCAGGTGCCGATCGCTCCGGCCAGGTCCGCGCGGGCGATCTCGATCCGGGCGGTATCGGCATCGGCCGGCAGCGCGTCGCGCGCCAGCTCGCTGGGGGCGAGGGTCTCTTGTGCCTGCGCACCCATCGGCACCAGCAGGGCGGCCGCGGCGGCGGCCAATGCGATCCTGTAGCTCATGTCTCTTCTCCCTGAACGAAGGCCAGGCCTTCCGCCCCGGGGGATAGCGCCGGCCCGGCACCGGCACGCGTGACGGCGATCACGCGGCGGGAATCGCGGCTCGCACAGGCATCGAGACGGCCGGCTGGACGGTGCCGTCATGGCCGGGGGGTTGCGCTTTCGGCCCCCGCTCCCCACATACTAGATGCTACAGTCGCATTTCGACGGTTTTCGGCGCTTTGCGGCCCCTTCTTCCTTCCATCTGCCCCTTGCAGCGCGAGGTCCGCTCGCACTGGGCGCGGCCGATAACATGAGGAAGAAAGCACATGAGCTATACCGGCACCGTCAAGTTCTTCGATGCGACGAAGGGCTTCGGCTTCATCTCGCCCGATGGCGGCAAGGACGATCACTTCGTCCATATCAGCGCCGTCGAGCGTTCGGGCATGAGCACGCTCAGCCAGAACCAGCGCGTCAACTACGAGCTGGAGAACGACAAGCGCGGCCGCCCGTCGGCCGCCAATCTGTCGCCGGCCGAATAACGGACTCCGACAGGCGGCTTCGGCCGTCGGCGGCGTCTTCCGCTCCCTTGCGGGGGCGCCGCCACCCCAACGTCCTCTCTTGGAGAACGCACCCGTGGCAAACCAACCCGATTTCCGGGCTCAGGCGGCGAAATGCCGTGCCGAGGCCGATGCCGCCACGCTCGAAAATGTCCGCGAACAGCGGCTGCGGGCAGAAGCGGCATGGCTCGAAATGGCCGTCCGCCAGGAACGAACCGTCAGCTCGCGCATTGCACGAGAGGCGGCCAGTCCGGCCATCCGATCAACAACACAGGAAACTACATGAACTTTTTCAATCGAATACACGAAACCCAGATTATCCGCGGCGCCAGCCGGCCCTTCCAGGCCTTTGTGCCGCCGCACCGCCGCCTCTTCCCCCTCGAGACCAGCCAGCGTCAGCGCGCCATTGCCCGCGCCGCGGCGATCGAGGTGCTCGGCTAGGAGCCGGCGCTTTCTTCCGGGGCCGGCTTTCGGCCTGGCCCCGGCCCATCCCTTTCCATAACGCTTCCGTCCATCCGGTCTCCTCGTGCGCCCAGTCGAGCGCGGGGGCGGGGCCACATGCCGTTTTTCCGCGTTCAAGGCATAGCCCCGTCCGGGGCAGGTCAACTGAAAGAGGGGATTCCGATGAAGCGCTTCATCATGCTGCTGCCGCTGGTCCTTGCCGCCTGTAATTCCGGGCCCAAGGTCACGGCCGAGAATGCCTCGGTCGAGGAAGTCTCGAACAAGGTTGCCGCGGCCCAGGGCTCCGGCAGCTTCATCTCGCCGGGCCATTGGGACGGCAAGGTCACCATCACCAATCTCGACATGCCGGGCATGGACAAGATGCCGCCCGAAATGGCGAAGACGATGAAGGACAAGATGATGAAGGGCCAGGAGTTCGCCAGCTGCGTGACCGAGGCCGACGTCAAGTCGCCCAAGGCGGGCATGTTCGGCGGCGACAAGAGCTGCCGCTACGATCACTTCACCATGGCCGGCGGCACGATCGACGCGAAGATGACCTGCGAGACCGCCGGCCAGAAGCGCGACATGACGATCAAGGGCACCTATTCCCCCGATTCCTATCACACCGAAGTGACCTCCAGCGGCGGCCAGGCCGGCACCATGGCGATGACGATCGACGCGAAGCGCGCCGGCGCCTGCACCGGCAAGGAGAAGAGCTGACGCAAGCGGCGGGGCGGCGAAGCGCCGGCCCCGCCGCCCACCAATTTCGTGATGGAGGCGAAACCTTTTCCGCCCCCCGTGCATTCCCCCAGGCGAGCGGGTTCACGGAGGAGAGACCGATGCGCATCCTGATCCTCGGCCTGGCGGCCACGACGGCGCTTGCCGGCTGTACCGATTACGACACGCGGCCCGGCGGCGGCTATGGCTATCGCGACTATGACTATAACCGTCCCGATCCGTCATATGGCGGCTATTATGCCGATCGCTATTATCGCGAGGGCCGCGGCTATCGCGAATATCGGCTGGGCCGGAACGACCGTGTCTATCGGGGCCAGGACGGCCGCTATTATTGCCGCCGCTCGGACGGCACCACCGGCCTGGTGGTCGGCGGCGTGGCCGGCGGCCTGCTCGGCGCGGCGATCGCACCGGGCGGCTCGGAACTGCTCGGCGCGCTGCTCGGCGCGGCGGCCGGCGGCGCGGTAGGCTCGTCGGTCGAGAAGGGCGAGGCGCGCTGCCGCTAGTCCGAACGGACGGCCTTCAAGCCGGGCCCCGGATTCCCTAGATCAGGGGCCCGGCAAAGAGGGAGATGCATGCCATGACGACCCGTACCGCGACTGCCCGCTACGAAGGCTTCGGCAAGGAGGGCAAGGGCCATATCACTACCCAGTCGGGCGTTCTGACCGACCAGTTCTATGGCTTCAACACGCGCTTCGCCGACGAGCCCGGCACCAATCCCGAGGAACTGGTCGCCGCCGCCCATGCCGGCTGCTTCACCATGGCGCTGAGCTTCGCCCTGGCCCGGGCCGGCTTCAGCGAAGGCTCGCTGGAAACGCGCGCCGCGGTGAAGCTCGAGCAGGATGGCGACGGCTTCACCATCACCCGCTCGGACCTGACGCTCAGGGCCAGCGTCCCCGGCCTGGCCCAGGCGCAGTTCGAGGCACTGGCCGCCGGTGCCCATGCCAATTGCCCGGTCTCCAAGCTGCTCAAGGCGGAGAGCAGCCTCGACGCGACCCTGCTCTGATCGTCGCGCCGTTCCGGCGCTTGCCCGGTGCCTGCAATGCAGGATTTCGCCTGCCTTGCCGGCGCCATGTGGGGCATGCGCCGGGCTGCGGACAGGTGCCTGAGTTGTCGAGCCGGGGCTAAGACCTCGATTTCCTTCGCCACCCCCGCCTGCGGGGGAGTGGCGGGCTCCGCTGAATGTGCCCCGACCCGGGTTCCGAACCTCGGCCGGGCGGCGCCGCGCAACGCAAAAGGGGCCCGGCATCGCTGCCAGGCCCCGTGTCGCCGGACTGCTGCCGTGGATCCGGACGGATCGTCGGCATGGTTTCGGCGGCATCCTCGGCTCGCGCCGGCAAGGGCATGCGAACCTCGGGTCGGTCGTCGAGGCTGGCCGTTGTCCACTCACCCCGAAGGGGAGTTGCGGTTACCAGCCTCGGCGGCCCGCTTCGTCTCTTCGGCCGGGGGCCGGAAATCGGAAGCCTTGCTGGATGCTTCTCTCCGCTCGATCCCTCCAGGTCCTTCCGCATCGCTTGCGCAGCGCGTCCGGCTGGCCAATCTCCCGGCGGGCCGTTCCTTCGCTCCCGAAACCGGGCGCTTGCGCACCCCTTTCCGCGAACCAGGGTTCCGACCCCTTTCCGCTTCGTCCTTCCACCTCGGGCGATGCTTGCGCAGCACCCTCCGCTTCCGGCCGAACCATGCTCCGGCGTCCCTCGAAACCTCGGCAGCGCCTGGGCGGCACTTCGGCTTCGCAACTTCCGGGGCCTCGCATCCCCGAACCATCTCCGAATGCGGTTTCCCGAAGGCACCTGCACCGTTTCCGGCCCGTGTAAACCTCTGATCTTGCTTTGGTTTCCCGCCGCCGGACCGTTCCGTCTACAGTCATGATGGTGTCATCGAACCCGAGTCGCGCAAAGCGCGAAATACCCCTGCAGACTTGTGAAGACTGTGGATAACGTGGACAACTAGGCAATATTATTGCGCGGGGACCAATTGGGAGGCGCCAATTCGAACCCGGCGAAATCGAAGCCGGGAACGACGATGCAGCTCACCAGCGCCCATCCGTGCGGCGCCTCGGTCGCCTGCCAGCGATTCGCCGGGACCAGGCACTGGGGCGCATAGCCGGCGGTCACGTCGCCGCCAAGCCGGGTCGTCGCCGGATCGCGGTCCGCCGCGTCGGCGACGTGGAGCGCGAGCGGGCTGCCGGCGTGCCAGAGCCACCATTCGTCGGCATCCACCCGGTGCCAGTGCGAGCGCTGGCCCCGCTCGAGCAGGAAATGGATCGCGGTGCCCCCGGCCCGCCCGTCCGCGCCCGGCGCCGCTCGCCAGGTCTCGCGATACCAGCCGCCTTCGGGATGGGGCACCAGTTGCAGCCGCTCGATGATCGCCCGCGCTTCGTCCATTTTCCTTCCCTCCGATGAACGATATGTTGTCTTCCGTTCATGAAACTAGTTCGGAACCGAAACGTTAGGTTCCCGGTTTGCCCCAAAGTGCATCAGGAGTGTAACATGCGGAAATTCATTCTCGCGCTCGGCGCGATCGCCGTGGCCGTGCCGTCCGTCGCGGTGGTTCCGGTCGCGGCCAACGCCGCCGCCATCGCCAAGGCCGGCGTCGACGGCAACTGGTCGCAGGATCGCCGCGATCGCAAGCGCTATGCCTATCGCGAGTGGCGCGGGCGTGACGGCCGCAGCTATTGCCGCAAGCCCGACGGCACCACCGGCCTGGTGGTCGGCGGCGTGGCCGGCGCGCTGGTCGGCCGCACGATCGACACGCGCGGCGACCGCACCGTCGGCACGCTGCTCGGTGCCGCGGCCGGCGCGGTGGCGGGCCGCGAGATCGAGCGCAGCGGCAAGCGCCGCTGCCGCTGATCCCCTGCCGGCAACAGGAAACGGTTCGCCCGGAGAACGCGCCGGGCGAACCGTTTTCGCATGGCGAGCGGCCCATTAACCCTTGCCGGCTATAGGCGGGAACATGCTCCGCGTGCTCGTCCTCTCGACGCTCTTCCCCGATGCGTCGCGCCCCAATTTCGGCATCTTCGTCGAGCGCCAGACCCGGGCGCTGGCGGAACGGGAGGATGCGGAAGTGCGTGTCGTCGCCCCGCTCGGCCTGCCGCCCTGGCCGCTGGCACGGCTTTCCCGCTACGCCCGTCTCGCCGCCCTGCCGGAGCGCGAGACCTGGAATGGACTGACCGTCCACCGCCCCCGCTTCCGCAACCTGCCGGGCACCGGCGGCCGCTTCCATGCCCGGGCCCTCGCCGCCGCGCTCGCCCCGCTGCTCCGCGCCATCCACAGGGAGTTCCCGTTCGACGTGATCTCCGCCGAGTTCTTCTTCCCCGACGGCCCCGCCGCGGTCCTGCTCGGCGAGCGCATCGGCGTGCCCGTGTCGATCAAGGCGCGCGGCTCCGACATCCATGACTGGGGCCGGCGCAAGACCATCGGGCCACAAGTGATCGCCGCCGGCCGGAGGGCGGACGGCGTGCTCTCGGTGAGCGATGCGCTGCGCGCCGACATGATCGCCATGGGCATTCCGGGCGAGAAGATCGAGACGATCGCCACCGGCGTCGACCTGGCCCGCTTCGCGCCCCGCGACCGTGCCGCCGCCAAGGCGGAGCTCGGCATCGACGGGCCGCTCGTCCTCTCGGTCGGCGCGCTGATTCCGATCAAGGGGCACGATATCGTCATTGACGCTGTCTCGACGCTTCCCGGCGTCACGCTGTGGATCGCCGGAGAAGGCCCCGATCGCAAGCGGCTCGAGGCGCGGATCGAGCAGCTCGGCCTGGGCGACCGCGTGCGGCTGCTCGGCTCGATCCCTCCCGATCGCGTCGCCGCCGCGCTCGCCGCCGCCGATGCGATGGCGCTTGCCTCGGAACGCGAGGGCCTCGCCAATGCATGGCTCGAGGCGCTGGCGAGCGGCACCCCGATCGTCGTCCCCGATGTGGGGGGGGCCCGCCAGGTGGTCACGGCGCCGGCGGCCGGCAGCATCGTTCCGCGCGCCCCCGCCGCCTTTGCCGAAGCCCTGGGCGCGCTGATCGCGGCGCCGCCCGCTCCGGCCGACACCCGCGCCGTCGCCGCGCCGTTCACCTGGGCCGCCAACAGCACCCGCCTCCACGCGTTTCTCCAGCGCCTCGTCGATCGCCGCCACGGCACCTGAGGGAACCGCTTCGCCCCGCCCGCCGTTCGTGCCCGGGGCGTAACGGAGAGAGATGGACGATGGACCCTTTTCGCAACCTGCCCGAGCGGCCCGCCGAAGCGCCGCCGCTCGTCTACTACATCCTGCCCCAGGCGGAGCAGCCGCCCGAGACGCCGATCGGCCCGGGCGACCTGGAGATAGAGTTCGAACCCGATTGGGAAGCGGAAGAGGAGTGATCCTTTTCCGCGTTGACTAGGCGGCGTCGGTCCGTGACATTCATGACAGTGAAGTTACCAGCGGTGGAGACCGAGTGATGGCGGGCAAGAAGGACAAGCGGGCCGGCGATACCAAGCCCGAGAAGAAGGGCTTTCTTCCCAAGAGCATCGCCGGGATGAAACTGCCCAAGGAACTGCGCAGGCAGCTTGACGCGCTGGCCAAGCATCCGGTGGTGAACGATCTGCTCGCCGCGGGCCTGGTCGCGCTGGCCGCCAAGCTCAAGCCCAGCGAGAAGGCCGAGGAAGCGGCCGCTCCCGCTTCCCCGCCCGCCCCGACGCCCGCATCGGCCCCTGCCGCGGCCAAGCCGGTGGCGAAGCGCACGCGCACCGTCGCCGCGAAGCCGGCCGCCAAGGCACCGTCGAAGCGTGCGGCCAAGCCCGCATCCGCGGCCAAGACGCCCGCGACGCCGGCCGCCGCCAAGGCGCCCGCAACCAAGGCCGAGGCCAAGCCGGCGGCGCCCAAGACCGCGGCAAAGCCCAAGGCGGCTCCAGCCAAGCCGGCCCCCGCGACCATATCGGCACCCAAGCCGGCACCGAAACCGCGCAAGGCCGCGGCGGCCAAGGCGCCCGCCACCACGCCGCGCGCCACCACGCGCCGCGCCAAGACGACGCCGCCCAAGACGACGCGCTGATCCTCTGCTAGGCACGCCGCCGAACCAGAGGGGGAGTATCGATGAAAGACAAACCGCACGCCGAGGGGCCGGCGCACGGTCTCGAGCGCATGGCGTTCTTTTCCGACGCGGTGTTCGCGATCGCGATCACGTTGCTGGTGATCGAGATCCATGTGCCGCACATCACCGCACCCTATACCGATGCCGCGTTCCTCGAGGCGCTGAACAAGCTGATCCCCAATTTCATCGGCTTCTTCGTCTCGTTCTTCGCGATCGGCGCCTTCTGGGCCGGGCATCACCGCGCCTTCGATTGCGCCCGCCAGTGGAGCCCGGTGCTGTTCGCACCCAATCTGCTCCTGCTCAGCACGATCGCGGCGATGCCCTTCTTCACTGCCTTCACGGCGGAGTATTTCGGCCACCGCGTGCCGACGGCCTTCTATTGCGGCTGGATGGTGCTGATCTCGATCTTCAATATCATCGTCCAGCGCATCCTCACCGCGCCGCCGGTGGTGGGCGAGCATGTGTCGGAGCAGCACCGCAGGATGATCCGCCAGCGCGGGCTGGCGGCGTTCCTCGGCTCGGTCACTGCCTTCGTCGTCAGCCTTGTCGTGCCGTTCCTCGGCCAGGTCGCGCTGATCTCCATTCCCTTCTGGCGCCAGCTGCTGATGCGCATCTCTCCGGCGCGCTAGGTTGGAAATCCAAACAAGTATCTGATTTTATGCCGTCATCCCCGCGCAGGCGGGGATGACGATGAAAGAACCTAGGCCGCGCCTAGCGCTTCTTCGCCCAGGCGCGATACTGGCGCGCGGTCAGGTCGACCAGGTCGCCCTGCGCCAGGTTCATGTCGATCAGGTGCAGGCCCCAGTCCTTCAGGATCGCGTTGCCCACCTTCACGTCGCCGGGAATGGTGTCGGTGCGCGCATCCGCCGGATCCGCGTTTACCGTCACCGCGAGATAGTTGAAGCCGTCCCTGTCGACGCACTCGGTGGAGATCAGCCCCGGCACGCTGACAAAGGGCGTGGCGACGGGCGCGCCGTCCTTGCTCCAGGCCTCGGCCGGGCCCGGGATCAGCATGTTGCCCCCGGCATTGAGATAGGCATGCGCCACGGCCCTGCCGCCGCCCAGCGCCGCCGGGTTGGTGCAGCCCGCCTCGACGCCGGGCCTGTCGCCCCTGGCGAAGCGGCTGCCAGCCGGCGGCGGCGAGTCGGCGCGGAAGCTCGCATAGGTGATCACGCATCCGGCCTGATCGGCGCTGCGGCACAGCGGGATCGTCGGGAATATGCCGCCCACGTCCTTGCCGATCGGGACCGGTACCGAGCTGCCGATCAGCATCGCCGAGACCAGCTGCTTCTGCGCGGGCTTGCCGTCGATTTCGCGGGCGACGAGCTGGGTGAGGATCAGCGAGCCCTGGCTGTGCCCGATCAGCACCACGCCGCGCCCCTTGTTGTCATGGGCCATATAGTCGTCCCAGGCCGCCTTCACGTCGCGATACGCCATGTCGCGGTCGATCGCCGGCGCGCCGCCGCCCATGAGGCTCCTGAGCGCGGTGAGCGTGACCTGGCGATAGACCGGCGCGAACACCCGGCAATTGGCGCCGAACCGCGCCACCTGGAACTGGGCGACGCGCTTCTCCTCGGGGCCCGGGATCATGTCGCTATTGGGCGTCGGGTCGAGCGAGATGGTAGGATAGACGTAGAAACAATCGAACTGGGGCGCACGCGCAGCCTTGAACGGCTCGACGCGGCGCGCACCGTCGGCGGCGACCACCGTGGTGGAGAGGTCCGCTGCACACGCATCCTGCCGGCCGGGCCGGCAGAGCCAGTTGGCGGAATTGCGATAGTCCGGCGTGTCCGACCCAGCGGCCATGGCCAGCGCGAGCGCGAGAATCATCATGCTGCCTCTCCCTTTCCGGGCAGCATACCCAATGTTCGAGCGATGCGGAAAGCCTCCCCTCCGGGAAACTAGTCCAGCGGGTAGAGCGCCCCGGCGATCCAGCGCAGTTCGGCGCGCAGCACGCCCCAGGCACGGGCCGCGGCGCGGCTGTCCATCGCCTCGATGCCGATGCCCCTGGCGCCCAGCGCCTCGGCCAATGCCCGCGGCGGGCGCACCAAAGTCCTGCCGGTGCCGAGCAGCAGGAATTCGGGCCGGGGCTCCAGGCCCAGCAGGGGCGCGAGATCGGCCTCGGTCAATTCGGCGATCGGCGGCGGCGCCCATCCATCGGCGCGCTCGGGCGTGATGAGCAGCCCTTCATAGACGCCCTCGTCGACGCGAAAGCCGCGCCCGGAGAAGCCGGAGATGACCGGCCCCTCCGCGCTGGCGCGCTTCACTTCCATCGGCTCAGCGGACGCGCTCGGCGCCGCTCGCCGGCGAGGGCTTCTCCTCGCGCGGGCCCGGCTTCAGCCCCAGCGTGATCAGCAGCGACGACGAGACATAGATCGACGAATAGGTGCCGACGACGATGCCGAGCATCATGGCGGCGGTGAAGCCGCGCAGCACCGGGCCGCCGAAGATCAGCAGCGAAGCGAGCGCCAGCATGATCGTCAGCGAAGTCATCACCGTGCGGGGCAGCGTCTCGTTGACCGAAAGGTCGATGAGCTCGCTCATCCCCATCTTGCGGTATTTGCGCATGTTCTCGCGGATGCGATCGTCGATCACCATCTTGTCGTTGATCGAATAGCCGATGATCGTCAGCACGGCGGCGAC
Organism: Sphingomonas leidyi; assembly: GCF_011761945.1. GTDB lineage: Bacteria > Pseudomonadota > Alphaproteobacteria > Sphingomonadales > Sphingomonadaceae > Sphingomonas > Sphingomonas leidyi. The sequence continues at coordinate 69,272 of NZ_JAASQV010000007.1, forward strand.
GATGTTCAGGTCGAACACCATGCCGGTGACCGCGAAGAAGCCGAGCGCCATCAGCACGTCGTGGATGATCGCCACCGCGGTCGAGATGCCGAACTGCCATTCGTAGCGGAACCACGAGAAGATCGCGATGCCGATGATCGCCAGCACCACGGCCAGGATGCCCTTGTTCACCAGCTCGCCCGAGACCTTGCCCGAGACGGTGGAATAGGTGCTGAAGGTCGCGCCCGGGAACTTCGCCGCCAGCGCCGTCTTCACCGTCTCCACCATCTTGTCGACCGCGTCGGGCGTGGTCGAATGCGGGACCGGCAGGCGGATCGTCACCGTGTTCTGGCCGCCCAGCTGCTGGAGCGCAGCCTCGCCGAAGCCGAGCTCGTTCACCGTCTCGCGCACCTGGTCGAGATGCGGCGGGCTGGCGAACTTCTCCTCGATGGAGACGCCGCCGACGAAATCGACGCCCATGTTGAGCCCGTGGATCGCCACCAGCGCCACGGCGGCGACGGTGAGCAAGGTGGTGACCGCGAAGGCGATGAAGCGGACGCGTACGAACCCGATGTTCGTATTGTCGGGAATGATCTTGAGGAGCCGCATGCGCGTCGCTTCCGTTAAATGTGGATTTCGGTCGGCCGGTTACGGCGCAACCAGATCGTGACGAGCATGCGGGTGAACACGACAGCGGTGAACACCGAAGTCGCGATGCCGATCAGCAGCACGACCGCGAAGCCGCGCACCGGCCCGGAGCCCAGGATCACCATGATCAGGCCGGCGATCGCGTGCGTCACGTTCGCCTCGAAGATCGTCCGGCTGGCTTCCTTGTAGCCGAGCTCGACCGCCTGGCTCACGCTGCGCCCGCGCCGCCGCTCCTCGCGGATGCGCTCGTTGATCAGCACGTTCGCGTCCACCGCGGTGCCGATCGTCAGCACGAAGCCGGCGATGCCCGGCAGCGTCAGCGTGGCGTTGAGCAGCCCCATCACCGCCAGGATGACCAGCACGTTGATGATCACCGCCAGCGTGGCGTAGATGCCGAAGCGGCCATAGGTGAGGATCATGAACGCGATCACCGCGATCACCGCGATGATCGAGGCCGTGACGCCGGCACGGATCGAATCGGCGCCGAGCTCGGGGCTCACCGTCGATTCCTGCACCACTTTCAGCTTCACCGGCAGCTTGCCCGAGCGCAACGCGATCGCGAGCTGGTTGGCGCTCTCCACCGTGAAGCCGCCGTTGATCACGGCGCTGCCGCCCAGGATCGGCTCGTTGATGTTCGGGGCCGAAATCACGACGCCGTCGATGATGATCGCGAACGGCTTGCCGCTATTCTCCTGCGTCACCTTGGCGAAGCGCTTCGAGCCGGCACCGTTGAGCTGCAGCGTGACGCCGGGGGCGCCGGTCTGCGGGTCATAGGTCTGCTTGGCGTCGACGAGCATGTCGCCGCTGATCATCACCTGGCGCTGCACGGCGACCTTGCCGCCCGCCTGGTACGGCATGATCACATCGCCGGCGGGCGCCTCGCCGCGCTGCACCGCGTTCTGATCGGCGTTGACATCGACCAGGCGGAACTCGAGCACCGCGGTCTGGCCGATCAGCGCCTTGAGCGCGGTCGGGTTCTGCAGGCCCGGCACCTGCACGACGATGCGGTTGGTGCCTTCGCGCACCACGGTCGGCTCGACCGTGCCGAGCGCGTTGATGCGCGTCTCGATCACTTCGCGGGCATCGCCCATCGCGGTATCGATCGCTTCGTTGATCCCCGCCTCGGTCGGCGTCAGCACGAATTGCGACGAATTGACCACGGCGACGTCCCACTGGCGCTGGCCGGTGGTGCCCACGCCCGTGCCGGTGATCGCCAGCAGCTTCTCGCGCGCGGCATCGACCTTGGCCGGGTCGCGCAGCATGAAGCTGACCTTGCCGCCCTGGATCGAGATGTCGCCGATGTCGATCTTCGGGTCCTTGCGCATCTCGGCGCGGACCTGATCCTGCATCTGCGTCAGCTTGGCCTGACGCACGTCGTCGGTGTTCGCCTCGAACAGCAGGAAGCTGCCGCCGGCGAGGTCCAGGCCGAGGTTGATCGCCGGCTTGGGCACCCAGCTCGGCCAATGGTCGCGCGCGCTCTTCGGGAAGAAGCTCGGAATCGACAGCGCGATCATGATCGCGATGCCGACCAGGATCGTCGTGATCTTCCAGCGGGGAAAGTCGAGCATCAGTCGTTCGCGGGCTTCGCGCCGCCGGCCGGCATCACGCTGGTGAGCGTGGCCTTGATCGCGCGGACCTTCACATTGGGAGCGAGCTCGATCTCGACTTCGGTCTCGTCGACCTTGGTCACCTTGCCGAGCAGCCCGCCGCCGGTGACGACCTGATCGCCCTTCTTCACGGCGTTCACGGCGTTCTGAAGATCCTTCATCCGCTTCTGCTGCGGGCGAATCATCAGGAAGTAGAAGGCGACGAAGATGAGGACGAGCGGCGCAAGTCCGAGGACGCCGCCCATCGGGTTGGCCTGGGCTGCCGCGCCTGCGGCCTGTGCATGTGCTGGCGTGATGAGCATGGGGTCCTGATTATTATTGTTATGGGCGGAGGAATCCGCACCGTTCAAGCGCGGCGCGCTAACATGCGGCACACCCCGGCGCAACTATTGTCGCCCATGGGTTGCATCCCGCGCCGGTCCGGCCTAGAGGGCGCACCCTTGGTCGGGGCGTAGCGCAGCCTGGTAGCGCATCACACTGGGGGTGTGGGGGTCGCAGGTTCGAATCCTGTCGCCCCGACCATTTCATCGATCGATCGCCGATCCGCCCCTTTCGGGGCCCTGCCCTCAGCCATGACCCCGATACTGCGAACCCTCACTCGCGTTCGCGCGGGCGCGCGCCTGCGCATCCCGGTCAGGGCGCCGCGATCTCCTCGGGCAGGGTCTGGCGCGCACGCACCCGGTCGCCGGCGACCCGGGCGATCACGGCCTTGCCAAGACGCTGCCCGGGCAACTCGACCAGCCTGTAGGTGACATAGGCGAGGACATAGGTGGCCGGCACCACGATCGCGCCGGTCAATGCGAATCGCCCGGCCGCACCAAGCCCGGCGCCGAAACGCGCGGTCACGCCCGCCGCGACCGGATACAGGATCAGCAAGTGGATAAGATAGGCGCCATAGGAAAGCTCCCCCAGCCAGTGGAACAGCTTGCCGCCCAGCAACCGCGCGACCCGGTCGACGGCGCCCAGCGAACGCAGATGGACGAGCGCGAAGAAGCCCAGCACCAGCGCCTCACGCACGACGATGTGCAGCAGGTCGTGATCGCCCCCCACCGGCATCACTGCGAGCAGCATCGCCACGACGAGATGGACGCCGATCCGCCCCCGGCCCGGCCCGGGATCGGCGGCGATCAGCATGCCGCACAGGAAGAGATGCAGCTTGAGCGGCAGGAAAGCGGGCATCGGGAAATCGAGCCCCAGCCGATGCGCGATCACCGCCAGCCCCAGCGCCGCACCCGCCGCGACCAGCGCCGCCGGCACCCAGCCGATCCGCCGCGCGAGCAGCACCAGGAACGGAAAGGCAGCGTAGAACTGCATCTCCAGCCCCAGGCTCCAGTCCGGCAGCGGAGTGCGGAAGGCATAGTCGGGAAGCAGGCCGAACACGAAACTCGCATGCGCCGCGATATTGGCAAGGCTCGCATCGGCATAGCGCTCGCGCGGCTGGAGCGGCTGGCCCAGGAAGCTGTCGATCGCCACCCGGTCGGCATAGAGGGCCGGCCCGGCGAGCAGCGCCGCCGCCAGCGCCACGTAGAAGAGCGGCGCGAGGCGAAAGAAGCGGCGCGCCCAGAACGCCGCCCAGGTGCCGGGCGCACGCCAATCCTCCGCACCGGCGCGCAGCCTATACTGGAACACCATCAGGAAGCCGGAGAGCAGGATGAACAGGTCGACGCCGAGATCGGGCTTGCTCAGCACCGGCAGGCGGAAGCCGGTGAGGATCACGAGGTGCCCGAACAGCACCCAGAGCGCCGCCAGCCCGCGCAGTCCGTCGAGACATTCGACTCGTCGGATGTCGGCCGGCCGAATGTCCATCGCGCACCTCCAACGCCGCCCGCCGTTCCCCGGCACGACAGCCGTATCCGGAGCCCGGACCGCCGCGCAAGCCCGCCCGTCGACGGGTGCCCCGCCCCCTGCCTGGCGCGCGCGCGATAAGCCCGTGACGGGGGCGCCCGCGCCGCGCTAGACAGGCCCGATGATCGCCCGCCTCCGCGCCGCGCCGGCACGCCTCCGGCTGCTGCTCTTCGCCTTCGGGGACTTCGCCTTCAACCTCTACTGGCAGAGCATCATGCTCTTCCTGCTCTTCTATTACACCGAGGCGCTCGACCTGCCGGTGGCGCGGGCCGCCGCGATCTACACCATCGCCTCGGTATGGGACGGGCTCGCCAATTTCCTCGCCGGCGCGATCGCCGACCGGCGCGAGCCCGGGCGCGGTTATGGCCGCTTCCTGATGCTGGGCAGCATCCCGCTGGGGCTCGCCTTCGTCCTCACCTATATGCCGCCCCTTGCAAGCGGATGGTGGGGCATCGCGACGATCTTCGCCGGCCACCTGCTCTTCCGCACCGCCTATGCCGCGGTGAACGTGCCCTATCTGGCGATGAGCGCGCGGGTGAGCAGCGACAGCCGCGACCGCGCCTTCCTGGCCGGCATGCGCATGCTGTTCGGCACGATGGCGGCGGTGCTGGTCGCGCGCGGGACGCTGCCGCTCGGCGCCTGGCTGAGCGGCAGCGCGGTTCCCGCCCAGGCCTATCTCGGCGCGGCGATCCTGTTCGCGATCCTGGGCACCGCGATCCTCGTGCTGGTCGGCGCCAGCTACCGCGAGCAGGTCGTGCCCGCGCGCACCCAGCCCCCCTCGATCGCGGCCAGCCTCGCCAGCCTCGCCGCCAATCGTGCCTTCGTCACGCTCAACCTCGCGATGATGGCGATGATCGTCGCGGTGACGATCCTCAACAAATCGGTGCTCTATTATTTCAAGTACTTCATCGGCGACGATGTGGCGGGGCAGAGCGCGCTTGCCTGGATGGGCGTGGTCGGCGCGGCGGCGGTGCCGCTCTGGATGCTGCTCCAGCGCCTGCTCGGCACGCGCGGGCTATGGTTCCTGGCCGCCGGCTTCTGCATGGCGGGGCTGGTGCTGTTCGCCGGCGCGCATATCGACCGGGCCGCGCCGATGCAGCTCTTCCTGGTGGCGATGCAGGCGCTGATCGTCGGGCTGCACTTCGCCTATTGGGCGATGCTGCCCAACACGGTGGAATATGGCGAGAAGGCCACCGGCCTGCGCGTCGAAGGCGCAGTGTTCGGCATGGCCGCGCTGCTCCAGCGCATCGCGATCGGCGTCGCCACGCTGCTGCTCGCAAGCGGCTTCGACGCGGCCGGCTATGTCGCCAACGTCCGGCAGAGCGAGGCGACCCTCGCCGCGATGCGCCTCACCATCGCGCTGGTGCCGCTGGCGTTCCTGGCGCTGTCGTGCGTGCTGATGCTGCTCAACCCGCTGGGCAAGGGCGCGCATGCCCGGATCGTGAAGGACCTGGAGGGGCATTCCGAATAGATCCTCCCCCGCCTCGCGAGGGAGGATCCAGGAGATCAGGCCGCCAGCGTGAACTGCGCCTTCACGCCCTCGGCTTCCGCCGACGGCGCGATCCACAGGTCGAACAGCCCCGGCTCCACCGTCGGCTTGTTCTCGCGGCCGATGAACAGCAGCTGTTCCCGGCGCAGCTTGAACGTCACCGTCTCGCTCACCCCCGGCGCCAGCGCCAGCTTGCGGAACGCCTTCAGCTCGCGCACCGGCCGCGTCACGCTCGCCACCCGGTCGCGGATGTAGAGCTGCACCACTTCCTCGACTGCGCGGCTGCCCGAATTGGTGATCTTCGCCGAAACCGCGATCTCGCCGTCCCAGGCCAGGGTCCCCGGCACCGACAGGTCCGAATAGCCGATCTTGCCATAGGTCAGGCCGTGCCCGAACGGGAACAGCGCCGAGTTCGGGATGCCGCGATAATGCGCCTTGTACGGCTGGAGCGGCCCCTCCGGGTTCGGCCGGCCCGTCGGCTTGTGGTTGTAGTAATAGGGCTGCTGCCCGGGCGAGCGCGGGAAGCTGCACGGCAGGCGCCCGGCCGGGCTGTAGTCGCCGAACAGCACATCGGCAGTCGCGTTGCCGCCCTCCGAGCCCAGGAACCAGGTGACGAGGATCGCCGGCGCCGCCAGCACCGCGCCGTCCAGCGCCAGCGCCCGGCCGTTCTTGAGCACCACCACGATCGGCTTGCCCGTCCGGGCCACTGCTTCCGCAAGTTCCATCTGCGGCGCGGGAATCACGATCTCGGCGCGCGACTGCGCCTCGCCCGACATGTTCTCGCTCTCGCCGATCGCCAGGATCACCACGTCCGCCGCATTGGCCGCGGCCACCGCCGCCGCGATGCCGCCGGGCAGCGGCGCCTCGACGCCCGAGCCGAGCGTCACGCTCACCGAGCCCTTGTCCGCCACCGCGCCGCGCACGCCGCTGGCCAGGTCGATCGCCAGCGCATTGTCGCCATAGACCACCCAGGGCCCGTTGATGTCGCGCTTCCCTTCCGCGAACGGCCCGATGATGGCGATCTTCTTGCCGCTCTTGGGCAGCGGCAGCAGGTCGCCGTCGTTCTTGAGCATCACGATCGACTTGCGGCCGCTCTCGCGCGACAGCGCGATCGCTTCCCTGGTGCGCGAGCGCGCCTTTTCGCGCTTGGCGTCGATCCGGCGGAAGGGATCCTCGAACAGGCCGAGCCGGGCCTTCATCGCCAGGACCTTGCGCACCGATTCGTCGACCAGCGCGATCGGCACTTCGCCCTTGGCGACGAGATCGGGCAGATGGTCGCGGTAGAAGCCGCTGGTCATGCTCATGTCGACGCCGGCCAGGAAGGCGAGCTTCGCCGCCTCGCGCGCGTCCGCCGCAAAGCCGTGGTCGATCATTTCCATGTCGCCGGTATAGTCGGAGACGACAAAGCCCTCGAAACGCCATTCGTCGCGCAGGATCTTGCGCATCAGCCATTCGCTGCCGGTCGAGGGCACGCCCGAAATCTCGTTGAACGACGCCATCGCCGAAAGCGCGCCTTCGTCGAACGCAGTCTTGAAGGGCGGCAGATAGACTTCGCGCAGCGTCCGTTCGGAGACGTCGACGGTCGAATAGTCGAGCCCGGCCTCGGCCGCGCCATAGGCGGCGAAATGCTTGGCGCAGGCCAGCATCGCGTCGTTCGCCTTCAGGTCCTTGCCCTGGAAGCCGCGCACCCGCGCCGCGGCGATGACCTCGCCGAGCAGCGTGTCCTCGCCCGCGCCTTCCATGGTGCGGCCCCAGCGCTGGTCGCGCGCAATGTCGACCATCGGCGCGAAGGTCCAGTCGATGCCTGCCGCAGCGCCTTCGTACGAGGCCATGCGCGCGGTACGCTCGGCGAGATCGGGATCGAACGCCGCCGCCTCGCCCACCGGCACCGGGAAGATCGTGCGATGGCCATGGATCACATCGGCGGCGAAGAGCAGCGGGATCTTGAGGCGCGCCCTGGTCATCGCGACGGTCTGCATCCGGCGGGCCATCTCGGCACCGTTGCCGTTGAACACGCCGGTGAGCCGCATCTTCGCGACTTCCTCCAGCTGCTGCTCGAAGCTCGGCCCGTTGGTGGGCGGATTGAGCGCGGTGGCGACGCCGCCGCCCCAGGCCGCGGGCAGGATGGTGAGCTGCCCGGCCTTCTCCTCCACCGTCATCTTGGCGATCAGCGAATCGATGAAGGCGGGCACCGGCAGGCTGCCCGCCGCCTGCAGCATCGCGCGCGCCGGGCTCGCGGCCCAGGCCGCGACCGCTCCGGCTCCCATGAGAGCCGCGCGTCGCGAAATCCTGGTGTCGAACATCTCGTTTCCTCTCCTGAACGCCCGCCGCTGAACGCCGACGGAAATTGTCTGCACCCGGCCGGCCGCGAAACTTTTTTGCTTGTCGCCGCCCGCCGTAACCGGTTACATAACTCGCGGACGGGTTGTATTGCAATCGCCGAAGCGGTCTGAAACGCGGGAAAACACGCGTCGATCGGGGAGAAGGGACTGAAATGGGCGAGGCCACCATCCGCGATGTCGCACGCCGCGCCGAAGTTTCGGTCGCGTCGGTGTCGCGCGCGCTGAACGGCCTCGACAATGTCCGCGCCGAAACCCGCGAGAAAGTGATCAAGGCGGCGAACGAGCTCGGCTATGTCCCCCATGCGGGCGCCCGCAGCCTCAGCCTGGCCCGCGCGCACGCGATCGGCGTCGTCCTGCCGGACCTGCACGGCGAGTTCTTCTCCGAATGCGTCCGCGGCATGGACAGGGAAGCGAGCCGGCGCGGCTATCTCCTCCTCCTCTCCAACATGCATGACGACAGCGACCAGGCGGCGGTCGCGCTGCGCACCATGCGCGGCCGCGTCGACGGCCTGCTCGTCATGGCCCCGCACATCGCGCCCGAGACGCTCGAACAGGCCATCCCGCCCGCGCTCCCCTCGATCCTGCTCAACAGCCATGCCGACCTGCCCGGCCGTCCGGCGCTGCGCTTCGACAATCGCGCGGGCGCCGAGGCGATGGTCGAGCATCTCGTCGCCAATGGCTATCGCCACATCGTCCACATCGCCGGACCCGACGGCAATCTCGACGCCGCCCAGCGCGCCGAGGGCTATCTCGCCGTCTGCGCCCGCCACCATCTGCCCCCGCGCATCCTGCCGGGCAACTTCAACGAGGAGGCCGGCGAAGCCGCCGCGCGCGCGATACTGGCAAGCACCACGCGCACCGACGCCGTCTTCGCCGCCAACGACATGATGGCGATCGGCTGCCTCCATGCGCTGCGCGACGCCGGCACCCGCGTGCCCGAGGACATCGCGGTGGCCGGCTTCGACGACGTGCCGCTCGCCCGCTATCTCTCGCTCAGCACCGTCCGCGTGAACATCGCCGAGATGGGCGCCCGTGCCGTCGCCCGGCTGATCGACCTGCTCGAGGGCAAGGACATGCACCGTGCCAGCGAGATCCTCACTCCCGAACTGGTGATGCGCGCCACCACGGCGCCGCGCACCGCTTCCGGGAACGGAGCCGCGCATGCGTGACCGCGGCTCCGTCTCCTTCTCGGCCTGGACTGTAACCGGTTCCATGGCTCCCTTCCCCCGGTTACACCCCCCTCGGGGGCGGCGCCGCGCGCGTCGCCCCCAATTTTTCGGGGCGGAACGGGGACCCCTTGCTCTATCGGCTATGAGGCTTTGGACATGATCGACCGGCGTGCGCTACTTTCGCAGTCTTCGCTGCTGCTCGCGGCCTCGGCGCTGCCCGGCACCGCCGCGGCCCAGGCGCACAAGGGCACGGCCATCCGCGCGCTGCCGCCCTTCTACGCCGACATCGAGCACCGTACCTTCCGCTGGTTCTGGGAGACGGCGCGGCGCGACAACGGCCTGGTCCCCGATCGCTATCCCGCACCCAGCTTCTGCTCGGTCGCCGCGGTCGGCTTCGCGCTCACTGCCTATCCGATCGGCGTCGAGCGCGGCTGGATCACCCGGGCCGAGGCGCGCGACCTCACCCTCACCACGCTGCGCTTCTTCTGGGAAGCGCCCCAGGGCCCCGAGCCGACCGGCAGGATCGGGCACAAGGGCTTCTACTACCACTTCATCGACATGATCACCGGCGAGCGTTTCAGCAGGACCGAGCTCTCCAGCGTCGATACCACCCTGCTGCTGATGGGGGTGCTGTTCGCCGGCCAATATTACGACCGGGCGGACGCGAAGGAGCGCGAGATCCGCGACCTCGCGCAGAAACTCTATGCCCGCGCCGACTGGAATTTCTTCCGCACCGACGGCCGCAAGGCCGTGTCGATGGGCTGGCACCCGGAGCGCGGCCTGATCCCGGCCAGCTGGACCGGCTATAACGAGGGGATGTTCGTCTATATCCTGGGCCTGGCCGCCCCGGAACATCCGCTGCCGGCGGACAGCTGGGAGGTGTGGACCGCCCCCTATCCGCACTGCTGGCGGGGCGAGGGGCCGACTCGCCACATCGCCTTCGCGCCGCTGCTCGGCCACCAGTACAGCCATATCTGGATCGACTTCCGCGGCATCCGCGACAAGGTGATGCGCGAGGCCGGCATGGACTATTTCGAGAATTCGCGCCGCTCCACCTATGCCAACCGCGCCTATTGCATCGCCAATCCCCGGGGCTGGGACGGCTGGTCCAAGGACATATGGGGCCTCTCCGCCTGTGACGGCCCGGGCGATTTCAAGCTGCCGTTCAAGGGCGGGACCGCCGAGTTCTTCGGCTATTCCGCGCGCGGCCCGCTCGGCCAGCCCGACGGGCGCGACGACGGCACCATCGCTCCCACCGCGGCGCTCAGCTCGCTGCCCTTCGCGCCGGAGATCGTGATCCCGGCGGCCGAGGCGATGCGCCGCGAGCATGGCGACCTGCTCTACGGCAAGTACGGCTTCTACGATTCGTTCAACCCCAGCTTCCGCTGGACCGACAAGCCGCTCTCCAACGGCCGCGTCGATCCGGCCAAGGGCTGGTACGACACCGACCATATCGGCATCGACCAGGGCTCGATTCTGCTCCAGGCGGCGAATTATCGGAACGACTTCGTCTGGAAGCGCATGCAGGGCTGCGCGCCGATCCGCAAAGGGCTGAAGCTGGCCGGGTTCACCGGGGGCTGGCTGGGCTAGCCCCCGGAAAACACCGGGCGAAAGGCCGGGCTAGCGCGCGGCCTTTCTTCTATCCTCAACTGGCGTTGTAATAGGGGATCTTCACCGCCGTCGCGCCGACATAGGCCGTCAGATAGCCCAGCGGCCTGGCGGGAAGGGCATCGGCTCCTCCCGCCGCCCCCACGGCGGAACCCGTGCCGTTTCCGAACGCGACCTTCCCGCTACCGGGGCTGGTAGCGGCGGCCGAGAGGATCAGCGTGCCGACATTGTCGATGGCCTCGCCGTTCATGTCGAGCGCGCTCACCGCCGGCGTCATCGCGAAATCCCTGGCGCCAAAGGCGGAAAGATATCCGGTAAACCGATTCCGGACGGTGTTGTAGATCTGGCCGCCTGGCGTATCCGCATTCACGGTGTTGGAGGAAACGAAGAACTGACCGGCGCCAGCGTTCAGGATGGCCCCCGGCAACTGCCCGTAGAACTGGACGAAGTTATTGCCGATCGTATCGGAGAAATCGTTCCAGTTGACCGGCGCCATCCCCACGATGCCGTTCGCAACGGCGCCGTTGAATGCGATCGCGCGCGGGCCGGTGGCGCCGCGCCTCTCGACTCGTCCGCCATAGAAATAGTTCTGGGTGCAATTCGCGTCGAACTGGATGGGTGCCGCGCTGAACGCCGCTTCGAAGCTGATGCCGTACCAGCACGTCCCCGAAACCGGACCGCTGAAGACGACCGCAGCTTCGGGCGTCCCGCTGAAATCGACCATGCGCGGCATGAAGAAGCGCGTATCGTTGGCATCATCCAGATCCCAGCCGCGATCGCAGCGCTCGACTTCCGGAGAATAGAATGTGTTCCAGTAACACACGGAGCGAAGCTGCCATGCCGTACCGAACTTGGCAGTGCCGCCCGCCGTACCGACGAGGCAATTGATCCACTGGCAATATTGCCAATAGGCGCATTCCCACGCGACCGCACAGTCTCGCATGGCGCGCAGGTTGACCATCTCGAAGGTGCATCGCGCCACCTCATTGCCCGACGCGGAATGGGCGGAGACGGCCGGGCCTGCATGATCGATCAGGAAGGTGGCGTTGCGCAGCTTCAATGGCGTCAGCGTCGGAAGGTAGATCGTCCCCGTGAGCCGAAACCTGCCACCGTTGCCGTCCAGCACCTGGCCGGTCGCCGCCGCCCGCGCGATCGCATCCACCACTGCCGACGTATCGTCGGCCACGCCGTCGCCAACCGCGAAGCTTTCGAGCGACAGCACGCGGCGAAGTGCCGTCTCGACCGTCTCGGCGTTCGCGCCCCCGCCCTGCTCGAAGCCGACAAGCGAAGCACCATTCGGCGCCGCGAGCTGCGCTTCCGTCACATAAGCCATGATTGATTCCTCACACAAGTTCACACGGAACATATAGGGAACAATCAAAGATCCTACATTGCAAGCCGGGGGCGCGTTGCGTCAGTTGATCCGCACCGGCCGCGTGCGCCGCGAGACTCCGTTCTCGTCGAACGCCTCGACCGCGACCCAATAGTCGACGCCCGTGTTGAGCGCCCGCAGTTCCAGCGCCGGCCCCTGATCGGCCCAGCGCTGATAGGCGAGCGTCAGCCGGTCCGGCCGCACGCCCCACAGGACGTTGTAGCCCACCGCGCCCTTCACCGGCTTCCACGCCACATGGGCATTGCGCGCGTCGCCATCGCGCTTCGCCGCAACACCACCCGGCATCGCCGGCGCCTTGCCGCCCGCGCTGCCGAACACGCGCAGGTCGCTGATCGCCAGGTTCGAACCGCCGACATGCTCGTGCACGTACCGCACGTATCGCGCCTCCACCGGGACCGGCAGCTGGAAATAGGCATTGGGCCGGTCGCGGCGCGGCGGCTCGGTCCGGGCCAGCGGGCGCCAGCGCTTTCCGTCCAGCGAGGATTGCAGCGCGAACTCGGTATAGATGTCCGGCGCATCGCCGAAGCGGCCGGACTTGTAGTCGGCGAAATTCACCTGCACCGCGCGCAGCGTCTTCGCCGCGCCGAGATCGACGGTGAGCGTCTCGCCAGGCCTGTTCGCGCCCGCCACCCAGAAGGTCCGCGGATTCTCGTCGGTCACCCGATCCGCCGCGAACTCGCCCATCGTCGACGACGCCACCGCCGCCTTCCGGTACGACAGCAGCATCCATCCGGTGAACAGGCTCTCCGGATCCTCGACCTTCGTCGTCGGCGCATAATGGGGAAAGTCGCCGAACCGGGTCGAGACCGACATCTGCCCGTCCGCCCAGAATTTCGCCGGCCACATGCCGATGCGCCGCTCGAAGGTCCAGTTGTATCCGATCCACGGCGTGCCCGTGTTCCACCAGTTGCCGCTCACGTCCTGGAAGGTCGAGCCGTGCCCCGCTCCCTGCACGAAGCCGCCGGGCTTGTAGGCGACCGGGTTCCACGGCGCATATTCGAACGGCCCCAGCGGCTTGTCCGAGACATAGGTGCCGTTGGCATAGGCGTTGTACTCGGTCCCTGGCGCGCCGTACTGGAGATAGTAGCGGCCGCCTGCCTTCGTCATCCAGGCACCCTCCATGAAGGGCTTGATCGGCGTGCCGTCGGGCAGGGTGCCGCTATGGTCCTGGCCAAAGCGCTCCCAGCCATGCCGTTCGGGCTGCAGCGCGAGCATCGGCCTGGGCTTGCCCTTGTAGACCAGCTTGCCGTCCTCGAACGCGATCTCGATTCCGTAGAGCGGAAAGACGTTGGACGAGCCCCAATACATATACCATTTGCCGTCCTCGTCCTTGAACAGCGCCGGATCCCAGGGGCCGGGCGGCACCTTGTCCTCGCCGGGCGCGGGGACGTGCCCCTCCCCCACCGAGTCCACCAGGTCGGGCATTCGCCGCACGAAGAAGTCGAGCTTGCCGCCGTCCGGATCGCTGGTCGACAGGATCGATTCCGCCCGCGTCATCGAGGGCTGGATCAGGATGCGCGTGCCGTCGCTCCACACCGCGGGGGCGACGATCGAGTTGAACGGCCAGCGGCTGGGCGTGACGAAGGTCCAGTGGACCAGGTCGCTCGACGACCAATAGCCGTCGGCCAGCGTCTGGAAGAGATAATATCTGCCCTTGTGGGTGACGATCGCCGGGTCCGCGCCGGTGCGGTACGAGATGCCCTGGTTCACCTGCTCGAAATTGTAGCGATAGTCGATGTCGATCGGATTGGCATAGGTCCGGCGCGCCTCCTGCGCCTGGACGGCACCGGCCACGAGCAGCGCGGCGCCGAGCGGAAACAGGATACGCATCGTTCTTCCCCGCATGAAAAGGGGGAGGAGAGCCGCATGGCTCGCCTCCCCCGAAAGTGATTGCGCCAGGGGCCGGCCTAGAAGCGGTAGCCCAGGCGGAACTGGATGCGCCGCGGCAGCGTCAGCGTGTTGGCGGCGTGGGCGGCGTCTGCCGGCAGCAGCAGGTCGGGCGGATTCGACGCCGGGTTCATATAGGTGTCGAAGTCCTTGAAGTTCTTGTTGTTGAACAGGTTCAGGATATCGACCGCCGCCTCGACATTGCCGCGGGCGATCTTGATGTCCTTCGCCAGCGAGACGTTGACCTCGCAAAAGGCGAACAGGCCCTTGATGCAGTTCTTCTCCGGATAGGCGGCGGTCAGCAGCGCCGCGCCGCTGTCCGAGCCGCGGCTGCCGTCGGTGACCTGATAGGCCGCGCCGCTGCTCAGCGTGGCGAGCGTCGAGAAGCGGAAGCCGAACGGCAGGTCGGCCATGCCCGAGATCACCACCCGGTGGCGCTCGTCGCCGGCCTTGGGCCGCCAGCCATAGCCGTCCGGCGTCAGGCCATCGAGGCTGAACAGGTCGCCGCCATTCTGCTCCGCCTTGGAGAGCGTGTAGGCGATGTTCAGGCCCCAGCCCGAGGACTTGGTGTAGTTCTTGTCGAGCGTGAAATAGAGCGCCTTGTAGCGCGTATCGAGCCCGTCATAGCCGATCAGGACGTTGGCATAGCCGAACGGCACCACCGGCGCGGTGTTGCAGCAATTGCCCAGGCCGTTGTTCTGCCGGGTGGCGAACAGGTTGGTATAGCCGTTGCGGCCGCGCTGATAGGCGCCGGTGACCGAGGCCTCGAACACACCGAAGCGCTGGCGCACGCCCAGGCTGAACTGGTCGTTCACCGGGGGCTTGGCGTCATTCTTCACCGCGAACAGCTCCGGCAGGCCGCTGGTCGAGCTTGCCGCCAGCGCGAGCAGGCCTGCGCGGGTGGCATAGGCCGGATTCCATGCCACGGTGGGCAGGCCCGAGCGCGGCTGGCCGTTGCGCGAGAAGCGGAACACGCCGACCGGGTTGATCGTGCGCGACAGCTCGTCGACCGTGTTGTTGAAGTTGTTGCGGTCGTAATAGCGGCCCGCGCCGCCGAAGATCACCGTCGAGCGATCGCCCTTGATGTCCCACGAGAAGCCGATACGCGGCGCGAACGCCCCGGCGAACGGCTTACGGTTGCTGCCGTCGGTGATGTAGTTTTCGGGATTGAAATAGAACGTCTTCGGCAGTGCGCGCAGCGCCGCCGCCGCGGCAGCGGGCGTGCGATAATGGTTGTTGAAGCCGTTGGTCTCGTAATCCCAGCGCACGCCCAGATTCAGCTGCAGCCGCTCGGTGATGTTCCAGTCGTCCTGCAGGTAGAGGCCGATCTGGGTGTTCGATGCCTTGATCTTGCCGCTGCCCAGGCCCAGCCGCGCTTCGGCCGGGAAGGAGAAGTCGGTGTCGTCGCTCGGATCGTTCGGCGTGCCCGCCGCATCGATGCGATAGGTGTAGCGCGGCTGGACATAGGCATTGTTGTCGAACTGGATGTCGGTCACTTCGACGCGCGCGCCGAACTTGATCGCATGGCCGTCAAAGCCGGTGAAGGTGAAGTCGTCGCGCAGCGTGTAGTTCTGCTGGGTCTCGTTGCGCGTCGAATCCTTGCCGCCGAACACGATCACGCCCGCATATTCGTAGGACGGCAGCTCGGGGTGCAGCGAAGTCGGGTTGAAGTTGTAGTTCAGGTAGCTCGCGTTGAACTCGTTGGTGAATTCGCCGCCGTTGTAGGTCCACTTGAACAGATAGGTATCGATCTTGTTCTTCTTGTTCTCGGCATTCTCATAGGAGATGATGCCGCCGAAATTCTGGATGTCGGTTTCCTGGCGGCGGCTGAACGACAGGTCGAAGGTCTGGCGATCGTCCGGCGTGAGCGTCAGCTTGCCGAAGTAGAAATCGCCGCGGAACGGGCTGACGAACGCGCCTTCGAAGTCGCTCAGCTTGCGGCCCGAATATTGCTCGAACTGCTGGATCGCCCCCGGCGAACCGGTGCTCTTCACGTTGAACGCGCGGTTCTGGTCATTGCCTTCATAGGCGCCGAAGAAGAACAGCCGGTCCTTGATGATCGGGCCGCCGAGCGACACGCCATATTGCTTGCGCTCGAACGCCGGCTCGGGCCGGTTGTAGCGCTTGTCGAGATACGCCTTCTCGCTCAGCCCCTTGTCGGTGTACTGGCCGAAGATCTCGCCGTGGAACTCGTTGGTACCCGACTTGGTGACCGCGGTGACGATCGCCGCGCCGGCCTGCTCATATTCGGCCTTGTAGTTCTGGGTGAGGACGCGGAACTCCTGCACGGCCAACTGGCCGAACGGATTGCCGCGGCTGTTCTGCTGGCCGGCGATGCCGCCCTCGCGCACCTGGTTCTTCAGGCTGATGCCGTCGATGAACACATTGACCTGGCTGGCGGTCGAGGCGCCCGAGGTGAAGCCCTTGCTGGTCTCGCTATCATTATACTTCACGCCCGGCGCGAGCGCGACGAAGGACAGGAAGTTGCGATCGGTCTGCGGCAGGCGCTGGATCTGCGTCACGCTGACATTGGTCGCGACTTCGCTGGTCCGCGTCTCGGTGAGGCGGCTGCCGGTGACGACGATCCGGCCCTCGGGCACGCTCGCCGTGCCGCCGATCGTCAAATCGAGGCTGGCCGACTGGCCAACGGCGACCACCACCCGCTGAGTCGTGCTCTCGCTGCCCGCCGTGGCGGTCACTTCATATTCGCCCGGGCGCAGGCCGGTGAGCGTATAGCCGCCGTTCGCATCGCCGGTTGCGCGCCAGGTCTGGTTGGTGGCGGTGCTGCGCGCAGCCACCTGCGCGCCGGCCGCGCCATTGCCGTCGGCGCCGATCACCTGGCCGCGCACGCTGGCGGTGCTCACCTGCGCCGACGCCATGCCCGGCAGCAGCACCGCGCCGCTCGCGAACAAGGTTGCCGCCGCCATCGCCGTCGCCGAGATGCCACGCGTCAGGACGCGACGATTCTTCCTCGAAATTCCCACTGTCATTCCTCCCCAACCCAGTTGTAACCGGTTACAAACGGTGGCGCGCGTTGTTCTGATTATGGTTGCCGCCAGAAACTCCCATGAAACCGGTTTCATGAAACTGTCAATCCCGTGGATGCGTCAGCGTTGTCGGCGTTGAATTTTGCTGCACTGCGATGTGTCGTCGATGCAACACCTCGGCCCGCGCCGACCATCCGCTGGCACCGGGCCGCCCCTCTTGCGGCACGTGCAGGGGACTCCCCATATCCGCGCCATGAGCGAAACAAATGCGTGGCACGGCACGACGATTCTCTCCGTGCGCAAATCCGGCAAGGTGGTGATCGCGGGGGACGGCCAGGTGTCGGCCGGCAATACCGTGATGAAGCCCAATGCCCGCAAGGTGCGGCCCCTGGGCGACGGCAAGGTGATCGCGGGCTTCGCGGGCGCCACCGCCGATGCGTTCACCCTGTTCGAACGGCTCGAGGCCAAGCTGGAGCGCCATAACGGCCAGTTGCTCCGCGCCGCGGTCGAGCTCGCCAAGGACTGGCGGACCGACAAGTATCTCCGCAACCTCGAGGCGATGCTGATCGTCGCCGACAAGGAAGTGACGCTGGTCGTCACCGGAAACGGCGACGTGCTCGAGCCCGAGGGCGGGGTGGCGGCGATCGGCTCGGGCGGCAATTTCGCCCTGGCCGCCGCGCGCGCGCTGGTCGATTACGAAAGCGACCCCGAAAAGATCGCGCGGGCTGCCATGAAGATCGCGGGCGAGCTGTGCGTCTACACCAATGATCGGCTGACCGTGGAAATGCTCGACAGTGATGCCTGACGCCGGGGGCGACCGGGCAAGGTTCCGCTTCGACTATGATCCCCGCCGCAACCGCATCCTGGTCCATATCCGCGATTTCTGGACGATGGAGACGGTGCGCGCCTTCGCGGCGGCGGCGGGCGCGAAGGCGCAGGAAGTGCGCGCGATCCGCGACGATTACGACGTGCTGATCGATTCGCGCGACTTCCCGGTCCAGGCGAACGACGTCGCCGACCTCCTCCCCAGCATCGCCGAGGCCGGCCTGACCCTCACCTCGGGCCGCGCCGCCTCGGTCGTGGGCAGCCATCTGAACAAGCTCCAGGCCGAGCGCACCCAGACGCATCCCCGGATGCGGATATTCATGACCGTGGAAGAGGCCGAGGCCTGGCTGAGCGGGGAATGACTCTCCCCTCCCCCTGAAGGAGAGGGGCAAATCCGTGCCATGAGCCCAGCTCATGCCTCCCCCTATCCAAAACGGGGTTGAGCCTCCCCGCTCCGCGCCTACCCTGCGCGCCATGGACATCGCCCGCCGCCCGCTGATCGCTTCCGCCGCCGCACTGGCCCTTCCCGGCTGCGCGGCGGATCCGCGCCCGGCGGCGCTGGCCAGCACCACGCGCGGCCCGAAATGCCTGCCGGCCGTCAACGTCGCGCCCGGCCGGGTCATCCGCACCGTCGCGGGCCTGCGTCCCTATCGCGCCCAGGGCTTCGTCGTCCGCGCCGAGCCGCTGGGGGACAAGCGCCTCGTCCATAACTACGGCCATGGCGGCGCCGGCATCACGCTCGGCTGGGGCACGTCGCGCCTCGCGGTCGATCTCGGCCTGCCCGGCCATGGCGGCCCGGTTGCCGTGCTCGGCTGCGGCATCGTCGGCCTCACCACCGCGCGCCTGCTCCAGGAAGCCGGCCGCCAGGTCACGCTCTATGCCGCCCAGCTTCCGCCCCATACCACGTCGAACGTCGCCGGCGGGCAATGGCATCCGGCCAGCCTCTACGATCCCGATCGGGTCACGCCCGAATGGATCGCGCAGTTCAAGGCGGCGATGGACTATAGCTGGCGCCGCTTCCAGATCATGGTCGGCGCGGAATATGGCATTCGCTGGATGCCGACCTATCTCCAGATGCCCGACGATCCGGCCGGGGACGATGCCGAGCCCGATCTCTCCAGCACCTATGAGACCGACCGCGTGATCCTCGGCCCCGGCGAGCATCCTTTCCCGGTCCGGCGCGTCCGCCGGTTCAGCACCCTGTATGCCGAGAGCGGCCATCTCCTCCGCCAGCTGATGCGCGACGTCCAGATCGCCGGCGGCCGGTTCGTGGTCCGCGACTTCGCCACGCCCGCCGACATCCTCGCGCTGCCCGAGACGCTGGTGTTCAACTGCACGGGCCTGGGCGCCGGCACGCTGTTCGGCGATACCGGGATCGAACCGGTACGCGGCCAGCTCGCCGTGCTGCTGCCCCAGGCCGAGGTGCAATATGCCGTCGCCGGGCAGATGGGCTATATGTTTCCCCGCGACGACGGGATCGTCTGCGGCGGCACATTCGAACATGGCGAATGGGACCCCACGCCCCAGCCCGAGCGGATCGCGAAGATCCTCGCGAAGCAGCGCGGCTTCTTCTCCGGCTTTCGCTGCACGGCTTGAAGCGGCGCGTGCGGCCCCCAACATCGGGGTCCGAAACGAACCAGAGAACCCATTTCCCCAAATGAACGAGAATCTCACGCCCAAGGCGATCGTCGCCGCGCTCGATGCGCACATCATCGGCCAGAAGGACGCCAAGCGCGCCGTATCGGTGGCGCTGCGCAACCGCTGGCGCCGCCAGCAACTCTCGGCCGAGCTGCGCGACGAAGTCACGCCCAAGAACATCCTGATGATCGGGCCGACCGGCTGCGGCAAGACCGAGATCAGCCGCCGCCTGGCCAAGCTCGCCGATGCCCCCTTCGTCAAGGTGGAGGCCACCAAGTTCACCGAAGTCGGCTATGTCGGCCGCGATGTCGAGCAGATCGCCCGCGACCTGGTGGAAGAGGCGATCCGGCTCGAGAAGGAGCGCCGCCGCGCCGCGGTGAAGGACAAGGCCGAGGAAGCGGCGATGGGCCGCCTGCTCGACGCGCTCACCGGCAAGGACTCGTCCACCGCCACGCGCGAGGCGTTCAAGCAGCGCTTCCATGAGGGCACGCTGGACAATTCGGAGATCGAGATCGAAGTCGAGCAGGCCGGCGGCATGCCCTTCGAGATCCCCGGCGCACCGATGCAGATGATCAACCTGGGCGAAATGATGAAGGGCCTGGGCGGCCAGTCGCTCAAGCGCCGCAAGATGAGCGTGCGCGCCGCCTGGGCCAAGCTCGTCGAGGAAGAGGCCGACAAGCGCCTCGACCAGGACGAAGTGAGTCGCGTCGCGCTGGCGGATGCCGAGGCCAACGGCATCGTCTTCCTCGACGAGATCGACAAGATCGCCGTTTCGGACGTGCGCGGCGGCTCGGTCAGCCGCGAGGGCGTCCAGCGCGACCTGCTGCCGCTGATCGAGGGCACCACCGTCGCCACCAAATACGGGCCGATGAAGACCGACCATATCCTCTTCATCGCGAGCGGCGCCTTCCATGTCGCCAAGCCGAGCGACCTGCTTCCCGAGCTGCAGGGCCGCCTGCCGATCCGGGTCGAGCTGAAGGGCCTGACCGAGGAGGATTTCGTCGCGATCCTCTCGGACACCAAGGCGAGCCTGGTCCAGCAATATGCGGCGCTGCTCGGCACCGAGGGCGTGCGGATCGACTTCACCGACGACGGCATCCGCGCAGTCGCGCGCATCGCCGCCGAAGTGAATGGCGAAGTCGAGAATATCGGCGCCCGTCGCCTCCAGACCGTGATGGAGAAGCTGCTCGAGGACATCAGCTTCGGCGCCGAGGACCGCAAGGGCGAGACGCTGGTGATCGACGGCGCCTATGTCGACGGGCAGCTCGCCGCCGTGGCGCGGAACACCGACCTGAGCCGCTACGTACTGTAGACGCGCAAGGTTGCTCCCCGATCGGGTCGAGGGTTCCCCCCTTCTCTCGTCATCCCCGCCTTCGCGGGGATGACGGCTATTGGGTGGATTGCTGCCGTTGGAATTATGCTAGATCGACAGTCACATCGCTATTGTCGAAATCCACGTCATCGGGAATGTCATCGTCGTATCCGTAGATCGGTATTCCCATCGATTGGAGATAAGACGCCACCGCCGCTGCCCTTTCAGCACTGTGCTCAACGATGACCGCAGCTCCGCCAGTCAGAATGACAGCGCCGCTGGAGCCCCCCTCCGTCACGCATGAACGAACGTCCTTCAGCGGGATGCTGAGTTTCCGAAATTCTGTTTCGCCGTTCATGTGAGCGCATACCACCAGCGGATCGATCAGGCCGAGTATAGCGGTGGCAAAGGAGCGTCCGCAATTGGGGCGCTTGCCGACCGGCAGCTCGCGACGCCGGAAAATTGGGTCAGAATGGCTGAGAATGGGTGGCTTGCAGACAGGCAGCTTTACGGAAGATGTCTTCGAAAGCGGACATTGTCATGGGTCCGCGCAGCCGCTTATGTTTTTGCTTTCGACCGGGAACCAGCATGCACCAGACACTCGTCGCCAAGCTCATTGCCTGCGTTGCCCTCCTCTCGTCCGCAACAGCTGCGACCAGCGACGACAGGGCGATCGACGGCCGTTTCGATGTAGGCGGGCGCTCGATACGCCTAGCCTGCAAGGGCAC
Organism: Sphingomonas leidyi; assembly: GCF_011761945.1. GTDB lineage: Bacteria > Pseudomonadota > Alphaproteobacteria > Sphingomonadales > Sphingomonadaceae > Sphingomonas > Sphingomonas leidyi. Next base: position 90,729 of record NZ_JAASQV010000007.1, read on the forward strand.
AGGCAGTCCCTCCGTGGTGATCGACGCGGGAATGGGAATGGCGCCTGTCGAAGACCCGGGCTGGCAGGCCATCGCCGACCAAGTGGCCCTGGCGACGCGAGTCTGCCTGTACGATCGCGCCGGTCTCGGCGGGAGCGATCCGGCACCGGCGGGGTCACGCTCCAGCCTCGATTCCGCAGCTGATCTGCACGCCGCGCTGTCCTCCGCCGGGATAAAGGGGCCCTATCTTCTGGTCGGCCACTCGGTAGGCGGGCTCCACGCGCAGGTGTTCGCAGCCAAATATCCATCCGACACCGCCGGCCTCGTGCTGGTGTCGACGACGCATCCCGATCAATTTTCGAAATGGCTCGCGCTGTTGCCCGCTCCCGCCCAGGGGGAGGAAAAGGCCGTCACCGACGCACGTTCCTTCCTCATCAGCATGCAGGCAGATCCCAGCAAGAACGAAGAACGCCTGGATATGCGGGCAAGCGCCAGGCAAGCACATCTCCTCACCTCGCTCGGCAGCAAGCCGGTCATCATCGCTACACATAGCCCGCGCTTCCGGATGGTGCCCGGATTGTCGGAGCCGCTCGCCGTCAAGCTGGAAGACGCAACGCAGCGCATGCAGCGCGGATATCTGTCGCTGTCGACCAATGCGCATCAGAACGTCGCCGAGCGCGCAGGCCATGGCCTGCCGCACGAAGCACCGAAGTTCGTAGTCGACAACATCCTTCAAGGTGTCGCGGCGGTCCGGGAACAGGCAGTTCGATAATTGGCGGCGTGGCCGTCGCGCCCCGAACTCGGCGCGAAGCGTTTTGGCCTAGTCCGCTTCGAAGAACGCATTTGGTTTCATCTAACGGCCGGGATTGGGGCGACAGCAGCCTGACCGCGTCTGACACGACCGATTGGGATTGAAGCGACTGAGAACGGGTGATTAGCGGCCGTTCGCTACCCGGCGAGATAGTCGCGAAGGCGGCCGAGGCGACTGCGCATCTCCGTCTCGTCGAAAAGGAACTCGCCGCCACCGGGGCGATATTGAGCCAAGTCGCCCGCGCGGTCCTGAACCACCTCGTCGTCAGGGTACGCCTCCGCGAGAAGTACCTCTAATCGGCTGGCTGCTGCCAAGCTCGTGTCGCGACCGCTCACAAACCGGTCGAGCAGCAACATGAGGTCGTAGGTGATACCGTCATTCATAGACGAGATTTCGCCGATTGGCTGGCTATGCGCAACGTCCGCAACTGGGGCGTTGGCAGCCGGTCCACTCTTGGATCGGCCGCCGCACAGCTGAGCGGCAGCTATTGGGTGGGTAGCTGCCGTTCCGGTCACATTACAGGGGGGCAGCGAGCACCGTCGCGACTGTAGGCACAGACATAACTCTCCACGACACGTGCCTTGCCATCTCGCAGGTTGGCAGCCGATCCGGAAGATACGGCTGCTTTCGCGGCTTCGATCGCAAGATCGTCGCAGTTTCTGGCAAACTGCTGGGCCTCAGCGAAAGTGGGTCGTTTGCCCAGCTTTACTGCTTGGTCGCGCATGCAGTGGCGGAACGCCACCTCGGGATGTTCTGGCGCACGCTGACAACCCGCGAGAAAGCAGGTTGCAAACGTGACGCCAATGACAATCTGCCGGCGCATCGATCAATGATACGATCAACACGAACGTCTGCAACTGGGGCTTTGCTGCCCGACCGCTTTTGGATCGATCGTCGCCCGGCCGAGCGGCCGAGAATGGACCCTCCTTGTCCGAAGGGGATAATCGCCCGAGCGGATCGGGGAGGAATTTGCTTTCCCGATACTGTGTGCCTTGCCACCATCCCTTCACGATTCGTTTCGCACGGGGATCCACATGAAGCGCCTGCTCGCCGCCGCCCTGCTCTCCACCGCCGCCGCGGCGCCCGCCCATGCGCAGACGGCAGCCCCGGCCCCGCCCGTCGCCGCGCAGAAGCCGCACGAGGTCAAGGCGCCTTTCGGAGCCACCCGCAACGACGAGTATTACTGGCTGCGCGACGACACGCGGAAGAACCCGGAGATGCTGGCCCATCTCAAGGCGGAAAACCTCTATGCCGACGCGGTACTCGCCGCGGAGAAGCCGCTGGCGGACAAGCTCTATGGAGAGATCGTCGGGCACATCAAGCAGGACGACAGCTCGGTCCCCTATCTGAAGCGCGGCTATTATTACTACACGCGCTTCGCCACCGGCGCCGACTATCCGATCGTCGCACGGCGCAAGGGCAGCCTGGAGGCGCCCGAGGAAGTGATCCTCGACCAGCCGGCCATGGCGCAGGGCCATAATTTCTTCCAGATCGCCGGCCGCGCGGTGAGCCCGGACAACCGGCTGCTCGCCTATACGCTCGATACCGTCGGGCGCCGCCAATATGTGCTCCAGGTGAAGAACCTCGCGACCGGCGAGACCTTCTCGGACAGCATTCCCAATGTCGAGGGCGGCGTGGCCTGGGCCGGCGACAACCGGACGATCCTCTACCTGGAGAAGGATCCCGTCACCCTGCTCTCCAAGCGGGTCAAGGCGCACGTCCTCGGCACGCCCGCCTCTGCGGACCGGCTGATCTACGAGGAGAAGGACGACACCTATTACATGGGCGTCGGCCGCACGACCGACGATCGGTACCTCTGCATCTATCTGCACAGCACGGTCAGCGACGAGCAGCGCTGCGCCCCCGCGGCGAACCCCGCCGCCTTCACGGTGATCGCCCCGCGCGAGCGCAACTTCCTCTACCAGGCCGATCATCTCGGCGACCGCTGGATCGTCCGCACCAACTGGCGGGCGCCCAATTACCGGCTGGCGACGGTGCGCGACGCGCATCTCCCCCGTGGCCGCGCCGCCTGGACGGACCTGGTCCCGGCCGATGGCGAGGTGTTCATCGAGGACTTCAAGCCCTTCGACGGTTTCCTCGCCGTCGAGGAACGCTCCCAGGGCAACAAGAAGCTGCGCATCCTCGTCCCCGGCGCCAAGCCCTTCCCGGTCGCGGCCGACGAGCCCGCCTATACCATGGCGCTCGGCACCAACGAGGAGCCGGGCAGCGAATGGCTGCGCTACACCTATGATTCGCTGGTGACGCCGACCACCACGTACGAAGTGAACTACAAGACCGGCCAGCGCCGCGTGCTCAAGGTCCAGCCGGTGCCGGGCTATGATCCCGCGAAATACGTCACCGAGCGCGTCTGGGCCACCGCGCGCGACGGCACCAGGGTTCCGGTCAGCCTGGTCCATGCAAGGGCCTTCGCGAAGGACGGCACCGCCGCGCTCTTCCAATATGCCTATGGCAGCTATGGCTATTCGACCGATCCGGCCTTCTCGCCGATGCTCCCCAGCCTGCTCGATCGCGGCATGGTCTATGCCATCGCCCATATCCGCGGCGGCCAGGAAATGGGCCGCAAATGGTTCGACCAGGGCAAGGTGCTCAACAAGAAGAACAGCTTCACCGATTTCATCGACGTGACGCGCTTCCTCGTCGACCAGGGCTATGCCGCGAAGGGCCGCGTCGCCGCGATGGGCGGCAGCGCCGGCGGGCTGCTGATGGGCGGCGTCGCCAACATGGCGCCGCAGGACTATCGCGTGATCGTCGCGCAAGTGCCCTTTGTCGACGTGGTCACCACCATGCTCGACACCTCGATCCCGCTCACCACCGGCGAGTTCGACGAATGGGGCAACCCCGCCGAGAAGCGCTATTACGACTATATGCTGAGCTATTCGCCCTACGACAATGTCGCGGCGCGGGCCTATCCGGCGATGTACGTCTCCACCGGCCTGTGGGACAGCCAGGTGCAATATTACGAGCCGGCCAAATGGGTCGCCCGGCTGCGCGCGAAGAAGACCGACGCCAACCCGCTCGTCTTCCGCATCAACATGGAGGCCGGCCATGGCGGCAAATCGGGCCGATTCGAGCGCTATCGCCAGCAGTCCGAATATCTCGGCTTCGTGATGGACCGGCTCGGCGTGGCGAAGTGAGCCCCCCTTCCCTTCGCGGGGAGAGGGGCGCTATTTCGCCTTCTCGTACGGCGTGAACCTGCCGAACATGCAATAGGCGCCCGGAATGCTCGAACCCGGATCGAGCACGCGGAACCGGTCGTTCCGGCAGAGCTGCGATCCGTGCACCTCGACGATCAGCGTGGTGTAGGGCCGCAGGCCCGGGCAGCTGCTCCCCAGGTCGTTGCGCCACAGCGTCCGCCCCACCGGCTTGTAGAGGATGGTGCGGTCGTCGATGATCTGCGGGCCGTCGGAATCGGAGATGCTGATGCAGTCGCGCGGCGCGCCCGGCACCCGGTCGCCGAGCGCCGTCGCCAGGTCGTTCCGCGCCTCGGCCCGTTGCGATGCCTGCATCTCGCTGCTGGCGGCGCAGCCGGCCAGCGCGAGCATCGCGGCGATGATGGGGACGCGCATCCGGGCTCTCCTCATTTGGCGTAGGGCACGAAGCTGCCGAGCGCACAGCTGCTGGTCAGCATGCCGCCGCCCAGCCGCGAGCGCGTGCGGACGATGTCGCCGCGGCACAGCTGGCCGGATGTGCTTTCGACCACCATCAGATCGTCGCTCGCCAGCCCGGTGCAGCTGCCGGTCACATCGTTGCGCCACACCTTCTTGCGGCCTTCGATATAGAGGATCGTGTTCGGAAAGCCCTGGGTCTCGCCCATCCGCTCGCGCGGGATGCAGTCCTGCGGCTTGCCCGGCGTAAGGCCGGCGAGCGTCCTGGCGATCTTGGCCTCGTCGCGATCGGCGGCCCGCTGCGGCATCGCGGCGTTGGCGGCGCAGGCGGCGGCGAGCGTGAGGACCGCGGGAATGGCGAAGCGGAACATCTCTATTCTCCTGTCGCCCCCGACCGTCGCATCATAGCGCTTCGCCGATCAAAATGCATCCTTCGCCGCACGCCGCTCGGCGAGCTGGGCGGCGCTGGACGCGCGCAGGAAGGGATTGGTGGCGAGTTCCTGGCCGATCGTCGTCGGCACGGTCGCCTCGCCCGCCGCGCGCGCGGCGTTCACTTCGGCCATGCGCGCGCGGATCGCCGCATTGTCCGGCTCGGCGACCAGCGCGTAGCGGCCGTTCGACTGGGTATATTCGTGCGCGCAATAGACCCGGGTCTCGGGCGGCAGCTGCGCGAGGCGCCGCATATTGGCGAACATCTGCTCCGCCGTCCCCTCGAACAGCCGGCCGCAGCCCATGGCGAACAGCGTGTCGCCCACGAAGACCACCGCATCCCCGGCGAAATGATAGGCGATGTGCCCCGCCGTGTGCGCCGGCACTTCCAGCACCTGCGCGACATGATCGCCGATGCGCGCTTCGTCGCCTTCCCGCACCAGCCGGTCGGCCGTCGGGATCTTCGCCGCCTCCGCCGCGGGCGCGATCACCTCGGCGCCGGTGCGCGCCTTGATCCCGGCATTGCCCCCGGTGTGATCGGGGTGCCAGTGCGTGTTCCAGATCGCGGTGATCGCCCAGCCGCGCTCGTCCGCCTCCGCCAGCACGGGATCGGCGACGGCGGGATCGACCACGATCGTCTCGCCCGAGGCGGGATCATGGACCAGCCAGATGTAATTGTCGCTGAGGGCGGGGATGCGGACGATCTGGAGCATGGCGCCAGACTAGGCGCCCGCGCGCGCCTGCGCCAGTTCCGCGACGAGCGTGCCGACCAGTTCCTCCGCGCCCATCGCCCGCACCTGCGCGACGCCGGTCCCCGCCCAGAGCGGCGAATAGTCGCCCCGGCCATCCGCCTCGGCATGCGCGCGCAACGGCGCCAGCGCGTTGGAGCCATAGGGGAAGGCCGGCACCTCGCCGCGGATCGGCCCCAGCTCGCGCATCAGCCGGTTGCGGATGCCCTGGGCCTCGCCCCCGGAGAACAGGTTGGTGAACTCGGTCGGCACCCGGGTGCCCAGCAAGGCGCGGAACGGCGCCGAGATCGCGCTCTCCCGCGCCGCGAGAAAGGCGGTGCCCAGCTGCACCGCGCTCGCGCCCGCCGCCAGCGCCCGGGCGATGTCCGCGCCATCGACGATCCCGCCTGCCGCGATCACCGGCACCGCGATCTCCTCCGCCAGCAGCACGGCAAGCGGCGTCGGCCGATGCGCCGCGCCAAGGAACCAGCCCGAATGCCCCCCCGCTTCCGCCCCTTGCGCGATCACCGCGTCGACACCCCGCGCGGCAAGCCAGCGCATCTCCTCGGGCGTGGTCGCATTGCCGAACACCAGCGCGCCGGTGCCCCGCACCCGGGCGAGCAGCGCTTCCCCGGGCAGGCCGAAATGGAAGCTGACGATCGCCGGCCGGGCCTTCTCGACCGCCGCGCACAGCGCTTCGTCAAAGGGCCGGCGCAGCGGCGGCACGGGGCCGGGCTCGACGCCTTCCTCAGCATAATAGGGCGCGAGCAGGGCATGCCAGGCGCGCTCGTCGGGCGCGGGTTCCGGCAAGTGATGGCAGAAGAAATTGAGGTTGAGCGGCCCGTGCGCGGCGGCATGCACTTCGGCGACCTGCGCGGCCAGCTGCGCGGGCGTCAGCATCGCGCAAGGCAGCGATCCCACCGCGCCGCCCCGGATCGCCGCGATCGCGAGCGCCGCGCCGCCGGCACCCGCCATGGGCGCCTGCACGATCGGAGCCCGCGCCCCAAGCGCTTCGAGAAGGCCTACCATTGCCCCGTATTCGGCATCGAGGCCCAAGGCTCGGCCGGCGCCAGCCGGTCGCCCGCCTGGAGCAGCTCGATCGAGATATTGTCGGGCGTGCGGACGAACGCCATGTGGCCGTCGCGCGGCGGGCGATTGATCGTCACGCCGCCGTCCATCAGCCGCTGACAGGTCTCGTAGATATTGTCGACGCGATAGGCGAGGTGCCCGAAATTGCGCCCGCCGGCATAGATTTCGGCCGGGCTGCCGTCCTCGGCCGGCCAATTATAGGTCAGCTCCACCTCGGCATCGGCGCGCTGGCCCTGGCCCTTCGAATCCTCGTCGGCGGCAAGGAAGATCAGCGAGAAGCGCCCCTGCTCGCTGTCCATCCGCCGCACCTGCCGGAGGCCCAGCAGCTCGAAAAAGGCGATCGTGGCGTCGGGATCCGTCACGCGGATCATGGTGTGGAGGTAACGCATGCGGCGAAAATAGGATTGCCCGGACCCGAGCGCCAGCCTCAAATGTCCCGCGCCAGTGCCCGCCCGCTCCGCCGCATCATCATCGACCACCCCCCCGATGCACCATCGCGATCAGCCCGGCATAGAGCGAGGCTACCAGCGCACGCCGGGCAAAGGCCTCCCAGCCATGTGCGGTGATCCGCCCGGCATCGAAGATGTCGCCGGCAGCGTCGGAAACAACGAGGCTGCCCCAGGCGCGCCACGCCCGAACTCGATCCTGCGCATCCGTTCCCTTCACCCCTGCCGGCTCGCGGAAGATCCGGGCCTATTTCTCCGTCGCCGAGAACTGCTCCAGCGCCTTGCGGGCCGCGGTGGCGATGCCGGTGCCCGGCGCCAGCTCGATCGCCCGGTTCCAGGCCGTTCGTGCATCGGCCTCGTTGCCGCTCGCCGCGGCGACATTGCCTGCCTCGAGCTGGACAGAGGGATCGTCCGGCGCGCGCCGCAGCGCCTCGGTAACGTCGCGGGCCGCCCGGCCCAGATCGCCCGCGCGCCGGGCCAGCGTCGCGGAGAGCAGCCAGGCTAGCGGATCCTTGTCGGCATAGGTGAGCGCCTTGTCGATGTCGCTGCGCGCCGCTTCCATGTCGCCTGCCGCCACCATCGCCCGCGCGCGATCGAGATGCGCCTCGCCCAGGTCGAGCCCGGCCAGCGTGCCCGTCGCCAGCGCCGCGTCGATCGCCGCGCGCGCCTTGGTCGGATCGCCCGCCGCGATCCAGGCGTTGCCCGCCGAGGCCCAGTAATTGGGCGCGCGCGGATCCTTGCCGGTCTCCGCCTCGCGCGCAGCATCCTCGAACGCGCCGGCGGCCGCCGCCCATTTCTCCTGGTTCGCATAGGCGACGCCGAGGCACTGGCGCGCGAGCACGCCGCCGCCGGTGGTGCGCCACTGGATCGCGTCCATCTGGCCCCGCACCGGATCGCCGGTCGCCAGGTCCATGCACTGGGTGAAGCGCGGCGGCTCCTTCTCGGGCGCGACGAGAGCCGGCGCGGGCGCGGGCTTGGCCGGCGCGGCGGCAGGCACGGCCTGCAGGGCGAGGATCAGGAAAGGGAGCATAGGGCGAGCACTTCCTCGAGCGCGCGCACGATCAGGGCCAGGTCCTGCTCGCGCGAGAAACGGTGTTCCGCGTCCTTGACCAGCAGAGTCTGCACCATGTCTGAACGGATCGCCGCCGCCAGCCGCGGGGCGTGCTCCCAGGGCACTTCCTTGTCCTTCTGCCCGTGGAGCAGCCGCGCCGGCCCGCCCCAGGCGATCGGCTGGACGAGCACGCGGTTCGCCTCGCCCGATGCCCAGAAGGCGCGGGTGGTGACGGTCGGCCGGTCGCCATAGTCGTTGGGCGCCTCGATCCGTCCGGTCTGGAGCAGCGCCAGCTTCTGCTCCATGGTGAAGCCCCAGTCGGTGAAGTCCGGCGCCGCCGCGATGCCTACCATGCCGGCGACCATTTCCGGCCGCGCCTTGGCGATCATCGCCATGATCCAGCCGCCCATCGACGAGCCGACCAGCACCACCGGCCCGCGCGCGACTTCGTCGATCATCCGGATCGCGTCGTCGCGCCAGCTGGCGAGCGTCTCGGCCTCGAAATCGCCTTCGCTCTCGCCGCAGCCGGCATAGTCGAAGCGCAGATATGCCCGGCCATTCGCCCTGGCCCATTGCTCGAGATGGAGTGCCTTGGTGCCCTGCATGTCCGAGGCATAGCCGCACAGGAACAGCACCGTCGGGCCTGCGCCCGGCGTGTGATGATAGGCAAGCGCGGGGCGGGGCGGGGCTTCGGCGGCGGTGGTTTCGGTCATCGAGACGGGATAGCCGGCCGATGACCCCCTTGAAACCCCTCTCCCGCCGGGAGAGGGGCTTAGATATTCCCCGAAAACGTGTCGCACTGCGCCGGATCGCCCGTGTCCAGCCCCTTCTTCAGCCAGGCCATGCGCTGCGCCGAGGTGCCGTGGGTGAAGCTCTCGGGCACCACCGTGCCCTGGGCCTGGCGCTGGAGCGTATCGTCGCCGATCGCGTTGGCGGCGGTCATGCCTTCCTCGATGTCGCCCGGCTCGATCCGCTCCTTGTTGCGCGCCGCCCACACGCCGGCAAAGCAATCCGCCTGCAGCTCGAGCCGCACCGACAGCGCATTGCCCTCGGCCCGGCTCGCCCGCGCCTGGAGCTGCGAGACCTTGCCCGAGGTGCCGAGCAGGTCCTGCACATGATGCCCCATTTCGTGCGCGATCACATAGTCGCGGGCGAAGTCGCCCTTCGCGCCGAAGCGCTGCTCCAGTTCCCGGAAGAAGCTGGTGTCGAGATACACGCCCTGGTCCGCCGGACAGTAGAAAGGCCCCACCGCCGAGCTCGCCGAGCCGCAGCCCGAATCGACCTGGCCCTGGTAGAATTTGATCGTCGCCGGCCGATAGGATCGCCCCGCCTCGCGGAAGATCGCCGCCCAGGTATCGTCCGCCAGCCGCATCACGCGGCACGATTCGAGCCGCTCGCCCGTGCACACCTGGCGCCCGCTCTGCCCCGCGGTGGGCGATTGGCCCACGCCGCTGCCGGCGCCGCCCGACGAAAGCAGCCCGCCGCCGCCGCCGCTGCTCATCGCGAAATAGGCGATGGCGATCAGCCCGATGATCGCGATGCTCCCGCAGCCCATGCCGCGGCCGAGCAGCAACGGCAGCAGCCCCAGCAGGCCGAAGCCGCCGCCACCCCCGCCACCGCCGCTTCCCAGGTCCTGGGCATTGTCGGTGGGGTCGATATCGTCGAGCCGCATGGCATCCCTCTTCGTTGGCGCGCCGCGACAATGCCCCAAGCGGCGTTGCGTTGCACGCACCAACCAACGCGAAACAGGCACTTCCCTCGGCGCATGGTTTCGGCCAAGGCAGGCGCATGGCAGACGCCGAGTCACGTCCCCGCCGCCAGGCCCCCGGCCTCCCGTTGCCGGACACGGTAGCGCTGGTGCTGCAAGGCGGCGGCGCGCTCGGCGCCTATCAGGCGGGCGTGATCGACGAACTGCAGGGCGCCGGCATCGAGGTGGACTGGGTCGCCGGCATCTCGATCGGCGCAGTCAATGCCGCGCTGTTCGCCGGCAATCCGCCCGAGAAGCGCATCGCCGCGATCCGCACCTTCTGGGAAGACGCCACCGCCGCGCTCCCCGATTTCTCGCTGCCCATGCACGACGCCGCGCGCGAGCTGAGCCACGAATGGGCGGCGGGCATGGTCATGCTGGGCGGCGTGCCCGGCTTCTTCCGCCCGCGCCTGCTGCCGCCCGGCTTCGCCGTCCCCGGCACGCCCGAGGCGCTGAGCTTCTACGATACCGCCCCCCTGCGCGAGACGCTCGACCGGCTGGTCGACTGGGACCTGCTCAACAAGGGGCCCGTCCGCCTCTCGGTCGGCGCGGTCGACATCAAGAGCGGCAATTTCCGCTATTTCGACACGCGCGACGAACGCCTCGACGCGCGCCACATCATGGCATCGGGCGCGCTGCCGCCGGGCCTGCCGCCGGTGGAGATCGACGGCTGCTGGTATTGGGACGGCGGCCTCGTCTCCAACACGCCGCTCACCCATGTCCTCGACCGGCAGGATGCCGAGACGCTGATCTTCCAGGTCGACCTGTTCCCCGCCGCCGACGAGCTGCCGCGCACGATCACCGACGTGCTGGCGCGCGAGAAGGAGATCCGCTTCTCCAGCCGCACCCGCGCCGTCTCGGACGAGCGGATGCGGCTGCGCCAGGAGCGCCAGATGGTCTGCCGCCTGCTGAGCAAGCTGCCGCCCGAACTGCTGGAGGATCCCGAGGTGCAGGCGGTCCGCGCCCGGGTCTCCGAATATCCGGTCAGCCTGGTCCATCTGATCTATCGCGCCAATGCCTGGGAGGGCGGGGCGCGCGACTTCGAATTCTCGGCGCGCTCGATGCACGAGCATTGGCAGGCCGGGCGCATGGCAGTGGCGGAGACCATGGCCAATGCCCGGCTCGTCGCCCAGAACATCCTCGACGGCAACACCGCCGCCTTTGATCTCACCCAGCGTTAGGAGTATCCCATGTTCCTCAAGGGCAAGTCCGCGATCATCACCGGCTCCACCTCGGGCATCGGCCTGGCCTATGCCGAGGCGCTGGCGGCCGAGGGCGCGAGCGTGATGATCAACGGCTTCGGCGACGCGGCGGCGATCGAGAAGGAGCGTGCCGCGCTCGAGGCGACGAGCGGCGCCAAGGCGCTCTACGACGCCGCCGACATGACCAAGCCCGACCAGATCGCGGCGATGGTCCAGCGCTGCCACGACGAACTCGGCGGCCCGCACATCGTCATCAACAATGCCGGCATCCAGCACGTTTCGCCGATCGAGGACTTCCCGGTCGAGAAGTACGACGCGATCGTCGCGATCAACATGTCCTCGGCCTGGCACATGACGCGCGCCGCGGTGCCGTTCATGAAGGCGCAGAAATGGGGCCGGATCATCTCCACCGCCTCGGCGCACAGCCTGGTCGCCAGCCCCAACAAGAGCGCGTACGTGATGGCCAAGCACGCCATTGCCGGGCTCACCAAGACGATCGCGCTCGAAGTCGCGACCAGCGGCATCACGGTGAACTGCGTCTCGCCCGGCTATGTCTGGACCCCGCTGGTCGAGAACCAGATCCCCGATACGATGAAGACGCGGAACATGACGCGCGAGCAGGTGATCAACGACGTGCTCCTCGACGCGCAGCCGACCAAGGAGTTCGTCCAGCCGGAACAGGTCGCCGCGCTGGTGCTTTTCCTGTGCCGGGACGAGGCGGCGCAGATCACCGGTGCCAATTATTCGATCGACGGCGGCTGGACCGCGGCCTGAGAAGGGGCTTGGAACAATGAAGGGGATTCCCGCCGCCGCGTTGCTCGTGCTCGGGCTTACCGGCTGCAGCGTCTATCGCGACGCCACCGCCACGCGCCCGCCCGCCGGCTGGAGCTGGCGCAAGGTGATGACCGAGGCCGACGCCGATCGCATCCGCAGCTGGCGCCGCGCCTGGGACGACGCGCTCGCGCCGGCCAAGGCAGCGGCACCGGCGGCTATCGCGGCGGAGCCGGACCTGTTCGATCCCGATCGCGCGCTGGGCGCCGGGATGCCGCCCGCGGGCGAATATCGCTGCCGCACCTTCAAGCTCGGCTCGCAGCAGCCGCTCACGCCCTATTTCGCGGCCTATCCTGCCGGCCGGTGCCGGATCACCGTGCAAGGCCCGGAGACGCATTTCGTCCGCCTCGACGGCGAGCAGCGCCCCGACGGGCTGATCTACGCCAACACCGATGCGCGCCCCATGTTCATCGGCGTGATGGTCCTGGGCGACGAGACCGCCCCCCTGCGCTACGGCGTCGACCAGACGCGCGACATGATCGGCTATGTCGAGCGCATCGGCGAAGCGCGCTGGCGGCTGGTCCTGCCCTATCCGGGCTTCGAATCGAAGCTCGACGTGATCGAGCTGATCCCGGCGGGCTGAGCTGGGCGGCGCGCGCCTCCGCTATTCCCGCAGCCCGAACTCCTTCACGATGAACGCATAGAGTTCCGGCGCCTTCGCCTTCACATTCTCGCGCCGGAAGGGCGGGCGCGCGGCGGTGCCGTGCAGGACCACGCTCGCCGTCATCGCGAAGAATTCGAACGGGTTGGTCAACATATAGGACTGGGCCGGCCAGCGCCCGCCTGCCCTCGCCTCGCCATAGAAGCGCAGCACGTCGGGATTCTCCCGCCCGCCCGGCATCCTGAGCAACTGCCAGCGATGGATCAGCTCGTGGAGCAGCACCGGATTCGCCGCCGGCTGCGTCTCGCGCGCGAAGAACACGCCGCGCGGCCCCGCCCGCGTCCTGGTGCCCGGCTGCAGGTCCACCGTGATCACCTGAGCCGCGAAGAAATCCCGCGCCGCGTCCGACACCCGGAGCGCCTTCACCAGCGCGATCTGCGCAGCGAGCGATGCGGCGATGGCAGGCGTCTGCTCGCCCCCCTGCCAGTCGATCGCGAAATCCTCGGCCGCCCAGGCCCGGGCCGGCAGCGCCAGCAGTGCTGCACCGGCGAGCAGCGCCCGGCGCGAGAGGTTTGACAGCCCGGCATCCCCACGCGACATTCAAACCTCCATGCAGCGGGGAACCTTATGCTTCGATACCTTCTTCTCGCAACTGCGATGAGCTTCTCCACGCCCTCCGCCGCCGATCCGGTGCACGACGCGACCAGGGCCGCGCTGCCCCAGCTCATGGAATTCTATCGCGACTTCCACGCCAATCCCGAACTCAGCCTCCACGAAGTGAAGACCGCCGCCAAGCTCGCCGAGGAAGCGCGCAAGGCCGGCTTCAAGGTCACCGAGAAAGTGGGCGGCACCGGCGTGGTCGCGGTGCTCGAGAACGGCGCCGGCCCGGTCGTGCTGATCCGTGCCGACATGGACGGCCTGCCCGTCACCGAAGCCACCGGCCTGCCCTTCGCCTCCAAGGTGCGCACCACCAACGACGAAGGGATCGAGACCGGCGTGATGCACGCCTGCGGCCATGACACGCACATGGCGAGCTGGATCGGCACGCTGCGCAACCTCGCCGCGATGAAGGCGAAGTGGCACGGCACCGTCGTCATGATCGCCCAGCCCGCCGAGGAGCGCGGAATGGGCGCCCGGGCGATGATCGACGACGGGCTGTTCACGCGCTTCCCCAAGCCCCAGTTCGCGCTCGCCTTCCACGACAGCGCCAGCCAGCCCGCCGGCCAGATCGGCGTGACGCCGGGCTATGCCCTGGCGAACGTGGACTCGGTCGACGTGCTGGTGAAGGGCGTCGGCGGCCATGGCGCCTATCCGCAGACCACCCGCGACCCGATCGTCCTCGCCGCGCGCATCGTCACGTCGCTCCAGACCCTGGTCAGCCGCGAAGTCGATCCGCAGGAAGCCGCGGTCGTCACCGTCGGCATGATCAAGGGCGGCTCGACGCACAACATCATCGGCAGCGACGTCACGATGCTGCTTACCGTGCGCAGCTTCAAGCCCGAGGTCCGCAAGCTGCTGCTCGACGGCATCGCCCGGATCGCGAAGGGCGAGGCGATCGCCGCCGGCGTGCCCGAGGATCGCATGCCCGAGGTCAAGGTCCGCGACAATTTCACGCCCGCCACCTTCAACACCCAGCCGCTCTCGGACCGGATGAAGTCCCTGTGGACGGCGCGCTTCGGCAAGGACCGGGTGGCCGAGACCCGCGCGGTGATGGGCGGCGAGGATTTCAGCCGCTACTGGCTGGCCGACCAGTCGATCCAGAGCCTGATCTTCTGGGTGGGCGGCGTGCCGGCGGACAAATGGGCCGCGTCCGACAATGGCAGGAAGCCGCTTCCCTCGCTTCACAGTGCCTATTGGGCGCCCGACGCCGAAGCGGTGATCGGCACCGCGACCGAGGCGATGACCGCGGCGGCGCTGGATATCCTGAAGAAATAGGCCTGCTTGCCGCCATGACCGATCCGAGCATGCGCGACCCGGCGCATCCGCGCCGCCTGCCCGCATTTCTGAGCGCCGCGCTGACCGGCGCCTATGCGGGCATTGCGCTTCAGTGCTTGCTCGCCTGGTCGTCGGAGCCGGATGGCCTCGACTGGTCGGATGCAGGGGCGATGGTCCCGATCGTCGCGATCTACGGGCTGATCGCGCTTCCCTTCGTGGCACTGGGCCTGTTCGTCTTCGGCATTCCCGCGGCCCGCCTGCTCCGCCGCTGGCGCGACCGCCCCTGGATGGGGCTGGTCGCGGCGGTGTGCGGCGCCCTGGCCGGCAAACTCGCCTATCATGCGATCGATCGCCTGCTGTTCTTCGGCGCCTATCGGCCATGGACGATCGAGCGTGTCGATCTTGGCCTTTGCTACGGGGTGCCGGCGGGTCTTGCCTGGTGGTGGTTCAACCGCCGCGATTGAGCGGCCGGCATGCAATGCCGGCGGTGCGTGCGCGATGGAGGAGGAGAGCGGGGAAGCCGGCGCTTCGCCACGGCCTCTTCCCACTATCATTGTCTAACGCGGAACCGGGCTTGCGGCAAGCCGGGGCCCTTGTTCCATGAAGCCGCCCTCGATTCGCAACTGAGGGAACGGCACATGATCTATTATCACGGCACCCGCGCGGACCTGGGCCATGGCGACCTGATCGCCATCGGCCATGCCTCCAACTATGGCGCTCGGAAGCAGGCGAGCTGGGTCTATCTGACCGGCACGCTCGAAGCGGCGATCTGGGGCGCCGAGCTCGCCCGGGGCACGGGTCGCGCGCGGATCTACATCGTCGAGCCGACCGGCGGGGTCGTCGACGATCCCAACCTCACCGATCAGAAATTCCCCGGCAACCCGACGCTCTCCTACCGCTCGCGCGCGCCGCTCCGCGTGGTCGGCGAAGTCGCCGAATGGCAGGGCCATTCCCCGGAGCAGCTGCAGCACATGAAGGCGGCGATCGAACGCCTCGAGACCCTGGGCATCGAGGCCATCGACTGAGCTCCGCGCGCCGCGCCCGGCCATGCGCCGGGTGCGGCGTCAGCGGCACTCCACGGTGAAGTGCGCCAGCGCGTGCACCGGCGCCAGCCGGGCGCGGATCGCATCCGCATCGACGCCCACCACGCTCACGATCGCCGCCCGCGCCTCGGGGCCCACGCGCCACACGTGCAGGTCGACGATCCGGGCATCGCCCCCGGCCTCGACCAGCGCGCGCACTTCCATGGCAACGGAATCGTCGGTCCGGTCGAGCAGCACCGCGGCGGTGTCGCGCATCAGCGTCCACGACCAGCGCGCGATCACCACCGCGCCGACGATCCCCATCGCCGGATCCATCCACGCCCAGCCGAGATAGCGCCCGGCCAGCAGCGCCGCGATCGCCAGCACCGAAGTCAGCGCATCGGCGAGGACGTGCATATAGGCCGAGCGCAGATTGTTGTCGTGGCCGCGATGGGGATGGTCATGGTCGTGCCCATGATCATGGTCGTGGCCATGCCGATGGGCATGGCCGTGATGATGCCCGCCCGAGAGCAGCAGCGCGCTGGCAAGGTTCACCGCCAGCCCCAGCACCGCGACGATCGTCGCTTCGCCGAACGCCACCCGGATCGGCTCGAACAGCCGCAGCACCGATTCCACGCCGATCCCCAGCGCGATCAGCCCGAGCACCATCGCCGAGGCGAAGCCGGCCAGGTCGCCCACCTTGCCCGTTCCGAAGCTATAGGCTGCGCTATGCGCATGCCGCCGCGCATAGGCATAGGCCGCAGCGGCAACGGCCAGGGCGCCGGCATGCGTCGCCATATGGAAGCCGTCGGCGAGCAGCGCCATCGATCCGGTCCAATAGCCCGCGGCGATCTCGCCCACCATCATCACCGCAGTGAGCCAGACCACCCACAAGGTCCGCCGCGCATTCGCGTCATGCGCGGCACCGAGGAAGACATGGTCGTGCGCCAACGCATCGATTTCGGGCAGGGTGGCCATGGGGGATCCTATTTGGCGTAGCGGCGGATCACCGCCAGCAGGTCTTCGGCCCCCTGGGCGCGCTCCGCATCGCTGAGGGCAGGATGCGCGACATGCGCCTGGAGATGGTCGGCGATGATTTCGTCGAGCAGCCCGTTCACTGCCCCGCGCACCGCCGCGACGAGCTGCAATATCTCGGCACAGCTCGAATCGCACTGCATCGCCCGCTCGACCGCGCCGACCTGCCCGCCGATCCGGCGGACCCGCGCCAGCAGCGCGTCGTTACCATGGGAGAGATGCGCCATACCCATACCCCCTATGGGTATATTGGCCCGAAGTAAAGCATCCCGGTGCGGGGGAGGCAAAGGCGGGACCGCCAAATTAGGAAGCGATGGCCATCCCCACCGGCGGCAGGAAACATGCCACGGTGCTCGCCGGCAGCCGTGCCGGCTGGAGGGTGGCGGCGTCGAGGCAGCACCAGCGCGACTTGACTTCGGCCAGCGTCTCGGCGCCGCGGCGGATCACCGTGTCGTAGAACGCACTTTCGCGGCGCACGCTCTCCAGCACCACCGTCGCGACCAGCGCGTCGGCGAGGAAGGCGGGCTTGCGATAGGTGATGTCGTGCCGCACGGCGACCCAGCGATGCGCCGCCACCGCTTCGGGCGGAGCCAGCCGTTCCCAATGATCGACCACCGCCGCCTGTACCCAGCGCAGGTAGATCGCGTTGTTCACATGCCCCAGCGCGTCGATATCGTCCGCTTCGATCCGGATGGCATAATGGTGCGGGTTGCTCGGGTTCATGATGTTCCGTTCGAGATGCCGCGCGCCTCGGCGAGCAGGCGGTCGGCGATATCGCGATAGAAGAGGCAGACCTCGGAGAGATCGGTGGGCGAAATGGCCAGCTCCGCGCCGACGGGCACGCGCCGCAGGGCGCCGCCTTCGCCGTGCCAGCCCGTGGTCATCGCCGCTTCGCCGCGGCGGTCGCCGCGCCGTACCGTGCCCGCGCAGTGGAACAGGCAATTGCGCGAGCGCCCCAGCGCCATCAGTCGCGCATGGTCCGGATCGGGCACGCGGAGCGCGCGGCGCAGCCGGGCGAGCTTGTTCGCGGTGTTGCGTTCGCCCCTGGGCATGGCAATGCCGCGGCAGCGCGCCGCCTCGCCGACCAGCAGGTTGAGGAAACAATCGAGTTCGCGCAGCCCGTTGCCGATCACCTTGGCCCGGTGGCGCCCCTCGATCGCGCGCGGCGCCGCGCCGGGGCCGCCCAGGCCGAGCGCCAGGAAATGCGAGCCCCGCCGCAGCGTCGCATGTGCGCGGATCAGTTCGGGGGGTGGTGACGATGACGGCATCGCGCGCCGCCCCGTGCCTCACTGCGCCCTGCGGCGCGCGGCGATCGCCTGCTCGACGGCGACCAGCCCCTCGGCGCTCGCAATGGCGAGGTCGAGCGGGCGCCCGCCCAGCGCGTCGTCATGTCCGTTGAGAAAGGCAGTGGCGCCGTCGCGCCCCAGCGCCTCGAACGCGATTCGCGCAACGCGACCCTGACGCTCCACGCTCTCGGGCGAGAGCCGCGCTTCGGCGAACTTGCGCCGGAAACCATTGGTCCGCAACGGCTTGGCCGCATCTTCTCCGGCCGGATCCTTTGGCGGCGTGTCGAGGTCCAATGCGCGGCTCCCATTGCGTAAGCGGGAGCACGGAGGTCTCTCAGTCGCTGGCGCCTACGAACGGAACTGCCAGCGATGGCACAGCCTAGCGAGTCGCCGGCGTGAAAGCCACCCGCCATGGCGCGGATCAGGCCGACCGGCCATCCGGATGTCAGATCAATTAGTATTGACTAATGCATTAGCATATACTAATTGATCTTCATGCTCCAGGCAGCCCCCCTCGACACCGTGATGCGCGCCCTTGCCGACCCCACCCGGCGGTCGGTGTTCGAGCGGATCGTGCGCAGCGACCAGATCAGCGTCGCCGAGCTCACGCGCGGCAGCGGCGTCACCCAGGGAGCGATCTCGCAACATCTGAAATCGCTGAAACAGGCCGGGCTCGTCGCCGAACGGCCGCAGGGGCGCCAGGTCTTCTACAGCGCGCGGCCCGACGGCCTCGATCCGCTGTTCGACTGGATGCGCCACTACGACCTGTTCTGGCGCGATCGCTTCTCCGACCTCCGCAGCCTGCTCAAGGAAATCGACCCATGACCGAAACCGATGCCGCCACCCGGCAGATCCTCGTCGAGGAACTGCTTCCCCACGCTCCGGAGCTGATCTGGAAGGCATTGACCAGCGGCGCGCTGATGGGGCGCTGGCTGATGGAGCCCAGGGGCTTCGAGCCGGTGGTGGGCAACCGCTTCACCTATCAGACCACGCCCGCCGGCGAATGGGACGGCACGATCCGGTGCGAAGTGCTCACCGTCGTCCCCAACACGCGCTTCGCCTATAGCTGGGTCGGCGGCCATGCCGCGAACGCGGGCTATGGCTCGCGGCTCGACACCGTGGTCACCTTCGATCTCGCGGCGGTGGCCGGCGGCACGCTGCTGCAGCTCACCCATTCGGGCTTCGAGCTGCCGCGCAACGAGACTGCCTTCACCAATATGCACCGCGGCTGGGAAAACGTGGTGAAGCGGGTCGGCACCGTCGCGGCCGAGGCCGAGGCCGAGGCCGACTGAACCACGATCCAGCAAGGAGCGGACGATGCCCGGAAGCCTGCCCTATACCGGCCGCTGCGCCTGCGGCGCGATCGGCTATGAAGTCATCGGCGAGCCAGTCGACATGAACCATTGCCAGTGCCGCCAGTGCCAGCTTGCCAGCGGCACCGGCCACAGCTCGCACCTCACTTTCTTCGGCGCCGATGTCCGCACCACCGGCACGCCGAGCCACTGGGAAACCACGGGCGAGCAGGGCACGCGCAAGAGCCGGGCCTTTTGCGGCACCTGCGGCGCCCCGGTCTTCATGACCTTCCCCGACATTCCCGAGCTGTTCATCGTCAGCCCCGCCACGCTCGATGCGCCCGAGCGCTTCGTGCCCGGCGTCGCGCTGTGGACGGTGGCGGCACAGCCCTGGGACTATCTCGACCCGGCGCTGCAGCGCTTCGAGAAACTCCCCGCCACGGCCCGGACCGAGCAGGGCTGGGAATAGCGCGACCATGCGGGCCACGTCGCCCGCCGGCGCGCAACCCGCCCACCCCACTGGCGCCCGGCATTAGCTGAACTTATGCTCGGCGCCCGATGGTCCGCCCCCACCTCCCCCTCAATGCCCTGCGCGCCTTCGAGGCATCGGCACGGCATCTGAGCTTCACCCGCGCCGCGATCGAGCTGTGCGTGACGCAAGCCGCGATCAGCCACCAGGTGAAGGGCCTGGAGCAGCGCCTGGGCACCCAGCTCTTCCGCCGCCTGCCGCGCGGGCTCGCGCTCACCGACGAAGGGCTGGCGCTGCTCCCCGCGCTGGGGGACAGCTTCGATCGCATCGCCGAGCTGGTCGAGAGCATCGCCAGCGGCACTGCCGCACAGCTGCTCTCGGTGGCCGCGGTGGGCACCTTCGCCACCGGCTGGCTGTTTCCCCGGCTCCCCGCCTTCCACGCCGCGCATCCGCGCATCGACCTGCGCCTGTTCACCAACAACAACCGCGTCGACCTGGCGGGCGAAGGGCTCGACTACGCCATTCGCTTCGGCGCCGGCGCCTGGCACGGCACCGAAGCGGTGCCGCTGGTAGAGACGCCGCTCACGCCGCTCTGCGCCCCCGAACTAGCCGCGCGCCTCGCCGCCCCCGCCGATCTGCTCGCCCTGCCGCTGCTGCGCTCCTACCGCGCCGACGAATGGCCGCGCTGGCTCGCCCAGGCCGGCATCGCGCCGCCGCCCCTGCGCGGCCCGGTGTTCGACAGTTCGCTGGCAATGGCCGAAGCGGCGATCCTGGGCATGGGCGTCGCGCTCGCCCCGCCGGCGATGCTTTCCCGCCATCTGGACGAAGGCCGGCTCGTCCGCCCCTTCGCGCTCGAAGTCTCGACCGGACGCTACTGGCTCACCTGGCTCCAGTCGCGCACGCCGGGGCCCGCGATGATCGCGTTCCGGGAATGGATCGTCGCGGAGGCATGCGCGCCCGATCCCGGCATCGCCACGAACCGCGCCATGGCCCATACCGGTTGAGGCAGGGCGCCCGATCTGGGATAAGCGGCGCATCGAAGGAGGCTCGTCATGCTGCGCACCCTCTTGTCCGCCATCCTGCTTCTCATCGCCCTGCCCGCCACGGCGCGCGCCCAGAGGCCTGCCGAATCCCCGGGCACGCTGATCTCCGCCGAGCCGGTCTCCGGAGGGCCGGACGCGATGCGCAGCTGGCGCATCGCCTATTGGACCAGCGACGCGCATGGCCGGGCCATCCGGGTCACCGGCATGATCGTCGCCCCGCGCGACCATGCGCCTTCGCCCGCGCCGCGCCGGGTGATCGCCTGGACGCACGGCACCTGGGGCGTGGTCGAGAAATGCGCGCCGTCGCTGAGCCCCGATTTCTGGCAGGCGACGCCCGCGCTCGCGGAGATGATCGCGCGCGGCTATCTGGTGGTCGCGCCCGACTATCCGGGGCTCGGCTCGCCCATGGCCCATCCCTATCTGATCGGCATCGACACTGCCCGGGCAGTGCTCGACGCGGTGCGCGCCGCCCGGTCGCTGCGCGATGCGCGGGCCGGCGCCGATTTCGCGGTCTGGGGCGAATCGCAGGGCGGCCATGCGGCGCTGTGGACCGCGGCACAGGCCGCGCGCTACGCGCCCGAACTGCGCCTGCTCGGCACCGCCGCCGCCGCGCCGCCCACCGATCTCGCCGCCAATCTCCGCTCGGGCAGCGATGCCAATGTCCGCGCGATGCTGGCAGCCTATGCGGCCTATAGCTGGTCGCAGCATTTCGGCCATCCGCTCTCCAGCCTGTTCAACAAGACCAATGCCGGAGTCGCCACCCGGCTGGCGCGCAACAATTGCATCGAGCTCGGCAAGAAGCCGCGGCTGGGCACCATCCTCGGCATCGCCGCGATCCGGGGCGCGCTGCGCAGCAAGGACATGGCGGATACGCTGCCCTGGGCCGGCATCGCCCGCGCCAACAGCGTCGTGCCCGGCGCGGTATCCGGCCCCCTGCTGATCGTCCAGGGTACCGCCGACACCGTGGTCGCGCCGGCCGTGACGCTCGCCTTCGCCCGCCAGCGCTGCCGCACCGGCGCGCCGCTCCGCTACCTGTCGCTGCCCGGCGGCGACCATCCCGCCGCCACGCGCAATGCCGGCGCCGCCGCGGCCACGCTCGACTGGATCGACGCGCGCTTCGCCGGGCAAAGGCCGCCGAGCGATTGCGGGCGGATATGAAGCCGCGCCCGCACCGGCTTGTCGCCCCGGCACTCGCGATCGCGCTGTCCACCATGCCCTCGGCAACCGCGGCCCAGGACGCGCCGATAGGCTATGGCTGCGGCGACCTGGTGGCGATCGGGCGGGCGAGGAGCCTCGACTACACGCCAGTCGATAGCGAGGACGATATGCTCGGCCATGGGTGGATCACGGCGAAGCTGAAGATCCGCAAGGTGCTGAGGGGACACGCCGCCGCGCCTACCGTGCCGGTGCGCTATTTCGCGCATGCCGATCTGCGGGACGATCGCGACTTCCTGTTCGTGATCGCGAAGGACGAGGCGGGAAGGAATGTCGTCCGGACCGCCAGGCCGATCGAAGATGCCGTCGATCAGCGGCTCGCCGCCCGATGCGGCTGACCCGCATCATCCCGTGCAGATCGAGATGTCCGCGCCCGGAAACAAGGCTCGCGGCCATAGCCGAGGGATGGCCCCCGCAGGGCGCGCCGGCCCGACGCCGGTGAAGCCGCTGCGGTCGGCCCTAGCCGAGGCCGATCTTCGCCAGGATCCGGCCGATAACGCCCTTGTCCTCGCTCTGCGCCAGCCTGGCTTCCTTCCTGGGATCATAGCCCGAGCTTTCGGGCAGGTCGCCGCCGCGATGGCTGTGTACCGGCTGGGTCGAGGCGGGCGGGTCCGACGCGTCCATCGATTCGTCGAGCGCCCGGTCGAGCCGGGCCTCCCTGCTTTCGGGATTGCGCGCCAGCCGCTCGGCGATCGATTCGTCGGTGCCGGCATCGGCCGATTGCGCGGCCGTGCGCTTGGTTTCCTCATCCGGGCCCGGTGCCGCCGACAGGGGGTCCAGCGCCGGATCGATCGGGTTCGCGTCCATGACTCACTCTCCTGAGCGTTGCCGGGTTGTAACGAACGCCCTTCGATTCGCGTTCCAGCACGCGCCTCTCGCCCGGGCGCAAAAGAAAACGGCCCGGCGAGTTTCCCCGCCGGGCCGCGATTTCCGCTTCCGCTGCCGAAGCCTAGTTCCGCTGGCTGCCGAACAGGCGCAGCAGGAACAGGAACATGTTGATGAAGTCGAGGTAGAGCGTCAGCGCGCCCATCACCACCGTCTTGCCCATCATGTCCGTACCCTGGACGTAGAAGTACAGGCTCTTGATCTTCTGCGTGTCATAGGCCGTGAGGCCGGCGAACAGCAGCACGCCGATCACGCTGATCGCCATGCTCAGCGGGCCCGAGCCGATGAACAGGTTGACGATCGAGGCGACGATCAGGCCGACCACGCCCATGATCAGGAACGTCCCCCAGCCCGAAAGGTCGCGCTTGGTGGTGTAGCCCCACAGGCTCAGCCCGGCGAAGCCCGCGGCGGTGCCGAAGAACACCTGCGCGATCGAGCTGTCGGTATATCGCAGGAAGATCGTCGAGAGCGACAGGCCCATCGTCGTCGCATAGACCCAGTAGAGCGCCTGCATCGCCGGGGTGGAGAGGCTCCGCTGGGCGAAGCTCATCACCAGCACGATGCCGAGCGGCGCGAGCATCACCAGCCAGCCGAGCAGCGACGGCGCGACGCGGCCATTCTCCTGCACCGCGAACAGCGTGTCGATCGCTCCGCTCTTGGCGAAGACGAACGCGACGATGCCGGTCAGCAGCACGCCCGACGCCATGTAGTTGTAGACGGACAGCATATAGGACCTGAGCCCCGCGTCGCGCGCATCAGCGCCCGCGCCGGCGGTCACATAGGGCGCGCCCGTCCGGGGATCCGACCAGTCAGCCATTTCAAAACTCCTTTGCCCGGCACCTGCCGGTATCCGTGAATATCGCCCCCGCGCCGGGTGTTTTCAAGCAAAACCGGGCGCGCTAGTGCCCAGGCCATGATCCGCCTGTTCGTCGGCCTGCGTCCGCCCGCTCCGATCCGCACCCAGCTGCGCGCGCTGATGGGCGGCATTCCCGGTGCCCGCTGGCAGGACGACGCGCAGCTCCACATCACCCTGCGCTTCATCGGCGAAGTCGACGAGCGCGCCGCCGAGGATGCCGCGCTCGCGCTCTCGGCCGTGCGCTGGCCGCCGCTCGAAGTCGCGCTGGAGGGCGTCGGTACATTCGACAGCCGCGGCCGGATCAACGCCGTCTGGGCCGGCATCCGCCCGCGCGAGGGCCTTGCCGGGCTCCACCGCAAGATCGACCAGGCGCTGGTACGCGCCGGCCAGCCGCCCGAGCGCCGCGCCTATCTCCCCCATGTCACCCTGGCCCGGATGAACGCCCCCGCCGAAGCCGCCGCGCGCTTCGTCGAAGCGCATGCCGGCCTCGCCAGCCCGCCCTTCGCGCTCGACCATTTCCACCTGTTCGAGAGCCATCTCGGCCATGAAGGCGCGCGATACGAGACTGTGGCACGCTATCCGCTCCAGGCCTGACGGACCCTAGCCCCGCCGCTTCGCCTCCAGCACCGCGCGCACCTTCCGCGCCAGCTGCTCGCGCGTATAGGGCTTGGAGAGCAGCTCCACGCCCGCGTCCAGCCGCCCGTCATGCACGATGGCGTTCTCGGTATAGCCCGAAGTGAACAGCACCGTGAGCGCGGGCAGCCGCGCACGCGCCAGCCGTGCCAGCTCGGGGCTCTTCAGCGTGCCCGGCATCACCACGTCGGTGAACAGCAGGTCGATCGCCATCCCGCTCTCGATCACGCTCAGCGCGCTCTGCGCATCATTGGCGCGCAGCACGACATAGCCCAGATCGGTCAGCAGCTCGACCACCGTCGCCTGCACGTCCGGATCGTCCTCGGCCACCAGGATCGTCTCTTCGCCGCCGCGCATCGTCACGGTCTCGGGCGACGCCGCCACCATTTCCTCGCGCCCGCGCACGCGCGGCAGATAGAGCTTCAGCGTGGTGCCGTGGCCCAGCTCCGAATAGAGCTTCACGTGGCCGCCGGACTGCTTGACGAAGCCATAGACCATCGACAGCCCCAGCCCCGATCCCTGCCCCTCGGGCTTGGTCGAGAAGAACGGCTCGAACACCTGCTCGATCAGCTTCGGATCGATGCCGGTTCCGGTATCGGTCACCGCCAGCATCACATATTGGCCCGGCGGCACGTCATCCAGCCCGCTGGTATAGGCATCGTCGAGCGAGGCGTTGGCCGCCTCGATCGTCAGCTTGCCGCTGCCCGCCATTGCGTCGCGCGCGTTGATCGCGAGGTTGAGGATCGCATTCTCCAGCTGGGTAGGATCGGCCTGGCAGTTCCACAAGCCGCCCGAAGTGATCACTTCGATCGCGATCGCCTCGCCCAGCGCGCGGCGCAGCATGTCCTCCATTCCGCCCAGGAAGCGGCCGACGTTCAGCACGCGCGGCTCGAGCGGCTGGCGCCGGCCGAAGGCGAGCAGCTGGCTGGCCAGCTTCGATCCGCGCTGCACCCCCGCCAGCGCGTTCGCCACCCGCCGCTCGGCCTTGTCGTTGCCCTGCACGTCGCGCGCGAGCAGCTGGAGGTTGCCCGAGATCACCTGGAGCAGATTGTTGAAATCATGCGCCACGCCGCCGGTCAGCTTGCCGATCGTCTCCATCTTCTGCGCCTGCTGGAGCGCGGCGAACACCGTCTCGCGCTCGGCCACCGCTTCGGCGACGCGCGTCTCCAGCCGCTCGTTGAGCAGGCGCAGCTCTTCCTCGGCGGCGGCGCGGCGCGCCAGCTCGCGCGCCACCGCCTCGAACAGCCGGGCATTGTCCATCGCCAGCGCCGCCTGGCCGGCCAGGCTCACCAGGCTCGCCTCGGCCGCCGCGCTGAACCGGCCGGGCTCGGGATGGCCGTAGAGCAGGCCGCCGATCACGTCACCTGCCGGGGTGCGCACCGGCACGGCCAGATAGGAGCGCACCGGCAGATGCCCCTCGGGCATGCCCTTGAACGGCGCGTTCCGGCCGTAGCGCGCATCCGCGGTGACGTCGTCGACCCGGATGATGCCCGTGCCGGCAAAGGTCGGCTCGAACAATTTGGTGATCCGCGGCATCGGGAACTTGTCGAACACCGAGCGCGGCGCCCCGGCCAGCGCATAGAGCATGTAGCGCTCGCCCTCGGCCTCGTCGGTGCTGTTGTAGAAGAAGGCGCCGAACTTCGCCCCGATCAGCGCCACGCCCGCATCCACCGCGGTCTGCGCCACGCGCGCGCTGTCGCGCTCGCCCGTGATCGCGGTGCCCGCCTGGTTGACCACTTCCAGCGTGCGCGACTTTTCCTCCAGCGCCTCGCGCGCTTCCCGCTCGCGCGCCGCCATCTGGAAATGCTCGGTCCGGTCGGCACTGGTGCCGAAGATGCCCACCACCTTGCCCGCGGCATCGCGGATCGGCGTCATCGACAGGTCGACATGGATGTCGATCTTCTCGCCGCCACCGCGCGTGGTCTGCACGTGCAGGCCGGGGCGGAGCACCGGCTCGCCGGCGAGCGCCCGCTCGAAATAGGTGCCCACTTCCTCCCACACGGCCGGCCAGCTCCTGCGATAGGAGCGGCCAAAGATCCGCGCGTTCTCGTCGCGATAGGCGTCGAGAATCCGGTCGTTGTAGAAAAAGAGATAGTCGGGGCCCCAGGTAACGAAGGCGCGTTGCGGCGAAGCGAGCATCAGGTCGATCGCTTGCCTGAGCTCGCGCGGCCAGTCCGCGACCGGGCCGAGCTCCGGCACCGCGAAGTCCGGCGCCCGCAGCCTTTCCCCTGTCTCTCCGCCGTGGCTGGGCCAGGCGGCATCGGCTTCAGCCATCCATGCTCCCCATGCGCCCCCGCCCCGGCCGTGGTTTATACATGCTGCGTCCGCCGGGGAAAGACGCGGCGGCGCATGAGGGGCAGAGCTTGGCGGCTCATCATCGCCGCCATATCAGCCAAGCATGCCCAGGGTTCGGCAGGGTTTCCCGAACGAAGGGGACAGTCCGATCCGGGAGGAAGATCGCTTCGCAACTTTCGCCGCCATCGCGCCCGCCACCGTCATCTGCCGGTTTTGTCCAACGAGTCCTGACTCTGGCAAACACGCCTTCCATCGGCGACACAGGTACTACGCCACCGTTCCCAGGCGGCATCGTCGATGCCGGCGCGTGCGGCCACGCCCTGAAGATCGGCCCATGTGCGAACATTCCGCGCGGAAAGCAGGCCCCGCAGGAAGGCGCGCATCTTCGCCTCTCCCACCTGTCGCTCCAGGGAGAGCAGGAGCAGCGGGCCGTAATGGTAGCGATAGGTCCCGCCGATGGAGGCACCGTCCGTGATCTTGTCGAGCGCCACGAACGGCTGGGTAGGCCGTTCACCTCCGCCGCGAGACCGGCGATATGCCGTTGGGCGGCGGCCTCGCCACCAAGCGCCCGCAATGCCTTGATCGACAGGAACTCCGCCGTCGATTCCAGCATGAACCAGAAATATGGGCCTGGGGACCGGGCAAGCGTTCCGAAATAATAATGGCCCATCTCATGCGCGATATAGGCGATGCGTCCATCCCGCGCTTGCCCGCCAGCCTGGAGCGTCGCGCCGACACGGCCGACGCTCCCGCTCATGGCGATCGTCGGCCATGTGGCGAAGGCCCATTCCGAACCCTCGCGATCGCGCTTGACCTGGTTGGCCGCCACCATCCGAAGGAATGTCGGCTGATCCGCAACCGGCGCCCCCATATAGTCGCGGTAATAGCTGGCGACCTGTCCCACCGCAGCCGACAGCGCGTCGGCCTGCGCGGGCGCCACCGTCTCGTTCAGGATGGTGACGTTGGCCGTCTTCGTGATCGGTCCCTTGCCGCCGAAGAGCAGAGGCGGGCGGGCAATGGCGCTGGAAAAGCGCCCATGGTCCCCGATGATCGCCGCACTTCCGTTCATGTAGAGGAAGCGACAGCCCTCGCAGGACACGTCGAGCGCATAGGCCATGGTGCCGGCCCGGGCCTTCGCCTTGTTGTCGAAGGGAAGCGGAAGCCACGCAGATTGCTCCGCGAACCGCGCGCTGTCCCCGTTGAATGCCATCACGCCCTTGAAATCGTCCGGCGCATCATGTGCCGGATAGACCGGATAGGCTCCGACATATTCGACGCAGAGGACGGCGGGCGCAGCGGAGACGGTATAGACACGCGCTTCCCCGTTGATGCCGGGATCATACCATCCGTCGAACGCCACCGCCTTTCCGTCGCCATCCGTCACCCTGGCGACGTTCAGACCGGCGTTGAGCGCGAAGGCGCCCGCAACCTCCGCGGGCCGGTCGGCTATGCAGACACGGCCTTCCACCCGGCCGGTGGCGAGGCTGACGCGCACGGTGCCCGACGTCTTCATCGCCCCGTTGCCGCCGCTTGCCGCTTGTCCCTGAGCGTCGGCAGCTGCCGGCAGCAGTGCAGACAATAGCGCCGCCGATATGACTCCGATCCTGTTACGCACTTGTCCTCCGCCGAGCGAGCATGCCTGCTATATATTGCTAACACACCTCCTGTCGATGCACGAAACGGGTTCGCATGCATCGCCGGGAGCCAGGCGTGCTCCTTGGCGGAGCGGCGTTTCTCTATCGGCTCGCCTCTCCATTGGCTCGCCGCGCGGGCACAGCCCGAATAGCGCTTCGCCTGCGGGTCGAGTGAATGTCCGCTATCGGATCTTCCCGGCCCTTGCGCCGCGCCGTGCCAGCCGCGCCACCAGCGCATCGGCGGCGGCGCTGACATCGGCCCAGGTCACATCGAAGTCGCGGTCCGTCCCGTAATAGGGATCGGCGACGGAGCTGCCCTCGCGCCCCGGCACATAGTCCATCAGCAGCCGGGCTTCCGCCGTGCCGTCCGCCGGCGCTAGCGCCGCGAGGTCGCGCAGATTCTGGTCGTCGAGCGCCAGCACATGATCGAAGCGGCGAAAATCCTCCGGCCGCACCTGCCGTGCCCTGAGATCGGAGATGTCCACCCCGTGCCGCCGCGCCGCCGCCTGGGCGCGGCGATCGGGGGGTGCGCCGACATGCCAGTCGCCGGTCCCCGCCGAATCCACCACCATGTCGAGCCCGGCGCGCTCCGCCGCCGCCCGCAGCGCGCCTTCGGCGAGCGGCGAACGGCAGATATTGCCCAGGCACACGAACAGCACCGACGTCACCTCAGCCTCCCGCCCCGCGCCGCGTCACATCGCGTGGAAGACGCCGCAGGCGATGCGCCCGCCCGAATTGCCCGAGGGATCGGTCTTGTAGTCGTCGGCATTGGCATGGACGACCAGCGCGGCGCCGTCCTCGTCCATCAGCCCCGCATAGGTGCCGCCCGGAAGCACGAAGATCGTGCGGTCGCGGCCGTCCTCGCCCACCGAGAGATTGGGCATGTCGCCGGCATGCGGGCCCATCGGATTGTCCTTGCCATGCTGGTGCGCGGTCGGGTTCCAATGGCCGCCGGCGCTGGCGAAGTCCGGCCCCTCGCACTTGCCCACGGTGTGGACGTGCGTGCCGTGCACCCCCTTGGTCAAGCCGTGCACTTCCACCATCACGCGGATCGAACCGTCGACTTCCTCGGCGATCGCCTTGCCGACATCGGTGCCGTCGGCCATCTTGAGGTCCGCCTGGGCGCGGGCATGGCCGGCCATGTAGCGCGCATCCTTTTGCGGGCTCGCGCAGCCCGCCACCGCCAACAACCCCGCCGCCACCAGCAAACCACGCATCGCCCTGCACTCCGGATAAATGTTCCCGTCACGTAATGGATGGCCGCGTCGCCGGTTCCAAGGGGTCAGCGCAAACATTCTCCGTCCGCCTTGCCGGAGACGCTGCCCACCCCGAGGATGATCTTGGCGCGCCGTTCGAAGGTCAGCGCCTGCCAGCGCCCCGAATTGCCGATCGCGGTGCGGCTGCGCAGGAAGGTGAGGTGGAGCATCTCATATTGCTCCGGATCGATCCGCCGCCCGTCGAGCAGGCAGCCCCAGCGATCGAGGTTCCAGGCCCAGTCCCGCTGCACGCCGTCCTGGTCGATCGAGCGCGACAGGGCGCCGTACCAGGCGAAGATCGCGCCGAGCCGGTCCCAGCGATCGGCTTCGGGCATCGCCGCGAGCTTGCGCCGCAGTCGCGCTAGGTCCTCGTCCAGCGGGAAGCCGCCCTGCTGCACCTTCGTGTCCACCGCCCAGCGCACCTTGCGCAGCGTGATCGGCCCGTCGGGGAATACGCGCAACAGGTCCTGCCGCACCGCCTCGAGCAGCACCAGATAGGTGTCGAGCTGCACCTGCAGCATCGCGTCGCTTTCGAACAGCGCATTGAATTCGCCCCACAGGACGGGATCGAGCTTCCCGTCCGGCCCGTGCGCCGCCAGGATCTTCTCGCGGCATCGGGGCTTCACCGGCACCGCCAGGCAGGCGTGCGAGAAGATCGTCTTGCCATGGACCGGCATCAGCGCCTTGCGCGCGCGGCGGAAGCCGCCGCGCTGCGCCTGCTTCCACGCCTTGAGCAGGGGTTGCAGGCTCCCCGTCCCGAAATTCCACTGCGCCATGCCGACCGAGACGAGCTGGCTGTCGAAATTGCCCACCGGCATCGCCCAGCAACCCATCGTCTCGGGGATCGAAGTCTCGCGCATCTGTGCGAAGATCGCTGCCCGGTCGAGCCCGATCGCCCCCAGCCGCGCCGCGCTGCCGGCATCGATGGCGAGGAAGGGCAGGTCGCCCACTTCGCGACAGGCCGGCCGCTCGGGCGGTGCAGGGGGCACGGACGGCACGGGCACAGTCTGCGCCGCGGCCGGCACGGGGACCGTGCCGAGCGCCAGCAGCGTCGCGGCGATCCAGGATTTCATGCGGCTCCTCTCGTCTCCTTGCCGCGCTTGTCCCGCGCCGCGCCCGCGCGGGCAAGGGCCGGTTGGGGCCTCGCCAGGCCGAACATGGTTACCCGATTGGACGGTTTCGGCTGATTTTCCTCGGGAATCCGCCATTTCCTGCTACTCAAATTGGCGAAATAGCGCGTCCCCGGGCTAGCTGCCGGCGCCCGCAACGGCGAGTATCGGCGCAGAGCATGTCGATCCGCCTGCCTCCCGATCCCCCGCCGATCCGGCTCATGACCCGCTTGCTCGCCGAGCTGCAGACGACGGTGCTGGCGCGCGCGATCCGCCTGTTCGACGGCGATCTCGACCGGGTGACGATCTTCGCCGTGATCACGCGCGACACCTATCCCTTCGGCACGCGCGAGGGGCTGGCGCCCACCGTTTCCCCCCACTCGCTCGCCATGTCGCTGTCGCGCCCCTACGAGACGGTGCGCCGCCATGTGCACGCGCTGGTCGATGCCGGCTGGTGCGAGCGCGGCGTGGACGGCGTCCATGCCAGCCACGCCGAGCTCCGCGCGCCCGCGCTCGCCGAGTTCCTCACGCTGGTCCATGACGCCGCCGTCCGCTTCGTCGCCGACATGGCGCGCGCCGGGGTGCCGATGCCGGAAGTGGGCACCGTACGCCCCTATCACCACGCCGCCGGCGTCCAGGCCGCGATCGA
The DNA here is from genome assembly GCF_011761945.1 of Sphingomonas leidyi. GTDB lineage: Bacteria > Pseudomonadota > Alphaproteobacteria > Sphingomonadales > Sphingomonadaceae > Sphingomonas > Sphingomonas leidyi. Next base: position 121,883 of record NZ_JAASQV010000007.1, read on the forward strand.
CCTGATGCTCGCGGTGGTCGACACCAATCGGCGCACGCATCGCGACTGGCTCGAGCTGGTGCTGTTCTCGACCATCTATGCGGCCAATTCGCGCCTGCTCAACGCCGATCGCGAGCTTTCCTGGCATTATGCCGATGGCCGCAAGGAACCGCCGCCGGCGCTGCGCCGACCGGTGCGCACCAGCGCGGTCGCCCGCGCGCTCGGCCTGCCCGAGGCGACGGTGCGCCGCCGCCTCGTCCACCTGCTTGCGGACGGCCGGGTCGAGCGGGTGGGCAAGAAGCTGCTCGTCTCCGAGGCCTGGCTCAACCGCCCCGAATCGATCGCGACCAGCGTCCGGAGCTTCTCCACCGTCCGGCTCCTGCTTGCGCGCCTGGGTGTAAACGGTTTCCCCCTCCACGACCCCGCCCGCGCCTATCTTGCCGGCCGACCCGCACCGGTGGCGTTCGATTGAACCGGCGCGCGCGGTTCCGCCAAAATGGGCAACGTCCCGCTTGAGGACGGCGCCCCGCATGCCGATAGGCGGGGGCAGATCAAGGGACTTGGGCGGCCGCGGCACCGGTCGCCCCTACGCCGCACGGTGCCCGTGGCAACACGGGGGCCTGGCGGGCTGCCGGCGCCCACCGGCGGTCTCCATCGGTGGGCGCGGGCTTCGGCCCGCGCCCTAACCGGACGGACCGGTCGCGCCGCGCGCGAAGTCCGTCGCAGCCCGATTGCCCCTTCCGGCCGCTCCGGTCCTTGCGCATGGCCCGATGGAGGGATGCATGCGTCTTGTCGTGGCTGCGGCGATACTGGCAACGGGATGGGCGTCACCGGCCCTTGCCCAGGTCCCCGCGACGATCCCCGACCGGCCGCAGACCGGTGCCGCCTATGATCCCTATGGCCGCTGGGAAGTCCGCGCGCCGGAGGACCAGCCGGTCGAGACCACGCGACTGCTGCGCGTCGAGGACGGGACGCCCTTCTACGAGAAGGGCGACTATGATTCGCCCGCGGTCGAATCGCGCCTGCTGCCGATCATCAAGGGCAGCAACCTGCCCGCCCGGGCCGGTCCGAAGAGCCCCTATCTGCCTGGCACCGACCTGCGCTTCGCCTATCATTATCTCATCGATTTCTGGCGCAGCTGGCCGCAGGCCAAGGTGCGCGGCGCGCCGGGCGAGTCCCGCACCGCGGCCGGTGCCGTGGCGCCGCGGCTCGCGCGCACTTCGGTGTTCGCCGACCCGGGCCTGCCCAAAGCGGCAGTCGACACCCTGTTCGCCCAGGCCGACGCCCTGTACCAGGCAGTGCTGAAGATGCCCGCGCTCCAGCGCGCCCAGGGCATGACGCTGCGCGGATCGGTGTGGATGACGCGCCGCAAGGACGTTGCCGGAGTCGAGGTCTACAGCTTCCGCCTGGTGATCGGCGCACCCGCGCTCCGCATCGGCGCGCCCGGAGCGACGCAGGGCAGCGACGGCCGCTGGCGCACGCCGGAGCAGGGGCACAATGCGGGCATCGCCATCACGTCCAACATCCCGCTGCGCGGCGGCCCGGCCTGGGGCCGCTACCACGGCACGCAAGTGGCGTTCCTGCCCGATTTCGCGGCGCTCGTCGTCGCCGGGGACCGGCCGACCCACGTCTCCGAATTCCGCGGCGGCGGCGGCAAGCAGGTGGAGAACCCCCGCTTCTTCGATCCCGCCCGGCCGAAGACCGACATCCAGATCCTCACCGTCGAGCCCGGCGCCAGCAACCCGGTCGACGCGCGCTACGCCCGTCAGGGCTCGCTTTCGCCGGACAGCATCCATGGCCGGCTGATCGCCGCCAGCTTCCTGCCGGACTGGCGCGCCCTGGTCGACGGCGTGAACAGCCCCGGAGCACCCCGCGCCCGATGAAGACGCTCGCCCTTTCCGCCGCCCTGCTGCTCCTCGTCCAGGACGGGGGCCTCACCCCGGTGCAGCCGCCCCAGGGGCTGCGCGAGCATCCTGTCCGCACCCCGGTCCCGCCCAATGCGGTGGCGCTGTCCGCCGGCGTCGCCCCGCCTCCGGGATCCGTCGCGCTCGAGCCCAACATGCCGGGCCATCGCCGCTTCCGGCCGCCACTCTTCCCCGATGCCGGCTGGGACAGCCCGATGGCGGGCGCCACCAAGGACTATGCCGCCTATCTCGGCGTCTATTGGCGCGCGCCCTATCTCGCGCCGGCATCGGCGATGGCCGCCTATCCCGGGCTGGAGGTTCCCGGCTGGACCGCGCCGGGTCCGTACCGGGCCGACATCGCCCGCAGCCAGGCCCGGCCCGACGAGGAGGCGCTGTTCGAGCGCCGCATGGCCTTCCTCGCCGAGCGCGTGATGGCCTCGGCACCGTTCCGCGATCCGCACGGCACCAGCATCGAGCCGGAGCTGCTGGTCGAGGGCTATGGCAAGGAATTCGGTCCCAGGGCCCAGCCGGTCATGCGCGGCGCGATCACGTTCCGGCTCAACGTGATCCAGCCCAATACCGGCAGCAACGAACGCATCGGATCGCGCGTCCGCTCGCATCAGCCGGCCGTGTGGCTCAAGCTGTGGCTGAACCCGTCCTTCGCCAATTGCGAGCTGCCGCACGGGCAGACCGCGCGCGGCGTGCGCTGCCTCCAGTCGAGGGCCCGGCTGGCCTGGCGCGGCGCGAAACCGGCGGTCAGGCCGCTCGCGGCCGGGCTGCTCGGCCTCGATCCGGCGCTCTATGCCACCGGCGCGGGGGCAGCGGCGGACCTGCGGATGATCAAGGTGGAATATGGCGGCGGCACGGCGATGACCAGCGAGCTCGGCCGCGGCCGGCTGCATCCGCACGACCCGCTGGGCCGCGCGATCGGCGCGTGCCTCGCGCTCGACTGGCCGGCCCTGCTCGACCAGGCAGCGGCGATCGGATAGCCCGCGACCGCCTCCCGGAGCCGCAACCGCGGCGTCGCTCCGAACGCACTCGCCATGCGCCGCCCGCGAAGACGCCGCAATTGGGCTGCAATCCGCGCCGAGCCTGCGCGCCGGAACGCCAGGGAAGCCGGCGGGAAGGAAGGGGGATGGCCATGCTGGGCAAGCCGATGGCGGGATCGCGCGTCAGGCTGGCGCCGTTCGGGGAGGCGCATGTGGAGCCGCTGCGCGCGGCCTGTGCCGAGGATCCGGATATCTGGGAGATCTATCCGGTGAGCATGGTCGGCACGCATTTCGATCCGTCGCTGCGCTTCCTGCGCGCGCTGCCGGGCTGGACGATGTTCGCCGTGCTCGACGGGCACGGAAACGAAGGCGCCGCCGGCCGGCTGGTCGGCATGACGAGCTATATCCCGGTGCCGGGGACGGACGACGCGATCGAGATCGGCGCGACCTATATCGTGCCGGGGGTGCGCGGCGGGCCGTTCAACGCGGAGATGAAGCGGCTGATGATCGAGCGCGCCTTTGCCGGGGGCTATGCCGCGATCCAGTTCCGCATCGACACCCGCAACACCCGCTCCCGCCGCGCCGTCGAGAAACTCGGGGCGGAGCTGGTGGAGGTGCGCGCGGCGGACCTTACCACCTGGACGGGATATGTGCGGGATACGGCGGTGTATCGGCTGGAGAAATGAGTGGGTTGGGCGGGGTGCGGGAAGCGGGCGCGCGACGACGATGCCACCGCAATATGGGATGGACTACCCCCCGAATTCCGAAGACGATCGTTCATTGCAGATATCGAGATGATGTCATGGTGACGAAAGGGCACTCCGCAGATGAATTCAGCTCTAAGGAATGCGATCGCACTCCCGCTGTTAGCAGTGGCCCTTTGTGGAAACGGTCAGAGCGAGCCCGGGAAGCAGCAACCGACGATATATAGCCCAAAGGAATTACAAGAAGACTATTCGGTTCTCAGAGCCGCCTTGGAGAATATGTATCCAAGCCTATATCGCTTCACCGACCGATCGATCATGAACAAGCTTCTAGACGACGGCTTCAGGTCATTGGACAAGCCCGGAACGGAGGTCGAGTTCTATAAGCTCATCGCCACCATTTGCGCGAGAGTCCATGACGAGCACCTGATACCCAAACCGTCGGAGGGCTATTATCTCTCGCTAAAAGACACCCGCCATCACTTCCCTCTTTCCCTGAAGATCATCGATCGAAGGATATACGTTCTAACGGCCGCACAATCGGCCGGCGCAATCCCCGTTGGATCTGAAATCATCTCCATAAACGGAAAATCGGCGGAAGAACTTCTCGGCATCCTACTTCCTACCATTCCTTCGGACGGCTATATTCAAAGCTTCGACCTTCGACACCTGGAAGATTACAGCATGACTGAAGAGGAAAACCTCTTCGATCTCAATTATCCGATCTTCGTGGAAAACACTGAATCCTATACGATAGAGTTTGTAGACAGATCCGATCGATCCAAGATCAATGTAGCGACTATTTCCGGCATGGATGATCGCGATTACAAGAGATACTTCTATGGCAGGACAAAACTCGTCGCTCCGTTGGAGTTCCGATACATCAAGGACGATGTTGCATATCTACGCATATCGTCATTCCTAAGATGGCATAGAAATCGTTTCGAGCAAGACTTCTACGCACTGTACGACAGCACATTTAAAGAACTCAAAAAGAAACGTATCGATAACTTGATATTGGATTTACGTAACAATGAAGGCGGCGACGAAACCGGAGAGAAACTGCTGACCTATCTATTGGACAGGCCGTATCAGCATTTTGCATCCGCTGAGTTTAAGTTCGTGGGGCAGCCGCCGATGACCGCCCATCTGCAAAATGGCAATGACGTGTCTGTCGATGGCTCGTCGGTCTATCCGACGGATACCGGGATGTACGCGCTGAAGAAGACTTCCATGCCCCTGCTGAATGAGCAGCAGCCAGATGCGAATCATTTCAGAGGAAAGCTCTATGTTCTCATTAACGGCGCGACAGGTTCGATGGCATCGGTGGTTGCCGACTTTCTGAAGGGCAATCGCAAGGGGACATTCATAGGAGAAGAGAGTGGGGGCACGATGGAGGGCAACACGTCCCATCGCATCGCCAGACTTGTCCTCCCTCATTCCAAAATAAGGGTGGCCATCCCCTTGATGAAGACAGTGAATGCCGTTGCCTTCACAAAGGGACGGGGCGTTGATCCGGACTATCGAATAAGCCCAAGGATCGACGATCTCGTGAATGGCGTCGATACCGAGCTCATGTTCGCCGTCGATTTGATCAAGTCAAAGAAATGAATGGGAAAGGAAAGGCGCAGCCATGGCGTTATCTCGCCCGTGATGCGCTGATCCCATGCATCCGCGCGCACCGGGAAGATGCGCGACACCGCTTTCGAGATGACGCCGGATGCCCTGCGAGACCGCATTGTGCGCCAATGCCGATCCGCGCGGGAACAGGCGTCGTCCGCATGGGCGGCCATTTGCGATCCGCGTGCAAAGCGGCCCATCCGCTCCCCACCCGAACCGGGGCCGGAGATTCCAGCCACCCGCCCCCAAACCCTCCCCTTCCCCCCGCCCCTCCCGCGTGCTAGCGGCACCCGCGAATCTTCGCATTCGCAGCACGCCGGTGCGCCCGCGCGGCCCTATAAGGGAGCCACGTCCCCCGAGCGCCCGGCCGGACAAAAGAAAGGACCCCGCGCCTCATGACCGCGATCGGCAACGATACCCTCGGCACCCGCGACACGCTCAGCGTCGGCACCGCCAGCTACGACTATTTCTCGCTGCCCAAGGCCGCGAAGAAGCTCGGCGACATCAGCCGCCTGCCCTTCTCGATGAAGGTGCTGCTCGAGAACATGCTGCGCTTCGAGGACGGCACCACCGTCACCCGCGAGGACGCCCAGGCGATCGTCGACTGGCAGAAGGACGCGCGCTCGAACCGCGAGATCCAGTATCGCCCGGCCCGCGTGCTGATGCAGGACTTCACCGGCGTGCCCTGCGTGGTCGACCTGGCGGCGATGCGCGACGCGATCACCAAGCTCGGCGGCGACGCGCAGAAGATCAATCCGCAGGTCCCCGTCCACCTCGTCATCGATCACTCGGTGATGGTCGACGAGTTCGGCACGCCCAAGGCGTTCGCGGACAATGTCGCTCTCGAATATGAGCGCAACGCCGAGCGCTACGAGTTCCTGAAATGGGGCTCCAAGGCGCTGAACAACTTCTCGGTCGTCCCCCCGGGCACCGGCATCTGCCACCAAGTGAACCTCGAATATATCGCCCAGTCGATCTGGTCGTCGAAGAATGCCGACGGCGCGACGATCGCCTATCCGGACACGCTGGTCGGCACCGACAGCCACACGACGATGGTCAACGGCTTGGGTGTCCTTGGTTGGGGCGTGGGCGGCATCGAGGCCGAGGCGGCGATGCTCGGCCAGCCGGTATCGATGCTCATCCCCGAAGTGGTCGGCTTCAAGCTGACCGGCAAGCTCGGCGAAGGCATCACCGCGACCGACCTGGTGCTCACCGTCACCCAGATGCTGCGCGCCAAGGGCGTCGTCGGCCGCTTCGTCGAATTCTATGGCCCCGGCCTGCACGCGATGACGCTGGCGGACCGCGCGACGATCGCCAACATGGCGCCCGAATATGGCGCGACCTGCGGCTTCTTCCCGATCGACGACAAGACGCTCGACTATATGCGCCTGACCGGCCGTCCGGACGAGACCGTCGCGCTGGTCGAGGCCTATGCCAAGGCCCAGGGCATGTGGCACGACGTCGACAGCGTCGAGCCGATCTTCACCGACACGCTGGAACTCGACATGAGCAGCGTGCGCCCGAGCCTCGCCGGCCCGAAGCGCCCGCAGGACCGCGTCAGCCTCGACAGCGTCGACGAAGTGTTCAACGGCGACCTGACCAAGGTGTACAAGAAGGACCATGCCGCGCGCGTACCGGTCGAGGGCAAGGACCACGACATCGGCGACGGCGACGTGGTGATCGCGGCGATCACCTCCTGCACGAACACGTCGAATCCGTCCGTTCTGATCGCGGCCGGCCTCGTCGCCCGCAAGGCGCGCGAGAAGGGCCTGACCCGCAAGCCCTGGGTCAAGACCAGCCTCGCGCCGGGCTCGCAGGTGGTGACCGACTATCTGAACAAGACCGGTTTGAGCGAGGATCTCGACGCGATCGGCTTCAACCTGGTCGGCTATGGCTGCACCACCTGCATCGGCAATTCGGGCCCGCTGGCGGAGCCGATCTCGGCGGCGATCAACGGCAACGACATCGTCGCCGCCTCGGTCCTGTCGGGCAACCGCAACTTCGAGGGTCGCGTCTCGCCGGACGTGCGCGCGAACTTCCTCGCCTCGCCGCCGCTGGTGGTGGCCTATGCCCTCAAGGGCACGGTGACCGAGGACATGTACGAGACGCCGATCGGCCAGGGTTCGGACGGCGCGGACGTGTTCCTGAAGGACATCTGGCCGACGAACGAAGAGGTCGCGGGGCTGATCACCGCGAACATCGACGATGCGATGTTCCGCTCGCGCTACGCCAATGTCTATGCCGGCGACGATCACTGGCGGAAGATCAGCGTCGAGGGCTCGGACACCTATGGCTGGCCCGCCGGCTCGACCTACATCCACAACCCGCCCTATTTCGCGGGCATGACGATGACCCCCGCGCCGGTCACCGACATCCTCGAGGCCAAGCCCCTCGCCATCCTCGGCGATTCGATCACCACCGACCACATCTCGCCGGCCGGCTCGATCAAGGCGGATAGCCCGGCGGGCACGTTCCTGCAGGAGCATCAGGTTTCGAAGAAGGACTTCAACAGCTACGGCGCGCGCCGCGGCAATGACGAAGTCATGGTGCGGGGTACGTTCGCGAACATCCGCATCAAGAACGAGATGGTGCCCGGCATCGAGGGCGGCATGACCCGCTATGGCGGCCAGGTAATGCCGATCTACGACGCCGCGATGCGCCACAAGGCCGACGGCACGCCGCTGGTGATCGTCGCGGGCAAGGAATATGGCACCGGCTCCTCGCGCGATTGGGCGGCCAAGGGCACCAACCTGCTCGGCGTCCGCGCCGTGATCACCGAAAGCTTCGAGCGCATCCACCGCTCGAACCTGGTCGGCATGGGCATCCTGCCGCTCCAGTTCGCCGAAGGCGTGACTCGCGAGACGCTGAAGCTCAAGGGCGGCGACACCTTCACGATTCGGAACGTTGCGGGCCTCCGCCCGCGCCAGGACGTCGAAGTCGAGCTCACCCGCGAGGACGGCTCGAAGGAAACCTTCCTCACCCGTTGCCGGATCGATACCGTCAACGAGCTGGAATATTTCCTCAACGGCGGAATCCTGCAGTACGTGCTGCGCAAGCTCGCCGCCTGATCCGGCACGACAGGAAATATCGGGGGAGGGCGGCGACGCCCTCCCCCTTTTTGCGCCTTGACCGGGCGCTTGGAGGTTCGGGGCGCGGGCCTATGCCGGGCGGGCCGAAATGGCGGCGACACGTTACCCCCATTTCGGATGTGTTGCATTTCAGAAACACACAATGAAGAAACAGAGCAGCAACAATAGCTGGTGCTTTACACAAATCAGACACTCTCTAAATCCTCGCCACAACTTCGCCAACAGGCCCCAGGGGTGGGGGTGGCGAGGAATCGGGGGATTCCACCGACTGCCCTTGGGGCAGGACCAGGGAGAGTGAGGAAAATAATGCAGAAGACTCAGATCATACGCCTGCGCACCGGAGCGGCTCTGTCCGCCCTTGTGCTCGCGGGCTCGCTTTTTGCGGCGCCCGCGCTTGCGCAGGACGCGCCGGCCAGCACCGGCGCCACCGCCCCGCAGCAGGATGCTCCGTCCGGCGACGGCGACATCGTGGTCACCGGCACCATCTTCCGCCAGTCGGATACCCACACCGCATTGCCGGTGACGGTCATCACTGCCGAGAATCTGGAGCGCGCCGGCATCACCAACGTGACCGACGCGATCCGCTCGGCCTCGGCCGATGGCGCCGGCTCGATCGGTAACGGCTTCACCAGCGGCTTCTCGGCCGGCGGCGCCGCCGTGTCGCTGCGCAACCTCGGCGTGTCGTCCACCCTGGTGCTGGTCGACGGCCTCCGCTCGACGAACTTCCCGCTGAGCGACGACGGCCACAATTCCTATGTCGACCTCAACAGCATCCCGATGGTCAATGTCCAGCAGGTGCAGGTCCTCAAGGACGGCGCCTCGTCGCTGTACGGCGCGGACGCGATCGGCGGCGTGGTCAACATCATCACCCGCAAGCACATGACCGGCCTCGAGGCCGGCGTCGAAGGCGGCGCGACCCAGAAGGGCGACGGCGCGAAGTACCGCGCGAAGCTCCTCTTCGGCTATGGCGACTATGACACGCAGGGCTTCAACGTCTATATCGGCGGCGACTATGAATATGGCGGCCGCATCTCGGCCGCTTCGCGTGGTTTCCCCTTCGACACGCTCGACCTGCGTTCGATCGGCGGCAACGACAACAACCGCGCCGACGACACGCTGGGCACTGCGACGACCGATGCGATGGTCACGCGCACGCGCCAGACCGATCTCAACAATCCGCTCGCGGGTTCGGTGACGAACGCCACCACGCCGGCGATCTTCACTTCGCTGACGCCGCTCGCGAATTGCGCCTATGGCACCTATTCGGAGAACACCGCGCAGCGCGTCGGCTCGGCCTGCAGGCACGACAACACGCGGGAATATGCGCAGATCACGCCGCTGCAGGAGCGCTACGACGCCGTCGGCCGCCTGAGCTTCCGCCTCGGCGAGAATGTCGAGGGCTATATCGCGGGCAGCTATGCGCATAGCCGCGTCAACATCATCTCGCCGCCGCGCGCGATCCGCCAGACCCAGGCATTCGGCGGCTCGCCGGCGACGTCGACCACCAATCCGGGCATCGTGCTGCCGGTCTATATCTGCTCGTCGGGCGTCAACTGCGCGACTGCGGCCGATCGCCAGCTCAACCCGAACAACCCCTATGCGGCGGCCTACGCCAACGATCCGGCCAATGGTGCCGCGCGCATCTATTATCTGTTCGGCGACGTCCGTTCGGGCAGCGACCGCGTCAACGAAGTGTTCCGCGTGACCAGCGGCCTGCACGGCACCTTCGGCGACAGCTGGAACTGGAATGTCGAGGCGGGCTATTCGCGCGCCGACCTGAGCCTGACCCAATATGGCTGGGCCAATCTCAACGGGCTGATCAAGGCGATCAACACCGGCTCGTACAATTTCGTCAATCCGAGCCTCAACACCCAGGCGGTCCGTGATTCGGTGCTTCCGCCGATCAACGCACGCTCGAATTCGAGCGAGCTGACCGTGGACGCGTCGCTCAGCCGCACCCTCTTCGCGCTTCCGGGCGGCGACGTGCGGATGGCCGTCGGCGGCCAGTATCGCAAGGAGAAGCTGACCAACAACAGCGCCAACCCGAACCTCGACATCCCCGGCCTCTCGACCGCGCAGGCCTATGGCGACCGCTCGGTATGGGCCGGCTATTTCGAAGTCGACGTGCCGGTGCTGGACTCGCTCAACATCGACCTGTCCGGCCGCTACGATCACTATTCGACCGGTATCGGCCGCTTCTCGCCCAAGGCGACGGCGAAGTTCCAGCCGATCAAGCAGATCGCGATCCGCGGCACCTACTCCGAAGGCTTCCGCGCACCGACCTTCGCGGAATCGGACCCGCGCAGCTCCTATTCCGGCTTTGTCGGCTACACGCCGACCGGCGCGTTCCTGACCGCGCACGCGTCCAACCCGACCTACACCGCCCCGTACAGCCTGGGCCGTGGCTATGTCGGCAACGCCGCGATCAAGCCGGAAACGGCGCGCAGCTTCACGCTCGGCGCGATCTTCGAGCCGACTCCGTGGCTGAGCTTCACGGCTGACTATTTCAACGTGAAGAAGTCGAACCTGATCGTCACCGGCCCGCTGTCGTCGGACGCGGTCAACGCCTATTACTCGGTTGCGGGCCAGACCTTCGCTTCCGCCGCGGCCGCCGCCGCTGCGGGCTGCGCCAAGGTTGCCGCGGTCGGCGCCGGCTATTCGTGCAACGTGATCGACGGTGCGGATCCCTTCGCCCCCAACGCGCTGCCGCGTCTGCTCGTCGTCAACGCGCCCTATGTGAACACCGCCTATATGGTCATCGCCGGGCTCGAGTTCACTGCCGACGCGCGCATCAAGTTCAGCGAGAACTTCCGCTGGGAAAGCCGCGTCGATGTGCAGGAGACGATGAAGTACAATCTCAACCCGGGCGGCGGCGCCGCGGTGCAGCGTTACGCCGGCACCGTGGGTCCGGAGAGCCTGTCGTCGGGCGGCGGCACGCCGCGCTGGCGCGGCAACTGGCAGAACACCTTCACCTTCGACCAGTTCTCGCTCAGCACGACGACCTATTTCGTCGGCTCGATGAAGGCGGTTGCGGCCGACCAGCCGAGCTCGGTCAACGGCGATACCTCGTGCGCTGCCTCGGCCATCTACAAGCCGACCACCGGCAATGCCGATTTCTGCCACATCAAGAGCTTCGTCTACACGGACGTGAATCTCACGGTGAAGGTCAACGACCAGTTCAGCTTCTTCGGCCTGGTGGGCAACGTCACGAACGCGCGCGCGCCGCTGTTCGCGAACACCGCCTATCCGAGCCAGGTGAACACGCTGACCTCGTGGCACGCGGCGGGCCTGATCGGCCGGACGTTCCGCGCCGGCGCGAACTTCAAGTTCTAACCGCAGGCACGGCAAAAATTTGGGGCGGTACCTTCGGGTACCGCCCCTTTTTTTGTGCCCCGTCCAGGCGGGCGCGCCACCCGGGAAATGCTTCCGGTTCAGCCGGCGGCGGGAACGCCGAGCAGCTCGATCTTGAACAGCAGCGTGGCGCCGCCGGGGATCGGCCCCTTGCCCTTGAAGCCATAGCCAAGGTCGGCGGGGATCGCGACTTCGAACGTGTCCCCCACGCCCATCAGCGGCACCGCGACCTGCCAGCCCTTGATCAGCATGCCGAGCGGGAAAGTCGCCGGCTCGCCGCGATCATAGGAGCTGTCGAACTTGGTGCCGTCGATGAAGGTGCCGGCATAATGGAGGGTGACCGTATCGGCCACCGTCGGGTGCCTGCCCGTGCCATCGCCCTTCACGCGGCGCCAGCGCAGCCCTTCCGGCGTGCTGTGCCAGCCGTCCGCGCCGTTGAGCTTGGCCAGCGCCAGCATCTGCTGGCTCTGCCAGGCCATGTCCTGCGAACGATCGGGCGCAGGCGCATCCTGCGCGGCGAGCAGGGCGAGAGCGGCGAGAAACGACATGGCGGGGAATCCTTAGTTGGAGAGAGCCCGGCCGGCGACGGCGTCGAGCTTGCGTAGCAGATGCGGATCGCGCGCGTTCGGCGCGGTGATCAGCGCATAGTCGAGGCAGGTATCGATCGGCGAGGCTGGCCGCTCCTCGGGCAGGTTCCGGAGCAGGTGCATCACCAGCTTGCGCGCCTTGTCGGCATTGGTGCCGAGCTGGGCGATCACCGTGGCGACGTCGACTGCCTCCTCGCCCTCCCGCCAGCAATCATAGTCGGTGACCATGCCGACCAGCGCATAGGGCAACTCGGCTTCGCGGGCGAGCTTGGCCTCGGGCATGCCGGTCATGCCGATGATGTGGCAGCCCCAGCTGCGATAGAGATGGCTCTCGGCGCGAGTCGAGAATTGCGGCCCCTCCATCGCCAGATAGGTGCCGCCGGCATGGGTAGTGGCGCCCGCCGCCCGAGCCGCATCCGCCGCCAGCGCAGAGAGGCGCGGGCAGACCGGATCGGCCATCGAGACATGCGCGACCAGCCCTGCGCCGAAGAAGCTCGAGGGCCGGCCCTTGGTCCGGTCGATGAACTGGTCGGCGATGGTGAAGGTGCCCGGCGCCCGCTCCTCGGCCAGCGAGCCGACCGAGGAGATGGCGAGCACGTCGGTCACCCCCAGGCGCTTCAGCACGTCGATATTGGCGCGGACGTTCAGGTCCGACGGCGAGATGCGGTGCCCGCGGCCATGGCGCGGCAGGAACACCACGCGGACATGCCCCACCCGGCCGACGAAGCAATCGTCCGAGGGCTTGCCCCAGGGGCTCTCGGTCGAGATCCATTCGCCGCCCTCGATGCCTTCGACATCATAGAGCCCCGATCCGCCGATGATCCCGATCGTCCAGCCACCCATCGCCTACCCCTTTGCTGCGTTGCGGCGTGCATAGGCGAAGTAGACGACCAAACCCAAGAGGTTCCAGACGCCGAACGCGACCTGCGTCTGATGCGGCAGGCTGAGGAAGAGATAGAGACAGCCGAAGATTGCGCCGAGCCCGACAACCCAGGCCGCCGGCGTGCGGAACGGGCGCACGGCGTCGGGCATGCGGCGGCGCATGACCAACAGGCAGAGCCCCACCGCGGCGAAGGCGGTCAGCGTACCGGCATTGGCGAGCGCGGCGATCTCGTCGATCGGGAAGAAGGCGGCGAAGAAGCTCACCACACCGGCGGTGAAGACGGTGATGCGCACCGGCGTGCCGCGCTTCGAGACCTTGGCCAGGCTCTCGGGCAACATCCGATCGCGGGCCATCACGAAGAAGATGCGGCTCTGGCCATAGAGGAAGCCGAGAATCACGGTGGGCAGCGCGATCACCGCGCTGGCCGCCAGGAACGTCGCGACGCCCGGCTGGCCGACTTCGCGCAGGATCAGCGCCAGCGGCTCGGGGCTGTTGGTGAAGCGCGTATAGCTGAGCGCGCCCACCGCGGCGACGGCGACGACCATGTAGATCGCGACGCAGACCACCATCGAGCCGACGATGCCGATGGCTAGGTCGCGCCCGGGATTCTTGGCTTCCTCGGCAGCGGTGGAGATCGCATCGAAGCCGTAGAACGCGAAGAAGATGATCGCCGCGGCGGCCATCACGCCCCGTTCCACGCCGTCGGGGCCCATATGCTTGGTGAAGCCGAACGGGCTGAACGGCTCCAGATTGGCGGCGTTGAAATAGGGCAAGGCGACGGCGACGAACACGGCGAGCGCGATCAGCTTCACCACCACGAGGATGGCGTTGATCGTGGCGCTCTCGCGCGTGCCGACGCAGAGCAGCCCGGCGACGACCGCGACGATGAACAGCGCCGGCACGTTCACGCCCCATTCGACCACCTGCCAGCCCGCCATCCTGGGCCCATGCGACAAGGCGGCGGGCAGGTGCACGCCGATCCCCTCGAGGAAACCATGCGTATAGCCCGACCAGCCAACCGCCACGGTGGCCACCACCAGCGTATATTCGGCAAGCAGGCTCCAGCCGACCACCCAGGCGACGATCTCGCCCAGCGACGCATAGCTATAGGTATAGGCGCTGCCCGAGGCGGGGATCATCGTCGCCATCTCGGCATAGGCCAGCGCGGCGCAGGCGCAGATCGCCCCCGCGACGACGAAGGAGAGGATCACCGCCGGCCCGGCACGATCCGCGCCGACGCCGATCAGGGTGAGGATGCCGGTCCCCACGATCGCCCCCACGCCGAGCGCGACGAGATGCGGCCAGGAAAGCGTGCGCGCGAGCCGATGCTCGGGCGGGCGGTCTTCCTCCGCGACGATCTGCTTCAACCGGAACAGGCTGGCCATCGATACTCCCCTATCTCTTTGGGAGAGTGGTGTAGCGCGGCGGAGGGCCGGCGCAACTTTGTTTCGCACGCCCCCCTCCCCGGGGGGTGGGAGAAATGCCGTTCAGCCTTCCGTCAGCCGAAGGGCGCGATCGTTCCGCGTCCGACCCCGCCTGGGAGAACGCCCGTGCTGCTGCTCACCGCCCTCGCGCTCGCCTTGAGCGTGCCGCAGGATCCGCCCGCCAATCCGCAGATCGACTATGCCGCCTTCACCACCCTGACGCATGACGTGCGTGCGCTGCGGGCCGGGCGCCTCCTGCCCTTTGCGCGCTTCCAGGCGATGGCGGGGGAGAAAGGCGCACTGCTGCTCGACGCCCGCTCGAAGGACGCTTTCGCGCGCGGCCACATCGCCGGCGCGGTCAACCTGCCGCTCACCGATTTCACCGCGGAATCGCTGGCGGCGGCGATCGGGCCGAACCGGAACCGCCCGATCCTGATCTATTGCAACAACAATTTCTCGAACCATCGCGCACCGGTGCCGCTCAAGGCGGCGCCGCTCGCGCTCAACATCCAGACCTTCATCAACCTTGTCGGCTATGGCTATGAGAATGTCTGGGAGCTTGGCGACGTAGTGAACTTCGACGATCCGAAGGTCGGCTGGGTCGCGTCGCCGGCCTGATCCATCAGGGCCGGCGCGGCGTCGGCGCGAACTGGTCGACGAGCAGCCGCCATCCGGCGGCTCCATGATGCCAGACGCGGACATAGTGCCCGATGCGCACGCCGCCATCCTCGACCTGGCCATAGCTATAGGCAAGATCGCCCGCGGAGGAGCGTCCGCCGCCAAGGCGCTTGCCGGCCCCCTTCGGCCCGCGCGCGGCCAGCGCGACACCCGCTTCGCCGATCGCCGGCGGCGCGCCGGCGCGCAGCACCCGCCCGTCGGCCGCCAGGAATCCGGCCAGCGCCGAGATATCGGCGTCGAGCCGTTGCTCGACCGCGGCGAGATCCTCGCTGTGCGCCGGCGCCCCCGGATCGCCGAGCCGCGCCACCTGCGCCGGCATCGCCACCTCGCCTGCAGCAAGAGGCGGGGAACCCGAATCGATCAACCAGCGCCAGTCGCCATCCTTGCCCCGGTGCCAGATGGTGAAGAACTGGCCGTGCGACACGCGATCGCCGCGCCGCATGACATAAGGGCCAGTGGTGAAGCCCGGGTCTCCCGATCGGGCAATGCCCGCGGCTTCGGGTTGCCACTCCAGCCGGGCGCCCGGCGCATCCGTCTGCCTGGCGAGTTCGGGCGCCGCCGGGCGCGGCGCGGGCGAAATCAGCAGCCCGTCGGGCGAGACATGCGCGCGGAAGGCAGGGGTGATCCCCAATGTCGTGGCATCGGCGGCAAAGCGCCGCTCGGCGGCGACGAGCGTCTCGAAATCGTCGCCCGCCGGAGCATTGGCCAGGGCGAGCAGCGCCATGGCGGCAAACGCCCGGATCCTGGGCTTCGGCATGGGCGGTCTCCAACTCGTCTTCGCTCGTCTCGTCCAAGGCCGATAGGCCCGCGCGCCACCGCATCCTTCTCCTTCGCGATGGGAGCCGTCGCATTCGCGACGAGCCCGGGCGACCGGGCCACCGGCCCCTCCCCGAATGCCGACCCGTCCTAGAGCTTGAGCACGGCCTCGACGGTGGCCTGGTAATTGGGGCCCACCTGCAGCACCGCATCGTCCGACAGCACGACCCGCAATGCCCCCTTGCCCGGACGCTCGACGCCCACCACCGCGCCGATCCGCACGATATGCGAGCGATGGATGCGCAGCATCAGCGCGGGATCGAGCCGCTGCTCGATATCGTTCATGCGCGCGCGCAATATGTGACTCTTGAGCGGCGTGTTGAGCAGCACATAGTCGCGCGCGGCTTCGATCCAGTCGATCATCGAGACCGGGACGAGCACCGCGCCCTGGCGGCCCGGCACCCATATGCCCTGGTCATAGGGCGATTCCACCGCCGGGGCAGGCGCGGCGCGTGCATCGTTGCGAAGCGCCGCCAGCGTTGCGCCGAGCTCGGCCACCTGCCCCTCGGCATCGCGCAGCGCGCGTCGGCGCCGCGCGCGCTCGACGCCGAGGCGCAGGCGATCGAACGCCACGGGCTTCAGCAAATAATCCGCCGCTTCCACTTCAAAGGCATCGGTGGCGAAGCGATCGAACGCCGTGACGAAGATGATCTCCGGCCGGTGTCCTTCGGGGCGCAGCGCGCGTGCGATCTCCATGCCGCTGCGGCCGGGCATCTGGATATCGAGGATGATCAGATCGGGTTCCAGCGCGCGGATCTTCTCCACGGCTTCCACGCCGTCGCTCGCGGTGCCGGCCACTTCGACATCCTCGATCGCGTTGAAGCCCACCTTCAGCCGGTCCAGCGCCAAAGGCTCGTCGTCGACCAACAGCACCCGCATCATTCCGCAGCCTCCGCTCTGTGCGCCCGGTGCAGCGGCAGCGTCATCAACGCCACGAAACCGCGCTCGCGCGCCGTGGCGACCAGGCCGCCCTCGATGCCGTAAAAGGCCTCGAGCCGCCGGCGCACATTGACCAGCCCCAGCCCGGTGCCGCCTCTGGGAGCGCCGCCAAACGCCTGCCCCCCATCATCCTCCACGCACAGGCGCAGCATGTCCTCTTCCGAAGCGGTGGCGCGCACAACGATCCGGACGGCGCGGCGCGAAGGCGCCACCGCATATTTCACGGCGTTCTCGATCAGCGGCTGGAGGATGAAGCTGGGCACCAGCGCGTCCAGCAGCTCGGCGGGGCAGACGAACTCGGCATCGAGCCGATCCCGGAAGCGTACCGCTTCGATGTCCAGATAGGATTGGAGCATCGCGAACTCCTCGTCGAGCGTGACTTCGCGTTGCGGATCGGCCTCGAGACTGGCGCGCAGGAAATCGGACAGCTTGCCGATCATCCCCTCGGCCTCGTCGTTGCGGCGCGTGACGATCAGCGACGAAACCGCATTCAAGGTGTTGAACAGGAAATGGGGATTGAGCTGGAAGCGCAAGGCGGCAAGCTGCGCTTCCTGTGCCGCATTCTGCGCCGCGGCCAGCTGACGCTCGCGTTCCTGCGCGACCATGCTGCTGAACACCAGCCCCAGCCCCGCGGCATACAGGCCATAGACCAGAACGAACGGCATCAGGCCGAAGACGAATTGCCGCCAGAGCGGCACGACCCTGAGCCCGATGGCGGCGCGCGCATCGTTGATGAAGATCGCGTCCAGCCAGCCATGCGCCAGGGCAAGCGCCAGGGTGAAGGTCGCGACGGCAAGGATCGGCGGCCGGGAATCCCAGCGCTCGACCCGCAGCAATACCGCAGCGATCGAACCGGAGAAGACGAGGCCTACGACGAAGGTCTTTGCAAGTAGCAATATCAGGCCGGGCGACATGGGATCGCCCATGGCCAGTCCCGGCATCGTCCACAGTACAATTGCCACGGACCAGAGGGCCAACGCCAGAAGCGTGGCCGCGCGTACTTCGCGCTTGCGCAGCAGACCCGTCATATCCTTCAGCCCCATCCGCGCTTCATATCACGATGCAGGAAGGCGGGCGTCCGGTTTTGTCGACGTCATGTCCTGATTGGTCGCAAAGCCTTCCCGCGTCCGGGTCCGCACTCGATGCCGGCAACGGCCGTGATCGAATATGGGCCCTAGCCAGCGCAGCGCGTCAGCTTCGTCGCTTCCTCGTTGTTGTTCATCGCCGCGCCCTGCTTGATCTCGTAGAGCTGCGGCCAGCGCTTGCCGGCGACGAAGATGCGCTTGGTCGCGCTATCATAGGCAATGCCGTTGGGCACATCGTCCACATCGCGGTTCCGGGGGCCGAGCGCGCTTATGTCGAGGAAGCTGTTCACATGGCCGCTGGCCGGATCGATGCGCGCGATCAGGTTGGTCTGCCAGATATTCGCCCAGATCTCGCCATCGACCCATTCGAGTTCGTTGAGCTTCTCGACGGGGCAGCCATTGGCAGTCACCTTCAGCGTCGATACCGGCTGCATCGTCTTGGGATCGAGGAAACGCAGCACCGGCGTGCCGTCCGACAGGATGATGTTCTTGCCGTTCTGCGTCATCCCCCAGCCCTCGCCAGTGTAGCTGAAGGTGTCGCCGAGCGAGAAGTCCTTGAGGTTATAGGTGAAGCCGGTCTTGTCCTGCCAGGTGACCTGGTAGAGCTTGTCGCCGAACGCGATGATGCCCTCGCCGAAATAGGGCGCGGGCAGTTCGACCTGCTGGAGCACCTTGCCGCTCGCGGGGTCGACCTTCCGGACATAGGAGCTGCCTATTTCGCCGGTACCTTCGTAGAGCGCGCCGTCGTGGAAGAAGAGCCCCTCGGTAAAGGCGGTCGGATCGTGCGGATGCGTCGCGGCGACCGTCACGGCATAGACCGGAATCCCGCTCGAGCGCAGGAGGAAGAACCAGGCGCCGGCCGCGATCACGGCCAGAGCGACGATTGCGAGGAGGATGCGCTTCATCGGACGGGAGAAAGCAGTGCGCGCGCGCGGCTGTCAACGACGAACCCGCCAATCGCGCGGATCCCGCCCGCCGCGTGCGATCGCAACCCTGTGCAGCCAGGTGGGAAGAGCCCCGCCGAATGCAGCCCATCAACCGCGCCATCAGCTATCCTTGCGCCGATCGAAACAGATCGGCGAGCCAATCGATGAAGACGCGGACGCGTGGCGACAGATGTCGACTTTGGGGATATAGGACAGACACTTCCATCGGCGGCGGCGAAAAGGCCTCCAACACCGGGACAAGTTGCCCTGCGGCGATCTGAGGCTCGACGCGATAGCGTGGAACCTGGATCAGTCCCAGGCCCGCAACCCCCGATGCGGTATAGATCTCGGCGCCTCGAACAACGACGTCATAGGGAAGCGGGACATCCCGCTGGGCCCCGTCCGCCGCGAATTCCAATGGGTAGGGCTGTCCCGTCGCCGACGCCGTATAGGCGACCATCCTGTGACCGGCGAGGTCATCTGGCGAGGCCGGCACCCCGAAGCGCTCAAGATAGGCCGGGCTTGCAAGGGTCACTTGTTCAAGCATGGCGACCCGTCGTCCAATCAGGGACGAGTCCGACAGGTTGCCTGCGCGTAGAACACAATCGACGCCCTCGGTGATCAGGTCGACCATGCGATCGGCTTCGCTCAGGTTCAACGAGATGCCCGGGTAGCGGGCGATGAATTCCGGAAGCGCCGGCAGGACGAAGAAGCGGGCAAGCGTGCCCTGCATGTCCACGCGCAGCGGGCCGCGCGGCTCGGCGTTGCGAAAGACGCTCTCGACTTCGTCGAGGTCGGCCAGGAGCCGGATACAGCGCTCGTAATAGAGTGTGCCGTCAAGCGTGGGCCTGACGGTTCGCGTGGTCCTCTCCAGAAGCCGCACCTCCAGATCCGCTTCGAGATGCTGGATGGCATGAGTCGCCGTCGGGCGTGGGGTTTTCAGGTCCCTTGCCGCTTGAGCAAAGCTTCCACGCTCCACGATCCTGACGAACAGGCGCATGGCACTGATGCGATCCATGCAATTTGGATAGCAGATTGTTATTCAGATCGAAACAGTGATGTTCGAATGCGCAATCTACTGTCAAAATACGAAACAGATATCTTCTTCCCCAGGCGCAAGGACGGGAGGAAGTCTCAATGTCGAGCGAATCAGACCCGGATAGCGCGGTCGCGGCCAATGGTGACGTGCGTCTTCTCATCCCGGCACTGGCGCCGCTCTACGAGCGCGCCCGGCCGCTGGCCTATGCCGCGCTTCGAGCCGCCTTTGGTCTGACCATCGTCACGCACGGCGTCCCGAAGCTTCTCGGGATGTCGCACGGTTCGATGGCCGACCCGATGGCGGGATCGATCAACCTCATGACGAATGTGCTGAACCTCCCGTTCGCGCCGCAGCTGGCCATGTTCGTCGCGCTGCTCGAAACGTTCGGCGGCCTTGCGGTGGCGGCGGGCCTGGGCACTCGGCTCTTCGCGCCGATGCTGGCCGTGCAGATGATCTTCATCAGCGTGGCGCTCGGGCCGACCTATCCCTGGATCGACCGTGGCATCGAATATCCGCTGATCCTGGGCTTCATCGCACTGCTGATCTCCCTCCACGGCGGCGGCGCCTGGTCGGTCGATCGACGCATCGGCCGCGAACTGTGATGCCCACAGGATCCTCAAGCGGTCGGCAACGAACGCGGTCGAACGGCCGAGACCCTTTCCCATTCCATCCCCCGGCAGACGGCAATTTCTCAGGAGGTCTTGAATGAATCAGGTACGTAGCAAAGTCGCGATCGTCACCGGCGCCTCGCGCGGCATCGGCGCCGCCATCGCGCGGAGACTCGCGAGCGACGGCTTCCGCGTCATCGTGAACTATGCCGGCAACGCCAACACCGCCGCCGAGCTGGTCGATCAGATCGAGGCGGCCGGTGGCCAGGCGATCTCCGCCCAAGCCGATGTCAGCGACCCGCTGGCGGTGAAGCGGATGTTCGACGCGGCCGAAGAGACTTATGGCGGCATCGACGTGCTGGTGAACAATGCCGGCATCATGAAGCTGGCGAGCCTCGCCGAAAGCGACGACGCGCTGTTCGACAGCCAGGTGGCGATCAACCTGAAGGGCAGCTTCAACACGTTGCGCGAAGCGGCGAAGCGGATGCGCGACGGCGGACGGATCATCAACCTGTCGTCCAGCGTCGTCGGCCTGCGCCCCCTCAACTATGCGGTCTATACCGCGACCAAGGCAGGCGTCGAGGCGATGACCCACATCCTCACCAAGGAGCTGCGCGGTCGCAACATCACGGTCAACGCCGTCGCTCCCGGGCCGACGGCCACGGCGCTGTTCCTCGACGGCAAGCGCCAGGAGGTCATCGACGAACTGACCAGGCTCGCACCGCTCGAGCGGCTCGGCCAGCCCGAGGATATCGCAAGCGCGATCGCCTTCCTTGCCGGCCCGGACGGTGCCTGGATCAACGGCCAGGTCCTGCGCGCCAATGGCGGGATCATTTAGCGATCCGTTTCGAGAGCCCCCAGCCCCCACGGGGTCTCCCGACTGGCCGGGCCGCCTGGCCCGCGCGGGTGAAGCGGCCCGGCCAAAACTCTTCCTCAATTTCAAGGAGTGGGTTCATGACCAAGATCATTCTCGTTACCGGTTCATCGAGCGGCTTCGGCCGGTTGACCGCCGAAGCCCTGGGCCGTGCCGGCCACACCATCTACGCCTCGATGCGCGACGTCGCCGGCCGCAATGCCAAGAACGCCGCCGAGCTGTCGGCCATTGCCGGCAGCGACATCCGCCCAATCGAGCTGGACGTGCAGTCCGAACCGTCGGTCAACACTGCAGTCGAGAAGATCATCGCCGAGAGCGGCCGGATCGACGTGATCGTCCACAATGCCGGCCATATGATGTTCGGCCCGGCCGAGGCCTTCACGCCGGAGCAGTTTGCCCAGCAATATGACGTCAACGTGCTCGGCACCCAGCGCGTCAACCGGGCGGCGCTGCCGCATATGCGCGCTCGCCGCGAAGGCCTGTTGGTCTGGGTGTCCAGCTCCAGCTCGGCCGGCGGCACGCCGCCTTATCTGTCGCCCTATTTCGCGGCCAAGGCGGCGATGGACTCGCTCGCGGTCCTCTATGCCCGTGAGCTTGCGCGCTGGGGCATCGAGACGACGATCGTCGTGCCCGGCGCCTTCACCAGGGGCACCAACCACTTCGCCCATTCCGGCCGTCCGGCGGATGAAGCGCGCGTCGGTGAATATGAGGCCGGTCCCTATGCCGGGTTCGGCGAAGAGGTTCAGAAGGCCTTCGCAGAGATCGTGCCCGACGACGCCGATCCTGCGCCGGTCGCCGACATGATCGTGGACGTGGTCAACACGCCGTTCGGCGAGCGCCCGTTCCGGATCCACTTCGACCCGACCGAGGACGGCGCCAACATCGGCTTCGCCGTCCTCGACCGCCTGCGCGCCGAGATGCTCCACCGCGTCGGCCTGTCCGACCTGTTGAAGCCGGCAAGGAAGGCCTGAGCGATCCGGTCGATCGCGGACGGCCGACCGTCCGCGATCGACGCGCCGCCGCCCCCTGCCCCACAAAGGAGAACGCTATGTCTGCACACGCACCTTCACGTCAGGCCTATGTGGCGACGACGCTCGTCGCCGCGGTAACCGCGGCGCTCGCGGCAGCCGGAAGCTTGGCGCTCTCGCTGCATATCTGGGCCATGTTCATCGGCTGGATCGCGTTCTTCACGCGCATCCAGAGCAACCGGACCGCCCTTGAAAACCTGGCCTGTGCCGGCCTCGGACTGCTCATCGGCGCACTCACGGCGCTTGCCATTCCGCACCTGGCCGGCCTTGTCGGGCGCGGTCTCGCGCTTCCGGCCGCCGTGTTCGTCGTCGGGCTGGTGGTCGTCGCGCTGCGAGGCCTGCCGGTGCTGAACAACCTGCTCGGATACTTCCTCGGCCTCGTCGCCTGGTTCGCGGCGCATCTCGAACCTTCGTTCGAGGCCCTGGCCCAATTGTTCGGCGCCAGCGCCATCGGCTCGCTTGCCGGCTGGGTCTCGCACCGCCTGCCGGCCCGCCTCCTGCAGCGGGCATGACCGGCATGGGCGGCGCCAGGCTTCCAGGCGAGCGGCGCTCAGGCGCCCGTCGCCTGCCGCCCACCGTCATCCTCGGCAGCCTGCCCCTCCTGGCTGCGGTCTGGGCGGCGCGGCATTCGACCTCACGATCTGGCAGCAGCCATCCCAGGGATCCTAGTGTGCGACCAGGAGCGGAAGGCATAACGCGTTGCCGGCAGTCGATCCGCATTGCCTGAACCAGACGTCGTCATAGGATCGCCTCCCCTGCAGAGGACATCATGGCGGACCTCGTACGTGCACGGGTGCTGCAGGCGGTTCCACAGCGAAATCAGATTCCCCGCGTTCTCGGGATCGGAATTTCAGTTCCGGCAGCTGGTCTGCTTGCGGATACGGCAGGCGGGTTGCAGGCCTTGGAATGGGCTGCTGTTGTCATGGCCTATTGTGCCGGGGATAGGTTGCGCGCTGCAGCTATCGGACCTGCAGCGCTATACTGACCGCAAACCGTCGAGCCGGCGACGGTCCGTGACCGGGCGTCGCCTGGGAAGAAACTCATGGGCCGAGCCTGGTGCTGCATCCGTCTACTTCCCATGGAAATCGCCGAAGCGCCGCGATGCCGCTTTCCACCCGCTAGCGGAAACCCGTGCGGCGGATAATCAATTCACGGTCAGAGTTCCGATATGCTCGCTCCACGCGTAACTTGGCGTGAACTTGGGCCCGTAAATGCCCAGGTTGATCCAGTATTTCCCGGGCTTGGCGGGTGTCCACTGGAAATCGATCCGACGGTCTTCTCCGGCCGCGAAGTCCTGGCCGCTCTTGATCTGCTTGTACACCGCCTTGTTCTCGGAATCCCAGATTTCCAGCTCAAGGACGGACTTCGGAGCGGCTTTCCCAGCGCGCAGCGTGAACCCGATCGTCACCGGCGATCCGCTTGCTACGCTGGAGGTCGGCAGGTTCACGCCGGTATTGAAAGTCGGCGCGACCAACGCGGGGACATAGAAGCCGGCAACCTTGAGCGCCAGAGATTCAACCGGCGCCTGGCCCGAATTGGTCAGGATTATGATCGTTAGCTTGTCGTCCTCGAAACGCTCCCAGGTCGAGCGGAAGCCCGGATATTGTCCGTCGTGATGGATTCGCGCGTGGCCGAGATAAGTCTCGACATACCAGCCCAGCCCGTATTGCCCGGTTCGGCCATTCGGAAGCATTGGCAGCGTGCGCGTCTGCTCCCAGAATACAGGCGACCGCGACCGCTGCTCATCTAGAAAGATATCCCACCGCGCCAAATCGCGCACGCTGGAGAGGAACGCGGCGCTGGGTCGCGACGCGATCCAGTTCTCGGCATTGACCAGTCGTCCATCTACTTGATCGTATCCGGCAGCCCGGTCCGGCACGATCGCGGCCGTCAATGGGCGGGTAACCTGCAACCCGGCAGGCTTGAACACGCGCGCCGCCACAAAGCCTTCCCACGGCGCTCCCGTAGCGTTCTCGATGATTTGAGCGAGGATGTAATACCCAACGTTGGAATAGAGGAATTTCTCTCCGGGTTGGAAGGAAAGCGGCAGCGTGTAGGCCGAGGCGATGACAGCCATCGGCTTCTGTTCCTGATAGGGACGATAGTCGTTCGGATCGCGCGGAATACCGGAGGTGTGCGTCAGCACCTGCCGGATCGTGATATCCTTCCAGCTGTCCGGCGTCCCCGTCAGGTGTTGGCTGATCCTGTCATCCAGGCCGATCTTTCTGTCAGCCGCGAGATCCAGAATGGCGGAAGCAATGAACGGTTTGCTCAGCGACGCGATCTTGTAGATCGAGTCGGGCGTGGCCGGAGTGCGGGTCTCTAGATTGGCCGATCCGTATCCCGCGATCTTTACAATCTTCCGGTCCCTGATGACGACGATGGATAGGCCTGGGATACCCATCTTCCGCATTTCGGACCGGATGTAGTCATCCACCGGCGCCGCGCGGGCTGGAAGCGTGGCAATGCCCAAAGCAAGGACTAGCGCCCAGACGGACTTGCGAATTGTTCTCCACGAACGGGGCATCCGGTTTCTCCCTTTTTGTGGCAAAGCTACGCCGTGCCGCAAAGCGCGGTCTCAACTGCCGGTCTTGAAAGAGCTAAAGAAGGTCGTGCGCGGCGTCCCTCGCCGACTTTTCCGAAGCCAATCGGGCGGACCTTTCCGCCGCTTTGATATTGAGCATTGCCTCCCGGTCGGCCGTTGACCGCGCGAACTTCGCATCGAGGGCAATCCGTCTCTGCACCGCCTTTTGCCTCAGCCAATCCTCACGCTCGATGCGCTCGGTCATCAGTCGTGCGTCCCTGTTCGCCCTGTCGCGATCAACGTCTTGCGGATTGGAGCCGGTCGCGGGAGGCGACTCGCCCAATGCCGCATCGACCGCGGCCGCCCCCGTTTCGACCGGGCGGATACCTTCTGGCAGGACGCGCCCGGCACGGAACGACACCGGCGGAGGCGCGGACGCGCTGCTCGACGGAGCGGGGAGCGCCGGCGGCAGATCGGATTGCGGAGCCGCCATTGCCGGCGATGCGGAACCTTGCGGGCGCACCGCCGACAGCGGGAATTCAACGACACCGGGACGGGCGAGGGCCAGCATCAAGGCGGCAGCAGAACCCAGGGCGGCGATTCCGGCGATGTCGAGCGCCGCTGCATCCGTGCGCGACTGGGTCGGCGACAGCAGGGTGGTTACGCGCACTTCCAGCCAGGACGGCGACGCCATCGCCAGCGCGGCGAACGGCGCCCGCCCCCGATATTCGGCCGTCAGCGCCAGCAGTTCGGCGGCATAGAGCGACGGTCTCATGCCCCCGGCCAGGACGCGATTGTCAGCGGCGATCTCCGCGGCGCGACACATCGCTCGTCTGGCCCACCACACGAACGGGTTCGGCCAGTAGACAGCGCAGGCGAGGAGCGCCAATCCGTTGCTCAGATTGTCGCGCCGGCCCACATGCGCCCATTCGTGGCCCAAGACCGCCTCCAGTCTTGCCTGCGGCCAGGAGGGGGCGTCCAGCGGCAGCAGGATTACCGGCTTCAACCAGCCGAAGGTCAGCGGGGCAGTGGGGGCAAGTCGCACCGCGCAGTCCAGGCCGGCCTCGAACGGCACACCGCTCCGGCGCAAGCGATGCAGCCAGTACAGACCCGCGGCCAATCGGAACAAATTCCAGCAAAGCCCCGCCGCCCAGACCGCGGCGAGCGCAATCACGATGTGAGAGTTGCTTAAGAGGGGTGCCGGTGCCGCATCCACCATCCCTATCGCGATCGGCTGCGAGTAGCCAATCGCCGCGTCCGGTTCGCGATGCAGCATGACTTGCGACGGCACCAGCAACGCCAGCAACGGCAGCAACAGCAACGCGCCGAATACCGCCAGCCAGATCAGGTGGCGCAGGGCGGCGCGCTCACGTTGCAGGAAGCATAACTGCCATGCGAGAAGCGGCAGGATCAGCGATGCTGCTAGCGCTTCCACCGCAAACAGCGAGGCGTTGAGAAGCGCGAGCGACATCACCGCCCATCCTTACGGGCTCGGGCGATCATCTCCGCCAGCCGATCCAGCTCCTCCGCCGGCACCTCCTCGCGGTCCAGCATCCCGGCGATCATCAGCTCGACCGAGTTGTCGTAGAAGGTCGACAATAAGGTTTCGACCGCGCGCGCGCCCATGTGCTCGCGCGCCACGGCAGGCTCGTATACATAGCGCGAGCCGTCGACGCGGTGGTGCACATGGCCCTTCCCTTCCAGAATGGTCAGGAGGGTGCGAACGGTGGTGTAGCTAGGCGGATCGGCGAGCTGTTCCTGGACCTGCGCGGCGGTCGCCTGACCGACCCGGTAGAGCACATTGATTATTTCGCGCTCACGGCGGCTCAAGCCGTCCATACCCCCTTTGCGCGCGACCCTGGATGCCCGATCTGACATGCTAAAAATTTAACACCGCTTCGTCGCGTGTCAACAGGGGTTGTTACGGCTACCTGCAAATCGCGGCTGTACCGATCGTGACAGCAAGGCAGGCGCTTGATCGATTGCGGGCGCGCTGCCTTGCTGGGGCGCGGAGGTTGGGCAAAGAAAAACCCCGCCAAGTCGTTGGACTTGCGGGGTTTGCGTTTTGTGTGTGGTTGCGGGAGTAGGATTTGAACCTACGACCTTCAGGTTATGAGCCTGACGAGCTACCGGGCTGCTCCATCCCGCGGCACCAAGGG
>NZ_JAASQV010000008.1 GCF_011761945.1 Sphingomonas leidyi
CTTCGCGGCGCTGGCCGGCATCGCCGTCGCCGCCGTGTGGAACTTCGCCCTGTCCTCGCGCTTCGTCTGGGGACGGTACTGAACCGACGGGTCAGGCCACCAGTCGCAATCGCCGCCGCATCGCGGCGCTGCGCGAGCCACCGCCCACCAAGGTCTGCAAGTCGATCATCCCGCGTGCCAGGCCCAGGCCCGGAGGGGCGGCGATGTAGCGCGCGGTCCATGCCGGCGAGAATTTGTCCTTGTACGCTCGCAGCCCCTCGAAGCCGTAGAACGCGTCGCCATGGCGATAGAGCAGTGCCCCGATCCGCGCCCACATCGGCGCCAGGCGGCGCGATTCGATGCCCGATAGCGGCGCCATGCCGAGGTTGAACCAGCGATAGCCCTGGTCGCGACCCCATTGCATCAGCTGGACGAACAGGAAGTCCATGGTGCCATAGGGCGTCTCGGCCAGATGCCGCATCAGATCGACCGAGAGTTCTTCGCGATTGTCCGTCGCCCAGATATTGGCGAAGGCGACGATCCGCCCATGGTGGCGCACCAGCGCGCAATCGAAGCGGGAGAGATAGGCCGGATCGAAGCGGCCGACCGAGAACGCCTTCTCGCTTTGCCCCTTGTCGTGCAGCCAGGCGTCGGAAACGGTGCGAAGCTCGGCCATCAGCGCCGGCACCTGTGCCGCGGGGACGATCTCGAAGCAGGCGCCCTCGCGGGCCGCGCGGCGCTCCGAATGGCGCAGCGAGCGTTTCTCCGGCCCCTCCATGGTGAAGCCGGGCAGCGCCACACGCGCTTCCTCGCCATATTTGACGAGCTGCAGGCCCAGGTCGATCGCGATCGGCAGGGCATCGGTGGAGATCTGGTAGAGCAGCAGCCGGCCCTGCGCCGCGTCCGCCATCTCGCGGATCTGCCAGAGCATGTCGCCCCATTCCTCCGCAGGGCCCACCGGGTCGCCCATCACGATCCAGCTCTGCCCCTGCACCTGGTACATCAACAGCGTCTGGCCGCTTTCCGAGCGCAGGAAGCGCTTGTCGCCGGCATAGGCGAGCAGCGCGTCCGTGCGGTTGGCATGGACGAGCGGCAGGCGCGGAAGCTCGGTATCGGGCGCATGTTCCTCGCGCTTCGGCTGGGCATAGCCGAACCACTGAGTCACGGCGACGCAGGTAAGCGCCACCGCAGCCGCAAAGCTTGCGCGCAGGAAGCGCGAAGCGTCGCCGCGCCAGGCGAATTCCCACCACAGATCGTCCTGATAGGGCACGTTCTTGAACGCGAAGAAGCCGATCCAGGTCGCCAGCGCCACGGCGACCGCGACGGATAGCAGTGCCCGCGTCGAGAGCGTGCTGGTGAGCGCGGTCTTGCGGTAGAAGGCGGTGCGCGAGAGTTGGAGCAGCCCCGCGATGATCAGCAGGATCATCGCCTCCTCATAATCGACGCCCTTCACCAGCGAAAAGAGGGCGCCCGCCAGCAACAGGGTACGGCAGAGGTGGAAGGCCGCATCGAGCCGCCGGTAGAGCGCCGGGGCGATCAGCAGCAGCGCGGTGCCCGCCAGGCTCGCCGCGATGTGCGAGGCTTCGACGAAGGGCAGGGGCACGAAGGCGTGCAGGTCGCGCAGGCGCGCATGGATCGCTGGCAGCGAGCCCGAGACGAGCAGCACCACCCCGCCGACGAAGACCAGCGCCGCGAGGAAGGTCGGCGCCAGCCCGTGCATCGCCAACCCCACTGCGCGGATCGCGGCGAGCGGCTTCCGCAACTGGCGCCGCTCGTGCACCGCGAGCAGCGCGCCCGCGACGAGCAGGGGGAACACATAGTAGATCAGCCGGTAGAGGATCAGTGCCGCCACGATGCGCGACGGGTCGGCGCTGGGCAGCACTGCAAG
The DNA here is from genome assembly GCF_011761945.1 of Sphingomonas leidyi. GTDB lineage: Bacteria > Pseudomonadota > Alphaproteobacteria > Sphingomonadales > Sphingomonadaceae > Sphingomonas > Sphingomonas leidyi. The sequence continues at coordinate 1,868 of NZ_JAASQV010000008.1, forward strand.
CATGACTGCCTCGAACACGCCCACGCCGCCGGGCACATGCGTTACCAGCGCCGCGATGATCGCCAGCGCATAGCCGAGGAAGAAGGCGGGGAACGCGTGCAGCCCCGCGCCGGGAACCAGGATCAGCAATGCCGCGCTGGCCAGCGCGAGGTCGATCGCCGAGGTTGCGATCATGCCCAGCGCCTGGGCCAGGCTCGGGCAGCGCAGCCGCCAGCGCCACAATTTCACTTCGCGCGCCGGGCCGCGCAGCATCGCCAGCACGCCCAGCGTCACGACCAGGATCGCGATGCCGATCCCGCGTTGTACGCCGGCCGGGATGGTGAAGCCGGCCAGTTCCAGGCCGCCGGCGTGCAATGCCAGCGCCGCGCCCGCCATCACCACCACGCCCGACCAGAAGGTGAGGCTCGCGGTGGCGATCACCTTGACGATCTCCGCCGTGTCGAGCCCCGCCGCGCTGTAGACGCGGTAGCGCGCCGATCCGCCGGTGAGCAGCGCGAAGCCCAGATTGTGGCTCAGCGTATAGCTGGTGAACGAAGCGAGCGCTGCGGTGCGATAGGGCAGCGGCCGGCCAATGATGCGCAGCGCGAGCACATCGTACAGCGTCAGCATCACATAGCTGCCGATGGTGAGCGCCAGTGCGCCGGCGATCTGCCATGCGCTGATTGCGCGGAAGGCGTGGCGCACGTCGCGCCAGTGCACCTCGTGGAGCAGGCCGCGCAGCGCCGCGAAGGCAAGCGCGGCGATCGCGACGACGGCGCCGACCTGTAGTGCGGTCTTGTAGGCGGGGCGCATCGCGGCCGGCTTCAGCCGCGCTGCCAGACCTGCGACTTGCAGATCCAGCCACCCAGGATGCATCCGCTGATCTTCAGGCTGTTCGGCCCCTGCTGCTCGATCTTCGAATAATAGGTCTGGCCCATGTCGGGCACATAGACCCGGCCCTGCCATTTGCCGTTGCCGGTCGGGTGATAGTCCTGGAGCAGTTCGGTGCCGATCAGCTTCTGGACGCCGCTGTCGCGCGCGTCGCGCTGGGCCTCGTCATTGGCCCAGACCACCCAGCCGCACAGCTTGTCGCCGCACGCGCCGGTCTGCACCTTCACGGAGCCGCGCGGGTTGACCCAGGTGCCGACCACGCCGGTCGCGGCCGCCGGCGCCTGGGCCGATGCCTGCACCGCGCCGAGCAGAATGGCCCCGATGCCGATGCCGGCCAGTATCTTGCCGAAGCGCATTTCGAAACTCCCTCGGTATCTCTGGTGACGCTCTTTGGCCCTGCGCGCCTGTCGGTGGCGTGGTCGCAATCCTAATTTTTGGTAATGTCCGTAACCGCCCGGTGGAGCGTATCGTACAACGTATCGGGGTCGTGGTGAAGCATGTGCCCGCCCGGCAATGCCACGCGCCGCACATTGGCTTGGGTCAGCATCGGGCACAGGCTGTTCTTCTCCTCCACCCCCTGCACGCAAAGCGTCGGCACCCAGGTGAGCTGGCGGCCGGTGGGCAGCGCCATGGCGTCGGGCTTGACCCAGTTGAACATTTCGGAGGGCGAGGCGTGGTAGAAGACGGTATCGGTCGGCACCACCAGCGCGACCAGCTTCACCTTGGCGCGCAGGTCCTGGGGCAGGCCGGTCAGGCCCACATGCGTCATGTCGGCGCCGAAGGATTGCCCGACCATCACCAGCCGGTCCGCATGGCCGAAGGCGAGTGCGCGCCGCGCCGCGTCGGTGATCAGCGCCTGCACTTCGGCGGGCGTGCGCTGGTGCCGGAAATAGGCGAGCGAGCTGACGCCCACCACGGGCACGCCGTCCGCGGCGAAGCGCTGCGCGATATCCGGCCCCATGCCGATCTTGAAGCCCATGTCGCCCGATACCAGCACCACCGCCAGCCCCTTCAGTGCCGGCGGCGCCGGACGCGTGGGCGAGATGTCGTAATAGACCGGGCCGCCCAGATAGCCGATATAGGCGAGGAAGCCGGTGAAGCCGGCGAGTATCAGGGCCAGGGCGGCGAGGGTGATGCCGAGCTTGCGGCGGCGAAGGCGCATGGCGAACTCCTTGAAAGTCCAGCTTCCATAGATACACGCAATTCGCTTTCCCGTGACGAGATCATGACCAAAGCTTAACGTGACTTGCCCCGGCGCCAGGGGCATCCCCATGCTCGCAATGACGAGCCGCGACATCCAGGACAACGCCGCTTCCGCCGGCCGCACGATGCGCGGAACCGACGGTTTCGTGCTGATCCTCGTCCTCTCCTTCGCGCTCAGCGCCATGGTGATCCTGGGCTGGGCCTGGCGGTCCGGGATCAACCATGTCTTCGCCGCGCAGACCGGCGCCAGCCTGTTCCCGGGCTTCACCGCCGAGACGCCAGGCAACACGGCGCGCGGGCTGGTGGTGACCAGCCTGCGTTCGGGAAGCGAGGCGGCCAGGGACGGGATGGAAGTGGGCGATGCGATCATCGCCATCGACGGACGCGGGGTGGACACGCTCGACCAGGCCCGGCGCTATCTGCGCAACGATCCCCATCCGCAGGTATATCTCGACTTGGTGCACCAAAAGCAGCTACGCCATCTCAAGCTCTTGCGAAGTGCGAGTGGAGAGAATGGGGCACAAGCTGCTGCTGGTGGAGGATGACGAGCCCACCGCCGCCTATATCGTCAAGGGAATGAGTCCTATATCGTCAAGGGAATGAGTGAAGAGGGGTTCACGGTCGACCGTGCCGATAACGGGCGCGACGGCCTGTTCCTCGCCAGCGACGGCAGCTACGACGCGATCGTGCTCGACCGCATGTTGCCGGGGATGGACGGCATGGCCGTGCTCGGCGCGCTGCGTGCTGCCAGGATCGAGACGCCGGTAATCATCCTCTCCGCGCTCGGCACGCCGGACGACCGGGTCGGCGGCCTCACTTCGGGGGCCGACGACTATCTCGTGAAACCCTTCGCCTTCGCCGAACTGCTGGCCCGCGTCCGCCTGCTGCTGCGCAAGCGCGGCGCCGCGGAGACCGCGGTGACCAAGCTGGGTTCCGGCGATCTGGAGATGGACCTGCTCTCGCGGCGCGTGAAGCGCGGCAGCAAGGTGATCGATCTCCAGCCGCGCGAATTCCGTCTGCTCGAATATTTCCTGCGCCATCCGGACCAGGTGATCACGCGCACCATGCTGCTCGAAGGGGTATGGGACTATCATTTCGATCCCGGCACCAACGTGATCGACGTCCATATCAGCCGGCTCAGGAAGAAGCTGGACGATGGCGGCGAGCCGATCCTCCACACGATCCGCGGCGCCGGCTATCGTCTCGGCCCGGCGGCGTGAGGTGACGCTGCGCTGGGGGCAGCTCGCGCGCTCGGTCATCGCGCGCTTCGTGATCATCGCCTTCCTGGTGCAGCTCACGGTCACCGGCGGCATCCTGCTCTTCGTCCAGCAATCGAGCGAAAGCGCGCTCGCCGCCGAACAAAAGGCGCTCGTCACCGATCTGCGCGAGGATCTCGTCTCCGCCTGGCATGCCGGCGGCGATGCGGCGCTCATCCGGATCATCGACGCGCGGCTCGCCCAGGCGCATGCCAGCCCGCTGGTGATCCTGCTCGCCACCGCCAAGGAAGACCCGATCCGCGGCAATCTGGGCGATTGGCCCACGGTGATCCCGGCCGAGACCGATTGGCGTGCGATCGAGCTCTATCGCACGGGCAGCGACCGGGCCGAGCTGATGGGCGTATCTTCCACCACGCTCCCCAATGGCGAGCGGCTCCTCGCCGGCCATGTGATCACCTCGAGCGTTCGCCTGGCGCGCGTGAACGAGGAAGCGATCACGGCGGCACTGGTGATCGGCGTGATCTTCGCGCTGCTCAGTGCGCTGCTGATCGGCCGCGTCCTCTCGAACCAGATCCAGGCGGTGGTCACCACCGCGAGCGACGTGGGCGAAGGCCGGCTGGGCCGCCGCGTGCCGATCGACGGCAGCGGCGACGCGTTCGATGCGCTGGGCGAAGCGGTCAACGCGATGCTCGATCGGATCGAGGCGCTGGTCTCGCAGCTGCGCATGATGACCGACGGGCTGGCGCACGACCTCAGGTCGCCCGTCACGCGGATCAAGGTCACGCTGGAACGCGCGATCATCGAGACCGAGGACGAGACCGCGCTCGCGGCGCTGGAGCGCGTGTCGGGCGAGGCGGAGACCCTGCTCGGCATGCTTTCCACCGCGCTGCTGATCAGCCGGGCCGAGGCGGGGATCGGGCGCGACCGCTTTGTCGATACCGACATCGCGGCGCTGCTCGAGGATCTTGCCGAAGTCTATGGTCCGCTCGCCGAGGATCGCGGTTTCGAGATCGCGGTCGAGGCCGAGCCGGGCCTGCACGCGCCGCTTCATCGCGAACTGATGGGTCAGGCGCTGGGCAACCTGATCGAGAACGCCACCAAATATGCCGAGGGCGGCCGCCGCATCGTCATCGGCGCCGCGCACGAGGCAGGCGGCATCACGCTGTCGGTGGCCGATGATGGCCCCGGCATTCCCGCCGAACGCCGAGCCGAGGCGCTGAGCCGCTTCGGCCGCCTCGATCCCGCCCGCCACGTCACCGGCTCGGGCCTGGGGCTGTCGCTGGTCGAGGCGGTGGCGCGGCTCCATCAGGGCAGTTTCACGCTCGAGGACAACGCACCGGGGCTACGCGCGGCGATCCGGTTCTGACGTCGCTTCCTGCCGCCGTGCATCCCCGCCTGCGCCGGGGGGACGCGCTGGTTTCACAGGCTTGCGCGCGTTCCCGACCTAGACCGCCAACGCATAGGTCATCACCAGCGCGGCCACGGTCATCAGCAGCATCGCGGCGATGAAGGTCACGTCGGCGACGCGTTCCAGCTCGTGCATCCGCTTGGTCGTCACTGTCCGCAAGGCGAAATAGGACGTCAGCGTCGCGATCAGGAACAGCACCGCGTCCAGCGCCAGCAGGTCGTCGGCAAGCGTGTTGGCGCGCCGCACCGCGATCACCACGCGCAGGATGCCGATCGCCGTCAGGCACACGCCCACCATCGCCGCGGCGATCGGGCAGATCATCCGGCAGGCGCGTTCGTCCAGCACATATTGGCTTGGTCTTTCCTCGGGCGATTTCCTCATGCGGCGGTTGCCTGCGTCTCCCGCGTGTCCTGCGCTGCCTGCGTTTCCGGTGTCGCCTGGGCCTCCACCCGGCCGCTGCGCTCCAGCTTGCCCCAACCGACCCAGGGGCCGCGCAGCGCGTTGGCGACGGCGCGGATCACCACCCAGTACATCAGCTGGCGATAGACGAAGCGCTGGGCGAGCAGCAGCAGCCCCGGATAGCGCTTCTCGCGCTTCTCCATCCGATAGGCGACCCAGCCGCACAGGAAGTCGATCGCCATGAACGAGATCCAGTAGATGCCCATGCGCAGCACGTCGCTCTCGGTCTGCGCCCAGCCATGCTGCCAGACCCGGATCGCGGTGCCGACGATCGAGGCGATCAGCGCCAGGTCGATCAGCGGAAAGATCAGCGCGAAGGCGATCTGGAACACCCAGGCCTGGGGAATGCCGACCAGGGCCAGGCCCGCCGGCTTGCGGGTGCGCAGGATCGCGCGGTGCTTCCACAGGCACTGGAGCGTGCCGAACGCCCAGCGGAAACGCTGCTTGGCGAGTGCGCGGAAGCTCTCGGGCGCTTCGGTCCAGGCGACCGCGTCGATATCATAGCCAACGCGCCAGCCCTTGCGCTGGATCGCGATGGTCAGGTCCTGGTCCTCGGCCAGGGTGTCGACCGGATAGCCGCCCACATCGTCGAGCGCCGCCTTGCGCCACGCGCCGACCGCGCCCGGCACCACCATGATCGCATCGAGGCTGGCCAGCGCGCGCCGCTCGAGATTCTGCGAGGTGACATATTCCACCGCCTGCCAGCGGGTGACCAGGTTGATGCGGTTGCCCACCTTGGCATTGCCGGCGATGGCGCCGACTTCCGGATCCTCGAACCAGCGGGCAAGGCGCGCGATGGTCAAAGGCTCGAACTGGGTGTCGGCATCGAGCGCGATGACGATATCGCCCTTGGCCAGGGCCAGCCCGTGGTTGAGTGCGCGCGCCTTGCCGCCATTCTCCAGGGTCAGCAGCTTGACCCGCGGCTCGTCGGCAAAGGCGGCGCGGACCAGATCGCTGGTGCCGTCCTGCGACCCATCGTCGAGCACGATCACTTCGACGTTCACCTGCTCGCTGGCGAGCGCGCGGCGGACCGAGGCTTCGATCACCTTCGCTTCGTTGAAGGCGGGGATCAGCACCGAGACGAAGCGATCGGGCGCGATCTCCGGCGCGACCGGGCGGTTCTTCCGGCGATTGCCGTTCACTGCCAGCCCGGCAAGGACGAGGGCGCGGGCGATGCCGAGCGCGATCGCCAGGAAGAACGACCATTTCAGCATGAAGCCAAGCGTGGCCGCGACCAGGAAGATGCCCAGGTCCATCCGCACCGCGGCCAGGTCGCCCTCCTGCACCTCGGGCATCACCTGGTCGCGCGTGAGGCCGGCGAGCTGCGAGACGGGGACGAACTGATAGCCCTTGGCCCGCAGCCCGTCGATGATCCGCGGGAGCGCCGCCAGCGTCTGCGAGCGATCGCCGCCGCCATCGTGGAGCAGGATGATCTGGCCCGACTGCTCGGCATTGCCCGCTTCCACCTCGCGCAGCGTGGTGTCCACGATCGCGTCGATGCCGGGGCGCTGCCAGTCGTTCGGGTCCACGTGCAGGCCGACATTGGTGTAGCCGGCGCGCTGCGCCGTCAGCGCGGGGATCAGTTCGTCCGCGGTGGTCGGTTCGGCGTCGCCGAAATAGGGCGCGCGGAACAGGCGGACCGAGCGACCGGTATAGGCCTCGATGAGCCGCTGCGTGGCGTTGAGCTCTATCCGCGTGCCGCGCGACGAAGTCAGCGCCAGGTTGGGGTGGGTGAAGGTATGGCTGCCGATCTCATGGCCCTCGTCGACCACGCGGCGGACGAGGAACGGCTCGGCCATCGCATTCTCGCCGATCATGAAGAAGGTGCCGGTCACCTGCTTCTGCTTGAGCACGTCGAGGATCTTCGGCGTCCAGTCGGCATCGGGGCCGTCGTCGAAGGTCAGCGCGATCTTGCCGGGCATATAGCCGGTGCGGGTGACGACATAGGGAGTCGGCAGCGACTGGAAGATCTCGTCGACGATCAGCCCCTGCGGATTCTGGACGATCGTGCGCGCGCCGACGCTCGGCGTGCTGGTGATGCGCAGGATCTCGCCCGATCCTTCCACGTCGACATCGCCGACGGCTTCGATCCGGCGCAGATCGGGGATCTTGCCCGAATGCGCCGCGCCCAGCGCCGCCCAGAAATTGGAATCCTCCGAGCCGAGGCGCCACAGGGCGACGCCCCCCACGCCCTTGATGTTGGCGGCGCGCAGCTGGTTCCAGGCAGTGGTGGCGTCGGCCATCCACACGGTGTGCTCGGTGCCATTCTCCTCATAGGCGAAGCTCTGGTTGCCGCTCGCCTTGTCGAAGGTGACGGTGGCCTCGCTGTCATGCGCGATCAGCCAGGCCTCTTCGATCGAGATCGGGTCCGCCTTGCCCGGCGCCGTCCAGTTATAGCCATAGTTGGCGATGCCGACGATCAGCTTCTCGGCGGGCACCTGGGTCAGCGCGGCGTTCATCTGGCGGACGAACCAGGCCTGGCTGGCGATCGGGCCCGCGGCGGTGGCCGGCGCGTGCTCGTCATAGTTCATCAGGATCACATGGTCGGCCGCGGCGGCATAGGCCTTCATGTTCCAGTCGTCGTCCTGCGCCGGCACGGTGACCGCGATGCTGAGCTTCGCCGCGGCGAAGCGGGCGCGCGCCTCGCGCAGCAGCGCCAGATAGTCGCGCTGCGATGCGGTGGGCAGTTCCTCGAAGTCGAACACCGCGCCGTCCGCCTTGCGTGCCACCAGCGTGCGCTGCAGCTCGTCGAGAAAGGCGGCGCGCGCCTTGGGGTCGCGCAGCAGCGCGGCGGCGCCGACGCTGTCCCAATTGTCGCCGGTGGCGTTCTGCACCATCGGCAGCACCTTGGGCCGGCGCGTGGCCGAAGCGAGGATCGGGTCGAATTCGGTGTCGGGCGCGGTGGCGATGCGGTGTTGCGGCCCGGTGACGGTGTAGAGCGAGGGGACCACCCAATCCAGCTCGTTGATATGGCGGCGCAGCGAGGCGCCGCTGGCATCGTCCCAGGGCACGTAGAAGCCCACCGCGAGCGGTGCGGCCGAGACCTTGGCCGGTCCTTGCGGCAGCCAGGACGCGAAGCTGTGGCGCAGCCGGTTGGCCTGCTGCTTGAGCGAACGCGGCTGGGGATGCTCGAGCGCCATGGCGAGAGGGCCCGGCGTGGGCACCCGCACCACGGTCATCGCGAAGGCGCCGGCGGCGAGCACGATCACCAGCAGCAGCGCGAAGAAGGCACGCATCGTCCAGCGGTTCCGCTTGCCGCTCGCATCGAAGAAGATCGGACGTTCCATCGCCTATATGCCCTGGTTGCAATGTCTGGGTGCGACGCCCGGCCCGAGGAGTGCAGGAGGGCCGGGCGCCGCGGTTTGCCGGCCATGAACGCGGATATGGCCTGCCCGTTCGGGATAGCCTTGCCCGCCCTTCCCGGACCTGCCTTCCAGATTAACTTACTGTCATGTGCGCGGATGGCCAAAACAAAACGGCCGGCGCGGGAGGGGGCGCGCCGGCCGTTCAGGTATTGCGGGTGCGGGAAAAGAGGAAACCCGCACCCGCTGACATCGCCCCGAACAGGGAGAGTGGGCGATGCCGAAACTCTCGGGGTCAGCGCCCCTGCGCGGCCACCGCCGCCGGCGCGTGGGCGACGAGGCGGGCATCCGCGGTCGACCAGGCTGCCGATCCGCTCACCAGCGTGGCGATGGCCAGCAGCGCGATCGTGGTGCGGCGATGGGGCATTGCCTTACTCCTCTCTGGTCGTTCTCGGTGACCGTGGATGGGAAATGCGCCCTTGCCGGTATCGGGGCGGTGGCCGTCAGGTTACATTTTGGTCAGGCATGCGCAGCCCCAGCCAGCGGGCCAGCCCCGGCGCCGTGCGCCGCACACCCAGTTCGAACGTCGCCGCGATCGCCAGCGTGATCCCGAACAGCGGCATCAGCAGCCCGAGCAATATTGTCAGGCCGACCAGCGCCCAGCTGTGCCGCAGCGGATCCTTCGCCGCCGGCGCGCCCAGCCGGCCGTGCGGCCGCCGGCGCCACCACAGCACCAGGCTCGACACCGCCAGCGTCACCAGCCCGATCAATATCGTCAGGTTGGCCAGCTGGTTGAGCAGCCCCAGCCACGCTCCCTCGTGCACGGCGACGCCGAAGCCCACCGCGCGGTCGATCCAGTGCCGGTCGGCAAAGCCCTGCGATCCGATCACGGCGCCGTCCTCGCCGATCTCGACCGAGACGCGCCGCGTCCGGTCCTCGGCCTGCGACCGGGCGAGCCAGCGCCCGCCCGCCCGCGTCGGCGGACTCACTTCGGCCGGTGCCGCGAGCCCCAGCGTCATCGCCTTGCCCACCACCCGGTCGAGCGCCGGCCCGGCGGGCACGACATGCACCATCGTCATCCCGTGATGCCCGGCATGTTCATCCAGCATCGCGCGAGCGCCCTTGTCGAGCTCGACGCGCGCCGCCGCGTCCGCCGTCGACCCCGCCGACCAGTCCTGCCGGCCCGCCGCCGTGCCGGTTGCCACGCGCACCTGGCGGAGATAGTCGCCCCAGTTCTTGGCCCAGGGCAGGCCCGATGCGATCAGGAACACCGCGCCGATCGATACCCAGAGCCCCGTCACCGCGTGCATGTCGCGCCAGAACACGCGCCTGCCGGCGCCGAGCCGGGGCCACAGGATCCCGCCCGGCCCCTTGCCCTTGCGCCCGCGCGGCCACCACAGGAACAGGCCGGTGAGGATCATCACGATCGTCCAGCAGGCGGCGATCTCGACGAGCGCCGACCCCCGGTCGCCCGCCAGCAGCTCGCCGTGCAGGCGGAAGATCACGCGCATGAACCGGTCTTCCTCGGGCACCGCCTTCAGCACCTGCCCGGTCTGCGGATGCACCCAGACGCGCGTCTCCTCGGCGCCCTTGCCGACGAGCAGCTGCACCGCGTCGTCCGGTGCTTCGGGCAGGACATATTTGTGCAGCACCGACCCCGGCACCGCCGCCGTGCCCGCCGCGGCGATCCTGTCGGGCGCCAGCATCGGCCGGCCCGGCACCGCGACATGCGCATAGGGGGCATAGAGCCATCCCTCGATCTGCGGCTTGAACAGATAGATTCCGCCCGTCGCCGAGAGCCACAGGATGAAGGGCACGCAGAAGATGCCGGCATAGAAATGCCAGCGCCACACCGCGCGGAACCAGCGCTCGTGCCGGGCGGGGGCGGGCCCGCTCACAGCGTCCACCCCGCTTCGACCAGGAAGCTGCGCTGCGGATAGGGGTGATACACCCAGGCGCGATCGTTGGTGATATTGTCCACCCCTGCGCTCAGCCGGAACCGGTCGGTCATCTTCCAGTTCACCCGGGCATCGAGCGCGAACAGCTCCGACGTATAGCCGAAGGTATCGCCGCGCTGGAGCCCGAACAGATCGGTATTGGGCCGCGTCGCATAGCGCATGCCCATGGCGACCAGTATCCGCGGCGTCACCTGATACCGGACATTCGCGTTGAGCCGCCAGCGCGGGATGCGCGGGAACTGCACGCCCTCCGCCGCCGGCGCGCTGGCGTTGCGCACCGTCCTCGAATCGATCCAGGCAAGGTTGGCATCCAGGGCGAGCCCGCGCACGCCGACGTCGCGCGCCTCCGCGATCAGTTCGAGCCCGATCTGCCGCGTCACGTCGATATTCTTGAAGCTCGAGGTCGTGATCCCGTTCTGGTTGAACCCGACGAACGAGAAGATCGTGTCGTCGACGCGCTGCCAGAAGGCCGAACCGGTGAGCTTCAGCCTGCCGAAGTCATGGGCCACCACCAGGTTGGCGTCGCGCGAGCGCTCGGGCTTCAGGTTCGGATCGAAGCTGTCGCGGTTGAAGCTCCCGTCGCCGTTCAGGCTTCCCTGAAAGAGCTCGCCCACCGTCGGGAAGCGTGTCGCCTCGGCCAGGCTCAGCTGCACGCTGGTCGCGCCGCCATGCCATTCGACCGAGAATTTCGGATCGAACGCCGTCTTGCCGCGCGCCGCATAACGGTTGGTCACCGGCTGGCCGGAGGTGCCGATCCGCCCGAGCCCGCCGTCGAACGCCCGCCAGCTCTCCAGCCGCGCGCCCAGCGCAAATACCAGCGCATCGGCATGCAGCCGCGCCTCGGCCCAGCCGGCGAGCAGCCGCGTCTTGCCGAAGGTGCGGGTAGAGAAGGCGCGCCCGCCGTCCGAGCGCCAGTGCGGCAGCGTGTAGTTGGTCAGGTCGGTTCGATAGAGATTGGCGCTCGCTCCCGCCGCAAGGTCGAGTGCGCCCGCCTTGCCGTCCAGCGAGAGTTCGGCAGTGTACCAGCCGGTCGGCCCCTGCCGGGCCAGCAAGCCCGCACCGTCGGCGGCACCCGCCGCCCAGCTCGCCGACGTGAACCCGTCCGACCGTGCGATCTGATAGGTCGAGAGGTTGAGCTTCGCAGTCATGCCGGCGCCGACCGGCGCCGCGATCCTGGCGCCGGCGAGGAACTCGTCCCGCACCGTCCGCGACCAGCGGGCGCCCGACGCCGTCCAGGTCCGCCCCAGCGTCGTCACGCGTCCCTCGCAGACCTTGTCGCCCGCCGCGTCGCGCAGATAGCAGTCGGGCGCATATTGGGCATCGAGGTTGTGCCAATAGGCGAACAGCATCTCGCCGGTAACGCCCGATGCGCCGTCATAGCCGATCCGCAGCTTGGCCTGGTCCTGCGTCGTCGCCGCCGGGCTTTGCGCGGCGAAGACGGGATTGCTCGCGCTTCCCGGCGCATTGGGGATGGCCTGGCCCGGATCGACCACCGCACCGGTCACCGGCGTGCCCGTCGCACCCGCGGCCGGGGCGAGCCCGTACCAGCTCATCGGCTGGCCGTCGTTGCGGAAGTGTCGCCCGGAGATCCGCGCCGACCAGGGCCCGTCCTGCTGCCGCCAGCCCAGGCCTGCTTCGCCCGACCAGCCCCAATAGGTCGCGCGGGTGCCGTATTGGCCATAGGGCTCGGCCAGGCCCTGCACCGTGGCGAAGGCCTCGGTCTTCTCCGGCGAGCGAGTGGTGATGTTGACGATCCCGCCCATGGAATTGCCCGAATAGCGCGCCGAATAGGGGCCGTAGACGATGTCGAACTGCTCGACCTCGCCCGGGCCGACCACACCCCATTTCGGCGCGAAGCCGAAGGAGTTGCCGAGGAAGTTCGACACCACGAACCCGTCGACCATCACCAGCGTGCGGGCGCTCTGGGTCGAATGGGTGCCGCGAAAGCCGGGGACGCCATTGGAGTCGCCGGCATAGCGTTTGCGCACGAAGAAGTCGGGCGCGTATTTCATCAGGTCCTCGACATTCTGGGCGTTGACGCCGGCGAATTGTTCGTCGCCCAGGCTCACCGAGAGTCCGCGCGGGTCGATGGTGATCGGCGCGCCCTTCTGGCCGATGACGAGGATGGAGGAATCATTCTCCGCTTCCTGCGCCAGGGCAGGAGCGGCGATGCACAGGAGCGGCAGCGCGCAGAGGCGCGCGCGACGATGGGAAGACATGGGAAATCACCTGAACGAGGAAAGTCCGACGGGTTCAGGTGCGGGCAGGGGGTCCTTGGGCGGGCGGCTGGGCAAAGGCCCGGCGCCGGATCCTGGGTTGCGCGGCGGGTGCGAAGCCCAGCGCAAGCAGGAAGGCGATGGCGGCGAGCAGCAGCACCGGATCGGCGCCACCTGCCATGGCATGGCCGAGCGAGGAATAGGCACAGCCGCCGTCCTGCTTGGCGCCGTCGGGCGCCTTGGCGTGATCGGGCGCCATCGGCAGTTCGATGGTCATCGTTGCCGGGCCGCTGCCATCGCAGATCGCCACGGTGAGCGTCTTTCCGCCGGTGTCCGCGAGCATATAGCCCTGGGGAACGAGCGCCTTCATCGCCAGCGCCAAGGCGATCAGCCACAGCGCCAGCCGGCGATGTTCCTTCAGGAAGACGCGCCATGCCCCCATGGACGCCCCGGCTACGCGCTTCGGGGCCGCGTGTCACGTCCGTATTGGGGGACAGGGGCCGGGCATATTGTCCAAGCCCTTCGCGGCGGGGGATGACGGTGGGAGGTGCTTTTCCTGTTCTTCGAACCGGCGTAAGGGCCGCGCATGACCAGCACCCAGCCCATCCTCGTGCTCACCACCGGCGGCACGATCGACAAGCAATATTTCGACGCGTCGAGCAAATACACGATCGTCGGCACCATGGTGACCCGGCTGCTCGAGCTGGGCCGCGTGCTGCATCCCTTCGAGGTCGAGGAAGTGATGCGCAAGGACAGCCTGGAGATGGACGATGCCGATCGCGCCCTGATCGCGGCGCGCGCCGCCGCATCGGATGCGAAGCGCATCGTCATCACGCACGGTACCGACACGATGACCGAGACCGCCGGGGCGCTGACCGGCATCGAAGGCAAGACGATCGTGCTGGTCGGCGCGCTCGCCCCGGCGCGCTTCGCCGAGAGCGACGCCACCTTCAACCTCGGCATGGCCTTCGCCACCGTCCAGGTCGCGAAGCCGGGCGTCTATATCACGATGAACGGCACCGTGTTCGAAGCCGGCAAGGTGGTGAAGGACCGCGAGGCGGGCAGGTTCGTGGAGATCTAGGTTCCCCCTATCTTCCTGGGAGGGGAGAAGCCGCGGCCGCCGCCCTACAATATCCCCGGCAGGTCCAGCCCCTTCTCCCGCGCGCAATCGATCGCGATGTCATAGCCCGCATCGGCGTGCCGCATCACGCCGGTGGCGGGGTCGTTCCACAGCACCCGCTCGATCCGCCTGGCTGCTTCCGGCGTGCCGTCGGCGACGATCACCATGCCGGCATGCTGCGAATAGCCCATGCCGACGCCGCCGCCATGATGCAGCGAGACCCAGGTCGCGCCGCTCGCGGTGTTGAGCAGCGCGTTGAGCAGCGGCCAGTCGGAGACCGCGTCCGACCCGTCGCGCATCGCCTCGGTCTCGCGATTGGGGCTGGCGACCGATCCGCTGTCGAGATGATCGCGGCCGATCACGATCGGCGCCTTTAGTTCGCCCGACGCCACCATCTCGTTGAAGGCCAGGCCCAGCCGGTGCCGGTCGCCCAGTCCCACCCAGCAGATGCGGGCCGGAAGCCCCTGGAAGCGGATGCGCTCGGCGGCCATGTCGAGCCAGTTGTGGAGATGCGCGTCGTCGGGCAGCAGCGCCTTCACCTTGGCGTCGGTCCTGGCGATGTCCTCGGGATCGCCCGAAAGCGCGGCCCAGCGGAACGGCCCGATCCCCCTGCAGAAGAGCGGGCGGATATAGGCGGGGACGAAGCCGGGAAAGGCGAAGGCATCGGCCACGCCCTCGTCGAGCGCGACCTGGCGGATATTGTTGCCGTAATCGACCGTCGGCACGCCCGCCGCATGGAAGTCGAGCATCGCGCGGACATGCTGCGCCATCGAAGCCCTGGCGGCACTGGCCGTCGCTTCCGGGTCGCGCTCCCGCCGCTCGATCCATTCGGCGACGGACCATCCCACGGGCAGATAGCCGTTGACGGGGTCATGCGCCGAGGTCTGGTCGGTCAGCAGGTCGGGGCGGATGCCGCGGGCGAACATCTCGGGCAGGATCTCGGCCGCATTGCCGAGCAGGCCGACGGAGACCGGCTTGTCGGCGTTCCGGATGATCTCGAGCGCTTCGTCGATCGTCTCGGCGGCGCGATCGAGATAGCCGGTGCGCAGGCGCATCTCGATCCGGCTGGGCTGGCACTCGATGGCGAGGCACGAGGCACCCGCCATCACCGCCGCCAGCGGCTGTGCCCCGCCCATGCCGCCCAGGCCGGCGGTGAGCAGCCAGCGGCCCTTCAGGTCGCCGCCATAATGCTGGCGGCCCATCTCGGCGAAGGTCTCGTAGGTGCCCTGCACGATGCCCTGGGTGCCGATATAGATCCATGAGCCGGCGGTCATCTGGCCGTACATCGCAAGGCCCTTGCGATCGAGCGCGTTGAAATGCTCCCAGGTCGCCCAATGCGGCACGAGGTTCGAATTGGCGAGGAGGACGCGCGGCGCGTTCTCGTGCGTGCGGAACACGCCGACGGGCTTGCCCGACTGGATCAGCAGCGTCTCGTCGGCTTCGAGATCGCGCAGCGCGGCGACGATCCTGTCATAGCTCTCCCAGTCGCGCGCCGCGCGGCCGATGCCGCCATAGACCACCAGCTCCTCGGGCCGCTCGGCGACATCGGGGTGCAGGTTGTTCATCAGCATGCGCAGCGCCGCCTCGGTGAGCCAGCTCTTGGCGGTGCGCTCCGTGCCGGTGGCGGGCTTGATGATGCGGCTATTGTCGAGGCGAGTCATTCCGGGGCTCCGGCGAAATTGAGACAGGCTTGGAGGATGTTGGTCAGCGCCGCGCGCATCGGGGCAGCGCGGGCTTCGTCATAGGGCGTGGGCCACCATGCTTCGTCGAAGCTGGCGGGCTCGTCGATATAGCCGCGACAGGCCAGCTCCATCTGGATGGCGTGGACGCCCCCTCCGGGCCGCCCATAATGGCGGGTGGTCCAGCCGCCGCGGAAGCGCCCGTCGGTCACCTGGCTCCAGGGCGTCGCGGCGCAGGCGGCTTCCACGGCCTGGCGCAGGGCAGGGGCGCAGGTCGTGCCGCCATTGGTGCCGATGTTGAACTGCGGCAGCTCGCCCTCGAACAGTCGCGGCACATGGCTGCGGATCGAATGGGCGTCGTAGAGGACGACCCTGGGGTGGATCGCCCGGAGCCGGGCGATCTCCGCCTCGATCGCGGCGTGATAGGGATCGAAATAGGCGGTGCGCCGCCGGGCGATCTCGTCCGCATTCGGGTTCTGGAGCGGCTCGCCGTCGAAGGTGGTGGTGGGGCAGAGCTCGGTCGTCGCCTGGCCCGGGTAGAGCGAGGCGCCCGAGGGATCGCGGTTCACGTCGATCACGCTGCGGGAAATGCCGGTGCGGATCGTGGTCGCTCCGAGGCCGGCGGCGAAATCGTAGAGCCGGTCGATCCACCAATCGGCATCCTTGCGGGCGAGCCAAGGTGAGGCGAACGCGATCTCCGCCGGAATGTCCGTCCCGGTATGCGGGAAGGCGACGATCAGCGGCGCCTCGCCACGATGGACCTGGGGCCGGCTCATGCGACCCCCGGCAGCGCGATTCCCGCCGCCTCGGCCACCGCGCCGGCGCGGACCAGCGCGGTCGCGGCCTCGATATCGGGATGGAAGTGCCGGTCATGGTCGAGCGTCGGCACGTCGCGCCGCAGCCTGGCGCGGACGCGTTCCAGAGCCGCGGAGGAAGCGAGCCCGGCATGGAAGTCGCAGCCTTGCGCCGCGGCGAGCAGCTCGATGCCGATCACTGCGCCGGCGTTCGCCGCCATCTCGAGCAGGCGGCGGGCGCCGTGCGCGGCCATCGAGACATGGTCCTCCTGGTTCGCCGAGGTCGGGATCGAATCGACGCTGGCCGGCGTGGCGCGCTGCTTGTTCTCGGACACGAGCGCCGCGGCGGTCACCTGGGGAATCATGAAGCCAGAATTGAGCCCCGGCCGGGGCGTGAGGAAAGCCGGCAGGTTGGAAAGGGCGGGATCGACCAGCATTGCGATCCGGCGCTCGGCGATCGAGCCGATCTCGCAGATCGCCAGCGCGATCATGTCCGCAGCGAAGGCCACCGGCTCGGCGTGGAAATTGCCGCCCGACAGCGCCTCGTCGGTCTCCGGGAAGATCAGGGGGTTGTCGGAGACTCCGTTCGCCTCGGTCTCCAGCGTCGTGCCCGCCTGGCGCAGCAGGTCGAGCACCGCGCCCATCACCTGGGGCTGGCAGCGCAGGCAATAGGGGTCCTGCACGCGCGGATCATTGTCGCGATGCGAGGCGCGGATCGCGGAGCCCTGCATCAGCGTACGCAGCGTCTCGCCCACCGCGATCTGGCCGGGATGGCGGCGCAGCTGATGGATGCGCGGATCGAACGGCGCATCGGTGCCCTTGGCCGCCTCGGTCGAGAGCGCGCCGGTCACCAGCGCCGCCTGGAACAGCGTCTCGGTCTCGAACAGGCCGGCCAGGGCGTTGGCAGTGGAGAATTGGGTGCCGTTGAGCAGGGCGAGGCCCTCCTTGGGCCCAAGCGTCAGCGGGGTGAGGCCGGCCTCGGCCAGCGCCTGTGCGGCGGGCAGCACGCGGCCCCCCATTTCGATCTGCCCGACGCCGATCATCGTCGCAGCCATGTGCGAAAGGGGCGCGAGGTCACCGCTGGCGCCGACCGACCCCTGGCTCGGCACCACCGGCGTGAGGCCCCCGGCCAGCATCGCTTCGAGCAGCGCCACCGTGGCCGGCCGCACGCCCGATGCGCCCTGGGCGAGGCTCGCGAGCTTCAATGCCATCATCAGGCGGACCACGGGACCAGACGAGGGCGCGCCCACGCCCGCGGCATGGCTGAGCACGATGTTGCGCTGGAGCGTGGCCAGGTCCTCGGCCTCGATCTTGACGCTGGCGAGCTTCCCGAAGCCGGTGTTGATCCCGTAGACGGGTTCGCCACGCGCCAGGATGCGCGCCACCGCGGCCGCGCTTTCGGCGATCCGCGGGGCGGCGGCGGGATCGAGCTTCGGCACCGCGCCGCGCCAGATCGCGCGCCATTCGGCCAGCGGCACCGCGCCGGGGATCAGCAGGATTTCGGTCATTGGCCCTTCCAGATGCGGGCATGGAGCGGGTTGAGCCCCATGCGATAGACAAGTTCGGCCGGCCGCTCGACGTCCCAGATCGCGAGGTCGCAGGACTTGCCGGGTTCGATGGTGCCGATCTCGCGATGGAGGCCAAGCGCCCGTGCCGCCTCGCAGGTCATGCCGGCCAGGCACTCCTCCACGGTGAGGCGGAACAGCGTCGCGGCCATGTTCATGACGAGCAAAGGGCTGGTGAGCGGGGAGGTGCCGGGATTGCAATCCGTGGCGAGGGCGATCGGCACCCCCGCGTCGCGCAGCGCCTGGACCGGCGGCAACCGGGTCTCGCGGACGAAATAGAAGGCGCCGGGCAGGAGCGTGGCCACCGTGCCCGCCTCCGCCATCGCCGCGATCCCGGCATCGTCGAGATATTCGAGATGGTCCGCCGACAGCGCGCCATGCGAAGCGGCGAGCGCGGCGCCATGCTGGTTGGAAAGCTGCTCGGCATGGAGCTTCACGCGCAGCCCATGCGCGCGGGCCGCTTCGAAGACACGCCGGGTCTCGTTGGCAGTGAAACCGATATTCTCGCAAAAGGCATCCACCGCATCCGCCAGCCCCGCCTCGGCCACGGCCGGGATCATCGTCTCGCAGACGAGGTCGACATAGCCGGCGCGGTCGTCCGCATATTCGGGCGGCAGCGCATGCGCGCCGAGAAAGGTCGTCGCGATCCGGACCTTGCGCTCCCGGCCCAATGCCCTGGCCGCGCGCAGCATCTTGAGTTCGCCATCGAGCGAGAGGCCATAGCCCGACTTCACTTCGACGGTGGTCGCGCCCTCGGCGATCAGCGCATCGAGCCGGGGCAGCGCGCTCGCCGTCAACTCGGCCTCGCCTGCCGCCCGGGTGGCGCGCATCGTCGAGACGATCCCGCCGCCGGCCCGCGCGATCTCCGCATAGCTCGCGCCCTGCAGGCGCAGCTCGAACTCGTGCGCGCGGTCGCCGCCATGGACCAGGTGCGTGTGGCAATCGATCAGCCCGGGAGTGATCCAGCGGCCCTCGCAGTCGATCGTCTCGACCGCGGAGGGGGCCTCGCGCGCGGACCCGATCCAGGCGATCCGGCCATCCTTCGCCGCCACCGCGCCATGCTCGACGATGCCCATCCCAGGGCCCGCCATCGTCGCGATCCGTGCATTGGTCCAGAGTCGGTCCATGCGCGCATCCTTGCCTGTGGATGCGGTTATGTCTAGACATATTAAAACCAATCCATCGTCATCCCGGCGCATGCCGGGGCGGCGGCTATGAGGAAGGCTGGGCATGGATCTCTGGTTCGAGAATGCGTTGCTCCCCACCGGCTGGGCCGGGCGCGTTACCGTGCGCATCGCCGAGGGGCGCATTTCGCAAGTGCTGCCCGGCACCGATCCGGCACCGGGCGCCGAGCGCCACCGCGTCGCGATTCCGGGCCTCGGCAACGTCCATAGCCATGGCTTCCAGCGCGGCATGGCCGGGCTCAGCGAGCGCCGCGGTCGGCGCGACGACGATTTCTGGAGCTGGCGCGAGATCATGTACCGGTTCCTCGACCGGCTCACGCCCGAGGACATCGCCGCGATCACTGCCCTGGCCTATGCCGAGATGCTCGAGACCGGCTACACGCGCGTCGGCGAGTTCCACTATCTCCACAACGATGTGAACGGCGCGCGCTATGCCGATCCCGCCGAGACCGCCGGCGCGATTGTCCATGCTGCGGGGGAGACCGGCATCGGCCTCACGCTGCTGCCCGTCTTCTACGCGCACAGCGATTTCGGCGGACAGCCGCCCAAGCCCGGCCAGCGGCGCTTCCTCTCGGACGTCGACGGCTTTGCGAAGCTGGTCGAGGCGAGCCGGGCCAAGCTGCCTGCCGACGCGGTGCTGGGCGTGGCGCCGCACTCGCTGCGCGCGGTCACGCCGGAGGCGTTGGCGGTGGTGAGCGCGTTGACCGCCGGCCCGCTCCATATCCATGCCGCCGAGCAGACCAGGGAAGTCGAAGCCTGTCTCGCCTGGAGCGGGGCACGGCCGGTGGAGTGGCTGCTCGACAATCTGGACATCGGCCGGCGCTGGACGCTGATCCACGCCACCCATCTGACCGAGGCCGAGACCGACCGCCTCGCCGCTTCGGGCGCGGTGGCGGGCCTTTGCCCGGTCACCGAGGCCAATCTCGGCGACGGCATCTTCCCGGCCGAACGCTATCTTGCGGCCGGCGGGACAATCGCCACCGGGACCGACTCCAACATCCAGATCGACGCCGCCTACGAGCTCCGCGCGATCGAATATTCGCAGCGCCTCTCGCTCCGGCGCCGCGCAATCCTGTCGCCCGAAGGCGCTTCGGTCGGCGAGACGCTGTTCCACGCCGCGCTCGCAGGCGGGGGGCAGGCGCTCGGTGTCGAAACGGGGATTGCGCCAGGCGCATCCGCCGATATCGTGAGCCTGAACATGGACCATCCAGGCTTTGCCGGCGCTTCGGCCGGCACGCTTCTCGATCGCTGGATCTTCGCCGGCCGTGCCGGCGCGATCGACTGCGTCTGGCGTGCCGGCGCGCTGCAAGTCGTACGCGGAAAGCACCGGGCGAGCGAAGGTATCGCTAATCATTATCACAAAACCCTGGGGCGCTTGCTCGGGTGACGCTGCAGGAACGCATCCGCTCGGACATCGAGGAGCGCATCCGCTCGGGCGCGCTGCGCCCCGGCGACCGCATCCCCTTCGAGCACGAGCTGGTGGCGCAATATGGCTGCGCGCGCGCCACGGTCAGCAAGGCGCTGGAGCGGCTCGCCCATGCCGGGCTGATCGAGCGGCGCCGCAAGGCCGGCTCCTTCGTGGCGCATCCCCAGGTGCATGCCGCAGTGCTGGCGGTGCCCGATCTCGCGCAGCTGATCGCGGCGCGGGGCGAGCGCTATGGCTGGGCGCTCGATACCTGCCGGGTGGTCAATCGCGATCCCGACATCGAAGTCTCCGGCATCCCGGCGCCCGCCTTGCTGATCGAGGGCGTGCATTTCGCCGGGGAACAGCCCTTCGCGATCGAGCGCCGGCTGATCGCGCTCGATACCGTGCCGGTCCCGCGGGCCGACACCTTCGAGGCCGAGGCACCCGGCTCCTGGCTGCTCCACCATGTCCCCTGGACCGACGCGCGCCACCGCATCCGCGCCGTCTCCGCCGGCGGCCCGCTGGCCAGGAAATTGAAGCTCGACGCCCATGCGGCATGTCTCCAGGTCGAGCGCTGGACCTGGCGCACCGGCCGGGCAGTCACGTTCGTCCGCCAGACTTTCCCGGGGGATCGCTACGATCTGGTCGCGGAGTTCACGCCGGGGGGGTGACGAAAACAGGGCGGGACAATCACACCGAACCGGGGCCTTTCCCCTTTTCGCGCAGTTCGATAGGCTGGCCGGATGAACCTGCGGCACATCGAGATCTTCCACGCCGTCTATGTGAACGGCTCGGTCAGCGGCGCCGCGCGCGCGCTCAACGTGTCGCAGCCTTCGGTTTCCAAGATGCTGCGCCATGCCGAGAGCCTGCTCGGCTTCCAGCTCTTCCACCGCACCAATGGCCGCCTCGTCCCCACCGAGGACGCGCACACCCTGTTCACCGAAGTCTCGGAGATCCAGGACCGCGTCTATGCGCTGCGCGAGGCGGGCCGGAACCTCAAGCGCGGCGCCGGCGGCATGCTGCGCATCTCGGCGCTGCCGTCGCTGGCCCTCAATGCGCTGCCCACCGCCGTCTCGCGTTTCATGCGGGGGCATGAGGGGGTCCGCTTCGACCTCCAGACCGTCCATCACGACGATCTGCTGCGCAAGCTCTACGAGCGCGAGACCGATGTCGCGATCGCCTATGAAGTGCCCCATGCCGCGCCGATCGGCCATCGCTGGCTGGGCGAGGGCGAGCTGGTGGTGCTCTATCGCGAGGAGGACATGCCCGACGCGCCGCCGCGCATCGAGCTCGAGCGGCTGCGCGGACGCCCGTTCATCAGCCTCGCCAACAGCGGCCCGATCGGCCAGCTGTTCAGCCAGGAATGCGCGCGCCTCGAGCTCGATCTCGACGAAGTCATCTCCGCGCGCACCTTCTACATCGCCACTGCACTTGTGGCGCAGGGCGTGGGGATGACGGTGGTCGACAGCTTCACCGCACAGGCCTCGCTCGTTCCCGGGCTCGCGATGCGTCCGCTCAAGCCGCAGCTCACGTTCGACGTGCATGCGATGTTCCTGCTCAACCGGCCGCCCACCGCGCTTGCCACCGATTTCCTCAAGGCGCTCGCCAAGGTGATCGATACGCCATAACGGCTGGCTATGCCGAGGCGCGCACTCGCTATGCGCGGCGCCCGATGCGGGCGGGATAGCGTTATCACCCAATGATACCGGCACCTTACCTCCTCTACCTCGGTCACAGCACCGATTTCGTGGGCATCAAGACCTCGCGCGGCCTGGCCGAATTCCGGCGCGGCGATTGCGTGGGCGAGTTCCGCCACGACGACAGCCCGCTCACGCTCGGCCTGCCGCGCATGACCATTGCGGAAGGCGCAGCGGCGGGCGCGAGGACGCTCGTTCTCGGCATCGCCAATTCGGGCGGCACGCTGGGCGGCGACCTGGTGCGCGATGCGGCGGCGGCGCTCGATGCGGGAATGAACATCGCCGCCGGCCTGCACCAGCGGCTGCGCGACGTGCCCGAACTGGCGGCGCTCGCGATGGAAAAGGGCCTGCAGCTGTTCGACGTGCGGGATCCCCCCGCGGACATGCGGGTCGGCACCGGATATGCCCGGGCCGGCCGCCGCCTGCTGACGGTCGGCACCGATTGCTCGGTCGGCAAGATGTACACCACGATCGCGCTCGCGGACGCGCTCAGGGCGCGCGGCGAGAAGGCGGATTTCCGCGCCACGGGCCAGACCGGCATCCTGATCGCCGGTGCCGGCGTGCCGATCGACGCGGTCGTCGCCGATTTCATCTCGGGCGGCATCGAGATGCTCGCGCCCGAACGTACCGATGGCGGCTGGGACCTGATCGAGGGCCAGGGGTCGCTCTTCCATCCGAGCTTCGCCGGCGTTTCGACCGGCCTGCTTCACGGCGCCCAGCCCGAAGCGATCGTGCTCTGCCACGATCCGAGCCGCAGCCATATGCGCGGCTTGCCGGGCCGGGCGCTGCCGGGCCTGAGGGAATGTCTGGAGGCCAATCTCCAGGTCGCGCGCCTCACCAGCCCGGAGGTTCGCGCAGTCGGAGTCTGCCTCAACACCTCCCGGATGGAGGTCGAAGCGGCGCGTGCGCTTTGCCGGCAGATCGAAGCCGATCTCGGTCTGCCCTGTACCGATCCAATCGCCTTCGGGGTCGAGGCGATCATCGACGAGTTGCTATGCACCGAACCCTCACGGCCCGCCACGACCGCTTCGCGCTGAGCAGGCCCTTCCGCATTGCGCGCGAAGTGAAGACCGAGGCCGATACGGTCACGGTCTCCATCCGCGCTGGGACGCTGGAAGGAAGGGGAGAGGGCGTACCCTGTTCCCGCTATGGCGAGAGCGTGGAGGATGCGCTCGCGGCGATCGAGGGCATCCGCCCCGCGGTCGAGGCGGGTGCGGGGCGCGAGGAGCTGCTGGGGCTTCTCCCCGCCGGCGCTGCCCGCAACGCGGTCGACTGCGCGCTCTGGGACCTGGAGGCGCGTGAGACCGGGAGAAGCGTCGCCGCGCTGCTCGGCGCCCCGGAGCCCGAGCCGATCGCCAGCGCGCGCACCATCGTGATCGATACACCGATGATGATGGGCTGTGCCGCCCGCCGCGCCGCGCACGCGCCGCTGCTCAAGGTGAAAGTCGATGGCCGCCTGCCCGACGCGCAGATCCGCGCAGTCCGCGCCGCCGCGCCCGATGCCCGGCTGATCGTCGATCCCAATGAGAGCTGGGACGCCCGGCTGGTCGAGGCGATGCAGCCGGTGCTGGCGGCGCTGAAGGTCGACCTGCTCGAACAGCCCGTGCCGGCCGGGATCGACGCATGCCTCGAGACTTTCCGCCCGCTCGTGCCGATCGCTGCCGACGAGTCCCTCCACACCCGCGAGGATCTCGACCGGGTGGCGCGCCGCTACCAGGTGGTGAACGTCAAGCTCGACAAGGCCGGCGGCCTGACCGAGGGGCTGCACCTCGCCCGGGCCGCCCGCGCCCGCGGTCTTGGCCTGATGAGCGGCTGCATGGTCGGTTCCTCCCTGTCGATCGCAGCGGCGCTGCACATCGCCCGCATGTCGGATTTCGTCGACCTTGACGGTCCGATCTGGCTCGCCAAGGATCGCCCCGGTGGGGTCGAGGACCGGGGCGGGACGCTCTATCCGCCACTTCCGGGATTTTGGGGAACGCCATGAAGATCGCGCTGCTGCTGGGGACTGCCGCTCTCTCGTTGGGCGCCGCCGCGCCGCTTCCGCCGCAGAAGGTCGACCTGCTGATCCGCGGCGGCACGATCTATACCGGCTCGGACGCGCCCTTTGTCGGCGACGTCGCGGTCAAGGGCGATCGCATCGTTTCGGTCGGCGCGCATGCGAGGGTGCTCGCCGCGCGCGTGATCGATGCGAAGGGGATGATCGTCGCGCCCGGCTTCATCGATCCGCATACGCATATGGGCGACGATCTCGCATCGGCGGATCCGCGCAAGCGCCTGATCCCGGCCTTTCTGATGCAGGGCGTCACCACTGCCTTTATCGGCAATGACGGCGGCGGCAGCCCGGACCTGGCCAAGGTGCTCGGCAGCGCGGCGACTCGGCCGGTAGGCATCAACTATGCCGCCTGGGTCGGTTTCGGCGCGGTGCGCGAGAGGGTGGTGGGCGAGGATGCGCGCGATCCCACGCCCGCCGAGCTGGAGCGGATGAAGGGCCTCGTCGCCGGGGCCATGTGCCAGGGCGCGCTCGGTCTCTCCACGGGTCTGTTCTACGCCCCCCAGAGCTTCGCCAAGACCGAGGAAGTGATCGCGCTTGCCAGGGAAGCCGGCAGGCGCGGCGGCAGCTATGACAGCCATATCCGCGACGAGAGCAGCTATACGGTGGGCCTTGCGGCCGCGATCGACGAGGCGATCCGCATCGGGCGCGAGGGCGGGCTGCCCGCGCATATCAGCCACATCAAGGCACTGGGCGTCGACGTGCAGGGGCAGGCGCCCGCGATCATCGCCAAGATCGACGCGGCCCGCGCCCGCGGCGAGAAGGTTACCGCCAACCAATATCCCTGGTCGGCATCGGGCACCAGCCTGGTCGCGTCGCTCGTCCCGCTCTGGGCCCAGGATGGCGGGCGCCCGGCGCTGCTCAAGCGCTTCGACGATCCCTCGCTCGCTCGGAAGCTTCACGACGGCATGGTCGAGAATCTCCGCAAGCGCGGCGGGGCCGGCAAGCTGCTGATCGTCGAGGGCCAGTATCGGAACCGCTATCTCGACGCCGTCGCGAAGGAAATGAAGCTCGATCCGGTCGAGGCCGCGATCGCGGTGATCCGCATCGGCGATCCCGGCACCGTCTCGTTCAACCAGAGCGAGGCCGACATCGCCGCCTTCATGAAGCAGCCCTGGGTGATGACCGGATCGGACGCCTCGGGCGGCCATCCGCGCGTCTATGGCTCCTTCGCGCGCAAATACGACAAATACGTCAAGACCGATCATGTGATCACCCTGCGCCAGTTCATCGAGCGAAGTTCGGCGCTGACGGCGGACACGTTCGGGTTGGAGGGCCGCGGCCATCTGCGCGCCGGCGCCTTCGCCGATGTCGTGGTGTTCGATCCGCGCACCTATGCCTCGCGCGCCACCTATGAGCAGCCGGCCCTGCTGGCGGCCGGGGTGCGGACCGTGCTGGTCAACGGCGTGCTCGCGGTCGACAAGGGGGCGATGACCGGCAAGGCCGCCGGTCGTGCGCTCGCGCACAAGCCCGCGCCCGGGACGTGCAACTGATGGGCTGGTGGTTCGGCATCGCCCTGTGGAAGCGCGTGCTCGCCTTCCTCGTGCTCGGCGTCGTCTTCGCGCTGCTGGTGCCGCAGGGCGCGCCCTGGGTGCAGTTCGTCGGCGACCTGTTCGTCCGCGCGATCCGCATGCTGGTGGCGCCGATCGTGCTGGTCACCATCGCCTCGGGCATCACCACGCTCGCGGATCCCAAGCGGCTGGGCAGCCTGGGCGGGCGCACGGTCGGCATGTTCGCGCTGACCACCTTCATCGCCGTCTCGGTCGGCATGCTGGTCGCGGCGATCGTCCAGCCCGGCATCGGCGCGCCGCTCGGCACGGCCGAGGCGCATGTGCTCGGCAAGCCGGTCACGCCCTATGAGCAGCTGATCAACATCATCCCCACCAACATCTTCGATGCGCTGGCCAAGGGCGACATGCTGGCGCTGATCTTCACCTCGATCCTGATCGGCTGCGGCACGGTGGTGGCGGGCGAGGCGGGCAAGCCCTTCGCCAACCTGCTGCAATCGACTTCGGCCGTGCTGCTGCGCGTCGTCGGCCTGGTGATGGAGGCGACGCCCTTCGGCGTGTTCGCGCTGATCGCCAATGCCGTCGCGGCGAACGGCGCGGCGGTGTTCGTCCATGTCGGCTGGCTGGCGCTGGCAGTGGTGCTCGGCTCGCTGATCCAGATGCTGGTGGTGCACAGTCTGCTCCTGCGTTTCGTCGCGCGCCTGCCGCTGCTGCCCTTCTTCCGCGGCATCGTCGACGCGCTGGCGGTGGCCTTCTCCACTGCATCGAGCGGCGCCACGCTGCCGGTGGCGATGCGCGTTTCCGAGCAGAATCTGGGCATCGGCCGCTCGGTCTTCTCCACCGTGCTGCCGCTCGGCGCCAGCATCGGCAAGGACGGCACGGCGATGTATGTCGGCCTGCTCTCGATGTTCGCGCTCCAGGCCTTTGGCGTGCACCTGACGCCCACCGTCTATGCGACGGTGCTGTTCACCGGCGCGCTCGCCGCGTTCGGCACGGCGCCGGTGCCGTCGGCCTCGCTGTTCATGCTGGCGGCGGTGCTGAGCGCAGTGGGCGTCTCGCCGGAGCAGACTGCCCTGGTGGTGGGCTTCGTCCTGCCTTTCGACCGGCTGCTCGACATGACGCGGACGGTGCCGAGCGCCTCGGCGAATCTTACCGTGGCGACCCTGGTGGCGCGCTGGGAAGGCGAGCTGGACGAGGAAGTCTACCGGGCGGCGGACAGGGCGTAACGCGGACATGCCGTTGGCAATGCCGGCTCCCCGGCGAAGGCCGGGGAACCGCTTGGGCCCGGTACGCGGAGTGTCGCTACTGCAAGGACATCGCCAACCCCATGAAGCGGGGATCCAGGATGACAGAACAACGCCCTTTGTGTCTCTGAAGCTCTAGTCCAGCGAAACCTCTTTCCCCGCCACCCATACCCGCTTGACCGAGTAGAGGTCCCGGAAGGTCAGGTCCGGCGTCCCGCCGGTCAGCACCAGATCGGCGCGCATGCCCTTGTGGATTCTGCCTTCGGTCTTCCTGCGCCCCATGATGTCGGCGCTCACCCGCGAGCCGGCCTCGATCGCCTCGGCCGGGGTGAAGCCCAGCTCGGTCAGCAGCCGCATCTCGCGCAGCGCGCCGAAGCCGGGATAGACGCCCTCGATGCCCGTGTCGGTGCCCACGCCGATGCGGATTCCGGCCGCCTTCAGTCGGCGGATATTCTCCCGCATGATCTCCCAGCGCTTGCTGTCATAGGGCGCTATCGCCCCGCCCTTGGCCAGCCGCGCCGCCTCGCGGTCGCGCTGCTCGGGCGTGAGCAGCGCCAGTTCTTCGGGTGCCAGCACACGCGTCTCGAGCGGCTCATAGGTCGCCAGCGTGGCGACATAGGCCATGTGGTGCTTCCGCATCAGGCCGATAAGCTCGTCGTCGATCAGGGCGTCGCCCACGCCGTGGGCCACCGAGTCCACGCCCGCCCGTGCGGCGATCTTCGCGCCCTCCAGCGTCACCGTGTGCGTCATCACCTTGATGCCCGCCTTGTGCGCGTCCGCCACGATCGCGGCCAGGGTCGCTTCGTCCATGCTCGGCCGGTCGGGCCGGTCGGGGTCGCCATAGCGCCAGCCGTCGTTGAACACCTTCACCATGTCGGGCTTGTAGGCCAGGGCCCCGGCCATCGCCGCATGGGCTTCGGCCGGACTGGTCACCTGGAGCGTGATCGCATTGGTGAACTGGCTCTCGGTGCCGTGCCCGTCCGGCACGCCCAGGCGCACCGCCAGGGTGAGGCGCGGCGTATCGGCCCGGAGCGCGCGGATCCCGGCCATCATCGCGCCCGAGACCGAGAATTCGTTCACGCTCGTCACGCCCGCGCGCAGATAGGGCAGGTAGAAGCGGTGGAGCGCGGCGGCGTCGGCAAAGGCTTCGCGCCGGGTGTGGATGTGCAGGTCGTGCAGTCCGGGGATCAGCGTCAGCCCCGTGGCGTCGATCACCGCGGTGCCCTCGGGCACGCGCAGCTTCCTGCCGATCCGGGTGATCCGGTCGCCCTCGATCAGCACGTCCTTCGGCTTCGCGGGCGTGCCCGTGCCGTCGAACACGCGCGCGCCATGGATGAGCGTCGCGCGCTCCTGCGCCTGTGCCCCGTTCGCCCCGGCCAGTGCCGCCGCCGCCATCAGCCACCTCATTTCAGATGCGCATCGAAGAAGGAAATGGTGCGGCGATAGGCCGTGAGCCAGTCCGCATAGCGGAAGAATTCGTGGCGCTCATTGGGGAATACCAGTTCCTCGTGCGGGATGCGCCGCGCCGCCAGCTCGCGGGCGAGCAGCAGCGACTGGCCGAAATCGACATTCCTGTCGTCATCGCCGTGCACGAGCAGCACCGGCGAGCGCCAGGTGCCGATCGCGCCCATCGGCGAGCTGTCCCATTGCTTCTGCCGCGCGGCGGCCTGCTGCTCGGGCGACAGGTTGTTCTCGACGTTGCGCAACAGGGTGTGGACGCCGTGAAAGTCGGCGCCCGCCTTGAACAGGTCGCTGTTCCGCGCCAGCGCCAGCGCCGTCAGATAGCCGCCCCAGCTGCCGCCCCAGATGCCGATCTTCTTCGGATCGACGTCCTTCCGCGCCGCCAGCCAGTGCCCGCCGGCGAGCACGTCGCGATACTCGGAAGCGCCGTCGCGGGCGATCCCGGGCGCATCCCGGAACGCCTGCCCATAGCCGGTGCCGCTGCGATAATTGACCGAGAGCACCGTATAGCCCCGCGCCGCCAGCGCCTGGTTCATCACATAGGCGTTCGAATAATATTGCGCGTGATGGAAGCCGAGCACCATCTGGCGCCGCGGCCCGCCATGGACGAAGATCAATGCCGGGCGCGGGCCCTTGCCCTGGCCGCGGAACAGCTGGCCATGGACGGTTACGCCGTCCTCGGCCTGATAGGCCACCGCCTCGGGCACGATCGCGCCCTGCAGCTCGGCCGTTTCGCCCAGCGGAGCCAGCCCCTTCGCCAGCACCGGATGGGCCGGATGGCGCGCATCGGCGGCGATCCCCGCGAGCAGGCCGCCCGCAAGGACCGGCAGGCTCTCACTGCCCTTGCCCTCGGTCACGCGCTTCGCCGTGCCGCCGCGCGCCGGCACCTGCCAGAAATGTCGCCGGTCGGCCTCGTCGGCATTGGCGGCGAAGGTCACCATGTCGTCGGCGCCGAGCACGAAGGTCTCGACCTCGAACCCGCCGGAGGTCAGCGCCCGGGGCTCGCCGCCCTTGGCCGCGTCGATCGCATAGACGTGCAGGAAGCCGCTCCGCTCCCAGGGGAAGAGCAGCTGACCGCCCTTGCTCCACCAGAGATTGTGCTGGCGCGTGCCGTAATAGCGGCCGCCCATGCCCTGGGGGGCGGTCCAGGCCGTGCGGGCCTTGCCCGTCGCGGCATCGGCCACCCGGATCGACCAATAGGGGCCGCCGTCCCGCGCCGCGCCCGCGGGCGGATCGAGATACTGGATATAGGCGACCTGGTCTCCGCCGGGCGAAAGCGCCGGCTCCACCGAATAGCCGAGCGCCGGTTCCATATAGGTCAGCCGGCCGCCGTCCGCATCGAGCAGCGCGACGAAGGCACGGTCGTTGCGATTGTCGACGAACAGCAGCCTCTTGCCGTCGGGCGTCCATTTCAGGTCGCTGACCTCGCCCGTGACGGTCGCGATCCGGGCCGCCTTGCCGGCCTGCCACAGCCACAGCTCCCCGCGCCGGGTGAAGGCGATGCGCTGCCCGTCGGGCGAGAAAACGGGCAGGTGTCCGTCTCCGATCGGTGTGGGATCTCCACCGTCTTCAACGACGAACACCTGCTGCCCCGGCGTGAACGCGGCCGAGGCGGTATTGGGGATCTTGCCGTCGGGGAACTCGTCGTCCCCGCCACGCACATATGCCAGGCGCCGGCCGTCGGGGCTGAGCGCCGGATCGTAGAGCATCATGCCGTCGTCCTCGGCATGGCGCGTGACCTGCCGGGCCCGCTGCCCCGCATCCGCCACCCACAGGTTGCGCACGCCGGCGCGGTTCTCCACCCAGGCGAAGCGCGGCACGTCGCGCGCGCCGGCCATCTGGCTGGCAACCGGCAGGGCGAGCGCCGCGGCCAGGTCGTCGGTCTGCGCCAGCGCCGGCGGGGCGAACGCCACCACCATCGCGGCCAGGGGTTTCAGGGTGGCCCGCATCAGGTTCATGCCACGAAGGTGCCGGGCCGATGTTGCCCGTACAATGCCGGCATGCGCCGTGGTTATGCCCGGGCGACTCCTCTGAATGATCGCGGGTTTGCAGGCCCGGCGGCGGGAGTTACGCTCGCGGCATGAAGCATTTCATCCTCGGCATCGCCCTTACGCTCGCCACGCCCGCGCTCGCCCAGCAGACGCTGGAGCAGCGCGTCGCCGCCAAGCTTGCCGAGGCGCCGACGGGCACGCGCTTCGGCCTGGTCGTGGCCGACGACACGGGCAGGGAGATCGTCGCCATCAATCCCGACGGCCGCTTCATCCCCGCCTCGAACACCAAGATCTACACCACCGCCGCGGCCTTCGCGAACCTGCCCGGCATCAATGCGCCCGACGCGACCGGCGGTGCCGCGGTGCGGCTGGTGGGCGAAGACGTGGTGCTGGAAGGGCGGGGCGACGCGCGCCTGTCGAGCGCCGACGATTGCACGGTCGACTGCCTTGCCACGCTCGCCGATGCGATCGCCGCGAAGACCAAGCGCGTCCGCAACGTCATCGGCGACGACACGCTCTTCCCGGACCAGCGCTGGGGACCGGGGATGAGCTGGAACAACATCCCGAGTTCGTCGGGCACCGGCGCCTCGGCGCTGACGCTCGACGACAATGAGCTGAAGCTGACCGTCGCGCCGGCCAAGGCCGGGGAGGCGGCAAGGGTCGAGCTCTGGCCCTATTTCACGATCGACAACCAGGCGAAGACGGTGCCGGGCGGGGAGACCGAACTCGGCTGGGATCGCGATCCCAACGGCAAGCGGCTCCGCATCACCGGCACGATCGGCGCCGATGCCGGGCCGAAGAGCTGGAAGCTCGGTATCGACGATCCGGCCGATTATGCCGCCTGGCGCCTGAAGGCGCTGCTCGAGGCGCGCGGGGTGCAGGTGAAGGGCACGGTCAGCGCGCGCCACCGGCCGCTGCGACCCGAAGACGATCCCGAATATCGCGCGAAGAAGGGCGTGGCGCTCGCGCGGGCAACGCCCGACGGGAATGTCCTCGCAAGGCTCACGCCGCCGCCGCTCGCCGAGGACTTCAAGCACATCAACAAGGTGAGCCAGAACCTCCATGCCGAGCTGGCGCTGCGCCGCGTCGCCTTCCTACAGGGCAGCGGCTCGATCGCCGATGGCGTCGCGCAGGTCGCGAAGCTGCTCGATACGGCCGGCCTGCCGCGCACGGCGTGGGACTTTTCGGACGGCTCGGGCATGTCGAGCTACAACCGGGTGAGCCCGCGCGGTTCGGTCAAGCTGCTGCGCTGGGTCGCCGCCCAGCCCTGGGGGGCGCAGTTCCGCGACACGCTGCCGATCGGCGGGGTGGACGGCACGCTCGCCCGCCGCTTCAAGGGCACGCCTTTGGAGGGCAAGGTCTTCGCCAAGACGGGCACGCTCAACGCCACCAACGCGCTGGCGGGCTATTTCACCGGCGCGAGCGGCAGGACCTACACCTTCGCCTTCTACGCCAACGACGTGCCGCAGGATGCGAGCGCGACGAAATATATGGACGATGCGCTGAACCTGGTCGCCGCGGGGAACTGACGATCTTTCCCTCTCCCGCAAGCGGGAGAGGGATATTGCGTCACTTGTTCTTTGCCGCCCAGTCCTCGGCCTGCTTCAGCACGCGCAGCACGTTTCCGCTCCAGATCTTCTCGATATCGGTATCGGAGAAGCCCTCGCGGCGCAGGCGGGCGGTGATCTTCGGCAGGGCGGTGATGTCCTCCATGCCGCGCACGCCGCCGCCGCCGTCCCAATCGGCGCCGATGCCGACATGGTCGACGCCCATCACTGCGATGCAGTGGAGCAGGCTCTTCATGAACAGTTCGAAATCGGCCCCCCGATAGGGGTTGGTCGCGTCCGCCTTGGCCTTGTCGGCGATCAGTTGGCGCTGGTCGGCGGCCGAAAGCGCCCACCAGTCGTCCTGCCGGTCGGAGATCTTGTTGCGGGTCTCGTCATGGTCGCCCTCGACCAGATAGACGCTGTTCACCTGCAGCACGCCGCCCGCCTTGGCGAGCTTGCGCATGCGCTCGTCGTCCAGGTTGCGCGGATGGTTGAAGATCGCGCGAGGCCCCGAGTGCGAGGCGATGATCGGCACCTTGGAGAGCGCCAGCGCCTGGTCGAACACGTCGTCGGAGGAATGGCTGACGTCGATCAGCATGCCCAGCCGGTTCATCTCGGCCACCCATTGCTTGCCAAGGGGGGAGAGGCCGTTCCACTGCTTCACCTTGTCGGTGGCGCTGTCGCCGAACTGGTTGTTGCGGAAATGGATCGGCCCGGCCATCCGCACGCCCTGGTCGTAATACCATTTGAGCAGGCTCAGGTCGGTGCCCAGCGGATAGCTGTTCTCGATCGACTGGAAGACGATGCGCTTGCCCGCCTTGGCGATGCGATGGGCATCCTCGGGGGTGGTGGCGAACTCCATCTTGTCGGCATTGGCGGCCACGACGCGCTGGATCCACATCTCGCGCGTGAGCGCCGCGTTGCGCGCCTTGGCATAGCCTTCCGGCGTCAGCGGCCCCTGTCCGGTATAGATCACGAAGAAGCCGCCATCGAGCCCGCCCTGCTCCATGCGCGGCAGGTCGACCTGGCTCTTGTCGAAATCGCGGTCGTGCCAGCGATCGAACTTCCAGCCTGGATGCTCGAACAGCTCGGGCGTGTCGAGATGCGTGTCCAGCACCAGCATCTGGTCGTGCGCCAGCCGGTCGGCAGGGGTTGGCGTATCGCTATCCGGCCCGGACAGGGCGATGGCGAGCGCGAGCAAAGAGATCATGGGGCCTCCCAGGCGTTGATGACGGCATCCCCCGTCGCGGGGCGCAGCACGAAGATGCCGCTGTCGAAATGGCGCGTCGGGTGGACGCGGTTGGTGAGCAGGGTCCAGGCGATGCCGCGCCCGAAGTCGATCCACAGCCCGGTGCCGGTGAAGCCGGTGTGCCCGATCGTCTCGTCCGAACAGGCCTGGCCGCCCGACCAGCCGGCGAACTTGCGTTCCCAGCCGCAGGTGCGGTGCGAATATTGCGGGGTGCGGATCGCTTCGAGCATCATCGGCGAGAAGCTGCCGGTGAGCACGCCCTGCGCGAAGTCGAGCACCCCGGCCACGGTGCCGAACAGCCCGGCATGGCCGGTCTGCCCGCCCATCGCCGCGCAATTCTCGTCATGCACCTCGCCCTTGAGCACGCGGTTCCGCCACATGCACCGCTCGGTCGCCACGGCCGGCCCCGGCGGCGGGCCGTAGTGCAGGCCCGGGCCCAGCGGCCATTCGCCCAGCGCCTTGCCCGTCACGCGCTCGATCGCGATGCCGAGCAGCAGGAAGTTGATGTCCGAATAGACCGGCTCGGGGATATGCTTCCATTCGCGCTGGAGCACGAAGGCGCGCAGCCGCTGCGGATCGTCGCCATAGGTGTAGATCGGCTCGACCGCGGGGAACAGCGTGCGGTGCGCCAGGCAGTCGCGGAACGTCAGGGTGCGCTCATAGGCGCCCGCCACGTCATATTGGCGCAGGTCCGGGATCGCGGTGGTCAGCGGGGCGTCGAGGTCGATCCGCCCCTCCTCGGCCAGGCGCAGGACCATCGTGGTCGTCGCCACCACCTTGGAGACCGAGGCGAGGTCGAACCAATGGTCGAGCGTCAGCGCCTCGGGCTCGGAGACGAGCGCGGCCATGCCGGCGTGCGTCACCCAGCGCCGCCCGTCCGCCGCCACCACGCCCAGCGTGGCGCCGGGGATGCGTCCGGCGGCCACCGCTTCGGCGGCGGGGGCGAAGGCTGTGTCGATCATGCCGCCACCGCCTCGCCGTCGGGCCGGGGCTTCGCCCGTACGATGAACGGCACGAAGACCAGCGCCGCGACGCTCATCGTGCCGGCCATGATGAAGAAGCCGTCATAGCCGATCGCCTTCTGGAACACGCCCGAAAGGCCGGCGAGCAGCCTGGGGATCAGGAAGGCGAGGCCGGAGAGCAGCGCGTATTGCGTGCCCGGGAAGCGCGGGTTCACCAGCAGGGACAGGTAGACGACGAACACCGCTCCCTCGAAACCGTGCCCGAACTGGTCGAGCGCCATGGCGAGGTACAGGTCGAAATCGCCCGCCGTCACCTGCACGCCGAGGAGCGAGAACCAGACCGGTCCGCCCGGCGCCTGATAGGCGAGCCAGGCGAAGATCCAGTTGCTGAGCGCCGACATGATCGCGCCGACCACCAATGCCCAGCCCATCGGCGCCTTGGCCGCCAGCCAGCCGCCCAGCGCCACGCCGAGCATGGACGAGAGCAGTGCCACCGCGCCATCGGCGACCGCGATGGCCTCCAGACTGTAGCCCAGCGCGTTGAACAGCGGATGCGAGAGGGTGAGCGCCATCACGTCGCCCATGCGATAGACCGAGACGAACAAGAGGATCGGGATCACCACCAGCCCATAGCGCCAGGCGACATTGAGATAGGGGGCGAGCCCCGAGGTGGTGAGCAGCCGGTGGCTCGGCGGGAGATTCCTGATCCACGGCACCGCCGCGCCCAGCGCGACGAAGGGCAGCAGCGCAACCGCGAATACCCAGTATTTGACGATGTCCGGATTATCGAGCCCGACCGACCCCATCGCGGCAAGCAGCGCCCAGCCAACCGCGGCGGTGACCACGAGGCTCCCGCCGAGCACCACCGCGCTGGCGAGGATGCCGGTGACGAGCGCCGTGCCGCGCCCGCCGCCATGCGCGGGATCGGGCCGCATGCAGGCGAGGATGGGGAAGGGGAGGAAGGCGGCCGCCGCGATCACCAGATAGGCAGTGGTCCAGTCGCTCTTCGCCGCGATGTAGATCGCGCCGCTGCCGGCCGCGACCATGGCGCTGCGATAGCCCCACAGGTTCGCCGCCACCATCGGGCCCTGCTCCTCCTGGGTCGGCGCCAGCTCGATGCGCCAGGCATCGGCGGCGACTTCCAGCGTAGTGGTCCAGAAGGCGAGCAGCACCGCGAACAGCGCGGTGACTTGCAGATTGGCATCGGACGAGGTGAGCGCCATCGCCACGGTCGAGAGGAAGATGCCCAGTTGCGACAGCATGATCCAGCCGCGCCGCTTGCCCCAGAAGCGGCCGAAGCCCGGCACGTCATATTTGTCGAGCAGCGGCGCCCAGGCGAACTTGAAGGTTGGCAGCAGCGCCACCCAGGCGAAGAAGCCCACCGTCACGATGTCCACGCCGTGCTTGGCCAGCCGCAGCAGCAGCACGGCGTTGAACATGTAGAAGGGCAGGCCGGCGGCGAAACCGAGCAGCAGGTACAGCGCCAGCCGGCCGAAACCCGGGCGGATCGCCGGTGCCGCGGAAAGACTCGGCGCGTCAGTCACGCGGCACCGGACGGTCGAAATGCGGCATCAAGGGTTCCCCTGGGGCTGGTTTCCCTAACGCTCGGCCGGGGCGGGCACGCAGTCAATGGCCAGTCTGGCAGGCTTGTGTTGCAGTCCTGTCACGTTTTCGCAGGCAATTGTCACATTTGATGCCCCGGGGTTATGGCGCGGGGAACAGAAACTATGGCGCGCCGCAACATTCTTGGTACCTAATGCCCTTTCACCGCGCGGGATATTGCGGGCTTCAGGGGGTTTTAGGAAATGATCGAAGCAACGGCGTTTAGGAAGGCTCTGGCCAGCAGCACGGCTTTCGCGGCCATGGCGATCGCGCTGCCGGCCTGGGCGCAGGCCAGCGATCCGCAGACGCCGCAGGCGGCCGCCCAGGCGGCGCCCGCCGAGGAAGGCGAGATCCTCGTCACCGGCACGCGCATCCGCCGCGACGGCTTCCAGGCCCCGACGCCGCTCACCGTGCTGACGCAGCAGGACATCCAGAACACGTCGCCGACGAACAACATCGCCGACTTCGTCAACCAGATGCCGCAGCTCGCCGGCTCGACCAAGCCGGCCAATTCGCGCCTCAACCTGTCCAACGGCTCGGCGGGCATCAATGCGCTCAACATGCGCAACCTGGGCGAGGGCCGCGTGCTCGTCCTGCTCGACGGCCGCCGCTCGGTCGGCTCGACCATCTATGGCTGGGTCGACATCAACACGATCCCGCAGGCGCTGGTCGATCGCGTCGAGGTCGTCACCGGCGGCGCTTCGTCGGCCTATGGCTCGGACGCCGTCTCGGGCGTGGTGAACTTCATCCTCAACAAGAAGCTCGAGGGCCTGAAGATCGAGGCGGATTCGGGCATCACCACCTATGGCGACGGCGGCAATTATTCGGCCAGCATCGCGGGCGGAAAGTCGTTCGCCGGCGGCCGCGGCCACATCCTGCTCAGCGCCAATATCGCGCACCAGGACGGCATCTTCGAGGTCGGCGACGACCGCGAGTGGAATCATACGGGCTATGTACGCATCCAGGATCCCAACTGGACGAGCGCCAGCACCACGCCGCAGTTCATCACCACCCGGCGCCAGATCGGCGCGGCGAACTCGACGCCCGGCGGCCTCATCACCGGCTCGGCCGGCGGCAGCGCGAACGCCCTGCGCGGCCTGTATTTCGGCTATGGCGGGGCGGTGAACACCTTCGACTATGGCAGCTTCACCTATCCGGCGTTCACGCGGGCGTCCGGGTCTTCGGCGCCCAGCCTCGTCCAGGGCGGGTCCTGGCAGGTCAACGATTCCGGCACGCGCATCGGCCTGATGCCGAAGGATGATCGCTGGGGTGTCTTCGGGCGGCTGAGCTATGAGGTGGCGGACGGCGTCGAACTCTTCGCCGAAGGGTCGTACAACCGGCAGAAGGTGTTCTTCAACGCGGGCCCGAACCTGTCGACCGGCATCGCGATCAACACCACCGGCTGCACCACCGTTCCCGTCCCCGTGACCTGCAACGCCTTCGCGCTGCAGTCGCTCGGCGCGGCGCGCCTTGCCGGCGTCACCGGCATCACGCTGGCGACCACCGCCGCCGACCTGCCGTTCCGCGCGATCGCCAACGAGCGCAAGGTACAGCGCTACGTCGTCGGCGCCGAGGGCAGTTTCGAAGCGTTCGGCAGGCCCGCGCACTGGGACGTCTATGCCCAATATGGCCGTTCCGAGCTGCGCGAGCAGCTCCGCAACATCATGAACCTGACCCGCATGGCCAATGCCACCAACGCCGCCTTCGCGCCGGCGGGCAATGCGCGCGGCTATACGGTCGGTTCGATCCAGTGCCTGATCAACGTCGATGCCATCTCGACCAACGACGATCCGAACTGCGTGCCGCTGAACCGCATGGGCGTGGGCGTCGCCAGCCAGGATGCGATCAACTATGTGCTCGGCAACCCGTATCGCGATCAGGTGATGGAGCAGTTCGTCGCGGGCACCAACTGGTCGGTCACGCCGTTCGCCACCTGGGCGGGCGACGTCAGCGTCTCCGTCGGCGGCGAGGTCCGCAAGGAGAAGATCCGCGGCACCGTGCCGAAGGAATACCAGCCGATCGTGACCACCACCGGCACGACCAACGCATGGTCGGTCGGCAACTATCTGCCCTTCACCGGCGAGTATAGCGTCAAGGAAGCCTATCTCGAGACGGTGATCCCGCTGGGCTTCGGCCTCGAGTTCAACGGTGCGGTCCGGGCGACCGACTATTCCAACTCGGGCTATGTCACCACCTGGAAGCTGGGCGCGACCTGGGCGCCGATCCCGGACATCCGCTTCCGCGTGACGCGTTCGCGCGACATCCGTGCGCCCAACCTGAACGAGCTGTATCAGGCCGGCACCGCCAACAGCGATTCGGTGCGCAATCCGAAATACACTTCGGACGGCCTGAACGGCCCGGCGACCTGGGGCTATTCGGGCCTGACCACGGGCAATCCGAACCTGCTTCCGGAAGTCGCCAATTCGTGGAACATCGGCGCGGTGATGTCGCCGCGCCTCCTGCCGGGCTTCACCGCATCGGTCGATTATTTCCGCATCGATCTGGCGGGTGCGATCGACTCGATCTCCGCGCAGGAAACCGTCAATCGCTGCTCCGACGGCAATGCCATCTATTGCGCGGCCATCACCAACGATCCGGTCCGCTCGCTGCCGGGTGCGCCGTATCTGCTGATCCGCACCCAGCCGTTCAACTTCGTGCGCAAGCTGGTGCGCGGCATCGATTTCGACGCGGCCTACCGGATCCCGCTGGGCGCCGCGAGCACCTTCACGCTGAAGGGCGTGGCGACGCGCTATATCGAGAACCTCTCCGATACCGGCATCGCCGGGAGCGTGGCGGTGAACACCGTCGGCGCGAACGGTGGCCAGGCCAGCACGCCGACCTGGATCTTCCGCGGCAGCGCGACCTATGAGACCCAGACCTTCTCGGCCACCGTCACCGGCCGCGGCGTCAGCGCGGGCAAATATGTCGCCAACGGTATCGAGTGCACCAGCGGCTGCCCGGTTTCGACCACCAATTTCCCGACCTATGACAACAACCGCGTCTCGGGCCTGTTCTACGTCGATCTCAACCTGACGCAGACCGTGCCCTTCGGCGGGAACCAGGCGCAGTTCTTCGTCAACGTCACCAACCTGTTCAACCGCTGGCCGCTGCTGGTGCCGGAGACCGGCATGGCGGCGAACACCACCTATTCGGATATGCTCGGCCGCCAGTTCCGCGCCGGCATCCGCATCAGCCTGAAGTAATCGGCATGCCGGCTCCATCCCTGGCGATGGGGCCGGCATGATCGCCGCGGCGC
Organism: Sphingomonas leidyi; assembly: GCF_011761945.1. Taxonomy (GTDB): domain Bacteria; phylum Pseudomonadota; class Alphaproteobacteria; order Sphingomonadales; family Sphingomonadaceae; genus Sphingomonas; species Sphingomonas leidyi. Next base: position 40,815 of record NZ_JAASQV010000008.1, read on the forward strand.
TTCTGCTGGCCGCGGCATCGGATCCGGTCGCCGCGGTCCGGATAACGTTCAATGCGAGGGGAGAAATGTCGGTCAGCGCGAAAGGGCTGGCCGACATTTCCGCATCCAGGCCCGTCACTGCCGACGATCCCGTGCGGATCGCTTCCATCTCCAAGCTGGTCGTCGCGATCGGCGTGATGCGGCTGGTCGAGCAGGGCAGGCTCGATCTCGATGCCGATGTCTCGCGCTGGCTCGGCTGGAGGCTGCGCAATCCGGCCTTTCCCGATGCGCCGATCAGCTTGCGCCTGCTGCTCTCGCATCGCTCCAGCCTCACCGATCGGGTCGACTATGTCCTGCCTCTCGATGCGGACATGCGCGCGGTGCTGGCGGATCCGAAGGCCTGGGACGCCGGCCATGCCCCCGGCAGCTGGTGGGCCTATACCAACTTCAACTTCCCGGTGATCGCCGCCGTGATGGAGCGCGCCACCGGCGAGCGGTTCGACCGGCTGATGGATCGTCTGGTCCTGGCGCCGATGAAGCTCGATGCCTGCTACAACTGGGCGAGCTGCAAGCCGGGGATCGCCGCCCGCGCCGTCGTCCAGTATCGCGGGCGCGTCGCCGCCAAGGACGACAATCACGGCGCGGCGCCGGCATGTCCGGTTACCCCGGCGCGGGACGGCGGCTGCAGCCTGGCCGCCTGGCGCCCGGGCATCAATGGCGCGATCTTCTCGCCCCAGGGCGGGTTGCGCATCTCGGCGCGGGGACTGGCGCGGATCGGCCGCATGTTCCTCGGCGAGGGCAGGCTCGACGGCGCGCGCATCCTGCGCCCCGCGTCGGTCCGCATCCTGGAGACGCCGCTCTGGACCTGGGACGGCCATAACGGCGATGTCGGCGGCGACATCTCGGTCGCGGTGCCCAGCGCCGGCGCCACCTGCGGCTACGGCCTCGCGGTGATGTTCACTGCCACCGGCGCGCCGGGATGCCGCGACGATCCGTTCGGCGACGGCCGCCGGCGCCTCGGCCATTCGGGGGATGCCTATGGCCTCAAATCGGGCCTGTGGATCGATCGCGCCGCCGGCACCGGCGTCGCCTATTTCGCCACCGATGTTCCGGATGTGCCGGGGAAACGATCGGCCTATACGCCGACGGAGGAATCGCTCGCCCATCCGGAGTAGCATCTTGCGCCACGACGCCAATCTGACGACCGACCGTCCCACCTTCGTCACCCATCTCGAATGCTCGATGACCGGCGAGCGCTACGAGGCGGACCAGTTGCACGGCCTTTCCCGCGCCGGCCGGCCGCTGCTGGTGCGCTACGATCTCGCGGGCGTGCAGGCCGCGCTGCCGAGGGAAGCGCTCGCCGGCCGCCCCGCCGGCCTGTGGAAGTATCGCGAGCTGCTTCCCGTCCGCCGGACGGAGAATCTGGTCAGCCTGGGCGAGATCGCCACGCCGATCCTCCCGCTCGACCGGCTGGCGCGCGAGGCCGGTGCGGCGCATCTCTGGGTCAAGGACGAGGGGCGCCTGCCCACCGGCTCGTTCAAGGCGCGCGGGCTCGTCATGGCGATCGCCATGGCGAAGGAACTGGGCGTCTCCACCATCGCGATGCCGACCAACGGCAATGCCGGTGCGGCGGCGGCGGCCTATGCCAGCCGGGTGGGCATCGAGTCGGTGATCTTCTGCCCGGCGGACACGCCCGAGGTGAACGTGCGCGAGATCGCCGCGCAGGGCGCGCGCGTCTACCGCGTCAACGGGCTGATCGACGATTGCGGCAAGCTGGTGGGCCGGGGGGCGAAGGAGCGGGGGTGGTTCGATCTCTCCACGCTCAAGGAGCCCTATCGCATCGAAGGCAAGAAGACGATGGGCCTCGAGCTGGCCGAGCAGCTCGACTGGGAGCTGCCCGACGCGATCTTCTATCCCACGGGCGGCGGCACCGGCCTGATCGGCATGTGGAAGGCCTTTGCCGAAATGGAGGCGCTGGGCTGGATCGGCGCGAAGCGCCCGCGGATGATCGCGGTGCAGGCCGAAGGCTGCGCGCCGATGGTCCGCGCCTTCGAGGCGGGCGAGCGCCATGCGACCCGGTGGGAGGATGCGCACACCATCGCGATGGGCATTCGCGTGCCGCAGGCGGTGGGCGATTTCCTGATCCTCGACGCCGTCCGGGAAAGCGGCGGCGTGGCGATGGCGGTGAGCGACGAGAGCATCGCCCGGGCAGTCGACGATGCCGCGCGCCAGGATGGGCTGCTGCTCTGCCCGGAAGGCGGCGCGACGCTGGCGGCATGGCGCAAGGCGCTGGCCGAGGGGCTGGTCTCGCCGGAGGAGAAGGTGGTGCTGTTCAACTGCGCGACGGGGCTGAAATATCCGCTCGCCGATCAGTCGAAGATGCTCGACAAGGATGGGCCGATCGATTTCGGAGCGCTCTAGGTCGAGAGCCCAGGCAAGTATCTGATCTTCCTTCGTCATTCCCGCGCAGGCGGGAATGACGAGAGAGGGAATTGCGCTTCCGGCCCGGCTCCCCTCCCTTTCAGCGGCGCTGCTCGGCCAGGCTCCGGAACGTTATCGACCAGCGCGGCGCGTCCATCGGCGCGATGCTGTGTTCCCAGAGATGTCGCGCCTCGCCGCAGAGATGATAGGCGCCGCGCTGCGCCAGCGGCAGTTCGGCCCGATCGAACTTCCCGTCCGCTCGCCGCCGGCGCAGCCGCAGCACCGCGGGCGCGCCGAGCGAAACGCCGACGACATTTTCGAACACCGGCCGGTCGCGGTGCCAGCCGATGCGGGCGCCCGGATCATAGCGGATGGCCAGCGCCTGGACGAGGGCATCCGCCTCCAGCCCGGCCAGTGCGGCGGCGCGGGCGCGCAGCGGCAGCAGCCAGTCGGGGATCGCTTCCGTTTCGGCAAAGCTCGAATCGGTGAAGTCGTAGCGCCAGCCGAAACTGCGCGTCAGCCGCCTGCCCTGCCATTGCCGAAAGCGGAACGGCGCCAGCCCGGCTGCGTCGACAAACCGAATCAGATCGGCTTCTTCGCGCGGGCCGAGGATATTCTTCGCCTGTTCGATGCCGCGGGGCAGGGACTCTTCGAAAAGCGCGGGAAACAAAGCGGACACCGCAGGGATATGGGAGCCCGGTCTATGTTCTTCCAGCCTGGGATACCTTCATACTCGAATGGAATTCCTTTGTCTTTCCCGCGAGATAGCGGTTGCAACCGGCGTTGCGGCGCCCTAGCTGTTCGCCCCGTGAAGAACGAAATGATCGCCGTGGTCGATCGCGCCTCGTCGTTCCTGAAGGCGCTGTCGGGTCGAAGCCGTTTTCTGTTGCTGTGCCACCTTCTCGATGGCGAGAAGTCGGTGGGCGAACTCGCGCGCCTCACCGGTGCGCGCGACACCGCCGTGTCGCAGCAGCTCGCGCTCCTGCGTCGCGAGGGGATGGTCGCCGCGCGTCGCGACGGCCAGATGATCTTCTATTCGCTGGCCAGCGACGAGGCGCGGCACATGCTGGAAGCGATGCACAGCCTGTTCTGCCGCGCCGATGCGGCTCAGGAAACCGTCCCGGCATAGAGCCGTTCCACGTCTTCCTTGCGGGCCAGCTCGGTCGCGGGGGTCATCAGCGTCGCCGCGCCAGCGGCGATGCCGTAGCGCAAGGCCTCCTCGATCCCCTTGCCCTCGACCGAGGCGAGGATGATGGCCGCCACCATCGAATCCCCGGCGCCCACCGTGCCCTTGGCTTCCACGGGGATAGCCGGCAGGCGCAATTCCGCGTTCTCGCCAACGAGGAGCGCCCCGCGTTCGGCGAGCGAGATCACCACCAGTTCGGCAAAGCCGCGATCGTGCAGCGCATGCGCCGCCGCCATCTCGTCCGCCTCGCCGGTGATTTCGCGCCCGAGCAGGTCCGCCGCCTCGCGCAGGCTCGGCTTGATCAGCCATGCGCGGGCGCCTTCGCACGCAGCCAGCGCCGGCCCCGAAGTGTCGATAGCCAGCTTCACGCCCGCCCGGTGGCAGCGTTCGGCGATGCGCTTCAGGATCGCCGGGTCGCAGCCCGGCGGCAGGCTGCCGCTCACCACGATGTGATCCGCGTCCGCCACGCCGAACAGCGCGTCGAGCAGCCTGGCCTGTTCGTCCGCGCCGAGTTCGGGGCCCGGCAGCACGAAGCGATACTGGTCGCCCGGCCGACCTTCGTCGACGGTGAAGCTCTGGCGGGTCGTGCCCGCGATCGGCACCGGCAGGATCGGCACCTGTTGATCCTCCAGCAGCGAGACGATCGTCGCGCCGGTGGGGCCGCCGCTGGGGAATACCGCCATCGCCCGGCCGCCGAGATGCGTCACCACGCGCGCCACGTTGATCCCGCCGCCGCCCGGATCGAAGCGCGGCGCGGTGCATCGGAGCTTGTGCCCCGGGCGCACCTTCTCGGTGCAGGTGGTTACGTCGAGCGCCGGGTTGAGCGTCAACGTCGCGATCGTCATCAGCGCGTCCGGTCCAGTGCGGCGCGCGCGGCGGCGACGATCAGCTCCTGCGGGCGGTTCACGCGGATGCGGTGCCAATGGATCTCGCCGACCGAGCGGCGCGACTGCTCGCGCACCACTGCCTCCGTCGCGTCCGAGGCGTCGTTCGTGCGTGCGTTCACCCGGGCGATCCGGTCGCGTTCGGGCGCTTCCAGCCAGATGCCGGTAAACGCCGCCCGATAGCGATCGGCCAGCGCCTCGGCCACGTCGCGTTCGCTGCGGCTCATGAACACCGCGTCGAGGATCACGCTGTTGCCGCAGGCGAGGTGATCGTCGGCGGATTCGAACAGGGCTTCATACGTCTCGTCGTCATTGTGACGCGTGTAATGCCTGGGCGGCAGCCTGGTTTCCGGGCCCACGCCGGCCAGTCGCTTGCGGAACACGTCGGAGCGCAGCACGCGGGCGCCGGGGAGGCGGCCGATCCGGCTGCCGAGCAGCCGCGCCAGCGTCGACTTGCCGGTGCCCGAAAGCCCGCCGATCACCACCAGCCGCGGCCTGGCGGGCGCAAGCAGGCTGTCGGCCAGTTCGGCGTCGCCGTCCGCGCTTGCGCGCAGCGAAAGATAGAGCGGGAGCAGCGACCAGCCGGCGGCGCCCTGCGGCGCGACGTCGAGATAGCGGTTGGCCAGCGTGTTCGCCTCGCCCGCCATGCCGCCGCGCATCACTTCCAGCACGGGCCCGGCGAAATCGTGGAGCAGGTCCGCCGGCTCGCCCATCACCGCGCGCACCCGGCCGGCGGCGATGCGGCGGGCGATCGAATCCTGATGGCGGGCAAGCTCGGCGCGCTGGGCATCGCTGGCGGCAGCGAGCGCGAGCGCTTTCCGAAAGGCGGCGCCGTCGCCCTTGGGCGATGCGGCGTGGCGCGCGGCGATACGGTCGGCAAGGGCGTGCAACTGGTCCGGGTCGAGATCGCCGGCCAGCAGCGCCTCGAAGCTTGGTTCCTGGCTCGCGGCCACCGCCGCCATCGTTCCACCCCTCGTTCCGGATCCTTCGAATCAGCCCCTAGCATGAGTTTCCTGAACGATCTTGGACAAGATCGACCTAATCTATCGTGCCGCGGCGCCCGCAAAGGCGTCGCGGATCACGCCATAGAGTGCCTTGGGCCGATATTCCGCATCATAGGGCGTCGCGCGCTGCCGCGTCCCGTCCTTGCGCGGCGTGAAGCCGTTGAGCCAGGTGAAGCGGTCGCACATGCCCCAGGCCAGCACGTCCCTGAGCTGGGGATAGGAGAACAGGATCTCGAGATAGGCCGCGGCATAATTGGCGACGATCCCGTCGCGCACCTTCGCATCGGTCGGCAGCGCCTTGTCGTTCACGTCGAATTCGGTGATGGCCAGCTTGTAGCCCATCTGCACCGCGCTATCGAGGAAGCCGCGCCAGGGCCCTTCCTGCCGGTGCACCAGCGCCCCCACCGTGCCGTCGCCGGTCAGCCCGATATGCGATTGGACCCCCAGCGTGTCGCAGGGGATGCCGCGCTTGCGGAACCCCTCGAGCAGCTTGAGCACGCCGGTGCGGTGCCCTTCATTGCCGGGCTCCCAGCTCATATAGTCGTTATAGACCAGCTCCACTCCCGGCGCATGTTCGCGCGCGGTGTGATAGGCGAAGTCGAGCATCGCCTCGGTCCCGCCAAATGCCCTGGAGAGCGACGAGGTGCGCAGCGCACCCGTGCCTTCCTCAACCGTCTCGTTGACCACGTCGAAGCTGACGATGCGGCTCGCATAGAGCTTGCATAGGGTGCGGATATGCGTGCCCAGGATGCGCTCGGCTTCCTTTGCGGGGCTGGCGCCGAAATCATGGTCGTTCAGCCATTTCGGGAAATATTGCGTCTTGTGCCACAACAGCGTGTGGCCGCGCATCGCCATGCCGCTCGCCTCGGCATAGTCGAGCATGTCGGAGAAATGGTCGAGGTTGAAGGTCTTGGCATCCGGCCGGATCGCCTGCCATTTGAACTCGTTCTCGGGCACCAGCACGCCGCAATCGCGCTTCAGCAGCGCGGCATATCCCGGATTGGCGAAGGAACCGCGATCCGCGCCCGGCGGGCCCCAGGCGACACAGGAACCGAAACGCATGCCCTTGGCCTTGGCGACGGCGTTCAGCCCCTCGGCCGCCTGCGCGATCGCGGGGAAGGGCAGGGCCAGCGCGGCGCCCGTGCCCAGCAATCCACGGCGTGTCAGTTCGATCATCGCAAGCCTCTCCCGCTCACCAGTTGAACAGCGTTCCGTCCTCGAGCCGAGCGACGGGGAGATAGGCGCGCCGATATTCGTATTTCGCCGCCAGTTCCTCGTCGATCTCCACGCCCAGCCCGGGCGCCTCGCCCGGATGCATCATCCCGTCCTTGAAGCTGTACGCATGGGGGAAGACCGCATCGGTCTTCGCCGTGTGCGGCATCAGTTCCTGGATACCGAAATTGGGCACCGACAGGCCGAAATGCAGCGCTGCCGCCATGCACACCGGCGACAGGTCGGTCGCGCCGTGGCAGCCGGTGCGCACCTGATGGAGGTCGGCGAACGATGCGATGCGCCGCATATGGGTGATTCCGCCCGCATGGACGATCGTCGCGCGGACATGGTCGATCAGCTGCTCCTCGATCAACTGCTTGCAGTCCCAGATCGTGTTGAAGATCTCGCCCACCGCCAGCGGGGTGGTGGTCTTCTCGCGGATCAGGCGGAAGCCGGCCTGGTTCTCCGCGGGCGTCGGGTCTTCCAGCCAGAACAGGCGGTAGGGCTCCAGCTCCACGCCCAGCCGCGCCGCCTCGATCGGAGTCAGCCGGTGGTGGACGTCGTGGAGCAGGTGCACGTCCCAGCCCAGCACTTCGCGCGCCCTTTCGAACAGGGGCGCGACCGAGCGGAGATATTTCTCCGTCGACCACAGGCTCTCGGTCGGCAGCGCGCCGTCCGCCGGCTCGTAGCGCTGGCCCGGCTTGGCGACGCCATAGGTCGATTTCAGCCCCGGCACGCCCGCCTGCAGGCGCACTGCCCTGTAGCCCTGCTCCACATGCCGCACGGCCTCCGCGATCGTCTCCTCGATCGTCGCGCCATTGGCATGGCCATAGACCATGCAGCCCTCGCGGCTCGCCCCGCCGAGCAGCTGGTAGAGGGGCAGGCCCGCCACCTTGGCCTTGATGTCCCACAACGCCACGTCCACCGCGGCGATCGCGCACATCGTCACCGGGCCGCGCCGCCAATAGGCGCCCTTGTAGAGATACTGCCAGATATCCTCGATCCGGTGCGCGTCGCGCCCGATCAGGCAGGGGATGACGTGATCCTGCAGATAGCTGACCACCGCCAGCTCGCGCCCGTTGAGCGTCGCGTCGCCGATGCCGGTGGTGCCGTCCGCCGTTTCGATCTTGAGCGTCACGAAATTGCGGTCGGGGCAAGTGACGATCACGCGCGCGGATATGATCTCGGCCATGACGTGCCCTGCTTCCCCTTCCTGTCCGGCGCATCGTCCGTCGCGCGCCTTCATGCTTGGTAGCGCTACCATTGTTGCCCTGTTACAAGCTTGTCAACGGCGGCGTATGACCGCGCACTGGTAGGAAGAGCGATGCTTCGGAAATTGCTGGCTATTTTGTCTGCGTTTTTGTGTTTCGGCCTTGCGAATCAAGGCTATGCCGAAGACGGATATGATCTCTGGCTGCGCTATCGGCCGCTCGAATCCGTCGCGAAGGCGCGGTATGAACCGCAGATCGCCGGCATCGTCGCGCCCGGCGACAGCCCGACGATCCGCGCTGCCGTCGACGAGCTCCAGCGGGGCTATCGGGGGATGTTCGGCGGGGACCTGACGCAGCAGGGTGCCGAGCTTCGGGACGGCGCGGTGCTGGTCGTCCGCGCCGGCTCGCCGTTGGTGCAAGGGCTCGACTTGCCGTTCGCGAAGCTGGGCGGGGAGGGCTATCTCCTCCGCAGCGCCACGGTGCAGGGCAAGCGCGTGACCATCATCGCCGGCAACCGCGATATCGGCGCGCTCTACGGCGTGTTCCGTTTCCTGAAGCTGCTCCAGGCCGGCCAGCCGATCGACAAGCTCGACATCGCCGACGCGCCCAAGCTCCAGGTCCGCGTCCTCAACCATTGGGACAATCTCGATCGCCATGTCGAGCGCGGCTATGCCGGCCAGTCGATCTGGGACTGGCAGAAGCTGCCGCGCTTCAAGGACCCGCGCTACACCGACTATGCCCGGGCCAATGCCTCGATCGGCATCAACGGCACGGTGCTGACCAACGTCAACGCCAATGCCGATATCCTGCGCCCCGACTATCTGCAGAAGGTGAAGGCGCTGGCCGACGCCTTCCGGCCCTATGGCATCAAGGTCTATCTCACCGCGCGCTTCTCTGCGCCGATCGAGCTGGGCGGGCTCGCGACGGCCGATCCGCTCGACCCCGCGGTGCGCGCCTGGTGGAAGGCCAAGATCGACGAGATCTACGCCGTCATCCCCGATTTCGGCGGCCTGCTGGTCAAGGCCAATTCGGAGGGCCAGCCGGGCCCGGCCGATTATCATCGCACCCATGCCGAAGGGGCGAATATGCTGGCGGATGCGCTCGCCCCGCATCGCGGCATCCTGATGTGGCGGGCCTTCGTCTATGCCGCCGAGAATGCCGAGGACCGGCACAAGCAGGCATATACGGAATTCCAGCCGCTCGACGGCAGGTTCCGCGACAATGTCCTCGTCCAGGTCAAGAACGGCGCGATCGACTTCCAGCCGCGCGAGCCCTTCCATCCGCTGTTCGGCGCCATGCCCAGGACGCCGCTGATGATGGAATTCCAGATCACCAAGGAATATCTCGGCTTCGCCACGCACCTCGCCTATCTCGGCACGATGTGGGAGGAGGTGCTCGAGGCCGATACCTTCCGCCCGGCCAGGGGCACCACCGTGGCCAAGGTGATCGAGACGCCGGTCGATGCCGGCGCGGCCACCGGCATGGCGGGCGTCGCCAATATCGGCAGCGACCGCAACTGGTCGGGATCGCAATTCGACCAGGCCAATTGGTACGCCTTCGGGCGTTTCGCCTGGGACCCGGACGCGAAGGCCGAGGCGATCGCCCGCGATTGGGCACGGATGACCTGGGGCGGCGATCCCGTGGTGACCGATACGGTCGTCCGCATGATGATGGGCTCGCGCGAGGCGGTGGTCGATTACATGACGCCGCTCGGCCTCACGCATCAGATGGCGACCGGCCATCATTATGGCCCGGGGCCCTGGGTCGCGGACCTCAAGCGGCCCGAATGGAACCCGGTCTATTATGCGCAGGCCCGCCCCGACGGCATCGGTTTCGACCGCACCGCCAGGGGCAGCGACGCGCTCTCCCAATATGCGCCGCAGGTCGCGAGGAACTGGGGCAGCCTGGCGACGGTGCCGGACGAACTGCTGCTCTGGTTCCACCATCTTCCCTGGGACCATCGGATGAAGTCCGGGCGCACGCTGTGGGACGAACTGGTGGTCCGCTACGATGCCGGGGTGGACCAGGTCCGCCGCATGCAGGCCGATTGGGCCGGGCTGCGCGGCAAGGTCGACGAGACTCGCTGGGCCGAGGTCCGCGACTTCCTGGCGATCCAGCTGGACGAGGCGATCTGGTGGCGCGACGCTTCGGTGGCGTATTTCCAGTCGATCGCGAAGCGCCCGCTGCCGGAAGGGCACAAGCCGCCGGCCCATGATCTCGATCATTACAAGGCGATCACCACGCCCTATGCGCCGGGGCAGGGGAAGTAATTCGCTCTGTCTTCCTCGAGGGGCGTGGCGCCGACATTCATATTCGTCATCCCCGCGAAGGCGGGGATGACGGCGTTTGTGGAATGGGACATGGCCTCAAGGCCTGGCCAGCCCCCGCGCGAGATATTGCTTGATGTACTGGCGCAGCTGCGGCGTCGGTTCGCCGAGCACGCTGCGATGCTCGGGCGCCAGGTGCGCGGCCGGATCGCCATGTTCGCGGAAGACGAAGGTGTCGAAATATTCGGACCAGGCCGCGCGCCGCTCGGGTGGCAAATGGCTGAGCGCCAGCACCGCATAGACCATCGCGTCGAACCGCGCGTCCTGGTCGGGCGAGTCCGGCCACCAGAAGTTCACCAGCACGTTGAACGGCGCGAGCGCCTCCACCTGGTGCCACCAGAGCGCAGGGACGTAGATCGCGTCGCCCGGTTCGAGCTCGGCCGTCCGCGCCGCCGCCAGCGCGTCGCGGAAGCGCGGAAAACGCGCGAAGTCGGGGGCGGCGATGTCGACCATGCTCAGGGGCTGCCCCGCCACATTATGGTCGAGCGGGCCGATATAGAGGTTCGCCGTCTGGTCGGGCGGGAACAGCGTGAAGCGCCGCCGCCCGGCCGCGACGCAGGCGATATTGTCCGATGCGTCGAAATGCGTGGCGATGCTCGTCCGGTTGCCGATCCAGATTCGTGGCTCGGCGCCCGTGCCGAGCAGGGCGGGCAGGGCATTGGCACCGGCAAGGCCCGGCAGCGCCCGGGCCGTCTCCACCGCGCCGGCATAGACGGCCGGCGCATCGTCGCGGCCCTGCAATTGCAGCACATAGCGTAGCAGGTCGGCGAAGCGGCCCTTGCGCCGCTCGAAATTGAAACCGCGCATGTCCTCGGAATAGAAGAAGCGGCCCCGGATCGCCGGCGGGCCGACGAATGCCTCCGCCGTAGCGCCGCGATCGAAGCCGAGCAGATAGTCGCACAGGGCCTGGTCCGACTGCCGGCCGGCCGCCACGAGCGGCCAATCCTTGGCCACGCCGCGCAGCACGACGGGCGCATAGCCCCGGACGAGCGCGGCCAGCCCGGGGGCGTCCAGCGGCCCCTCGACCTCGCGGATCCGTGTTTCCTCCCGCCCCGACATTTTCGCTATCCTGGAAATGCGCTGGTCATATCCGGGTGGTTCGTGTCCCCGGCATGTCCGTGTCGTCGCACGATTTTTCGCTCAGCCCGCGCCCCGCCGCCCGGCTCTCGCGTCTGGGGCGGGAAGGGGAGCCGCTGCTCTGCCTCGACGGGCTGATGCGCACGCCCGCGGCGCTGATCGACTATGCCGCACGCGAGACCCGGTTCGCGCCCGTCCATGGTCCGCAGGGCGGCTATCCCGGCATCCGCGCGCCCGCGCCGCTCGATTATGTCGAGGCAGTGGTCCGTGCGCTCGATCCGGCGGTGCGCGATGCGTTCGGGCTGGGTGCGGTCCGGCTGGGCCGGGCCGAATGCAATTTCTCGCTGGTCACGCTCGCGCCCGGCGCGCTCCTGCCGTCGCAGCGCGCGCCGCACATCGATACCACCGATCCGCTGCAATTCGCCTTCCTGCACTATCTGTGCGGTCCGGAGCAGGGCGGCACTGGCTTCTATCGCCACCGCGCCACCGGTTTCGAAGCGATCACTCCCGAGCGCGCGCCGCGCTACGAGGCCGCGCGCGCCGCCGAGCCGGTGCCGGCGCCGGGCTATATCCGGGGCGACACGGCGGAATTCGAACGGATCGCCGCGGTGGACGCCGCGTTCGACCGGCTGCTCGTCTATCGCAGCCGCCAGCTGCATTCGGGGCTGGTCGCGGGCGCCGGCTCGGCCGATCCGCGCCATGGCCGGCTCACCGCCAACATCTTCCTGACCTATCGCCCGGCCTGAAAAAATCGGCGCCGCCGGCTGGAAACCGGCAGCGCCAGGCTGGGTGTTTCGCAGGGTCAGAAGTTGAAGCGCGCGATCGCGGCGAAGCGGCGGTCGTTCATGTACCAGCCGCGCGGCACCTCCACATATCCCTTCGGGTTGCCGATCTTCGTGATCACTGCGGTGGTGCGGGTGATCTCGTTGGTCAGGTTCGAGCCCTGGACGCCGATCTTGATCTGCGGCGTGATGGTGAAGAAGATCGACGCGTCGAGCTGGCCGGTCGCCTTGTTGATGATCGGGTCGTTCGGCACGATCACGTCGCGGATCGTCAGCACGAAGTCCGATCGCCACGAATAGCTCGCCCGCAGCGACACCGGACCATAGTCGAAGAACGGGGTGATGTTCACCTGGTGCTTCGAGAGGCCTTGCAGCGGCAGCAGCGAGAGGTCGACCGTGGTGACGCGGCCGGCGGCGACGTCCGGATCGGTTTCCGAAAGCGTCGACTGCGGCACGCCCGAACTGTCGATGAAGGTGTAGTTCGCCTGCAGGCCCAGGCCCTTCAGCGGCCCGGGCAGGAAGTCGAACGTCTGCTGATAGCCGACTTCGACGCCCTTGATCTTGCCCTTCTGCGTGGCGTTGATCGGGGTGGTGATCACTACCGGATAGGTCTGGCCGTTGTTGGTCAGGTCCACGCGGCGGGTGTTGTTGGTCACCACGCCGTCGAGCACCTTGTAGAAGGCCGAGACGGTCAGTGAGCCGACGCGCGAGAAATACCATTCCGCCGTCAGGTCGAAATTGTCGGCCTTCACCGGCATCAGATAGGGATTGCCGGCGGTGGTGACGCCTTGCAGGCGGAAGCTGCCCGGGATGAGCGTGCCGCTGGAGTCGACATTCTGCACCGCGCTCAGATTGGCCTGGAGATAGTTGCGGATATAGCCGGTCTGGGGCGGCGACACGCCCTTGAAATAGGCGGCGCGGAACTGTAGGCCGCCGCCCACCTCGAGCTTGAAGTTCACGCTCGGCAGCCAATAGTCATAGTCGAACTGGACGTGCGATGGGATCAGCGCGCCGTTGACGAAGGCGCGTGCCTTGTCGCGGGTCGTCTGGTCGAACGAGCAGAAGGGCGAAGCCGTCTGCCCGGCCGGCGGCGGCGTGGCGCAAGTCGTGTCGGTCGGCAGCGCCGTGGTGTTGCTGAACGAGATATAGCCGTCCGTCGAGCGCTTGGTCTTGGTGTAGCGCACGCCGACATTGCCGGTCAGGTGCAGCCCGCCCAGATGCGTGTCGATGCGCGCCATCAGATAGGCGGCATAGTTGCGCTCGCGGATCGGGTTGATCTCGTCGGGCAGGAACGGCGTGCCGGAGATCACGCCGCAGCGATTGGCCAGCGCGTTCCAGCCCGCATTGACCGTCCGCCCATCGGCGGCGCACGTGGTCGTGCCCTGCCATTCGCGCGCGATCGCATTGGCATAGCGCACCATCGCGTCGTAATCGCTGACGGTGTTGCCCGAATAATAGAGGCGTCCGTCGCCGCCGAGCGGATTGGTCACCTGGCCGCGGAAGAAGTTGTTGAAATAATAGGGCGAGTTGGCGTTGAACGGCTGGCCGTCGGTGCGGCTGGCATTGTTGCCGTTCACCGGCATGTCCATCCACACGGGGCCGTTATTGCCCCATTGTTCGGAGAGCACGCCCCAATTGTAGCGCGAGAAGCGCGAGACCTGGTCGCGATCGGCATAGCGCACGCCGCCCTGGATCGACTTCAGGAAGCTGCCCTCGGGCATGGCATAGTCGAGGTCGAGGCGGAAGGCGTCCGAATTGCCTTCGCTCTGCTCGATATGGTCCATCGCCGCGCGCGGGAAGTTGTTGAACGGATCGGTGAAGCTGGTGTGGCCGGCGCCGAAATAGTTCGGCGTATACTGGTTGGGGTTGCCGCCGGCGCGGCAGTCATTGTCGGTGCCCTGCGCGTCCTGCATGTTGGCGGCCGGGCCGCTGCAGACCTGAGGCGGCAGGAAGGCCACGGTCGGGAAGTTCGAGCCGTTCAGCCGGATCGACGCATTCTGATAGGTCGAGTTCCACACCGTGTTGTCGAGCAGGTTGGTGCTCGACTTCACATGCTGATAGTCGAAGACCACGCCCAGCCGCTCGCTGGCGTTCCACTTCAGGTTGAAGCCGTAATCGTCGGTGACGAGCTTCTCCTGGTGGTCGCGGCGCTGGTTGTTCGACTGGAGGCCCAGCATCGGCACGCGCGGGATCAGGCCGCTGTTGCCACCGCCGATATTCTGGTCGCCGCGCCAGCCGGTCGGGCCGGTGATGGTGCCGCTCACGAACATGCCGTCGCTGTCGAAGTCGAGCGTGGTGCCCGGCACGCGGCGGGAATCGCCGTTGGACGACACGTTGTCGGTGGCGATCTCGATCGTGCGCTCGGTCCAGGCCTGGCGCGCGTCGGAGCGCAGGAACTGGGCGACTGCCTCGATCGAGCCGTCGTTGCTGCGATACTGGAGCGCCGCGGCATAGCCGTAGCGCTCGCGGTTGAACTCCTGGCGGCCCATCACCGCACCGCGCGGGAAATAGACCTGGCGCTGGACCGTCGCGCCATTGCCGTTGTTGATGACGTCGCCGTCCGAATAGAGGTTGCGGATGCGGAAGCTCGAGACCTGGAAACGGTCCGACTGGCTCTTCAGCTGCGAATAGGAGAAGTTGCCGAGGATGCCGATCTCGCCGATGCCGGTCTCCCAGCGGTCGCTGACCATCAGCGAGCCGGTCGGCGTCCATTCCTTCTTGTAGTCGCCGTAATTCGCCTCGAGCGAACCGGCGATCATCAGGCCCTTCTTGTTGTCGAACGGCTTGCGGGTGCGCAGGTTGACCACGCCGGCGATGCCGCCCTCGATGCGGTCGGCCGAGGGCGACTTGAACACGTCGACGCCGCCCATCATTTCCGAGGGCACGTCGGCAAAGCTGAGCGAGCGGCCGTTATTGGCGGTGAACGCCTCGCGCCCGTTGAACTCCGAGCGGACATAGGTGAGGCCGCGCACCACCACGCCCGAGCCCTCGACCGAGAAGTGATCGGGATCGACGCCGGCGGCGAAACGGTTGATCGACACGCCGGGAATGCGCTGCAGCGTCTCGGTCACCGAACGGTCGGGCAGGGCGCCGATGTCCTCGGCGGTCACCGAATCGACGATCACGTCGGCATTCTTCTTGAGCGTCTGCGCGCTCTGCAGCGATTGGCGATAGCCCTGGACGACGATCGTGTCTTCCGGGGTCTGCGCATCGCCCGCGGCAGTGTCCTGCGCCCAGGCCGGCGCGGCGACCGACAGGCAGGCGAGCGCGGCGGCGGAAACGCCGGCGCGCAGCGCCCCCGTGCGGAACCTGCCCGCCTTGCTCGCATGATGAATAGAATCGTGCTTTCGCATCGCGCTGTCCCCTCCCGTGTTAGCGCTACCATATATTGGCGCGTTTCTTGTTTGGGCTGAACCTAAAGTAGGAGTTATCGAAAGATCAAGCCGTCTTGTGATGCTTCGACGCAAGCCACGGATTTGTGGCGATTTCGCAACGGTTTCGTTGCGTTGCGGCACGGATCCCGCATCTGCGAAGGGCGGATTCCAGCTTCGAATCGTGCCCGGATGCGATTGACGATTTTGCGACGGGAGCGCTAACATTCGCGGCGGAGAGGGGCATCGCAAGCATGCTGGCAGGGCGCATACTCGTGGTCGGCGGGGGCACGGCGGGGTGGATGACCGCCGCGGCGCTGGCGCACAAGCTCGCCGGCACGCCTGCGCGGATCGTGCTGGTCGAATCGGCCGAGATCGGCACGGTCGGCGTCGGCGAGGCGACGATCCCGCACATCCGCCATTTCAACGCGACGCTCGGCATCGACGAGGCCGATTTCCTTGCCGCCACCAGGGGCACCTACAAGCTCGGCATCGAATTCGTGGACTGGGGCCGCAAGGGCGATTCCTATATCCATCCCTTCGCGGAATTCGGCGCGCCCATCGGCGGGGTGCCCTTCCACCAGCAATGGTGCGCCGCGCGCGGGGAAGCCGGGCCGTTCGAGGCATATTCGCTGCCGATCCAGGCCGCCCGCCGCGGGCGTTTCCGCCGGCCCGACGGCGATCCCTATAACTATGCCTATCAGTTCGATGCCGGCCTCTATGCGAAGTTCCTGCGCGGCTATTCGGAAGCGCGCGGCGTCGTCCGGCGCGAGGGCAAGGTGATCGATGTCGCGCGCGACGGCGAGAGCGGTTTCGTCCGTTCGGTCACGCTCGAAGGCGGCGAAGTGCTCGAAGCGGATCTGTTCGTCGACTGTTCGGGCTTTCGCGGCCTGCTGATCGAGCAGGCGCTCCACGCCGGCTACGAGGAATGGACGCACTGGCTGCCCTGCGACCGGGCGATCGCGCTGCCCTGCGCCAATGTCGGCCCGATCGCGCCGCTGACCCGCGCGACCGCGCAGGATGCCGGCTGGACCTGGCGGATCCCGCTCCAGCATCGCACCGGCAACGGCCATGTCTATGCAAGCGGCTTCACCAGCGACGAGGAGGCGCTGCGGACCTTGCTCGGCGCGATCGCCGCACCGCCGATGGCCGATCCCAACCGCCTTCGCTTCGTCGCCGGCAAGCGGCGCAGGCAATGGGTCGGCAATGTCGTCGCGATCGGCCTGTCCTCGGGCTTTCTCGAGCCGCTGGAATCGACCAGCATCCATCTGATCCAGCTGGCGATCGGCCGGCTGCTCGACCTTTTCCCCACCCGCGACTGGGACCCGCTCGACGCGGCCGAATTCAACCGGCTGATGGCGCTCGAATATGAGCGGGTCCGCGATTTCCTGATCCTGCACTATCATTGCACCGAGCGCGACGATTCCGAATTCTGGCGCCATTGCCGCACCATGCGCCTGCCGGATTCTCTCGCATACAAGCTCGCCTTGTTCCGCGAGCGCGGCGTGGTGGTCCAATATCGCGAGGGCACGTTCCTCGAGCCGAGCTGGCTCGCGGTCTATCTCGGCCAGCCTGTGACGCCGCGCCGCTGCGATCCGCGCGCGGGCGGAGCGGGCGCCGCTGCCGCCATGGCCGCGATGCGGGCCGGGATCGCCGCGACGGCCGAGGCGATGCCGGCGCACGAAGCCGCGCTGGGGATGCCGGCATGATCCGCGACATCGGCATCGTCGGCGGCGGCGTCGCCGGCTGGATGGCGGCGCTGGCACTCGTCCGGGCGCTCCCCGGCATCCGGGTCTCCCTGATCGAGACCGAGGGCCCGGACTGGAGCCTCGGCCCCTTCGGTCCCGCCGAGGCCAGCCTGCCGGATTTCCCCGCCTGGCTCGGCGATCACGGCGTCGACGAAGGGGCGCTCCTCCGTGCCGCGCGCGGCAGCTTCTCGCTCGGCACCGCCGTTTCCGGCTGGGCGGCGCGCGAGGCGGACTGGTTCCTGCCGTTCGGTACGATCGGGGCGCCGCTCGCCGGCATCGCCTTCCACCAACTCGCCGCCCGTATCCGCGAGACCGGCCGGGCGCTCCGCCTCGCCGATTTCTCGCTCGCCGCGGTCGCCGCCGCCGCGGGCCGTTTCGCGCGGCCGAGCCCGGATCCGCGCTCGATCCTGTCCAGCTATGGCTATGGCCTGCATCTGGATCGCGCCGGCCTGGCTGCCGCGCTGCGTGCCGCTTCCGGGCTGGAGCCGGCCGGTGAATTCAACCGCGCGATCGTCGACGGTGCCGTCACCGCCGTCGAGCTGCGCGACGGCAGCCGGGTGGTCGCCGATCTCTGGCTCGACTGCTCCGGCCCGGCCGCGCTGCTCGCCAGCCGGCTGGACCAAGGCTGGGAGGACTGGTCCGCCTGGCTTCCCTGCGACCGCGTCGTCGAGACCTGGATCCAGATGGAAGGCGTGCCGCCGCCCCACGCCCATGCCGGCGCCTTCGAGACCGGCTGGCAGCGCACCGTGCCGCTGGCGGGCGGGCAGGGCGGGGCGCTGTTCCATGCCGCCGCGCTGCTGCCCGATCAGCCCGGCGCCATCCCGCTCGCCCAGGGGCGCCGCGCGGCCGCCTGGACCGGCAATGTCGTTGCGCTTGGCGCCGCGGCCGTGCTGGTCGAGCCGCTCCATGGCTGGAACCTCGCGCTGCTCGCGAATGCACTGGCCCGGCTGATCGGCCTGCTCCCCGCCGCGCCGGGCGGTCCCGAGCCAGCCGAATATAGCCGCCTGGCCGCCGCAGAGGCCGATAGCGTCCGCGATTTCGCGATCCTCCACTACAAGACCAATGGCCGCACCGGCGAGGCATATTGGGATGCCGCCCGCGCCATGCCCGTCCCGGAGGCGCTCCGGCGCAAGCTCGATCTCCATGCGAGCCGGGGCCGCGTGCCACTGGAGGATGGGGAATTGCTCGGGGCGGACGACTGGATCGCCGCGCTCGACGGCCAGGGCGTGCGCCCGCGCCGTTACGATGCGCTTGCCGATGCCATGGCCGAGCCGCGGCTGCTCGACCATGCCGAGCGCGTCCGCACGCTGATCCTGGACGCCGTCCGCGCCATGCCTCATCACGGCGCCACGCTCCGCGCCGAAGGACTGATCGCATGACCGCTCCCGCGCCGATCCGCCGGATCGTCATCGTCGGGGGCGGCACCGCCGGCTGGATGGCGGCCGCCGCGCTCGCCCGGCTGATCCCCGCCGGCGTCTCGGTGACGCTGGTGGAGTCGGAGGAGATCGGCACGGTCGGCGTCGGCGAGGCGACGATCCCGCCGATCCGCAACTTCAACGCGCTGCTTGGCCTCGACGAGCGCGACTTCCTCAGCCGGACCCAGGGCACGATCAAGCTCGGCATCGCGTTCGTGGACTGGACGCGCGAGGGCCATCGCTATGTCCACCCCTTTGGCGAGTTCGGCTTCGATGTGGAGGGCGTGAAGTTCCACCAGATCTGGCGCAAGCTCCACGCCGAGGGCCGCGCCCGCGAGATCGACGCGTACAATGTCTGCGCGCTGGCGATGGCGGCGGGGCGCTATCAGCCCCCGGTCGCCGATCCCGGCTCGATCCTGTCGCGCATGGCCTATGCCTATCAGTTCGATGCTTCGCTCTATGCGAAATATCTGCGGGCCCATGCCGAGCGGCGCGGCGTCGTCCGGGTCGAGGGCAAGGTCGCGCAGGTCCCCCTGCGTGCCGGGGACGGCTTCATCGAGGCAGTGGTGCTCGAAGGGGATCGCCGCGTCGAAGGCGAGCTGTTCCTCGATTGCACCGGCTTCCGCGCGCTGCTGATCGAGCAGGCGCTGGGGGCCGGTTGGGAAAGCTGGGCGCACTGGCTGCAATGCGACCGCGCCGTCGCCGTGCCCAGCGCCAGCCCGGGCCCGGAGATCACGCCCTTCACGCGCAGCACGGCGCACCGGGCCGGCTGGCAATGGCGCATTCCGCTCCAGCACCGCGTCGGCAACGGCCATGTCTATTGCAGCGCCGATATCTCGGACGACGCGGCCTGCGAGACGCTGCTGGCGAACCTTGACGGCGCGCCGCTGCGCGATCCCTTCCTCCTCAGGTTCGAGGCCGGCCGCCGCAAGCGGGCCTGGCACCGGAACTGCGTCGCGCTCGGCCTGTCCTCCGGCTTTCTGGAGCCGCTGGAGTCCACGTCGATCCACCTGATCCAGTCGGGCATCCACAGGCTGATGGCCTTGCTCCCCGACAGCGGCTTCTCGCCCGTGGAGCGCGACGAATATAACCGGCTGACCGACGCGCAGATGGAGCAGGTCCGCGACTTCGTCATCCTGCACTACCACGCCAACGAACGGCAGGACGGCGATCTGTGGCGGCGAGTCCGCGAGATGGCGATCCCGGAGACGCTCAGGCGGAAGCTCGACCTGTTCCGCGGCCGCGGCCGCTTCTTCCGCCATGAGGACGAGCTGTTCGCCGAATCGAGCTGGATCGCAGTGCTGCTGGGGCAGGGCGTGATCCCGGCCGGCTGGGATCCGCTGGCCGACGGGCTCGACGAGAACAAGCTCGCCACCAGCTTCGAGCGCATCCACGAAATGTTCGCTCGCGCCGCCCGGGCAATGCCCCGACACGAGGAATGGCTCGCCCGCAACGCGCCCGCAGGGACAACCGCATGACCGATGACCGCAACATCCGCTCCATCCTCATCGTCGGCGGGGGCACCGCCGGCTGGATGACCGCCGCCACCTTCGCCCGTATCCTCGGCCCCGATTATGCGAAGATCACGCTGGTCGAGAGCGACGAGATCGGCATCATCGGCGTGGGCGAGGCGACCATTCCCCAGATGGCCACCTTCAACCGCATGCTCGGGCTCGACGAGGACCAGTTCGTCCGCGAGACCAAGGGCAGCTTCAAGCTCGGCATCCAGTTCGTGAACTGGGGGCGGATCGGGCATCGCTATTTCCATCCCTTCGGCCGCTACGGGCTCGACATGAAGGGGGTGTCCTTCCACGCCTATTATCTCCGCCTGCGCCAGCTGGGCGAGGCGCCGGACGTGGACGCATGGTCGCTCCAGGCGATGGCGGCGCGCGACGACAAGTTCATGCGCGGGATCGATGCGGGCAACTCGCCGCTCTCCGACATCGCCTATGCCTATCATTTCGATGCCGGCCTCTATGCCAGGTTCCTGCGCCGCTATGCCGAGGAACGCGGCGTGGTCCGCCGGGAAGGCAGGATCGTCGACGTGAAGCTGCGCGGCGAGGACGGCTTCGTCCAATCGGTGACGATGCAGGACGGCAGCGAGATCGCGGCCGACCTGTTCGTCGACTGCTCGGGCTTTCGCGGCCTGATCATCGAGCAGGCACTGAAGGCGGGCTATACCGACTGGTCGCAATATCTTCCCTGCAACCGCGCCATCGCCGTGCCCTGCGCCAGCGTCGATGCCTGGACGCCCTATACCCGCTCGACCGCCCATGCGGCCGGCTGGCAGTGGCGCATCCCGCTCCAGCACCGGATCGGCAACGGCCATGTCTTCTCCTCGAACCATATGTCCGACGACGAGGCGACCGCGATCCTGATGGCCAATCTCGACGGGGAGCCGCTCGCCGATCCGCGCACCGTTCCCTTCACCACCGGCCATCGCAATCGGATGTGGGTGAAGAACTGCGTCGCCCTGGGCCTGGCGGGCGGCTTCCTCGAGCCGCTGGAGAGCACGTCGATCTGGCTGATCCAGTCGGGCCTGTCGCGCTTCCTGACGATGTTCCCGGACCGCGACTTCAACCAGGCCGACATCGACCGGTACAACCGGATCATGCAGACCGACTATGAGGAGATCCGCGACTTCCTCGTCCTCCACTATCACGCGACCGAGCGCACCGATTCTCCCTTCTGGGACTATTGCCGCACGATGGAGATCCCCGAGCGGCTGGCCGAGAAGATGCGCGTGTTCCGCAGCCATGGCCGCGCATTCCGCGAGAATGAGGAGCTGTTCAACGACACCAGCTGGTTCGCGGTGATGCTGGGCCAGCTGATCGAGCCCGCGTCGCACGATCCGGTGGCGGACGTGATGCTCCTCGACGAGACGCGCGCGCGCCTCGCCCATATCCGCGAGGCCGTCGCCAACAGTGCCGACTATATGCCGAAACACCGCGACTTCATCCGGGAGCATTGCGCCGCATGAGAAACCCTTCGACTGCCTTCGCCGCGCTGCTCCTGGCCGCCCCCGCCGCCGCGCAGCCGGTCGCGACCTTTCCGTCCTTCCAGTATAGCGGCAAGGACGCGCCCGACGGCGTGCCGCTGCGGCCCGGCGCATATCGCAACCCGATCCTCAGGGGCTTCTATCCCGATCCCAGCGTCACGCGGGTAGGGGAGGATTTCTACCTGGTCACTTCCACCTTTGGCTGGTTCCCCGGCATCCCGGTCTTCCACAGCCGCGACCTGGTGAACTGGACACAGATCGGCAATGCGATCGATCGGCCCGGCATGCTCGATTTCAAGCGGCTCGGCCTTTCGCGCGGTGTCTTCGCGCCCTCGATCCAGGCGCGGGACGGCGTCTTCTACCTCCTCAACACCTGCGTCGATTGCGGCGGCAATTTCCTGCTCACCGCGCGGAACCCCGCTGGCCCCTGGTCCGATCCGGTCTGGCTGCCCGACCTGGAGGGCGGCATCGATCCCTCGATGTTCTTCGACGACGACGGCCGGACCTGGGTGGTAAATAACGGGCCGCCCGAGGGCACGCCGCTCTATCCCGGCCACCGCGCAATCTGGGTGCAGGAATTCGACCGCAAGGCGCTGAAGACCTTCGGCCCGCGCAAGGTGCTGGTGAACGGCGGGATCGATCTGGCAAGGAAGCCGATCTGGATCGAGGGGCCGCACATCTTCAGGAAGGACGGCTGGTATTATCTCAGCTGCGCCGAGGGCGGCACCGCCGAGGGGCACAGCCAGGTGATCCTGCGGGCGAAGAGCGTCACCGGTCCTTACGCGGCGTGGAGCGGCAACCCGATCCTCACCCAGCGCGATCTGCCGCGCGATCGCCCGAACCCGATCACCTCCGCCGGCCATGCCCAGCTCGTCACCACGCCCGACGGCAAATGGTGGGCGACCTTCCTCGCCGTGCGGCCGTACGAAGGCGATTTCTATACTACCGGGCGCGAGACCTTCCTGCTGCCGGTGGAATGGAAGGACGGCTGGCCGGTGATCCTGCCGCCCGCCACGCCGATCCCCTGGTCGCATGCCCGCCCGGCGCTGCCCGCCGGCAAGGCGCCGGTCCCGACTTCGGGCGCGTTCACGATCCGCGACGATTTCCGCGGCAAGCTCCCGTCCTACTGGATGATGCTGCGCAACCCGCGCGAGGACTGGTATCGCACCGGTGCCGCCGGCCTGATGCTCGAGGCGCGGCCCGTCGGCCTGGGAGACAATGGCAATCCGTCGTTCCTTGCCCGCCGCCAGCAGCACGTCGATGCCGTCGCCGAGACGGTGGTGCGGTTCGTCCCCGAAAGGGACGGGGACCGCGCCGGCCTCGCCGTCCTGCAGAACGACGATTACTGGTTCTTCGTCGGGAAGAAGCGCGTCGCCGGCAAGGACGTGATCACTCTCGACCAGCGCGAAGGGCCCAACGCCCCGAAGCCCGGCAGGACGCTGGCCACCGCGCCGGCGCCCACCGGTCCGGTCCGCCTGCGCATCGCGGTGCAGGGCCGCAGCTACGCCTTCAGCTATGCTGCCCCCGGTGCCAAGCCGGTGTGGAAGCATCTCGGCAAGGTCGAGACCGACAGCCTGACGACCAAGGTCGCCGGTGGCTTTGTCGGCTCGGTGTTCGGGGTCTTTGCGGGGCGGGGGGAATGACCCCTATCCCTCTCCCGCAGGCGGGAGAGGGTTGCGTTGAAACGTCACCGCACCGTCAGGGTCGCGCTCTTCAGGTCCACCGAATTCGGCCCGGCCGAGATGGTGAAGGTTCCCGGCTCCACCACGCGCTTCATCTGCACGTTCCACAGCGACAGGTCCTGGGGCGTCAGCTCGAAGGACACGGTCTTCCTCTCGCCGGGCTGGAGCGTCACGCGCTGGAAGCGCTTCAGCTCGATCAGCGGCCGGGTCACGCTCGCCTCGTCGTCGCGCACATAGAGCTGGACGACTTCGTCCCCGGCGCGCTTGCCGGTGTTGGCCACGTCCACCTTCACCGTCACCTTGTCCGAGACCCCGATCGTGCCCGTGCCCAGCACCGGCGCACCCATCTCGAAGGTCGAATAGGAAAGGCCATAGCCGAACGGATAGAGCGGCGTCGTGTCGCCGAACAGATAGCCGCGCCGCGCGGTCGGCTTGCGGTTATAGTAGATCGGCAGCTGGCCCACGCCGCGCGCGATCGACACGGGCAGCTTGCCGCCCGGGTTGAAGCGGCCGAACACCACGTCGGCCAGCGCGTTGCCGGTCTGCTCGCCCAGATACCAGCCCTCGATCAGCGCCGGTGCCTTTTCGGCGAGATAATTGACCGCATAGGGCCGGCCGTTGAGCAGGATCACCACCACCGGCTTGCCCAGCGCGAAGATCTCCTTCGCCAGCTGGTCCTGGGGCCCGGGCAGGTCGAGCGTGTCGCTGTCGCCCAGATGCTCGTCGGCCCAGGCCTCGCGGCTCAGCGCCTCGTTGCCGCCCAGCACCATCACCACGACATCGGCATCCTTCGCCGCCGCCACCGCATCGGCGCGCAGCCTGGCGTTCGTCGCGGCATCGGTGAGGGTCACCTTGTCCTGTGCCCAGACGCGCCCTTCGGTCAGCCGCACGCCTTCCGAATAATCGACCTGGAACTTGCCCTTGCCCTCGGCCTGCATGGCCTCCAGCACCGAGACCACATGGTTCGGCACGTCCGAATAGCCGCCGATCGGCGTGTCCCTGGCGTGCGTGCCGATCACCGCCATCCGCTTGATGCCGGCGGCGTCGAGCGGGAGCAGTCCGTTCGCGTTCTTGAGGAGGACGACGGACTCCCGCGCCGCCTGGCGGGCCAGGGCGATCGCCTCGGGCGTATTGGTCCGTTTGGCGGCCAGCTTCGCGTCCGCATAGGGATTCTCGAACAGCCCGCCCTCGAACTTCATCTCGAGCACGCGGCGCACCGCATTGTCGATCTGGCCCTGGCTCACCTTGCCCTCGCGGACCAGCTGCACCAGGAAGTTGAAACCTTCGCCGTCGGGAGTCTCGACGTCGACGCCCGCATCGATCGCGCGGGCGCCGGCGTCCTTCACGTCCTTGAACATCCTGTGCCGGGTCACGAGCTCGCGGATCGCGAAATAATCGCTCACCACCGCGCCCTTGAAGCCCCATTCGCCGCGCAGCACGTCATGCAGCAGCCATTTGTTGGCGTGGCTGGGGATGCCGTCGATCTCGTTGTAGCTGGCCATCACCGCGCGCACCGGCAGCTGCGTAACCGCGCTTTCGAAGGGCGGGAAGAAATCCTCGCGCAGCGTGCGCTCGCCCAGCGAGGCGGGGCCGACATTGGTGCCGTTGTCCGGCTGGCCATGCCCGGTCATGTGCTTCAGCGTGACGAACACCTTGTCCCGGGCCAGCGGCAGCGTGGTGCCCTGGAAGCCGCGGATCGCCGCCAGTCCCATTTCCGAGACGAGATAGGGGTCCTCGCCATAGGTCTCCTCGATGCGGCCCCAGCGCGGGTCGCGCGCCACGTCGACCACCGGGGCCAGCACCAGATTGGCGCCGCGCGCCCGCGCCTCGGCGGCGGCGACCGAGAATATCTTCTCGAGCAGGCCCGGATTCCAGGTGGAGGCGAGGGCGATCGACTGGGGGAAGCTGGTCGCGCCGGGGGCGACCAGCCCGTGCAGCGCCTCCTCGTGCATGATCATCGGGATGCCGAGCCGGGTCCTCTCCATCGACCATTTCTGTGCGGCGTTGATATAGGTCGCGGTCTCCACCGGGCCGCGATTGGCCGCCACATCGGCACCGGCATTGGCGGTGCCCGCCGCCACGCCCTTGCGGTCCGACGGGCGCGAGATCATGCCCAGGCCGTTGGGGAAGGCGGCGCTCGCCTTCGCCGGATCGAAATCGCCCGCCGGCGTCTGGATCGCGTCCTTCTTCAGCCAGATCGCGACCAGCTGGGCGACCTTCTCCTCCAGCGTCATCCGGCCGAGCAGGTCCTCGACGCGGGCATCGATCGGCTGGCCGGCTTCCTTGTAGAGCGGGCGCTCCGCCTTGGCGGTCTGGGCGTGCGCCGCGGGGGCGATAACGGGAGTCAGCGCCGTGGCGGCGATGGCAAGCGCGGCGATGCGGCGGAAATTGCGCACGTTCCTCTCCTCTGGGTCGCGGCGCTCGGGCGCCGGCTTCGTTGATCTATGGTAGCGCTATCACTATCAGCGGGAATCCGTAGCGGTCAACCGGGTCACGCCGATTGCATTTACGCTAATCGCGGCATATCCCCGAAACGATGAGCAGACCCAGCCGCAGAAGCCGAGGCACGGTCACCGTACAGGACGTCGCGCGCGCCGCCGGCGTTTCCGCGATGACGGTCTCGCGCGTGGTCAACGGCGGATCCAATGTCAGGGAAACCACCCGCCAGGCGGTTCTCGAGGCGATCGCGACGTTGAACTATTCGCCCAACAGCGCGGCGCGCAGCCTCGCGGCGGGCGAGGCGACCCAGATCGGCCTGCTCTATTCGAACCCGTCCGCGGCCTATCTCTCGCAATTCCTGATCGGCGCGCTCGCCGCCGCGAGGCGGGCCGGCTGCCACCTGGTGCTCGAGGCCTGCGAAGGCGAGCGGGCGGACGAGCAGGCCGAGGCGACGCGCCAGTTCGCCTCCACCAGCGTGGAAGGCGTGATCCTGCCGCCGCCGCTATCCGAAGCCGCGCCGGTCCGCGCCGAGCTGGAGACGGCCGGCATCCCCTGGGTCTCGGTCGCGATGGGGCTGCCGCCCGAGCGCAGCCTCAACGTGCGGATCGACGATGCCGCCGCCGCCGCCGCGATGACCCGGCACCTGATCGATCTCGGCCATCGCCGGATCGGCTTCATCCGCGGCAACCCCAACCAGACCAGCTCCGCCGAGCGCCATCGCGGCTTCGTGGAAGCGGTCGAGGCCGCCGGGCTCGACGTGAAGGCGATGCCGGTGGAGCAGGGCTATTTCACCTTCCGCTCGGGGATCGTCGCGGCCGAGCGGCTGCTCGACCGCAAGGATCCGCCGACCGCGATCTTCGCCTCGAACGACGACATGGCCGCGGCTGCGGTGGGCGTCGCGCACCGGCGCGGGCTGCACGTGCCGCAGGACATCAGCATCGTCGGCTTCGACGACACGTCGCTCGCCACCACCATGTGGCCCGAGCTCACCACCGTCCGCCAGCCGATCGCCGCGATGGCGGAGAGCGCGCTGACGCTGCTGCTCGCCCGGCTGCGGGCCCACCGCGCCGGCACCACCGACAAGCTGGAGGAGCAGGTGCTCGACCACGAGCTGATCCTGCGCGAATCCTCCGGCCCGCCGCCCGGCGCCGCGCGCCCGCCGGCGGCGGGGAAGAAGAGCTGGCGCTAGGCCACTCCCGTCCCCGCCATTCGTCATCCCTGCGCAGGCGGGGATCCAGAGCCGTGTGCGAGACGGTCGGAGAAACCCTGGGCCCCGCATGACGATATTGGGGGGGCTTGGCCCCCGGCCCAAACAGGTCCAGCATGACAACGTGGGACAGAGTCGCCCGGCGGAAGCAACCCTACTTGCTTTTCCCCTCGGATAGCGCCACCGTTACCGCTAACAATTCGCCCCGGACGGGGCGCGATGGAGGGGATAGAGCGAATGAATGATGCGGCGCAAAGGGCCAATATGGGCCTGATCGGCGCCATCGTCGCGGTGGCGACGATCGGCGGACTGCTCTTCGGCTATGACAGCGGCGCGGTGAACGGCACGCAGGACGGCTTGCGGGCGGCATTCGCGCTGGACGACTGGTGGCTCGGCTTCACCGTCGGCTCGCTGCTGATCGGCTGCTTCATCGGCGCCTTCTTCGCCGGCACGCTCGCCGATTCGATGGGCCGCCGCAACGTGATGCGCCTGGCCGCCCTGCTCTTCCTCGGCGGCGCGATCGTCCAGGGCATTTCGCACGACCATCTCATCTTCCTGATCGCCCGCCTGTGCGGCGGCATGGCGGTGGGTGCGGCTTCGGTGCTGTCGCCCGCCTATATCTCCGAAGTCGCCCCCGCCAGCATCCGCGGCCGGATGACGACGGTGCAGCAGATCATGATCATCTCCGGCCTCACCGCCGCGTTCGTGGTGAATTATTTCGTCGCCCAGGCGGCGGGCAATTCGCTCAACGAGCTTGGCGGGATCGAGGCGTGGCGCTGGATGTACCTCGCCCAGGCGGTGCCTGCCGCGGTATTCCTCGTCGCCCTGTTCTTCATCCCTGAGAGCCCGCGCTACCTCGTCGCCAAGGGCCGCAACCCCGAGGCGCTGAAGGTGCTGACCAGCCTGTTCGGCGCCACGGACGGCGCGCTCAAGCTCGCCGAGATCCAGGCCAGCTTCTCGAGCGACCATCGTCCGCGCCTGGCCGATGTGCTCGCGCCGAACGGCGGCTTTCTCGGCATCCGCCCGATCGTCTGGGCCGGCCTGCTGCTCGCGGTGTTCCAGCAGCTCGTCGGCATCAACGTGATCTTCTATTATGGCGAGACGCTGTGGCAGCTCGCCGGCTTCAAGCAGAGCGATGCGCTGCTGATCAACATCATCTCGGGCGCGGTCTCGATCGCCGCCTGCTTCGTGACGATCGCGGTGATCGACCGGATCGGCCGCAAGCCGCTGCTGCTGATCGGTTCGGCCGGCATGGCGGCCACGCTGTTCGTGATGGTCTTCGCCTTCAGCCAGGGCACGCTCGACACGAACGGCAAGCTGGTGCTGTCGAGCGATCTCGGCATGGTCGCCGTGATCGCGGCCAATCTCTACGTGATCTTCTTCAACGTCAGCTGGGGCCCGGTGATGTGGGTGATGCTCGGCGAGATGTTCCCGAACCAGATCCGCGGCTCGGCGCTGGCGGTGTGCGGTTTCGCCCAGTGGTTCGCCAACTATTTGATCGCGCAGACCTTCCCGTGGATGGCCTCGCAGAGCCTCGCCGGCAGCTATGTCTTCTACGGCGTCTGCGCGGTGATCAGCTTCTTCCTGGTCCAGAAGTTCATCCACGAGACCAAGGGCAAGGAACTGGAGGCGATGGAGGGGTGAGTTCGCAATTCCTCTCCGGCACGGGGAGGGGGACCAGCCGAAGGCTGGTGGAGGGGGCTCTCCACCAGCCACGTCCTTCGAGGAGAGCCCCCTCCACCACCGCGTCGCGGCGGTCCCCCTCCCCGTGCCGGGGAGGATGAAGAGGAAATATGACCCGCACCCCCGTCCGCCCCTTCCGCTCGCGCGAATGGTTCGCCGCGCCGGGCCGCGCCGACATGGCGGCGCTCTATCTCGAGCGCTTCATGAACTACGGCATCACGCCGGAGGAACTGACGAGCGGCAAGCCGATCATCGGCATCGCCCAGTCGGGGTCCGACATCGCGCCGTGCAACCGCATCCATCTGGAGACGGTGAAGCGCGCCCGCGCCGGCATCCTCGCGGCGGGCGGCGTGCCGATGGAATTCCCGCTCCACCCGATCTTCGAGAATTGCCGCCGTCCCACTGCGGCGCTGGACCGCAACCTAGCCTATCTCGGCCTGGTCGAGATCCTCAACGGCTATCCCATCGACGCGGTGATCCTCACCACCGGCTGCGACAAGACCACGCCCTCGTCGCTGATGGCGGCCTCCACCGTCGATATTCCGGCGATCGTCCTGTCGGGCGGCCCGATGCTCGACGGCTGGCACGAAGGCGAGCTGGTCGGCTCGGGCACCGTCATCTGGCGGTCGCGCCGCAAGATGGCCGCGGGCGAGATCGACGAGGCCGAGTTCCTCCGCCGCGCGATGGAGAGCGCCCCCAGCTCGGGGCATTGCAACACCATGGGCACCGCCTCGACGATGAACAGCATCGCGGAAGGGCTCGGCATGTCGCTGCCCGGCTGCGCGATGATCCCGGCGCCCTATCGCGAGCGCGGCCAGATGGCGTACGAGACCGGCAAGCGCATCGTCGAGATGGCCTATGAGGATCTCCGCCCCTCGAAGATCCTGACGCGCGCGAGCTTCCTCAATGCGATCCGGCTGCTCACCGCGATCGGCGGCTCGACCAACGCCCAGCCGCATCTCGACGCGATGGCGCGGCATGCGGGCATCGCGATCACGCCGGACGACTGGCGCGCAGGCTATGACCTGCCGCTCGTCGTCAACATGCAGCCCGCCGGCCAATATCTCTCCGAGCGCTTCCACCGCGCCGGCGGCATCCCGGCCGTGCTCGCCGAGATGCTCGCCAATGGCGCGCTCGACGGCGGGGTGATGACCTGCACCGGCAGGACGCTCGCAGAGAATATCGCCGACAGCCATGTCGGCGATCGCGACGTCATCTTCGCATGGGACAAGCCGCTCAAGGAGAAGGCCGGGTTCCTCGTCCTGTCGGGCAATTTGTTCGACATGGCGATCATGAAGACCAGCGTGATCGGCGAGGATTTCCGCGCCCGCTATCTTTCGCGTCCGGGGCATGAAGGCGTGTTCGAGGGCCGCGCGATCGTGTTCGACGGCTCGGACGATTATCACCACAACATCAACGATCCGGCGCTGGGCATCGACGAGAACTGCATCCTCGTCATCCGCGGCTCGGGCCCGATCGGCTGGCCCGGTTCGGCGGAAGTGGTCAACATGCAGCCGCCGGATCACCTGATCCAGCGAGGCATCATGAGCCTGCCGACGCTGGGCGACGGCCGCCAGTCGGGCACGTCCGACAGCCCCTCGATCCTCAACGCCTCGCCGGAGAGCGCGGCGGGCGGGGGGCTGGCCTGGCTGCGCACCGGCGACACGATCTGCATCGATCTGAACGCCGGCACCTGCGATGCGCTGGTCGCGCCGGACGAGATCGCGCGCCGCAAGGCCGAGCCGGCCCCGCCGATCCCGGAGAGCAACACGCCCTGGGAGGAGCTCTATCGCGAGAAGGTGGGCCAGCTGGGCGAGGGCGGCGTCCTCGATTTCGCGCTGAAATACCGGCGGACGAGCGAGAAGGTGCCGAGGCACAATCATTAGTCGCAAATCCTCCCCCTCCGGGGGAGGATTAGGCTAAGCCACTCCCATGCATCCGCTCGACAATCCCGCCTGGGCCGCGCTCTGCACCAGCCAGAAGCATCTCGCGCGCGGCCAGGGCCTGGCGCTCCGCTACGACCAGGATTATGCGACCTTCGCCACCGCGGTTGGCCATAATTACGAGCCGCTGGTGATGCTCGGTGCGCTGGTCGCCGCCACCGGCCCGGCGATCGTCATCGAGAAGGACCCGCTGCCCCCGGTCCCGGGCACGATGGTCCGGAAGCACCGCATGGGCGTCCAGATGCTTGCCGAGGCCCCGATGCCGGCCGATCCGGATTTCGCCTTCGAGGAACTGGGTGATGCCGATGCGGCTCAGATGCTGGCGCTCGCGACGCTGACCGAGCCCGGCCCCTTCTTCGCCCGCACCCACCGGCTCGGCCGCTTCATCGGCGTCCGTCGCGAAGGCCGGCTGATCGCGATGGCCGGCGAGCGGATGCGGACGCTTGGGTTCGCCGAAGTGAGCGGGGTCTGCACCCACCCCGATTTCCGCGGCCTCGGCCTTGCCGGCAGGCTGATGCGCGCGGTCGCCGCCCGCATCGTGGAGCAAGGCGATATACCCTTCCTGCACGCCTATGCGGACAATGCATCGGCAATCGCCCTGTACGAGCGCCTCGGCTATCGCCACCGGATCGACGTCAACGTGACGGTGTTGGCGCCGGCTTAGGGAAGACCTTGATTTCGTTCGTCGTCCTCCGCGCAGGAGAGCTCAGTCGCTGCCGGGCTCGCCGCTACGGCCGATGTCGATTAGCGCCGCGAGCACTTCGCGGGCATGGCGGATCTTCTCCGCGCCCACCCATGCGGCCAGCTCGGCATCGATCGCCATGCGTGCGGCGATCTGTATGTCGGCGGCGGCGCGGCCGCGCTCGGTCAGCGTCACGGTCAGCCGGCGCCGGTCGGCGGGATCGACCTGTCGGTCGAGATAGCCGCGCAGCACCAGCGCATCCACCAGCTGGCCTGCCGCCTGCTTGCTCACGCGCAGCTCCCGGATGATCTGGGAAAGCGGCGCTTCGCCCAGCGCCAGCGCGCCGATCACATAGAGCCCGTTGCCGGGGATATCGTCATAGCCGCCCTCCGCCAGTGCTGCGCGCATCGCAGCGCCATAGGTGTGGCGCGCGTGGCGCAGCAGCGCGGGCAGGGGGATCTGGATGGCGGGTTCGTCGGGCATGTGAGTCGTTTACAGTCAATTCACATGATAGTCAATATAATTGACTATATGGCCGCCCAACAGGGCCCCGGAATCAGGCGCCTTCGCGGATCAATGTCCCCGCCACCCCCGGCACTGCGACGCGGAAGGCGAACAGGTCGCCCGCATGGGGGTTCGCCGCCTTCTCCGCGGGGGAGAGGTGCTTGTTGGCGGTGGTCGCATAGACGGTCTTGAGGTCGGGTCCGCCAAAGGCGATCTTGGTGATCGCGTCGACGGGAAATCGCACGGTCTCCAGCAATTGCCCGCCAGGGGCATAGCGGCGCACCGCCGATCCCTTGTACAGCCCCACCCACAGGCAACCCTCGGCATCCGTGGTCGGCCCGTCGGGATAGCCCTGTTCGTTGGGGATACGGGCGAATTCGCGCCGGTTGGCCAGGCTGCCGTCCGCGGCCAGGTCGCAGGCATGGATCACGCCGCCCAGCGTATCGATATGGTAGAGCGTCCGCCCGTCGGGGCTCACCGCCGGGCCGTTGGTGATCGAGACGAAGGGGCTCGCGGCGATGCAGCGGCCGTCCGCCGCCAGCCGGTAGATCGCGCCCGTATCGGCTGCCTCGCTGTCGTCCATCGTGCCGAACCACAGCCGGCCGGCGGGATCGACGGTGGCGTCGTTCATCCGGTTGCCCGGCCGTTCCGGCTCGGGATCGACCAGGGGGGTGAAGCTGCCGTCGGCGGGGTCGAAGCGGGCGAGCCCGGTCTGCAGCCCCGCCACGAACCCGCCGCTTGCCGCCGGCAGGACGAAGCCCAGCTGGCCGGGCGCGGCCCAGCTGCGCCTGTCGCCCGTCGCGGGATCATAGCGATGGACCCGATGGCCCTTGATGTCGACGAACCACAGGGCTGCGTCGCGCGCCACCCAGACGGGCCCTTCGAGCAGCGGCGCGGCGAGCGACCAGACACTCGCAGGTGCCGAGGTCACCACGCCCATGGTTCAGCGCCAGCCCGCGTCGACGAAATATTCGTGGCCGGTGATCAGCCGCGCATCGTCCGAGGCGAGGAACAGCGCCATCGCCGCGATGTCGTCGGGCACCAGCCGGCCCTTCAGGCACTGGGCCTTGACGATCTCGGCCTCGCCCTCGGGCGTGTACCATTTCATCTGGCGCGGGGTCTTCACATTGCCCGGCACGATGCAGACCGAGCGGATGTTGTCGGGGCCCAGTTCGCGCGCGAAGCTGCGGGTCAGGCCCTCGATCCCGGCCTTGGCGGTCTGGTAGAGCGTCAGCTCCTCCAGCGCGAGGTGCCAGGAGATCGAGCCCAGGTTGATGATCACGCCGGCGCCCTTGGCCTTCATCCCCGGGATCACTGCCTGGGCGCAGAAGAACAAGTGCCTCAGGTTCACGTTGAGCCGGTTTTCCCAATATTCTTCCGTGACTTCCTCGATCCTGTGGCGATCGTCGTTCGCGGCGTTGTTCACCAATATGTCGAAGCTGCCATGATCCTCGATCAGCTGCGCGATCCGGGCCCTGGCGCCGGCCACGTCGATCAGGTCGACATGCTCGTAGACCGGCGGCTGCCCCAGGCCGGCAAGGCCGGCGATCAGCGCCTGCGACTCCGCATCGGCGATGTCGAAGAAGGTGACGTCGCAGCCCTGGCGGACAAAGCCCTCGACCATGCCGGCGCCGATGCCGGAGCCGCCGCCGGTGATCAGCACGCGCTTGCCCTTCAGGCTCGGATAGAGGGCGCGCTGATCGCGAGTGAGCGGCACGTGCATGGGATCAGCTTCCGACATGAGAATAGGGTACCCTGGAATAGCGTTTAATTTGTCCGAGTAAATTGCTCACAGCAGGCCGCGGCCCGCCAGGTTGCGCATCAGCTCGCGGATGCCGAAGGTCCAGGGCGGGGCGGCCTTGGAAGTGGTGACCCGATTGGCAAGCGTGCCAAGCTTCGGGCTCGCGATGCGCACCAGGTCGCCGTCCTTGTGCGTGAAGCCGCGGCCCGGATGGTCGCGGTCTTGGATCGGGGCGAACAGCGTGCCCAGGAACAGCGCGAAGCCGTCCGGATATTGGTGCTCGCTAAGCGCCTGGCGGACCAGCTCGGTGGGGTCGCGGCTGATCTGGCTCATCTTGTTGGTGCCCTCGAGGCGATAGCCTTCGGGCCCGTCGATGACGAGGTCGATCTCGGCGGCGCGGACATCGTCCATCGTGAAGCCGTCGTCGAACAGGCGGATGAACGGCCCGAGCGCGGTCGAGGCGTTGTTGTCCTTGGCCTTGCCCAGCAGCAGGGCGCTGCGCCCCTCGAAGTCGCGCAGGTTGACGTCGTTGCCCAGCGTCGCGCCCCGCGGCGTGCCGTGCCGGTCGACGATCAGCACCACTTCGGGCTCGGGATTGTTCCAGTCGCTGTCCGAACGCACGCCGATGTCCGCGCCCCAGCCCACCGCGGAGAGCACGGGGGCCTTGGTGAACACCTCGGCATCGGGGCCGATCGCGACTTCGAGATATTGCGACCACATGCCCGCTTCGATCAGCGCCGCCTTGAGGCTCGCCGCCTCGGGCGTGCCGGGGGCGACCGCGCGGATGCCCGAGCCGATCCTGGCCTCCAGGTCGTCGCGGATCGCCACCGCCTTGTCGGCATCGCCGCGCGCGCGTTCCTCGATCACCCGCTCGATCGCCGAGAGGGCGAAGGTCACGCCGCAGGCCTTGACGCATTGCAGGTCGATCGGAGCGAGCAGGACGGGGCCGTCATCGCTGCCAATGTCGGACACGGCACCGATGTCGACGCCGGCCACCGCCGCCGGATCGGCATGGTCGAGCAAGTCGGATATCGTCGCCGCGCTGGCCGATACGTCAAGGATCCGGCCGCCGCGCAGGATCACGGGGCTGGGCCCCGCTTCCGTCAGGATACGGCCAACCAGAATCGCCTTGGCATGATCGACAGGCAGCACTTCCGCCGGAGACGCTTTCAAATCCTCTCGCCCCAATATCTGCTTTTGATAGCGCTACCATGCGGCGCCGCGGGGTGGGCTGTCAAGCCGGTCGCGCCGCTTTCAGCCTTGTTGCGGAACCGCTTCCAGAAGCGCGACTATCTCGCCGACGATCTCGGCCGGCGGGCGCATCGTGCCGTTGCTGCTGGCATGCACCATCTGCCAGGGGCCGAGCAGGCCGGCCGCCACGATCGACTCGTAATTGCCGCGCACGCGCTGCTGGAGCGCGACATCGGCTTCATATTCGTCGAAGCTCTTGCTCGTATAGCTGCGCTCGGCCTTTTGCAGGATCAGCGCGCGGGCGAGCTCCCAGGGCGTGTTCAGATAGATCGAGAGGGCGGGAATGGGCAGGGCGAACTGGCCGGTCTCGAGCGCCAGGATCCATTCCATCAGCGCGCGGCTCTCCTCCGCCGGCACGCGCGCGCCCTGATAGGCCATGTTCGAGGCGACATAGCGGTCGAAGATCAGCACGTCGTGCGCCGCGGCTGCGGCGAGGATCTGCTCGCGCCACTCGAACCGGTCGAGCGCATAGAGAGTCGCGGCGGCATGGGGCCCCACCGGCACGGGCATGTCCCCGGCCAGGTAGCGGCCGATGGTCACGCCGGCGACGGTCTCGCCATAGCGCGGGAAGCCGATCACCGTGGCGGTCTTGCCCGCTGCCTGGAGCGTTTCGCAGAGCAGCTTCGACGTAGTGTTCTTGCCGACGCCGTCGGCGCCTTCGATCGCGACGATGATCCC
This sequence comes from Sphingomonas leidyi, assembly GCF_011761945.1. GTDB lineage: Bacteria > Pseudomonadota > Alphaproteobacteria > Sphingomonadales > Sphingomonadaceae > Sphingomonas > Sphingomonas leidyi. The sequence continues at coordinate 76,240 of NZ_JAASQV010000008.1, forward strand.
CATGGCAGGGCGCCCTAGCACGGGCGCCGCGATCAGAGGAAGACGGCAGAGACGATCGCGGCCAGGCGGGCCGGATCGCAATCGTCGAGCGATACTTCCATGTCGGGATTGATGCTGTAGCCGATCATCCGCCCGTCCCGGCCCGAAGCGACCGAGAGCAGCCGCCAGCCCTCCTCCTCGCGCAACGCGGCGATGCCGCCGGGCACGGGCAGGCGATCGGGATCGGCGACCACGATCGCCTGGGCGGGCAGGCCGCCGCCCAGCGTCGCGCGGCAAACCTTCAGGCCGAAGGCGCGCGGCCCCGCGATATGCGGCGCCTCCACGGTCCTGCCGGTCGGCTGGTCGCCGATCAGGCCATGGGGCAGGGGGGCGCCGAAGACGGGCAGCAAGCGTATCGCAGTCACGGGCGCGCCGGGAAGCGGCAGCAGGGCCGCCGTCGCGGCGACGGCCGGCGCGGGCGCTTCCTCGCGCAGCGCCGCCAGGAGTTCGGCAACGCGCTCGCGCGTGCGGGAGATCCGGGTCTCGGGATTGGCGATCGTGGCCAGAAAGCTGTCGAGCACGCCGGCGGCGCGGCGCTTCTCCACTTCGGCGCGCAACGCGGGCTCGTCGGCAACGCCGAACAGCGCGAACAGCGCGCGTTGCACGGCGGAGTTCCAGCGGCCGAACGGCTTCTGGGCGTTTTCCACACGCGAAAGATTGACCGGCGGCAGGCCGTAGTCGCGCTCGATCATGGCGATGGTCAGCGCGGGATCGAGCGTGCGGCGCGCGCGCAGCGCGGCACCGAGCAGCACGGCGAACCGCTCTTCCTTCAGGTCGATCTGGGCGCCGTCGCTGAACGGCTCGGCCCAGGCGGCGATGTCGAAATCGGCGGCATCGATGTCGAGCAGCAGCTCGGCCGGGGCAATGCCGAGCGCGGCGGCGACGCGGCGCAGCTCGTCCGCGCGCGCGACGACTTCCCCGCGTTCGATCTTCGAAAGACGAATATAGGGGATTTCCGGAATCCTCGCCGAGAGGCGGAGCAGTTTGGCAAAGCCATGCCGCTGCCGCTGCTCGCGCACCCGGTTCGGAAAGACAATTGCACGATAGAAGTCGATCATGGGTTCGCCTGCGGGTCCCGCCCGCATCTTACCCTTGCCGTTCGCGCTTGCCATGACCGATCCCCTCGATTCTGAGGGTATCTTGAAGCAATTCAAGGATAATACAAGGTAAACGGCATTCCGTTAGTGGAATGAACCCGCCGCCTGGGCCCCCGTCAGCAGCCCGCACGGCCCGGCCGGATCAAGGTCGAGGATCATCGCCAGCGTGCTTTCGCCGGTGGCGTGGCGAAGCAGCCAGCCCTCGGCCGAAGGCGCGGGATGATCCGGGGCGAAGGCCACGCCGGTCCCGTCGGTGATCGCGCCCAGCGCGCCCGGCGGCGTCGGCCAGCGGCCGGCGAGATAGTCGAGCAGTGCCGCCGCGGCATCTTGCAGCGCACCCTCGTCGCTATCCTCCGGGCAGAAGGCATCGGGCGTGGCCGAGATGATCGCCACCCGCCGGAAATCGCGCCGGCGCCACCAGAGCAGGTGGATCTGGCCGTCGGCGGTCGCTTCCAGGCCGAGGATCAGCTCGCTGCCGGCCGGCAGCAACGGGCGCGCCAGTCGCGCCACGTCCTGCGCGAGTGCGGTCAGGCGGCGATTGGGGCGCGGCAGCGAACCGGGGAAATCCTCGGTGCCATGCCAGTCGAAATTGCGATGCATCGGTTCCTCCGGCCCTCTCGGGAGCATTATAGGATATGGCGGGACGCGCTCGGCGTTCCGATGCGATCAGTGGAGCGAAGCGCTCGACGGAGCCGGGGCGACCGCGAGCTGGACCGCTTCGACGCGCTCCGATTGCTCGGCGGCGGCCGTCGTGGCGGCGGGCGAGAGCGTGCTCGGGTCGACGGCGCGGACGCTGGCCAGGCGATTGTGCGGCAGGCTGGCGTCGGGAAGGATCGGCGTGGTGCGCGCGGCCGGGGCGGGGCGGCGCTTGGGGGCGCCCGGCTGGCCATATTCGGCCATCACGGCGAAGCGCGGGTCGTTCGCCGCGATCTCGGCGATCGCCTTGGCGGCGCGCTTGGTGATCTGGCGGACGCGCTCCTTGGTCACGCCGGTTTCGAGCGACAGGTCGTCGAGCGTGGCGGTCTGGAACACGCGGCGCTCGACGATCTCGCGATCGCGGCTCAGCTTGGCTTCGAGCTTCTCCAGCTCGGTGGGGTCGATGCCATGGGTGGCCGAGCGCAGGCGCGGCCCCTCCGTGCGGCGCAGCGCGGCCTCGGCGCGCTTCGGGCGCGGCCGGCGGCGCAGTGCCTCGATGCCGACCTTGCGGAGCTGGTCGACATAGGCGTCGATGAGCTGGGAGACGGCGCCCTCGGCGAGATAGTC
>NZ_JAASQV010000009.1 GCF_011761945.1 Sphingomonas leidyi
TCAAGTCCGACGTCGAGGCGTTCGATGCGTGGTGTAGGCGCAACAACCGGATTGCACTGCCGGCGACGGCCGAGACGGTGGCCGACTATCTCGACGCGCGGGCAGGGCAGGGGGCCAAGCCCGCCTCGCTTGGCCGCTACAAGGCGTCGATCGCCAAGATCCATCAGCTGCTTGATCTCAAGGATCCCACCCAGGCTGATCTCGTGAAGCTGCGGCTACGCGCGATCCGGCGCGAGAAGGGCACCGCGCAGGCTCAGGCGCGTCCCTTGCGCTTCAAGGGGCCAGTGCGAGACGTGGAGCGCGACAGTCCTCGCGGACTGAATGTGCGAGCTTTGCTGGAGGCGTGCGCGGGCGATCTGCCAGGCCTGCGGGACCGAGCCCTGTTGTCGGTGGCCTATGACACGGGGCTCCGTGCATCGGAGCTCGTCGCAATCAGCATCAATGACATTCTCGAGGCGCTTGATCCCGAAGCGCGCCTCCTCGCCATCGCGCGAAGCAAAGGCGATCAGGAGGGCGAGGGAGCCACAGCCTATTTGTCGCCCCGCTCTGTGCGGGCTGTCGCGGCGTGGAGAGAGGCCGCTGGGATCGACGCGGGGCCGTTGTTCCGGCGGGTGCAGGTACGGCGCTACAAAGCGCGGGCGGCTGTGAAGGGTCGTTCGATCGACAGCATCTCGGGCCGTGAGACTTGGGATCTGCGCAAGACGCTGTCCAAGCCCGCTGTGAAGGCGCGGGTCGAGTATGACATCGGCGCCGCGGCGCTCCATCCGGGATCGATCGGCCCGATCTGGCGGGCAATCATTCAGCGTGCGTTCGATCGCGGCGCATTGGGCGACCTTACCGCTGACGATCTGGCCCGACTGCTGAAGGGAATAAGCGCTCATTCGACGCGGGTGGGTCTTAATCAGGACCTGTTCGTCGCGGGCGAAGATTTGGCCGGGATCATGGACGCGCTGCGCTGGAAAAGTCCCCGCATGCCGCTCGCCTATAATCGTAATTTAGCGGCCGAAGCAGGAGCGGTTGGTCGCCTGTCTCGCAAGCTGGAATGACTGAGTTTGGGACATTCCCGACGTTCGCCTGTGACATGTTAAACGGCAGCCCTGATTACAAGCCGACGTTCCCGCACCTCCCGACGAACGGTCTCGGCAGTATGCTCGGCTTGTCGATGAATGGGTGACAGGAGTTGGCCTGATGCGGAGCGAATACGGCACCCGCTCACTCCGCCGAACGAAGGCATCGATCACATACAGGGCGCCCGGCAATCTACGGGTTGTCCAGATCCTGCTCGGCCATAGCAAGATCGAGAATATGGTTAGCTATCTCGGGATCGACGTGGAAGACGCCCGAAAATACCGAAATTTGAGTGTTGGCCCCTCACCTATGGCGAGGGGCCATTTAGCGTAGCCACCAGCGGAGCATTCCGCCCACAAGCGCCAACGCGAAAACGCTAGCAGCCCAAATGCCGAAAAACCATCCAAGGCGACTCAGCCAGAGCGGCATCAATGATACCCCTCAATGCCAACCTTGCCCCGGAAAACCCAATAGGACCAAGCCGTATATGCCAGGATCACGGGCACCATGATCGAGGCTCCAACCAGCATGAACAACTGACTGCGGACGGGCGCTGCAGCTTCCCAGATCGTCACCCGCGCCGGAACGACATCGGGCCAGATCGAGACACCAAGGCCGACCAAGCATAGCCCGAACAGGGCCAACGCCCAGAAGAAAGGCTGCGCATCGCGCTTCAATCGGAGGCTACGATAAAACAGGAATGTTACGACGAGCGTGGCGAGCGGCACCTGCGCTGTCGCGACCACGCCCGGGAAACTCAGCCAGCGCTGAAAGTATTGCGTTTCGAGCCGCAGCGTTGCGAGGCTGATCACGCCGATCATGATGAGCAGGCCGATGCCAAGCCGCCCGGCATAGGTCACCGTCTGCCGTTGCAACCCGCCTTCAGTCTTCCAGTTGAGCCAACAAGCCCCGAGCAGGGCATAGCCGACTAGCAGCCCGACACCCGTCAGCAGACTGAACGGCGACAGCCATTCCCACCAACCCCCGGCATAGCTGCGCCCCTCGACCGTGATGCCCTGTAGCAGCGCGCCGAGCGCAATGCCTTGCGCGAAGGTGGCGACGACCGACCCTGTCGTGAACGCCTTGTCCCAGAAAGCACGGTGCGCCGGGTCGCGCCAGCGGAACTCGAATGCCACGCCGCGGAACACAAGGCCAAGCAGCATGGCGATCATTGGCGCATAAAGCGCCGGCAGGATGATGGCGTAAGCCAAAGGAAATGCGGCAAACAGGCCGCCGACGCCCATCACCAGCCAGGTTTCGTTGCCATCCCAGACAGGCGCGATGCTGTTCATCGCGGTGTCGCGGTCCTGACCGACCTTGAAGAAGGGAAACAGGATGCCGATGCCGAGGTCAAAGCCGTCCATCACGACATAGGCGATAATGGCGAAGCCGATGATACAGGCCCAGATGACGGTGAGATCGATCATGACGATGCTCCCTCGATTATGGCCGGCGCGGGCGTGATGCCCGCGCTGCGAATAGGCGCATCGCCTAACGGCGTTTCATGCGCCTCAGGTGGCTTCTTCATCAGATGAAGCAGATACAAAATGCCCATGCCGAAAACGGTGAAATAGACGACCACAAATGCCAGCAAAGAGGTAGCGACCGCAGGAGCATCCAGCGGTGAAGCGCTTTGGGCGGTCCTCAACAGACCATAGATTGTGAAGGGTTGCCGTCCGACTTCCGTCACGATCCAGCCGGACAGCACTGCGATCAGTCCCGACGGCCCCATCAGCACAGCAAAGCGATGCAGTAGAGGCCAGTCGTAGAGCGCCTTGCGCCAGCGCGCGATGAGGCTCAGCATTCCGATCCCGAGCATCGCGAAACCGATCCCGACCATTACGCGAAAGGCCCAGAAGACGATACCGACGGGCGGACGATCAGCTGGTGGCACGGTGTCGAGCCCCCTCAAGGGCGCATCGAGTTTGTGCTTGAGAATCAGCGATGACGCCTTCGGTATCTCGACGGCATAATCCACCCGCTGCTTCGCGCTGTCGGGAATACCGAACAGGATCAAAGGCGCACCGTGCGGGTGGCTCTGAAAATGGCCTTCCATCGCCATCACCTTCACCGGCTGGTGCTTGAGAGTATTGAGCCCGTGCATGTCGCCGGCGAAGATCTGGATCGGAGCGACGAGCGCCGCCATCCACATCGCCATAGAGAACATCTTGCGTGCGCCGGGATTGGTGCGGTCCTTTAGGAGATGCCATCCTCCGACGGCACCCACGATGAAAGCGGTCGTCAGATAGGCGGCAAGGACCGTGTGAAAGAGCCGATAGGGGAAGCTGGGATTGAAGATGATCGTCAACCAGCTTGGCCCCGGCAGGAACTGGCCGTTAGCGCCAACCTCATAGCCGACAGGCGTCTGCATCCAGCTGTTGACCGCCAGGATCCAGAATGCGGAGATGAAGGTGCCAAGCGCGACTGCAAGCGTCGCGACAAAGTGCAGCTTGCGCCCGACTTTGTTGATCCCGAACAGCATGACGCCAAGGAACCCGGCCTCGAGGAAGAAGGCGGTTAGCACCTCATAGGCCATCAGCGGGCCGATGACCGGACCTGCCTTGTCGGAGAATACCGACCAGTTGGTGCCGAACTGATAGGACATGACGATGCCCGAGACGACGCCCATCGCGAACACGACGGCGAAGATCTTCAACCAGTAGCGGAACAGGTTGGCATAAACACCCTTGCCGGTCTTCAGCCACAGGGCTTCGAGCACCGCCAGATAGCTCGCCAGCCCGATAGAAAAGGCCGGGAAGAGGAAGTGAAAGCTCACTGTAAACGCGAATTGCGCCCTTGCAAGAATGATGGCGTCCATGAATATCCCCGTTCAGCTGGCTAGTTCGGACCAGCTCTTGAATAGCATGTAGATGGCGACGACGAGCACGAAGACTGCGAATAGGCTGTTCAACCGACCCTTTTCAGCTGCCAGCACTTGCGACGCTTGCGTACCGATCACGCTACCGACAACCCCGCCGACAATGAACACGCCGGCCAGGCCCCACAGGACATAGCCCGAGAGCGCGTAGTTGAGCGCTGTCGTCAGGCCGAAGGCCGCGACCGCGACAAGCGACGTGCCGATCGCGCGTAGTATGGGCATGTGGGTCGAAGCGATCAGGCCCGGCACGATAAGGAAACCGCCACCGATCCCGAAGAAGCCGGAAAAGGCGCCAGTACCGAGACCGTAGCTGACGACCTTGCCGACATTCTCCCGATTGCACTGTGCGCCTTCGACCCCTTGGTCACCGCGTCCGCGGAACATCAGGACCGCCACCACGATCATTAGAATCGCAAACAAGAAGAGCAGCTTGTGCCCATCTATGCTCTTGCCGAGCGTCGAGCCGCCGAGCGCGCCGACGACGCCGGCGGCCGCATAGATGCCGCCGCATCGCCAGTTCACGGTGCGGGCGTGGGCATGGCTCCAGAGCCCGGCAAGTGCGTTAGCCGCGACGGCGAGCGCGCTGGTGCCGATGGCCTCATGTGGATTGCGTATCCCCACAAGATACAGAAGCAGGGGCACGGCAAGGATCGAGCCACCACCACCCACCAGTCCAAGCACAAACCCGACAAGTGCACCTGACAGGCCGCCCAGAGCATATTGCATTGGTTCCAGCATGGCTCAGTGCGCCGTCTTGATCGCGTGTGGCGTGACCATCCATTCTCGGCCCTTGAGCATGCCATGCCAGTAAATCGGCGGCAGGATCGTATCCTTCAGGAGCCAGGACAGGCGCGACGGCCTCGTTCCGTCGATCAGCCAGTTGGGAAAGCTGGGCAGCAATTTGCCGCCATAGCCGAACTCGGCGAGCACGATCTTGCCGGCCTCGACCGTTAGCGGACAGGAGCCATAGCCGTCATAGTCAGCGGTCGGCGGCTTGCCCTCGAGCGCGGCAAGTACATTGACCGCGACAACCGGCGCCTACTTGCGCGCCGCAGCGGCGGTCTTGGCATTCGAGGCGGAGCAGGCGTCGCCCAATGCAAATACATTGGGATAGCGCACATGTTGAAGCGTCGCCTCGTTGACTTCGATGAAACCGGAGGCTGCTGCGAGGGAACTGGTGCGCACGAAATCCGGCGCGACCTGTGGCGGCACGACGTGAATCATGTCGAAGCGCTCTTCGACGCGTCGGGTGCCGTCGCTACCCTTGCGCTCGAAAGTCGCCACTTTTGCGGCGCCATCGATCGCGACGAGCTTCGATTCGAAATTGAGGTGCGCGCCATAGCGCTCGACATATTCCATCAGCGCCGGGACATAGGCGGCAACGCCGAACAGCACCGCGCCGGCGGTGTGGAACTGGACGTCGATGTCTTTCAGGACGCCTGCCTTCTCCCAGCGATGACAGGAAAGGTACATCGCTTTTTGCGGCGCGCCGGCACACTTGATAGGCATTGCGGGCTGGGTGAACAGCGCCCGTCCGCCCTTAAATTGCTTCACCAGTCTGTTGGTGTAGGGCGCAAGATCATAGCCATAGTTGGACGTCACGCCGTTCTTGCCGATCGTATCGGCCAAGCCCGGAATAGCGTTCCAATCCAATTTGATACCCGGACAGGCAACGAGAACACGGTAGCGGACTTCGCCGCCATCACTGAGGGTCACCTTGTTTTCGTCGGGGGCAAAATCCGAGGCTGCTGCGCGGATCCAGTTCACTCGGCTCGGCATGACCTGCGCTTCGGTGCGCCGTGTGAACTCTTTCTCGAAGACACCGGCGCCGACCATAGTCCAACCGGGCTGATAATAATGTTCCTCGGATGGCTCGATAACTGCAATATCGAGCTTCGGATTGCGCTTTAGAAGGCTTGCTGCCGTCGCAATCCCCGCTGCACCGCCGCCGACAATCACGACATCGTGAATATGGACTACAGGGGCCGATTGGCTCCGAGAGGAGGCGAGGTCATACAACTTCGTCGACCTCGCGCCGGAGCGGCAAAAGGCGAGAATCGGCCTAGGAAGGCGCGCTAGCGCACTTGCCATGGCCTCGACATTCGCATCGGTAATCGCCCCCGAGACTGCGGGCGCATGCGCGAACTCTAAGCCCAGTCGTTCGGCAGCTTCACGAAGCTCCGTAGCGGCAATCTGACCCTTCTCCTCGTTATCAGGTCGATTGCAGATGATCGCCTTGTAACCTTGGGCGGCGATTGCCGGAAGGTCGGCGAGATCAATCTGCGGGGAGATTGCAAAGTCCCGATTGAGCGGCTTGATGTCCATGGCTTCTCCTCGATCCCGCTCTGAAGCGGGCCTCTTTTCATTTTGTAATGATGCGGTGCGCGGTCATGCCGGCGAGCATGGCGGCGACGAAAATTCCGGCTTCAATTGGTGCGATGGCAAGGTCGGCGAGTGCGGGGCCGGGACATAGTCCCCCGATCGCCCAACCGATCCCGAATAATGACGCTCCGCCAAGCAACTTGGCATCCAGCAAGCTTGTACCGGGCAAGTCGAACGCCTCGCAGACGATCGGTCGCGGCATCCGCTTCTGGACCAACCAGGCGATCGCCATCGGCACCATCGCACCGACCATCACGAAGGCAAGCGTGGGATCCCAGGCCCCGAACAGATCGAGGAAGGCGCGCACCCGCGCGGGGTCAGCCATGCCGGATATGGTGAGCCCAGCTCCGAACAAGGTGCCCGCTAGCAACGAGATGGCAGGGACCTTCACTTCCCAGTGCCGCAGGTTGAAAGGCCGAGCGGGCGGTAGAGCGGACAGAAGCTGACCGCGCTTGTCAGAAGGAATATAACTGCGACGATCGCCAAGCCGACACCGAGGTCCCCGCTGATCGTTCCGGTCCACCAGAGATAACCGATCGCCAAGGCTGCGATGGTGCGCAGCATCCGATCGACCGTTCCCATATTCCTCTTCATGTCCGGTGTCCTCCGACTATCCGTTGATGAAACCGAAAGCGCGCATCAGCCCAACGGTGGCGAAGCCGCTGACCATGAAGGTCAGCGTTGCGACCATCGACCGGCGCGAAAGTCGGGAGAGACCGCAGACCCCGTGACCGCTCGTGCAACCTGAACCAAGGCGCGTGCCGAAACCTACGAGCAGTCCGGCAATGACCAGTTGCAGGACTGATCCTGTAAAAAGCGGTCTGATACTGCTGGAAGACAGTATGACGAGGAGTGCACCAAGCGGCAGTCCGGCGATGAACGCGAGCGCTATGGCGCGCGGTGCGCCCGTATCGGAAATTCCCGACGCGCGGGCCAACATACCGCTTACACCAGCGATGCGACCAAGTCCGAGCAGCATGATCGCTGCCGCAAGCCCGATCAGCAGGCCGCCAACCAACCCCGCGACGGGGGTGGCATTGGGGAAGCCGGGCAGCATCATACTGCGTTGACCGGAATCTTGAGGTACGTGACGCCATTGTCCTCGGCAGGCGGGAAATGACCGGCGCGCATGTTCACCTGGACAGAAGGCAGAATGAGGCGCGGCATCGCGAGCGTCTTGTCGCGGGCCTCGCGCATCGCGACAAATTCGTCTTCGCTTACCCCGTCATGGATATGGACGTTGGCTTGGCGCTCGGCCTCTACGGTCGTTTCCCAGACATAGTCCTTGCGCCCTTCCGGAAGATAATCGTGGCACATGAACAGCCGCGTTTCCGGCGGGAGCGACAGAAGCCGCATCGCAGATTGATAGAGGGTTCGGGCATCGCCACCGGGAAAATCAGCACGTGCCGTGCCGTAGTCGGGCATGAACATGGTATCGCCGACAAAGACGGCGTCGCCGATCACATAGGCGATACAGGCCGGCGTGTGCCCCGGCACATGCAGCACGGTTACATCAAGATTGCCGATCCGGAAGTGATCACCGTCTTTCCACAAATGATCGAAGTCGGAACCGTTGCGCTCGAAATCGGTGTCCGCATTGAAAAGCTTACCAAATGTCTGCTGCACCGTGATGATTTGCTCGCCAATGGCGATTTGCCCGCCCAACTTCTCCTTCAGATATGGCGCAGCTGACAGGTGATCCGCGTGAGCGTGCGTCTCCAGGTGCCAGTCGATAGCAAGCCCCTTCTCCTCGACAAAAGCGACGAGCGCGTTTGCCGAGGAGAAGGAGGTGCGACCCGAGGCGGGGTCATAGTCCAGCACGCTGTCGATGATCGCAGCGTGGCGGCTCTCGGGATCATGAACAACATAGGTCACCGTGAAGGTCGGCTCGTCGAAGAACGCCTTGATCTGGGGGGTGCCCGTTTGAGCGGCTGAGATCTGCGATGAGGCGGCTGCAAGAGCGGAGTCGGCCACGGAAAACCTCACAAATTCACGTTTACATATATCGTGTAATCGAATAATCTTGTTGCGTCAAGAGGGAGGAGCGTCGAAGGAGACGTCATGGAAATGGCCCAAAGAATTGAATCTCGCTCACCGCGCATTGGAGAGCCCGCGCCAGACTTTCGCGCCCGTTCGACCGGGGGCGAAATTCAGCTTTCAAAGTTGCGTGGACGATGGGTGATCTTTTTTTCCCATCCCGCTGACTTCACGCCAGTTTGCAGCACCGAATTCGCTGAACTCGCCCGTCGGCAGTCGGAATTTGATGCCCTTGAAACGTCGCTGTTGGGACTGTCAGTCGACAGCCTTTACTCGCACATGGCGTGGGTCAGAGCGATCCGAGAGACGCTCGGAGCGGATGTCCGCTTCCCGATAATCGAGGATCCGAGCATGGCGATTGGGCATGCCTATGGCATGGTTGACGAGCAATCTGCTGACAGCATGGCTATGCGTTCGACATTCTTCATCGATCCCGAAGGGGTCATAAGGGCGATCACATGCTACCCCCATAATGTTGGGCGATCGGTCGATGAGATGCTGCGGTTGCTTAAAGCACTGCAAGTGGTGGGCAGTGCCCAGAAACTTGCGCCTGAAGGGTGGCGGGACGGACAGCCTTTGCTCTGTCCACCATCTGACATCGCAGAAGATCGCCAGGACTGGTTTTGCCGCTTCGCGGACGCGCTATGAACGAGGCCTTTTACGAGGACCGTGAAGCTGCGACCGTCGCGTCCGAGAAGCTCAAGGTTTTTGCGCAACCACAGCGCCTCATGATCCTCTCTTGCCTGTTGCGCGGGGAGCGCAACGTCTCGGAGATCGGCGAAGCGACAGACATTGTCCAACCAGCACTCAGCCAACAGCTAGGGGAGTTACGCCGGGCCAATCTCGTTCAAACGAGAAAGGAGGCCAAACTCGTTTGGTATGCGCTTGCTGACGAGGGGGTCGCTTTGTGCGTCCGAACAATGGAAGCGATTTTCGGAGGCCTGGGTAAGGTCGAAGAAATCCGGCCGTCTGCCAAACCGGAGCGTCGTCCATCATTACCTGAAGGCGTGGCCGGATTTGCTCAAGTGCTTGATTAAGATATTTACGCGCTGTTTGCCTCGTTTGGCTTTGTAGCGAGTGCTGCGGTGGTCGCTACAAGCGACACGCTCCTAACGTCGTAGAAGAAGTTTCATGTGCGCAGCTTTTGGGCCTTTGTCCTAAATTGCTTTCCCGACCAAGCTGCCAATGCCAGCGGTCAAACCCATGGCCAACGCCCCCCAGAACACCACACGACCGACAGGTTTGAGCGGGTTTGCACCGCCAGCGGCAGCTCCCACCCATCCCAGGAGCGCCAGGAACAGGAGCGATCCCAGCGCTTCGCCTGTTACGGTGAGCGACGCCGGAAGCAAAGCCGCAAGGATGAGAGGCAGCAGGGCTCCGGCCGTGAACGTCGAGGCAGACGTCAATGCCGCTGTGATCGGGCGTGCGGCAGTCATCTCGGTGATGTGGAGTTCTTCGCGAGCATGAGCACCCAGTGCGTCATGCTCCATGAGTTGTTTCGCAACCTCATGCGAGGTCTTTTCGTCGACGCCTCGCTGAACATAGAAGCCAGCCAGCTCTGCCAATTCCGCATCGGGATTGGCAGCGATTTCCTGCTGCTCCCGGCGCAAGTCCGCCGCCTCGGTGTCGGACTGAGAGCTTACCGACACGTATTCGCCCGCAGCCATCGACATCGCGCCAGCTACCAGCCCCGCTATACCCGATATCAACATAGAAGAACGGGAGGAACCGGACGCAGCGACCCCGATCATCAGGCTAGCCGTGGATACGATGCCGTCGTTGGCGCCTAGCACCGCGGCACGAAGCCATCCGATACGAGAGACGAGATGGGTTTCCCGGTGGCTGCGCATCGTAATCCCCTTTGAAGCCAAGCCATTTCTTTGACCCGAATTATAGCCTGTTCGCTATCTCGTGCCAGTCCGGCAAGCTCGATCCGCACAAATTTGGAGGCGCGACGCCCCATCGGATCACAAGCGTCAGAAGAAATTCATATGGTCAGGACGATGTCAGATCGGTTCGGTAATATGCCGGGTAAAACCATCGCCGGATGAGAGCATGCGCATTCTGATCATTGAAGACAATCGCCACCTGGCAGATCTGACGGCGGAGGGCCTTACGCGTCGGAAATTCGTATGCGATTGTGCCTATTCGGCAGCGGAGGCGGATCTGGTTCTTGGGTCGGCTCAGTATGATGCACTCATCCTCGATCTGGGCTTGCCCGATGGTGACGGCGTACATTGGATCAAGAAGAGGCGTGACGCGGGCCTTGCCGTACCGGTCCTGATGCTGACAGCCCGCAGTTCGCTCCAGCAGCGGGTCGATGGACTGGACGGCGGCGCTGACGACTATGTCGTCAAACCGGTAGAGGCGGATGAGCTGGCGGCGAGGATTCGGGCACTACTTCGCCGTCCGGGAGCCCGGGCAGCGCCCGTGCTGGAGGTGGGCAGCCTATCCTATGACACGAGCGCTCATCGCGCGCGGTATCAGGGTAAGGCCATCGATCTGTCACCTCGCGAGACCAGCCTGCTTGAGTTACTCATGCGGGAGGCTGGTGCAGTCGTTCGTCGATCTCGTATCGAAAATGCCCTGTATAGTTTTCGAGACGAGATATCCCCTAATGCAGTGGATGCCGCAATCTCGCGGCTGCGTCGTCGACTTGAGGAATGCGGAGCTCGCAACATGCTCCATACGATCAAGGGACTAGGCTACTTGCTGGAAGACCGGGAACCGTGCTGAAGCGTCTTTCGGTTGGCCATCGGCTCATCGGTGGCCTGCTGCTGGTTGGCGCCATCGGTACGGTGTCGCTGATCTACGCTGTCCTCTCGGAATATGGCATACCGTTTAGCGCCTTGCTCGATCCGACCATGCGCGACGCGGCATCGACGGAACTGTTCGATCATGTTCTCATCCCACTGGTGGTGCTGATCCTGCCAATGGGCCTTGCAACCACATGGGTCATCAGAACGGCATTCGAGCCCCTGAGCAAAGCGGCGCGTCATATCGAAACCGCACCGACCGAACGCGGGATGCAGATCGATGAAGCCGATATTCCTACTGAAGCGAAACCGTTCGTGCGGTCCATCAACAATCTGCTTCACCGACTCGACGCCTCAGCCCAGCAACAGGCGGATTTTGCGTCTGACGTCGCCCACGAATTGCGGACGCCGTTGGCCATTTTGTCTCTCGAGCTCGATCGACGCGAGGGTTCGGATGGAGATCCTCTGAAGGCGCAGGTCAGCGCCATGCGCCGTCTTGTGGATCAGCTCCTGCTACTCGCGCAGATCGACGCGGACGCCACCATGCCCATGACGCCTGAGCCACTCGATCTCGAGACTTTAGCTGAAGACAGTGTCTCGTCCCTGGCAGCGACCGTCATCGCGCAAGGGCGCGAGATCGCGATAGAGTCCGAAGGCCAGATGCCAATGATATACGGCCACAGGGAAGCGATCGGCGCAGGGATTCGAAACCTCATTGAAAATGCCGTCCGCGCGACGCCCATGGGCGGAACCGTGACGATCATATCCGGGCCCGGAGCGATCATCAGGGTGCGCGACCAAGGCGCCGGCCTCAGCGAAGAGAAATTGGCGCAACTCATCCGCCGCCATCAGAGGGCGTAGCGTGGAAAGTACGCCAGACAACGCTAAGGACGAACAGTCAGGGAACGCTTAGGCGACGCGGCTATCCGGCGGCAGATTGAGGGCCTTGCGGCCATTGGAAGCAGCGGCTCTATCCCAGAGGAAATCGCCGGAGAAAGCAATATGCTCCCAGCCAACAGGGGAGGTATGGGCAAGCAGATCATCAGGCACCGCGACCGATGTTGACCGGAGATGTTGGGCAGCGGCATCCATGTAGATCGTGTTCCAATAGACGATCGCGGCGATGACCAGGTTGAGGCCGGATGCGCGATATTTCTGTGCCTCATGACTGCGGTCGATGATCCGACCCTGGCGGAATGTGTAGATCGCCTGCGTCAGGGCATGGCGCTGCTCGCTGTTGTTGAGGCCGGCATGGCATCGCCGGCGTAGATCGGGATTTTCCAGCCAATCCAGCATGAACAGCGTCCGCTCGATTTTGCCGATTTCCTGTAGCGCGACGTCGAGCTGGTTCTGCCGCTCATAGGCGGCGAGCTTTCGCAGCATGACCGACGGCGCCACGTGTCCGGCCTTGATCGACCCTACGAGGCGCAGCACGTCGTCCCATTGCTCAGCGATGATGTCGGACCGGATGCGCTTTCCCAATAGCGGGGTGAGGGACGGATAAGCTGCAACCGGCGCGATCGTCGCGAGCCGTCGGTCGGGAAAGTCGCGCAGGCGCGGGCAGAAGCGAAATCCAAGCATGGCGCACAGGGCAAAGACATGATCGGTCGCCCCGCCCGTGTCGGTGTAATGCTCGGCGATTTTCAGATCGGTGCCGTGGCTGGTGAGGCCGTCGAGGACATAGGGCGCCTCATGCGTCGCCGCTGAGATCACGTTGACGTGGTAAGGCGCGCGCTGATCGGAATTATGGGTGTAGAAGCTGAAGCCATGATCGACGCCATAGCGGGCGTTGATGTCGCCCCCCGATGCGCCGCGCTTCGCGCCCCTGAAGAACTGGCCATCGGAACTGGACGTGGTGCCATCGCCCCAGACCCGCGAGAATGGCAGGCGGTGGTGCGCATTGATGAGGACGGCGAGCGCCGCGCGGTAGCTGTCGTCGCGGATATAGGCGTCATGGGTCCACAGGAGCTGATCGCGCGTGACGCCCTGGCTCGCCGCCGCCATGCGCGACAGGCCGAGATTGGTCGCATCGGCGAGGATCGTGGCGAGCAGCGCGTTTTCATTGGGACACGGCTCGCCGGTGCGCAGGTTGGTGAACGCCGCAAGAAAGCCGGTTTCCCGCGCCACCTCATGCAGCAGCTCGGTGATGCGGATACGTGGCATCATGGCATCGAGCCGGTCGGCCAGCGCTTCGGCGTCGGGCGTCGCGATCGCGCGTACCGGCGATATCTGGAGGCGGGCGTCGCGGTATCGCACACCCTCCAGAGCGTCGCGCTTCAGGCGCTGGGCAAATTTCTTCAGCCGCCAGTCCAGTTCGCGGCCCCGCTGTTCGAGCCATTCGCCGGCTGTGGGTGGCAGGCCAAGAGCCGACACGATCGGCTTCGCCTTCGGTACGCTCAGCAGGTAGCTGTCGAACCGGCGGTATCCCGCCGATCGCTCCACCCAGACATCCCCGGAACGCAGCTTGTTGCGAAGATGCGCGATCGTCGCGATTTCCCAGAGCCGCCGGTTGATCTTGCCGTCATCGCCCACAACGATTTTCCGCCATTCCTTGCGGAAAGGCATCGGAGCGTCGGAGGGCAGATCGCGCTTGCCCGACTTGTTGAGGGTGCGCAGTATTTCAATGGCGGCGATCGTTTTCGCGCTGCCCTTTCCGGCCCTGAACTGGAGCGCTTCAAGCAGGTCGGGGGCGAACTTGCGCAACGTCGCATAGCGATCGGCCGCGACCGTCAGTGGGTCGAGGCTGGCGGTTTCCGCGATCGTCGCCACTTCCGGCCTGGCCCTCAGGAGGGTGTTCCACCCGACCGAGGCGTCCAGGGCCTCTATAGGGTCTTCGCCGGTATCGACCGCATCGGTGAGCGTGTCGATCGTCCTGCGAAAGATCAGCATCAGTCGCGCCACGTTCTTCGACGTGGTGGCATAGTTGCGCGTTTGGGCGTTCTTCGCGCGGGTGAAGATGCTGCCGATCAGCTTGTCCGCCATCTCTAGGGCGCTGTCGGTCAGCCGTTCTTCAAGATCGAGCAGGAAGGCAACCAGCGTGGCGCGCCGCCGGGAGGGAATATATCGCTCGGTCATATAGGCAGGCGAAGCGCGGCCTTCCGTGACATATTGCCGAAGTCGGTCCGCATGGATGCGACCAGCCACCTCCCGGGAGATGCCGATCTTTCGCACTTGCCGCAAGCGGTCGAGAATCTGGCGGATATGATCGGGCTTGGCAGCGACAGGGATGGTCTTGAGGAATGCGAGCTGGCTCATGCCGCCGGCGTCGTCAAAGAGCTGGTCAAGGGCTTGGACCTGTTCAGTGCTGAGATCGGCAATCAGGGCGTAGGCAGCCTGCTTGCGGGCACGCGCACGCCCCGCGCTGCTGGCGCGCTCGATGGTGGAGATGGACGGTAGCAGAATCCGGGCCTCGCGAAGGGCGGTGACGACGCCGCTTGCGATCGTCATCCCCTTGTCGGTTGCCCATGCCGTTTTCGCGGCCGCTTCTATCATAAAGGGGATATCGGCGCGGGTCGGCCCCCGAAGGCCTAGGCGCGCCGCCAGCTCGCGGGCATGGTCCGTCATCGTTTGATCCCGTGCGGCATAGTCGGCCAGATCAGTTACGCGCAGGCCAAGCTGCTCCGCGACGAAAGCGGCGAGATCATGGGGTATCGCTCCCCTGTCGCGTATCAATTGCGCGAGGGCGATGCCCGGATGCCGCAAAAGGGCGAGCTGCAGCGCGACGCCCAACCGGTTCCGTCGCTCCCGCCGCGCGCCGATGATCTCAATGTCCGCAGGCTCGAAGGTATAGAGCCGGGCCAGATGGTCACGATCGGTCGGGATCGCGAGGATCTGGCCGCGCTCGCTTTCGGTCAAGAGTTGATGCTTGCGCTTTGTCATGCCGATTCCTGTCCACAAAAGGTCAATTGCGACTATGGACAGGCATGAGTAAAGAGACATAGTATGTGGACGGATATGGGTGGGGTGAAGCGGTCGCGCTTCAGAGCGTCCACAGAACGACCGTTTGGGAGACGCCGGCATGAGCGATATTCTGGGCTATGCCCGTGTCAGCACCGGCGATCAGGATGTGGCGGGGCAGACCATACGTCTCGAGAAAGCCGGTGCCATTAAGGTGTTCACCGACGTCATGTCCGGCAAGAGCATGGATCGTCCCGGCCTCGTCGAACTTCTCGCCTACGCCCGCAAGGGCGACACGCTGGCCGTGGTGCGCCTCGATCGGCTCGGACGCTCGCTCGCCGAGCTTCTCGCTACGGTCGAGAAGCTGCGCGCCCAGGGCGTGGCGTTGCTGAGCCTTGAGGAGAAGATCGACACGTCGTCGGCCGCTGGCGAACTGATCTTCCATGTGTTCGGGGCCATCGCCCATTTCGAGCGGCGCCTGATCTCCGAACGGACGAAAGATGGCATCGCTGCTGCCCGCGCCAAGGGAAAGCGGCCTGGCCGTCAGCCCCTCGACATGGCCAGGGTCGATGCCGCCATCAAACTGGTGGAAGCCCGGATATCGCCAACGGAAGCCGCAAGGCAGCTCGGTATCGGCCGATCAACCATCTACCGGGAAATGCGCAGATTGGGTATCGAGCGCCCCGCCTGATCGGCGGGGTAGGGTGGAGAATTGCAGTCGTTCCGCTGTTGCGCAAGAAGGGGTAGTTTGCGGGAGAACACGAAATCCTAACGCTCAGCGGGTCATGAGGCGAGCACCTCGATGATCGGGCAGTCCGGCACCATATCGCCGGAGCATTGCGCGGCGGTCTGGGTCAGCACTTTCTCGATGCGCCTGAGATCGGCGATCTTCGCGCGCACATCGGCCAGATGCCGCTCAGTGCGCTCCTTGACCTCTGCGCAGGTCTGCGCGCCGCCCTCGACGAGGGCAAGCAGGCCGCGTACTTCGTCGAGCGAAAAGCCGAGTTCGCGGCCGCGCAAGATGAAGCGCAGGCGGGATACGTGGTCCTCGCCATAAATGCGGTAGCCGGAGGCCGTGCGCGGCGGGTCCGGCATCATACCGATTTTCTCGTAATAGCGGATGGTTTCCAGATTGCAGCCCGTAAGCTTGGCCAAGTCAGCGCGCTGCATTCCCTTCCCGAAAACGTGATCGCTCATCGGTCCAAAAAACCTCTTGAGTCTGTAGTACCTACAGAGCGTAGCATGAAGTGGAATAGCAATCGAGAGGCGAGTCGCATGGATCGCGCTAATATGCAAATGCAGGTTCTTGAGCAGCCAAAGGCAACGGCGAGCCGCCGGCCAGGATGGTTCGCGGCGGGCGGTGTGGTCGGAGCGATCCTCGCCTCGACGTGCTGCATCGCGCCGCTTCTCTTGTTGATGCTCGGCGTTTCCGGCGCCTGGATGGGCAACCTCACGGCCCTTGAACCCTACAAGCCCTACGCCGCCGCCGTAGCGCTCGTCTTTATCGGGCTCGGATTCCGGCAGGTCTATTTCAAGCCGAAGGGGGCCTGCGCGGAAGATTCCTACTGCGCTCGGCCGCAAGCCTCGCGCATCACCAAGTCGGCGCTGTGGCTGGCCACGGTTCTGGTCCTCCTTGCCCTGACAATCAGCTGGTGGGCGCCGCTGTTCTACTGATCACGCTACCCCATAGGAGAAACCCATATGAAACGCCCCCTTCTCATCGCGCTCGGCGCGGCGGCCCTGGGCGCCGCCGGCCTTCTCTCGGCGCCGACGATTTCACCGCTCGCCGCGCAAGCTGCCCCCGCGCAAGCCGCCGCGGTCCAGAAGACAACGTTCAGCATCGAAAACATGACGTGCGCCATGTGCCCGGTGACAGTGACAAAGGCGATGAAAGGCGTCGCCGGAGTGAAGTCCGTCACTGTCGACTTCGCCGCCAAGACGGCGACGGTCATTTATGACCCGGCGACCGCCACCGTCGCAGCCATTGCCGCCGCGTCCACCAATGCCGGCTATCCGGCCCGCCCGGCGGGATGAGGACCGCAGCATGAAGGACGCAACGCTTCTGAAGACCGGCATCGCCGGCTCGCTCATTGCTGTGATCTGCTGCGCCACGCCTTTGCTGGTTGTCCTGCTCGGCGCGATCGGGTTGTCGGCCTGGCTGGGCTGGATCGATTATGTCCTCATGCCGGCGCTCGCCTTCTTTGTCGCGCTCACCGGCTATGGCCTCTGGCGCCGACAACGCGCCGCAGATTGCTGTGCGACTGAAACACAAACGAACAAGGAAAATAGCTGAACATGTCAGACTGCTGCACCACCGAAGGAAGCCGTAAGGGCGGCTACGACCTTGCCGTCATCGGCGCCGGATCGGCCGGATTCTCGGCCGCGATCACCGCCGCCGATCAGGGCGCCAATGTCGCGCTGATCGGCCACGGCACCATCGGCGGCACCTGCGTCAATGTCGGCTGCGTGCCGTCGAAGACGATGATCCGCGCGGCCGAGGCGCTGCATGGTGTGCGGGCCGCGCAACGCTTTCCCGGCCTGGTCGGGGAAGCAAGCGTGGCCAACTGGCCCGCGCTCGTCGCGGCCAAGGACGAGCTGGTCACCAGCTTGCGGCAGAAGAAATATATTGACCTGCTGCCCGAGTACAACGGCGTTGCCTATCTGGAAGGCGCGGCGCGTCTGAACGGGCAGGGCGTGATGGTGAATGGCGCCGCGATTTCAGCGGGCAAGATCATCATCGCGACCGGCACCTCGCCGGCCCTGCCGGACATTCCCGGCATTGAGGAGGTGCCTTATCTCACCAGCACGACTGCCCTGGAACTTGGCGCGCTACCGCGCTCATTGCTCGTCATCGGCGGCGGCTATATCGGCTGCGAACTGGCGCAGATGTTCGCGCGCGTCGGCGTGGCGGTGACGCTCATCACCCGCCGCCGCTTGCTGCCGGAGGCCGAGCCGGAAATCTCCGAGGCGCTGACCGGCTATCTCCGCGACGAGGGCATTACCGTCCGGACCGGACTAACTTATCGCGGAATCGCGCGCACGGCTGCCGGCGTCGAGCTGAGTATCACCACCGACGGCGCACAGCAGGTGATCGCCGCCGAGCAGGTGCTCGTAGCCACCGGACGGGCGCCGAATACCGATGGCCTCGGCCTTGTCGAAGCGGGCATCGCCCAAGCCGACAACGGCAGTGTGGTCGTGGACGACCGGATGCGCACCTCGAGACCGGATGTCTATGCGGCCGGCGACGTCACCGGTCGCGATCAGTTTGTCTATATGGCGGCCTATGGCGCGAAGCTCGCCGCGCACAACGCGCTGAACGGCGACGACCTCGTCTACGACAATACGGTCATGCCCTGGGTCACGTTTACCGACCCACAGGTGGCGGGCGTGGGACTGAGCGAAAGGGCAGCGCAGGCAGCGGGCTTCGAGACCAAGACCTCGATCGTCGCCCTCGACCAGGTGCCGCGGGCACTGGCCGCTCGCGACACACGGGGGTTG
This sequence comes from Sphingomonas leidyi, assembly GCF_011761945.1. Classification (GTDB taxonomy): domain Bacteria; phylum Pseudomonadota; class Alphaproteobacteria; order Sphingomonadales; family Sphingomonadaceae; genus Sphingomonas; species Sphingomonas leidyi. The sequence goes on from NZ_JAASQV010000009.1 coordinate 18,517, forward strand.
ATCAAGCTGGTCGCTGACAAAACGTCCGATCGCCTGCTGGGCGGTCAAATCGTCGCGCCCGAGGGAGCCGACAGCATCCAGACCATGGTGCTCGCGATCAAACACGGCATGACGACGAAGGCGCTGGGCGAGACGATCTTTCCCTATCTCACCACGGTCGAGGGCCTGAAACTCGCCGCACAGGGCTTCGGCAAGGATGTGGCAAAACTGTCCTGCTGCGCAGGATGAAAGAGAGCGTCATGAGCCCCACTACATATATCGAGCATTTCCCGTCGATCAGTCGGTCTCAAGATTCCGCGGAACTCCTCGTCGCGCTGTTGCGGGAACTCGCCAAGGGGCGCCCGGTATCGCGAACCACGCTTGCCGGGATTCTCAACTGGCCTGATGAGCGCATCGCCGCCGTGCTCGCGCAAACCGCCAGTACCGAATATGATGATGACGGAAACATCATCGGCCACGGCCTCACCCTACGCGAAACGGCGCATTCCTTCGAGATCGACGGCCGCCGCCTCTACGCCTGGTGCGCTTTGGATACATTGATGTTTCCGGCGCTGCTCGGCTGTACAGCCCGCGTCTCATCGCGTTGCGCTGCCACCGGAGCGCCCGTTTCGCTTACCGTGTCACCCAACGAGATACGGGCTGTTGAACCCGCCGACGTGGCGGTGTCGTTGGTGCCGCCGCAGGAAACGAACGACGTTCGTCGGTCCTTCTGCTGCCACGTCCATTTCTTTGCTTCTACCCATGTGGCGCAAGACTGGGCCTCCAAGCGTCCGGGGTTGACCATCATCGGCGTTCGGGAGGCTTTTTGTGTGGGCCAGGAGCTGAATCGACAGCTGTTGCACCCGCCACACCGGGCAACGCCATGATCGCATACAACCCAGTTGACATCGGATTTGCAGCGCGCGGATCGAACTCCGGGGAGCGCATGCCCTGCCGACAGAGGAGGGAGGTGTCCGATGCCCCCTACACAGCGTCCCGTCTGGCCCATGATGCCGGAGTGAGCGTACATATTGTGCGCGACTATGTGCTGCGCGGGCTGCTGCGCCCGGCGCGCCGCACGCAGAGCGGTCACCGTCTCTATGACGATCATGCGCTGGAGCGGATGCGCTTCGTGCGCACCTTGTTCGAGGCGGGCGTCGGCCTCGATGAACTGACCAGGCTGTGTCACGCTCTGGACGGCGGCGGCGGCGATGCCATCGAATTTCTGCTATGCCTGCGGGCACGACTTGCCGCGCGGCGCGCGGCCCTGGACGTGCTGGACGGGCATCTGGAGCAAATGATTTCCGCCATCGGTGCCGACACCGCCAAAGAATCCGCCCGTGCCTGACAACCCTGCTTCCGAATCATCCTTCCACTGCCGCCTTTGGCCGGGCGGGTCGCCGCAATTGCGCCCGGCCAGCGCCGCATCGCTGACCATAGGCGATCATACCCGTGCCCCCGCCCGGGCGATCGCCTGTTCGCGGCGGCGATGCGGCGCATCATCTCTCGTCGCGCCGCGTTTGATTTCCGCCCCCCGTTCCTGCTGTGACAATGTCGTTTTCTGAGTTCATCATCGACACATTGCTGCCGCTTGTCGCCGCCGCGACGGTCGGCCTGACACTGGGCTTCGAGCGTGAACTGGCGCGCAAACCCGCAGGCCTTCGGACACAGTTTCTGATCACGTTGGGCACGGCCATATTCGTCCTGGCTGGGCGCTCAATTCCGGGGATGGAAACCGGACGGGTCGCGGCAAATGTGGTGACGGGCCTCGGGTTTCTGGGTGCGGGAGTTATATTGCAGCATCGCGGCACCGTGCGCGGGTTGACGACCGCCGCTCTTATCTGGGTGAACGGCGCGTTGGGCCTTGCTGCCGCCACGCAGGAGTATGTGTTGGCGGGCGTAGGCGTCGGTCTGGCGCTGGCCGCGCTGCGCGTGCTTGCGCTCATCGAAAAACGCTTAGGCGAAAAGTGGCAAATCCTCGAATATCAAATTACAACATATGAGAACGAGAGCGTTGTCCAAGCCATCCACGACGCTCTCAGCAAATGCCGATTACAGGAAGGTCCGCTTGCATACGAACGACAGGACGGGGTAACCCGGATGCATATCTCGTTCTGCGACACTCCCACGCGGCACCGTGAATTCTTGGAGCAGCTCCGCAAGATGTCAGACGTCACAGATGTCAGGGTGCTGTGACGTCAGGCTGTGATCAGGTTGATCGCGGTTACTCGATGGAGGCCCGCCCCTTCCCCGATCGACGGTTCTCCGAACGTTCTCACTTAGCGTTGTCTGGCGTACTTTCCACGCTGTGCCCTCACTTTACCAGAAGCCGACCTTGGCCGCTCCGTCACGAAAGGCCGGGTCTGGTCGTAAGCAGCCGCCAAATCGCCTCACGGATCAACGCCCGTATCGCTGATGGGCCTGACGGCATGTACTGCGCTGGCATTCGCACCGCCGCGAACCCGATCGTCGGCCGCGCGAGCAGGGACATGCCTCTCCTGATTGATCCGTTCGCGATCGGCGAATGGCTTGACGAACAGGCGCCGCTCCACGCCCTGGCGCCGGCCTGTTGCGAGGAAGGGTATTTCCTGAAACCGAGCGACGAGCGTTGGTCGACCGGAGCCAGTCTGGACGAATAGGGGTCGGTTTTCTATTCGGCGCCACAAAGCCGCAGGTTGACCAAATGTTCCTATTGTGTTCTCGTTATGACAACGGTTTTTAGCCGTTTCCATCAATCCGCCTGAGCCAGCGTGAGTCGAGGAGTCGATCCAGATTTCTTTATTTCTGTCTTTCCAGATTTCAGGAATTCCGTCTTTCCGGATTGCCAGAAAGGCGGAAATCTGTATTTCTGCCCAAACCGAAGCAGCCGAGAGGGAACATGGCCGCAGTGGGAGGGCGTATCTTGGCCAGCAGTCGAACCGATCCGGCCGACGAGGATCATGGGGGCGACGGCGAGAACAAGTCGCTCAATTTCAAGGTGAGTCCCGACTTCAAGAAAGAGTTCAAGGGCTTCGCGGTCTCCCAAGGGATCACGATGACCGATCTGCTGAAGGAGGGCTTCGCGCTCTCGAAGAAGAAGCGGCAGAAATGATCGTGGTGCCGTTCGCCCTTCCATCCGCCCTCGGTCCGAGGAGGCGGATGTGACGCTCCACACACCCGGCGCTGCATTCGAAGGCGCTGAATGGCTTTTCGCGATCGGGCGCGGGGGCGATCTGCCCGCCGTCGATGGCCTGGTCGCTGTCGATGGCTATGTTCCGGCGGGGCGGCCCCCCGAGGAAGTCGCCTTCATCGAGAAGGCCGCGAGCTACGGCGCGCGCGCGGTATTTTTCGAAGCTGGCCGGCATGGTCGCGCATCGGTCGCGCAGGCCTTCGTTTTCGATGCTGCCGCGCATGCCGACGATCGGGCTTTCGCTGAGCTGCACAAGCGGCTGTGGAGCTGGAGCGGCGTCCCGATCGTCTACCGCGCCGGTCCGGGGCAGATTCAGCTCTTCCGCTGCGCGCATGCGCCCGATTTCGTCGGTCCCGACGACACGCCAATCTGCCGGCCGATCCGCACGCTGGCGATCGGCGCGGAGATCGCGGTGCAGGACGTATGGTGGGATGCCGCTCGCATCCGCAATGGCGCCATCTGGGACGACCCCGATGCCTGCCGCCTGATGCTTTCGGCTCAGAAATCGGCCCATCGTAAACTGGTCGAAGAAGTCCGCGAGCTCGCTAGGCAGATGGGCGAGCGTAGGTTGCTCGATGGCGGGCTGCAGCGGCGATTACTGATCCTCTCACTGCTCATCGCCTATCTCGAGGAACGGTCGGTCCTTCTGCCGGACGACTTCGCTCGCGCCTTGCCTGGCGCCACCCACTTTTTCGAGGTTCTGGGCAATGGTCCGGCGTTGATAACATTGCTCGAAGCGCTCGAAGAGCGGTTCAACGGACATGTGTTCCGCCTGAAGGATGCAGAGCGCGCAGCGCTGGCCGACAGCACCGAACTCGCCAGCTACGCGCGGTTGGTCGAGGGCTTCGAGGATTCGACGGGGCAGTTCAGCCTCTGGCGCCTCTACTCCTTCCGCGACCTGCCGGTGGAGCTTATCAGCAACATCTACCAGCTCTTCGTGAAAGACGCGGCCAGCTCGATCTACACGCCGCCGGCGTTGGTTCGGCTAATGCTGGAAGAGACGCTGAGCTGGGACCGTATCGACCGGCTCATGGCCGGGGACGGGGTCATCCTCGATCCGGCCTGCGGATCGGGCGTCTTCCTGGTCGAGGCATACAAGCGGCTGGTGCTGCACTGGCGCTGGCGCAACGGCTGGGCGCGTCCGGATGTCGACGATCTGCGTCCGCTGCTCCAGCGCGTGCATGGTGTCGATCTCGAAGAGGGGGCGGTCGAACTGGCCGCGTTCAGCCTGTGCCTGAGCCTGTGCGACGCTCTCCAGCCCGAAGAGATCCGCTCCAGCGTCAAGCTGTTTCCGCGGCTCGCCGACAACACGCTCCACTGGAGCTGCTTCTTCGAGGCCAAAGAGCGCGGCCTGGTCCAGGCGCCGGTCGCGGTCGTCGTAGGCAATCCGCCGTTCGAATCCGCTCTCACGACGGACGGCGCGAGGCGAAGCTATGCCGCCTATACCAAGGCGCATGGGGCGCTCGCCGACAACCAGCTCGCCTATCTCTTTCTCAGCGAGGCGATGGAGCTGCTTTCGCCGGGCGGCGTGCTCGCGATGGTCGAGCCCGCGGGCTTTCTCTACAACCAGCACGCTCTCACGTTCCGTCAGTCCTTCTTCAGCCGCTGGTCGGTCCGTGAGGTTCTGGACTTCGTCTCGGTTCGGGGCCTCTTCAAGAAGGGCGAGGCCGACCCGAAGGTCGTCGTGGTCATTGCCGAGGCGGTGCAGCCGACCGCCGACAGCCGCCTCCTTCATGCCGTGTTTCGCCGCAACGGCCGGGCGACGGCCGAGCAGGGCTTCGACATCGACTATTATGACCTGCACTGGTTCGGCAACGCGATCGCGGAGAAGTCTCGCGACATCTGGCGGGCGAACCTGCTCGGCGGAAGCCGCGTCCACGACCTGATCCAGCGCTTGCGCGATTATCCGACTCTGCGGGATTTCGCGCAGAAGCATCAGTGGGATTTCGGCGAAGGCTATATCGCCGGCCGGAAGGGCATCTCGCGCCCAGCGGAGCACCTCGTCGGCAAGCCGCTGCTTCCGACCAGCAACCTGTCGCGTGATGGGCTCGATACGCGCTTTCTCGACGTCGTGCCCGACAAGCCGATCAAGGACACCAAGACCGCGCGGCGTTTCACGCCGCCTTTGCTGCTCATCAAGGAGCACGAGGATCTGCACCATGGCGTGTGGAACGGCCACTACCTCGCCTACAAGCACGAGATCGTCGGCTTGGCGGCCCCGGCGGAGCAACTCGGTGCGCTGAGCGCGATCAACGATTGGCTCTTCCGAGAAGCGACGGTTCTGCGTGCCTACGTGGCGGGGATCAGCGCTCGGCTCTTCACGCAGCGCGCCACCGCCATTCTGAGCGCCGACGTTCTGGCCGTGCCCTATCCCGAGGATCATGACCTCGACCTCAGCGAGAACGAGCGGATCGTTGCGGCGGATGTGGTCGAACACCAGCGCGAATTCATCCGCCTCGGCACCGGCGCCGCCGTCATGCGGCCCGCGCCGGGCGAAGCCCTTGCCGAATTCGACGACGTTTTCGCCCGGCAGATCAATGCGGTTTATCCGCGTACCGCCCTGAAGGCGCTGCCGGGTCAGCGCTGGCCTGGGGCGATCTGCAAGGCCTATGTCTTCGGTGATGGCGAGGTGGATTGGACCGGCGCGGATGGACTGCGCCAGAAGCTCGATGCGCTGCTCCAAGAGCGCCGGGGCACCAGCCTGACGATCACGCGGATTACCCGGTTGTACGACGACGGCTTCGTGTTCTTGTTGAAGCCCGATCGCCATCGTTTTTGGACGCCCGCCATCGCGCTTCGGGACGCCGACGACGTGCTCGCCGACCTCAGAGCGCAGGGCTTCTGAGGTGCTGGCGGACGAAGGCGAACGCGGTAGACCGGCGGGAGCGCTGAGTGTCGGTATCCATCAGCCCGGAGAATGGCTGTCGGCGCTGGTCGGTTTCATCGGCGGTGCGCTGGCGGGCTGGCGCGATGATCCGGCGCGCGAAGCGGCGACCGGCGAGACCAAGCTGACGGCGCAGCTCTGCTCGCGGCTGAATAGTCTCTCTCGCCACGCGCCAGGCTGGGATTTCATCCAGTTCAAGCGCGAGGAGCCTGATGAAGCTGATGGCCGCCGCGCGATGGACCTTGCCGTCGCCCCGAGCGGAGCCATCATCTGGATCGAAGGGCGCGAATACACCGAGTATCGCACCTTGCTCCCGATCGAATGCAAGCGCCTGCCCACGCCCGCAGCGGCGGATCGCGACGAACGCGAGTACCTGATCAGCCGGTTCAGTTCGACGGGTGGGATTCAGCGCTTTAAGGCTGGGCACCACGGTGGCAGCCATAGCCGTGCCGCGATGATCGGCTATGTCCAGGTCAACGACATCCCGCATTGGAAACAGCAGCTCGATAGCTGGGTTGATGCGATCGTAGGCGACACAGTGGAAAACTGGTCGGTCACGGATAAGTTGGCGCTGCTAGGCCACGATGCAGCGCAGCGCCTGGCGTTCCTGCGATCCCATCATCAACGACTCGCCGGCCTGTCTCCGATCCAGATCGATCATCTCTGGATCGAGATGTAGAACGCGATTCCCGACCGGGCCGGCGAAGTCGTGACGTGGCGTCGGCCAGGGAACCGAAAGTCCTCGAAGATCGGGTTCGGCAAACGCCTTCGCGAATGATCGCCCATTCCCTTGCTGGGACGTAGCACTGGCATGAGCGGATCAGGGCCAAGATCAAAGACCGCTTCTCCATCTTGGCGAGTAAATCCGGACAGTCCCAAACGTCCGACTTTTCTGACATTGGGCGACCCGGAAGCAAGCGGGAAAACATGTCCGCATTTGGGAAGTCGGAAACCGGCTTTGAATGACAATGATTGGTCGACTGCTGACGGCACTCCATGGTGCTAGATCGAGAAAACGCTTATTCCGATAATACAGTTATCGTGTAAGCGGATTTGACCGTTCTTTATAAGGTGGGCTACAAGCGCGGCTGAGGAGCGAGGCGCGTCGTGAGCACCGAAACCGCCCGGGAAGGGCCAGAAATCCCCGTAGCGCCGCCTGAGGCTGTCCTGCCG
>NZ_JAASQV010000010.1 GCF_011761945.1 Sphingomonas leidyi
TTTGTGTGTGGTTGCGGGAGTAGGATTTGAACCTACGACCTTCAGGTTATGAGCCTGACGAGCTACCGGGCTGCTCCATCCCGCGGCACCAAGGGGTTGGGATCAGGGTTTCGGGGGGAGCGCAGTGCTCCGCCAGGCCGGGAGGCCGCCGTGCCTTATCGGCGCGGAAGCCAAGGTCGCGGGAGCGACCGCCGGCGCCTGAGGCCAACAAACAGAGTGAATGGGTTTCCCGACGAAGCACAAGCTGCAATGCCTGGCGGCGACCTACTCTTCCATCGCTTAAGCGATAGTACCATCGGCGCTGTCTGGTTTCACGGCCGAGTTCGGGATGGGATCGGGTGGGTCACAGACGCTATAGCCACCAAGCAATGAAGCTTGTGCTGCGGCAGGTTTTTCAAATCGGTGCACCAAGGCAAGACGATCATCCGATCATCGACAGTACAATGCTGTCGTTGATGGTGGGACTCATCAAGCGCGAATAGGACAATTAGGACCGGTTAGCTCCATGCGTTACCGCACTTCCACATCCGGCCTATCAAGGTCGTGGTCTTCGACCGTCCTAAGAAATCTTATCTCGAGGGAGGCTTCCCGCTTAGATGCTTTCAGCGGTTATCCCGTCCATACATAGCTACCCTGCTGCGCCGTTGGCACGACGACAGGTACACCAGAGGTATGTTCAACCCGGTCCTCTCGTACTAGGGTCAACTCCTCTCAAATTTCGACGCCCACGGCAGATAGGGACCAAACTGTCTCGCGACGTTCTGAACCCAGCTCACGTACCACTTTAATTGGCGAACAGCCAAACCCTTGGGACCTGCTCCAGCCCCAGGATGTGATGAGCCGACATCGAGGTGCCAAACAACCCCGTCGATATGAGCTCTTGGGGGTTATCAGCCTGTTATCCCCGGCGTACCTTTTATCCGTTGAGCGATGGCCCTTCCACGAGGGACCACCGGATCACTATGACCGACTTTCGTCTCTGCTCGACTTGTCAGTCTCGCAGTCAGGCTGGCTTATGCCATTGCACTCTAACAGTCGGTTTCCAACCGACCTGAGCCAACCTTCGCGCGCCTCCGTTACTCTTTAGGAGGCGACCGCCCCAGTCAAACTACCCGCCACAGAGGGTCCCTGATCCAGTTTCATGGATCGAGGTTAGACATTAAAAAACAACAGGGTGGTATTTCACCTATGGCTCCACACCGGCTGGCGCCAATGCTTCAAAGCCTCCCACCTATGCTACACAGTTATTTTCCAATGCCACTCTGAAGCTGCAGTAAAGGTGCACGGGGTCTTTCCGTCTAACCGCGGGTACTCCGCATCTTCACGGAGAATTCAATTTCGCTGAGCATGTCCTGGAGACAGTGGGGAAGTCGTTACGCCATTCGTGCAGGTCGGAACTTACCCGACAAGGAATTTCGCTACCTTAGGACCGTTATAGTTACGGCCGCCGTTTACCTGGGCTTCATTTCGGAGCTTGCACCCCTCCACTTAACCTTCAGGCACCGGGCAGGCGTCAGACCCTATACGTCGTCTTGAAGCCGACTTAGCAGAGCCCTGTGTTTTTGCTAAACAGTCGCTACCCCCTGGCCTGTGCCCCCTCATACTGCTTGCGCAATGTGAGGGCCTCCTTCTTCCGAAGGTACGGAGGCAATTTGCCGAGTTCCTTCAGGACACTTCTCTCAAGCGCCTTGGTATACTCTACCTGACCACCTGTGTCGGTTTCGGGTACGGTCTATACGGTGGGGCTATTTCCCGGGACAGCTTCGAAGCATGCTCAATCCGTTAAGAGCATACAACACACGCCATCCGTCACACACCACCAGGCCCACGAATATTAACGTGGTTCCCATCGACTACCCCCTTCGGGCTCGTCTTAGGGGCCGGCTCACCCTGCGCGGATTAGCCTTGCGCAGGAACCCTTGGTCTTTCGGCGAAAGGGCATCTCACCCTTTTTATCGCTACTCATGTCTGCATTCGCACTTCCGATACCTCCACGACCCATTACCAGATCGCTTCACAGGCTTACGGAACGCTCCGCTACCGCGTGGATAAATCCACACCCTAAGCTTCGGTGCACGTCTTGAGCCCCGTTACATCTTCGCCGCAGGAACCCTTATTTAGACCAGTGAGCTGTTACGCTTTCTTTAAAGGATGGCTGCTTCTAAGCCAACCTCCTGGTTGTTTTGGGATTCCCACATGCTTTCCCACTTAGACGTGACTTGGGGACCTTAGCTGTAGGTCAGGGCTGTTTCCCTTTTGACGACGGACCTTAGCACCCGCCGTCTGTCTCCCGGATATCACTCCTAGGTATTCGGAGTTTGGTTAGAATTGGTAGATCTCGCGACCCCCGCATCCATCCAGTGCTCTACCCCCTAGGGTGTTCATCCGAGGCACTACCTCAATAGTTTTCGCGGAGAACCAGCTATTTCCCGGCTTGATTGGCCTTTCACCCCTAAACACAACTCATCCGGTAACTTTTCAACGTTAATCGGTTCGGACCTCCAGTGGGTGTTACCCCACCTTCATCCTGGTCATGCCTAGATCGCCGGGTTTCGGGTCTAATACATCAAACTAAATCGCCCTATTCAGACTCGCTTTCGCTGCGCCTACACCTATCGGCTTAAGCTTGCTTGATACATTAAGTCACAGACCCATTATGCAAGAGGTACGCGGTCACCCCATAAAGAGGCTCCCACTGCTTGTAGGCAATCGGTTTCAGGTACTGTTTCACTCCCCTCATCGGGGTGCTTTTCACCTTTCCCTCACGGTACTAGTTCGCTATCGGTCGCATACGAGTATTTAGGCTTGGAGGGTGGTCCCCCCATGTTCAGACAGGATTACACGTGTCCCGCCCTACTCGAGTCTTCTAACATCACTTTCGCATACGGGACTGTCACCCGCTATGGTCAGCCTTTCCAGACTGTTCTGCTAGTTGAATTAGAAGCACTGGCCTGGTCCGCGTTCGCTCGCCACTACTAACGGAATCTCGGTTGATGTCTTTTCCTCCGGTTACTGAGATGTTTCAGTTCGCCGGGTTCGCTTCACGAAGCCTATTTTATTCAGCTAAGTGATACCTTTTTCCAATTACTCCGTCCGTCATCTCTGACGGGCGAAATAATCGGATTAGGTGGGTTTCCCCATTCGGAAATCGTGGGATCAAAGCTTGCTCACAGCTCCCCCACGCTTATCGCAGCGTGCCACGTCCTTCATCGCCTGTATGCGCCAAGGCATCCACCAATTGCCCTTACCTCACGCTTGAGAGTCCACACCACCAACGACAACACTGGATCGGTCAAAGACCGACACGAAACTCGGCAGAGCAGTGCAGCGCAGTATCTTGGTGTGGATGATAATCTCAGCCTTGGTTGGAAGCTTCCCATCATTGGCGGTCAACCAGATGGGAGTTTTGTGCTTCCGATTTGTTCCGGCGCCCGCTTCCAGTCCGAAGACCGAAAACCAACGCCGTCACGGCATCGATTTGAAAAACCCATTCACAATGTCAAAAAGCTCGCGGGGCCAGCCCGCAATACTGCTCGCGAAGAGCAGATCTCGTTGCTTCATCATTCGGATATTGGTCAGCATCAGCCTGGGCTGGTGGAGCCTGTCGGGATCGAACCGACGACCTCAAGCTTGCAAAGCTAGCGCTCTCCCAACTGAGCTAAGGCCCCGTCTGGCGCGCCTGCCGGCTAGCCACATGCCTGGCCATGGTGGGCCGAGTAGGAGTTGAACCTACGACCTCACGCTTATCAGGCGTGCGCTCTAACCACCTGAGCTACCGGCCCCCATGCCATGCCCGGCTGACCCATAAAGGGCCGCAGGCGGCGTGAGCCAGCTCAGGCTATCGTGCCCTGAGGCACGATATCCGATGATGAAGGGACATGAGGACGGCGGCTATGTTCTTTGGAATGGGAGGAAGCTCTTCCCCAGCCTTAGCCGGAGCGCTTTCCGCCGCTATCCTTAGAAAGGAGGTGATCCAGCCGCAGGTTCCCCTACGGCTACCTTGTTACGACTTCACCCCAGTCGCTAAGCCCACCGTGGTCGCCTGCCTCTCTTGCGAGTTAGCGCAACGCCTTCGGGTGAACCCAACTCCCATGGTGTGACGGGCGGTGTGTACAAGGCCTGGGAACGTATTCACCGCGGCATGCTGATCCGCGATTACTAGCGATTCCGCCTTCATGCTCTCGAGTTGCAGAGAACAATCCGAACTGAGACGGCTTTTGGAGATTAGCGCACTCTCGCGAGTTTGCTGCCCACTGTCACCGCCATTGTAGCACGTGTGTAGCCCAGCGCGTAAGGGCCATGAGGACTTGACGTCATCCCCACCTTCCTCCGGCTTATCACCGGCGGTTCCTTTAGAGTCCCCAACTAAATGATGGTAACTAAAGGCGAGGGTTGCGCTCGTTGCGGGACTTAACCCAACATCTCACGACACGAGCTGACGACAGCCATGCAGCACCTGTGTTCCAGTCCCCGAAGGGAAGAGATCCATCTCTGGAAATCGTCCGGACATGTCAAACGCTGGTAAGGTTCTGCGCGTTGCTTCGAATTAAACCACATGCTCCACCGCTTGTGCAGGCCCCCGTCAATTCCTTTGAGTTTTAATCTTGCGACCGTACTCCCCAGGCGGATAACTTAATGCGTTAGCTGCGCCACCCAAGCACCAAGTGCCCGGACAGCTAGTTATCATCGTTTACGGCGTGGACTACCAGGGTATCTAATCCTGTTTGCTCCCCACGCTTTCGCACCTCAGCGTCAATACCAGTCCAGTGAGCCGCCTTCGCCACTGGTGTTCTTCCGAATATCTACGAATTTCACCTCTACACTCGGAATTCCACTCACCTCTCCTGGATTCAAGCGATGCAGTCTCAAAGGCAGTTCTGGAGTTGAGCTCCAGGCTTTCACCTCTGACTTACAAAGCCGCCTACGTGCGCTTTACGCCCAGTAATTCCGAACAACGCTAGCTCCCTCCGTATTACCGCGGCTGCTGGCACGGAGTTAGCCGGAGCTTATTCTCCCGGTACTGTCATTATCATCCCGGGTAAAAGAGCTTTACAACCCTAAGGCCTTCATCACTCACGCGGCATTGCTGGATCAGGCTTTCGCCCATTGTCCAATATTCCCCACTGCTGCCTCCCGTAGGAGTCTGGGCCGTGTCTCAGTCCCAGTGTGGCTGATCATCCTCTCAGACCAGCTAAAGATCGTCGCCTTGGTGAGCCTTTACCTCACCAACTAGCTAATCTTACGCGGGCTCATCCCTGGGCGATAAATCTTTGGTCTTACGACATCATCCGGTATTAGCACGCCTTTCGGCGAGTTATTCCGAACCCAAGGGCAGATTCCCACGCGTTACGCACCCGTGCGCCACTAGACCCGAAGGTCTCGTTCGACTTGCATGTGTTAGGCATGCCGCCAGCGTTCGTTCTGAGCCAGGATCAAACTCTCAAGTTTGATGTTCCATGCCACTGAGCCGGAATGTGCCCAGCAGCACAGCTCATTTCTAGGAGCCGTTCCTGCACAATTCTTCACGTATGGAAACGTGTAAGGACATGTTGCAGATCTCATCGGCCAAAACCAACAAGACCCTGGAACGGCTTGACTTTATCTGAGTATCCGACGCCTAGAAGCCGCCAGAACCCAGGGCCGCCGCCCACATGTCCCTTCATCTAAATCACTATGTCAAAGAGC